>NZ_JBHYFH010000006.1:0-518 GCF_051859625.1 Oceanicaulis sp. | reverse complement strand
CCTCCGGCACGGTCGAGGTCGACGGCACCCGCATCGACTACGCCGCGCCGCGCGCGGTGAAGGCGGCGCGCGACCGCATGGCCATCGTCTTTCAGCAGTACAACCTGTTCCAGAACATGACCGTGCTGCGCAACGTGACGCTGGCGCCGGTCAAGGTGCAGGGCCGCAAACGGGCCGAGGTCGAGGCCGAGGCCATGGACCTGCTGAAACTGGTCGGCATGGACCACAAGGCGCACAGCTACCCGGACGAACTCTCCGGCGGTCAGCAGCAGCGCGTCGCCATCGCCCGCGCCCTTGCGCTGAAGCCCGAGATCCTGCTGCTGGACGAGGTCACATCGGCGCTCGACCCCGAACTGGTGAACGAGGTGCTGGACGCGATCCGCCGCCTTGCATCCGAGGGGATGACCATGCTGCTGGTCAGCCACGAGATGGCCTTCGTGCGCGAGGTGTCGTCCAAGGTGGTCTTCATGGACGCAGGAAAAGTCGTCGAGGCGGGTGACCCCGCCACCATCTTCGAC
>NZ_JBHYFH010000005.1:0-616 GCF_051859625.1 Oceanicaulis sp. | reverse complement strand
GGCGAGCTTCTCTGAAGCGGCGCTCGTGGAAAACATCCGCGCGCTGCTGGCTGGCCTGGTGAAATCCAAGCCCGCCGGCGCCAAGGGACAATATGTCCGGCGCATCTCGCTCAGCTCCACCATGGGGCCGGGCGTGAAGGTTGATGTGGCCGAGGCGTCGACCGGCGCCCCGACCGAAGCGGCCTGATCAAGGCCGTATGACTTGAGTTTTCCGCTTTCCCGCCCAAGGCCGGGCGGCGGGGTCAGGACCGGGCGCGGCGGCTGAAGCCGTCACATCCGGTCCGACCTGTCCGAGATCCCGGGGGAGGGGCGTCACAAGCGCCGCTCTTAATTCAGACGGCCCCGGGTGAGACAGAGCGACGACCAGTAATGTCCGGCGCGAGCCGGGGAGAATGGTTCGAGCCCTGGGGCAGGCAAGTCCGCGTTGGCGCGTCCTGCCCCGTATTCGGGCCGGGCGTCTGGCGCGGCGGCTTGACGGGCTGCCCGCGGTGGGTGGCCCGAACGTAGGGAGACCGCAATGGATCGTACGACCAAAGTGACGGCGGTCGGGGAGCTCACGGAGATTTTCTCCGCGCCCGGATCTGTCGTCCTGGCCCGCTATTCGGGCCTGACCGTT
>NZ_JBHYFH010000004.1:0-759 GCF_051859625.1 Oceanicaulis sp. | reverse complement strand
CGGCCGCCTCGAAATAGACGGGGACCGATCCACTATGCCCCCGGAACTGATGCGGGAAGAGATCGGGAAAGAAGGTGGCGACGACGCTGTAGAGATAGGCCGTGCCGACGCCGATCGAGATCAGCGTCCACATGTTCGGGCTGCGGTTGACGAAGGATTCGTAGCCACGGTGGAAGAAGGGTATGGCGGCCCACAGTACGACGGGCGTCGCAAGCGCGAACTCAAGCCACGCGGCAATCGGCTCGCCGATCCAGTCGCGCACCGCCAGGCCGACCATGGGCCCCATAGCGATGACAAGCAATGGCAGCGACAGGACAGCGGAGACCCAGAACCTGCGCGTGAAGTCGACCAGTTCAGGGTTCGGACCCTCGTCGCCTGTCGGCACGCCCATCGGCTCGAGCGCCATGCCGCAGATCGGGCAGGAGCCGGGCTTGTCGCGCACGATCTCGGGGTGCATCGGGCAGGTGTACTGCGTGCCCTTGGGCATCGGCGCCGGGGCGGGCCGATCACCGAGATAGCGCGCCGGCTCGGCCTCGAACTTGCCCTTGCAGCCCGCCGAGCAGAAATAGAACTTGTCGCCTTCGTGGCGATGGAAGTGTCTAGCGGACGCGCGATCCACGTCCATGCCGCAGACCGGATCGGTAGCAGTCAGGAAGGACTCCGGTTCAGCTATGAACTTGGTGCGGCAGCCAGCGCTGCAGAAGTGAAACATGCGTCCGCCGTGCTCGGCGCTCGGCTTGCCTGCCCCCGCGTCGACCG
>NZ_JBHYFH010000003.1:0-486880 GCF_051859625.1 Oceanicaulis sp. | reverse complement strand
GGGCGCGACGACGTTTTCCGGATCGTCGACATGACCCCGGTCGAGGCGGGGGAATGATGGTGCGCACTCTTACCGCTGCGGTCGCCCTGGTGAGTTTCACTGCGGCCGCCCACGCCCATGCCGGCCTCAGGTCCTCCTCGATCGAGGATGGCGCGACGCTGGTAACGGCGCCGAGCGAGATCACACTTGAATTCACCACGGAGGTCGGGTTGGCGTCGGTGCAGTTGGAGACCGCCGACGGCAGTTCGCTTGAAACCGGGTTTTCGCCAGACCGGTCGTTTGCGGCGGAGCACGCCGCGCCGCTTCCTGAACTGCCCGAAGGCGCATACGTCCTTGAATGGCGAGCGCTTGCACGAGACGGCCACGTCATGACAGGAGAGATCAGCTTCTCCGTGACCGGCGGCGATGCCTGACGCGTTTACGCTGGCTGTCTTCGCGGCGAAGCTCTGCGTCCTCGCCGCTGCGCTGACAGCGGCGGGGCTGGGCTGGGCGATCGCGCTCGGCGGCGATCTAAGCCGCCGCGTGAGGTCGAGCGTTGTCGCCGGCTCCGCCCTGGCGGCAGCTCTTTGCTACGCGGTCCTCCTTCTTACGACCAACGCCCAGCTCGGCGGCGCGTGGGCCTCTGCGCTCGATCCTATGACGTTCGCCTGGATATGGCCTGGCCGGCAAGCTCAGGTTCTGGTGCTCAGCCTTGGACTTGTGGCGGCGGTCGCGGCCTCCCTCGCCAAGCTGCGCTTGCTCGGTCTCACCGCGGCGGTACTTATCGGCGTGTCGTTCTCCCTGAGTGGCCATGCCGCGGGTCTGGAAGATGGGCTCTCCGCCCAGATCGGCGTGGCGATTCATGGGCTCGCCGCGTCGTTCTGGTTCATCGCCCCGCTGCTCCTTTGGCCTCGGGGCGATGGCTACGACGCGAGCGTCGTCAGCCGCTTCAGCGAAGCGGCGGTCTGGATCGTCTCGATGGTCTTCGCTGCAGGCGGATATCTCGTCTGGCGCCTCGCCAGTGGGCTGGCCGAACTCTTCACCACCGCGTACGGCCAGCTCCTGACCGCCAAACTCGCTGTCGCCTTGGTCGCGCTCGCACTCGGCGCCGTCAACAAGCATCTAGTGAGCCGAATACTCGCCGCCGATCTGCCTCGTGGACGCCGTCTGCTGCAAATCACGCTTGGTGCTGACGCAGTGCTGTTCCTGTCAGCGCTCGCCCTCGTCACGTGGGTGACGACGGTCAGCGGTCCAGCTTCCTAGCTCGAGCTTTCATCTTCCGGCCTACCCTCAGCTTGAACGCGGCGCAGGAACCAACTTTCAAATGCGAAGATCGCGACGATGCCTCCGAGCGAGATCAAGATGATCAGCGGGTCGTTCAGCGCCTTCACCACGATGAAAGCGGTTAGAGCGACGGCGTCGAGAATGATTGCGCTGACCAGGATGACCGGGTTCGCGTCGACCTCCTCGCGCATGCGCCGGAGCACGCCCCAATGGATGATGATGTCCATCACCAGATAGAAGATCGCCCCCATCGACGCGATGCGGCCCAAGTCGAAGAAGGCGGCCAGGACGCCCGCAGCGACCACTGTATAGACCAAGGTATGCTTCTGGATGTCGCCGGGCATCCCGAAATGCTTGTGCGGTACCAGCTTCATGTCGGTCAGCATGGCGATCATGCGCGAGACGGCGAAGATGCTTGCGATGACGCCGGACGCGGTCGCAATGATGGCGAGCGCCACGGTGAACTGGACCCCGAGATCCCCCACAGCCGGCCGAGCAGCTTCAGCCAGCGAATAGTCTCGCGCGGCGATGATTTCCTCAATGGAAAGCGTCGAGCCGACCGCCCAGGCGACCAGCATGTAGACCACGAGGCAGATAGCGAGCGCGATGATGATCGCGCGGCCAACATTGCGGTGCGGATTTTTAAGCTCCGAGCCGCTGTTGGTGATAGTCGTGAAGCCCTTGTAGGCGAGAATGGCGAGAGCGACGCTGGCGAGAAAGCCGCCGATCGAACCCGCTTGCGCCGGTTCATCGCTTGTCGCCGGCTCGAAATTGAATCCGGCCGCGGCCAGCGCGACGATTGCGAAGATCAGAATGCCGCCGATCTTCACCACCGCTGCGACCTTGGAAAGGCCTCCAACGAACCGGTTGCCGGCGACGTTCACGATGAAGGCGAACATGATGAGTCCGACCGCCAGAACCGGAATGAGCACAGACGGCGTGTCACCTTGAAAGAGCTGCAGCGTGTAGGTGGCGAACGTGCGCGCCACGAGGCTCTCGTTGATGATCATGGAGAAGGCCATGAGCAGAGCTGATCCGCCGGTCACGGCGACAGGACCATAGGCCTTGTTGAGGATCATCGCGATGCCACCCGCCGAAGGGTAGCGGTTGGACACCTTGATATAGGTGTAGGCGCTGAAGCCGCTGATGATGGCGGCCACGAGGAAGGCGAGAGGGAACCAGGGACCGGCGAACTCGGCGATCTGGCCGGTCAGTGCGAATATCCCCGCGCCTATCATAACCCCGGTTCCCATCGCCACTGCGCCGGCGAGGGTCAGACTGTTTGCAACGTATCTCGCCGAGCGTTCGTCGTTCTTCAAGGGAAGGCCTCCTGCTTCTGCCTAGAGCCGAACGCTGCGAAGACGCAGCGCGTTGCCGATCACGGAGACCGAAGACAGGCTCATCGCCGCGGCTGCTATCATCGGGCTGAGGAGAACGCCGAAGACGGGATATAGGAGCCCAGCAGCCACCGGTACGCCGGCCGCGTTGTATATGAAGGCGAAGAATAGATTCTGGCGGATATTGGCCATCGTGGCGCGGCTAAGGCGGACTGCTTTCGCGACACCGCGCAAGTCACCGCTCATCAGGGTGACGCTCGCGCTTTCCATCGCGACGTCAGCGCCGGTGCCCATGGCGATGCCCACATTCGCACCGGCGAGCGCAGGTGCGTCGTTCACGCCGTCGCCAGCCATGGCGACGATGAAGCCCTTCGCCTGAAACTCTTTGACGATGCGGCTCTTGTCCTGAGGCAAGACATCGGCGTGAATTTCGTCAATACCGAGCTTGGCGCCGATGGCTTCGGCTGTGCGCCGGTTGTCGCCTGTCAGCATCACCACACGGATATCCGCGCCATGGAGGTCGGCAAGCGCCTCGCTCGTCGTTTCCTTGATCGGATCGGCGACGCCTATCATTCCGGCGACCGTGCCGTCGATGGCGGCGAACATCACTGTCTGGCCCTCTGCTCGCCAGGAGTCGGCCTCTGCAGCGATTTCGGCGGACATTCCGCCGAACGCCTCCATCATCGCCGCATTGCCAACCGCGACCGTATGCTCACGAACCTCGCCGGCCACACCCTTGCCGGTTGTGGACTGAAACCCAGAAACATCGCTGATAGAGGCGCCACGCGCTTGGGCGCCAGCAACGATCGCGGCGGCGAGCGGGTGCTCGCTGCCTTGCTCGAGTGAGGCGACAAGGCCCAATACTTCATCCTCTGAAAGCTCGCTGAAACACTTGATCGAGGTGAGCTTGGGGCGGCCTTCTGTCAGGGTGCCGGTCTTGTCGACGACGAGAAGGTCAACCTTCTCCAGAGTTTCAAGGGCCTCTGCGTTCTTCACAAGGACGCCGCGCTTCGCCCCCTGACCGGTCGCCACCATGATCGACATGGGTGTAGCGAGCCCGAGTGCGCACGGACAGGCGATGATGAGGACGGCGACTGCGTTGACCAGCGCATAGGTCATCGCGGGTTCAGGGCCGAAGGTCGACCAAGCAATGAAGGAGATCACTGCGACTCCGATAACAGCTGGAACGAACCAGCCCGATACCGTATCGGCCAGTCTCTGGATCGGTGCACGGCTTCGCTGTGCTTCGGCGACCATCTGAACGATCTGTGAGAGGGTTGAGTCTTCGCCAACCCTTGTAGCTTTGATGATCAGCCCACCGGTCTGGTTCACGGTGCCTCCCGTGACTGCATCGCCATTCTGCTTGGCCACAGGTATGGCTTCGCCGGTGATCATGGATTCGTCGACCGTGCTGGAGCCGTCCTCGACTGTCGCGTCCACCGGAATTTTCTCGCCAGGGCGCACCCGCAGCCGGTCGCCCTCCGCTAGTTCGTCGAGAGACACTTCCGCTTCCGATCCGTCTGTTTCGATCCGCCGCGCGGTCGGCGGTGCAAGTTCCAGGAGCGCGCGGATCGCCCCCGAAGTCGCGTTGCGTGCTCGAAGCTCAAGCACTTGCCCAAGGAGAACCAGCGTCGTGATGACCGCTGCGGCCTCGAAATAGACCCCGACCTCGCCGTTGGCGTGACGGAACGCGTCTGGAAACAAGCCTGGCGCCACGGTGGCGACGACGCTGTAAATATAGGCGACAGAAACACCCAGCCCTATGAGGGTGAACATGTTCAGGTTCATGGTGCGAACCGACTGCGTTCCGCGCACCAGGAAGGGCCAGCCGCCCCACAGGACGACGGGAGAGGCCAGAAGAAGCTGTAGCCATTGGGCTGACGCGCCCCTGATCAGCGCGTGTAACGGGCTGCCTGGCACCATTTCGGCCATAGTGTAGAGGAACAAGGGAAGTGTGAACGCCGCGCTGACCCAGAAGCGCCGGGTCATGTCAGCCAATTCCTCGCTGTCCTGCTCGCCCCCGGCGACCGCGCTCTCGGGCTCAAGCGCCATACCGCAGATCGGGCAGGGTCCCGGTTTCTGCTCACGAACGCCTGGATGCATGGGACAGGTGTAGACCACGCCGTCAAAGTCGTTGGGGATGCGATCGTACTTCCCGCCGGGCTGCTGCCCCGGATCGCGCTTGTCAGACGGGGCGTCGTGCTCATGACATTGATGATCCAACTTTCCCTCCCATGGGCGTGCAGCGCTCTTATCCTTCATACGCGGCGCAACCGGCCCTCCCTCAGGATTGCTGAAACGCCTATCCGGCAGGCTCTCTGCGTTGCCGCTGGCCCGTGAAACGAAAACAGGCAGAGGAAAGGCGCGTCATGCAAACCGCACCCGGACCCTGTCGGCTTGAGGACAGAGCCAATAACTTCACCGCCATGCGGATCGGGTTCGCCGTCCTGCTTCTCTACGGGCACGCGCTCATGCTGCCGCAGGGACTGCCCACGACCGGGGCTTGCGCCCCGGTCTGGACGGTGTGCTCGCGCTGCGCCGCGCCCGCTCGCTTCAGAGCTGAACCCCGAAGCGTGACACGATTGCGGCTGTGATCAGGTAGAGGACGACCGTGAGCGCAAGCCCGGCGCCGAGGGAGGGATAGAAGTCCACGCCCCGCCGGATCAGGGCCGGGATCAGCAGGAACATGGGAAGGCTCGGCAGGACGTACCAGAAGGTCGCCTCGGCATGGGCGGCCATGCGCTGAGGGTCGGGGGCGTCACGCCACAGCCAGATCATGCCCAGAACCGAAATAAGCGGGAGCGAGGCGAGGAGCGCCGCCATGGCCGGGCTACGCTTGGCCAGTTCGGATACGGCGACGATGATCAGGGCCGAAATGACCGCTTTGACCGCCAGATAGACCATGGCGTGCGCTCCTTTATCGCTACTCCGCGACGACGAGCGTGAAGGGTGCGGTCACCAGCTCGCCGTCATGGCGGATTTCGACGAAGAGACGATGCACGCCCCGCTCTTCGAACCCGACTTCGAAGGCCAGGTCCGGCCCCGCGCGCTCGTCCGCGCTCAGCGGCGCGTCGCCCAGGGGATGGGCGTGGGCCATGCTCGTCGCGGCCGGACCGAATCCGACAATGTGGGCGTATGCGCCGAGATGAGGCTCGAGGCTTCCGTCCGCACCGGCGACCGACAGCGCCATTGAAACCGTCCCCCCGGCGCGGGCATCGCTCTGCGGGGACAGGGTGAAGGCGAGGCCGCCGGCGTCCGCGGTCAGCACGTCTGCAGGGATGATGAAGGGCGCGGCTTCATCGCCGACCCGGACCCAGTCGGTGGCGCGCACCGCACCCTCGCCATGGGCTTCATGATCACCGTGGCCGTCTTCATGCCCATGATCCTCATCGCCGTGATCGGCGTGGTGGTCACCGCCATGATCATCATGGCCGTGCCCGTGATCGTCGTCGTGTCCGGCGTCGTCATGATGGTCGGACTGCGCGGCCGTCATGTCGAACGGTTCGGCGAGCCGGCCGTCCACCCAGACCCGGTAGATACGGGCATGAGCGGGCGTGAAGCTGAGCGTAGTGCGCCCCTCGGCGTCCGGCTCTACATGCAGGTGGTGGAAGTCCTCAAGACCTTCATCAACGATCAGCACGTGAACCAGGCGCTCATGACTGTCCACGAAGTCCGCGGCAGTCACCGGCGCGCCATCAGGACCAGAAAGCTGCAAGCTCAACGTCGCCGAACGGCCTGGGACGAGATCGCCGGCCGGTTCCACATCGAGACGAAGCCCGCTCGGGTGATGCTCGTCTTCATGGGCGTGAGCGCCATGGCCCTGATCATCGTGGGCGTGGCCATGATCATCATGCTGGTGTCCGTGATCGTCGTGATCATGGCCATGCTCCTGAGCGATGGCCGGAGCCGCGAGAAGCGCTGTGCTAAGAGCGGCGAGGCTGATGAGAGAAAGACGCATGGGGTTTAGCTCCGTGAGGGATCAGGGATCGGGTCAGACGGCATGTCGCGCGTGTCGGCGCCGAGATGGCGCACGGCGCCGAAGCGGGCGTAGAGCGCAGGCAGGACGATCATGTTGAGCAATGTGGAGGATACAAGGCCGAATAGGATCACCACCGCCATGGGGGCCTGGATTTCGCTGCCCGGTTCACCGCCGCGCAGAGCGAGCGGCACGAGCGCAAGCGCCGTGGCGAGCGCGGTCATCAGGATCGGCACCAGCCGCTCCATTGCGCCGCGGCGCACAGCCTCATCGAAGCTCTTCGCTTCTCCGCTCAGGGTGAGATGCCGGATATGGGAGACCATCATCACGCCATTTCGGGTGGCGATGCCGAACAGGGTGATGAAGCCGATGATCGAGGCGACCGACAGCACGCCGCCGGCTGCAAAGACGCCGACCACGCCGCCGATGAGAGCGAACGGCAGGTTCGCCATGACAAGTGCGGCGTCACGACCTGAACTGAACGCCATATAGAGCAGCAGGAAAACGCCCACCACCACCCCGGCTGACAGGATTGAGAGCCGGGCCGTGGCTTCATTGGCGCTCTCGAACTGACCTCCGTACTCGATAAAATAGCCCTGCGGCAGGGTCAGGTTGGTCGCGACATTGTCCTGAATGTCGCCCACCACACCGAGCAGGTCGCGCCCTGCTACGTTGGACATGATGACGATCTTGCGCTGGACGTTTTCACGGCTGATCGTGTTCGGTCCGCGGTCGCGGCGAATATCCGCAAGGGCTCTTAAAGGCACTTCCGCTCCGGATGGCGTGAGGAAGCGCGTATCACCCACCGCCTGGAGGTCTTCCCGATTTTCCTGGGCATAGCGCACGACGAGATCGTAGGCGGCTCCGGCTTCAAGCACCTGGCTGACCTCGGCTCCGGCGAAGGCGGCTTCCACAGCCTCAGCGACATCGCGGACCTGCAGCCCGTGCCGGGCGATTGCGTCGCGCCGGAAATCTACCGTCAAAACGGGCACATCGGCCTGCTGTTCGACCGACAGGTCGACAACGCCGTCCACGTTTTCCATCTGCGCGCGGACCTGCTCGGCGATCCGGCGCAGCTCGTAGAGGTCCGGGCCGAAGAGTTTCACAGCGATATTGGCTCGGGTGCCCGAGAGCATGTGGTCGATCCGGTGAGAGATCGGCTGGCCAATGGTGATGTTCATGCCCGGAAGGACGCTGAGCGAGGCGCGCAAATCTTCAAGGAAGGCGTCCTTGGAACGGTCTCCCATAGAGAGGGTCACTTCGATTTCCGACGCGCTCACCGCCTGAGCGTGTTCGTCCAGCTCTGCGCGGCCGGTGCGTCGGGCGGTCGCCACGACTTCCGGCTGGTCAAGCAGGATGCGTTCCACCATGGCGCCCAACGCGTCAGATTGCTCGAGCGATGTGCCGGGCAGGGTGACGGCGCTGACGGTCAGGCTGCCCTCGTTGAAGTCGGGCAGGAAGGCGCGCCCCGCGCTCGCCAGCAAGGCCAACGCCCCTAGAAGAGCGACCAGCGACAGCCCGCCAAGGGTCGCCCAGCGCTGGAGAGAAACGTCTAGGACCGGCCGGTAGGCCGCCTGGGTCATGCGCGCCAGCCAGGGTTCGCGCTCGGATCGGATAGTCTTCGAGCCCGGCATCAGGATGGCGGCAAGCGCAGGCGTGACCGTAACTGCGACGAGCAGCGAAGCTGCAAGGGCGATTACATACGCGAGACCCAGGGGCTGTAGCAGGCGGCCCTCCACGCCCGACAGGAAGAAAAGCGGCAGGAAGACCAGCATGATGATCAGGGTCGCAAACACGATTGACCCTTGAATTTCACGTGTGGCCTCTTCGACTACCTTCAGGACCGGTTGCGGTTCGGATTTCACGAGATTGCCGCGCAGGCGGCGCACCACGTTTTCCACCACGATGATAGCATCGTCCACCAGAGCGCCGAGCGCGATCGCCATGCCACCGAGCGTCATCGTGTTGATGCTCGCGCCCAGCAGGCGCAAAGTCAGGATGGAGACGACCAGCGAGAGCGGAATGGCCAGTAGCGAGATTAATGTCGCCCGCCCGCTCATGAGGAAGGCGAAGACAATCACTACGACGAGGATCGCCCCGTCGCGCAAGGCGTGGAGCACATTGGTGACCGCCACCTCGATGAAGTTCGCCTGACGGAACAGATTAGTCTCGATGAACATGCCGTCGGGCAGGCCCGCCTCGACCTCGCCGATGACGCGGTCCAGCTCTTCAGTGAGGGTGAGCGTATTGGTGTCTGGTTGCTTCTGTATGCCGATGACTACAGCCGGGTCGCCGTTCTGAGAACCTGTCCCGCGCGTGATCGCTGCGCCCATGCGCACCTCGGCCACGTCGCGCACCAGAACGGGCACGCCGTCCACCTGACCCACCGCAGTAGCGGCGATGTCGTCCAGGGATTCAATACGCCCCAATCCCCGGATCAGGTATTCTTGCCCGCCTTGGGAGACGAAGCCGGCTGCAGAGTTGGCGTTCGTCTCGGACACCGCCTCTATCACCGCTTCCAGGGTGACGCCAAAAGCGGCGAGGCGTTCGGGGCGGACATCCACTTGATACTGACGCACTTCGCCGCCGATGGGGATGACCTGGGCGACGCCTGGAACGGCTAGCAGCCTTCTGCGCAAATTCCAGTCCGCTGCGGTGCGTATGTCCATCTCGCTATGCCGGTCTGAGCCGAGCGCAATGAACATGACCTCGCCCATGATCGACGAGACTGGGGCCAGCACCGGGGCGGGTACATCAGGGGGCAAAGTCTCGCGCACCAGCTGAAGCTTCTCTGCAACGATCTGGCGGGCGCGGTAGATGTCTGTTCCCCATTCGAAATCGGCCCAGACCACCGCGCTGCCCACTGAGGTGGACGACCGGACGCGGCGCACTCCCGATGCGCCGTTCAGCGCGGTTTCGATGGGAAGGGTGATGAGGGTCTCTACCTCCTCAGGGGCCATGCCGTGCGCTTCGGCGACCACCGTCACGGTGGGTGCAGTCAGATCGGGAAATACGTCCACCGGCATGCGCGTGGCTTCCCATGCGCCCCATAGCAGCATTGCGAGGCCGCCGATTAGCACGAAGGCGCGGTTCAGAAGCGAGAAGCGTATGGTCTGATGTATCATGATCGTCCCGGTTCAGTGTGCATGGCCGTGGCCGGCTTCCGCCGGACCACTGGCGGCCAGGTGAACCAGGTAAGCGCCCTGGCTGACGACCCTGTCTCCAGGCTCAACGCCGGACGCCACACCGATGAGGTCACCGTCTCTGACGGAAATGCGGATGGGCTGGCGGCGCCAGTTCTCTCCATCCTCCATCACGAAGACAACGCTCACGCCGGCCTCGTCCACGATGGCGCTCGCTGGAATGACCGGTCCGTCAAAACGCCGAGATGTGCGTACGCGCGCGGAGGCCAAGGCCCCCGCGGCGAAGCCGGACGCGTTCTCGAACTCGAAAATCACGGGCATGGTGCGTCGGACCGTGTCCACCGCGCCGCCAGCCGCGACCAAACGGCCGCCATAATCAGCTAGGTCATAAGCGGCGTCTTGTCCAAGTAGGGTGAACCACGCGCCTTGCGGCTGGCCAAGGTTGGGCGCGTCTATTTCAGCGACCTGGGCAACAAGCCGCATACGGCTCGGATCGACAATCCGGAACAGCTGTTCGCCTGCCTGAGCGTAGCTTCCGGGGCCCACATTGACCCTTGCGATGCGTCCGGCGACAGGGGCGCGCACGGCGACGCCGCCTTCCAGGCTACCCTGCGAACCTTCCAGACGAGCCTGCGCGGCGGACAGGCGCGCGCGCGTTGTTTCGAGATCGGCGCTGGCTTGTTCGACCCTGCTTTGCGCCACCGCACCCGCCTCGAACAGGCCTTCAACACGTTCAAACTCGGCCTGAGCCACCGAATAGGCGGCACGCGCAGCGTCGCGCTCGGCGAGAAGGCTCGCGAAGTCGCGCTCGCCGCCCAGATTTGGGGCGATGCGTGCAATCACTTGACCGGGCTCGACGCTGTCACCGATTTCAGGAAACCCGTCTTCTGCGGCCAGCACGCCCCCCTCGGCCTGTGCGGTGAGTGTGGCGTCGCCGCCGGGGGCGGGCTCAAGAGTGGCTGGCGCGCGGACAGAGTGGAATAGGACGGCCTCACGCACAGGGGCGGTCGCGAAACCGACCTGCCATTGCTGCTCTTTCAGGAAGGCGATCAGGCCTTCTCCCGCCGCCTCGTCCGGCAAAGAAGCGTCTGCGTCTGCGACCGTTTCAAAAACCTGAAAGTTCCCAAGCTGATGCACGGATACCAGGTCGCCTGACTGAAGGATCACGGTCACTTCGCGCATGGCGGCATGTCTTGGCCTCGCGATTGGTCTAAATATGCCCGCCGTGGGCGAGGGGCCTGCGGTGAAGATTTCCTCTGGCGCGCCTCCTCCCGCCAGTCGAATCATGACGCTTCCTTCGGCTACAGGCGTGAAGTCATTCAGCCGTGTGAAGTGGGCCGCAAAAGGCGACTCTCGTCCCACAGCGAATGGCGGAAACTCGACGAACAGCTCGGTCGCATCGGTGAAGTCAGTGACGACAACGCCGCCACCATGGCCGTGCTCGTCATCTCCATGGTCGCCATCGCCATGACCATGATCGTCCGCGCCATGGCTGTGCCCGCCATCTTCGTGATTATGTGTCTCGCCGGAACCATTGCAGCCGGCGAGGAGGCCGGAGAGAAGTCCCGTCAAAAGCAAAAAGTCGCGGCGCATCATTCGGTCTCCGCAAGAAGGGCGTGAAGCGCAATTTCAGCTTCGCGCATGCGATGTTTAAGGGAAATGGCCTGCCGCTCGGCTTCAAATGCCGCGCGCATGGCGTCTATGGCTTCAAGCGCGCCTATCTCGCCGGCGCTGTAGGAAACAAGCGCGATCCGGCGCAGCTCGCGTGCCGAGGTCAGCGCTTCAGCTTCATAGTTCTGCGCAGTCTCATGCAATGCGAGGGATCGGCGGGCAAGAAGCGCGGCCTCCGCCTCCAGGCGACGGCGCTCGCGGCGCAGACGAGCTTCGGCCAGCCTAGCGTCAGCCGCACGCGCGTGTTGCTCGCCCCGGTTCCTGTTGAACAAGGGAAGCGGAACGCTGGCGCTCATAAGGACGCCGGTCTCCTCGCCCATGCCTTCAATATGACGCACGCCCACACCCAGCGTTACCTCAGGGGCGATCCTAGAAGCCGCGTCTTCTCGGGCCTCAGCCGCTGCGACTTCGGCTTCCAGCACGCTAAGCCGCGCCGAGCCGTCCAGCGAGGACAGTGCTTCAGCTGAAACCGTTTCCGGCAGTAAGTCGCCGACCGGATTAGCTGTAGTGACGAGGTCCGCTCCGGTCGCCACGAAAAGCGCGTCGCGCGCCGCCTGCACGGCGAGCCGCGCCTCTGCGGTCAAAGCCGGAAGGCGCAGTGTCTCCTGACGCACTCGCTCAAGCTCCAGACGTGACGCGTCGCCCGCATCGACCCTGCGCCGCGTTGCGTCTTCAAGGGCGGACAGCTGGTCGATAAGCGCAGTGACCGCCGCCTGTTCGGCTTCGGCCGCGAGTACGGCATAGAACGCGGTGAGCGTTTCGGCCCGAAGCTCTGCGAGCGTGATCCGCCCTGCATTTCGTGCGGCGAGCAGTTCAGCCTGGGCGCTGCGGATTTCCAGAGTGCGACGACCTGAAAAGTCGAAATCGCGTTCAATGGACACTGAAGTCTCCGACCCGTCACCGCCAAAGCCGTCCTCGCCTTCCCGGTCCACAGATAGCACCGGATTGCGCCAGGTCTCTGCGGAGATTACCGCACCCTGCGCTGCTTCAGCCGGGGCTTCTGCGAACACTCGGTTCTCTGCATTCTCTAGGGCCAGCTGAACGGCCTGCTCGGCGGTCAGCGTCTGGGCCGTGGCGACGCTCGTCCAGATGAGCGTCACCGCTGTAGCAGCGAAACACCGAGCCAGGATCGGCCTTTTCAACACGGGTTGTCGGTCTGGGGAACGCACGGCTTAGCCTCCAAGCATGAGGAAAAGGGCTTCGATCTTGTGGTGAAGCGGCTCCAGCGCCACAAAAACTGCTGCGATCAAGACGGCGCTGATCGCGCTGGTGCGCATCATCGAGCGATTGAGAGGTTCGAAATCCGGCTCAAGCAATGCGCGGACTCGCAGGGCGATGTCCGCATCCTGAAAGCCGGCGCAAAGATGAGAGCGCACACCCCGGTTCCGCTCCATGCGCACAAGCGTTTCTGCGATCTCCAGACGCGAATGGCTGTTCGAGATGGCGGCGTCACAGGCCTGTTCCTGGGCCAGGATCAACGCTTGCTGGAGCGTGGCCACGACCCGGTCGGGATACAGCCCGCAGACCACGGTCATCGCGAAGCGCGCCCAGAGGTCGCCGCGGGCAAGGTGGGCCCGCTCATGTGCTTCAACGATTTCGCATCCATCAGGACCCAGGTGCTCCGCCACGGCGTTGCTGATGAAGATAGAGGGCCGAAACAGACCGACGGCTAGCGCGATAGGCTCAGCGTAAGGCACATTCCAGCGCCCCGAAGCAGTTCGGGTCGCGCTACGCTCCAGGAGCCGCCTGATGCGGCGCATCGCAAGAATGCTCTCGGTGGTCACCTGCACAAGACGCAGCATCAACAGGGACGCCGTGATCAGCGTAACCCATGCGATCACGCCAGAGCCGGTGAATGCCCGATGGGTCGACCAACCTGCGAGGCTGTCGTGTCGATGGACCGGGGCGAGGTCCAGGGGAGATGCATGCGGGAACAGAATGACGCCCACCAGTCCGAACGCGCCGAACAGGAAGGGGGTTGTGGCCAGAAGGAGCACCATGACGGCCCGGAGATCAGGGCGGGTACGGGTCAAATTCCGCGTCACAGGTTCGGCCATAATCGACACCGCACCCCATCAGACCGCGAAGACAAACATGCCTGCGGCAAGCGCTATGATCGCCTCGCCGCCGGTCACCGGTCTTCTCCAGCGATCATGCGCTTATGTTTCGCTATGAGCGCCTCAAGCTCGTCGAGCAGATCGGGGTCGGCCTGCGAGGCGTAGCCGGCGAACGCCGCCATAAGCCCGCCCTCATGTCCGCTGCTGAAACGGCTGAGCGAACCCTCTATGAGGCGCGCCATGACCGCCTCGCGGGTTTCTGTCGACCGATACACATAGGCATGGCTGACCCGCTCACGTGCCAGCAGTCCCTTGCGATGCAAGCGCTCCAACGTCGATTGAATCGTCTGAAGCGAGTTGCCGCGCTGCGTTCCTATGCGTCTGTGAAGATCGCGCGCTTCGACCTCGTCATGGCGCCAGATATCCTCTAGCACCGCAACTTCCAGCTCACCCAGATTCAACTCCGAACACGACATGCCGGTCTCCTTGAAGTCTAGGGGATACCCGCTGAAAGACCGACTGGCAATCGGTGTTTCGCTCAAATCCGAAACTCATATGGGTCAAATCGATTTCTGGGGTGGTTTACACCCGAAGGACCCGGGTTATTGAGCCGGTTTTTTTCTAAGACTTCTCTGTTCTGGGCGCGCGGTCATCAGGAACAGACCCGGCACGGGCCGGGAACAGGGCTGGCGGGAGCATGCTGCACGTATGCTGCATGGAACAGTTAAGGTGTTGAAATTATTGTCTTGAAGTCAGACTGCGAATCTGGGGGTCGGGAGTTCGAATCTTCCCCGGCGCGCCATCTCTCCCAAAACCCATATCTATAATCTTTGATCTTCCCGTTCGCCATCAGCTGACGGGCTCAATGCCGTTAGAGCCTGTGCAGTCTGTTTGCCCCGCCTTGCCCGAGCGCGCACCTCTGTCTAGTTTCCTGATCATGATGGTTCGTGCGCTCAAACTGGTGTTCGTGTCGCTGGCGCTGATGTTGCTCAGCGCCCAGCTGGCGTGTGCGGCGGACGATGCGGTGACCGAAGCGGGAACCGGGCATTCCATCCATCACGCCGAAGAAGAGCATGACGCGGATGGGCCGTGCGCGGATGTGTGAGCCACGCACCATCTGGTGATTTTTCCCGATCTGGCCGCCACGGAAGCGCGCGCGGCTCTGCCGATCCGTCGGGTTTTGAAGCCTATGGCGTTCACTTCCATCCCCGCTGCGCCGCCATTCTCACCGCCCCGGAGCGTCGTCGTCTGATCCGTTTGAAGACGCACTGACCTCCAGGGACTGACATGACATTGACTTATGAACGGGGGCGCTTGGCCCTCTTCCTCGCCGCGTGCAGCGCAGCGTGGAGCCTGGCTTTGACCGGTTGCAGCGATGCGGCGCCGGGCGAGCTGTCACATTCGCATGCGACTGAGAATGATCACGCCGATGGCCATGCTGACGACGATCATGATGGCGGCGAGCATGACGGTGAGGCGGGGGAGTCTGATCCGTCCGGCCGCGCTGACTCTCACACCGAAATCGCGCTTACCGACGCCGAGCGCGACGCGCTGGGCGTGGTGCTGGGCGCGGTCAGCCGCGGGCCGGTCGACGGCTGGGTCGAGCTGCCCGGCGAGGTGCGCTTTGATGAGAACCGCATCGCTCTGGTCTCGGCGCCGGTTGAGGGCGTGATCCGGGACGTGTTCGCCAGCGTCGGCGATCAGGTGCGGCAAGGCGATGTGCTGGCGGTGCTCGACAGCCGCGAGCTGGCCGAAGCTAAGGCGGCCTATCTGTCCACTTTGGCGTCGATGGAGCTGGTGCGCCCCGAGTTTGAGCGCGAGCGCGCCTTGTTTGATCGCGGCGTGTCCACCGAAAGCCGCTTCCAGACCGCGCGCCGGGAACTGGAAGAAGCCCGCATCGCCGTCAGGAGCGCGCAATACCAGCTCGACGCGCTGGGCGTGGATGAGACCGCCCGCGACGCCTTGGCGGATACCGAGACGGGGGCGCTCAGCCGTTACGCCTTGATCGCGCCCATGGACGGCGTGATCACCGAGCGCCATGCGGTGCGCGGTGAATTCGCCGAGGCTGGCGATGTGGAGCCGACCTTTGTCATCGCCGATTCCCGTCAGGTCTGGGTGGATGCGGCGATCTACGGACCGGACATGTTGCGGGTCCGCCAGGGCGCCCGCGCCCGCATCCGGCTCAATGACGCCGGGCTGATCCGTTCAGAGGTCAGTTTCGTGGCGCCCCAGATCGGCGAGGCGACCCGGACCGGTCTGGCGCGCCTGATCGTGGACAATGAGGACGGGCGGCTGATGCCCGGCGCCTTCGTGACGGTCGAGCTTGAGGACGCGGCGGCGGCGCAAAGCCTGCGGGCGCCGGCGAGCGCCATCCAGATGCTGGAGGGCGAGACGGTGGTGTTCATCCCTGAGGGCGACAGGTTTGAGGCGCGCCCGGTCCGTCTGGGCCGGCGCGGGCCGGACTATGTCGAGATCGTTGCCGGGCTCGCTGTGGGCGATGCGCTTGTGGTGGAGGGCGCCTTTGCGCTCAAGGCCGAACTTCAAAAAGGGGAGTTTGGTGATGGCCACGCCCATTAACGCCGCGCCTTCGGCGGCTTTCAGCCTGGTTCGAAACATTGTCTCGGCGCGCAGCCTTGCGGCGCTGGTTTTCCTCGCCGTGCTGGCGGCGGGCGTCTGGGCCTGGCGCACCACGCCGGTGGACGCCTTTCCCGACATCACCCCGCCGTTGGTGCAGGTCTTCACGACGACGGACGGGCTGTCGCCTCAGGAGGTGGAACGCTATGTGACCTTCCCGGTGGAGACCGTGATGAGCGGCCTGCCGGGCGTGCGGCAGGTGCGCTCCAATTCCAGCTTCGGCCTGTCCGTGGTGACTGTGTATTTCGAGGATGGGACGGATTTGTATCTGGCGCGCCAGCTGGTGTCTGAACGCCTGTCCGCCGCCCGCGACGCCATTCCTGACGGCTTTGGCGAGCCCGAACTCGGGCCCATCGCTTCGGGGCTGGGCCAGGTTCTGTTTTACTATCTCGACAGCGAGGACGGCGATCTGATCGGGTTGCGGACTTTGCAGGACTGGCTGGTGAAGCTTGACCTTCAAACCGTGCCGGGGGTCGCTGAAGTCTTGTCGCTGGGCGGGTTTGAACGCCAGTACCAGGTCAATGTGCGCCCCCAGGCGCTGGTTCAGTACGATCTGAGCATGAGCGAAGTCGTATCCGCGCTCGAACGCGCGAACCTGAACGCCGGCGCGCAATACATCGTGGAGAATGACGAGCAATACACGGTGCGCGCCGAAGGCCTGTTGCGGGGCGAGGCGGATTTGCGCCAGGTGGTCGTCAAGGCTGTGGACGGCGTGCCGGTGCTGATGAGCGAGATCGCCGAGATCGCCGTGGGCGGCGCGCCCCGGCAAGGGCTCGCCACCATGAATGGCGAGGGCGAGATCGTCGCCGGGCTGGTGCTCAAATTGATCGGCGCCAATACGACCGCCGTCATCGAGGGCGTTCAGGCGCGCCTCGACGCGGTCAATGCGGCCTTGCCCGACGGTGTCGTGGCGCGGCCCTATTATGACCAGTCCGAACTGGTCGGGCAGGCGGTCTCCACCATGACGACGGCGCTCTGGCAGGGCGCATTGCTGGTGGGTCTGGTCCTCATGCTGTCCATGGGCGGTTGGCGGCCTGGACTCATTGTCGCCGCCTCGATCCCGTTTTCCGTCGCCTTCGCCCTGATCGCCATGCGGGGTTTCGGCGTGTCGGTGAACCTGATGTCTCTGGGCGGGATCGCCATCGCCATCGGCATGATGGTGGATGGCGCCGTGGTGATCGTCGAGAACGCCCGACGGCATGTGTCCGAGACGGCGCACAGCGATCGCGCGGGCGTCATCGCCGGTGCGGTGACAGAGGTGCTCAAACCCTTGAGCGTCTCCATCGCCATTGTGATGCTGGTCTTCCTGCCGATCCTCACCTTGCAGGGGGTGGAGGGTAAAACCTTCCGGCCGCTGGCCTTCGCTGTCATTCTCGCCATGGCGGGGTCTTTGGTGTTTGCGCTGGTGATCGCGCCGTCCGCATCGCGGTTTTTGAAAGTATCGCGCTCTCAGGCGGTCCGCGCAGGACGGATCGACCGGCTGATGGGACGGGCGATCGGGTTTTTCGTGGGACGGCGCGGTCTGGCCGCCGGCTTGGCGGCGGTGATGCTGCTCATGGGCGGTGCGGCGTACACCCGGCTCGGCTCGGAGTTCTCGCCGCGTCTGAACGAGGGCGACATCCTGGTGCGTCTGACCATGGCGCCGTCGATTTCACTGGAAGCGGCGGGCGAGACGGTCACGCGGTTTGAACGGCAAGTGCTTGAGCGCTTTCCCGAGGTCGAGCGTGTGGTGACGCGCGTGGGCCGCGGCGAAGTGGGCGCCCATGCCGATCCGGTCAACAACGCCGAGGCCTTTCTGGCGCTCAAACCGCGGTCAGACTGGGTGACGGCCCGCAATCAGGCCCAGCTGCTTGATGTGATGAGTGAAGCGTTCGAGGATTTCCCCGGCGCCCAGTTCAACTTCACCCAGCCGATCGCCGCCGCGACCGATGAGCTGTTGACGGGATCGCGCGCCGAGATCGCCATCAAGCTCTTTGGCCCTGATACGGACGTGCTGGCGCGTCAGGCGAGCCGCATCGCTTCGGTGGTGGGCGGCGTGCGCGGCGCGGCGGATGTGCAGGTTGAACAGGTCACCGGCGCGCCGCAGATCAGCATCGTGGTGGATCGCGCAGCCATCGCCCGCTACGGACTGCAAGTCGCAGACGTGCTGGAGACGGTGCGTGACGCGGTCGGCGGCGCCCGGGCCGGGCAGGTCTATGACGGCGTGCGCCGGTTCGACATTGTCGCCCGCTATGCCGAAGCTGATCGGGACACGCCCGAACGCATCGCGCGCACCTTGATTGAAGGGCCCGATGGCGCGCGCATGCCGCTGGGCGCCCTGGCGCGGGTGGAGCGGATCGAAGGCCCTCGTCAGGTGACGCGCGAGAACGGACGGCGTTTCATCACCATTCAGAGCAATGTGCGGGCGCGTGATATCGGTTCCTTCGTCGAGGAGGCGCGCGCCGCCGTAAAGCAAGAGGTGGATCTGCCGCCCGGCTATCTCGTGGAATGGGGCGGCCAGTTCGAGCTGCAGCAACAGGCGAACGCCCGGTTCGCCATGATCATTCCGGTGACTTTGGCGCTGGTCCTTGTCCTGCTGATGCTGGCGTTCAATCGCCTCAAAAGCGCGGTGCTGATCGTGCTGAACATCCCGCTGGCGCTGGTCGGCGGGCTGGTGGCGCTGTGGCTGTCGGGGCTGAATTTGTCGGTGCCGGCCTCTGTGGGCTTCATCGCCCTGTTCGGCATCGCGCTGGGCAACGCCATGGTCCTGGTGTCCTTCCTGGACCGTCTGGCGGTCACGCAGCGCGATCGGAGCGCGCTGAGCGTGTCGGGCGCGCTGTTGCGGGTGCGGCCCGTTCTGATGACGGCGTCCACCACCTTGCTGGGATTGGCGCCGTTACTGTTCGCCGACGGCGTGGGCTCGGAGGTGCAGCGCCCGTTGGCGGTTGTTGTGATCGGCGGGCTGGTCAGCTCGACGCTGGTGACGCTCTTCATCCTGCCGGCGGTTTATGCCTGGTTTGCGCCAAGCTATCGCGAAAACCCGCAAGATGTTGAAACACAAGGGAGGTCGACAGGATCGCAAAAAACCGCGCCAGAATTAGGGTAAATCTGGTATTCTGGCGTCGGGAGGCGCGCATGTCTGACGGGCGCAGTCGAGGATTGGGGGCCATGATGGCGGGGCTAAGTCTCGCCATGTTCTCTGTTTGCGCAGCGCAGGCTCAAACGGCCCAGACCGCTCAAACGGCACAGCCCGCCCGTCTCGCCCAGCCCCAGCCTGTGAGGCGGACGCCTCAGCCTGATCAGCCGGTCGCGGCCGAGGTGGATTGGGAGGCCGTGCGCGCCGATGTCGCCCGAAGCCAGAGCGCCGGGCGGTTGACGGCGGCGCGAGCTGTGAGCTTTCCGGTGCTGCCGCGCAATCTTGAGGCTGGCCAATCCATCGAGACTGAGGTTCCGATCCTGACGCCGGGCACAACGGTGTTGGGATTTGAGAGTCAGGCCGAGGTCTTGCTGTTCGCGCGCGGAGACTTTTACACGCTCGTCATCCAGGGCGAGGGCGTCATCATCGAGGTGTTCGGCACTCGTCTGGCCCATGCGCAGGTCGAGGATGCGAGAACCGCGCGCTTCTTGCGTGGATCAGGTCCTGAGGGCTACCGGACGACGCGCACGCGTTCGGGGCGAGAGCTGACCTTCAACCGCTATAACGTGGCCTATTCCATCATGATCGAGTGTGATGCTCCCGAGCAGGACGTGCGCTGCGTCGAGCCGGAGTATGGCGAGCGTTTGATGCAATCGCTGCAAGTCATGCCGGGAACACGAGGACGGGAGGGCGCGGGATGAACCGGCGTTCGGTCGACTATGTGCTCGCCCTTCTGGTCGCTCTATGCGGCGGTGCAGTGCTGGTGTTCTGGCCGCACGCTTCAGACGCGCCGTCACCGGAAACGCCGCCCGAACAGGACACGCCAGCAGAGCCTGCAGACACGTCGGACGATGTGCCTGCGGTGGAGGACCAGCCGCCCGCAGAAGAGGCCGAGCCGCCCGAGGACGAGACTGAACCTCCCGCCGAGCCGCTGGAAGAGCCTGAACCAGAGCCGGAAGGGCCTCTTGTTGATGCGTCCGGGGACCCGGTTTCTTTCATGCCGCCAGGCGATCTGACGCCGGGCAGCGGGGCGGGGCAAACCCAGCAGATCAATTATGCCCCGGGCATGCGCTTTCCGCTGGAGGCCGGACAGGCCTACGCCAATTCCCAGGTCCATGGGCATGGCGGTTATCTGGGCCCCGGCGGCGGGCAATGCGACGCCGCGAATTATTCGTATGCCTGGCGCGATAATTTTTGCGAAACGCGATCATACTCCGCGCCGCTCTGTCCGTCAGGCACGGGGCACCAGGGGCAGGATATCCGCCCCGCCAGCTGTCAGGACGCCGTGCACTGGGCCGTGGCCGCCGATGACGGCGTGATCACGTCTGTGGGCAGTTATTCCGTGCGGCTGATGAGCCCGGACGGCGTTCGCTACACCTATCTGCATCTTGAGCGCGACAGCTTGCAGGTGGCGCCGGGAGACACCGTCAGCAAAGGCGAGCGGTTGGGGTTCGTGTCGAACGAGTTTGGCGGCACGCCTACCACCATTCACCTGCACTTCGAGATCAAGATGGCGATCGAGACGCCTCAGGGCCTGCAGAACGTCAATGTCCCGCCCTATCTCGCGCTTGTGGAGAGCTATCAGCAGCTCTTGTCAGAGGGCGAGTCTGGTCACGGATAAGCGCCTGACGCGTATGATTAACGCATCCACAAGTGGAATGGTGGTCCGCTCCAAGCCTCTGTGACCAGGAGGTAAAGATGGCGGCGGCGCTCTCAAGTCAGGCTATTACGAATCCGGACCCGAAAGGGGATGCGGCGTCGGGACGGCAATTACTGAGCTTTCTGGACAAGGCCGACCCCAATGGGAGGCGGGCCAAGGCGATCTGGTCGCAACTGGAACCAGCCTTGCCGCGCATTCTGGATCATTTTTACGCCCATATTCAGAACCAGCCGCATCTGAGCGCGATCCTGCAAGGGTCCCAGCAGGGCGTGGCCAAGCTCAAGGCGTCACAGACCGAGCACTGGCGCGCCATGTTCTGCAGTCCGGTCGATGACGCCTTTGACGCGCGCGCCCGCAAGGTCGGTGAAGCGCATGTGCGCATCGGACTGACCTCAGACTGGTTCATCGCCGGCTACGGCGTGGTGCTGATGGAGGCGATCCCGGCGATCTTGCAGGCGCACCGCTTTACGCCGCAGCGTGCGGCGGGCGATTTGCAGATCCTGATTTCGCGCATGTTCCTGGACATGGGGGTGGCGGACGCGACCTATTCCATGGGCGTCAATCAGCAAGAAAGCCAAAGCTGGCGCGAAGAGAACGACTATACGAGCCTGAGAACCGTCGCCAGCACGATTGTCGAACTCAATGAGGTGATGCTCAACCTGGCGGTGCTCAGCAGCTCGACCGCGAAAACCACCACGGGAAGTCATGCGATTTCAGACTCGGTGGGGCAGCTGGTCCAAGCCATGCAGCAGATCGCGGAGACCTCGCAATCGGCTTCCAGCGAGGCTGAGCAGACCCATGAAGCGCTCCGCGAAGGCGTGCAGAGCATGATGCAGGCCAAGTCCGCCATCACAAGCGTGACGGGCGCGGCGCAACGATCCACTGAGAGCCTCAAGGCGCTGCAACAAGCCTCCCAGGAGATCACCGACTTTCTGGGCGTGATCCAGTCGATTTCTGATCAGACCAATCTTCTGGCGTTGAACGCCACGATCGAGGCCGCGCGCGCTGGTGAAGCGGGCAAGGGCTTTGCGGTCGTGGCCAGCGAGGTCAAGGCGCTCGCCAGCCAGGCCGCGTCCGCCACCGAGGATATCGGCGGCAAGATCGAAGCGCTCCAGCGCGGCATTGAAGCGATCAGCGCCGGATTTGCTGAAACCCATGAGGCCTTGCAGACCGGCGAGAGCACGCTGGATGAAACCAGCGTGCAGATCGAGGAAGCGGGCAGCCGCATGGGATCTGTGACCCGCGGGATGAGTGAAGTCGCCGGCATTCTTGATCAGCAAAAGGATTCAAGCACCCAGATTTCTGAACATGCGGAACAGATGTCTGACCTGACCGAGGATAACGCCGAGCGCCTGTCCGCCATTGCAGAGGCCTTGCGGGCGAGCAATTCGCGCTTCGCCGGCACCGCGGCTCAATGGCACCGCAACGCCTCTGACCGGTCCTTGTGCGAAATGGCGAAAATCGACCATGTCCTGTTCAAGAAGCGTGTGGTCGAGGTCGTGCTCGGCAAGGAGACCTGGCCGTCAGCCGATGTACCGGACCACCATAGCTGCCGGTTGGGTCGGTGGTTTGATACGGCCGCGGATGAGGCGCTGAAGCGGATCGCGCCCATGCAGGCGCTCGAGGCGCCGCACGCCAAGGTCCATGAAACGGCGCGGTCGGCCCTGAAGGCCTATGAAGCCGGCGATCAGGATCGCGCCATTGAAGAGCTCAAAGCGCTTGAGAGCGCCAGCAGCGAGGTGGTTCGCTTGCTTGAAGAGGTGGCGAAACATCTCAGCGCAGGCGAGACCCGGACAGACCGTCGCAAGGCTGACCGGACGCCCGCAACCGGCGACACAGTGGTGCTGATCAATGGCGATGAACGGCGTGACGTGAAGCTGGTGGATCAGAGCGAAGGCGGGTTCAAGGTCAAAGGTTTGACATCGGCCGATATCGGACGCCATTTCCAGCTGGAATATAAAGGAAAAACAATGTCTTGCCAGGTGCGCTGGTCAGACGGCAAAGGCGGCGGATTACAATTACGGTTTTAGCGATACACGCTTAGGTAAATTTATTCACGAGCCTCGGAAACACCCGTTTCCGGGGTTTTTTGTACTTAATTCAAAGGCTTGGGCGAGGTCTTAGAGTTATTTGCATATAACTCAGGAATCGTGGAAATAGTTCATTAAGACAATTCGGCGAATCTATTTAATAGATGAACTCAATATATGCATTCAATGTTGAGCATCGCTTGGATAAATAGGGGGCAGACATGCCAGCTTTCGCCGAACGGACGGACTTTACCCTGCGTGACCCTGCGTGACCCTGGTGCTCTGGGGGCGTTGCTCGTTTATGATTGGCGTTTGCGAAAACTGCTCACAGATGACGAAGTGATCACCGAAGCGGTGGATCGGCCTGTCTCGACCGGCGTGCTGCGTCATCTTCAACGCCTGGGGTTCATCAAAGCTGTGCACGGCGTACGCCCCCATGGCGGACGCATGCGGCTGTGGCCGATCGTGGAAGTGCTCAAGCTTCAGATTGTTCTGGATTTGCGTCACCTCACTGGCGCGCGATTGTCCGCCTGTGTGGATGCGCTCAATCTGGACCCGACCGCCATTGAACTGGCGATTGATGATTGGGAGCGCCATGTCGGCGCGACTGCCGATGAGCGCAGCGCTGTCAGCCGATCGTCCGCCGGCGCGCACCCGCTCGCCGATCAGGCTTTCATCACGGGCCTGGCGGCCGCATCCGTTCAGGCGTTTATCAGCCGCAGTGGTTTTGACACCGTCTCTGAACCTGCGTTTCTTTTATAGCTTAAGTAGCTTGCGCGGCGCCGCAGCAATTGCTTTCCTGATCAAAACCGGTTCGCATGAGCGAAAAGACCGATTGATCAGGGAGGCATATTGCCATGAGCGATATTCGTTTTGACGGACGCGTAGCGATCGTCACGGGCGCGGGCGCGGGTCTGGGCCGTTCTCATGCTCTGGAGCTGGCGCGTCGCGGCGCCAAAGTCGTCGTCAATGATCTGGGCGGCGCGGTGGATGGGACGGGATCGTCCCTCAGCGCAGCGGAAACCGTCGTCGAAGAGATCAAGGCCGCCGGCGGCGAGGCCATCGCCAATGGCGCGAACGTCACCAAGCCTGACGAAGTCGCCGCCATGGTCGACGCCGCGCGCGAAAGCTGGGGCAAGGTCGACATCCTGGTCAACAATGCCGGGATCTTGCGCGACAAGAGCTTCACCAAAATGAGTCTGGACGACTTTCGCGCCGTGATGGAGGTCCATCTGTGGGGCGCGGTCGTGTGCACCAAGGCAGTCTGGGATCACATGAAAGAGGCCGGTTATGGCCGAATCGTGATGACCAGCTCATCCTCTGGAATCTATGGCAATTTCGGCCAATCCAACTATGGCGCCGCCAAGATGGGGGTTGTGGGCCTGATGAACGTCCTCCATCTGGAAGGACGCAAGAACAACATCAAGGTCAACACCCTGTCGCCCACCGCTCATACCCGCATGACCGAAGGGCTGATCCCCGAAGAGGCCGCCAAGCTGATGACGCCCGAAAGCGTCACCGCGGGCCTGATCGCCTTGTGCGCCGAGAACGCGCCCGAACGCACCATTCTGTGCGCCGGCGCCGGCGGATACGCCGCCACCAAGATTTATGAGACGCCGGGCGTCTATCTGCCGCCTGAAGACCAGACGGCGGAGAACGTCATGGCCAATATGGACAAGATCACGTCTGAACACGGCCAGGAAGAGTTTGAAGAAGGCGCGCGCCAGACCTTCAAGTTCATCCAGTACGCCGCCAAGCATTTCGACCTCGCCCTGGGCTAGGTCAAACCCCTTAACGCCAGCAAAGGAGCCTCACCATGCGTGAAGCGCTTATCGTCTCCACCGCCCGTACGCCGATCGGCAAGGCCTATCGCGGCGCCTTTAACGACACCCAGGCCCAGGAACTGGGCGGCCACGCCATCAAGCACGCCGTCGAGCGTTCAAAAGTCGCACCCGACGAGATCGAGGATGTGATCATCGGCGCCGCCATGCAGCAGGGCTCGACCTTCCAGAATATCGGTCGCCAGGCCGCCATTCGCGCCGGTCTGCCCACCGCTGTGTCCGGCATGAGCATGGACCGTCAGTGCGCCTCGGGCATGATGGCGATCGCCACCGCCGCCAAGCAGATCATCTCGGACGGCATGAACGTCACCGTCGGCGGGGGCCTTGAGTCCATTTCGCTCGTTCAGAACGAGCATATGAACCTGCACAAGGCGTTTGATCCGTGGATCAACGAGCATCGCCCCGACCTGTACATGTCCATGCTGGAAACCGCCGAGATCGTCGCCGAGCGCTATGGCGTGTCCCGCGAAGCCCAGGACGAGTACGCCCTGCAATCGCAACAGCGCACCGCCGCCGCTCAGGCTGCGGGCAAGTTTGACGACGAGATCGTGCCGCTGCCTTCCACCATGCTGGTTAAGGACAAGGCGACGGGCGAAATCTCCAAGCAGCAGGTCACGCTTGAGAAAGACGAGGGCAACCGGCCTTCGACGACGCTGGAAAGCCTGCAGGGTTTGAACCCGGTCTTCGCGCATGGTCAGCAGATCAAGGAAGGCAAGTTCATCACCGCGGGCAACGCGTCCCAGCTTTCAGACGGCGGCTCTGCTGCGGTTCTGATGGAAGGCAAGGAAGCGGAGAAACGCGGGCTGGAGCCGCTGGGCGCCTATCGCGGCATCGCGGTGGCCGGTCTGGACCCCGATGAAATGGGCATTGGCCCGGTCTACGCCGTGCCGAAGCTTCTGAAAGCCAATGGCCTGACCATGGATGATATCGGCCTGTGGGAGCTCAATGAAGCGTTCGCCGTGCAGGTTCTGTACTGCCGCGACAAGCTGGGCATCCCCAATGAGAACCTGAACGTCAATGGCGGCGCGATCTCGGTGGGTCACCCCTATGGCATGTCCGGCGCCCGCATGGTCGGCCACGCCCTGATCGAGGGCAAACGCCGCGGCGCGAAATACGTCGTCTGCACCATGTGCGTGGGCGGCGGCATGGGCGCAGCCGGCCTGTTTGAAGTGCTGTAAGGCGCTTCAACATCCCAAAGTGTTAAAGGCCGGCCTGGTGATCCAGGCCGGCCTTTTGCTAACTGCAAATAGAAAGCTACGCGAACACAAGGGGAATGGAAGGGGAACGCCCTGTTGCGGCTATCGGTCTGATGGTGTATTGATCATGCAGCTGACCCACACGATATGGTTATAGGTGGCCCCCTGAGTGACAAATTCTAGTACGCAGCACCTGAGCAGACGCGCGATAACCAACGCTTTCCATGGTGAGAGGTACGCAAGGTCCATTTCAGCGCCGATGAACTTAATGGTGACGTTGAACTTCTCGGCTCTGATGCTGGAGGGTAGCGATGCTGAGAACAGGTTCGTCGAAGTCAGGAAGCGGGTAATTCGTGCGTGGAAGTACCGTCAGTCTAAATCTGGGGATTTGCCTGATTTGCGGTGGGTGTTCGTGCATGAAAGCCCTGGCGGGAAAAGCCACGTTCATTGGTTAGTGAATGTGCCTGAGCACGCTCAGGAAATGTTTCGGTTTCTCGTTGAGAGTCGGGCGGAGAAGGTCCTAGGGCGAATACCTTCTCATGACTCGATTCACTTCATGGATATAAACAACCCATCCGAGATGATGAAGTATCTTGCGAAAGGAGTTCAGCCAATATTCAAGTCTTACTTTCATCTCAAGAGAGTGTCAGACCAAGGTTTGGTGTCTAGCCGAAGGGTGCAAACGAGTAGAAATGTAAGCGCCACGGCAAGGGCGATGGCAGGGTGGTCATCTAAAAAACCGAGGAACGTCCCAAAGTGTTAAAGGCCGGCCTGGTGATCCAGACCGGCCTTTTTAACGGCGTCTCAGGGTCTGCAGTTCCCGGGACGCCGTATTGTCAAACTGGGATTAGACGGCGTTCAGCGCATAGCCGGCTGACCGCACAGTGCGGATCGGGTCGAGTTCGCCCCCGATGCTCAACGCCTTGCGCAGGCGTCCAATATGCACGTCGACGGTGCGCGCCTCTACATAAACATCAGAGCCCCACACAGCGTCTAGCAGTTGCTCGCGCGAGAACACCCGGCCGGGGTGCTGCATAAGATAGTCGAGCAGCCTGAACTCGGTCGGGCCAAGATGGATCTCCGTCTCGGCGCGCACGACGCGGTGGGCCACCCGGTCGATGGTGATGTCGCCGACATTGACGGTGTCTTCAGCCAGGCCTGGACGGATGCGGCGCAGCACGGCGCGGACCCGCGCAAACAGCTCTTTCATCAAGAAGGGTTTGACGATGTAGTCGTCCGCCCCGGTGTCGAGCCCGCGAATGCGATCCGCTTCCTCGCCGCGCGCCGTCAGCATGATGATCGGCAGGTTGCGCGTCTCATGTCGGCTGCGCAGCCGGCGGCAGACTTCAATGCCCGAGATTTTCGGCAGCATCCAGTCGAGCACCACCACATCGGGTTGGCGCTCTTCGACCAGCATCATCGCCTCTTCGCCATCGGCGGCGAGGGAGACCCGGAAGCCTTCTTTTTTCAGATTGTACTGAAGCAGCTCGGACAGAGCGTCTTCGTCTTCTACGACCAGGACATGCGGTTGCATGGCGATCCCCTTCGCTAGGACGTTTCAGGACGAGGGCCGCGCGGCCGATCGGCCGTCAGCTCTTGCCCGGTAACCAGGTAATGGACCACTTCGGCGATATTGGTTGCGTGATCGCCGATACGTTCGAGATTCTTGGCAATAAACAGAAGGTGCGCGCCGGGCTCGATCATCGAGCCGTCTTCACGCATGGCGGTGACGAGGTCGCGGAACAGCGCATTGTAATGCTCGTCCACATCGTCATCGCGTTCCCAGACCGCCACGGCCCGGCTGGCTTCGCCGGTCGCGTAAGCGTCCAGAACCTGATGCAGATGGCTTTGCACCACCCGCCCCATCCGCTCCACGGCGCTGTTGAGGGCGGTGGGTTCAGACGCGTTCAGCGTATGCACCCGGCGGGCGATGGATTTGGCCAGATCGCCGACGCGCTCCAGATCCGCGACGATTTTCAACGCCGCGATACAGACGCGCAAATCCTGCGCGATGGGCTGACGCAAGGCGAGCAGGCGAATGATCTTCTTCTCGATATCGCGCTGCATCTGGTCCACCTGCGCGTCGCGCTGGCGCACCTCGTCGGCCAGGTCGCCGTCACGACTGGTCGCGGCGTGCAGCGCATCCCTGACCATGCTTTCGGCCAGACCGCCCATGGCCGCCACGTCGGCGGTCAATTGCTCAAGCTCTTCAGAGAAGGCTTTGACGATGTGCGGCGCGTTATGCGTCGTGTTCATTGCGATGGCCTTTCAAAGGTCCGTTGCCGCGTGAGGCTTATCCAAAACGTCCGGTGATGTAGTCCTGCGTGCGTTGGTCGAGCGGGTTGGTGAAAATCTCCTCGGTCGGCCCGTATTCGACGAGCTTTCCAAGGTGGAAGAAGGCGGTCATTTGCGACACCCGCGCGGCCTGGGCCATGGAGTGGGTGACGATGATCAGCGTGTAGTTCTCGCGCAGTTCATCGATCAGTTCCTCGATGCGCGCGGTGGCGATCGGATCGAGCGCCGAGCACGGCTCGTCCATCAAGATGACTTCGGGATTCACCGCGATGGCGCGCGCGATCACCAGGCGCTGCTGCTGACCGCCTGACAATGAGGTGCCGGGGTGGTGCAGACGGTCCGAGACTTCATTCCAGAGTCCGGCCTTGATCAGGCTGGTCTCGACAATGTCGTCCAGCTCGCTCTTGGTCTCCGCCAGACCGTGAATGCGTGCGCCATAGGCCACGTTTTCAAAGATCGATTTGGGGAAGGGGTTGGGTTTTTGAAACACCATGCCCACCCGGGCGCGCAGGACCACCGGGTCCACATCGCGGCCGTTCACCTCTTCTGAATCAATGCGGATTGATCCGGTTACGCGCGCATTGTCGATGGTGTCGTTCATCCGGTTCAGACAGCGCAGGAAAGTGGATTTGCCGCAGCCTGACGGCCCGATGCAGGCGGTGACCGCCCGATCAGGAATTTCCAGCGACACGCCCTCAAGGGCGGGCTTGTCGCCATAGCGCACGCTGACGTCTTGCGTCGCCACCTTGATCGGGAGCTGCGCTGTCAGCGGGTGATAGCGCGTCGGCTCGCCCTGAGCTTGGAAGTCGGTTTTCATTCGTATGTTCACCTTACCAGCGTCTCTCAAAGCGGCGCCGCAGATAGATGGCGACGGCGTTGAAGCTGATCAGCAGCGTCAAAAGCGCCAGGATGGCTGCGGCGGTGCGCGCTTCGAAGGCGCGCTCGGCGCTTGAAGACCAGATATAGATCTGAACCGGCATGACCGTGGCCGGTTCCGTGAATCCCGCGAGCCCCAGCGTCGGCGGGTCAGCGATGAACGCGACCATGCCGATCATAAGCAAGGGCGCGGTTTCACCCAAGGCTTGCGCCAGGCCGATGATCGAACCGGTGAGAATGCCCGGCATCGCCAATGGCAGCACATGGTGGAAGACCGCCTGGGTGCGTGAAGCGCCGACGCCCAGCGCCGCTTCGCGAATGGAGGGCGGGACCGCTTTCAGCGAGGCGCGCGCGGAGATGATCACCGTGGGCAGCGTCATCAGGGCCAGCACCATGCCGCCCACCAGCGGCGCGGAGCGCGGCAGGCCGAACAGATTGATGAAGACCGCCAGTCCCAACAGACCGAAGACGATGGAAGGGACAGCGGCCAGATTGTTGATGTTCACCTCGATGAAATCGGTCAGCCGGTTCTTCGGCGCGAATTCTTCCAGATAGATCGCCGCGCCCACCCCGATCGGCACCGCCAGGAACATGGTGATGATCATGGTCAGCACCGAGCCGGCCAGCGCGCCGGCCACGCCCGCCAGTTCAGGTTCGCGACTGTCGGCGCTGGTGAACAAGGTGGTGTTCAGCCCGTTCCTGACCAGGCCGCGTTCTTTCAGGGCGCGAGCCCAGACGATCTGCCGGTCACTGATGCGGCGGGCGAAGGCGGGCGTTTCGATGAGCCAGAGCGACCAGCTCTCGACGCTGCGGTCTGCGGCATCCGGTTCGATCAGCCATTCCCCGGACGCCTGACGGGCGTCGGCGCGGATATCATTGACCCTGAGAACCCCGCCTTGCGCGCGCAGCATCAAGGAGGCGGTCTGCGGGCCGAGGGTGATGACGTTGTCCGACCGGGCTTCGGCGCTCAGTCGCTCGGCCAGCGCCTCGGCCCGCCGGGCTTCAAAGTCCAGGCTGTCACGGGCGTCGGCGTCAAGCTCGCTCTGCGCGGCCTCGCGCGCACGTCGGGCGCGCTGGCGGGCCTCATCGGCGGCCTCTTCAAGACGCAGGCGCACAATATCGACGAACTCGGCGAAGACCGGGGCGGAGGTTTCAGACCGGATTTCGACGCGCCCGTCTGCAGACGGAGCGAGCGTGATCGGCGCCGCGCCGGGCAGGCGGCGTTCATCGGTGGCCAGCCCTTTGAGATACAGGTCCGCGTCGTCAGACAGCGGGAAGGAGAAGGGAACGCGCTCACCGACCAGCTCGGGGGCGGAGACCACCTGGTTGAGCAAGCGAGCGGCGTTGACGGCGCTATAAAGCCCGTACAGTTCACGCAGCTCGCTGACCGTGTCCGCTTCGGGGAATTGCTCGCGCAGGCTGTTCTGGATCAAGGTGTTGTATGCGCCGCGCCGCAAAGAGGCTTCGCTGCGATCACCGCGCGGATCAGCGATTTCGGCGCGGATATCAACGTCCAGCGTCATGCGGTGCGCGGTGAAGGCGGGCAGCGATTGCACGATGATCGAGCCCAGCAGCAGGCACAAGAACAACACGGCTGCGCTGATCGCCGCCAGTCCGTAGAACTGGAAACGCTGCTCGGCGCGATGCCGGCGGGCCAGGCGCGCCTGAACCGCGTCGCGTATGGACGGCGCGTTACTCATAGCGTTCCCGGAAGCGTTGCACCACGCGCAGCGCGATGATGTTCAAGATCAAGGTCATCACGAACAGCACCAGGCCCAGCGCAAAGGCGGAGAGGGTTTTGGGGCTGTCAAATTCCTGGTCGCCCGTCAGCAGCATGACGATCTGCACGGTGATGGTGGTCACCGATTCCAGCGGGTTCGCGGTCAGGTTCGCGCCCTGTCCGGCGGCCATCACGACGATCATGGTTTCGCCCACGGCGCGTGACACCGCCAGCAGCAGCGCGCCGACAATGCCGGGCAGGGCGGCGGGAAAAACCACATGGCGCACGGTTTCGGACTTGGTCGCGCCCATGGCGTAGCTGCCGTCGCGCAGCGCCTGGGGCACGGCGTTGATGACGTCGTCAGACAGCGAGGAGACGAAGGGGATGATCATCACGCCCATCACCAGGCCCGCCGACAGGGCGGACTGGGTGACCGCGTCTTCATAGCCCAGCATCATGGCGAACTGGCGCAGGAACGGTCCCACGGTCAAAAGCGCGAAAAAGCCGTAGACCACTGTGGGCACGCCGGCGAGAATCTCGAGCGCAGGCTTGGCCCAGGCGCGCATGCGCGGGCTGGCGTATTCTGACAGATAGATCGCTGACAAGAGGCCGATCGGCGCAGCGACCATCATCGCGATCAGGGTGATCAGCGCAGTGCCGGCGAACAGCGGCACAGCGCCGAAGGCTCCGGACTGGCCCACCTGACCGGCGCGAATGGCGATCTGCGGGCTCCAGTGCAATCCGAACAGAAATTCGTGAATCCGCCAGTCGATGGAGGCGAAGAAGCGGATGGATTCAAACAAGAGCGAGAAGACGATGCCCAAGGTCGTCAAGATTGCGATGGCCGACGTCAACATCAGCGCCAGGCCGACCACGCCTTCCACCCGGTCGCGGGCGCGAAAGTCCGCCCGGATACGGGTGCGGGCGAACGCCAGACCGGCCAGCGCCAGAGACAGCGCGACGCCCGCCGCGCTCCAGCGGAACAGGTCTTCCCAGGGGCGCAGCGCCAATGCGGCGGCGCGCACGTCTTCGGTGTTGCGGCTGGCGAGGCCTTCATTGAAAGCCAGGGCGCGGGCGTCGGCGATGAACAACTCGCGCCGTTCGCGCGGCGCCCGCCAGTATTCAAACCCGGCGCGGGCCCGGACGCCCGGAACAGTGTGCGGCGCACGGGCGGCGACTGAGGCTGCGGTCATGGCCCGGCGGGCCTCGCGCTCAGCGGCGATTTCATTGCGTTCAGCCGTCAGCGACCCGAGCATGCGCAAATAGCGCTCCGCATCCCCGCCCTCACGTTCGGCGCGGAACATGTCATCGCGGGCGGCTTGCGCTTCGGCCTCGATCCGCACTGTTTGTTGCGCCAGCGCCTGATAGTCGGCGTCTGCGGCGATCTGGGCTTCGTATTCACGGATCAGCGGCGCTGCTTCGCGCTCCAGTTCGCCCATGGCGAGCGTATTGACCAGGCTGGCGCCGAACAGGCCATAGAGCGCCAGCAGAATGAAAGCGGGCAGGCCGGTCCACAGCGCGAGATAATAGCCATAGTAATTGGGTAGGGAATGCAACCAGGACGCACGACCGTTCGACGCCGCGACAGCGCGACGACGACCGACCAGAAATCCGACCGCTGTCAGCACCAAAAGCGCCAGGACAGCAAAGAGAGACGATTGCATGAACCCACCGGGTGAGGCATCGGTCCGCACGACGGCGGCTCAGGCCCTATTCAGACTGATTGATCCGGGAACATGGTCGGGATCGATCAATTCAATATGAAGGAACGATGACAGTTTCGTGACGCAGGCGGTCAGGCTATTGCGCCGCGCTGTCTTCCGTGCGGCGAAGATCGGGGTGCGAAACCGTGTTTGAGGCGGTCGCCACCGGGAAAAACACCGTGAAAACAGAACCGGTCTCGGGCGCGCTTTCAACGGTGAAGCCGCCGCGATGACGATTGACGATATGCTTGACGATGGCCAGGCCCAGCCCGGTGCCCGAGGTCGGTCCGCTTTTCTGTCCGTCCACGCGAAAGAAGCGTTCCGCCAGCCGCGGCAGGTAGCGCCGTTCGATTCCGCCGCCCTGATCGAGCACCCGCACCACGCCAAACCGGGCGTCGGGGTCCAGCGCAGGAGCGGTCAGGGTCAGCCGGCCGGACTCCGGATTGATGCGCGTGCCCAGATGCTCGGCGGCGTCGCGGGAGACGCCATGGCTGACGCTGATGTCGACCTGAGAGCCGTCGGGCGAATACTTGATGGCGTTCTGCACCAGGTTTTCGATCACTTCGTACAGCTGGTCGCGTTCGCCGCGCACCGGCGCTGTCTCGCTGTCTGCTTCCACAAGCTTGAGGGTGATGTTGCGCCGCGTCGCCACAGGGGCGAGCGCCTCGGCGACGTCGGCGGTCAACGCGTTGAGATCGACCTGGCCGGTGGGCGGCATGTGCTCGTTCATCTCAACCCGGCTGAGCGACAGCAGGTCATTGATCAGACGACGCATGCGCTCGGTCTGGACGGTCATGATCCCCAGGAACCGGTCGCGCGCCTCCTCATCATCGCGGGCGGGGCCGGACAGGGTCTCGATGAAACCCGCCAGCGAGGCGAGCGGCGTGCGTAATTCATGGCTGGCGTTGGCCAGAAAGTCCGCGCGCATCCGTTCCGCGCGTTTGGAATTCGTGTCGTCGGCCAGCACCAGCATGGCGCGAAACGGCATCGGGCCGGGCGCGGACAGGCGGATCGGCTCCACAAAAGCGCGCACATGGCTTTCGAGCGGCGCCAGGGTGGAATACTCGACCGTCGACCCGCGATCGCCCCGCAGGGCTGCGCTCACCGCTTCCAGCACGCGCGGCTGCCGCAGCACGGTGGAGAGCAGTCCGCGTTCCGATCCCAGGCCCAGAAAGGTGCGCGCTGCGGGATTGGCGCGCTCGATTCGCCCGCCTGCGCCGATCAGCAGAACCGGGATGGGCAGACGCTCCAGCATGGTGACGCTGGCTTCGCCCTCAAGGTCGCGCGGCGCGTTCACCGCGGTAGGGCGCGGATGCGGTTCAGCTGTGGTCAGGGCGGTGAGATAATAGATTAAACCCAAGGCGATAAAGGCCAGCCCGCCGCCCAGAAAGGCGCCCGCCGACAGCTCGCCCGCCATCGTCAGAACCAGCATGACGCTGAGTCCGATTGACGCCGTCAGGGCGATATCGCGCCGGCGCGGACGGTCACCTTTCAGGCGCTTTTGAGAGGAGGAACGGTCATCAGCCATGTCCTTTCGTAGCACGGGAATGTGACACCTCGGAAACCCTTGTTGTTTTATGGATTCAGCGGGTCGCGATGTGGCGGCAGACGTCTAAATTTTTTGTAATTCGAGAAACTTTTAGCGTTTTTCGATAATCTTTGATTGACTTTCGAGAGCGCGCTTATAGGGTGCAATTCAGGTTTTGTACTTTTTGTTCGGGGGAGGGCCCGTGTCCCTTTTGCGTATTTCACCGTTTTTTGCGCCTTTGTTGCTGGGCGCTTGCGCCAGCGTCGTCACGCCTGGCGCATCGGACCTTGTCGTTTCTCCTGAAACGTTTTCAGCAATCCCGTCGGAGATGGATGCGTCCGCGTCTGACTGGGTCGCGGCGTTTGAGGATCCTGTCTTGCAGGCTCTGGTCTCTGAAGCGCTCGACGCCAATCCCAGTGTCGCAGCGGCGCTCGCCAACTATGATGCGGCGCAGGCCGGGGCGCGGGTTTCCGGCGCCGCGCGTTTGCCGTCTCTGGACGCGTCTGGCGGATATACCGACCAGACGCCGGGCAATACGGGTTGGTCATCCGGTCTTGAAGCCAGCTGGCAGGCGGATGTCTGGGGCCGGTTGAGCGATCAGGCCCGCTCCGGCGCGCTGTCCGCTGACGCTGCTCGTGCAGACTGGTACGGGGCGCGGCTGTCGATCGCCGCCTCCGTGGCGCGGTCCTGGTACGCCCTGATCGGCGCCAGCCAGCAGGCTGCGCTCGCCCAGGCCGATGTCGAGGCGCGCACCAATCAGCTTGAAATCGTCGAGCGTCGCTTCCAGCGCGGTGTTGTCCGTTCCTCGGACGTGCGCACGGCGCGCTCTGCGCTGGCGTCGTCTGAAGCCACTTTGGCTTCGCGTCAGCGGGCGCTGTCCAATGCGGCGCGCGTGCTGGAAGTGACTCTGGGCCGGTATCCCTCCGCCCAGATCCTGCCGGCTGAAGATCTGCCGACGCTGGGCGCATTGCCCAATCCGGGTCGTCCTGAAGCCATGCTGTCACGCCGTCCCGACGTGGTGGCGGCGCAGGCGCGACTGGCGGCGGCGGGCTATTCCGCCTCGGCGGCGCAAAAAGCGCTCTATCCCGGTCTGAGCCTGCGGGCCAGCCTGGGGGATGGCGGCGCGGATCTCGCCGATGCGCTCGATTTTGACGATCTGGTCCGCACTGTCGCGGGCTCCATCACTGCGCCGATCTTTCAGGGCGGCCGTTTGCGCGCGCAACGCGATCAGGCGGACGCCCAGGCCGAGCAGCTCTCCGCCCGGCTGGTGAGCACGGCGCTGACGGCGCTGCGTGAAGCGGAGGACGCCATCGAGGCGGATCGCCGACTGGACCAGCGCGTCCAGGCGCTGACCGTGGCGGCGGATGAAGCCCGCGAAGCTCTGGCTCTGGTCGAGCGGCAGTACGCCTCGGGTCTTTCGACGATTTTTGAACTGATTGACGCGCAGACCCGACAGATCTCCGCGCAATCGCAACTCATCACAGCGCGCAATGACCGGGTCGACAACCGGATCGCGCTGCATCTGGCCATTGCGGGCGATTTTCGCGCCGGCGGCGGCGTCACTGCATCCAATATCGATAACTAGGACATCATAAGACCGGCATACCGGTCAGGGGACAAAAGAGGTTGGTCATGAGCAAGTTTGTTGGTCGTTTGTTGATTTTAGGTCTGCCCGCCGCAGTCCTGGGCGCGTTTATCGTCATCTATATCGTTCTCGCAGCGGCGGCGCCGCAAGCCGAGCGCGCTGAAGTTGTTGCGCGGCCGTCCGCGGTGTTCGTCACAGAAGCCGAGCTGAGCCCGGTGCAATTGTCGGTCACCACTCAGGGCGAGGTCACCCCGCTCACCGAGATCGACCTGACGGCGCAAGTGTCGGGTCGGATCACTTATGTGAATCCCAATTTCGTGGATGGCGGGTTCTTTGAAGCGGGCGAAGTGCTCGTTCGCCTGGAAGACGCTGATTATCGCCTCGCGGTCACCCGCGCCGAAGCTCTGGTCGCCCAGAGCCGTCAGGCGCTGGTCCGCGAACAGGCCGAAGCCGAGCTGGCCCGTGAAGAATGGGCGTCTCTGGGCGAGGGCGAAGCCAGCGCACTGACCTTGCGCGAACCGCAAATGGCCGAAGCGCGCGCCCAGCTGGCCTCCGCTCAGGCCACTCTGGATGAAGCCCGGCTCAATCTGAGCCGCACGCGCATCACCGCCCCGTTCGAAGGCCGCGTGCGCGCCAAATCCGCCGATCTGGGCCAGTATGTGGGGCCTGGCGCGCAATTGGGCCGCGTCTTCGCCACCAATCGGGTGCAGGTGCGTCTGCCGCTGACGAACGCCGAGCTGGCCACCTTGAATCTGCCGCTGGCGTTTCAGGCCAGCGAGGCCAATCCGGGCCGCCCGGCGCATCTGAGCGCCAATGTGGCCGGTCAGGTGCGAAACTGGGAAGGCCTGCTGGTGCGGTCTGAAAGCGCCATTGATCCGCAGACCCGCACCATGAGCGCCATCATCGAGGTGGAAGACCCTTACGGCGAAGCGGCTGAAGCGGCAGGCGCGCCGCTGGCGGTGGGTCTGTTCGTCACCGCGCGTATTGACGGTCGCGAACTGGACAACGCCATCGTGCTGCCGCGCAGCGCCTTGCGCGGCGCGGACCAGGTCTATGTGGCGCAGCTGGACGGCACCTTGGCCATCCATCGGGTGACGGTGATCGACACCAATGCGGAACGTGTTGTTGTGACCACTGGCATTGAGCCGGGCGACCGCATCGTCACCTCGCCGCTCCGCGGCGCTGCGAACGGCATGCTGGTGCGCGCGCTGGACGCCGATGGCGAGCCGCTCGACCCCGAGCCCGACGCGCAAGACGAGTCCGAAGATGAACCCGCTACCGACGCCATGGTCGAACAGACCGCCACCGCGTCGCGGGCCAATTAATCAGGATTGAGGAGAACGATCATGGTTCATAATCCTGAACATGACCAACACACCGGCATCCTGGCCTGGTGGGCCAAGAATTCGGTGGCCGCCAACCTGTTGATGCTGATCGCGCTGATCGGCGGCGTTGTGGGGTATTTCTCCATGCAACGCGAGAACAACCCCGGCGCCGTGTTCCCCGGCGCGTCGATCTCGGTCGCCTGGCCGGGCGCGTCGCCCCAGGAAATCGAAGAGCAGATCATCGTGCGCATCGAGGAAGCGCTGAGCGATCTGGACGGGGTGGACGAATTGTCCGCTGTCGCCCGCGAAGGCTCAGGCTCGGTCTATGTGTCCGGCCTGCCCAGCCAGGAAGCCTCGTCTTTCATTGACGAGATCAAGCTGCGCGTTGACTCCATCAACAATCTGCCGCGCGAATCCTATCGCCCGCAGGTTTCGCGCTGGCAGAACTCCGACCAGATCGCCGGCTTCGCTTTGCATGGCGAGGTGTCGCGCCGCGATCTGCAACGGATCGCCCGCGAAATCCGCAACGAGATTTCCTCCACCATTCCCGGCGCCTCATTGGTTGAGGTCAACGGGGTGCTGGGCGAAGAGGTGGCCATTGAAGTCTCTGAAGAAGCCATGCGCCGCTATGGCGTGGGTTTCGCCGAGATCGCCCAGGCGATCGCCAATACCTCCATCAACACGTCGGCGGGCTCGGTCCGCACCGATCTGGGTGATGTGCGCATCGCCTCGCGCGAGCTGGCGGACACCGCCTATGACTTTGAAAACATCATTGTGCGTCAGACGCCCGATGGCGGCGTTGTGCGTGTGAGTGATGTGGCGACCGTCATTGACGGTCTGGTGGACGCCAATCTGAACGCGACGTTCAATGGCGAGCAGATGGTGATCATCGCGATCCGCTCCACCGGCAGCTCGGACATCATCGACGTGTCCAACGCCATGAAAGCCTATCAGGAGCGCAAGAACGCCGAACTGCCCTCGACCGTCCAGTTGTCGGTCTGGTGGGACGGCGCGGACCAGTTCAATTCGCAATTGCAGGTGATCGGCTCGTCCGCCCTGCTGGGTCTGGTGCTGGTGCTGGGCATTCTGGTGCTCTTCCTGCGGCCCATCGTGGCCTTCTGGGTGACCATCGGCATCGCCACGGCCTTCGCCGGCGCGTTCCTGGTCTTGCCGATGATCGGCCTGACGCTGAACTTCCTGTCGCTGTTCGCCTTCCTGATCGTGATCGGGGTGGTCGTCGACGACGCGATCATTGTGGGCGAGAACATTCACGCCCGCGTCGAACGTGGCGAAACGGGGCTGACGGCCGCGGTCGTGGGCACCCAGATGGTGGCCAAGCCGGTGGTGTTCGCCGTGATCACCACGATGATGGCGTTCGCGCCCTGGATGATGCTGTCGGGGCCGGAGGTTCAGTTCACCCGGCAGATCTCACTGGTGATCATTGCGGCGCTCAGCTTCTCGCTGATTGAATCCCTGCTGATCCTGCCCGCTCACCTGGCGCATATCAAACCCCAGCGCACGGACGGGTTCTTCGGGCCTTTCATCAAGTTCCAGGCGATGATCGCCGACAGCCTGCTCGGCTTTGCACACGCTGTGTACGGTCCGGTCCTGGCGACGGCGATCCGCTTGCGCTACGCCACTTTGACGTTCTTCATCGGGGTCTTCGGCCTGGCCATCGCCCTGCAGATGAACGGCTATGTGAAGTCCGCCTTCATGCCTGAAATCGAGAGCGACCTGATCCGGGTCAACATCCAGCTGGCTGAAGGCACGCCCTGGTCGCGCACTGATGAAATCCGGGCGCGTCTGGACGAGGCCGAACTGGAAGTCCAGCAGGCCTATCGTGAAGAATTCCCCGACGAGGCCGACATGATCCGCTCGCGCTCCACCCTCGCCACCGATGGCGCGGTGCGGGCCTGGATCAACATCGCGCCGCCTGAAAACCGTCCGGGACGGATCCCGACCGCGGATGTGGCGCAGCGGCTGCGGGACGCTCTGGGTCCGGTGCCGGACGCCGAGGAAATCCGCTTCGAAGCCACGCTGAACGGCAATGGTCCGGCGATCCAGTTTGCGATCAACCACCCCGATCTCGACGTACTTCGGTCTGCGGCGGCGGAGCTGCGCCAGCACCTGGCGACGTTTGAGACCACCTATGACATCGTCGACAATCTGCAATCCTCCGCTGACGAGCTGCGCCTGACCCTGCGTCCCGACGCCCGGGCGCTGGGCCTGACGCTGGCGGATGTCACGCGCCAGGTCGGCCAGGCCTTCTATGGCTATGAAGTCCAGCGCCTGCCGCGCGACGGCGAGGATGTGCGGGTGATGGTTCGTTATCCCCGGGAGGCTCGTAACAGCCTGGATGCGGTGAACAATCTGCGTATCCGCACCAATGACGGCCGGGAAGTGCCGTTGGCGGCTGTGGTCGACGCCGAGTTCGCGCCGGGGATCAACCAGATCCGTCGCCGTGAGCGTCAGCGCACCGTGACCGTCAGCGCCGAGCTGACCGATAATGACGCGGCGGCCAGCATCCGCGAGGAGCTGGAGGAAGAGTTCTTCCCGCAGTGGGAAGAGCGCTATCCCGGCATCTCCACCGGCGCCATCGGCGAGGCGGAGGGCGAAGCCCAGTTCCTGGCCGAAGTCATCAAGTATCAGCTGATGATGTTGGTGATGATGTATGTGCTGCTGGCGGTGGCGTTCCGGTCCTACGCCCAGCCCATCATGATCATGACCGCCATCCCCATGGCCTATGCCGGGGCGGTGTTCGGTCACCTGATCCTGGGCGAGCCCTTCGCGCTGTTCTCCATGTTCGGCATTGGGGCGGCGGCCGGGATCGTGATCAACGACAACCTGGTTCTGGTGGACTTCGTGAACCGGCTGCGTGAACGCGGCGTGGGGGCCATGCAGGCCCTGGTGGATGCGGGCGTGCAGCGTTTCCGTCCGATCCTGCTGACCACGGTCACCACGTTTATCGGCATTCTGCCGATGATCGCGGAACGCTCCACCGCGGCGCAGTTCCTGAAGCCGATGGTGATTTCACTGGGCTTCGCGGTGATCTTCGCCCTGTTCCTGACCCTGCTGATGGTGCCGGCGCTCTATGCGATCGGCGCGGATATCGGCCGCTTCTTCAAAGGTCTGTGGACAGGCGAGAAACAGCCGCGGGTCGGCGACAGCTATATCGGCCATGACTCTGGCTCTGAAGGGGTTGATGTCGGCCATCCTGAAGAGGGTGCGGCTCCGGCTGAATAAAACCCTCACCTGACTGCCGCGCGGGGCTCCGCCTCACAGGTTCCGCGCGGCAGCTTTCTACTCAGACGCCACGCTTTTTCAGGCGTCCGCAGCAAAAATCTCAAAGGGGAATAGTATGAAACACCTCATGACCGGCGCCGCGTTCATCGCGCTCGCCGCCGCGGCGCCCGCCTTCGCTGTTCAGGACCCGGTTCTGGGCGATTTCGGCTTTGACGCCACCGGCATGAACGCCGCGCTCGATCCGGGCGACGACTTCTTCCAGTTCGCCAACCAGGCCTGGCTCGAGCGCACCGAAATTCCGGCGGACCGCTCCAATTACGGCATGTTCACCAAGCTCGCCATCGAAGCGGATGAGCATGTGCGTGAGATTGTCGACGAAGCCGCCGCCACCGACGCCGCCATGGGCTCGAACGCCCAGCTGGTCGGCGATCTGTTCAAGTCCTGGATGGATGCGGATGCGATCAATGCGCGCGGCCTGGCCCCGGCCCAGCCGTATCTCGACGAGATCAACGCGTCGTCCAGCTGGGAGGATTTCGCCCGGCTCTTCGCCACGGTCCATTATGCCTCGCCCTGGGGCGTGGGCGTGATCCCTGATCCCGCCGACACCAGCCGCTACACCCTCTATATGGGCCAGGGCGGTCTGGGGCTGCCCGATCGCGATTACTATCTGGAAGACGATGAGTCCTCCGCCCGCTATCGCGAGGCTTATCTCGCCTATATCGAGCGCATTTTCGATCTGGCCGGCATTGACGGCGGCGCCGACAAGGCCCAGGCGATCATGGCGCTGGAAACCGCGCTGGCGGACGTCCACTGGACCCAGGAGCGCACCCGCGAGATCACCGAGATCTACAATGTGATGACGCTGGATGAAGTGGTCGAGCTCGCGCCGCAATTTGATTTCCGCGCCAATCTCGAGCGTTTCGGCCTGGGCGGTCAGGAAAGCTTCATGGTCGCCACGCCGAGCGCCATCGCGGATGCGGGTGAGATCTTCTCCAACACGGATCTGGACACGCTGAAGGCCTATATGACCTTCCACTTCCTGTCTGACCGGGCCAGCTGGCTGGGCGATGACTTTGATCAGGCCAGTTTCGAGTTCTTCTCGCGCACCCTCAATGGCGTGGAAGAACAGCGCGACCGCGACAAGCGCGGCGTGGATCTGATCGGCGGCTCGCTGGGCCATGCCGTGGGCCAGATCTATGTGGAGCGTCACTTCCCGCCGGAATCCAAAACCCAGATGGACGAGCTGGTGCTGGGCCTGCGCGACGCGTTCCGCATTCGCCTTGAAAATCTGAGCTGGATGGATGACGAAACCCGCGAGCAGGCGCTGGAGAAACTCTCCACCTTTGAATCGCGCGTCGGCTATCCGGAAGTCTGGGACACGTATGAGGGTCTCGTGATTTCAGCGGATGATTATTTCGGCAACCGCATTCGCATGGCGGAGCTGGGCTGGGCGGAGCAGCTTGAAGACCTCGCCGGTCCCGTGGATCGCCGCGAATGGAGCTGGCCGCCGCAAATCGTGAACGCCAGCTATAATCCGCTGCTGAACCAGATCACCTTCCCGGCCGGCATCCTGCAGGCGCCGTTCTTTGACCCGAACGCCGACATGGCGGTCAATTTCGGCGGCATCGGCGCGGTGATCGGGCACGAGATCGGCCACGGCTTTGACGACCAGGGCCGTCGCTTTGACGCCCAGGGCCGTATCCGCGACTGGTGGACGGCTGAAACCAATGAGCGCTTTGTCGAACGCTCAGACGCTCTGGTCGCCCAGTATGACCAGTTCGAACCGCTTGAGGGCCACACCGTCAATGGCCGTTTCACCCTGGGTGAAAACATCGGCGATCTGGGCGGGATGGAAATGGCCTATTCGGCCTGGCGCGCCTATGTGGATGAGCATTATGACGGCGAAGCGCCGGTCATTGACGGCTTCACCGGCGATCAGCGCTTCTTCCTGGGCTGGGCCCAGGTCTGGCGCCGCCTGTATCGCGAAGACAATCTGATCAGCCGTCTGCGCACGGATCCTCACAGCCCGTCCGAGTATCGGGTCAATGGCGTGGTGCGCAATATCGACGCCTGGTACGCCGCCTTCGATGTGGATGAGAGCGATGATCTCTATCTGCCGCCCGAACAACGCGTTTCGATCTGGTAGACCAACCTCTGATCGGAACCGTTGAAGCCCGGCGCCTTGGCGCCGGGCTTTTTCATGGGGTTAGCCCAGACTTTCAGCAATTTCACTTGTCATCCACCTTGGCGACCATGAGGGTGTGCCACAATTCTGACATCGTCCGGCGAACCGGGCAGGCGTCAGCTATGACGACCAAGGGGAAATACATATGAAGCAAATGCTTTTGTCGTGCTCGGCGCTTGCCGTGCTCAGCCTTGCGGCGTGCGGTCCGGCCGATACGTCAGCAAACAATACGGCAGCGTCTTCTGGCGCCGCTCAGACCGAAACCGCCAGCCCTGTCGCGTCTGCGCCCGTTTATGGCGAGTTCGGCTTTGACGTCGCAGGCATGAACACCGACATCAATCCAGGTGATGATTTCAACCATTACGCCAACGGCGGATGGATCGACGGCACCGAGCTGCCGGGTGATCGGTCACGCTTCGGCATGTTCACGGTTCTCTCTGAAGAAGCGGAAGAACAGGTTCAGGAGATCATCTTCGAAGCCGGTGAAGCGGACGCTGCGACAGGGACCAACAACCAGCTCGTGGGCGATCTTTACGCCAGCTACATGAACGAGGCCGCCATTGAAGCTGCGGGCGTGACGCCGCTGCAGCCATACCTGGCCGAAATCAATGCGGTGCAAACCCTTGATGACGCCGCGGCGCTGTTCGCCACCGTGCATCAGCAATCGCCCTATGGTTTCGCCGTCTGGGCCGATCCGGCTGATCCGACCATGAACGCGCTGCGCCTGTTCCAGGGCGGCCTCGGGATGGGCAATCGGGATTACTATCTCGATGAGGGCGAGCGTTTTCAGCAATATCGTGACGCCTACACCACCTTCATCGCGCGTATTTTCGAACTCTCCGGTATTGAAGGCGGTGAAGAGAAGGCGCAAGCCATCCTCGCTTTTGAAACGCGTCTCGCAGAGGCTCACTGGACCCGTGAAGACAGCCGTGACGTCACCCAGACCTACAATGTGATGAGCGTGGCCGAACTTGATGAGCTGGCCCCGGCGCTGAACTTCCCTGAAGGCATGGCCAATCTGGGTCTGACCGTGGACGAGCTGATCGTGGTTCAGCCCACTGCGATCGCCCAGACCTCCGAAATTCTGCAAGACACCGACATTCAGACCCTCAAGGACTGGATGGCGTTCAACTTCATCGCGGACCGCGCGAACTGGCTGAACTCTGATTTTGAAGAAGCCAATTTCGATTTCTTCGGCCGCACCCTGCGTGGTCAGACCGAACAGCGTCCGCGTGATCGCCGTGCGGTCAATCTGGTGGGCGGCGCCCTGGGCCATGCTGTGGGCCAGATCTATGTGGAGCGTCATTTCCCGCCGAGTTCCAAAACCCAGATGGAAGACCTGGTCGCACGTCTGACCACGGCCTTTGAATCGCGTCTGGAAAACCTGGAGTGGATGGATGACGAGACCCGCGCTGAAGCGCTGACCAAACTGGCCGGTTTCGAAGCGCGCATCGGCTATCCGGAAATCTGGGATTCCTATGAAGGCCTTGAGATTTCCGGCGATGACTATTTCGGCAACCGCACCCGGATGGCCGAATTCAACTGGGCCGAGCAGATCGAAGATCTTTCAAGCCCGGTCGATCCGCGTGAATGGGGCTGGCCGCCGCAAATCGTCAATGCGAGCTATTCGCCGCTGGCCAACCAGATCACCTTCCCCGCCGGCATCTTGCAGGCGCCCTTCTTTGACCCGAACGCCGACATGGCGATCAATTTCGGCGGCATTGGCGGGGTGATCGGCCATGAAATCGGTCACGGCTTTGACGATAACGGTCGTCGCTACGACGCCGAAGGGCGTCTGCGCGACTGGTGGACCGATGAGACCAATGAAGGCTTTGAAGAGCGTGCGGCCCAGCTGGGCGCTCAATACGAAGCGTTCTGTCCGGTTGAGGGCCAATGCGTCAGCGGTCGTTTGACCATGGGTGAGAACATTGGCGATCTGGGCGGCCTGCAGATGGCCTACACCGCCTGGCGTCAATATGTGGATGAGGTTCATGGCGGTGAAGCCCCGGTGATCGACGGCCTGACCGGCGATCAACGTTTCTTCCTGGGCTGGGCCCAGGTGTGGCGCAGCCTGATCACCGAAGATGCGCTGCGGGCGCAGCTGTTGGGCGATCCGCACAGCCCGGCGCAGTACCGCATCAACGGCGTCGTTCGCAATCTCGACGCCTGGTATGACGCTTTCGGCGTGACCGAAGAGGACGCGCTTTATCTGCCGCCAGAACAGCGCGTGCGCATCTGGTAAGCGCACTGCGTGCATCATTAAGACTGACGACCCCGGGTGGCTCGCCGCCCGGGGTTATTTTTTGCCCCGTCATGGGGGCAGCCGGGATCGGGTCTTGAAAGAAGGAAGAGACGAATGCCAAGCATGTTGCGCGCCGGACTATCCGCCGTCGCCCTTATGGGCGTGGGCTTCAACGCAGGTTTTGCTCAAGCCGCCCCCGCACCGGACTGGGCCGATCAGGCTGACGCCCTCATTGACGCGCACTGGACGGCGCAAACGCCGGGCGTTTCGGTTCTGGTGAGCCAGAACGGCGATGTCGTCTATGCGCGCGGGGCCGGGCTGGCGAACATGGAAACGGGCGAACACGTTACGCCAGACACCGTCTTTCGTCTGGCCTCCATCACCAAACAATTCACCGCCGCGGTGATCTTGCAGCTGGTGGATGAAGGCGCACTCTCTCTCGACGATACGATCGGCGACCTGTTTGAGGGCTTTGACGAACCGGGCGCCAGCGCAACCGTCCGCCAGCTTCTCAACCACACCTCCGGCATCCAGTCCTACACAAACATTCCAGGCTGGATGGTCGAGGCCAACACCAACAGGGCGTATACGACCGACGCGCTGATCGCCGAGTTTTCCGGCCTTCCGTCACCCAACGCCCCTGGCGAGACCTATGCGTATAACAATTCAGGCTATGTCCTGCTGGGCGCGATCATCGAGATGAAGACCGGCTTGGCCTGGCACGAAGCCATCAAGGCGCGCATCGCGGATCCGCTGGGTCTTGAGACGCTGCGGTATGGCGAGGACAGTGCGTCCACGGCGAATATGGCCAACGGCTACACGGTCAATGACGAGGGCGCGATCGAGGCCGCCACCCCCATCCATATGAGCGTGCCTCACGCCGCAGGGGGGCTGATCGCAAACACGCAAGACCTGGCGCACTGGCTTGAAGCGCTCCATGGCGGCGAGATCGTTTCACCGGCGCTGTATCAGCAAATGACGGCGCCGACCGAGATGGCTGACGGGACGGAGATTCCCTATGGCTTTGGCCTGTCTGTGGACGATGTGCGCGGTCATCCTGCGATCGGCCATAGCGGCGGAATTTTCGGGTTCAACACTGACAGCGTCTATGTGCCGGACGACAATCTGTACGTCGCCGTGCTGGCCAATTCAGATCAGCCGCCGCTTGATGCGGGCGTCTTGATGCGGCGGCTCGCCAGCTATGCGCTGAATGATCCCTATCCGCTGTTTGAAGAAGTCGAGACCGATCTGGCGAGCCTTGAAGAGCTGTACGGGGTCTATGCGATTGAAGGCACGGACGACACGCGCCAGTTCTTCGCCCGTGACGGACAGCTTTACACGTTGCGCTCTGGCGGCAGCGCCAGCGAGGTCTTTCATGCCGGCGACAACCGGTTTTTCTATGGCCCGGACAGCCTGACCTGGTTCGAGATCGTGTCATCACCCGATGGGACGTCCCGGATGAACATGTATCAGCAAGGCGCCAGCGAGGCGGAGCCCGCGCTCTGGTCCGGACCCGTGCCCGAACAGCCTGACGTCATCGAACTGCCCGCCAGCACGCTTGAAGCCTATGTGGGTGCATACGCGCTGGGCGCTGCGGTGCTCGAAATCCGGTTCAATGACGCCGGCGCTTTGGAAGCCCAGCTCACAGGCCAGGACCCCATCGCCATCAACGCCATCAGCGACGTTGAGTTTCTGGTGTCCGGCGTGGATGCGCGTCTGGTCTTCTCCGCAGGCGAACCCGCACCCTCTGTCACGCTGCTGCAGAGCGGTCAGGAAATCCTGGCGGAGCGTGTCACCGAGTAAGCGTCTGGCGCCACTGCAACGAGATCAGCCCCGGGCGCGCCGCGTCCGGGGTTTTTCTTCCGCGGAGGGGACATCCTAGCCGTGCAGCGCCTGGGTCTTGATCGGGGCGAAGCGGTTTTCGCCCTCCTGCGCCGCGTAGACGGTCAGGCTGAGCCCGTCGAGCGTATAGTCAAAGAGGTTGAAGCTGGGCGGTTCGCCACGGGTGCGATGTGACAGCGCCGTGCCGGCGCCGACAAACCAGCACGCCTTGCCGTCGGGGCGGCGCTGATGCAGGGCGAAGACCTGATGCAGATGCCCGGTCACCACCAGATCCACGCCGGACTGGACGAACACTTCGGCCGCTTCACGTCCGCCATGGGTCTTGGCTCGGCCGGTCAACCCGCCCGGCGCCACCAGCGGATGGTGTGCGGCGACGACTTTCAGCCCGTTAAAGTCTGACAGGGACTGAGCGATCTTCGCAGCGTGCTTGGGGTTGGCCCGGCCCAGGGACCAGTCGAGCTGGGCCTGAAGCCCGCGCGCGGTGAGAAAGGATTCCACCGCCGCTTTCGCAGAGCGCCAGCTGGGCGTCACCCCCTGTCCCAGACGTTTTTCAAAGCGCGCCCAGGGGGAGGCGACGCGAGCGGCCAGGTTGAGATAAGGCGTGTCATGATTGCCCGGCGCCGCGATGACGGGCGCATCAATGGCGCTGAAGAAGTCGCGCGCGGCGTCAAATTCCCGCCGGCGGCCATATTGGGTGAAATCACCTGAGGCGATCACCGCGTCGGGCTTGAGCGCCGCCAGGCTTTCAAGCAGGGCTTCGGGCAGGCCGGGGGATTCCGCCCCGAAATGCAGGTCAGAAATCTGGGCCAGTCGGGTCATGCGTCAGCCTCCGGTGCGGCGAACAGGGCGGCGTTGGGCTTGAGGGAGATGCGCAGCGGCGTTTTCAGGGTCAAGGTCTCGCCATCCAGCATCACGGTGACTTTTGACGGCCCGTCCAGCACGGCGCTCTCATAGGAGCGTTGGGGCGCCAGCTCCCCCATATTCAGCATTTCGCCCAGAAATCCGGTCATCGCGCCCAGCGCGTCGGCCAGGTCATCGGTATGGGTGAAGATATGCTCGAGCACCTCATCGCCTGGCCGCGCGCCATGGATCATCGTCACCGCGCCGCCGGGAATGGTCATCAACGCATTGGCGCGGCTGAGCTTGCGCACTTCGTCACCATCCAGCGTCAGACGCAGGCGGGTCGTGGTGTACGCTTTCAGCGCTTGGCGCAGGCGGGACAGGGCGCGTAGCGGTTGACGGCCGTCTCCGTCCGGGCGCAGGGCCTCGCGCGCCTGGCCGACGCGCACGGGGAAGCCCGCCATCAGGGCGCAGAAAAACAGATTTCCCTCCACCTCGCCGGCGTGCAGCGGCTCGATGGGATAATCCGGCGCTTCTTTCAGGATGGTCTCGATGGAGCGGTCGCCATAGAGCCGCTTGGGCAGAAGATTCGCCGTTCCGAGCGGCAGGGCGATCACCGGCGTTTTGCAGTGTGTGCGCACCAGCTCGTTGAGCACCGCCGCCGCTGTGCCGTCTCCGCCGGCCACTGCGATATAATCAGAGGCCGCCGCACAGGCCTGATTGATGCAATCCTCAAAGCCGTCCTCGCAGTCATGAACGATGACCTGGGCCCAGTCCGCGGAGCGTGTGACTGCATCCAGTACTTTTTCCTTGCCCAGCTCACGCGTGGTTCCAGAATGGGCGTTCAGCACAAGCGACAAGGTTTTCAAGCGTCTACTCTCCTACAAGAGGGGGCGCCCAAGGCGATGGGCGCAGGGAAGTCAGGCGAGATGCTTTGATCCGTCACATTCCCGCGTTAAACCAACGCGCAAGTTAGATGAGGGATCCATCATGTTCTTCCGTGCCGCTCTTTTTTCTGCAAGCGCTCTGTCGCTTTGCGCTTGTCAGAACGTGACCGTCCAGTCCGATATCGACTGGTCGGGCCGTAATGATGACGCGCCTGAGGCCGCCGCCGCTCCCGCCGCATTTGAAGGGCCGGGCGCTGAATGGCGCTCGCTGGCGCAAAGCGAAATCCTGGACCGTCTGGCGCGTCCCGAACGTGAAGGTCGCGCCCGCAACGTCATCGTTTTTGTCGGCGACGGCATGAGCCTGAGCACGATCGTGGCGAGCCGGATTCTCGACGGTCAGAACCAGGGCATGAGCGGTGAAGAGAATTATCTGCCGTTTGAGCGCTGGGGGCATTCCGCGCTGATCAAGACCTATTCGGAAAACGCGCAAGTGCCTGACAGCGCCGCCACTGCATCGGCGATCCATACGGGCGTCAAAACCCATTCAGGCGCCATTTCGGTCTATGCGCGCGATACGATTGAACCGTGTCAGGGCGGCCCGGTGCCGCAAACCCTCGTCGAGATGGCCGAGGAACGCGGCCTGTCCACCGGCATCGTCTCCTCGGCGCGCCTGACCCATGCGACCCCGGCCACCACCTACGCCCATGTCACCAATCGCGGGTGGGAAACCGACACCGCGCTGCCTGAAGATGTGGTTGAAGCGGGCTGCACCGACATTGCTGCGCAATTGATCGGCACGCGCTCGGGCGCATATGGCGACGGTCTGGACGTGGCGCTGGGCGGCGGCCGGGCGGCTTTCCAGATGCAGGCGCAGGGCGGTCAGCGGGCCGACCGCGACCTCACCGCCGAATGGACGGATCTGGGCGGCGTCTATGTCGAGGATCGCGCCGGGTTTGACGCGCTGGATGCAGGCGATGACGCGCCGGTGCTGGGCCTCTTCACCCGGTCCCATCTCAGCTATGAGCTCGATCGTGACCCGGCGGTGGAGCCCTCTCTCGCCGAGCTGACCGAGTTCGCCATCGAGCGGCTCTCCAATAATGATGACGGCTTCTATCTGCTGGTCGAGGGCGGCCGGATCGACCACGCCCATCATGGCGCCAACGCCGCGCGAGCGCTCAATGACGCGCTGGCCTTCTCTCAGGCCATTGATCGCGCCCAGCAGATGGTGGATCTGGATGAAACCCTGATCCTGGTCACCGCCGACCATGGCCATGTGTTCACGATTTCGGGCTATCCGCGCCGCGGCAATCCGATCCTGGGCCTGGTGCGTCCGCCCGCCCCGAACCTGACCGACGCTGAAACCCCGCCCATGCCGGCGGGCGACGGCCGTCCCTACACCACGCTGGGCTATCAAAACGGCGGCCCGCTGCGTCCGCGCGGCGATGACGCCGAGCCCCTGACCGACGAAATCGTCATGGACCCGAACTATCGTCAGGAAGCGGCGATCCCCATGGGCTCTGAAACCCATTCGGGCGAAGACGTCATCGCCTACGCCGTCGGCCCCTGGGCGCATCTGATCGACGGCTCCATGGAGCAAAACACCCTTCACCACGTCATCACCCATGCGTACGGGTGGAGCGCCACCGCCGCCATCGCCGAGGCGGATGAGGACTAAGGTTCGAGAGAGCCTGAACGACAAAGCCCCGGTCGATGTGACCGGGGCTTTTTTGTGGCGGCGCCGAGCCATGTTGGTGTCGCCATACTTCAAAGTTCCAGAACAAGTGGGCGATGGTCGGAGACTTCAGGGGTTTCGACGACCTGGAACTCCCGAACGGCGCTGAGATCACTGATCAGCATATAGTCCGCGAAACGCCCGGGTTTTTTGTAAAACGAACTGCGCGTGCTGGTGAAACCGGTGTGCGCCACCAGCTCGGTCAGGCCCGAGGCCTGAAGGGTTCTGATCGTTTCACTGTCCGGTTCGACGTTGAAATCACCGCAGATGATCTTCAGATCTCCCGGCTCGGTCAGCTGATCGGAGAGGTCGAGCAAACGCCGCGCCTGCTCTGAGCGCTCCGGCGTATCCATCTTGCCGCGCAAGTCTCTCAAGCCATGCATGTGGGTGACGCTGACAAAGCGCTTTCGGGCGGGCGCATAGACGCGAACGCCATGGGCGTTGCGGGATCTGGGATGCTCGCCATATCCGTCCGGGGAATAGCTCTTGTGCACGAAGCCCTGCACCTGTCCGACGATGGGCAGGGCGGCGTGCACAAAGGTCGCGAGCCCCCATTGTGAGGGGACAGGGCGATCCCCGTCCCACAACACGCCTTGGGCGGCGGGGCAGAAGACGGCGGTATGGTCCGGCAGCGCCGCGCACACCTCCCGAAAGAAATTCGCGCGTTGCGGCAGGACATGGTCGCCATCGCGATAGGTGAGGCAGTCCTTGTCCGTCTCCGGACTGTGGACGACCTCTTGCAGGCATAAGATCTGCGGCTGCGTCGCCTTCAGATAGGGCAGCAGCCTGTCATGCAGCGTCCCGCCCCAGCCGTTCAGGCACATGATGTTCATCGGTCCGGCCTGACTCGTGTCTCCGCCCATACCCTCAGATCATCCCTCAGCCGCCGGTCGAGCCGAGTATAGCGGTTGGCGCTGAGGGCGCCATGGGCGGCGGTTTCTGGGCGTATTGGGGTGGATGGCTCCATGACGCAACACATCCTCCACCTCGTCATCATCCATGCGTAGATGGGGGCGTCACCGTTGCGGTGGTCGCGGCGGATGAGGATGACGACGAGGACGAAGACGAAGACGAAGACGAAGACGAAGATGATGGCGATGACGACTAGGTCGCGTCATCGCTGAACCTACAAAGCCCTGGCCAGATGGCCGGGGCTTTTTTGCTGGCTAAAATTATGGTCAGCTTCTATCTCTGGTAAGGATGTATCAATGTTCTTTGCGTCGTATTTAATAGCGTTAGCCAATTTGCTTCGCAATATGCTATGCTAAGAATATGAAATTGTACTGTTAGTTGATAGTTTCGTGAATGGGCTGAGGTGATATCGGGGGGCATGAGATTTGTGATGCCTTTAGCACCTCAAATTTTGCTAACGTGGTATTAATTAGAATCGAGCGTAGCTACATGCATGAAGGGGCCACAGCGATGAAGAAAATTACTAAAGTTCTGATTGCAAAACAGCTCATCCGGGATCGCGGGTTCAAGGTTGTAAAAGTGACGTCCCGTGAAGCGCACAAGAAGTTTCAGAGTCAGGCTATGCGCCGCGCGAAAAAAATGTCCGCTTGATCCTTTATGGAACTAACATCTAGTTTTTTCGCTATATTATACTCCCTTGTGCCGGGAGTAATATTTGTGTATTCGGTGCTCCTTTTTCAGAGATTATCTGTCGAGTATACTGATACTGTTTTCGATAAATTATTCTATGCAGTAATAGCTGCGCCATTTATTCACTTCTTAACTTTTTGCTTCCTAAAGTTCGCCCCGTGGGATATTAGTGTTGGGTATGCGCAATTCAATTTTGATAAACCAGTAAGGTTTATTTCAGAATATCGCGAGTTTGTTGCTTATTTAATTTCCGATGCGCCAAGTGGTGAAAACATACCGGCAGATACTGCGCTTCGACAATTCGGTATATATTCTATAGCTTCTTTTTTAGTCGCAGTAGTATCTTCATACTTGGCCACAAAAATATTTATAATGTTTTTTGGTGGTTTCCCTGGTTTCAGGCGAGGGATTTATTCTATTGTAAATGGGCCTGTGAAGCCAAAATTAGTCGCATCTGTGCTTTGCACCGAACCGAGTTCAGAAAAAAGCTATATAATATATACTGGAATTGTCGATCAGATCCGAGTTAGAAAAACTGGTGAAATAGTCTTTATTTATTTAAACTTTTGTGAGAAGCGTGTTGCTTCATTTAAAGAGCAAATAGTCTCAGATGAATTAGAAGATCGAATTGATGAGGTTTTCCAGTCTCATCCATCGAGTCTGTTGAATGAACAGCAACTCCGCTTGCAGCTTGATGAGCAAGACGACACCGCAATGCCGAACACACGCGCGCGACTATCGGATCGTGCTGGTGAGCAGCCATGGGAAGCGGGAGTGTTCATAAGCGGTGAACATATCGCTAATATCTATTTTGTTCCTTGGCGTGAACCTGCAATTTTGTCTGCAGGCGAGTTGATACTAGAAGCGATTGAGACTTATGCGATAAGCCTTGGCCTAACATTGCGAGATTTCATCGCACGACGCCTTCTGTGACAGCACTTAATGGTGCGAACGGTTAGGCGAAATGGAAGGATGATCCATCAGTCCCCGGATGAAGTCCAAGGACCGAGAGGCTCGCCCCCCCCCTAAATCACCACCTCGTCCGCCGGTTCGCGCAAATTATACCGGCTGGCCATGACCGCGCCATAGGCGCCGGTTTCGGCGATGGCGATGACGTCGCCTTCCTGGGTGTCGGGCATCAGGCGGTCGGCGCCCAGAAGGTCCGCGCTTTCGCAGATGGGGCCGACGATGGAGGCCATGCCCGTGCCGTCCTCGTCATAGCGCGTCAGGTTCACGATCTCATGCCGCGCGCCATAGAGCGCCGGGCGGATCAGCGAGTTCATGCCGGTCCCAAGGCCGATAAAGCGCGTGCCGAAGGCGTGCTTGATTTGCGTGACGCCCGACAACAGAACGCCCGCTTCGGCCACCGGATAGCGGCCCGGCTCCATCCAGATTTCATAATCGGGCAGGGCCTGTTTGAGCTTGGCGAGCTCCGCGTCCACTTTTGACAGGTCCAGCGCCGGCGCTTCGGCGCTTTCCGGCACGCCCAGGCCCCCGCCCACATTCAGGATGCGGATATCGTCAAAGCCTTCGGCGGCGCGGGCCAGAATAGCCCCGATCTCGCGCCAATGGTTCGCCTCCACCACGCCAGAGCCGGCATGGGCGTGCAGGCCGATGACGGTCGCGCCCGCTTGGGCCGCGGCCTCGCGCGCAGCGTCGAGCTGGTCGAGCGGAATGCCGAATTTCGCTTTCGGCCCGGCGGTCTGCACATGCTGGTGGTGACCGCGCGGACGGTCGGGATTGATGCGCAGGATGATCTCCGCGCCCTTGAACATGTCGGGCCAGTGGGTCAGCGGATGCAGGCCGTCAATGGTGAGGTTCGTCCCCAGCTCGATCGCGGCGGCGTATTCATGGCGCGAGGCGAAATTGGGGGTGAACAGCACCTTCTTGGGGTCGAGCCCGGGGAAGGTGTCTTTCAGGCGCATCAGCTCGCCCGGCGACACGCATTCAAAGCCGAGGCCCGCCTCGAAAATGGTTTTGAGGACCTCCGGGTGCGGATTGGCCTTCATGGCGTAAAAGGCGCGATTGACGCTCTTGATGCCCGCCACCGCGCTGGCGCGGGCCTTGATCGTCTCAAGGTCATAGACATAGCGCCCGCCGGTTTGCGGGGTCAGCTTGATCAGCTGGTCGCGCTTGGTCGCCCACCAGGGCGTGGGGCGTGCAGGCTTGGCGGCGGCGGTGTCGTTGAGCTCGGCCCAGCTCGGCCCGAAGACGGGGCCGGAAGGGGCGGGGGCGATCAGCTCTTCATGCAGGCGCGCGGCGAGGGTGCGGCCCTCGCTTTCATCCACCACCACGGTGAAGTTGAGATCATTGGCGGCCTGGCTGACCAGCCGGATCGGCTTGTCCTGGAACATTTCCAGCGCCGGGGCGAGCTTGTGCAATATGCGCCGCACGCCATAACCCACCAGCGACACCGCGGCGCCGTCCTCGATGATCTTCACCCGGCAGAACGGCTCAAGCCGTGCGCGCAAAGCGTCGAGTCGCGCCTGGTCGAGGCTGGGGTCGGGATCCAGGCTGACGGTGATGTTGGTTTCAGAGGTGGAGACGAGATCCACCGACACGCCGCACGCCTTGAAACAGGCGAAGACATCGGCGAGGAAGCCCGCCTGCCGCCACATGCCCGCACCTTCCATGGTGACGATGCGCACGCCGGTCTTCACAGACACGGCTTTGAGCTGCGGCGCGTCATCGCCGGGCTCGGACGTGATCAAGGTGCCGGCGAGTTCGGGGCGCAAGGTGGAGCGCACCTCCACAGGGACATTCGCGCGGCGGGCCGGTCCGATGCAGCGCGGATGCAGCACCTTGCCGCCCATGGTGGCGATTTCCTGCGCCTCGTCATAAGACAGCGCCTGCAGCAGGCGCGCGCCTTCGGTCAGGCGTGGATCGGCGCTAAAGAGCCCCGGCACATCGGTCCAGATTTCAAGCTTCGCCGCTTCCAGCTTGTTGGCGAAATACGCCGCCGAGGTGTCTGATCCGCCCCGGCCCAGCAAGACGGTTTCGCCGCGGTTATTGCGGGCGATGAAGCCCTGGGTCAGCACGAGGTCGGCGCTGTCGAGCCGCGCCTGCAGCGCCGGGTCGGCGCCTTCGATGACGGAATTGGACAGATAGCCGCTGGCGTCTGTGCTGTCGGATGACGCTGTCAGCGCGTCGCGGGCGTCCAGCAGAACCGGGCTCAGTCCTTCCTGACGCAGGCGCTCCATGCCCAGCACGCTCGCCATCTGTTCGCCCAGCGCCAGCAATTCCGCGCGCACGCGCGGGCTGGCTTCACGCACCAGCGCAATGCCGGCGGCCAGACGATCAAGTGTCTCAAAATGGGACGCCAGCAGGGTGGAGCCGTCCAGCGCGGCGTTTTCCGCAAAATCCAGATGCACCGCCTTGATCGCCGCGATCTCGACGCTGACATCGCCGCTGAGCGCCTTGTCGGGCAGGGCCTCGAGCCGGTTTGAGACACCGGACAGGGCCGAATGGACGATCAGCACCTTGCCGCCCGGTTTGTCCTGTTTGATCCGGGCCTTCGCAAGCTTTGCGATAACAGCCCAGTTTTCCGGCTTGGCCACGGAGGTGCCGCCGAATTTCAAAACAGTCCAGATACGCGAGGAGGGCAGGGATTGATCAGTCATCGGATCGTCCAGAATTACAACAGAACGACGGACATAGCCCGCCATGTTGCAGTGCGAAAGTTTTCATTCGCGGTGTTCACTTTACCCCGGTCCATGCATGGGGTAGGGCGGGCTTGAAATTTCCAGTTATCGCATGGGGATGCGTCATGTTACGGTCATTTGTCTATACTATTGCTGCGTGCAGCACGCTGGCGCTTGCAAGCTGCGCCAGCATCTCTGAAACCGCGTCCACGCCGGAGGCCGCTGCGAGCGAGCAGCCCGAGCGGGTCCTGATGATCGGGCTGGACGGGTTCCGCGCGGACTTCCTTGATCTCTATGACGCGCCGAACATCGAGGCGCTCGCCGAGCGCGGCGCCCGCGCTGAACGCATGATCCCGGTCATGCCGTCAAAGACCTTCGTGAACTTCTATTCCATCGCCACGGGGCTCTATCCTGAAAACCACGGGATGACGGAAAACGCGCCCTATGACCGCGAGGCGCGGACCGGGTTTGTGAACCCGATGTCGGCGCAGGACCCGTTCTGGTGGCAGGGCGAGCCAATCTGGATCACTGCGGAAAACCAGGGCCGGTCCAGCGCCATCATGTTCTGGCTGGGCTCCGAGATCGAGCATGACGGGGTTCGCCCGTCGATCTGGACGCCCTATCAGCACGACAAGCCCTATCAGGAGCGCGTGGACGAGGTGCTCGCCTGGTATGACGCGCCGTCTGACGACATGCCGCGTCTGGCGGCGGTCTATTTCGACCGCGTGGACAGCATCGCCCATCGCAACGGGCCGGAAAACGACGCGGTTGCGGCCGCGGTGGCGGAAGTGGACGGCTATGTGGCCCAGCTGGTCGCGGGGCTTGAGGCGCGCGGACTTCTGGACACCACCAACATCATCGTCGTCTCCGACCATGGCATGGCCCAGCTCTCTGAGGATCGCATCGTCGCAGTGGATGACTGGATCGATTTCGAGCATGTGTACTCGCCGCAAATGGAGGGGCGCTGGGGCGCGGGCGCGCAGCCTTACATCTTCCTGTTCTCCGAAGAGGGCGATGAGGCCGCCATCGACGCGGCGTATGACGCCATCAACGCCTCGGGCAATGACCATGTGGTCGCCTACAAAGCGGGCGAGATGCCTTCCCATTACCATCTCGACCATCCGACCCGCGGCCCGGACCTGCTGGTGGTGGCGGAGGCCGGCTGGTCTCTGGTCGCGCCGAGCCTTGAGCAATCGCCGCGGCGCATCATTCCGGGCAATCACGGATACGACAATCTGGACCCGGTCATGGGCGCGACCTTCGTCGCCGCCGGCCCCCGCTTTGACGGGGTGGGCGACGTGGCGGCGTTCGAGAACGTCAACGTCTATCTGATGATCGCCTGCGCGCTGGGGCTGGACCCTGCTGAGACCGATGGGGATCCCGCAGAAGTCGCGCGGGTGACCGGCGGTCGCTGCCCCGCGCAGTAAGTCGCACGCCCCGGGTGGTCATCCCGGCTTGGAAGCGCGCGGAGATAGCGGTACGACTTAAGAACCGCGCTTCGTGCGCACCTGAGTTTCAAGGAGGCCGTCATGGCAGACGAACCGCATCGCATCACTTTCCTGGCCAAGACGTTTTCGGCGGCGGCTCTCGAATTTCATCGCGGCCGCATGGCCGAACGCGGCTATCGCATGGAAGGCCGGATCGAGCCCACGGCCTTTCAGATGATTGACGAAGACGGCAAGACCGAGCCGGTTTTTGACGGCGAGCCGCTGTTCACGGTGACCTTCGTCAAGCGCGAGGACTAGGCCTTGGGCGAGACCGACATCGTGTCACACGAGGCTGTGGAGAAGACCTTCAAGCGCGCGGCCACCGCCTCCAAGGCGGTGGATCGTCTGTGCGTGATGTTTGAAGCGTCGGTCAAGGCGCTGCGTGAAGAGCTGAAAATCTATCTCGAAGGCGGCCCGCCGCCGTCCGAGGCGGATCGCTTTTCCGGCGCCTTCGCCTATCCGGCGCTGCGCATCATATACCAGCCTGACGGCGCCGTGCCGCCGATCAGCCGGGCCTACGGAAAGTTTTCCGAAGCCGGCGTCTATGAACAGACGATCACCCATCCCGAGCAGTTCCGCCGCTATCTGGTCGAGCAGATCGAACTGTTGTCGGACATGTATCCGGTAAAGATCGAAACCGGTCTGTCGGTGCAGGAGATTCCCTTCTCCTACGTGCTCGACGGCGCGGATGATCTGGATATGGACGCGGCCTCGCCGGCCGAGCTGGTGCGCCATTTCCCCTATGCCGATCTGGCGGGGATCGATGATGCGCTGCCCAATGGCGAGCGTCCTTCGATACCCGGGCGATCGCGGCCTCTGAGCCTGTTTGACGCGGTGCGCACCGACTATTCGCTGCAACGCATCCGGCACTATACCGGCACGCCCTATGAGGACGTGCAGCCCTTCATCCTGTTCACCAACTACCACCGCTATGTGGATGCGTTCGTGGAATGGGCGGTCGAGCAGGTCAAGGATGAGAACACCGAGTATGATTCTCTGTCCGCGGCGGGCTTCGTCCATGTGGACGCCAACACCGAAGACCCGGTGGGCGAAATCAGCGGCGCGCCCTGGCGGCGCTTCCAGATGCCGGCCTATCATTTGAAGACCAAGACCGGTCGCGGCATCACGCTGGTGAATATCGGGGTCGGGCCGTCCAACGCCAAGAACATCACCGACCATCTTGCGGTGCTGCGCCCTGAATGCTGGATGATGATCGGCCATTGCGGCGGTCTGCGTCATTCCCAGCGTCTGGGCGATTACGTGCTGGCGCACGCCTATCTGCGCTATGACAGCGTGCTGGACCGCGAATTGCCGGTGGAGATCCCGATCCCGCCGATCGCGGAAATCCAGGTCGCCCTGCAAGAAGCGGTGGAGACGGTTAGCGGCGATGATGCGGGCGAGCTCAAGCGTCGCCTGCGGACGGGCACCGTGGTGACGTACGCCGACCGGAACTGGGAGCTGCGCTATACGCAAGAGGCGCGGCGCATCAACCAGTCGCGCTCCATCGCAGTGGACATGGAAAGCGCCACCATCGCGGCCAACGGCTTCCGTCTGCGGGTGCCCTATGGCACGCTTTTGTGCGTATCCGACAAGCCCTTGCATGGCGAGCTGAAGCTGCCCGGCGCGGCGAACCGGTTTTACGCCAAATCGGTGTCTGAACACTTGGCGGCGGGCATCGAGGCTGTCGAAATTCTCAAGCGGCAGGGCGCGGATGCGCTGCATTCGCGCAAGCTGCGCAGCTTTGACGAGCCGCCCTTCCGCTAAGCGGCGCGATCAGGTTCCTGTTTGAGTGGCGGCCGGTTCAGCCGGTCGCCACATCACATCCTGCACGGCCGGCGGCGCGCCATTCTCGGCCGGGGCGGGGCGTCCGATCAGATAGCCCTGGGCCTGCTCGCACCCCACCATGTTCAAGAGCTCCAGCTGATCAGCGGTTTCAACGCCCTCGGCGAGCACGGGAATTTCGAGATTGCGCGCCAGGGTCACCACGGCGCTGATCACGGCGCGGGACCGTCCGCCGTCTGACAGGCCGTCGGTGAAGCCCTTGTCGAGCTTGATCTTGTCGAACGGAAATTGCCGCAAGGTCTCCAGCGCCGAATAGCCGGTGCCGAAATCATCCAGCGCCATGGAGACGCCCAGCGCCTTGATCCGCCGCAACACGCTGAGCGACTGGCGCAGATCATGGATCAGAGCGGTTTCCGTCAGCTCGATCTCGAGCTGGCTCGGACTCAGGCCCGTGGAGACCAGCGCTTGCAGCACCTTGCCCACGAGATGCGGGTCATTGAGCTGAATGGCGGACAGGTTGATCGCCACTTTGGGAGAGCCCGGCCAGCGCGCCACTTCCTCGCACGTGGTCTCCAGAACCCAGTCGCCCAGACGTCCGATCAGCCCGTTCGCTTCCGCCAGCGGGATGAATTCGGCGGGGGACACCAGGCCTCGCACCGGGTGAGGCCAGCGCACCAGGGCTTCATAGCCGCACACATCGCCTGTCTTGAGGTCGATCTGGGGCTGGTAGTGCATCATGAGCTGGTCGCGGTCGAGCGCCAGGCGTAAATCCTGCGCCAGTTCGCGCCGTTGCCGCACGGCCTCGCCCAGGGCGTGCTCATAATGCTGGATGCGGTGCAGCGGATCAGTCTTGGCCTTGTACATGGCCAGGTCCGCATTGCGCATCAGGGTGTCGCGATCTTCGCCGTCGTCAGGATACAGCGCCACGCCCAGGCTGGCGCTGGTGATGATTTCAAAATCCGCATGGCGGACTGGCGTCTGGAACAGGGAGTCGATCAGGTTCAGCTCGTCGATCAGGGCCGCTTCATCCTCGACCGGAATGACGACGCCGAATTCATCACCGCCCAGACGGGCCGCAAACCCGCCCGGCCGCTCATGCCCGCGCAACCGGTCGGCGATGTCGCACAACACGGTGTCGCCGGCCTGATGTCCCCAGACATCGTTGATCTCCTTGAACCGGTTGAGATCGATCATGAGCACCGCCAGCCGTTTGCCGTCTGCGCGTGTTTCTATGGCGTGGTCGACCATGGCTGAAAAGCAGGCGCGGTTGGGCAGGCCGGTGACGATATCGTGCAGCGCCAGATGACGCATGCGCCGGTCTGAGCGTTCGCGCAGCCCCGCTTCGACCGCATATCCAACTCCGCCGGCGCCCAGCACGACCAGCGTGGTGAGCGCCGTCGTGAAGGCCAGGATCTGGAAGGTGGCCGGGTTCAGGCCTTCAGAAACGCCTAGCGGAACAACGATCAGCGCGCCCATGCCCGTGAAGTGAAGGCTGACCACGCCCAGCGCCAGCAACAAGCCCGGGAGAAGGGTTTTCAGCCCTTTTTCGAGACGGCCCGACACTTCATACGCCAGCGAGGCGAAGAAGACGCCCAGAACGACCGAGGCGATCACATAGCGCAAATCCCAGACCACCACGGCGTCCAGATGGTAGGCCGCCATGCCCACATAGTGCATGGCTGTGACCGAAAGCCCTACGACCGCGCCGGCCAGCGCCCGTGCGAACGGCCAGGACAGGGTCGCGAGATAACTGCCGACAATCGTCCCGCAAACGATGATCAGAGCGGAAAACGCCGTCTGGTCCACATCCAGGGTGACCGTCGCAGACGGGCGATAGCCCAGCATGGCGATGAAATGGGTGGACCAGATGCCGGCGCTCAGACAGATGGCCGTGATGACCAGCCAGGCCACTTGAACGCCGCCTTCGCTCGCCTCGCTTCGCCGCTGCAGACGCATGCTGAGCAGACAGCTGAGCAGACACACCAACGCCGCCAGAATGACGCTGGGAAAATGGTGCTCCAGGGCGAGGCATGAGAGGATGCGCAACGGTGTCTCCTTAAGGTGTGAACTTCATACCGTTACACCCTTAACTCGCGCTTATGCTTCGGAACTGTTTGGGCGGCCCTCTTGCTCAGACTCGCATTCAGAATTACCTCAGTGCCATGACTGATCGCGTTTTGCCTCTCTCCGGCGTTTATAATTTTCGCCATTTCGGCGCCTACCCGCTCAGCGGCGGGGGACAGGTGCGTGACCGCCTTTATCGGTCGGGACAGTTTTCCCGCGCGACCGATGAGGATGTGAAGGCTCTGGACGGGCTCAACATCAAGGTCGTGGCCGATTTGCGTCGCCCCCGGGAACGTGAGCTTGAGCCGTCCCATTGGGGTGAAACCGGCGCCGTCACGGTGCTCAGCTCTGACCATGCCGGCCATGCCGAGCCGCCGCATCTGGCGTTCTTGCGCGAGAGCGATCTGACCCTCGAGAATATCCGCGGCTTCATGCAGAAGACCTATGAGCGCCTGCCGTTTGATCCGGGCAACAAGGCGGTGTTCAAGGCCGGGTTTGAAGCGCTGGCGCAGTCTGATCCCGAAGACGGGTTCGTCGTGCATTGCGCAGCGGGCAAGGACCGCACCGGCATTTTCTGCGCCTTCTTGCTGATGGAGTTGGGCGTAGATGCGGACGCCGTGCGCGAAGATTATCTGATGACCAATACGGCCGTGGACTATGACGAGCTGACGCCGCGCTTCGCCAAACGCATCCGCGAGGGGATGGGGCGCGATGTGGGCGACCGTGAGGTCCGCGCCTTTCTGGGGGTGGAGGAATCCTATCTCGACACCGCGATGGACGCCGTGGGCGATGTGCCGGGCTATCTGCGCGGCGAGCTGGGCCTGAGTGACGCCGTGATCGCGCAATTGCACGAGCGGCTGAAAACCTCGTGATCGCGGCGCCGGAGCGGGCGCAGATGCTGGACTGGATGGAGCCGGTCCAGGCGCTGAAAGCGTTCGAGGCTGAGCCCTATGCCCTCTTGTTGCAAGGGGGCGGCGCCCAGCCCTGGGGGCGCAAAAGCTATCTGTGCGCCTATCCTGAATTCACTGTTGAAGACGACGATCCTGGCAGGGGGTTCGACCGCCTCAGGGCGGGCTATCGCTGCGCGACTGCGTCTGATGGGGAAGGGTTCTCCGGCGGTTATGCCGGTCTGCTCGCCTATGATCTGGGGCGGGCGTTTGAAGACTTGCCTGTCTGCCCTCCGGCGCCGGGCGGCGGCCCGGTCGTGGCCATGGGCTGGTATGAGGCGGTGCTGGAATTTGATCACGGCGCGCGCACCCTGCGGGCGCTCGGCGCTGCGCCGGCCGCGGCGCGGCTGATCAAAACGCTCAACGCCGCATCCGATGAGCCGAGCCCGCCGGGCGGGGCGGGGCGCCTGTCGCAGGACTGGCCGGATGCGCGCTATCTTGAGGCCGTCGAGACGGCGCGGGCGTATATCCGCGCGGGCGACGTGTTTCAGGTCAATCTCTCGCACGCCTTCACCGGACACATGCCAGGCGACCAAGCGCCACTGGCGTTGTTTGAGCGTCTGATCACGGACAGCCCTTCCGCCTTCTCGGCGTATTTCCGGCTGAGTGAGGATCAGGTCGTCATCACCAATTCGCCCGAGCGCTTTGTGCAGGCGTCAGCGAGCGGCGAGATCGAAACCCGGCCCATCAAGGGCACCCGCCCGCGCCGGGCTGACCGGGACCAGGACCGCGCCGAAGCCGATGCGCTGGCCGCTTCGCTTAAGGACCGGGCTGAAAACCTGATGATCGTGGATCTGATGCGCAATGATCTGGCGCGCGTCTGCCAGCCCGGCAGCGTCAAGACGCCCGAATTGTTCAGCGTGGAAAGCTACGCCAATGTCCATCATCTGGTCTCTACCGTTCGGGGGCGATTGCGCCCCGACCTCAACGTCTTTGATCTGATCGCGGCGACGTTTCCGCCCGGCTCCATCACCGGGGCGCCGAAAGTGCGCGCCATGCAGATCATCGCAGAGCTCGAACAGCAAAGCCGGGGGCCGTATTGCGGCGCGCTGGGCTGGCTGGGCGCGGACGGGGCGTGTGATCTCAATGTGATGATCCGCACAGCCAGCCTTCGGAAGGCCGAGACGGGTTGGGATGTGACTGTGCGCTCTGGCGGCGCAATCACCATTGATTCAGTTCCTGAAGACGAGCTGGCGGAAACCCGGGACAAGGCCGCCTCGCTCAAGGCGGCGATTGAGGGGCGCAGATGACAAAGCTCTGGTTGAACGGCGCCATGCTGGATGCGGACGCCGCCCGGATTGATCCGGCGGACCGGGGGTTTCTTCTGGGCGACGGCGCATTTGAGACCCTGCGGTATGAGGCGGGCGCGGTGCGCCGCTGGCCGCGTCACCGGGCGCGCCTTGAGAGCGCTTTGCAGCACATCGAAATCGCCTGCCCGGACTTTGATGAGGTCGAAGCCGCAGCGATAGAGCTGTGTCAGGCGAGCGCGCTTGAACGCGCCATGGTCCGCCTGACGGTGTCGCGCGGTGCGTCCGGCGGCGGGCTGGCGCCGCCCCTGGACGCGGCTCCGACTGTCTTGATCACCGCCAACGCATTGCCGGATGCGCAGCAGGCGCTGAGCGCCCGGATCGTTGAGAGCGCCCGGCGCGATGTCCGAAATATCTCAAGCCGGTTCAAGCTGACCAATTACGCTGACATGCTGGCGGCGCGGCGTGACGCGGTGCGTCAGGGCGCGGACATGGCGCTGGTCCTGTCAGCTGAGGGTCATCTGTCCAGCGCAGACAGCGCCAATCTGTTCTGGGTGACGGAGGGGCGTGTTTTTACGCCGGACCTGTCTTGCGGATGCCTGCCCGGAACGAGCCGGGCCGCGCTGATCGCGGCGTTGAAGGCTGAGGGAGAGGCTGTGATCGAGGGCCGGTTTGCGCCAGACGCGGTGATGCAGGCCGAGGCGGCGTTTCTCACCAACGCCGTACGCGGCGTCATGCCGCTTTTCCGCATTGAGGGTCGTGATTTTTCGCCCGAAGGCGCCGTGCTCCACCGCATGAAAGCGCTGTGTGACGCTGCGCTTTAGCCGCGGCGCACCCAGGGGCCGCGCCGGGGGCGCAAATAGGCGGTATCTGACAGGGTGATCGGGGTTTTCGTCAACTCGCCCAGATTGGTGGAAAAGACATAATTGGCTTCCACCATGATAATTGAGTTCATGGGCGCCAGCAGACCTGCGGGCAGTTCGGGCAGGCTGTCGGTGTCGAGCGGCGTCATGCCTTCACCTTCGCTCCAGTCCACGAAGATCTCCTGGTCGGCGTCCATTCGGATCGAGGTGATGCGCAGGCTCAGCGGCGCGGAGTCGAACGGGTTCAGAATGGCGTCGCCGGCGGCATAGATGTCGAGCAGGTCCGCATCCGTGATGAAATCATCCTGGGTGACGAGGTCGGCGACCGAATTGGCGACCTGGGAGACCTTGCGGTCCGCGGTCAGTCCCAGCGTAAGCTGCACCGAGCCCAGATACAGCGCGATCATGAACGGGGCGAGCAGGGCGAACTCCACCGCCGAGACGCCGCGTTCGTCGCGCCGAAAGCTCAGCAATGACTGAATGAACTGACGCATGGGGCTACTCAAAGGGCTCATTCCTGAACACGGCGGTGGCGGTGATCAGGCGTTTGTTGCCGCCCATATTGGACATGCCCGAGATCACGCCCGGCGCCATCAGCTGCCAGTCATAGAACACGCGCACGACCACCACATCGCCGCCGCCGCCGGGATCGAAGGTGAAATCGCTATCGTCAATTTCGCCTTCTCCGTTCAAGGGCGCGCCGGTCGAGCTTGAGGAGAAAGAGTCAAAGGTGCGCACATCCACACTGATGCGGCTGCAGTCAGCCACCGAGCTGATGCGCTCGCAGATCGAGCCGCGAAAATCCGCGACGGTTTGGTTTGATTGCTGAAGCTGGCCTGTCCGAATGCTGCGCGCCGCTTCGTGGACGCCGTTCTCGATGATGGTGGAGCCCAGAAAGAACAGGGCGACTTCCAGCGTGGCGAAGATCAACAGGAAAAACGGTGCTGCGATCAGTGCGAACTCGACCGCCGCCGCGCCCCGCCGCGCACGGATGAAGCGGCTCAAACTGTTTTTGATCGTCGCCTTAAGCGGCATGATCCCACCCTCTTCATGAAGGCGGGAGTATGCGGCAGAGCGCTTAATGCCCGATGAAACGGTAGAGTTAATTTTCGGCGGCGCCCGCGCCGTCACGGATCGCGTTGCGCTGGATGTTCATATCGTTGAACCAGCTCTGGTCATCACCGATCTGGGGCAGGGCCTGGCAGGTCGGCGCGCAGACATAAGTCTCGGGGCGGCCTGAACTGCGGAAGATCTGAACGGTTCCGCTATCGGGCTGCGCCACCACAAGATCAGAGGTGTACAGAACGCGGCCGGCTTCATCGAGCACGATGAGATTGGTGCGGCCGAACACCTTGCCGGTCACAAACAGGGTGCGTGAGTCATAGAGCGTGGCGTCGGCGATGCCGGGATTGCCCACAATCACGCCTGCCGCGTCGCCGGGCAGCCGGATCAGTCCCGCCTGATCGGCGGAGACGACAAATTCCCGCGCCTGGGCGGAGCCCAGACCCAGAACCAGACTGACGGCGATGGCGATAGCGCGAAAACCCATGACAGGCCTCTCTCTATAGAGTTGGCGTCAGTATGGGGTCGGGCCGTGAAGGAAACCTAAACGCTGTTTCTGCATCCGGGGCTTGAAGAACGACCGTGCGCAGGCTTAAGGAGAGATCAAGTTAGCAAGTTGTTTATTGGTGTTGATGCTTTGAACGCTGTTGGAGTTTGCGTTTACCTTTTATTAGTTATAGCCGAGACTTTTGATTTTTACCAAAAATAAAGCATGGATTTTTACTCGCTTTAAATCGTCTTCGGGTTTTACTCCACATGCATTCAGGACGGGGCGGCAACAAGTCTGCGATCCTGGGGCCACAGAAAAATATCTATGGAGTGGATGGGATGAACAACCTGGTTTCGCGTTTTCTGAAAGATGAGTCTGGCGCCACCGCGATCGAATACGGTCTGATCGCTGCGCTGATCGCCGTCGTGATCATCACGGCCGTGACGACCCTCGGCACTAACCTCAGCACCACCTTCACCAATGTGGGCACGCAGCTCTCCACCGCAAACGGCGGCGCGGCTGGCGGCGGTGAAGGCGGCGGCGAAGGCTAAGCCTCGCAGCGCTGACTACAGCAACGCATGTGAAAAGCCGTCCCGAAAGGGGCGGCTTTTCTGCATTTGCGGGCGGATGAAGCGCGTTTGAGAAGCCTTAAGCATAAGCGCCTAGGCTTTGGACTTCTGTCGCTGTGTCCGGGTCCGGGTCATGATCTCCAATATCGCCCTGTTGGGTTTCGCCTTTCTGATGTTGTGCGCCGTCTGGTACGACGTGCGCAGCTTCACCATTCCCAATTGGGTGCCGGGCGCCTTGTTGGCCGGCTGGGTCATCGCTGCGCCTTTTCTCGGCCTGGGCTGGATGGATGCCGGATTGTCGTTTCTGACCGGGCTCGGCGTGCTTGTGCTGGGCATGGCGCTCTGGGCGCCGGGTTGGGTTGGCGGCGGCGATGTCAAATTGCTGGCGACTGGCGCGCTGTGGTTCGGTTGGCCGGACGGGCTGGCCTTTCTTCTGATCGCCGTGGCGGCGGGCGGTGTGCTGGCGGTGATCCTGGTGATCGCGCGTCAGATCGTGAACATGCTGCCGATTTCATCGGATGTACTGGGCGCGACCGCGCTCGCTCAGGGCGCGCCGGTGCCGTATGCGATCGCCATCGCGGCGGGCGCTTTGCTGGTGCTGCCCCAGGCCCAGATGTTTGCAGTCTACACCGGATAGTTAACGCGCTGATCACCTAGCATTAACGCGGCCTTGAGAATTATCGGCTCTGATACCTGCTGACGCCTTGTGCGTAAAAGGGTTTTGGGGTCCGAGATGAACGCTGTCCGCCTGATCGTGCTCGCTGTCGCTGCGCTGGCGGCTGTATTCGCCGCTGTCTTTGTGCGCAGCGCCATGCAGCCTGCCGCCGCGCCGGCGCCTGTCATTGTGGAACAGGCGGCCGAGCCTGAAGTGATGCAGGTGCTTGTCGCCGCGCGTGACATAAGCCCGTCCATGCGCGTCAGCGCGTCTGATTTTCGCTGGACGGACTGGCCCGTCGAAGCGGTGATGCCCGCCTTCCTCAATCGCAATGACAATCCGGATGCGCTTGAAACCCTGAGCGGTTCGATCGCCCGCGCCGCCTTTGTGGATGGCGAGCCGATCCTGCCGGGCAAGCTGGTGCAGCCGGGTGAGGCGGGCTTCATGGCCGCCGTGATCGATCCGGGCATGCGCGCCGTGGCGGTGCCGATTTCTGCAGAAGCGGGTGCGGGCGGGTTCATCCTGCCCAATGACCGGGTGGATGTTCTGGTGACCACATCAGTGCGCGACCGGGGGTATGTCTCCGACGTGCTCGTGGAGAATGTGCGCGTGCTCGCCATTGACCAGACCTATGTGGAAGACGGCGAGAGCGTCGTGCTGGGCTCGACCGCCACGCTGGAATTGACCCCGGAGCAGACCCGGGCCGTGGCCCTGGGCGTGGCCGAGGGCGACATCGTCCTGGCCCTGCGTTCTGTCGCGGATCGCGAAGGCGGGCCTCGCCTGCCGGACGGATCGTCCAATGGTCAAACCCAGAATGGCCGTGAAGTGCGCATCATCCGCTATGGCGCCGAACAGCGCGTCGCCCTGGGAGGGACGCCATGATGATATCCATCTCCAAGGCTGTCTGCGCCGCCGCCGTGCTTGCGGCGGCTTGCGCGTTTTCTGCGCAGGCCCAGCTGTCAGGCGGCCGGACCGAAGCCAACAACACCTTGCAGGTTCATATCCGCGAACCGGGCGCAGGCCCGGCGTCGGAAAGCCTGCAATTGCCGCTGGGGCAAGCCGCCGTCATTCATCTGCCCGATGACGCCGCCGATGTGGTCATCGCCAACGACGAAGTCGCCAGCGCCGTGGTGCGCACTGCTCGGCGCGCGTTCGTGTTGGGTCAGGATGTGGGCCGCACCAATATCTTCTTCTTTGACGCCGATGGCGGACTGATCCTCGACCTCAATGTCCGGGTCGAGCGCGACATCGCCGCTTTGCAGGACGCGCTGGACCGCTTCGTCCCTGAAGGCCGGGTGCAGGCGGAAAGCATGAACGCCAATATCGTGCTGTCCGGTCAGGTCCCGTCCGCCTCCGCCGCCGACACCGCCTTGCGGGTGGCGCAACGCTGGGTGGATAACCCCGATCAGGTCGTCTCCTTCCTGACCGTGGAAGGCCGCGACCAGGTCACCTTGCAGGTGCGCATTGTCGAGATGGAGCGCACTTTGGTGCGCCAGCTGGGCGTCAATCTGAGCGGCGAGCAGGCGTTTGGCGAATTCACGCCGAACATTCGCACCGCCGCCACCAATGATCGCGGCGACCCGTTGTTTGACCAGAACGGCGCGCCCATTTTCGAGGTCTATCAGCCCGGACGCTTCCAGAACAATTCCAGCTGGGGCACGTCCAACGCCTTTGGCGTCGCGGGTGCGGCGCTTGGCGGTCTGGCGGGCACGATCGGCACCCGGAACCTTGTGGACGGCGTGCTGCAAAGCTCCATCTCCGCCACGTTGAACGCGCTCGAGCGCGTGGGGCTGGTGCGGACGCTGGCCGAACCCAACATCACCGCCATTTCGGGCGAGCCGGCGCAATTCCTGGCGGGCGGGGAATTCCCTGTGCCGGTGGGCCGTGACCGCGACGGCAATGTCACCATCGAGTTCAAACCCTTCGGCGTCGGGCTGGGCTTCACCCCCGTCGTTCTGTCCGAAGGCCGGATCTCACTGCGGGTCTCCACGGAAGTCTCCGAGCTGTCCAATGAAGGTGCGATTTCTCTGAATTCGACCGTGATCACGGACAGCGACGGCAATGTCACCGGCTCCGTGCCCGGCGTGACCATTCCGGCTCTGTCGGTGAACCGCGCCGAGACCACGGTCGAGCTGCCCTCCGGCGGCTCCATGGTGATTGCGGGCCTGATCCGTGAAGAGACGCGCCAGGCCATGGACAGCGTCCCGGGGATCGAGCGCATGCCGGTGCTGGGCTCTCTCTTCCGGTCTCGTGATTTCGCCAATAATGAAACCGAGCTTGTGGTCGTGGTCACGCCGTATCTGGTGGACCCGGTCAATCCCAATGATCTGGAAAGCCCGGCGGAAGGGTTCGCCGTGTCCTCGCTGGCCGCGGGCGCCTTTCTGGGACGTCTGAATCGGGTTTACGCCGCGCCGGGCGCGCAGGTGGAAAACCGTGGCTGGTCAGGCCCGGTCGGCTTTGTGCTGGAGTAGCGTGATGAATCTTGTCTTCAAAAGCCTGATGGTCGCCGGCGCTCTGGTCGTCGCCGGCTGCGCCAGCGCCCCAGACCCGCGTCCGCGCGCCACGGCTGCGGCGGAAACCGTCCGCGTCAGCATGGAGGTCAGCGCCATCGACAACGGGCTGACCTGGAACCAGATCGACGTGATCGAGGCCGTCGCCGCCGAGTACAAGGCGCGCGGCCATGGTCCGCTGGTGATCTCCTATCCGCAAAACGCCGGCAATGCGGACGCCGCGATCGGCGCCATCGCCGAGGCGCGCACGCGGCTGTACGCAGCCGGGCTCGATTGGCGTCAGATTTCCGGCGGCGCGTATGAAGCGGGCGGCCGGGTCAGCGCGCCGGTGATCTTCTCCTTCACCCGATACGAAGCGATTGCGCCGGAATGCTCGACCACCTGGACGGACATGGCGCGCGCGCGTCCGAATGAGACCTGGCCGCGCTTTGGCTGCGCCACCGCCAACAATCTCGCCAGCATGGTCGCCGATCCGCGCGATCTGGTGGCGCCGCGCACCCTGGACGCGCCCGATTCCGCGCGTCGTCAGGGCGTGCTCGACAATTACCGGCGGGGCCAGTCCACCGCCAGTGAGCGCTCCGACCGCGAAAGTGGAGCCGTCAGCTCCAGCGTCGGCAATTAATTAGGGTATGGCTATGAACCGCACCGCTGACGCCTTTGAAGATGAAGCGTTCGACGTCGCCGACGAATTCGTCGCCGAGGACGCGTATACGCCGCAAGAGCCGTTGAACGCAGCGCCGGAAGACCCGTTCTACGATGCGGAAAGCATTGAACGCCGTATGCTCGGCGAAGAAGAGGGCTTTGGCGATGTGAACGCGGCGACGCAGCCTGCTGCGGATCCCGGCGCGCGTCCGTTCGGCGCCCGTCTGGCCGACGCCAATCAGCACGCCGGTTATGATGATGAGTTCGACGGGTATGAGCCGGCGGCGCCGTTGCGCCCGGCTCAGGCCCCGGCGCGCGACGCCAAGACTGACCCGTTCGGCGATGCGGATTCCCTGCCGCTGACCTCGCCCATCGGGTCGGGCGGCATGTCGGGTGAAATTTCGGCGGTGTCCGGCCCCGATGAATCCCTGATCAATCAGCCGGTCCCGCGCATTGCGATCCATGCGTTTTGTGAGAGCCCGGAGACCGGGCGTCTGATCCATCACGCCGCCGATGACCGCCGCATGGCGCGCACCCATGTGACCGTTGAGCTGGGCGGTCTGTCCGCCGCCATCGAGCGCTTTCATGACGAGAGCACGCCGGAGCTGCTGATCCTTGAGACCGGCATGCGCGGTCGCGAATTGTTCCAGCAGCTTGAAGATCTGGCGGCGGTCTGTGACGGCGACACCAAGGTGATCATCATTGGCGCGGCCAATGACATCACCCTCTATCGCGAGCTGATCAAGCGCGGGGTTAGCGAGTATCTCGTCCCGCCGATGACGCCGCTGCACCTGATCTCGACGATTTCCGGCCTGTTCCTGGACCCTGAAGCGCCGTTCGCCGGCCGCTCCATCGCCTTTATCGGCGCCAAGGGCGGGGTGGGCTCCTCCACCATCGCGCATAACGTCGCCTGGCAGATGACCGAGGGTCTGCGGTCTGATGCGGTGCTGGTCGATCTTGATCTCTCATTCGGGACGGCGGGCCTCGATTTCAATCAGGACCCGGCCCAGACCATCGCCATGGCGCTTGAAGAGCCTGACCGGCTCGACGATGCGCTGCTCGATCGCCTGCTGGTGCGCTGCACGGAACGGCTGAGCCTGTTTTCCGCGCCCGCGACGCTGGAGCGCGACTGGGATTTCGGATCGGAAGCGTTTGAGACGGTGCTCGACAAGGTGCGCCGTCAGGCGCCGTTCGTCGCGCTGGATCTGCCCCACGCCTGGAGCCCCTGGGTGCGCCAGACCCTTTTGAGCGCAGACCAGGTGGTGGTGACGGTGACGCCCGATCTCGCCAGCCTGCGCAACGCCAAGAACCTGTTTGATCTGGTGCATAACGCCCGCCCCAATGACGAACCGCCCAAGGTGGTGGTGAACATGGCCGGGTGTCCGAAAAAGCCCGACATTCCGCTCAAGGACTTCTCGGACGCGCTGGGCGCGGCGCCGGTTCTGGTGCTGCCGTTCGAGCCCGCCCTGTTCGGCAAGGCCGCCAATAACGGCCAGATGATCCCTGAAGTGGATCCCAAGTCGAAAGCGGCGGACGGGTTCTCGCATCTGGCCGCGCAACTGACCGGTCGCGCGCCGGCCTCGCCGCGTCGCAAATCCCTGTTCGGCTCGCTTCTGGGAAAAGGCTAACGCTCGCTCATGTTCGGTAAGCGCCCCACCGGTTCGCAAACCCCGCCGCGTCAGTTCGGCGGCGGCGCGCCGCGTCCGTCCCAGGGCGGAGAGAGCGGCGTAACGACCCAGTCGCGTCCGCCTGCGGCGCCCAGCCCTGCACCGGCCAAACCTGCAGCTTCGGCTCAGCCTGCGCCTGCAGCGGCCCCCGCCGCAGCGCCCAAGCCCAAACCCGCTGCTGCGCTCAAGCCCAAGGCCGCCAATCAGGCCGCCACCATCGGCGCTGAGCGGTCGGCGGAATACTATGCGGTCAAGACCACCATCTTTAACGCCCTGATCGACACCATCGATCTTGGTCAGCTCGCGCGCCTCGACAATGAGACCGCGCGCGATGAAATCCGCGACATCGTCACCGAGATCATCTCGATCAAGAACGTGGCCATGTCCATCGCCGAGCAGGAGCAACTGCTTCAGGACATCTGTAATGATGTGCTCGGCTATGGTCCGCTCGAGCCCTTGCTGGCGCGCGACGACATCGCCGACATCATGGTCAATGGCGCAGGCGACGTGTTCATTGAAGTCAGCGGTCGTGTCCAGAAGACCAATATCAAGTTCCGCGATAACGGCCAGCTGATGAACATTTGTCAGCGTATCGTGTCCCAGGTGGGCCGCCGGGTGGATGAAAGCTCGCCGATCTGTGACGCGCGTCTGGCCGATGGCAGCCGGGTGAACGTCATCGCCCCGCCCTTGTCGCTGGACGGCCCGACGCTGACCATCCGGAAATTCAAGAAAGACAAGCTCAAGCTCCAGAACCTTGTGGAGTTCGGCTCGATTTCGCCCGAAGGCGCGCGCATCCTTGAGATCATCGGCGCCTGCCGCGCCAATGTGCTGATCTCGGGCGGCACCGGTTCGGGCAAGACGACGCTGCTCAATTGTCTGACGGGCTTTATCGGCGAAGACGAGCGGATCATCACCTGTGAAGACGCCGCGGAACTCCAGCTGCAGCAGCCGCATGTGGTGCGCCTTGAGACCCGCCCGCCGAACCTTGAGGGGCAAGGCCAGGTCACCATGCGCGATCTGGTGAAGAACTGTCTGCGGATGCGCCCCGAGCGGATCATCGTGGGCGAGGTGCGTGGACCTGAATCCTTTGACCTGTTGCAGGCCATGAACACCGGCCATGACGGCTCCATGGGCACGCTGCACGCCAACTCGCCGCGAGAGGCGCTGAGCCGGATTGAATCCATGATCACCATGGGCGGCTACAACCTGCCCACCAAAACGATCCGCGAGATGATCTCAGGCTCGATCGACGTGATCATCCAGGCCGCGCGCCTGCGCGACGGATCGCGCAAGATCACCCATGTGACCGAAGTGCTGGGCATGGAAGGCGATGTGATCATCACCCAGGACCTGTTCCTGTACGAGATCACGGGTGAAGACGAGAACGGCGACATCACCGGCCGTCACGTCTCCACCGGCATCGCTCGTCCGAACTTCTGGGAACGCGCGCGCTATTTCGGGCTCGACGCTCAGCTGGCCGCCGCCCTCGACGCGTCGGAGGCCTGATCCATGCCCCCCGAACTCGCCCTTTATGTCGCTGCTGGATGCGCCTTCATCGCCGTGGCCGGCGTGGGCTTTGCGTTTGTGGGGTCCGGCGAGGAGAAAAACCGCAAGATGCGCCTGGAAGGCGCGGTTGGCGGGCCGTTGCAGGCGGGGCGTCGCCGGGTTTCGGCGGTGGACAGCGCCAACCAGAAACGGCGTCAGATCCAGGAAGGCCTCAAGGAACTTGAAGAGCGCCAGAAGGCCGAGCGCAAACAGTCGCTGACCTTGCGCGCACGTCTGGATCAGGCGGGCTTGTTGAAAACCGGGCCGATGCAGTTCTGGATCTTTTCCGCCATTCTGGGCTTCGTCGCAGCTTTCGCCGTTCTTATTGCGGGCCTGAATCCGCTGATCTCGATCGCCGCCGCCGTTATCGCCGGGCTCGGCCTGCCGCGATGGGTGCTGGGGATGATGCGCAATACGCGCCAGAAGAAATTCACCGAGAACTTCGCCGATGCGCTCGATATCATCGTGCGCGGGGTGAAGTCCGGCCTGCCGCTCAATGAGACGCTGAAGATCATCGCCCAGGAAGGCGAGGCGCCCGTGAAGCAGGAATTCCAGCTTCTGGTGGAGGGCCTCGCCGTCGGCGTGGATGTGGAAGAGGGCATGCGCCGCATGTATCGCCGCATGCCGCTGTCAGAGCTGTCCTTCTTCACCACTGTGCTGGCCATTCAGCAAAAGGCGGGCGGCAATCTCGCCGAGGCGCTCAACAACCTCTCCACCGTTTTGCGCGCGCGCAAGATGATGCGTGAGAAGGTCGGCGCGCTGTCGTCTGAAGCCAAGGCTTCCGCCTGGATCATCGGCTCCTTGCCGCCGGGCGTGGGGGTGATGGTGTCCATCATGTCGCCCGATTACATGACGCCGCTTCTGACCACGCCGACCGGGCATTTCCTGCTTCTGGGCGGCGGCGTGTGGATGCTCACCGGGATCTTGGTCATGCGCAGCATGATCAATTTCAAGATGTAGGGGGGGGCGCCATGAGTGATTTCATCAACTGGATCGTCACCCCGGCCAATCTGTTCGCGGTCATCGCCGCCGGGCTTGTGTTTGCGACCGTGTGGACGCTGTCCGCGCCGGCGTTTGGGGGCAATGACCTCAACAAGCGCATGAAAGCGGTCGCCAATCGCCGGGATGAGTTGCGGCGCAAGGCGCGTGAAGAGCTTGAGAAGTCCGCCGCCGAGAAAAAAGGCGGCCTGCGCGGCAAGGACACCCGTTCGCTCTACCGCAAGGTGGTGGAGAAGCTCAATCTCGCAACCTTGCTGGAAGACGCCAATCTGAAGACCAAGCTGGTTCAGGCCGGCTATCGCGGTCAGGGGCCGGTCTACGCCTTCTATTTCGCCCGCTTCGCCATTCCGCCCGTATTGGGCCTGATCGGCTTTTTCTATCTGTGGGTGGTCAATGATTTCGGCTTGCCGCTGATGCAGCGCCTGACCGTGGTGATGGGGCTGGCGGTGCTGGGCTATTATGCGCCGGGCATCTACCTGTCCAACAAGGCCGCCAAGCGGCGCGACTCCATCATGCAGGCCTTCCCGGACTCGCTCGATCTGCTGCTGATTTGCGTTGAGGCGGGCATGTCCATCGAAGCGGCCCTGCACAAGGTCGCGGCCGAAATCGGCACCAATTCGATGGAATTGGCCGAGGAATTGTCCCTGACCAACGCCGAGCTGGCCTATCTGCAGGACCGGCGGATGGCGTTTGAAAATCTGGGCAAGCGCACCAATCACGCTGGGGTGAAGGCGGTGGCGACCGCCCTGATCCAGGCGGAGCGTTACGGCACGCCGCTGGGGCAGGCGCTGCGGGTCATGGCCAAGGAAAACCGCGACATGCGCATGAGCAATGCGGAAAAGAAAGCGGCGGCCCTGCCGGCCAAGCTGACCGTGCCGATGATCCTGTTTTTCCTGCCGGTTCTGTTTGTCGTGATCATTGGCCCCGCCGCGATCAGTTTTCAAAACATGTAAGCCTCGCTAGGCTGCGGTCTGCGCTATGGGTTAAAACCGGGCGTCGCGTTCAGAGGGAGCCGTCAAGGCATGTTTGGTGGTGAAAAGGCTGTGGCCAAGCGTCGGGAGGCGATTCGGATCGCCGACCAGGCGGCGGAACACGCCCTGGACGCGCTGGCTGAAGGCGATCTGAATCGCGCGCGTGAGGAATTGGCGGCGGTTCCCCGCAAGCTCAAATTCGCTGATGGCGGCTGGAAACCGGCTCTGGCCTCCGCTGTGGTGGACCTCGCCAGCGGCAAGCGCCGGGCCGGCAACGCCAAGCTTCTGGAAGTCTGCGCGGGCCTTGATGAGACCTCTCTGACCAAGGACGACAAGGGCTATCTACGCCTGTATGCGCTCTATCGCGCCATTGAAGCGTCCAAGGACGGACGGGCGCCGGTGGAGCTGCGGGCTGAAGCGGAGAATTTCCGCTTTGATCAGATCATGGTCAGCCAGTCACTCAAGACCCGGTTTCCGCTGAAAAAAGTCGAAGACGTGCAGACCGCCCCGCCGCCCATGGCGCCGCCGCCTGATGTGGGCGAGGTCTAGAGCGGTTTTTCCGCCAGCGTGGCGATGTAAAGCGGTGTGAGAGCGTCGATGGCGAGGTCGGCGCCCGGCCAGTTGTCTTCATACAGGTCGATCAGGCGAAGACCGGCCCGCATCTGGCCGCCCATCAAGGCGTCGATGCTGTGGCTGAATTCGTCCACCCCAAGCGCCTGTGCGCGCTCGCGCAGCTCGGGGCTGGTGCTGTCATAGGGCAGGGCGAAACGCGCCTGTAACCGGTCCGCGCCGGGCGTGTCATGGTCGAACAGGAAAAACAGCGGGTTGATGAAGCCGGTCATGAACCGTCCGCCGGGGCGCAACACTCTGGCGACTTCGCGCCATACGGGCTCCACATCGGCGACAAAGCAGACTGAACACGGGTTCACCACAAGATCAAAGCTGGCGTCGGCAAAGCGCGACAGGTCGGCCATGTCGCCTTGCTCCAGACGCAGGTCCAGACCCTCGCGCTCTGCGACCAGCCGGTCCTTGCCCAGCTGGCCTTCCGACAGATCGAACACGGTCACAGGCGCGCCGGCCGCAGCCAGCACCGGCGCTTGCTGACCGCCTGACCCCGCGAGAGCGAGCAGTTGCACGTGTTTGAGATCGGACGGGAACCAGGCGCGCGGAACGGCCTTTTCCGGCGTCAGGACGATCGACCAGTCGCCTGCGCGCGCGCGAGCGATGGTGTCGGCGTCCACCGGTGCGCTCCAGCGCTCTTCATCGGCGGCTTGCTTGTTCCAGTAAGCGGCGCTGCGCTCAAGGGTGTCAGAGCCCATGACGCCTAGCCGCCCAGCGCTTCAGAGCCTCGCAGCTGCTCCCAGCTTCGCGGGCTGCTCATCAGGGCGCGGATGTATTCAAGATTGGCGTCCGCCATTTCCGGCGTGGAATCGATCAGGGCGATCTCTCGCGCTTCATCAAACCGGCCTTGCAGCGCCAGCGCCATGGCGAGATTCTGGCGCACTTCCGGGCCCGCCGTCACGTTTTGCATCGCCTGCCGCAGAACCGTCTCGGCGCGTTCGGGTTCGCCGCCCAGCAAGTAGGACAGCGCCAGATTGTTCATGATCGCAGGCTCGCCAGGAGCGAGGCCCAGGGCTTCCTGGAAGCGTGCGCGAGCCTGGTCAGGCCGGCCGCTCTGGTCGAGCGCCACGCCAAGCGTGTTGATCAGACGCCAGTCCGGATCGCCTGAATTGAGCGCCCGCATCAGGTATTCCACCGCTTGCGCGCCGCGTCCGTCCGCGGTCAGCGCCATGCCGTAGGCGCTCAGAAGCTCTTGATCTGCCGGATAAAGCGCCAGCGCCTGCCGCGCGACTTCCGCGGCGCGCTGGCTGGATCCCAGCTGGCGCAAAACGTCTGACAATTCATAGGCCGCTTCACGGTCGCCGGGATTGAGCTCATAGGCCTCCGCCCAGAACGCCGCCTGGGTCAGAAGGTCCTGATTGTGGATCGCCTCGCGCTCAGCCGCGGTGGCGGGCGCGATGGAGCGTCCCTGCAGGGTTTCGCTCAGCTCGGCTTCCTGTTCGGTGGGTTGCAGCTCGGCATGGGTGGCGCAGCCGGACAGGGCGATCAGGCTGGCGGTGATCCACAGCGCGGCGATTGCAGGAGACAGGCGGGCCATGCTCTACCTTTTTGACGTCAGGCTATATGCATCCAAATGTATGGAATAAGAGTGCCCGTGAGCCGGTCAAGAAGTCGTTAACGTTTCCGCCGTGTTCACCTTTGGCGCCTGACGCCTGCAAGACCTGAGTGATTGAAAGAGTTAGCATGACCGACCTTTTCGCCTCGCCTTCAGATTTCGCCCGCACGGCGCGTCTGGTTACGGCTTCTGATCTGGATTCCGAGCTGTCTCGCTTGAGCGATTCAAGCGCCGCCCATGCGCGCGCCAGCGGGTTTGAAGCCGGACCGGGACAGGTGGTCATGTTGCCGGGCGAGGCGGGGCTCGACGCGCTGGTCGGCGCGGGCTCTGGTCAGTCGCCTTTTGACGCCGCGGGCGCGGCCTTGGCCCTGCCGGAAGGCGACTGGGCCTATGACGGCTTGCCTGAGGGCTGGGACGCCACCCAGACCGCCATCGCCTTTGCGCTCGGCGGCTATCAGTTCACCCGCTACAAATCTCCGAAACGCGCCCCGGCGCGACTGGTGACGGCGCAAGATTGCGATGTGGCCGAGGCCGAGCGAGTCGCCAAAGGCGTCATGCTGACGCGTGATCTGATCAACACGCCGGCGGGCGACATGCTGCCCTCGCATCTGGAAGCCGAGGCGCGCAAGCTGGCTGACGCGCATGGCGCGTCGGTCACCGTCACCACCGGCGACGCTCTGCTGGAGCACAACTATCCCATGATCCATGCGGTGGGCCGCGCTGCGACGGACGCGCCGCGCCTGATCGAGTTTGAATGGGGCGATGAGAGCCATCCGCGTCTGGCGCTGGTGGGCAAGGGCGTGTGCTTTGATTCCGGCGGTCTCGACATCAAACCCGCCGACGGCATGCTGTTGATGAAAAAGGATATGGGCGGCTCCGCCACGGTGCTGGGCCTCGCCTCCATGATCATGGACGCCAAGCTGCCGGTGCGCCTGCATGTGCTGATCCCGGCGGTGGAGAACGCCATTTCTGGCAATGCGTTCCGCCCCGGCGACATCCTGACCAGCCGCAAGGGCCTGACCGTCGAGGTGGGCAATACCGATGCGGAGGGGCGTCTGGTGCTGGCGGACGCCATCACTAAGGCATGCGAATCCGATCCCGAGCTGCTGATCGACATGGCGACGCTGACCGGCGCCGCGCGTGTGGCGATGGGGCCGGACGTGGCGCCGTTCTACACTGATGTGGACGCGATTGCTGAGGGTGTGGCCGCGGCGGGTGAATCCGTTGACGACCCGGTCTGGCGTCTGCCCTTGTGGAACCGCTATGACGAATGGCTCGACAGCCCGATCGCCGATCTCAGCTCCACCGGCTCGGGCCGTTTCGCCGGTTCGATCACCGCAGGATTGTTCCTGCGCCGGTTCGGATCGGACGCGAAAGAATGGGCGCATTTCGACATTTTCGGCTGGACGCCGGCGGCGCGCCCCGGGCGTCCGCAGGGCGGTGAAATGCTGGCGGGCCGGGCGGTTTACACCTATCTCAGAACCCGGTTTCACGGCTAGGATCGGCTTATGACGGACGCCGCCCTCTCTTCGACGCCGTACCAGGTGATCGCCAGCGCAACGCCGTTGCGGCGTTCTCCGTCGCGCGATGGCGCGCGGGAGACGCAAATGCTGGCTGGAGAGGTGTTTCATGTGCAAAGCCGGGTGGACGGCTGGGCGCAAGGCGTCGCGGCGCTCGACGGTTATGAAGGCTGGGTGAAGCTGGAGGCGCTGGCCGAACCGGCGCTGATCCCCACCCACACCGTCAAAACCCTGCGCACCTATGTCTATGCCGAACCGGAGATGAAAAGCGAACCGCTGGCTCTGGTCTCCATGAACGCCAAGATCGTCGGCGCCCGGCGTGAAGGCCGTTTCATCGAGGCGCAACGCATGGGCTGGGTGCTGGAAAGCCATTTGCGGGCGGTGGGCGAAGAGGTCGAACCTGACTGGGTCGCCGTCGCCGAACGCTTTGAAGGCACGCCCTATCTGTGGGGCGGCAAGGAAAGCCTGGGGCTGGATTGTTCCGGCCTGATCCAGACCGCCATGGAGGCGGCGGGGCGCTTCATTCCGCGCGATTCCGGTCCGCAGGAAGCCTGGGCGAAAGCCAATGGCCGGGCCGTCGAGCTGACCGAGGATTTCAGCGGACTTGAGCGCGGCGATCTGGTGTTCTGGCCAGGCCATGTGGGCGTGATGACGGACCCTGAAACCCTGTTGCACGCCAATGGTCACCATATGATGACGGTGACAGAGACTCTGGCGCGCGCTGCAAAGCGGATCGCCTTCAATTACGCGCCCCTGAACGGTGTTTATCGCCTGGGCTAGGGCTTCGTTTATCCTGTTGATTAAAGCTTGATCAAATCGCGTGTGTCATAGTCCGTGCTGTTTCTTCCAGAACAGTGTGGATGAAGGAGACGTCTTTGCTCGGCAAAGTGAAACTGGGTGATGAACCGGGGCGTCTTGCGGCGTTGCATCGGTATCAGGTTCTGGACACGGGTCCGGAACGTCCGTTTGAGACCATCGTCTCCTTGATCGAGGACATTCTGGAGACGCCGATCTGTGCGGTGACTCTGCTGGACGCCGACCGGCAATGGTTCAAGGCGCGTCGCGGCGTGAGCGTGTGTGAAAGCGCGCGGGACACCGCGTTTTGCAACTACACCATCCAGCAGACCGATCCGCTGATCGTGGCGGATGCGGCTGCGGATCCGCGCTTCGCCGATAATCCCCTGGTCACCGGGGAACCGCACATCAGGGCCTATGCCGGCGTGCCGCTTGTGTCGCCGGACGGGTATCAGATCGGGACGTTGTGCGCGATCGAGACCAAGCCGCGCGACTTCGCCGACCATGAAATCAAGCTGCTCACCAAATTCGCCAAGCTGGTGGTGGATGAACTTGAATTGCGCCTCCAGGCCGGCACTGACTCCCTGACCGGGGTGATGTCGCGCCGCTACTGGATGATGACGGTCGAAGAAGAGATCCAGCGTGCGGCGCGCAACGCCAATCTTCTGTCGATCGCCTTGTTTGACATCGACAAGTTCAAGCGCATCAACGACACCCATGGCCACGCCTTCGGTGACCTTGTGATCAAGAGCGTGGTCAACGCCTGCCTCGACCATGTTCGGGCCGGGTCCAGGCTGGGCCGGCTGGGGGGCGAGGAATTCGTGCTCCTGTTCACCGAATGCGCGCTTGATCAGGCCGTGGTCGCCGCCGAGCGATGCCGACGCGCCATTGAGGCCATCCGCCTGACCGCGCCCAATGGCGACGAGGTGCGCGTCACCGCCAGCTTCGGCGTCGCGCCGCTTTTCTCTTACGCGCTGTCGCCGGACGATCTGATCGAACTGGCGGACCGGGCGCTTTACCGGGCCAAGGAAGCGGGCCGGAACCGGCTGGAAGTGGGTCAGGTGGCCGCCAATATCTATCCAGACAGCGCCTGATCAAACGAGCGCTTTGGCCAGATAGGGCAGGCTGACATCCATGCGGTAATCAATGCCGGAATGGGTGTCGGGAAACTCTTCATAGCGGTGATTCACGCCCAGCTCGGTCAGGCGCCGGGTCAGCCGTCGCGCGCCATAGACCAGGTCGTACTGGTCCACATCGCCGCAATCGATGAACAACGCCTTGAGCGAATTCAGGCCCGCATGATGGGTTTCCACCAGGGTCAGCGGATCCCAGGCCAGCCAGTTTGACCACAAATCCTCAAGGCGTTCGCAGGTGTCGAGCGTGACCGGCAGGCGCACGCCGAAGGGCTGGCTGGGATCGGGATCATAGGTCGCCGCCATCGCAAACGTCATCAGGGCGTGAATATCGTCGCCTTTTGGCTTTTCACTGGTTTCCAGCTGATGGATGAACGCCTCCACCGAGCCATACTTGGCGAGGGCGCGCAGGGCTGCGGGAAAATCGCGCGCATAACACAGCTCGAAATCCATATCGCCGGAATGGCACGCGGCCGCGGCCCAGAAATCATTATGCTTCAGGGCGTGGACGATCGCGCCATAGCCGCCCGAGCTTTTGCCGAACACGCCGCGCTTGCCCGCGCCGCCGCATTTGAACTGAGCTTCCACGGCGGGGACAAACTCGGTGATCAGGACGTCTTCCCACGGCCCCATGGCCGAGGAGTTCACATATTGATTGCCGCCCAGGCGGGTGAAGCAGTCGGGAAACGCGACGACCACCGGGGGCAAGACGCCGTCGCCGATCAGACGGTCCAGGCGCTCGGGCACGTTCTCGCCGAAATTCTTCCACGCCGTATGAGACAGGCCGGAGCCTGTATAGCCGGTCAGGTCCACCAGCAGCGGCAGGCCCGCCCCGTCATGGCCATGCGGCGCATAGACGTCGATCTCCCGCGCGGTGGGATCGCCCAGCAGATTGTCCTGCAACAGTTCGGACTGGACCTTAATCCGGGTCAGGGTTCCGGCGGGATGGGTGGTGCGACGGGTCATGAGGGCTCCTGGGTTGGAGCGCCATGACAGGCGGGTTGGCCGCCAAGATCAAGTGGGGTTTCAGGCTCTATCGTTGATGAATTCCCGGGCGAGCGTAGCGAAGACCCGGGAGCTCTCTCCACGTATGGCGCTTTATCCTGATGGAGGCCCCGGCTCAGCGCTGCGCTTGGCCGGGGTTTCATCCCTATGAGTGTCATTCGCCGGTTTATCCGGCGAACCCATGCCGTGACCTGTGATCGAAACAACCGGAATGGATCGGCCGGACAAGCCGTCCGAAGACATGTTGAGGGGGCTGTTCTGAATTCTCTTTCCCGGCGAAGGCCGGGATCCAGAGATCGCAGGCGCTACACATCTGTTCGAGGAGGCGCCTCAATCAGGATTTTGTCCCGTATAGGGTTCCGAAATACACCGCCGTGCCTATGCCTGCTCCGACTGTAAGAGCGAAAACGCCAGTGACCCAGTCGAGGCTTGTGTAATTCAAAGCCACAAAGAGAAGGCACATACAGATTCCCACCGGAATGGCGCGCTTTAGCGCGATGGCCTTGTCCTTGCGAAACGCTTCTTCTTCTTCTTCGGGTGTCATGGTTCTGGATCCTAAGCCGGACGTCGTGAGCGGAAGGCGGCTGTCAGCGTGCCGTCATCGAGATAATCAAGCTCGCCGCCCACCGGCACGCCGCGCGCCAGCGAGGTGATGTCCACGCTCGCTTCGGCCAGCTTGTCGGCGAGGAAATGGGCGGTGGTCTGCCCGTCCACCGTGGCGTTGAGCGCCAGGATGATTTCCTTGACGTCCTCGCGGCCCGCCCGCTCGATCAGCCCCGCCACGTTGAGGTCTTCAGGGCCGACGCCGTCGAGTGCGGAGAGCACGCCCCCCAGCACATGATAGCGGCCGCGAAAGGCGCTGGCGCGTTCCAGCGCCCACAGATCGCCCACGGTCTCCACCACGCAGATGACGCTGTCATCGCGGCGAGGATCGCTGCACACCGCGCACGGATCGGTGACGTCAAGATTGCCGCAGGTCGAGCAGGCGCTGATCTTCTCCGCCGCCTCGGCCAGAGCGTCGGCCAGCGGCATCATCAATTGCTCGCGCTTTTGCAACAAGGACAGCGAGGCGCGCCGCGCGGAGCGCGGCCCTAGCCCGGGCAGCTTGGAGAGGAGCTGGATCAAACGCTCGATTTCAGGACCAGCGGACATGGGCGCCTCGACGCAGGGAATCACTGTTGTGAGAGTAGGGCGGTCCGACAGGCGCACCAAGCGAAACGCTGAGGGGGATTGAAAGCCGTGCGTTTCCCCTCTCCCCCTTGAACAAGGGGGAGAGGTCGGGTGAGGGGGTACGTCTCAATCTGTGAGATTTGAGCCAGACAAACCGCCGCTCACCCCTCACCTAACCTCTCCCCTCGAGGAGGGGAGAGGGATAAGTTCGGCGCGTGAATACGGCCCTAAAACGGTCCCGGTTTCGTCCCGAACGGCAGGTCGATTCCCGGCGGCAGGCCCATGCCCTTGGTGGCGTCGCTCATGGCGTCGGCCTGGGCCTTGTCGGCCTTGCGCTTGGCGTCGTTATGGGCGGCCTTGATCAGGTCTTCGAGCATCCCGGGGTCTTCGGGATCGATGACGGATTTGTCGATCTGAAGCCCGCGCATCTCGCCTTTGGCGGTCAGGGTCAGCTTGACCAGGCCGGCGCCGGCTTCGCCGGTCACTTCCAGCGTGTCCAGGCGCTCCTGGGCTTCGGCCATCTTGGCCTGCATTTCCTGGGCTTTCTTCATCAGCCCGCCAAGGTCTTTCATCGCGAGTTCTCCTGCCGCGCAGCGTTGTCGTCATCTTCTGATGTGGGGAGCTCCGGCGCGTCGTCAACGGTGATGATCTCTGCGCCCGGAAACAGGGTCAGCGCCTTGATCATGGCCGGGTCACGCCGGATCGCGTCCATGCGTTCTTCATGCAGGCGCGCACGGCGCTCGGCGATGGTCTCGCCGCCCTTGGATTTGGGCTTTGAATCCACCAGCCAGCGTTCGCCGGTCTGCTCTTGCAAGAAGGCGGCGATGCGGCCGCCCAGATTGCTGGGCGCGTTTTCGGTGGGTTCAAAGACAATGGCGCCGGGCTTCATCGACACCGGACGAAAGCAGCGCTCCACATCGAGCTTCAGCCCGATATCGCGCGCGGCGTCGATCATCACCATCATCGCGTCGAGATCTTTGGGACCGATAGGCTCGGGCTCCGGCTCAGGAGCGTGAGCGGCGTGCGGTCCGGACGGCGCCTCGCCCCCCGGACCGGTCTTAGGGTTTGCTCCATCGCCTGACGGGGCGATCCCGGCGAGCAGGCGGGCGGCGTCTTCAGGGCTCGGCAGGCTGGCCGCCGCCATCAGACGGATGACCGCCATTTCCGCCGCCGAGACCGGATCGGGCGCATTGCGCACATCATCAAGCCCGGTCAGCGTGGTCTTCCACAGCCGTCCCAGAGAGGCGAGGGAATGGGCCTCGGCCAGTTTCGCCAGTCGGTCGACCGTTTCCTGCGCCTCGCCCAGATCCGCGTCCGGCCCCGCCGCCTTGATGCGGCTGACTGCGTGCAGATGATCCAGAAGATCGCGCATCAGAACCTGCGGGTCGGCGCCTGAGTCATACTGGTGGCGCAGCTCGTCGAGCGCATCCTTGGCGCGGTTTTCAAGGGCGGCTTCCAGAAGGTCCAGCACACGCGAGCGGTCGGCGAGGCCGAGCATGTCGCGGATCTGCTGGGCGGTGACGGTTTCGCCGGTGTCGGCCTGCACGATCGCCTGATCGAGAAGCGACAACGCATCACGCACCGAGCCTTCGGCGGCGCGGGCGATGGCGGCCAGGCCGTCGCGGTCGACGCGGGTGTTCTCTTTGTCGCAGATGCGCGCCAGATGATCGGTCAGAACCTCGCGGTCCACGCGCTTGAGGTCAAACCGCTGGCAGCGCGACAGCACCGTCACGGGCACCTTGCGGATCTCGGTGGTGGCGAAGATGAACTTCACATGCTCGGGCGGTTCCTCGAGCGTTTTCAGAAGCGCGTTGAAAGCCGAGGTGGACAGCATGTGCACCTCGTCAATGATGTAGACCTTGTAGCGCGCGCTGACCGGCGCATAGCGCACCCCGTCGAGAATTTCGCGAATGTCGGAAATGCCGGTGCGGGACGCGGCGTCCATCTCCATCACGTCCACATGAGCCGAGCGCGCAATGGCGTCGCAATGCCGGCCCGGCGGGGTGAGACTGATGGAGGGCTGGTGAACGCTGTCTGTGTCGTAATTGAGCGCGCGCGCGATCAGGCGCGCCGTGGTGGTTTTGCCCACTCCGCGCACGCCGGTCATCATATAGGCGTGGGCGATCCGGCCCGAGGCGAACGCATTGGTCAGCGTGCGCACCATCGGCTCCTGGCCGATCAGGTCGTCAAAGGTCTGGGGGCGATATTTGCGCGCCAGCACCTGATAGCCGGGATCATCCTTGGGCGCTTCAGGCTCGAGGCCGGGCAGGGCCGGGCCGTTATAGGCCTCTGTCGCGTCAGATAGAGGCGCGTCGGAGTTGGGATCATCCATCAAGGAAAGAGTCCTTCGCGCGGGCCGCGCGCCCAGGGGTCCGGGCGCTGCGGAAGATAAACTGACGCGGAAGACGGCGGAAGACCGGACGGCGACCCGAACCGAAACTCGTTACGGCTGCTTCCTTCCGGACCTGACCGGGTTGGCGAGGGGCTCGTCCGCCGCCGGCCTTCCTGTCTGCAATATCGCGATTGAAGCGGGCAAACGCAAGACGCGCGGGCAGATGTCCACAGCTTGCCGGAATTTCACTTTTCATCCATGCCCGACTGCGCTCGACTGGACGGCTCTGGCGGAGAACGGGCGTTCAGATCCGTCGCCGGCCAGAGTTGGTTGAAAGAAGAAGACACGAAAGACGGTCAAGATGAGCCTGAAGACATGTGTATTCGCCCTTAGCGTGAGCGTGGGGCTGAGCCTGCCGGCCCTGGCGCAGCAAGACGCCCCCTATGTACAATCAGTGGACGCTCACCGGTTCGCCGCGCTTTTTGACGCGCATGACGGCGCGATTGATGCAGAAACCTTGCAGGCGGAGTATCTCGACGGCGCCGGGCGAGGCGTGGAGGTGTTCACGCCCAGCCGTATCCAGAACGCTGATAATCTGGCCCGCGCTGTGGCCGAGGATCCTGAAGCGTATCGCCGGGGAATCGAGGTCTGCCTGCCCATCGCGGATTCGATGAACGCCGAGCTGCAAGAGACCTACGCCGCCATGCAGCCGCTGTTTCCCGGTTATGACCTGCCGGAAATCCATGTGGTCTTCGGCGCGGGCAATTCGGGCGGCACCGCGGCGTCTGACGCCCTGGTGCTCGGGCTCGAAGTGATTTGCCGTGTTGGGGAGGAGGAAGCGGATATCCGAGACATCTTCCGCTTCTTCTTCGCCCATGAGGCGGTTCACGCCCTGCAGAGCCAGAACATGGACGCCTATGCGCGTGACCCGCTGTTGTACATGTCGCTTCTGGAAGGGCAGGCGGACTATGTGTCCTTGATGGTGACCGGGCAGGTCCCCACCCAGAGCCGGCATGACTGGGCGGTGGAGAATGAGGACTGGCTCTGGCCGGAATTCGCGCAGGATCGCCGCATTCTCAAGGCGGCCGCAGAGGCGGGCGCGAGTTTCGGAAACCTGCCGCCGGAGGCCGCCACGGCGCTGAGCCGCTGGCACGCCAATGCCGGGCGCGCGCCGGACGGCTGGCCTTATGAGCTGGGCTATTGGATGGGACGTCAGATCGTGGCCGATTATGTCGCAAGCTCAGAGACTCCCGATCAGGCCCTGATCGACCTTCTCGATATTAGCGACCCTGTCAGGGTGCTTCGCCAGACCCGGTATTACGATCAGGCGGGCGCCGACGCCCGATAGGGCGATGACGCGGAAAGGCTTGGGCGATTTGCGCCCTTGCCATCTGCGCGTGCGGCATATCATCATGACCCCGGGAACGGGGTTTGATGATGGCGGAAACGCTGCTTGATTTCATGGCGCTAAGCGCTGACGCGACAAGCGTCGACGCGTTGTGCCGCCTGTTTGAGCAATATGCCGAAACGCTCGGGGTTGAAGCGATCGGCTATCAGATTCTGCCCAGCCCGTTTGAGGCGTCCGACGCCGACAACCAATTTGAGTACAACACTTTTCCTGATCTGATGAAGGACGCTTATCTCAGCGAGCGTCTGTTCGAGCATGATCCGGTGACCAGCCGGGCGGCGATGGCGCTGCACCCTCAATTCTGGTTCGAGGTTGAACAGACCACGCCGATCACCCGGTATAGCCAGCGCATTTTTGACTTGTTGCGTGAGAGCGGGTTTGTGGACGGGCTGACCTCGCCCATTTTCGGTCCCGCCGGTCTCGCCGCCTATGTGGCGTGCGGCCGCTTCAGCGGACCCTTTGAATTGTCAGAGATGGATTGCCGATGCCTCCAACATGCCTGCAATGAGCTGTATGTGCATACGCTCAAGCTGCAGAAGCGCAAGGCGCTGACGCCGCCCAATCTGTCCGAGCGCGAAGTGGAGGTGCTGCACTGGCTGGCGCGCGGCAAAAGCAATGCGGTGATCGCGGATATTCTGGGAATCTCGCCTCACACTATTGATACGGTCATGCGGCGCGCCTTCACGAAGCTGGGGGCTTCAAACCGGATCGCAGCTGTGCTTAAAGCGCTAAGGACAGGTTTGATAACGCTTTAAGTTGTCGCGCTGAGACGCCTTCGCGCCAATAAGGCGAGAATGTGTATCGAATAGGGCTGTCACGCCCCTATTGGTCCCTGAATTACGCGACGTGACCTCCAGTCAGATATGACTATACCCGCGCATCCGGCGATTGAACGCCGTTCAACCTGTATCGGAGTGTGTGTGTGAACGATCACGAGTTCATCCAATTTGTCTTTGAACAACTCAAGCAGATGAAATCGGAGGGCGAAAACCCTGATCTGGCGCACCTCATGCCGGCTGTCAGTGCGCAAAAGGCCAGTGATTGGGACAGCATCGCCATGAAACTGGCGATCTGGCGCTGGGCCCGGATCCGTGCGCAAGGCGAGGCCGAGCGTGAGATGAGCCTGTCCGACCGTCTAGTCTATTCCGCCTTCCGCGACGCTGTGAAACTCAGCGGACGCGAAGGTCTGGCCGCGCAAGCGGACTATGACAATGATTTCTACGCGGACCTGATCAGCTCGGCCGCCTAGACACGGTCTGAGCTGCGCTCCAGCGCTTCGCGCAGGAAAGCGGCGTGCTGATCGAGAACCGCGATCAAGCCGACATCGCCGCCTTGCGCCACCAGCCGGTCAATCCAGATATCGACGACGCGCGCCTGACTGTCGAGCCAATCGGTGACGGAGGGTGCGGTCGGGATCCGGTGGGCGTTTGAAAACTCCAGAACGGCGCTGGTCATGGCGACTCTCCTATTTGCGAACCATTCTCATTCTTAAGAGTGGCGCCGGACTTGTCCAGCCCTGAAATGGGCCGCGGCGATCCTGTCGCAGTTCAGGGCGCCTCGCTTTGGGGAATGGACTCGATGTCGCCGTTCTGAGCGTTCTGGATCTCAAACTCCTGTTCAAGCGCGGTGTCGCGCCCCCTGGCCATCAGCACGATGACCGCGCCCGCCATGCCGGCGGCCAGCGCGACGCAACAGCGCCTGAGCGCGGTCTGGTTTGACGCGCATTAGGCGCAAAATACAAAACGGGCGCGGCCAGCTGGCCGCGCCCGTTCATGTGTCGACCGTGCGGATCGCTTAGAAGCGGCGCACATAGCCGATGGAGAACGCGTCGGCGTCGCCGTCGCCGTCATACTCATAGCGGGTGTAGTCCAGACGCACGGCGTTCGGGCCGGAGACTGTCCATTCCAGACCGCCGCCGAACGCGAACGCGTCAGAGCTGTCTTCAAACTGGGCGCTGGCGATGGAGGCGTCCAGCTCGTGATAGGCGTAGCCCAGGCGGCCATAGACAGAGACTTGCTCGGCCAGCGGGTATTGCGCCTTGGCGAAGATGCCGAGGCCATAATCAAGGCCGATATCGCCGGGCACGCCGCCGATGGTGACGTCTTCGTCTTCGAGGCCGACCAGCAGTTCACCTTCAACGCCGAAATATTCGGTGATGTCGTAGCCGCCGCGCACATTGATCACGTCGAGCTCAACATCGGAGGCGTCAAAATAGGTGTAGCCGGCGCCCAGATGCCATTTGGAGTCTTGAGCGGAAGCGCCGCCAGCGATCAGCAGGGCGGCGGCGGTGGAGAGGAGGATCGTCTTTTGCATGGTTTTTGTCTTTCTGTGACGCTTTTGATCGCGGTTCGTAGCCCAGCCCGCGCCTATAGCTGCGCTTCGGAACCAGGTCTTACAAGACGCGAGCTGATGCTGAAAATGCGTGAAAATACGCAGTGTTGCACTTAGGCGACGCACTATGGCCAAGCGGTGGCGAAGCATGGCGAGGCCGTGACGAAACCCCGTCGGAATTCCGTCACGGCGAACTCGCGTTAACGCTTCGGCAAGGCTTAGGCGGCGGCCGACTTGGTCCAGGTTTGCGGCTTGAACGCGTCATCAACCGGGGTCTCGGCGATGTGGTTGGCGTAGTTGGAGATGGTCTTCAGCGCGGTGGCGGTGATCACGTCGAAAATGTTCGCCTTGGTGAAGCCAGCGTCCAGGAACGCCTTGATGTCGGCTTCGCTGGCGTAGCCGCGTTCTTGCACCATGGTGCGGGCGAAGCGCGCCAGCGCGTCCAGACGCGCATCCGGCAGGGCCGCGCCAGAGCGCAGGGCGTCCAGGGTCGCCGCATCGACGCCAGCGCCGCCGGCCAGCGTGGAGTGAGCCGCCATGCAGTAATGGCAGGTGTTCTCATAGGACACGGCCAGAAGCACGATCTGGCGCTCGGCCGGGGTCAGGCTGGTCTTGTCCACAATGCCCGCGAGGGTGAGATAGGCTTCGGCGGCGGCGGGGCTTTCCGCCAGCGTGCCAAGAAGGTTCGGCACGAAGCCGAAGGCGCCTTTGGCGGTGCTCAGAACCGGGCGGGCGGCTTCGGGGGCGTTGGTTTCGTCGTACAGGTTAAACTCGGTCATGGGATGCTCCATCGGGGGGACAGCGTCGCGATGTGCGGCGCTGGTCGGTGTGACGATGGGCAGGTAAGCGAGGCTGCGGTCGTGCGAAACCCCGTGAGCGATCAACACGTTTTCACAGAAAAGCGAGGGGTCCGAGGCTCTGTTTCGGGCTGGCGTTCCCGCGGCGATGCGCGCTAGAAGCGTGTCATGACACTGACCTTCACGGACGCCGCGCTTGATCACGCGGGATTGCTCCGGTCCAAACCGGACTGGATCGAAAGCCAGCTTGCCGACCGCAAGGCGCAGGCTGTTTTGTTCGCCGGCGGCGATCTGGCGCTGAATGATCAGGGCGGACCGCTGATCATGCGGGCGAAATACGCCGCGCGTCTGCCCATGAAGGCGCCGGGCCTGATCTTCATCGGCGTGCTGGACGGCCAGCCCTGGTTCGCCGGGGCGCTGGAGCCTGGCGTGGCGGACAAAGGGCCCGATTTTCGCCACAGCGCCGCCGAGGCGACGCCGGAACTCGCCAGCGTTCTGGGACGCGCGCGCTCGCTTCTGATGTGGCATCGCGAGCATTTGTTCTGTTCCAATTGCGGCGCGAGCACGACTGTGGCGGATGCGGGGTCCAAACGGGTCTGCCCCAGCTGCGGGACCGAGCACTTCCCGCGGGTCAATCCCAGCGTGATCATGCTCGTGCATGCGGGCGATCAATGCGTGCTGGGCCGGCAGCCGAACTGGCCTGAAGGCATGTATTCCACGCTCGCGGGGTTCATGGAGCCCGGTGAAACCGTTGAAGCGGCCTGCGTGCGCGAAGTCGCCGAGGAGGTCCATCTGAAGGTGACCTCTGTGGAGTATGTGGCGAGCCAGCCCTGGCCGTTCCCGTCCCAGCTCATGATCGGCCTGATGGCGGAGGCGGAGCCGGGAACCCTTGTGCCTGATGATGATCTGGAGGATGCGCGCTGGTTCACCCGCGACGAGGTGCGCGCGCTTTTCAACACCGAAGTGAGCCGAATGATGCCCCGGCACTTCTCAATTGCGCGCATGCTGATAGAAAGATGGCTGTCGGCCGACTCGGTCTGAGAAGTGCGACGCCCTGTCGCGCTTGTCAAAATGAGCTGGGCAATACCTTTCGAAGCGGTGTGAACTGGTTGCCTCTTTCGACGGAGCATGCCAAACACCGCGCACACTCCATTTGTCTCAATAGGGATCGGTGAGGACGCTCATGGGCTCTCTTTTCTTCAATAAACTGGCTGCCGCTCTCCTGGCGGTCGCCCTGGTCATTCTGGGGCTGACGACGCTGGGCGACAGCCTGTTCCATGCTGAACAGCCCGAGCAATTCGGCTATCCGGTGGATCTCGCCGCCCTCGAGGGCGCCAGCGGGTCCGCAGAGGAAGAAGTGGAAGGTCCGGTTGATTTCGGCGTTCTGCTCGCCAGCGCGGACATCTCCGCCGGTGAACGCGTGGCGCGCCGCTGCGCCAGCTGTCACTCTTTCGACTCCGGCATGGCGGACGGCACCGGCCCGCACCTGTGGGGCGTTCTGGGCCGCGCAGTCGCTGCGGTCGACGGCTTCAACTATTCCGGCGCGATGGAAGAGTATGGCGAGACGACCGCCGACTGGCATTACGAGAACCTCTACAACTTCCTGGAAAGCCCGCGTCGCTACATCCCGGGCACGGCGATGAGCTTCGCCGGTCTGCGTGACCAGGAAGACCGCATCAACCTGATCGCCTACATGCACGAGCAGGGCAGCTCGGATATGCCTTTCCCCGAGCCGCTTGCGGTTCCTGAGCAGGAAGGCGACATGGCTGAAGGCGAAGCGGCGGCTGACGCTGAGATCGTCGAAACCCTGGATGAGGCGGAAGCCTCGATCGAGGAGATGGACGATGTCGACCTTGAAGTCGACGCGCCCGCCGAGCCGCAGCCTGAAGGCGGCGAAGAGCTGTAAGCGACTTCGCATCAAGCATCATTGAAAAGGGCGCGTCCGACCGGACGCGCCCTTTTTGTTGATGGAGGGGAGGGTTTAGCCGCCCTGACCGCTGAACCAGGCTTCAAACAGCGGCGCGGCCTGTGTGCTGTAATAGAGCGCTTCAGGGACGTCCTTGCGCACTGCGGCGCGGGCCTCATACCAGGCGCTGAAGCCTTCCGCGCGCGCATCGGCCGGGCCGTAAGCCGCATCAAACTGCGTTTCCAATGCGTCCAGCTCTGTCGCCTCGACCAGTATCCACACATGGGTCAGCGACCCGTCGGCGAAGACGAACTCGGCCAGGCGCGGCGCTCCGAGAAACGCATATCCCTGGCAGTCGATCTGCACATGGCTTGATTGCGCCAGCGGCAGTTGCGCCGGGTCGAGCGTACGCCGGGTCTGGCTCTCGCAAATCCTTGAGAGAGCGGGGGCGTTGACCTGTTCGGAGGCGCCCAGGGCGACGTCAGGCTCGAGCGGGAGCGTCAGGGCGAGGGTCAGAAGAGAGATGAGCATTCAGGTGCGCTCCATACGGGGCCTGCGCCCCAGCGGCGCAGTGCGTATGGATAAGATGACGCTATGGTCGGTATTGGATGCAGGCGTGCGGCGGCTCTAGCCGCCATAGCGCTTCTTGACGCCGAACAGGATGGCGATGGCCCCGAAATACAAAAACGGCCGTAGCGCGGCGGACAGGGCGTGCATGTCCATGCGGGCGAAGGCGAGGTCCAGCGCGAAATTGGCCGGCATGTCGCCCGCGCTCATGAACTCCAGCGAGAAGCGCAACAACACGTCCACCGCATAGGCGATCAGGGCCGCGCCGGTCAGCTGTCTCCAGCGTCGCATGGCCAGCGCCGCCACAATCCCCGCCATGAGGATGAAGGACAGATCGAAAAATGTGAAACCCGCCCATAACAGGCTCCAGGCGTCATTGCCCGCCATGCGCTCCCCCTTCGCCAGCCTCTGATCGAGGCGTTTGTATTGTGTTTCGCCCCCCAGGGCGCAGACAGCTTACTTGACGGCGACGCCATGCTCCAGCGCCCGGACGAGCTTGGCGATGTCAGACGCGGCGTCCGACGCCGGATAGCGCGATTCCAGCATCACCTGGGCGCGAATCGCCTGGGGCACATGCGGATCGCGGCGGACAATGCCCGCCAGCGGCGGCCGGAAGCCCAGAAAGCTCTCACAGGTCTTGGCGAAGCCCAGATAGGCGTTATGGGCGGCGGCGGGATCGGGGGCGTTGTTGACCACCACGAACGGACAGGCGCCTTCATCGCGCATGCGCAGGGTTTTCACGAACGCATAGGCGTCAGTGAGCGAGGTGGGTTCGTCATTGATGACGATGAGCACGTCGTCGGCCGCGGCGGCGAGACGGATGGTGGAGCGCTCCGCGCCTGCGGCGAGGTCAATCAAGGTGCGGTCATAGGCCATGGAGGCCGCTGTCACTCCCGCCGCCAGCCGATTGACGTTTTCAAGGTCGAGCCCGGCAAGCGCCGCAGAGCCGGACGGACCGGCGATCAGGTCAAAACTGCCTTCGCCCACACAATTCACCGCTTCCGCCAGGCTCAGATCACCGGCGACGACGGAGGCCAGATCGCTGGCGGCGCTGACGCCCAATTGCACGTCCACATTGGCCATGCCCAGATCGGCGTCCACCAGCAGGCTGCGCTGGCCGCGGCGGGCGAAGGCGTGGGCCATGGCGATGGCGAGCGTGGTCTTGCCCACGCCTCCTTTGCCGGATGCGATGGCCAGAAGCGGTCCGGCCTGTCGCGGCGCGCTCAGCGCCAGACTGGCGTCTGCGGCGAAATTGGTCATGCCGGGAGCTCCTCTCCGGGGTCTTCCAGTAGCAATCTGGACAGGCGCAGCGCGGTCGCCGGCGCCAGGCCGTCGCCGATATAGGGCGAGGCGGATATCTGGGCGTAGGCCAGCCCCGCCTCTCCAAACGCCAGCAATGCGCCCAGTCGGCGCGCAATGTCGAGCTTGGTGGCGATCACCCGGCCGGCGCCGATCGAGCTGAACAGGGCGGCGGCGTCTTCGGCGTCGCCCGGCGTCATGCCCGCATCCAGCACGGCGACGATCTCACCGTCCGCGGCGTCCGCGAGCGCCGCCAGATCATCAAGCTGATCAAGGTCAAACGGGTTCAGACCCGCGACATCGATCAGCACGGGGCCGGCGCGGCTTGATTCCAGCAAGGACCGTAATTCACGCGGTCCGGTCACGCCTTCAAACGGCAGATCGAGCGCGTCGGCATAGGCGGTCATCTGTTCGGCGGAGCCGGCGCGGCTGTCCGCGCTGATCAGCATGGGCGCATGGCCCTGGGTGACGGCGCGCGCGGCGAGCTTGGCGAGGGCGGAGGATTTTCCCGAGCCCGGCGGTCCGGCCAGCAAGACAGGGCGGCCTGGATCAGGCTCTAGCGGATGCACGCCATAGCGTTGATCGAGCGCCCGGGCGAGGGTGGCGGTGGCCTCTCCGTCTTCAAGCGCCATGGCGCTGTCCATCAGCGCTTCGGAGGCGCGCTCGGGCGGCAGGTGCCAGCCCAGGGCGCGGGCGATTTTCGTCAGGCCTTCATCAGCTTCGCCCCGCGCCTTGGTGCGCGCCTGATCACGGCGCGCCAAGGCGGTGTCCGGCGTCTCGCCCTTGGCGTGAACCGCGCCGCGCTCGGCGGCCGCGCGCACTTCCACCCCGCCCTCAGGGGCGTCTGCGGTGGAAATGATCACCGCGTCCGGGCCCAGCTCATGGCGCACTTGCTCCATGACGGTGCTCAGGGTCTGTCCTGTGAAGGTGCGCAGGCGCATCGCGCCATTTCTCCTTTAGTCAGCGACTAGATCTGGCCGACGGTCTTGAGCCGGGCGCTGGGGTGAATTTCATTCTGGCTCATCACCACGGTTTGCGGGCGGAAGCGTTCGGTCAGCGAACGCACATAGGGGCGCACATGGGGGCTGGTCAGCATTACAGGCACGTCGCCGCTCATGCCGGCCCGGTCAAAGGCGGCGCGCACCACTTCGACGAACTCACGCAGCTTGCTGGGCGCGAGCGCCAGCTGGCGGCGCTCACCATCCCCGATCAGCGCCTCGGCGAAGGCCTGCTCCCATTGCGGGCTTAGCGAGAGGACCGGCAGATTGCCGTCCGGGCCGCGATTGGCGTAGCAGATCTGGCGCGCCAGGCGGCTGCGCACATGCTCGGTGATGGCGTCGAGATTGTTGGTCGCGCCCGACGCTTCGGCCACGCCTTCGACGATGGCGGCGAGATCGCGGATCGAGACCCGCTCTTTCAGGAGGTTTTGCAAAACGCGCTGAATGCCCGCGCGGGTGACCTGGCCGGGCGTGACTTCGTCCAGCAGCTTCTTGTGCTGGGGCGACAGGGCGTCGAGCAGGTTTTCTGTCTCTGCATAGCTCAACAGCTCTGACATGTTGTCGCGCAGAATCTCGGTCAGATGGGTGACCAGAACGGCGGCGGGATCCACCAGCGTATAGCCGCGGAACGTGGCTTCCTCACGATTGGCTTCGTCGATCCAGGTGGCGGGCAGGCCGAAGGCGGGTTCTTTGACGTGGGTGCCGGGCAGATCGACCTGGGCGCCGGACGGGTTCATGGCGAGGATCTGGTTGATCTTCAGCTCGCCGACCCCGGCCTCCATCTCCTTGACGCGCAGAACGTATTGTTCGCCCGGCATCTGCATGTTGTCGACAATGCGCACGCTGGGCAGCACGAAGCCGCTGTCCTGGGCCAGATTGCGGCGCAGCGCCTTGATCTGATCGGTCAGGCGGCGGCCTTCCACATCATTGATCAGCGGCAGCAGGGCATAGCCCAGCTCGATCTTAAGTTCGTCGATATGCAGCGTATCCTCGATCGGCGCGTCTTGCGGATCGGGCGCGGCGGCGGCTTCCTGGGCGACCGCTTCTGCGGCTTCATTGACCACCGCCTTGTCGCGTTTCTGCGCGCTTTGCCAGGCCAGCGCGCCCGACCCCGCCGCCATCAGCGCGAAGGGAATAAGCGGCATGCCGGGCAGCAGGCCGATGGCGAGCGAGGTGCCCGACACCATGCCCATGGCGGCGGGATTGGCCGACAGCTGGCCGAATACGGCCTCTTCCGCTGCGCCGTCCACACCGGCCTTGGACACCAGAAGACCGGCGGCCAGCGACACGATCAGCGCCGGGATCTGGGAGACCAGACCGTCGCCGATGGTCAGCGAGGAGAACGTGCTCGCCGCGGAGCCGAAATCCATGCCCGACTGGGCGACGCCGATGATCATGCCGCCGATCAGGTTGATCGAGGTGATCAGGATGCCGGCCATGGCGTCGCCGCGCACGAATTTGCTGGCGCCGTCCATGGCCCCGAAGAAGTTGGATTGTTCTTCAAGTTCCTTACGGCGCTTGCGCGCCTCGTCTTCATTGATCAGGCCCGAGGACAGGTCGGCGTCAATGGCCATCTGTTTGCCGGGCATGGCGTCCAGGGTGAAGCGGGCGGCGACTTCCGCGATCCGGCCCGAACCCTTGGTGATGACGACGAAGTTCACGATCACCAGGATGATGAAGACGATGATGCCGATGACGAAATTGCCCTGCATCACAAAGCCGCCGAAGGCCTCGATAATGTCGCCCGCCGCCCCGGTGCCGTTCTGCCCTTCAGACAGGATCAGGCGGGTGGAGGCCACGTTCAGCCCCAGCCGCAGCATGGTCGCCACCAGCAGGATTGCGGGAAAGGCGGTGAACTCCAAAGGGGATTTGATGAAGAGCGCGGTCATCAGGATGAGCACGGAAAAGCTCACCGACACCGCCAGCATCACGTCCAGCAGAGCCTTGGGCAAAGGCAGGATCAGCATGACCAGAAGGCCCAGAACCCCCAGGCCCATGGCGATGTCGCCCCGCGCCAGCCGTTTGGCGAGCTGGCCGAAGTCGAAACCGCTTTGGGAGGAGGCGTTGGCGTCAGCCATGGATCAGGCCCGTTCTGGCAGGTTTGGCACGAAACGCGATTCTGCGTTCGTCAGGGTTCTGATTGCCCGGATTCTCGGCCGCTCAAAAGAGCGTCGCACGTCGTCCGTGCGCGCTGATGAGCGGGCGAGAGCCCGGGCGGGCGTCATCCCGCGAACCGGGATTCGCCGGGCGCGGGGATATCCTCGCCCTGTTCGCCATAGAGCTTGAGCTTGTTGCGCAGCGTGCGGATCGAAATCCCCAGAATGTTCGCGGCGTGGGTGCGGTTGCCCAGACAATGATCGAGCGTGTCGAGAATGAGATCCTTCTCCACTTCCGCCACGGTCTTGCCGACCAGATTGATCGCCTCGTCAGCCGCTTGCGCCGCCTGGCGCGCGACGGATGATCCGCCCGCGCTGGCGGGCAGGGGCGAACCGTCGGGCAGGCGGATGGCTTCTGGCTCGATTTGCGGGCCGCTGGCCAGCAGCACGGCGCGGTGCATGGCGTTTTCCAGCTCTCGCACATTGCCTTTCCAGGCGCGGGCGACGACCTGGGTCTTCGCGGCATCCGACAGCGGGCGATAATCGACGCCATTGGCCTTGGCGTATTTCTTCAAGAAGTGATCGGCCAGCGCCAGCGTGTCTTCAGGACGGTCGCGCAGCGGCGGAATGGCGAGGTTCACCACGTTCAGGCGGAACAACAGGTCTTCGCGGAAGCTGCCGTCGCGCACCGCTTCGCGCAGATCGCGGTTGGAGGTGGCCAGAACCCGGATATTGACCTTCACGGGCTTTGAGCCGCCCACCCGGTCGATCTCGCGCTCCTGCAAGGCGCGCAGCAGCTTGGCCTGCAGGCGCACATCCATTTCGCTGATCTCGTCGAGCAGCAGCGTGCCGCCGTCGGCCTCTTCAAACTTACCGATCCGGCGGGCCAGGGCGCCGGTGAAGGCGCCTTTTTCGTGGCCGAAGAGTTCGGATTCCAGAAGGTTTTCAGGGATCGCGGCGCAGTTCACCGAGACGAAGGCCTTGGATGCGCGCTTGGACTTCTTGTGGACATAGCGGGCCATGACCTCTTTACCCACGCCGCTTTCGCCGGTGATCAGAACCGAGGCGTCCGACGGGCCGATCTGATCGGCCAGACGCACCACGTCCAGCATCAGCGGGTCACGGGCGATCAGGGTGCGGTCGTCGTCTGACACCGCTTCCAGCACCGCGGCGATCAGCTCGGGATCGGGCGGCAGGTGGATGAATTCCTTGGCCCCGGCCTTGATGGCGCCGGCGGCCGCTTCAGGGCGCACATTCACGCCGCATGCGATGACCGGAACGATGATGCGCTCGGCCTCGTTGGCGGCGATGAGGCTGCCCACATCCAGATTGACGTCGACCATCAGGATATCGGCGCCCTTGCCGGCGCGCAGATAGCCGGTGGCCTGCTCGATAGTGTCCACATGGGCGACCTTGGCGCCGCGGTCCATGGCGATTTTCGTGGCGGCGGACAACTGGCCGCCCAGGCTTCCAACGATCAGAACGCGCATCGTTCGTTTCCTTTCCTATGGGCGGCCGGGGTCAGCCGGTGTCCCCGTCCTTGATGATTTCAGTCATGGTCACGCCCAGCCGGTCGTCCACGACGACGACCTCGCCGCGCGCCACCAGGCGAGAGTTCACATAGATGTCGATGGCTTCGCCGACCTTGCGGTCCAGCTCCAGCACAGAGCCCGAGGTCAGGCGCAGCAGCGAGTTCACATCCACCTGCGCCTTGCCCAGCACCGCGGAGATGTTCACCGGCACGTCAAAGACCGGCGCCAGGTCCACCGCCGTGCGCACTTCCTCGTCGATCAGCGACTGGGCGGCGCCCGCAGTGGGTTCACCCATGGGCGTGGGGTCGGGATTCACGCCGGCCGGCTCGTCAGACAGATCGGGAAGGTTCAGATCGTCGTCACTCATGGCTTAGCTCCTTCAGGCCTGGGCTTGACCGCCCAGGGCGGCCTGATCGGGGGTGGCGTCCGCATCGGCGTCCAGAGGCTGGGCGAGCCAGTTCTTCACGGCCTGCTCGATGCGGGCTTCAATGTCTTGGGTGGTGCGTTCAATGGCGCCTGAGCGCCATTCCAGCACGCAGTCTGTGCGCGCGACCTCGGCGTCGGCGCGCACGATCAGCGCGCCTTCCATGCCGCGCTGGGCGGCTTCGCCTTCCATCACTTCGGCCAGCGCGTCCGACATGGACGGGTTGACCCGGACGGCGATGCGCGGTTCTCCGCGCAGATCGGACAGGGCTTCGGTGATGCAGGCTTTCAGCGTGTCTTCGCCATAGTGCTCAAGCGCCGCGCCGGCGATGACGCGCGCCGCCGCCAGCGCCAGACGCCCGGCGTCTTCCCGCATGGCTTCGGATTCCGCCTGCATGCGTCCCAGAAGCGCCGTGACCTGGTGAACGACCTGGCCGGCGGCCTCGGCGGCGGCTTCCTGGGCTTCGATCTCGGCGACCTGACGGGCGGCTTCGGCGGCCTGTTCGGCCACCATCTGCATTTCCTCTTCGGTATAGACGCGCTTGAACGTGTCGCCTTCTCGCAGAATGCGGCCGTCCGGAGCGAACTCCCGGTCAAAGTCGAATTTTCTGAAGCCGTCAGTCACGAAGCTTCGGCCTCCCTAGTAAATGAGTTCATCTTCGCCGCCGCCTTCTGACAGCAGGATTTCGCCCTTGGCGGCGAGGTCTTTGGCCTGGTTGACCATGGTCTGTTGCGCGGTATCCACGTCCTTGAGGCGCACAGGACCCATGGAGGCCATGTCCTCGCGCAGGATTTTCGCCGCCCGCTCGGACATGTTGGAGAAGAACAGGTCGCGCAGGGTGTCCGACGCGCCCTTGAGCGCCAGACCCAGCTGATCTTTCGGCACGCCGCGCAGCAGCGTCTGCACCCCTTGAGGATCGAGCTTGCCCAGGTCTTCAAAGACGAACATGAGCGAGCGGATCTTCTCGGCGGAATCGCGATTACGCTCTTCCAGCGAGGCCAGGAAGCGGTTCTCGGTCTGGCGGTCGAAATTGTTGAAGATGTCCGCCATCAGCTCATGGCTGTCCTGTTTGGAGGTGCGCGCCAGATTGCTCATGAATTCAGAGCGCAGCGTCTCCTCGATCTTCTCCACGATCTCGCGCTGGACCGGTTCCATGCGCAGCATCCGGGTCACCACTTCCATGGCGAAGTCCTCGGGCAGGGCGGCCAGCACGCGCGAGGCGTGGTCGGGGCGCACCTTGGAGAGCACCACCGAGACCGTCTGCGGGTATTCGTTCTTGAGATAGTTCGCCAGCACCACCTCGTTCACATTGGCGAGCTTGTCCCACATGGTCCGGCCGGCGGGACCGCGCAGCTCTTCCATGATCTGGTCGACCTTGTCCTCGGGCAGGAAGGAGGACAGCAGGCGCTGCGCCTGATCCACCGAGCCTGTGATCGAGCCGGTCGAGGACATGGAGCCGACAAACTCCATGATCAGTTTTTCAACGGCGCTGGAAGTCACATTGCCCAGATTGACCATGGCCTGGGAGACGACGCGGATTTCCTCGTCATCCATCATCTCCCAGAGCTGGCGCTGTTCATCGCCCAGCGCGAGCAGGATCACGGCGGCCTTCTCGGCGCCGGTCATATCCTTGGGGTCGTCGACCTTTCGACCGCGGGGGGCTGGAGCGTCAGACATCAGATCACTCCCCCTCGTGCATCCAGGTGCGCAGGATGCTCATGGATTCGTCAGGGTGCTGCTCCACGAGGGCGGCCACTTTGCGCACCGAGGACTTTTTCACCTGACCTTCGATCTGGGCGACATCGATATGGTCATCCGCGCTCGGCTCTTCGGGCAGCATCATCCCGCCTTCGGAATTGCCCAGCAGCGCCTGGACGTTTTCCGGCATTGCGCCAGGGCCTGCGAGCGCCGCGGTCCGGCCGCCAGAGACATTGCCGATCGCGCCCTGCACCAGCGGACGCGCCACCAGCAAGATCACCAGCAAGGCGGTGATGAACAGCACGACGATCTCGGCGATGCGCATGAAGTCCAGGCTGCCCAGGCTGAAGCCTTCAGGGGCGGGCGTGCCCAGTGACAGGTCGGGGCGGTTAAAGCGCATGGAGGTGACCTGCAGGATTTGCTCGCCATCCGTCAGCGTGGTGTCAGTGGGGAAGCCCACGGCGGCGGCGACCAGGTTTCGGATCTGGGTCAGCTCGGCTTCGCTGCGCGGCTCAAAGGTCAGGGTTCCGTCTTCGCCCACAGTGGCGACTTCGTCCACGACCACCGAGACCGCCAGACGCTGCAGATCGCCCGCCTGAATGATGGAGACGGTTTCTTCCTGGGTGTTCTGATAATTGCGTTCGGTGATCGAGCTTTGGCTGTTGGCCATCAGGGGCGTTTCCCCGTCTGCGCCCGCTTCGGCGTCCGGGGTGTTCTCGCTGACCGAAACGCCGCCGGAGGTGACGGGTTCTGACCGGCTCTGTTCTTCGGCGCGGCGGCTGACCTCCACCTGGCCGTTGGGATCGTATTCCAGCCGGGTGCGGGTCTGGCTCTGACGGTTCAGCTCGGCGGTCACGGCCACGCGCACGCCGCCCGATCCGACGACGCCTTCGACCAGATCGCGGATTTTCTGTTGCAGGTCGCGCTCGATGGCGGTCTGGCGATCATCGAGCATGGCGCCGATCATGTCGCCGTCGGCGTCGCTGGGGGCGGCCAGAAGCCTGCCCTGATCGTCGGCCAGGGTGATGCGGTTGACCTGAAGGCCCGGCACGGCGGTGGCGACCAGATTGCGGATGGTGGCGATTTGTGTGCCTGACATCTCCCCGCGCACGGAGACCACGACCGATGCGGAAGGTTGCTGCTCGTCGCGTGAGAACAGGCGGCGTTCGGGCAGCACCAGATGGACGCGGGTTCCGGTGACGGAGTTCAGCGTGTTGATGGAGCGCGCCAGCTCGCCTTCCAGCGCACGCTTGGCGTTGACGTTCTGCACAAAGCTGGTGGTGCCCAGCGCGTCGGTCTCGTCAAAGATCTCATAGCCAACCGAGCCAAAGCTCAGCGCGCCGCCGGAGGCGACGCGCATGCGCGCTTCGTCGACCTGGCTGGTGCTGACATAGACCGCCGAGCCGCCCTCTTGCAGTTCATAGGAAATGCCGGCCTGGTCCAGGCGCTCGCTGACGGCGGCGGCGTCCGACGGCGCCAGCCCCGAGAACAACAGCGCCTGGCCATTGGAGTTCATGCTCATGGTGAAAAACACCAGAGCCGCCGCCGCGCCGGCCGTGAGGCCGAACATGGCGATCAATCGGCCAACACCGAATCGGGAAAGCTGTTCCAGTAACGCGTTCACGCCGGGCCGCCCTTGCTCATTTTCCGAATCAGAAAACGCCGCTCCCTGAAGCGGCTAGGCAAGTTTTTCCCACTATCCGCGTAAACGGGGTGTTAACGCGTTGAATCAAAAAACACGATCAGCGCGGCGAGCAGAGGCTCGCCGCGCTGGATTTCGGCCAGAAAAAGAGAGGGGGGCGTACCGCCTACTGGCGGTAATGCTGTATGCGCGTGGTGCGCAAACCGGCCAGTCCATGCCGGTCAATTGAGCGCTGCCAGGAGAGAAACTCCTCCACGGTCAGCCGGTATCTGTCACAGGCTTCATCCAGGCTCAGAAGTCCGCCGCGAACCGCTGCGACCACTTCCGCCTTCCGGCGAATAACCCACCGCTTGGTGTCCGGGCTCGGCAAATCGGCCACGGTTAGCGGGCTGCCATCGGGACCGATGACATAGTTTTCCTTCTTCGCTCGACGTTCCATCCGACCCATCCTTGTTAGAAAGCACGTCTTACGCGCGCCCTTAGTGAGGAGGGTTATACGGGATGGCCTCTTAAGGTGAGCCTAAAGCTCAAGGTAAAAGTACGGTAAATCAAATGTTTAGAAAAAATTCACCCCAGCGCCGAAGCGCCGGGGTGTCAGTCGGCCGGTGGGACGGCGGTGGTTTAACGCTTCATCTGGATCGCTTCGGCGAGCATTTCGTCCGCCGTGGTGATGATCCGGGAGCTGGCTGAATAGGCCCGCTGGGTGATGATGAGGTTGGCGAATTCGGTGGCGATATCCACGTTGGAGTTCTCCACCGTCTGCGCGGCGATGGTGCCTGACGCGCCCGATCCGGGGGCGTTCAGGGTGAAGGCGCCGGAGTCTTCGGTGATCTGGAAGCTCGCGCCGCCGACTGACGCCAGGCCGTTGGCGTTGAACACGGTGGCGACCGGCATCTGGTAGACCTTGCGGACCACGCCGTTGGTGAAGCGGGCCGACAGGAAGCCGTCCTCGCTCACTTCCACGCCGGCGAAGGCGCCGAAGATCGCGCCGTCCACCACGGTGGAATCAAGGTTTGAGGGCGAGTTGAACTGGGTGATGCCGCCCGGCGCGCCCGCCGTGCCCAGATCGAGCGCCAGGGTTTGCGCACCGACGCCGGTGGAGGCCGCCCAGCGCACGGCGCCGGCGCCGACGGCGCCCGCCGTGTCCGAGCTTTCAAAAGCGATCGAGGTCGGCAGGGTGGTGGGGGCGGTGGAGAGGATTTCACCATTGGTGTCGAACGCCACGATGCCCGTGGCGATCTGCCCGTCCACCAGAGGGGCGCCCGTGGTCACGTCCGACGCCGGCTGCACATGCATTTCCACATGCCATTGGTTGGCGTTGGTGGCGTGCTTGAGGAAGGACATGGTGATCGAGCGCACGCCGCCCTGGGTGTCGTAGATCTGGATGGTGCGTTCAAAGTCCGGCGTCACATTGCCTGACGCCATATTGTTCGCTGAAGTGCCGGCCGCATACGTCGCCGCCGCCGCGGAGGGCGTGGTGCTGGCCTGCAGGTTGGCGTTGATGCGGACATTGGAGGTGGCGTTGGCGGTGCCGCCGATATTGGACAGGTTCACCGCTTCAAGCTGGTCGAGATTGGACGGGTTCTGGTTCACAGAGCCGTCCGCCTGAACCGGCCAGGCGTACAGATACTGGCCCGCATCATTGCGCAGATAGCCCGCGGAATCCGTCTGGAAGCCGCCAGAGCGGGTGAACAGCACCGCGTCAGAACCGGTGCCGGAATTGTTCGGGGTCGGACGCACGACGAAAAAGCCGTCGCCGTCGATGGCCATGTCAGTGGCCGACACGCCCGGCGTCAGAAGGCCCGACGAGTTCACGTCCAGGCGCGAGTTCGAGCTCACGCCCGAAGAGGCGTAGCGGCTCGCGCCGCCGCCGCCGATTTTGTAGTTCGGCGTGAAGATCGTATCGACGCGCTTGTAGCCGATCGTGTTCACGTTCGCGATATTGTCCGAAATCGCCGCCAACGCCGAAGAGTTGGCGATCAGTCCGGACGCGCCGGCGGCCATGGCCGAGTTGATACTCATATCGTGCTTCCCATCGTTTGTGCCCGGGCTCCCGGTCCTTCTGGTCGGGAGCCTCGATTTTGTTGCGGAGCGGTTCGGGCTCCGGGTTTCCCCATACGGGGTTAGGCTGCGGCCTGAGACTCGTCTTCGGTCTCATCGCCAGTGTCTGTGTTGTTCGGCGGCGGGGTCTGGCCCTGCGATTCCCGGACGCTGGTCACCAGGCTGGCCGGCAGCACCAGTCCGCCATTGGCGAAGCTGACTTGCGCCTGGCCGCCGCTCATCTCAACGCCGGTCACCCGATGGGTGACGCGCACGGCGTAATCCAGGATGACGTCGTCAGCGTCCTTGGCGACCACTTCCAGTCGGTAGACGCCATCAGGCAGGGTGTTGCCAGCTTCATCCTTACCGTCCCAGACCACGTCATGAACGCCTTCAGACGTATCGCCATCCAGACGACGGACCTGCTTGCCGTTTTCATCGGTGATGAGCAGCTCAACGCTCTGCGCTTCCTGCGGCAGGCCGTATTCCCATTTCGCCTCGCCATTCTCCAGCAAGGTGAAGGTGGTGTTGACGGTGGCGTCCTTGCCGATGAACTGAAGCGCGGTAAGCTGGGCGTCGGTCTGTTGCAGCGCCAGCAGGGCTTCCAGCGATTCATTGGAGGCGATCTGTTGCTCCACTGAGGAGAACTGGACCAGCTGCTGGACGAATTGCTCGGATTTGAGCGGGTCCAGCGGATCCTGGTTCTTCAGCTGTTCGGTCAACAGCGTCAGGAAGGTGTCAAAATTGTTCGCCAGATCAGCGGTGGCCAGTTTGGTCTGGCTTTGCTGTTGCGTGTTTTGGGCGGCAGATACTTCTGTCATGAACTCGCTCTTCTTCTCAGGCGATCAGGTTGACGCCGGCGCGCTGGCTGACGGCGAAGCCGTAGAGCGCGTCAGCCAAGGGGGCTCCGGGCAGGTCGGCTTCGACCTCCGCGGTGAACCGGTTGCGGGCGGCGAAATCGTTGGCGGACGCGCCAGCGTCATCGTCGAAATTGGTGAAGGCGCCGCCATCCTCGCTCAGCGAGAAGGACAAGCCGTCCTCGCCCAGCTCCAGACCGGCGTCGGTCAGCGCTTTTTCAAGGTCGCGGGCCGAGCGTTGCAGTTCTGACAGGGTGTCAGCGCGTTCCGCGCTCAGCACGGCTGAGACCTTGTTGTTGGGGCCCAGCTCCAGACGCACCTCGACGCGGCCCAGTTCGGGCGGGTCCAAACGAATGTCGAACACCCGCGCGCCGTCATTGAACTTGCGCGCGATCTGGGCGGCCAGCGTATGGGTGGTGGTGGGCGCGAAACGGGCGGCGGTATGCGCCTGGGCCTGTCCCGGACGCTGCGCCTCGGTGCGCGCATCCTGACGGGCCATGCCCATGTCGAGATCGGGATCGACCGTGTCCGTATTGGTGTCCACGGGCGTCTCGCTGGACAACGCCGTATCCTGAAGCAGGAAGGTCAGCGGGTCTGTATAGGCGGTCGCCGCGGGTGCGGGCGTTCCAGCAGGCTTGGCGGCGGATGCGGCCGGCTCGGCGCCGGACGCTCCGGCGCTGGCTGCGGCGCTGCTCTGGGCGGTGTTGGCGGATGACTTGGCCGCTGACGACGCGCTGGTGTCAGACTGGCGCGCTTTATTCTGGGCGCCGGGGGCGCGGTCTGAGTCCGCGCGGTGCGTCTGCGCAGCGTCGTCTTGCTGGGCGGCCTGAGCCTGAGCTTGAGCCTGGGCCTGAGCCTGGGCCTGGGATTGCCCCTGAGTCTGGGCCGCCGCGTCAGACTGGGCGGCGGTCGATGGCGCAGGCTTGGCGGCGTCAGCTTTCACGGCGTCAGGCGCCGGAGCGGCGGCGCTCTGCTGGGCTTTGTCGTTCTGGCTTTTGGCGGAGGCGTCAGTCTGCGCCGCTGCGGCCGGGCCTGAGTCCTTGGACGCGGCGGCGTCAGAGCGTGTCTCAGACTTCGCCGTGTCGGCTGTGCGGGGCTGCGCCGCAGTGTCTGCGTCGCCTTCGGCTTCGGCGTCGGTCACGCTCGCAGAGTCAGAGGCGGCGGCGTCCTTGGCCTGTGCGCTGGCGTCATCGGCCACGTCCGCCGCGCCAGTGGGGGTGGCGCGGCCATCAACAGGTTGAGCGCTTTTGCCGGACGGCGTCGCGGCGTCAGGCCCGGAAGCGGCGCCGGTCGGCTGGGCTTTATCGCCTGAAACAGGTTTGGCCGGGTCCGGGCGCGGCGTTTCGGCGCCGTCATCAGTGCTTCCGGCAGGCGCGGCGCCCGCCGCAGCCGTCGCGGCGGCGGGGTCAGCTTGCGCCGGCTTGCCCGATTGTGCGGCGTCAGCCGGGGAAGACTTGGCGTCGGCGCCGGGTTTGATCGCCGCATCGGGCGCATCCTCGGAACCTTCAGCCGCGCCCGCCTGCGCCGTCACACCCGTTTCGGACCCCTCGCCGTCTTGAGGAGTCGAGGCGTTGACCTCAGGCATTTCATTGAGGCTGACCACATTGGCGGCGGTCTCGCCTTGAGTTGTTTGCTGGGCGTCGGTCGTCATCTCGGCCTGGGCGTCCCGCGCCTCATTGGCGGCGTCACGCTGAGACTTTTCGGCCTGGGATTTTTCGGTCCGCGCCTGATCGGCCTGCGCCTTGTCGCGCGCGGCGGCGGCGTTGCGTTCGGCCCGGTCTGACGAGGCCGGTGCGGATGTCGGCTTGCGATCCTGGGATTCAGGCAGGGCGAACGCCTGTCCGCCCGTCTCCGACGCGCGGGAGGCGCGTTGGGTGGACGGGGCGGTCGGCGCCGGGGCCGGAGGCAAGCGGTCGAGCGGCATGAGCGTAAGGCTCCGCAATCATCAAGCTGATGCGCCGCGTTTTGCTGCGTCTGAGGTGTCGAGCCTTTTGCCCGATTTGGCGTCATGAGGTCTTTCAAGGGGCGTGCCACTTTCGCCGTCCTGAAAAATCCAAATATATCAACGAATAAACCTGTTGTTAGGGTTTGAAATCGGCGCCGGTCGGCAGATTCTCCCTGCTCTTGGATGACGGATTTGCCGAGCTTGCCCGGCTGATCGCACTTGGCCCGGTGCTTGCGCTGTCTGTCCTTGTCAGTATCGGAGCGCGCGTGAGCGCAAAACCGGCGAAGTCACAATAAGCCTCTGAAAAGTAGGTTGTTCTAAGGATTTCTCGCCAGGTTTTTATTGTCTGAGTATGCGCGCTGACTGGGAAAAATTTGCCGCTCGATGGGTAAAATCACCCGCACGGGCGAATGTTGGAGGCGCACATGGCGCTCAATTCTGTGATCGGCAACGCCCTGTCCGGGCTGCAGGCGTCTCAGCTCGGCTTGCGCACGGCGTCCAACAATGTCGCGAACGTCAACACGCCCGGCTATGCGCGCACCGAGCTTGCGATCACCTCGCGCAATGTGGCCGGTCAGGGCATGGGCGTTCAGGTGCGCGGGGTCGAGCGCATCACCGACGAGTATTTGCTGGCCGCATCGGTGCGCGCCCAGTCTGATTACTCTGCTGCAACAGCGCGCAATGGCGCGCTAGACCGGCTGCAGGCCCAGTTTGGCGGCACCGATGACGAGGCGTCGCTGTTTGGCCGCTTGAACGCCGCGTTCAGCTCGCTCAGCGCCGCGGCGGCGGACAGTGCGGAAACCGTGTCTCGTCTCAGCGCTGCGTCTGAATTGCAGAGCTTTTTTGACGAGACCCAGCGCCTGTCCGTTGAGATGCGCACCTTGCGCAATGAGGCGGATGCCCGGATCGGCGCCGGGGTCGGACGGATCAACGAGATTCTCCAGGAGATGCAGGATCTCAACATTCAGGCGCAATCGCTGAACGCCAGCGCGTCCGACACCAGCGGCGCCGCGAACCGCCAGGTTGAATTGCTGGACGAGTTGTCGAGCCTGATTGATGTGCGCACCCAGCGCCAGCCTGACGGACGGGTTTTTGTCTCCACCGCCGATGGCGTGGCGCTGCTTGATAATTCGCGCCTCAATCTGGAATACACCCCGTCCGGAACGGGCAGCTATGGGCTGGACTATGGCGAGATCACGGCTGTGGTCTCCGCGTCCGGCGCACGGGTCAGCCTGACCCACAACATCACCTCGGGTGAGATCCGCGGCCTGATTGATCTGCGCGATCAGGATCTGCCGCAGCTTGCGGCGGCCCTGGGCGAGTTCACCGCGGGCGCGGCGGACGCGCTGAACGCGGCGCATAACGATTCCACCGCCTATCCGCCGCCCAACACATTGACCGGGCGCGACACCAGCCTTGTGGGCGGGGATGTGCTGCAAGGCTCCGGCGCGGCGACGCTGGCGATCGTCAATAATGACGGAACGCTGGTCCAGCAGGTGGCCATTACGGTCACCGGTTCCGGCTTCACGGTGGACGGCAACGCCGCGAACTCGATCACCGATCTGGTCAACGAGCTGAACACGGCGCTGGGCGCCAACGGTACGGCCAGCTTCACCAATGGCCGGTTGAGCATTGACGCGACCAACGCCAATCACGGCGTCGCGACAGTGCAGGACGAGACCACGCCGTCCTCCATCGGCGGGCGCGGCTTCGCGCACTTCTTCGGCCTCAACGATATCGTGGATTCCGACCGTCCGGGCTTCTTCGAGACGGGCCTGACTGCAACCAGCGCCCACGGTCTGGCGGCAGGCGGGGTGATGAGCTTCAAGGTGCTCGGACCCAGCGGCGCCCGCACGGCCGATATCGACGTGACGGTGGCAGGCGCGACCATCCAGGATCAGCTGAACGCCCTGAACGCGGCGGGCACGGGGCTTGGCGCCTACGGCTCGTTCGGCATGGACGCGAACGGCGAGATCAGTTTCACGCCCAGCGCCGGTTACGAGCAGTATGAGGTCGTGGTCACCGGCGACACCAGCATTCGCACCGGCACAGGCAAATCCTTCACCACGATTTTCGGTTTGTCCGAGAATTCGCGGATGAGCCGGTCTGAAGCCTTTGAAGTGCGACCAGCGATCCGGTCGGACTCCATGCTGCTCGCCATGGCCAAGCTTGATGTGACGGGCGCGTCCGTGCCAGGCGATCTGGTGGTCAGCTCGGGCGATAATCGCGGGGGCCAGGAATTGGCCGCGGCCGGGCAGGTCAAACGCACCTTTGATGATGCGGGCGATATGCGCGGCGGGCAGTCCACCTTGATCGAATATGGCTCGCGGGTCGCCGGCAAGGTCGGCTCGGTCGCCGCCGCCGCCGAGCGTCAGGAAACCGCCTCCGCGGCGGTCAAGGAAGCCGCCGATATCAAGCGCTCGGACGTTGAAGGGGTGAGTCTCGATGAAGAGCTCGCCCGGATGATCCAGTTCCAGCAATCGTATAACGCCGCGGCGCGCCTTCTGCAGGCCGCGCGCGAGATGTCCGATACGTTGCTGCGTATCGTTTAGGTCGGGAAGGGAGCTTAGAATGAGAATTTCCACCCAAGCCGCATCCCAGGCGGCGCTTATGGACCTCATGCGCGCCCAGCGCGAAGCCTATGACGCGCGCGACCAGCTCGCCAGCGGCAAGAAGGCGCCGGACCTCAAGGGCTACGCCAACACCGCCGAGACGATCATCTCGGCGCGCGCCGCCCAGCAGCGCAGCGAATCCTTCGCCAGCGCCAACAGCCGGATCATGAACCGCCTGGAGATCCAGGATCTGGCGTATCAGGAATTGTCTGAAGCGGCGACGGACCTGCGGACGGCGCTGACCACCAATGACGGCTCCTTCATGATGGACAAGGTGCAAGAGGTGTTCGATCAGGCCTCGGCGGCGCTCAACATGCGCTTTAACGGCTCTTACGTCTTCGGCGGCGTGCGCACGGACGCCTTGCCCTTCACCGCAGACACCATCGCCGACCTTCAAGCGGCGGCGCCGGACGTCTCGGCCATGTTTGACAACGCTGCGCGGCGCCAGACCACGATGATCGAAGAGACGATCACCATTGATGTGAATTCGACCGCCTCTGAAGTCGGTACGGATCTGATGGCGTCCATCGAGCGCATCGCCGATTTCAACGCCGGCCCGGACGGTCCGTTTGATGGCCAGATCACCGAGAACCAGCAAGCGTTTCTGGAAACCGAGCTGGCCAATATCATCGCCGCTTTTGACACCATCAACGTGGCGATGGCGGAGAATGGCTCACGCCAGAAACAGGTTGAAAACGCCATCACCGGTCATGAAAAGCGGTCCGATTATCTCACCATCATGGTGGCGGGGATCGAGGATGCGGACATGGCCGAGGCCGCAACCCGCTTCCAGCAGGCGCAAACCGCCGTGCAGGTGTCCGCCCAGACCTTCTCCACGCTCAGCCAGATCAGCCTGCTGAATTTTCTCTAGAGCCTTTTCAGCGAAAGTGGGGTCCGGTTTCGCGGTTCGAAAAGGCGACCAGCAAAAGCGGAGCCTTTTCAGCGAGAGCGGGAACCGGTTTCGCGGTTGGGCATTGCGTCCGGCAAAATCCGGCCTGGGTCTAGTCGCCCGCGCTCTGGCTGCCCATCTTGCGGCCCCGGCGTTCGGCGGCGGCGACGGCGTTGCGCACAAGCCCCGGCAGCCCGCCCCCATTCATCAAGGCGTCAAGGCCGGCCTGGGTGGCGCCGCCGGGACTGGTCACAGCGCGGCGCAGCTCATCGGGTTCGCCCTGGCCCGCTTTCATCAATGCGCCGGCGCCGGCGACGGTCTGTTTGGCGAGGGTGAGGGCGAGCGCACGCGGCAGGCCTTCCGCTTCCGCCGCAGCGGCCAGCGCTTCGGTGAACAAGAACACATAGGCGGGACCTGAGCCCGAGACCGCCGTCACCGCGTCCATCAGCCGTTCATCGGAAATCCACTCCACCAGCCCGGCGGGCTTGAGCAGTCTTTCCACGCGTTTTTCAAACGCCTTGGTGTCGGCGATCGGATTGGACACGCACACGCTCATGCCTTCGCCGATGGCGGCGGGCGTATTGGGCATGGCGCGCACGATCGGACGATCGGGCAGGGCGTTCGACAAGGTGCGCAAGGGCACGCCCGCAGCGATCGAGATCACCAGCGCGTCCAGCGGCAGGTCGTCATTGAGGGCGCTGAGCACCGGGCGCACCTGATCGGGCTTGATCGCCACCACCAGCGTGCCGAGCGTGCGCGCCAGTTCGGGCGTCAGGGCGTCCGCCTGCGCCACGCCGTGTTTCTCGATCAGCGCCTGAGCGCCGACGCCGGGCCGGGGGTCGATCAGAATAATCTCATCGGCGCTGACGCCGCCGCGCGCTTTGCGCAGCCAGCCTTGTGCCAGTGCGGAGCCCATTCGACCCGCGCCCAGCAGGCCGATCCGGCCCTCATTCTCTGACATGTGTGCGTACGGGTCCTTCTAGGCCTCTCCGGCCGTGTCGAACATGGCGGCGGCCACGGCTTCGAGCGGGGTTTTACCGCTCCACAGCAGATAGTGGAACGCCGGATACAGCCTTTCACCCGCTTCTTTCGCCGCTTCGATCAGCGTGGCCCCTTGCGCGACGGAGACGTTTTCCGCTTCCGGCAGGGTCAGCGCATGGCGAAAGACGACGGAGCCGTCTTCGTGCCAGATCTCGAAATGACCGATCCAGAGCCGCTCGTTCAGCCGCGCCACCAGCTCGCAGACATCCTTGTAGCGGCTGTCAGGCGCCTTCAGGTCGAGCGCGGAAAAGACGTGAATCACATCCAGATCGGGGCGATAGGCGAACCAGACCTGATGGTCGCGCCAGGACCCCGGCACCGCCATATGCAGTTCCAGATCATCGCGCTCATAGGCGTACTGCGCCGTCAGGACGGCTTGTTCAATGCTTTCCAGCGGATCCATCGCGATGATGGTTTCCTGGGTGGTGAGATCCATGATGGTCCTCTAGCCCCTCGCTGCGCCTGGCGACTCAGTTCGCCGCCCATATGGAACGGTATGCGCCCCGATCCCCGGGGTGCAAGCGCTCAGCGTTAGGGAAATTGTAAGTGGTTTATTCAGCGGATTTTTTTGCTGTGGATGTCTTGGCGGCCGGTTTCGCCCGGCTCGGCTTCTTCGCCGATTGGGCTTCCAGGTCCGCAAGACGGGCCTCCAGCGATTGAAGCCGGGCGGCGCTGGCGTCCGCTTCGGCGCGCAGAGCTTCAAACTCGTCGCGGGTGACAAGATCAAGTTCGGACGCCATGCGTTCGGCCTGGGCGCGGAACACCGCGCGCGCTTCGTCGCCCGCCGCTTGCGCAGCGCTGAAAGCGTCGGTCATCAGATCGGCCAGATCTGCGAACATTGGGTTGCGGGACTGCATGACATCACCGTGTGCTCTGCTATGAAGACCCATATAGGCGTCAGCGGCCCCGCTAGGCAATGCGGTGTCGCGCCGTCTAACAGTTAACAATCGGTCTTTACGGCCGAATTATTTTTCTGGAGCCGTCCATGATAGGCGCATGCCCCGCCAGCTTCGACCTGATCGACCCGGTATTGTTCTCGATTCCCGAAATCGCCGGCCTCGGCCCGTTTCCGATCCGCTGGTACGCGCTCGCCTATATCGCCGGGCTGTTCATCGGCCTGTACTGGGTGTTGCGGCTGGTGTCCCAGGGGCGGCTCTGGGGGCTGACGCCCAAAACCCAGACCGCGCCGTACAGCCGCGCCTTTGTGGACGATCTGGTGCTGTGGATCATGATCGGCATCATCGGCGGCGGACGGCTGGGTTATGTGCTCTTCTACAACACCTCGATGATCTGGGAGGAGCCGGTGCGCGTGGTCACCGGCATCACCGACGGCGGCATGAGTTTTCATGGCGGGCTCTTGGGCGTGACGCTGGCGATGGTGTTCACCGCGCGCGCTTACAAAGCGCCCTTGCTGCGGGTGTCGGACGCGGTGGCCGCCGCGACGCCCATCGGTTTGTTCTTCGGACGGCTGGCCAATTTCATCAATGGCGAGCTGTGGGGGCGTCCGGCGCCGGACCTGCCCTGGGCGATGCGCTTTTCCGCCGACCCGACCTGCCAGCTGCGCCATCCCAGCCAGCTGTATGAAGCGGCGCTTGAGGGCGTGGTGCTGTTCGTGATCCTGACGGTGTTGATCTACCGCTTCAGGGCGCTCAGCCGTCCGGGGCTTCTGACCGGCGCTTTCCTGGCGGGGTATGGCGTGTTCCGCGCCTTCGTCGAGGTGTTCCGCGAACCGGACCGGCAGATGCCCGAAGCGCTGCAGGGGTATGTGACCATGGGCATGGTGTTGTGCATTCCCATGATCGCCGCAGGCGCCTATCTGGTCTGGCGAGCGCGCAAGAACACGGCTGTGGGCGCGCGCAAAGCCTGACCCGTAACGAGGACGCCTTGCCATGAGCGATGATGAGTTTCGCCCCGCCCAGATGATCAAAGCGCGTCTGCAGGACCGTTTGCGCAGTGAAGGCTCATTGTCGGTCGCCGCCTTCATGGCGGAAGCGCTGTTTCATCCCATGGCGGGATTTTACGCTACGAAAGATCCGCTGGGCGCGGCGAACGACTTCATCACCGCGCCTGAGATCAGCCAGATGTTCGGCGAACTTCTGGGCCTGTGGGCGGCGGAATGCTGGATGCAGATGGGCGCGCCGTCGCGGTTCGAGCTGATTGAGCTGGGGCCGGGCACGGGCCGGATGATGAGCGACATGCTGCGGGCGGGCCGCGCGGCGCCGGGCTTTCTGGAGGCGGTCCACGTGACCTTGATCGAGGCGTCTCCCGCTTTGAAAATGGTGCAGGGCCAGACGCTGGCGAACGCGTCGGTTCCGATCCGCTGGGCGAAGGATTTCGAGAAGGCGCCGTCCGGTCCCGCCGTGGTGATCGGCAATGAGTTTCTGGACTGCCTGCCGATTCGCCAGGCTGTGCGCCATCAGGGCCAGTGGCGCGAACGGGTGGTGACGCTGCATCCTGAGGACGAGGCGCAGTTCGTCTTCGGCCTGGGCCCGGTGCTGAGCGAGGCGGATATCGGCTATATCGCTCCGCCCCTGCGCAAGGCGGAGGACGGCGTGCTGGTGGAGCTGCGTCCCGGCGACCAGCAACAGGTGGAGCAATTGGCGGGTCGCTTCAAACGCGATCCGGGCTACGCTTTGTTTGTGGATTACGGCTCGTCAAAGCCGGAGACCGGCGACACGTTGCAAGCGATCCGCGCCCATCAAAAGGTGGACCCGCTGGAGGCGCCCGGCACGGCGGATCTGACGGCCTGGGTGGATTTTGACCGCTTGTTGCGGCTGGGGCTCGATGCAGGGCTGACAGCGTTCGGTCCCATGACCCAGGGCGAGTTCCTGACCGAGCTGGGGATCGAGCAACGCGCGGCGGTGCTGGCGAAATCGGTGGATGAAGCGGGCCAGGCCCGGCTCAAGCGCCAGATGCACCGCCTCGTCTCGGCGGAGGATATGGGAGAGCTGTTCAAGCTGGCGGCGTTCAGCTCAGACGGTCTGCCGCCCGCGCCGGGAATCGCGCCGTTCAAGCGTTAGTTCGCCGTAAGATGCGCCTCGATGATGCGGGCGATGACGCGCTCATACTCGTCGACGTCTGAGGGTTTGACGAAATAGCCGTCGGCCCCCGCCGCGAGCGCGATGCGGATTTCATCTTTCAGATTGGAGGTGGACAGGCTGATGCACGGCACGCCCGCCATCTTCTGGCAGGCCTTGACCAGCTTGATGAAATCCGTCCCGGACATGCCCGGCAGGCGACTGTCCACCAGGCAGAAATCGGGTCTGGCGGCGTCGCTGCGGATATACGCCAGCGCATCTTCTGCGCGCTCGAAAACCTGAAGGTCGTCAAACCCCTGCGCCGTCAGCGCGTCCGTGATCAAGGTCGCGTCGATCAGGCTGTCTTCAATGATCAGGCTTGTCATCTGCAAACTCCTCAAACGGGGGGAAACTGAGAATGAACCGCGCTCCGGCGTCATAATCGGCGTCGACACGGATAGCGCCGTCATGCGCCTCCATGATCCGGGCGCAGAAGGCCAGGCCGACGCCGGATCCGGGCACGTCGCTGCGATAGCGCTGCATCATCTTGAACACGCCTTCGGCCTGACTGGCGGGAATGCCGGGGCCGTTGTCGGCGAACCGGACCACAAGCCCGTTCGGTGTTTCATGACTGTCCACGGTGAGGATGACCCTGGGCGTGTCGGCGTATTTGACAGCGTTGTCGACCAGATTGCGAAACAGGTGCGCCAGCAAGGTCTCGTCGCCCTGAACGGTCGGTTCGCCTGTGACGTTCAGTGTGATCGGGGCGTTCGGATAGTATTCACGCAGCAAGGTCTCCAGCAGCGGTTTGAGCGCGGTGGCGTTTGACGCCGCCTTGGTCTCCACCAGGTCTGAATAGCTCAGCAGCGTGTCGATCAGCATCAGCATGTCGCGGGATTTGGACTTCACATCATGCAGATACCCTCTGGCCTTGAGGCTTGCGGTGTCGCCAAGCTCGCGCTGAGCGAGGTCGGCCAGCAGTGAAATCTGCCGAGCAGGCGCCTTGAGATCATGGGACGCGCCGGCGGCGAAATCGCGCAGGGTGCCGTTTGAGCGCTCGAGCTCGGAAGTGCGGCGTTGCACCTGACGTTCCAGCGTATTGGTGAGTTGTGTGAGCTTGTGCTCGGCGCCGGTGCGCAGAAGCACTTCTTCTTGAAGGCTTTTATTGCTCTGCGCCAACTGGGCGCTGCTGGGCATGGCCAGCGCTTTGGGCAATAGCGGCCAGAGCGCGACAGCGGTGGCGACTGAAATCACGGCGGTGGCGAGTTTGAGCCCGCCTTCCATGAAATAGGCCGGCGTCCAGATCGTGTAGATCGAGAACAAATGCGTGACGCCGCAGAAGATGATGAAAAGAATGAACAGATACGCGACCGGCCGAAACAGGATGTCAGGCCGTTTGACCGAGATCCACCAGATCACCACGGGAATCGACAGATAGGACAGGCCGATCAGCACATCCGCCAGGACGTGCATGATCAGAATGTCCAGGCGCCACAGATAACACATTCCATGGGGCATGAAGCCGTGGAGCGATTGCATATAGCCCTCTCTCAAACGCGAGTTTCGCCGCGATTCTTGGGTCGGCTCCCTTAAGACAATGTTCCAGTAAAAGGCGAGTGATGCCCCTGAGAGGAGAATTTCATCCGTTTGCGTCCTGACAGCCATGGCAGCAGACAGGGCGCCCCGCCGCTTTGCCACGCGCACTTATCCTGCTATGAGCGCCGCGACCCAGAACACCGGAGAGGGCAGATCATGAAACTGATGTGCGGCAACGCCAACCGACCTTTGGCCAAGGCCATCGCCGATTATCTTGACGCCCCTCTGTCGGACGTGGAGATCGAGCGCTTCGCAGACGGCGAATTGTTCGTGCGCATTGATGAAAACATGCGCGGCCAGGATGTCTTCATCATCCAGCCCACCTCCGAACCGGCCAATGACCATCTGATGGAATTGCTGATCTGCATGGACGCGCTGGCGCGCGCCAGCGCCAACCGGATCACCGCCGTCATTCCCTATTTCGGTTATGCCCGGCAGGATCGCAAAACCGGCGGCCGCACCCCGATCACCGCCAAGCTGGTGGCCAATCTGGTCGCCGAAGCGGGCGCGCACCGGGTTCTGACCATTGATCTGCATGCGGGCCAGATCCAGGGCTTTTTCGATATTCCGACCGACAATCTCTTCGCCACCCCGGTGATCGAGGAGGATATCCGCCGTCATTACGACGTGGAGGATCTGCTGATCGTGTCGCCGGATGTGGGCGGGGTGGTGCGCGCGCGCTCGCTGGCCGGGCGTCTGGGCGCGGACATCGCCATTGTCGACAAGCGCCGGCCCAAGGCGGGCGTGTCTGAAGTGATGAACATTATCGGCGATGTCGAAGGTCGCCGCTGCATCATCTTTGACGACATCATCGATTCGGGCGGCACGCTGTGCAACGCGGCTGCGGCGCTGAAAGATCAAGGCGCCAAGGAAGTCTCCGCCTACATCACCCATGGCGTCTTGTCAGGCAAGGCGGTGGAGCGCATCTCCAACTCGGTTCTCAAAGAGCTGGTGGTGACGGATTCCATCGACGTGACCGCCAAGGTCAAGGCGGGCAAGAACATCCGCTCGCTGTCCGTGGCGCCGCTTCTGGGCGAGGCGATCCGCCGGATCGCCAATGACGAGTCCGTCTCCAAGCTGTTTGACTAACCTTTTCGCCTCGCGCCGCGGCGAAGAGTCAGCGGATCGCTTGCGCTCATCGCAAGCATCCGCTATACGCCGCGGCTCGAAAGTTCTTACTCAGTCACTGATGGCTGAACGAAGCGCGCGCCGCCAAAACCGGCGGCGCTTGCGTTTAAACCGATTTCGTATGGGACCGGATCATGAGCGATATTGTTCTCTCCGTCGAAGTGCGCGAGCGCACGGGTACTGGCGGCTCGCGTGAGACCCGCCGCAACGGCCTTGTGCCGGGCGTTCTCTATGGCGGTGACAAAGGTCCCGTCGCGATCGCGCTGAAAAACAACGAAGTGGTCAAGGCGATCAATTCGGGTCACTTCCTGGCCTCGATGATCACCATTGATCACAAGGGTGAAAAGCAGACCGTGCTGACGCGCGACGTGCAATTCCACCCGGTGCGTGACGAGCCGGTGCACATCGACTTCCAGCGCGTTGACGAAACCACCGTCATCACCGTCGAAGTGGCCGTTCAATACCACAACGAAGAAAAGTCTCCGGGCCTGAAGCGCGGCGGCATCCTCAACGTTGTGCGTCACGCTGTTGAAGTGAACGTGCCGGCTGGCTCGATCCCTGATCAGATCGACGTTGACCTGTCTGGCTATGACATCGGCGATTCCATTCACATCTCCGCAGTGACCCTGCCGGAAGGCGTGAAGCCGGCGATCACCGATCGTGACTTCACCATCGCCACCATCCAGAACTCGCGCGCTGCACGTGACAGCGACGAGGCCGAGGCTGAAGGCGACGAAGCCGAGACCGAGGCCGAGGGCGGCGAGGAGTAATCCTCTTCCCTTCGCCGGAAACGGACTTAAAAGGCGGCTGGCGGACTTTGGGTCCCGGCCGCCTTTTTCATTTGTGGAGCGCGCCATGCATTTGATCGTGGGCCTGGGTAATCCGGGCGGCCAATACGCCGGCAACCGTCACAATGTCGGTTTCATGGCGCTTGACGCCATCGCCGAGGACTGGCGGCTGGGGCCGTGGAAGAAACGCTTCCAGGGCCAGACCGCCGAAGGGATGGTGGAGACCGCCAAAGGCCCGCGCAAGGTGCTCCTGCTCAAGCCTGAGACCTATTACAACGAAGCGGGGCGCGCGGTGGCCGAGGCGGCGCGGTTCTACAAGATCGAGCCTGAGAACATCCTTGTCTTCCATGACGAGCTGGATCTGGCGCCGGGCAAGTTCCGCCTCAAGACGGGCGGCGGCCATGCCGGCAATAACGGTTTGCGGTCCACCAAGGCGCATATCCAGGGCGACTTCAAACGCGGGCGCATCGGCATCGGCCATCCCGGCGACAAGAACCAGGTGACCAACTGGGTGCTGGGCGACTTCTCCAAGGCGGAGGGTGTGTGGCTGGGGCCGTTGCTGGACGCCATAGCGCGCGCCTTTCCACTGATCGTGGAAGATAATGACGACGCCTTTCAGACCAAGGTGACCCACCTCGCGCCGGCGCCCTGAATGAACAGACGTTCACATTTCCGCCTGCTTGCGGGCGGGAATACGCCGTCAAATCCACTCCAGAATATCATTGTTTCGGCCATCTGCGGCCACATGCGCCCATCAATCTCGATCCTGCCAGACGACGGGGCGACCCTCAGACGCCGCGTCAGAGTCTGGCTCTAGAGCAAGGAGAGAGACTGATGAAACGCCAAGTTCTGATTACGACCATCGCCGCCGCCGCCTTTGCGGGGACCGCTTTCGCTGAAGCGCCGATGTTTGACACGGTCGATGTCGATGGCGACGGCCTTGTCACCCTGTCTGAAGCGCAAGCTGTCGCGCCTGAGCTGACCGAAGGCGAGTTCGCTGCGTTTGACGTGAACGCGGATGGCGGCCTGGACGAGGGCGAGTTTGACGCCTGGGCGGCGACTCTGCCGACCGACGACCACGGCGACCACCAGTAAACGCCACGCTTCACACCCTCGCACGTTCCCCAGCGTGCACGGCCAGGGCCGGTTGCGACAGCAACCGGCCCTGTGTCGTTGCGGCCTTGAAGTCGGATGTGCAGATGAACGCGCTGTCAGGCTTGCGGCGAAGCGGCCTTAATGACGCCCCGAGCTTTCCTTGATGCAGCCCTTAAGAGGTCACAGCGCGGGATGAGAGTGACAGTGCTCCTCCCCGAGCACCCGCCGAAAGGCGGACGAACCTTCCCATCTGGCCGGCTGCTTCGTGCAGCCGGTCATTTTTTTGCACGCCCGCTTAGACCGGCAGGCTGGGCGGGTTCATGAGTAGCAGGACCGCGAGATAACCGACATACGCCAGCGTCAATGCAACGCCGGAGACGCGCCCGATCGGACGGCGCAGGACGGCGTAGGTCACAATGGCCAGCGCCGCGGCCGCCATCACCCAGAAATCGAGCTGCAGGAATTCCGCCTCGACCGGCGCCGGCGCGCCGGTCACGGCGCCCGCTGCAATCCCGGTGATGCCGCCGACGGCGCAGATATTGAAGATGTTGGAGCCGACCACATTGCCGATGGCCATGCCGCCCTGTTTGCGCATGGCGGCGACGAAGGCGGTGGCCAGTTCCGGCAAGGACGTGCCGAACGCCAGAATGGTCAGGCCGATGACGGCGTCCGACACATTGAACAGCTCGGCGATCCCGACGCCGCCGTCCACGATCAGCTTCGCCCCCACAGGCAGCATGACCAGACCGCCCAGCAGGAACAGCGCCACCATCGGCGCTTTGCGGGGCAGCCCTTCCATCTGGTCGATGTCGGTGAGTTCGGCGATCATGGGATCGTCGCGATGGGTTCTCGCGGTCAGCGCCAGAAACCCGATATATCCGATAATGCCGGCCGTCAGGATCGCGCCGTCCGTCAGGCCCAGCCCGCCATCCCAGCACAACGCAATGAACAGCGCGGTGAAGGCGAGGGCGATCAGGGCGTTGCGGCGGATGCCGGTCGCGGTGGAGGCGATGGGCGCCAGGATCGCCGGCAGGCCCAGCACCAACAGCACGTTGGCGATATTGGAGCCGACGATATTGCCGATGGCGAGGCCGGGCGCGCCTTCCACGGCGGCGGCGGCGCTGACCATCATTTCAGGGGCGCTGGTGCCGAAGGCGACGATGGTCAGCCCCACCAGAAGCGGCGGCACGCCCATCTTGCTGGCGAGCGCGGTGGCGCCGCGCACCAGGATGTCGCCGCCCGTCAAAAGGACGACGATGCCGCCAAGCACCATCAGGCTGAACAGGAACATATCAGGCATGGATGTATCCGGCGCGGGCGGGATCTGCTCCCGCCGGCGACCTTAATCCAGGCGCTTGTTGTCGATCAGGTTGAGGATCGCAAAAATGCCGAAAGCGAGGCCAAGGGCGACAAGAGCTGCCATGAAACCGGTCCTTCTGATGAGTCGGGTTTGCGCGTTGCGCAGGTTCACCCGCGCATATAGCGCGCCGCAGCGATGAGAGGAAGACGTTCCGCTCGAAGTTCACCAGTCATTGACACCGGTCAGCGATGATACGCTTGTATATGATGCAACCCGTGCGGGGAGATCGTTCATGGCGAACGATACCACATCAGAGTCCAAGAGCCGCCGTCTTCTGGAAGCCATCTCCGAGGTCCAGGCGATCTATATTGGCGGCGATGAGGACGCGCACGCGTTTTTCCAGCGCTTGCTGGATATTCTGCTCGATATCACGGATTCCGAGTACGGTTTCGTCGGCGAGGTCGTCGGTACGGGCGACGGGGTGAATCCGTGGCTTCACACCTGGGCGATGACCGATATCAGCTGGGACGAGGACTCCCGGGCGAGGTACGGCGCATCCGGTTTCATGGAGTTCACCAGCACTGAACTGTTGTTCGCTTCGATCCTGAAAGACAATCAGGCGGTGATCGCCAACGCCGGGCCGGGCGAGACCCTGAATGTCCGACTGCCTCGCGGCCACCCGTCCATGTCCTCATTTCTCGGCCTGCCCATGATGAGCGGCGACGAATTGCTGGGCGTGGCCGGCGTCGCCAACCGGGACGGCGGATACGACGCAGATTTTCCCGATTTCCTGAAGACGCTGACCAACACGATGGGCGCGTTCATCAAGGCGCGCCGGTCCGAGGACGCCGCCCGGAGCGCCCAGCGGAGGCTGGAGCATTCAGAAACCCGCTACGCGCTCGCTATCCGGGGGACGGGTGCGGGGGTCTGGGAATGGAATGCCGACGATCAGACCCAGTACTGGTCGCCCCGGCTGAAGTCGATTCTCGGCTTTGCTCCTGACTACAAGCCGCCGACATCCAGGCTTGGAGAGGATTTCGTCCATCCTGAGGATTTGACGCGATATCGTGAAACGCTCCGGACTCATATGGTCAGCGGCGAACCGTTCCAGCTGCGGGTCCGCTTGCGGCGCGCAGATGGCGTCTGGATCACCGTCAATTGTCACGGCCAGGCGGAGCGGGACGGGGAAGGCGCGCTTCGGCGCATGGTCGGCACCATGGTCGATGTCAGCGACCTGGCGGATGCGCAGGACACTGCGCTGAAGGCGCGGTTGACGGCGGAGGTGGCGATATCAAGCGCGAATATGGGGCGCTGGTGGTATTCCGTCGATGACGAAAGAATCCATCTGGATACCCGGTGCGCTGCGCTGCTTGGGCGTCCTGAACTGGACGGCAAGTCATTTTCAATGTCTGAAATGTTGTCCCTGACGGTGCCGGAGGATCGCGACAGAGTGGTGTCCGGCGTCGCCTCGGCGCTTGATTCTCCCAGCGGACGGCTGAGCCTGTCGCATCGCATCATTCGCGCGGACGGCGATATGGTGTGGCTGCAGGTGGATGGCGCCGTCATTCGCCGGGACAAGCATGGCAGGCCCCGGGAAATGACGGGAATCGCCGCCGATCATACCCCTTTGCGCAAGGCGGAAGACGAAGCCAACGAATTGCGTCGCCTCTACGAGCTTGCGATTGCAGGGTCCGATCAAGCCGTCTTCGACATTGACTTCAAGGCGGACCAGGTTTTCGCCTCGCCGGGGTATTACGAGATGCTAGGCCATCCGCAACCCACCTCATGGCGGCGCATCACCGATTTGCTTGAAGCGGTGCATCCCGATGATCTGCCAGACGTGCAGCGTGTGATGCGGGAGCCTGATCTGGACGAGAGCGGAGAGGGCCCCCACAAACAGCATCTCGTGTTCCGGTTGCGCCGGGCCGACGGCGGGTATCTGTGGATTGAGGGCGCCGGCGAAGTGGTCTGCGACAGCGAAGGGCGCCCCGAACGCATGTCCGGCACCTTGCGCGATATCACCGAGCGTCGGCGGATCGAGCAACAAGCGCGTGAAGCCGGCTTGCGGGCGCAGATGGCGTTGCGGGTGGCGGGGCTGGGCGTCTGGGAGCTCGATGTGGCCCAGAACACCGTCCGTGTGGATGCGACGCTGGCTCGGATTTTGTGCGTCCCCGCCTTGGCGGACGGGCTGAGAGAGCCTGAAGAGCTTTTCAACTTCGCGCATCCCGATGATGTCGAGCACGCCCAGGCGCAGTTTGGCGCCTTGCTGACCGCAGAGCTCGATCAATTGGTCATGGAACACCGGATCATCACCCATTCGGGTGCGGTCGTGTGGATCAAGGTGCATATCCGGGTCACGGACCGTGACGCGCTCGGAGCCCCTTCGCGAATTGTCGGCATTGTCGAGGATCTCTCTCAGCAGAAAGCGGCGGAGGATACGCTGAGAAGCGCCCTGGCGCGCGCCGAGGCGGCGAGCGACGCCAAATCCCTGTTCCTCGCCAATATGAGCCATGAAATCCGAACGCCGCTGAACGGGGTTCTGGGGATCGCGCAATTGCTGGCGCTGACCGATCTGAGCGAGCGGCAGAAAGAGTTCGTGCAGACCATCCGCTCATCAGGCCGGGCGCTGCTGTCGATCATCGAGGACATTCTGGATCTGTCCAAGATCGAGGCCGGCAAGCTCAATCTGGTCAAGCGCCCGAGCCGACCGTCCGACATCATTTCTGAAACCTGTCAGGCGCACACGCCCGAAGCGGCGCGCAAATCGTTGGCCTTGACCCTGAACCTGTCGCCGGAGCTGTCCGGCATCTCGATGATTGACGCCAATCGCTTGCGTCAGGTGCTCAGCAATCTTTTGAGCAACGCCGTGAAATTCACAGACGCCGGCTCGGTTCACGTGGAGGCGATGCGGTGTGATGACGAGATCTTGCGCGTGGAGGTGCGGGATACGGGTCCGGGGTTGAGCGAGTCCGTGCAGAGCCGCGTTTTTGGTCGTTTCGAACAAGCCGACATGTCCCATAGCCGCAGCCATGAAGGGTCCGGCCTGGGGCTGGCCATCGCCCGCGAACTGGTGGTGCTGATGGACGGACGGATCGGGGTGAACTCCCGTGTCGGCGAAGGGGCGTGCTTCTGGTTTGAGATTCCGGCCCCGTCCGCCAGCGCGGATGACGCTCCGGTGGAGACGATGGCGTCTGACCGCATGATCCGTCCGCCGGGCGCTGACGATGACATGCACATGCGTGTGCTGGTGGTGGATGACCAGCCCGTCAATCTTGATGTGACAGCCGAAATGGTGCGCCAGGGCGGCTGTCATCCCGTCGTCGCCGCCAGCGGACGCGAAGCGCTTGATTTGTTGCAGGCGGAACGGTTTGACGCGGTGCTGATGGATTTGCACATGCCCGGCATGGGCGGAGAAGAGGCCATCCGGCGGATTCGCGCAGGCGAGGCGGGGGCGGCCGGCGTGCCGGTCTATGTGGTCAGCGCAGACGCCACCCTGGAGACTCGCACCCGTGTCGGGGCGCTGGATGTGGATGGATATTTCACAAAGCCCGTCGAGATGCAGGCGCTGGTCGAAGCGCTGAATGGATTGAAGGGGCGTCCTCTGTCACAGGCGCCCAACTCGGCCGATTCCTCCCCCTGAACTTGAGACAGGACCATTTCATCCTATGTGATGTATATCAAAAATCATAAAGGAGATGATATGGCTGCGCGTCTCGAAAAGAACGAAGCACGTCAAGCTGAACGTAAGGGTTGGCAGGAAAAGGTCTTGTATGCCTCCTTGGCTGGATCTGCTCTTGTTTTGGCTATTGCGGCGATAAGTTTTATCGCCTGAATTTTTATTCAAATTTCCGGCTTGGATTTTTAAAGCCTTGGTGATGTGGCGAAGCCCGGACCGCCTATCCCGACGCGAATTCGAGCTAAGCTCTTGCCCCCATGGCGTGTGTGGCGTTTTATAGCGCCCATGGGGGATGAGGGATGACACTGTCTTTCACGATGATCAGACAGAGCGGTCGCGTGTGCGCGGGGGCGTTGCTTCTGGCGTGTCTGATGCTCGCAAGCGGCGCGGCTCAGGCGCAGATGACAGGGCCGGAAGGACGCGTTTATGACGTTCGGACGGAGCGGGAGAGCTATACGGCGCGGTTTCAACCCGGCGGCGCGTATCAGGACGACAGGCCACGGACCGGGCGCTGGCATTTTGACGGGCGCACCTTGTGCATGCTGATCGCCGCCGCAGGTCCGCAGGCGCCAGAGTATGAAGTCTGCACGCCCTGGCGCGATATCGAGATCGGTGAAAGCTATGACAGCCGGTACTGGACGGCGCACGGCGCGCCGGCCCGCATCACCCGCATTCAATAGGGCCGTCGCCGCCAGGCGGGGTTAAAGCCGTCTTAATAAAAGCTGCGTTCTGGCCGCAAGCAATGCTAGGGTCGGCTCGTGTCACCCGTGGGGAGGTGGCGCCATGGTTTGAGGGAGGCCGAAATGGGGCTGATCTTCGCGCGCGCGACCAATGCGACATTCACGATTTTTCTGTCATTCGTCCTGTCCTACATCATGTTGATCGCCATGGGCATTTTGTGGCCCGAAGGGCTCGACTGGCTGGTGCAGCGCGCCAAGGATGTCGAGGCGATGATCGTGCGTCCCGGCATTCCGGTCCGCTACAAGGTCTGGCTGGACCTGTTGATTGAAGAGGGCGCGATCCTGTTGCTGTTCTTCACCATGGTGGCGCGTATTCTGGTGGCGATCGTGGGCACCGCGCTGAGCTCTCCGTTCAAGAAGCATTAGCGGGCGTTTCAGGCGCAGAAACGCAACTGGTCAATCGCGACGGATTTGGGCAGTCTCGCCCTTATGACGGACATGCGCCCCGCCCATATTCTGGTTGTCGATGATGATGACCGCATTCGCGACCTTCTGACGAAGTTCCTGCGCGCGCGCGGTTTGCGCGTCACGGCGGCGCGTGACGGGGCGAAAGCGCTGTCCTTGCTGGCGCAGATGCGCTTTGACCTGATCATTCTGGACGTGATGATGCCCGGCGCAGACGGGTTTGAGGTGACTGAAACCGTGCGCCGCACCGACGCGACCCCGATCCTGCTGCTGACCGCGCGCGGCGAGCCCGAGGACCGCATCAAGGGGCTCAGCCTGGGGGCGGACGATTACCTCGCCAAACCGTTCGAGCCTGAAGAGCTGGTGCTGCGCGTGCAGGCGATCCTGCGCCGCGCCCTGCCGCAGATGCGCGGGCCGTCGGCGGTGGCGTTCGGCCCGTGGCGGTTCGAGATCGAGGCCGGGCAGCTGAGCCAGGACGGCGCGTCGGTGCGTTTGACTGGCGGGGAGACGGCGCTGCTGGCGGCGCTCGCGCGGTCCAATGGCGAGGCGGTGTCGCGCCAAGCGCTGTCTGAACAGGCCGCCAATGGCGCAGGCGAACGGGCGGTGGACGTGCAGATCACTCGCCTGAGGCGCAAGATCGAAACCGATCCCAAATCCCCGCTCTATATCCAGACCGTGCGCGGCTCGGGCTACAAGCTGGTCGCCGACCCGGTCTATGACGGCGCCGAGCCCTAGGCCCGATGCGCTTTTCCCTCAAACCCTATCTGCCCAAGGGCCTGTTTGAGCGCTCGCTCCTGATCATCGTGCTGCCCGTCGCGCTGATGCAGGGGGCGGTGACCTGGGCCTTTTTCGATCAGCACTGGCAGACCACCACGGCGCGCCTCTCTGAGAGCGTCGCCGGCGAGGTGTCGCTGGTGGTCAGGCTGTTTGAGCGTGACGGTCCTGAACAGTTTGACGCGCTGGCCAATCTCGCCTTCGCCACGACTGATCTCAGCGTCGAGTATCGCGAGGGCGACACCTTGCCCACCACGCGCCGCACGGCCTTCTTCCGGGCGCTCGACCGCACGCTGCGCAGCGCGCTGGGGGCGGAGCTCGATCACGCCTTCTGGTTCGACACCACGCGCTATCCCTCTTACGTGGACATCCGGGTGCAGGTGGATGGCGGCGTGCTGCGCTTCATCGCCGTGCGCGACCGGGTGTTCGCCACCACCGGGCATATCTTCCTGATCTGGCTGTTTATCGCCACGGGGCTCCTGCTGACCGTCGCCATCCTGTTCATCCGCAATCAGGTCAAACCCATCCGCCAGCTGGCGGAGGCCGCTGAAGCGTTCGGCAGAGGTCAGGATGTGGAGCGGTTCAAGCCCGCCGGCGCCCGCGAAGTGCGCCGCGCCAGCGCGGCCTTTCTCGACATGCGCGCGCGCCTGAAACGCCATATCGAACAGCGCACGCAATTGCTGGCGGGTGTCAGTCATGACCTGCGCACCCCGCTGACCCGTTTGCGCCTGCAGCTCGCCCTGATGCCGCAAAGCGAGGAGCGCGACGCCGCCCGCCGCGATCTCGCGGACATGGAGGCGGCGCTGGAGGAATATCTCGCCTTCGCCCGCGGTCAGGCGGGGGAGGAGGCGGACGCGCTCGACCTCACCGCCCTGTGCGAAACCCTGGCCGATGACGCGGCGCGCGAGGGCGTCGATCTGGAGCTGGAGCTGGAAGACGGGCTGACCGCGCCGGCGCGCGAAAGCGCGCTCAAGCGCGCCCTCGCCAATCTGGTGTCCAACGCCTCAGCCCATGCGCGACATGTGCGCCTGAGCGCGCGCCGCAACGGTTCGCGCATTGAAATCCTGATTGATGATGACGGCCCCGGCATTCCCGGCGATCAGCGCGAGGAGGCGTTCAAACCCTTCTCCCGCCTCGATGAAAGCCGCAACGCCAACCGCAAGGGCGTGGGCCTCGGCCTCGCCATCGCCCGCGACACCCTGCGCGCCCATGGCGGCGAACTGCGCCTTGAGGACTCCCCGCTCGGCGGCCTGCGCGCACGGGTCAGCCTGCCGGCGTAGGGGCGCGCCCTGTCCACTCCGGCCCTCGCCCTTCACACCCATCGTCAAGGCAAGACCCCGATCTTGCCATCTGAGATCCCAAGAACGGGGTCTTGGGATGACGCTGGAGGGTAGGGGGAGGGGAGCGGGAGGCGGAGAAGGCTCACCACACATCGTCATGGCAAGACGTGTTCTTGCCCTCTCCCATCTCACCCGCCGCCTGAGAAATCACCGGCCAGAGATCGCACCAGTCGGGATTGTCCGTCTCGATCAGGTTCACCTTCCAGGCGCGCGGCCAGCCTTTGATCGTCTTTTCCTGCCCGATGGCGGCCCCCGGAATTTCATGGCCTGCGAACCAGACCAGCCACCTCACCTTGTAGCGCGTCGTGAAGACGCCCCCGCGCGCTGAGCGGTGCTCGTGGACCCGGCGCACCAGGTCATTGGTGACGCCGCAATAGAGCACGCCGTGCGGGCGATTGCAGAGTATATAAGTGTAGAAAACACGCGCCATACACGAAGTGTGCGTTCCCTGCCTTCGTCATGGCAAGACGTGTTCTTGCCATCTGAGATCCCATGAACGGGGTCTTGGGATGACGCTGGAGGGTAGGGGGAGGGGAGCGGGAGACGAAGAAGGCTAACCACACATCGTCATGGCAAGACCCCGATCTTGCCATCTCCCTCTCCCCGCGTCACCCGCCATACTCGGGCGGCAGGGGCGGGATGCCCAGGGCGGCGCGGTGGGCGTCGGTGAAGTCCTCGCCCTCTTTCAGCCCGGCCTTCTCGCGCAAGTGCTCGTGCAGCCGGGTCAGCTTGGCTTCCAGCAGGGCGTGATAATCCACGCCGTCATCCTTTGCCGGCGCCGGCGCGGCGCTGGCCTGCATCCGCTCATAGCGTTCGGCCAGCCGCAGCGCCTGCTCGGCCTGGCGCAGGCGCCCGGCCTCGGTCAGGCGCACAGCGCGCTGTTTCAACCCCCGCGCCATCGCCGCCCATTGCGCCGCCGTGATCTCGGCGTCGTCGGTCTCTTCACTCTCTTTCCCAGCCTGAAACCCCGGACTTGATCCGGGGCCTCCCGCCGCGTGAGGCGCTCCCTCTCCCTCTGTCATCCCCCGCCCTGTGCGGGGGATCCATTCCGGTTGAGTGGAGGACAGGTCACGGCATGGATTCCCCGGATAAACCGGCGAATGACAAAGAGAGGGCGCGTCACCCCGCCCCGACGCGGCCCAGGCCGCGGCCTCCAGATCGGCGACGCGAAAGCCATGGGCCTCGGCCCAGCGATAGATGGTGCTCACCCCCACGCCGCAGACGCGCGCGATCTCGGCGGTCTCCGCCCCCGCCACCCGCATCGTCCTTGCCCGGGCGATCCTCGGATCTGTGATGTCAGGTGTCTCAGCGCTCATGGCGGTGAGGATAGGGGGTGAGGGCGGGGTGGGGGATAGGCGCGCCTCCCTTGAAACGCGAAATCCCGGTCAGGTTCAGCTTGAACGCGTGTCGCGGTCTGAATTAGGCTCTGCCTGGGGAATGAGGGGGACAATCATGGTAGACCGTATCCCGACGGGGCACAGCGAATTTGCGCCCGGAACCAGAGAGGCGACTTTTGAAAAGAACGCCTACGACGTCTTCACCAGCGCGACGATTCAGCTTGAGCCCGCGGATGTCGGACGCAGCCTTCACATCTCGAAAATTCAGCGCGGTTCAACGGTCACGGAAATCCTGCTGGGACTGGTCTCGGTCACCAGCTGGTTCGGTGTCGCGGGCGGCGTTCTGGCCCTGCTGTCCCAAGGCCTGTCTGCGGTATCGATAGAGATTGATCCAACCCTTGCCGAGGGCAGCTTTGTTTGCCCTGGCGAGACCTGCGTTATCACAGCGGGCCTGTCGGTGCTGACCGCCATGGAATGGATTGTCGCCACGGTCGGGTTTGCGATCGGCTTTCTCGGCCAGCTGGGCGTCCATGTCGTTCGCAGCCGCCGTGTCCGCGCCTGGTCGGAAGTGATTGAGACCGAACGGCGTGACTCTGAAACGGATCGTTATCTCGTCACGGGGCTGGGGCAAGCCACATTCAAGATTGGCCAGAAAGGGATCCTGATAACCGGCGATGAGCGCACCTTTGTCATCAACTGGGATGCCGTCGATGTACAGCGCTTGTATTTCCCGATGGGCCAGTCCCACGATCCGCTCTTCCCCCATGTGCATGTCGAGGAGCGGCCAGAAGACCTGCGCTCTTTCGCCAAAGAGCGCATTTACACGGAACCCTTTCGCAAATTGCACACTGCATTGACCGAATGGGGTGTCATTAACCGCGTTCCGAGGGCCTTTATCGATCTGCCCGTGAAAAATCCGCGAGCGGGCGACGCGCGCATCCGGGAATGGCTCCGGCTCCCGAGCCGCGCCTTCACCGATGAAAGGTCGAACCTTGGATGGATTGGCCTGCTGGCCGTGATCTGGCTTTGCGCAGAAAACGAATTCGACCCCGATCATGTGGGATATCCAGAGAAGACCGAAAGCTAGACCGGATTTTCGCGTCACACAGGGAGGGGTACGACCCTCTCCCCCTCGGTCCTCGGGCTTGCCCCGGGGACCCAGTCGAGCCGCCGCATGGGCCTCCCCCGGATCAAGTCCGGGGCAAGCTCGTCCGAAGGCCGAGAGGTTGGGCGCATTCTCCCAATCTCCCCACCCGTCATCCAGGACTTGATCCGGGATCTGGTGCAGGCGTCTCTGTGATCAGAACAGAGTGTGTCCGGCAGATGCCGGCTCGCTGCGCGTCCGGGATGACAGAGTTGTTGGTCAGGTGGGCCGCTGGCGGCTCACCCCCACGCCGCAGGCGCGCGCGATCTCGGCGGTCTCCGCCCCCGCCTGCCGCATCGCCCGCGCCCGGGCGATCCTCGGATCTGTGATGTCAGGGCTCTCAGCGCTCATGCCGCAAGGATAGGGGGTGAGGGCGGGGTGGGGATAGGGGAGAGCTACCCTTACGGTCAAACAAGGGTTTATCTTAATCCGTTCAACAGCTAGTCAATCGGGCATGGAAATTACAGAATCCACTGAGGCGAACTTGAGAGAGGCGGCGATTGCTAGTTGGCGACGCCGCAGTAAAGATATTGATGGAATTAGAGTGGATGAATTCCGTTTCTTTAATGGTCTATGCCGAGCTGACAGCGCAATATTCAGGAATCGCAGTGTAGTTGCATTTGAGGTTAAGTCTAAATCTGACAGCTTAAAAAAGCTATCGAATCAAATAGATATCTACAATAATCATTTTGATAAAGTGATAATTTGCTTAGATTTATGCTTTAGGAAAAGATTTGATTCTTCTAAATATGGTGAAAGAGTTGAGGTGTTATATTTCGATAAAGGAAAAGTGATCGTTGAAAGGCGTGGCAAAACGGTTCCTCATGACAATGTCCGTTCATATGCTGCCCTTCTAAACTCATCAGAATTGGTTGGTCTGATAGCAAAGTGTCATAAAATCACGCGACGAGAAGCTGAGTCAAATTTTGAAGATCTGATCGACAAGACGCCACGATCAGAATTTATCCGTGCTATTTATTGCCGGGCGCAGAATATCAATAAAATTCGTTATTTCTCTAAAACTCTTCCCAATCCTCTTCTGGATCAGGAAGCAGTTTAGATCCATAGTTGGCTTGCTGAAATAAATGGATATTGATCCTAGCTGCAGTTGCTCGTGCCGGAGAATAAATACCAGTTTCTGCTTCATTGAAGGTATCTAAAATCAGTTGCCGCCCCCAAACGTTGGGTACATTCAGCCAGTGTTCGGAATCAATCGCACGGCGGGCTGCTCTGATATATGCTTCTTTTTTGTGTCTTTTGCGCTCTTCGGGGCTGAGCACGACAGGCAGTCCACGCCGGTCTTTTGGGTAGTCGGGCCTCTCCCGAAAGAAATACCAGTGATGCTCTAATGCCAAATCTATCCTTGGTAGCGGGGCGCCAAGAGGAATATCAAGGCTTTCGGCACGCGCGCTACCTCTGTCTCCATATACTAATCGAAGCTCTGGATGTAGCTGCTGAAGTTGCTGAAACATTCCACGCTCATAGACAGATTGAGCTGGTATATTATCATCGAATTCCAATGGAAAAGTTGTTGAGGAAACAACTGCGTTTGAAATGGGAAACTTATCCTTTGCGGCACTCAACAATTTATGTGCAATAGCAGCTTGATACTCCCAGCCTTGGGCGCGTTGCCCGAAGTCCGCAATAAGTAAGAACTTCTCAGGCTTCACGACCCCGTTGAGAATATCCAGTATATCAAGCGACTGTGTCACATTGTTTGTCGCCTCAATATTTGAGTGCAAACGAATTCGCATAACAATGCCACGCCCAAGCTCTGAAAATGCGCTTGCTTGCTGCTTAATTTGTTCAACAGTTCCGGTCTGGATCAAGGTTGGGGTGAAGGGCTCATGCTTGTTAATGAAATTAACCCAGTTACGGTGCCCGTCATCTGGGCTAGTCAAAGCTCTAAGCTCGGCGAAAACCGACCGCTCCCCCTCTTCTTCGGTTAGGTCTAGGGAGGGATCTAACTCGATAATACATGGGCTGTCATAAGCCTCCAAAATAACCTTAATTGAAGATTCAAGATATTCAGAGCCCACCCAAGGTCGAAGTAGTATATGAGGCGATAAAAGGAATTTTGTTGGGCCGGGAAGGTTCTTTAGTCCGGCCATCTCAGCAGGTTTAACTGAAAGTGTAGGTATATATGGGGAAATATTCTCGAACATTATTTCCACCCAAGTTGTATGCGCATGGCGTCTTCGGAAACCATAAAATCTTCAGCAAGAAATTTTACAATAGATGGGCGCTCATCAAGCGTTAGTTTTCTTTTATCACTTGTATAATTTCTAAGTTTTGAAAACAGAAGTGATTTAGGCATTAGAAGATCGGCTGCAATTTTGTTTGCTTCGGTCTCTTTTTTATTGCTGAGGCCAGATCTGTACAAAACATTATCCGTCAGACCAGCTCCGATCAATTCTCGATGCAGAAGAAAGTGACCAAGTTCATGTCCCACAGTAAAACGTTGTCTTTTTTTGGATTCATGCCGATTTACACGAATAATGAATTCGTTCGCTCCGGGATTAACAGGCCTGATTTCACCAGATACGCCAGCAGGTAATGACGCGCCCCGGACGCGTATTCCTAGAGCTTCCGCTATTTTATTCATTGAGACCGGTGTTGAAGTGAGGAATGGCTCAATTACTGAGATATCATCGCTTCGTACTTTTGACCAAAGCGCATTATCCATCACTATCCCTCTCGGGGTTTGATACTTCTGCTTCTGAATTTGTGCCTGTTTCCCGAGTTCGTCTTATATTCTCAGGATCATCTCCAGATGGCGTATCCGGGAATGTGTTAAGAGCATCATCTAAATCAACATTATAAGATCGTCGTTCAAGTTCAGCTTTGACTTTTGCCTCAACCAACGCATCTAAATGCTTAGCTGGAGTTTGTGAGAGAAGTCGTTCAACAATCTTATTTACTCGATCGCTGATGTGTTTTCTAATGAACCCATTAGACTCAATTTCACGCCGCAAAAAACTTTCAACATAAAGTGGAACTTTAGCCTCCGCAGCTTTTCGGGCTTCAGATTCTGCGGTCTCAGTTGCAGCGCTTATTGATTGTGAAACTGATTGCTCGACCGCTGCACTTATAGCAGATCGACGAACCTGCCGGAAACCAAAGAAAGTTACGACGGCAACTGTTACTGCTGTTCCTGCTAAAACTACGGTCGCAGCACCGAAAAGCGCTGAAATTAAAAGAGTAAACGAAGGACCTGAAAGGATATTTGGTCCGTTGGTGTCCGCCATTGCCATGAGTACGGTGAAAAACCATCCCATAATCGCAATCAATGCGAGCAATACAATCCAAATGATAAAGTGTGAGGAGCTATCATTGTCGTTGCTTGCTGCCATTAGTTTTAGCTTTCACTCAAGCGCTTAATTTCATCTCTTAAGCGTGCTGCTTCCTCAAATTCAAGATTTGCAGCAGCTTCTCGCATACGCTTTTCAAGGTCAGCGACTGTAGCCTTCAAGTTATTGGGTTCAAAGGAAGCTTGCTCCTCTGCAACCGTCAAGCGTTTTTTGTCCCGCTTTTTCCCGCGGCCTTTGGCGGTTTGCTCCATCACGCCTTGCAGAATGTCGCTGACGCCGCGGACCACCGTGCGCGGGGTGATGCCGTGCTCGAGATTGTGGGCGATCTGTTTTTCGCGGCGGCGCTCGGTCTCCTCCATCGCCCGCTCCATGGAGCCGGTGATGCGGTCGGCGTAGAGGATCACCTTGGCGTCGGCGTTCCTTGCCGCGCGGCCAATGGTCTGAACGAGCGAGGTTTCAGAGCGCAGGAAGCCTTCCTTGTCCGCATCGAGAATGCCCACAAGGCCGCATTCGGGGATGTCGAGGCCCTCGCGCAGCAAGTTGATGCCGACAAGGACGTCGTATTCGCCCAGGCGCAGATCGCGGATCAGCTCGATCCGCTCCACGGTGTCGATGTCCGAGTGCATGTAGCGGACCTTCAGCCCCTGCTCATGCATGTATTCGGTGAGGTCCTCGGCCATTTTCTTGGTGAGGGTGGTGATGAGGGTGCGAAAGCCCTTCTCGGCGGCCTTGCGGGCCTCCTCGATGATGTCGTCGACCTGGCTGGAGGTGTCTGTCTGCACCGGGCGCACTTCCACGGGCGGGTCGATCAGGCCGGTGGGGCGGATGACCTGTTCGGTGAAGACGCCGCCGGTCTGGTTCAGCTCCCATTTGCCCGGAGTCGCGGAGACGTGCAGGGTTTGCGGGCGCATGGCCTCCCATTCCTCGAATTTGAGGGGGCGGTTATCCAGGCATGAGGGCAGGCGGAAGCCGTGCTCGGCCAGGGTGCGCTTGCGGCTGAAGTCGCCTTTGTACATCGCGCCCAGCTGGGGCACGGTGACATGGCTTTCGTCGATGAAGACCAGCGCGTTGTCGGGCATGTATTCAAACATGGTGGGGGGCGGCTCGCCGGGCTTGCGGCCGGTGAGATAGCGCGAATAGTTCTCGATCCCCATGCACGAGCCTGTGGCCTCGAGCATTTCAAGGTCGAACTCGGTGCGCTGTTGCAGGCGCTGGGCCTCCAAGAGCTTGCCGTTGGCCTCCATCCATTCAAGGCGCTCCTGGAGTTCCTTCTTGATGCTGACAATGGCCTGGTTCAGCGTCGGGCGCGGGGTGACATAGTGCGAGTTCGCGTAGACGCGGACCTTCTCAAGCGTGCTGATCGGATGGCCGGTCAGGGCGTCGAACTCGGTGATGGATTCGATCTCGTCGCCGAAAAAGCTGATGCGCCAGGCGCGGGCGTCATAGTGGGCGGGGAAGATCTCCAGCACGTCGCCGCGCAAGCGGAACGTGCCGCGCTGGAAGGCGGCGTCGTTTCTTGTGTACTGCAGCGAGACGAGGTCGCGCATGACCTGGCGGGGGTCTTTCTCCGCCCCCACCTCCAGATCGAATACCATGGCGGTATAGGTCTCAACCGAGCCGATGCCGTAAATGCAAGACACCGAGGCGACGATGATGACGTCGTCGCGCTCCAGGATCGCGCGGGTGGCGGCGTGGCGCATCCGGTCGATGGCCTCGTTGATGGTGGACTCCTTCTCGATGAAGGTGTCCGTGCGCGGCACATAGGCTTCGGGCTGGTAGTAGTCGTAGTAGGAGACGAAATACTCCACCGCATTATGGGGAAAATACGCCTTGAACTCGCCGTACAACTGCGCCGCCAGGGTTTTGTTCGGCGCCAGGATCAAAGCGGGACGCTGAACGTTTTCAATCACTTTCGCCATGGTGAACGTCTTGCCGGAGCCGGTGACTCCGAGGAGAACCTGGTCCTTCTCCGACTGATTGACCCCCTCCACCAGCTCCGCGATCGCATGGGGCTGGTCGCCGGCGGGTTCATAGTCGGACACCATCTGGAATTTCTGACCGCCTTCCGATTTGTCCGGGCGGTCGGGACGGTGCGGGGTCCAGTTCGCGGGCAGGCTCAGCGGATCCTTGATGGATCCGGACACGGCCTGGTCCTGAACAAAATCGGCCTGGGCCATGTCCTCGACGCCTTGCGGGGCGAGGGCGCTATCATCACGGGTCAGCTTGGGCATGGGGGCAATATGGGGGCGCTGCAACGGCTTGAACAGGGGGTGCGGAGCTGCAAGTCTTGTTTAACCGTTTGTGAGGCAAGGTGCGGGTCACGGACGTCAATCAGCAGGGTCGCTAAAGCGCCATGTCTCAAGGCAGTTTTGAACGAATTCGGGTGCTCATCGTTGAGGATAACGCCCACATGTCCTCGATCCTGCGCACGATTCTGCAGGGCTTCGGGGTGCGCTCGGTGATCGAGACCCGCGATGCGGCGGACGCTTTCGAGCTGATGCGCAACGCCAATCCGGATCTGGCGCTGGTCGATTACATGCTCGGCGATGTGGACGGGCTGGAATTCACCCGGCTGATCCGAACCGCGTCCGACAGCCCGAACAAATATCTGCCGATCGTCATGGTGTCAGGCCATACCGACCGCTCGAAAGTCTTTGAGGCGATAAATGCGGGCGTGAACGAATATCTCGCCAAGCCGGTCCGGCCGGTGGATCTGTATAATCGCCTGGTGACGCTGATCGAAAAGCCGCGTCGCTTTGTGAAGACGCCGGGCTATTTCGGACCTGACCGCCGTCGCCGCCAGGACCCGCGCTATGCCGGTCCCTTCCGCCGTATCGGCGATAAGGAAGAAGGCAAGGGCTAACCCCTGCTGGTTGAAAAATTCGCGTTTAAGGGATTGTATTTCCCGTAATCCGTGTCACGGTTCCCTTCTTGATTGAATAGGGAGTGACCGACATGCTTACGCTCATCACTGTCTCCATGGCGCTGTCCTTCAGCGCGCCGGACGCCGATTTCAAGGATAAAGTCCCGGTGCAGCCCGCACAGGCCGAGCAGACCGTGGACTTGTCCAAGCGATTGAGTTCGGCGGAGCTGACGCGCCTGATCCCCGGCCAGCTGCCATCGTATTGCGAAGCTTATTCCGGCCTGGAGCCGGTTACAGGCGACCAGCAGTGCGACTATGTCATCTGCCGCCCGCCGGGCGGTGTCTGGTCCCTACATGAATGCTGGGAGTTCGGACTCTAGCGGTTCTCGGGTCGGGGACGCGGAGACCGCCGTCCCCGACACGGACCGCTTGGTTTCGGTTGTGTCTTTTTATCAGTGGCTTGGATGGGCGTCTGTAAGGTTGTTTGATCGCTTGCGGACTCTTGTGAGCCTTGAAAGCTCCGTTTCTGAGTCGTGTCTTTTTGACCCGAGAGGAGTGTCTCATGCTTTCAGTATTCGCCGTTTCATTGGCTTTGGCGCTAGGCGCATTGGGTTCTGACGGGGCTGACAAGGTCGAGAACCAGCCCATCCAGAGCGAGCAGAGTAGTTCAGTGTCCAAACGCTTGAGCTCGGATGAGATCGCTCGTATTCGTACAGGAAGCGGTGTGCCCAGTAACTGTGAAGTCTTCTGGCTGCCCGATCCCATCACAGGTGAATTGAGTTGCGGAGCAGTGGTTTGCCGCGATAGCAGCGGCATACCCGAGATCTTCGATTGTTCTGAGTTTGGCCTTTAAGCCATCCGCTGAGGCAGAGGCGGTCTTGTGAGCCGCTTCTGCCTTAGAGGCTATGATTACGGTTAGCGATACGCGCTATGAATGCGCAGCTTCCAGCAAGGCGCTGATGTCTGCGTCCGTCGTACACCAGCTCGTCACGAAGCGGGCTGAGCCGTCCGGCCAGCTGTAGAAGCCTGCGCCCGCCTCGCGCAGGCGAGCCGCGAGCGCGTCCTCCAGGCGAATAAAGACTTCATTGCCGTTGGTGGGATGCACCAGCGCGGCGCCGTCTACGGCCGCCAGCCCGTCTGACAGACGCTTCGCCGCGGCGTTGGCCCGTCGCGCCAGCTCTAGCCAGAGATCCTTCTCCAGCCAGGCGCCCATCTGGGCGGACACATAGCGCATCTTGGGCAGCATCAGACCGGCGCGCTTCTGATTGGCGAGAAGGTGTGGCAGGCGATCCTGCACTGAAGGAAACAAGATAATCGCTTCGCTGGCCATGACGCCGTTCTTGGTGGCGCCGAGGCTCAGCGCGTCCACGCCGCGTTTCCAGGTCATCTCGGCGGGCGTACAGCTCAGCGAGACCAGCGCGTTGGAAAAGCGCGCACCGTCCATGTGCACGAACAGATCGCGCGCTTTCGCCTGGCCGATCAAGGCGTCGAGTTCGCCCAGCGTGTACGCGCATCCGGACTCGTTGAGCTGGGACAGGCTGAGCACGGCGGGCGGCGTGGCGTGGACGAAATCACTGGGCCATTGTTTCAGCGCATCGGCCAGCGCCTGAGGATGGATTTTGGCGTGCTCGCCCGCCAGCGGCAGCACTTTGGCGCCGCGCGTGAAAAACTCAGGCGCGCCGCGTTCATCACGATGGATGTGCGCTTCGTCATGACACAGCACCATGGCGTCCGGCGGAGACAACACCGACAGGGCCAGTGCATTGGAGGCCGTTCCCGAGACGGTGAAGACCACCTCAAGCTCTGTCTCGAACAGCTCGCAGAGTTGGCGCTTCACAGTCTGGCTGACCGGGTCGGCTCCGTAGCTGGGGACGAAGCCCTCGTTCGCGCGGGCGAGCGCGTCCAGCAGGGCGGGATGGGCGGGTGCGGTGGTGTCGGACAGGAAGTTCATGGCCGCAATGAGCCGCAATCCTCCTGTCGCGTCAATGGCCTAAAACCGGCCTCAGGGCGTGCAGATAAGATTGGCGGGCGGCGTGTCCCGATGCCAGTGCTGTGACTGGCTCAACGCGTCGCGGCCTATGGCGGCGCGCACGGAATAATAGGTGAGGTCAAAGGGATCTGGCGGGCTGCCCAGTAGGGTGGAGACCGCCATGGAGACGCCTTCATCAAGGTCCGCGCCTTCAAACAACAGAACCTCAAGCGTGTCTTCGCCCGTCTGGGTCAGTTCGGCGTCCAGTATCTGCCCATCGGCGCGCCAATATACGTGACCGCGCCAGACGCCCGCTTCGGCGTCCAGCGTCGCGGATTGAACCACAGCAGCGCCGCAGAGCCGTTCGCCCCAGGACCAGAAGTCGGGATGGTTGAAGTCGCGGGCTTCAGGGTCGCCGTCAAAGCCGGTCAGGACGCCGCACAGCTGGTCCGGGGTCTCAGGACACGGGCCAAGATCGACCCAACCTTGTTCATTCGGCAGACGCCAGACGCCGGACATGCGCTCTATATGCTCTGACCGATCCGGAGGAGGGGAGGGGGTGGCGCAACCGCAGAGGATGGCGCAAGTGGCGACGAGCCCCGGGAACACACGCTTCATGACAGTCACGCCTTTGCCGAGCTGGACTCACCGGCGTCGTAAGTGACGCGTCGAAGCACGAACTCCAGCGGACCTCGACCTGTGAGCCTGGCGCACAGGCCTACGAGCATCATGGAGACCAGCGCCAGAGCGATGCTGATCGGCAGCAGCCAGGCTTGTCCGAACTGTCCGAACAGGCCCAGCCCATAGCCGCCGAAGACCAGTCCGGCCAGCACGCCCTGAAGCACATAGCTGGAGAGAGAGTTGCGCCCAGCCAGGACCAGAAGGGCGGGGAGCTTCAGATGATCGCCCGCCAGCCGGATGATGCAGATATAGGCGAGGGTCAGAACCGGTCCGCCGACCGCGATCGACAGGAAGCCGGCGAGGTCGGCCAGGCCTCCCCAGCCCAACCCAGGTCCGCTGGCGACCAAGCCATAGGCGATATTCAAGGGCAGTCCGATGGCGAGTAGGACGGGAAGGGCGAACGCGCAGCGTCTGCCCCAGCGCGTAGCTTGAGGGTCCAGCACATCCAGCTTTGCAGCGGCGAGTCCTGCGGCGAAAGCACCGGCGGCCAACGGGCCCTGAAACAGTATCAGGAAGACCAGGGTTTCCGGCCAGGCGATGAGGCGCGCCAATACGGTCTCGATATAGCCGCCCGCCAGGCCGGAGCCAGCGTCTGCCAGTATGGGCGGGGAGACCGCCAGGGCGGCGCTGATGGCCATAAGACAGACAAGGCTGAGCGCAATCATGACCAGAGCGAAGCGTATCAGCTTGCCGGGAGAGGCGCGCCGCAAGGGCCAGATCAGGCTGCCGACCAGGCTGTAGAGTAAGAGAATATCTCCAGAGAATACGAAAACGGCGTGTAACACGCCGATCATCGCCAGCATGACCATGCGCCGCCAATGACGCCGACCTGGGTCAGCTCCCGCGCGTTCTGCGGCGCGGTGCTGGATGTCCATGCCCCACCCGAACAGGAAAGAGAACAGGATGAAGAACTTGGCTTCAAAGAAGACGGATGTGACCATTGCGGCGATCTGGTCAGGTTCGGCTTGCGCAACAGAGAGTGTCTGCGCCTCGGGCAGCGCCATATAGGGCAGGTTCACGACGCAGATGCCGATCAGCGCGGCGGTGCGTAAGGTGTCAACGATGGCGTTGCGATCCGGCGTGGTCATGAAGAACTCCAATTGAGCGGCTGCTCAACGTTATTGAGCGGTCGCTCAATGGTCAATGAGGTTTGAATGAACGATACGAAATCTTCACGCGGCGGAGGCCGGGACCGGATTTTCCAGGCAGCCGCCGAAGTCATCTACGAAAAGGGTCTGGCCGAGGCGCAGACGCGCATGGTTACGGACCGCGCCAAGGTCGGAACGGGACTTCTCAACCATTATTTCAAATGGCCGGACTTGCGGGCTGCAGCCTGGGAAATGATCTTCCAGGCCGTTGTGCAAGACCTCTGGCGAACAGGGGAAACGCCGCGAGGCGCCATGGACCGGTTTCTGGACGAGGCGTTCGCCTCAGAAGCGCGGTTGTTCTGGAAGCTGTGGCTGGAGGCGGAGCGTCTGGCGCCGGGGGACGCTCCTATCGCGGAGGCGCTGGGGCGTATTCGCGTCCAGATGCGCGACAGGGTGACGGCGTTATTGCAAGAGGGAATGGTTGAGCAAGCCTGGTTCCTGCGCGACGCAGCCGCAACCGCCGTGCGGCTGGAAGCCATGCGCGATGGTCTGGCCGGCCTTATTCTCAGCGCAGATCCAGACATGAGTGTGTCTCAAGCAACCGAGCATCTCAAACGCCTGTTCGAACTGGAAGTACAAGGCTCGAAGCCGGGGTGAGACAGATCAGGCCGCCATTTCCGCTCCTGCATCCAGCAGCGCCTGCAGGGCGTCTGCGGTGACCGGGGTGATGAATTTGAGGCCGGCTTCGCCGTCCTTGACCCAGGCGACCGTGGCGGATTCGGTCACGACCGGGCTGGTCAGCTTGACGGTCTGCCCCTTGCGGATGTCCTTGCAGATGACCCGCATGCCGTTGGTTGAGGCGTTCAGGATGCAGATATCCTGTTCTTCGTTGTCGATCAGAAGGGTCGCATTGTAATTGGTCGGAATGCGGTCTTCCTTACGGTTTTCCGCCGCTTTGACCGAATCCCGGACAATCTTGGGAATACTGGTGTTGGCCTCTTCAGCGCGGTGGGAGACCGTGCCGACCAGCTTGGCCATTTCCTCGGCGTCCTTGCTGGATTGATTGCTCATTTCCACCAGCTGAGCGATATGTTCGCTGACGCGGGTCATGGCTTGGCTGTTCTGTTCCACGAACTGGGACAGGGAGCCGGTCGAGGCGGATTGCTCCTCCATGGCTGCGGCGACTGAAGCGGTCACTTCACCAATGGTCTCGATCGAGCTGGTAATCGCGTTCATGGCCTCCACCGTGGACTGGGTGCGGCTCTGGATATGGGCGACCCGCTCGGCAATCTGGGTGGTGGACTGGTTGGTTTGCGCCGCCAGGGCCTTCACCTCGCTGGCGACCACCGCAAAGCCCTTGCCGGCATCACCGGCGCGAGCGGCTTCAATGGTGGCGTTCAGCGCCAGCAGGTTGGTCTGCTCGGCGATATCGGTGATCAGACCGATGAAATCGCTGATCTGCTGGGCGGCTTCATTCAGTTCCTCAACGCTCTGGCGCGAGCGTTCCGCTTCGCCGATGGCGTCACGCGCCATCTGGTCGCCGCGTGTGATCTGCTGGGTCACTTCCCCGATGGCGGAGGTCAGCTCTGACGCCAGCTCGGAAGCGCGGCCGGAATGCTTGACGTTCTGTTCGGTGGCCTGGGTGACCTGGTCAGCCGTCTGGCCGGCATTGGCGAGGGTGGTGCGGATTGTTTCGCTGCTGGTCGCCAGGGACTGGGCGGTCTGAGCCACCGATCCCACGGATTCCAAAGTGGCGGCCTCCACCTTTTTCGCCATTTCGCTCAGGACACGCCGACGTTCCTGCATGGCGGCCTGTTCCAGGCGGGTCTGTTCGCGCACCGCCTCTTCACGGGCCGCTGTCGCCTGCTGGAAGGACACGGCGGTGCGAGCCAGCACCCCGATTTCGTCCTTGCGGCGGGCGCCTTCGATCTCGACATCATTTTCCCCGGCGGCGAGTTGGCTCAGGGATTCGGTGATCTTGCCCAGGGGGACGACCACCGAGCTCATCAGCACGCTGGTCCCCGCAATGGTCAGGACAAGGACCAATATCGTCAGCGCCATTTCAAACAGGGCATTGTTGCGCGCCCGGTCCTGGGTGATTCTGGCGAAGGTGATGATGTCCTGGGCCAGCGCCTCTTCCACATCCATCAGCATTTCAATGCGTTCGGTGGTCAGTGCGAACCATTCGCTGCCGGCCATGTCGGCCAGCGGCGCGCCATAGCCCGCTGCGATCAGGTTTTCCCGGGCGTCGGCAACGGCGATGGATTCGGGCCGGGCGAGGACATCATCCAGACGCTGGGACCATTCCCGGCCCAGAAGCTCCCGGAATTCCAGGAAAAACGCCTCCTGGTTCGAGATCAGCCGCAGGGCGCGCTGGTGCAGGGCGGGATTGATCTGGCCGGAGGCATAGATGTTGGAGCCCACCGCGCGTTCGATGCCGGCGTTCTCCTTGGCGTTCATGATGTTCAGCAGACCGACCATGCGCGTGGACAGCTCGCCTGACCCCGAAGCATGGGCCAGTTCCGCTACGGTTTCGAGCATGTTGGAAATGGTCTGGGTGTAGGGCCGCACCGTATCGCCCAGTCCGAAGGACAGCGTATTGACCTGGCTCCGGTGCGCATCGAGTTCAGAGAGCTGGGCATCGATTTCCTGCAGTTTCGATTGCAGGACCGGGTCGGTCAGGGTGTCTGTCACCTCGCGGCGCGCCGCCATATAGGCTGCCAATGCGGTATCCGTGGCGTCGCGCTGTTCGTCCATCAAACGGCGATAGGTGGTTTCGCCCCCGCTGCCCACAAACCCGGCGGAGCGGCCGCGTTCGCGTTGCAGTTCATGCACCAGCTGGCTGATGTCGCGGGTGAACGCCGTCGCTTCCTCAGCGACCTTCATCTGCTCGGCCAGGCGCCAGTCCTTGAGCACGAGGCTCGAGGCGAAAAACAGCAAGGCCAGGATCGGCAAAAGAACCGACGCGATCATGCGCCAAGTGATCGGAAAGTTAGACAGCATTGGGACACCCTCCAGGAACGCTACTTGGAAGCCTTCACCGTTCGGGTTGCCGGGCGCTTAATCACTCGCGTGAACGGCGTCTGGCCGAGGATCAATCCGGATCGGGGATCAGATTGCCCAGATTGTCGGTTCTGCTGTCAGCATCGCGCTGCATGGCCCGGGTGACGCCGGGGGTTGCGATGGCGTCACGGCGCGCCTCGCTCAGCGCCAGCATGATCCGTTCGACTTGGGAGGGGTTTGCGCCCAGCTGCCGCAGCTGGAACGCCATACGATCCATGTCCTCGATAAATTCCGGCGACGCCTCGCCCAGGGCCTGCAATCCAAAGCGCGCCAGCTCGGCGGATCGCGCATTGGGGCCGTCCGGACACGCTCCCGCTTCAAGATTGGCTTGCGATGAGGACAGGCAGAAGCTCTCACGCACAGTTCCAGCAACGCCGTTCAGAGACAGGGCGACCTGAAAATCGGCCGGGTCCAGACGGGTTTCCGTCCGCGCCAGAATATCGGCGAAGCTGGGTCTTCGGGCGCCGGCTCGCGGTGGCGGCGGGGTGATCTGGGTAGTGGCTACGGGACCATTTGCAGAGGGTGAGGGTGGCGAAGCAATCTGACCTGAACCCGGAGTGCGCGAACCGGCCCGAGTCGCGGGGCTGTCATCTGTAACGGCTGCGTCCGGGGCCGGACCGGCTGCGGTTTCGTCAAGCGGCGGCGTCTCTTCCACCGGAGAGTCATTGTCATCGCCCTCTGGGGTAGCGGGCTCGGGGGCAGCGACCTCGTTTACAGGCGCTGGTTCAGACGCCGCCGGGTCCGGTTCAACGTCCGCCAGGGGCGGCTCAACCAGACGGGCGTCGCTTTCTGCGTCCGGTGCGCTGACCGTATAAAAGCGCACATCCAGGCCTTCGATGACGCTTGTGACCCGCAAGAGTTCCGCCGGAGGGGTGCGGATCAGGATCGCCAACATCGCGACGTGCAGTGTGATCGCCAGCCCGAGCGGCAGGCTGCGCCGGATCGCGTCGCGCAACCGGTCAGGGCTGAGGGCGGGGAGCGGGGAAGCGGAGAGACTCACAGCGCAACAGATGAGGCCATTGCGCCGGGGTTTCAATCTCGTATCAGTCGCTGAGGGCGCCGAGAACTGTCGTTTGATGCGCCTCATTGGCGATAAACAGGGAGTCTGCGCCGCTGGCCGATCCGGCGTACAGCGTCCAGGCGGCGGCGACGAGGCACAGCGCGGAGAGGCTGAGGCCCAGAAGGCCCATGCTGGATGTGTTCTGCTTCATCGTCTCGCCCTCCCTTGGTCTGCCTAGTGTGCGGCTTATGAACCGGACATGAATCAGCCTCAGCCTGTCACGAGGCGGCTCCGGGGCTGAAATCGGGCGAAGGCGAGGTCAAATGTGTTGATTTCTGGGCGGGGCGGTTGTGCGCGATGACCTGGGGGCTAGGCTGGCGATGGATCACGGGAGTATGTCGCCATGTTGACCGCGTTTCTGGGGCCTGAGGGCAGTTTCACCCATCAGGCCGCCGAGCAGCTGGTCCCGCAAACCAGCCTGCTGGATCCTCATGACACGCTTGAGTCGGTGCTGGACGCCTTGCGCGGCGGCGCCGCGCGATATGCGGTCGCCGCGATCGACAGCGCCGCCGGACCGATCGCCGAAACGGTCGCAGCGGTAGAAGAGGGATGGGCGCAGGTGCTGGCCGAGCACGCCATCGAGATCCGGTTTGATCTGTATCGCCGCATTGTGGACGAGACCCCGCTGATCGGGATTGTGGGTCATGAAAAAGCGCTGGCTCAGCTGGCGCCGTATATCGACAACAAGCGCTTGCGTACGCGCGCTTTTGCTTCAAATACTGCCGGCCTGGCGGCGATCAGCGCTGAGTCCGAGCCCGGATGGGGCGCTGTGGGGCCGTCGGGCCTGGCCCGGGCCTATGGGTTGAGGGTGGCCGAGCGCGCCATTGAGGCGCCGGCGCGGCTGGTGACCCGCTTTGTTTTGTTGCAGCGTGCACCTGATTGATGCGCTGCAGCGAAATTTATTCTTGAGGAGTATGTCCATGACCGAAGATGCATCCGCCGCGCAGGATTTGCTGCGTGCTTCCAAGGCGCTGTCCCGCGTCAAGCCGTCGGCCACCATTGCGGTCAGCCAGAAGGCGCGCCAGCTCAAGGCGGAAGGCAAGGATGTCATTGGTCTGGGCGCGGGCGAGCCTGATTTTGATACGCCTGACCACATCAAGGAAGCCGCGATCAACGCCATTCGGTCCGGCCAGACCAAATACACCAATGTGGACGGCCTGCCGGAGCTGAAAGAGGCGATTTGCGCCAAGTTCAAGCGTGATAACGGTCTTGAGTACACGCCGGCTCAGGTGAACGTGTCGCCGGGCGGCAAGCCGGTCATCTACAACGCCTTCCTGGCGACGCTGAACCCGGGAGACGAGGTGGTGATCCCCGCGCCTTACTGGGTCAGCTATCCCGAAATGGCGCTGTTGTGCGGCGCGGAGCCGGTGTTCGCGTCCGCCGGCGTGGAAGACGGGTTCAAGCTGACGCCTGAAACCCTGGAGGCGGCGATCACGCCCCGGACGCGCTGGGTGATCCTCAACTCGCCCTCCAACCCGACCGGCGTCGCCTATACGGCTGAAGACCTCAAGGGCCTCGCCGCGGTGCTGGAGCGTCATCCCCAGGTGCTCATCCTGACCGACGACATGTATGAGCACCTCGTCTATGACGATTTTGAATTCGCCACCATCGCCCAGGTCGCGCCCAATCTTTATGACCGCACACTGACCATGAACGGCGTGTCCAAGGCCTACGCCATGACGGGCTGGCGGATCGGCTACGCCGCCGGGCCGGAAAAGCTGATCAAGGCCATGGCCAAGGTGATGAGCCAGACCACCTCCAACCCCTGTTCGATCAGCCAGTGGGCGTCGGTCGCGGCGCTCAACGGCGATCACGGCTTCCTCAAGCCGCGCAACGCCGCGTTCAAGGCGCGCCGGGATTCCATGCTCGACAAGCTCAAGGATGCGCCGGGCCTGATCGCGCCCACGCCGGAGGGCGCGTTCTATATTTTCGCCGATTGCGGCGGGTTGATCGGCAAGACCTCCCAGGGCGGCCAGTTCCTGAAGACCGATCTGGACGTGTGCGAAGCCTTGCTCACTGAAGAAGGCGTGGCGGTGGTGCCGGGCACGGCGTTCGGCGCGTCTGCGGGCTTCCGCCTGTCTTACGCCACCGATGACGCCGCGCTGGAGGAGGCGGGCAAACGTATTGTCCGTTTCTGTCAGGCAGCCGCTGAGGGATAGAGAAACTCTATAGGTTTCTATCAAAAACTCAGTTGGCGTTCGCGCGCGTTCATCCCCACATTGTGGGTATGGAATTCACCGCAAAGGAGGCGGCAATGGACATCAATATGGGCCTGAGCAAAGAGCAGCGCGAAACCATGGCCAAGGCGGTCACGGCGCTCCTGGCGGACACGTATGCGCTCTATTTCAAGACGCACGCCTATCACTGGAACGTCACCGGACCGCGGTTTCACGATCTGCACACGATGTTTGAAGAGCAATACACAGAATTGTGGACGGCCACTGACGACATCGCCGAACGCATCCGGGCGCTGGGCGTGCTCGCCCCGATCTCATACGAAGAGATGGGCGCGTCCGCGAAGATCAAGCACGACAGCTCCACGCCGGACGCCAACACCATGGTCGCCAATCTCGTGGCCGGTCATGAACAGGTCGTGCGCACCGCGCGGGACGCTCTGAAGCTGGCTGAAGAGCATGGCGATGAGGCGACGTCCGATCTGATCGCCCCGCGCATCACCCTGCATGAGAAAACAGCCTGGATGCTGCGCGCGACGCTGGGCTAGGACTTCAAGCTCCGCCGACCATGAAAAACCCCGCCAGCGATGACGCTGGCGGGGTTTTCTGTACGTGCGCTCGAGGGGGAGGGTGCGCACGTCCATGACGTTCATGGCGGCTGACTAAGCCTTATATAATAAGAAAAGAGCCGGCCCCGCATCTGCGGTGACCGGCTCAGTTTAGCATACCTAATCGGGGAGGAGACGGTATGCGCTCAAAGGGGAAAGCAGATGAACACCTGCTGTCGGGGGGTATATGCCTCTCACCCGCTTGCGAGACAACAGCCCGTTCGCCATAGCCGTTATGCGTTTTTGCGGGGCTGCAACAATTGTGTCAGGCCCCCGCCGCAATCGTGTCGCAATTGGCGTAAAAGCGTCCTCTAACGGGACAAAATCGCTACTCGCGCCAGAGTTTGACTTCTTCCATGATGAAATCCCGGAAGGCTTTCACCCGGCGCGACGCGCGCAATTCCTCAGGGAAAATCAGATAGACCTCGAACGGCGGTCCTTCTATGGCGTCAAACAGGCGTTTGAGCCTGTCATTTTCACGCGCCACATAATCGGGCAGGCCGACCAGACCCAGACCGGCTTCGGCCAGCCGCATCATGCCGTGAATGGTGCTGGCCTCGGCCAGCGCTTCGCGCGGTTTTTCACCGGGCTCCCGGCCAAGATCGAGATGCCAGTTCAGATTGGGGATCGGCGCGAGATTGCGCGGCCCGTATCCGACGAAGTCATGGCGGTCGAGATCGTCAAAGCTCTCCACCGCGCCCTTGCGCTGCAGATAGGCCTCTGACGCATACAAATGCTGGTCCACAACCATCAGCTTGCGCTGGATCAAGTCGTTCTGGGTCGCCGCCCAGGGGCGCAGCGCCACATCCGCCTCGAGGTTTGCAATATCGAGTTCATGATCGACCAGCAGCAAGCGCACCCGAATTTGCGGATAGAGCGCATTAAAGCGCGCCAGTCGCGGCGCCAGCCAGGTGGCGCCCATGGCGGTCGGCGCGGTGACCCGCAGCAATCCGCTGGGTTCATCGCGGCAGTCGAGCACATTGGCTTCGGCGAGCGCGATCTTGCCCGCCACATCCTTGCTGGCTTCAAACAGAACGCGTCCCGGCTCGGTCAGCAACAGGCCGCGCGTATGGCGATGAAACAGCTTCACCCCCAGCTCGCCTTCAAGCGCCGAAATCTGGCGGCTGACGGCCGATTGCGACAGCGCCAGAGCTTCCGCAGCGCCGGTCAGCGATCCCACTTCGGCGGCTGCGTGGAAGGTTTTGAGCTTGTCCCAATCCATGAGGGGAGCGCCTTTACAATTTGATCGTCATGCCGTCAGCGAGGGAGTTGCGATAGGCGCGCCAGGCCGGAAACAGGCCCAGTATGGCTGCGGCCCCAGTAACGGCGCCGACAATGGCCAAATCGTAAAGGCCAGGCCGCAATCCCGGCAATACGATGCCAAACCGCGCTTCCAGAAACGGGGAGAGCAGGTTCAGCGCGCCATAGGTCGCCAGTGCGCCCAGAATGGCGCCGGCGAATGCGACCAGAGTCGCTTCAGCGACCAGCAGGACAAAGACATGGCCGGGGCGTGCGCCCAGGGCGCGCAGGATCGCCATTTCCCGTCGCCGCTCGTTCAGGCTGGTCAGGATGGCGGTCAGAATGGACACCAGACCGGTCAGCACCACAAAGGCCGCGACAGCGGCGAGGGTGCGTTCCGCCACGCCCACAATGCTCCATAGCTGCGAAAGGGCGACACCGGGGATCACCGCTTGGAGCGGCTCTTCGGGATAGGTGTTGATGGCGCGCTGCAGCCGCAGCGCCGCCACCGGGCTGTCCAGACCCACGAAAAAGGCGGTCAGCTGGTCCGGGGTCAGGTCCATGGCGCGCAATTCATCCGCGGAGACTGTGGCGCCGGATCCGGTGGCGCCGCCCAGATGGATGGCTTCGATGGCTTCCAGAGTGACCATGACGGACTGGTCCAGCGGCGTGCCGGTCGGCGCCAGGACGCCCACCACGGTGAACGGATTGTTGTCATGCTCAATAAAGCCGACTTCGCCCATGCCATGGGCGACAATGATCTCGTCCCCGGTCTGATAGCCCAGCTCGCGCGCGACGGCGGCGCCGATCACGGCTTCAAACAGGCTGTCGAAAGACTGACCGCTGGCGAACTCCAGATGGCGGCCGCGGCCATACTGGTAGTGCTCAAACAAGGTCGGCGTCGTCCCGATGACCCGATATCCGCGATGGGAATCGCCCAGGCTGATCGGCACGGTCCAGGCCACGCCCGGCGCGCTCGCCACCGTCTCATAGCTGTCCCAGGTGATGTTGTTGGTGGCGTCGCCGATATGGAACACTGAATACAACAGCAGGTTCACAGGGCTGGAGCGCGCGCCGACGATCAGGTCCACTCCTGAGATGGTGTTCTCAAAGCTCTCACGCGCGCCATGGCGCACCTTTTCCACGCCCAGAAACAGCATCACCGAAATGGCGACGGTCAGGACGGTCAGGATGGCGGTGGCGCGGCGGTTGGCGATGGAGCGCAAGGCGAGGTTCAGGACAGGCAGACGCGCCATCATGCGGTCTCCTTCGCACTGGCGGTGTTGATTTCACTCAGGTCCATGGCGCGGTCAAATTGCGCGGCGAGCCCGCCATCATGACTGACGAACACCAAGGCGGCGCCTGATGCGGTGCACTCCTCCTTGAGCAATGCGATGAAGGCGTCGCGGCTGTCCGCATCCAGCGCGGAGGTCGGCTCGTCCGCCAGGATCAGTCCCGGCTTGCCGATCAGGGCGCGAGCGGCGGCGACGCGCTGTTGCTGGCCGACGCTGAGATTGGAGGCGCGCTGGGACCAGACCGCTTTGGCGTCAAGACCCAGGCGTTCCAGCAGCCGATGCGCTTCGACCTGTTCGCCGCCGGCGGCTTCCGCCTGGCGCGCACGCTCGGATGAGAACCGGCAGGGCAGCATGACGTTTTCCCCCACCGGCAAATAGGGCAGCAGGTTGAACATCTGGAAGATCACGCCCAGATGCGCCGCACGGAACGCGTCGCGCTCCGCCGGGGACAGGGTCTGCATCGGCTGGCCCAGGATGTTCAAATCGCCTGATCGCGGCGTCAGAATGCCAGAGATCAGCCCCAGAAGAGTGGACTTGCCCGACCCGCTGGCGCCGCGCAGGAAAATCCGCTCCCCCGCCTGAACGTCAAACCCTTGGATGCTTAAGACCGTTGAATTGGCGGTGTATCCGAACGTCAGATTCTGGATCGACAGAACGGTCTGCTTGCTGGGGGAAGAAGGCATTTTACCCTACATGGGTCTAGGAATGACTGAGTGTGTATCCTTAGCGCCCTTCGGGTTGATTGTCGTCCCTGTCAACAAGTTGGCCCTGAGCGCCGCCGCTTCGAGAGTGATCTGAATCCTCTGTTGCGATATCCGTCACGATGACGCGTCCCAATTGACCGCTGCGCAGCAAGCGCAAACGGCGTTCTTGAATATCCACGATGAAGTCACGCGTGACGGGCGGGACGGGATTGCATCCGCCCAGAGAGGCGGCCGCGCCTGCTGAACCGCTGGATGTGCCAGCCACTTCTTGAACATTTCTGCGAACGCCGCCGCCGCAAGGGCCTGCCCCGTTGGTCAAGTCGGCAACATTCCAATCATATTGGTTTCTGACGACCCGGTCTGCATCATCAAGAAGTTCAGCGACATCATCATCGGCGAAGCTGTCCAGATGGGCGATCAGGTCCTGCGGCCAGTTCGGGAACATGTGTTGGGCTTCAAAATACATCGGGGACACGCGCAAGGGCGGCGCGGTGTTTTCCACCCCACGCAGCGCGTTCACATATTCCTCGGCGTTACGGTTCAGCAAACGCATCACATTCGTACCGGTATAGGCGCGCGCCTGAAGACTGGGGCTGCTGACTGCGCCGGAGAAGAACCCGTACAAGACAACAGGGTTATCCCAATACCGGGCCACGATATTTAACCGGATATCGTTCAGGCTGAGCGGGACGCCCTGAATGGTGGTGACATGGCCTTCGTACAGGGAGCCGCCGTCATCAAGTCGAATTCTGTCTACATTGCGTAAGGGATAGCGCTTGGCGATTTCGTCAATGACGATGACGTTGTGCAAGTTGATCCAGTAGGCGAGTTGTTCGTTCCGCCCCAGATTTGAAAGCGGCATGTTGTCTGGCAGGGCTTCCAGATCCTGTCGATATGAACTGATCGCTTCTTTGTGAAAGTCTTCGAGCAAGTGAAAAATGACTCGATTGCTCTCAGTGCGATAACGAGAGGTGCTTTGCCCGGTAATCCGGCTGCCTGTTTCAATAATCCGGCCTCTTGGAACGTACCGGTCGCTCATGCCCACATCAAATGTGATGGCTCCGAGCATTTCACTCCAGACCTGGTAATCGATCCTTGTTTCGCTATCAGCAGTATAGGCCGCGAATGTTTCAAATGAGGGGGGCTGATTCTGGGCGCTCGCCATGGCTGCACTGCTTAGAAACCAAGCCATGATTGCAACAATCATTTGTTTCCACGCTTTGCTCATGATCTCACGCCCCCGTGTGTAAAATGCAAAATTCAAAGTGGTTGTGACCGCACGCATTTCAAGTGAAATTCGTGTCATGTCGCGGTTTTCCCGGCCCACCAGAAAGGCCGCCTGCACATTGCAAGGCGGCCAAAATCATCCGTGCAGGATGGGCAGGGCGCGGGGCGCTGTCGTCGATCTCACACACGCTCGTGCATCATCGAAGCCGCGCCCCGCAAATTGAAACCGGGGTGGCTAGGCTGCGTCAGACGCCTTGTCGCGCGCCGCGTCGAGGGCGGCGAGATAGCGTTCCGCTTCCAGCGCCGCCATGCAGCCCATGCCCGCCGCCGTGATGGCCTGGCGGTATTTGTCGTCGGTCACGTCGCCTGCGGCGAAGACGCCGGGGATCGTTGTGGAGGTGGAATCGGGCGCGGTGACCAGATAGCCGCCTTCCTTGGTTTCCAGCTGACCGGTGAACAACTCGGTCGCCGGGGCGTGGCCGATGGCGATGAAGACGCCGTCAGCGGGGCGGTCCTCGATCTCGCCGGTCTTGACGTTTTTCAGCCGGACGCCGGTGACGGATTTGACGGGCTTGTCTTCGCCGGTGACCTCTTCAAGCTGGCTGTCCCAGACCACTTCCACCTTGGGGTGGTTGAACAGGCGTTCCTGCATGATCTTTTCCGCGCGCAGGGAATCGCGGCGGTGCACCAGCGTCACTTTCGAAGCGAAATTGGTCAGAAACAGCGCTTCTTCCACAGCGGTGTTGCCGCCGCCGACCACGAAGACTTCCTTGTCGCGATAAAAGAAGCCGTCGCATGTGGCGCAGGCCGAGACGCCATAGCCCTGATACGCCTGCTCGCTTTCAAGGCCGAGCCATTTGGCGCTGGCGCCGGTGGCGATGACCACGGCGTCGGCGGTGTAGACCACGCCGCTATCGCCGGTCAGCTTGAACGGGCGGGCGCTGAGATCGGCGTCGACGATCAGGTCATCAGCGAAGGCCGTGCCCATGTTTTCCGCCTGCGCCTTCATCTGCTCCATCAGCCACGGACCCTGGATGGGGTCGGCGAAGCCGGGATAGTTCTCGACATCGGTGGTGATGGTCAGCTGACCGCCCGGCTGCATGCCTGCGATCAGCAGAGGCTCCAGCATGGCGCGAGCGGCGTAGATCGCGGCGGTATAGCCGGCGGAACCGGAACCGATGATGACAAGCTTGGCGTGACGGGTCTCGGCCATGGCCGACTCCTTCATGATCATGAGCCGCGCATCAGCCCCTTAAGGCGGGCCGTGCGCAGGCGGAACGGGTTTGATGGCCCTGATGTCGCCTTCCTAGGCCAGAATTTCAAGCACGGCGTGCGCCGCCCTGTCGGTTTCGTGAAGCGGATCATAGCTCCAGCTTTCCAGGCGGCCCAGATAGGGGCGCACCGCGCCGACGCCTTCAAGCCCGGCGTAAAGCAGACGGAACTTGCCCGGATCGCCGTCCACGCCCAGCCGGTAGACTGGCGCGCCAGTGGCGGCGGCCTCGCACAGCATGTTGGTTGAGTCCTCGGTGACGCAGATCCAGTCCGCCGCCGCGAGAAAGGCGAAATAGGGATTGGGGCCTTCGCCATCATGAAACCAGACCCGTTCGGCCTGGCCATAGCGACTGCGCAGCGCCTCGGTCAGGGCGTGCGGCGTGCGACGCGACACGGTGATCATCAGCGATCCCGACTGACGCCGTATTGAATCCGCCTCGTGCAGAAGGTTCGCGCAGGCGGCGTCGGTGAAGCGGTGATGTTTGCTGTCGCCGCCAACCAGCAAGGCGGCGTGCGGGCCGGGCAGGGTTTCCAGCCGATCCGCGAAGGCGCTGGCGCCTTCGTTCAAACGCTGCGGCGTGATGCGGTTGGGCGATCCCAGAATATTGAGCACGTTCGGTCCGTGCATCCGGTCATGGCGCGGCGCGATGATGAGGTCAAAGAGGTCGGCCTGGCTGCGCGGCTTTTGCACATAGACAAAGCGCGTGCGCCGCCAGCGCCGGCGATGCAGCGCCGCCGCGCGCACCGCCGCCCGGCCGCAGCCGATCCATAGATCCGGCTCGATCATGCTCGGCTCCGGCAAGCGTCCAGTGCGAGGCGCCTGGATGGGAAGAATCTGGAGCGGGGTCAGCCGCCCAAGCGCTTCGGCCAGGCCAAGCGCCTGATTTTCAATGCCCCGACGCCCGTCAGAGACCACAATGCATGAGCGTGTGTCCATGCCCGACATCGTCGCCGGAATGCCTTTTGGGTCAAGCGGGAAGGGCGGTTCGGTCGATTTTGAGTTGACGTCTGTCAGAATCATGTGACAGATGTAGCGTAAACAAGCGAGGTGTCACATGGCAGCCGAACCCAATCCCAGCGAGCTCGCAGTGCTCAAGGCGCTCTGGTCCCATGACCGGCTTAGCGCTCGTGAAGTCCATGACCAGATCGGCGAAGCGCAGGGCTGGTCCTATTCCACTACCCGAACCGTCATCCAGCGCATGGTCGACAAAGGGCTGGTGAACAAGGACAGCGTGCACGGCCTCGCCGTGTTCGCGGCGGCCGATCGCAAGGTCGATCTGATCAGCCGCTTGGTGAGTGACTTCACCAAGCGTGTGTTGGAAGTCGATGGTGTTCTGCCGGTGTCGGCCTTCACGGGGAGTGCGTTGTTGAACTCCGAAGAGCTAGAGGAACTTGAGCAAATTCTGGAGGTGACGGCTTCACCCCCATCTGAGAAGCGATCAGACTCATGAAGGCGTTATGGAGTGAAGTCTTGATCGGTTTGCTGCTCAGCCTGCCACTGGGGCTGATCTGTTATAGACTGGCGGCCAGTCTTGAAGGAGCTGCAGGCTCCCGAGCAGACCGGATCTGGACCCTGGCCCTTCTGATCACGCTGGCGCCTCTCCCTTTAGCGGTCGTGACGAATTTCGTGGGGGAGCATTGGGAGCCACCGCAGATCTGGCCGACTTTTAGTGGCATGCCAGTGTTCTCTTCAGAACTGGAAGAGCCCGTTGGTCTGGAGCCTCTGGGCCGGATGGCGGAGTCTTACACGCTGGCAGGTGTGCTGACACTGATCTGGGTGTTGGGAGCAAGCGCGCGCTTTGTGATTGAACTGATCCGGTCCTGGCGCTTGCACAAGACCATAAGGCGCACATCTCTTGCGTCTGCCGATTTGATTCAGGCGATCTTGCCACGTGCGACTCATCAAGGCGTGGCGCTGGATATTCGCCAATCTGAGCAGTCAGGCTCGCCATTTCTATGCGGGGTGTTTCGGCCCTGCCTGGTTTTGCCGCCGTATTATTCTGTCTCCCAATCAAACCTCGACATTGTCGATCATGAGCTCGCGCATGCGCGTCGGAGAGATGTCCTGACAGCTCTGCTGATGAGAGTGCTCGGGCTTGTGTTCTGGTTCAATCCGGCTTGGTGGGCGTGTGAACAGCGTCGTCAGCTCGCTGTTGAGATGGCGTGCGACGCGGACGTTCTGCGTCGCAAAGATACCGAAAGGGTCCGTTCTTACGCCCGGGCGCTTTTGGACACAGTGCGTACGGATTCGGGGTCCGCACCTGCTGTTGGTTTCGGCGTAACCTACAAAGAGGCGCTCAAAATGCGACTGATCTCAATTCTATCTCCCGCACCATCCCCGAAATGGCGGCGGCTCATACTTGGCGGGCTAGGGGCTGTCAGCCTCCTTGTTGGCGCCGCAGGCCTGCAATTGGCCCAGGCGTCCGGTCGAGCCATCAATGCGCCGGTGTTCTCGCATGTCGTGCTGGAAGGGCGGTTCACGTCTGGGTACGGCCTTCGCACCATACCCTCGGGACTACCGGAGTCAGCGCGCAATCATGGCGGTGTGGACGTCGCCGCTCCGCTCGGCTCTCCCGTGTATTCACCTGCACCCGGTCACGTCTTTTACGTCGGCGACAATTACCAGGGCTCACCAGCTTGGGGACATGTCATCGGGATTGATCATGGCGCTGGCTGGACCACTCTGTACGCCCATTTGGGCGACATGCATGTTGCGGTCGGGGACCAGGTCACAGCTGGGTTCGTCATTGCGGACGTGGGCCAGACAGGGCTGTCGACAGGCCCGCATGTGCATGTGGAAGTGCATCAGAATGGCGACCGGGTCGACCCGGAAATGTATCTGCCGGGCCTTCATCCGATAGCTAGCCAATAGGGCCGCCCCGAACGGTCCTCAGTCAGACGGATCGGTCAGGACCGGTCCGCCTGACGCCAAAAAGCCGGCGGATCACTCCGCCGGCTTCTCTCTGTCGTCTGCAGTTCGGCCGAGCCTATTTCCACTCGACCTTGAGGATCTCGTAGCTTTTCACGCCGCCCGGCGCGTTGACCTCGACCACATCGCCTTCTTCCTTGTTGATCATGGAGCGGGCGATCGGGGAGGAGAGCGAGATCTTGCCCGATTTCACATCGGCCTCGTCATCGCCGACGATCTTGTAGGTGCTCTCCTGCTCGGTGTCCTCGTCCACCACGGTGACCGTGGCGCCGAACTTCACATGGCTGCCCGACATCTTGGAGATGTCGATGACCTGGGCGCGAGCGATCTTGTCCTCAAGCTCCTGCACGCGGCCTTCGATCCAGCCCTGCCGCTCCTTGGCGGCGTGGTATTCGGCGTTCTCGGACAGGTCGCCATGTTCGCGCGCTTCGGAAATCGCGGCGATCACGGCAGGCCGTTCCACGCTCTTGAGGTGTCTGAGTTCTTCGTCGAGCGCTTTGTGGCCCTCGGCGGTCATCGGAATTTTCTGCATGAATGTCCGGTCTCGTGATCAGTGCTCTGACGAACTGACAACTCTACTCAGCCGCCAGACGGCCTATTACGATAGGATTGCAATGAGCGCGGTTCAAGCTGGCCTGCATCAATCGCCGCAATTGACTTCACTGCGGCCCGTGAAGCCGACGCTGTCGTATAGCATGGAATCTTCATTTCCAGCGCAGTTCTGCGGATCGAATAGCTGTCGATCATGGAGCGCTGACCCTCGGTGGTGTTGAACACCAGCTGCACTTCGCCGTTCTTGATGGCGTCAACAATGTGAGGGCGTCCTTCAAAGACCTTGTTGATCGGCTGAACCGCGACGCCCGCCTCTTTCAAGGTCGCCGCCGTGCCCGAGGTCGCCAGCAGTTTGAAGCCCAGAGCGGTCAGACGATGACAGGATTCAATCATCATCGGCTTGTCTGATTCTTTCAGCGAGACGAACACCGTGCCCGATTTCGGCAGGTTTACGCCCGCGCCCAGCTCGGCTTTTGCGAAGGCGGCTTCAAAGCGTTCATCAATGCCCATGACCTCGCCGGTGGAGCGCATTTCCGGGCCGAGAATCGGGTCGACGCCGGGGAAGCGCGAGAACGGCATCACCGCCTCCTTCACCGCGATATGGCGGCTTGGCATGGCCGGGGTCTCGAACTCTGACAATTTCGCGCCGGCCATCACCTTGGCGGCGATCTTGGCCACCGGCGCGCCGATGGTTTTCGCCACAAACGGCACGGTGCGGCTGGCGCGCGGGTTCACCTCGATGAGGTAGACCATGTTGTCCTTCACCGCGTACTGCACGTTCATCAGGCCCTTGACGCCGATGGCTTTCGCGAGGGCTTTCGTCTGGCGGCGCAATTCGCTGACGGTCTGGTCAGAGAGCGAGTAAGGCGGCAAGGAACAGGCGCTATCGCCCGAGTGCACGCCCGCTTCCTCGATATGCTCCATGATGCCGGAAATCCAGACATCCTCGCCGTCGCAGACCGCGTCCACATCCACTTCGGACGCGTCTGACAGATAACGGTCGAGCAGCAGCGGCGCCTTGCCCGACACATGCACGGCTTCGCGGATATAGCGGCTGAAGCTCTCGACATCGCGCACGATCTCCATGCCGCGACCGCCGAGCACGTGCGACGGGCGCAGCACCAGCGGGAAGCCCAGCTCCTCGGCCATGACGCGCGCTTCAGCTTCATCATGGGCGATGGCGTTGGGCGGCTGTTTCAGGTTCAGATCATCCAGCAGCGCCTTGAAGCGTTCGCGGTCTTCAGCAAGGTCGATGGCGTCCGGCGCGGTGCCGAGGATCGGCACGCCCGCCGCTTCCAGCTCCGGCGCCAGTTTCAGCGGGGTCTGGCCGCCATACTGGACCACCACGCCCAGCAGCTCGCCCGATTGCATTTCGGTCTCGATCAGCTCCAGCACGTCTTCGGCGGTCAGAGGTTCGAAATACAGCCGGTCCGCGGTGTCGTAATCGGTGGAGACGGTCTCGGGGTTGCAGTTCACCATGATGGATTCAATGCCCATCTCGGCGAAGGCGAAGGCCGCGTGACAGCAGCAATAGTCAAACTCGATGCCCTGGCCGATCCGGTTCGGCCCGCCACCCAGAATGATCGCCTTTTTGCGATCCGTCGGCGCGCTTTCGCATTCGCCGCCGCGCTCATAGGTCGAATACATATAGGGGGTGGGCGAAGCGAATTCGGCCGCACAGGTGTCCACGCGCTTGTAGACGGGGCGTACGCCGAAGGTCTTGCGCAGCGCCTTCACCTCGGTCTCCTCGACCTTGGCGAGGGTTGCCAGACGCTTGTCGGAGAAGCCCATGGATTTGAGCTTTAAGAGCTCGTCGCCATTTTGCGGCAGGCCCAGCATGCGCACCTGTTCTTCGGCGTGCACGATCACTTCGATCTGACGCAGGAACCACGGCTCATAAAGGCACGCGCTCTGGATGCGCTCCACGGTCAGTCCTTCGCGGAAGGCCTGGGCGATCACTAACAGGCGATCCGGCGTGGGTTGCGACAGCGCCGCCAGCACGGATTGATGACGCGCGGCCTCGTCTTCGGCCTGGTCCAGACCGTCGATCTCGATCTCGTCAAAGCCCGACAGGCCGGTTTCCAGGCTGCGCAGGGCTTTTTGCACGCTTTCGGCAAAGCTGCGGCCCATGGACATGGCTTCGCCCACCGACTTCATGGAGGTGGTCAGCGTGGCTTTCGCGCCGGGATATTTCTCAAAGGCGAAGCGCGGGATCTTGGTGACCACATAATCGATGGTGGGCTCAAAGCTCGCCGGGGTCGCGCCGCCGGTGATGTCGTTGTCGATCTCATCGAGCGTGTAGCCGACCGCCAGCTTGGCCGCGACTTTGGCGATGGGAAAGCCGGTGGCCTTGGACGCCAGCGCGGAAGAGCGCGACACGCGCGGGTTCATCTCGATGACCACCATGCGGCCATCCTTGGGGTTCACGGCGAACTGCACGTTCGAGCCGCCGGTCTCCACCCCGATCTCGCGCAGCACGGCGATCGAGGCCGAACGCATGCGCTGGTATTCCTTGTCGGTCAGGGTCAGCGCGGGCGCGACGGTGATGGAATCGCCGGTGTGAACGCCCATAGGATCGATGTTTTCGATCGAGCAGATGATGATGCAGTTGTCCGCTTTGTCGCGAACCACTTCCATCTCGTATTCTTTCCAGCCCAGAACGCTTTCCTCGATCAGCACTTCTGTGACCGGGGAGTGATAGAGGCCCGAGGTGACGATCTCGCGGAACTCTTCAACATTGTAGGCGATGCCGCCGCCGGTGCCGCCCATGGTGAAAGAGGGGCGGATCACGGCCGGCAGGCCCAATTCCTCAAGCACGATCTCGGCTTCCGCCATCGTGTGCACGGTTCGCGAGATCGGGCTTTCAAGGCCGATGGAGTCCATCGCCACGCGGAAGCGCTCGCGGTTTTCCGCCTTGTCGATGACATCGGCCTTGGCGCCGATCATCTCCACATTGAACAGCTCCAGCACGCCGCGCTTGTCGAGTTCCAGCGCGCAATTGAGCGCGGTCTGTCCGCCCATGGTGGGCAGAAGCGCGTCGGGGCGTTCCTTCTCGATCACCTTGGCGACCATTTCAGGCGTGATCGGCTCGATATAGGTGGCGTCGGCCAGATCGGGGTCGGTCATGATCGTGGCGGGGTTGGAGTTCACCAGGATCACCCGGTAGCCCTCTTCCTTGAGCGCTTTCACCGCCTGAACGCCCGAATAGTCAAACTCGCAGGCCTGGCCGATCACGATGGGACCGGCGCCGATGATCAGGATGGACTGGATGTCTGTGCGCTTGGGCATGGCCGGCCTCTTAAAGTTTTGCACGCGCGCGCGAAAACGCAGCCTCTGACAAGCCCGAAACGGGGCGGAGGCGGCGTGCGGCGCTGATGATGTACGCTGAAACCCGTGCTTAGACCGGAATCGGTCGCTTGGCGAGAGGTGATTGCGGTCTATTCACATGCCAGCTGGAACGCGGGTGCGTCCGGCTGTCCAGTTGAGTGAATTATTCCTTGAAATGTATCTCTTTGGGGGAAATGTTGCTTCCTTTCGGGGGGAGCGATCATGAAAAGCATTATAGCCAGCGTCGTGTGTCTGGGGGTGGCGGTTTTCGCTGCGTCCCCGGCTGTTCAGGCTCAGACCTTGGCGGATTACGCCGCGACGCCGCTGGATTCAAACCCCCGGCTTTCGCCGAACGGTCGCTGGATGGCGACGCATTGTCGGCAGCAATCGCGGATCGCCGCTTGCGTTTATGATCTTCAGGCGAATGCGCTGCTGCATATCATTCCAGCGCCTGAAGACACCTCGCTGGAGGACGCCTATTTCGCTTCTGACGGTTATCTGCTTTTGAGCTTTTCGTCCTACAACACGCTGAGCACGTCTGAAGGCCTTCGCCATTACCTGGTCTCGCGCAGCGTGTCTCTGAACGTCGAGAGCGGGGAGGTGGTGCTTCTGGCGCCCAATCTTCGCAGCAGCACGAACACCACCAATATCGTCTCCATGGCTATCAACGACCCTGAATCGGTCTTGATGGAGATGAATTATTATCGCGACGGCCAAAGTCAGGTCGGCACGCGGTTTGAGACACGATCCGGGTTTGACAGCAGCCTGTATCGGGTCAGCCTCGAAACGGGGGGCGCGCGGCGTATCGATCGTAGCGACATCATGGGGCGCGTCGTCAGCGCGACCGGCGACGTCGTGGCCGAGACCCATTTTGATGAAGGATCAAATCTGCTCGAAATCCGCGAGCCGGGCCGGGATGGGGCGGTGATCTATTCGCGCCAGCACTTGAGTGACGCCCCGTCGATCCTGGGCTTTGTCGGAGACACGGATTTTCTCGCGATGTTCCCGAGCGAGCAAGGCGGATACCGTCAGATTGATCGCACGACCGGCGACATCTCCCTGCCGGATGAGCACGATCTGGATATCGTTGAGCGGCCTGTCTGGGGTCATGACCGACAATTGTTGGGATTTATCGGCGAGCGCGAAGGCCTCAGGGCGCAATATTTCTATGATCAACAGCTGCGAGCGGATGCGAGCGCGCTTGAGGGGGCTCTGGGGGCGCCGGTCATCATTGAATCCTTCAGCGCCGACCGGAACATGCTGCTTCTGACCCTGTCTGAACCAGGACGCCCGCAAACCTATTATTTGTACGAGCGGTCGGCAGGCAGCGTGGCCGTCGTGGCCGCCGGCTATCCGAACCTGTCTGCGCAAGATCTGCCTGAACGCCGGTTTTACACCTATCAGGCCTCCGATGGTCTGGAGATCGAAGGGGTGCTGACGACGCCGGCGGGATGGACCGAAGCTGCAGGTCCGCTCCCCTTGATCCTTTTGCCGCATGGCGGTCCCGCCAGCCGCGATGATCTGGACTTTGACTGGTGGGCTCAAGCCTATGCGTCACAAGGCTACATGGTTCTTCAGCCCAATTTTCGCGGCTCGTTGGGGTATGGCGTCGAGTTCCAGCGCGCCGGATTTGGCGAGTTCGGCGATCGGATGATCGAGGACAGTCTGGATGGGGCGCGGGCGCTGCAGGCGGCGTCATTGGCCCGACCGGGTCAATTCTGCGTCGCGGGCGCGTCTTATGGCGGGTATGCAGCGCTCAGAGCGGCGATCATGGCGCCGGAGGATGTGGGCTGCGTTGTGGCGGTGGCGCCGGTGACGGATCCGGTCAGCTTGCTGGCGGAGGCCCGTCAATCGGGCGGCGGCGTGTTCGCCTATGATTTCTGGGAACAATATATCGGCGATCTTGTCTTTGATCGCGAAGAGGCCGCCCGGATTTCGATTTTCCGCAATGCTGACGCATTGGACGCGCCGATTCTGCTGATGCATGGCGATGAAGATTCCGTCGTGCCGATCGAGGCGTCCAATGCGCTTCGGCGGAACATGTCATCAGAGCAGGCGTTTGATTTTATCCTGCTGGAGGGGGAGACCCACTTCCTGGAGCTGAGCGCCTCGCGCCAGATTCTGCTGAACCGGTCGCTGGCCCTGTTTGACGAGGTGTTGCGCGCCGACTAGCGCGTCAGCTTCTCCAACTCGCGCTGCATATTGGCGCGCGCCTGCGCTTCAAACCGGTCCTGATAGGCGGCGGTGTGAAACAGGCGTTCCCGCTCGAGCTGGCGTTTGAGAAACGCCGCGCGGCCTTTTTTATAGGAATGCGGCAGCGCCCAGACATGTTCTGCGCGCACCTGCCGGGCATACTGGTCATAGGCGTCAGGGGCGGCGCCCAAAACGGCGCAGTCCATGTCCAGAAACAATGCGTCATCAGCATCCGCCCCGCCGCCGGCATGATCCGCCGTCGCCAGAATGAGGCGGTGTACGCGCGCCGCCAGATCTTCGCTCGCGCCCATGTCCACAAGCGCCGTTTGCGCCCAGTCGGCGCTGCGCTGCTCATTGTCGCGGCGCCAGCTCTTATAGATCGCGTCATGAAACCAGGCGGCGTAGATCAGGCGCGGCAGGTCGGTGATCTGGTCCGTCTGCGCTTCGATTTGCTCAAACAGAACCGCCAGATGATCCAGGCCGTGATAGCGCCGCAGCCAGCCGGCATGATTGGCGATCACGCGCTTGCCGGTCTTCAGCTGGCGGTCTTGCAGCTCAAAGCGCACCAAGTCCGCACGCCAGAGCGTGAGGGCGAAATCGGGGGTCATGGTTTAGCTATAGGCCAGGAAGCGGGCGAGCCTGTCGGTCGCGGCCTGAGGATTACGAGCCCCCTCGATCTGGGCCAGCAGGGCCGGAGACAATGCGGTGTCATCCATATCCGTCGTCGCCGCCGCGGTTTTGCCGCTGATCACGGTGGCCGAGCCAGACTGCTGGGCGCTGACGCCGCGCTTGTCGTCATTTTCCTCAGCTTGTTGAACCGTTTCGCCTGTCGCGCCGCCCGATGCGTCGTCCGTATCTGTCAAATTGGCGCTGCCGCCATCCACGCTGGTGGCGCCGTTCGCGATTTCAGAGCCGGCTTCGTTGTCCCGGTCCCCCATGGGATTGGATTGCGCGAAATTCTGCATATCGAGCAAGGCGGCGAACAATTGCGACGACAGGCTTTCATTGATCTTGCCTGCCTTTTCCTCCCGGTTCAGCTCAGGCGCAGCGGCGGCCTGTTCGCTCTCGCGGGCGTCTTCGGGCTTTTTTGTGGGATCGGGCAGGGCCATTTCGCCCAGGGCGGCGCCTTTGGCGTGCTTGGTGTCCCACGGTGTCCATGAGGGGCCGGTAATGGCGCTCGCGCTCATGTGTCTTCTCCTGACGTCTTGTCCCCGAAGGTCGGGTCACAGGCTGCGGCAGGTCGGTCTTGCCGTCCAAATCTGCATATCGGCAGTTTCTTCCGCCTTCAGGATCGCCCCTTAAGGGGCGGCGCAACCGCTTTGCGGTCGCGCTGAACGCCTTGAAATAAAAGCGCTCTTCAGGCATTTGAACATGGCTTGGGCTCTGTAGCGCCCTGTCCGTATTCGCATGTCCGGGGAAAGAACGTGCAACGCTCATGCCGCGCTCGCGCGTCTGGCCTAGCGGAGCGCCAGATCCCGCCAGAGCTGGGGCTGGATGTCGTCAGGGGTGCGGGTGCGGTCCGAGACCAGCCAATAGGCGCGTTCATGCAGGAGCGGGATATTGGGCATCGCCTCCAGAAAGATCGCTTCCGCGCGTCGGAACTGCGCCGCCCGCTCCGCCGGGTCGATCATGGCGTAGGCGTCCGCCATCAGCGCGTCGAAATTCTCCCGCGCCGCGCCGGACCAATTTGTGTTGTCAGCGAAGCCGTTGCGGGAAAAGGGCTGCAGCATGAAGTCGGGGTCCGATTTCAGCCCGCGATCAAACCTGGCCAGCGCCACATCGAAATCCCCGGCGTCCACCGCCTGATAAAGATCGAGGGGATAGCTGGCGAGCAGCTCGCCCTCCACCCCGATTTGCGACCAGTCATCAAGCAGGGCGATGGCCAGCCGGTCTCGGTCGCCGGCGGTCGCGCGCACGGTCAGCCGCAAAGGCGATTGGGCGGTGAAGCCCGCCTCGGCCAGCAGCGCGCGTGCGCGCTCAGGGTCAGGGCGCGGCGGCGTGTAGGCGTCGCCCTGACGCGGGATCACGGTGTCTGAGGATTGCGCCTCGTCATTGAAGAAATGCGTGTTCAGGAACGCCCGGTCGAGCCCCAGGCTCAGCGCCCGCCGCACCCGTGGATCGCTCAGATGGGGCTGGGCGCAATTGAGCTTGAGATAGGTCAGGATCGGGGCGGGATAGGCGTGCAGGCGATCGCCCACAGTCTCACGCAGAAAGCCGATCTGATCGGTGGGCGGACGCTCGGCCAGATCATAATCGCCGGCCCGGAACCGACGCGCGCGGGCGGAGGGCGTATCAATCACATCCACGCTGATGGCGTTGACCTTGACGCTGTCAGCGGCGGGAAAGCGCGGGTTTTTCACCAGCTGCAAAGACAGCGCTTCGTAGCGGTCCAGCACGTAAGGTCCCGCCGAAACCCAGTGTTCGGGGCGGATCCAGTCATCGGGATACGCTTCCACCTGATAGCGGGGCAGGGGGTAGAACTCGCGCATCAGCACCGGGAAATTACCCACCGGGCGATCCAGCTCGAATACGACGGTGCGCGGGTCAGGGGCGCTGACGGCGATGGTGTCGGGATCACGCTCTCCCGCCAGCGCTTCGCGCGCGCCGATCACGGCGAAAAAATCGCCCAGATCCGCAAAACCTGTGGTGGGGTCCACGGCGCGCCGGGCCGTCCAGACCACGTCATCGGCGGTCAGGGGCGCGCCGTCCGACCACACCAGGTCCGGGCGCAGAGTGAAGCGCCAGACGCGGGCGTCTTCGCTGCGCCACGTCAAAGCCAGTCCCGGCGCCAGCCCGCCAGAGGGCGCATATTCGGTCAGCGGCGCATGGAGCTGCTTGTATAAAAGCGCGGCGGAGGCGAACTGACCGCGCAACGGGTCCAGGCTGTCAGGCTCGGTCTCGATGGCGACGCGCAACAGATTGTCTGGCGCACCTGTCCGCCCAGAACAGGCGGCGACCGTCAATCCTGTCAGCCCCGCCAACCCCGTGGCCAGCGTTTGCCGCCGTGTCAGCTCCATCATGCGCGCGCCTCCCCTTCCCGGCAGGCAGACTAGCATTGCGCCAGACGGAGCCGCTAGCGGCTTAACCGGCTTTCAGCCCGCCGACAAAGCTCTCAAAGACCTTGAAGCTGTCTTGCGGGCCGGGGCTGGCTTCAGGGTGATGCTGGACCGCCCAGACCGGCTTGTCGGTTAGTTTGAACCCGCAATTGGTGCCGTCAAACAGCGACACATGGGTCTCGACCGCGCCCTCGGGCAGGCTGTCGCGATCCACCGCGAAGCCGTGGTTCATCGACACGATCTCCACCTGGCCGGTCTCGATGTTTTTCACCGGATGGTTCGCGCCGTGATGTCCCTGAACCATCTTCTCGGTCTTCGCGCCAAGCGCCAGCGCCAGCATCTGATGGCCCAGGCAGATGCCCAGAACCGGCACGCCGGCCTCGATCACGCCGCGGATCGTATCGAGCGCGTATTCGCCGGTGGCGGCGGGATCACCCGGCCCGTTGGAGACCAGAACGCCGGCGGGGTTGAGCTTGAGGACATCGTCCTTGCTCGCCTTGCCCGGCACGACCTGTACGCGGGCGCCGGCGGAGACGAGGCGGCGCAGAATGTTGGCCTTCACGCCATAATCGAGCACCACGACGAGCGGGCCGTCTTCGGGGCCTTTGGCGAAGCCTTCCGACCAGCCCCAATCGCCGTCCGTCCAGTCATTGGCGGCGTCGCAGGCGACGGCGCCCGCCAGCTCGACGCCTTCCATCGGCGGGGCGTTCCTGGCTTGGGCTTTCAGCGCGGCGATGTCGAGCTTGCCGTCGCGCGCATGGGCGATGGTGGCCATGGGCATGCCGGTCTCGCGGATGCGGCGGGTGATGGCGCGGGTGTCGACGCCGGTGATGGCGATGATTTCGCGCGCCGCCAGCCATTCGTCAAAACCGGTTTCCGCCCGCCAGCTCGCCGGCGGGGTGATCTCCTCGCGGCTGACCATGCCCACGGCCGCCTTGCGGGCGATGAGGCTCGAGGCCTCTTCGTCTTCGGCGTTGGCGCCCACATTGCCCACATGGGGGAAGGTGAAACACACGATCTGGCCCGCATAGGAGGGATCGGCCAGGATTTCCTGGTGCCCGGTCATCGCGGTATTGAAACAGAGTTCGGCGACGGCGGAGCCGGTCGCGCCTGCCCCTGTTCCGTAAAACACTGTTCCGTCTGCTAAAATCAGAGCGGCTGTGGCCCAATCGGGCTGGGAATCGGAAGAAGTTGATTGCATCGGCTCTTGATTCTTGATCGCTTCCGGCATAGGTGCTCGCCTCCTGACACGCGCGGGACCGCGAGCTGGGCTCCAGCGGCGGGCGGTTAAACGCGCGGAACGTAGGCGAGCGGTGAGGCCGGGTCAAGCTAAAGGCAGCGCTGCAAATTCTTGTAATTCCAATGGCTTGGCGCTTATTAGCAGCGCCGCCGAAAATAGGTGCCCTCATGTCGCTTCGCGACCGCATCCTCTCTGACCTCAAAGACGCCATGCGCGCCAAGGACAGCACGCGTGTCTCCACGCTGCGCCTGATCCAGGCCGCCATCAAGGATCGCGACATCGCCGCGCGGGCGGAAGACCGCTGCGACGGCTGCGATTTGCCTGAGATCCAGGCGATCTTGCAAAAACTCCTCAAGCAACGCGAAGAGAGCGCCGAGACGTATGAAAATGCGGGCCGGCTGGATCTCGCCGAGCGCGAACGCGCGGAAGCCGAGATCGTCAGCTCTTATCTGCCGGAACCCATGAAGCCCGCCGAGATCGCCCAGGCCGCCCAATCTGTGGTCAGCGAGCTTGAAGCGGGGGGGCTGAAAGACATGGGCCGCTGCATGGCGGCGCTTAAAGAGCGCTATACCGGCCGCATGGATTTCGCCAAAGCTGGCAAGGAAGTGAAAACTTTGCTGCAAGGTCAGGCTTAGGCTCCTAGCCGTCTGACCCGCGCAGGTTTATGCTGTCGGGCTGGAGGATGTTCAGTTCGTGGCGATTCCCGACGGTTTCAAAGACGAGATCAAGACGCGCATCCGCCCATCCGAGCTGATCGGGCGTACGGTGCCGCTCAAGCGGCAGGGCCGCGAGTTCGTCGGATTGTCTCCGTTCAAGAAAGAGCGCACGCCCTCGTTTTTCGTCAATGACGAGAAGGGCTTCTACCATTGCTTCGCCAGCCAGGAGCATGGCGACATCTTCACCTGGCTTCAGAAAACCCAAGGCCTGAGCTTCATGGAAGCGATCGAGGCTTTGGCTCAGGAAGCCGGTCTTGAAGTGCCGCGCATGGAGCAGCGCGACCCCCAGCAAGAACAGCATCGCAAGACGCTGCTCGACTGGATCGCGCTCGCCCAGGAGTATTTCACGCGCTCTCTTTATGCGCCTGAAGGCGAAGAGGCGCGGCTTTATCTCGAACGCCGCGGGCTCAGCCGGTCGGATATGGAGCGCTTTGGTCTGGGATTTGCGCCCGATAATCGCCGCGGCCTGACCCGCGCGTTGATCCAGAAGGGCGCCAGCGCGCAAGACATGTCGGACGCCGGCCTGTCGATCCTGCCCGATGATGGCGGCGAGCCTTATGACCGGTTTCGCGGCCGGGTGATGTTTCCCATCAAGGATGCGCGCGACCGGCTGGTGGCGTTTGGCGGCCGCGCGATGAGCAAGGACGTCCGGGCTAAATATCTCAACTCGCCCGAGACCGAATTGTTTCACAAGGGCTCGCTTTTATACCGCTATCCCGAAGCGCGCGCCTTCGCCCATGATCCCAAGATCAAGGCCAAGGGCCTTATCGTGGCTGAGGGCTATATGGACGTGATCGCGTTTGCGCGCGCCGGGCTGGGCCAGGCCGTGGCGCCGCTGGGAACCGCGCTGACCGAAAACCAGCTGCGTTTATTATGGCGCGCCGGACCGGAGCCTGTGGTGTGCCTGGACGGCGATGTCGCGGGCACGCGCGCGGCGGCGCTGGCGGCGGAACGCGCGCTTGAATTGCTGGAGCCGGGGCGCACCTTGCGCTTTGTTTTTCTGCCCGACGGACAGGATCCCGACGACCTGTTGCGCGACCAGGGCGCCCAGGCGCTGAAAGACGCCATCAGCGACGCCAAGCCGCTGATCGACGTGTTATGGCGGCGCGAAGTTGAGTTGGAACCGCTGGACGATCCGGATCGCCGCGCGGGGTTCCGCAAGCGGATCAAGGCGTTGGTCGCCAAGATCAAGGACCCTGACATCAAGGCGGAATACCGCGCCGAGTTTGATGTGCGCATCGATGCGCAGTTCGGGCGCACGCCCCAGGCCGGCTTCCGAGCTGAACGAAATCGTGGCGGATACGCCGGGCGCGGCGCCGGTCGGCGCTTCACCCCGTTGCAGCCGCCGACCGCGGAACTGGTGGCGCAGCGCAAGCACAAATCGCCGTCCGCGCCCTTGCGTCAACTGCTGCTGGCGGTGATCGAACACCCCGAAATCGCCGAGGCTGAGGCCGAAACTTTGCTGCAAATCTCGTTCGGAACGCTTGACAGCCTTAGGGACGCGATTCTAGACGCGTGTTTCTCTGGGGAACCTCTGCCTGTCGGCGGACTGCGCGATGCGTTGTCTCGACGGGGTTTCGGGCCTCAACTGACACGTTTGGCGGTAGACAAAGCGCCGATGCGCGCCAGTCTTGGGGGGAGTGAAGCGGATGCTGACAGCCGGCTTGAGGCTTGGCGCAGACTTTCGGCTTCTTATATGGAAAGAGTTGCGCAAGACGCTCAGGACCGACCAAGACACGCCGACTTCTTTGAAGAGGGTGATTCTGACGCCCTCAAAAATTACCTCGTCGCGGAGCGGCGGGGTCGACAGCGCTAGCGCGCGCCCACGCCGCCCTATGTGCGCGCAGCCAATGAAATCCTCCGGGAGCATGATCACCGAATGAGCAAAGCCGCCGCTGAAAACGCTGAAGCGACCTCTGAAAATCAGGACGGCCCGCTGCTGGACCTGACCGATCAGACCGTCAAAGCCATGATCAAAACCGCGAAAAAACGCGGTTATGTGACCCATGACGAGCTGAACAAGGTCCTGCCGAGCGAAGAATTCAGCTCCGAGCAGATCGAGGACATCCTCGCCCAGCTCTCCGAGATGGGGATCACGGTCGTGGATTCCGAAGAGGACGCGGACACGGAAGCGTCCGGCGCCGAGGCGGACGACGAGGAGGACGAGGAGAAGTCCACCGCCGTCACCAAGAAAGCCAAAGCGGACGTCGTCGCCGGTCAGAACACCACCTCTGCGCAAGACCGCACCGATGACCCGGTGCGCATGTATCTGCGCGAGATGGGCTCGGTCGAGCTGTTGTCGCGCGAGGGCGAGATCGCCATCGCCAAACGCATCGAGGCGGGCCGCAACGCGATGATCCGCGGGCTGTGCGAAAGCCCGCTGACCTTTGAAGCCATCATGGTCTGGCGCGACGAGCTGCGCGAAGGCCAGGTGCTGTTGCGCGACATCATCGATCTGGACGCCACCTATGGCGGCGTGCGCGAAGACGCCACGGCGGTGACCGAAGAGGGTGAAGACGGCGAAGCCGAGGGCGATGAGGCCAAGGCGGACGACGCTGACGCCAAATCCGGTGATGAGGCTTCGGACAGTGACTCGTCAGACAGCGAAGACGGCGAGAAAGCCGAAGGCGAGTCTGAAGGTGATAGCGACGACGACGATGATGATGACGGCGCGAACATGTCGCTTGCCGCCATGGAGGCCGAACTGCGCGACGGGGTCATGGAGACCCTGGACGCCATCGCCACCGACTTTGACGTCTTCCGCCAGCTGCAGGACCGTCTGGTCTCCTCGCGCCTGTCCGGCAAGCATCTGAGCGACAAGGATCAGGCCGCCTATGACGATGTGTTCGAGCGCATCGTGGCGAACCTCAATTCGCTGCACCTGAACAACGCCCGGATCGAGGCGCTGGTCGAACAGCTGGACGCCATCAACAAGAAGCTGATGGGCCTTGAAGGCAAGCTGTTGCGCATGGCGGAAGCCCATGGCGTGCCGCGCACGGACTTCCTCAAATCCTATCAGGGCCATGAGCTTGATCCTGACTGGCTGAAAGACATGTCCGGCAAGACCAAGGCCTGGACGCGCTTTGTCGAGCGTGAAGAGAAAGAGGCGGGCGAGCTGCGCGAACAGATCGCCACTCTGGCTCAGGAATCCGGCGTTCCGATCGATGACTATCGCCGCATCGTCGCCACCGTCCAGAAAGGCGCCCGCGAAGCGCGCGTCGCCAAGAAGGAAATGGTGGAGGCCAACCTGCGCCTGGTGATCTCCATCGCCAAGAAATACACCAATCGCGGCCTGCAATTCCTCGACCTCATCCAGGAAGGCAATATCGGCCTGATGAAGGCGGTGGATAAGTTCGAATATCGCCGCGGCTACAAGTTCTCCACCTATGCGACGTGGTGGATCCGTCAGGCGATCACCCGCTCGATCGCCGACCAGGCGCGCACCATCCGTATTCCGGTGCACATGATCGAGACGATCAACAAGATCGTGCGCACCAGCCGTCAGATGCTCCACGAGATCGGCCGCGAGCCGACCCCGGAAGAGCTGGCGGAAAAGCTCTCCATGCCGCTTGAGAAAGTGCGCAAGGTGATGAAGATCGCCAAGGAGCCGATCTCCCTTGAAACCCCGATCGGGGACGAGGAAGACAGCCATCTAGGCGATTTCATCGAGGACAAGAACGCGGTTCTGCCCATCGACGCCGCGATCCACTCAAACTTGCGTGAAACCACCACTTTGGTGCTCGCCTCGCTCACCCCGCGCGAAGAACGTGTGCTGCGCATGCGTTTCGGCATCGGCATGAACACCGACCACACTCTGGAAGAAGTGGGCCAGCAGTTCAGCGTGACCCGCGAGCGGATCCGTCAGATCGAAGCGAAAGCGCTGCGCAAGCTCAAGCACCCGAGCCGGAGCCGCAAGCTGCGCTCCTTCCTCGACAGCTAGAGCGCCGCCGACAGACAGACACGAAAAGCCCCGCTGTTTCCAGCGGGGCTTTTTGCTGTCGGGGGCGCAACCAATGGGGCGGCGGGGCGTTTGGTCTAAAGCGACTTTTCTTTTCCTGCGCCTTGCGCAAGTCTTGCCGGATGAACCCTCTGACCCTGTTCCGCTCTCTCGCCCTGTTGATCCTTCTGGCGAGCGCCTTTGCGCTGTGTCCAGAGACGGCGTTCGCGCAAGTCGAAGGCGGTGAGGCGGGCGGCGAGATCGCGCTTGAGACCGACGCGCCGTCGGACGCCGCCATCGCCGCGCGGATCGCCACGATCTTTGGAGAGATCGACACCCTGTCCGGGGTCGAGATCAGCGTTGAATCAGGCGTCGTCACCCTGACGGGGGACACCCTGACCGCCGAGGCCGCAAGCCGCGCCGAGGCGCTGGCGCTTCGGGTCGAGGGCGTGGTGACGGTGGAGAACCGGATTGATCGTGATCTGTCGGTCTCCACCCGCGTCGCACCGGCCATGGGCGAGCTGGAGACGACGCTGCAAGACCTCGTGCGGGTCATTCCACTTCTGGCGTTGGCGATAGCGGTGTTTCTGGTCCTTGGCGGGATCGGCTGGCTGCTGAGCCGCTGGGACGGGCTGTGGCGTCTGCTCGCGCCCAACAGCTTTGTGGCCGATCTTCTGGGCTCCACGGTGTTCAGCCTGTTCGTGGTGTTCGGACTGGTGTCGGCGCTGACCTTGCTGGACGCCGCCGCCTTTCTCGGGGCGCTCTTGGGCGCCGCGGGGGTGATCGGCCTCGCGGTCGGGTTCGCGGTCAAGGACACGATCGAGAACTACATCGCTTCGATCATGCTGTCGGTGCGCCAGCCGTTCCGCCCCAATGACCATGTCGTCATCGACGGGCAGGAGGGGCGGGTGATCCGGCTCACCTCGCGCGCCACCGTGCTGATGACGCTGGAGGGCAATCATCTGCGCCTGCCGAACGCGCTGGTCTTCAAGGCGGTCATTCTCAACTACACCCGCAACCCTGAGCGCCGCTTTGATTTCACCCTCGGCGTGGACCCCGAGGATGATCCGTTATCCGCGCTCGAGACGGGTCTTGAGGCGATGAAGGCTCTGAACTTCGTGATGGCGGAGCCCGATCCGGCGGCCGGCATCCGCGAAGTGGGCGATTCCACCATTAATCTGTTCTTCTCCGCCTGGATCGACCAGACGGAATCCGACTTCCTCAAATCGCGCTCGGTGGCCATTGCGACCGTCAAGGCGGCGCTCGATCAGGCGGGCTTCACCTTGCCCGATCCGACCTATCGCCTGCGCATCGAAAGCGGAGCCTTGCCAGCGACGGCGGCGCAGCCAAAACCCGCGCCAACTTCTGACCGCGCATCCGCGCGGCCCGTCAAGGCGGCGAGCCCTGAGATCACGGACGTGGCGCCAGACACATCTCTGGCCGAACGCGTCGAGGCAGAGCGCCGGGAGGACACCTCAGGCGATCTGCTGTCCGAAGACGCGCCGAGCGAATAGCCGAGGGCGCCCCCTCGGCTTCATCTCACATCTCAAAGGAGATCCCATGAGCCAGTCAGATCTGACCGTCCGGGCCGCGCGCCCCCGCGATGCGGCGGCGATCGCGCGTCTGTCGCGCGAACTCAATCAAGTCGTCGGCGATTCAACCGAGCACTGCACCCCGGAAAACATCAAGACCACCCTGTTCGGTCATGACGCCAGCTTTCATGTGCTCGTTGCGGCGACCGCGAATGGCGAGCCCATCGGATATGCGGTCTGGCACGCCTATTATGATAGCGGCCATGGCGGCGCCGGCGCCTGGCTGGCGGAAGTGTGCGTGGGCAAGGCCGGCCGCGGCGAAGGCGCGGGCCGCGCCCTTTTTGAAGCCGTGGTCGAGGATGTGCGCGAAAGCCCCGCCACCTTCCTGATGTGGACCAGCTCTGAAACCGAAGCCGCCGAAGCGCTCTATGAGAGCTCGGGAGGATACGCCAAGCCCGTCCGCCGCTGGGAGTTGAACGGGCTTTAGGCGAGGGCGGCCGACGTCATACCCTTTCACCTTGAGGGTTCGTCATTAGGGCGTGCGGCCTCGCCAGGATAGGCTGAGAGCTAAGAGGGGGATCCATGCTCAGAACAAGCCTGATGATGCTAGCGCTCACGGCCATGCCGGCTGCCGCGCAGGACACGCCGCCACGCCTTGAGGCGGTGGACGCCGCGGTCTCGCCGATCATGGACGAGGGACGCTTCCCCGGCGTCGTGGTGGCCGTTCTCGAGCACGGCGAGCCGGTTCATGTGGGCGAGTATGGTTTTGCAAGTCTCGAGCATTCCGCTCCCGCCAGCGCAGCCACCGTGTTCGAGCTCGCCTCTCTCACCAAGCATATGACCGCCCTGATGGTGCTCAGCCTGGCTGAAGAGGGGCGCCTGTCACTGGATGGTCCGCTCTCTTTCTACATCGAAGATACGCCAGAGGATTGGTCGGCGATCACTGTCAACCAGCTGCTCAGCCACATGGCCGGGCTGGCGCATCGGTTTGAAGACATGCCGAACGGACAGTTCCAGATCGCCTATTCCACCGATCAGATGCTGGCCTCAGCGATCGAGACCCCGCTTCAATCAGAACCGGGTACGGACTGGCGCTATTCCGATCAGGGCTATTTCCTGCTCGGTCTGGTGATCGAGGAGGTGACGGGGCGGTCCTTCGAGACGGCCTTGCGGGACCGGTTCTGGACGCCGCTGGGCATGGACCAGACACGCATGCTCGACCAGTCCGCCATCGTGTCCCATCGCGCGGAGGGCTATGGTGTTTATGACGGTGAGCTGGCGAGAAACCGCCGGGTCTGGCAGTTCGGCCTGACGTCTCATTTTGGCGTCACCTCATCACTCAACGATCTGATGATCTGGGAAGCGGAGCTGGATGACCCGCAGGTGCTCGATCCGGACGTGATTGCGCAGGCCGCCGAAATCCAGCGGGCGTTTGATGCGGGCGAAAGCTGCGAACGCTGGGGGTATGCGCGCGGCTGGTGGAGCCATGACGTGGACGGTCGCCAGATCACCAGCCATGCCGGTTATTCCGGCACGGCCTATGTGAGGGACATGACGACGGGCCAGTCCGTGATCGTCTTGACCAATCGCGAAGACGGGGAGGAGCTTGTCTCCCCCATGGCGATCGCCTGGGCCGCTGGCCATGCCGCCGGGATGGACGTTCCAGAAAACGGCCTGACCTGCTGGCGCTAGCGGTCTACCCGCAGCACGACCCGCTGCTGGGCGCATGCGGGGAGGGCAGGGTGAAGGGATCGCCGCTTTCCTGACGCGGGGCGTCATTGGCGGGGGCGGGGCGAAGCTCGACCGTGGCGGAGACGAATTTGAGGCCGTCCAGTTTCTCGATGAGCGCTTTGTCGGTGATCGCCAGCGGGCGGTGATCGACGAGCTCCGGCGCGTCAAAGCCGGTGTCTTCAGCGATGGCGAGAAAATCTGACCAGGCCAAAGCGCCCGCCAGGCATTCGCCATAGAGCACCGGGTCGGTGCGCAGCTCTTCCGGCACGGCGCGCTCGGCGTAGACATCCGCGAAATGCATCACGCCGTCAGGCTTCAGAAGATGACGCACGCCCGCAAAGACCGCCGGCTTGTCGGTGGAGAGATTGATCACGCAGTTTGAGATGATCAGATCAAAGCTGCCTTGCTCAAGGTCGAGCTGGTCGAGCGCCTCGATATAGCCCTTGAGGAAGCGGGTGTTGGGTTTGGCATAGCCGAACCGGCCGGCGTGCCAGGCTTCATGCTCCAGCGCGACGGCAAGCTGGTTGTCGGTCATGTCGACGCCGACGACTTCGCCGGTTTCGCCCACCAATTGGGCCAGCAGGAACACGTCGCGCCCCGTGCCGCAGCCCAGATCGAGCACGCGCTTGCCTGTGATGTCGTCGGGCGCGATCAGGCCGCAGCCATAGTATTTGTTCGCCACGTCGGGATGGATGTTTGTCAGCGCGTCACGGATATGGGGTTCGGGCGCGGAAATCTCGCAGCAGGCGTCAGATTTCAGATCGCCGCTCGATTGCAGCACGTCGCCATAATAATCCCGAACCTGTTCGCGCATGTCTTACCTTCCAAGCCGCCGCTGAATTGATGCGGGACTGTTTCAGATTTACCCCTCAGGGTCGAGACACAGACTGGTGAGCCTGAAGGAGACGCGCACATGCCGCAGACGGTGCTGGAGATCGAAACCCGCGGGCCCGGCCTGTATGAGGTCACCCGCGAGGCGGCGCGGTTCGTGGCGGCGTCGGGCATGGGCGAGGGGCTTCTGACCTGTTTCGTGCGCCACACCTCGGCGTCCGTGGTGATCCAGGAAAACGCCGATCCGGACGTGCAGCGCGATCTGCAGGCGTTTTTCGCGCGGCTGGTTCCGCGCTCGGATGATCTGTCGATGGCTTGGCTCAGCCACACCACCGAAGGCCCGGACGACATGCCCGCCCACATCAAGTCCGCGCTGACGGCGGTTTCAGTGGGCGTGCCGGTCAGCGGCGGCCGGTTGATGCTTGGGACCTGGCAGGGGCTCTACCTGTTTGAGCATCGGGACCGGCCGCATGTCCGGCAGATGGTGCTGCACCTTTCGGCCTAGCTCGCCGCTTTCTTCCGGCGCAGCAGGCGGCGGAAGCCGATGACGACGCCCGAGATCACGGGAACCGCGATCACCAGCCAGGGCAGGGCGCCGGCGAGGAACAAGATCAGGCTGGCGACAGATTCAGCGAACACTTCGCCCATTTCCTTGAAGGCGCGCCCGATCGGATTGAAGGTTTCAGGCTCCACCACCTGACGCTCGGCCTGATAGTTCAGCGTCAGCATGGAGGTGTTCACCCGCTGGCGCAGGGCGGCCAGAACGCTCGCCTGGGCGTCGAGATTGGCCTGTACGTTCGCGAGCTCCCGCTCCACCGCCAGCAGATCGCTGAGATCGCCGTCGCGGGTCTCCAGAAGCTGCTGCAGCCGGTCGCGCAAGGTGGTCTGGGCCGCAACGCGCGCAGCGGTATCCACGATGCGCGTGGTCAGATCCTCGACCGAGGTCTGGTCTGACAGCACCTGACCGCCCAGCTCTTCGGTCTCGCCTTCAAGCCCGGCGCGGAACTCCACGATCCAGTCCGGCGCGGCGCGCAGCTGCAGATAGGCGCTGGGGCGCGGCCCGTCGGCGTTGTTCACCTGCGCGCGGATCACCTGACAGGTCGCGGGCCCCGCATCCTGACACGCCGCCACATGGCTGGCCTGTGTGGCCGCCAGAACCTCGCCCGGCAGCTCGAGGCTGGTTTGATAGGAGTAGGCCAGCAAGGGCGCGGAGACGTCCTCTGGCGCGTTCTGAGCGGCGCCGGAGCCTGCGACCGTCACGGCCTCTGACCGGGCGCGCATGGGGGCGGGGGCCGCTTGCGGGGCCTCCATCATCGCCATGTCATCGACCATATAGCCTTCGGAATCGTTGGTGTAGGTCGATTGTTGGCCGCAGCCGACCAGCGCGGTGCTGGCGATCAGTATCAATCCTGTGGTCCGAACCATGTGGTCTCTCCCCTCAATTCGCCCGTGTGAACCCTATCATGCGCAGAGCCTAGCTGAACCGGAGTTGAAAGGGCGCGGCGATTTCAAGGCGATTGCAAGGCGAGGGCTCCGTTTTCCCTGTCAGCGCCTGCGTCAGTTCGGCGGGTGCGCGCGCGCCGCTATTTGCTAGTCTGGATGAAAGTGCGGCGCTCTGATTCGCGCCGCCTCGCCAAGGAGCTCGCCCATGACCACCGCCCCGCTCGGATCCAAAGCCAATCCCAGCAAGCATGACTGCCTGCCCGACCTCGCCGATGACGAGCCCTATTTCGTCATCCGCGCCGACGACCCGCTGGCCAACGCGCTTGTGGAGCTGCACGCCTATATCGGCGCGGGCCAGGCGGGCGCCGCCCATAACAAGCTGGCGGAAATCATGGAGCTGACCCGCGAACAACCGCCCCGCCCCGCCGGCAGCCCCAAATACCGCGAAACTTTCGCCATCTCCCTGTCCATGGAAGCCTGGCGCGGCCAGCACCCGAAATAGGCGCCGGAGCGGCGCGCGGAGTGTCCCGATGGGAGTCATGAGAGTCTCATCGCGGTGACTCCTATCACGACTACGATGACTCTCACGCCTCTCATGGCGGCGGAATGGCGTCTCTGAAAGCTGAGAAAGAACGCTGCGGAGTCTAGCGCGGTTTCGGGGGAGGGGGATTGGGGGCGGTATCAGGCTCTCGCCTGTTCCAGTTTTTCCCTCTTTCCCGGACTGGGTCCGGGACCCAGAGAGCATCGAGCGCCGCGCCTTGCGGCTCTGGGTCCCCGCCTTCGCGGGGAAAGAGACGGATGGTGACCACCCGCGTCATCCCGGCCTTGAGCCGGGATCTGCTGCAGGCGTCTCTGTGATAAGAACGCGGCCTATCGGCTACCCGCCCCAACACACGCATTCCCTGAATGTGGAAATGTAGGTGAAAGTTGGTGTCCTATAGAGACAACGGTATGGGTGTGCACCTTATGACCGATAAAGATTTATCATGATATCGTCCGACCAGAACGGCTTCCCTATCGAAGAGATGATGTCGCGCTCGTCCAACCACCTGACCAGTTCGCTGTTTTCACTCGTCCTCTCGAGCGTCGGACGTGCATACCCAGTTTGGATTTTCGAGTATGGGTAAGGAAGCTGTCCCATAACCTCACGAACGTCGTTCATATTGAGCGTTTCATGAAGGAGGTTGAGCAACTGGACCTGTGTGCTTACTGGCTCAGCGTTTGCTACAACTGCCTTGACGATATCAGGTGTGAGTGAGGGCAGCGCGCCATTCGTGCGCAACAGAATCGGCCCGACCTTGCCGGCACGTTCTGGAATGCTGGGAAGTTCGCTCAAGTCCATCAAATCGATAATCTTACGCTTATGGTCATCCGAGACATCGGCGCCAAGCAATCTCTCGTGCAGGTCATCATTGATAGAGAAAGAGCTGGGGTCGCGAAGATATGAGGCGATGTTCTGGCTGAGGAACAACGTTTGAAGTTCGACCTCGCCGTCAAGTTCAGCTAAATTCTCGGCTACAAATGTGACGCGCTGCTCTTCGATAAGTATACGGCGTTTAAGGGTGCTTACAGCCTCTGGAAACTTTTTAAATTCATTGGGTAGCGCTCTGATATAAGCACGGTATGCCTCATCCTCGAGTTCTTCAGCTTCGATCAGGAACTGACCGAGAGAGAACGCTTCCTTCGTTGCTGGAATCGACGTTTTCAGAAGAGTGTTACGGACCTCGTCATCATCAAGGAAGGCGATGAGAGCGTCCCTCTCGAAAGATTCTGAGCGGAGGTAAGCAAGGCAGTTGGACCATGTGGGAACGATCTGTGCCTTGCGGACTACAAGGGTCTGAAAACGCTCTGGTACTTCTTCGAGTGTCGGAAAGAGCTTGGTTTGGCGCAGGAAGAAGGTTTCTATTTTTTCGGTGCCGAGCTCTTCGTGGGACATTACAGCTAAAATTGCTTCGATATCTTCCTCATCGTTATCGTCCATCTCCAGCAAAATATTCATAAAATAATCTGCGAAATCGCCTTCTACCCGTCTCATCAGCGGTTTGGCGTCTGAATTTAGAACTCTTGAATAATGCCGTTTCCGCAGGTCCAGGCCTTTCTCTTCTCCGAGGATAGAGCCGAAGATGTAGTCAAAATTCATTTCGTTCAGTTGGTAATGGCCGAGCTCATACAGCCTGCGCACCACGTGTGGATGCTCTCCGATTGCCTCAAAATCCTTCGTCTCGATTTGCAACTCGTCAAATTTTACCGGGTCCACGCCCTCCAAGAGCTCGAGAATGTCCCTAAGATTATCGGCTACGAACGACCGTAGTTCGGGATGCTGCTCTCGTTCGCGAGCCAGTAAAGACTGAGGAAGAAGCTCGATCAGACGTGCGATGTGTAAGACTGCAGAGGAACTTTTAATGGCCGCGGGTGCGAATCCGCGCCAAGCGTTAACGAGCTCCCTCAGAAAATCGCCAACCTTCGATCCCATCGTGTAATAGGCTTCGAAGAATTCCTGCTGGTTCGCAAACTCGCTCGAAATGTATGCGAATACCTTTCTGAGCCGTTCCTTATGTTCCTCGCGCTCTAGTAGCGCGTCGACGAGTCGCACGTTTAGCGCATAATCCAAGCCGAAATCGACCTCTCTCATTCCCGCGATAACTTCATTCGGGTTGTCAATCGGGAATAGGGGTTCAGGCGTTTGGAAGGCCCTGATCTGTATGAGGAATTTGTTGTCGTTCGGTGAAAGTCGTCCTTTGTGGAACAAAGACGTATACTGGTAGTAGCTATCATCGAGATAGCCTTCCAATACTAAGAAACGGGCGAGTTCACCGCCATCCCCTAGGTTTGCAAAGAGACTCTCTAATTCTTGTTGACTGGATCGCAAAAGGACATTGAACTTGCTCGTCCGGATCGATTTTATCTCGTTTCTCAGGTGGGCGATTTTCTGATGAATAAGTTTTTCGCGTTCCTGCGTTTTGCTTTCAATTATCCGTTTTCGTTCGGCATAACTTGCGTTGGGATCAACGCTCTCTTGGAAGTCGGCGTTACTATATTGGTGGTCGCTACCATTTGTCATGCGGCAGTAGAAAGATGAAGCCGTAATTAGCTTCTCAAAATCCTTACACTCGGGTAATTCCGCGGGCGTAATAGTAGTGTTATGATCTAAGCTCACCCATAAGGTTCTAGCGGGTAGCCTTTCAAGCAGAGCCATTGCATATATTTGTCTTAGCTCTCGCAGATCCTTCGGGGTCTGATGTTCGGCCCTCTCGATATCACGTTCTAATTCGATAATCTCGGATCGATACTTTTCTTCACGTGTGGCGATGAGCTCGTCTTTGCGGCTCAAAATACCGGCGAGCTGCCCTATACCGCGATGGAGTTGCTCGAAATCTCTTGGGTAAACGTTCTTGTAGATCAGTACTGCGAGCAGCTTCGTGGGGTTTAATATGTTCTCCCCGTCGGTTTCCAAGTTTGCGACGTAAATAGCGTACTCGTTGAAAATATTATGGATCAGTCGCATATCGCTTACGTAGCGCGACACTTCTCGTAAGAACTGTTGATCGAGCCTTCCTCCTAGTTCTAGCCGTTTGCCCTGCGCGAGCACCATGTCAATTGAGTTCGAGCTGTTGATTATTGGAATGACAGGGATGATGAATTCGAAGAACTTTGTCCGGTCGGTGTTGTTGAACATGTCGTCGCGCAGCGCGTATAGAAATCTGACTCGGCGTTTCACACCCACATTCCCGTTCACAAGACTATTGATCTCACGAAGCGTGACGAAGATGTCAGAATCCTCGAAGCGATCGAGATCCTCGACGACAACGAGGTCGTATCGCGTCGACTGAAAGAAGTAGACGATTTCATCCAGGTGACGATTGAGGATAGAATCCTGTTCGTCTGAGGAGGGTCGCAACTCAATATCCTTCAGCGATATGCTTTTGAGAGACACACCGAAACTGGCGACGTAGAAGAAATGTACTGCGGACCAAAGAAATAACAGTGCGTAAGTGGCTACAGAAATTCCGAATAAGTTTGTAAAATTGAATTGTTCGAAAAACGTCCCCTGTAAAAACGTTGTACGATTGTAGAAAACATGACAAAGAGCGAGCAGTCCGGTAACAATGTATAGTGACCGGAAAATCGACCAGAAACCTGGCGATTGGATGCGCTTGAAACGCGAGAGTGGCAATTTGTCTGCATCTGCACCATAAAGCAGTTGCTGAAGGATGCTCCGCTCAATCTCCTGTTTAGTAACTTTACGTCGCTCATCGTCTGCTTCCGGAAGGAAGGCGGCGAGAGATATCGGCAGGGCTTCACGGGGGTAGGACTTCAGGAATGACCGGATGATGCTGCTCTTGCCAGAGCCATAAGGTCCAGTGAGAGCTATATTGGATACATTCGGACTGTCAGTCGCGAATTTCAACGCGGCCGAATATACCCCTTCCTTGTCAGCTTCATCAGTCGGGGCGAGGTCGACGAATTTCGCTGATTCCTCTGGCGAACCGGATAGAGAGCTCAAGTTTTTTGCTAATTTGGTGAGCTTCTCTGAGAACCAACGTAAGACCCTATTAAGTCTTGTATTCATAATGGGCTGCCTACCAAGTTCGAGGTTTTATTCTAGCCTCATATAGAGTTAAGTCGACCATGCGCGTCTAGACGAGGCGTTCGCTGTCGCTTGAATTTGGAAAGTTCATTGTGTTGATCGCATATATCCGCTTTCGAGATTCAAGCGATCTTTCCCCTAACACCTCCCCCCTCACGACACCAGCACAGGCCCTTCGGCCCCCGGCTTCAGCCAGTCTTGCAGTTCGGCGAGCCAGCCGGCTTTGCGGGCGATTTTGAGGCGGTGTCTGGGGTCGCACTCGGCGATGAGGACTTGCTCGTCGCTGCCGGCGCGGGCGAGGATTTCGCCGTCAGGGCCGGCGATGACGGAGTGGCCGGCATAGGCCTGGCCGTCCTCGGTTCCGCAGCGATTGGACATGGCGGCGTAGACCGAATTCTGCATGGCCATGACGCTGATCTCGCTGGCGAAGAGATCGAGATTTTCAGGGGCGAGATTGCAGGCGGGAATGGCGATGATCTCCGCGCCTTTCAGGGCGCAGGCGCGCCAGCTTTCAGGGAAATGCCGGTCATAGCAGATCACCACGCCGACCCGGCCCACGGCAGTGTCATAGACCTCAAACCCCTCGCCATGATCGTAATAGTCTTTCTCCCAGAAGCCGTCGAACTGGGCCACATGGACCATCTCGCTGACGCCCAGCAGCGTCCCGTCCGCGTCAATGACGGGCGAGGCGTCAAAGCGGCGGCCGTCGCGAGACATGTAGAGATTGGCCACGGTGACGAGCTTGTGGGCGCGCGCCAGCTCTGACAGGCGGTTGAGGGCGGGGTGGGACCGATCCATCAGGTGTTGGGCGGAGGGATCGTCCTGGGCATTGGCGCGGCGCTTGGGGAAGAAGGGGCTGAGCTGCAGCTCGGGGAAGACCACCAGCCGCGCGCCCGCCTCGGCGGCGTCACGCATCAGGCGTTCGGCGGTGTCGAGATTGGCGTCGATCTCTGGCGCCATGGCGTGTTGCAGAACCGCAATTTTGAACATTTCTGACGGGCCCCCCGGAGCGCTAGAGGCCAGCATGGCCTTAAAAAACGCACATGTGAAACCTATCTGACAAATATGTCAGTGAAGGTTGGGCTGTAATTTCTTCACCAATAGCGTATACCGCAGTGCAACAGACTCATTTTCATGACGAGGGCGGCATGCAACTCACCATGATGAAGACCAAGCTTCACCGCGCCGCGGTGACGCAAGCGGACCTTCACTATGAAGGCTCCATCTCCATCGACCAGGACCTGCTGGAAGCGGCGGGCATTCTGGTCAATGAGCAGGTGGATGTCCTGAACATCAACAATGGCGAACGGTTCACCACCTACGCCATCTCCGCCCCGCGCGGCTCCAAGATGTTCGGCATCAATGGCGCGGCGGCGCGTCTGGCCCAGCCCGGCGACCGCATCATCGTGGTGGCGTATGCGGGCATGGCGGCGGAAGAAGCGCGCCAGTTCGTCCCCACCGTGGTGCTGCTGGACGAGAACAATGACGTGGTCAGCGTCGAGGAAGGCTCGGGCCGCAAGCTGGACGCCGCCTAGGCGACTATTGCTGGGCGCTTTTTCGAACCGTAAAACCGGTTCCCACTTTTACTGAAAAAGCGCCTGAAGACAGACACGAAAAAAAGCCCCGCCGGGATCCGGCGGGGCTTTTTTCATGCGTGGATCAACACGCATGGTGTTCGTGTGATTTTTTCAGGTCGCTTTTTCGAACCGCAAAACCGGTTTCCACTTTTGCTGAAAAAGCTCTCCGGTTTAATCAAACAGCGCGTCGATGGAATCCTGGTCCATGGCCAGCAGATCATCGACATTGTCCTGACCCACTTCCGGTCCGCCAATGGCCGGGCCGTTGAGGTGGAGCTTGGCTTTGCGCTCTTCCTCGGCCTTTTCGTTGGCGGTGGCCTCGGCGTCGTTCACGCCCATGGTCTGGGCGAAGCGCGCCACCCGCTCTTCAATATGCTTGAGCGAGCTGACCACTTTGGACACGCGTTGACCGGTGAGATCCTGGAACGAGCACGCCTCGATGATCTTGGTCATCGAATCGCTGACCTCGGTCTTGTAGGCGTCCAGGTCTTCAGTCTCACTGCACATGAGCGTTTCAGCTTCGCTCATGATGGTCTCGGTCGCCCGTTCAGTGTCGGCGATCAGCGCTTCCAGTTCGGCGCCCGCGCCCGGAAGCCGGGAATCGCGGATGTCGTTGGGGCGCAGATGGGCGATTTCATCGCGTGTCTTCGCGATGTATTCCGCGATGGAATTGAATTCCTCGTGGATCGACTTGTCCAGAGACCCGAAAAACATCTGCATGGTGTCGGTGAGCTGCTGCGCCATGCGCAACACCTCGATCAGCTGTACGTCTTCGAGATCGGAAACTTTGACCGCCTCCAGAGACTGGCGTACCCGTGCGGCGACTTCTGCGGCAGGCATGTCGGTCTTCCTTTCACTCCAGCCCTAGCGGGACTTCAACAGCACCGCCCCTAACGACTTGTTAGTCATGAGGGGCGGACGAAGCGCCCGCCCTAGAATTCGCCGATGACGGCGGTCATCTTGGCTTTTAGCGTTCCGGCGTTGAACGGTTTCACGATATAATTGTTCACGCCGGCTTTTTTCGCTGCGATCACGTTCTCGGTTTTGGATTCCGCCGTGACCATGATGAAAGGCGTGGCCTTGACGGATTCGTCAGCCCGGACTTTCTGCAGCAGCTCATAGCCGGTCATCGGCTCCATATTCCAGTCGGAGATGACTAGGCCATATTTTTTCTTCTTCATCTTTTCAAACGCTTCGGTCCCGTCCGAAGCTTCGTCCACATTCTCGAACCCGATCTGCTTGAGCAGGTTCTTGATGATGCGAACCATGGTTTTGTAATCGTCCACCACCAGGATCGGCATCGTCATTTCGACAGCCATGACCCTTCCTCCATCCAATTAACGACCATAGCTGAACCCCTCAAAGCTCCTGATTGAGGGCTCAGTACAAAACTGACAGTAGACAAGCGCGGTCAAAATTCGGTTAAACACGCGCCGCAAGTGGAAAGGCAGTGACACAATGAGTGATTTTGAGGGCTACGGCATCAACGAGCTGGAGGTGGGGCAATCTGCTGAAATCACACGGCTCGTGGATGATAATACGGTGAAGCAATTCGCCGAGGTTTCCGGTGATTTCAACCCGCTGCATATGGATGAAGCCTATGCAGCACGCTCTCCGTTTCGGGGCCGGATCGCCCATGGCGCGCTGGTGGCGAGCTTTATTTCCTGCGTTCTGGGCAATCATTTGCCGGGTCCGGGCGCCGTGTTCGCCGGCATGACGATGCGGTTTGAACGTCCCGTGCGGATCGGCGACACCGTGATCGCGCGCGCCACTGTCACAGAGGTGGACATCAAGGCGCGCCGGGTGAAACTCGCCTGCGTATGCGAAGTGGAAGGCCAGACCTGTATGGAAGCTGATGCTGAAGTGATTGTCCGCAAGCGCCGCAAGAGCCCGGCGTAAGCGCGTGTCGGTCTATCACGGCTATACCGATCTGCCTGAAGTGTCGCGTGGCTGCGTGGCGGCGCTGGGCAATTTTGACGGCGTGCATCGTGGCCATCGCGCCGTGATTCAGACCGCCTGCGCTTTCGCCCGGACGCTGGACGCGCCCTGCGCCGGGGCGGTGTTCAGCCCGCACCCGCGTCAGGTCTTCGCGCCGGACGCGCCGCCCTTCTTGCTGATGAATGATCATCAGCGTGCGCGCGCTTTGAAGGCTGCGGGCGCCGAAGCGGTGTTTCATATCCCGTTTTCAAAGGCCATGGCGGCGATGACGCCCGATGCGTTCGTGCGCGAGGTGCTGGCGGAAGGGTTGGGCCTGAAAGGCGTGGTGACCGGCGCGGATTTCTGCTTTGGCAAGGACCGGGCGGGCGATGCGGCGGCGCTGAAGGCGCTGGGCGCGCGCTATGGCGTCGCGGTGACCATCGCTGATGCGGTCAATCTCGATGACGCGTCGGGCAAGATCTCCTCGACCAATGTGCGCAACGCCTTGCGCGAGGGCGATGTGAAGGCCGCTGCGGCGTTGCTGGAGCGTCCTTTCGCCATTGAGGGCGTGGTGTCCAAGGGCGATCAGCGCGGGCGGCTTCTGGGCTTTCCGACAGCCAATATCGGTCTGGGCGAGTATCTGCGCCCCAAATTCGGCGTTTACGCCGTGCGCGCGCATCTGCCGTCGGGCGACAGTGTCGCCGGCGTCGCCAATCTGGGCTCACGCCCCACGGTTGACGGGACCGAGGCGCGGCTTGAGGCGCATCTGTTTGACTTTGAGGCGGACCTTTACGGGCAGACCCTGGAAGTCGATCTGATCGACTTCATCCGGCCCGAGCAGAAGTTTGACGGGCTGGACGCCCTGACCGCCCAGATCGCGGCCGACAGTGCGCAAGCGCGACAGATGCTGGGCGTTTAGGGGCCTGCCCCTCACGCTCCCCTGTCATCCCGGACGCGCAGCGATCCGGGATCTACCGGAATCGCTTTGTTCTGATCACAGAAATGAAGCGGGTAGATCCCGGCTCAAGGCCAGGATGACGAGAACGGTTGCTCGGATCAAAGGTCAGAGCATGGATTCACCGGATAAACCGGCGAATGACAATCGGAGAGGGGAAGCGCGGTCGCTACACCGCCCGCCTGAGAAACCGCACGACCGTGTCGCCCGCTTCCAGCGTGTCGATCAGCGCCCAACCGGGCGCGTCGACCTCGACGCCCTTGCGTTCTTCGAGCACGGCGAGGGCGTCGTCCGTCACCCAGGCGCCTTCGATCAGCTTGATAAGGGCGACATCGCCCAGACCCTTGTCATAGGGCGGGTCGAGAAACACCAGGTCAAACGGCGTGCCGACCTTTTCCGGCTTGGGGCCGAGATCGGTGGCGCTGCGGCGATGCAGCTTGGTGCAGCCGAACAATTGCAGCGCGTCCACATTGCTGCGGATGGCGCCGCGGGCGGCCGGATCGGTCTCTACAAACAGCGTGAAGCTCGCTCCGCGGCTGATCGCTTCAAAGCCCAGAGCGCCCGAACCTGCGAACAGGTCGAGCACCCGCGCGCCGTCCAGCTCAACGCCCCAGGGCGCATGGGTGAGCTTGTTGAACACGCTTTCGCGCACGCGGTCGGTGGTGGGGCGGGTGACATCCCCCTTGGGGGCGATGATGGCGCGGCCCTTATGGACGCCGGCGACGATCCGCATCACGCTTGCCTTCACTGGGTTTGCCGCCGGATTTTTTCGGGTCGGCGCGTTTGGATTTGGGTTTCTCATTGGCCTTGGGTTTGGCTTTCGCCCAGCCCTTGGCCGATTTGGACTTGCCCGCGGGCATGATGGAATCCGCGTCCGGGCCCGATTTGTGTTTGCTGCTCGTGGAGGCGCCGCGAGAGGCGGGTCGCACGGCGCGCGGCTTGGCTTTCGCCGTGCCGGTGCGGGTGTCGGGCTGGGCGGTCTCGCCGGGTTTCAGCGGCAGGCCGGCATTGTCGAGCGGATAGAGCTTGCCCAGCTGGTCGCGCAACACCGCCAGCTTGGCTTCCGATACGTCGCCGCGTTTCAGCGAGCCGAGCTGGAAGGGGCCATAGGCCACCCGCATCAGCCGGTTCACGGTCAGCCCGACGCTTTGCAGCACCTTGCGGACCTCGCGGTTCTTGCCTTCCTTGATGCCCACGGTCAGCCAGACATTGGCGCCCGTGCGGCGATCCACGCTGACCTCGATCGGGCCATAGACGACGCCGTCCACGGTCGTGCCTTTTTCCAGCTCGGCGAGCGCCTTGTCGGTGGCGTGGCCATAGGCGCGCACGCGATAACGGCGGGTCCAGGCCGTGCTCGGCAATTCCAGAACCCGCGCCAGCTCGCCGTCATTGGTCAGCAGCAGCAGGCCTTCGGAATTGAGATCGAGCCGCCCGACCGAGATCACCCGGCCCATATCCTCGGGCAGGGCCTGAAACACGGTTTCGCGCCCTTGCGGATCGGAATGGGTGGTCAGAAGGCCCACAGGCTTGTGATAGCGCCAGACGCGCGTGGGCGGGCGCGCGCCGATGGATTCGCCGTCCAGCCGCACATCATCGCCCGCGCGCACCTTGAAGGCGGGGGTTTTCAGGGTTTCTCCATTGACGCTGACCCGGCCCGCTTCAATCAGTTTTTCAGCCTCGCGGCGTGAGGCGATGCCGGCATGGGCCAGCACTTTGGCGATGCGTTCGCCGCTGTCTTCAGGCGTGTCAGGGGTAGACGGGGTGTCTGTCAAAACTTGCCAGCGCTCCAGGCCAGAGGTAAGGCCCGCTCATGACGACGCACAACTCGACGCCAGAACAGGATCGTGAAACGGGCTTTATGCGGCGAGCGCTGGGTATAGCGCAAGCCGCAGCCGCCGCGGGCGAGACGCCTGTGGGCGCCGTGATCGTCGATCCTGCGACCGATGCGATCGTCGCAGAAGCGGGAAACGCTCCGATTTCAGAGCATGATCCCACAGCCCACGCTGAAATTCGCGCCCTGCGTCTCGCCGCGCAACAGCTTGGCAATTATCGGCTTACGGGGCTTGAGCTCTATGTGACGCTGGAGCCGTGCGCCATGTGCGCCGGCGCGATCAGCCATGCCCGCATCGGCCGGGTCATCTATGGCGCGTCCGATCCCAAGGGCGGGGCGGTCGATCATGGGCCGCAGTTTTTCTCTCAGCCCACCTGTCATTCCCGCCCGGAGGTGACCGGCGGCGTGCTGGCGGAGGAAGCCAGCGCGATGCTGAAAGCCTTTTTCCGCGCGCGTCGGAAGAAATAGGGCGGGGCCCAAAGCCTATTGATCACATCCCGTCGTACACGGTTGCGAGGATGATGCAGGCGGACACTAAGGTAGAGGCGTAAATCGGCGCCGCCTCACCATCATGGCCGGGACCAGCAAGGTAAGACAGCCTAGCGTGACGCAGCTTGCAGCGCCCCAAACGAGACCGGCGAAGCCCAGATTCCCATAAACCTGACCTAGCACGAGGGCGCCGATCAGGGCGCCGAAATAGGTGATGGCCGAGTTCAGCCCCAGAACCGCCCCGCGCTGGTCGCCGCTGATACGAGACAAACGCAGCACAATTACATTCACGACGAAGTGGTTTACGAAGCCCCAAGCGAAGGCCGCCGCCACTGCCCCGCCCAGCGAAGTGACCAAAACCGGCATGACGCCATAAATAATCACCACGCAGACCAGCGCGCCGGGCAAAACGCGCGCCGGGCCGACCCGGTCGATAAGGCCATCCGCGAGCGCAGCAAGCCCGAACCCCACCCCATAGGACAAGACCACAACCCCGGCGACGCCCGTCGAAATATCCAGGCTGGCGCGAAGCTGATCGCCGAAGAAGGCGTAGGTGCCGTAAAAGGCCGTCATGAAGAAGAACTGGGTCACCAGCAGCGGACCCACGTCCGGTATCGCGATCGCTTTGAGCGGGTTGCCTGTGTTCACGAGGAGCTGAGAGTCCCGCCGTGGCATGGTCCAGAAGCCGACCAGGCTGACAAGAACCAGCACGGCGAGGGTGAAGAACGATACCTCCCAGCTGAACCGCTCCGCGATCAGGGCCGAGACCGGCACGCCAGCGATCAGGGAGACGGACCACCCTGTCAGGACCCGGCCGAGTATGCGCGAGCCTTCGTCTTCCGAACCCGTCGTTGTCGCCACGGCGTAGATCGCAGGCAACATCACGCCCGCCGCCAGGCCGGCGACCGCCTGTCCAGCGACAAGCATTTGCCAGGACGTGGACAGAGCACAGACGAGCATGGAAACCGCAAGACCCAAACCTCCGACCAGAAGAACCGAGCGCGCGCCGAACCGATCGACCGTGAATCCAAGGAACAAGGCCGACACAGCCGTCGCCCCGCCATAGGCCGCGATCGCACGGGCGACCGCGATGGTGCTGGTCTGCAGATCCGCCGCCACATCCGTCAGGATCGGGGACAGCACCAGTGAGTTCGACCCGATGACCGCCACGCCTAGCAACAGAATGATCGTTATCCAAAGTTTTGACATCGCACTTCGTGTCCTTATTCTATACTGCGATGCGGATTTAATTCCGAACAAGGTTCGGCTAAAGGGGAAATGAGTCTAATGGAGTCAAAAACGAATGGCGTTCGGCGGTCTCCCGGCATGCCTGCGGATCTGGATGAGCGGGACCGAACGCTATTAGGCTTGCTGAGCGAGGATGCGTCCCTGTCTTATGCCGAGCTGGGCGAACGCATTTCGCTGTCCGCGCCGGCCGTCCATGAACGGGTCAAACGCTTGAAACGGGACGGCGTCATCCAGGCGACAGTCGCCAAGATCGATGGCGGCCGGATCGGACGCTCGCTTCTGGCGTTTGTCCATGTTGATACGGTTGGGTGGGGCGCAAGCGGCCCGTTCCTGGAGATGAGCGCGGAACCGGATGTGGAAGAAGTGCACACGGTTGCAGGCGACGCCTGCCTGATCCTCAAGGTGAGGTGCGTGGACGCTCAGGCGCTCGAAACGCTGTTGGAGCGCATCTACACGTTCGAAGGCGTGCGCGGCACCCGCACCTATATCGCGTTATCCACCTACGTTGAACGCGGTCCGCAGCCGGTCCTTGCCAGCAAGGACTGAGGGCGAAGGCTCAGGCCCAGCCAAACCACATCATGAAGCCGCGGATGGCGCCCAGCGGGGCCAGCGCCAGATCAAAGATCAGCCAGAGCCATTTGACCATCATGGCGTCGCGCACGACTGCGGTGATCCAGCCCGCCAGCGCAACGACGCCCAGGCACCCGCCGCCAAAACAGCCGCCGCGTTCTCTGACTTGAATGATCATCATGGCGATAAGCTCCTGTCCCGAACGCCGTCACTTGGACATGTCGGCGTTCGGCAGGGCCGGATCAAGACTTGGATTTGGGAGGCTGCATGGGGGACGCGGCGTCGTCGCCCTGGCTCTCGTTCATTTCCATTTCCATGTCATAGGCTTCCACCGTGGCGTAAACCTCGCCCATATCGGTGAAGACATAGGCTTCGCTGTCATCGCACACATGGCCGGGCGCAAACGTATCCGCGAGGATCCGCGCCGCCTCGTTGGCGTCGGTGATCTGGCTGGCGTCCACCACAAAGAGCGGGCAGGCGACACGCTCGTAACTGTCGGGGTTGAGCGCGGTGATCACCAGATGGTCCTGACGCTGGTCTTCGCCTGAATCCGGGCCGCCATTGGGATCTACATCCATGGACGGGCCTTCGCTGACATAGCGGTGGATGGTGGCGTAGGCGCCGCTCTCATTGCGGCGCCATTCCATGGTCGAATGATAACCGCCGAACAACAGCGTGCGGGGCGGCGTATAAAATTCGGTGCGCTCGCTGCCGTTATAGGCGTAGGAACTGCCGCTGCCATGCTCGGACGAGTGCAGGAAGATGCTCCAGCTGTCATGGGCCGCGCAGGCGGTCTCCCAGACCGGCTCGCCCGGCAATTGATAGCTGGCGCAGCTATCAATCTGGAAATAGACGCTGCCAGGCTCGCTTTGAGCCCATGCGGGAGCGGCGAGGGCGGATAAAGCGCCAAGCGCCAGAACTGTGCGAAGCATGTGAGCGTCCCCTGTGATTTGAGGCCCCATCATCACCGCTTGCCCCGCAAACTCAAGCGTTTGTGAGCCGGAGGTTTAATCCGGCCTGAACGCCCGGCCATTCTTCTGGCAGGATGGAAAAGAACACCGTGCCCCGGCGATCCCCGCGCCAGGTGCGCATATGGCTGCGCAGCGTCCCTTCCCGTATGGCGCCCAGTTTCAGCATGGCGGCCTGGCTGCGCTCGTTGAGATGGTGGGTTTTCAGCTCCACCCGCTCTGCGCCGCCGGAAAACGCCTGTTCGAGCAACAGCGCCTTGCAGGCCGGGTTGGTGACGCCGCCGCGATAGGGCGCGCCATACCAGGTCCAGCCGATCTCCACGCGCAGATTGTCCCGGTCGATCTGCAGGAAGGCGGTGTGACCGGCATAGGCGTTCGTGGCCTTGGACCAGACCGCATGGCTGATCTGCGTCCGCGCCTCCTGCCCCTTGAGCATCATGTCAAACCAGGGATCGAACCAGGGACCGTCGCCGCGCTTGCTGGTCAGCGCCCATATCTCTTCCTCCTGAGCGAGCGGACGCAGGGCCTCGCGATGGGTCTCCTTGAGCGGTTCAAGGCGCACATGGGCGTTTTCCAGCAGTTCGGGCTCAAGCAGCATGGTGCGCTTCCAGATCCAGCATCATGAAGACGTTGAAATCGGTTTCCTTGTAACAGCCAAAGGGCGGGCATTGTGTGAAACCCAGCTTGGCGTAGAGCGCGACCGCCGCCTGAAAGCCTTGAGTGTTGCCGGTCTCCAGCCACAGCTTTTGCAGGCCTTGTCGGCGCGCCTGTTCAATCAGATGCTCCATCAGCGCGCGCGCCGCGCCCTGACCCCGGGCGGCTTCGGCCACATGCATCGACTTCACCTCGCCGTCGGCGTCTGACAGGGTTTTGAGCGCGACGACGCCCAGCAGCGCGCCATCCTTGCGCGCGCTCCAGAAATTGATGTCAGGCGTTTTCAAGCCCGCCACATCCAGGAAATGACAGGTGTCGGGGGGCGATTCCTCCAGCGCGAACGCAGCGTGCGTCTGAAGCAGGGCGGTGACGTCCGGCCGGGCGGGATCGTCGATTTCAATGCGCAGCGCAGACATGGCCCAACCCTTTCCTTGTTGAGATTGCTGCAGATGCTAGCACACCGATCTGCGGGCGCCATTGTGCCGCAGGGTTTTAAGGCTGGATTTTCGCGCCGGGATGACGATAATTAGATAAGCTCTTAAGAACTGTTCGGCGGACCGGGTCCGGATCGCCGCCAAGGGGAGGCCTATCGCCATGAATTTTGAATATTCCGACCTCTGCAAAGACTATCAGGCGCGCGTCCGCGCCTTCATGGACGAGCATGTCTATCCCAACGAGCCGGTGTACGCCGCGCAGATGGCGGCGTTCGGAACCGATCGCTGGCAGGTCCCCGCCATCATCGAGGAGTTGAAGCAAAAGGCCAAGGCCGCCGGCCTGTGGAATTTGTTCCTGCCTGACAGTGAAGAGGGCGCCGGCCTGTCCAATTCCGATTACGCGCCGCTGGCCGAGGAAATGGGCCGGGTGCCGTGGGCGAGCGAAGTGTTCAACTGCGCCGCGCCGGACACCGGAAACATGGAAGTCTTCGTTCGCTACGGCACCGAGGAGCACAAGCAGAAATGGCTCAAGCCGCTGCTGGCGGGCGAGATCCGGTCCGCCTTCCTGATGACCGAGCCGGCCGTGGCCAGCGCCGACGCGACCAACATCGAATGCCGGATCGAGAAGGATGGCGACGAATACGTCATCAATGGCCGCAAATGGTGGAGCTCGGGCGCCGGCGATCCGCGCTGCAAGGTCTTCATCGTCATGGGCAAGACCAATCCCGATGCGGACACGCACTCCCAGCAGTCCATGGTCGTCGTCCCCGCCGACGCCAAGGGCGTGACCATCGAGCGCTTCCTGCCGGTGTTCGGCTATGACGACGCGCCGCACGGCCATATGGAGATCAAGCTCGAAAACGTGCGCGTGCCCGCTTCCGCCATTCTTCTGGGCGAGGGCCGCGGTTTCGAGATCGCGCAAGGCCGGCTTGGCCCGGGCCGCATCCACCACTGCATGCGCACGATCGGCGCTGCGGAGCGCGCGCTGGAGCTGATGGTCAAACGCCTGATGAGCCGCGAAGCCTTTGGCAAGCCGATCATCAAGCATTCGGTCTGGGAAGGCCGCATCGCGACGGCCCGTATCGAGATCGAGCAATGCCGTCTGCTGACGCTGAAAGCGGCGTGGATGATGGACACGGTGGGCAACAAGGTCGCCCGCGGCGAGATCGCCATGATCAAGGTGGCCGCTCCGCGCATGGCGCTGAAGGTGATCGACGACGCCATTCAGGCTCATGGCGGCTGCGGCGTCAGCAATGACACCCCGCTCGCCTATTCCTACGCCGGCATCCGCACCCTGCGTATGGCCGACGGCCCGGACGAGGTGCATGAACGCACGATCTCCCGGCTGGAAGCCAAGCGCTGGCTCAACGGCTAGCCAGTCTCCGAACTCACGCCCCTCAAAGCCCCGGCGCTCACGCCGGGGCTTTTCTTTTACGGCGAGGCTGTGGATAACCGCGCCTTGAAGTGATCTGATCGCCGTGTCCGCGCGTAAGCTCGTTCATAGCGACAATGAGAACCGCCATGATGGACTTTCCCGCGACCTGGATTATCGCCGGCCTCGCCGCCCTGATGGGCGTCGGGATGGGATTGGGCGCGCTGATCATGCCGCGCTGGGCGCAAAGCGTCGTGCGGTTGGCGCCCGATCCGCGCTGGAAAGGCGGCTGGTCGGAGTTTCGCGCCAGTTATGGCGGCGCGCTCTTGCTGCTGCACGCTTCGGTGATCCTGACGATCGTGATGAGCTTTCAGGCGGGCGCCGGCGCGGTGATGGGCGCCAGCTTCGCGGCCAGCTGCTATTGGCTCGGCATGGTGATCGGGCGCGCCCTGTCCATGCTGACCGACGCCGAGCAGGAGACCCGCACCGCCTATAACGCCATGGCGCTGGGTTTCGAGCTGGTGATGGCGGCCGCGCTGGGCGCGCCCTTCCTCAGCCATCTGGGCGGCTAGGCCGCCTACGCCCCTTCTGCGATGCTCCAGGCGTATTCCGCCATGGGCTGGACGAGGGCGCCCATTTCCTTGGCTTTTTCATTGGAGGCGTTGCCCTGCAGCGAGCGGGCGTAGACGCCCTGCACGATGCTGGTCAGGCGGAAAATGTTGTAGGCGAAATAGAAATCGAGCTTGGGGATGCCGTCCCGGCCTGTGCGCTCGCAATAGGCTTTGACGTATTCGTCCTCGGTGGGAATGCCCATCGCCTTGAGATCGGCGCCGAGGAAGCCGTTGCGCATGTCTTTGGGCGTGCGCCATTGCATCAGCTGATAGGTGAAGTCCGCCAGCGGATCGCCCAACGTCGACAATTCCCAGTCCAGAACCGCGATGACCTTGGGCTCGGTGGGGTGGAAGATCATGTTGTCGATGCGGTAATCGCCATGCACCACGCTGGTGCGCTCTTGCGCCGGGGCGTGTTCGGGCAGCCATTCGATCAGCTTGTCCATCGCCGCGATGGTCTGCGTCTCCGCCGCTTTGTACTGCTTGGACCAGCGGCCGATGGAGCGCTCGAAATAATTGCCCGGCTTGCCGTAATCGCCCAGGCCCGCCGCCTCATGGTCAATCGAGTGCAGATGGGCGAGGGTGGCGTTGGACGCGTCATAGATCGCGGCGCGATCCTCGGGCTTCAGATCGGGCAGATACGGATCCCAGAAGATCCGGCCCTCGACGAAATCCATGATGTAGAACGCCGTGCCGATGACGCTGTCATCCTCGCACAGGCCGAACATGTGCGGGGCGGGGAAGCCCTGCTCGCCCAAGGATTTCATCACCCGGTATTCGCGGTCCACCGCGTGGGCGGAGGGCAGCAGCTTGCCCGGCGGCTTGCGGCGCAGCACATAGCGCGCCTTGGGCGTTTCAAGCTTGTAGGTGGGGTTGGATTGCCCGCCCTTGAACTGCTCGATGGTCAGCGGTCCCGCAAACCCCTCCACATGCGCCTCCATCCAGCGCTCCAGCGCGGACTGGTCGAATTTCAGGGCGTCTGCGACCGGCTTGGTGCCGGTATAGGTGTCGTCAAGTTGGGACATGGGTCGGGGTCACTCTTGTTGTCTAAGATGAAATCCCGGACGGTCTGAAAGACCGAGCCGGGACCTCTTTGCAGATTGGCGCCATAGGCTGAGAGAGGTCCCGGATCAGCGTCCTGCGCTGTCCGGGGCGAAGCCTTACTCTTCGTTCTTGTGCACCACGCCGCGGGCCATGACGAAGTCGATGTCCATCAGCTCTTCGATGTCAGACAGCGGATCGCCATTGGTCGCCACGATGTCGGCGGAGAAGCCCGGCGCGATGCGGCCGATCTCGTCTTCCAGCCGCACATGGCGGGCGCCCACGGTGGTGGCGGTGGCCAGCGCTTCCATCTCGGTCATGCCGGCTTGCGTGTAGAGCAGAAACTCGCGCGCATTGTCGCCATGGGCGGAGACGCCGGAATCGGTGCCGAAGGCGATGGTGACGCCGCCCTCATGGGCGCGACGGACCATTTCAATCATTTGCGGGCCGACCACGCGGGCTTTCGCCGCCTGGAACGGCGTCATCCAGCCGGCGTCCGCCTGATTCGCCACCCATTCGCCCGCCATCACGGTGGGCACCAGCACGGCGTCATTGTCGCGGAACAGGCGGATCGACTCGCGGTCGAGATAGGTGCCGTGCTCAACGGAATCCCCGCCGGCGCGCAGGAAGGCGTTGATGCCGGTCACGCCGTGGGCGTGTGCGGTCACACGGCGGCCCATCATGTGCGCGGCGCCGACGATCGCTTCGAGCTCTTCCTGGAAGAATTGCTGCTCGACGCCCGCGCCGGTGGAGGACAGAACCCCGCCCGTCGCAGTGATCTTGATGACGTCCGCGCCTTCCTGAACCAGCTGGCGCACCGCGCGGGCGCAATCATCCGCGCCGTTGCAGGCATAGGGGCTGCCATTGGCGCGCAGGACTTCCACGCTCCAGCCATTGGCGTCGCCATGGCCGCCCGTGGGGGTCACCGCGCCGCCGGCGATGCGCAGGCGCGGGCCGACGATGTCGCCGGTTTCAACGCCGTCGCGCAGCGCGCGGACCGCTTCAATATCGCCGCCCACATCCTGAACCGTGGTGAAGCCCGCCATCAGGGTGCGGCCAGCATACATGACGCCGTCAATGGTGCGGTCCGCCGTGCCTTCGGTGAAGGCGGAGATGCGGCGACCGGCGCCTTGCTGATTGGTGATGTGAACATGGGCGTCGATAAAGCCGGGCATCACCCAGGAGTCCGACAGGTCCACGACCTCTGCGCCGTCCGGAGTGACATAACCGTTTTCGATGGCTTCGATTTCATCGCCGCGCACCAGAATGGAGACGCCTTCGCGCACACGCTCCTCGCCCGGCGCTGCGATCAGATGGCCGGCATGGATGACAGTGAGCGGCTCGGCGTCTTGCGCCAGGGCGGTCGCAGGCCAGACGGCGGCGAGCGCGCCAAGTGCGGCGATGGTGCGGATCATGATCTCTCTCCCCTTTGGTGCTCTTTAGAGCTTAACCGCAAAAGTGTCCGGCTCCGGGGCGAGTGTCAAACCTCAAACGGCAGGAAACAGGGTCTGCTGAATGCAAAACGCCCGGCGCAGGGCCGGGCGTTCGCAGATATCAGCCAGGGTGCGCCAGGCTTAGAGGCCGGGCAGCTTGCGGCGCACGGTGCGGCGGCGCTCGATCTCGACTTCTCCGCCGCCGGTGACGGTTTCGATCGCCGCGGTGACGGCTTCGGGATCAATCGGCTCGCCGCCTTGCTGGACCAGGCGTTCATTGTCGCGCCAGAACAGGACGCGATTGGCGAAGCTCTCATCCTTGCGGACGAGGGCTGCGGTTTCACCATCAATGATGGCGCGCACATTGGGATTGGCGTCCGCTGCGCCGGCGCGGGATGCGAACAGGATCTCGGCGTCGCTGGCGTTGGTGCCGGACAGATCGCCGAACAAGGCGCGGCGCGCTTGCTGGTCCTGGAACATGTCTTCTGCGCGCAGCTCACCGGGACGCGGCGGCGTGAGATTGTATTCGGGCGGCACCGACAGCGGCGCAATCGTCACGACGCGGAACTCGTCCGGGGTGGTCTTGTCCACGCCAAGGGCCTGGCGGACGCCGGAATTACAGCCGGTCAACGCGAACAGGGCGGTGGCGGAAAGGATCAGGGCGGTGCGCATACGCATGGGTCGAAAGCTCGCTTTCATGGGCGGTTCTCACCGCTTGTATCAGACTGGCGCACGCTCTGGCCAGAGGCCCGGCGCCGCTGGAAGGCCGGTTTAACGGTCCCCGTTCACGATCAGGTCCAAAATCATCACGGCGACGCCAATGCAGATGCCTGCGTCCGCGACATTGAACACATAGGGGAAGTAGAGCCCCGAAAAGTCGAAAAAGTCGACCACCGCGCCATAGATCAACCGGTCGATGACATTGCCGATGGCGCCGCCGATGATCAGGGCGAAGGCCAAAGCCTGCAAACGGCGCGTGGTCTGGAACATCCAGAGGATCAGCATGCCGGCGATCGCCAGCGACACGCCCGCCAGCAAATAGCGCTGAAGATCGGAATCGGCCTGGAACATGCCGAAGCTGACGCCGTGATTCCACACCATGGTCAGGTTGAACCACGGATCGAGGACCTGAACCTGTTGCGGGGTGCGCCCGTCGAGATCGAGCCCGTACAGGATCCAGTATTTGCTGGCCTGATCTGCGATCAGCACAAGGACGGCGACGATAAAGCCGAAAATCGTGAACGACCCGGCGCTGCGCCGACGCGAAAACATTCGCTGCATGATCAAGTCCCTGCATTCCCTCTGATGAAACGCTTAGCAGGGCGCGCGCCACACGGTCCAGTGAAAGCGCCGCAATCTGACTGCGACAGAGTGTGGGGCGGCGGCGTTCACTCAGTGCTGGTTGTCGAACCCGAAGTCGGTCAGCCCGCCATTGCGCGTCACGGCGAACCGGCGCATCCGCACCTCGTCGGCGAACTGGTCGGCCTGCGCCCGCACCCGGAACCGCAGATCGGCCCGCAGGAAACCGCCGCAATCCACCAGATCATTGGAGGCGATGACGAACTCGTTCCGCCCCACGCGATTGGGTCGGATCTGAAGCCAGCAGTCCGAGAAATCGCCCTGGAAGCCGTCCGTTGTGGCGTTCATCAGCGCGATGTCCACGCTGTCCGGCGCTCCGGAAAGCCCCGAGATGCGGAACACGTTCTGGGTGGAGACCGTGTGGTCGCCGGTCCATTCAAACGGCCCGAATTCAATCTCCGCCATGCCGTTGGCGATGGGGGTGGGCGAGACGGCGTCGCGGTCATCCAGATCAAACCCGAAATCGGTCAGATCGCCATGCGCGCCGACGGCGAGGCGGCGGAGCGTCGGAGGCTCATCACCTTGGGCGTTGGTCACATAGGTGATTCTGAACTGCAGGTCCGCCCGGCCAAAAGCGCCACATTCCGCAAGGTCCTGATTGGTGATGATATAGTCAAAAGCGCCCGCGTTCTCATCCCCTATGGGCAATTCGCAATCGGTCCAGTCTTCGTCCTGAAGCGCCCGCAAGACGATTTCCACAGGCGCGCCGCCATTCAGACCCGCAAGGCGGAACAGGTTTGACGTGGGGGCGTTGGCGTCTCCGGTCCATTCAAACGGCGGATAGACAGCCAGGGTCACCCCGCCCGACAAGGCTGTGAGCTCGGGCTGAAGAGAGGGCGTGTAGTCGGGTGCGAAATCACTGATGGAGCCGTCAGCTGTTGAGATCAGCCGGGATGCGGAAGTGAATTCATTGATCCAGGGTGTGGCGCCGCTCAGACGAAAGCTCAGATCAGCGCGCCCGATCTCGCCACACGCCGCCAGCATCTGGGACGTCAGTAGATAATGCGACTCCTCAGCGTCCGAAGGCGACCTGTTGAAGGTGCAATCAGAGTAGGCGCCTGAGAAGCCGGGACGAGAGGCGTTCCGGATTGCAACGTCAATCTGCTGCACTCCGCTGACTGCGCTGAAGACGATCAGATGCTGACGCTCCTGGCCGCTTTCCACCCACTCAAAGGGACCCAGTTCCAATTCCAGCGCCTGGCGTTGCTCATAATCATAGGCGGTGATCACGCGATCCGCGGCCATGTCCGTCAAACGCCCGCTCGGGCTGAGTTTGAACCGGCTGAGGGTCACCGCGTCCGGGTCTTGTTGCGCCGGAAAGCTGATGAGAAACCGCAACTGGGTCAGACCCATGTTCGAACAGGTTTGCGCGATATCCTGCGACAGGATCAGATATTCCGAGCCGTTATAGCGATCATCGCGCACGTCCACGGAACACGAAGACAGCGTGTTGTCGGTGTCTTCGACGCTGATGAGCTGGATGGATGAGGGCGCGCCATGCTGCAAGCCGCTCAGACGGTAGATGTCCCGGTAGGGATGGTCTTCGGTGCCGACGCCCGCCCAGGAATACGGACCGAACCGGCGCTGGTTGGGCTCCAGAATCTCGACGCGTTCGGGGGTGGAGGGCAGCTGGGTGAGAGAGGTCGCTTCATACGCGTCCGTATCGGCCGCCGTCGCGATGAGCTGATAGCGTCCCGGACGCCCGATGAAGTCGCTGAGCGAGAAGCTGTAGGTCCCGTTCGCGCTGGGCGCACCCTGCAAATCAATCGTTTGAGATTGAACGCGATCGCCGGTTTCTGATTCCAGGGCAAGCTTCAGCCAGCGCAGTCCGCGCTCATCCCCGTCAGTCAGGGCGTAGCTGACGACCAGCTCGCCGGACGGATCATCGGTGTGAATGGTGTCAGCGCTGAGGCTGAGCGCCGTGAAGACAGGGCTGACAGACCCTTCTGTGACTGTGAGGCGTTCGCTCACGGTCCCGGTCGCGATATTGCCGGCTGCGTCCTTGAGCTCATAGCGCAGGAAGTATTCCCCGATCGGCAGAGAGGCGGGCAGGCTGATCTGGGTCTGGCTGTCCAGACGCGATTCACGGGTGAACCGGAGGGTGTCGACCGCGTATGTCCGGCCTGGATTGTTGACGTCGCGCAGAGACAGCTGGAGTTCGCGCAGGCCCGCAGTGCCCGGATCACGCAGCGAATAGCTGAGCGACACAGGTGTCGCGATGGGGCTGGTCTCGATCTGATTGGGCGTCAGGGTCAGCGAATTGACGTAAGGGTTCTGCGTGTCGTCGCTTGTGATCTCGATGCTGTCGAGGTTTTCCTCAAAGGTTTCATTGTCGGCATCGTCGTATAGCCGAACCGCTAGAGTGTAGCGCCCGGCATTCAGATCAAACGCGTTCGTCAGGGAATGAGAGCCGGACACGCTGCGCGTTGGAGAATCAAATGCAATGGTCAGCGTTTGACGATCAGAGGAGTCCTCTTGATTGACGAGGATATAGTCAACTTTAGAAACCCCTATACCAACATCAGAGTATTCATAAAGCACTACAAATGGAGGAGGGGTGTATTTCTCGCCCAAATCTATGGATGCGTCTCTAAACGAAACAGACTCAATGACGGGCGGCGTCTCTTCATCTCTGAGATTGGTGATGTCCAGAGTCCGACGCGCCGTTGTAGACAGGCCAGACGCATCTGTGACAGTGAACACGACCTCATGCTCACCATCGCTCAAGGTTTGAGGGAGGTTGATCTGGGTACCCATAACACCGCCGGGAGGGGAACCTGAAAACCTTGCCATATCATCGGGCAAGACATGGGACACCCGTGAGCCTGTGCTGACGCCATCCTTGAACAACTCGACCGTCAGGGACACGAGCCCGGAGCGATTATTGTCAAGCATTCGAACATAATAGCTATATGATCCAGGCGCGTATGTGACATTGGTGTCGCCAACGGTCCCAAAGATGTCTGTAAAGCTCGGCGGTGTGGTCCATGGACCATCACCGCCTCTGAAGAGCGTGACCGTGCCCGGCGTGGAGATACCGAGTTGTTTGTCAATGACTTTTCTGCTTGCCGACCGATGGATCGTGACGGCCACGTCGTATTCGCCAGGCGGCAGAAGGGCGGGTATTTCAAGTTCCACTGTGCCTCTGGCCCGTAGGGGCCAGATTACATCAAAATTCGCGTTCCCAAACACTGCCCTGGTATCAAAAGTGACCGGCTCACCCTCATCATTGATGAGGTGAATGAAGAGGTCCTCGAGACCCGGATTATCCTCTGACACATCTTCAATGTCGTAGTCGATATAGATGGTCGGCGGCGTGCCGCTCAGATCAATGCTGCTGTCGCGCACATCCATCTGGTGGATGACAATCGTTTCGGACTCCGAGGCGCCCTGCGCCAGCGCGGGCGTAAATCCAGCGAGCAGCGCTGCAAACAGCGCCAGAACAAGCGTTGTGCGAAAATGATGCACGATATTCCCCCGTCACGGTCCCTCGCTCTGCTTATGCAAGCGGGAGGCCCAACAGGCAAGGCGTGAAACCTTTTGTTAGGAAATAAATTAATGTATACACGCAAAGGCTTGCGCGCAGATCGCTCCTAGCGCCGCCCGAACAAGCGCTCGATATCGGCGAGTTTCAGCTCCACATAGGTGGGGCGGCCGTGATTGCACTGGCCCGAATGGGGCGTCTCTTCCATTTCGCGCAAGAGCGCGTTCATTTCCTCGCCCGTCAGGCGACGGCCCGAGCGCACCGAGCCATGACACGCCATGGTGCCGACCACCTCTTCGAGCTTTTCTTTCAGAGACAGCGCTTCGTCATATTCGGCGATCTCGTCGGCCAGGTCCCGGATCAGGCCCTGCACGTCAAGGCGTTTGAGGAGGGCCGGCGTTTCGCGCACCGCCAGCGCGCCGGGGCCGAAGGGTTCGATCACAAGACCCAGCTCGGCGAGCTGATCGGCGCGGTCGAGCACGCGGCGCGCCTCGGCTTCATCGAGCTCGACGATTTCAGGCACCAGCAAGGCTTGCCGCGCGACGCCGGTGGCGGCGAGCTGTTTCTTCATCCGCTCATAAACGAGGCGCTCATGGGCGGCGTGCTGGTCGACGATGACCAGACCGTCCTCGGTCTGGGCGATCACATAGGTGGCGTGAACCTGCGCCCGCGCCACGCCCAGCGGATAGTCGGGATGCTGGGGTTCAGGCTCTGACCCGCTTTGTGAAGGTTCGCCGCCATAAGAGGGCTCGGTACGCGCCGACATGCCCGGCGCCAGATCGCCGCGCTCATATTGGGACGTTTCGGTCCGGGACTCGCCATAGCCATACCCTGACGTGTCGTGATGCTCGGACAGCTGGCTCTCCCAGGCGGGGGAGGGCCGGTTCGCCCAGCCGCTGGAGATCGAACTGCCCCGCGTCAAAGGCAAAGCGTGAGACGGCGCGCCTTCAGGCCGCGCGCGGCCCAGCGCATAACCCGCGACCGTGGTCGACGCGCGATGGCCCGCCCCCGCAAGCGCATGGCGCAGCGCGCCCACAATCAGCCCGCGCACCAGAGCTGAATCGCGAAAGCGCACTTCGGCCTTGGCGGGGTGCACGTTCACATCCACATGGCCGGTGGGCAGATCCACATAGAGCGCCACCACCGGATGCCGGTCGCGCGCGAGAAAATCCTGATAGGCGCCGCGCACCGCGCCGACGATCAGCTTGTCTTTCACCGGGCGGCCATTGACGAACAGGAACTGGTGCTGGTTCGAGCCGCGATTATAGGTGGGCAGGCTGGCGAGTCCGGTCAGATGCACGCCCTCACGCTCCTGATCGATCACCAGAGCGTTCTCGCCAAAGTCCGCGCCCAGGATCGACGACAGACGACCCCGCCGCGCCTCGTCGCGATCATCGGTCGTTTCCGCCGGGGCGGAGACGCGAGAGCGGCCCTCGACGGACAGGAAGAAGCCCACATCAGGGCGAGCGAGGGCGAGGCGCTTGATCACATCGGCGACGGCGGTGCTTTCCGCGCGTTCCGATTTGAGGAATTTCAGGCGGGCGGGCGTCGCGTAGAACAGATCGCACACCTCCACCCGCGTGCCGCGGCGGCCCAGCGAGGGCGCCGGGCGCGGGCCGGATTTGGTTCCGCCCTCGACCGATAGCTCCCAGGCTTCACCCAGCTCCTGATCCTGTGTCGTGATCGTCAGGCGCGCGACCGACCCGATGGAGGGCAGGGCCTCGCCGCGAAAGCCCATGGAATGGATGTTCAGAAGATCGTCCTGGCCGTCCTCGCCCACGGGCAATTTGGACGTGGCGTGCCGCTCAATGGCGGTTTCCAGCCCCTCGGCGTCCATGCCCGAGCCGTCATCCTCGATGACGATGCGGGTCAGCCCGCCGCCTTCGATACGCACGTCGATCCGGCGCGCGCCGGCGTCCAGCGCGTTCTCCACCAGCTCCTTGACGGCGCTGGCGGGGCGCTCGACCACTTCGCCTGCGGCGATGCGGTTGACGGTTTCTGGCGACAGGCGGCGAATGATGCTCATGGGACCAACCTCGCGACGCGGTGTGAGTCGGTCAAGAAAGGCGTGCTGTTTGCCATCTTCCGTTTGCGCAAAGAGACGTGATAGGAAAGGCGCATGACCGATACTGATCTGACTTCTTTTGATCGTGATTTCACCGGCGAGGCCATGCTCGAGTATGGCGACGCGGATTTCATGATCCTGAAACCCGGCGCCTATGTGAAATGCGCGGTGACGGGTGAGAAAATCGCCATCAACAATCTGCGCTACTGGTCCGCCGAGCTGCAGGAAGCCTATCTGGACGCCAACGCCGCCACGGCGCGCTGGCGTGAGGTCTATCAAGGCCCTGGCAGCACCAAACAGCAAAAACCGGGATAATCCTCATGGTTCTGATCGCCGCGCTCGCCCTTGTTCAATCCGTCGCCTCAGCGCCGGAGGGCGCGGCTGATCCCATGGCAGCCCTGATCGCGGAAAGCGCGCCGACCGCGGTTTCGCCGATCAATTGCGCCGGAACCCATCGCCAGGGCGCGATGATCGTCTGCCGCACCGCGCCCGGCGCCGATGTGAGCCTGGGCGACATCACCGTCTCCGCCGATGACGACGGTTGGGTGGTGCTGGGCCATGACCGGGACGCCGAGCCGCAGACGACGTTGAGCGTCAGCGGGGCGGGTCTGTCTTATGAAGAGAGTGTCAGCGTCGCGCAGCGCGAGTATGACATCCAGCGCATCGAAGGCGTGCCGCAGGAGTATGTCACCCCGCCTGAAGAGGTGCTGGACCGCATCCGCGCCGAGGGCCGCGAAAAGCGCAACGCCTATACCTCGCGCTGGTCTGGCGACGGTTTCGCGACCGCGTTTGAAATGCCGGTCGAGGGGCGGCTGACGGGCGTGTATGGCAGCCAGCGCTATTACAATGGCGAACCGCGCCGTCCTCACTATGGCATCGACATCGCCGCCCCCGGCGGCACGCCGGTGACCGCGCCGGCGGCGGGCGTCGTCACGCTGGCCGATCCCGACATGTATTACGAAGGCGGGCTGATCTTCATTGATCACGGCCAGGGCCTGACCAGCGCCTTTCTGCATCTGGGCGCGGTCAATGTCGAAGTCGGCCAGCAAGTTGCGCAAGGCGAGGTGATCGGCGAAGTCGGTTCCGGCGGTCGTTCCACCGGCGCGCATCTCGACTGGCGCATCAAGTGGCACAATCGCTATATCGACCCGGCTGAAGCGCTTGAGGTGGATCCGAGCGGGTTGCGGTAGGGCTTTCAGTTCTTTCCTGCGCAGGAAAGAACTAGGTCTCTCCAACGTGTCATCCCGGACTTGATCCGGGATCCACCGGAATCACTCTGTTCTGATCACAGAGACGCCTGCAGTAGATCCCGGCTCAGGGCCGGGATGACAATGTTCGGATTCCAAGACTCTCATACACGTCATCCCCCGCTTCATGCGGGGGATCCATGCCGGTGGGTTCGATCACAGGTCACGGCATGGGTTCGCCGGATAAACCGGTGAATGACAGGTGGGGGAGTACTCGCGAAGCTGCTGGTGAGCGTCCCTCTCCCCTTTTTGAGGGGAGAGGGGAAGAAACGCCCTAAGCCCCTTCCGTCTTCGCCTTCTTGTACAGTGGCTTTTCAAAGCGGCGATGCACCCAGAACCATTGGCTGGGGGCTTCGCGGATGCGGTCTTCGATGAAGCGGTTGATGGTGGTGACGGTCTCAAGGATGGCCGCCGCGTCCTGACCGTCAGGCTTGGGCAGGGGCTCGTAGATCGTCACCTTGAACCGGGCGCCGTCCTTGCGCACCACATTCATCGGCACCAGCGGACAGTCATAGCGCAGCGCCATGCGCGCGGGGCCGGCGGCGGTCATGGCGTCACGACCAAAAAACGGCGCGGCGACGCCGTCATTCATCTTCTGATCGTTCATCAGCCCGACCGAGGCGCCCGCTTTCAGCGCCTGCATCAATTCCTTGGCGCCATGGCCGCCCTTGGGGGCCAGGATGTTGATGCCATAGGCCTTGCGCTGGTCGATGATGCGTTTGTCGATCAGCGGGTTGTTCGCGTGGCGATAGGTGATGCGGCAGTCTTTCATGTGCTGCACGATCACGGCGGCCAGCATTTCCCAATTGGCGAAATGCCCGCCCACCAGCACGGCGGGGCGCCCCTGACGGTCGAGCTCGGCGAGGATGTCCGCGCCCACCACTTCGACCTGGTCGCTGTCCGGGCCGAGATCAAAGCGGTGCATGTTGGGGAATTCACCGACCACGCGGCCGAAATTGTCCCACATGGCGTCCAGCAATCCGTCGATTTCGCGCTCTGACGCCTCGGGAAAGGCGATTTGCATGTTCACGCGCGCCACATGATGGACGGAGACTTTCGGCCCCAAAGTGCGCAGAAGCTTCGCGCCATAGTCCGAGGCGCGCTCCAGACCCATGGAGCGGAACAGACCCTGATAGGCGTCCCAGCCCAGGGCTTCGGCGCGAAAGCCGATGGATTTCATCAAATCTGACATGGCTCTGGCTTAGCGGGAGTTGGCGTAGGAATCCATGGCCTGATCAATCAACGCGTCCAGCCGCGCTTCATCCTTGAACACGGCGCGCACTGGCCAGGCGATGACCGAACCCTTCACACCGCCAGGCAGGCGCACATGGTCTTTCTCGGTGGTGATCAAAGTGGCGTTATGACTTTCAGCCAGATCGGCCAATTCCTCGATCTCGCCACGGGTGAAGGCGTGATGATCGGGAAAGCTCGCCGTATCGGCCAAAGTCCCGCCGGCGGCTTCCAGCGCGTCGTAGAATTTCTGCGGACGTCCGATGCCGGCGAAGGCCAGAAGCGGACCGGAAGGCGGCGCGGCTTCCGGCGCCAGCCAGGCGGTCAGCACCGGGATTTCAAGGTCTGAGAGCTGAAGCTTTTCAAGGTCGGGCGTGTATTCGGCGCTGGGACACATCACGATCACCGCGTCGGCGCGCGCCAGGCCGGCCTTGACCGGTTCACGCAACGGCCCGGCGGGAAAGATCGTGCCCGGCCCCCAACCTGTCACCGCGTCCACCACCACGATGGAGAGCGTTTTTTCAAGGCTGGGGTTCTGGTGGCCGTCATCCATGAGGATGAGGTCCGCGCCCTCCTGAGCGGCCATCATCGCGCCCTCAGGCCTCTGACGGGCCACATAGACCGGCGCCAGGCGCGAGAGCAGCAGCGGTTCGTCGCCCACATCAGCGACGGCGTGCATCTTCGCGTCGACCTTCACAGGTCCCGCCAGCTTGCCGCCCCAGCCGCGGCTGAGCCCCGCCGCTTTCAGCCCTTTTTGATGGGCGGCGCGCATCAGGGCGGCGGTCACCGGCGTCTTGCCGACCCCGCCCACGGTGAGATTGCCCACGCAGATCACAGGCGCGGGGGCCGGCGCAGGCGTTGTGGTGCGGATGCGGCGGGCTCCGGCCCAGGCGTAGAGCGTCCCCAGCGGCGAGAGCAGAGCGCGGGTCAGCGCGGCGGAGCTGCGCGGTGCGGTGTCATCCCAGAAGGGCGGCGCTCTCATCGAGGGAGTCCTTGGTCCAACAGGCGGTTCAGGGCTGACAGGGTGAGGGGCAATGCGCCGCCGGGCAAGGCGTCGAGCGCCGCCCGGGCGTTTTCAGTTCTGTTGTCCCCGTCGCTCCAGCCGGTCTGAACCGCCTGTGCGATTTCGGTCGCCGTGCGGGCGATGATACGCGCGTCATGGCTGTCATAGACGGCGTAGACATCTGCAAAGCTGTCCACATACGGCCCGGTGATCACGGCGGATCCGGCGCGGCTGGCCTCGATCGGGTTATGCCCGCCAATGCCGTCGATGAAACTGCCCGCGATCACGGCGACCGGACACAGCGCATACCACAGCGCCATCTCGCCCAGCGTATCGGCCAGCCAGACCTGAGCGCTCTGAGGCGTTTCGCCCTTGGAGCGCTGGGCGAAGCTGAGCCCCGCTTCGCTCAGGATATCCGCGACTTCGCTTGCGCGCTCAGGGTGGCGCGGGACCAGGATCATCAGCGCGTCGGGGTGAGAGGCGAGCAAGTGAGCATTGGCGCTGGCGATCAGCGCTTCCTCACCCGCATGGGTGCTGGCCGCGACAAAGACCGGACGGTCGCCGATCAGCGCCTGAGCTTCAGTCAGCGTCTCGGGGTCCGGCGTCGGCAATCCGCATTCCAGCTTGAGATTGCCCGCATGGGTGATGGGCTGGCCTGTGAGGCGGGACAGACCGTCCGCCGTGCGTTGGTCCGCGGCGCCGATCCAGTCAAACGCGCCCAGAAGCGTGCGGGCGCTGCCGGGCCAGCGCGCCCAACCGTCGAGGGATTTGCGGTTCATCCGGGCATTCATCAGCGCCAGCGGCACGCCGCGCGCTTTCGCGGCGAGGATGAGGTTCGGCCACAGCTCGCTTTCAGTGAACACCGCCAGGTCAGGCATCCAATGGTCGAGAAAGGCGCTCACCCAGTCTGGCGCATCCACGGGCGGAAACTGATGGATCAGCCGGTCGAGGCCGCGACGGGCGATGAGGTTTGCAGAGGTGCGGGTGCCGGAGGTGATCAGCACATGGGCGTTCGAATGCTGAGTGAGCAGGGCTTCAGCGACTGTCAGCGCCATCTGGCTTTCGCCGACGCTGGCGGCGTGCAGCCAGATGAGCGCGCCCTCGGGCCGCGGCAGTCCCGCCTGTCCCAAGCGCTCGGTCAGCCGGTCTGGATCTTCCTTGCCGGCGCGGGCTCGCCGGTTCAACAGCCAGCGCGCCGCTGGCTTCAGGGCGGTGCTGGCGGCGCGATAGAGCGACAGGCCCGGCGCGCTCATGCCGCGTCCTGTTGGGCTTCGGGCCGCGGTGCGGCGGTGATCGCTTCCCCCCGGCAGGCGAGATCGGCTTCCATATTGGCGCTGATCATGCGCGCTTCCAGCGTGGCGCGCGCCGCTTCCAGCGCATCCTTGTCCGCGTCTCTGGCGATCCGGACAGGCTCGGCCCAGACGATGACGCCCTTGCCAAAGGGCAGGGGCAGGACGAACCGGTCCCAGCTCTTGAAGATGATCGCGTTTGAGGTGGACCAGCCCATGCCCAGCAGGGGCGCGCCCGTGGCGCGGGCGAGTTTCACGGCGCCCAGGCCTGCGCGCATGCGCGGCCCGCGCGGCCCGTCCGGGGTCAGCGCCATGCAGCCGCCGCCTTCGACCCAGCGGGCCATTTCGCGGAAGGCGCTCAGCCCGCCCTTTTGCTTGGTCTTGGTCTTGTTGCGCGAGGAGCCGCGCACGACTTCCACCTTGTGATGGGCGGCGACCTTGGTGACCACATCGCCTTCGCGTGAGCGCGAGATCAATATGGCGGGCGGCTGCACGTCTTTGGGCCAGGCGGCGATGGTCATCAGGATCCGGCCATGCCAGACGCCGCACACCACGCCGTCTCCGCCCGCCCAGATCTGTTCGGCGTGTTCGCGCCCGCGCACCTCCCAGCGGGTGGTGGCTTTGACAAGGCTCATATAGCCCGCCAGCAACGCAGCGATCAGCGCCTGAACCGGAGGCGAGGAGAGGATGGACTTCAACATGGTCTGCGCTGGATCGCCGCCCCGGACCGATCCGTCAAGCGTTCCGTGCGCGTCAATCGCACGGACGAGGCCATTGCATAGGGCGCTCAAGCGCCTTACTTCACCCCGCCATGACGTATGATTTGAACGATCCGCTTGATTACAAGCGCGCGATGAAGGGCCTGATGTGGGGCGATCATGGCGTGCTGCGCCAAAGCTTTCACAACATGCACCGCGTGGGCGGCGAAATGTGGCGCGGCAATCAGCCCAGCCCCAAGCGGCTGAAAGCGCTCAAGGATATGGGGTTCAAGACGATCCTCAACCTGCGCGGGACCCAGCCGGGGCGGCATTATTATGATCTTGAGCATCATACCTGCGCCGAGCTGGGCCTTGAGATCGTCGACCTGCCCTGGGGCTCGCGCGAGGCGCCGTATGTGGAACGGATCGAGCATCTGATCAAAGTGTTCGACGAGATCGCCTATCCCGCCTTCATGCACTGCAAGTCCGGCGCGGACCGGGCGGGCATCGTGGCGGTGATGTACAAGCTGCTGCACGAGAAGGCGCCGTTTGAAGAGGCGGTCGAGCAGCTCTCGTTCAAATACGGCCATATCAAGCAGGGCAAGACCGGCATGCTCGATCATTTCTTTGATCTCTATCGTCAGAGAAACGCCGCGTCGCCGATCGATTTTCTGGACTGGGTGCGCACCGAATATGACCGCCAGGCGTGCCATGACGGCTTCATGGCCAGCTGGTGGGGCTCAGCCCTGACCGAGAAAATCCTACGCCGCGAATAGCTTGAGGTTGATGGCGCACCGCTTGCATCTTCTGGATGCAGGAGGGAGCGCCTCATGCCGATCACCAGTCATGTCCGGGCTCTGCAAAGCCGGTTTCCGCGATTTGTCGACGCCAAGGCCCGCGCCCAGCGTTTCATGCGCCGCACCTTGCGCCGCCCGTTCGAGCGCGAGTTCTCGCTGCTCTCACGCTGGCGGCCCGATCCGGGCGAGGTCTTCATTGATGTGGGCGCCCATCGCGGCCAGAGCGTGGACGCGATACGGCTGTATCAGCCTGACGCCCTGATCCATGCCTTTGAACCCAATGTGCCGCTGGCCTGCTCGCTCGCGACCCTGTTTGACGATGATCCTGCGCTGGCGGTCTATGCCTGCGGGCTCGGCGACAAGGACGAGGCGCGGCGGCTCTACGTGCCGGTCTATCGCAGCTTTGTTTATGACGGGCTGGCCTCGTTTGATCCCGATCAGGCGGGCGGCTGGCTGAGCGAACACCGGGTCAGCGGGTTTGACCCTGACCAGCTTGAAATGATGGCGGGCGAGGCGCGCACCTTCACGCTGGACATGCTGGGACTCAATCCGGGGTTTCTGAAGATCGACGCGCCAGGCTGGTTCGCCTCGGTGGTGCGCGGCGCCAAAGAGACGCTTCAGCGCTGCCGTCCGCTCATCCTGATGCAAACCAATGAGCTCGCCGATCAGGCGCTGACCGAAGAGCTGGGCTATACCCGCGCCGCCTTTGACGGCGACCGCCTCCGTCCGGGCGAGGAAGGCGTAGAAAACACGGTCTATGTGCCCGGTGAGCGGGTGGGCGACTTGAAGCGCTGCGGGCTGTGGCCAATCATGGGGTGAGGGAGAGCCCGCTCACCCGTCCGCGAATTGCAGCGCGCTCAATTGGGCGTAGAGGCCGGTCTGGGCGATCAGGCTGTCATGGTCGCCGCTTTCCACGATCTCGCCCGCCTTCATCACATAGATGCGGTCCGCCTTGCGCACGGTGGCGAGGCGGTGGGCGATGACGATGGTGGTGCGGTCGCGGCTCAGCTCATCAAGGGCGTGCTGCACCCGCGCTTCGGAATTGGCGTCGAGCGCGCTGGTGGCTTCATCGAGCAAGAGGATCGGCGCGTCTTTCAGGATGGCGCGAGCGATGGCCACGCGCTGGCGCTGACCGCCCGACAGGTTCGAGCCTTTCGGTCCGGCCTGGGTGTCATAGCCGCCCGACAGGCCCAGAATGAAGTCATGGGCGTCGGCGGCCTTGGCGGCGGCGATGATCTCGTCATCCGAGGCGCCGAGCTTTCCGAGCGCGATATTGTTTCTGATCGTGTCGTCAAACAGGGTCACCTCCTGGCTGACGAGCGCCAGCTGGCGGCGCAGCGAGGCGAGCTGGGCCCGGGCGATGTCCTGACCATCAATCTCCACCGAACCTTCACGGGGATCATACAGCCGCGCGATGAGGTTTAGCAGCGTCGTCTTGCCCGAGCCTGACGGCCCCACCAAGGCGATCGTCTCGCCCGGCTTGGCGTCCAGCGTGATGTGCGACAGCGCATCCACGCCCGGCTCATACTGAAAGCTGACATCATTCACGCGCACATGGCCGCCTGTGAGGGCGAGGGGTTTGGCGTCGTCCGCTTCGGTGAGACTGGGTTCTTCATCGAGCAGGGCGAAGACCCGGTCGAGCACCGCGAAGCCTTCCTGCAGCACGCCCGAGAGCGAGGCGAGGGCGCGGATGGGCGAGCTCATCACCCCGAAAGCGACGATGAAGCCCAGAAGGTCCGACAGTTCCGTCGCGCCGTTCAAGGCGCGCCAGCCTGCGAAGCCGAAGATCACCGCCAGCGCGACGCCGGCGGCGACTTCCATGATCGGCTCGATCCGGGCGCGCTGGGCGACCATGGCGAGCAACAGTTCAAAGCGCTGCTGGAAGCGGCCGCGGGCCCGGGTCTGCGACCAGTCTTCGAGCGAGAAGGTCTTGATCATCCGGGCGCCGGAAAAGCCTTCCTCGAGAAAGCTCGACACATCGCCCATCTGGTCCTGAATATCGCCCGAGCGCTTGCGGATCGCCTTGCCGATGACGGTGATGGGATGGCCCGCGAGCAAAAGCACGGCGAGCACCACCAGCGTTAGCGCCCAGTCGAGCCAGAACAGCACCGCAAGACAGCCCACCACGGTCAGGAAATCGCGGGTGAGATTGTTGGCGGCGCGGATCAGGCCTTCGCGCAGCATGGTGATGTCGTTTGTGAAGCGCGAGATGATCGCGCCCACCGGCTCACGTTCCAGCCTTTGAAAGTCAGCCGTGATCAGCCGGTCGAACATGGCGACCTGAAGGTCACGCATGATCGCCAGCGCCAGCCGGTTGGTGGCGAGGTTTTGCAAAAACAGGCTGACCGAGCGCACGATCACCGCGCCCAGGATCAGCGCCGGCGCCAGCCAGAGCACGCTGGGGTCGCGGCTTTCCAGAAGGCCTGACGCCTGTTGCACCACCACGCCATAGCCGGACGCCGCCGCCGCCGTGATGGCGGCGAGCAAACTCGCCCAGGCCAGCAGGGCTTTATGCTTGGTGATCTGCTCGCGCCATAACCGCGCCGCCAGCGCAAACGAGCGCGCGCGTCGAGGCTTGGGCGCGCCGGGCAGGGCGCCGTCAGTCGCAGGCGGGTCAGCAGACAGGGCGCTTAGTCCTTTTTGGACGGATCCAGCATCTTGTGCGCGTGGATCACGAAATAGCGCATATGCGCATTGTCCACGGTGCGCTGGGCGGCGGATTTCCACGCCTCGCGCGCGGCGTCATAGCTGGGATAGGCGCCGACAAAATCGACCTTGGTGAGGTCTTTGAATTCAGGCGCGCAGGGGCCGATATCTTTCAGCTCGCCGCCGATCACCAGGTGAAGCAATTGTTGTTCAGACGTTTCGGTCATGGGGAGTCTCCCGAAAGGACGTTATGGGGTCTGCGTCAGGCGCTCTAATAGCAAGGCATGCAGCACCGGACCAGCCGCCAGCGGCGGATCCTGAACAGCGCTTGTCCTGTTATAATACACCGGCTCGCCTTTCGACGAAGTGAAGACGCCGCCGGCCTCTTCCACCAGTAAATGACCGGCCGCCAGATCCCAGTCCCATTTGGGTCGGACCGCCACCACCGCATCGGCCTCGCCCTCGGCCAGTCGGCACAGGCGCAAGGCGGCGGAATTGACCGTATGCGCCTCGGCGCCGAGCGCGCGCAAATCCGCCAGCCGTCCAGGGTCGCCGATCAGCCGCGCGTCGGTGATCCGGTCATGGGTGCTGATGGCGAGCGGCGCGCCGTCCTTGCGCGCGCCATGGCCCAGGGCGGCGTCATACATGGCGTCCGCGCTGGGGTCGTAGATCGCGGCGGCGACCGGCCGGCCATCCTCCACCACGGCGCAGGAGATGACGAATTCAGGCTTGTTCTTCAGGAAGGCGCGGGTGCCGTCGATCGGATCAATGAGGAAGCTGCGTTTCGCGGTCAGCCGCGACTGATCATCCACGGTCTCTTCTGACAGCCAGCCATACTCAGGGCGGGCGGCCTTGAGCCGCTCCTGTAGCAGCGCGTCAGAGGCGAGGTCAGCCTCGGTGACCGGATCGCCGGGCAGCTTTTCCCAGTCGCGCATGCCGCGCGCCCTGAACGCGAGCACCAGCTCGCCCGCGGCGCGCGCCGCATCCGCCAGCAGGTCCCGGTCTGCGCGCGGATCGTACATCAGCGTCCGCCGATGGACAGCGCATCCACCAGAACGCTGGGCGCGTTGATCGAGCTGTCAAACTCCAGATCCGAACCCGGGACCAGCCGCGCGAAGATGTCCAGCAGATTGCCCGCCACGGTGATCTCGCTGACGGGACCGCCCAGCTTGCCGTTCTCGATGGCGTAACCCGCCACGCCCACCGACCAGTCGCCAGTGTTGGCGTTCAGCGACGGGCCGAACATTTCACTGACCAGAACGCCGGTTCCGGCGGCCTCGATCAGGCCGTCGCGGTCCAGCTCGCCGGGGCTGAGATGCACGTTGGAGGCGCCGACGCCCGGCGCGCCTCCGAGATTGCGCGACGCGTGCCCGGTCAGCTCCAGCCCCAGCTGGCGCGCGCTCGACGCGTTCAGAAGCCAGCTGGTCAGCACGCCGTCTTCGATCAGGGCGCGCGGCGTGCAGGCGATGCCTTCCGCGTCCACCGCACGGGCGCCGAAGCTCCAGTCGCGCAGCGGATCCTCGATCACGTCCACGCCTTCGCTGAACAGGCGCTCGCCCATCTTGTCGCGCAGGAAAGACGTGCCGCGCGCAATGGCCGGGCCGGAAATCGCGCCCAGAAGCGAGGAGATGAAAGTGGTGGAGACGCGCTTGTCAAAAACGACCGCCATCTTGCCGGTGGCGAGTTTTTCCGCGCCCACACGGCTGACGGCGCGTTCGCCGGCGCTGAGGCCGATCTCCTGCGCCGTCTTGAGGTCCGAGCGGCGGCGGGCGGCGTGGGTGTCGTAATCACGTTCCATCGCACCGGACGCATCTCTGGCGATGGCGGCGACGCCCAGCCCGCAACGCGAGCCCAGACGGGCGCGCTCAAATCCGGTGGAGGTGACGAAGGCCGAGCCGCCGACGCCGGCGCTGGCGCCGCAGCCTGACGTCATCGCCACGCCTTTGACGCCGAGCGCGGCCGCTTCCATCTCAAGCGCTGCGGCTTCGAGCTGCTCGGGGGTGAAGTCCGACGCTTCATAGGTGGCGATGTCAGGCAGGTTGCGCGCCAGTTTGTCAGGCTCGACCAGCCCGCAATAGGGGTCTTCCGGCGCGGCCTTGGCCATGGCCACCGCGCGTTCGACGGCGAGGCTCATCCCCGCTTCGGAGAGGTCTGAGAAGGCGACGCCCGCCTGGCGTTTGCCGATCAGAACGCGCAGGCCCGCGTCGCGGGTCTCGCTGCGTTCGACGGTTTCCAGCTTGCCCTCGCGCACGCCCGCCTCGATGGCGCGCGATTCAGAGAGCAGGGCTTCCGCGTCCTGGGCGCCGGCCGCCTTGGCGCGGTCGACCAGCTCATGAGCCAGGGACAGAAGCGAAGAAGTGTCGGGCGCGCCCAAGCCGGCGCTGGCGTTTTGATCGGTCATACCGATCCCATAACGTCAACACGACCCTTAGCGCAACGCGTCAGAACGGCTAAGGGCTCAGCCCGTGACCGCGTGAAGGATCAGACCGACCGCCAGAACCGCATAAATGGTCATGGTCAACAGGGCGCCCAGAAAGCGGCCGATATTGGGGCCGTCCTGGGTGGCGACGCCCCAGCCATGAATGCCGCGGGCGACGGTCAGGGTCACGCCGATGGCGTGAAGAGCCATGATCGGCGCGCCGATCAGCGCCATCACCACCAGAGCGATCAGAACGCCCGGCGTCCATTCCGCGCCATTGGCGTGCGCGCGGCAGGCGCGTTCAAGCGCCGGGTTCTCGCCCATTCCCAGGCTGGTCTTGGTGCTGACCCGGTAACGGACCACATTGGCCCCCAGGATTAGTAGAATCAGTAGGTTGAGGCCAACATAAAGGCTGACGACTTGAATTGCGGTCATGGAGTTCCCCCTGCGGCGCGCCGGTTATCCGGCGTCGTCATTGTCCTGAGGCAGGCTGGCGGCCTGCCGGATCGCGTCCGCCAGCACCTCGGGCGCTTCCGCGCCGGAGACTGCGAACTGTCCGTTGAAAATAAAGCACGGCACGCCCTGAACGCCTAGCCGCCGGTAGAATTGCTCTTCGTCCAGAACCGCCTGGCGGTCCTGATCGGTTTGCAGCAGCGAGGCGACGATGTCGGCGTCCAGCCCGATCTCACCCGCAAGCTGGGTGAGAACCGCCAGATCGCCAATGTCGAGATGGTCTTCAAAAAACGCCTTGTGCAGACGTTCTGACGCGGCCTCGCCCAGATCCTGGCCCTGCGCCCAGCGGATGACACGATGGGCGTTCAGCGTGTTGGGCCGCATGGGGATGCCGGAAAAGCGGAAAGTGATCCCGGCGGCGGGACCGGCCTGTTCGAGATGCTCGCGCATCATCTTGAAGCGGTCGTCCGGGCCGTCGCCGAACTTCTTTTTCATATAGTCCTGATAGGCGACGCCGCCGGGCGGGACGGCGCCATCTAGCTGGAAGGGGCGATACAGGGTTTCGGTCTGAATCTCGGGCACAAGCGCGCGGGCCTGATCCCAATAGCGCAGGCCCAGCCAGCACCACGGGCACACAACGTCAGAGACGATATCAACGGAAACTTGGGTCATGGCCGGACCCTAGAGCGTTCGCGTCAGCTCGAAAAGATCAAGCGATGCAAACCTGATTGCGGCCGCCTTCCTTGGCGTCGTAGAGGCCGCCGTCAGCGCGTGCGAGCATGTGCTCGCCCGTTGAGTTGAGATCGCCGGGGTTCAGCACGGCGAGCCCCAGAGAGGCGGTGACGGCAATGTGCTGTCCCACATCGTTTTCCACATACATGGCCTGAACGGTCTCGCGCAGGGTTTCGCATGTCTGGCGCGCCTGCTGTTCATCCTGACCGGGCAGAACGACCGCGAACTCCTCGCCGCCCAGCCGGCCCAGCATGGCGGGGGGGCGCAGTTTGGTCTTGAGCTGGCGCACGGTTTCAATCAGCACCCGGTCGCCGCTGGCGTGCCCGTGTACATCGTTGATCTTTTTAAAGAAGTCGAGATCGACCATGGCGACGCTGAAGGGCAGCGCCTGATCGAGCGCTTTCTTGTGTTCGCGCTCCAGCGTGCGCATGAAGATCCGGCGGTTATACGCCCCGGTCAGGGCGTCGGTTTCCGCTTCGTTGCGCATGCGCTGGGTCAGACGCACAATGCGCGATGCGGCGCGCATGCGGGCTTTCAGCTCGTTGGGGTCGAGCGGTTTGGTCAGATAATCGTCGGCGCCCGAATCCAGCGACTCAGCGAGTTTGTCCTCCTGGCCTGACGCGGTCAGCACCATGGTGTGTATATGCTCGGTTTCGGGATTGGCCTTGACCAGCCAGCAGCTCTCAAGTCCTGAGAAATCCGGCAGCTCGATCGCCGTCATGAAGATGTCGGGCGGGGTGTCGGCGAGTTGTTTGAGGCTCTCTTCCGCATGCCCGGACGCGCTGGTGACAAACCCGGCCTCGCCCAGCATGCGGCACAAAATGGCGCGCTGAACCCGGCTGGCCTCGCAGATATGGATATGCAGCCGGTCTTCGCCCGCATCCAGGACGGGCGACGACACGTGGGGTGATGCACCCGCAGTAGGGATGGATTCTGACACAGCCATTTCAGGAACACTAGATGTGAAGCCTTAACGGCTTCCTTTTCATCGGTGCAATTGCTGTGGTCTGGACGAGCGGATTACGCTTTCGCGTCCAGCAACTTACCGATCATCTCGTCGGCCGTGCGGATGACGCTGACGGCGGCGGAGGCCTGGGTTTCAGCTTTGATCATATCGACCATCGCGGTGACATAGTCATCGTCAAAAGAAGAAACGCGCCCGCCGGGTCCGGCGGGTGGTGGGGGGGCGTCGGATCGCCCGGCAGGCGCGTTAGGAGCTGAAGCGCTTTGGGTCAGCGCGGCAGGGATAGTCGATGGGCGAACGCGGTTGACCATGCCTGCCGCAGCATCCAGCCGCGCTGTGGCGGCTTGGAAGGCTTGTACGCCGGATGAGAAAACCGAGTTCATGATCAAACCATGCGCTCAACATCCGGAAATTGCACGCGGAACTGGTAATGTGAGTTACCGGGGCGTTAAGCGGGTGCGCGCGTTCTGTTTCTGATAGTCTTTAGGGGTCAGCCCGGTTTCACGTTTGAACGCCTTGTAGAAGGTGGAGCGTGAATTGAAGCCGACATCGAGGGCGATGGTCAGGACCGAGGCTTCTTTGGCCAGCAATAAGGGCTGGGCCGCTTGAACGCGCCATCGCGCCACATAATCAAAAAATGTCGTACCCAGATGCCCGTTCAGGGTTTGGGAGACATGATTGTGGGGTGCGGCCACATGCTTGGCCAGTTTTTGTAGCGACAGCGTGGGGTCCAGATAGAGCGCCTCGGCTCGCATGGCCGTTTCGAGCTTGCGGGCGATGAGTTCAGTGCGTTCGGATGATAACGCCGAGCGGGCGTACTTGTCAGGCTCCGGGGGAAGTGCAGGCGGGATGTCTTGGGCGGGCATTTGTCCGGTGGCGAAGACCACAAGCATCAGCACGGCCAGGCCGACAGTGAAAACAATCCCTTCAGCCGGCACGATCAAACCAGGCCCCAGATTGTCACTGATCACTGAGAGGCCTGAGAGGCCCCAGCTGATGACGAGCATGAGGATGAACCCATCCATCCAGCGCAGCTCGAACGCTTCGGTATTGGAAAAGAGGGCTTTGAGCCGGGCCCGGTAGCGCGACAGGTGTTTCACGATCACGGCCAGGTAAATCAGGGACGTCACGGCCCAGATCAGAATGAGCGCAAAGGTTGTCAGCGCGAGCAGGGCCGGGAACCAGCCCGCTGGCAGATCGCCTTCGATCAGCAGGGTTCGCCGGACCGGCCCGGGCAGGGCCCAGTAGCCGATCATGACAATCACGCCGATGAACGGGAGCCCCAGATGCCGACGCCGCCAGGGCCTGTGGTCGATGGCGTCAATCCGCTCTGTGACATACCGGAAAAGACAGGCCGGCAAGAGCATGAGACAGGGCAAGAGCGCGGGCAGGTACAGATCATACACGGGTCTGGCGAAACGCGCGATCAGCGGCAGTGCGGCCAGACCCAGAAACAATCCGAACACGACGATCAGCGTATGGCGACCGGGCGCCGGTGCAGACCCGCGCAAGGTCATGACTACGCCGGTCAGGGAAATGCCGACCAGTACGGAAGAGATCACGAGCAGTGCGTCAGTTTGCATGGCTTGGGTCTAGTTCAGCGCATTGCCCCGTTCAATCGCTATCCCTGCCTGATTGTGTCCTCGCCCTCACGCGCGGACGACGTTTGGCCGTCTCGCCTCCTATGCCGATGAGACATATGCGCGGCGTTCGCGCGGACACGTCATGGAAGTGCGGGATGATGACTGAGCCTGATCTGTTGGGGACCGCCCATTTTGGAGTGGGATGTGTGGCCGTGTTGGCTGGGCTGGCGGCCTTGTCATCTCGCAAAGGGCAGGTCTGGCACCGTGCCTCGGGGGCCATATTTGTGATCGCCATGCTGATCCTGGCGCTCAGCGGTCTCTGGCTCAGTCTGGCGCGAGACATTCTGTTCACGGTGTTTCTGTCGGGCATAGCGGGACATGCCGTCTTGACCAGTTGGGCTGCGGCCCGACGACAGGCCTGGCTCTCGATCTTTCTGGCGCGATGGTCCGGCCTTGTTTCAGGCGGGCTGTGTCTGGGGGCTGTGTCGGGCGGGCTGATTGCCGCGTCTTCCCCAGAGGGAATGCTCAATGACCTCCCCCCGGCAGCCTTCTACCTGCTTGCGGGGGTGAGTTTCGGGCTGTTCGTGCTGGATCTGTTTTATGCCCGACACACGACGCCGCAGCGCGTGAGCTGGCTCAGTCGTCATCTCTGGCGGATGGGTTTCGCCTTCTTCCTGGCCACAGGGATCTTTTTCTTTGGCAATAACCATGTGCTGCCCGAAGCGCTTCGCACTCCGCTTGTTCTGTCTGTCCCGGTTCTGACCGTGATCGGTTGGACCCTGGTCTTCGGGGTGAAAGTCAGACTCGAAGCCGGTGGAATGCAGCGCTGATGTCCACGCCGTCACGCGGACACACATGGCAAGCCTCAACGGGCTAGACCGAGTTCAAACTGACTTTGAAGGAAGGGAAGACGGATGTTTCAACGTCTCGGTGGAGTGGCCGCAATCGCGGCGGGCCTGACCTACGTGATCGGGTTCTGGGTCTATTTCAGCATATTGGGGCCGGTTCAGTATGGCAGCCTGTCCGTGCCTGCGGAGCAGCATGTGGGGTTCCTGGTTGAAAATGCGACTCTGATGTCAGCCTGGAATCTGGTGATCTATGTGCTCAACGCCGTGCTCATGGTGGTGTTGGTCATCGCCGTGCATCAACGGGTGAAAGCGGCTGCGAATGGATTGGTGCAAACCGCGACGGCGTTCGGACTGATCTGGGCGGGATTGATCCTGGCCACGGGCATGTTGACCAATGTGGCCACCAGCCAGATCGTCCAGCTTGCCGAAACCGATATGGCCGCCGCCGCATCCTTGTGGCGGAGCACGGTCGTGGTGGCGGCCGGACTGGGCGGCGGGAATGAGATCACCGGCGGGATGTGGATCGTTCTGCTGAGCCTGGCCGGTTTTCAGTCCCGGACCCTCCCCATGCCGGTCAATCTGTTGGGACTCGTGGTGGGCGGCGCGGGCATTGTGTCCACAATCCCCGTGCTCTCGGACGCCGCCATGATTTTCGGTCTGGGCTTTATTGCGTGGTTCTTTGTGGTGGGTGTGGCGCTGATGGTGATGAAACCGGAACCGGCGACGGCCTAAGCTGTTGCACCGGGCGCTGGGGCCTAGTCCAGCCCCAGCTCGCTCCACATCGCGTCCACGCGATCAATCACATCCTGCTCCATATAGAGCTTCTCGCCCCATTCGCGGTTGGTCTCGCCCGGCCATTTATTGGTGGCGTCGAGACCGATCTTCGAGCCGAGGCCTGACACCGGCGAGGCGAAGTCGAGATAGTCGATGGGGGTGTTCTCGATCGGGGTGATGTCGCGCACCGGGTCCATGCGGGTGGAGATCGCCCACATCACATCCTTCCAGTCGCGCGCATTGATGTCGTCATCCACGACGATCACCCATTTGGTGTACATAAACTGGCGCAGATAGGACCACGCGCCCATCATCACCCGCTTGGCGTGGCCCGAATAGGCTTTCTTCATCGAGATGACGGCGATGCGGTAGCTGCAGCCTTCGGGCGGCAGCCAGAAATCGACGATCTCGGGGAATTGCTGGCGCACCAGCGGGATGAACACCTCGTTCAGCGCCTCCCCCAGCACGGACGGCTCGTCCGGCGGACGGCCGGTGAAAGTGGTCAGATAGATCGGGTCCTTGCGCATGGTGATGGCGCTGATCTTGAAGACCGGGAATTTCTCGACCGAGTTGTAATAGCCGGTGTGATCGCCATATGGGCCTTCATCCTCGTACTCGTCCAGCATCACATGGCCTTCGAGCACGATCTCGGCCTCGGCGGGCACTTTCAGCGGCACGGTCTTGCAGTCCACCAGCTCGGCTTTCTGACCGCGCAGCAGCCCTGCGAACTGGTATTCGCTCAGCGTGTCTGGCACGGGCGTGACGGCGGCGAGGATGGTGCCGGGATCGGCGCCCAGCACGCAGGCCACGGGCAGGGGCTCGGGCTTTTCGTTCTTCCAGCGCTGGAAATGCTGGGCGCCGCCGCGATGCTTGAGCCAGCGCATGATCGCGCGGTCCTTGCCCAGCTTCTGCATCCGGTAGATGCCGAGGTTGAAGTCGTCCTGCTTGTCGTCGGACGGGCCCTTGGTCACCACGAGCGGCCAGGTGATCAGCGGATCGGGCTCGCCCGGCCAGCAGCCCTGGATCGGCAGGCGATCAAGATCAATATCCTCGCCTTGCAGCACGACTTCCTGGCACGGCGCCTTGCGCACATTGGCGGGGCGCATGCTCATCACGGTCTTGGCCAGCGGCAGCATGCCAAGCGCATCTTTGAGGCCGCGCGGCGGTTCGGGCTGACGCAGGAAGGCCAAGAGCTCGCCCACTTCGCGCAGGTCAGACGCCGTCTTGCGCGGCTCGCCGCCCAGGGTCACCGCGCGGGCGACGCGGCCCACCGTGCCGAACAGGTTGGCGAGCGCCGGCATTTCGCTGGGGCGGCCGTCTTCATGCACCGGATTTTCAAACAGGACCGCCGGACCGCCGGTTTTCAGAAGCCGGGTCTGGATCTCGGTCATTTCCAGATGGGTGGAGACCGGGCGGGAGACGCGCTTGAGCTCACCCTCCGCTTCCAGCAAAGCGATGAAGTCGCGCAGAGATTTGTACGCCATCCGGCCCTCCTGTCAGATGGAGTGCAAACTAGGCCCGCCCGGCAGGCGGGCCAAGCGCGAAGCTGCGTTGTGCAGCGAGGCATGAGAGATAACTTGCCCAATTTTGCAATTAATTCTTATAAGCGCGGCTGGGCGGGCGGCCGCTGCGCGGCGGACTGACGCACCACGACAGATGAGGATGACGGCGGGCGTAGCACTCCCATCGACACACCGGGGAACAGCATGAAAATCCGTAGCATCATCTTCTGGCTCCATCTGATCGTGGGCATGAGCCTGGGCATGTTCATCCTGCTCATGTCGGTGACGGGCGTGCTGCTGACCTATGAGCGTCAGATGATCCGCATGGCGCAGAACAGCGCCATCACTGCGCCCGCCGACGCCGAACCGCTCAGCTATCAGGGCTTGGCGGACGCGGCGATTGCGGCGGGCGGCGCGCCGGGGCATGTGATGACAGTTCCGAACGGTCGCGAGGGCGCGGTCAGCGTCTCGGCGGGGCGTCGCAACAGCTTTCTGATGAACCCTTATACGGGCGAGCGCCTGGACGGGGCGGGCGAGGGCGCGACCGCCTTCTTCCGCCGGGTGATGTATATCCACCGCTGGCTGGCCTTTACCGGAGGCCGCAATGAGGTGGGCGCCCAGATCAATGGCGTGTCCAACCTGTTCTTCACCCTGCTCTGCCTGACGGGGATGTATCTGTGGCTGCCGAAACTCTGGCGCTGGGCGTTTTTGAAGCCGCGCCTGACGCTGATGGCGCGTCACCCCAACGCCAAGGCGCGCCATTTCAACTGGCACCATGCGCTGGGCCTGTGGTTCGCACTGCCGCTGGTCGCGATCACACTGACGGGCGCGGTGTTCTCCTATGGCTGGGCGGGGGACTTTGTGAGCTGGGTCTTTGGCGGCGCGCAAGGACAAGGCGGGCAGCAGGCTGAGGTCGTTGCGGAAGAGCCTGAGCGTCTCACCGGCCAGACTGTCTCACTCGATGCGCTGGTCGCTGCGGTGCAGGCCCAGTCCGGACGCGAAGGGCGTCGGGTGCAGATCACCTTGCCTGAAGCAGACGCCGCCAAAGTTCTTGTTGCGATAGATTCGGGCAATGGCGTCGAGCCGGGCGCGATCCGAAGTTTCGAGGTCGCACGGGACGGGCAGGCGATTGAGCGCCTTGACCCGCGCGCGGACATGCCGCTGGCGCGCAAGGCGCGGATTTTCATCCGCTTCCTGCATACGGGCGAGGTGTTCGGCCTGATCGGCCAGACGATCGCCGGGATCGCTTCCGCGGTGGCGGTGCTGCTGGTCTATACCGGCTTGTGCCTGGGCAGCTCGCGCCTGTGGATGCTGTATCAGAAGCGCCGTCGCAAGCGCGCGGCGGGCTGAAGCTCAGCTTAAGACACTTGCAACCTTTCGGGCGCCTGCGCATTTGTGATGCATGAGGTTCGTATATCAAACACTGGGGTTCTTGCTGATCGCGCTCGGCCTCCCGCTCTTCTGGACGCCTTTGCCGTTCGGGCTGGTGCTGATCGCCATCGGCGCCGCGCTGGTCCTGTCCAATTCAGACAGCGCGCGGAACCATGTGCGCGGCTGGCGCGAGCGCCATCCCAAATTCAACGCCTTCATGGTTCAGGCCGAACGGGTGACGCCCCACCCGTTCGACCGCATCCTTCAACGCACCGAGATCAACGAACCCTCAACCTAATCGGCGGTGCTGGAGCGGAAAATTTCTTCGCCGTTGCGGGTGCTGATCAGATAATTCGGGCCATCGCCCCACTGAATCTGTAGCTCATCCAACGGGATGCTGGGGATGGGACCCTCGACCCAGGTCTGGGTCTGTTCGTGCGTCCAGAAATCAAGACGGCAGAACAGGTAAGAGCCTTCGGAACTATAGGCGACAACGGTATAGCGGTTTGCATCTGAAAGCGGGAAGGCGTGGGCAAACCCGTACTCGCCGCAATTGATGCGCGTCGAGCGCCACTCGCCTTCGTCCCTGCTGATCATGACCGCGTTCTGAGAGAGATCCCGACGGATGCCGGCCAGGGCGGCATCGCCCTTGCGCATCACCCAGAATTCACCGCGATCAAAAGCGCCCTGAGAGGCGCGGATCGCGAGATTGGACCCGACAAGACTATCCTCGCCCCGATGCCGGACGAACAGATCGCCATTGTTCCAGGACATCCCGCATAACCGACTGTCTGTACCCAGAGGGGCGATCGCCGCGCCATAATAGGCGCACGGATACTGGTCGACGGTTTGCTCTTCCCGAGCTTCGGCGCCCTGAAAGTCCCCGGACTCCACATACGCTTGATGAAAGGTCACGCTGAGAAGCGCTGCCAGCGCCAGTGTAGACATTTTATGGTTCTCCCTCGATGTCCGTGGTGTTGATCATTGGCGCGGGTTCCTGCTTCGCCGCGATCACCGCACGCGCGAAGTCCGGCGCGCCGCCATCGCTGCCCAAAGTCGCTCCCATGCGCAGAATGATCAGATCTTCGGACGGGATCACGAAGGTCCATTGCTGCTGGAAGCCCCGCATCACCACGGTGTCAGAGGGCAGTCCGGGAATGTTCAGCCAGAAGCCCGCGCCATATTGCTCGTCGGAGGTGACGGTGGGCGTGCCCACATAGGACAGCCAGTTGGGCGGGATGATCTGTTGCTCGCCCACGCGTCCATTATTGAGATAAAGCTCGCCCATGCGCGCCCAGTCGCGGGCGCTGGCGTACATATAGCTCGACCATTGCAGGGTGCCGGACTGATCAGGCTCCAGCACGGAATGGTTCATCCCCAGCGGTTCAAACAGCCAGTCGCGCAGCGTCGTGATTTCATCCACCACCGTCTCGCCCATCTGCGTCTCCATGGCGGAGCCGGCGAGGATGGTGTTGCCGCTTTGATAATCCCAGTACTCGCCCGGCGGGTGCAGGACATTGCGGTTGGCGGCGTAGTGCGCCATGTCCGGGGCTGTGAACAGCATTTCCGAATTGGGATCGGTGCCGTCATTGGTCTCGAACCCGTCCAGACCGCCGCTCATGCGCAACATGTCGTCGATGGTGATCTCAGGGCGTCCGACCTCCACAAGCGCGGGAATGGCGCCCTCGGCGCGGATATCGAGAAGTCCGCGTTGCACCAGCACGCCGGCGAAGGTGGCGGCGGTGGATTTGGTCATCGACCAGCCGTGCAGCGGCGTGGTTTCGTTCACGCCCTCCGCATAGCGCTCGGCCACCAGATGACCGTCATGGATGACCAGCGCCGCCAGCGTATTGCGACCGTCATCGGTGAAAACCTGATCGAGGGCCGCGTTCAGAGCCTCTGCATCAAACTGCGCATCGCGCCAATCGGCGTCGAGCGACATCGGGTCGGGACCGTTTGCAAGCGGCAGGCTGGCGTTGGCGTCAAAGGCGTCAAAATCATGCACCAGCGTGCAGCCGATCCCGTCGCGATAGACCGCCGTCTGTTTGAAGAACAGACCCAGCACCGAGCTGGTCACGCGCGCTTCGTCGCGGTCCAGCTCGACCGAGATCAGTGATCCGGCGCCGCCCAGAAGCGGATTGATATAAAGATCCGCCGCCCGGTCCGGGGCCAGGCCAGAGACAAAGGTCAGCGAACAGGTTTGCTTGGCGGTGATCCCCGTGCCGGACGGCAGATAGACCCGGCCCAGCGTGGACTGACTGACATACAGCCAGCCGCCCACCACAAGTGCGGCGATCAGGGCGATCACCCAGACAAGACGGCGCATTGAAAACCCTCCCTTTTTTTCAGAGGGTCCGCGCGCTTCAGGGCAGGGTCAAGCGGCTTGTGAGGAAATATATTCGGTGAAATCGTTCACTAACTAAATTTAAACAAGTAGGGGGCTAGATTGAAATCATAATCTCCCCTGTGAGCACTCACTAGATCGGGCGGACCTGTGGTCCGCCCGTTTTTCTATGTGTTTTCAGGATTTTGTGATGGGCTCCAGCACATCGTGCCAGTCCGGGGTCTTGTTGATCTGGGCCTTGGCGAACGGGCAGAGCGGGATGATCTGAACGCTGCGAGCGCGGGCGTCTTCCACCGCGCGTTGAACCAGCGCCTTTCCCACGCCCATGCCGCGCCACTCATCGGGCACGCCGGTATGATCAATGATGATCATGTGATCATTGGCGATGGAATAGGTCAGCTCGGCGTCGGGCTTGCCCGCGGCCGTGGCCACATAGCGGCCCTTGGATGGGGAACGTTCTTCGGTAATCGTGAAGTCGGTCATGATCAGCCTCGGTCCTTGCGTTTCAAGGAACCCTAAGCCAGAGGCTGTCATGCGTCTGTGTCGAACTTGGAAAGGCAGGCTTTCCAGACTTCAGCCCGCGCTCAGCTTCCGAGCCTTGAGATGCTGATAGGCGGGCGCACAGTCTGCGACGACCTCGGACAGATGCTCTGGCAGGTCGTGCGGGCTCGAGCGGGGGGCTTCAAAACCGGTGGAGGCTTCAACGCGCGCATACCAGTACGGCGCCCAGGGGCCGTCGGTCGCTCGCCGGCCGGGCGGCCAGCTCAGCATGGCGTCGGTATAGGCGATGTCCACGGCGTCGCAGACCGCTTCGAGCATGCCGGCGGGGTTCACCAGCACGTCCGCGCCCTCGATCACAGGCCAGGCGCGCCCGGTCAGATCGCAAATCTCGTCATACAGGCGCGCCTGCCGGATCGCGCCCAGATCTTCGGCGCAGGCGCGCTTCATGGTGGCGTGATAACTGGCGGCGACTTCGGCGGGATCGCGAATAAGAAAGATATGGCGGCAGGCTTGGGTCCAGCTCAGATCCAGCCCGTCCAGCATGTGCTGGCACATATGCTTCTGGAAGAACTCAGCCTGGCCCTGCGGCGCGGGCCCGGCGCAGGCGCGGGCGATCTCTTCCGGGTCGGTCGGCCAGGCTGCGAGCGTCGGCTCCCGGCCCGGATGATCAAGCCCGGTCTGTTTGAGATAATAGCCGTAGAACGGCTCATCCCAGACGGCGCAGTTCCCGCGCGCCTCAAAGCTGCGCATGGTGGCGGTGGAGATGTTGCGCGGCCCCGACCACAGGCACAGGCGAACGGGCGCGTCGGTCATTCCGCGCTCTCTCGGGTGATCTTTTGCAGATAGAGCTGCTGTAGGCGCTCCACCATCGGGCCGCGTCCCTCGCACAGAAGCCGACCGTCCACGGTGGAGACCGGCGCGACGCCCGCAAAGGTGCCCGTGACGAACGCCTCGTCGGCGCCATAGACCTGCGTCAGGGAGAAATTCTTCTCAAAGACGGGAATGCCCGCCTCCTTGCAGATCTCGATCACCACGCCGCGGGTGATCCCGTCCAAGCAGTAATCGCCGCTCGAGGTCCAGACCTCGCCCTTGCGGACGATGAAGAAATGGGTGGAGTTGCAGGTCGCCACAAAGCCGTGCGGGTCCAGCATCAGCGCTTCATCCGCGCCCGCTTTTGCGGCCTGGATGCAGGCGGTGATGCAATTGAGCTTGGAATGCGAGTTCAGCTTGGGGTCCTGCACATCGGGATAGCCGCGGCGCACATGGACGGTGAACAGGTTGAGGCCCTTGGTGGCGGTTTCGGGCTTGGGCGTCTTCCACTCGGGAATGATCACCACGGTGGCGGGGGTGATGGTGACGCGGGGGTCCTGATACGGCGTCGCCTTGATCCCGCGGGTCACCATGAGGCGGATATGCACGCCGTCCCCGCTCATCTCATTGGCCTTGAGCGTGTCGTATAGCGCTTGCGTCAGAGCCTGAGGGCTGAGGCCGATCTCCATGTCGATCGCTTTCGCGCCTTCATAGAGCCGGTCGAGATGCCTCTGGAGAAAAGCGATCTTGCCCTCATGGACCCGCAGGCCTTCCCAGACGCCATCCCCCAGAATGAAGCCGGAATCAAAGACGGAGACCTTGGCGTCCTCGCGCGCGAACAGCTCTCCATTGATCCAGATCCGGATGGCGGCGTTCCTGGGATCATCGACGTATTCGTGGCTGCCCTTGGCCATCTCGCCTATCCGAACTTTGAGAAGTCTGGCGCCCGGCGCTCCATGAAGGCCGTCACGGCTTCCTTGAACTCATCGGTGCGCAATTGCTCGGCGAACAGGCCGCCCTCGCGAACGATGCGGTCCTTGATGTCCTCGGGCGGCAGGTTGATCAGCATTTTGGCGGTTTTCACCGCGCCCGGCGCCAGCTGGGTGATCTGCTGGGCGATGTCCATCACCGCCGCGTCAAAGCCGTCCGTAGGAAGGACTGCGTTGATCAGGTTTTTCGCTTCGGCCTTCTTGGCGTCCCATTTCGCGCCCAGCAGCAGCATTTCGCTGGCCACGGCCCGACCGACAATGCCGGGCAGGATCTGGGAGGAGCCATATTCCGGCGCCAGCGCCAGATTGACGAAGGGCGTGGTGAACAGCGCCCGCTCGGTGGCGTAAACGAGATCACAGTGCAGCAACAGCGTCGTGCCGATTCCGACCGCCAACCCGTCCACCGCGGCGATGACAGGTTTCTCGCACATCATCAGCGCCATCATGAAGCGCTCGACGGGCGGGGTTTCGCCGCCGCCGATATGGGGCGGGGCTTCCATGAAATCCATCAGGTCGTTGCCGGCGGAGAAACAGCCTTCGCAGCCTGCGATGACCACGACGCGAATGTCAGAGCGGGTGTTGGCCTCTTCAAGGCCGTCCGCCATCGCGGCGTACATGGCGCGCGTGATGGCGTTCTTCTTGTCAGCGCGGTCAAAGCGCAGGGTGCGAACGCCATTCGCGTCGCTCACACGGATCAGGTCGGTCATTACGCCATCCTTGGAATCTTGAGGTCTTAGTTGGCCATATAGGGGCAGACGAGGACGTGGGAATCAAACACCGCCCCCAGCAAAAGCTGATCGCCGACACGGGTCGCCACGGAGGTTGAATCGATCGCCTCGCCAGAATCCGCGAACACCGTGGTCCAGTCTCCCGTCTCCGGATCGACGCGAACCGCCTGGGACGGGGCGTTCGCCTCTGGGTCTTTCTGATGCGCCAGGAAATCAAAGATGCTGACATTGCCCGCGATATAGAGCGCGCCGTCCGAACCGACCTCGATATTATCAAGGCCCAGCGGAACGGGATGCCGCGCCATGCGTGTCAGCTCGGCTGTGTCTGCATCCCGGTCAAAGACATGAACCGTGCGCCCGATAAAGCCCGAGGCGTACAGCTCCGAGCCGTCGGCGTTGATGTTGATCCCGTTGGCGTAGGCGAGGCCTTCGGCGACGATGCGGCCCTCCTGGCCGTCATAATAGCTGATCGAACCCAGCGGCAAGCCCAGGAACGCTTCGAGATAACCCATCGGCGTGTCGCCGAAATAGACGTCATTGGTGGCGTAGAACTGCTCTGGTCCGACCCCGACAATGTCATTGGGCGAGCGCAGGGCGTCATGGCTGACGGTCTGAAGGTGAGACAGCGCGCCATCCTCGGCCACGTCATAGATCAGCACCTGATGGCCGCTATAGGGGTGGCTGATCACGAACAGGCGGGCGAGGGGCTCGCCGCTCTCGCTCTCCCCACGCCACAGGCTGATGCCGTGAGGGCGGAAGTCGGCGGGCGCATCAATGGAGACCAGCCGCACGCTCTCGGGGTCTGCAGGGTCAAACACGTAGATGCCGTTACGCGGATGCATCTCGCCGGAGCGGCGCTCGGCTGCGGACACGAAGGCCAGCCCGCTCACAGCGTCATAGGTCACGTCTTCAGTGCCCGGCGCGATCTCGACCGGCGTGCAGGCGGCGTTGTCGGTGTACTCAGGATGGCTCAGCGCCCCGCTGGCGCGGGTGACCACATAGCCGATGCGCACTAGGCCCAACACCAGGGCGACGCCCAGAATCCCCAAAATCAATCGAAACATGTCCCGTCCTCCCCAACTCATCTTTTCTGGGAAGGAAGGCTACGCCGCAGCGTGAACGTCGTCCAGAAATTGAACGCGGGCGGTTTGATTATTCGTCGCGATCAATCGCCAGCCGGGTCAGGGCGTCATAGACCACAGCCGCGTCGTGCTCGCCCAGCTTGTCGTCAAGCTCGGTGTTGAATCCGCGCAAGACCTGGTCAGCACGTTCGGCCGCGCGACGGCCTGCCTCGGTCAGATCCACGAGGGCGCCGCGCTTATCGCTGGAATCCTTGCGTTTGATCACCAGCCCGGCGGCCTCCATCCGGTTGATCAGGCCCGTCACCGCGGGCGCGCCAAGCGCCAGCATGTCGCCGATGGAGCCCAGGCGTCGTTCGCCGCGCCTTAACAGCAAGAACAGGACGGCGGATTGGCTGGCGCTGACATTGGCTTCCGCGCGCAACCGCGCATCCGCTTCCCGGCTCAGACGCCGGGCGGCGATTTCGATCAGCAAGAAGAGTCGCCGGTCAACGGCGCGAACGCGGGCCATGCCGAAGTGTTGCCGCGATTCATTCGGGTGTGAAAGACTTTCCCGGCTTCTGGTCAGGGACAGAGCCTGAAAAATAAAGCAAAACCCTCTTCCCTCCGCCCGCCTTTGCTGCTTGCTTAAGCGCTTATTGAATGAAGGAGCGCGATCATGACGTCCGTCACCCAACTCTTTGACCTCACCGGCAAGACCGCCGTCGTCACAGGCGGCACGCGCGGCATTGGCGAGATGATCGCCACCGGCCTGCTCCAGCAAGGCGCGCGGGTGTTCATCACCTCGCGCAAGCCTGATGCGGTGAAAGCCGCTCAGGAGCGGCTATCGGAGTTTGGCGAGGTTCACGCCATCCCCTCTGACCTGTCGACCAATGAAGGCGGGCAGGCCTTCGCCAAATGGCTGTCTGAGCAGACGGACGCCATCGACATTCTGGTCAACAACGCCGGGGCGACCTGGGGCGCGGCGCTGGAAGAGTTTCCCGAAGACGGCTGGGACCGGGTGATGGATCTGAACGTCAAATCCATCTTCTTCCTGACCCAGGCTTTGCTGCCCCAGCTTCAGGCGGCGTCAAAAGCGGCGGGCCGGGGCCGGATCATCAATATCGGCTCCATCGAGGGGCTCGCCGTGCCGATGATGGAAGACACCTACGCCTATCCCGCCAGCAAGGCGGCGGTGCACCATCTGACCAAGGTGATGGCGCGGCGTCTGGCGCGCGACAAGATCACCGTGAACGCCATCGCGCCGGGGCCGTTTGAAAGCAAGATGACCGCGTTCGCCTTGGGTAATCCTGAAGGCCGCGACGCTGTCGCCGCGCATATTCCGCTGGGCCGGATCGGGGCGCCGGATGACATGATCGGCCTGTCCGCGTTTCTGGCGTCGCCGGCGTCTGATTATGTGACCGGGCAGATCATTGCGCTCGACGGCGGGTACGCCAATCTGCGCTAGTCCATTTCGGGCAGGCCGCGGGGCTCGGCGTGAAAGCGCCAGACCCGCGCCGCGCCCACATCCTGGTCTTCCAGATCGCCCGCTTTCGGCGCCTCGAACCGGGCCATGACGCTCAGCTTGTCCTTCGGCAGATAGGCGCGGCCCGGATCACCGATCAGCACGGTCGCGCCCCGGTCATGCAGGCTTTCAAGCCAGTCCGTGATCGCGGCGCCCGCGTCGGTCTCGTAAAACACATCGCCCGCCAGAACCACGTCCCAGCCATCGTCACAGCCCACCAGATCGGCGTGCAGCACCTGCATGTCGGCGTCATTGAGACGAGCATTGGCGCGGGCGGCGTGAACCGCGAAGGTGTCAATCTCGGTCCCGGTCACAAGGTCCGCCCCGGCCTTGGCGGCTGCGATCCCGGCGACGCCGCATCCACAGGCGAAGTCCAGAACGCGCTTGTCGCGCACCAGCGTGGGTTGCTCCATCACCAGCCGCGCCAGCGCCTGCCCGCCGCCCCAGGCGAACGCCCAGAAGGGCGAGGGCAGGCCCCGGGCGATCAAGGCCTCTTCCTCCTGCCGCCACAGATCGCTCGCCGGATCGGCAAGATGAAAGCGTAGCTCAGGCGTCAGCGGCGCGGAGCCGATGCGGGTGTGGTCGCGCAGGACGAGGTCGGGCGTTAGCGGTTCAGCGGGCTTTGCCGATGGCGCTGGCGGCCTGGATTTCGGTGAGCTTTCCGGTGTCGACATCATACATGAAGCCGTAAATCGGAATGCGGCCCGGCACCAGCGGGTGATCGCGCACGCGTTTCACATCATCGGTGACGGCGTCGGCAGCGTCCTTGAAGGTCAGCCAGTCCACATCCTTGCCGGCGTCAGAGCCGTCTGTTCCGCCCGGATCACTCCAGCCGTCCGGTCCGGGCGTCGCGGTGTTCAGGCTGGAGGCCAGCAGACGCTCCATGGTCTCTTGATCAAACAAGGCCATGCCGCAATCGGTGTGGTGGATCACGAAGAACTCTTTCGTGCCCAGAAGCTTGTGGGAAATCACCAGGGACCGGATCGCGTCGTCGCTGGCGCGGCCGCCCGCATTGCGGATCACATGCACATCGCCCAGCTCGTATCCCAGGGCTTCGGCCGGGATGATGCGCGCGTCCATGCAGGTCAGGATCGCGGCCTGCTTGGCGGGCGGGATGGGTTTGCCGCCGCGATCAAACCCCGCAGCGTACTCGGCGTTGGCGCGTGTCACGTGGGTGTAATTGTCGTCGCTCATCGTCAGATCCTTTCAGGGCAATTCGGTCAGGCGCTGTCAGGTCGCGGCACGAAGTTCAGGGCGACGCCGTTATTACACCAGCGCTGGCGCGTCGGGCGGGGGCCGTCGTTAAAGACATGGCCCTGATGACCTTCGCAGCGGGCGCAATGATACTCTGTGCGCGGCGTCCACAAACGATAATCGTTCTTTGTCGCCACCGCGCCGCGGATCGGCGCCCAGAAGCTGGGCCAGCCGGTGCCGCTTTCATACTTGGCTTCAGACGAGAACAGCGGCAGGGCGCAGCCGGCGCAGACATAGATGCCGTCGCGATGCTCGCGGTTGAGCGGGCTGGTTCCAGCGCGTTCGGTGCCTTCCTGGCGCAGCACGCGGAATTGTTCGCCATTCAGGCGCTCAAGCCATTGATCGCGGCTGAGGTTCATGAAGTCGATATCCGTCGCGCCCCAGGGCGTGATGCCCGGATGGTCAAACAGCGCGACCTCCAGCCCGTCCTGATCGCTCTGCCCGAAAGCGGGGCTGGCGACGGCGGCGAGGCCGGTGGCGAGAAACAGGCGGCGGCTGAGCGTGGTCATGATGAGGCCTCCTCTTGGCGTCACCTCACACAGTTATGCCGGATCCGCCGCATGGCCAGTCACATGCTGGTGAAGCCCGCGTGTTCGCTCACAGAGCGCCCAGCAGAAAGGCGCCTGCCAGCAGCAGGCCGGTGATCTGGTTCGCCTTGAAGCGCCGTAGGCATTCGCGCCCGTCTTCAGGGTCGAGCTTGCGGGTCTGAAGCAGCAGGTGCGCGGCGAAGACGGCGAAGGCGGGCGCGAACATCAGCCCGGCGCCCGCGACCAGCCCGGCCAGCGCGGCCAGCGCCGCCGCCAGAAGATAAAACACCAGGACGCCGAAGCTGATCTGGCCGCCGAGCGCGCGGGCGGAGGATTTCACGCCGACCATGGCGTCGTCCTCCATATCCTGACAGGCGTAGATGGTGTCATAACCCAGCGTCCAGAACAGGTTCGCCGCGTACAGAAGCAGGATTTCCGGCGCGAAAGGCGTGCCCAGCGCCGCTGCGCCCGCCACCGGAACGCCCCAGTTGAAGGTCAGACCCAGCCAGGCCTGCGGCCACCAGGTGATGCGCTTCATGAAGGGATAGCCCGCCACCAGCGCCAGCGCGCCGAGCCCGGTGAGGATTGCGGGCAGGGGCAGCTGGATCAGCACCAGAAGACCCACAAGGCATTGCGCGATCAGAAAGGCCCAGGCCTGTTTCAGGCTGACCGTGCCGGCCGCCAGCGGACGATCGGCGGTGCGGGCGACTTTCGCGTCGATATCGCGGTCGATGATGTCGTTATAGGTGCATCCGGCGCCGCGCATCGCAATAGCGCCGACGCCGAACAGGATCGCCCAGTACAGATCAAGCCAGTCCAGGCCTGAGCTGATGCTGGCGATCGCCAGACCCTGCCAGCATGGAATCGCCAGCAGCCAGAAGCCCACAGGCCGGTCATAGCGCGCCAGCCGCAGATAGGGGCGGAGAGAAGACGGCGCGTGATCCACCCAGGAGGTGGGCACGGAGTCAGCGACGCGGCGATCAGGGGCGATGGTCATCGTGCATCGATAGCGCGCCGCGCGCCGGTTCGAAAGAGCCCGATGGTCGCAAGGCGGGCAGATTTTCCACCCGCCCCGCGCGCAGGCTCTAGTCGAGTCCTGTGATGGCGATGGTCTTGGGGTTGGTGAAGGCGAGAAGCCCGTCGCGCGCCAGTTCGCGGCCATAGCCGGACTTTTTCACGCCGCCAAAAGGCAGACGCGGGTCGGACGCCACCATCTGGTTCACATAGGTCGACCCCGCCTCCAGATCGGTGCAGGCGGTTTCGATCTCGGATTTGTCTTTCGACCAGAAGGACGAGCCGAGGCCATAGGGGTGAGTGTTGGCGATGGCGATGGCGTGATCCACATCCTCGGCCTTGAACATCAGGGCCACGGGCGCAAAGATTTCAGAGTCATGGCCCGGCGTGCCGCGCGGAATGTCCGCCAGAACGCCCGGCGTGAGAAAGGCGTGATCCTTGCGCTCGGAGGCGAGCAGCACCTTCGCGCCGCCATCAATCGTCTGCCGGACCAGGTCAAAGACCTCATCGGCGGCGTCAGCACTTGAGAGCGGGCCGATATCGGTGCTGTCGTCCATCGGGTCGCCGATTTTCAGCGCCTTCATGGATTGCACGAATTTGGCGGTGAATTCCTCATAGACGTCCTGGTGGATGATGAAGCGCTTGGCCGCGATGCAGGACTGGCCATTGTTTTGGGTGCGCGCGGTGACGGCGGTCTCCACCGCCTTGTCGAGATCGGCGCTGGGCATGACGATGAAGGCGTCAGAGCCCCCAAGCTCCATGACTGACGGCTTGATCGCCTTGCCCGCCAGCGAGGCGACGGCGGAGCCCGCGCCTTCAGAGCCGGTCAGGGTGACGCCGCGAATGCGATCATCGGTGATGATGGTTTCGGTCTTGTCCGACCCGATCAGCAGGGTCTGGAACGCGCCTTCGGGAAAGCCCGCCTTGTCCAGCACTTCGGCGATCTTCAGCGCGCTGCCCGGCACGGCGGAGGCGTGCTTCAAGAGTCCGGGATTGCCAACGGCGAGATTGGGCGCGGCGAACCGGAAGACCTGCCAGAACGGAAAATTCCACGGCATCACGGCGAAGACCGGCCCGATGGGCAGGTGATGAAGGCTGCAATCGCCTTTTTCGGGCGCCTTGATCGGATCGGGCTTCAGCATGTCCGGCGCTTCATCGGCGTAATACCGGCACACCCAGGCGCATTTCTCGACCTCTGCGCGGGCCTGCTTGATCGGTTTGCCCATTTCGCGCGTCATCAGTTCGGCGATGGCGTCGCGCTGGTCGTCCAGGATGTCTGCGGCGCGCCGCAAGGCGTCGAGCCGGGCGTCCATGCCCATGGCCTTGAGCTTTTGCACGGCGTTCACCGCACGGGTCAGCGCGGCTTCAATGGCGGCCTGTCCATGCGTTTCCGCTTCAAAGACGGTGTCGCCGGTATAGGGATTGATGGACTTCATGGCGGGCTCCTTTGGCCGGGGCGGTTTCAAGGGCGGTTGATGGACGCGAGGGGACGCGCAAGACAGAGGTTGAACGTGGGCGCCGGACCGCTAGAACGCAATTCATGAGTGTCGAACCACGTCTTTTTGTCGATGCGCCGCTGACCGACGGCGCCCTTCTGGACCTTGATCGGGACCAGGCCCACTATCTCGTCAACGTCATGCGCCGCAAACCGGGCGATGGCGTGCGGCTGTTCAATGGCCGCGACGGCGAGTGGCGCGCCGAAGTTGCAAGCGCTGACAGGAAACGCGCCAGCCTGCAAATCGTTCAACAGCGCCGCAGCCAGAGCGCGGCGCCGGACATGGCGCTGTTCTTCGCGCCGGTGAAAAAGGCGCGCACCGATTTCATCGTCGAGAAAGCGACCGAACTGGGCGTGTCTTCGATCACGCCGGTGATCACCCAACGCACCCAGTCAGAGCGGGTGCGCACCGACCGGCTGCAGGCGCTGGCGCGCGAAGCGGCCGAGCAGACCGAGCGACTGGACATCCCGCAGATTTCAGAGCCCGTGAGCCTCAGCCAGATGCTCAGGGACTGGGAGCCGGACCGCACCTTGATGTTCGCCGATGAAAGCGGGGACAGCCAGACCGAGCCCTGGGGCGGCGAGCATGGCCGGGCCTTGCCGATTCACACGGCGTTGTCGGGGCGGGAGCGCGGCGGCAAATGGGCGCTCGTGACCGGGCCTGAAGGCGGGTTTTCCATCGAGGAACGCACGCTGTTGCACGCTCAACCCTCCGTGCTGCCGGTCAGCCTGGGGCCGCGCATTCTGCGCGCCGACACCGCCGTCGCTGCGGCCTTGTCCGTCTGGCAATCCATGCTCGGCGATTGGTGAAACCGCTTCGGCGCCCTCACACGCTTGTGACCGAAAACCCGTTTCCCTGCTTGCCGTAGGGAGATCGGCCCCCTAACTGTGCGGCACACTGATTTGCCTTGGCGGGGAGACCACCACCCATGAGCGGCACCTATAACGCAGGCGGCGAAGGCCCCCGGATCGAGACCAAATCCCAGCTCATCGGCCATATCGCCGCGGGCGAAAAGCCTGAAGATCAATGGCGCATCGGCACCGAGCATGAAAAGTTCGGCTTCGCGCTGAAAGACCATGCCCCGCTGCCTTATGAGAGCGACGGCCCCAGCGTGCGCAAGCTGCTGGAAGGCCTGACGCGCTTTGGCTGGGAGACGGTCGAGGAGAACGGCAAGCCGGTGGCGCTCAAGCGCGACGGCGGGTCCATCACCCTCGAGCCGGGCGGACAGTTCGAGCTGTCGGGCGCGCCGCTTGAAACCCTGCACGAGACCTGCCGCGAGGTGAACGGGCATTTGCGCGAAGTGCGCGAAGTGGCCGACGAAGTGGGCGCGGGCTTTCTGGGCCTTGGCTTCTCGCCGAAATGGTCTCTGGAAGAGACCCCGATGATGCCCAAGGACCGCTACAACATCATGAAAGCCTACATGCCCAAAGTGGGCACGATGGGCCATCAGATGATGTTCCGCTCCTGCACGGTGCAGACCAATCTCGATTTCAGCTCCGAAGCGGACATGGTCAAGAAGATGCGCGTCTCGCTGGCGCTGCAGCCTATCGCCACCGCATTGTTCGCCAATTCGCCCTTCGGCGACGGCAAGCCCAACGGCTTTCTCAGCTATCGCGCCCATGTGTGGACCGATACGGACAATAACCGCACCGGCATGCTGCCCTTCGCCTTCGAAGAGGGCTTTGGCTACGAGCAATATGTGGATTGGGCGCTCGATGCGCCGATGTATTTCGTCAAGCGCAACTCGGTCTATCAGGACGCGTCGGGCCTCAGCTTCCGCGATTTCCTGAAAGGCGAGCTGCCGATCCTGCCCGGCGAGTTGCCGGTGATTTCAGACTGGGAAGATCATCTGTCGACGCTGTTTCCCGAAGTGCGCCTGAAAACCTTCCTTGAACAGCGCGGCGCCGACGGCGGGCCGTGGAACCGCCTCTGCGCGCTGCCCGCCTTCTGGGTGGGGTTGCTCTATGATCAGAGCGCGCTCGACGCCGCCTGGGATCTGGTGAAGGACTGGACCGCGGACGAGCGTGACGCCATGCGCCTGGGCGCGGCGAAGACCGCGCTGAAAACCCCGTTCCGCAACACCACCTTGCAAGACATCGCCCAGCAAGCGCTCGCCATCTCCCGCGCCGGCCTGAAAGCGCGCCAGCGCCTGAACGCCCATGGCGAGAACGAAGCGCTGTTCCTCGATGATCTCGACGAGATCGCCAAAACCGGGATCAGCCCCGCCGAACGCCTTCTCGAGCGCTATCACACCGCCTGGGGCGAAAGCGTCGAGCCGATCTTTGACGAGGCGGCGTATTAGGGGCTGAGCCGGGCGGCAGGTGTCTTGGTTACTTGAACTCCGGCTCGGCTTCGATCACGTCGCCCAGTTCGTATCTTATTGACAGCTTCGTGCCTGACAGGATGATCCTGAGACCATCAAGCTCGACATGCAGACTGTTTTTATCGGTCCGGAGGTTCGGAGAGCCAAGGATGAGTTCGCCATCCTGGTCGAAAATGGGGGTCGCGTGACCGGTAATTTCGACCCGCTCTATGCCTGAAATAATGATTTGACCAGAAAGCCATATGCGTCGGCCCTCTCTTTCGAGACGGTTATGGTCCACCCATTCGCCGTTCATAGAGAACTGTGTGGCGCCAAGTTCCACCCCGGTCACGAAGCTGTCCTCAAGCCATAGATCGTGGTTCAGGTGTGCAAGTTGTGCGTCAATCATGAAGATAGCATAGGCAATTCTGCGCGCAGACACATATGTTTCTTATCGCCTTTTCCGGTTTGTTACCCCGGACGCGCAGCGATCCGGGATCGACCGGAACCACTCTGTTTTGATCATAGAGACGCCTGCAGTGGATCCCGGATCAAGTCCGGGATGACGAAGTTTGTTCTAACCTGTCTCAGACTGTCATTCACCGGTTTAGCCGGTGAATCCATGCCGTGATCTGTGATCGAACCACCCGGCATGGGTCCCCCGGACAAGCCGGGGGATGACATGTATTGTGAGATCGAGCGCCAACCTCTTCCCTCCACCCTCAGGGAGGCAAGAGTTCGCCCCCCAATACCCCCACTGCCGCAAGGCCCTTGCGACTCCGCGTCTCGCGTGGTGTTTTGCGCGGTAGTATTTTCTTCATGAAGTTGATCACGGCCCTTTATTCACTGGCGCATGAGGGGCGTCGGGCCGTGATGGGGAGGACCTCAGCACATGAATATCGTCGTTCTGGCGGGGATCGTGATCACGATCGCCACCGCCATTCCGGTCTTTCTGGAAATGCGAAAGCATCCCAAGGGCCTGCACATTCTCTTCTTCGCCGAGATGTGGGAGCGGTTTTCCTATTACGGGATGCGCGGCCTGCTGATCTTCTACCTCACCCAGCACTTCCTGTTTAACGACAGCCTCGCCAGCGCCCAGTACGGCGCCTACACCGCGCTCGTCTATCTGCTGCCGCTTCTGGGCGGGTATCTGGCCGACCGGTATCTTGGCAACCGCAAGGCGATCGCCTTCGGCGCGCTGCTGCTGGTGGCCGGTCACGCCACCATGGGCATTGAAGGCGAGCCCGCGACCCAACAGCTGAGCTATCAGGGCCAGCAATACGAGCTGGTGGCCGAAGGCCGCGGCTCCATGCGTGAAGTCGGGCTGGACGTGGATGGCGAGCTCTATCAGTTCACCGCCAATTCCGAGGGTGATTTCCTGATCGCGGATCTGCCGGCGTCGGCCTCGATCCCGTCGGTTCTGCCTCAGGGCGAGTTCGAGATTCTGGAAGCCGAGCGTGATCGCACCTTCCTGAACATCTTCTACTTCGCGCTGGCGCTGATCATTGTGGGCGTGGGCTTTCTGAAGGCCAACATCTCCTCCATCGTCGGCCAGCTCTATGAAGAGAACGATCCGCGCCGCGATGGCGGGTTCACCCTTTACTATTACGGCATCAATCTGGGCTCGTTCTGGGCGGCCATTCTGTGCGGCCTGCTGGGTGAGACTGTGGGCTGGTGGGCCGGCTTCGGCCTGGCCGGCATCGGCATGGCGCTGGGCTTTGTCGTGTTCGTCCGCGGCCGCGCCCTGTTCTTCCTGCCGGGCAAGAACCTGATCGATCATGTGGGCAATCCGCCGAGCCGCGAAAAACTCAAAGCCAAGGCGTTCGGCCCGCTCAACACCGAATGGCTGCTCTATGGCGTCGGTCTGGTCACCGTGGTCGTGGTCTGGTTCATGGTTCAGGCGCACACGATCCGCTTCACCCTGCCGGGCATGGGCGAACAGGATTTGCTGGCGCTCTTCTTGCTGATCGGCGGCCTGGGCTTCCTGGGCTACATGTGCGTCTACATGGTCAAGAATTGCACCAAGGTGGAGGCGCAACGCCTGATCCTGGCGCTGATCCTGATCCTGGTCTCGGTCGTGTTCTGGGCGCTCTTTGAGCAGGCGGGCTCCTCCATGAACCTGTTCGCGGCGCGCAACACCGATCTGTCAGTGGGCCCGTTCGAGATCACCGCATCGCAGACGCAGTCGTTCAACGCCGGCTTCATCTTGCTGTTCGCACCGGCGTTCGCAGCCCTGTGGGCGTTCCTCGCCAAGCTACAGAAGAACCCCAATACCCCGCTGAAATTCGGCCTCGCGCTGGTTCAGGTGGGTCTGGGCTTCATGGTGCTGGTCTGGGGCGTTCAGTTCGCAGGCGATGATTATCGCGTGCCGCTGATCTTCCTCGCCGGCGCGTATCTGCTGCACACCACCGGCGAGCTGTGCCTGAGCCCCGTGGGTCTGTCGGCCATCACCAAGCTCAGCCCGGCGGCGGTCGTGTCCACCATGATGGCGGGCTGGTTCCTGTCCTCGGCGTTCGCGCAGTATGTGGCGGGGATCATCGCCACCTTCACCGCCACCGACACCGTGGCGGGTCAGGTGCTGGACCCTGAACGGGCGCTCAACGGCTATGCCTCCGTGTTCGGTTCGATCGGTCTGTTCGCGATCATTCTCGGCGTTGTGTTCGGCGTGCTCAGCTTCTGGCTGAAAGGGCTGGGCCATGGCCGTGCGGAAGACCAGATCAGCGCCAAGGCGGAAGCCGCCGGCCCGGATCAGGACGCTCGCGACCTGCTGTAAGCGCAAGTCCTTGCGCCAAGAGAAAAGCCCCGGAGCCTGGCTCCGGGGCTTTTTTTAATGGCTCAGCTGGGCGCGCCGCCCGCCGCGGCAGCGCCAGCGCTCGGGCCCTGGGTCAATCTGGGCCTGGCCGGTCTGGAAATCGATGGTCAGGCTGGTGCTTTGCAACAGGTCGAGCCCGACGATCATGGCGGGTTGGTCGTCCCAGCCCATGGCGTGGAACACGTCCAGATCCGCTTCGCTCACCGCCATGCTTCGCAGACAAACACCGCCCATGCGGAACCGGCTGAGCACGACCCTGTCTTCTGTCTCGACGACTTCAGGAATACGCGACACGCTGCCGACATTCACGATGCTCAGCGGCCTGCGTTGCTTGAGCTGACGCGCCAGAGCCGGATTGACGAGCGTGACGGGCGAGCCTGTGTCGATCAGCACAGCAATATCATCGTCGACCCGGCGCGCTTGCGCCGCGCCGACAAGCACGTGGCGCACCGGATCAATCCGCGCGTCCGCATGGCGGGGCGGGGCGCTGTCCACCTCCATCAGCGCGCGCGGATAGTCGAGCGTGATGGCGCGGCCGGTAAAGGCGTTGCTGCCCAGAAGGCCGAACAGCTCCAGCTGAAGCTCGGGCGCGGTGGGGGTGACCACCGTGTCGATCTCACCCAGGGGCAGAGACCCCAGACTCAGGTCGACCAGAACATGGCGTTCGGCCTGAACCTCCGCCGTCAGGGTCTGAACCGCGTCCAGCCGCTCGCGCGTGCTGATGAAGCCATGGGCTTCTGCCAGTGTCTGGGCGATGGCGGTGTGACTGGCTCCGGTGTCGGGCGCGAACGGATAGGGCCCGTCAGGCCCGATAAAAACCGGCGCGACGAAATAGCCTGACAGGGTGCGCTCAAGCTCAATAATTGTGGGTTCAGCGTAGGCGCTGGCGGCGAGTCCCAAGGACAGCGCCGCCGCTGTGAACGCCTCTATGACGCGGCTCATGACGACCTCCTCCCAGCAGGTTCGCCCGATCGCACGCATCGCCCGGCGTTTCGCCCTGCTGTTATAAGCCTATCAGATTGTCCGCCGCGCCGGGATTACAATTCAGACGCGTCAGAAGGCGCCGCGCACGCTGAGGAAGATCTGCGGGCCGTGGTCGAAATATCGTTGCTGGTGCAGGCGTTCGACACCGTCAGCACGGGACCCGTCATACAGGATGCGGTCTTGCTTGTCGGTGGTGTCGAGAATGAAGTTCGCCCCCAGACGCGTGGTCAGGCCCCACCAGCGCGTGGTCTCCACATAGACATCCAGATCGCCGGCCGGGTTCTGGATGTTGGTGAAGCGGCTGACCCGGTAGGTCGAACGGTCAGACAGGTAGAAATAGTCCCAGCCCCAGGCCATCTGGCGCTCTGGGAAGGTCTGGCGGAAATCGAAGCTCACCTCCCATTCCGCAGTGCCGGACCAGGAGCGCTCCACGCCCGTGACCGGATCATCGACATTGCTGTCATACCATTCCACGAAGCCGTCCAGGGTCGCGTTCTGAAGCCCCAACCAGCCCAGCGGGCTGGTCCATTCCAGCGTCGCACGATTGAGCGCGCCGTCGCCGATATTGCCCGGCGCGTCAAACACCTCAGTCGGGGTGATGAAGGCGATATAGTCGTCCAGATCCTGCACCCAGACGCGGCCCAGCGTCAGCGTCACCGAGGCGTCCTCGTTGAAGCGCTGCTCGAACTCCGCTTCCAGCGTCCAGTCTGTCTGGGGGCGGTAATCGGGATTGCCCACATCGACCTGATCGGAGTTGAGGTCCACCGAGCTGGCGAAATTTCCGAAATCAAGCTGGTCCACATTGCGCTCGAAACCGATGCGGATGCGGCGCTGGTCGCCGGGGCGCCAGGTGAAACTGCCGCGCGGCTTGAGATAGGTGAAGGTGCGTGACTGACCGGCGGGGCCGGATTGGGAAATTTCGCTGTATTCGTAGCGCAGGCCGCCTTCCAGGGAGACCGTGTCATTGATCACCCAGACGGCGTCGGCGAACGCTTCGCCGCGGACTTCTTCAACGCGCGTGTCGGCGACCGGCAGGGGGATTTCCTCAAAGCCTGATCCCAGGTCTTCAAACAGGGCCAGGCTGGCGTCGAGCGCATTGAACGCGGCCTCGGCGCCGAAGGTCAGCGAGTGGGCCTCCGTCAGCGTCCAGTCAAAACTCTGCCGCAGCGCGGTTTCCTCTTCGGCGTCCTGATAGAAGACCTGAACGCGCTCGATGCCGTTTGAGAACGTGTTGACGCTTTCCACTTCAGGACCGTTATCGGTGTCAGACCGGGTCAGCAGGAAGGTCGTGGTCGAGTTCAGTCCGTCCGACCAGCGATGCTCGAGCGTGGATGACAGGCCCGCTTGCCAGCTGCGCTCATCGTTTTTCTGTTCCACATAGGCGGCCGGAACCGGCGCATCATTCACGTAGTCATAGGCGAAGCCGGAAATGATCCGCCGCCAGGCGACAAACTCGGCGTTCGCATTGACGCGCACCTGGGTGTTCTCGCCCAAAGGCCCCGCATAGCTGATCGAGGGTTCGATCTCGCGATAGCGTCTTTGATCATTGTAATGCTCACGTGACAGCCGCACGCCGTCAGGACGGCTCGTTTCAACCGTGCGGTCATTGGCCGGGCCCCAGGTTTCCCAGTTCAGCCCCAGGGTCAGCTCGCCCGATCCGATAGGGCGCGTGACGGCGCTTTGGAATTCCGACGCCAGCCTGGACGAGTTATTCAGGGTCAGGGTGTGATCAAAGCTGGCGCGCGTGCCAGCGCCTTCGACCAGAATGACATTGGCGAGCTGGCTGAAGCCGCGCATTTCATATTCGGGCAGGGGTTCGCGGATCAGCTCGATGCGCACCACTTGAGCTGCTGGAATGCGTTGCAGGACCGTGCCCAGACCCAGCGTCTTGTCTGAGGGGCGCACGCCGTTGATCAGCAGATTGCCGAACGCGTCCGCCAGGCCGCGCCGGTTGGTGTCGCCGTCAGACAGGGAAAAGCCGGGCAGGCGATTGACCATGTCGCGCGCGGTCACCGGGCTAAACTCGGTGAAGAAGCTGGCCGGATAGGCGAGAATGGCGCCGTCTGCTTCACCTTCTGCGACCACAGGCTCTGGCGCGTCATCGGCCAGCGCGGGTGCGGTCATCACCAAAAGGAAAGCGAGCGGCGCCGTTCGAAAAGTCATTCTGTATCCAGCCTTGCAAATCAAAATCAGGCGCAAGCTAGAGGGCATTGCGTGAAATTTCTTATTACAAGGCGGTAAGTGACTACTTTGTAAGATGGGTTAACCGAAAACCGCCCGGTGTTAACCCGCCCCGCCGACCGTCAGGCCGTCAATGCGAAGCGTGGGTTGTCCGACGCCGACCGGCACGCCCTGACCGGCCTTGCCGCAGGTCCCGACGCCGGGATCAAGTTCGAGGTCGTTGCCGACCATGGAGATCTTGGTCAGCGCGGTCGGGCCGTCCCCGATCAGGGTCGCGCCCTTGATCGGCTCGCAAATCTTGCCGTCCCGCACGCGATAGGCCTCGGTGCAGCGGAAGACGAACTTGCCTGAGGTGATGTCCACCTGGCCGCCGCCGAAATTCTTGGCGTAGACACCGTCTTTCAGGCTTTCCAGAATTTCGCCCGGATCGGTCTCGCCCGCTTCCATGATGGTGTTGGTCATACGCGGCATGGGCGGGTGGGCGTAGCTCTCGCGCCGACCATTGCCCGTGGGCTCCACGCCCATCAGGCGGGCGTTCTGGCGATCCTGCATATAGCCTTTGAGCACGCCATCCTCGATCAGGACCGTACGGCCTGTCGGCGTGCCTTCATCGTCAAAGCTCAAAGAGCCGCGGCGATCGGGGATCGTGCCGTCATCAACGACCGTCACGCCCTTGGACGCCACTTGCTGGCCGACCTTGCCGGAAAAGGCGGAGCTGCCCTTGCGGTTGAAATCGCCTTCAAGGCCATGGCCCACCGCTTCGTGCAGCAAGATCGCCGGCCAGCCCGGTCCAAGCACGACCTGCCACTCGCCCGCGGGGGCGTCGACGGCTTCAAGATTGACCTTCGCCACCCGCAGCGCTTCGTCCGCCAGGTTTTTCCACGCGCCCGGCGCGATCCATTGATCAAAGGCGGCGCGACCGCCCGCGCCGGCGGAGCCGGTTTCGCGGCGGCCATTGCGTTCGCAGGTGACAGAGACGTTCACGCGCACCAGCGGGCGCACTTCGGTGCGCACATCGCCGCCGGTTCGCACAATGCCGATCACCCGGCGCGAGGCGGAGACCGAGGCGGACACCTGCACCACTTCAGGATCGCTGGCGCGGCAATACGCGTCGATCTCGGCCAGCAGCGCTGACTTGGCTTCAAAGCCCGGCTGAGCGATGACGTCCACATCCTTATAGAGGGTCTGGTTGGCGCGGGACGGAGAGGGCGCCATGACCGCATCGCGGCCCTGACGGGCGGCGCTGGCGGTTTCGCCGGCGCGCTTGAGCGCGGCCAGGGTCGGATCAGAGGAGTGCGCGAAGCCGGAGGCTTCGCCAAAAACGCCGCGCAGGCCAAAGCCGCGCTCGGCGTCAAAATTTGCGACTTTCAGGCGGCCATCGTCAAAGGCGAGGCTTTCCGAGGCGGAGGTTTCCAGAAACAACTCGCCGTCGTCCGCGCCTACCAGCGCCTCATCGAGCACGCGGCCCGCATCATCGGCGTCAAATTCGAAAGCGGAAAACGGATCTGTGGTCATGACGGCTCCTGCGCGTGGCGGTACGCCGTCATACATAGCCCTTGCGATGTGCGAGTGCGAGGGGCGCGGGCAGGTCGGTGCGGCGCGATCAGCCCTGATGCCAGATGAAGCGGCCGGGCTGGGCGGCCAGGGTCATGTTTTCGGGATCTTGCTGGGCGGCCTGGTTATAGGCGGCGTATGCGTCTTCAAACCGGCCCAGGGTCTCCAGCGCGATCGCCGTGTTGAAAGCGGCGAGCGCGGGGCTGGCGCCAAGCTGTCCGGCCTGGCGCGCCGTCTCGATCGCCTGCTGGGCGGAGCCGGTCGTGATTTGCGCTGCAGAAAGATTCAGCCAGGCTTCCGCCAGTTCCGGCGCCAGCTCGACCGCTTCTTCAAGGTCCGAGCGCGCCTGGACGTTCTGGCCGCGGGCCAAGAGCATGACAGCGCGATTGGTCAGCACGCGGGCGCGCGTCTCTCCGCTGACGGAGGCGTCGCGAAGCAGAAGATCGCAAGCGCCCAGAGCGCGTCCTGTCGCGCCGGACTCGCGCGCGCCAGCCTCGCACTCATAACGCGCGTCAGCGCCGTAGGCCGGATTTTCAGGCGCTTGCCCCAAGGCGCGGCCGGAAAAGGCGAAAGAGATCGCGAAGGCCAACAGGGCCGCCATGGCCAGACCGAAAACGCCGCCAGTGATCGCCTGTACGAGCGGCTTGTTTTGGCGGGTTTGAAAACTGTGTGTCGACATCAATCTGGCCCCCTCAGACTTCATAATGAGCAACGAGGTTAGCAAAGCCTAAATCAACCGGCCAGACTTTCATACGCACAAGGAGGTGGAAAAAGGGCGCCAACTGCGACAAAAAGGCGCTTAAGCTCGATTGGCTCGCTTGTCATTGCAGTCTATATCGTGCGCAACGAGCACTGTGGCGACGAGTCGCCGCATCTGGCGTTTGAGCGTATTTCGCAAGACGTCGCCAATTGGACGATAGAACCAGGACTTTGGGGAAATTATGCGATTCTCGGCCATGCTGGGCGCCTTCGCCGCCCTTTGTTTAACGACAGCCGGCGCCTCGGCGACCGTGATCGGCGCGCCGATCGACGGTAATATGGGGCTGCAGGAAGCTGTCACCCCGGTGAAAGAAAACATCGAGGTCTTCCACGCCATGGTGTTGTGGATCATCACCGCAATCACGCTGGTCGTTCTGGGCCTGCTGATCTGGGTGATGGTGCGCTACAACAGCAAGCGGAGCCCCGAAGCCAAGAAATTCAGCCACAACACGCTGGTTGAAGTGATCTGGACGGGCATTCCGATCCTGATCCTGGTGGTGATCGCGGTGCCGTCCTTCAAATTGCTGTATCTGCAAGACGTCATCCCCGAAGCCGATTTCACCATCAAGGCCACCGGCAACCAGTGGAACTGGACCTACACCTATCCAGACCATGGCGGATTTGATTACGTCGCCAACATGCTGGCGGACGAAGACATTGCGGGTCACCCCTATGCGGCGCTTCGCAATCTGAGCACCGACCTGCCTGTGGTGGTGCCGACCGGCGCGACCGTCCGTGTTGAAGTGACCGCGTCCGACGTGATCCACAACTGGGCGATGCCCGCCTTCGGCATCAAGATGGACGCCATTCCGGGCCGCCTGAACGAAACCTGGTTCGAAGTTGACGAGCCGGGCATCTATTACGGCCAGTGCTCCGAGCTGTGCGGCTTGCGCCACGCCTTCATGCCGATCGAAGTTCATGTGGTGCCCGAAGAGGTGTTCACCGCCTGGATCGACGCGGCCAATAACGACCCCTATACGGCGCCGGATGTCCTGGCCGCCTATTATGACGACGTGCGTGGCGGGGCTCGCCTCGCTTCCGTCCAGTAAGGAGAGATCAGATGTCAGACGCTGCTGCGCATCACGACGATCACACCCCCAGCATCTGGGACTGGAAGCGCTGGGTGTATTCCACCAACCACAAGGACATCGGCACGATGTACCTGATCTTCGCGATCTTCGCGGGGGTTGTGGGCGGCGCCATGTCCGGCCTTATCCGTTGGGAGCTCGCCGAGCCGGGCCTTCAGGTCTTCAACAACGGCTTCTGGGGCAACGAGCATAACTACAACGTCATCACGACCATGCACGGTCTGATCATGATCTTCTTCATGGTCATGCCCGCCATGATCGGCGGTTTCGGCAACTGGTTCGTGCCGCTGATGATCGGCGCGCCGGACATGGCCTTCCCGCGGATGAACAACATCTCGTTCTGGCTGCTGCCCTTCTCCTTCATCATGCTGTTCGCATCGATGTTCGTGCCGGGCGCAGGCGGTGACAACGGCTTTGGCGGCGGCTGGGTGATGTACCCGCCCTTGTCGACGTCCGGGCATAACGGCCCCGCCTTCGACATGGTGATCTTCTCGCTGCACATCGCGGGCATCAGCTCGCTTCTGGGCTCGATCAACTTCATCACCACGATCTTCAACATGCGCGCGCCTGGCATGACCATGCACAAGATGCCGCTGTTCGCCTGGTCCGTGCTGGTGACGGCGTTCCTGCTGCTGCTGTCGGTTCCGGTTCTGGCCGGCGCCCTGACCATGCTGCTGACGGATCGTAACTTCGGCACGACCTTCTTTGATCCCGCCGGCGGCGGCGACCCGATCATGTACCAGCACCTGTTCTGGTTCTTCGGTCACCCGGAAGTGTACATCCTGATCCTGCCCGGCTTCGGCATGATCTCTCACATCGTGTCCACCTTCTCGCGCAAGCCGGTCTTTGGCTATCTGGGCATGGCCTACGCCATGGTCGCCATCGGCTTCATCGGCTTCATCGTGTGGGCGCACCACATGTACACCGTGGGCCTGAACGTGAACCTGAAAGCCTATTTCGTGGCCGCCACGATGATCATTGCAGTGCCGACCGGCATCAAGATCTTCTCGTGGATCGCCACCATGTGGGGCGGCTCTATCCAGTTCCGCACCCCGATGATCTGGGCGATCGGCTTCATCTTCCTGTTCACCGTGGGCGGCGTGACTGGCGTGATGCTGTCAAACGCCGGCATCGACCAGTCCCTGCACGACACCTATTACGTGGTGGCGCACTTCCACTATGTGTTGTCGCTGGGCGCGGTGTTCTCGATCTTCGCCGGGTTCTACTACTGGTATGAGAAGATTTTCGGCATCAAGTTCAACGAGACGCTGGCGAACATCCAGTTCTTCTTCTTCTTCGTGGGCGCCAACCTGATCTTCTTCCCGCAGCACTTCCTGGGTCTGCAGGGCATGCCGCGCCGGTATGTGGATTACGCAGACGGCTTCGCGACGTGGAACATGGTCTCCTCCATGGGCTATGTGGTGATGCTGTTCGGCATGGTCGCGTTCTTCCTGGTGCTGATCGAGTCGATCATGCGTCGCCGCCCGGCCGAGGCCAATCCGTGGGGCGAAGGCGCAACCACGCTGGAGTGGACGCTGTCCTCTCCTCCGCCCTTCCACCAGTTCAACGAACTGCCGCGCATCAAGTAGCGGTTGGTTGATCGATTTGACGGAACCGGAAACGAACACCGTGACCGACCTCTCCGCTGATCTTCGCAAGGGCGGCGCTGCTGATGCAGCGCCGCCCAGCGATCCTTCGGACGCCGCCAAGCTGGCGTCCTGGCGAGACTATGTCTCGCTGATGAAGCCGCGCGTCATGACCCTGGTGGTGTTCACCGGTCTGGCGGGGTTCGCGGCTGCGCCTGTGAGCGTGAATTTCTTGACCGCCGCCATCGCCATGCTGTGCATCGCCGTGGGCGCTGGCGCGGCGGGCGCGTTCAACATGGCCTATGACGCCGATATCGACGCCATCATGAAGCGCACCCGGCGCCGTCCGGTGCCCACAGGACGCGTGCCCGCCAGCGAGGCCTATGTCTTCTCCGGCGTGATGGCGATGGCGTCCGTCTTGTTGATGGCGCTGGCGACCAATTATGTCGCGGCCGGCCTTCTGGCCTTCTCGATCTTTTTCTACACGGTGATCTACACCATGTGGCTGAAGCGCTCGACGCCGCAGAATATCGTCATCGGCGGCGCCGCCGGCGCCTTTCCGCCGATGATCGGCTGGGCCGCCGCCACCGGCGATGTCAGCCTCAATGCGGTGCTGCTCTTCTTGATCATCTTCCTGTGGACGCCGCCCCATTCCTGGGCGCTGGCGCTCTACAAATCGGGTGATTATTCCGCCGCCGGCGTTCCGATGATGCCGGTCGCCAAGGGCGCGAAATCCACCCGGATCCAGATTCTCATCTACACCGGGCTCTATCTGGCGGCGACGGCTGCGCCGATCGTCACCGGGCTTGGCGGCTGGATTTACGCCGGGGCCGTGGGGCTGGGCGGGGCGCTGTTCGCGCTTCTGGCCGTGCGGGTTTTCCTGTCGCGCGCCGGCGACGCCAACGCGGCCGAGGATGAGCTGTATGCGGTGCGCGCCGGCGACAAGGCCGCGCGGGATTTGTTCGCTTACTCCATCGCGCATCTCACCTTGCTGTTCGCCGCCTTGCTCGTCGAGCATGGCGCGGGCGCCTACAAGCCTGTTCTGGCCCTTTTGGGAGGTCTGTCATGAGCGAGACCGACACCACGCCGAAGCCTGAACAGCCCGAGGCGACGGATGCGCAGAGCGACACCGTCGTTCTGACCGATGAGCAGCTCAAGGCCCGACATAATCGCAACCGTGCGATTGCTCTGGGCCTGTTCGCCTTCGTGGGGCTGATCCTGGTGACGACGATGGTCCGTCTCGCCACCAATTATAATATGGGAGGCTGATCGCTGATGTTCTCCAGGCTCGACAAGAACACCAAGGTTTTCGCCCTCTGCGGCGCGATCATCGTGGGCATGGTCGGCATGGCGTATGCGGCGGTGCCGATCTATGACCTCTTCTGCCGGGTGACCGGCTATGGCGGAACGACCCAGCTGGTTCAGTATGATCCCGGACAGGTTCTGGATCGCGAAGTGACGGTGCGATTCGACGCGTCGCGCTCGCGCGACTTCCCCTGGGAGTTCGAACCGCTGCAAAACGAAATGCGTGTAAATGTCGGCGAGACGGCCTTGGCCTTCTATCGCGCCACGAACACGTCTGACCGCCCCGTGACGGGCATCGCCAGCTATAATGTGACCCCGTTCAAGATGGGGCCGTATTTTTCCAAGCTGGAATGCTTCTGTTTCACCGAGCAGACGCTCGATCCGGGGCAATCCATGGATATGCCGGTGATCTTCTTCGTAGATCCCCTTATGGACGAAGATGACCGGCTGGACGATATCCGCACGATGACGCTCTCCTATACGTTCTGGGAAAGCGGCGACGAGCGGGTCTATGAAACCGCAGAGGCGTCCGGTTCGGACGCTGAAGCCCAGTAGCGCGCAAGCGTGTGATGAATTGAATACCGGGACGGGCGCCCTTATAGAAGCGCTTGGAAATTGACCCGGAACTTACTGGCGGGAGACTCTCATGGCCGGCGCAGCCGTTAAACACGATTACCACCTCGTCGATCCCAGCCCGTGGCCGTTCGTCGCCTCTCTTGGCGCGTTCGTGCTGACGTTTGGCGCGGTCGTCTTCATGAAGGGTCTGTCGACCAACGAAGAGTCGATCTTCTACTTCTTCCTGCAACAGGGATCTCCGATCCTGATGATGCTGGGCTTCGCGATCATCATCTATGTGATGTTCGGCTGGTGGGGCGACGTCATCAAGGAAGGCCAGAAGGGCGATCACACCCCGGTCGTGGATCTGGGCCTGCGCTATGGCATGCTCCTGTTCATCGTCTCCGAAGTGATGTTCTTCGGCGCCTGGTTCTGGATGTTCTTCGACATGGCGCTGTTCCATGGCGACCGGGCTGGCGCAGGCTGGACCGGTGAAGTCCTGGGCATTGACTATTCAGGTTGGGAAGCCGGCATTCCGGGCATCCAGACCTTTGATCCCTTCCACCTGCCGCTGATCAACACGCTGGTTCTGCTGCTGTCGGGCACCACGGTGACCTGGGCGCACCACGCGCTGCAGCATGGTGATCGCAAGGGCGCCAAGCTGGGCACCCTGCTCACCGTGATCCTCGGGGTCTGCTTCACGGCGCTTCAGGCGTATGAATACTCGCACGCCGCCTTCGGCATTTCGGGCAGCCTGTATGGCGCGACCTTCTTCATGGCGACGGGCTTCCACGGCGCGCACGTGATCATCGGCACCATCTTCCTGGCGGTCTGCCTGATCCGTCTGATGATGGGTCACTGGACCAAGGAGAAGCATTTCGGCTTTGAAGCGGCGGCCTGGTACTGGCACTTCGTGGACGTGGTTTGGCTGTTCCTGTTCGCCTTCGTCTATGTGGCCTTCGCAGGCCTTGGCACCGCACACGGGGTTGGCCATTAATGACTGAAACGAGCCCCTTTCTCGCCGGCCTGCTCGGGCGTTGTCCGCGATGTGGCAAAGGGGCTCTGTTTCGCAGTTATCTCAAGGTCGCGGACGCCTGCGGCGTCTGCGGCCTTGATTTCTCCAACGAAGACTCCGGCGACGGCCCCGCCGTTTTCGTGATGTCCATTGTCGGATTTATCGTCGTGCCAGCCGCCCTGGCGCTGGAGCTGGCGGCTTCGCCCCCGGTCTGGCTTCACATGCTGATCTGGCTGCCTCTGGCGACGCTCCTGACCTTGCTGATCCTGCCGCCGTTCAAGGCGACCTTGTTCGCCCTGCAGTGGAAGCATAACGCCCATGAGGCCCAGCTGGATCTCGACCCGGTCGAGGGGGCAAGCGAGGCTGACAAGGCGGAGACGGCCCGCAGCGACACCGACGCGGCGTAACGTCATGGCGAGTTTTCGCCCCTATCCCGTTCTGACCCTTCTCATGCTGCCTGCACTGGCCTTGCTGTTATGGCTGGGCAGTTGGCAGTTGGATCGGCGCGCCTGGAAGGTGGATTTGCTGGCGCAGTACGCCGCGACGGCGCAAGCGCCGCCCATCACTCTGTCTGAGGGTATTTGCCAGGGCGGAGCCGAAACCGGCCGCCGGGTGATGCATCCTGACTTGGGGGAGGCGGCGGTCAGCGTCCGCGTCTCCGGGCGCAATAGGCAAGGCGCGCCGGGCTGGCGTCTGTTCTCGGCTGTCCCGGCCTGTGGCGGCGCCGAACAGGTGCTGGTGGAAACCGGGTTTGAAGGGCTGCAAACCGCCACGCGCGCCGATGACGGCGCGGCTCCAGAGATCTCAGAAAACCTGTCGCTGCGCTTTGAAGCGCCTTTGGGCACGGGGGTTTTCACCCCACCCTCCGACGTCGCGGCGAACATGTTCTACGGGTTTGATCCAGTGGGCATGGCGTCCGTGCTGGGGATCGAAGCGGAGACGCTGAACAACCAATACTGGCTGGCCCTGAGCACGGGCGAGCCGCCGGCTTATCTGACCCAGACCCCGCCTGAACGGCATCTGGCGTATGCAATTACCTGGTTCGCCATGACACTGGCTTTGCTGGCTGTTTACTTCGCGTATCATATACAGGCCGGCCGCCTGAAATGGCGCGGTGCGTAAGCTGACGGCGAAGGACAACCCAGATGGCGCTCTGGCGAGAAGACATGCAAGAGACGGTTCTGTGGTCTGAAGGGCTCAGACTGCGCCATCCCCAGTTGGAAGATTACGAGGCGTGGGCCAAGCTTCGCTCCGCCAGCCGCGCACATACCGAACCGTTTGAACCGGCCTGGGCGGAGGATGAACTGAGCAAGTCCGCCTTCAAGCGCCGGCTGCGCCGCTATCAGACCGATATCGAGAACGGCACGGGCTATCCGTTTTTCATTTTCCGGGCGTCAGATGATGTGCTGGTCGGCGCGTGCAATCTCAACAATGTGCGACGCGGCGTGCTGCAGGCCGCCGATATCGGCTACTGGATTGGCTCGCCCTATGTGCGCAAGGGCTATGCGCGGGCGGCCGTCCGGCGGGTTCTGGGCCATGCCTTCTCCACCTTGCGCCTGCATCGTGTCGAGGCCGCGACGCGGCTCGATAATGACGCGTCGCGACTGTTGCTGACATCAGTCGGCTTCACCCCGGAAGGGGTGGCGCGCGGGTATCTGAAAATCTACGGTGAATGGCGCGACCATTTGAAGTTCGCGATTTTGAAGACGGACCCCATCCGATGACCGATCCCGCCGCGCTTGGACCCTATCAAGATGCGGTGGCGGCGGCCGGAGCCTTGGCGGTGGAGATCGGGTTTCTCGATGACTCCCTGCATCTGGGGGGAGAGGCCCTGTCGCTGGGATTGGGCGCGTTAAGCGCCGAAGGCGGCTTCAGCAAGCTTCGCAACAGACTGGCGCCGGCGGACCAGCCGCGCCTGGACGTGTTGAGGCGCGCCGGACCGTGCGATGTGCGCCTGCGATTGCTCGGGGATGATCATCAGGTGCGCTATGTCCGGCTGATCGGACAGGGCGACGGGTTGAACTGGCGTGGTCTGATGCTGCCCGCAGGCGGCTCGGCGGGCGTGCGCGCCGACATGGATATGGAGACTGCGCTGGCGGAGGCGTTGCAGGCAGGGGATGTCTGCGCCTTCTACCAGCCTGTGGTCGACCTTAAGACGCGCGCCCTGGCGGGGTTTGAAGCGCTGGCCCGCTGGGACCGTCCCGGCGTGGGCATATTGGGCGCGGAAGAGTTCATGCCGCTGGCGCAGTCGCATGGCTATATCGAAGCGGTGGGTGAGAGCGTTCGCGCCATGGCGGCGCTGGACCTGTCCGCCTGGCATGCCGCGTATAGCGGCGCCCTGGACTTGTTCGTCACCGCCAACGCCACTGCGACCGAAGTCAGCGCGCCTTATTTCGCCGATCGCCTGTTGGAGGCGGTGCGCGCTGCGCGATTGCCCGCGGGCGGCTTCAAGCTGGAAGTCAATGAAACCGACGTGATGCTGGACCCGGACGCCGCCGAACGCACACTGAACGCTGTGCGCGATCAGGGCGTGCCGATTGTTCTGGATGATTTCGGGACCGGCTATTCCTCGCTGGCGCGGCTCGACCGGTTCGCCTTCGATGTGGTCAAGCTCGACCAGTATTTCATCCGCGCCGCTCTGACGGACGGATCCGCCCGCTCCATTATTTCATCGGTGGTCCGGATTGCGGAAAGCTATGGCATGCTTGTGGTCGCAGAAGGCGTGGAGACCGAAGCGGCCCAGGCGCTGTGTCTCGATCTTGGCTGTGATTACGGTCAGGGCTTTTTATATGCCCAGGCGCTCGCCCCGCAGGATGCGGCTCAGGCTGTGACAGAGGGGTTGAAAACCCGCTTTCATCCCGCCCGGAGAACGCAAGCCTGAGCTTGCTGAATCACCTGACATGGAACCTAGAAATACCACAGCGCATTGACGGAGCCTGACGTCAGGGCGAGCGGAAACAGCACGACGGCCAAGCCCAGAACACCCAGCACAAAGGCTTTCGCAACAGTATTGCGAGCCCGGGTGAAGCGAACAGATCGCTTGCGGTGTCTTTGCAGGGACATGCGATCACCAAAACACGTCAGAGGGGAATTCTTCATTCATTGAACGCAAATCCGGCGCCAAGTCAACGGTGAATATGGCGATGCGGAAACATTAGGCGTTGCCGCTGGACGCGGTCAGAAATTCCGGCGTCACGCCCAGCTTGCTGAGCGCGCGCGTCCATTTGTCTTCGGGCTTGTCGTCGAAGATCAGGCTGTGGTCTGCATCCGCGACCAGCCAGGCGTTCAGGCTGATTTCGTCTTCAAGCTGGCCCGCGGCCCAGCCCGCATAGCCGAGCGCCATCAGGGCGCGCGCCGGCGCGGCGTCAGAGGCCAGGGCGTTGAGGATCTCTTGGGTGGCGGTCAGCCCCAGATCCTCGCCCACGCGCTCGGTCGCGGGGCCGCAGGCCACATCCAGCGTATGCAGAACAAAGCCGCGATCGCGATCCACAGGCCCGCCTTCCAGAACGGGGGCGTCCGCCGTCTGCGCGCCGCCCGCCACGTCCAGCTGGTCCAGAAGGTCGGGCAGGCGGAAACCGGTCATGGGACGGTTGAGAATAATCCCCATGGCGGTCTCGGAATCATGCGCGCACATATAGATCACCGTGCGGTCAAAGCGGGGATCGCCGATCAAGGGGCTGGCGATCAACAGCTTTCCGCCCAGATATCCAGATTGGGTATGAGGCTGTGGCGCGTCCATGGACACAGCTTTTCCCCAAGCGAGGCGATTGTCCAGTCCCGCCGGCGCTCGCGCTGTCTTGTCGCGGGGCGGGGGGCGTCTTAAGTCTTGGCGGAGTTCATTGTCCTTTTCGGAGCCTCCCCATGACCCTTAAAGTCGGCGACACCCTGCCTGACGTCACCTTCATGACCATGACCGCAGACGGCCCCCAGCCGATGAGCACGGATGACGTGTTCGCCGGCAAGCGCGTGGCGCTGTTCGCCGTGCCCGGCGCCTACACCCCGACCTGTTCGGCCAAGCACCTGCCGGGCTTCATCGAGAAAGCATCCCAGCTTCAGGCCAAGGGCGTGGACCGGATCGCCTGCACCTCGGTCAATGACGTCTTCGTCATGGGCGCCTGGGGCAAGGATCAGGGCGCGGGCGACGCTGTCTTGATGCTCGCAGACGGCAATGGCGATTTCGCCTCTGCGCTCGGTCTTGAGATGGACGGTTCGGCGTTCGGCATGGGAAAACGGTCCCAACGCTATGCGCTGGTGGTCAACGACAAGGTGATTGAACACCTCTTCGTGGACGAGCCGGGCAATTTCGAAGTTTCTTCCGCCGAGCACGTGCTGAGCGCGCTTTAAGGCGTCAGACGATGGACATCCGGCCTGGCGCAGCGCCGGGCCGGGGTCTTATCTGTCAGACAGGGTCGAGATCGCGTCGCGCGCCAGCTGGTCGGCGCGTTCGTTCTCGGGGTGGCCGGCATGCCCCTTCACCCACTCCCATTGCACGTCATGCTTTGAGGCGATGGCGTCGAGCCGCTTCCACAGGTCATCATTCTTGACCGGTTTCTTGGCGGCGGTTTTCCAGCCATTGCGCTTCCAGCCATGAATCCATTTGGTCACGCCGTCGCGCACATAGGTGCTGTCGGTGACCAGCCGCACTTTCGAGCGGCGTTTCAGCGCTTCGAGCGAGGCGATCGCCGCCATCAGCTCCATGCGGTTATTGGTGGTGTCCGCCTCGGCGCCGGACAATTCCTTCTCATGGCCGTTCCAGTGCAGGATCGCGCCCCAGCCGCCGGGACCGGGATTGCCGGAACAGGCGCCGTCGGTATGGATGAGAATGGTGTTGTCGGCCAAGGCGTCCTCGCGAACTCTAACTGGGCGTGACGGGCCATTTGCGGCCCAGATCATCGAGCCCGGATTGAATGAGTTCGCTCAGAACGTCCAGATCAACATCCGCCAGCTTTGACACATACAGACAGCTTTTGCCCATCTTGTGCTTGCCGAGCCGGTCCAGCAGGGATGAGTAATCGGCATAGCCGGGCATGATGTAGATCGACAGGTTTGACTTGCGCGGGCTGAACCCGGTGGCGAGGAAATCGCCTTCGCGGCCGCTGTCATAGCGATAATGATAAGAGCCGTAGCCGATCATGCTCGGCCCCCACATCACCGGCGACCAGCCCGTAACGCGCTGGAACAGGGCGTTGAGCGCCTGGCCGTCCTCACGCCGGCGTTCAGGTTCGACAGCGCCGAGAAACGTGTCGACGTCAACGGGCGTGGCTTGGGTCTTGTTCTGGGTCATCTGCGCCTCCGGACGCAGAGCTTACGCGACTTCCTTGGGCAGTTTGAAGACCACGTTTTCCTCCGCCACCCGGATCTCGCGAATATGCAGGGTGTAGCGGCGGGCGAGGGCGGACAGCAAACCCTCCACAAGTTCTTCCGGCGCGCTGGCGCCGGCGGAGACGCCCAGACGCTCGACGCCGTCCAGCCAGGCCCAGTCGATCTCCTCGGCCTTCTGGACCAGATGCGCAGCCTTGGCGCCCGCGCGTTCGGCCACTTCCACCAGCCGCACCGAGTTGGACGAGTTCGGCGCGCCGACGACCAGGACCAGGTCCGCGCCTTCACCGATGGCCTTCACCGCCGCCTGGCGGTTGGTGGTGGCGTAGCAGATGTCTTCCTTGTGCGGCGCGGCGATCTTCGGGAAGCGCTTTTGCAGAGCCGCGACGATGTCGGCCGTGTCGTCGACCGACAAAGTGGTCTGGGTGACGAAGGCGATATTGTCAGGGTCTTTCGGCTCAAAGCGTTCGGCGTCTTCCACCGTTTCGATCAAATGCATCACGCCGTCAGGCAGCTGGCCCATGGTCCCGATCACCTCGGGGTGGCCGGCATGGCCGATCAGCAAAATCTCCTGACCCGATTTGTGGTGACGCTGCGCCTCCACATGCACCTTGCTGACCAGCGGGCAGGTGGCGTCCACATACAGCATGTCGCGGCGGGCCGCTTCATTGGGGACGCGCTGGGGCACGCCATGGGCGGAGAACACCACCGGGCGGTCATCGGGGCATTCGTCGAGCTCCTTGACGAACACCGCGCCCATGGCCTCCAGCCGATTGACCACATGCTTGTTGTGAACAATCTCATGGCGCACGAAAACCGGTGCGCCATAGCGCTCGAGCGCTTTCTCCACAATCTGAATCGCCCGGTCCACACCGGCGCAAAAACCGCGGGGAGAGGCCAGCTGGACGGTCAAAACGGGTTTGTCGGTCATGGATTTCCTCTGCGGGGAAAGGCGGCGGGGCGTTGCCCTGTCCGCGCGCGCGTCGTACAGACTGCTCTAGCAGACACCGTGCGCCCCGCGAAGGGGGGCATGCCGTCCTCTGAGATGGTTCGCCATCCGAACGCCTTGAGGTTATTCATGCGCCTGTCCGTTCTGAGCCTGTCCGTCGCTGCTCTGGTCCTGTCCGGGTGCTCCACCCTGCGGGACACCATCGCGGAGCCGGATCCCAATCCGGGGCCCTGCCCGAACGCGCTGGCGCTGTATGACGCCCACCGACTGGTGGAGATCAATGGCGAAAACCCTGTGTACGAGAATGTGGGGTTCACAGGCGAAGTTCTCAATGTCGCCAGCAATTGCCGCTACACCGACCGCAACGCCGATCCCATCGAGATGGAAATGGCGGTGCGCCTGGGCTTTGGACGCGGACCTGCGGCGCAGGGCATGACCAAGACCTATGAGATGTTCGTCGCCGTCACGCGGACCGACCGCGTGGTGATCGACCGTCAGGTTTATCCGATCACCGTCACGTTCGAGCCGGGCGAAGACCGGGTGGAAGTGATCGAGGAGTTCAACTCCATAGCCATCCCGCGCGTCTCGCCGACCACGTCTGGCTCGAACTTCGAAATTCTGGTGGGGTTTGAGCTGACCGATGAACAGCTCGACTTCAATCGCGGCGGCCTGCGCTTCCGTGTCCGGGCCGGACAAGACGATTAAAACATTCAGGACGTCATGACTTCGATTGTCGAACAACTGACCAGCGCCGTCGGCGCTGCGTTCGAGGCCGTTGGCCTTTCCGCCGATCTGGGAACGGTGTTTGAATCCGACCGCCCCGATCTTGCGCCCTATCAGTGCAATGGCGCCATGGCGGCGGCCAAGCAGGCCAAGAAAGCGCCGCGCGCGGTCGCTGAAGACGTGAAGGCGGAGCTCAACGCCCAGCACCCGGAGCTGGAGATCGAGATCGCCGGACCCGGTTTTCTCAACATCACGCCGGCGAGCCCTGTTTATGCGATCCGCGCCAATGGACTGGCGGACGATGCGCGCGTGGGCGGTCGTCAGAGCGCAGCCCCCAAGCGGGTGATGATTGATTTCGGCGGTCCCAATGTGGCCAAGCCCATGCATGTGGGCCATTTGCGCTCGTCGGTGATCGGCGACAGCCTGCAGCGCCTGATGCGCTTTCGCGGTCATGACGTCACCTCCGACATCCACCTCGGGGATTGGGGCCTGCAGATGGGTCATCTGGTCACCGAACTGCAGGACGAGCAGCCGGACCTGATCTATTACGACGCTGATTTCAGCGGCCCGTATCCTGACGAGCCGCCGGTGACGATCGACGATCTGGCGCGGCTCTATCCGCAAGCCTCCGCCAAGGCCAAGGACGATCCCGAACGCAATGCCCGCTCGCGCAAGGCGACGGCCGAATTGCAAGCCGGACGTCCGGGCTATCGCGCGCTGCTGCGCCATTTCATCAATGTGTCGATTGCGGCGTTGAAAGATGATTTCGGCGCGCTGGGCGTGCATTTCGACCTCTGGAAGGGCGAAAGCGACGTCAATGATCTGATCCCGGGGCTGGTCGAGGACTTCAAGGCGCGCGGCGTGGCCGAGGAGAGCGACGGCGCCTGGATCGTGCGCGTCGCACGTGAGGACGACAAGAAAGAGCTGGCGCCGCTGATCCTGGTCTCAAGTCAGGGCTCGGCGCTTTATGCGACCACCGATCTCGCGACCATTCTGGATCGCAAACAGCAGCAAAATCCCGAACTGACGCTTTATGTGGTCGATCTGGGCCAGTCTGACCATTTCGAGCAGGTTTTCCGCGCCGCCTACAAGGCTGGTCTCGCGGAAGAAGGCGCGCTGGAGCACGTGAAGTTCGGCACGGTGAACGGGACCGACGGCAAGCGTCTGCGCACGCGCGCCGGCGGCACCTTCCGTCTGGCCGATCTGATCAGTGAAGCGCGTGAGCGGGCGCGGGCGCGTCTGAACGAGGCGGGGCTGGGCGCGCAGCTGACCGAAGACGAGTTTGAGACTGTGGCGCGCGCCGTGGGCAACGCCGCGATCAAGTTCTCTGATCTGCAGAATGTGCGCACCACCAACTACATCTTTGATCTTGATCGTTTTGTCAGCTTTGAAGGCAAGACCGGGCCGTATCTTCAGTATCAGGCCGTGCGCATCAAATCCTTGCTCAAGAAAGCCGGCGAGCAGGGGATCGAGCCTGGCGCCGTGACGATTTCGGACAAGGCCGAGGCGGCGTTGATCCGCCGTCTGGATGCGTTTGACAGCGCGCTCAACCGTGCTGAGCGCGACCGGGCGCCGAACGTTCTGTGCGAGCACGCCTATGGGCTGGCGCAAGCGTTTTCGGGCTTTTACGCCGCCTGTCCGATCCTGCCGGAAAAGGACGAGGCCATTCGCGCGTCGCGCCTGACTCTGGCCGGGACCACGCTCAAACAGCTCGAGATCGTACTGGGCCTGATCGGGATTGACGTGCCCGAGCGGATGTAGCGGCGTTTCACTTTGCTGCAGCGCCCAATCGCGATTGACTCAAATCCGTCAAACGCTAGGTTTGCGCGTCGGTGCAGACCCGCCGGGAGGCGCGCTGCAGCGGGGATACATGAGGTCACTTGCGGGAGAGACCGGCCGAAGACGCCGGCGCCGAAGGCGCAACCGCCCCGGAAACGCTCAGGCTAACGGACCGCAAGCCTAAGACCTAACGCTGGAAAGCGGGCGCTGACGTTCAGACGCCCCACCGAAGGAGCAATGCGCGCGCCCGTATGTGAAGGCGCGACGCGGGAATCTCTCAGGTCTTCAAGACAGCGGGGGCGATTCGGAGCCGGCATGAGCCGCGCGACGCACGCAACCCGCATGCTTGAGGCCAGACATGACCGACACGCTCAACCGCACGCCGCTTTATGATCTTCACGTTGAACTGGGCGCCAAAATGGTGCCGTTCGCCGGCTATGAGATGCCCGTCCAGTATGACGGCGTCATGGCCGAGCATAATCACACGCGTGAAGCCGCAGGCCTGTTTGACGTCTCCCATATGGGCCAGGCGCGTCTGATCGGCGATGAAAGCGCGTTTGAGACGCTGATCACAGCCGATCTTGCTGCGCTGCCGCAGGGCGAACAGAAATACACGCTGCTCCTGAACCCTGAAGGCGGGGTCAAGGACGACCTGATGGTCTCCCGCCCTGATGATGAAGGGCTGTTCCTGGTGGTGAACGCCGCCTGCAAGCGCTCTGATTTTGACTACATCATCGAAGCAACGAAGGGCGTCGCCGAGCTGGTCGAGCTGGACGGCCGCGCGCTGCTGGCGCTGCAGGGCCCGCAGGCGGGCGCCGTGATGGCGGATATCTGCCCTGAGGCTGCGAAGATGGTGTTCATGCAGGCGGGCTGGTTTGAAATCGACGGCCTGCGCCTGATGATTTCGCGCTCGGGCTATACCGGCGAGGACGGGTTTGAAATCTCCGTCGCCAATGAACACGCCAGCGATTTCGCCCGCAAGCTTCTGAGCGATGAGCGGGTGAAGCCCATCGGTCTGGGCGCGCGGGACTCCCTGCGTCTGGAAGCCGGTCTGTGCCTGTACGGCCATGACATGGACGAGACGACCTCGCCCATCGAGGCCGGTCTGATCTGGGCGGTGGCCAAATCGCGCCGCGAGCGCGCCGATTTCCCTGGCGCCGCGCGCATTCTCAAGGATATCGCCGACAAGCCCGCCAAAAAGCGTGTGGGTCTGGCGTTGAAAGACCGCGCCCCGGCGCGTGAAGGCACCGAGATCGCCGTCAATGGCGAGATTGTCGGCGTCGTCACCTCGGGCGGATTTGGTCCGACCGTCGGCGCGCCCATCGCCATGGGCTTTGTGCGCACCGATTTGTCGGCGCCCGGCACGCAGCTTGATTTGATGGTGCGCGGCAAGGCGCGCCCGGCTGAAGTGGTGAAAACGCCCTTCGCGCCGCATCGTTTTTATCGCGGTTGATCCCGCACGATTTCGCTCTGGAGGAGACGTCTGATGAGCACCCGATTTACCAAAGACCATGAATGGATCCGTGTTGACGGCGAAGAAGGCGTCGTGGGCATCACCGCCTACGCCGCCGAACAGCTGGGCGATGTGGTGTTCGTTGAATTGCCTGAAGTCGGCAAGACCGTCTCGGCGGGCGATGAGCTGGCCGTGGTGGAAAGCGTGAAAGCCGCGTCTGAAGTCTATGCGCCGGTGTCGGGCGAGGTCATCGCCGTCAACGAGCTGCTGGAAGGCGAGCCCGCCAAGGTCAATGAGGCGCCGGACGGCGAAGGCTGGTTCGTGAAGATCAAGCTGTCTGACAAGACCCAGCTCGATGCCATGATGGATGACGCGGCTTACGCCGAACACATCAAGTAAGGACGGCGGATGCATCCGGCTCAGGCTTTCAACATCGCAACGCAGGACCGGGCGCTGGACTATGTTCGCGCCTATCCCTTCGCGGTTTTGACGGTCTGGGACGGCGGACGCCTTCGGACAGCACAGCTGCCATTGATCCCGGTTTTCGGGCCGGCAGATGAGCTGGTCGCCTTTGAGGGACATATCGCCCGGTCCAATGTCCTGGCGCAGGTGCTCTCAGGGCGGACTGAAGCCGTACCCGGTCAGGCTGTGTTTTGCGGACCTGACGCCTATGTTTCTGCAAATGCGTACCCGTCCAAGGCCATTGATGGCCGGGCGGTGCCGACTTGGAACTATATCGCCGTGGAGGCGGAGGGGGTGTTGAGCCTGACGTCTCCCTCTCAGACCCGCGCCATTCTGGAGCGCCAGACGGCGGTGTTCGAGGCGGGCGAGGCGCAACCTTGGTCCATGGGCGACGCGGATGCGGCGTATTTGGACCGGCTGGAAGCGGCGATCATCGGGCTGACACTGGATGTGACGCGTTTCGAAGGCACGGAGAAACTCAGTCAGAACAAGGCTGAGGCGGATTTTGGCGGCGTACTGAACGCACTTGAAGCGCGTCAGGAGCCGGGCGCGGCCGCCCTGGCCGCTCGGATGAAGACCCTGAATAGAGGCTAACGCCATGCGATACCTGCCCCTGACCGATGAAGACCGGGCGACAATGCTCGAGACGATCGGAGTGGATTCTGTCGACGCCTTGTTTGAGGACGTGCCCGAAAAGGTGCGCCTGGACGGGCCGGTGGACCTGCCGCTCCACAAGAGCGAGATGGAGGTCGAGCGCCTTCTGACAAAGATGTCGCGCAAGAACATCGCCGCGTCTGAAGCGCCTTTCTTCGTCGGGGCGGGCGCATACAAGCACCACATTCCCGCCAGCGTGGATCATTTGATCCAGCGCTCGGAATACCTCACCAGCTACACGCCCTATCAGCCTGAAATCAGCCAGGGCACGCTGCAGACCCTGTTTGAGTTTCAGACCCAGGTCGCGCTCCTGACCGGCATGGAAGTGGCGAACGCCTCCATGTATGACGGCTCGACCGCTTGCGGCGAGGCTGTGCTGATGGCGTGCCGGATCACCAAGCGCTCCAAGGCGATCCTCAGCGGCAATCTGCATCCTCACTATGCGGCGGCGACCCATACGCTCGCCAAATACATGGATATCGACATACGCGACGATGCGGCGAAGCCCGGCGGGCTGGACGATATCGCCGCCGATATCCCTGATGATGTGGCGTGCGTCGTGGTGCAGAACCCCGACGTGTTCGGCCAGGTCCATGATCTTGAGCCCATCGCCAAGGCCGCCCACGAGAAAGGCGCGCTGCTGATCGCGGTGTTCACCGAGGCTGTCTCGCTGGGCCTGATGAAAACGCCCGGCGCAATGGGCGCGGACATCGTCGTCGGCGAAGGCCAGTCCATCGGCGTCGGCCTGCAGTTCGGCGGCCCGCATGTGGGTCTGTTCGCCTGCCGCGGCGATCGCAATTTCATCCGCAACCTGCCCGGCCGTCTGGCGGGGGAGACCGTAGATGCGGACGGACGCCGGGGCTATGTGCTGACGCTGTCCACCCGCGAACAGCATATCCGCCGCGACAAGGCGACCTCCAACATCTGCACCAATTCCGGCCTGATGACGCTCGCCTGGACGATCCACATGTCGCTTCTGGGCGATACCGGGCTTCGCACCATGGCCCAGCTGAGCCATGAGAAAGCCTGCGAGCTGGCGGACCGTCTGAGCGCGATTTCCGGCGTCGAGCTGGTCACCGACGCCTTCTTCAACGAGTTCACCCTGCGCCTGCCCAAGAAGGCGGCTGACGTGGTGGAAGCGCTGGCGGACAAAGGCGTGCTGGGCGGGGTTCCCGCCAGCCGGCTGTATCCGGGCGAGGGCTATGATGATCTGCTGATCGTCGCGGCCACTGAAACCAACACCGAAAGCGATCTCGACGCATTCGAAGCGGCTCTGAAAGAGGTGCTGTAATCATGGCGATGAATACTCAAGGCCGTCCGTCCCGTCCGCTGCATACTCCCGATCCCGGCGCCTACGAGGACACGTTCTCGGGCTCCAAAGGGCTTGATCAGGCGGAACCGCTGATCTTTGAGCGGCAGACCTATGACAAGACCGGCGTCGATTTCGAGGCCCCCAAGGGCAAGCCGTCACGTCTGGGCGCGCTGGAGCGCGAGGGCGATCTCGGTCTGCCGGGCCTGTCCGAGCCTGAAGCCATGCGCCATTATGTGCGCCTGAGCCGGAAGAATTACGCCATTGATATCGGGCTCTACCCGCTCGGCTCATGCACGATGAAGCACAATCCCCGTTTGAACGAGAAGCTGGCGCGCCTGCCGGGCTTCTCCGACATTCACCCGCTGCAGCCGCAATCCACTGTGCAGGGCGCGTTCGAGCTGATCGGCGAACTGGCCCATTGGCTGATGACGCTGACCAACATGCCCACCGTCGCGATGAGCCCGAAAGCGGGCGCCCATGGCGAGCTGTGCGGCATGATGGCGATCCGCGCGGCGCTCGACGCCCGCGGCGAAAGCCACCGCCGGCGCGTGCTGGTGCCTGAAAGCGCGCACGGCACCAACCCGGCCACTGCGGTCCAGTGCGGTTTCCATTGCGATGAGATCCCCGCCGGCCCTGATGGCCGTGTGGACATGGAGGCGTTCAAGGCCAAGCTTGGGGACGATGTGGCGGCGATCATGCTGACCAACCCCAACACCTGCGGCCTGTTTGAGCGCGACATCCGCGAGATCGCCGACCTGATGCATGAGGCGGGCGGCTATTTCTATTGCGACGGCGCGAACTTCAACGCCATTTCCGGCCGGGTGCGCCCGGGCGATCTGGGCGTCGACGCCATGCACTTCAACCTGCACAAGACCTATTCCACGCCCCATGGCGGCGGCGGTCCCGGCTCCGGCCCGACCGTGCTGTCTGACGCCTTGTCCAAATTCGCGCCGCTACCCTTCGTCATCAAGGATGGCGACAGCTGGCGCATGGTCGAGGACGAGGCGAACGCCAAGGCCCAGGGTGCAGACCCGTTCGGCCGCATGGTCGCCTTCCACGGCCAGATGGGCATGTTCACCCGCGCCATGAGCTATATGCTCAGCCATGGAGCCGATGGCCTGAAAATGGCCAGCGAGGATGCGGTGCTGAACGCCAACTACGTGTTGGCGCGCCTCAAAAGCGTCATGACGCCGTCCTTTGATGGTCTGTGCATGCACGAAGCGTTGTTTGACGATCGCTTCCTGAAGGACACCGGCGTCACCACGCTCGACTTTGCGAAAGCCATGATCGATGAGGGGTATCACCCCATGACCATGTATTTCCCGCTGGTCGTGCATGGCGCCATGCTGATCGAGCCGACCGAGTCTGAATCCAAGGCGAGCGTGGACCGGTTCTGCGACACGCTGGAAGCTCTGGCCGGGGCCGCCAAGGCGGGGGAAACCGAGCGTTTCACCGCCGCGCCGCGGTTCGCCCCGACCAAGCGTCTGGACGAGACCCGGGCCGCCCGCCAGCCGGTCCTGCGGTGGACGCCGCCCGCTTCGGACGCGCAAGCGGCGGAATAAGACCTATGTCGATATGAGGGCATTGCGCCACACTGCCCTGAAATCGACATTTCCAGCTGCAAGAATGTGAGAGTCGCCATCCGGTACGGGTTGAACCGGATGGCGGCCGCCTCGACATTAGCGTACGAGGTATGGATCGAGCGTGGAAAACGACAAGGTAAAACCCAAGGTGGCGATGAACGACACCCCGAACGGTTGGGCGCGCAACGGCGTCAACGGCGTGACCAGCGTCTTGCTGGTGGTGTTGCGAGCGATTGCCGTGGCCTTGGCGATCTTCCTGCTGGCGATCTCCATCCCGCTGTTTTTCCTGCCTATTCCGCTTGGTCTGCCGCTAGCGATCATTGGCCTGATCCTGCTGGCGATGACGTCCAAACGCGCCCACACCTTCATCACCGACTGGCTGAAACGTCATCCGGGTGTCTGGGAACGGGTCAAACACATCTTCGACCGGTTCCATAAGGACTAGGACCTATGGGCTTTGCCGGCTTGCGGCTGGTGAGGTCGCTTGACGATTTTCCACTCTCTTTGAAGGCCGGGCCTGACTTCGTCATACGGCCTCTCGATTTTGATACGGAAACCGGCGCTGCTCGGGCCTTGCTCAATCACGCCTATCGCGGCGGAGAGGGCGAGCGTCTGGAGGCTGAAGAATGGCGCCAGTCGATCCAGAGCGACGCAGAGTTTGATCCTGAGTTATGCCTGCTCGCGCTCGACAGGCGCTCTGAAACGCTCGTGGGCGTCATACAGGCGTGGTCCACAGGGTTCATCAAGGATCTGGCTGTCGATGACGCCTGGCGCACACAAGGCGTTGGCGCGGCCCTGGTGGCCGAGATTGGCGAGCGCTTGGCGGCGAGGGGGCTAGATGAGATCAGCCTCAAGGTCGTGCCGGGAAACTTGGGCGCGATTGCATTTTATGAGGCGCTGGGCTTTGAACGAAGCCAGGTTCAAGGCTGAGTATTCGGTCAACGGCGCCTCTGGACCGGTGAGCGGCGGCGGCGTTCTGTAAGGGTTGGGTTTAGACTGGGTCTTGTATCGTCTCGTTCAGAATCCCAGTGGAGCCCGTAATGACTGTCCTCATCCCCCTCGTCCTCGGCATGGCCGTGCTCCCTTCATCTCAGACGCCGGACCTTGTCCAGAGCTGGGTGGAGGAGACAGTTTTCAATGGCGTTATTCGTATCGAGACGGGCGATGGAGAGGGACAGGCCTGGAGCTGGGGGCTGGCCGACCCCGCGACAGAGCGACCTCTGACGACAGACACCCGATTTCAGACGGGTTCGGTCGAGAAATACTTCGCCTCCATCGCGGTCTTCGCTCTGCTGGATGAAGGCGTGCTGAGCCTTGATGAGCCCATCAGCAGCTATTTGCCTGCATACCGCCGCGACACCGGCGCCCGACTGACCTTGCGTACGATCCTGAGCAATACGTCCGGACTGCCCAATGATCTGCGCATCGCGATGGGACGGATCGCAAATGGCGAGCAGGACGCCGTGGACGCTCAAAGCGTGGCTGAGGCGGTGGCGGACTACGCCAGCGGGGATCTGGCGTTCGAACCGGGCGCGCAATTTGATTATGCGCTGTCAAACTGGCTGTTGGTGCAGCATCTGCTCGAGCAGGTCACCGGCATGCCCTATCCGCAAGTGCGTCAAAGCTATGTCTTTGACCGGGCCGGCATGAGCCAGTCCGGCGGATATGTTCATGACCTCAACGAGGCCAATCCGGAAGTTAGCGATGTCGCCATCGGTTTTGATCCCAGCGACCCCGCCGGGCAGGGTGATTACTGGACGCCACGATTTTTCAAGGGCAGCTACACCACCGCTCGCGATCTGATCGCGCTGGAACAGGCGCTGGAGGCGGGAGAGGTTCTGTCTGACGAAGCCCTCAGGGAGTTTCGCACAGTGCAGGTCCTACAGCAGAATTACGCCTATGGCGGCCGGTATCGGGAGGTGGAGTTATGCGGTGCGGTTTGGACTGCGTCGGCCCAGTCCGGCTCAAACGGCGCGACGAATATCACATCGCTCTATGTGCCGGGTCTGGACGCCGGCGTCGCCATGCTGACCAATGTGGATGAAAGCCAGGGCGAGATGTTTGCGCTGTCCTTAGACCTGCTCCATGAGCGAGTGGACTGCCCGGACTAGGCCGAGGGCCCGGTGCGAAGCCGGATCTGGACGAGGTCGGTTCGGGCCTGATTGATCACCCAGTTTGAAACTTCGTCGAGATTGATCGAGGCGGTGGCCAGGCCTGTTTCATCAGGCGGCATGTGCGCAATTACATCCCCTTTGGGCGAGAGGATCGCTGAGGGGCAGAGTTGCGTATTGGAAGCCGCATTGGCGCCAAGTACGAAGCGTTGGGTCTCCGCCGCCCGGCTCATCAGGTGTGCCCGCCAGACGGCGTCGCCGGACGCACTATCAACGGCGTTGTTGGGATAGGCGATGATCTGAGCACCTTTCAGGGCGAGAACACGCCATTGCTCAGGATAGCGGACTTCCCGGCACATTTGGATTCCCAGCAGAATGTCCCCAGTCTCTGTCTGCACGCTAAAGACAGGCAAGGACTGTCCGGGCGTAAAGGTTTCTTGCTCGCTGACCGCCAGATTGACTTTGTCATAATGCTGGGCAGGTTTTCCGGCTTGTAGGAGAAAACTGCGATTACGCCAGTGACCGTCGACTTGCACGCAAGCGCCTACGACCAGCGAGACGCCTGTGCGATCTACAATGCGTTGAGTGTTCTCTAAGGCGCATTGCGTCGCTTCAGAGTTCAGGAGCTCGATCAAGCTCGGTGCGTTGACATAGCCCGACAACGTCCCCTCGGGTGCGACGGCGAGACTGCCTTCGGGCAGGCACTCCATCATACCCCTGAGGCGCTTGACCGTGGCTTCAAGGTCAAAACCGGTTTTGAGTTGAAGGATCGCGCAGGACAGCTGGGACATGTCGTGATCCTAGCTGATCATCAGACACAAAAAAGCCCGCGAGCGTGTCGCGGGCTTTTTCAATTCAGTCTGTCAGCCGGACTTAGTTCAGCTGGTCCTTCAGGGCCGAGGTGTCGGCTTTCAGAAGGGCGTTGCGCTGGGTCTTGCTCAGCTTCTTGGACAAGAGGTGTTGCGCGGCCTCGATCGCCAGATCGGCGGCCAGGGCTTTGACTTCCTTGGCGGCCTGGGCCTCGGCCTGAGCAATGCGCTGTTCCGCCATGGCGGTGCGACGCTCGACGCGCTGGGCGATTTCGCTCTTGGCGTTCTCGCGCAGATATTCAGCTTCCGCCTTGGCCTGCTTGATGATCGCTTCAGCTTCAGCCGCAGCTTCAGTCTGCTTGCGCTCATAAGTGGCCATCAGCTCCTGCGCTTCTTCGCGCAGGCGGCGGGCTTCATCGAGTTCCTTGCGGATCAGGTCGGCGCGATCGTCGAGCGCCTTGCCGATCATTTTCGGCGCGCCCACAAAGATGATCACGACGAAAAACAGGATCAGGCCGACAAAGGCCCAGAAGCTGGTGTCAGACAGGAGGTAGTTCATGACTTACTCCTTCACCGCTGCGACGGCTTTGGCGGCGTCATCATCAGACACCTCAAGGCCGGCCAGGTGCTCGACGGCGACCAGGGCGGCGCCGGCCGCAATGGAGCGCACTTCACCAAGGGCCGCGTCGCGAGAGGCGCGAATGCGGGTCTCTGATTCGTCCAGCTTGGCGTCCAGCTCGGCGTCCGCCTTGCGGATGGCGTCAGCCACTTCAGCGTCCGCTGAGGCTTTCGCCTCTGCAGCCACCGAATGCGCCTTGGCGCGGGCGTCCGCCAGGGATTTCTCGTAGGCGCGAACGGTCTCGTCAGCCTGCGCTTTCAGTTGCGCGGCGGTGTCGAGATCGTCAGCGATGCGATCGCGGCGTTCTTCAATAGCCCCGCCGATACGAGGCAGGACAAAGCGGCTCAGCAGGACGTACAGGACGAAAAAGCTGATCGCCAGCCAGAACAGCTGCGATGCGAAATAGGTCGGGTCGAAGGGCGGGAACGCGGCTTCCGCTGCGTGTCCGGCGCCTTCGGCGTATTCTGAATGGGACTCCGGCGCCAGCACGGCGGCCTCCCTTGCGCAAAGGCTAAACTAGCCCGAGCTTACCGTAAGCTCGTAGCCTGTAAAACGCTCCAAGCCGGAATGACGCAACGACGGATCGTGCGCCTTCCGGCCGGAACGAGGACTGCTTGGTCGGTGGTCTTAGACCACGAACAACAGCAGCAGCGCGATGAGCAGCGAGAAGATGCCCAGCGCTTCAGTCACGGCGAAGCCAAAGATCAGGTTACCGAACTGGCCTTGCGCGGCGGACGGGTTGCGCAGGGCGCCAGCCAGGAAGCTGGAGAAGATGTTGCCCACGCCCAGAGCGGCGCCCAGCATGCCGAAGGTGGCCAGGCCAGCGCCAATGTATTTCGCGGCTTCCGCTTCCATGTTGATACTCCTCGTAGGTGGTCGGTGCGGATGGATAGGTAAGGTCTTGTCGAACGCCCTAGTGACCAGGGTGCAATGCGTCCGAAAGGTAGATGCAGGTCAGAACGGCGAACACGTAGGCCTGGAGGAACGCCACCAGGAATTCCAACGCGGTCAACGCCACGACCATGATCAGCGGAGCGACAGCGCCAAGAATGCCCAGCGCACCCACAGATCCCAGCATGATGATAAAGCCGGCGAACACTTTCAGAAGAATGTGTCCCGCCAGCATGTTGGCGAACAGACGAACCCCGAGCGTCACCGGACGTGACAGGAACGAGATGATCTCGATCGGGGTCAGAAGAATGTAAAGCGGCCACGGCACGCCGGACGGGAAGAACAGCGAGAAGAATTTCAGGCCGTGCTTGTAGACGCCATAGCCGATCACGATCGCCATCACCACAAGCGCCAACGCAAAGGTGACGATGATGTGGGAGGTGAAGGTGAAGCCGTGGAAACCCGGAGCCGGGAAATACGGCAGCATGCCCAGCATGTTGCCCATCAGGATGAAGGCGAACAGGGTGAACACGAAGGGGAAGAATTTCAGACCGGCGTCGCCCGCGGTGGAGCGGATCATGCCGGCGACGAATTCATAAAGGAGCTCGGCGACCGATTGGGACCGGCCCGGCACCAGCGCGCGCTTGGACATGGCCAGGGACAAAAGCCCGGCCACCATCACCACGGACACAACCATGAAGTAGCTGGAGTTCGTGAATGAGAGATTCCAGCCGCCGATGGAAAAATCGGCGATTGAATGGATCTCGAACTGTTTGATCGGGTTCGTCGCGTCAGCCACACCCGGCCCCTTGTGCTACGGCGCGCACGCCGCGTTTCTAACTTCAAACCCGTGCGCCGGATGCCTCAGGATGAGGCGTCGTCGCTCTGGTTCATGCTCTGCGCAGCGCGAACTACATTTAAAGTGCCCGCTGCGAAACCCAATAATACACCCGTCAGCAGGCCCCATGGGGTCCAGTTGAAGAACTGGTCGGTCAAATAACCCAGACCAGCCCCCACGAGAACCCCTCCAGCGAACTCCGTTCCGTAGCGAACGCCCTGACCCCAGCCCGAGGCTTTGGTCTCAGCTTCCTTCACCCGACGCGCCTCAAGCTTGGCGTTCAAACGCCGCTCGAAGTCGTTGGGATCGGGTGCGTTCTGGTTCAGTTCGTCTCGATGAGCCATGATGACAGACGGCTACCAGGAGGTAGTCCCGGTAGGCGCGCGCACCCTATAAGCGGTCCCAGACCCTGTCAAGCAAGGTTGCGGACAAGTTAACGCGCTGATTTTTAAGGGGCTTCACTATTATTCCGCAGCCAGCATCTCTTCAGCCGAGCTCAGATTGACCGAGACGAGCTGCGAGACGCCCCTTTCACCCATGGTGACGCCGAACAGACGGTTCATCCGGCTCATGGTCACCGGGTTGTGCGTGATGACCAGAAAGCGCGTTTCGGTCATGGTCCGCATCTGTTCGAGCATGGCGCAATAGCGGTCCACATTGGCGTCGTCGAGCGGCGCGTCCACCTCGTCGAGCACGCAGACCGGCGCGGGGCTCACCAGGAAGACCGCGAAGATCAGCGCCGTGGCGGTCAGCGCCTGCTCGCCGCCGCTCATCAGGCTCATCGTCTCCATCTTCTTGCCCGGCGGGCAGGCGAAGATCTCAAGCCCGGCTTCCAGCGGATCGTCATTCTCGGTCAGGCGCAGCTCCGCAGCGCCGCCGCCGAACAGGGTTTCAAACAGGGTGCGGAAATGACCGTCGACCACTTCAAAGGCGTCCAGCAACCGCGCCCGGCCTTCACGCGACAGGGTGTCGACCGCCTTGCGCAGGCGCGCGACCGCTTCCAGCAAATCGTCGCGCTCCTTGGAGAGACGGGTGCGTTCAGCATCCAGCTCGCGCGCTTCTTCATCCGCGCGCAGATTGACCGCGCCCAGGCGCTCGCGCGTCAATCGGGCGTCGTCCAGACGGCGCTCCAGCTCATCGGACGACAGCTCTGAAAACTCGCTGCCCGCCGCGCGGCGCTCCAGCACGCCGGGCTCTTCGCCGGTGGCGTCTTCAAGGCGCTCTACGGTTTCGGTCAGCCGTTCTTCCGCAGCCGTCAGACGAGCGGCCGCGGCGGCGCGCGCTTCACGGGCGGTGGCGCTGATCTTTTCTGCTTCCCGTAAAGCGGCGTCGGCTTCGCGCTGCAGTGATTCGGCGTTCAGAACCGCCTCGCGCGCGGTTCCGGCTTTTGATTCGGCTTCGGTCAGCGCATCCAGAATGGCGTCGCGCTGGCCTTCCAGCGTTTCAGGCTGGGTGGAGGCGGCTTCAAGCGCCGCTTCAGTGTCGGCGATCTGGGTTTTCAGCGCCTCGACCTGATCGGACGACCGGGTATGGCGGCGGTCCCAGTCGGCGGCTTCGCGTTCCAGCGAGGCGATGCGGTGACGGCGCCCCTGGGCTTCGCGTTTCACCGATTCAAGCGCCGCGCGGGCGTCGGCGGCTTTGCCGCGGGCGCGATCGGCGCGCGCACGGGCGGCGGTCAGCGCGTCCTGGCCGTCATCATCTTGCGCAATCTCGGCCTGGGCCTGTTGGGCCGCGAGATGAAGCTTGCGGGCGGTTTCAAGCCGGCTTTGCGCGCGCCCGACCGACTCCACCAGGCCGGCGCGCCGCGCCTCGGCGCGCGCCGCCTGGGCGCGGGCGGCGGACAGGGCCTGCTCGGCGTCGCGGCGCTGGTTTTCAGCCTGTTTGAGGGTGGTGCGCGCCTGGTTCAACGCCGCATCCGCGTTCAGGCGGGCCTGTTGCGCCTCTTCGGCGGCGGTCTGAGAGCGTTCAGCGCCCCGGCGCGCGGTCTCAAGCTGGGGCGTCAGTTCAGAGAGCCGATTGCGGGTTTCCAGACGGACAGCCGCCGCGGAGGGCGCGCCCGCCTCGCTGGCGAAGCCGTCCCAGCGGCGCAGGGCGCCGTCCAGCGTCACCAGCCGCTGGCCGGGCAAGAGCCGGGCCGCCAGCGCATCCAGCGCTTCGGCTTCAACCACGCCCACCGCTTTCAGGCGCGCCTGCAGCGCGGCCGGGGCCTCAACATGATCCAGCAAGGGCGATGCGCCCTCGGGCAGGGCGGGCGTGTCGATATCCGCGCCTTGCCAGCGGCGGGCGGCGCTGGCGCTCAGGCCCGCCTCCAGATCGTCGCCGAGCGCGGCTGCGAGCGCTTGTTCATACCCAGCCGTTGCGCGCACCTGATCGAGCGCCCGGTCTTCAGCGTCTGATGTGTCCAGAAGGCGCTCAAGTCCGGCGATTTCGCGCTCAAGCGCCCGCGCATCGGCCTGGGCCAGCTGCACGTCTTCGCGAGCGGTCTGGGCGCTTTCGCGCGCCGCATCCGCCTGCGATTCGAGCTCGGTGAGCTGGCCGGCGAGCGCTTCAGCGTTGCGGATCGCGTCATCCACGGCGCCCTGAAGCCCGTCAAGATCGGGGCCGACCACGTCATCAAACCGGTCAAGCGTCGCCTTGGCGTTATCCGCTTCCGCTTCCAGCGTGCGAACCTGTCGCTCGGCCTGGTCCAACTCCCGCTGAGCGCCGTCGCGCTTGGCCTTGATCTGGGCGACGGCGCTGGCGGCGGCGTCGAGCGCGTGTTCCGCCTTGCCACGGTCCTTGTCCGCATCATCCAGCACGGCTTCGGCGCGGCTCTGGGCGTCTGCGTCATGGGCCGCCTGATCACGCGCCTGTTTGAGCTGGCCGTGCAGGCGTTCGCGGGCGGTGCGCGCTTCATCCAGAAGTTCGGTTTCGCGGCTCTGGGTTTGTCTCAGTTCAACAAGGCGCGCCTGATTGCGCTCGATGGCGGCGCGGGCGGCCTCGATATCGCGGTCCAGCTGGTCACGCGCACGTTCGGTATGACGCAGCGCCGCGGCGGCTTCGGCCTCGGCCTCGCGCAGGGGCTGGACAGCGCTCAGCGCTTTTTCCGCTTCGATCATGGCGCCCGCAGACGCGCGCAAGGCCAGCTCGGCCTCGGCCTCGGTTTCCTTGAGCTTCGCCCGCGCGGTTTCGACCGCTTCGCCCGCCTCTTTCCAGCGCCGCATCCACAAGAGCGCTTCAAAATTGCGGATGGTCTGGGACAGGTCGCGATAGCGGCCCGCCTGCTTGGCCTGACGCTGGAGCGCAGTGTGGCGGCTGTCGAGATCCTCGACGATCTCAAGCAGCCGATCGAGATTGGTTTCGGCGGCGTTGAGCTTGAGTTGCGCTTCGCGGCGACGCGCCCGCAACCCTGCAACGCCAGCGGCTTCTTCGAGCACGCGGCGTCGGTTTTCCGGTTTGGCGTTGATCAGCTCGCTGATCTGGCCCTGACGCACAAGGGCGGGCGAGTTCGCGCCCGTGCCGGCGTCGGCGAACAGAAGCTGGACATCCTTGGCGCGAACATCCTCGTCATTGATCGTATAGCCAGAGCCCTTCCCGCGCGTGATGCGGCGGACGACTTCCAGCATGTCATGATCATTGAAGCGGGCGGGGGCGCGTCGGTCGGAATTGTCGACGACCAGGGTGACTTCGGCGTGATTGCGGGCCGGCCGGCTGTCGGTGCCGGAAAAGATCACGTCTTCCATGCCGCCGCCGCGCAGGGATTTGGCGGAGGTGGCGCCCATCACCCATCGCAGGGCTTCAAGCAGGTTGGATTTACCGCAGCCATTGGGACCGATAATGCCGGTCAGCCCGGCGTCGATCCGCAGCTCGGTCGGGTCAACAAACGATTTGAAGCCGGCCAGGCGCAGCTGGGTGAACTTCAACCTCAGACCTCCACTGGCGCTGAACGCCGGTTTTCCGGTCTGTCAGTCGCCGCCATCCCTGCCGAAAGCGTTTTCGGCTCAAACCCTTCGCAGGCGATCTGAGGGGAGATCGCCTGCAAAAGGTCTGCGCGGGAAGGCTAGCCCTCCGCACGCGCTTTGAATAGGGCGATGATTCGGTCCCAGGTGTCTCGGTCAATCTGAGCGGGGATTTCGCCTTCATCGTCCACCAGCACTTCGCCATCCGCGGCGTAGACCTGGCCGTCCGAGCCGCTCCGGATCTCAAGCGCCTGGCCGTTGATGATGAATGAAGGCGTGGAGGTGATGCCGTCGCGCACGGCTTGCGTATTGGCGTCTTCCACCGCTTCCAGAATGTCCTGATTGGTCATGCAGGCGCGGAATTCCTCGTCCGTGAAGCCGGCGGTGCGCGCGATGGTCTGGAACTGGCCTTGCGCATTGCCTTGCTGCATGGCGCTGAACAGGGCGCGTTGCTGTTCAAACAACAGATCGATCACATCGAGATACTGGTCTTCGGGGGCGCAACGGGCCAGCATGAAGCCGGCGCGCGCCAGATTGGGCTGACCGGTCAGCATTTCGCGGAAGACAAAGCGCACGTCTCCGCGCTCAACCCCGTCGTCAATGGCGGGCTTGCCCTGATTGAAGAAGGCGCCGCAGCCGCCGCAAGAGGTTGAGGCGTATTCGATAATCGTGACCGGCGCATCGACCCGGCCCTCGGCGCGGTCGCCCGCGCGTTCATAGGCGGAGCGTCCATCAGGCGCGTCGCCGCCCGAACAGGCGGTCAGCATCACGGCGCCGACAGTGGCGGCGGCAAGGGTGAGGGCGCGGCGGGTGAAAGTCGTCACGGGTTCAACTCCAATCGGTGTATCTGGCCGGGCCCACGGGCGCCGGGGTCTGCGTTTGCGGCAGGTTAGCGGTCTCAGCCGCCCTTATACAGGGCGATGATGCGTCTCATGGTGTCAGGCTGGTGATCGGCGGGAATTTCGCCCTCGGCATCGGTCAGCGGGGCGCCGTTGACCGTATAGACCCGTCCGTCTTCGCCAGGCTCTGCGAGCAGCCGGTCGCCATTGACGATGAAATACGGGGTTGAGCGGATGCCGTCTTCCGCAGCGATGCGATTTGAGGCCTGCACCGCCGCGATCGCCTCCTCACTGGAGAAACACGCGGTGACATCCTCGGCGCTGAAGCCGAATTCGGCGGCGATCTCTTCATAGCGGGTCTGAGCCGTTCCCTGCTGCAGGGCGGCGAAGATGGACCGCATATTGACGAACAGGGCGTCGATCACGTCGAAATACTGCTCGTCCGGGGCGCAATGGGCCAGCGCGAAGCCCGCCATCGCGATATTGGGCTGGCCGGTGATCACTTCACGAAAGACAAAGCGGACATCGCCGGCCTCGACCGCCTCGCTTACGGCGGGGAAGCCGGTTTCCTGAAAATGCGCGCAATGGCTGCAAGCCACCGAGCCGTACTCGATGAAGGTGACGGGGGCGTCGGCTTCGCCCATCACGCGATCGGTGTCTCGCACCTGCCCGACCTGAGCCTCGGTGAGGGAGGTGGCGTTCTGGCCCAGAGCGCCGCCAGACAGGATCAGGGCGGCGGCGAGCGCAGTCAGGCTGCGGCGGGTGTATGAAAGCACAGGCGTCTCCAGTTCGCGTCAGTCGCTAGACGATGTAGGCGGCAAGCGCACGCCTTCACGGCGTTCAATCTCTTTGCGCCAGTTTTCCAGCGTTTCTTCAAGGGTCAGCGCCCGTTTTGACTCAGCTTTGACCTTCACAATGCGGTCATGTCGGGCTTTGGGCTTTTTCGGTTCAGGATTGAGCGGACCCTGAATGATCTTGAGCTTTTGCGGCTTGTTGCCCGAATAGGTCGCCACTCGCGCCAGAATTTGCGCCGATTGCGCCTCCACCAGCGCGGCCGCCGGACCGCGGGCGCGGATCACCAGGGCGCCGCCCTGATATTTCTCTGGCCGGGTGAACTGGGCCAGTTGCGGACCGACGATCTCGCTCCATTGCGCGTCAAGCTCATGCCGGGTTGGGCCGGAAAATTGCTTCGCCAGCGGTTTGATCAGCGCGTTGACGGCGCGGCCCGCCGTGGGCGGCGGCTTGATGGCCGCGCGACCGCGATGCTCTTTCATCCACTCCGCCGCCTCCGCCTGGTCGCGCGGATCACCGGTGCGACGGGCGATGAGGTGCCGGTTAGGCGTTGACGTGCGGGGCGGTCGCTTCATGGTGCGCACCATCGCGCCGACGCGCGCCGCTGGCAAGCATGAGAGAACACGCCGTGCCCGAGTTTGAAATCCCGGATCTGCCCGCAGCGCCCATGCGGGTCGCCTTGCTGGACTGGTATGACCGTGAAGGCCGCAGCCTGCCCTGGCGCATCCGGCCTGAAGACCGGGCGGCGGGCGCCATCGCCGATCCCTATGCGATCTGGCTGTCGGAGATCATGCTGCAGCAAACGACCGTGCCGCACGCCACGCCCTATTGGGAGCGGTTCCTGAAGCGTTGGCCCCGGGTGGGCGATCTGGCGGCGGCGCCGCGTGAGGATGTGCTGGCGGCCTGGGCGGGGCTTGGATATTATGCCCGCGCCCGCAATCTTCACGCCTGCGCTCAGGTCGTCGCGTTTGAGCTGGACGGCGTTTTCCCCACCGACCTCAAGGCGCTGCTGGCGCTGCCGGGGGTGGGCGATTACACCGCCAACGCCATTCGCGCCGCCGCCTTTGATCAGCCCGCCAGCGTGGTGGACGGCAATGTGGAGCGGGTGCTGACCCGGCTGGTGCGGATGCCGACGCCGCTGCCGAAAGCCAAACCGCAGATCAAGGGAATCGCGGCGAAGCTGGCCTCGCCCGACCGTCCCGGCGATTACGCGCAGGCGATCATGGATTTGGGCGCCACACTGTGTTCGCCGAAATCGCCAGACTGCGCAGCCTGTCCCTGGTCGGGCTGGTGCGCGGCGCGGGCCGAAGGCGATCAGACCCGCTATCCGCTCAAAGATAAGAAAAAGCCCAAGCCGGTGCGCCGCGGCGCCTGTTTTCATGTGCTGCGCGAGGGCGCGATCTGGCTGCGCCGGCGCCCCGAAACAGGATTGTTGGGCGCGATGATGGAAGTGCCGGGGACGGACTGGAGCGACAACGCGCCCTCAGAGGCGGAGCTTGAGAACGCGGCGCCGTTTGAGGCGGACTGGCGAAACGCCGGTCAGGTGCGCCATGTGTTCACGCATTTCGCGCTGGAGCTGGACGTGCTGTGCGCGATGGCGCCTGACGGCTGGGACCCGGCTGAGGGCGTCTGGGCGCCTGTGCGCGACCTCAAGGACGCGGGTCTGCCCTCAGTGATGATGAAAGCGGCGAAGCTGGGGTTTGAAGATTAGGCTAGGCAGCTCTTTCTTCTTCGACTTCAGCAACTAACTGGTCAACAAATATTTGGAAATCATTAGAATAAGAGCTTTTCACGGAACCGTGCTTCCATATTTCCGAAAACAAAGGAGCGCGAAGGTCGTTTTTGAAGTTCTCTCTCCAGCCATCCAATGTGGCCCGTGTGACATCGGTTTTGATGTCTTTATCATGTAATATGATATGCATGGATTCATTAATCTGCAGCAGCATCTTGGTCAGATAAAGATGGTTGTGATTGATTGACTTAAGGGTTTCCCCCTCGGGGCCGCCATCCCAAATTTTACAAATTTCCGCATTTTGCGCCTGTAGCATTCGAACAGTCATCATTCGGTCTGATATTTTATCATAAATATCAAAGGCGGTTTTCTTTTGACTGTCTTTATACTGCATATAGATGAATGCTGCGGCTGCCGCCGTGACAAGTGCGCCAATTGCTTGGGCGGCCCCAAAGATTGTGTTCGCAATGTCATACATGACTTCAGACCTGCAACTCCGCCCGGATGCGGGCGCGGAGCACGTCGATCGGAGCGAGGGCGCCGCCCTGGCGCACATGCCAGAAGGTCCAGCCATTGCACGACGGCGCGCCTTGCACATGGGCGCCCATCTGGTGGATCGAGCCGGCCTGGCCGCCTGCGATCACCGTGCCGTCCGCGCGCACTTGCGCCGTGCGGCGGCCCTGGGCGCAGTAGAGCGTATCGCCGGGCTTTAAGAGGCCGGCCTCGACCAGGGAGCCGAACGCAATACGCGGCAGAGCGCGCTTGGACTGGGTGACCTGCAACAGGTCTTCGCTGGTGGGATTGATCGCCGCGATGCGCTTGCGCGCCACGTCGGCATAGGTCGGGTCCGCTTCGATGCCGATGTAATGTCGGCCGAGTTTTTTTGCGACCGCGCCCGTGGTGCCAGTGCCGAAAAACGGGTCGAGCACCAGATCGCCGGGATTGGAGGTGGCCAGCAGCACCCGGTGCAGAAGGCTTTCAGGCTTCTGGGTCGGGTGGGCTTTCTTGCCTTCCTTGTTTTTCAGGCGTTCGCCGCCGGCGCAGATCGGCAAGGTCCAGTCAGACCGCATCTGCACGCCGTCATTCAGCGCCTTCATGGCGGCGTAGTTGAAGGTCGGCTTGGCGTCCTTGGTCTTGGACGCCCAGATCAGGGTCTCGTGCGCGTTGGTGAAGCGCGTGCCCTTGAAGTTCGGCATCGGGTTGGATTTGCGCCAGATCACGTCATTACGGATCCAGAAGCCCATATCCTGCAAGAAAGAGCCGACGCGGAAAATATTATGATAGCTGCCGATGGTCCACATGGCGCCATTGGGTTTCAAGACCCGACGGGCCTCTTCCAGCCAGGCGCAGGAGAACAGGTCATAGGCGTCGAAATCGCCGATCTGGTCCCAGTCATTGTCGACCGCATCCACCTTGGAATTGTCCGGCCGGTGCAGATCGCCGCCCAGCTGCAGATTGTAGGGCGGATCGGCGAAGATCAGATCCACGCTCTCGTCAGGGAGCGTTTTCATCACTTCGGCGCAATCGCCTTCCAGGATGGTATCGACAGGAATTTTGTTATTTGGAATGACTGACACCTCAATCGCCCTTCTGTTCGCAACAGCGCTGATTCCCTGAGGGGTGAATCGTTTCGGCTTACCCGATGGTTAAGGCCGATTCATTATGTGCTGCGCCAGACGCCGCGCGCCTGTCTGGCCGACTGTACCGGGGCATAGCTTAACCGATGGATGGGCGTGGGTCCCAGATTTTCGAGCGCGGCTTTATGGCTCGGGCTGGGATAGCCTTTGTGTCCGGCCAAGCCAAAGCCGGGAAAGCGGTTTTCTGATTCGATCATGATCTGGTCGCGCAAGGTCTTGGCGATGATCGAGGCCGCGCCGATGCAGGCCTCCAGCCCGTCGCCGCCCACAATCGCCCGCGCCGGAGATTTTAATCCGTCCGGCACGCGATTGCCGTCGATCAGGATTTCATCGGGCCGTGCGCCGAGGCTCTCCACCGCGCGCACCATCGCCGCCATAGTGGCGTGCAGCACGTTCAGCCGGTCAATTTCCACAGGTTCGGCGACCCCCACGCCCACCCGCGCTTCGGCGCGAATGACCGCCGCCAACGCCGTGCGGCGCTTCTCGCTGAGCTTTTTTGAATCATCAAGTTGATCAAGCGCCGAGAACCCGTCGGGCAGGATCACCGCCGCACACACCACCGGCCCCGCCAGCGGCCCGCGCCCGGCTTCATCCACGCCGGCGATAAGGGGGGGAGAAAACATCATTCCGGGTCAGTCCATCAAAACAGGCTGAGCTGATCTTCGGTGTCGAGCGGGCGTTCGAACAGATCGCAGCGCAGTTTGACCCGGTCTTTCTGAAGGCCGTAGCGGCGCACCCCGGCGCGGAAACGCTTTGAGATCAGGTCCGCGATCGGGCCTTCGCCGCGTCCGCGAATATGAAAGTCAGAGCTGTAATCCATGCCGCCGCGCGTATCGCGCACCATGTTGATCACCTTGTCGGCGGCGTCCGGTTTGACCTTTTTGAGCCAGTCGTAAAACAGGTCACGCACCTCCAGCGGCAAGCGCAGCAGCACATAGCCCGCGGTTTGCGCGCCAGCGTTGGCGGACGCTTTCAAAAGCGCCTCGATCTCGTGATCGGTGAGGCCGGGAATGACCGGCGCGGTCATCACCGTCATCGGCACGCCGGCCTTTGACAACGCCTCCATCGCTTCGAGGCGGCGTTTGGGAGTGGCGGCCCGCGGCTCCATGGCGCGGGCGAGCCTGTGGTCGAGGGTGGTGAGGGAAATCGCGGCTTTGACCAGCCCCAGTTCCGCCAGCTCGGACAGGACGTCGAGATCGCGCGTGATGGCGGCGGATTTGGTGATCAGGCTGACCGGATGCTTGAAGCGCAGGCAGACTTCGAGGATCGAGCGCGTCAGACGCAATTGCCGCTCGATCGGCTGGTACGCGTCGGTGTTGGCGCCGATCACAATGGGTTCAACCTGGTAGCCGGGCTTGCGAAATTGCTGTTCTAACAGACGCGCGGCGCCCGCCTTGAAAAACAGGACGCTCTCAAAATCGACGCCGGCGGAATAGCCCCAATAGGCGTGGCTGGGCCGCGCATAGCAATAGATGCAGCCATGTTCGCACCCTCTGTACGGATTGATCGACCGGTTGAACGAGATGTCCGGGCTGTCATTGGTGGAGATGATGGTGCGGCTGGAATCCTTGATCAGCGTGGTGCGGATCTGCTTGGGCGCGGGGTCGGTCTCGCTCCAGCCATCGTCAAAGGGTTCGCGGGTCTCGCGCTCGAACCGCCCCGCCGCATTGGATGTGGCGGCGCGTCCGCGCGGTTGCAGCGGCTCGGGAAGGGGGCTCATGCCCCGGGCGGGAACAAAGCGTGCGGTCATGGGCTGACGGTGACTCAGGGCGTGGAACATAGCAAGAACATTTTCATGTTGACTCAAACCGCCCGCCGGAGTTTCTCACTCTCATGAGTCAGATCATCACCATTCTCCCCGCCTTGAACGCCGCCGCCCATCTTGAGCGCACATTGCAGAGCCTGACCGAGGCCGAGCGCGCGGGGCTGTCGGCGGGCTGGGTGCTGGCCGATGGTGGATCAACGGACGGCACGGTTCAGATCGCTCGCCGCGCCGGATGCCAAATCGTCACGGGCGCCAAGGGGCGCGGCGCGCAGCTGGCGCAAGGCGCGGCCCTGGCGCGGCGTCAGATCGGCGCGTCGGACTGGCTGCTGTTTCTGCATGCGGACACCCGCCTGTCGCCAGGCTGGTCTGCGGAAGTTGAGACCTTCATGGCGACAAACGCGCATCGCGACCGGGCGGCGCATTTTCGCTTTACGCTGGATGACATGTCCCATCGCGCCCGGCGGCTGGAGCGCGCGGTCGCCTGGCGCTGCAAGACGTTCGGCCTGCCCTATGGCGACCAAGGCCTGCTGATCCGCGCTGATTTCTACGACCGTCTGGGCGGGTACAAGCCCTGGCCCCTGTTTGAGGACGTGGATCTGGTGCGGCGCATCGGCAAGCATCGCCTGTGGCCGCTGACCGCGCGGGCGGAGACCAGCGCAGACAAGTTCCGGGCGGAGGGGTATCGCCGCCGCTCCCTGAAAAATCTCGTCCTGCTGGCGCGCTATTATCTGGGCGCCAAGCCCTCTGATCTTGCGAAAGCCTACCGATGACGCCGCGTCCCGTTCTGGTGGTTTTCGTGAAAGCGCCGGTGATCGGCGGCGCCAAGACTCGCCTCGCCAAGGGCATCGGCAAGGTGCAGGCCTGGCGCCGACACCGGGCGATGAGCGCGACTGTGCTGCGCCGTCTGCAGGATCCGCGCTGGGAAACAGTCATCACGCTCAGCCCGGACCGGGCGCTTGACCGCCGGTTTCCCGGTGTCTGGCCAGATCATCTGCCGCGCGCGCTGCAGGGTGGCGGTGATCTGGGCGCGCGTCAGGCGCGTGTCTTTGCGCATCGCGCGCCGGTCTGCGTCATCGGGTCGGATGCGCCGCAAATCACTCGCGCCGACATCGCCTCAGCCTTCTCGGGTCTGAAACGCAACGACGCCGTGATCGGCCCGGCGGAAGATGGCGGCTATTGGCTGCTGGCGCTGAACGGCCCCGCGCCGGATGCGCTGTTTGACGGCATGCGCTGGTCCCATGAAGAGACGCGCAGCGATCTGGAGCGGCAGCTGAGCTGGCATGGTCTGGAGCGGGTGAAGAGGCTGCGCGCCTTGCGGGATGTGGACGAGGCGTCGGATCTAAAGCGACGCTAGCTTCGCCTTCAGGCTCAGCAAATCCTGCCAGCTTTTGGCTTTCTCCTGCGGGCGACGCAGCAGGAAGGCGGGATGATACATCGGCAGGGCCGGAATCACCGTGCCGTCGCTGAGCGTGTAGTCGTGCCAGCGCCCACGCAGCGTCATGATGCCGTCTTTGGACCGCAGCAGGCTTTGCGCGGCGATGCCGCCGGCGAAGACCAGGGCTTTGGGCTTCACCAGCTCGATATGGCGCTCGGCGAAGGGGCGGCAGACCTCGATCTCGGCGTCGGTGGGTTTGCGATTTCCCGGCGGCCGCCAGTACACTACATTGGTGATGCAGGCGGTTGTTTCGTCGAGCCCGATGGCTTTGAGCATCTTGTCGAGCAAATGCCCGGCAGGCCCTGTGAAAGGGACGCCCTCGCGGTCTTCATCCCGGCCCGGCGCTTCGCCCACCACCATGACATCGCCCTGGGGATTGCCGCGTGCGAACACCAGCTGGGTAGCGGTGGCCTTGAGCGGGCAGCCGTCAAAGGCGTCGAGCGCCTGTTTGAGCTCGTCCACCGATTGAGCCGCCTGCGCCAGGGCGCGACCGTCCTGGGTCGGCGCGGCGCCAAAGCCGGCCTGCCGCGCCTGGGCGCCGGTGGCGCGCGCTTCAGGGGCGGCGGCGGAGGGCGCGACCTGGGACGCGGCAGCGGATTTGGGCGCGGGCAGCGGCGGCAAAGCCTCGACGCCCGATTGCTCCCACCACCCGATCAGGCTCTTCAGAGCACGGACGTCTTCGGGGGAGAGGGGCGCGGTCATGAAACAGGAATTTCCAATATGGACTGTGTGAGGCTTCACCCTAGCTCATAGCGCAAGCCTGGGTTAATACGAAAGAGAATGCGGCGCCAGCGAATGAGCGTTGCAGGGGCTGAGACTTGAGGAGACGACATGGCCGACGGGTCGATTGAGCGCGAATCCATGGAATACGATGTGGTCATCGCAGGGGCTGGCCCAGCCGGTCTTGCGGCGGCGATTCGGTTGAAACAACGCTGCGAAGAAACCGGGCAGGACCTGTCCATCGCCGTCCTTGAAAAAGGATCGGAAGTCGGCGCGCACATCCTGTCAGGCGTCGTTTTTGACCCCAAGGCGCTTGATGAGTTGCTGCCGGACTGGCGCGATGATCCAAGCCAGCCCTTCGACACGGAAGTCACCGAAGACGTCTTCATGGCGCTGGGCGAGGCGGGCTCCGCCACGATCCCCGGTTTCGGCATGCCGCCCTTCATGCACAATCATGGCTGCTATGTGGGTTCGCTGGCGACCATGTGCCGCTGGTTGGCCGAAAAGGCCGAAGCCATGGGCGTTGAAGTCTATCCCGGTTTCCCGGCAGCGGAATTCATCGAGGAAGACGGCGTCGTCAAAGGCGTGATCACCGGTGATATGGGCGTGGCGCGCGATGGCGGTCACAAGGACATGTACCAGCCCGGCATGGAGCTGCGCGGCAAGTACACCCTGATCGGCGAAGGCGCGCGCGGCTCGCTGTCCAAGCAGCTGATCGACAAATACGGCCTCAGCGAAGGCCGCGACCCGCAGAAATTCGGCATCGGCATGAAAGAGCTCTGGCGCATCAAGCCGGAGAATTTCAAGAAGGGTCGGGTGCAGCACACCATGGGCTGGCCGCTGGATAACTCCACGGGCGGCGGCTCCTTCCTCTATCATTTCGGCGACAATCTGGTGTCGGTCGGCTTTGTGGTTCACCTCAACTACAAAAACCCCAACCTGTTTCCGTTCGGCGAATTCCAGCGCTTCAAGACCCACCCCGACATCGCGCCGATCTTTGAAGGCGCCGAGCGTCTGTCCTATGGCGCGCGGGCGATCACCGAGGGTGGCTACCAGTCCGTGCCCAAGCTGACCTTCCCGGGCGGCGCGCTGATCGGCTGTTCAGCCGGTTTCGTGAACGTGCCGCGCATCAAGGGCAGCCATAACGCCATGAAGACCGGCATGATGGCCGCCGAGGCCGCGTTCGATGCGCTGGCCGAAGGCCGTCAGGGCGACGAGCTGAGCGCCTACGCCGACGCGTATGACAAGTCCTGGGTAAAAAAAGAGCTCAAGACCGTCCGCAACGCCAAACCGCTCTGGACCAAGTTCGGCACGGTTCTGGGTGTGGCGCTGGGCGGCATGGACATGTGGACCAACTATCTGTTCGGCTTCTCGATCTTCGGCACGCTCAGCCATGGCGGTACAGACGCCGAGGCGCTCAAGCCCGCCGATCAGTGCAAACAGATCGACTATCCCAAGCCTGACGGCGTTCTGACCTTTGACCGTCTGTCCTCGGTGTTCATCTCCAACACCAACCATGAGGAAGACCAGCCGATCCACCTGAAACTCAAGGATCCGGCGCTGCAGAAATCGTCCGAGTATGATGTGTATGGCGGCCCGTCCGCGCGCTATTGCCCGGCGGCGGTGTATGAATGGGTCACTCCGGATGAAGGCGGCGAGCCGACCTTCGTGATCAATGCGCAGAACTGCGTCCACTGCAAAACCTGCGACATCAAGGATCCGAACCAGAACATCAACTGGACCACGCCTGAAGGCGGCGGCGGTCCCAATTATCCGAACATGTAAGGGCGGGGCGAGGATGCGCCCCATCACCGGCTTACGCGCCGCGCTGACCTCGATCCTGACTTTGGGCCTGGGATTGAGCGTGAGCGCGTGCGCCAGCCTGCCAGATTCTGGATTTGGTCATGAAGAGCGCTCTGTCTACGGCTCCTATCTGGCGGCGCGTTATGCCGGGTCAACGCGTGATCTGGAAGCGTCCTCAGAGCTTTACGCTCAGGCGCTGAATCAGGCGCCGGACTCCTCCCTGATCTCGCAGCGCGCTTTTTTCGCCGCCCTGGTGGCGGGAGATTTCGAGCGCGCCGATCAGGTGGCTGAACAGGCCGCCAATGACCCCGACACCGCTCAGATCGCCGGCCTGTACTGGCGTGCGCTGACATTGGGGCGCGGCCGCGAACCGGTTGAGCTGGAGACCAATGTCGTCGGCGTGTTCTCAACCCTCGTCACGGCGATTTTGCAAGACTGGGACGCCATAGCGCGTGGCGATGACGTGTCCTGGGCGCAGAATGATATGCGTCTGAACGCGTCTCAATTTCCCTCTGCAGAGCACTGGCTGCATCGCGCTCTGGTTCTGGAGCATCTGGGACAGGCTTATGCGGCGGACGCGGCCTATCAGAACGCCCGCGCCGGCATGCCCGGTCTGATCTCATTCAATACGTTGATGTATGGCGCGTTTCTGGAGCGGCAGGGGCGTTCGGATGAAGCGCGCGCGCTGTATGAAAGCGCCATGGAGATCCGGTCTGTCGAGCGCCCTGATGTCGAAGCGGCGCTGGCGCGGGTTGATCGCGGCGGTCGTCCGCCGCGCATGCTGCATCCTCGTGAAGCGGCCGCACGGGCGCTGTTTCCGCCAGCCTCAATCGTCAGCAACCGGGCGGGCGGCGAATTTACCGTGATGTTCCTGCGCGTGATCCAGCGTCTGGACCCCGATTTTCACTACAACACCCTGACCATCGCGCAAATGCTCGACAGCCTCGACCTGCAAGAGGCGGCTCTGGCTGAATACGCCAAGGTTGAAGACGGCCCGTTGTCTGAAGGCGTTCAGATGAACCGCATCTGGTTGCAATTCCGGATGCAGGAGGACGAGAGCCTGGTGGATGAGGCGCGTGCGCTGGTCGAGCAGAGCCCGTCAATTACGCACCAGCTCTTGCTGGCGGACATGTTGCGGGTGACGGATCGCTGCAGCGACGCCATACCCATTTACGCCAATGTGATTGAACAGGCGCGCGAAGAGCGCGGTGAAGCGGATTGGCGCTATCTGTTCTACCAGGCGGCCTGCACCGAAATCGTCGAGGGCTGGGACGCGGCGGAGCCCATGTTCGAGCACACTCTGGAACGCGCGCCGGACGAACCGCTGGTGCTCAACCATCTGGGCTATAATCTGATCGTGAAGGGTGAGCAGCTCGAGCGGGGGCTGAACATGGTCCAGCGGGCCGTCTCGCTGGACCCGTCCAACGGCGCGATTGTGGATTCGCTGGGCTGGGGGCATTACAAGCTCGGCAATCTCACCGATGCGGTCTACTGGCTGGAACGTGCGGTGACCCTCAGCCCTGACAGCGCCACCAATAACTGGCATCTGGGCGACGCCTACGCCGCCGACGGGCGTCAGCTGGAGGCGGAGTTCCAATGGCGCCGCGCGCTGGAGCTGGATCTGGATGACGATGAGCGCACTCTGATCGAACGTCGGCTGGAGCTGGGACTGGACGCCGGGCCGCCCGATCTGCCATGAGAGCGGCGTCATGACAGACGCAGCTACAGATTTCGCCCCCGCCAAAGTCAATCTCAGCCTGCGCGTCGGTCCGCCGCGCGCTGACGGCTACCATCCGCTCGACTCCCTTGTGGTGTTCGCGGACTGGGGCGATACGCTGAGCGCATATCCTGCAGACACCCTGACGCTCAGCCTGACCGGGCCGGGGGCGGAGGGGCTGCAGTCCGATCCGCAAAACCTGGTGCTGAAAGCCGCCTACGCCTTGCGCGCGGCGGCGGACCAGCCCGAGCTGGGCGCGCATCTGACGCTGGACAAGCATTTGCCGGTCGCGGCGGGGCTTGGCGGCGGATCGTCGGACGCTGCGGCGGCGCTTCGGGTCCTGAACCGGGTCTGGGATCTGGGGTTCTCAATCAAGCAACTCGCCGAGATCGGCACGGTGGTCGGTGCGGACGTGCCCGCCTGCGTGCACGCCCGCCCCTTGCAGATGCAGGGGATTGGCGAACGCGTCACGCCGCTGATCGCCTGGCCGGCGCTTCATGGCGTGATCGTGCATCCCGGCGCGCCGGTCCCCACCGGCCCGGTGTTCAAGGCCTATGACGCAACATCGCCGCAACCCCTGTCAGCGGGGGCGCCCATGCTGGCGGGCGATCTGGAGGCGGCGCTCAATCGTCTGGCGCTGGACGGCAATGATCTTGAAGCGCCCGCCATTGCGCACTCCCCGGTTATCGAGAGCGCGCTGGCTGCGCTGAAACGCCAGCCCGGCGCGCGCCTTGTGCGCATGTCCGGGTCTGGGGCGAGTTGTTTTGCGCTGTTTGAAACGCCGGAGTCCGCGGACAGGGCGGCCCGTATGATCGCAGGCGAACATCCGGACTGGACCAGTCGCGCTGTGGTGTTCGGGGGCGCAGCGTGAGCGGCGCTCTGATCGCCATGGCGCTGAGCGCCGCTTTGGTCAGCCTTGTCCTTTCTGTGCTGGTGCTAAAGGGCGGCGTGCTCGACCTCCCGAACGCTCGATCCAGTCATAAAACTCCGACGCCGCGTGGCGGGGGCTTGGGCGTTTTGGCGGGCGTGGGCGCCGGAGCGCTGGTCGCCAGCGCCTTTCCTCTGGGCGCACCGGCGCTAGGGGGCGTGCTGATCATGACGGCGATGTTCGGTCTTCTGGGGTTTCTCGATGATCTGTTTGTCCTCGATGAACGGCTCAAACTGGTGTCCTTCATCGTGTTTTGCGCCGCGATGGTGTCAGCGGCCGGACCGGTCACCCGCTTTGGCCTGACCTATGAGCTGGGCTTTGCGCTCAACCCTCTCATTGGCTGGATCGGCTCGGCGCTTTTTGTGTTTGTTGTGGTGAACGCGGCGAACTTCATGGACGGGTCTGACGGGATTCTCGCTGCGGTGATGATCCCCGCCGGGATCGCGCTGTGTGTCGCCGGGCTGGCCGCAGGCGTGATGACCAGCGTCATTGCGGGCGTGTTGCTGGCGGCGAGCCTGTCAGGGTTCGTGCTGCTCAACTGGCCGCCTGCAAAGCTGTTTGCCGGTGATGTGGGCGCGCTGGGCGCCGGGGCGCTCTATGCGGGCGGGGCGCTGGCGCTCGTCAATCACGGCTTTTCCGGCACGCTCTGGCTGGCGCCCTTGTTCGTGCTGGTCTTTCTGGCGGATGTATTGCTGACGCTGCTCCGCCGGGCGCGCCATGGCCGGTTTTCGCTCTCAGCCCATCGCGAGCACGCCTATCAGCGCCTGATCGATAGCGGCTGGAGCCATCAGGCGATCGCGCTTGTCTATGGCGGGCTGACCGCTGGAATCGGGCTTACAGGCCTGATCGCCGCCCAGATGGCGGACGGCGCCGTGCCAATGGTCTTCGCGGCCTGGGTGCTGATCCTGACCGCGCTTCACGTGGCCGTGGGGCGGGTCGTGGGGCGGTAGCCTCTTACGCTCTTTCCCGGCCCCCAATCAAGTTGAGGGTAAACTCCGACCGGGACCCAGTGAGGCAAGGGCAGGGCTTCGTGATCTCTGGATCCCGGCCTTCGCCGTGAAAGAGGGAAAAAGGCAGGGCGCTTAATTCAGAGACAGATCCTGGGTCTGAGCTATCGCTCGACCGGGACTTCACTTCAGATCAAAGCTGATCGAGCATCGCGCGGATGGCGTCGAGCTGGCTGGCGCCGAGTTTCATCGAGCGCTCTGCCGACCAGCCATAGATCTCGTCCGGCATGTCCGCATTGTCCTTGAACGGCATTTCCAGGGTCATGGCGAGGCATTTGAAATGATGCCGCATCCAGTGGGTGGCGATCGACAAGTCGGCGCTGCCCGGCGCATCGACGTCATAGCCGAACGCGGTCTGGAAATCGGGGTTGAAGCGTTTCAGCTCGGCCTTGTAGCCGTCGAGCTTTTTCTGATCGCTCTCCGTCCAGCCCGGCACGCCTTCGGCGCCCGCGATGAAGTTATAGGGCAGGCCCTCATCGCCATGCATGTCGAGGAAAAAGTCGACGCCGGTTTCTTCCATGGCGTCGAGCACGCATTTGACTTCCGGTGAGTTCTCGGCGCTCGCCTTGTCCCATTCGCGGTTGAGGTTCACGCCCTTGGCGTTGGTGCGCAGATGGCCGCGGAAGGAGCCGTCCGGGTTCATGTTCGGCACGATGTGGAAAACGGCTTTCGACAGCAGGTCGCGCGCCACCGGATCATTGTCATCCAGCAGCCGCTCCAGAAGGCCTTCGGCCGCCCATTCCGCCATGCTCTCGCCGGGGTGCTGGCGCGCGGTGATCCACAGCGTCTTCTTGCCGGCGCCCGGCTCGCCCACGATGAGCCGGTCCATATCGCGACCATCCAGCGTCTCGCCGATCACATCAAGCGTCACGCGCGGGTCGGCCTGGCAGGCGGCGATCAGGGCGTCATGACGGGCCATGGAGTAGGGGGCGAAATAAGCGACCCAGACCGCGTCCGAATCCGGGGTGAGCGTCAGGATCAGCTGGCCGTCTGCATAGGAGGTTTCGATCCGCTCCCAATGCTCGCGGTCTTCGGACGCGACCGCCTGATAGCCGTCCCAGCCATCGAGATAGGCCGCGCCGCCGGCGTTCTCGATCACCATGCGGCAGGTCTGGCCCTTCGCGCCGGACAGGCGGAAATGGAACCATTGGTAGAAGTCCGAGCCATTGTCCTTACGGATCTCAAGGCGGATGTCCTTGGGATCGGAAGCGGACTTCACAACGATATTGCCCGAATCAAACTGGCTGGAGATGCGCATGGCGGACCTCTTTCTGGGGAAGATGTGAAAAGGGCGGCTCTGCGCCGCCCTCAAGGATCAGTATGCGCGTTCCACAACAAACTCGGGCAGGGCGGCCAGCGCCTCTGTCCACTCGTTGCGGGGCGCGATGTTGAGCGCATTGACCGCGTTCGCCGCGTGGGCGCGGGCGGCTTCGAGCGTGGCGTCGAGCGCGCCATGCTTTGTCAGGATGGCGAGGGCCTCGTCGAAATCAGCGTCTGACTGGTCGCCATCGCTGATCACGCGTTTCCAGAAGGCGCGTTCGGTGTCGTCCGCCGCTTCCAGAGCCAGCGCGACGGGCAGGGTGATCTTGCCTTCGCGGAAATCATCGCCGGTGTTCTTGCCCAGCTCAGCGGCCATGCCGCCATAGTCAAGCGCGTCATCGACCAGCTGGAAGGCGAGGCCCAGTTCGCGGCCATAGGTCTCAAGCCCGTCCTCGACGGCCTTGTCCGAGCCGTTCAGAATCGGCGCCACCTGGGCGGCGGCAGAGAACAGCGCGGCGGTCTTGGCGTCGATGATGCTCATATATTCAGCGCGGCTGATGTCGATATTGCGCACGGCGGCCAGCTGGCGCACCTCGCCCTCGGCGATCACCGAGGCGGCGCGGCTGAGCACATGAAGCGCGTCCATGGAGCCCGCATCGACCATCATCATGAAAGAGCGCGCGAACAGGAAATCGCCGACCAGCACGGAATGGGCGTTGCCCCAGACGGCGTTGGCGGGCGCCTTGCCGCGGCGCAGCTCGCTTTCATCCACCACGTCGTCATGCAGCAGGGTCGCGGAGTGGATGTATTCCACCGCCGCGGCCAATGACACGTGGCCCGCGCCTTCATAGCCCAGCATGCGCGCGGCGGTGACGGTGATCAGCGGCCGGATGCGTTTGCCCCCCGCGGCGACCAGATAGTCGGCGGTTTGCGGTATGGAATGAGTGGCGCTGGCCATACGTTCTTCGATCACGGCCTCAACAGCGGCCATGTCATCGCTGGCGAGCGTCGCCAGCCGGATCACCGGATTGACCGGTTCAGCCGGAATATCTGCCTGAGGGAGTCCGTTCACCCCGAGCCCCTTGATGTTCTCGTTCAGCGCGCCGCACAATAGGTGGCGCCCCATGACGCGGCAAGCACGTGACGCTGTGCGAACGCATTGGATGGTTCATTATGCCTCAACACCATATAGGGCGGAGACCTAAATGATCGAAGTGCTTGCGACAAACGATCCCGTGAAACTGAGTTTCGCCCAGGCGATTCTCAAGGAGGCGGGGATCGAGGCGGTGACGCTGGACGAGCAGACCTCCTCGACCTTTGGCGGGGCGCTGCCCTGGATCAAGCGCCGGATTCTGGTCCGTGAGCAGGACGCGGATCGCGCCAAGGCCTTGCTGCTTGATGCGCTCAAGGACGATGCGGAACAGTGACCCGTGCGCCGGACGCCTTTCTGGGCGGCAAGATCAGATTGCACCAGCTTGAAGACGGCTATCGCGCCGGCATGGACGCGGCGGTGCTGGCGGCGGCGCTGGGGCTGAAGCCGGGCCAGCGCGCGCTCGAGTTCGGCTGCGGCGCAGGTGCGGCGCTGCTGAGCGCGGCGGCGCTGTATCCAGACGCGCATCTGACCGGGATCGAGCGTGATCCTGAAGCGGCCGCCCTGGCGCAGAGCAATATCGTTCTGAACGGGTGTGAAGACCGGGTCTCGGTGACCGAGGGTGATGCGCTGGGATTCAAGGCCGCGCGCGAGCTGGATGCGGTGTTTTTCAACCCGCCCTTCTTTGACGACCCGACGGCCTTGCGCGCGCCCAAGAGCGGCAAAACGCCCGCCTGGATGTCGGACGCCGGGCTTGAGGCGTGGATGGAGGCGGGGCTCAAACGGCTCAAATCAGGCGGGGTGCTGACGGTGATCCAGCGCGCCGACCGGCTTGATGATCTGCTTCTCGCGCTGAAAGGGCGGGCGGGCGCGGTGGTCATTCTGCCTGTTCAGGCGCGCGCCGCAGAGCCCGCCAAGCGCGTATTGGTGCAGGCGATCAAGACCGGCAAGGGGCCGCTTCAACTCCTGCCGCCCCTGACCTTGCACGAAACCGGCGGATCGGGCTTCACCCCGGAGGCCGATGCGATCTTCCGCGGCGAGCGCCGGCTTGCCTTGCGCCGCTAAAGCCCCCAACTGTTCTCTATCTGGTTGGAGAGACAAAGAATGTCAGCAAAAGACACCCTGAGTGCGGCCTGGACGAAGGCGCAAAAGACCGTCCGTCAGCTTCTGGGACAGGACACGCCGCTGGTGCCGGTGATCCGCCTGGAAGGCATGATCATGTCAGGCGGGCGCAATGCGAACGCGTTGAACCTGCAGCGCGTAGAAAAACAGATCGAGCGCGCTTTCTCGATCAAGGATGCGCCCGCCGTCGCCTTGCTGATCAATTCGCCCGGCGGCAGCCCGGTGCAGTCGCGCCTGATCCATGAACGCATCCGCGCGCTGGCGGAGGAGAAAGAGAAAACCGTTCTCGCCTTTTGCGAAGATGTGGCGGCGTCGGGCGGGTATTTCCTGGCCGTGGCGGGCGATGAAATCTTCGTTGATCCCGCCACGATCATCGGCTCGATCGGGGTGATCAACGCCAGCTTTGGCTTCACTGAAGCCATGGACAAGCTGGGCGTTGAGCGCCGGGTGAAGACCGCCGGCAAGAGCAAGCTGATCGCAGACCCGTTCTCACCTGAAACCGATCAGCAGAAAAAGCGCATGGAGCGGCTTCTGAATTCGGTGCACCTCCAGTTCATCGACCTCGTCAAAGCGCGCCGCGGCGACACGCTCAAACCCCAAAAGGGCGAAGAACTATTTGACGGCTCTGTCTTCACCGGAACCGAAGCGATCGAAAACGGCATCGCTGACGAGATCGGCGATCTGCGCACCGTGCTGAAAGCGCGCTTTGGTAAGGACACCCGCACAAAGGTTTTCTCTCCCGCCAGCCAGAACCCGCTCAGCCGCCTGTTCGGGATCGCCCTCGACGGCGTGGAGCTGCGCGCCGCCTGGGCGCGCTTCGGGCTCTAGCCATGCTGGAGCTGACGCTTTTATTGGCGGCGGGCGCGGTGGTGGCCTTCATCTTCCTCACCAAGCCCGCCAAGGCCCGCCGCGACAAGACCGCGGACGCCGCGGCGGAAGTGGTCCGGCGCAAGCTCGAACGCGACGGGCGGGAGTAGGGCGCCCACGTCATTCCTCTCCCCTCCCTGAGGGGAGAGGTCAGGTGAGGGGTGGGCGGCGTTTCAGTCTTCAAACGCCAGAGCCATTGAACCGCACCCCCTCACCCGGCCTCTCCCCCTTGGTGAAGGGGGAGAGGGGAGGCGTTGCGGCGTCTCATCGCGAACCGCCCCTCTTGCTTGATCGGGGGCGCTGGCGGGCCTAGTGTCGCGCGCGATTTCAAGTCTGGGGGCTTGCGCCCCTGTCCCATACCTTTTGACGACCGGACCCGCCGCGCGATGACCGCTTCCAAAGCCCCCAGTTTTCAGGACCTGATCCTGACCCTTCAACGTTATTGGGCGGATCAGGGCTGCGCCATTCTGCAGCCCTATGACACCGAAGTGGGCGCGGGCACGCTGCACCCGGCGACGACGCTGCGCTCGCTGGGCGCAAAGCCCTGGCGGGCGGCCTATGTGCAGCCCTCGCGCCGTCCGGCGGATGGCCGCTATGGCGAGAACCCCAACCGTTTGCAGCACTATTACCAGTTCCAGGTGCTCTTGAAGCCGAGCCCGGCCAATCTGCAGGAATTGTATCTGGGCTCGCTCGACGCCATCGGCATCGACCGCAAGCTGCATGATGTGCGCTTTGTGGAAGATGACTGGGAGAACCCCACCGTGGGCGCCTGGGGGCTGGGCTGGGAAGTCTGGTGCGACGGCATGGAAGTGAGCCAGTTCACTTACTTCCAGCAGGTCGGCGGCATGGATGTGGAGCTGGTGTCGGGCGAGCTGACCTATGGCCTCGAACGCCTCGCCATGTATGTGCAGGGCGTGGAGAATGTCTACGACCTCGATTTCAACGGCGCCGGCATGAGCTATGGCGACGTGTTCCTGGAGAACGAGCGCCAGCAATCAGCGTTTAATTTCGAGCATGCCGATGTGGACATGCTGATCAAATGGTTCGCCGACGCCGAAACCCAGTGTCAGGCCCTGCTGGCGCTGGAGACCCCGCTGCCGCTGCCCGCCTATGACTGGTGCCTGAAAGCGTCCCATTTGTTTAACCTGGTGGATGCGCGCGGCGCGATTTCGGTGGCCGAGCGCGCCAGCTGGATTGCGCGGGTGCGCGAACTGGCCAAGGGCTGCGCCAGCGCCTGGGTGAAACTTGAAAAAGCTCGTGAGGAGGCCGCGGCATGACCGTGCATCTGTATTACAACCCGCAATCGCGGGCGGTGATGACGCTGTGGCTGCTGGAAGAGCTGGGCGTGTCCTACGATCTGAAAATGGTCGATTACGAGGACGGCTCCATGCGGTCTGAGGCCTTTATGGCGCTCAACCCGATGGGCAAGATCCCGGTGATCGTCGATGGCGAGACCGTGGTCACCGAAACCGTCGCCATCGCGCTCTATCTGGCCGACAAGTACAAGGACAACGCCGATCTGGCGCCGGGGATTGATGATCCGCGCCGCGGCGAATACCTGCGCTGGATCGTCTTCCAGGCGGCCTCCATCGAGCCGGCGATGCTGCAGGCGGGCATGAAGTTTGAAACCAATCAGCGCTCGGCCGGCTGGGGGAATGTCCAGCTGGTGGCGAAGGTGCTCGAAGACCGCCTGTCGCTGGCGAACCCGTATCTGTTCGGCGACTGGTTCACCGCGGCGGATCTGATTGTGGGCGGGGCGCTGAACTGGGCGATCCAGTTCGGCATGTTCCCCAAAACCCCGGCCATTAGCGCCTACGCCCAGCGGATCACCGAACGGCCCGCTTTCCAGCGCGCGTTCGCCACCCAAAATTCGTGATGCAAGAGGCCCGGAGCATGCATTTCCCACGCGAAGGCGGATGTCAGTGCGGCGCTGTGCGCTATGCCGTCACGCGAGAGCCAGCCAGCCTTTATTGCTGTCATTGCACCAATTGCCAGGCGCAAAGCGGAGCGGCGTTCGCCATGTCCATGCTTGTGGCGCGCGACGGTTTTGATTTCGTGCAAGGCGAGCCGCAGGCCTATCATTTCGTCGCGGACAGCGGGAACCGCAAGATTGGCTGGTTCTGCCCCGATTGCGGGGTGCGGCTGATGCACGACACCGAAGGCCGGGACACGATTACAGTCCGCGCCGGCACGCTGGACGGGGCGCAAGAGCTGCAACCTGTCGGTCATATCTGGACCCGCAGTGCGCAAGCCTGGATGCAGTTTGACCAGGACCAACTTGTCTATGCGCAAGCGCCAGATGACGGTTATGCCGCGCTCAAGTCCAGCTGGACGCGCCAACAATCTCAAATACCAGGGTAACCATGGCCCAGTTTCTGTTTGAAATCTTCTGCGAGGAAATCCCCGCGCGCATGCAAGAGCGCGCTGAAGGTGACCTCAAACGCCTGATGTCTGAGCGCCTGAAAGAGGCGGGCCTGAACTGGGACAGCCTTGACGCCTTTTCCGGCCCGCGCCGTCTGGGGCTGGTGATCGAAGGCTTGCCGCACAAGACCGCCGACGTGCGCGAAGAGCGCAAGGGGCCGCGCACCGACGCGCCGGAAAAAGCGCTGGAAGGCTTCATGCGCGGCGCCGGGATCGACAGCCTGGATCAGTGCAAGATCGAAGAGGGCAAGAAGGGCAGCTTCTATATCGCCGTCATCGAGAAGCCGGGGCGCGAAACCGCCCAAGTGATCGCTGAAGCCGTGCCGGAGATCATCAAGAGCTTCCCCTGGCCCAAATCCATGAAGTTCGGCGAGGGCGACCGCGCCCAACGCTGGGTGCGCCCGCTGCGCTCGCTGATCTGTCTTCTGGACGGTCAGGTGATCGACACGGAAGTGTTTGGCATCACATCGGGCAAGACCACCGATGGCCACCGCGTGCACGGCTCTGGCCCGTTCGAGGTGTCTGACTTCGCCGATTACGAGGCCAAGCTGCGCGCCAATGGCGTGATCCTGCGCCGGGATGAGCGCAAGCAGCTGGTGCTCGACGGCGCCCGCCGCGTCTGTGAAGACGCGGGGCTGGAGCTGATCGAGGATCAGGGCTTGCTGGAAGAGGTGACGGGGCTCGTCGAACACCCCGCGCCGATCCTCGGCGACATGGATCCGGACTTCCTCGATCTGCCGCCCGAGGTGATCGCGCTGACCATGAAGACGCACCAGAAATACTTCGCGGTGCGTGATCCCAAGTCCGGCAAGCTCACCTCCAAATTCGTGGTTCTGGCCAATCAGGATGCGCCCGATGGTGGTAAAGCCATCGCGGCGGGCAATGCCCGCGTGCTGTCCGCGCGCCTCTCAGACGCTCGCCATTTCTGGGATCTCGACCGCAAGACCGGGCTCGAGGCGATGGCCAAAGAGCTTTCCAAGGTCACCTTCCACGAAAAGCTCGGGACGGTGGCCGGTCGCGTGATTGGTCTGGAGCAACTGAGCCGCACTGTCGCCGAAGCCTTGGGCTATGATAAGGCGATTGCTGATCTTGCAGGTGAAGCTGCACGTTTGTCTAAAGCCGATCTGGTCAGCCAGATGGTTTATGAATTCCCAGAGCTTCAAGGAGCGATGGGACGCTATTACGCGCAAGAGAAGTGGGGCGCTCAGGTCGCGGACGCCATCAAGGACCATTACAAGCCACAAGGCCCTTCCGACGATGTGCCGACCTCTCCTGTGAGTGTCGCTGTCTCATTTTCTGAGAAGTTGCTGACGCTTTGCGCCTTCTGGGCAATCCGTGAGAAGCCGACCGGTTCGAAAGACCCGTTTGCGTTGCGTCGTGCGGCGCTTGGCATTATTCGGATTCTCCTGGAGAATGATGCCCGCCTGTCCTTGAAGGCGCTTATCGGCAAAGCGGATCAAGCCGTCATCGCCTCTACGGAAGGTCGCGGCGTCACGGGTGATGCAGCAACTGATTATGCCGACGACCTCCTCTCCTTCTTCGCCGACCGTCTGAAAGTCCACCTCAAGGATGAAGGCGTGAAATACGACGTCATCGACGCCGTGTTCGCGCTGGGTGATGACGACCTTGTCCGCGTCACCAAGAAAGCCCGCGCGCTGCAGGCCTTCATGAATTCAGACGATGGTCAGGCGCTGCTGCAGGGCTATCGCCGGGCGGCGAACATCCTGGCGGCGGAAGAGAAGAAGGGCTTTGATCTGGCCTCGGCCCGCGCCGAAGCCGTTTCCGGCTCTGACGTGGACACCGACGCCGCCCTGATGATCGCCATCGCCAAAACCGCGGAGGCCGCCGAAGAGCGCGCGCTGATCGCGGCCATCGAGGGCGCGGACGAAGTGGCCTCGGTCGCTCTGTCCAAGGAAGACTTTGAAGGCGCCATGTCGGCGCTGTCGCAGCTGCGCGAACCGGTCGACGCCTTCTTCGAGGCGGTTGTCGTGAATGACAAAGACGATATGGTGCGTCGCAATAGATTGTTGCTGTTGTCGCGGATTCGCGCGGCGGCCGATCAAGTGGCGGATTTCTCACGGTTGGAAGGGTAGGCGCGGGGGCGTCTGCTCTTTTCTCCGTTTTGACGATCAGGAAGGTGAGCCCCATGACTAAATGGGTCTATGCATTCGGCGGCGGTTCTGCAGACGGCGACCGCGAGGATCGCAATCTTCTGGGCGGCAAGGGCGCGAACCTGGCGGAAATGGCCAAGCTCGGCCTGCCGGTGCCTCCGGGCTTTACGCTCACGACGGCGGTCTGCACCGCGTTCTATGAGAACGATCGCAGCTATCCGTCCGATCTCAATGACCAGGTGGAAGACGCGCTGGCGGCGCTGGAAGCCAAGGTCGGCAAATCCTTTGGCGATCCGTCCAACCCGCTTCTGGTGTCTGTGCGCTCAGGCGCCCGCGCCTCCATGCCGGGCATGATGGATACGGTCCTGAATCTGGGGCTCAATGACGAGACGGCCGAGGGCCTCGCCAAGCTTTCGGGCGATCGCCGTTTTGCGCTCGACAGCTATCGCCGCTTCATCACCATGTATTCCGACGTGGTCCTGGGCGTGCCGCACTCCACGTTTGAAGAAATCCTCGAGACCTTCAAGGAAGAGCGCGACTATTCGCTGGACACCGAGATTTCCGCTGAAGAGTGGGAAGAGGTGATCGTCCAGTACAAGGCCGCGGTGAAGCGCGCGCTGGACTTCCCGTTCCCGACCGATCCGCGCGACCAGCTGTGGGGTGCGATCGGGGCGGTGTTCGGCTCGTGGATGAATGATCGCGCCAACACCTATCGCCGCATGTACGACATCCCCTCCAGCTGGGGCACCGCGGTCAATATCCAGGCCATGGTGTTCGGCAATATGGGCGATACGTCCGCCACCGGCGTGGCGTTCACCCGTGACCCGTCGACGGGCGAAAAGGGCTATTACGGCGAATTTCTGATCAATGCGCAGGGCGAGGACGTGGTGGCGGGCATCCGCACGCCGCAATGCCTGACCGAGGCCATGCGCATCAAGATGAACGATCATCTGCCGTCCATGGAAACGGCCATGCCGGACGTGTTCGCCCAGCTGACCGAGGTGTTCGACAATCTCGAAAACCATTACCGCGACATGCAGGACATCGAGTTCACCGTCGAGCAGGGTCGGCTTTGGATGCTGCAGACCCGCAACGGCAAGCGCACCACCAAGGCCGCGCTGAAAATCGCCGTGGACATGGTGGCCGAAAAGCTGATCACCGAGGACGAGGCCGTGCTGCGCGTCGACCCGACCCAGCTTGATCAGCTGCTGCACCCCACCATCGACGAGAGTTATACCCGCGACGTGCTGGCCAAGGGCCTGCCCGCGAGCCCGGGCGCGGCTTCGGGCGCTGTGGTGTTTGACGCCGACGAAGCGGAAACCCGCGCCGCCCAGGGCGAGAAAGTCATCCTGGTGCGCGTTGAGACCAGCCCCGAAGACATTCACGGCATGCATGCGGCGCAAGCCATCGTCACGGCGCGCGGCGGCATGACCAGCCACGCAGCTGTCGTGGCGCGCGGCATGGGTCGGCCTTGCGTATCGGGCGCGGGCGAGATCCGCATCGATTCCGAAGCCCTGACCTTCACCACCCGCGGCCGGGTCATCAAGGATGGCGACATCATCACTGTGGACGGCGCCACCGGCGAAGTTCTGATGGGCGAAGCCCCGATGATCAAACCGGAAATGACCGGCGATTTCGCGGCTTTGATGGAGTGGGCGGACAAGGCGCGCCGCATGAAGGTGCGCACCAACGCCGAAACTCCCGCCGACGTTCAGACCGCCAAGGAGTTCGGCGCCGAAGGCATCGGCCTGTGCCGCACCGAGCACATGTTCTTTGACGCCGATCGGATCGCCGCCGTGCGCGAGATGATCCTGGCCGAAGACCAGATGGGCCGCGTCGCCGCGCTGGCGAAAATCCTGCCCATGCAACGCGATGACTTCGCGGAAATCTTCCGCATCATGGAAGACCGCCCGTGCACGATCCGCCTTCTGGATCCGCCGCTGCATGAATTCCTGCCGCACACCGAAGAGGATGTGCACGCCGTCGCCGAGGCCACCGGCCTGCCGGTGGAAGGGCTGTGGCAGCGCGCCAAGGATTTGTCTGAATCCAACCCCATGCTGGGCCATCGCGGCTGCCGTCTGGGCATCACCTTCCCAGAGATCTACGAGATGCAGGCGCGCGCGATTTTTGAAGCGCAGGCGCTGGTGGAAAAAGAGACCGGCGTCAAACCGGTCGCCGAGGTGATGATCCCGCTCGTCGCCACCGCGAAAGAGCTCGAAATCCTGAAAGTGCGGGTGGAAGCGGTCGCCGATGATGTGGATCGCGAAACCGGCGTGAAGCCGAAATACCTGATCGGCACCATGATCGAGCTGCCGCGCGCCGCCTTGCGCGCCGGTGATATCGCCCGGCACGCCGAGTTCTTCTCGTTTGGCACCAATGATCTCACCCAGACCACGTTCGGCCTGTCTCGCGACGACGCCGGCAAGTTCCTGGGCGATTATCTGGAAGCGGGCATTTTCGAGAAAGACCCGTTCGTCTCGCTGGATCAGGACGGGGTGGGCGATCTGGTCAAGATCGCCGTCGAGCGCGGCCGCGCCGCCCGTCCCGGTTTGAAACTGGGGATTTGCGGCGAGCATGGCGGCGATCCCGCTTCGATCCATTTCTGCGAATCAGCCGGGCTCGATTACGTGTCCTGCTCGCCCTATCGCGTCCCCATCGCGCGTCTGGCGGCGGCGCAGGCGGCGCTGAAAGCCTAGGCCTGAGCCGACGCTTAAGTCATTGCAGAACAACGCTGGACCCGCCCCGTCTCTTGTTGGGGCGGGTGCTTGCCTTATTTCAGTCATGGCGGATCTGTATTGACCCCGGCTTCGACCAGGCTCACCACTATTCGCGTGTGGGCGACCAAGTCCGATGCTATGGTCTTGTTCTTGCGGGTGACGAGACGCCTGATTGATGGCGACGGCCCTGGAGTTTGACAGTTTGACGGTTTCGACACTTCTGCTTCGCGCGAAAAGCGCTCTGGCCGGGATCGGCGTGATTGCGGCCTTCGCCGTGATCGCGGCTGGTGTCAGCCTGGCGCCCGAGCGCGCCCAGCAGCAGGATGAAGCGGGCGATTTGCGCGAACTGGCGCTTGAATTCCTCGAATTTGAGCAATCGCGTTCGCCGCAACTGGAGGACGCCCCGTTCAGCTTTGCGTCGTTTGAAATTGATTCCGACGAAGAACAGGGCGCCGTGCTGGTTCAGCGTGCGATTGAACGCGTCAGCGCATTTGACCTCAATGATCTGGACGCCGCCCGCAACGCCGCGCGTGAGCGCCGCTGCCTGGCCGAGGCGATCTATTACGAAGCGCGCAGTGAAACTCTGGCCGGCCAGATGGCCGTCGCCGAAGTGGTGATCAATCGCAGCCTGCACCGCGCTTACCCCAACACGATCTGCGGCGTCGTCTATCAAGGCGCTGAGCGCCGGACCGGCTGCCAGTTCACCTTTACCTGCGACGGCTCGATGATCTCCGCGCCCTATGGCCGGGGCTGGGATCGCGCCCAGAATGTCGCCGATCACGCGCTGATGGGCTTCGCCCGTCCGGTCACCAACCGCGCCACGCACTATCACACCACCGCTGTGGACCCGCACTGGAATGATTCCCTGGTGCGCACGCGCCGGATCGGCTCGCACATCTTCTACCGTTTCCCCAACCGGTCAGAGCGCCGTTTGCTGGCGGAACGCGAAGCCTGACCCCGGCAAATTCTGAACCAGAAAGGCCGCCCAAGGGCGGCCTTTTTTATATGTGTGACTTGACCCTGGATCAGGTTGTCGGCGGAGCGTCTATCCGGAAACCCTTGATGGGTTTGAGCACCGGCTCCAGCACCAGATAGGGCACGCCGATCATCGCCATCAGCGTCCAGAACCCCACAAACAACAGCGCGCCCCAGGCGAACAGACCGCTATCCTGAGCCATGTCGAGAATGCCGACGCAGATCAATATGCCAACGCCGACCCCGACGCCGCCCAGGACCAGAGTCAGCATGGATTTGGTGATCGCTTTGCGCCACATGGCCGGGGTCATTTTCTGACAACCCGGACATTTCACCGGATCGTTGGAAAAATCGCGCACCATTTCGTTACGCATTTTCTCGCGAAGCTTCATCTCCGCTTCATAGGAGTTTTCAGAAGATTCCGCCTTTATTTCGGCGTTGAAGCGATAGCGGGTATCGCACATCGAGCAGGTCTGCTCGCGCGTGAGCATGTTCTTGGCTGCCCAAGTCGCCATGGTGTCCTCCTTTGACGAACATCGACCTGCACTCAAAATGTCGGGTCTGGATTTATAGTTTGTCAGCTAGAGATCTAAGTCCAGTTGGAAATGACGGGTGCGGGTTTTCGCTGCGCGCTTAATCGATCCTCCGGGCTGGCTTCCTCACGGAGCACATTCTAAGATTGCTGTTGATACGCACCGAAGGGGGCTCGGGGTCTGTGATTCATCTGGATGCGCTGGCGCCCATCGAGCAGTTTCTCGCCGCCATCGGTTTGCCGGTCACACGCGCCCCGCTTCCCTCAGACAGCTTCCTGCCCGGCGTGGCGGTGCGTCAGGGCGCGCTTGTGGTTGATCCCGGTCAGCTGGGCTCTCCCGGCGATATCCTGCATGAAGCGGGGCATCTGGCGGTGACGCCAGCCCGTCTGCGTGGCCATCTGGACGGCGATATCGACGCCTGCGCCGCGGCGCTGATCTCAGATCCCGATCTCAAGGTTTCCGAGACAGAAGCCAGCATCATCCGCCGCACGGAAGCCTTGGCCATCGCCTGGTCCTATGCCGCGGCGCTTGAAGCGGGCGTGTCGCCGGAGTGCGTGTTCTGGGAACAAGGCTATGGCGGCCAGCATGGCGGCTCGCCGCAGCTGGTCATGATGCAGGTGGCGCAAGGCCTGTTTCCAGGCGTTCTGGGATTGGCGCAGTCGGGTTTCTGCGCCGCGCCGCCGCCCTTTGGCGATCCGGCTGATCCGGCGCCGTTTCCAAAGATGCGGCGCTGGCTCGCGCTCTAACCCTCGTCCAGCCCCAGATCGAAATTGGGGGCGGAATGGGTAAGGGCGCCGACGCTGATCACATCCACGCCCGTGTCGGCGATGGCGTGAACCGTGTCGAGAGTGACGCCGCCCGAGGCTTCCAGAATGGCGCGGCCATCGGTGAGCAGCACCGCGGCGCGCAGATCTTCCAGGCTGAAATTGTCCAGCAGCACGCTTTCGGCGCCCGCTGACAGCGCGCCTTCGAGCTGATCGAGCCGATCCACTTCGACCGCGACGCGGGTCATGTGCCCGGCGAAGGCGCGGGCGCGTTTGACCGCTTCCTCCACGCCGCCGCACACGGCCACATGATTGTCCTTGATCAGGATCGCGTCATCCAGCCCATAGCGATGATAGGCGCCACCGCCCGCGCGGACCGCCTGCAGCTCGACCGCGCGCAGGCCCGGCGTGGTCTTGCGGGTATGGGCGATCACCGCGCCGGTCTCGGCGATGGCGGCGACATATTGGCGGGTCAGGCTGGCGATCCCGCTCATCCGGCCCAGGAAATTCAGCGCCGGGCGTTCTGCAGTGAGGATGCCAAGCGCCGGGCCGTCCACGATGGCGACCACATCGCCGGGCTCCAGCGCGTCGCCATCATGCTTGCGCCAGGTGACGGAAATCTCGGGGTCCACCAGATCAAAACAGGCGTCGGCGGGCTGCTGGCCGGCCAGCACGCCATGAGCGCGGCTCTTGATGACGAAATTGGCGTTCTTGTCCGCCGGAATGGTCGCGAGCGAGGTGACGTCGCCGCGCCCGCCCAGATCTTCATCGAGCGCGCGGGTCACAAGCGCGTGGATCAAATGGCGCGGCAGGCGAGGGATCATGGCTCAGGCGGCTCCGGCTTGGCGGGGTGTCAGGCTTGCATTGGATATATCATCCAAGCGCAGGCGCGTCGGTCGGGCGATTGCGTCTCGTGCGGGAAAGTCCGTGCGGCAATGCCCGCCGCGGCTTTCTTCGCGCTGCAGCGCTCCGACGGCAAGCAACCGGGCTGATATGAGCGCTGACGCAGGTCCGTGATCAGCCTGCAGCGCGTCAATCAGGCTGAGAAGCTGGCTCAGCCCTGCGCCGTCGCGGATCACGCCCGCTTGGGCGCTGATGGCGGCGCGCAGGCTTTGCAAGGCGTCGTCGGGCAGGGCTGGCGGCGCTTCGGCGTCACCGGCCTTCAGAACCCGCGCGGGTGCGCGCTTGATGGCTGTCGCTGTGCGGTGGCCGAAGACCAGCCCGTCCAGAAGCGAGTTGGACGCCAGACGGTTCGCGCCGTGAACGCCGGTGCAGGCGCATTCGCCCACCGCCCACAGGCCGGGCACGCCCGTAGAACCGTCCAGATCGGTTTCGATCCCGCCCATATGATAGTGCGCAGCGGGGGCGACCGGGATCAGGTCTGTGCGTGGATCAATGCCGCCGCTCATGCACGCCTTGAAGACGGCCGGGAAATGATCGGGGAAGGCGGCGCCGATTGCGTCGCGGGCGTCAAGAAACGCGCCCTTGCCTGACAGGTTCTGGGCGTGAACGGCGCGGGCGACCACGTCGCGCGGCGCCAGCTCGGCCAGCTCATGCACCTCCGGCATGAAGCGATGGCCGGATCGGTCGACCAGACTGGCGCCTTCCCCGCGCAGGGCTTCGGTGGCGAGCGGGGCGGGGTCGCGGCCAATATCAATCGCGGTGGGGTGGAACTGCACGAACTCCGGATCGCGGATCACTGCGCCGAGCTCGGCCGCCATCACCATGGCCTGGCCCTGGCTGGTCCAGGGCGTGGTGGTGACCGCATAAAGCCCGCCGATTGAACCGGTGGCGAGGACGGTGTGCGCCGCCTCGATTCGATTCAGATTCCCGTCAGCATCGCGGGCGAGCACGCCGGCGCAGCCGTCCTTGAGGTCGGGCAGCAGGGCTTCAGCGCGCCAGCCATCCTTGATCTCGATATGGTCTGCGGCGCGCACGGCCTCGATCAGGGTTTTGAGGATGCCCGCGCCCGCCTGATCGCCCTTCATCCGGGCGACGCGCGCCACGCTGTGCGCGGCTTCGCGCGACAGCGCCCAGCCGCCGTCAGTCGTGCGTTCAAACCCGGCGCCCAGATCATACAGCGCGCGCACTTCGCTGGCGCCCGCGCTCGCCAGCACCATGGCGGCGGTTTCATCCACGAGGCCCGCGCCCGCCATCACAGTGTCGCGGGCATGCAGCGCCGCGCTGTCGTCAGGCCCGAGCGCCGCCGCCACCCCGCCCTGCGCCCAGCCGGTCGAAGAGCCGCGCCCGAGCGGCGCGCCGGTCAGCAGCACCACAGGATGGGGCGCAGCCTTCAAGGCCGTCCACAACCCGGCGATCCCGGCGCCGACAATGAGGATGGGGTGGGTCAAAGCATCACCACAGAAGAAAACGCCCGCCGAAGCGGGCGCTGAGCAGGATCAGATCGCCACATAGGGCACGGCGACCGCGGCTTTGCCGGTGTCAAAGCTCGGCGGATTGTCGGCCTTGGGCAGGTCCAGCATGGCTTGCAGGCTGGCTTTGGCTTTCTCCGCGATCAGCGGGTCGACCTCGACCTCATGCTTCATGTCGCGCAGGGCTTCATAGATGTTTTTCAGGCTGATGCGCTTCATGTGCGGGCACAGATTGCACGGCTTGATGAACTGAACGCCGGGGTTCTCGACGGCGACATTGTCGCTCATCGAGCATTCGGTGATCAGGATCGCCTTTTTCGGCGATTTCTCTTTCACATAATTGGCCATCGCCCCGGTGGAGCCGGCGAAATCGGCGGCGGCCATCACTTCCGGGGGGCATTCGGGGTGGGTGATGATCACCGCGTCCGGGTGCGCGTCGCGCAGATCCTGAATGTCCTCGGGCGTGAACTGCTCGTGCACTTCGCACTCGCCCTGCCAGGTCAGGATCTTGATGCCGGTCTGGGCGGCGACGTTTTTCGCCAGATACTGGTCGGGGATCATGATGACCGTATCGGTGTTCCATTGTTTGGCGACCGCCTCGACCACCTGAACCGCGTTCGAGCTGGTGCAGCAGATGTCTGAATAGGCTTTCACTTCAGCCGATGTGTTCACATAGGTGACGATCGGATAGTCGGGATAGGCCGCCTTGATCGCCTGCACGTCCGCGCCGGTGATGGAGCTGGCGAGCGAGCAGCCCGCCTCCATATCGGGGATCAGCACGGTCTTGTTGGGCGACAGGATCTTGGCGGTCTCGGCCATGAAATGGACGCCGGCCTGCAAGATCACGTCTTCTTCCGCTTCGGCGGCGACCTGGGCGAGTTTCAGGGAGTCGCCGGTGATGTCGCCGACGCAGTTGAAGATTTCCGGCGTCATATAGTTGTGCGCCAGGATGGTCGCGCCGCGCAGCACTTTAAGCTGATTGATCGCGTCGATCAGCGGCGCGAAGGCCGGCCATTCCATCGGGGTGACCACGTCTTTCACGCGGGCGTACAGATGATCGGTGCGCGCCTTGACGGCGTCGTCATAGACCAGCGCGCTCGCCTCGGGCCAAATGCGCTCGGATGCGTCAGTCCCGGTCTCGGTCCAGCTCATTCCGTCCATGGTCATCTCCCTTGAGCCCCGATTATGTGCAGACTTATGCTCGATATGAGCATTTCCGGGGCCTTAAACGACGGCGATCACGGTGAGTGTCGCCGACCTTTTGCTCTCTATGAGCCTAAGTAGGGTCTTATATACGCCGATGAAAGGGGGGAGCAAGTTGAAACTTCTCTGGCGGGGCCGCTGATCACCGTATGGTGAACGGGGGCTTGCCAGTAAAACGCCTTATGGCTCCGGCGTCAGATGCTGATCGAGGAGCTGGTAGAGCGCCGTCGGCTCCCAGTTCTTGATCCGATAGCCTGCCTCATCGGTGCGTGAGGGCGCCCAGGCGGGCGCGTCCGGCGCGAGCTCGTAATCCATCTCGTCCCAGGCGTCCTCGCGATAGGAATAGAACGCCCAGCTCAGCTCATGGCCTTCCAGACAGCTCACAATGTCAGACAGGTAGGCCTCGGCGCCTTCAACGCGGCGAGACACGCCGAACTCAGCTACGATCAGCTGTTCGCGCGGGATCTGGTGCGCGTCGATCCACTCAAGTGCAGGATTCATCAGGGCGCACAGGCGACCCTCTTCCCAGCGCTCCGCATCGCCCTCCCAGTTCATCGGCATGGCGTCGGGATAGGAGAAGCGGCCCCGATTGGCGCGGTGCGTGCCGTAGAGCCAGGACGGGTAGAGATGCACCGAATACAGCACACGGTCGTCTTCCACTGGCGCCATCGCAGGCAGCGCTGCGGGCGCGGCGTACAGGTCCGGCTCCAGATGGATGGGCGTGGTTTCGTCCACGCTGCGGATGGCGCTGATCATGCGGGCGTTGAAGGCGTCCAGATCCGCCGCACTGCCCTGATGGGCGGCGACAAAAGCGACAAAATTCTCGCCTGGTTCATCAATCCCGGCGAGGGCGGGCGCCGGCTGGGGTTCGTTGAGCGGGTTATAGCCCACAAGCGCCGGATGGCCGTTCAGCGCTGTTGCAAGATCAGTCCAGGCCTGAGCCGCCTGATCCAGACAGCCTTCGTCGCGCCACAGCGCGGCGGCCGTGTCAGGATCGTCGCCCTGACGCCCATACATGCAGGGCATGTCCATCAGGGTCAGCACAACCTTGATCCCATGGGCCTCAGCGGCATCCAACATGGCGATCATATGCGCGGTCAGGGCGGGGTTCAGCCCCTCATAGGGCGTTGAGAGATCGCCAAACAGGCCCAGGCCTGCCTCATCGCGCCATTTGCTGGGCGTCAGGCGGATAAAGTCGAGCCCGGCGTTCGCGGCGTCCGCGATGCGCTGCTCGGTCTCGACCTCATTGAAGAAATTCGCGCCGCGACGCTGTTCGCTCCAGAACGCCATGGCGTCAGAAGCTTGTGATTGGGCGAGGGCGGTTGCCGGGCTGGTCAGGCTGAGGCAGAGGGCGGTGAACAATCCGGCTTTCATGGTCAGCTTTCCTTGGCGCGGGGGATGGAGAGGCCGAGCGCGGCGCCGGCGGTCATGTTTTCACGGGCGAAGCGATACAGCTCGGCGGGGCGACCGCCGGTCTGGCTTTCCACCCGGCCTGTGCCCGCGACAAACCCCGCGCGGTCGAGCGCGCGACGGAAATTCTGTTTGTGCAACGGGAAGCCCGAGACGGATTCCACCACCCGCTGCAGGTCGGACAGGGTGAAGCTGTCGCCCATCAGTTCAAACACGACGGGGCGGTATTTGATCTTGCCGCGCAGGCGCGAGAGCGCCGTGGCGAGGATGCGGCGATGGTCAGACGCCATGGCGACGCCCATGCCGTCAGGCGCGGTGTTCGCCTCGCCGCGATCGCGCCCGGCCTCGGCGACCAGCCCGGCTTCATACAAAAGCTCATAGCGATCGAGCGCTCGTTCCTCGTTCCACAAGGCGCCATCAAGACCGAAGGTGACCCGCACCCGGTCAAAGCGCGCGGCGCGTCGGCCCGGCGCGGCGGCTTCGTCGCACCAGGAGCGCAAGGCGGGCTCGATCACTTTCGTCAAGATGGTGGGGCGGCCCGTGCGATGGTCTTCCCAGGGGAAAAACCGCGTCCAGCTGTCCCAATGCGCATCGGTGTTGTTCAGCGGTCGGGCGTCCGGCGTCAGGCCCAGATAGCCCACCGACAACACGCGCGCGTCCTGAGCCCCGGCCAAGGCCGCCAGCGGCGCCTCGCGGCCGCGATCCCCGAACGTATAGAGCTGCTCCACATAGCCGAGCTCGAACCCGGTCTGGCCGCGCACCCATTCGCGCAGACCGATCTCGAAGGTGCGGTGGGCGCTGGGGTCAAACGGGCCGAAAGGCAGAGCAGGCTCGCCGCCTTCCAGGCTTTCGGTGACCAGCACTTTCAGCTCGCCTTCCGAGGCGGCGAAAATCACCGCGTTCAGGCCCACGACCAGCGGCTGGATCACGGTGTTGAGGTCCGGTTTCATCGCCCCAGCTCCTGCTCGGTCGCGGCGTGCAGCGCGGCGAAGCGGTCAAGAAACAGGGTCTGGGCCTGTTTGACCGGCAGGGGATCGATCTCGACTTTGGAGCCGGCGGGCGGACGGCCAAACAGCTTGCGGCCTTCTTCCACAGAGAAGCCTGCGATCTGGACGGCTTCGTGATAGGCGCAGATCCGGTCCGCGCGCTTGATCGTGGTCTTGATGGCGGGGGGCAATTCGGGGGGCAGGCCGTAACGCATATGGATCGCCCCTTCCAGCCGGGCTTCAAACGCCTTGTAGTCATACCCCAAAGCGGCCTTGAAGGGCGAGATCATATCGCCAATCACATATTCCGCCGCATCATGCAGCAAAGCGGCGAGGCGCCATTTCGCTGGCCAGCCCGGCTCCAGCACGCCGCACAAATGCTCCACGACGACAGAATGCTCAGCCACGGAAAACGCGTGATCGCCCATGGTCTGACCGTTCCAGCGCGCCACGCGCGCCAGGCCCTGGGCGATGTCGTCGATCTCGACGTCAAAGGGCGAGGGGTCAAGCAGGTCCAGCCGACGCCCTGACAACATGCGTTGCCAGGCCCTGACGGGCTTGTCGGCTGCGGCTTTGCCGCTCGAGTGTCCTGACCGCGCCACTTTGTCCCGCTCCATACCGCTTGCAACTGGTTTCCGTCCTAGCGTGAAACAGCGTAAGTTCAAGCGAAGCTGCTGAACTCTGGCGGCGTCATGACGATGTGGGAGGATTTTATGAAGCCCGAACGTATTCTGGTGGCCCTTCAAGGCTCTGACAGCGACGCAACTTCGCTGAAGGCCGCTTGCGAGCTTGCGCCTCTGTTCGACGCCGACATTCGCGGCCTCTTCGTCGAGCCAGATCCCGCCGCTTACATGCTGTGGACCGGGCCGGGCGCTGCGGGCGCGTCTGTGGTGTCCTCCGCCATCGACACCGTGCGCGAGGAGGCCGCCAAGGCTTCTGTGGAGGCGCAGCGCCAGTTTGATGAGGCGATCATCGCCCACGACCTGAAGGACGCCAGCTTCAAGCGCATCATCGACAGCCCGTCAGAAGCGGCTGAACAGGCGCGTCTGGTGCGTTTGCTGGTGACCTGTCCGCGCGCGGCCGCGGGAAAGGGCACGCTGGCGGACTTCACCGCCGCGTGCCTGGTTGAGGAAGGTTGCCCGATCTATGTGCCGCGGGGCGGGGCGATCCCGCCCAAATCCATCTGCATCGCCTGGGACGGCTCCAAGGAAGCGGCGCGGGCTGCGTTCGCGGCGGCGCCTCTGTTTCAGGAAGGGATGGAAGTGACCATCCTGCATAGCGCGCGGAATCTCGATTATCATGACCGCGCCGCATCCGCGCCCAATCGTCTGTCACACTGGCTCACGGCGCGCGGCGTTGAAGCTGAATCGCGTGAGATTGACGGCAAGAGCGGTCTGGGCGACGGCTTGCTGGAGGCGGCGGCCAAAGCCGACTTGCTGGTGGCGGGCGCTTATGGGCATTCGCGGATCGCACAATTCATGTTTGGCGGCGTCACCCGGCAATTGCTGACGGCGGAGGACGGTCCGTCCCTGCTGATGGCGCACTGATCTTCTGAGAAAAAGACGAAACTGGAGACTTTGATGGCTTTAACCCGTCTGACCCTGCGGCTGAGCCGCAACCCGGATGCCGGATTTCCCGAAGGTGATGATTCACAAGGGTATGTGATCACCGCCCCGCTGGATAAGGATGGCAAGCTCGACGCCGATCTGTGGCGCGATCACAAGAAGGCCTGCACGGTGATCCGCTTTTCTCCCGATGATGCGGAGAAAGCGGATGGCTGGCTGACCCATCGCGGCTCGAACTGGTTCTTCCATTATGATGAAGAGCAGGAAGGCCCCGATGAGCCCGTCTACAAGCTGGGCGATCACACGCTGCGGCTGGGCGACTACGTCACCATCCACGAAGCGGATGGCGACGATCTGGTCCACAAGATCACTGAAGCGACGCAGGTCAACGGCTAGCTCGTTCTCCACCTGCTGAGATCAAACCCCGGCGCTGCAGACGCCGGGGTTTTTTTATGGAGCGTGCGGCGCTGAGGCTTTCTGCTCGAAATTGGGGCAAGAGCGCTCAGAAATTAAGCGCGCATAATCTGCTGCACCGCAAAAACAGGCTGAGACGCTGACAGCGGCGCACACTCCGGCGCAGGCTTTGTCCGTGCAATCGGGCGAAGAGGAGCGCGAGTATGGACCAGGTTGAGTTCTCAGGCGGCGATGTGGCGTGGATTCTCACCGCGTGCGCGCTGGTGCTGATGATGACCCTGCCGGGGCTCGCGCTGTTTTATGGCGGCATGGTGCGCCGTCAGAACGTGCTGTCCACGCTGATGCAGTCTTTGGGCGCGGCGATGGTGGTCTCTCTGGTCTGGGTGATCGCGGGCTATTCGTTCGCGTTTTCCGGTGACGGCGCCCTGTTTGGCGGCTTCGGCAAGGTCTTCCTGAACGGGCTTTCGCTTGAGAGCGAAGCGGCGGGTCTGCCTGAAGCGGTGTTTATCCTGTTCCAGATGACGTTTGCGATCATCACCGTGGCGATCATCGCCGGCGGCGCGGCCGAGCGTCTCAGCTTCAAGGCCTGGATGGTGTTCGCGCCGATCTGGCTGCTGGTGGTCTATGCGCCGATCGCACATTGGGTCTGGGGCGAAGGATTTTTGTATGACGCAGGCGTGCTGGATTTCGCGGGAGGGGCCGTGGTCCACATCAACGCCGGTGTAGCGGGTCTGGTGCTGGCGCTTAAGCTGGGCCCGCGGCGCGGCTGGCCCAAAGAGGGTCAGCCGCCCCATAACCTGGTGCTGACGGTGATCGGCGCGGGCCTTCTGTGGGTCGGCTGGTTCGGCTTCAATGGCGGCTCGGCGCTGGGGGCGAATGCGCTCGCCGCCCACGCCGCTCTGGTGACGCAGATCGCCGCCGCCGCCGCTGCGCTGACCTGGGCGATCCTGGAATGGATCATTCGCGGCAAGCCGTCGGTTCTGGGCGCAGCCTCGGGCGCGATCGCCGGACTTGTCGGGATCACGCCGGCGGCCGGTTTTGTCGAACCCTATGCGGCTTTCCTGATCGGGATACTGACGACCTTGGTGACCTATTGGGCCGTCACAAGCCTCAAGCGGATCGGCAAGTATGACGACAGCCTGGACGCCTTTGGCCTGCATGGCGTGGGCGGCCTGGCGGGCGCGATCCTGACGGGCGTCTTCGCCAGCTCCGCGATCGGGGGCACGCCGGGCGCGGTGGAAGGCAATGTGATGCTGGTCTTCACCCAGACCTGGGGCGCGCTGGCCGCAGCCGCCTGGTGCGGCGTCGCCACCTTCGCCATCCTGTGGCTGATGGAACGGGTGATGAAGCTGCGCGTCGAGGAAGAAGACGAGGTCACCGGCCTTGATGTGGCGCTGCATGGGGAGAGCGCCTGACACGAATTTCAGTCTGCAGCCGCGTCAGCGCCGGCAGACTGATCCGACTATCCTCCCTGACTGGTCCCGCTTCGGCCTTGCGCCAAAGCGGGACTTTTTTTGTCAGATCATCAGAAGCGTGCGGACAAAAGCGGTCAGCGCCTTCACCGATGTCGTTTCTTCATTGGAGTGATAGTTATAGGTGGGCAGCTGCAAGGTGGCGCCGGCATAGGCGCCCTGGCTGTCCGCAGTGATCTTGCCGAGTTCTGTCAGGCCCATGGATTTGAGCGGCAGCTCGCGTCGGGCGCGGGCGTCGTTCTCTCGGGTGATGAAGCTGTCCTTGAAAATCATCGGCGCGCCGGCGCGGCTGGCGGCGCTTTCAAGCCGGCTCACCATCGCATCATGAAAACTCGACGTGGCGTCGCGGCGGCGCAGAATGACCGCGCCCGCCATGCAGGCCGCGCCGTCGTCAAACGGCGAGGTGTCGCACACGATCAGCTCCTGGGTCGGCGCCAGGCCGCCCGCGCTGGCCCATTCGAGGAAATGGGGGGCGGAACGCCCGATCTCTTCCTCGGCGGTGACGATGATTGTGCCGTTCAGCCCGAACTCCGCCGCGATGCGCAGGGCGGCGAGGGAGACCGGATTATCAAGCTGTCCTGCGACGCAGCCGGACTTGTTGGGCGTCACGTCCCGCGCCAGCGCTATGGGCGTGCCGCCGGGCAGGGGCGGCAGGCCGGTGATGTCCATCACCAGACGCTCCTGCTCGTCCAGGTGCGCGCCCGTGATCACGCCATAGGCCAGGCGACCGCCGGTCTTGCGGTCATAGGCGAAGACCTCTTCGCCCGCATAGCGTTTGGAGATAATGGCCGTGAAGCTCTCGCTGGCCCTGGAGTCGTCGGCGTATTTGGTGTTCTTCACGGCGTGGGCGGCGTAGATCGCCGCGCCGTCCTCGGCGATCACAGCGCCATGACGGTCCGCATGCGCCAGATAGACCGGCCCGGGCTCGCCCAGCTTGATCACACACAGGTTTTGCGGGCGTTCGACCGTGCAGCCCAGGGCGGTGAAGTCCCGCGCCAGATGGTCGAGAAACGGGGTCTCGTGCCCGACCACCGAAGGGAAGTCGAGATACTCATGGGTTTTCGCCAGGACGCGGGCGAACAGCGCGGTGTCGGCGGGAAGGTTCACTTCAGAGCCGCTCCACAAAGACCGTGCCGGCGGAATATCCGGCGCCGAACGAACAGATCACGCCTTTTTCGCCGGTCGTGAAGTCATCGGAATGCTTGTGGAAGGCGATGATGGAGCCCGCAGAGGAGGTGTTGGCGTATTCGTCCAGAATGGTGGGCGCGTCTTCGCCGCCCGCTTCGCGGCCGAACACCTTCTTGGCGATCATCAGGTTCATGTTGATATTGGCCTGATGCAGCCAGACCCGGCGCATATCATCCGCTTCAAGCCCCAGCTCGCCCATATGGGTGCGGATCATGTCCGAGACCATCGGCACGACTTCCTTGAAGACCTTGCGCCCTTCCTGAATGAACAGCTTGTCGTCCTTGGGCGCCAGCAGGTCCTCGCGCGCCGCGTCGCCCGTGGCGCGCTCGGTGCGGTTCAGGAAGCCGAAATTATTGCGGATATTGTTGGAGAACTTGGTCTTCAGCTTGGTGCCCAGAATGCGCCAGCCGCCGTCCCCAAGGTCTTCACGCTCCAGCAGTATCGCGGTCGCCACATCGCCGAAAATGAAATGGCTGTCGCGATCGCACCAGTTCAGGTGCGCCGAGCAGATTTCAGGGTTCACAACCAGAATGGCGCGCGCATGGCCCGCTGCGATCTGGTCGGCGGCGGTCTGGATGCCGAAGGTGGCCGACGAACAGGCGACATTCATGTCAAAGCCGAAGCCGTCTTCAATGCCCAGCGCGTCCTGGATCTCAACGGCGACGGCGGGATAGCCGCGCTGCAGGTTTGAAGCGGCGACGATCACCCCGTCCACATCAGCGGCGGATTTTCCGGCGCGCTCCAGCGCGTTGTTACAGGCTTTGACGCCGATCTCGGCCAGGATGGAGATTTCGGTGTTGGCGCGCGCCGGTATGAAAGGTTTCATCCGACGGGTGTCCAGCACGCCCTCCTTGTCGATGACAAAGCGCGACTTGATGCCGGAGGCTTTTTCAACGAACCCGGCGGAGGACGGGGAGAGGGGTTCGGTCAGGCCCGCCTCGATATCGGAGGCGTTCTCTTCATTGTATTGCGCGACGTAAGCGTTGAAGCTCTTCACCAGCTCTTCGTTGGAGATGGAGTTGTCTGGCGTCCACAAGCCAGTGGAACGAATTACGGCCGCGGTCATGAAGTGCTCCGACGCAAGATTCTTACCTTTGAAGGTGCGCAACTTAGCCGTACGAACGCCATAGCGCCAACTGCTTCCACGCAGCCGTTACGCTATTTTGTAACTGGCGGGTGGCGGTGACAGGTCACCAGATGGTCATTGACCATGCCCACCGCTTCCATGAAGGCGTAGACGATCACAGGGCCGCAAAACTTAAAGCCCCGCTTTTTCAGGTCTTTCGAGATTTTCTGGCTCAGCTCGGTCTGGGTCGGAACCTCGGTCTGGGTCTTGAAACGGTTGAGTTGCGGGGCGCCGTCCATATAGCCCCACAGATAATCGGAAAAATCTTCACCCCGTTCCGCCATCTCCAGATAAGCCTGAGCATTGCCGATGGCGGCGTTGATTTTCGAGCGTGAACGGATGATGCCGGGATTGCCGAGCAGGCGCTCCATATCGGCGTCGTCATAGCGGGCGATGCGTTCGGGATCGAAGCCATGAAACGCCTCGCGCAGGGTGTCGCGCTTGCGCAAGATGGTGATCCAGGCGAGCCCGGCCTGGAAACCGTCCAGGATGAGTTTCTCCCACAGCGCGCGCGAATCCCATTCCGGCACGCCCCATTCGGTGTCGTGATAGTGCGTGTACAGCGGATCGGTTCCGCACCAGGGGCAACGCTCGGTCATGGATCGTCCTTCCAGCTCGGGGTGCAGGTCCGCGTGTCAGAGCGCGTCGAGATCGTCGATCACCCGCGCCGGGGCGCCGCCCAGCGTCAGGGGGGCGCCGTCCGACAAGGCGTCTTTCAGCCGGTCGACGCGCACGCGAGCCAGCGCGCAGCCGGGCGCAACTGAGCTGACCGCGCCGAGCGAGACATCCCCTGCCTGAACCGCATCGCCGGGCTGGGCCTGTGTTTGTGTGGACAGGCGCAAGGTGCGTTTGCGCACGCCGCCCTTGCGATGCATGCGGCTGGCGACCTCCTGGCCGACAAAACAGCCCTTCTTGTAATCAATGCCGCCCAGCAGATCATGGTTCACGTCGGTGGAGAACACTTCGGCGGGGCCGAAATCCATGCCCATTTCCGGCGCGCCAGCCTTGATGCGTGCGGCATGATACGCGTCCAGATCGCTTGCGGGGCCGCCCGCCGGCGCGATGGCGCGCCAGCCGATGGCGGCGTTGCGCGGATCGGGACTGGCGGCCAGGGCCACGGTGCGCAATTCGGCTTCGCCCTCGCCAGACGCGGCGATCACAGACAGATCCTCGCGCCGCTCAAGCGCGGCGTCCGCGCGCAATCGGTAGAGCGTGAAGCGCTTGAGCAAGGCGTCCGCTTCACTGGCGGGCACATCAAAAAACAGCCCGCCTTCACCATCGTCAAAAATGATCAGATCGGCCAGCACCTTGCCCTGCGGGGTCAAAAGCGCGGACAGCATGGCGCGCTCAGGCGTCACGCCTTCGGGGCCATGGGTGATCACGCGCTGGAGAAAGCTGCGCGCCTCGGGACCGGTGATGGCGAGGACGGCGCGATGGGGCAGGGTGGTGAGATAGTCTTGGGTCATAAGCGCTAGATGGGGCTGAAGCGGTCCCGCAATCAAGAGGGCGCCAGAGACTGGCGCTGCAGGCCGTGTCGGGCTAAGTGCGGAGCATCATGACGCGCATCCTGTTCATCACCGCCACCCGCATCGGCGACGCCATTCTCAATTCGGGCGTGCTGCAGCATCTCATCGACACCCATGCCGATGCGCACATCACCGTCGCGTGCGGGCCTTTGGCTGCGCCGCTGTTTCGCGCTGCGCCGGGGGTGGAGCGGGTGATTGTGATGAAAAAGCAAAAGGGCGGCGGGCACTGGCTGTCGCTCTGGCGGGAAAGCGTCGGGCATCGCTGGGATGTCGTCGTAGACATGCGAGGGTCTTTGACGAGCTGGTTCCTCTGGGCCGGTCAGCGCTATGTCAAACGCCCCAATCCCAAAGCCGGCGTGCGTCACCGGGTTGAGGAAGCCGCAGACGTGCTCAGGCTGGACGCGGCGCCGGGGACACGAATCTGGCTGGATGCGGCTGCGGAGACCCGCGCCGACAAAGAACTACCCGCTGATCGCGCCGTGCTGGCGCTCTCGCCCGCCGCCTCAGCGGTGTTCAAGGAATGGCCGACCGAACGATTTTCGCAACTGGCGCTGCGCCTGACTGCGCCGGACGGGGTGTTGCCGGGCGCCGCGATCGCGCTCTTTGGCGGTCCCGGCGATGAAGCCCGCGCGAAGGCGGTGGCGGACGGTCTGGGCGAGCGAACCGTGATTGACCTGACGGGACAGCTTGATCTGGTCGAGGCGGCCGCCTGCCTGAAACGCGCGGCGCTTTTTGTGGGCAATGACAGCGGGCTGATGCATATGGCTGCGGCGGCCGGCACGCCGACTTTGGGCCTGTTCGGCCCTACCGATGAACGGCTCTATGCGCCCTGGGGCGCGCGGGCCTGCATTGTGCGGGCGGGGGACCGTTTTGACGAAGCTGATCGGCGGAGCCTGGCGGATACCAGCACGCAGTCGCTGATGGGCGCCTTGTCGGTGGATGCGGTTGAGCGGGCTGCGGCGTCGCTCTTGGCGGAAACCGCTAGCGCCTGAGCGGCTTTAATTCAGATAGGTGCGCCGCAATTGTTCGCTCAGCGTCTCGCCTTCGGCGGCCAGCGCCTGACGCACCATTTCTTCTTCCGCGCCGCAGCGGGGCGTCCGGCGTTCCTGAATGCGAAAGCCTTCGTTGAAGCGATCCACCAATCTTTGACGGTATGAGCCGCGCGTCGGCGCTTCATGCTCCAACAGCTCCAGCATGGCTTCGCGCCAGTCCTGGGAGTCGCGGCCTTTGCAGGCGAAATCGAGATAGTGCATCTCCCCCATCACTCGCGCGAGCGACTCCACCGGATAGGGGTCCACATAGCTCGGCGGTCGGCGGATCGTCTGGGCGTCCGCCAGCGGCGCCAGAGCGGCGCACAGGCCAAGCACAAGGATAAGGGTTCTAATCACCATGCCCTGTTCCTGAACGCTGAACAGGGCGAATTCAAGGCTTTTGAGCGCGTGTTACGCCGCGCGGACGGTGGACAGGAAGCGCTCCACTTCGCTGCGCAGATGCTCTGAGCTGGTCTTCAACGTTGTCGCCGCCGTGTTCACCTCTTCCGACACAGTTGACGTCTGGGCGACCGAGCCTTGAATGCCGGTGATGTCTTCGGTCACGGTGCGGGCGCCCTGCGCGGCCTGCTGGGCGTTGCCGGAAATCTCGCCCGTCGCAGCGGATTGCTCTTCCACAGCCGAAGCGAGGGCTTGAGTGGTGATGTCGATTTCCTTGACCTGACTGATGATGTCGCGCGTGGCGTCGATGGCGTCCGAGGATGTCGTGCCGATTTCGCTGAGGCGGTCCGCGATCTGTTCGGTGAGCTTCTGGGTCTGTGTGGCCAGCGCTTTCACTTCGCTCGCCACGACGGCGAAGCCCTTGCCGGCCTCGCCGGCGCGCGCCGCCTCGATGGTGGCGTTGAGCGCCAGAAGATTGGTCTGGTCCGCGACGGCGTTGATCGCCTGAACGATCTCGTCCACGCCCATGACGGCTTCGTTGAGACGGTCGAGCTGCTGGCTGCTGATCGCCGCGCGTTCGTTGGATGTCTGGACCGCGCTTGAGGATGAGGCGACCTGGCTGGCGATCTCGCGGATTGACGCGGTCAGTTCCTCGGCGGCGGACGCCACCGCCTCGACATTGCCCGAGGCTTGCTCTGCCGCGGCCGCCACGGAAGAGGCGCGCCCGTTGGTGTCGTCCACATTGGCGTTCAGAGTGTGTGATCGAGACTGCATGTCCACCGCTGCGTCGGAGAGCGACTGGATCACCGAACCCACCTGGGATTCAAACTGATCGGCCAGCGCCATCATGGCGGCTTTGCGCTCCTGTGCGGCGCGTTGCTCGGACTCGGCCTGTTCGGCCTGCAGGCGGTCCACTTCGAGCGCCTGATCGCGGAACACCACCAGCGCGCGCGCCATATCGCCGATTTCATCGCTCCGGCTTGCTCCGGCCACCTCGATCGTCTTGTCGCCGCCCGCCAGCTCGGTCATGGCCTGGGTGACCTTGCGGATCATGCCCGACAGATTGCCGGAGACGATCAGGCCTGTCAGAACTGACAAGACCAGAATGACCAGTGACGCAGAGAGAACCATAATCTCGGTCTGCCGTACCTGAGCGTGAGCGACGGGCCCCAGTTCATTCTGATGAGCCACGCTTTCAGACCGCGCCTCTTCCGCATGCGCTTCCATGAGCGGACCGATTTCGTCAAGCTGCGCCAAAGCCGCGTTCCGGGCGAAGATGGCGTCTGTCGCCGCCAGGAAAGCGGTTTCAAACTCTGTGAGCTCAGCTATGGCGGTTTCAGCCAGAGTGCGCCGTTCGGCGTTCTCGAGCTGGGTGAGCAGCAGATCAAGTTCGCCATGGGCCTGCTCGAATTCCGCATAGGCGCGGTCGGACAGCGACCGCGTATTGGTGCGCAAAAACTGCTCGGCGTAGAATCGGCCAAGCATCAGATGTTCTTGTGCGACGCCAGTGCGATAGGCCGCCTCCACATCGCCGTCTTCATACGCGGAGCGCATGATCTGGGTCAGCTTCGTGCGGATGTCAGGGCCCAGGCTGGTTTGGGTTTGAGCATGAAGGTCGCGTTCGGCCTGAAAGGCCTGCGCCTGGTTGAACGCCGCGCGATACTGGTCCGCGTAGACATGGTCCTGATCCATGCCCTGAAGGTCGGCGTCATGGATGAAGATGTCGATTTGCGCATTGAAGCGCTCGGCATGTTCCGGGTTCTGCGTGGTGCGCCAGATATAGGCGGAGCGACGCGCGGCTTCGAGCCGGATCTTCATGTCGTTATAGATCAGGCTGGCCTGCGCCGTGTCCCTGTAATCGTCGAAGATGCGCCCCAGCGTGCTCGCGCCCATCGACCCGAAAGCGCCGACCACGAGAACGAGCGCGGCGAGCCCTGCGAAGGCGGCCAGGAGTTTGTGCTTCAGCGTGAATTTCATGTCGGCGGGCCCTAGCTGGCTCAAGATCATGTATTTATTCATGACTATGCCGCTTAGCCGCTTAACGATCCGTCAAACCCCGAGACGAGTTAGAGCCTTTGGTTGCGCGCGCTTTGTTGCAGCGCGGTGCGGGTGATGTCCCAGGAGACTTTCTCGCTGGCTTTGGCGAAGGGAAAGAAGGCCGCCTCCAGCGCGTCATCACCGGCTTGCGGCTCGCCTTTGAGCCAGCGTGCGCTGTAATCGGCCATCACGTAATGGCCATGCTCGGTGATGGATTCAAAGACGTCGATCAGGCCTTCGATCGCAGCCTCGATGCCGGTTTCTTCCTTCAGCTCGCGCAGGGCGGCTTCGTGCAGGGTTTCGCCGAACTCCACCTTGCCGCCGGGAATGGACCAGCAGCCCTGATAGGGGGGATTGGCGCGCCGGATCAGCAGCACCTCGTCGGCGCGCCAGACCACAAGGCCGACGCTGATACGGGGCAGATCCTTCATGCTTGACCTCGCTGCATGCAGACGGGAGGAAAGGGTATGTGTGGTCGTTATGTCATGAGTTTGAGCCTGGTCCAGCTCGAAGCCCTGTTCGGCAAGCTGGATCGTTTGAATTACCCGCCCAGCTGGAATGCGGCGCCGACCCAGGCTTTGCCGATTATCCGTCTTGGGCGGCAGGCTGATTTTCGTCTGACGACAGTGCGCTGGGGGCTGGTGCCGCACTGGTCAAAGGCAGGCCCTGACGGCTCCAAGCCCCTGATCAACGCCCGGTCTGAAACCGCCGCCGACAAGCCCAGCTTCCGCCAGGCCTTGCAACGCCGTCGGGCTTTGATCCCCGCGGACGGGTTTTATGAATGGTCCAGGGATGAGACCGGCGCCAAACAGCCCTGGTACATCACCCGCACGGACGGCCAGCCCATGGTGATGGCGGGCGTGTGGGAGCGCTGGGGCGAGGGCGCGGACCGCGTGGACAGCTTCGCCATTCTCACCACGGCGGCCAGTTCCGATATCGCCCATATCCACCATCGCAGCCCGGTCTTCATCCCGGAGGGGCGGTTTGCGGACTGGTTGAACCCCGAGACGGACCCGCAGCCCTTTCTCAAGGCGCCGCCGGAGGGCGCGCTGACGCTGCGCAAGGCGTCGATACGGGTGAATGCGGTGCGTGAGAATGACGCCAGTCTGATCGAGGCAGAGTCAGGCTAATCGCCGAGAAACTCCTTGCGCACATCCACGCTGGAGTCATGCCCCACCTTGTCGACGCAGGTCTCCAGCCAGGTGTTCGCCGCCTCGCGGCCCCGGTCGCGCAGATCAGTGAGAAAGCCCCAGCTGGCGTCGTATTTGCTGGAGGCAGGAAACTGCGAGAGCGCGTCATCGGCGCGGATCGAATGCAGGCGGATATCGCTCAGCCGGGCCTTGCGCGGGTCCTTGAGCAGATCGTCCTTGATCAGGCGCTTGACGAAGGCGATGGCGCGTAATTCCGCCAACAGACTGGCGTTGAAGGTGATCTCGTTGACCCGGTTGAGGATTTCTTCCGCCGTTTTCGGCGTGCCGGCGCGCTCCATGGGATTGATGTGCACGATCAGCACATCCTGGGGCGCATCGGCGTAAAACAGCGGCCAGAGCGCGGGGTTGCCGGTGAACCCGCCATCCCAGAACGGCTCGCCGTCTATTTCGACCGCCTGATGGATGAAGGGCAGCGTCGCGGAAGCGCGAACCGCATCCCGTGTCACCGCCTCTCCACTGAAAACGCGGCTGCGCCCTGTGGTCACGCAGGTCGCGGCGATGAACAGCTCGATATCCTGGCAGGCATGCACGGCGTCAAAATCGATTTGCCGGTCCAGGATATGGCTCAGCGGATCATAGCCGAACGGGTTGGTGTCATACGGGCTGGTCAGCCGGGTCAGGGCGTCCAGCCAGGGCGCGAACTTGAACAGGCCCGGCGCGCGCAGGAAGCCGCCGCCCGCCCGGGACACGGCGCGCCAGAAGTCGTCGAGCGCCTCGCGCGCGCCCTCTGTCCCGCCGCGCATCTGACCCATGGCCAGGGCGCAGGCGTTCATGGCGCCGGCGCTGGTGGCGCTGATGGCTTTGGTGGACAGTCGCCCGTCTTCAAGAAGGGCGTCCAGAACGCCCCAGGTGAAGGCGCCATGCGCGCCGCCGCCTTGGAGGGCGAGTGAGACGGGCCGGGGCGTTTCTGACCGCTTGCGGGTCGACGGTGAGGAGGTCGACCCGGGTCTCATTATTTCGCCGTCCATCCGCCATCAATGGTGATGGCGTTGCCGTTCACATTCGCCCCGTCATCACTGACGAGATAGAGAAGCGCGCCCACCAGCTCGGAATAGGTGACGAACTTCTTGGTGGGTTGGGCGGACAGCATGACGTCACGCACCACCTCGTCTTCGGAAATGCCGCGCGCCTTGGCGGTGTCCGCGATCTGGTTCTCCACCAGCGGCGTCTTCACATAGCCCGGATTGATGCAATTGACGGTGACGCCGTCTTCCGCGGTTTCCAGCGCCACGGTCTTGGTCAGTCCCATCAGGCCGTGCTTGGCCGACACATAGGCCGCCTTGTACGGGCTGGCGCGCAGAGCGTGGGCCGAGGCGATGTTGACGATCCGGCCTCGTCCCTGTTCGCGCATGATCGGCACGGCGTGCTTCATCGTGTGAAAGGCGCTGGTCAGGTTGATGCCGATGATGGCGTCCCATTTGTCTGTGGGGAAGTCCTCGATCGGCGCCACGTGCTGGATGCCGGCGCAATTGACCAGAATATCCAGGCGGCCAAGTTCGCGCGCCGTGAAGGCGATCAGATCCGCGATCTCGTCGGGCTTGAGCATGTTGGCGCCGTGATAGAGCACGGTGACGCCATAGGCATCGGCGAGACGCTGGCGCTCTTTTTCGATTTCATCGGGATCGCCAAGACCGTTGAGCACGATGTCGGCGCCGTTCGCCGCCAGTCCCTCGGCCAGATGCAGGCCGATGCCGGATGAAGAGCCGGTGATGACGGCGACATGACCGGACAGGTCCACGCGGATTGAGCTCATTCAGGGTCTCCAGAAGACAGGTATCCAGAGCTTCAACAGGTGATGAATTTTGCAGCGGCGTCAAGTCCGCAAAACGCCTGATATCAGGCCTGCGCGCTCTTTGCGCTAGCTTTTCTTCGGCGGCTGCGGACGCGTGAACAGCAAGGTGGATTCCGTCGAGCCGTCCGCATCAAAGCGATAGCCGTCCACGCTGAATTCGGGCAGCTTTTTGGGGTCCTCGATCCGGTTCTCGATGATCCAGCGCGCCATCAGGCCGCGCGCCTTCTTGGCGTAGACCATCAGGGCGCGGAGCTGGCCGTCTTTTTCTTCCTTGAAATCGACGCTGATCACCGGAACGCCCAGTGATTTCAGCTTCGCCGCCTTGGAATACTCGTTGGACGCCAGATTGATCACGGTCTTTGACGGATGGCCTTCAAGATCGGACTTCAGCAGATCGGCGATATCCTCGCCCCAGAAGTCATACAGATTGCCGCCCTTGGGTGTTTGCAGGCGCGTGCCCATCTCAAGACGATAGGGCTGGATCGTATCGAGCGGCCGCAAGGCGCCATATAGGCCTGACAGGATGCGCAGGCGTTGCTGCGCCCATTGCAGGTCTTCAGCGGACAGGGACGGCGCGTCCAGACCCGAATAGACCTCGCCATTAAACGCCATCGCCGCCGGACGGCCTTCGGTGCTGTCTGGATCAAACGCCTTGAAGCGCTCGCGGTTCAAATCCGCCAGATCATCGCTGAGATGCATCAGGGATTTGATTTCGCTCGCCGACAGTTTCGCAGTGGTTTTCGACAGCTCTTTCGTGCGGTCCATCAGGGCCGGGCGGGTCGCGGTCGGGGCGTGACCGCGCTCTGAGAAATCGAGTTTCTTGGCGGGCGAAAGCAGAATCAGCATGGGCGTCTCCGTCAGCTATACGGCAGAGATAGGGGCGGGACCCTGGCGGCGCCAATCAATTTAACCGGTCGGCCTTATAGGCTCAGTCTATATCCAGCATCACCCGCGGATTCATGATGGCGTTGGGGTCGAGGGTGTTCTTGATGGCGCGCATGACCGCGACTTCGACGGGCTTGCGCCGAGCCAGCTCTTCGCGTTTGAGCACGCCGACGCCATGCTCGGCGCTGATCGAGCCGCCATGCTTGTCCACCAGGTCATAGATCGCCTCTGTAACCGGGGCGCAAGACGCCACGAAATCATCGCCAGATCCGGGCTGTTTGCGGGCGACATTAAAATGGACATTGCCGTCGCCCACATGGCCAAAGGCGATGATCAGGGCGTCGTCCATCATGGCTTCGGCCTTCGCGGTCGCCTCTTCCATAAAGGCGGGCATGCGTGAGACCGGCACCGAGACATCGTGCTTGGCGGCCTTGCCATGGGCTTTTTCCGCTTCGGGAATGCCCTCGCGCAGGGCCCAGAATTCGGCCATTTGCGCTTCGGTCTGCGCCAGGGCGGCGTCCGAGACGAGGCCTTTTTCAAAGGCGGTTTCGAGCGCGCTTTCCATCAGCGACTGGGCGCGGTCGATTTCAGGGCTGACCAGTTCGATCAGCACAGTCCAGGCGGGATCTGAGTCCAGCGGATGGCGCGCGCCGGGCAAATGATGCACGGCGAGGTCCAGCCCGATTTTCGGCATCAGTTCGAACGCGGCGACCGAGCCGGTGGCGTCTTTCATGTGGCCCAGCAACTCGACCGCCTGAGCCGGGCTCTCGACAGCCGCAATGGCGACGGCGGTGGAGGCGGGGCGCGCGAACAGTTTCAGCGTCGCCGCGGTGACCACGCCCAGCGTGCCTTCCGCGCCGATGAAGAGCTGTTTGAGGTCATAGCCCGTATTGTCCTTGCGCAGGCCGGACAGGTCCGACAGGACGCGGCCATCGGGCAAGACGGCTTCGAGGCCCAGCACCAGATCGCGCATCATGCCATAGCGCAGCACATGCACGCCGCCGGCGTTTGTGGAGATCAGCCCGCCGATCATCGCCGAGCCTTGCGCGCCCAGTGAGAGCGGGAACAGCTTGCCGGCGTCTTTCGCCGCGCCTTGCACGCTTTCCAGGATCGCCCCCGCCTCGCATGTGAGCGAGTCATTGTCCGGATCGATGGCGCGGATGGCGTTCATCCGTTTCAAGGACAGCACGACTTCGCCTTGGGGCGTTGAGCCGCCCACAAGGCCGGTATTGCCGCTTTGCGGGATCACCTTCACACCCGCCGCATTGCACATCGACAGGATGCGGCTCACCTCCTGGGTGGTGGAGGGTTTGAGCAGAAGCGGTGACGCGCCTTGATACCGCCCGCGCCAATCGCGCACATGGGGGGCGAGTTCATCAGGGTCCTCGCTCCACGCTTTTGGATCGAGGGCGGCTTTCAGGGCGGTCAGGGTCTCGGTGCTCATGGCGGCAGTGTGCAACCGCCGCATTGGATAGAACAAGAGCCCAAAGACGCCTGCAGCGGTTAATCTGCGGCTTTTTCCAGCACAGCTTCAAAGCGCATGGAAGGCGCGGCGTCGGCCCGGCCCTGAAAGACATAGGCGTCGCCTTCGCGCTTTCCGGTCAGGGTCAGGGCGAATTTATCAAATTCGCCAAAGACCGACAGGCGGGACGGGTCATGGTTTGTGACCACCATCTTCACCTGAAGCTCGCTTTCAGGACCTGAAACACTGCCGACATAATACATGCCAGAATCCCCGCCCAGAACGCGGCTGTCCTGGACAATGATGACGCCTTTGGCGTCATCAAGCGGGGTGCGGAAGGAGGCGATATAAAGACCGTTTTGCATAGCTTGCGTCTTATCATCCAGAGTCTGAACGCAACCTTGAGCAGTTGTTCTAACGCTCTGCAGCTGCCCGTCTGAGGCGGTCGTTTATCGCCTCGCCCAATCCGGTTTCCGGTATCGGCGCGACGGCGATGCGGTCGCTGACCCTGTCCAGCCAGCGCAAACCAGTAAACAGGTTTGCGGCCGCTTCGACTAGGTCGCCGCTTGGGGAAAGGTCAAAAAATACAACATCATCGCCTTTCGGTTGCGCGCCAAACGCCAAATAGGACTCGTTCGCTGCTGGCTGGGTTGCGTTCAGTCGCACACTCGCGCTTGGCGCGTAGTGAGACGTCAGCTGACCCGGCGCTGTCGGCGCACTGTGATTCGTTTGGACGGGGTGCGTCATGACTCCGCAGAGCGCTTCCAGAGCATCTCTGGCGACGCCGCCCGGGCGAAGAATCACCGGATGGGCGTGTTCCAGCAGTGAGACGATCGTGCTCTCCACGCCCACCGGGCAGGGACCGCCGTCCAGGATCAGGTGAATGCGTCCGTTCAGGCTGTCTTTCACGTGTTCGGCGGTGGTGGGGCTGATCGTGCCCGACGCATTGGCGCTGGGCGCCGCCAGCGGCGCGTCCAAGCGCTGCACCAGCGTGCGCAATGTGTCTGAGCGCGGCAAACGCACGGCCAGGCTGTCCAGACCCGCCGCCGCCAGATCGCTGACCGGGGAGGGCGTGCGCTTGGGGGCGACCAGTGTCAGCGGGCCGGGCCAGAACCGCTCCGCCAGCGCCAGGCCCAGATCATCGAGTTCAATGAGGCTCCGGGCGCGCGCATGCGTATCCACATGACAGATCAAAGGATTGAAGCTGGGACGCCCTTTGGCCTCGTACACGCCCGCCACCGCTTGCGGATTAGTGGCGTCGCACGCCAGCCCGTAAACGGTTTCGGTGGGAACGGCCACGCAGCCGCCCGCCTTCAGGATGCCGACAGCCTGTTCAAGCGCGTCTGGATCGTCCGCCGGCAGGACCGGGGTGTCAGGGGGCTGGCTGGGGCGTGTCATGGCGGTTAGGTAGCGTTCGTCAGGAGGCGGCGCAATCGAGCTAGTCTGCGCGCACGGCCTCGATATGCACCCGCACGTCAATCTGGGCGGCGGCGGCGCCCCAATCACGTGCGCCGACGCCAAAATCGCTGCGGGCGAGCGTGAAGCCGCCCTCGGCGACGCCGCGATCATCTGTGACGTCGAGGGTGAAGGTCAGCGTTTGCTCTTGGGAAACGCCCTTGATGGTGAGCGTTCCAAGCGCTGTGTAGGTGTCGCCTTCGCGCGTGATCGCCTCAGACACAAAGCGCATCTCGGGGTGCTCGGACGGATTCAGCCCGGCTTCGCCCTCCATGTCGGACTGGCGTTCAGCAGCATCAAGCTGACCGGAGCCGGCCTGCACGACCGCTTCGATGCGGGCGTCGGACAGGTCTTCGGGGTCGAGGCGGATATCGGCGGAAAATTGCGGGAAATCACCCTGGATTGTGCTTCCGAAGACCTCGGTCTGAAGGCCCACCGAGCTGGCGTCGTAATCCACGACCCAGGCGTCAGACTGGGCGAGGGCGGGGGTGCTCATCAGCAAGGCGAGCGGGGCGAGGGCGATAAACGGGCGCATGGCGATGCTCCTGGGCGCGATCCATTTCAGGCCCATACAGATACGTCGATCTGACCGCGCCACAAGTCGGCGACGGGGCACAGCTCCGCTTCCGAACTGGAAACGGTCAGTCGCGACCGGTCTGCGGCGGGATGTTCAGCCCCGGGATCATGCGGGTCAGGACGCCGTCCCGGTCCAGGATATGGTGCTTCAGCGCAGCGCCGGCATGCAGCGCCAGCAAGATCAGGATCGCCCACCCCGCTGCGCCGTGGACCGACCCGGCCAGCGAGGCAAAGCTTTCCGTTTGCGGCACCGGCAAATGGGGCAGCAGAAAACCGTCGAGATTGAAAAGCTTGGAAGGGAAGCTGGAGGCCGACGCCGTGATCCAGCCCATGATCGGCGCGCCGAGCATGACGCCGTAAAAGGCGATATGGGTGAATTGCGCCGCGAAACGCTCCCAGGGTTTCATGCCCTCGGGCAGGGGCGGTGCTTTATGCGTCAAACGCCAGGCCAGCCGCGCCAGCGACAAAACGAGAATGATCAGACCCGCAGTCTTGTGCCAGTTATAGACCGCCTGGGTCAGCGTCACCGATCCCGTGCCATCCAGCAGGGCGTGGCGCAAATCCTCCATCCACCAGCCCACGAACACCATGGACACCAGCATGGCCGCGATCACCCAGTGCAGGATGATGGCGACAGTCGTATAGCGTTGGGAGGTGGTGGCGGACATGGCTTAGTCTCCTCGTTCGCGAAGGAATTCCGCTTCGATTCGGATGACCACTGTATCGCCGATCAGGTTTCCGGGAAGCCGTCCGACCCCGAATTCAGTGCGGTTAATTGTCATATCCGCGCCGAACCCCAAGGCCTGGCGGGCTTCGAGGGGGTTGAAGACGCCGCCGTAAAACTGTGTTTCCAGAACGGCTGGCTGCGTGACCCCTTTCAGGGTCAGCTGACCGTGGATCAGACCGGTGTCCGGGCCGGTCACCTCTATCCGCTCAGACCGAAAGACGATCTGCGGATGGGCGTCGCAATCAAACCAGCTAGCGCGGCACAGGGTTTGATCAAACTCCGGATCGCCGGTGGAGATCGAGGCGGCCTCGATGATGGCGGTCAGCCGGGCGTCTTCCGGGCTGGCGGCGTCAAAGCTGAGCTGCGCCTCGATGGTTTCAAAGCGCCCGGTGTACCACGACAGGCCCATGTGCCGGATGCGCCAGACCGCGCTGGCGTGGGCCGGGTCCAGCCGCCACTCGCCGGGCGGCAAACGCGCCGGCTCCAGCGTGGGCGCCGAGACGCAGGCGCTGAGGAGAGTTGCGATCAGCGTAAAGGTGAGCATGCGCAGCACTGTCATAAGCCGGTCTCCTCTGCCTGTGAAACTAGGTTGGAAAGACCTGTAATGCGAGTGCTCTGATCAAATCCCATCCGGGCGACTCCCGCTTTGCAGCAAACGCGCTATGTTCGGACCAAATGATCCTGCTGGAAGGGAAGTGTCACCATGAGCTACCGCGCCCCGGTTCGCGATATCCGTTTCGCCCTGGAAGAAATCGCTGCGCTGGACAGTGTGAAGGCGACGGGAGTGTTCCCTGAATTCTCCTCCGACCTGACGCCTGCCATCCTCGATGAGGCCGCCAAGCTCGCCAATGACGTGCTGGCGCCGCTCAACTGGACCGGCGACCAGCAGGGCTGCACCCTGAAAGACGGCGCCGTGACCACGCCGGACGGCTTCAAGAACGCCTATGCGCAATATGTCGAAGGCGGCTGGCAGGGTCTGCAATTTCCCACCGATATGGGCGGCATGGGCCTGCCCAAGGCGCTGGGCTGCGCGCTGATGGAGATGCTGCAATCGTCCAACATGGCGTTCGGCTTGGGACCGATGCTGTCCTTCGGCGCGATTGAATCCCTGATCGCCGTCGGCACGGACGAACAGCGCGATCTGTATCTCGCCAAGATCATGTCGGGCGAGTGGACCGCCACGATGAATTTGACCGAGCCGGGCGCGGGATCGGATGTGGGCGCGCTGCGCACCAAGGCCGAGCCCAATGGCGACGGCTCCTGGGCGATCTCGGGCCAGAAAATCTACATCACCTGGGGCGAGCACGACTGCGCCGACAACATCATCCATCTGGTTCTGGCGCGCACGCCGGACGGGGCGGCGGGCACCAAGGGCATCTCGCTCTTCATCGTGCCGAAATTCCTTCCCGACGCGAACGGCGAACCCGGCGAGCGCAACTCGCTGCAGGCCATCGGGCTCGAGCACAAGATGGGCATTCACGGCTCGCCTACCTGCACCATGGAATATGACGGCGCCAAAGGCTGGCTGCTGGGCGACGAGTTCAAGGGCATGGCGGCGATGTTCATCATGATGAACTCGGCGCGTCTGAATGTGGGCGTGCAGGGCGTCGGCATCGCCGAGCGCGCCTATCAGCAAGCGCTCGCATACGCCCAGGACCGCAAGCAGGGCCGCGCCATCAATATGGACGACCATGGCCCGCACGAGATCATCCATCACCCCGACGTGCGCCGCACGCTGGCGGTGATGAAGGCGAAAATCGAGGCCGGCCGCGCCATTTGCTATCACGCCGCGGTCGAGGCCGATCTGGGCGAGCATATGGATGACGCCGACGAGAAGGCCTGGTCCAAGCGCCGGGAAGACCTGATGATCCCGATCGCCAAGGCCTGGTGCACCGATATGGGCGTGGATGTCGCCTCCATGGGCGTTCAGGTGCATGGCGGCATGGGCTTCATCGAGGAAACCGGCGCCGCCCAGCATTTGCGCGATTCACGCATCGCCCCGATCTATGAAGGCACCAACGGCATTCAGGCGATCGACCTGGTGGGCCGCAAGCTGGCGCGCGATGGCGGGACCGCCATGGACGAGCTGATCGAGGATGTGCGTCAGACCATCGAAGACTGCATCACCAGCTCGAACCCGGAATTGCCGGTGCTGGCGGACGCCCTGAAACCGGCGTGTGACGCGTTGGAAGACGCCACCAAATGGATGCTGGACGCCAGCGACGCCGACCGCCTCGCCGGCGCCACCGCCTATCTCAAACTGGCGGGCGATGTGACCGGCGGCTGGCTGCTCTGCGTGGGCGCCGTCGCGGCCCAGCGCAAGCTCAAGGAAGCCGATGGCGAGGAGAGCTACGCCCAGGCGCGCATCGCCATCGCCAACATCTTCGCCCAGACCGCGCTGAAAGGCGCGGCGGGCCTCCTGGGCGAAATCAAGCTGGGCTATGACCCGGTCTTTGGACCGGGTGAAGCCGTGCTGGCCAGCGCCTAGGCGCTAGATCCAGAACCCGGTCGGGTCAGAGTGCGGGCGGCCGTCCACCAGACGGATCAGCCCCACCACCGACCGGATGGCCAGCCAGATATTGGCGATCAGCAGGATCAGGATGCCGATCAGGAAGATCCAGGTCAGCGCGCCCACGATCACCATGGCCAGCCAGTACCAGAAGGTCCGGATCTGAAACTGGAAGTGGTTTTCCACCAGCGGATCGGCGTTGTCCTTGCGCACATAGGCGAGGATGGCGGCGATCAGCACGGTCAGGCCATTGCTGATCCCCACCAGCAGCAGGGCGTAGTTGATCACCGCCAGAATGCGGTCCCCGTTCTGGTCGCGCGCGCTGGTCGGAGCGTCATCCTGAGTGTCGGTGGGGGCCATGTCTTTACTCCGCAAACTGTCTGCTGCTTGTTCTGTGACCTTTATAGCTCAGCTCAGGCGCTCCTGTCGCGTCAAGTGAAGAGCGAGTCACCCACTGCCTTGTCAGGCGCCAATAAGCATTGTGAAGTGACCCGTGCGAGTTAATCTTTAACTTTCTCTGTGTGATTGTGGTGCGAGCAATTTGCTGGGTTAACAGGTTTGTTTTGAAGGGCTTTCCATGAGCAACACCCCTGAACATCCCGCGACGCGCGCCCCCGTGCTTGTGACCATGGCCGACGATATTCCCGGCCATGAAGTCGAAGCCGTCATCGGGATTGCACGCGGCAGCGTGGTTCGCGCACGGTTTTTTGGACGTGATTTTGTGGCCGGATTACGCAATCTGGTCGGGGGCGAAGTCAGCGAGTACACCAAGCTGATGGCCGAGGCGCGGGAACAAGCGCTGGGCCGGTTGGTCAGCCATGCCGAAGAGATGGGAGCGGATGCGGTCGTCACATTCCGTTTCTCCACCGCTGCGGTCATGGAAGGCACGGCGGAAGTGCTCGCCTATGGAACGGCGGTAAAGCTGAAATGAATGAAAGAGTGCGCCGTTTCGGCGGCAAGGCGGTTTCGGAAGTGGGTGAGACGATCCGCTTTCTAGGGGGCGTTGTCGCGGTCTGGTTCGTGTTGGTCACGTTCGTGTTCGCCGCGTTTCACATTCCGTCAGAAAGCATGCAGCCCGCCATCCAGGTGGGCGATCGCGTTCTGGTGTCGAAATTTGCGTACGGATATTCGCGCCACTCCTTGCCGCTGGGCCTGGGCTATATGCTGCCGGACAGCTGGTCGGGCCGCTTGCTGGGCTCGACGCCCAAGCGCGGCGATGTGGTCGTGGTCCGCGATCCCGCACAGGACATCAATCTGATCAAACGCGTCATCGGGCTTCCGGGGGACCGGATCGAGATGCGAGCGGGACGTCTGTACATCAATGATGAGCTGGTGCCGCGCGATCCTGAAGGCGTGGTTCAGTACCGCGACCGCGAAGGCGACACTGTCGAGGCCGCAGTCTATATCGAGACCCTGCCCGGCGGCGACGTCCACGAGATCTATGAGCGGTCTGATTCTGCAGCGCTCGATAATGTGGGACCGTTCAATGTGCCCGAAAACCATCTCTTCCTGATGGGCGACAACCGCGACGCCTCGCTTGACAGCCGCGCCTCGCGCGGGATCGGTTATGTGCATCGTGATCTGGTCGTGGGCAAAGCCTGGACCGTGCTGTTCACCTTCGCCTCGTGCCGCCGCGAAGACGGCATGACCTGTCCGGGCTGGCGGGTCTGGCGCCCGATCTAGGCGTCAGCTTGCAGCCTCTGTGGCTTCGAGTCTGTCCTTTCAGGTATAACGCTGTTATTCTCCCGCTCCATCCAGGAGCGGGAGAATTCGTATGAGCTTGAAGGGAAAGACCCTTTTCATCACCGGCGCCAGCCGCGGCATTGGTCAGGCGATCGCTGAGCGTTGTGCGCGCGACGGCGCCAACATCGTCATCGCCGCCAAAACCGACCAACCCCATCCCAAGCTGGCGGGCACCATCTACACCGCCGCCGAAGCGGTTGAAAAAGCGGGCGGCAAGGCGCTGCCTCTGGTGTGCGACATCCGCGATGAAGCGAGCGTGGACGCCGCCGTCGCCAAGGCGGTCGAGACGTTTGGCGGCATCGACATCGTGGTCAACAACGCCTCGGCCATCTTCCCGATGCCCACCAAGGACACCCCGATCAAGCGCTGGGACCTGATGCATCAGGTCAACGCGCGCGGCACTTTTCTGGTGACCCAGAAATGCTTGCCCTACCTCGAAAAGTCCGAGAACCCGCACATTCTGGCGCTGTCGCCGCCGCTCGACATGCGCGAGCAATGGTTCGCGCCGCATGTGGCCTATACTTCGGCGAAATACGGCATGAGCCTGTGCATTCTGGGTTGGGCGGGCGAGTTCAAAGGCAAGATCGCCGCGAACGCCATCTGGCCGCGCACCGCCGTCGCCACCGCCGCCATCGCCAATGTTCTGGCGGGCGAGGATGCGTTCAAGAACTGCCGCAAGCCCGACATCCTGGCCGAGACCGCCTATCGCGTGCTCACCAAGCCGGCGTCCGAGTTCACCGGCAATTTCCTGATTGATGACAGCTTCCTTGTGAGCGAAGGCGTCACCGATCTTGATCAGTTCGCCGTCGACCCGTCACAGGAGCTGTTGCCGGACTTCTTCGTTCCCGAGGAGCCCAAAGCCCCTGAAGGCGTCAAGATCATGAGCATCGATCCAAGCCATTAGGCAAAAAAAGCCCCGGCGATGACCATCGCCGGGGCGCCGAGGGGCCGAATCATATCCGGCCCATGGGATCTGACACAGAGACAGTTTGGACAGTGCAGCTGTACGGGGCGGCGTCTTTTGTGGGCGCATCGGCCTGTTAGCACACGCGCGCGTCTTCCCGGCTTGTCTCTATGGGGGAGGGCGGGTACCACTCCCCTCACGCTTGACTCTTGGGGGCTGACGCTCGCACGACGGGGGGCGTGGAGCTGGCGTCACCGTGCCTGGGCGAGGCAGGGATGACGGCGCGTTTTCATCAAGATCGCTCAAGACCGTTCATGACCAAAGCCGACAGCCCGGCCAAGCCGGGCCCCATCATCATCGCGAGACATGGCGAGCCTGACGCTGACCGTCGGGCGCGCATGGACTGGCGCGGCTATGTGGACTGGTGGGCGGCGTATGATCGCGCCGGGCTGAAACCCGGCCAGAGCGCGCCGGACTGTCTGGTTGAACAGGCCGCGCTGGCGAAAACGCTCTATTCCTCCACTTTGCCCCGCGCGATCGAGACGGCGCGCGCCGCCGTGGGGGATCGCCCGATCGAGCATGACGCCCTGTTCGTGGAAGCGCCCTTGCCGCCGCCGCCTCTGCCGTTGAAGCTGCAGGCGCGGACCTGGGGCGTGTATGCGCGCTGTTCGTGGTGGCTGGGCTTCTCACGCGACGGGGAAAGCCGGGCCCAGGCCGAAGTGCGTGCGGCGGCTGCGGCGGAAAAGCTGGTAGACGCCTCTCAGGACGGCGCTGTGGCGTTGTTCGCGCATGGCTGGTTCAACCGGATGCTGCGCCCGGAACTCAAGCGTCAGGGCTGGACCTGCGTGCGTGACGGCGGGGACGGATACTGGTCCTGGCGCCGCTATGAGCTGAAACGCTAGCGCATTGGCGGCTTGATCCGACGCGATCTTTCGCGATTGTGGGGGCGTGACCTCCCCTATGAGAAGGCAATAGCGATGACTGACGCCCCCACCGCCGAAATCGCCCAGATGAGCTTTGAAACCGCGCTCAGAGAGCTCGAGACCATCGTGGCTCAGCTCGAGCGTGGCGAGGTGGAGCTTGAAAAGTCCATCGCCATGTATGAACGCGGCGCCGCTCTGAAAGCGCATTGCGAAGCGCGCCTGAAAGAGGCCCAGCTCAAGGTCGAGAAGATCGTGGTCGCCGACGGCGCGATCTCCGCCGAGCCGGCTAATCTGGATTGATCCCATGAGCGCAGGCCCCGCCCAGCCCGAAATCGCGCCCGAAGACTTTTTCAGGACGGATATCCGCCTGGGCACGATCGTGCGCGCCGAGCCGTTTCCCGAAGCGCGCAAGCCCGCGATCAAGCTGTGGGTCGATTTCGGCCCGGAGATCGGCGAGCGCAAAAGCTCCGCCCAGATCACCGATCACTATACGCCCGAGACGCTGGTGGGCCGACGGGTGCTCGGGGTGGTGAACTTCCCGCCGCGCCAGATCGGTCCGGTCCGCTCTGAAGTGCTGGTGCTGGGCGTGACTGATGCGGACGGATCCATCCTGCTTTTGAATGCAGACGGAGACGCGCCGAACGGAGCGCGGGTGTCATGAGCGCCTTTCTCGACCATCTCACCGAGACCGCCGACCGGGTGACCGTGGCGCTTGATGCGCTGCTGGCGCGTCCGGACGGGCCTGAACAACGCGTCATTTCGGCCATGCGCTATGCGGCTTTGGGGCCGGGCAAGCGCTTGCGTCCCTTCTTGCTGATCGAGGCGGGCAATCTGGTGGGCGGCGATGAGCGCGCCTTGCTGCGCGCGGCCTGCGCGGTGGAATGCGTGCACGCCTATTCGCTGATCCATGATGATCTGCCGTGCATGGATGACGATGATCTGCGCCGGGGCCGTCCGACGGTGCATCGCGAGTATGACGAGGCGACCGCCGTGCTGGCCGGCGATGCGCTGCAAAGCCAAGCCTATGAGCTGCTGGCCGATCCTGAAACCCATGAGCATGCCGCTGTACGCGCCGAGCTGGTGATGCGGCTGGCGAAAGCCGCCGGGCCGCGCGGCATGGTGGGCGGTCAGATGATCGACATGGCGGTCGAGGCGGGCGAGCAAACCGATATCGGGATCATCACTCGCTGCCAGCGCATGAAGACGGGCGCGCTGATCAGCTTTTGCGCCGAGGCGGGCGGCTTGATCGGTCATGCGGACCGTGCGCACCGGCTTGCGCTAGAAGGCTTCGCGCATGACCTGGGATTATGTTACCAGATCGTCGACGACCTTCTGGACGCGGAAGGGGATGAAAGCCTGACGGGAAAACGCACCGGCAAGGACGCCGGTCAAGGAAAAGCCAATTTTGTCTCTATATTGGGTGTCGCTGACGCCCGTGACCGGGCGGCGCGGCTGGCCGATCAGGCCAAGGCCCATCTCGATCCATTCGGTCCGGACGCCGACACGCTGCGTGAGCTGATGGATTTTGTTTTGGCGCGGCAGTCCTGAAGCCTAGATGATAAGATAAGAACCAAGGACACGGCGCATGCCCGACACTCCGCATCTCGACCAGATCACCTCTCCTGACGATCTGAAAAACCGCAACCTCGACTTTCTGAAAGCCGTGGCGGACGAATTGCGGGCGGAGACCATCGACGCCGTTTCGGTGACCGGCGGGCATCTGGGCGCGGGGCTCGGCGTGGTCGAGATGACGGTCGCCCTGCACCATGTCTTTGATACGCCCAGCGACATCCTGATCTGGGATGTGGGCCATCAATGCTATCCGCACAAAATCCTGACCGGACGCCGCGACCGCATCCGCACCCTGCGTCAGGGCGGCGGGCTGTCGGGTTTCACCAAGCGCTCTGAAAGCGAATACGATCCGTTCGGCGCCGCGCACGCCTCGACCTCCATCTCGGCGGGTCTGGGCTTTGCGGTGGGGCGCGACCTCAAGCATGAAGAGGGCCGCAAGGTCGTCGCGGTGATCGGCGACGGCTCCATGTCTGCGGGCATGGCCTATGAGGCCATGAACAATGCCGGCGACATGAAAAAGGACCTCATCGTCATCCTCAATGACAATGACATGTCCATCGCCCCGCCCGTGGGCGCCATGAGCCATTATTTCGCGCGCCAGGTCAGCTCGAAAAGCTACAACTCCATCCGCAAGCTGGGCAAAGGCGTCGCTGAAGCGCTGGGCGTGAAGGAGCATGCGCGTCGGGCCGAGGAATATCTGCGCGGAATGGCCATGGGCGGCACCCTGTTTGAGGAAATGGGCTTTCGCTATGTGGGCCCGATCGACGGCCATGACATGGACCAGCTGGTCGCCGTGCTGCGCAATGTGCGCGATGCGGGCGAAGGCCCCATCCTGATCCATGCGGTGACCCAGAAAGGCAAAGGCTACGCCCCCGCCGAGGCCGCCGACGACAAGTATCACGGCGTCGCCAAGTTCAATGTGATCACCGGCGAGCAGCAAAAGAAAAAGGCGGTCTCGCCCAGCTATACCGGCGTCTTCGCCGATGCGCTGATCCAGCTGGCGGAATCCGACGACAAGATTTGCGCGGTCACCGGCGCCATGCCGGGCGGCACGGGCGTCGACAAGTTCGCGGCGCGCTATCCTGACCGGGCCTTTGATGTCGGCATCGCCGAGCAGCACGCCGTCACGTTTGCGGCGGGCCTCGCAGCCGAAGGGCTCAAGCCGTACGCCGCGATCTATTCGACCTTCCTGCAGCGCGGCTATGACCAGGTGGTCCATGATGTGGCGATCCAGTCGCTGCCCGTGCGCTTCGCCATCGACCGGGCCGGGCTTGTGGGCGCGGACGGCGCCACCCATGCCGGCTCGTTTGATGTGGGGTATATGGGCGCGCTGCCGGGCATGGTGGTGATGGCCGCCGCTGACGAGGCGGAGCTCGCGCGCATGGTCGCGACCGCCAATGAAATCGACGACCGCCCGAGCGCCTTCCGCTATCCGCGCGGCGAGGGCCTGGGCGTTGAAATTCCCAAAGAGCTGATCCCGCTTGAGATCGGCAAGGGCCGCATTGTGCGCGAAGGCGCTGGCGTCGCCATCCTGTCCTTTGGCGCGCGCCTTGGCGAAGTGCTGAAAAGCGCGGACGAGCTCGCGGCCTATGGCCTCAACCCAACCGTGGCGGACGCCCGCTTCGCCAAGCCGCTCGATCATGACCTGATCCGTGAGCTGGCGCGTGAGCACGAAGTTCTGATCACCATCGAAGAAGGCGCCATGGGCGGCTTTGGCGCGTTTGTGCTCCAGTTCCTGGCCGAAGACGGCGCGCTCGATGCGGGGCTGAAAATCCGCACCATGACCTTGCCCGACGTGTTCCAGGATCAGGACAGCCCCTACGCCATGTATGAGACGGCGGGGCTGAACGCCAAGCACGTCACCGCGAAAGTCCTCGACGCGCTGGGCCGTCAGGCCGACGCCGCGGCGGCTTTGGCCTGAGGTCTTTCCGGCCGGGCCATAGCGTCGCAGCGCCTGGCTTTTGCGTTGACGCGACCTGCCATGATGATCGACCCTTTGCCTGTGAAGACGGGAGGGTGGTTGCATGCGGACCGGTCTTTCAGGCTCAACTCACACGATCACGCGTCGGCAGAGCTTTGCAGCGGGCGCATTGGTGCTGGGCGGCGCAACGACCGCCTGTTCGTCCGGCGATGAGGGCTATGGCGCGCTTGCTGAAGCCCTGAGCGCCCCGGCGGAGCCCGTCACGGCGCCTTTCCCTCGCTCGCACCAGCAGCTGGTGCGATACGCCAGCCAGGCGGCGAGCGGGCACAACACCCAGCCTTGGCGCTTTACGGTGTCTGATCCTGTGATCGAGCTGTCGCCGGATTTTTCACGCCGTACGCCGGTCGTGGACCCTGATGATCATCACCTGTTCGCCTCGCTGGGCTGCGCGGCGGAAAATCTCAGCCTTGCTGCGCGCGCATCGGGTCTGGGAGGCGAAGTCGACATGGCGGGCGAGACGCTGTCTGTGGCGTTGGCCTCCGGCGCAGCTGAAGCCTCGCCCCGGTTTGACGCCATCCCGCAGCGCCAGTGCACGCGGCTGGAGTATGACGGCTCGGCGCTGAGCGCGGAGGAGCGCGCCCGGTTGATCGCAGCGGTTGAGGAAGGCCGTCAGGTGTCCGCGACCGTTTTTGACAGCGCCGCGGACAAGACGCGGCTTTCTGAGCTGATCATCCAAGGCAATAGCGCCCAGATCGCAGACCCTGCCTTTGTGAGGGAGTTGCGCGACTGGATCCGCTTTAACGAGGCGGAAGCGGCGCGTTTGCGCGATGGCTTGTTCGCGCCGTCCTCGGGCAATCCGCAATTGCCGGGCTGGCTGGGGCGGCGCCTGTTTGGGCTGGTGTTCACCGCAGACGCCGAGAACGCCAAGATCGCCCGCCAGATCGAGAGCAGCGGCGGTTTGATCGCCCTGATGGCGGAGGAGAACTCGCCGCGCGGCTGGATGGAGGCCGGGCGCGCAGCTCAGCGCCTGCAACTGGAAGCCACGGTGCTGGGGCTCAAGACCGCCTATCTCAACCAGCCCGTGGAAGTGGTGTCGCTGCGCCCTGAACTGGCCACCCTGATGGGCGCGCCGGGGCGGCGTCCCAACTTGCTGCTGCGCGTCGGCAGAGGCCCGGCGGCGCCGCGCTCGCTGCGGCGTTCGGTCGAGGCGGTGATCGAGCCGGCCTAGTTCGCCTCGATCAACCCGACCACATGCTCGATCGCGGCTCTATGGCCTGCGACGGGCGCGGCTTCGGGGTAGATATCGACCATGATGGCGGGCGGAAGGCCGCGGCCTTCAAACACGGCGCCTGAGCCGTCCTCGAACACTTCGTTGGACAGCTCCAGATACCAGCCATTGGGCAGGGGTTTGGCGAGCGGGGTGGAGAACGCGCCGCGCGTGGTCCCGCCCACATGAATCACATTGGGCAGCTGACGCAGCATCATGGTGGTGATCTCGCCGCCTGACACCGTCACATCGCTGGTCATCACATAGAGCGGGCCCGTAAAGCGCACGCCGTCATGGGGCGTGATCTCATAGTCTTCCGTCGCTTCCGGCGCGCCGGGCACGCTGACGCGATAGCCCAGGAAGGCCTCATCAGTGAAGCGGGCCGCAATGGCGCGGGTGACGGCGTCATAGCCGCCGCGATTATTGGACAGGTCCAGAATGACCGTCTGATGATCTGCAAACCGGGTGAGGGCGTCATCAAGAATGTCAGAGAGCGCGGCCAGCTCGGCCTGTGACCATTCCAGGCTTCCCGGCGTGTGGTTATTGGTGAAGCCGCCCATGGTGAAGATCTGGATGTAGCCGATGGGCGCGCCGCTTTCGGGCGTGATCTCGCCCACGATCACCCGGTCGGCGATCAGCGCGGCGCCGGGGTCGAGGACCTCGTTGAAGAGCTGGTCGACAAGACCATTCAGCCAGTCGCCTTCGCCCATGCCGTGCCGGATCATCGGCAGGGTTGTCCCAAGCCCCGCCTGGGCGCGGCGCGGTTCACCGTCCACCATCCCGATCAGCTTGGTGTGGGAGTCCTGAAGCGGCTCCAGAAGGTCCGCCAGCACATCCCACAGGGCCGCTTCGCCCATGCCGTCCTGCACATGAGGGTGAGCCGCCGCGATTTGTGCATCCCAGTCCACGCCGCGCGCATCAAAGAAGCTGTAATGCCGGGCCATCACGCTGGTGAAAACATCAAAGATTGCGGTTTCCGTGGCCAGGTCTTCCGAGCCGCAAGACTGAGGCAGGGCGTCCAGCCGCTCAAAAGAAGCCGAGGCGTCGCCCGGCAGGTAATTGAGGCGGATGGACTGACCGTCGCGCGACGGACGGAACAGCTGGTATTCCACCTGACCCATCATCGGCGTGCTCTCATCGGGCGCCGGGCTGGCGTAACAGCCTGCTGGGGTGTCCTGCCAGCGGGTGATCCCGGTCGCGTTGATGTCGAGGATCCAGCCCTTTTCCCGGCTGTGCCAGACGCCCTCCGCGCGGCCATCAAGCGCTCCGTCTTCCGCAAAGATGGGGTGAGCGCTCTGGGCGCTGCTCAGAAGCGCGACAGCAAGACTGATCAAAAGAAACATCATGGGAGCCTCAAAAAAATGACCGCGGTCAGCTTTTGAGGCGGTCGTCGTCCTTTGTCAAGCGATCAGGCGGCCGCCAGCGACAGAAGGGTGCGGATACGCTCGTCCAGCGCGGCCCCAAGGTCAAAGCTCTCACCAGTGTTCAACCATTGGCGGATCACGCCTGTCAGGGCAGAGACATAGAGGGCGGACAGGGCTTCGGCATCAATCCCGGAGCGGATCTCTCCCCGCGCTTGGGCGGCTTTGATCAGGGTGCTGGCCTGGGTCTGGACCCGAAGGTCGATCTCACGCTCACTGCGCTGGATGTCGTCTGACTGCGGCGCGTAGGCATGCTTGGCGCGCCAGAGCACGGGTTCGGACCGGGCGAAGGTCACAGCGTTTTGCGCCATGATCAGAAAGGACTGAAGCAGCGGCTGGTCCTGGCCGGACCCCGATTTGAGGTCGGCGTTCTGCATCGCGTCTTCATACCAGGCGGCCAGCACATGCGCCTTGGTGGGGAAGTGGTTGAAGAAGGTGCCCTTGGCCACGCCCGCCGCCTTGCAGATGGCGTAGACGGACGCGTCTTCATAGCCTGCTTGGCGGAACTGGGTCAGGGCGGCGTCATAGAGCGCCTGACGCACCTGGGCTTTCTTTGTGTCTCGTAATCCGGTCATGGCGGAGATATGCCGCAAAACATGACTGCGGTCACCCAGCCTGTTGATTTGGGTTTTGCGCCGCACTTGGATACAACCAGCGCCCTGATCACGAGGGTTTCATGCGCGCAGACAAATATCTTGTTGAGCACGGGTATTTCGACACCCGCGCCAAGGCGCAGGCTGCGATTGCGGCGGGCAAGGTGATCGTCAATGGCGAAGCCTTGCGCAAAGCCTCCCAGAGCGTGCCTGAGGGCGCCGAGGTGCAGGCCGAGGCCGCGCACCCCTATGTCAGCCGCGCGGCGCTGAAACTGGTGGAAGGGCTGGATGTGTTCGGCGTCGACCCGGCGGGCCGGGTCTGTCTGGATGTGGGCGCCAGCACGGGCGGTTTCACCCAGGTTTTACTCGAGCGCGGCGCCCAGAGGGTCATCGCGGTGGATGTGGGCCGCGACCAGCTGGATGCGGCGCTGAAAGGCGATCCCCGCGTGCTGAGCCTTGAAGCGACCGACGCGCGCACCCTGACGCTCGATTCGATCGGCGGCGTCGCGCCGGATCTCGTCGTCTGCGACGCCAGCTTCATCAGCCTTGAGAAAGTGCTCGCCCGTCCGCTGGAGCTGGCGGCGCCGGGGGCGGCGTTGATCGCGCTGTTCAAACCCCAGTTCGAGGTCGGCCCCAAGCATGTGGGCAAGGGCGGCGTGGTCAAGGACGACGAAGCGGTGGATCGCGCCAAAGAAAACGCCCGCGCATTTTTTGCGCGGGCGAGTGTCCCGGTCGAGCGGGAGACTGACAGTCCTATCCGGGGAGGGGACGGGAACTGCGAATATCTGTTCTACGGTCGCAAGACCGTCTTGGATCAGTAGGTCGAAGCCGGGCGCCAGACGCCGTCCGCGCCCTGGCACATCCACGTCACCGAACCATTGCTTGAGCCCATATTGCGGCAGGCGCCGCCCGGTTGAGCATTGGGTTGAGCGCCGGAGCTGGCGGTATAGCTGCGCGCCTGAGGGGCAGGCTGGGATTGCGGCTGGTAGGGCTGGTCGAGATAGGGCTGGGCCGGCTCGTCATAGCCATAGCTTTCCCCGCCCAGAAGCTCGCCTTGCGACGCGGAGGAGCTGCGATAGGTGCGCTGGTCATAGCCCTGATCGTAACCCTGGTCATAGCCGCCCTGATACCCGTTATTCTGATAGCCGCCATTCTGGTAGCCTTGATCGGGATAGGCGTACCCGCCCTGATCATAGCCGCCGCTATAGCCGGCGTTGCGCAGATGCTCGCAGCCATTGGAGCGGCCCGAAATGGCTGCGCCGGCGAGGGCGCCCAGACCGGCGCCGGCCAGAACCGCGCCATCATTGCCCTCTTCCTTGTAGCCGCGTCCGCGGTCATAGCGGTCGCCGCGACGATATCCGCGACCATAATAATCGCGATGACGGTCACGGCCGCGATAATTGCGTTCGCGGTCCCGGTCCTGGCGGTCATCATGCACTTCTGCGCCGATCACCGCGCCCAGAACGCCGCCGATCACCGCGCCCGCCACCTGGCGGTTGCGCTGGGACGCCACGCAGGCCTCATAGCTTTGCGGGGCGGAGGCGGCTGAGTTGTTGCGATAGGTCTGCGCCTGGGCGCCGGTAGCGGCCAGCGGCAGAAGCAGGGCGGCGCCCGTCAGGGCGGAGACTGCAAAACGCGAACGGATCATGAGGAAACCCTCCAGGTCAGACGCCGCAGCGCCGGTTTATTTCGTTGAAAACACCCTACACGCTCCGCCATGAGCGCTAGATGAACGGGCATGGTTTATTGTTTCTGAAGGGAAAAACTGGCGCCGAATGACAAAACGGGCCCGCCACAAAGCCATGGCGGGCCCGTTCCTGTCCCCGGATCCCGTCCCCACAGGATCCAGGCGTTCCGACCCGGTTAGAGCGACCGGTCGAAACAGCGTTCAGGCGCGAGAGAGTGTGCGCCTGAACACGAAATTATAAGCGCGGTTACTGGCGGCGCGCCACCTCCCACCGGCCATAGCTATCCTGGCACATGCGGACGCGGTCATAGGAGACCTGTCCGTTGGGCAGGAAGATTTCGGCATCCCCCCAGCGGCACTGACGCGGACCCCAATTGTGGTAATCGCCCGCGCGGACCACGCCGCGCACGCCCGAATACGGGTTGGCCCAGTAATAGGGCTGGTCGGTGGTGAAGGCGGAATGCAGGCCATAGCGATACTGGCCGCGGTCGCAATCATTGAGCGATGCGCCAAGCCCCGCCCCGATCAGGCCGCCCGCCAGATAGGCGCCGCCATCGCCGTCACCCAATGCGCCGCCGAACAGCGCGCCGATCAGGGCGCCCGCGATCAGGGCGTCGCCGTCGGTGCGGCAGAACTGGTCAGTATAATAGAACTGGTGGCTGTTATAATGGCGATACCGGTCATGATAGCGCCAGTTGCGGCCATAGGACGGGCGGTGATTGACCGAATAGTGCACGACCCGGCGCGGCGGCGGGCTGTAGCGGTTATGGCCCCGGCGGTCATGATTGTAATAGCGGCGCTGGTCGCGACGATAATCACGGCGCGCATCGCGGCGCACGTCCCGGCGATACTCCCGGCGCGCCTCACGGCGTACATCCCGGCGGTATTCGCGACGGGCGTCACGGCGGGCGTCCTGACGGATTTCGCGCCGGACTTCGCGGCGGTGTTCCCGGCGGTCCTCACGCCGCGCCTCGCGACGGTGTTCCCGACGGTCTTCCCGACGGGCGTCGCGGCGATGCTCTCGGCGATCCTCGCGGCGGGCGTCCCGACGGTCTTCACGGCGATTCTCACGTCGAGCCTCACGGCGTTCGCCGCGCCGCTGGTCGCCCCGGGCTTCCCGGCGGCGTTCCTGACGGCCTTCTTCGCGATTGCCGCCGCGACCGCCGCGGGCGCCTTCACGGCGCTCACCCCGATCACCGCGGCCTTCACGGCGGCGTTCACGGTCTTGATCGCCGCGCGCTTCGCGGCGGCGTTCCTGGCGCGCCTCTCGGCGTTCCTGGCGTTCTTGCTCAAAACTGGTGACAACGGCGTCCGCGGCATAGGCGGAGGGCGCGAGAAGCAGGCCCGGCGCCACGATGGCGGTCGACAACAGGCATGAAGCGGCGAGGGTTTTCAGGCGCATGAGCTGGGCCCTTTCCTGTGCGGCGGCGGGTTTCCCCGATTGGTGAACAAACCTTAAAAAATCCAAGCTGAGCGGGACATGAACAGCATTGTCAGAAAAGGGGCGGGCGCTTGACTTGCTCTGCGCGCTTGACCGCGCAGCCTGCGCCCGGCATTGGCAAGGCTATGAACAGACGTCGCACCACTGCCCCCAAACCCGTCCATGTTGAAACCCTGATCGCGGAGAGCCTCGGCGCGCGCGGAGACGCCGTCATGGACGGCCCCGTCTTCACGCCCGGATTGCTGCCCGGCGAGGCGGCGAAAGTTGAGGTCCAGGGCCAGCGCGGACGCGTGCTCGAACGCCTGACGCACAGCCCGGATCGGGTCGAGCCCTTCTGTCCGGTGGCTGAACGTTGCGGCGGGTGCTCCTTGCAACACTTTGAGGAGAGCGCCTATCGCAGCTGGAAACGCCATCTTGTGGTGGATGCGCTCCATAAAGCCGACGTTCAGGCCGAGGTGCGGTCGCTGGTGGACGCCCATGGCGAAGGCCGCCGCCGTCTGACGCTGCATGCGCAACGGTTCGGCGCCAAGCTGGTGGTCGGCTTCGCCGAACGAGCGGGCGACAAGATCGCCGACATTACGGATTGCCCCGTGGCGACGCCCGGTCTGCGCGCCTCCATCCCCGGCCTGCGCAAGCTCGCCGAAGTGGCGACGCCCAAAAAGGGCCGCATCGACATCCACGCGCTGGATTGCCAGCCCGGCCTCGACATCTCGGTGCATGGCGTCAAGGAGATCAGCCTGGCGCTGCGTGAAGCCGGGGCGGAGCTTGCGGGCAAGTTTAACTGGACCCGCGTCACCATTGGCGATGATCCGCTGATCGAGTTTGCGGCGCCGGTCGTCAAGTTTGGCGACACCAAGGTCACGCCATCCCCAGGCGGCTTCCTGCAAGCCACCGCCGAGGGAGAGGCGGTCTTGGCGGGGCTTGTGGATGAAGCGGTTCAAAGCCTGGACGGCAAAGGCCCGTTCAAGGCGGCGGACCTGTTCGCCGGCGCCGGCGCCTTCGCCCTGCGTCTGGCGCGGACCATGCCGGTGCTGGCGGTTGAGGGTGATAGCGGCCTGCTGCGCGCCCTGCAGCGCGCCGCCCAGCGCACGCCGGGGCTTAAGCCCGTGGATGCGCGGGTGCGCGATCTGGCGCTGGAGCCGATCACTCCCAAAGAACTTGAAGGCTATTCGCTGGTGGTCATGGATCCGCCGCGTGCGGGCGCCAAGGCCCAGGCCGAGCGTCTGTCAGACAGCATGGTCCCGGTGATCGTCTCGATCAGCTGCAACCCCGCCACCTTCGCCCGCGATGCGGCGATCCTGATCGAGGGCGGCTACAAGATGGGGCCCGTCACCCCGGTCGACCAGTTCAAATGGACCGGCCATGTGGAGTCGGTTGCGGTGTTCCGGCGGCGGTAAGCCTACCTATACGCCGCCGCGCGCAGCTTGTGATCGGCGAGCACCAGGGCGGCCATGGCTTCGGCTACCGGCACGCCGCGAATGCCCACGCACGGGTCGTGGCGGCCCTTGGTGACCACTTCGGTCTCCTGAAGGTCCTTGGTCAGCGTCTGGCGCGGAATGCGGATCGAGGAGGTGGGCTTGATCGCCACGCGCACCACCACATCCTGTCCGGTGGAGATGCCGCCCAGAACCCCGCCATTATTATTGCTCAGAAATTCCGGCTGGCCGTCCGGTCCCAGTCGCATCTGATCAGCCGCGTCCTCGCCGCGCTGGGCGGCGGCCTCAAGGCCTGACCCGATCTCGACGGCTTTCGCCGCGTTGATCGACATCATCGCGCTCGCCATATCCGCATCAAGCTTGCCATAGACCGGTGCGCCCCAGCCTGCGGGGACGTTCGAGCACACTACTTCAATCAGCGCGCCGACCGAGCTGCCATCCTTGCGGATCTGGTCCATGTCGGATTCCCAGAGTTTAGCGGTTTCGGCGTCGGGGCAGAAGAAATCGTTCTCGCGCACCTGATCCCAGTCCCAGCGCGACCGGTCGATCTTGCGCGCGCCGATCTGGACCAGGGCGGCGCGGATATTGATGTCATCGCCCAGAACCTTGCGGGCCACCGCGCCGGCGGCGACGCGGGCGGCGGTTTCGCGCGCCGAGGAGCGCCCGCCGCCGCGATAATCGCGCACGCCGTATTTGGTGTCATAGGTGTAATCGGCGTGGCCGGGCCGCCATTTGTCGCGAATGTCGGAATAATCCTTTGAGCGCTGATCGGTGTTTTCGATCATCAGCGATATCGGCGCGCCGGTCGTCACCTGACCGTCCGTACGGTCGTCCTCGAAGACGCCTGAGAGGATTCTCACTTCATCAGCTTCACGGCGCTGGGTCACATGGCGCGAGGTGCCGGGCTTTCGAAGGTCCAGCCAGGGCTGAATGTCGTCTGCGGTCAGCTTGATCCCCGCCGGGCAGCCGTCAATGACGCAGCCGAGCGCAAGGCCGTGGCTTTCGCCCCAGGTCGTGAAGCGGAACAGATGACCGAAGGAATTGTGAGACATGATGCAGACGCCAGGCAGAAACCGTTACAAGCGCAGCACTCTAGGCGCGCTTTAAGCTGGCGTCACGCGGCGTTGCTGCCGCCGCCGCGCACCCATTTGGCGAACCGGGCGGCGGGGGAGGCTTTGACGAAGCGATCGCAGAAGGCTTTCAGCAGATTGGTGTGCGTTTCGGCGTCTTCTTCGACCTTGGTGTCGTCGAACTTTTGCTTCATCGCCGCCAGGCGCTTGAGTTCGGCCTCGCCCTGCTGGTTGAGGTCGGCGTTGACCATCACATCCTGAACCTTGATGTGAACCCGCCAGAGGGGATCGCCGATGGGCACCACGACCGTGCCGTTCTTCACATGAACCGGAATCCGGATCATCGCTTCGCGGTCCTGGATCTTGATGGTGCGAATGCCGCCCTTGCGCGCTTCTTCCGGCGTGATGGTGATGTCATGGCGGCGCGGCGCAAAGCGGCGCAGGACCTCATAGGCCTTGAGCATGCGCTGGAGTTTGGCGACGGTCTGGGGGTCGCCGCCTTCGGCCGTATCGGGGTGAACATCCTTGATCAGCGCGCGAAAGCGGTCACGGACGACGGAGAAATCCTCGTCGCCATCAAGGCCAAAAACCTTGTACGCCTTGACTATCGCTTCATGCGGCTCGCTCATGCTGGTCATATTACAGGGGTTTTATTGTCGAATCGTTGACCTGCCCGCCAAGCTGACTAGGTGAGTAGGCTTAATGCCCGTCGGGGCCGTCAGGAGACGTCTTATGAGCGACAAGTCCGTCATTCCGCCCAGCCCCAGCCAGCAAGACTATGAAAAGTCCGAAGCCAACCCGCCCGAAGACATCTTCGCGCGTGAGGATCCCTTTGCTCTGTTCGAGCACTGGCTTGAAGATGCGAAGAAGAAAGAGCCCAACGACCCCAATGCCGTTGCGCTGGCCACGGCGGATGCGGACGGCGCGCCGGACGTGCGCATGGTGCTCTTGAAAGGGTTCGATGCGCGCGGCTTCGTCTTTTACACCAACACCGACAGCATCAAGGGCTTGCAGCTTGGGGCCAACCCGAACGCGGCGATGTGTTTTCACTGGAAAAGCCTGCGTCGGCAGGTGCGCGTGCGCGGGCCGATCAGTCAGGTCAGTGCTGAAGAGGCGGACGCCTATTTCAACTCGCGCGCTCGCGACAGCCGCATCGGCGCCTGGGCGTCCAAACAATCGCACAAGCTGGAAAGCCGGTTCGCGCTGGAAAAGGCTGTGGCGAAATACGCCGCCAAATTCAATATCGGTGATATACCTCGCCCAGAAAACTGGACGGGTTTCCGGCTTGAGCCCCATCGCATCGAGTTCTGGCGCGATCGGGCTTTCCGACTGCACGACCGGATGGTGTTCGAACGGACACAGGCGAGCGAAAGCTGGTCGGTGAGCCGACTCTATCCTTAAAACTGCAACGCACCCGGCTTACACTGGCCGGGCGTTTTTCTCTGGGCGATTGGGGCTTGGTCATGATTTCGGCATTCCGCACACTCCGGCATATTGTGATCGGCCTCACGGCGGCGCTGGCGATTACGACTCCGCTCTGGTTCGCCGCGGCGGGTCTCGGGACCCGGTTCGGCCTCTGGGATTACTCGTTTGGCCTGCTTCAGATGACGTTCGGCTGGGGGCCGAAGCTTTTGTTTGCCGCGCTCGGCGCGGGCGTGATCAGCCTGATCCTGCTGATCGCCTATCGTATCGCGTTCGGCAAAGCCAACGCTCCGGGGGCGGGCGGCTGGGTCGCGGCGGTGCTGGCGATCGCCGTCGGCGCGGGCGGATTGGGCTATGCGGCGTCGGTGCGTGAAATGGCCGGCCAGATCCCCCCCATCCACGATATCAGCACGGACACCCAGAACCCGCCGCAATTCTCTGCGGCCCTGATCGACCGGCGTGGACCGGACGCCAATTCGGTGGATTACGCCTCCAAGATTGATCCGCGCTCCGAACGTCCGCTGCCGGAGGTTCAGGCCGAGGCCTATCCCGACATCCAGCCGATCATCGTCGGCGTCGAGGCAGAGCTCGCCTATCAGGCGGCGCTCAACACCGCCCGCGATCTGGGCTGGAAAATCGGGACGGAGTCTGAAAGCGCAGGCCTGTTCGAGGCGACCGACACCACTTTCTGGTACGGCTTCAAGGATGATGTGGTGGTCCGCGTGACCGCCCTGGACGAGGGCGGTTCGCGCATTGACGCACGCTCGGTCAGCCGGGTCGGCGTGTCTGATCTGGGCGCCAATGCAGCGCGCCTCAGCCGTTTTGAAGAGCGCTTGCGCGCCTCGCTGGGCGAGGGCGCCTAAGCGTCAGCCTTCTCAGGCGAGAGTGTAGCGGGTGTCGAGCCCGGGCGCGCCCTCGCACACCGCCTTGCCTTGCTCCACCAGATGGATCATGTGCGCCAGCACGGAATGCGCGGCGGCCGGGTGCAGGCGCTTGTCCACATCGGCATACATGACCGCGACCATCGCCTTGATCGTGTCCTGACCGTTCTGAAGCTGGGCCAGCACTTGCGCCTCGCGGTTTTCACGATGGGCGATATAGGCGTCCAGAAAGGGCTGGGGCTCGGTGATCTGGGGGCCGTGGGTGGGCCAGATCGTTTCAAAGTTTAGCGCCTGAACGCGTTTGAGCTGCGTCAGATAATCGCTCATCGACCCGTCCGGCGGGCTGACCACCGAGGTGGACCAGCCCATCACATGATCGCCGGAGAACAGGGCGTTCTCCTCTTTAAGCGCATAGCACACATGGTTGGACGTGTGGCCGGGCGTGTGGAGCGCGGTCAGCGTCCAGTCCGGTCCCTCAAACACGGCGCCGTCCTCAATCTGGACATCGGGCTGGAAGCCCAGATCATCGCCTGCTTCCATGCGAACCTCGCCGCCTTCGGGCTCGGTGACGCGCGGCATGCGGCCATAGACCTTGCAGCCGTGTTTCTTCGCCAGCGTATGGGCGAGGGGGGAGTGGTCGAGATGGTGATGGGTGACGAAGACATGGCTGACCCGTTCGCCGTCGAGCGCCGCGTCGAGCGCCGCTTCATGCTCGGGCATGGCGGGGCCGGGGTCCAGCACCGCCACTTCGCCCGTGCCGATGATGAAGACGCCGGTGCCTGTGAAGGTGAAATTGCCCGGATTGGGCGCGATCACCCGGCGGATGCGCGGGCTCATCTGATCGCAGCGCCCATAGTCAAAGTCGAACTCTCGAACGAAAGGGATGGCGCTCATAACGAAGTCTCCACTGGGGTCAGGCGGGCGTCCACATAGGCGCGCAAGGCGTGGGCCAGTTTGCGGGTCGCGGTCATTTGGTCTTTCAGGGCAAGCGCGATCGGCGGCCCCATATCGGTCTTGTTCACATCAACGATCCAGATCTCGCCCGTCCGGCGGTCGCGCAGCACGTCCAGCCCGCCCCAGTCGAGCGCCATGGCGCGGCAGAAATTGCGGATCAGCGCGCGTTCCTGGGGTGTGAATACGGTATCGGGATCGAGCAAACGCACTTCGCTGTTGTGATTGGCGAAGCGGTCGCCGAGCGGGCGTCGCTTTAAGAACACCACGCTGAGTTCGCCATTCACCGTGGGGCAACGCAAATCCTCGACACAGCCGTCATCGGCGCAGTTATCAATCAGGCGCTGATAGGCGATTCCGGCGTCAGGCTTGACCGGGCCGGTCAGAATTCGGCCGTCATGGGCGCCGTTCAGCTCGGACTTGGCGACCATCTCGCCGGTCCAGCTCTCCGGATGGACCGCGAGCGCCCGGCCGCTGACCTGTTCAAAGACGCGTGCGACTTCGGATTTGGAGGTGTCGGCGCAGGCGGCGTTGATGTGCAGACGGCTGCTCTGGCGGGCCGGCGTGACCGTTGTGAGGTCTTCAAAATGGAACTGCAGGTCGGCGTCTTCGGGCTGATCCGCGATTCGCAGTCCAGACAGCTGAACCACCGGCCAGATCAGATACCAGGGCCGCGGTCGATCGGGCGTGAACCAGATGCGCGGGCCGTCCTGGCGGATGCGGCGCCGTTCCAGTTCGATACGCGCATGATAGCCCAGCCAGGACAAGGTTTCGGTCACGATCCCCAAATCAATGGGGATGCGGGCGCCGGTCTTGCGAACCTGCACCACATTGCCCTCAAGCTGGAAATCGCGCCACCACGCGGTCGTCGTCATTGCTCTGCCCATCTTTGATACGGTTACACGATACCTGCCCCTTGGTCTGGCGCAATTCACGCTCGATCACAGCGGCGCGCTTTTTGCTTCACAGCTTCGTGTGCGCCAGCAAGGGAAGCGTCATGACACGACTGAACGCAGCCAGCATTTTTCTAAGCCGGCGAGTGAGGCTCCTGCTGATGGCGGTTGTGCTGATCGGGTGTCTCAAGGCGGGACTGGGGGATGCGCAAACGCCGCCGTCCACGGTAATACCGCGCTCAGCTCCGGTTCATGCGGTTGTGGATATCTCTTCAGAGATGCACGCTGAACGTGCTCAAAGTCCGGACAAAGACTGACCGATTTTGAGCCAACGCACTTAGAACTTGTTGATTTTGCGTCCAATTTGGGGCTCACTGCGGGTCGTCCTTGATCCGATACTGCGTAACCCTCACAAAGCGGACTTCATCCAGATGTCAAAAAGCGCCCCATGATCGGTTATATCGCCCGCCGCATACTCGTCGCGATCCCCACTTTGCTGGTGATCATCACGCTGGCGTTCTTCATGATGCGTTTCGCGCCGGGCGGCCCGTTCGATCTGGAACGCCCCATGCCCGAACAGACCCGCCAGAACCTGCTGGCGAGCTATGGCATGGATCAGCCGGTGCCCAAGCAATATCTCGACTATCTGGTCGATCTGGCGCACTTCGATCTCGGCCCGTCGTTGAAGTTCCGCGACAAGACCGTCTCCCAGATCATCGCCGAAGGCTTTCCGGTGTCCGCCACGGTCGGCCTGTTGTCCATGGGGCTGGCGGTGTTCATCGGGACGATATTGGGATCCATCGCCGCGCTCAGGCAAAATACAGCGGTCGATTACGGGGTGGTCGGGTTCGCCACAGTAGGGATCGTCATCCCGCCCTTTGTGGTGGGGCCTATATTGGCGCTGGTGATCGGGATCTATCTGGGCTGGCTGCCGTCGGGCGGGCTTGATCCGCGACACGGCATGACCGTCGAGCGCATGATCCTGCCGGTGATCACCCTGGCGCTGCCGCAGATCGCCATCATCTCGCGCCTGATGCGGGCGAGCATGATCGAGGTGATCCGCTCCAACTTCATCCGCACCGCGCGCGCCAAGGGGCTGAGCCCGTTCGCCGTGATCAGCCGCCACGCCCTGCGCGCCGCGATCCTGCCGCTGGTCAGCTATCTGGGGCCGGCCACCGCCGCTCTGCTGACGGGCTCCATCGTGATCGAGCAGGTCTTTTCCCTGCCGGGCGTCGGACGCCAGTTTGTGTTTGCGGCGCTCCAGCGCGACTATACCGTCGTGATGGGCGTGGTGATCCTTTACGCCGGCCTGATCATCGCGCTCAATCTGGTCGCGGATCTGCTTTACGCCGTGCTCAATCCAAAAGTGAAGTTCGACTGATGGTTCTCACCTCCACGCCGCAAGAAAAAGCCGAGCTCATGGAGCAGAGCGCCGTCAAGGGTCGCTCGCTCTGGGATGATGCGCGCACGCGCCTGTTGCGCAACAAGGCCGCCGTGGCCAGCCTGGTCGTGCTGGGGCTTTTGATCTTCCTGGCGCTGATCGGCCCGCTCTTGTGGGTGCATGACAGCACCTTCATCTATCGCGACAAGGTGCAGATCGCGCCGACCTTCACCGATCTGCATATTTTCGGCACCGACGCGCAGGGGCGCGATCTGTTCGCGCGGGTTCTGGTCGGTTTGCGCATGTCCTTGATGGTGGGCGTGGTGGCGACCTTCGTCTCCCTCGTCATCGGGGTGATGTGGGGCGCGGTCGCAGGCTTTCTGGGCGGCCGGATCGACCAGCTGATGATGCGGGTCGTGGACGTTCTCTACTCGCTGCCCTTCATCTTCTTCGTCATTATTTTGATGGTGGTGTTCGGTCGGAACATCATCCTGATCTTCGTCGCCATCGGGGCCGTGGAATGGCTGACCATGGCGCGTATCGTGCGCGGTCAGACGATCTCGCTGAAGAACATGGAATTCGTCGAGGCCGCCCACGCCGCCGGCGTGTCGCAACTCTCGATCATCCGTCGCCATATCGTGCCCAATGTGCTGGGGCCGGTGGTGGTCTATGTGACGCTGACCATTCCCGTGGTGATCCTGGCGGAAAGCTTCCTCAGCTTCCTGGGCCTCGGGGTGCAGGAGCCGCTGACCTCGCTGGGCAATCTGATCTCCAACGGCGCGCGTGACATGGAGATCGCGCCCTGGACGCTGATCTTCCCGGCGCTGACCATGATGCTGACCCTGTTCTGCTTCAACTTCATTGGCGACGGCTTGCGTGACGCAATCGATCCAAAGGATCGCTAGCCGCAGTCATTCTCTCCCAAAAAAAGATGGCGCTGAGTTCAGCGCCATCTTTCATTTCAGGGGTCTGTTCGGGCTGATCGCTGTTTAACGCGTCCGCCGGACCTGGATCGCATTGCCCCGATCATTGATGCGCAGCAGGTGAATGCCGGTCGATGTGCGGCGAATGTGCGCATAGGCCGCGCCGCGCGACGGCATCCGGTGGCTCTGGGTTCGGGTCTGTTCCCAGACCTGCCCGTTTGTCATGTAAAAGCGGCCTTGCTGGTAGCCGACTTCCTGATAGCGCTCGATTTCCATGACGACTTTGATGGCGCGCCCGTCCTGTCCGCGTTCCTGGACCTCGACGCCGGACCGGGAGGCGGCGAGGGTGTCTGATTGCGCCAGCACCTCTTCACGCGTTTGCGGCGGCGTGGAAGCCTGAGCCGTCTGTTGGCCCTGGGCGTCCGTGGTGTCTGCAGCGTCTGCGCCAGCTACGGTGACGGCCGTGTCAGCCGTGTCCGGGCTCAGGTCCGCCATCGCCTCATTCTGTCCAGGCGAGGTCAGCGACCGGGCGAGCGCGCCGATATTGGGCAGTGACAGTCCGAATGTGTCGCGTTCCGCGGTGTCAATGTCTTCGCGGGTGACGGCGAGAACCGCACCGGTATCCAGACTGCTTTCCAGAACAGCCGAGGTTCTGTCAAAACAGGCCAGGCGGTCTGCGCTATCTTCCAGAGCCCGGCATTCCACGACGGCCCGCAGAGGGGCTTCGGCATTGGTGGTCTGGCCAAGCGCCGGAGCGATAAAGAACGCGCACACGCCCAAATGGGCGAGTACGGTTTTGGATTTGGGCATGAACATCGAATGTTCTCCAGTTTTGAGTCAGGCTTATTGTACGCGCTCAGCGCGGAAGCGGCGGCTGGGATGATTGCTCAGACGCAGAAAGTGCGCGCCCAGAACACCCGTTTCGATATCGGCTGTCACGCCATCGCGCAGGGCGCGGTTCGAAATGCGAGGCAAGCGCGTGGAATCCGTCTGAGCCCAGATCTGGCCATTGCCGAGCGTCACCCGCAGCATGCCATTGCGCAATGACACATCCGACACTGGAACGCCGACCAGGCTTTCGAGCGCCCCGCTGGCGTCATAGGTGGCGGTGGAGCCGTCCTCGAGCGTCTCGACTTCGGCGACGGCCGCCGCCTCCTCGCCAGTATCATTGCGGCGCAAGATGCCGCCCAGACGTCCGACGCTCGGCAGGTTCAACCCGAAGCTCGCGCGCTCCACTTCACGCAGGGCCCGGCGCTCCACGACGACGATCCGTCCTGATTCGGTGGCCTGGGCCAGAACGGCCAGGTGTTCGTCCTGACAGGCCAGGCGGGCGGCGTCGTCGCTCAAGGAGCGGCAGGCGAGCAGGCGATTGAGCGTGTCAGGCTCGCTTTGCGCGTCCTGCGCCAGGGAGGGCGCGCTCGCCCCCAGCATCGCTATTGCAGCGGCAAGGGATCTCAGTTGCATGTCATATGTCCGGTTTTTACTTGAATTCTCACCCATTTCCCTAGGAAATTAAGGTCACGTCAACCATAACGCTTTCATCACCCGCTGAATAATCCGGGTAAGTAGGTAGGCTCACCATCATTTATGAGAGATGATGCTGAGAGACGCCAGAAGTAGCACGCAGAAGCGATAACCGATCACTGGGGAGCCTGATCATAATGACCATCACTCGACGACTGAGCCTTCTTCTCATGGCTGGCGCATCGGCGCTCGCGTTGACAGCGTGTGGAGGGGGCGGCGACAGCGCCGATAGTGACGGTGTGGTCTTGCATCGCGGCAACGGCGCAGAGCCGCTGACGCTTGATCCGCACAAGGCCTCGGGTACCTGGGAAAACAATATCATCGGCGACATGTTCATCGGTCTTTTCACCGAGAACGCTGAGGCCGAACCGATTCCGGGCATGGCGACCGATTGGAGCGTCACCGAAGACGGGATGAGCTGGACCTTCACCCTGCGCGAAGCGGTGTGGAGCGATGGCGAGCCGGTGACGGCGGAAGATTTCGAATTCGCCTTCCGCCGCATTCTGGATCCGGCGACCCTGGCCAACTACGCCTCGCTGCTCTACCCGATCCGCAATGCGCGCCAGGTCAATGCGGGCGAGCTGCCGCCTGAAGAGCTGGGCGTCACCGCGATCGACGCGCAAACCTTGCGCATTGATCTGGAATTCCCCGCGCCGTATCTGCCCGGCCTGCTGACGCACTACACCACCTTCCCCGTGCCCCAGCACGTGGTGGAGCAGTATGGCGACGCCTGGGTCCAGCCGCAGAACATCGTGACGAACGGCCCTTACAAGCTGGTGAACTGGCGCGCGAACGATTTCGTCCTGTCTGAACGCAACGAGTTGTTCTGGGACAATGAAAACGTCTGCGTGGACGAAGTGTTCTACTATCCCACCGTGGACAATCCCGCCGCCGAGCGCCGCGTGCGCAATGGCGAGCTGGACCTGAACGTTGATTTCGCCGGTCAGAATCTCGATTTCCTGCGTCGCGAGATCCCCGACTATGTGCGCGTGCATCCCTATCTCGGCATCGTTTATTTCGCGTTCAACACCACCGAAGCGCCGTTTGACGATCCGCGCGTGCGCAATGCGCTCTCCATGGCTGTGGACCGTGAGTTCATCGCCACCGACATTCTGCGCGCCGGCCAGATTCCGGCGTACAGCTTCGTTCCGCCGGGCGTGAACGCCTATCCCAGCGATGCGCGCGTCACCTGGGAAGGCGTGTCAGTGGAAGAGCGCCGTGAAATGGCGCGTGAGCTGCTGACCGAGGCGGGATACGGGCCCGACAACCCCCTGCGGTTTGAGTATTCGCACCGCACCACGGGCGATAACCCGCGCGTGGCGCCGGTGGTCCAGCAGGATTGGTCGCTGATCGCGGACTGGGTGCAGCCTGAAATCGTCGGCATCGAAACCCAGATCCATTACGCCAACTTGCGGGCGGGCGATTTCAGCCTCGGCGATGGCGGCTGGATCGGCGATTACAATGACGCCTACAACTTCCTGTTCCTGGGCGAGACCGATTCCGTGCCGATGAACTATTCGCGCTGGTCCAACCCCGAATACGATGCGCTGGTGGAACAGGCCAACCGGACGCTGGATGCGGAAGAGCGCGGTGATTTGTTGTCTGACGCCGAGCAGATCCTGCTCGATGACAGCCCTTACATGCCCCTCGTGTATTATGTGAACAAAGCGCTGGTGAACCCGGCTGTGACCGGATGGGAAGACAATCTCACCCACATTCACCGTACGCGCTATCTGTGCATGGCCGAGACCGACTGATCGAGACCTGACGGGGGCGAGGGTGAGCGATAACTTTGATCCCACGGCGCAAGCCGTCACAGATCACGCCATTGCGATGGGCGTGGCCGCGGGCCGGGGATCAACACGTCGCAAGCCTTCGCGCCCGGCGGTTCTTCGCGCGGATACGCCAGAGGGCGTGTGCGCCAATTGCGAGACCAAGCTCGAAGGCCCGGTCTGCCATATGTGCGGGCAGGTCGATGATGAATATCACCGGCCGGTCCACGGCTTGTTTTCAGAAATCATCGAAGGGTTGTTCGCGCTGGACGGGCGTGTCGCCCGCACCCTTCCGGCTCTGTTGCTGTTTCCGGGGCGCGTCACGCGCGCCTTCCTGAAAGGCAAGCGGATGCGGTACATGCCGCCCTTCCGCCTGTATATCATCGCGTCGCTTTTGTTCTTCTTGCTGGTGCCGTTGAGCGGCAATCTGGGCGGCATGGCGAACGACATGCAGGAAGGCTGGGCCAATTATGATCCCGGCAATGTCGATCTGAGTGCGGCCCGGCTTGAAATCGAGCGTCAGGTTGAAGCCGGAACGATGACCGAGCGTGACGCCGAGAACGCCTTGAGAGGAATAGAACGCGCCGGTTTCTCAACGGGACGCGACGCCGCTTCGGGCTCGGGACTGGTCACCGATACGGATTCAGGCTCGGTCTTTCATCTGACGCCGCTGGGGCCGAAAAGGCTTCAGGGATCAGAGACGGCGATCAATCCTGAAAAAGTCGCCGCAGCAGACTTCAGCTTGCCGATCGCCGAGGCGCCTGAGACAGGCGTCGCTGACAAGCTGGAGACGCCCGTTGCCGAGACAAGCGTCGCCAATCCATTTCTAACCGGAGTTATAGCGACGCCGGATGGCGAGACCTCGGACTTTGGTCCCTTACAGGGGAATGTCTCGGGGAATAATATCCGGCAGTTCTTCGCGCCTGAGGATTTCGGCGAGCCTGCGCCGCAAACGATCTGGCCGCTGCAGGTGCGCCGCTATCTGGGCGAGCGCTTCGCCCATGTGGCGGATGATCCGGGCGACTGGCTGGAATCGGCGGCGGACTGGGTCCCGCGGGTCATGTTCGCCATGGTGCCGGTCTACGCCCTGCTGCTGGGCCTGGTTTATGTGTGGCGGCGCGGCTTTTATCTCTATGACCACATGATCGTCTCGCTGCATTTTCATGCGGCGCTGTTTCTGTCCATGGCGATCCTGAGCAAGGCGAGCCTGCTGATCGGGGCGGGCTGGGCCACCCTGGCGATGATCCTGTATTCCCACCTCTATCTCTACAAGCTGCATCGCACGGTCTATCAGCGCGGCCGCTTCCAGTCCGCGGTCCGGACGATGACGCTTTCAGTCCTCTACGGCTTTGTGCTGATGCTGGGCCTGTTCGCGGTCTTCATGCTGGGCGCGATTGTCGGTTAGCGCGGCGTCTCCGTCGGCGCGGTCAGTTCTGCGCCCTGCGCCTGCAACCGCGCCTGTTCACGCAACAACGTCTGCGCCTGCGGACTTTGCAGCAGCTGGTTTAACGCCTGCGCGCTTTGGACCGTGTCCAGGCTGACCCCGAACAGCGCCTGCAAGGCTTCAAGTCCCTCAGGCCGCGCGGGGAAACGCTGCAGGCGGATGCGCTGGGTCTCGCTCAGCCCGGCCAGCGCGCGTGCAGAGGTGAGGGCGGCGTCAAACCCGCCCAGCTCGTCCACCAGTCCCAGTTCCAGCGCCTGCGCGCCGGTCCAGACGCGGCCGCGGGCGATCTGCTGGATGCGCGCCAGCGGCATGTCGCGGCCTTCAGACACTTTGAGGGTGAAGTCCTCATACACATCTTCGGCCAGCCGGGCGTAATCGGCGGCTTGCGCCTCGGACCAGGATTGGGCGGGCGATTGGGCCAGCGTGAATTCGCCGCCCACGTAAAGCGGATCAAGATTGAGCCCCAGCCGGCTCAGGGCCTCGTCAGCCACCAGCTTGCCGCCATACATGCCGATCGAGCCGGTCAGGGTCGTGGCCTGGGCGATGATCCGGTCTGCGGGGGCGGCGATGTAATAGCCGCCCGACGCTGCGGTCGCCCCCATGGAGGCGATGACAGGCTTGCCCGCCTGGCGCGCGCGCATCACCGCATCCCAGATCTGGTCGGAGGCGATCGCCGATCCGCCAGGCGAATCAATGCGCAAGATGATGGCGCGGACGGCGGCGTCGCTGGCGGCGGCGTCGATGGCGTCAGCGAGCGTGTCGCCGCCGATGACCGGGCCGCCCAGGCCGCTGTCCGATGCGCCGGTGACGATGCCGCCCTGCGCTTCAACCAGGGCGATGACGGGCGCTTGCGCCGGAGCCGGGCTGGCGGGTTGTCTGTGATAGAGGGCGATGTCGACAAGCCGCGCATTGGGGCCGGCGCGATCCAGCACGCTCTGGCGGGCGGCCGCCACATGCCCCAACCGGTCCACCAGGCCCAGGTCGAGCGCCTGCTCAGCGGAATAGGGGCCTGCCTCGACGAGCTCGCGCAAGCGCGCCGGGTCAGCGCCGCGTGAGCGGGCGATGGCGGCGAGCGCCGTGTCATGGATCGAATTCAGCCAGCTTAATGTGGCTTCGCGGTGGGCCTCGGTATAGCCGGTCTGGGTCAGAGTATCGGCGGCGTTCTTGAATTCATGAAACTGGACGAATTGCGGCTGCACGCCGAACTGTTCGAACAGTCCGCCCAGAAACAGGGTTTCAACGCTCAGGCCCACTGCGGTGAAGCTGGCGCTGTCCTGCATCCAGATCTCGTCCGCGCCGCCAACAGCGAAGTAGGGCAGCACCGATCCGCCCTCAAACCCCTGGGCATGGGCGATGACGGGTTTGCCGGCCTCTGACACCCGCGCCAGCAAGGTATGAAGCTGCTCCGCATGGGCTGCAGGCAGGCTGACTGTGTTGGCCCGTACGAAAACGGCGGCCACGCGCGAATCCGTGCGGGCGCGTTCCAGCGCTTGGGACAGCTCAACGATGGAAAGCGGTTCGGCGAAAGCGAACGGAGAAGCGGAGGGTTGGTCCAGCCGCGGCGTTCTGAGATCAAGCTCCAGCACCATGGCGCGCCCGGGCAGGGCGGGGGCGTCTGACGGGGCTGCGGACTCAAGAGCCGCGCCGATCAGGCCGCCGATCAGAAAGATCACGAAGATCACGCACAGAATCGCACCGGCGATCACGCCGGCGATGGATCCGAAAAATGTCAGCCAGAATTGTTTCATATGCCTCGCACGGCGTCGCCGCGCACCCCCTTGAACCCTAACAATGTCTTAAGGGGCGTCGAGGGGCAGGTCGATATCTGGTTGTATGAGCGTGGCCGGTTCGCGCCAGAGTGTGGCGTGGAAGCGACTCAACAGGGCCTGGGGCAAACAAAAACGCGCCTTCCTGAAGGAGGGCGCGCATGTCCTGTAAACAGGGGCGGGAATAACTGGTCGGAGTAGCAGGATTTGAACCTGCGACCCCTGCCTCCCGAAGACAGTGCTCTACCAGGCTGAGCTATACTCCGAACCGAGGGCGGGCTTATAGACCGAAGGGCCTGAAAAAGGCAATGACATCTTCACAGCTGGAATGCAGCTGTCGAAAGTGCAGCACAGGGCGTTGCATCCTGCGTCGGGCCGGGCTAATTACCGCGGCCCGTGACCAAGTGGTCACCCGGTTGGGGCGTCGCCAAGTGGTAAGGCAGCGGTTTTTGGTACCGCCATTCCCAGGTTCGAATCCTGGCGCCCCAGCCATACTTTTCATATCAGATATGTAAGTATAACACGCTATTTCGGCGTGAATCGGCGTGGCCTGGGCGCCACGCGCGGGCTCTTAACGTCTGCGACGCAATCAATTGCAGTTAATGGCGAAAGCTTTTCAGACGCGTCTTCAACTTGGCGCCGACGCCCGGCGCGGACGCTAAATCGCCCTTGATTCACAGGCTATTTCTGAAGATGCGGTAATGTCTGGCGTCGTCGTAAAACGATGATGCTTGAGCGTTAGAACCCATGACCGGACCTGTCGGATACGGCAGGTGTCGTGTTTGAGCGGTTGATCGGCCAACTCAGCCGGTGCTAGCGTTCGTCCAAACTATAGAGACGGCGGACCACGCCGCGTTACAAGGTGAGGGCGACATCGCTGATGTCGGTCTCGTTTACTTATTATTGGCCCTTGGCGATCAAGGGTCATCGCGCGGTGCGCCGCGGTATTTGTGTTTTTGGGGGGCCGATACCGTCGCGGAGACGATCGGTGCACCGATAAAGCGAGGGAAACGGAGCGCGCAGTCATTGTGATCGCGCCGGCTACTGTGAGGCAAAATATGTCCATGACGTTCAAAGGAATCCGCACGACGCTTGCGGCGAGCGCCGCCGCGCTCGTCGTTGCGGGCGCTGCGCATGCGCAGCTCGACCGGGCGCTTGAAGTGGCGCGTCAGTCCACTCAGGACGGCGCTCAGGCCCAAGAGCAGATCAACCGTCTGGCGGACGCCGCCGACAACGCGGAGCGCGAATATCTGGCGGTTCGCGAACAGATCGAATCCCAGCGGGTCTTCATCGCCCAGCAGAACGTGTTCCTGCGCTCGCAGGAAAACGAGCTGGCCGGTCTGCAAAGCCAACTCGAGCGCGTGGGCAACATCGAACGCGATCTCGCGCCGATGATGCTGGAAATGTTCAACGCGCTGGAAGACTTCATCGCGTCCGACATGCCCTTCCGTATCGACCAGCGCACCCAGCGTCTGGACAATATCCGCGAAGTTCTGGGCGAGGCGGCTGTTTCTCCGGCGGAGAAATATCGTCTGCTGCTGAACGCTTTCGAGATTGAATCTTCCTATGGCCGTTCCTTGAACGCCTATTCGGAAGAAGTCGTGGTCGACGGCGTTCCCCAGGAAGCCAACATTCTGCAGATCGGCCGTGTGGCTCTGATCCGTCAGATTGGCGGCGATCTGGCCATCATGACTCACGACAACCAGACCTGGCGTCCGGTTCCGTCGTCCATGTCGTCCAATGTTCAGCGCGCCTTCCGGATCGCGAACGAAGTGACCACCCCGGAAGTGTTCGAGGCCCCGCTGCCGGGCCCGACCGCGGGTTAATGTGAGACGGGAGAGCAAACCAATGAAACGCATTCTTACATCGATTGCGGCCGTCTCGCTGATCGCCGGTGTGGCGTCGGCTCCGGCCTTCGCACAAGCCGACCGAGAGCCGGTCTCATCCATTTCCCAGCTGCTTGAGCGCGTCCGTCAGGACAGCCGCGACGCCGCTGCGGAAAACCAGCGCCGTCTGCAGGAGTTCCGCTCCGAGCGTGACCGTCAGGCGTCCCTGCTGAGCCAGGCCCGCAACGAACTGGCTTCCCTGGAAGCCCAGTCCGAGCGTCTGCAGGCCCAGTTCGACGCCAATGACCAGCAAATCGCCGAGCTCGACGCCGAGCTTCGCGAAGCGCAAGGCGCCTTCGGCGAGCTGTTCGGCGCGGCGCGTCAAACGGCTGGCGAATTCGGTTCGATCATCGAATCCTCCATGGTGTCCGCCCAGTATCCGGGCCGCGCCGAACCTCTGCAGGAACTGGCCCAGAGCCGCACCCTGCCGGAGCGTTACGAGCTGGACGCCATCTGGCAGACCATGATCAACGAGATGGAAGGCCAGGCAGAAGTCACGACCTTTAACGCTCGCGTGCTGGGTCTGAACGAAGGCAACCCGGTCCCCGTGACCCGCGTCGGTCCGTTCATCGCCATGGCGAATGACGGCGGCCCGCTCTTCGTGCAGTGGACCTCCGACGAGAACAACGCGGCCGCCGGCTATCGTCTGGCGAACCTGGAGCGTCAGCCCCCGGCCCGTCTGCTGAGCGCGGCGTCCAACCTGATCAACGCCGAGCCGGGCGAAATCGTCTCCGGTCCGGTCGATCCGTCCCGTGGCGGCCTGCTGCGCATCTATCGTGACGTGCCGAGCCTGTCTGAGCGCTTCGAGCAGGGCGGCATCGTCGCCAAGATCATCGCAGCTCTGCTGATCTTCTCGGCGGCCTTTGGTCTGTTCCGTCTGGTGAGCCTGCTGCTGGTGAACTCGGCGATCAACGCTCAGAAGCGTCGTTCGACCGCATCCAGCTCCAACCCGCTGGGCCGTGTGATGCTGGCCTATGAGGAAGTGAAAGATCGTCCGACCGAAACCATCGAACTGAAGATCGACGAAGCCATCCTTCGCGAGACTCCGAAGTTCGAGTTTGGTCTGAACTTCCTGAAGCTGGCGGCTGGCGTCGCTCCGCTGCTCGGCCTGCTGGGCACCGTGACCGGCATGATCCGGACCTTCACCCAAATCACGCTCTTCGGCACCGGCGACCCCACCATCATGGCAGGCGGTATTTCCGAAGCCCTGGTGACGACGGTGTCCGGTCTGATCGCGGCGATCCCGCTCTTGTTCATCCACTCGTTCGCTGCAAGCTTCGCGCGCGGCGCCCAGAGTGCTCTGGAAGAACAAGCGGCAGGCATTATCGCCCGTCACGCCGAAGAGAAATCCGCAGGTTAAGGAAACAGACCTATGGATATCTCAGGCGCCCTCACAGGTCTCCAGGAATTCCTGGAACGCGGTGGTCCGATCCTGACCTGGATCATGGCCCTGACCTTCGTGATGTGGGCGTTCATCCTGGAACGCATGGCGTATTTCGGTTTCGCGCACAAAGGTGCGGCGGACCGGGCGCGGCAGGAATGGGGCGCACGTAGCGACCACCATTCCTGGAACGCTTACGCCATCCGGGATCAGCTCATTAGCGAAGTGAAGGCCAAGGCCGACCAGAATGTGGAACTGATCAAGACGCTTGTCGCGGTCGCTCCTCTCTTTGGTCTGCTGGGCACGGTGACCGGGATGATCTCGGTGTTCGACGTCATGTCGATCTCCGGTTCATCCGATGCTCGCGCCATGTCGGCGGGGGTGGCTCGCGCCACCATCCCGACCATGGCGGGCATGGTCGCATCCTTGTCCGGACTGCTTTTCTCCAACCAGATCGAGCGGATGGCCAAAACCAAGGTCCATCAACTCGCAGACGAGCTGGAGGTGGACTAGGCCATGCGTAGAAAAGTCAAACGCGGAAGCGATAACGCCGACATCGACATGACGCCGATGTTGGACATCGTCTTCATCCTGCTCATCTTCTTCATCGTCACGGCGACCTTCCTGCAGGAGCAGGGGATTGATATGCGTCCCCCGCCCCCGTCTGAAAATGAGCCGACCGAGCCGAACCCGGTGATCCTGGTCCAGGTGAACGACCGCAATCAGGTCTTCGTCAACCAGGATCCCACCAGTGAACTTCGTGTGCTGGCGGCGGTGTCGCGGATCCGGGCTGAACAGCCTGACTCTGCGGTGCTGATCGAAGTGGCCGACGAAGCCCGGCACGGCACGATCGTCCTCATCTGGGACGAGATGAAGGCGAACAGCATTCCCGTTTCAATCACTCGCGCTGAAAGCGCCGAGGGATAACGGACCGGGAGAGGAGACAAGCCAATGGCTCGCCGACAAAGCCGCGTGCTGCAAGATGACGAAGAAGTCCAGCTGGACATGACGCCGATGCTCGACGTCGTGTTCATCCTGCTCATCTTCTTCATCGTGACAGCCGTGTTCGTTAAGGAGCCGGGCGTCGAGATCCTGCGACCTGAGACCCAACTTCAGGACCGTGAGAAACCGACCCTGCTCGTGGCCGTGACGGCCAATGACGAAATCTATGTGGACGGAAATGTTTACGAGCTCGCGCAGCTTCGTAACGCGTTCGAACAACTCCGGGAGGAGAACCCCCGCGCCGAAGCCATGATCCAGGGTGATCTTGGCGCGCCGGCGGGGACGGTTCTCGATGTCCAGGAATTGCTCATGGACATGGACATTCCCGTCAAAATCTCAACCGAGGAAGGATAGGGGGACGCGATGGCCAGTATAATCCGTCTTCTCGTCGGCGTACCGATCGCCGCCGTGATCACCTTCCTGCTGTTCATGCTGATGATGCGCCTGATCCTGACCGACGAGGTCGAGCTGGAAGCGGCGCGTGACGAATTGTCGATCTCGATTTCGGAAGAAATCGAGGATCTGCAGGTCCGTCAGCGTGAAGTCACCATGGATGACGTGAACGACGTCGAACCTCCGCCCCCGCCGCCTCAAATCGAGCGGCAAGTGGCTGAGGCTCCGGCTGAGGACATGAACACCATCGCTGGTGAGATTCCTGAGTTCGACGCACCGGATCTGGGCAGCGGCGATGTCAGCTTTGACGTCTCCGACCGTGACGCCCAGCCTATGGTGCGCATCCCGCCGCAATATCCGCCCCGGGCGGCTGAGCGCGGCGTGGAAGGCAACTGCCTGATGCAGTTTGACGTGACGCCGGATGGGACGCCGACAAACATTGTGGCGCTGGATTGCACCAGCTCCCTGTTTGAACGCTCCAGCATCCGGGCCGTGGAACGCTGGCGGTATGAACCCAGGATCGAAAACGGCAATGCGGTCTGGCGTCGGGGCGTGCAAACGTCTCTCGACTACCAGTTGGCTGACTAAGCAGTGCGGCGCACCTCGCTCATACGCGAGCGCGGTGCGCCGACACCGGGAGAGTGACAATGACTCTGAACGAGACTTTCAACCCCGCCAGCTTGGTCCGGACTCTGGGCGTCGCCGCCATTTCCGGCCTTCTGGCCCTCGCGATCGCCGCGCCCTCAGAAGCGCAGCGCCGTCGAGACAATGATGAGCAACAGGCCGAAGGCCGCGTTCTGACCTCTGCCGTCGGCGAGCAAGTGCTTGCGTCGCAAGAGTGTCAGGAAGTGGATGACAACGCTTGTGTGCTGCGGATCATGAACGAGCTTGCGGCTCGCGATAACCTCAGCCCGTATGAACGGTTTGTGGTGTTGCAGCTGCGCGCCCGGGCTTACTTCACCGAGGACCGCCTGGACCTGGCGATCCGCGACTTCGGGGCGGCGCTGGCCACCGGCGCCACCACGACGGACGAAGAAATCTCCATCCGCACGGCGCTGGGCCAGCTTCACCTGGTTCAGGAAAATGTGGGTGAGGCGATCCGTCAGTTCGAGCTGGCTATCGCGGCCGGCGCTGAGCTGTCCCCGAGCTTCGCCAAGACTGTCGCTCAAGCGTATCTGCAAGCAGACCGGATTTCCGATGGCGTTCGCTACGCGGAAATCTACTACAACAATACGCCCCAGAAAAATGAGCAGGACTTCAACTTGATGTTCTACTTCTACCAGCAACTTGATCGCACGAATGATCAATTGCGGGTTATTCGGGAGTATCTGTCTGCTTATCCTGGCGCCCGTCAGGCCTGGCAAAATCTGATCGCGCTCTACGCGCAGCAGGATGACGCCAGCAATGCGTTTGAAACCAACAAGCTGATGTATCTGAACGGTCTCTATGAAGAAGAGAACGAGCTGATCCGTCTGGTTCAGTATTACAGCTTCCTGGAAAACCCGTATCGCGGCGCCTCTATCCTTGAGCGTGAGATGAATGCGGGCCGTGTGGAAGTCACCCAATCCCATCTCGAGCTCCTGGCCAATATGTGGCGTCAGGCGTCCGAGTTTGACCGGGCCATTCCGGTGCTTGAACGTCTGTCCCAGCTTCAGGGCGATGGTGAAACCGCCTTACGTCTGGCCGAAGCGAACTTCCAGCTCAATGACTTTGAGGCCGCTGAAGCAGCCCTGGTCACGGCGCTGGATCGTGGCGGGCTGAGCGATACGGGCAAGGCTTGGGAGTTGCTGGGCACGGCGCGGTTCCGCCAGGGTGAACGCCAGGGCGCCATCCAGGCCTTCCGCGAAGGCGCACGGTATCCGACCAGCCGGACGGCCTCCAATGGCTGGATCCGCTGGATCACGGCTCAGATCGAGGGCGAAGAGCGTCGCCGGGTGCAACAGGAGCAGATCGTCATCGACGAATGCCGCCTGACCCTGGACGCAGAGCGCCGTCAGATCGTTCTGACCGGTTCTGTGGATGATGAAGGCCGCGTGCGGTTTGAATCCATCCCGGAACGTTGTGAGCCCTACTACAATGTGTATGGCGAACAGATCCGTGAAGCGGGCATGTCCGATGCTGAAGCCGCGGCGGCTCAGGCCGAGCGCGAAGCCGAAGCGGCCACCGCTGAAGGCTAGGCTCATACAGCTGATTGAGTGAAAGCCCCGGCGTTCTGCGCCGGGGCTTTTTCTTTGCAGGCGAGGCTCTCTTCAGACGAAAGTCGATCTCGCAGCCTCTCTTATGGCGGGAAAATGACCGGTTTTCGCCCCATTCAGATTACAGCCTGTCAATGTTGGCGGAGGCCACAGACTCAGGACTGACCTCCGCGTCAAACGGGGAGGTTGTTATGTCTGAAGCTCTTTTGCGGCCTGTGGCGCCGCCACCGGGCGCGGGTGCGCTCATATCCGGACTGGCGCGATGGATCACCGCCGCCAGCCTTGCGGTGCTGATCACCTTCGCCTTGTTCATGGTGATGCAGATCCTGATCCGGGTGGATGTCATTTCTCTGCCGGAGCCGCGTCCGGTTGAGGAGTTCGCCATTTCCGAATACGTGCCGGATGATCGACCTGACCGGCGGCCGCCGCCGGAGTTGGTGGTGGTCAGCCCGCCTCCAACTATCCCGACGTTCGATACCCAAAGCTCGGACTTGCCAACAGAAGCCGGGCCGTCCTTCCAGACGGCTCCGGTCACGACGCAGCCGGACATCACCGCGTCCCTCAATGGCATGATCATCGCGCCGTCGCCGATCACCGTGCGCGTACCGCCAGCCTATCCTTCGCGTGAGCAGGAACGCGGGATCAGCGGGACCTGCACCATTCGCTATGACATTCTGGCGTCTGGCCGGACGGTCAACGCTCAGGCGATCCAGTGCGACAGCGCAGGTTTCGCGCGGGCCAGTCTTCAGGCGGTGGAGCGCTGGCGGCATCGCTCGATCCCCAATGAAGACCCCAACCGGGTGGTCAATCGCGGCGTAGAAACGACGCTGGTGTTTGAGTTGGAGGGCTAAGGGCGCGATAAGCCCGGGCCATTGACGTCAGCACAAAAAAACGGCGCGGGAGCTTCTCCCGCGCCGTTCTCAGATCTCAGTGCGGCAAGCCCTAGTGCTCGCCATCCTCATGGCTGTCAGAGGCCTCAGAGGCGGCCTCAACGGCCTCCTGATCGGCCAGACCCACCGTCATCAGGGCGAAGGCGTATTCTTCGGCGCGCTCGCGCAGGGAATCAAACCGGCCAGAGGCGCCGCCATGGCCCGCGCCCATATTGGTGCGCAGCAGGGTCAGGCCGTCATCGGTGCGGCGGGTGCGCAGACGCGCCGCCCATTTCGCCGGCTCCCAATAGGTCACGCGCGGGTCGGTCAGACCTGCGGTGGCCAGCACGTGCGGGTAATCCTGCGCGCTCACCTGATCGTAGGGGCTGTAGGACAGGATATAGTCATATGCCGCCTCATCGGTGATCGGGTTGCCCCATTCGGGCCATTCCGGCGGGGTCAGCGGCAGGCTCTCGTCAGACATTGTGGTCAGAACGTCCACGAACGGCACCGCCCCGATGGCGCCGGCGAACAGCTCGGGCGCCTGGTTGATCGTGGCGCCGACCAGAAGGCCGCCGGCGGAGCCGCCCATGGCGACCATCTGACCTTCAGAGGTGTAGCCCGCCTCGACCAGCGCGCGGCCGGAATCGACGAAATCGTTGAAGGTGTTGATTTTCTGGTCGAGCTTGCCGTCCAGATACCATTGATAACCCTTGGACATGCCGCCGCGGATATGGGCGATGGCGTAGACCATGCCGCGATCCACCAGAGACAGGCGCGAGGTGGAGAAGCTGGCCGGAATGGTGATGCCGTATGAGCCATAGCCGTACAGCAGCAGCGGCGCCGTGCCGTCGATCGGGGTGTCGCGATGATACAGGATCGTCACCGGCACGCTGGCGCCGTCACGGGCCGTGGCGTGGATGCGGCGCACCACATAATCATCGGCGTTGTGACCCGAGGGGACTTCCTGACGTTTGATCAGGGTGCGCTCGCGCGCGCCCATGTCATAGTCATAGGTCTCTTCAGGCGTGGACGGGCTTTCATAGGAAAAGCGCATCATGTCGGTGGCGTATTCATAACCGCCATCCATGCCCAGGGCGTAGGCCTCTTCATCAAAGGCGATCTCGTGCTCTTCGCCGGAGCGCAGATCGCGCACGATGATGCGGGGCAGGGCGTCCGAGCGCTCGGACCGGACCAGCCAGTTTTCAAAACCCATCAGCCCGTTCACCAGAACGCCGGGACGGTGCTCGATCAGCGGGGTCCAGTTCTCGCGGCGCGGATCATCCAGCGGGGCTTCCATGATCTGGAAATCAACCGCCCCGTCCTGGTTGGTGCGCACGAACAGACGGCCGCCAGCTTCGGTCAGCGAGTATTCCACGCCCGGTTCACGCTCGGACACCAGGATCGGCTCGGCGGCCGGGTCATTGGCGTCAAACACGCGCGCTTCGGACGTGGTGTGGTCGCCGGCGCCCAGAACGATCCATCGATCGCCGTCGGTCTTGCTGACGCTCAGGAAATAGCCCGGATCGGTTTCTTCGTAGATCAGCTCGGCTTCGGTGGAATCAAACGCCTGACGATAGACCCGGCGCGGCCGGTTGTTCTCGTCACGCCACACCCAGTAGATCGTCTGGCTGTCATTGCCCCAGACCATGGAGCCATAGCCCTCATCGGTCAGGGTGGCGATGTCTACGCCGGTTTCAAGATCGCGGATCTTGACCTCATAGAATTCAGATCCGGCGGTATCCACGGCATAGGCCAGGTAGCGATGATCGGGCGAGTGCTGGACGGCGCCGAGGTCGAAATACTCGATGCCTTCCGCTTCCGCGTCGCCGTCAAAGATGATGACTTCCTCGCCGGCCATCTCGCCATTGTCGCCGGTCGCCTTGCGGGCGTAGACCGGGTACTGGCCGCCTTCGCGGTAGCGCGCATAGTAATACCAGTCGCCATCGCGGGAGGCGGGGGATTCATCGTCTTCCTTGATGCGGCCGCGCATCTCGCCGTACAGGCGTTCTTCCAGCCCTGTCAGCGGCGCCATCACCTCGGTGTAATAGGCGTTCTCCGCTTCCAGATGCGCGCGAATGTCCGCGTCCAGAACGCTGGGCTCACGCATCACTTCCTGCCAGTTGTCATCGCGAAGCCAGGCGAATTCATCCGTGCGGGTGCGGCCCAGCTGCTCGATTTCGACCGGCCGTTCTTCCGGCGTCGGCGCTGCGATCTCCTGTGCGCGCGCGATCAGGTCCTGAGCGGGGGCGGAGGTGTCATTCATACTGTTTTCCGTCGTCGTGGCGGCGCTGTCTGCAGCCGGCTGGCTGCAGGCTGAGAGCGCAATAAGAGCCGCGCCTGCAAGCAGGGCGGCTTTCGATCCGTAATGAGATAAGGTCATGATGGTCCTGCACCAGAGCCGTACTGAGCCTGGTTCCCCAAATGAAGTGATGGGGCAGTGTTTCGCGCACCTGCAACGCTGTCCAGTGTTTCCAGCGGTAAAGGGCGAACAGAAAGCTCAGCGCACCCGGCGCAGCGACAGGATGGGCGTGGTCAGCGCGATCACGATCAGCACCAGCAGCAGTCCCGCCATGGGGATCAGGGACGACAGACGCGGTCCGATCTCGTGCACCACATAGCCCATCACGAACGCGCCCAGCGGCATGCCGCCGAACATGCCCAGCTGATAGACGCTCATCACCCGCGCGATCATGCGCGGGGGGGCGTTTTCCTGCACCACGGCGCGCGACAGGGAAATGCCGACGCCGCCCCCCAGGCCCCAGCTGAACACCAGGATGAAGAGCGCGTACAGCGGCAGGGGCAGGGCCAGCAGCCCCATCGAGACCACCGTCACCAGTTGCGCCACCATCAGCATGCGTCCGGGTCGTTCAATGTCGCCGGCTTGCGACAGAAGAACATTGGCGATGAAGGCGCCGATCCAGAAAGAGACGAGCAAGAGGGAGAGCAGCCCGTAGCCGCCGTCATACACATCGCGCACCAGCACCGGGATGATGACGAAGAAGCCGCCGCCCACCACAAGCAGGCCCAGCGCCAGCATGATCAGCGTCATCGGCGCCAGAATGGGCGAGCGCACCACTTCCAGAACGCCGGTGCGCAGGCTGGTCCACAGGCTTTCGCCGCCTGTGTTCTGCCGCGGCAGGCGCGGCATCAGCAGGGCGGCGCCTGCGCCGATCGCCAGTCCGCCGGCCTGAACGACGAACAGGGGCGCCGGGCCGAGCCGGCCCGCCAGCACGCCCGCGCCCATGCCGAAGATCTGGGCGGCGAATTGCACCAGCGAGGCCAGGATCACCGCTTTTTGCAAGGTGAAGTCACGGCGTCCCAGCCGCTGGGCCACCCGCGTCACGGCATTCACCGCGCTGTCGCGGGCGGGCATCACGAAAGCGCCCGCCACGCCCACCAGCAGGGCGTAGATGATCATCACCCAATAGCTGAGCAGGTTTTGAAACAGTAAGAACGACATCACGCCGGCGCAGGCGCAGGCCAGAACGTGAAATCCCCCCATCACCCAACGCCGGTCCAGGCGCTCGGCCACAACGCCCGCCATGGGCAGCAAGAACAGCATGGGGGCGGTCAGCGCCGCCTGCGCCAGGCCAAGCCGGTCCGGGCTTTCATTCAGCGTGTAGTTGATCACGCCGGGAAACAGCGTCGTCTGCAGGCCGAAGCTGAAGAACCAGCCTGCGACGGCGATCATGTAGACAGTGAATGGGGGAAAACGCTGAAAGCGACGGAATTTGCGAAGAGTTTTCAGCGCCACGGGCATACCTGTCGGTTGAGGCGGGGATGGCCCCGGCAAATGCAATCAGGCCCCAGAGCGGATCAAGTCAAAGATGTGTGAAACTATCTTGATAAGGACTTAAGCATGTTGCGCCAGCCCCGCCTCAAGCGCAACCCGCCAATCTCGACGCTTCCTTAACGCCCTCGGGGTCATCTTGAGATGAGACAGAGCAGGATGTGACTTCGACCATGGCGGAAGATCTGAGCCCCGCACCGCCGCGCCCCGCCACCCCGCGGGCGCGTGATCTGTTGACCCGGCGTCTGGCGGACATCGTCTGCCTGCCTTCCAGCCAGATTGCGCCGCAGGAGCGGTGGATGGTCGCGGACGTGCTGGATGAATTGCTGCGGGCGGCGGATGTGGGCTTGCGGGCGAAAGTGTCCAAACGCCTGGCCCAGCAAGCCGAAGCGCCGCGCGCCTTGTTGCGCCGTCTGGCCCATGACGAGTTTGAAGTGGCCGAGCCCCTGCTGCGACGCTCCCAGGCGCTGTCCGATTTTGACATGATGGACATCGCCCAGGGTTCGAGCGCGTTGCACCGGCTGGAGCTGGCGCGTCGTGAGAGCGTGTCAGAAACCGTGGCCGCCGCGCTGGCTGCAGGCGGCGACATGGACGTCATCACCACGCTGTTGCGCAATGACGGCGCCCGGCTCGCCAGTCAGACCGTGGAAGTCATGGTGCGGGTTGCGGCGGAACACGACGCCATCGCGCGGTTGTTGATCCGGCGCCCTGAATTGCGGCCCGCCCAGGCTTTGGCCTTGTTCTGGTCAGTGTCGCACGATCTGCGGCGCATGATTCTCGACCGCTTCGCCGCGTCGCGTCAGATCCTGCAAGATGCGGCCGAGGATGTGTTTCCCCTGGCCGCGCGTGAGGCCGAACCTGATACTGCGGTTCAGGAAGCGCTGGCTTATATTGATCGCCGCCAGCGCGACCGCAGAGCGGCCGAAGTCACGCCTTACGGCTCGCTTGAAGGGTTGATCGAGCGCGCCTCTCAGATCGGTTTTACCGAGGAATTGCGCGCCGAGGCGGCCGTGCTCGCCAATATCCAGCGCGATCTGCTCAATCGCATGATTGATGATTTCGGCGGCGAACCGTTGGCGATTCTGGCCAAGGCGACGGGGCTGTCGCGTCAGCACCTGTCCGCGCTGATCGAGGGCTCCGGGCGCACGGACGCCTTTAACCGGGTGCAGCAGGCGGTGTTGGTGTTCGACACGATGAGCGTGGACAAGGCGCAAACCGTCCTGCGCTATTGGAACTGGGTCATCGCTCGCAGCGCCCGCGGCGATTGACCGCCTGAACCAAGCGTCGCCATTTGCCGCGATAAGCCTTGAACCCACGTCGGAGTGCGGCTAGCTGTCGCAACCATGCTGGATGTTCTTTCCCTCGCTCTCGCGAACCTGACCTCGCCGGCCGTGTTGTTTTTCGCTCTGGGCGTGCTCGCCGGAGTGGTGCGGTCTGATCTGAACATTCCCCAGGCCGTGGCCAAGGGGCTGGCGCTCTATCTGATGATGGCGATCGGCTTCAAGGGCGGGGTGGAGGTCTCCAAGGCGGGGCTGACGACCGAATTGTTGCTGGCGGCGGGATCGGGCGTTTTGCTCAGCTTCGCCATGCCGCTGATCGCCTACGCCCTGCTGCGCGCCTTCACCCAGCTTGACCGCACCACCGCTGCCGCCAGCGCGGCGCACTATGGGTCGATCTCGGTGGTGACGTTCGTGGCGGGGTCAGAATTCCTGCAGCTCTCAGGCCTTGTGTATTCCGGCCATATGGTCGCCGTGCTGGCGCTGATGGAGACCCCGGCGATCCTGACCGGTCTGCTGCTGGCGGGCGCGTCGAGCAAGGGACCCGATCCCAGCGCGCGCGGCGAGTTGATCCGCGAAGTGGCGCTGAACGGCTCGGTGGTCCTGCTCATGGGCGCCTTCTTCATCGGCTGGATCTCGGGCGAGCCTGGCATGGTGCGGCTCGAGCCTTTCGTGGTGGATTTGTTCCAGGGCATTTTGTGCCTGTTCCTGCTGGATATGGGGATCGTCGCGGCGCGGCGTCTTTCGGGCGCGCGCAAGCTCGGGGTTCCCGGCGCGCTGTTCGGCGTTGTGATGCCGCCCATCGGCGCGGCGGCGGCCCTGGGGCTCGCTCTGCTGGCGGGCATGGGCGCCGGGGATGCGGCGGCGTTGATGATCCTGGGCGGTTCGGCCAGCTATATCGCCGTGCCCGCGGCCATGCGCATCGCGCTGCCGGATGCCGATCCGTCCGTCTATCTGACCTTGTCTCTAGCCATCACCTTCCCGTTCAATCTGACGATCGGCATTCCGCTCTACACGGCGGTCGCCCAAGCTCTTATCGGAGGCTGACCCATGGCGCGTACAGTTCGAAAAAAGCTCATCGCCATCGTCGAGACGCCCCATCTCAAACGGTTGATCGACCTGCTGCGCCAGTGCGGCGTGACCGGCTTCACCGTTATTGAGGGGCGCGAAGGCAGCGGTCTGGGCGGGGACTGGACCCGTGAAGACGTGCTGGACGCGACCGAGATGAAAATCGTGCTCTCGGTGATGAAGCCGGAGACCGCCGAGAAGGTGTTTGAGCAGGCTGAACCCTTCTTTGCGCGCTATCCCGGCATCATCTATGCGCACGATGTGGAAGTGGTCCGCGGCGAGCGCTTCTGAAGAAACTCCAGTCTTAACGACCGGTTTCACTGGAAAACGCGGTGAGGGGTGGTCTAGAACCCCCTCGACGCCGCCCGATGCAGGCGGCGAGAAGAGGGAGGGTGATCGGTGGCCTCAAGGCTGTTCTACGGCGTCTTGCTCGCACTCATACTGTCCGTGCTCTGGCTGTTATTGTCAGGCTATTGGTTCAAACCGCTTCTGGTGGGCTTCGGCGTGCTGGCTGTGGTCGTCGCGCTGGTCACCACCGCGCGCATGGGCCTTCTGGACGGGGAATCAGTGCCGTTCGCCCGCTTGCCGCAATATTTCAAATACTGGAGCTGGCTGGGCGCGGAGATCTTCAAGGCGAACATCGCCGTGGTGCGCATCGCCATGGCGCCCGATCTGAACATCAAGCCGGTCATGACCCGCGTCGCGGTCAGCGCCAAGTCCGACATGGCGCGCACCACCTATGCCAACTCGATCACGTTGACGCCGGGCACGGTCACCATTGAAGTCGAGGAAACCGGCTTTCTGGTGCACGCCCTGACCGAGGAATTCGCCGACCAGGACGCGTTCCGGGACATGGAGCGCCGCTCCATCCAAGCCGTTGAAGGCCGCAAGGCGCTGACGAAACCGCGGGGAGAGGCCGGATCATGATCACCCCCATTCTCGATTTTGGCATCGCGATCGTTCTGGCCATTTCCATGGTCCTGATGATCAGCCGCCTGTTCATCGGCCCGACCCTTTATGACCGGGTTCTGGCGGTGAACTCGTTCGGCACCAAGACTGTGCTGTTCCTCGCGGTGTTCTCGCTGATGGTGGGCCGCGGCGACGGCCTCGACATTGCGCTCCTGTATGCGCTGATCAACTTCATCGCCACCATCGCGATCCTGAAATTCTTCCGCTATCGCTCGCTGGACGTGGCCCTGTCGCAAATGGCGCTTCGCCGTGCGCTGGACGGCGAGGAGGACCAGTAATGGATTATGCGTTCTGGATTGAGCTGGCGCTCGACATCGTCTCGGCCGCTTTCGTCATCACCGGCGCGGTGTTCGTGCTGGCGGGCGCCATCGGCGTCATCCGTCTGCCGGACTTTTACACCCGCATGCATGCCGCCGGCGTCACCGACACGCTGGGCGCCGAGCTGATCGTCATTGGCCTGATGGTGCAGGGCGGGTTCTCGCTGATCACCGTGAAGCTGGCGCTTCTGGGCGTGTTCGTCTTCCTGACGAGCCCCACCGCCACCCACGCCGTGGCGAACGCCGCCTACAAATCCGGGCTGAAGCCGCTTCTGACGCGCTATCGCCCCCATGCCGGTTCTGACGATGGAGGGGCGGCATGAGCGCGTCTGACATCACCCAGTATTTTGACTACATCTTCATGGCGATGCTTCTGTGCATCGGCATTGCGGTGATCCGCCTGCGCAATCTGTTCGCGGTGGTCATGCTGACCGGCGCCTATTCGCTGATCTCAGCGGCCTGGTTCGTGTCGCTGGATGCGGTGGATGTGGGCTTCACCGAAGCGGCTGTGGGCGCGGGCATCTCAACCGTGCTTCTGCTCGGCGCGATGCTTCTGACCTCACGGGAAGCGGACGAGACCCCGCTGGTGCGCCATCTGGCGGCTTTGGCCGTGACGGTGGCCGCAGGCGTGGCGCTGTTTTACGCGCTGGGCGACATGCCGGTTTATGGCGACGCGAACAGCGCGGCCAATACCGGTGTGGGCATGGACTATGTCCAGCTGACCGCCGAGCAGATCCACATTCCCAACGTCGTGACCGCCGTGCTGGCCAGCTATCGCGGCTTTGACACCATGGGCGAGGTTTTCGTGGTGTTCGCCGCGGGACTGGGCGTGGCCCTGTTGATCGGCCTTGGCGAATCCAAGCGGAAGAAGGGCTGATCTCATGATGTCGCCTCACGTTATTCTGCGCGTTGTCTCCAAGGTTCTGATCCCCATGATCATCGTGTACGGCTTTTACGTACACTTTCATGGCGAGTATTCGCCCGGCGGCGGGTTCCAGGCAGGCGTCGTGCTCGCCTCGGCGATCATCCTGTACGCGCTGATTTTCGGCCTGGACGCGGCCCGCAAGGTGTTTCCGCCCTATTGGGCGCGGGTCGGCATGGCGCTGGGCGGGTTCATCTACGCCTCCGTGGGCTTCGTCTCACTGATCATGGGCGGACAGTTCCTCGAATACAGCGTTTTCCACCCCGACATCTCGCACGGGACGGGCCAGCATATCGGCATCATTGCGGTGGAGGTCGGCGTTCTGACGACTGTGACCTGCGTGATGATCGCGATCTTCTACGCCTTCGCCGGGCGCACGCCTGAAATCTCAGACGAGGATTGGTAAGCCATGTTCGAGATGGTAGCGGAACGCTTCAACTATGCGGTGATCATCGTCCTGATGATGGTCGGCCTGTACGCCGTGATCGCCACAGGAAATCTCGTCAAGCGCCTGGTGGGCCTGTCGATTTTCCAGACCTCGGTCTTCTTGCTTTACATCAGCATCAGCAAGGTGTTCGGCGGCGCGCCGCCGATCTTCGACTATAAGGAGATGGCCTATGACCATCTCGACCCCAATGCGGTCTACTCCAATCCGCTGCCGCATGTGCTGATCCTGACCGCCATTGTGGTGGGCGTGGCGACCTTGTCGGTTGGTCTCGCCCTGGTGGTGCGCATTCGCGAGGCTTACGGCTCGATCGAGGACGATACGATCGCCGAAGCCGATTATTCTCTGGAACTGGAAAAGGGCGTTTAAGCCGTGACGGTTGGTCAATTCCTCCCGGCCGCGCTCGCGGCCCATGCCCCGGTCTTGCTGGTGGCGATCCCGCTCATCCTGTCCGCGCCTGCGGCGGCGTTGAAATCCGGCCGCGTGGCCTGGGGCATTGCGTTCGCCGGCGCTGTGGCGGCTTTGTTGTTCGCCATCGAGCTGTTTCTCGCCACGCGCGGCGAGGGCGCCGTCATCAGCTATGCGCTGGGCGCCTGGCAGCCGCCGGTGGGCATCGAATTTCGCGTCGATGCGCTGAACGCGGCCTTGCTGCTCTTGCTGACGGCCAGCGCGGTTCTGGCGCTGATCTTCGCGCTGCCCAGCGTCGAGGACGAAATTGATAAAGACAAACGCGCGCTGTTTTATTCGGCGTTTCTGGTGGTGCTGTCAGGTCTCGCCGGGGTGGCGACCACGGGCGACGCCTTCAACATGTTCGTCTTCCTGGAGATTTCCTCCATCCCCACCTATGCGCTGATCGCCATGGGGGCGAACCATGATCGCCGCGCGCTGACCAGCTCGTTCAACTATCTGGTCATGGGCACGATCGGGGCGACCTTCTTCGTCATCGGCGTCGGCTTTCTCTACATGGCGACGGGCACGCTCAACATGGCCGACCTCGCCATGCGCCTGCCCGAGCTGCAGGGCGACCGGGTGGTGGAGATCGGCTTCGCCTTCATCCTGGTCGGTCTGGGCCTGAAAGCGGCGCTCTTCCCCCTGCATCTGTGGCTGCCCGGCGCCTACGCTTATGCGCCGAGCTTTGTGACCACCTTCCTGGCCGCGACAGCGACCAAGGTCGCGTTCTACGCCATCATCCGCTTCAGCTTTGACGTGTTCTCGGTGGGCAACGGCTTCGTGCTGAACAGCTTCACCTATGTGATCGCGCCGCTGGCCATTGCGGGCATGATCATCGCGTCCGCGCAGGCTTTGTTCCAAAGCGATGTGCGCCGCCTGCTCGCCTACTCGTCGGTGGCCCAGGTGGGCTACATGATGCTGGGCCTTGGCATCGGCACCCAGGCCGGGGTGTCGGCGGGCGTGCTGCACCTGATCAACCACGCGATGATCAAGGGCGCGCTGTTCATGGCGCTCGGCGCCTTCGCCATCAGTTACGGCGTGCGCCGGATCGAGAATTTCAAAGGTCTGGGCCAGGCCCTGCCGGTGACGTCTGCGGCCTTCACCGCCGGCGCCCTGTCGCTGATCGGCGTGCCGTTCACCGTGGGCTTCATCTCGAAATTCTATCTCATCCAGGCGGCCTTGCAGAAGGGCTGGACCTTCGCGGTCGTCGCCATCCTGATCGCGTCGGTGCTGGCGGTGTTTTACTGCTACCGGGTGCTGGTCAATCTCTGGGTTGCGCCGCGCCCGGATGGCGCCAGCCATGCCGTGCAGCGCGTGCCGATGATGATCATGGCGCCGCTCGTGGTTCTGGCGCTGATGAATCTTGTGTTCGGCGTCTACGCCGAGCCGATCGTGAACATGGCTGAGGCGGCCGCCGCCGCAGCCTTCAACGCCGGAGTCGCGCCGTGAGTTGGACCCCTGAACTCGCCCTCGCGCTCGCCCTGATCCTGCCGCTCCTTGGCGGCGCCGCCGTTCTGGGCCTGGGCGCCAAGCCCAATCTGCGCGAAGCGGCGACCCTGATCACCGCCATCGCGCTGGCTGTGGTGGTCGCCTATCTGGTCGAAGCGTCCGGATCGCGGCCCGAGCTTGTTCTGTTTGAACTGGCGCCGGGGCTGGAGCTGAAATTCAAGCTTGAGCCGCTGGGCGCCATGTTCGCCATGGTTGCGAGCGGGCTGTGGATCATCAACTCGCTGTATTCCATCGCCTATATGCGCGGAAACAACGAAAAGGATCAGACGCGGTTCTATTTCTGCTTCACGATCTCCATCGCTGCGGCCATGGGCATCGCGCTGTCGGGCAATCTGCTGACGCTGTTCTTCTTCTATGAAGCGCTGAGCCTCGCCACCTATCCGCTGGTGGCGCACAAGGGCGACGCCAAGGCCAAGCGCGGCGCCTCGATCTATCTGGGCATCCTGCTGGCGACCTCGATCGGTCTGTTCCTGCCGGGCGTGTTTGCGGTCTACGCCTTCACCGGCACCACCGACTTCACCGTCGGCGGCATTCTGTCAGGCGTCGGGCCGATGGCCGGTTCGGTCCTGCTGGTCCTGTTCGCCTTCGGCATCGGCAAGGCGGCGCTGATGCCGGTCCATCCCTGGCTTCCGAACGCCATGGTCGCGCCCACCCCGGTCTCCGCGCTCTTGCACGCCGTGGCCGTGGTGAAAGCGGGCGTGTTCTCGATCCTGAAAGTGGTCGTCTATATTTTCGGCGCCGATTACATGCAGACCCTGCCGGCCGCCGACGTGCTGGCCTGGGTGGCGGGCGGCTCCATCGTGGTCGCCTCGATCTTCGCCTTCACCAAGGATAATCTGAAGGCGCGGCTGGCCTATTCCACGGTCTCCCAGCTCAGTTATATCACGCTGGGCGCCATGCTCGCCAGTCCGCTGGCGCTGCTCGGCGCGGCGCTTCAGATCGTCATGCACGCCTATGGCAAGATCACCCTCTTCATGACGGCGGGCGGGATCTATACCGGCGCGAAAAAGTCTGAAATCTCCCAGCTCGACGGTCTCGGCCGCTACATGCCGGTGACGTTCGCCGCCTTCACCATCGGCGCCCTGTCGATCATCGGCGTGCCGCCCTTTGGCGGGGTCTGGCCGAAAGTCTTCCTGATGGAGGGCGCGGCCGAGGGCGGCCAGCCCTGGTTGATCGTCATGCTGATCGGCTCGACGCTTCTGAACATCGGCTATCTGTTGCCCATCGTTATCCGCGGCTTCTTCAAGCCCAAGCCTGAGCCCAGCCCGATGCGCCCTGGCCAGCCGCCGGCGCTCGCCTGGATCGCGCCGCTGATCACCGCGGGCGGCACCATCGTGCTGTTCTTCGCCATCGGCCCGCTGATCGACTTCCTGTCGCCTGTCTTCACCACGGAGATGACGCCATGACCGCGCCCCGCGACGCCAAATCCGATATCCATCCGCTGGTGCGTCCGATCACCGGGCTGACCAGCCCGCGGGCGGGTCTGATCACCGTGATCGTTCTGGCGGTTCTGGTGGTGGCGGGCTTCGGCCTTGAGACCGTGTTGTCTGAAGACGGCCTGTCCAAATACCCCGAGGTGTATGGCGCGTACGAGCTGCTGCCGCTGGCGGCGGGCGCTGTCGCCATTCTGGCGGGCTGGGCGCTGGTCTGGCTGCTCAGCCGTCCGGGTGATTTCTATTCTCGCGCCGCTGGCGATGTGAAGGAGGGCGAGAATGACTGACGCCCTGTCATTTCTGAACGGCGTCTCGCCGGCCTGGTTCCTCATTCTCGCTGGGATTCTGGCCTGGGCCTCGCCCCGGTCCGAGCTGCGCAAGGCCTTGATGCTGCTAGGGCCGATCGGCGCCCTGTGCGCCTGGTTCGCCACCGGCGAGACCGGCGTTTATGGCGTGATCGATCTTGGCCCTGTGGTGCTGGAGACTTTCCGTCTCGACAATCTGTCACGCGTCTGGGCGCTGGTCTTCATCCTGATCAGCTTCATCAACGGCGTGTACGCCCTGCATGACCGCAATCGCATGACTGACGGCGCGGCGCTGATCTATGCCGGCGCGGCGGTGGGCGCGGTGTTTGCGGGCGATCTGCTGACCCTGTTCTTCTTCTGGGAGCTGACGGCGCTGGCCTCAGCCCCGCTGATCTTCGCGGTGGGCACGCCGGAAGCGCAACGCGCAGGCCTGCGTTATCTGGCGATCCAGGTGCTGTCGGGCGTGGCGCTTCTGGGCGGCGCGACGATCTGGGCGAGCCAGACCGGTTCCTGGGCGTTTGACGCCCTCGGGACAGAGAGCTGGGCCGGGATCATCATGCTGCTGGCCTTTGGCCTGAAAGCGGGCTTCCCGCTGCTGCACATGTGGCTGCCGGACGCCTATCCCAAAGCCACCGGCGTCGGCTCGGTCGTCTTGTCCGCCTTCACCACCAAGCTGGCGATTTACGCGCTGGCGCGCGGCTTTGCAGGCGAGGAGGCGCTCATCGCCATCGGCCTCGTCATGGCGGTCTTCCCGATCTTTTTCGCAATGACCAGCAATGATCTGCGCCAGACCCTGGCCTACGCCCTGATCAACCAGCTCGGCTTCATGGTCGTGGCGGTGGGCGTCGGCGGCGATCTGGGGCTGAACGGCGCCGCGGCGAACGCCTTTGTGGGCGTCATCTACATGGCGCTGATGTTCATGGTTCTGGGCGCTGTGCTGCTGCGCACGGGCACGCTGAAAGTCAGCGAACTGGGCGGGCTCTACAAATCCATGCCGGTCACCGCGCTCTTCGGGATCATCGGCGCTCTGTCGGTGGTCGGTGCGCCATTGTTTTCCGGCTTTGTCGCCAAGACTTTGATCCTGTCCGCGACCCATCACGCGCACCATGACTGGGCCTATACGATCCTGGTTTACGCGTCGGCCGGCGTGATGGAGCTGAGCGTCCTGAAAGTCGTCTACTTCACCTTCTTTGGAACCGATCGCGGCATCCGGGTGAAGGAAGCGCCGCAAACCATGCATCTGGGCATGGCGCTGGCGGCGTTCCTGTGCGTCTTCCTGGGCGTGAACTACCAGGCCCTGTACGGCATCCTGCCGTTCGACATGGAGTATTCGCCTTACAAGCTGTCGAGCGTCTTCGGACAGGTCCAGCTGCTGCTGGGCGGTCTGCTGGTGTTTGCGCTGGCGCTCTATTTCAAGCTGTTTCCGCTCAAGGGCGACCGCACGATCCTCGATGCGGACTGGCTCTATCGCCGCTTTGGAGACGCCTGCGCGCGCTGGGGCGCCGCCATGGGGCAGCTTCTCTTTGACGCGATCGGCAAGGGGCTGAGCGCTGCGATCACGCGGATTCGCGGGCGATTGTTCAACCTGTTCAGCCCGGCGGGCGCCCTGTCCAAGGAATTTCCATCCGGTTTGATGGCGCTTTGGACGGCGATTATGCTCGCAGGTGTCGTTCTGGTGGCATACTTTTCCCCCAGTTAGGGTGCTGAACGCGGTTACCCACAACTAGCGTGATAAGGGAATTCACGCGCTCCCAATAGGAATGTTATCCTCACCCCGCAGCGCGATCCTATACTTCACAGAAGGATCGATAAGGGAGGGGATAACCCGATGCGTACCAACACGCTTGTTCTGGACCAGGCCCGCGCCCGGCTGGCGCAACAGGCCGCCGCTTACGCCTTTGGCGTGCCGGTCGAGGAAATCAGCAGCCCCACACGGGGACGAGCGCGCGCTGCGTTGGCGCGACAAGCCGCCATCTATCTGACCCATGTGGCGTTCGAGTTGAGCCTCAACCGGGTGGCGGATGCGTTTGGCCGCGATCGTTCCACCGCCGCCCATGCCTGTCACCGGATCGAGGACGCGCGCGACGACCCCGCCTTTGACGCGGCGATGGAGGATCTCGAAGCCTGCTTGCGCTCCGCGCCGGGGCCGGACCTCATTCCCTTCGGCATGACCCAATGAACGCCGCTGTTCCTGGCTGGCTGCGGCGTCTGGCCCGGCCGGGCGCCCGGCTGGCGCCTCGGAGCGGCGGGCGGTCGGGCTATGGCGTCTACGCCGGCGCCGACCGTCGCCGCCGGCCGTTGGCGAGCGTCAGCGACGCCGCTCTGACGCAGGCGCTGGAGCAGGGCTGGCTGGCCGAGGGGCAAGAGGGCTCATTCATACTGACGCAGATGGGGCGGCGCTGTCTTGATGAGGGCGAGGCCGCGGGCGCCCGACCCGCCCTGACCCTCGCCCGCAAGACGCTGCCCGACCCTGAGGGCGGGCTCAGGCTGCAGACGGTGAACCCGACAACGCTCGACGGCCCGCTGGCGCGCTATGCCCGGCCTCAGAACGGACGTCCCGCCTTGCTGGAGCCTGTGCATCTCAATGCGGCCGACAGCCTGATGCGCGATTATGAACGCTCCACCCTCACAAGCCGCGTCACGCAAAGCTGGAGCGGCGTGCCCGGCGGCGGCGCGCGTTCCGCGCCAAGGGACCGCAGCGAGGCGCCGATCCAGCGCCTGAACGCACAAGAACGCGTGATGGACGCGCTCGCTGCCGTCGGCCCGGGACTCGATCACTGGCTGGTGGAAATCCTGATCCGTCAAAGCGCCATGACCGAGGCCGAACGCCGCCTCAACTGGCCGTCACGGTCCGGCGCGCAAGCGCTGAAACTGGCGCTCGATCGGCTGGCGGTTCACTATCGGCTAAAGCCGAGGGGGGCGGGGGTGGAGTTGTTTGAGCGCTAAACGCGCGCCTGCGCCTCGGCCTGGATACGCTTGATCATCGAGGCGAGCCCATTGGAGCGTTGCGGCGAGAGGTGTTCGGCGAGGCCGATGCGGCCCAGAACCTCTTTGGGATCAATGGAGAGCGCCTCTTGCGGGCTGCGGCCGTCATAGAGCCGGCTTAGCAGCGCCACCAGGCCCTTGACGATATGGGCGTCGGAATCCCCGCGCAGCTCCAGCGCATGATCCGGGCCGTCATCAATCACCATCCAGACCTGGCTGACGCAGCCTTTGACGCGGGTGTCGTCGGTGCGCTCGGCCTCGGGCAGGCCGGGCAGGGCCTGGCCCATCTCGATGAGATAGCGGTAGCGCTCTTCCCAGTCGCCCAGGAAGTCGAACTCGTCAACAAGGGCGTCGATGTCAGCTTGAAGATCGGTCATGAACGCTGAGGTAAAGCGCACGCCGAGGCAGGGCAAGACCAGCGCCGCGTCTATCGCAGGTCAGAGGTCTCGCGGGTGACGTCCGCCAGAAGCGCGTCGAGGCTTTGCGCCGGAGCGTCTTGAGGCAGGGCGCCGGGGGCGAGGGGCGCCTGGTCGCGTTGATCTGCGGCCCAGGTCTGGGCGCGGTCAGAGACGACGCCCACCACAAGCGAGGAGAAGCTGGCGAGTTGTTGGCCGACGGCGCAGGCTTCAGACTGTTCGTTGCAGAACTCACGCGTCTGTTGACCCGCCTGGCGGGTCAGACCCCGAGAATTGTCCAGAGCATCAGTCGCTATGATCAGCTCGCGGGTTTCACGCGCAAACGCTCCATCCGGCGCGGCGCTAAAGCCGGCAGGGATGAAAGCCGCCGTCACGGCGGTCCAGAAAATGGCGCGTAGCACGGTGCGGAGCATGCCAGCCTCTTTTCAACTCACTTCAGGTCTTGAAGCAATTCTGAGGCTAGAAAATAGTTCCCGGAAATACCAGCCGATGTGCAATTAAGGGTAAAGTGTGTGTTAACGCTGAACACTTACCCTTAACTTCGGCTTACGTTACCGATCAAACTGTCTCAATTTGACACAGCTTCATCCGGCGCTCGCGTCGCGGTCAGGCAATCGGCCACGTCATTGAGCGCATGTTCGGCGATGCAGAAGCTGTCTTCATACTTGAAATGCCCCGCCGCCACGCACTGGGCGAGATCCAGACGCACCCATTGCATGCAGCGCTCCACAGCCGGATCGTCGAGCAGGCGGTCCATGAAGGTCATGTCGCCGTCTTCAATGGCGTCCAGCGCCGCCAGCGACAGCATGCGGCCCACACGGCGCTCATCGGGCTGGAGCTGGCTCTGGCCCACTTCCACGCTCAGCTCAGGCAGGTTCAGATCCACGGTTTCAGGTTGGGCGAACAAGGTGGATGCCGATCCCATGGGGGCAGCGGCGGGCGAGTCAGGCGCGCGGAACTGCACGTCCAGTCGCTCCGAGGCGCTTTCCAGCGAGGACAGGCGTTCCGCCCGGTCGCGGGCGCGGGTTTGGGCCCAGCGCTCGTGCTGTAGATCATAGGCGGCCTGGCGATAGCGGGCGCCGACTTCGCGGATTTCAGTGACATCGCCGTCAATCGCCTGGGCGACATCCTGCCCGGCCGTGTCCGCACCCATGAAGCCGGTCACATACATGGGGTCATGGGTCAGGGCGGCGGCGGCGGTCTCGGTGCCGTAATAATCGGCGACGGCGCGAACGGCGTCGATGAATTCGGGATTGCGCGCCGCGACGAGCGCCGCATAGGCGATCTGTGCGTTCACCAGCCGATCGCCGTCATAATAGCGCGACAGCGCGTCCATGGTGGCGTCGAGATCGGCGCCGGAGAGAAGCTCGCGCTCCCCCGCCAGGGTCACATCGGAGCGATAGGCGGCGTAGGTCTGCGCGTTCAGCAGAACTTCGGGCTCGGTGGTGTCCGGCGTGGTTTGCGCAGCCTGGGGCGCCGGCAGCGTCAGGACGGGGCCGGACGGCTCCTGTGGCGCAGGCTCCTGAGTCGCAGACAACAGGGCGAAGCTGAGGGCGGCAAAAATCATGATGTCGTGATCCCGGCGAAAAACCTGCTTTCGATCATGACCTAGTGCAGCGGCCGCGCCAAGGGGGCTCGCACTCTTTGACGCGAATTCAGTAATTGTTAACGGCCCCAGACGAGCGTGCGGTTCTATTCTCATTTTTGAGTCGAGATTCGCTTTCATGCGCCCAGCCATCGCCTCCGTCGCCCGGTTTATGGATCAACAGGCTCCGCGCCTGATTCATGGCGGCTGGCTGGGGCTGGTCGCCTTGATCGGTCTGGGCGCGCAAACCCCTCTGGCGCAATCAGATTTGGCGCTATTGTCTGTGGCCGCCGCGCCGGGTTTGCTGGGCCTGATGCTGGGCGGAAAGCGCAAGGCGCGCCTGGATTCAGTGCGCTTCATTCTGGCGCTGGCCTGGACGCTTCCCGGTTTCGCTGCGGCGCTGGCCGTGGGGTCGGCCCTGTCGCCGGCGGCTTTGGCGTTTCTGATCGGGCCGGCGGCTCTCTCTGCATCGGGACTGCATAAAGATGTGCGCCTGAGCGCGACCATGAACACGCTCGCCTTCATCATGGTCGGACTGGCGAGCCTGTGGGGACCGCTTGCGTCGGGATCCCAGGTCCTGACGGCGAGCCCGCTGACCGGGCTGGTCTTGGCGGTGTTCTTTGCGATTTGCGGCTTTGCGGCGCGGGTTCAGCTGGTGGGGCAGCTGGAGCGGACGCAGACAAAGCTGGAGGCGTTGGAGCCGGCGGCGCAGGGCTTTGAGAACGCGCCCGCCGCTTTGCTGGCGCTGGACCGGACAGGCCGCATCGCAGCGGTGTCTCAACGCATGCGCGGCTATGCGCCTGGCGCGCCGCGCGATCTGGGCGGTTTGTGCGTGAAGGGCCTGGCGTTTGACGATGCGGGCCGCGCCCAGATCGACGCCGGGCTTCAAACCGCGCTTCATGACGCCCAGGGCCTTGAAAGCGCTTTCACCTTCCCCGTGCGCTCTGCGCGCGGCGCCCGGCATGAACTGGACGCGCACGCCCTGGCCACGGATACGGGCTTTGTGATCCGGCTTGACCCGCCGCGCGCCGAAGTCGCCGAAGCGGACACGCTGAGCACTCAAGAGAGCGCGCGCCTGAAAGCGGAACGCGATGCGGCGCTGGCGGCCAGCCGGTCCAAGTCTGAATTCCTCGCCGCGGTCAGCCATGAACTGCGCACGCCGCTCAACGCCATTATCGGCTTCTCCGACATCATCAAGCAGCGCCTGTTCGGCCCGCTGCCGGCGCGCTACGCCGAATATGGCGATCTGATCCATGAAAGCGGCGAGCATTTGCTGGAGCTGATCGGCGACGTTCTGGACATGTCCAAGATCGAAGCGGACAAATATGAACTCAGCCCTGAAGAGTTTGACGCCCGCGACGTGGTTTCGATCTGCGCCAAGATGATCGGTCCGCGCGCCAAGGATCGCGGCATTGCGCTGTATTGCGAGCCGGGCGATTCAGATCTGGCCGTGAACGCAGATCGCAAGGCGATGCGCCAGATCCTGTTGAACCTGTTGTCGAACGCCGTGAAATTCACCCCCGAAGGCGGCGCCGTTGTGGTGATGGCGCGTCAGGACGGGGCAGATCTGGTGCTGGCGGTCGGCGATAGCGGCGTCGGCATCGCCGCTGATGAGCTCGATGAACTGGGCACGCCCTATCATCAGACCCGCTCGGGCAAGGAAACCTCTGAACGTGGCACCGGCCTGGGCCTGTCGCTGGTTCAGGCGCTGGCGGACATGCAGAACGGCGAAGTCCGCCTGCAAAGCGCGCCGGGCCAGGGCACCACGGTCACTGTGCGCTTGCCGGTGATGGGACAGGCCAAAGGCGAGGTGACGGACTTCGTCCCGCTGGAAGTGCATCAGCGCATCGCCGCTGCGCAACAGGCCGGTGAAGTCATCATCCAGGCCAAGGACGGCGCGGCGTAAGCTGGCCTGGGCTGTCTGCTTTCAAACACAGATGAACTAGTTGGACGCGGTCAGGTCCGTCGTGGCCGGGCTTTGCGGCGCCATGCGCGGCAGGCGCATGAAGCCCATGGCGGCGTCCAGCGCCCCGATCTCCACCCAATAACGCTCGATCACCACGCCTGTGGCGTCGTAAAGATCAATGCGAGCGCCTTCGCGCGGCGCCAGGCTCGCCAGTTCGGCCACCAGCGTGTCGGGGAATTGAAAGCCCACAGCGGGCGCCCCCGCGGCGGGCGCCAGCTCACCGGCGCGCTGGGCGCTCAGCGCTTCAGTGGCGAAGACGCGCACCAGCCGGTCTGAGGGCGCGCTCCAGGCGCTGACAGGGTCGTTGTCGGGCGGAGGCAGCAAGCCGCCCGCCGTCATGTCCACAGGATAAGGCTCCCGGCTAGTGTCGCGCAGGAACGCCACCGCATAGGCGGGGCGCAAGGGTGTGCGCAGGCTCAGGGCCAGTCCGGTCTCGTCGCCTTGCTGGAAAACGCCGAAATTCGCGTCGCCCTGACCGAGGCTCTGGACGATGCTCCATCGGGCGTAATCGTCAGAGACGCCGCCGCGCTGGGCGGTCCAGCTCTGTTCGCGGCCCTGAAAGCGCGCCTGATCAAACCCGGTCAGCCGCAACACTTCATTGCGGTGGTTCTCAACGCCGGGCAGGTCGAACGCGGCCCGGCATGAGGTTTCAAACGCATCGCTCTGGCGGGTTTCGAACTGGTTGAGCTGGGAGGGGCTGGCGCCTTGCAGCACCGCATCGTCCCGGCTGCGCTTGATGGCGGCGTTCAGAAGGTCGCGCTCCACCTCGGTGAACACGGCGCAGGCCTCGTCCGCCGACCGCGCTTCAAGACGCAGTTCATAGGCGTCAAACGAGGCGTCGATATTGGCCGCGGATTGCGCGGTCAGAAGGGTGAGGGATGCGAGCCACATCCCGTCATCTTACGAGGTGCGTCTTGACGTCCGGTTTACATTGATGCTGCCCAGCAAAAGCAGCACAGCCAGAGAGAAGGCGCCCAGCGCCAGCCATTCGTCATGGGCGCGCAGCTCGCCGCTGATCCATTCCGCCGAGAAACGTGGCGCGGCGGACGGGCCGAAATGGGTCACATTGCTGGCGTCCCACAGGGCGGCGCGGCCATCGAGCTCGGTCCACATTTCCGACCGGGCCAGTCGCTTGGCGGCGCGGGCGAAATCAGCGCCGTCAGGGGCGGTGAACAGGGCGACCTGGCGGCCTTCGGGCGTGACGAACAGGGCGGCGACGCCGGTGATGCGCGCATCGCGCTCACTGGGGTCGGCGGCATAGGCGGTGGAGCCGTAATAGCGTCGGCGTTGCGGCGTGCGATTGGCGGCGGCGTTGGCGGCGGCGCGCACTTCACCTGGAGCCGCAGCCAGAAGGCGCGGATCCAGCGAGGCCTGCGGTCCCAGAACCATCAGGTCATAGCGTTCAGGCGCCGCGTCGACATCATCGCCGAACCAGGCGTACAGCCAGGCCGAGCCCGAGGCGAGACCGGCGCGCGCGATCACCGACAGTGCGGCGTTGCGCTGGTCTTCGTTAGAGGCGGCGATGACCACGGCGGCGCGGCCCCCCTGATCAAGACCAAAGGGCGCGCCAAGATTGGCGAGGCCCGCCAGAGCGTCGCGATCGGCGCTGACCGGCGTCGGGGTCACTTCAAGCCGCGGCGCGCTCAGGGCTGCGGCCATGTCAAAGCGCACGGTGTGCGCCTGCATGGAGCGGGCGGCGAACAGGCGCGCCGAGGCGATCAGCGCCGCAGGGGAGGCGGCGGACAGGCGCACTTCAGACGGGCCGGTCAGATCAATGGCCGGCGCGCCGGAGCCGCGCACGAAAGCGGTGACCACCAGCTCGGCGACGTCTGCGTCGCTGACCAGGATCGGCGCTTCACCCATGCGCAGGGCCAGGCCCTGGGCGATCAGGGCGGCCACGGCCAGCTCGTCATCACCGGCGGCTTGCGCATCCACATGCACCCGGCGCGGCGCGGCGAAGTCTGCGTTCAGCGCGGCTTCCACTTCTGACAGGGCCGAATAGCCCAGGGGCGGGGCGGCGGAGATGCGCAGGCGGCTAGCCTGGGCGGACAGGGTCCAGCCGTCTTCGCCTGGCTCGACGATGCGCAGGACAAGCGTGTTCTCGCCGGCGCGCAGATCATCGGAATACAGGGAGAAACGCGCTTCAAAGGATTCCGCGCGCGGTTGCAGGACCACGGCGCGCGAGCGGTTCACGAACGCCTCGATGCGACCGCCAGAGCGGGCGCTGTCAGGGATGGCGTTCATCAAGAGTTCGATCCCGGATGGATCGGCGCTGGGGGCGATGGTGAAGGGGATCCGGATTTCGCGGTGATCCGCGTCGAGGCGGAGATCGGCGCTGGCGCCTGTCAGCTCGGTCAGCAACACTTCTTCAGAGCGCGCGGCCCGGAAATCCTGAGCCGCAGCCTGCGTCTGAACGGCGACAAGGCTCATGAGACCTATAACAATAAGACCCAGTGGACGAATTTGTGTCAGCATGAAACGTTCCCCTCAATTAACAGACTATTAAGCAATTGCCCTGCCAGCAAGTGAATTGACGATGACGGATCTGAGAGCGCGGTTTTGGGTGGACGCCTTGCGCTGGCGCGCGGAAAGCGCTGGCGCCAGCATTTACGTGGCCCATAAAGGGGATCCCGATGCGGGCGTTATCTTGTTGAAAACCCTGTTGCCCGAGCGCATGGCGCAGCTGTATGCGCCGATGCGGAATTTCGAGGGCGAGCGGGTCTGGATGACGCCGCTGGGGGCTGATCCCGTCCCGGAACAGGACGCGGACGCCTATGCCAGGCGGCGTCTGGAGGATGATCCGGATCTATGGCTGGTGGAGGTCGACGACCCGCATGGTCGACACTTCCTTAACGAGGCGATTGATAAATCTTAAGACCGTTCAGGCATGCTAATCGCCAGTTGGAAAACCGCCGACGGAATAATGTACAATGCTCTTCTTGTTCAACGATGCCGTCTATGATCTGGGCGACGCAAACCAGACTGCGCGAGAGCGTGGCGAGGCTTTGGGAATCAATGCGCTGACGCTGCGCAACATGCGGATCGGGCAAGTCATCAGAATGGTGCGTGAGTGGGTGCATGAGCGCCCGGGCCTGGCCAAGACCGATCCTGAGAGCGCGACCTTCCTCTCAAGTCTCATCGCCTTGAAGACTGATGAAGCCAATGCTCTGTTGGCTGTTTCGCCTCAGGGCGCCAAGACGTCCGCCGATGTCCAGGTGAGACTGGCCTCAGTGTCGCTGGTGACGATGAAACAGCTCCTGGATCTTCAGGCGGAAAATCGTCTTTCAGGTCAGATGGCGAACATGGCGGTCTGGTCTCAGGTTCCCGCGCGCATGCAGGCCTGAAGCCTCGGCGCTTGCGTGCGCCTTGCGCCTCGGCTACCTCGCGGGTCTGAAGACTTTTGCAGGATATGCCGATGACCTCCGCCGCTGACGGCGCGCAATGGGCGCGCCGGCGCACATACGCCATCATCTCTCACCCTGACGCGGGTAAGACGACGCTCACCGAGACGCTGCTGTTAGAGGCGGGCGCGATCCGCCTGGCCGGACAGGTGCGCGCGCGGGGCGAGAACCGCCGCACCCAGTCAGACTGGATGAAGATCGAGCGCGAGCGCGGGATTTCGGTCTCGGCCTCGGTGATGACCTATGAATATCGCGATCTGATCTTCAACCTGCTCGACACGCCGGGTCACGAAGACTTTTCAGAAGACACCTATCGCACGCTCACGGCCGCCGACTGCGCCATCATGGTGCTGGACGCCGCCAAGGGCGTCGAGCCGCGCACCCTGAAGCTGGTGGAGGTGTGCCGCTTGCGCGACATCCCCATCATCACCTTCATCAACAAGTTCGACCGCGAGGCGATGGAGCCGTTCGAACTGCTTGATGACATCCAGGACAAGCTGGCCCTCGACGTCAGCCCGATGCAATGGCCGTGCGGGTCCGGCAACCGCTTCAAGGGCGTCGCCGACTTCAGTACCAATGAGTTCGTGCTCTACAAGCGCCCCGATGACAGCGAGGTCAGCCGTTCTGAACGCGTGCCGCTGGACAGCGAGGCGATCCACAAGGTTCTCAGCGAGGAAGAGCTGACCGAGGTGAGCGAAGGCGTCGACATGGCGCGCGAGCTGTTGCCCGCGTTTGACCGAAAGAGCTTTGAAGAGGGCCATCTCAGCCCGGTCTATTTCGGCTCGGCGCTGCGCCGCTTCGGGGTGCATGAGCTTCTGGACGCCCTGGCCGATCACGCGCCGGGCCCGCAGCCGCAAGCGGCCGCCAAAGGCCCGCGCGACGTGCTGGAGCCGGGCGACAAGGAAGTCGCGGGTTTCGTCTTCAAGGTGCAGGCCAATATGGACCCCAACCACCGCGACCGGGTGGCCTTCGTGCGTCTGAGCTCCGGTCAGTTCAAACGCGGCATGAAGCTGAAGACCGAAGGCGGCAAGACCCTGTCGGTTCACAACCCGATCCTGTTCTTCGCCTCTGACCGCGAAATCGCCGACGAGGCGTTCGCCGGCGATGTGATGGGCGTGCCCAACCATGGCGTGCTGCGGGTGGGCGACACCCTGTCTGAAAGCGGCAAATGGCGGGTGTCGGGCATCCCCAACTTTGCGCCGGAAATGCTGCGCCGGGCGCGGCTGAAAGACCCGCTCAAGGCCAAGCACCTCAAGAAGGCGCTCGAATCCCTCGCTGAAGAAGGCGTCACCCAGCTGTTCCGCCTGCAGGTCGGTGGTGAGTTCATCATCGGCGCCGTGGGCGCGCTGCAGATCGAGGTGATGGCTCAGCGCGTGGCCGATGAATACGGCATCGACGTGGTCTTTGAAGCGAGCCCCTATGACACAGCGCGATGGATTTCGGGCTCGGACGCCGACCTTGAAGCCTTCATCGACCGCCACAAGACCGCCGTCGCCGAAGATATCGACGGCGACCCGGTTTTCATGGCCAAATCAGCCTGGGAGGTGAATTACTCTCAGGAGAAATTCCCCAACATCACCTTCAGCGCCACCAAGGAGCGCAGCTGATGAGCGTGCAGGCCGTCACCGAACAATTGCCCGAACCGGTTCGGGCGTCGATGTCGGAGTTTTTCGCCCTGGCGGGTCAGGTCTGGGAGACGAGCTTTCTGGGATATTCAGTGGGGCAGGGGCTCAGCGCGATCGGCGTGCTGGCGATTTCGATCGTGTTCCGCGGCCTGTTTTCCTCGGTGATCATCGCCCGGGTGCGCAAGGCGGCCACCAAGACCGAAACCCAGCTTGACGACAAGCTGCTGGAAGCGCTGTACGGCCCGATCAAGCTGATCCCGGTGATCATCGGCCTGTTCATCGCCATGACGATCTTGGGCCTGAGGGCGGAAGGCGCGCCGATCAATGGCGACCGCGTGGTCCAGACCGCCATGGTGATCGCCTTGTTCTGGGCGCTGCATAATGCGGTCGCGCCGGTGGCGCTCTTGTTTGCGCCGCTGCGCCGCGCGCTCAATCCGGTGATGATTGACTGGATGGCGAAAGCGCTGCGCATCCTGTTCCTGATCATTGGTGTGGCGACTGTCCTGTCGCTGTGGGAAATCCCGGTTGCGGGCGTCATCGGCGGCCTGGGGCTTCTGGGCGTCGCGGTGGGTCTGGGCGCGCAGGATTTGTTCAAGAACCTGATCGCGGGCATTCTGATCCTCACCGAAAAGCGGTTCGTGCCGGGCGAGTGGGTCAAGGTGGACGGCGTTGTGGAAGGCACGGTCGAGCAGATCAATTTCCGCTCAACGCTCATTCGCCGGTTTGACAAGGGCCCGGTCTATGTGCCCAACGCCTTCCTGTCAGATCAGGCGGTGACCAACTTCTCGCGCATGACCCATCGCCGGATCTCCTGGGTGATCGGGGTGGAGTACAAGACCACGACCGAGCAGCTCGCCTATATTCGCGACAATGTGCTCGACTGGGTGCTGAACCATCCTGAATTCGCCAAGCCGCCGGAAGTCTCCACCTTCATGCATGTGGACAAGTTCGGCCCGTCCTCGATCGACTTCTTCCTGTATTGCTTCACCACCACCACGAACTGGGGCGAGTGGCTGCGCATCAAGGAAGAGCTGGCGTTCGCGATCAAGCGCATTGTGGAAGAGGCCGGCACCGGCTTCGCCTTCCCGTCCACCACCATCTACATGGATGACGGCGCGGAGCTGTTCGTGCCGCCCAAGGTGAAAAAGCACGAGCCTCAGGACGACCCCGACAAGCAGAACCGTCAGATCGCCCGCGGCGAGAACCATGATGGGGAAATGGGCGAGGGCCGTTAGGCCGCAGCGGCGGCCTGTTTGCGCAGCTTCCAGAATCGCAGGGCGCGTTCGGCCTGTTCCGGCTCGAGCTTTTCATAGATGACGCCGATCTCGCGCGCATCGTTGAAGGCGTTGTCGGCGGCCTGGCTGCGCAGGACCGCGAGGGTGACGAACAGCGCTTTTTCAATGCCTGAGGCCTTGCAGATCAGCGCCAGCCCGTCGGGGCTCTTATGCTCCAGCGCGCGCTTGGCGGTGAAGTAATCCACCCCCGTCAGCTCGGCGAGGCCCAGGGCGCAATGCACGGGTTTCTTTTCGCGCAACAGGCTGACCAGAAGGGCGCCGTCGAGTTCCTTGCGGACCTGTTTGGAGGCGAGGTAGCGCCGCGCTTCATTCAGTGCCTTGTCTTCGGACATGCGCTTTTCAAGCCGGGCCTGGGAGGCGGCGAGCGCCGCTTCCAGAACGCCGGGTTCAAGCTTGTCAAAGCGCTGGGAAATCTTGTCGCGCAGGGTGCGGCTGACCACCACCATCAGATCGTTCAGCAGGTCTGCGGGGGCGTCGGCGCGCTCCACCAGCGGGCCTTGCAGGGTTTCGCTGTCTTCAGCGCGCCGGGCCACTTCTTCATAGGTGGTGCGCGACAGCTGGGCGCCGTCATTGCGGATCAGGGTGGCGACAGTGTCGTCATCGCCCTTTTCGACGATGGCGTGCGACAGGCGTTCAGACACGCTCTCGCGTTTGGCGATGGCCTGGATATGGGCCTGACCGGTTTCGTGCACGATGGTGACCAGGTCTTCGTCGGTCAGCACAGACGAGCGGGACAGGATCGGCGCGGCCACTTCAATGGCGTCCGCGGCCAGTTGCCGGATCAGGCCCTTGGGGGCGAAGGGGGTGTCGGCGAAGCGGTCCGCCAGCTCGGCGCGGGCGTCCTGGGCGGTTTCGTTCGCGAGGGTGCGCAGGATATCGTCGAACTGGCCCTGCGCCGGAGAATCGCCGGCGGGCGGCGCGTCAAAAAACAGATCCGTCACCTCGCGCAGCAAATCGCGGCGGCGATCGGATGATTTTTCTTTCGCAAGTTCGGTCAGCTTATGAAGCTTGGACGAAACCGTCATGCCGGCCTCCGCAGTGAGCGGCTCATCATGCAGGCAATGATGTAAAGAAAGCGTGGCGCACCGTGGTTAACACCCGGTTCAGTTGTATTTTCTAGCCGCCCGCCAGCTCGTCCGAGCGGGGCGGCGCTGCAGGGGCGTCTTCGTGCGAGAGCGCGCGGCGTTCACGCACGCTCGGCGCGCGTTCGGCGCCGGCTTCGATCCGCGCGGCCAGCGCCGGCGACAGGCCGGTGATCGCACCGGGATCAAAATGACTGGGCCCCGCGATCGGGTGCAGATCACAGCGCGGCGCGCGGTCGGCTTCGGGACGGTGATAGGTCCAGGCCTGACAGTTCGGCGTCAGATCACAGGCGCTGATGCACGCTTGGGGGCTTTGCGCGGCGGCGCCGTCCAGCCGCATCAACACCCCGCGGCGGGCCTGCGCGTCCAGGATCGCACCTGGCGGCAGGGTGAGCGGGGCGGGGCTGGCGCTTTGCACCATCATCAGCAGGGCGATCATCATGGCTGCGAATATGCCGTCATGAGTTTGACAAACCGTTGCGCCGAACCTGTGGCGCGGCTAACCAAGCGGCTGATCTCCTGCTTTGAGGCCTGTGATGAGCGACGTGACACCTGAGGCGAGCAAAAACTCCGTGGCGCGGCTGCTGGACAGCGCGGCGTTCCGCAACACCATCACGACGCTGATCCTGGTGAATGCGGCGATCCTGGGCCTGTTGACCTATCCGTTGCCCGACATCGTGGTTCAGGTTCTGAGCTATGCCGACAAGGCGATCATCGCCGCCTTTGTGGTCGAGATCGCTCTGAAGGTCTTCGTACACAGGCTGAACTTCTTCAAGTCAGGCTGGAACTGGTTTGATTTCCTGGTGGTCGCCATTTCTCTGGTGCCGGCGGCGGGCGCGTTCACCGTGCTGCGGGCCCTGCGGGTTTTGCGCCTGTTCCGCCTGTTCTCGGTCATTCCTGAAATGCGCTCGGTGGTCGAGGCGCTGGGCAAGGCGATCCCCGGCATGGGCGCGATCATGTTGGTTCTGGGCGTGATTTTTTATGTGGCGTCAGTGATGGGCGCAAAGCTGTTTTCGGGCACCCATCCGCAGTTTTTCGGCGATCTGGGCGGCTCGGCCTACACGCTGTTTCAGGTGATGACGCTGGAGAGCTGGTCCATGGGCATCGCGCGTCCTGTGATCGCCGAGCATCCGTTCGCCTGGATCTATTTCGTCGGCTTTGTGATCGTCACCAGCTTCGCCGTGCTCAACCTGTTCATCGCGGTGATCGTGGACTCCATGCAGTCCAAGCATTTTGACGCCGAGACCGAGCGTCAGGCTGAAGCGCATGACGAGCGCGAAGTGCTGATCCATGAAGTGCGCGCCCTGCGTTCAGAGCTCGCTGATATTCGTGAGCTGTTGGCGAAAGAGGGCGCTAAGGATCAGTCGTCAATGCCGTCCTTGAGCGATTCAAATCGCGCCGACAAAGCCGAATAATACGCCGCCAGCCGTTCTTCGCGGGCGCCGCGTCGTTGCGGCGCGGGGGCGGACAGCGGGGCGGCGGGCAGGCCCTCATGGGCTTCGCTCATGAAGCGGCGCCAGATCTCGGCGGGAAGTTGACCGCCCGTGACGCCGTCGGTGGGCGTGTCGTCATCATTGCCGACCCAGACGCCGGCGACCAGCTGTCCGGTATACCCCACAAACCAGGCGTCGCGGCTCATCTGGCTGGTGCCGGTCTTGCCCGCGGCGCGGCGGCCATTGATCTGGGCGCGCTGGCCGGTGCCTTCAATCACAACGCCTTGCAGCAGCGTCGACATCCATTGCGCCTGCTCGCGCTCGATCACCTGACGGCCTTCGGTCGCCTCAGGCGCCTGATACAGAAGATCACCGCGCGAATTGCGCACCTCCAGCACCAGAACCGGTTCAGGACGGCGGCCGTCATTGGCGAACACGGCATAGACCCGCGTCATGTCGATCAGGCTGACCCCGGATGCGCCCAGCGATAAGGACGGCACGGCGTTGAGCGGCGTGGTGATCCCCAGACGCTGGCCCATTTCTGCGACCGCGTCCGCGCCCACTGCGGCGCCCGCCTGGGCGGCGACGGTGTTGATCGAGCGTTTGAGCGCATCGGCGATGGTGATCCGGCCGCGATAATCGCCGCCATAGTTTTCAGGGCTCCAGCCCTCGATCTCGATGGGTTCGTCGTTAAAGGCGGTGGCGGGCTCCATCCCGGCTTCAAACGCGGCGGCGAAGACCACGGGTTTGAACGCCGAGCCGGGTTGGCGGCGGGCCTGAACGGCGCGATTGAACTGGCTGGCGGTATAATCGCGTCCGCCCACCATGGCGCGCACCCGGCCCTGATGATCCATCGCCACCAAGGCCGCTTCGTCGGCGTTTCGCGCTTCGGCCTGCAAATCCATCACAGCGGCGACGGCGCGTTCGGCGGCGCGCTGGGCGGCGACGTCCAGACTGGTGCGGATCACCAGATCAGGCGTGCTCGCCGCGTCGCCCAGATGCTGGCGCGCTTCGGCGACCGCCTGATCAAAGACATAGCCAAAGGCGCCCGGCTCAAAGCTTTCATCGCCGGCCGCCAGCTCTGTCGGGTTTTCAAGGGCCGTCTCATAGGTCGCCTGATCAATGAAGCCGGCGTCCAGCATGCTGAATAATACCGATTCAGCGCGGGCGCGGGCGGCGGGCAGGTTGGAGGTCGGCGCCAGGCGCGACGGCGCCTTGGGCAGCGCCGCCAGAAGCGCCGCTTCGGAGACGGTCAGCGCGCTGGCGGATTTGTTGAAATAGCGCTGGGCCGCAGCTTCCACCCCATAGGCCTGATCGCCCAGATAGACCCGGTTGAGATAAAGCTCGAGGATTTCCTGCTTGGTCAGATGACGCTCAAGCTCGGTGGCGATGCGGATCTCCTGCAGCTTGCGCCTTGCGGTGCGCTCGGGGCTGAGGATCAGGTTTTTCACCAGCTGCATGGTCAGGGTCGAGCCGCCCTGGACCAGAGAGCCGGCGCGCAGATTGGCCCACATGGCGCGGGCGAAGCCGCGCTCGTCAAAGCCGTCATGCTGGTAAAAGCGCCGATCCTCGATGGCGAGGAAGGCCTGGGGGACGTGATCGGGCAGATCATCAAGCCGTACCGGACGCGCATACAGGGGGCCGCGCTGGCCCAGAATGGCGCCGTTTTCCGCCAGCACCGTCACCGCCGCTTCGCGCCGGACGCTCCACAATTCCTGTGCGTTTGTTGGAACCGACGGCAAGTCGTGGTAGGCCCACCGCCAGATTACAACCCCGCAGGCCAGACCCGCCAGCAGCACCAGTTGCACGGTGACGAGCGCGATGAGGCGCCAGCGGGCTTTGAGCCGGGTCACAAGGGAGGGCGATTGATCGGCGCGGAATGTGATGGCGGACCTCAATAGAGTTTCGCAGCCCGTACGGGCTTTGGGACATGTCTCAAAATCAGCCGATCACGGCTAAACTTAGGCCATGAGCGATAATCGTCCCTTTTACGAACGCAAGTCGCTTTCTGAAATGAGCGACAGCGAATGGGAGTCGCTGTGCGATGGCTGCGGTAAATGCTGCGTCGTCATTCTAGGCGATGAAGATGACCCTGACACCTTCTGGCGCACCAATGTGGGCTGCAAGCTGCTGGACCTGAAAACCGTGCGCTGCTCGGACTACGCCAACCGCCAGACCCATGTGCCCGGCTGCGTACGGCTGAGCGCAAAGAATATCGACCAGCTCAAATGGATGCCCGACACCTGCGCCTATCGCTTGCTCAATGAAGGCCAGAGCCTGCCCGACTGGCATCCGCTGAAGACCGGTGATCGCGAAAGCGTCGTGCGCGCCGGGCATTCGGTCAAAGGCGCGCTTGTCAGCGAAAATGACGTCGATGAAGCCGATTTCGAACGCCATATCGTCAGCCGTCAGGACACAAAGCGGGGATAAAGCCTCGCCTATCCTTCATCCCTGAACCGACCGTCCCTGACGCCGCAAGGCGTTGGGCGAAACCGTGTGCGATCAATCCGACCGAGGCGGTTATCGGCTAGTGTTCAGGCATGGTCGAAATGAACACGAAGACGCCCCTCCCGGCGCCGGAACGGACGGGTGGGGGGCGGCGCTTTGACTGGATCGCCATTCATGAAGGCTGGCGGGCCGGGCAGGGCGCCGAACACCTGGCGGCGACCTTTGGGCTGAAGCCGAAAACAATCACCGACAGATGCGGCTGGATTGATCAGCATTTCCCGCCCCCCGCGCCCGCAAGGATGATCGCAGAGCTGAACCGGCGCCTGGAAGCGGCGTTGGCGGCGCTCGACGACGGGGATGCGGGCAAGGCCGAGCGACAGGCGAAGACCATCGCCGCGCTGATCAAGGCGGGCCGCGATCTCAAACACTGGAGTGAAACCATGACCCAGACCGAGACGGGCGGCGCCCCCGCCCTGCATGCTGAGGAGTCGGCCGGTGACGAACGAGACTATTACGCCGAACTCGATCGCCGGCTCGATCGCCTCGCAGAGCATCTCAGAGCGAAGGGCGTGGGTGCGCAATCAGACGCCTCAGGAGGTGAAACGCCTCGCGACTAGCTGGCGCTTCTGGGCGCGCACGGATCAGCTGCCGCCTGACGGCGACTGGCGCACCTGGCTGTTTCTCGGTGGGCGCGGGGCGGGCAAGACCCGCGCCGGAGCCGAGTGGGTGAGGGCGCAGGTGAAGGCGGGCAGACGGCGCATCGCGCTGGTGGCGCCGACCTTTTCCGATGTGCGCGAGGTGATGGTTTCCGGCCCGTCGGGCTTTCTCAATATCGGCGAGGATGAGGACCGTCCCCGCTATGAAGCCAGCCGTCATCGTCTGGTCTGGCCGGACGGGGCGATGGCGTACGGGTTTTCATCTGAAGACCCGGACGGCTTGCGCGGTCCGCAATTTGACTGCGCCTGGGCGGATGAGTTCGCGGCCTGGACCCGGCCTCAGGAGACGCTCGACATGCTGGGGCTGGGGCTTCGGCTGGGCGAGCAGCCGCAATTGATGATCACCACCACGCCGCGGCCCTTGCCAGCTTTGAAAGCGCTTCTGAAACAGGCGGGCGTGGTGATCAGCCATGCTGCGACCGATGCGAACGCGCCCAATCTGGCGCCGGGTTTCGTCGCGGCGATGACCGAACGCTATGGCGCCAGCCGTCTGGCGCGGCAAGAGCTGGAAGGCGTTCTGATTGACGATCCCGAAGGCGCGCTGTGGACGCGTGGCCTGATTGATCAGGCGCTGGCGCTTTCAGAGTTCGAGCCCGAGCGCGTGGTGGTGGCGGTGGACCCGCCCGCCAGCGCGACCGGGGATGAATGCGGCATCATCGCCGCCGGGGCCTCAGGTCAGGGCCGCGAGGCTCGTCTGGTGATCCTGAAAGACGCGAGCTTTCAGGCGCGTCCTGAAGACTGGGCGGCGCGGGTGGCGGAAACCTTTGACGCCCTGGACGCAGACGCTGTGATCGCCGAGGCCAATCAGGGCGGGGACATGGTCCGCGCCGTCTTGCAGGCCGCAGCGCCGGATCTGCCGGTGCGGCTGGTTCACGCCAGCCGCGGCAAGCGGGCGCGGGCTGAACCCGTCGCCGCGCTCTACGCCCGCGGCCGCGTTCGCCATGCGATGCGCATGCCGGCGCTGGAAGACCAGATGTGCAGCTTTGGCGCCCCCGACCAGAGCGGCAGCCCGGACCGGGTGGATGCGCTGGTCTGGGCGGTCGCCGCCCTCACGCCTTCCGCCGCCAGCCCCCGGCTGCGACGGCTCTAACTCAACAGGAGAACGCCATGCTCAAGCATTGGCTGGGTCTCGGTCGCAAGGCGGCCGGGCGAACCCTTGCGCTCGGATTCGGGACGGGGGCGAGCTGGAGCCCGCGCGGTTACGCCGCCTTCGCCACCGAAGGCTATGCCCGAAACGCCGTCGCGCATCGCTGTGTGCGGCTGATCGCGGAAGCGGTCGCCGCGACGCCTTTGAAGACCTCTGGCGAGGATCGCGCCAGCCAAGCCGCGATGGCGTTGATCCAAGCGCCCAATCCCGACCAGTCCGGCGCGGAGCTGATGGACAGCGTGCAAAGCCATCTTCAGGTGGCGGGCGACGCCTATCTGCACCTGTCCGGTTTTGAGGCGGGAACGCCGGGGCTGTACGCGCTGCGGCCTGACCGGGTGCGGGTGATGACCGGCCCCAAGGGCTGGGCGGAGGGGTGGGAGTATCGCACAGCGTCCGGCGCGCTGGTGTTTCAGCGTGATCGCGCCTCGGGCCGGTCGCCGGTCCTGCATCTGAAGCTCTTTAACCCGACCGATGACCAGTATGGCCTGTCGCCCATGGAGGCGGCGGCGCGGGCGGTGGATGTGCACGCCTCAGGCGGCGCCTGGGCGAAGGCGCTGCTGGATAACGCCGCTCGCCCGTCCGGCGCTCTGGTGATGAAAACCGGATCAGAGGGGCAGGGGCGTTTGACGCCGGATCAGTTTGACCGGCTGAAAGCTGAACTGGAAAGCCTTTACACCGGCCCCGACAATGCCGGGCGCCCCTTGCTTTTAGAAGGCGGGCTCGACTGGAAGCCCATGGGGCATTCCCCCGCCGAGATGGATTTCATCCAGGCGCGGCGCGAGGCGGCGCGCGAGATCGCGCTGGCGTTTGGGGTGCCGCCCATGCTGCTGGGGCTGCCGGGCGACAACACCTATTCCAATTATCGCGAAGCCAATCAGGCCTTTTACCGCCAGACCGTGCTGCCGCTGGCGAAGAAAACCGCCGCCGCGCTCAATCGTTTTCTGGCGTCCTGGTTCGGGACCGATCCGAAGCTCTGCGTGGATGAAGACGGCCTGCCCGCCTTCACCGAGGAGCGCGCCGCGCGCTGGGCGCAGATCTCCGGCGCGGACTTCCTGTCGCCCGATGAAAAGCGCGCCCTTCTGGGCCTCGCGCCGCAGATACAAGGAGAGTCGGCATGAGCCTTGGAGATCAGGTCGCCCAAGGGTGGCGGCTCGAACGTTCAATCACGCTCGGCGTCATTCTGGCGCTGACGCTGCAGACCGCCGGCGCCCTGATGTGGACCGGCGCCGCCAATGAGCGCCTCGACCAGCTGGAAACCCGCGCCGACGCCACCGCGCCGGTGGCCGAGCGTCTGGCGCGGCTGGAAGCGCACGCAGCGTATTCGCGCGCTGCGCTGGAGCGCATCGAGCGTCGCCTCGAACAGGACTGACCGGTCCGACATTTTCACAGTCAGGGGAGGCGCGCATGCAGGCGCTGAACAACTCCGGCGAACCGCTGGAGGTGGCTGGCTACGCCAGCCTGTTTGATATCGAGGATCAGGGCGGTGATCTGGTCCGCGCGGGAGCCTTTGCAGAAGGGCTCAAGGCGCGAGGCCCCACAGGGGTGCGCATGCTGTTCCAGCATGACGCGGCGGAGCCTGTGGGCGTCTGGGACGAGATCGCCGAGGACGGCCGCGGGCTTTATGTCCGCGGTCGCATTCTGTCCACCGCCCCGCGCGGGCGCGCCGCCCTGGGACTGGTGCGCGAAGGGGCGGTGGATGGCCTCTCCATCGGCTTTCGCACCCAACGCTCCGCGCCCCGACCGGGCGGCGGACGCGATCTGTTGCAGCTCGATCTGTGGGAGGTGTCCATCGTCACCTTTCCCATGCTGGCCCAGGCGCGGCTTCGCGTCCTTGGGGCTTCTGAGGCGCGGCTCGCCGCGTCGGCGGCCTGACCGCTTTGACTATGCATCATGAACAGAAAGGATTTTCATGAGCCGGGAAACCAAGATGGCGGTTCCTTCCGCTGACACGCGCGTGGCCATGGCGGATATGCTGGCCGCGTTTGAACATTTCAAACAGGCCAATGACGACCGCCTGGAGGCGATTGAATCCAAGACCGGCGCCGATCCGCTGATCACCGACAAGGTGAACCGCATCGACGCTGCATTGAACGAGGCCCAGTCCCGCCTTGATCGTCTGAGCCGGGAAGCGGCGCGGCCCGACCTGTCCGGCGCCGATGTGAAATCGGCGGGCTGGTCGGGCTTTCTGCGCACTGGCGAAACGCCGGCGCTCGATCAAAAAGCGCTGTCGGGCCAGACCGGCGCGACGGGCGGCCATGTGGCGCCGGCGGAGCTGGAAACGCGTATCGAACGTTTGATCCGCGAGGTCAGCCCGATCCGCTCCATCGCCAGTGTCAAACAGACGCGCAGCCACACCTTCAAGAAACCGGTCAGCGCGGGCGGCGCGGTCGGCGCCTGGGCGGCGGAGACGGCGAGCCGGCCTGAAACCGACGCGTCCTCGCTGGAGCTGCTCGAGTTTCCGACCGCCGAGCTTTACGCCATGCCCGCCGCCACCCCGGCGATCCTCGATGATGCGCTGGTCGATCTTGAGCAATGGCTGGCCGAAGAAGTGCGCGATGTCTTTGCTGAAGCCGAGGGCAAGGCCTTCGTGTCCGGCGATGGGGTGAATAAGCCGCGCGGCTTCCTCAGCTACACCATGGCCGAAGTCGGCACGGAAAGCTGGGGCGAGATGGGGTTTGTCTCGACCGGGGTGTCGGGCGGGTTTTCCGTGTCAGACCCTGCTGATGCGCTGATTGATCTGATCTATGCGCCCAAGACCGCCTATCGCTCAAATGGCCGCTTTGTGATGAACCGCTCCACGGTGTCCGCCGTGCGCAAGTTCAAGGATGCGGACGGCCAGTATATCTGGCAGCCCGCCCAGGGCGCGGGTCAATCGGCCAGCCTGATGGGCTATCCCGTCACCGAGGCCGAGGACATGCCCGATATCGGCGCCAACAGCTTTTCGATCGCCTTTGGTGATTTCGAGCGCGGCTATCTGGTGGTCGACCGCCAGGGCGTTCAGGTGCTGCGCGATCCGTATTCGGCGAAACCTTATGTCCTGTTTTACACCACCCGCCGCGTCGGCGGCGGCGTGCAGGATTTCGACGCGATCAAGTGTCTGAAATTCGCCGCCTGATCCGAGCCTTCTCTCCCCCACCTCAAAGCCCCGGCCACAGCGCCGGGGCTTTGCTTTTTTGAAAAGGAGGCGGCGCGATGTCTCTCACTCTTCTAAGTCCGCCCGGGGCGGAACCCGTCAGTCTGGAAGCGGCGAAAGCCTGGTTGCGCGTCAGCCATGAAGACGACGATGCATTGATCACCGACGCGATCATCGCCGCACGCGAACATGTGGAAGCGCGAACTGGCTTGGCGCTGATCACCCAGAGCTGGCGTGAGCGGCTCGATGACTGGCCGCGCGCAAGGCTTAGCGCGTCCGGGCTGGCGGTCAGCCTGGCCAAGGCGCCGCTTCTGAGCGTCGAGGCGGTGCGCGGACGCGAGCGCGACGGGACGCTCTCGGTCTGGGATCCGGCCGAATACCGGGTGGAGACCGGTGAGCCGGGGCGTTTGGTGGCGATCCTGCCCTTCTCCTTGCCGCGCCCTGTGGTCAAGGCGGGCGGGATCGAGATTGAGTTCACCGCCGGGTTTGGCGAGACGCCCGACGACGTGCCGGCGCCCTTGCGCGCGGCGATCCTGCATCTGGTCGCGGCGCGCTATGGCGCGGATCGGGGCGAGGGGGGCGAGACGCCGCCTGCGCCTGAGATCGTGGATCGTCTGTTAGCCCCCTATACGCCGGTGCGGCTATGAGTGCGGAAGCCGCGTTCCAGAGCGGTCTTCTGGAGCATTTGCGCAGGGATCCAGGCATCACGGCCCAGCTGGAGGCGCGCATCTTTGATCAGCCCAGATCCGGCGTGCGCTATCCGTTCTTGTATCTGGGACGAGCGATAAGCGAGGCGGCGGACGCCAGCGAGACAAAGCTGATAGAGATGCGCCAGACCGTGCTGATCCGCGGGCGGCGCGATGACAGCGAGACCATCAAAAAGGCGCTGGGCGCGATCCGCTCTGCGCTGGAGACGAGCCCGCTGGTGCTGGAAGCGCCCTATGCGGCGATCCATCCGCGCCTGGTCTACGCCGACCTGTTCTCCACCTCAGACAGCCGCATCGTGCAGGGGCTGGCGCGGGTCAGGGTGATGGTTCACCAGGTTTAAACCCTGTCGCGGTTCCGGGCGCAGGCAATTGCACGCCGGGTCAGAATCAGACCCAATTCAGATCAGATCAGCTTGACGTCACGTCTCAGCTTGCATGGCCTGATTTCCATGCCTACTTGATTGTTCTGGCGGAGAAGCTAATCTCGCAGCCGCTTGTGAAGCGTCAGAATGAGAGCTTTCTACGGCTTTTCATACCTGCGCCGTACACGACTGCATCGTAAGGGTTTATTTATCACGGCTCGTCATGATGACGCCGTGATTTTGTAACACTGTGAACCTTGGCGCACGTTATGCGTTGCGTGAACAGGGAAGCAACTGGAGACAGACTATGTGCCGTTTGGGTGCGAAAATTGAAGGTGCCAGCCGTATTGAAGGCACGAGCCGTGTCGAAGGTACGAGCCGTATTGTCAGTGTTTCAAAGGTTGAAGGCACGAGCCGTTAGGCTTTCCAGTCTGCGTTCAAGCCCGGGAAATCCCGGGCTTTTTTGTATTCACCATAAAGTTCGCGTTTGGGGGGAATATTGGACGCGCTCATCAATTATTTCCGCGAAGTCTCAGCCTTCGGCCCGAATGCGGCGGACTGGTGGCTGGTCGGCATTGGCGGAGCGACGCTGTTTCTGCTGATCATCACGGCGGCGTTCGCCGGAATCCAGATCTGGCATTCCGGACGGACGACGAAAAAGAACAATTCCTTCTTTCATATCGCCATCCAGACGCGCGATCATGACCTGATCCAGATGTTCGAGCAATTTCGCCTGGCGCGCCGGAAATTGCGCGACGGTCATATCGGATCATTTGGCGTTGAACAGGTCGATGAGCGTGAAATTTCCTATGCCGGGAAAATGCTCATGGCGGAAGACGTCCTCAAGAAAGTCTTCAATTACTATGAGGCCACCGCGATCGGCATCAAGAACGGGGCCTTGAACGAGCCGATTCTCAAAGACTGGTGGCGGCGCAGCTATGTTCTCGATTTCATTGATTTCGCGCTTTACGTCTATCAACGGCGCTTGAGAGACGACGCTGAGAAGTTGTTCAGCGAGTATGAGCAACAGGCGATCAATTGGGCTGAAGACGACGAAAAACAGCAAATTGAAGACGCCCAAGCCAAGGCGCGGTCCTGGTGGCGTGAAGAACAGGCCAAAGCGTCGGACTGACCCGAAGACTGACGCGCTCAACAACGCACAGAAGCCGCCCTCAGGGCGGCTTTTTTCATGTCTGAATTCAGGCGTTCAAACACAAGGAGACACGCCATGACGGCGCAGGCGGGCAAGGATGTCTTGCTGAAAATCGGCGACGGAGGCGCGCCGGAAAGTTTCACCACCCTTGCGGGGCTCAGGGCGAAGACCCTGTCGCTGAACGCTCGCGCGGTCGAGGTGACCCATGCCGACAGTCCGGGGCGCTGGCGCGAATTGCTGGACGGCGCCGGGGTGCGCACTGCGGCGATTTCGGGCGCAGGGATTTTTGTCGACAGCGCGGCGGATGAGACCGTCCGCGGCGTCTTCTTTGATCAGGCCAAGCGCAGCTGGCGCGTGATCGTGCCGGACTTTGGCGTCATCGAAGGCCCGTTCCTGGTGACGGCGCTGGAATATTCGGGCCGTCATGACGGCGAGGCGAGCTATTCGCTGTCGCTGGCGTCCGCCGGCGCGCTGAGTTTTTCAGCTCTCTGAGCTGCGCTCGTCGATCCGGCGCTGGCGCTGCATGTCCTCAAGCTCGTTGAGGCAGGCGCGATAGGCGTCGGGGTTGCGCAGCGTCTCGCACTCTTCCTCATAACGCTCGTCATAAACGTCCTGGAACAGGCTTTCACACCCGCACAGAACCAGCGGAGAGGCGAGGGCGAGACAGGCGAGGAGGCGGCGCATGGGTGATCCCTTCACGTTGATCCGCGCCCAGTCTAGCGGCGCAAAAAGACTGTGGTCATGACAAATTCTCAATCTGGACAGGTGCGCGCCCATTTGGGCGATGCGCCAGTCACTCTGCGTCTCAGCCTTGCAGCCCTGATGCAGATCGAACAGGCGCTGGAGGTCTCTGGCCTTGAAGCGCTTTCAGAACGATTTCGAAGTCTCAGCGCGACCGATCTCAGCCGCGTTCTGACCGCTTTGTTGACCGCGGGCGGCCATGAGAACGCGCAGGCGCTGGCGGACGCGGCGGCGCCGGCAGACGCCGCGCGGGCCGTGCTGAGCTGTTTTGAAGCGAACCTCACATGACCGGGCGCTGGCCGGGCTGGTTCGCGCTGGGCGTGCTGCGCTTCGGGCTGAGCCCTGACGCCTTCTGGGCGCTGTCGCTGGCGGAATGGCGGGCGCTGTGCGCGGCGCTGGGGCCCGATGCTCCGCCGCCGCCGCCCGACCGTCAGGCGCTCGACGCCCTGATCAAAGACTTTCCCGATGGAGGTTCATAATGACGGACACCTTTGATTTGTCGGATCTCGCCGCGGACGCCGGTGCGGCGCGGCGCGCCATCACCGAGACGGCGCGTGAGGGCGAAAGCGCGGCGCGGGCCTTGTCAGACGCATTTGAAAGCGCGGGCCGCGACATCGCCTCAAGCCTTGAGGGCGCGGCGCGCTCCGGCGAGCTGAGCTTTTCAGACATGGCGGAAAGGATCGCCCGCACTTTCGCCGAGCTGGCGCTTGATCGGTTCATCCTGCAGCCCTTGCCGGGGCTTCTGGACAGCGCCGCCGGGCAATTGGGCTCGCTTCTGGGCGGGGTGCTGGGCCAGCGGGCCGAGGGCGGGCCGGTGATGGCGGGCGAGCGCTATCTGGTGGGCGAGCGTGGACCGGAAGTGTTCACGCCCGGCCAGTCCGGCGCGGTGTCGCCGCTGGGCGGGGCGCCGGTCAACATCACCATCATCGCTCAAGGGCAAACGCTGGACGGCGTTAAACGCTCTGAAAGCCAGATCGCGGCGGCTGTGGCGCGCGCCGTCCAAAGGGGAGGACGCCGGTTATGAGCGGGTTTCATGATGTGCGCTTTCCGCTGTCGATCGGGCTCGCGGCGCGCGGGGGCCCCGAACGGCGCACCGAGATCGTGACGCTCAATTCAGGGCGCGAAGAACGCAACGCCGTCTGGCGCGACTCGCGACGGCGCTGGGATGCGGCGCCCGGCGTTCGGTCCCAGGCGGATCTGGCGCGGCTGACCGCCTTCTTTGAAGCGCGGCTGGGCCGGCTGCACGCGTTTCGATTCACTGATCCCTTTGATCACGGGTCGGCGGGACCCGGCGCGGCGCCGGGACCCGCCGACCAGGTGATCGGAACCGGGGATGGCGCGACAGACCGGTTTTTACTTCTCAAAGCCTATGGCGACGGCGCCGGGCGCTGGGACCGCCCGATTACGCTGCCTCAGACCGACAGCGTTCGCGCAGCGCTCGACGGCGTTGAAACGCCGGTCAGCGTCGAGCCCGGCGGCGCCATCGCCTTTGACGCGCCGCCGCCTGAGGACGCGCTGATCACTGCCGGATTCCGATTTGACACGCCAGCGCGGTTTGACGCCGATCAGCTGGAGGCGAGCCTTGAGACCGGCGCCGCGATGATCAGCTCCGTGCCGCTGATCGAGGTGCGGCTTTAGGGCTGGACAGGCGACGTTTGGCGCGCCCTGATGGTTGAGATCAATCGGGGAGGATCACATGATCGCCATGCTTGCCGCCGCCCTTCTGGCGCAGTCATCGCCAGAGTTGACGCCGTTCGAGGCGCAAGGCTTTCGCACGCAGATCGTGGTGGAGATCGCGGCGCCACGCGACGAGGTGTTTGACACGGCCACGGGCGATGTCTCGCCCTGGTGGGACCACACCTTCTGGCCCGGCCCTGCCGAGCTGGTGATCGAGCCGGAAGTCGGCGGCCTGTTCTATGAACGGTTCGAAGCGGACGCGCCGGATGGCGTCGTGCATGCGCGCGTGATCTTCGTGCAGGCGCCCGAGCAATTGCGCCTCGACGGCCCGTTGGGCCTGAGCGGCCGGGCGGTGCATATGGTTTCGAGCTGGACGCTGGAGGAGGGCGATAGCCCGCATGAAACCGTCTTCACTGTCGACCTGGCCATGACCGGCGAGGTGGATGAAGCGCTCGCCGGCGTCGTGCGTTCGGTCTGGGTGCATTTCATCGAGGGGCGGCTCAAGCCGTTCATGGAGGCGGACTGTCACCTTGAGCCCGAAGCGCCCTGCGCCGCGTTCGAGAGCGACTGACGACCGCCACTGATTTGTAGGACACCGCCCCGGCTTTTCGCCGGGGCTTTTTTTATGGAGGCTCGTGATGATCGAGATTCCGCCCGAGTTGCAGGCGCGGCTGGATGCAGGGGTGACCACGCTGAGCTGGGCCTGGATCCTGACCCGGCGCGACGGCGCCCGCTTTGGCTTCACCGACCATGACCAGATGCTGCAAGTGGATGGCGTAAGCTGCGAGCCCGCCTCAGGTTTCAGCGCCGGAAATTTGCGCAGTGAAACCGGAACAGCGCCTGCGCGCGGCGCCGTCTTCGGGCGGCTCGACAGCGGCGTGATCACCAGGGACGCCATCAAGGCGGGCGCCTGGGACGGCGCCGCTTTGGCGCTCTATCGGGTCGACTGGTCAGACCCGACGCTGAACTATCGCACCTTCACCGGAGAGCTGGGCGAAATCCGCTATGGCGATCAGGGCTTTGAAGCGGAAGTCTCAGGTCTGTCCGCGCGTCTGAACCGCACGATCGGCCGGGTGTTTTCGCGCCAATGCGACGCCGAGCTGGGTGATGCACGCTGTCAGGTCGATCTGGCCGCGCCGGGGCGGCGGGTCAGCGGCGTGCTGGCGGGGCAGATCACCCGGCGCGCTATTCGGATAGAGGGGCTGGACCCGGCGCCGGGTGACGTCAGTGTGTTCTCTGAAGGCGTGCTGGCCTGGACGGATCAGCAGTCCTGGCCGGACCAGCGCATTGTCACGGCGCGCGCGGACGGGACAGGGCTGATTGTTGAACTCGACAGTGCGGCGCCCGCCGCCGAGGCGGGCGAGGCGCTCAGGCTGACACTCGGATGCGACAAGCGCTTTGAGACTTGCAAGGCGCGCTTTTCCAACGCTGCGAACTTTCGCGGCTGCCCGCACATGCCCGGCAATGACGCCCTGATCCGTCCGGTGAGCGCGCGCTGATGAGTGAGCTGGAACACCGGTCGCGCATCCTTCGCGAAGCGCGAAGCTGGACTGGCACGCCCTATCATCACCAGATGAGCGTGAAGGGGGCGGGCTGTGATTGTCTGGGCCTCGTGCGCGGCGTCTGGCGTGCGCTTTACGGGCCCGAACCCCAGACCCTGCCGCCCTATACGCCTGACTGGGCCGAGCGTAGCGCGCGCGATCTGCTGAGCGAGGCGGCGGCGCGCTGGTTATCTCCTGTCGAGATCGTCTCGGCGGCGCCGGGCGACGTCTTGCTGTTTCACTATTCCCCGAACGGCCCGGCGCGCCATTGCGCGATCCTGAGCGCGCCTGATCGCATCCTGCACGCCTGGCGGGGTCAGCGCGTGTGCGAGACCGCTTTAGGGCCTTGGTGGCGCCGACGGATCGCAGGCGCCTACGCCTTCCCCCTTTAGCCAGAGCGAGGATCATATGGGTCAGCTTCTCCTGTCCGCCGCCCAGCAGGTCGGCGCGTCATTCCTGCAAGCGGGGGTGGGCTCGCTGGTTGGCGGCCTGTTTGCGTCAGACCAGCAAGGCCCGCGACTTGATAGTTTCAACGTCCAGACTTCAACCGAAGGCGCCTTCGTGCCGATCGTCTATGGCCGGATGCGCCTCGCCGGGCAGGTGATCTGGCTGGGGCCGGTCACCGAGACCGCCAACACCCGCAACGCGGGCGGGGGCAAGGGCGGCCCCGAGATCACCGAGTATGAGTATGCCGCGAGCTTCGCGGTCGCGCTGTGCGAAGGCCCGGTCTCCGGCGTCGGACGCATCTGGGCGAATGGCGAGCTGCTCGCCCATGATACGGCGGTGATGCGGCTTCATGCCGGCGCGCCGGATCAGGCGCCGGACCCTTTGATTGAAGCGGTGGAGGGCGCGGCGCCCGCTTATCGCGGCCTTGCCTATGTGGTGTTTGAGGATTTCCCGCTCGACGCCTATGGCGCGCGTCTGCCCAATTTGAGCTTTGAAGTGCTGGGTGCGGGCGAGGACCAGAGCGATGAGCCGCAGCTTGAACACCTGGTTCAGGGCGTGTGTCTGATCCCGGCCTCGGGCGAGTTCGTCTATGCCACTGAGCCGGTTTATCGCCAGCTGCGCGAAGGCGAGGAGCTGGCCGAGAACGTTCACACCAGCCGCGCGTTCACCAATCTCGAAGCGGCGCTGGATGATCTGGCCGCGCGCCTGCCGCAGGTGAGGTCAGTGGCGCTGGTCACCAGCTGGTTCGGCGATGATCTGCGCTGCGGCGCCTGCCAGATCCGGCCGGGCGTGGAGACGCGTGAAAAGACCACACGACCGCTGGACTGGTCTGTTGCAGGCCTGTCGCGGGCGGACGCGCATCTGGTGTCCCAGCGGGATGACGCGCCGGTCTATGGCGGCACGCCGTCAGACGAGACCGTGATCCATGCGATCCGGGCGCTCAAACAGCGCGGCTATGCCGTCACCCTCTACCCTTTCATCCTGATGGACATTCCTGAGACCACGCGCGCTGACGCCCCTTATGGCGCGCCCTATCAGGCCGCCTATCCCTGGCGGGGCCGGATCACCTGCTCGCCGGCGCCGGGGCAGGCCGGTTCGCCCGATCAAAGCGCGCAAGCGAGCGTGCAGGTGGATGGTTTTTTCGGCGGCGCGCGCGTGACGGACTTCCAGGTTTCCGGCGATGCGGTGCGCTATGACGGCTCTGCTGGGGATTGGGGCTTTGACCGCTTCATCCTGCACCATGCCGCGCTGGCCAAGGCTGCGGGCGGTGTAGAGAGCTTTCTGATTGGATCTGAAATGGTCGCGCTCAATCAGGTGCGCTCAAGCCGGACGACCTATCCCGCCGTCACGCGCCTGAAAGCCTTGGCGGGCGAGGCGCGGGCCTTGCTGGGGTCGTCGGTAAAGCTGTCCTATGCGGCGGACTGGTCTGAATATTCCGGGCATGCGCCCCAGGACGGCAGCGGGGACCGCCTGTTTCATCTTGATCCGCTCTGGTCGGACCCCAACGTGGATTATGTGGGGCTCGACTGGTATGCGCCCTTGTCAGACTGGCGAGACGGGGAGACCCATGCCGATGCGGATTTCGGCTCGATCCATGATCGCGCCTATCTCAGCGCCAATGTGCAAGGCGGTGAAGGCGGGGAGTGGTATTATGCGTCGGACGCCGACCGTCTGAGCCAGTCCCGGACCCCCATCCTCGACACGGCCCATGGCGAAGACTGGGTCTGGGCGTATAAGCGCCTCGCGGACTGGTGGTCCAATCCCCATCAAGACCGGGTGGGCGGACACCGTGCGGCGACGCCAACAGGCTGGGCGCCGGGCGGCAAACCGATCCGCTTTGTGGAGCTCGGCTGCCCGGCGGTGGACAAGGGCTCGAACCAGCCCAATGTCTTCCTCGATCCCAAAAGCACGGAAAGCCGGGCGCCGCATTTTTCCACCGGCGCGCGTGACGATCTGATCCAGCGCCGGGCCATCGAAACCGTGCTGGATTATTGGGACCCAGGGCAGGGGCGCAATCCGGTCTCACCGGTCTATGGCGGCCCCATGCTGGACCTGGAACGCAGTCATGTCTGGTGCTGGGACGCCCGGCCGTTTCCTGAATTTCCCGCCCGCACCGATATCTGGAGCGATGGCGGAAACTGGCGGCGCGGGCACTGGCTGACGGGACGGGCGGGGCAGTCTTCGTTGAGCGCGGTGGTGACCGATATCGCCCGCCGCGCCGGGCTGGACGCGCTGGACGCCCATCAGCTGGACGGCGTGCTGGCGGGCTATGTGATCAACCGTCCGCAACGGGCGCGTGATGTGATCGCCAGCCTGGGCGCGGTGTTTGGCTTTACGCTGGTGGACCAAAGCCGGGGCGCGGCCTGTCTGCCGCTGTCTCCGGTCAGCGCGCCGGTCATGCTGGAGGCCGATCAGCTGCCTGAAGGCGCGGATGGCGCCGTTTACACCCGTGCCCCGCTGGAAGACGCCCCCGCAGACGCCCAGCTCGTCATTATTGGCGATGAAGGCGATTATGCGCCCGCCGCCGTCAGCGCGCGCGGGCTGGACCATGTGACCGATGGCTTGATTTCAGTTCAGGCGCCGATCCTGGCCGATCGTGGTCTGGCGCAAGGCTGGGCGCGTGATCTTCTGGCCCGCGCCCGGACGCAGGGCGAAAGCCTGAGCACAGCCCTGCCGCCCTCGATGGCTCGGCTTGAAGCAGGTGATCCGGTGCAGATGAGCGGCGCTGACGCTCCGCTTTGGCGGCTGGATGCGCTGGAGGGTGTCGCGTCGCGCACCGCTCAGCTTGGCCCGGCGCTGGGCGGGCTGGCGCCAGTGTCCGGCCCGGAGCCGCAACTCCCTGCGGCGCCGGTCGCGGCGGGACGCCCGCTTGTGCGTTTGCTGGACCTGCCCCTTGGCGGGGATGAAGAAACGCCGCGCAACGGCCTTTTGGCGGCGGTGTGGAGCCAGCACTGGGCGGGGGCGGTGCAACTTTATGCCGGCGCCGATTTTGAAAGCGCGCAGGTCAGAGCGCGCATTGCCGCGCCAGCGCAAACGGGCGTTTTGCTGGACGATTTGGCCGCCGGCCCCGAGGGACGCTGGCGCCAGGATGAGGCCTTGCGGGTCCGGCTCTATGACGGCGCCTTTGAAAGCCGCTCGCGTCTGTCGGTTCTGGCGGGCGCCAACCAGCTTGCGGTTGAAACGCCAGAGGGTTGGGAAGTGCTGGCGTTTGAACACGCAGCGCTCGAACCGGACGGCGCCTGGCGGCTGACGGGGCTTTTGCGCGGTCTGGGCAGCTCGCCCGCGCCCGGCGCCTCTGCAGGCGCCAGCGTGGTGACCCTTGATGGCGCGCTGGGCGTGCTGCCGGTGACCGATGCGGAACGCGATGCCGCGCTGTCTGTCATCGCCGTGCCCCAAGGCGCCCGGCGCAGCGATGGTCGCGCCCGCCAGCTGCAGGCGGTCTATCAGGCGCGTGATTTGCGTCCGCTCTCACCGGTTCATCTCAAAATGATGAGGAGCGAGGCGGAGCTGACGCTGAACTGGATTCGCCGCACACGGATCGGCGGGGACCGCTGGCAGGGGGTGGACGTGCCGCTGGGTGAGGCGCTGGAGGAGTATGATGTGGAGTTGCGAGACCTGAACGGCGCCGTCATCGCGCGTTGGTCGGCGTCTTCCCCGCAGCTTGTCCTGTCTCTGTCAGAGCTGCCGGTTGATCTGAGCGGTTGCAGCTTCAGCGTCCGGCAAATCTCAGAGCGATATGGCGCTGGGCTGGCGTCGGTCTTGCAGGTCTGAGGCGGAACGCACAGATGTGACCCGTTCGGGTGCGGCCCGGTGCTCGCCCGACCTGCAAGAGACTGCTATCACAACGGCCATGATGACTGACCCCTATGCGATTCTGGGCGTGTCCCGCACTGCGAGCGCCGACGAGATCCGGCGCGCCTACCGCAAGCTTGCGAAGGCCTTGCACCCTGACGCACGTCCGAATGACAAGGTGTCCGAAGACAAGTTCAAGCAGGTCACCCAGGCCTTCAAGCTGTTGTCAGACCCTGAACAGCGCGCCCGCTTTGACCAGGGCGAGATTGACGCCGCCGGGCAGGAACGCCCGGCCTATCATTTCCGCTCGCGCCCCGGCGGCGCGCCCGGCGAGCGCGGCCCCAGCGGCCGGTTCGAGGATCTGGGCGACATGTTCTCTGATCTGTTCACCGATTTTGGCGCCTCCCGTTCCCGTGGGCAGCCCATGCGCGGCGCCGAGATCAAGGCGCGCCTCACTGTCAGCTTTGAAGACGCCATGCGCGGCGCGAAAAAACGCGTGAGCTTGTCCAACGGCAAATCATTGGAAGTGGCCGTGCCCGCGGGCGTGGAGAGCGGCAAGGTGCTGCGCCTGCGCGGTCAGGGACATCCTGGTCGCGATGGCGGCCCGGCGGGGGATGCGCTGATCGAGATCGTGATCCAGGAGCATCCCTGGTTCCGGCGTGAGGGCGACAATATCCGGCTCGATCTGCCGATTTCCCTGAAAGAAGCGTTGTTCGGCGGCGCCGTGCGCGCGCCTACAATTGACGGCATGGTCGAGGTTCGCGTCCCGGCGGGCGCCAATTCCGGAGCCCAGCTGCGGCTGCGCGGCAAGGGCGCGCCCAAGGGAGAGGGCGAGCGCGGTGACCAGATCATCCGTTTGGTCATCGACGTGCCGCTGAACGACCCTGACCTTGAAGCGTTTATCGAAGATTGGACGCCTCCGACGGATTATGATCCGCGAAAGCGTTTCATGTCATGATGCCCCTCAGCCACGTTTCTGAATACCGTTCAGCGTGCGTTCAGCCCGGATCCGTCATTAAGCATGTCATGACACGAATTCTCACACTTCTCCTGACGCTTGTTTGCGCCTCCTCCCTGACAGGGGCGCCCGCCCATGCCCTGGTCCACAAGGATCAGAGCTATAGCGTGGCGCAATCCATCGTGCCTATGTCGGTGGCGGTCGCCGCCGTGCGTCAGGCTTATCCGGGCGCCGAGGTGTTGTCCGGCCGGCTCGTGAATGGTGAGAACCCCTATTATATGATCCGGATACTGACCCGTGAGGGCCGTCGGCTTGATGTGCGCGTGGATGCGCAATCGGGCCGGGTGCGCCGATAACGGGAGGAGGCAGACATGCGAGCGCTTATCGTCGAAGACGACCCTGACCTGCGTCGGCAACTGGCTGATGTCCTGACCCATTCCGGCTATGCGGTGGACACCGCAGCGGATGGCGAGGACGGCCTGTTTCTGGGCGAGACCGAGCCTTATGACGCCATTGTGCTCGATCTGGGTCTGCCCAAACTGGATGGCGTGACGGTGCTGGAGCGCTGGCGCGAGGCGGGCATGGCCTCGCCGGTGCTGATCCTGACCGCGCGCGACCGCTGGAGCGAGAAAGTCGCCGGGTTTGACGCTGGGGCGGATGATTATCTGACCAAACCCTTCCATCCTGAAGAATTGCTGGCGCGCCTGCGCGCCCTGACCCGCCGGGCGGCGGGCCACGCCACCTCCACCCTGATGTGCGGTGATCTGAGTCTCGACACCCGCGGTTCCCGGGTTTTCCTGGGCGATCAGCTCATCAAGCTGACCTCGCATGAGTTCCGGATGCTGAGCTATCTGATGCATCACCGCGACCGCGTCATCTCGCGCACCGAGCTGGTGGAGCACATCTACGACCAGGATTTCGATCGCGACTCCAACACGATCGAGGTGTTTGTGGGTCGCCTGCGCAAGAAGATCGGCTCCAGCCGCATCGAGACGGTCCGGGGCTTGGGCTACCGGCTGGTGGATCCCGGCGAATCCAAGAGCTCGGCGGCTGAGTGAGCGAAGACGCCTCAGCACTGCGCCTTGTCACTCAAGGCTCGATGGTGCGCCGTCTGGTTTTGACGGCGCTGGGGTGGGCGCTTGTGCTGCTGGTTCTGGGCGCGGTGTCATTGACAGCGCTGTTCCGACAGACGGTTCTCAGTGATCTTGAGGACCGCTTGTCAGGGGTTGCTGACGCTCTGATCGCCCATGTGGAGGTCAGCGATTCCTTGAACCTGCGTCTGGACGAGGACCTGATCGATCCACGCTTCTCCCAGACCTTTTCAGGCCGCTATTGGCAGGTGTCGCTGGACGCGGCGGCGGATGTCGCCCCCTTGCGTTCGCAATCGCTGGCCGACGCTCTGCTGATGGCGCCGGACAAGGCGACGCGTGAAGCGCTCGACAATCCCGGTCGCCCCGTCAGCGCCATGAGCAAAGGCCCCGATGGGGAACCCTTGCGCCTGGTGATCCGCGCCATTCTGGTCAATGACGTTGAGACGCCCCTTCTTGTGATCGCGGCTGAGGACCAAAGGCCAGCGAACGCCCGCATCATGCGCTTTGGTCTGGCCTCGGCGGGATTGTTTCTTCTGTTCGCCGTCGCGCTGGGCGTGGGCGTTTTCGTACAGGTGCGGGTCGGCCTCGCGCCGGTCTTGCGCATGGGACGCGCAGTGGCCGACGTCCGCGACGGGCGCAGCGAGCGCGTCAGCGGGGTGTATCCGGCGGAACTGATCGCTCTGGGCGGAGAGCTGAACAAGCTGCTCGATCATTCCCAGGAAGTGGTGGAGCGCGCCCGCACGCATGTGGGCAATCTGGCCCATGCCCTGAAGACGCCTTTGACCGTCTTGTCCAACGAAGCGCGGGACCAGGACGGGGCGCTGGCCCGTCAGGTCGACCGCCAAACGCGGCTAATGTCTGAACAGGTCGAGCACCATTTGCGCCGGGCGCGCGCGGCGGCTCATGCCCGCACGATCGGCGCTCGGGCGCCTGTGGAGCGCACGCTCGACGACCTCGGCCGTACCTTGCAGAAAATCTATGGCCGCCAGGGGATCACGCTGGACTGGCGCTGCGAAGGTAAGATCGTCTTTCGCGGAGAGAAGCAGGACCTTGAGGAATTGCTCGGCAATCTCATCGACAACGCCTGTAAATGGGCGGCCAGCAAGGTCAGCATCATCGCCAGCCTGCGTGATGGTCAGCTCTATCTCTGTGTCGAGGATGACGGTCCCGGACTGACGCCTGAACAAAGCCAGGCCGTGCTGGCGCGGGGCGTGCGCCTTGATGAACAGGCGCCGGGAACTGGGCTGGGCCTCGCCATCGTCGTGGATCTGGCGCGCGCCTATGACGGCGCGCTGGAGATTGAACGCTCCGACCTTGGCGGGCTCAAGGCCTGTTTATGGTTGCCAGCACTTCTGGAAAGCTGACATTAACTGCGTTCAGTTATTTTTGAATCCAATGTGTTTGCCTTGGTGATGACATGGGGCCGCTCTCCGCGGGGAAAGTCGAAAAACTGTCTGTTCTGCTTGCTCACATGTCTGTGGAGCGAGTGGACGGTCTTGTCGACCTTGCGCTGGAGCTTGATCCGGGCTTGGCCCGGATGCTCGAATATTGCCGCTATGGCGCGGACGGCGCGGCCAGTCGACTTTTCTTTCTGCCTCTTCAGGACGTAATTGGCGACTCAACGTGTATCGAGCCGTCAAAGGCGCTTATTCCCGAAAACCTGCTGGTGCCGTTGTGGAACTGGATCAGTGATCTTGATCCTGAAGCGGCGCAGGAAGCAATGGACGCCGCGTCATCCTTTACGGACAAACCCGTGGATGAACCGCTGGATGAGACTCGTGTGCGTGTCGCGGCGGGCATCGTCAAAGCGCTGGATGAGCTTGAGCACGAGCCCAAGGAGAACAAACGTCTGCGCCAGCAACTGGGGGTGACCCGGTTTGATGATGTGCGCAGCATCGCCGGCATGCTCAACAGCGTCCCTGCGCTGCGGGAAGCGCTCGACGGATTGCCTGACGAGATCGAGGAGATGGGCGACGAGGTCTGCGCGGAATTGCGCGACCGCTACGAGCAGGCGATCGAGGAAACTCCGGAATCGGGCGTCTGGGTGCTCTTGATGATCATGGCCAAGGTTCACAAGCCCTGGCGCATGCTGCGTATCTTTGAACGGATCGCGCGGCGCGAGGATGATTTCCTGCTGACCCATACCGACATGTCGAGCATCGGCGACGCGCTGCTCAGTGATGCGGAATTTTATCTCAAAGGGTTTCAATCCGCGCCTCGGACCGAAACCGAGATGGAGGCCGCCGTTCGATCCGTCACGCAGTTCGCCGCTGTCACCGTCGGCATGACGCGTGAGATCGGCATCCGCAAGGACGGCGCCTGGGGGCAGAGATTGTTCGAACTGAGAAACGCCGCCAGCCAGCAGATGGAGCGCATCCATGAAGAGGCTCGGCGTATTTTTGAACTGGCTTTGCCGGAAACCGGGCCCAGACGGCGGACGCGTGAAATTCCGCACCCTGGCGAGCCGGCGTTCGACCAGGCCGAGATTGTGTGTAACTTCCTGTATCGCGTGAAGGATGACGCCGCCCGCGCCGCCGTCGGCAATGCTCACGCCTTATTGCTGGAAGAGTTCAAGGACGCCACCGAAAAACTGGGTGAAGGCATTCTCGCCAGACTGCGGCGCAATGTCTCTGATGATGAAGAGGCTGACCTGGTCCGATTGCGCGAAGTCACGCGTATTCTGGATATTCTGGGCATGAGATCGACCGGTGAGGTCCTCCTGCGCCGAGCCGCCGCAGCCCAAGCCGCGTAATGCGCCTTCAAAGCGGGCGGGGGACAGTCTATCTACCCCTGCATGACCGATAAAACTGCTCCCATCGCATTGGAAGACCGTGACCAGACTGGCGCGCGTCTGAGCTCGCCGAGCGCCGCACGCAATCGCGGCCCGATCATGACTGCGCTCAGCATGCGTTTGTCTGAAGGCGCGCGTATTCTCGAGATCGCCAGCGGCACGGGCGAACATGCTCTTGCCCTGGTGACCCACCGTCCCGATCTGAGCTGGACGCCGAGTGATCCCGACCCGCAATCGCGCGCCAGCGCTGACGCCTGGGCCGAAGACGCTCAAGGCCGGATGCAGCCTGCGTTGGACCTTGATGTCTGCGCAGCGACCTGGTGGGACAAGGTTGAGCCCGTGGATGCGATTTATTGCGCGAACATGATTCATATTGCGCCCTGGGAAGCTGCGCAGGGATTGTTCGCCGGCGCCGCGCAGCTGTTGATTCAAAACGGCGCGCTGCATCTTTACGGACCTTACCAGGAAGGGGAGGCGACAGCGCCCTCAAATCTCGCCTTTGACGCCAGTTTGAAACAGCGAGACCCGCGCTGGGGCGTTCGGCCGTTGGTCGATGTGGACGCACTGGCTGGCGCGCATGGATTTGTTCGAACAGAACGCGTTGAGATGCCCTCCAACAATCTTTTGCTGACCTTCCAGAGAGGCGCCGCATGATCGGCTTCATTCTGATCAGCGCCGTGATTGGCGCGCTTGCCGCCTGGCGTCTGGCCATGCCGTTTCTCAAGGCTTCAGGAGCGGAGACGGCGAACCGGATTTTGGCGCTGGCGGCTGTCCCGGTCGTGTTGCTCGGCGCGCTGGGGCTGTACTTCGTCAATGGCGAGCCCGATGCGCCCGGCGCGCCCTATCGCGAAGTCGCGGCGCGTCTGAGTGCGACAAATCCCGAAGACCTGACGCCGGACGAGCAAGAGGCGCGCTTGCGCGCGATCTTGCGCGAAGACCGTGATGATTTGCAGGCTTTGACCCTGCTGGGCCGGTTTCTGGCGCGCACCGAGCGCGAACTGGAGGCGGTGACGTTTTTCACCCGGGCGCTGCAGATCGAAGAGGACCCGCGTATTCTGTCAGATCTGGGTCAGGCGCTGGTCGTGCTCAATGACGGCCAGGTCACCCCTGAGGCCGAGCGCGCTTTCGACGCCGCCTATGCGCTGGACCCGACATTGCCGGAACCGGCGTTCTTTCTGGGCGCCGCCTATTATGCGCGCGGGGAACGCAATGAAGCCGCCCGCGTCTGGTCTGATATCATTGCCCGACTGGATGCGGGCGATCCGTTTCGCGCCGCGATCGCAGCACGCGCCGCAGATCTGTTGTCACGGCCTCAGGGCGGGCCTGGCTCAGGCGGCGCCGCGCCTTTTGCGGACGCCATCGCCGCAGGCGCTGCGCCTGAGGATCTGGCGAACATGATGGTGGACCGTCTTGAGATGCGGCTCCAAGACGATCCTGACGATTTATCAGGCTGGCTGACGCTGGCGCGGGCGCGCTGGATGCAAGACGAGCCTGAAGCCGGGGCTGCGGCGCTGGAACGCGCGCGGGCCCGATTTGAGAACAATCCTGGCGCGCTGGTCCTGATTTCGGCCATGCAAGGCGCATTTTCCGGCGAGGAGAGCGACGGATGAGAAAAGCCCAGCGACGACTGATGATCACGCTCGCGGCTGGCGTGGTTCTGGTGGGGGCGGCGGCGCTGGCGATGACCGCCATGCGCGACGCCATGGTGTTTTTCTATTCTCCCGCCATGGTCGCAGACAATCCGCCGCAACCGGGCCAGCGGGTCCGCGTGGGCGGACTGGTGCTTGATGGATCGGTGGAGCGCCCCGCTCGCGGCGGCGCGAACTTCACCATCACTGACGGCGCGGGCGAAATTCGTATCGCGTATGACGGCTCGCTGCCGGATTTGTTCCGTGAAGGGCAGGGCATTGTCGCCGAGGGCGCGTTCAGCCCTGAAGGCCAGTTCACCGCCGACACCGTCCTCGCCAAGCACGATGAATCCTACATGCCGCCAGAAGTCGCCGCCGCCTTGCGCGAGTCGGGCATGTGGCACGAAGAGACCGGCGACCATTCCGGCTATGGCGGCGCGAGCGGCTATGGCGACGTGGAGACGGAGCAACCCTCATGATCGCCGAACTCGGTCGTTATCTCATCGCGTTGGCGTTGCTGGCGAGCTTCGTGCAGATGCTCACCGCCTGGCGCGGCGCGGACCAGGGCGGGCGCGGGGCGTTCGCTCAGGCGAGCCGGGCGGCGTCGGAAATCGCGGTTCTGGCGGCAGGCGCAGCGATGATCTTGCTGATCGCCAGCTTTCTGCGGTCTGATTTCTCGATCGCCTATGTGGCCGCCAATTCCTCGGTCGACAAACCGCTCGCTTACAAGATCGCCGCCAGCTGGGGCGGGCATGAAGGCTCGATGCTGTTGTGGTGCCTGATCTTGTCGGTGTTTGGCTACGGCCTCGCTAGTCTTGGGCCTCAGGAGCCGGGATTGCGGGCGCGCGCGGTGAGCTTTCAGGGGCTGCTTCAAACCTTGTTCTACGGGTTCCTGGCGTTCGCCTCGAACCCGTTTGAGCGTCTCTCGTCCGTCCCGCTTCAGGGCGCGGAACTGAACCCGATCTTGCAAGACCCATTGCTCGTGATTCACCCGCCCATGCTCTATGTGGGCTATGTGGGGCTTTCGACCGCCTTCGCCATCGCGGCGGCGGGCCTGATGCAGAAAACGCCGGGGCGGGCGCTGGCGACGGCGATCCGTCCCTGGGCGCTGGGCGCCTGGACCGCGTTGACAGCAGGCATCGCGCTGGGCGCCTTCTGGGCGTATTACGAGCTGGGTTGGGGCGGCTGGTGGTTCTGGGATCCGGTCGAGAACGCCAGCTTCATGCCCTGGCTTCTGGGCGCGGCGTTGATCCACTCCTCCATCGCCACCGAAAAGCGCGGCGCCTTTCCGGGCTGGACCGTCTTCCTCGCGCTCTTGGCGTACATCCTCTCCATTCTGGGCGCCTTCCTGGTGCGCTCGGGCGTGATCACGTCGGTGCATGCCTTTGCGCTCGATCCTGAGCGCGGGGTCTGGATTCTGGGCATGCTGGGCGTGTCTTCGGTCGCGGGCTTCCTGTTGTTCGCGCTGCGGGCCGGATCCCTGGGCGAAGGCGATGGGTTTGAACCCACCAGCAAGGAAGCGCTGATCGGCGCCAACAACCTCCTGCTCGCCGCCACCTCAGGCGTGGTGCTGGTCGGCACGCTCTATCCCATGCTGCTGGAGATGATGGGCGGCGCCACGATCTCGGTCGGCGCGCCGTATTTCAACGCCGCGGCGACGCCGCTCCTGCTGATCGCGGCTTTGTTGATGCCTGTCGCGCCTTTCCTGCCCTGGGCCAATGGCGGGTTGAAGAACGCGGTGTCGCAAATGCGTGCGGCGCTGATGCTGATCCCGGTGGCGGCGGTGATCGTGGCGCTGCTGATGGCGGGCGCCAGCCCGCTGGCGATTGTGGGCGGCGCCATTGGCGTCTGGGCGATTTCCGGCGCCGTGATGGATCTGGGCCAATCGCTGCCGGTCGCCATGGCGCGAGGCCAGAAACTGATGGTGACGGGCCGAGTTCTGGCCCATGCCGGAGTCGGGTTCATTGCCCTGGGCGCTGCCGCGGACGCCTCGCGTCCGCCCGACCAGAATCTGGCGTTGGCGCCGGGGGAAAGCGCCGTGATCGCTGGCCGAACCCTGACGCTGGACGGCGTGCGCCGAGCGGACGGGCCGAACTATATGGCGGATCGGGCGCGCATCCTTGTGGATGAAGGCGAGGGCGGCGTGATGGAGCCCGAACGGCGCTTTTACGCCGGCGCCAACCAGACCACGCGGGAAGTGGCGCTCAAATCCTCCGTGGCGGGCGATCTTTACGTCTCGGTCGGCGAAGCGCGCATGCGCGAAGACGGGACGACCGCCTTTGAGACCCGCATCGCCTTTCATCCGCTGGTCTGGGCGCTTTCTTTGGGGGCGATCTTCATCGTGCTCGGCGGCGCGCTGTCGCTGAGCGGACGTTTGCGCGCCCGCGCGACGCTTCGCGTCCAAGCTGACCCTGCGCCTCAATCCGCGATGGAGGCCTCAAGATGAAGGCGTTGATCCTGGCCGCAGCGCTTGCGGCGCAAACCGCCTCGACGGGGCTCCCTGCGGATGAAGAAGCCCGCGCCCAGGCCCTGATGCGCGAAGTGCGCTGCATGGTGTGCGCGGGGGAGTCGATCCTTGATTCCAACGCCGGACAGGCGCAGGACATGCGCCGCTTCGTGCGCGAGCAGGTCGCCCTGGGCGCCGATGACGATCAGGTGCGCGAAGCACTGGTGGACCGGTTCGGCTATGCGGTGCTGATGCGACCGCCTGTGGATTCCAGCACCGCGATCCTCTGGGCGACGCCGGTATTGTTATTGGTGCTGGGCGGCGGCTTGCTGGTCACATCCATGCGAAAGCGGCCCTCGAAAACGTGAGCGCCGCGGCCTTGAAGGCCGCGGCGGAAAACGCCACCTCATCGCTCACGCATAACGCATGAAAGAGGCAGGCATGGCGCAATCAGAGAAAGTCACGTTCGAGGGCGCCTATGGCGACACTCTGGCCGCTCGTCTGGAACGGCCCGTTGGCCCGGTCCGGGCGTTCGCGCTGTTCGCGCACTGTTTTTCATGCTCCAAGGATGTCCACGCGGCTCAGCGTATCGCCCGGCGCCTGACCCAGCATGGCTATGCGGTCTTGCGCTTTGACTTCACCGGTCTTGGCCAGTCCGAAGGTGAGTTCTCCAACACCAATTTCAGCTCCAACGTGGCGGATCTGGTGAAGGCGGCGGACTTTCTGCGTGAGCAGTATGAGGCGCCGAGCCTGTTGATCGGGCATTCGCTTGGCGGCGCGGCGGTGATCGCGGCGGCCCCGCAGATTCCCGAAACCAAAGCGGTGGCGACGCTCAACGCGCCGGCGGACGCCGATCATGTGCGTCACCATTTCACGGCTGATGATGTTGAACAGATTGAGGCGAACGGCTCCGCGACAGTGGCGCTCGCAGGCCGCTCTTTCACCATCAAGAAGCAGTTCCTGGATGATATCGGCGAGCACAAGCTCGAAGACATTGTCGGGGACATGAAGGCGGCGCTTCTGATCGCGCATTCTCCGGTCGACGAGACCGTTGGGATTGAAAACGCGACCCGCCTGTTCGTTGCGGCGCGGCATCCCAAAAGCTTTGTCAGCCTGGATGACGCCGATCATCTGCTCAGCCGCGAGGCGGACGCCAATTACGCGGCAGACATGATCGCTGGATGGGCCAGTCGTTACGCGCCGCCCGCCAAGGTCGGCCCGCCGCCGCGGCTTGCCGGTGACGACACGGCGGTCGTTGAAGAAACGGGACTGGGCGGGTTTCACAGCTGGGCGGTGACTGGCGACCATAGTTTTATCGTCGATGAGCCTGAGGCTATGGGCGGGCTGAACGGCGGGCCGGCGCCCTATGACATGCTGTCGGCGGCGTTGGCGGCTTGCACCACCATGACCCTGCGGATGTACGCCAACCACAAAAAGATCGAGCTGGGCCGCATCCGGACACGGGTGCGCCACAGCAAGGTGAAGTCGGACGGTCCTTCAGATCTTTTTGAGCGCCAGATCGTCGTGGAGGGGCTGGAGGACGAGTCCCTGCAACTGAAATTGCTGGAAATCGCCAATAAATGCCCGGTTCACCGCACGCTTGAACACGGCGCTCAGGTGAAAAGCCACTATAATACAGACGCCTAGATTTTATCTTTGAAAATTACGGAACCGTAAGGTTGCCGTAATGGTCTGGTCAGCCGCACCCTGTCATCAAATTCCTGTTCCCATGGATCGGCGCATGCCGGTTCTGACACGCGTAAAGGACTGTGATTGTCTGCCATGAAACTCACCAAACGTTTGATCCTGTCCGCCACTGTCGCCGCTTTGTCGCTGGGCGTCGCCACAACGGCGGTCGTCAGCGCCCAGGAGGCGCCGTCCGCCTATGCTTATGGGGCGCCCAATGGCGCGCCGATGAGCTTCGCCAGCCTGATCGAGCGGGTCAGCCCGGCCGTGGTCTCCATTGAGGCCGAAGGCAGTGTGGATGCGGGCGACGCGCCAGACTTGTCCCAGCTGCCGCCGCAATTTCGTGAATTCTTCGAGCGTTTTGGCGGCATGCCTGAACAACCGCGCGAACGCCGCGCACAAGGCTCGGGCTTTTTCATCTCCGCGGACGGGTATGTGGTCACCAACAACCATGTGATCGACGGCGCGGACACCATTCGCGTCGTGCTGACCGATGGCCGGTCTCTGGTCGCAGAGGTGGTGGGAACCGACGTCGCGACCGATCTGGCGCTGCTGCGTGTTGAGGAAGAGGACGAGCCTTTCGCTTTTGTGGAACTGGACCGCGATCTGGAAATCCGCGTGGGCGACTGGGTTGTGGCGGTCGGTAATCCGTTCGGTCTGGGCGGCACTGCGACTGCGGGCATCATTTCGGCCACCGGGCGTCAGATGGGCGCCCGCCAAGCCTATACTGATTTCCTGCAGATCGACGCACCGATCAATCGCGGCAATTCGGGCGGTCCGGCCTTTGATCTTGATGGTCAGGTCGTGGGCGTGAACTCCGCCATCATCAGCCCGACCGGCGGCAATGTGGGCATCGGCTTCGCCATTCCCTCTGACCTCGCCGCGACTGTGATCGACCAGCTCATCGAAAACGGCGAAGTGCGCCGCGGTTATCTGGGCATTTCTCCGGCGGTTCTGACCGATGATCTCAAGGACGCCATGGGGCTCGACGCGGATCTGGAAGGCGTTCTGATCAATCAGGTTCTCGACGACACTCCGGCGCAGGCCGCCGGCCTTGAGAACGGCGACATCATTTTGCAGATCAATGGCGAAGCGGTGGATGATCCGCGTGAGCTGACGCGCGTCGTGGGCGCCTTCGCGCCGGGTGAGCGGGTTGCGTTCCGCATTCTGCGCGATGAGCGCGAGCGCACCATTCGCGTCGAGCTGACCGAGCGCCCGGAAAGCACCGCTCCTCAAGAGAACGCACAGCGCGAAACCGGCGCCGCGGCGCAGTTCGGCCTGGCGCTGAGCGCGCCGACCGCAGAGGAATCCGAGCAGCTTGAGCTGGAGGGCCGCGGCCTTCTGGTTCAGGGCGTGCGTCCGGGCTCTGAAGCCGCGGAAAAGGGTTTGCGTCCCGGTGACGTGATCCTGGAAGCGGGCGGACGCGATCTGGTCGCGCTGTCAGATTTTGAAGCGGCAGTCGAAGATGCGCGCGCGCGTGAGCGCCGGGCGCTTCTGGTTTTTGTGGTCTCCCAGAACGGTCAGCGGCGCTACGCCGCCCTCGAGATGCCGTCTGATGAGAGCGACGAAGAATAATAACAACAACAGGCGCCGGGTCGGGAAGCCCGGCGCCTGATCTGGTTCGGGAGAGTGAGATGCGAATTCTGATCGTGGAAGACGACCGAGAGGTCGCCGGCAACATTGCGAAAATGTTGCGTGAATCCGGGCATGTGGTCGATGCCGCCCATGATGGCGAGGATGGACTCGCCATGGCGCGGGACGGCGCGTTCGATGTGTTGATCGTGGACCGGATGATGCCGCGCCGCGACGGGCTTTCGATGATCTCCATCCTGCGTGAAGAAGGCGACAAGACGCCGGCGCTCGTCCTGTCCGCGATGGGCGAGGTGGATGATCGCGTGGCCGGCCTGACGGCGGGCGGCGATGATTATCTGGTCAAACCCTATGCGCCCTCCGAGCTGAAGGCGCGGGTGGACGCCCTGGCGCGCCGGCGCGACCCGGATGCGCTGAAGACCCGGCTTCAGGTGGGTGATCTGGAGATGGATCTTCTGGCCCGCACCGTGAAGCGCGGCGAGGAAGCGATCCAGCTTCAGCCGCGTGAGTTCCGTCTGTTGGAATTTCTCATGCGCCACGCCGATCAGGTCGTGACCCGCACCATGCTGCTTGAAAAGGTCTGGGACTATCATTTCGACCCCCAGACCAACGTCATCGACGTGCACATTTCTCGCCTGCGGTCGAAAATCGACAAGCCTTTTGACACCTCGATGCTGCACACCGTGCGCGGAGCAGGCTATCGTCTGTCGAGCTGAGACAGACAGGCGGACGAACACTGATTACCAAGCTGAATAAAGGCTGGCGGGCGCCCGCATTCCTGCGGACGACCGCCTTTCGCCTCACGCTGCTGTCCGCGGCGCTTTTTGCGTTGTCGAGCTTCGTCATCCTGGCGCTGGTCTACGCCGCGTCCGTCAGTGCGGCCATGCGCCGGGCGGATGCGTCGGTGTCCGCCGAGGTCGCCGAGATCCAGCAGCTCTATGAAGAACGCGGCTATCAGGGCGCCTATCGCTATCTGGTGCAGCGGTCTGTCGGCGGCGGCGAGTTCTTCTACATGCTGCTCGACCCCAATGGCCAGCAGCTGGTGGGCAATATCTATGGCCTGCCCGAAGCGCCCACCGATCCGCAGGGCCGCGTGCGCTTCACCTATGACCGCCAGCCGGTGGAAGGGGTGAATGATCGCGCCGAAGAGGGCCGGGAAGCCCGCGGCCAGATTGTCGAGCTGGGCGATGGCTATCAGCTCTTCGTCGGGCTCGATGTGGAAGAAGAAAACCGCTTCGTCGCCAATACCCTCAACTCGGTTCTGATCGCCTCCGGGCTCTCACTGGCGCTTGGGATCGTGTCCGGCGCCGTGGTCAGCCGGCGGTTCGCCCGGCGCCTGGACGGCATCAACGCCGCCGCGCGGGCGGTGATGACCGGGCGCCTCGAAACCCGCGCCCCGCGGACTTATTCCGGCGATGAGCTGGATGAGCTGTCGCAGAATTTCAACGACATGCTCGACCGGGTGGAAAACCTGATGCACCGCATGCGCACGGCGGGCGATTCCATCGCCCATGATCTGCGCTTGCCTCTGACCCGTATGCGCGGCCGCATCGAATCCGCCCTGGTGGAGGAAGGTGATGTGGAGGCGCGCGAAGCCGCGCTGATCCAGGCTGTCAGTGATGTGGACGAGCTTTTGAAGACCTTTAACGCTGTTCTGTCGCTGTCGCGGCTTCAGACCGGTGAGCGCCGCCGCGCCTTTGACCCAGTCGATCTCAGCGTGCTCATGGAAGACATGTGCGAGCTCTACGAGCCTGTGTGTGAAGATGCGGGCACCGATTTCAAATGCGAGTGCGAGCCCGGTCTGACCGTGATGGGCGACCGCGAGCTGATCGCCCAGTCCATGGCGAACCTGATCGATAACGCCATCAAATATACCCCCGATGGCGGCGCCATTGCGCTGCGCGGCCGCAAGACCGGCGAGGGGCGGGTCGAAATTTCCGTCACCGACACCGGCCCCGGCATCCCGGCGGAGGACCGCGAGCGGGTGCTGGAGCGCTTTGTGCGCCTTGATCGCTCCCGCAATCAGCCCGGCGTCGGGCTGGGCCTGTCACTGGTGAACGCCATCGCGGAAGTGCATGGAGGGGTGTTGAGCCTCGATGACGGCCCCGGCGCCGTGGACGGCTCCGGCCCCGGTCTCAGGATCGCTCTGACCTTTCCGAAGCGGAAATAGGCTCGGCCTTGTCATGGCCCTTTGTGCGCAAGGTCTGGAACTTGCGCAGCAGGGGACGCAGTCGGAAGCCGAAGAAGAGCAGGCCGAATCCAAAAACCGCACGGATGAGGTTCTCCTGAAGCCCCGGTGAGTACTGATCACTCCAAACTACTGACAGATCTATGGCTGAGTGGTGGTTGTCCGTGAGGGGGGCTGTTGCAACTGCTAAATCAATCAGTATGTTAAATATGTTGGGAAGACTGTCTATGAGTGCCGCTGCGCCCAACAAGCACAAACCGATCAGCACAAAGTCCTGCGCATCCACAGCTATGGTCTGACTGGTATCCGGGGCTGGCGCGATCCGATTTGCTATCACTCCTGAGAACACCCATAGCGCGATAGCCAGAGTAATCGTGATGCCAAGCCCTATGAAGTTCTGAATTTCGTATGAGTTATCCGAGAATGGGTAGCTCCTATCGAACAACCGCATCAGACTGAAAAACAGATTTGGAATAGTAATCGCTACCAAATACAAGGCGAGCAGGCGGATCGCCGCCACACAGAGATTTTTGATCATGGATTCCCCTCCAAAGTGAATCGGACGGTAGGGGAAGCCGAACCGCCTCGCAATCTTGCAGCCGCCCGCAACGCTCTGCACTCTGGGTCCATGACCACGCCCCTTATCGACCGCCTCGCCAAGACCCTGCCCAATATCGCGCCGGACCGCGCCCGTCGGGCGCGCGAGCGGATCGGCGCGGCGGCGTTTGACGCCTGGGGCGAGGAGGGGGCGGCGTTTCTCGACAGCGTGTTCGCGGCTGCGCCCTATCTGGCGCGCACGGCGGCGCGGCGGCCTGACACGCTGCTTCAGCTCGCCACGACCCCTCCTGAAACCCTGATCGAGCGCCTGTGCGAGACAGCGCGCGATGCGGCGACGCTTGAAGACGAAGCCGAGGTGAGGGCGGTGCTGCGCCGGGCGAAGCTCGATCTTCATCTGGTCACGGCGCTGGCGGATCTTGCGGGGGCGTTCAGCCTGAAGCAGGTGATGGGCGCGCTGACGGACTTCGCCGACGCCGCCGTGCAGGCGAGCCTCGCCTCAGCCGCGCGCAGTTATGGCGTCGCGGTGAGCGATCCGCTCAACCCGCTGCCGGGTTATTTCGTGCTGACCCTGGGCAAGCACGGCACGCGCAGCCTGAATTTCTCCTCCGACATTGATCTTGTGATCGCCTATGAGCCCGAGATCATCGAGGCGCCGGAGGGCAAGGACCCCCTGAAACTGTTCTCGCGCATCGCGCAAAAGCTCAGCGCGATCATGCAGGACGTCACCGCGGACGGATATGTCTTCCGCGTGGATTTGCGGCTGCGCCCGGATCCGGGCTCGACGCCGGTGGCGGTCAGCGCGGACATGGCGCGCTATTATTTTGAAGCGCTGGGGCAGAACTGGGAGCGAGCGGCCTACGCCAAGGCGCGCGTCTGCGCCGGCGACCGGGCGGCGGGCGAGGGGTTCTTGAAAGACCTGACCCCCTTCATCTGGCGCCGGACCATGGATTTCGCCGCGGTCGAGGACATTCGCTCCATCGCCAAGCAGATCCAGGCCGTGGGCAAGCGCGCCGAAGTGCGCGCGGCGGGCCATGACGTGAAGCTGGGACGGGGCGGCATTCGAGAGATCGAGTTTTACGCCCAGTGCCTGCAGCTGGTCTTTGGCGGCCGCATGCCCGCCGTGCGCGCGCCCGCGACGGTGGATGCTTTATCGGCGCTCGCCGCCCATGACCTGATGGACTCAGACGAGGCGGACGCCCTGATCGCGTATTACGTCGCCTTGCGGGATGTGGAGCACCGCATCCAGATGCTTGAAGACGAGCAGACCCAGACCCTGCCGCTGCAGTCGGAGACGCGGCGGGCGGTGGCGGCGTTGTCGGGCGCGGATGATTTGTCAGAGTTTGATGCGCGCATGACCGCGCTGTTCGGCGCCGTGCATGCCGCCTTCTCCGCTCAGTTTGATGACGGTGACAGCCTGGCGACGGAGGCGGGCAGCCTGGTCCTGACCGGGGTCGAACCGACGCCGGACACGGTCGAGACCCTGGACCGGTTGGGTTTTTCACAGCCCGACCGGGTGTGGGAGCGCCTGGCGGGCTGGGCGGCGGGGCGTGCGCGCGCGGCGCGCACCGAACGCGCCCGGCGATTGTTCTCGCGCTTTGCGCCGCGTCTGATCGAGGCCTTGGCGGCCACGGGTGATCCTGACGCCGCCTTCACCCGGTTCTCAACCTTCTTTGAAGGGCTGCCGAGCGGGGTGCAGCCCTTGTCGCTGCTGGTGAACCAGCCCGAACTCGCGCGGGAGCTGATCGCCATGCTGGGGCTGGCGCCACGGCTTGCGGAAACACTGGCGCGGCGTCCGGCGCTTCTGGACAGCTTGCTCGATCCCGCTTTCACGCGGCCTCTGAGCGAAGACCCGCCCGCGTATCGGATCGAGCGCTTTTCAGGGCTGGAGGCCCTGGACTACGAGCAGGCGCTGAACGCGGCCCGTCGTCTGGCGCGTGAAGAGAAGCTTCGCATTGGCGGTCAGTTATTGCTGGGGCGGTCGCGCGCGCAGGACGCGGGTCAGGCGTATGCGGATCTTGCGGACGCCTCTCTAGGCGCTATGGCGCAGGCGGCGCTCATGGAAATGAGCAAGCGTCACGGCCCGCCGCCTGGCGATTGGGCGGTGCTGGGCTTGGGCAAGCTGGGCGGGCGTGAGCTGTCGGCGACGTCTGATCTCGACATCATGCTGGTCTACGAACCGGGTGCGGAGCAATCGCAAGGGCCGCGCCCCTTGGGCGCGCAAACCTGGTTCATCCGCTTCACCCAACGCCTGGTCTCGGCGCTGACGGCCCCGACCGAGGAAGGCGAGCTCTATGAGGTGGATCTGGCTTTGCGGCCCTCAGGTTCGGCCGGGCCGGCCGCGGTCAGCCTGTCGCGCTTTGAAGACTATTATCAGACGTCTGAAGCCTGGACTTGGGAGCGTATGGCGCTGACCCGCAGCCGCATCGTGGTCGAGGGCGGCCTGGCGGCGCGACTGGATCGCGCCATCTCCACCGTGATCGAGACGGCGGGGCCAGCGGATACGCTGAAGTCGGACGCGGCGAACATGCGCGCGCGCCTGGAACGCGATAAGCCCGCGCTGTCTCCCTGGGACATGAAAATGCGAGCCGGCGGGTTGATCGACATTGAGTTCGTCGCCCAGATTGGTCAGCTGGTGTTGAACAAACGCCTGGGCGCCGACACCCAGGGCGCGCTGGACCGGCTGGTGGAAGCGCAATGGCTGGACAAGGCGGATGGAGAGGCGCTCAAATCAGCGCACGAGCTCTATGCCGACCTGACCCAGATCCTGCGCGCCGCGCACGGCGCCGCCTTTGACCCGGGCAAGGCGAGCGAGCCTTTCGCTCGCCGCCTGTGTCAGGCGGCCCATTGCGAGGATCTGGGGTGCGCCGCCGACGCGCTGAACGTCAACGCGGCGCGCGTGCGCAGCCTGTTTGAGCGCTATGTTGGGGAGGTGGTGTTCTCCGCGACGGAATAAAGCCATGCCAAACGTACCACAGGTATCAGCGAGGGAGAGAACAAGCCCCGCTTGGACACAGGAGATTGGTACGATGAAGAGATTGATGAGCGCTGCAGCCGCATTGTTGGTTCTGGGATCTGGCGCGGCCCTGGCTCAACCCATGGGATCTGACGGGCCGGGCGCTCGCGGTTTCGGGCATCATGAGCGCGGGGCGCACGGTCGAGGCCATGGCGGTCGCGGCATGCACGGCATGATGCTGCTCCAGGTCGCCGATTTGAATGGCGACAACACCGTTACGCGCGCTGAAATGGAACAGCTCCAGACTGAGGAGTTTGCGTATCGGGACCGCAATGGCGACGGCTTCCTGGATCAGGCGGATGCTTCCCCGGCCCACCAGCGCATGATGGCGCTGCGTGAAGCCCGGGGTGTCGAGCGTGAGGATCGCCCGCGCAGGGGCGGACGCGGTCGGGATCGCGAGGGCATGATGGATGGTTTTGACGCCGATGAGGATGGCCGCATCTCGCGTGCAGAATTCCTGGCGCGGCCTCAAGGAATGTTTGATCGCCTGGATGCTGATTCCGACGGCTCCATCACGCCTGAGGAACTCGACGCGCACATGCAAGACCGGGCGGAACGGCGAGACGAACGCCGTGCGCGCTGGTGGCGCGACTAGCCTGCTCGAACGAAAGCTGCGCGCGTGTCCCGCCCCGTCCTGAAAGTGATTGAAGGTTCCCCCCGCCGGACAGGCGGAGGCGAGGAGGCGCGCGCGGCTGACGCAGCTCTGGCGGTCGGCGTCGCTCGTGGCGACGCGGCCGCCATTCAGGCGTTGACCCAACGCTGCCTGCCCAGGGTGCATGCTGTGGCGGTGCGCTTGCTGGGCGATCGGTCAGAAGCCGAGGATGTGGCGCAGGAGACCTTCTTGAAGGTCTGGCGCAAGATCGGACTTTATGACTCTGAGCGCGCAAGGCTTGAGACCTGGGTGACCCGGATCGCCATGAACGCGTGTTATGATCGCCTGCGCAAGAAGCGCGAAAGCCAGTTCAATGATGATGCGCCTGAACTCATTGATGACGCGGTCAGCGCGGATGCGAGGCTGACCGGAGAGGACGCGCTGACGCGGGTGAGGGCGGCTGTCGCCGCCTTGCCCGAGCGTCAGAAACTGGCGCTGGAATTGTGCCATTTTCAGGAACGGACCAATATCGAGGCCGCCCAGATCATGGATGTCAGCGTCGAGGCGATGGAATCGCTTCTGGCGCGCGCCCGCCGGAGCCTGAAAAAGTCACTGGCGCGCGATCGCGACGAGCTGATCAAGGACGCCGCTGGATTACATGGATCGGGAAGAGAGCTATGAGCAAAGACATCATGATGACCCCGGACCGGTTTTCTGAACTTGCTGACGCCTATGGCGGAACGCTGGAGCGCTGGCCCAGTGACGTGCAAGCTGCGGCCCGCAAATTCTGCGATGCCGAGCCTGCATTTGCGCAGGCCTGTCTGGAAGAGGCGTCTGCGCTCGACGACTTGCTTGATCTGGACGCTGGCGCGCTTCCAGCGCCGGCGCTTTATGAAACCATCACGGTGTCGGGTTTGCGCCGCGCCTATGCGCCGCCGCGCTGGGCCGGGATCGCGGCCGCGCTGGCGCTGATGTTTGGCGCGGGCACAGGCTGGATCGGGTCTCAGATGAACGCTCAACCCGCTGACGATGTGATTTACGCCAACGCTTTCTCTGTGCTGTCAGAGACGCAAACCCTGTTTGAGGACGCCTCATGAGCCGGATCAATATCTGGATCGCTTTGCTGCTGGTCTCTGTTCTCCTGAACGGCGTCCTGATCGGAGCGGGCGCGCATCGCTGGCTGAGCGATGACGGCGCCGGACGCGCCTCCATCCGGGCGGACGCCTCTGATGCGGCGAGCGTGCGCGGTTTTGAACCACGCAGCTTCTTCCGCGCGCTTCCCGAAGACTATCGCAGACCTGTGTTTGAACAGATGGAGGAGTCCCGCGAGGAGGTGTTCGCCCTGATGCGGGATCTGGGCGAGAAGCGCCGCGCCGTGCGCGCGGTGCTGACCGCCGAGCCGTTTGACCCGGACGCCGCCCAGCAGGCGCTGCGCGAGGCGCGAGAGGCGCGCGCCCGGCTTGAGCAACGCACAGAAGCCCTGATCCTGGACGCGGCGGCCACCCTGCCTGCGGACATTCGCCGTGCGGCGTTCGAGCGGGCTCTGACCCGGCGCGGAGACCGCGATCATGACCGGCGTCATCATGGCCGTCATGAGGATGATCGGGACGACAGGGAGCGGCGCGGGCCCGACGGGCCGCCGCCAGGCGGCAGGCCGGATCGCGATTAAGCTGCGGCTTCAGTCCTGCAGGCGCTCAGGCTTCTGCGGTGACTGTCGCATCAGCGACCGGCGCGCCTTGATCTACAGGATGCGCGGGCAGGGTGAAGGAGACCGTGGTGCCTTCCCCCAGCTTGGAATCGATGCGCAGGGCGCCGCCATGCAATTCGATCAGGGATTTCGACAAGGCCAGTCCCAGACCCGAGCCCTGATGCTTTTTGGAGTGCTGGCTCTCGATCTGCTCGAACGGACGGCCCACGCGTAACAGATCGTCTTCAGCGATGCCGATGCCGGTATCTGACACTTGCATCACCACGCCGTCCGCCGCCTGAAAGCCGCGCAGCTTCACCTTGCCGCCTTCAGGGGTGAATTTCACGGCATTGGACATCAGGTTGAGAAGGACCTGTTTGAGGGCGCGCGGATCAGCGGAGATCTCCGGCAGCTCATCGCCTTCGACGGTCAACTGAATGGATTTTTCTTCAGCGCGGGCGCGCATGATGCGGACGCATTGCTCGATGACGTCTGAAGGCAGAAGCGGTTCGGGCTGGAGCTGCATCTTGCCCGCTTCGATCTTGGACATGTCCAGAATGTCGTTGATCAGCGACAGCAGATGCTGCCCCGAGCTCAGAATGTCGCCCACATAATCCTGATAGCGTTCATGGCCCAGCGGACCGAACATCTCTCCGGCCATGATCTCGGAAAAGCCGTTAATGGCGTTGAGCGGCGTGCGCAGCTCATGGCTCATATTGGCCAGGAATTCGGACTTGGAGCGGTTCGCTTCCTCGGCCCGGATTTTCTCCTGCTCGTAATTGGCGGCCAGCTCCTGCACGCGCTCCTGGGAGCGACGCAGGTTCTCGACCGTGCGGCGCATTTCCCGGTCATTTTCCTTCAATGCGCTTTGCTGTTCCTTGAGCGCGGTGATGTCGGCGCCGACGCTGACCAGACCGCCATCGGCGGTGCGCCGCTCGGCATAGTGGATCCAGCGGCGGTCCTTCAGTTCAAGATCATAATCGTTTTCGCCATCATCAGAGGCGTGCGCCATTTTGATGGCGGGCGCGGCGGCGGCTTCGACCTGTTCATAACTGGCGCCGATGCGCAGATCGGATTCAGAAAACCCGAAAAAGTCGCGAAATTTCCGGTTCCAGAGCACCAGGCGTCCGCGTGCATCCCACAGCACGAAGCTCTCGCTCATGGATTCCAGAGCGGCGCGCAGGCGCGATTCTGCGGCCGCCACACGCGCTTGCGCGCCCTTGCGCTCGGTGATGTCGATGGCGACGCCGATGATCCGACGGGTCTGCGGCAGCAGACGTCCGCGCAATTGCAGCCAGACAGGCAAACCCGCGGCCCGCACTTCCAGGTCAACATCTTGCGCATTGGCGGCGCCGCGCAGCGCAGCGCGCACTTTGGGACGATCTTCCTTGCCCAACAGCAATAGAAGTTCGGGGCCAGACATGGACTCGCCCCGCGCGCGACCGATCAGCTGGGCGAAGGAATCCGTCAGCACGACTTCATCCGTATCGAGATCCCAATCCCAGACGCCGCAGCGTGCGCCCTCGATGGCGAGGTGAAGCCGGCCCTCGGAATCGGTCAGTTTCGCCTGCGTGTCGCCCAGCCGGCCCATCTGATTGCGCAGCACGATCGACAGGGCGATCGCTGTGCCCAGCGGCGCCAGGAACAAAAGAAGGTGGAACAGCAAGGTGCTGTTCCAGGCGCTGCGGTTGATGCCGTCCGGCCCCAGGCTCAGCGCCTGCAGCGGTGCGCCGGTGATGGCGGCGGCGCCCAGAATGCGGGCCTCGTCACCCAGTTGTGCGCCGCGCATGGCGCCGCCATTGCGCGCCATGGCCGAGACGGTGGCGGGATCGAGACCCAGCCGTTCTGCGGCGAACGGGGCGCCGTTGAACGGCGTCGCCGGGTTCAGCGCCAGCAGCCGGCCTTCGGCGTCCGTCAGCATCGCCACATCATCGCGGTTCCAGCGCGGCAGCAATTCCTGCGGCGTCAGACTGGCGACCAGAGCCCCCACCGATCCGTCAGACAGCGGCGCGGGAGCCGTGAGTACGAGCGGCGGAGTCTGCCCCGGTCTCGCTGCAAGCCCTGTGGACGCCTGCAAAGCGGCGTTCGCTGCTTCGCGCAACATGTCCGGGTCCGCAGCGCCGGCGGCGATCAGGCGTCCGTCCGGCGTGAGCAGGGCGGCGGCGTCCACCCAGGCCGCCTCGATCAGATTGTCGAGCCCTGCCTGGGCGCCGACATCAAGACTGGCCGGGCTCATCACTTCAAGCTGGGACGCGGCCATGGCCAGCGCGCCGCGCACTTCTGACAAGCGTCCTGAGACACGTTCGGCGATGAAGGCGGCGGTGCGCGCCTGAGAGGCCTCAGCCTCGGCCCGCGCAGCGGTCCACTCCTGGTGCAGCTTGACCAGGATGACGCATCCGAACACCAGGGAGAAGGCGATGACGGCCAGCGTGGTAGGCCATAACGAGCCCTTCGCTTCAGCATCAGCCGAAGCGGTGGAGCGGTCGCGTTCAGCGCCGCGCGCGGACTGTTGGCCGACACGAATCATCCCTAGCAAAGTAAGGTGTTCCGCGGGCGTTCGTCCAGCGCCGTAAATGACAGGTTAAGAGGGGCTGTCGGGCCGGTCAGGCCATCAGCTGGTCAATTGCGCTCTGATCGTTTTCATCTTCGGTTTCAGAGACATCAACGCCTTCATCGCCCTCAGGGTTTTCAGCGGCCACCGACCGGCGCTCGGGACCGTTATAATCCTCGTGCTTGCGGCGGCGGTCGGGGCCCAGATAGTTGGCTGTTTTCACAAACGGGCGAGGGTTGTTCACCACCGCCACGATCTTTTCCCACATCTGCCGGGCAGTGACGGGCTTTGCGCAGATCTCGGTGACGCCGGCGTCGCGCGCCGCCATGATGCGCGAGCGCTCGGTATGCGCGGTCAACAGGATGATCGGCACGAAGGGGTTTTTCATATCAGCGCCGCGACGGACCATCTGGATGAACTCCAGCCCATCCAGAAGCGGCATCTGATAGTCCACGATGATCAGGTCGATGGGCTCATGACGCGCAATCTCGAAGGCTTCAACGGCGTCGCGCGATTCATGGGTACGGGAAATGCCGAAACCAAGCAGCATCGAACGGACAATGCTGATCATGTGAGCATTGTCGTCGATGATCAGGGTGTTCACATTGCCCATGCGGGGCGTCATGGCCGCAGCTCCATTGGTTCAGCGCGTCTGTCTGAATCCTGTTCAGCCTAGGGCGTATGCTGTTGCTGTGTGGTTAATCCACTGACAAGTCACCTGGCTGGCTTGATTCTGGGCGAGCGTTCACGGCCCGGATCAGTTCTGCTGCAGTTTTAGCGAGCGTGATGGTCTGGCTGGAGGCGTCCGGATCATCCTGAGCCGAGCGCACAAGGCGTTCGGCAAGAGCAAATAGACTGGGCGCATGCACGATCAAGCGCGCCTGATGTTCGATCCGGCCCGGATCGCGGTCATATTCAGCGCCGGGCACGCGCCAGCCGCCCCAGTTCTGGGCGTCCGTCACCACTACGGGATAGCTGCCGGGCTGGGGATGGTGCGCGCATTCTTCGACCGATTGCCATTTATTGCGCGCGCGCATCAGCCGCCAATTGCCGACCTGGGAATCCTCGACCGCTTCTGCGCTCAGTTCATCGGTTGTGAAATCACGACCAAGCCCGCAATCATAAAGCACTTTTACGGGTTCTTCGACATCTCGCACCCAATGGGGTTTGACCTTTTCGATCACCGCCCATGTGCCAACCGGTTTGACGTAAACCCGCTGGTGTTTGTGAAACTCAGCTTTCGCCATGTCATTCTCCCTATGGGGTGAAGATGGCATGCCGGTCTCAAAACCGGGTTAAACTCCTTGGTTAATCGTCCTTGCCGCACCTGCGACTGCGACAATTGGAGCAAAAGCGGCCAGTGGCGTGGGCGCTGGCGAAATGAAACACTGGCGCCATGACCTGGCTTCAGACGGACCCTTCGCACTGCAGTTCAGAGTCGCCCGACGAGGTCGTGCGCCACTTTGGCGGCCATTCCTTACAAGGGTTGGAGGAGGCGGAAGCCCGCGAGCGTTTCACTGAAGGCGGCGGCAATGTCATCGACGTTCAGGAACGGTTTTCGCCGTTAAGAGCATTGCTGCATCAACTCATTGATCCTTTGGTGATCCTGCTGGCGATTGCGTCGGGCTTGGCCGCGCTCCTGGGCGAGGTTCTGGATGCTGTGATGATCAGCATCGTGGTGGCGCTGAATGTAGGCTTGAGTTTCTTTCAGGAATGGCGCGCCGAGCGCGCCCTGGCCGCCATAGCCGGACTGATGACGCCGCATAGCACTGTGATCCGGTCAGGGCGCCGCCAGCATATCAGTGCGCTGGAGCTGGTTCCCGGCGATCTGGTCGAGATCCGGCGCGGCGACCGGACGCCCGCAGATCTGAAACTGGTCACGGCGGAAACCCTGTTGATGGACGAGTCGCCCCTGACCGGCGAATCCCGGGGTGTGCGCAAGGCGCCGGGCGCGGACCCGGAGGGCGCGCCGGTGCATGATCGCGCCTCGATGGCGTTTGCGGGGGCTTTGGTGCTGGATGGGTATGCGACCGGTCTGGTGGTCGCAACGGGGGTGCGCACCGAGTTTGGCCGTATCGCGGCGCTGGCGGGCTCTGTGCAACGCCTGGCCACCCCGCTGCAGCGCAGGCTGGGGCGGTTGAGCGCGATGCTGGGCGGGGTGGCGATCCTGGCGGCGCTCGGCATCATGCTGATCGGGGTCGCGACCGGGCGTCCGCTGCTGGAGATGGTGTTCACCGGCGTGTCGCTGGCGGTGGCGGCGGTGCCTGAGGGCCTGCCGGCGGTTGTGGCGCTGACCCTGGCGTTGGGCGTGCGCGCCATGGCGCGGCGCAACGCCGTGGTCCGGCGGTTGAGAGCGGCGGAGACGCTGGGGTCTGCGACGGTGATTTGCACGGACAAGACCGGCACGCTGACCACGGGCGAGATGACGGTTGTGGAGACGCTCACCGCTCAAGGCCGGTGGGAGGTCGGGGCCGGCGCGCCTGATGCGCTGGCGCATGAGACGCTTTATTCCGCCGGGGTCTGCAACAATGCCGAGCTGTGTCCGGACGGCGCGGTGCAGGGCGAGCCGACAGAGCGCGCCTTGATGCTCGCCGCGCTCGAGCACACGTCTCTGAATGGCGATGGTGCGCCGGATCGTCTGGCGGAGCACCCTTTTAGCGCTGAGCGCAAACGCATGCTGGTGCAGGTGCGCGATGGCGACGCCGCGATGATCCATGTGAAGGGCGCGCCTGATTTCGTGCTGCCGCTGTGCGCGCATTTGGCGACGCAAACCGGCGTCGCCAAAATGGATGAGGCGGCGCGACGCGACTGGACCGAACGGGCGGAGGCCATGGGGCGCCGCGGCCTGCGGGTGCTCGCTATTGCGCGCAAACCCCATGGCGAGGCTGATCTGGTCGAGCATGATCTGACCTTTCAGGGGCTGGTGGGATTGATGGATCCGCCCCGGCCGCGCGCGCGCGCCGCCCTGGACGCCGCCCGCAGCGCCGGGCTTCAGGTGATCATGATCACAGGCGATGCGGCGGGTACGGCGGAAGCCATCGCCCAGGCGGTGGGATTCGCCCCCGGCCGGGTGCTCAGCGGCGCCGAGATCGACGCGCTTGATGACGCAGGCCTCGATCAGGCGCTGAAAACCGCGAATGTGCTCAGCCGCACCACGCCCGAACACAAACTCCGGGTGGTGCGTCATCTTCAGGGCGCCGGTGAGGTCGTGGCCATGACCGGCGATGGCGTGAATGACGCGCCCGCGCTCAAACAGGCGGATATCGGCGTCGCCATGGGGATCCGCGGCTCGGACGCGGCGAAGGCGGCGGCGGATCTGGTGCTGCTGGACGATGATTTCAGCACCATTGTGGATGCAGTGCGCGAAGGGCGGCGGCAGGAAGCGGCGATCCGCAACTTCACCTGTTTCCTGCTGGCCACAAATCTGGGCGAAGTCCTGGCGGTGGGACTGAACATTGCATCCGACGCGCCGCTGATCCTGACGCCCTTGCAACTCTTGTGGGTCAATCTTCTGACAGACGGTCCGATCGCTCTGGTCCTGGGCGCGGAACGCGCGGCGCCGGATTTGATGTCGCGCCCGCCGCGTCGCCCCGGGGCGCCGATGTTGGACAAGACCGCGCTGGGCGGGATCGCGGCGTTCGGAGCGGGTTCAGCGGCGACGACGCTGGCGGCGTTCCAGGCTTCTCTGCCGCTGGGAAGCGAGGCCGCGAACGCGGCGGCTTTCAGCGCGGTGGTGATCCTCAGCGCCTGCATCGTGTTCAGCTTTCGCTCCCAAACCCTGCCGCTGACGCGGTTGGGATGGCGCGGCAATGTCTGGCTGCCGGTCGCAGCGCTTGCGGCGGTTCTGATCCAGCTGGCCCTGGTGTTCGCGCCGCCCTTGCAGGCCTTGATGGGGCTGGCGCCGCCCAGCGTGCTCTCCTGGCAGATTATCGCTGGCGCGGCGCTTGTTCTGCTTCTCGTTCCCGAGACGATCAAATATCTCCTGCAGGCGCGCCGGCGCTGATGATTGCGCTTTTCGCGGCGGCGGCCTAAATCCGTGGTCCATGACCCAGAGCACGCTGACCCTTCGAAAGCCCGACGACTGGCATGTGCATTTGCGCGACGGCGCGATGCTGGACCTGGTCGCCAATTTCACCGCACGGCAGTTCGCCCGCGCGATCGTGATGCCGAACCTGACCCCGCCGGTGACGACGGTGGATCAGGCGCGCAGCTATCGCGACCGGATCAATGCGGCGGTTCCGCTCGAGCGCGGTTTCACCCCGCTGATGACGGCGTATCTGACCGACACGATTGAAGCGGACGAGATCGAGCGCGGCTTCAAGGAGGGCGTCTTCACAGCCGCCAAGCTCTACCCGCAGAACGCCACGACCAATTCCGCCCATGGCGTCAGCGATATCGCCAATATCCGACCGGTGCTCGAGCGGATGGAAAAGCTCGGCATGCCGCTATTGGTGCATGGCGAGGTGGTCAGCCCCGACATCGATATCTTTGACCGCGAAGCGGTGTTCCTGGAGACCGTACTGGGACCGCTAATCAAGGAGATGCCCGGCCTGCGCGTGGTGCTCGAGCACATCACCACCGAGCAGTCGGTCGACTTTGTGAGGGCAGGCGGGGACAACATCGCCGCCACCATCACCGCGCACCATTTGCGTATTGACCGCAATGACATGCTGGTGGGCGGCATGCGCCCGCACGCCTATTGCCTGCCGGTGGCCAAGCGTCGCCTGCACAAGCTCGCCCTGCGAAAGGCGGCGGTGTCAGGCGATCCGAAATTCTTCCTCGGCACCGACACCGCGCCGCATGAGCGCCACGCCAAGGAAAGCGCCTGCGGCTGTGCGGGGATTTTCAGCGCGCCGGTGGCGATTGAAAGCTATACGCAGACCTTTGAAGAAGAGGGCGCGCTCGACAAGCTGGAAGGCTTCGCCAGCGCGTTTGGCCCGGCCTTCTACCGTCTGCCGCTCAATGAGGGGACGATCACGCTAGAACGCCAGCCCACCGAAATCCCCGCGACGATTGACGCGGGCGACATCAAGGTCGTCCCGTTCCACGCAGGGGAAGTGATGAACTGGCGTCTGGTCGCGGGCTAGCGTCTAGCCCGGCCCGCCCGGGCCGCGGCCTCCGCCGCCCGGGCCGCCGCGTCCGCCTCGACCGCCGCTGGGGCGGCCCTGGCCTTGCTGGCCCAAGCTGACCTGCCGGATCAGCTCTTCCCGGCTCACCTGGCCGTCAGCGTTTCGATCATGGCGAACCAACTCGCTGATCCAGACGGCGGTGAATTCGTCCAGCGTGCTGACAGAATCGCCATCGGGGTCAAACGCGATGCGCCCTGGCACGCCATAGGCCATACCCAGATGCCGTTGGGAAAATCCGGTGATTTCAATGCCTGACAGAACGCCGTTCGCATCCTGATCTGAGGCTACGAACACCCGCTCTGCGCCGTCTTGCACTTCGCTAGACGTCACCACCGCGTCATGATCCATATCAAAGCTCGCCAGGACGAGGCCCGCCGGGGTCACGATGCCGCCTGAGCGGGACGGGTTGACGCCGGGGCCGGCGTCGCGGCCGCCCTGGCCGCGATCACGGGGCGGGCTGGCGCAGGCGCCGACCGCCAGCGCGGTGGCCAGAATAACAGTTGTTGCGAGTCTCATAGGGGGGCTCCATTGGGGGGACGGAAGCCCGTGATACGGGTGTGCAATTGCAAATCCGTCGCAAGAAAAACGCCGCCCCGATAAAATCGGAGCGGCGCGTTTCAGGACTGATCAGTGGAGCTAGGCGGCGGGCGCGTCGACGCTGCTCATGTCGATCACGAAGCGATAGCGCACATCGGCCTTTTCCATGCGGTCAAAGGCGGTGTTGATCTCGTCCATCTTGATCATCTCGCACTCGGGCAGGATGTTCATCCGGCCGCAGAAATCGAGCATTTCCTGGGTTTCCGCGATGCCGCCGATCAGGGATGCGGCGATGCGGCGACGGCCCATCAGCATGGGGGGCGTGGCGAACTCCTCCATCGGGCCGACCTGGCCGACGAGCGTCAGCGTGCCGTCCACGTCCAGAAGCGGGATGTAGGGGTTCACATCATGTTTGACCGGAACGGTGTCGATGATCAGGTCCAGCGAGCCGCGGGCGGCCTTCATGGCGGCCTTGTCGGTGGAGATCAGCACGGTGTCCGCGCCCAGCTCCAGCGCGTCTTTCTCCTTGCTCGGCGAGCGGCTGAGCACCGTTACGTGCGCGCCCATGGCGACGGCCAGCTTGATGGCCATATGGCCGAGCCCGCCCATGCCGACGACGCCGACCCGGCTGCCCGGACCCACATTCCAGGTGCGCAGCGGGGAATAAGTGGTGATGCCGGCGCACAAAAGCGGCGCCGCTCGCGACAGGTCGAGCCCGTCCGGCATCGCCAGCACGAACTCTTCACGCACCACGATATGCTTGGAATAGCCGCCGTGGGTGGGCTCGCCGGTGATCCGGTCTTTTGAATCATAGGTGGCGGTCATGCCGTTGCGGCAGAACTGTTCTTCGCCATGGCCGCACTGATCGCACTCCTGGCAGCTGTCGACCATGCAGCCCACGGCCACATCGTCTCCGACCTCATAGTGCTCGACATCGGGGCCGACGGCGATGACCTTGCCGACGATCTCGTGGCCGGGAACGACCGGGTAATCCACCTTGCCCCAGTCTCCACGGGCGGTGTGAAGGTCAGAATGGCAGACGCCGCAATAGGTGATCTCGATGGCGACATCATTGCCGCGCAGCTCACGGCGTTCGAAATCATAGGGCGCGAGCGGCTTGTCGGCGGAATAAGCGGCGTATCCGGTGGTTTTCACGGATGTCTCCTGAGACTGGCTTCACGATATCGTGATTCAGATGTAGGGCAGAACGCTTATATCGCAAGCGATATAAAGTAACTCCCGCCCGGCATGGGGTCTGCCCAGGGGCTGCCGGTTCAGTCTCAGAAGGGCAGGGGGCGCTCTGCATGCTGCACCGTGATCCAGTGGTCGGTGGTGAACTCCTCTATCGCCCATTCGCCATTGAAGCGGCCGAGCCCTGAGTTCTTCTCGCCTCCGAACGGCGCATTGGCGTCATCATTGACCGAATGGTCGTTGATATGGGTCATGCCCGTATCCATACGGCGGGCGAACGCCGTGGCGCGTTCGGTGTTGGCGGAATGAACGGCGCCGGACAAGCCATATTCGGTGGCGTTGGCAAGTTCCAGCGCATGGTCTTCATCGCGCGCCTTGAGGATGCCGGCGATGGGGCCGAAGATTTCGTTATACGCCAGCTCCATCTCCATGGTGACGTCCGCAAACACATGCGGCGGCACGAGCTGACCCTTGATGTCGCCTTCGACCAACGGCCGGGCGCCGTCCTTTTTCGCCTGGGCGATCTTGTCTTTCAGGCCGTCCAGCTGGCTTTCATTGATGATCGGGCCGACCGCTGTGTCAGGGTCTGACGGATCGCCGTATTTCAGGCCCCGGACCCGCTCTGCGAATGTCTCGACAAACGCGTCATACAGGCTTTCATCGACGATGATGCGGTTCACTGCGATGCAGATCTGGCCCTGGTGCAGGAATTTGCCCGCCACGGCCGAGTTCACGGCGCGGTCGAGATCAGCATCATCAAGCACGACAAAGGCGTTGTTGCCGCCCAGCTCCAGCTCCAGACGTTTCAGGTCATCGCTGGCGGCGACCTTGCTCGCGATGCCCTTGCCGACCGGGGTTGAGCCCGTGAAGGAAATCAGCTTCGGGATGGAATGCTCGACAAATGCGTCGCCGATGTCAGAGCCCTTGCCGATCACCACATTCAAAAGGCCTTTGGGCAGCCCGGCCTCTTCAAAGATTTTGGCCAGCAAGAGCCCGCCGGAGACCGGCGTGTCGGAGGCGGGTTTCAGAACCACGGCGTTGCCAAGCGCCAGCGCCGGCGCGACGGAGCGTTGCGCCAGGTGCAGCGGGAAATTCCACGGTGAGATCACGCCGACCACGCCCAGGGGCTTGCGATAGACGCGGCTTTCCTTGCCGGGAATATTGGAGGCCAGAATGCGGCCTTCCACGCGCAGCGGGAAACTCGCCGCTTCCTCGGTGATGTTGCGGGCGTTGGACCATTCCGCCTCGGCCTTGATCCTGGTGGAGCCGCTTTCCTTGATCAGCCAGTCGACGATTTCCTCGTGCCGGTCTTCAAAGATCGACACGGCCTTGCGCAAAACGGCGGTTCGTTCGGCAGGCGCTTTCCCGGCCCAGTCCTGCTGCGCCTCTCGCGCAGCGTCATAAGCGGCGTTCAGATCGTCTTCGCTGGCGGCGTCGATCTTTGTCAGCACATCGCCCGTGTACGGGTCCGTGTTCTCCATGATCTGGCCTGCGCCGCCTGTGCGCCACTCTCCAGCGATGAATTGACGGTTCAGATCGGTATAAGCGTCGGTCATGGGAAATCCTTGCAACGGGGGAGGGCGCGCTTCGCAAGGCGTCGTCTGGTGCGGCTTGGGAGCACTTGCGAAAAGAGCGCTTCGTCAGGGGTGTCAGCAAGTAACGCCTGGATGGCTTGGGAGTTTCATGCGAGCTGAGGTTTTCTGCCTCGCGTGTGGCCCTGATTTGCGATTTTGCCCGTCTCGCCTTACATCCCCCGGCCATGACAGACAGCGCAGCTCTTCTCGACCGCCGGTTCACGGTGGCGCCCATGATGGACTGGACGGACCGGCACTGCCGCGCCTTCCATCGCATCCTCACGCGCCGGGCGGTGCTCTATACCGAGATGGCGGTGGATCAGGCGCTGATCCATGGCGATGTGCCGCGCCTGATCGGCTTTGACGCCTCCGAGCATCCGGTCGCCATCCAGCTGGGCGGGTCTGATCCGGAAATTCTGGCGCGCGCGTCCAAGATCGCCGAGGGCTTTGGCTATCTCGAGATCAACCTCAATGTGGGTTGCCCGTCTGACCGGGTTCAGTCGGGCAAGTTCGGCGCCTGCCTGATGCGCGAGCCCGAACTGGTGCGAGATTGCCTGACCGCCATGCGCGAGGCCGTCTCTGTGCCCGTCAGCGTCAAGCATCGCCTCGGCGTGGATGATCAGGATCCCGAGAAGACCCTCTTTGGCTTTGTCGAGACGGTGCGCGAAAGCGGCGTGAAGACCTTTGTGGTCCATGCGCGCAAGGCCTGGCTGAAAGGGCTGAGCCCGAAGGAAAACCGCGACGTGCCGCCGCTCGATTATGATCTGGTGCGCCGGATGAAGGCCGAGCATCCCGATCTCGAAGTGCTGCTCAATGGCGGGCTGGAGAGCCTTGATCATGGCATGGCCGAGATCCACGGCACGGACGGGATCATGTTGGGGCGCGCCGCCTACCACACGCCCTGGACGCTGGCTGAAGTGGATACCCGCGTCTATGGCGCGGCGTCCGATCCATGCGCCACGCCCTTTGACGCGGTCGCGGCCTATCGCCCCTATGTGGAGGCTCAGCTTGAGCGCGGCGTGAAACTTCACGCCATCACCCGGCACATGCTGGGCCTGTTCGCAGGGCGTCCCGGCGCGCGCAAATGGCGCCAGGTGTTGTCTGAGCGCGCCAACCGGCCCGGCGCCGGGTGGGAGGTGCTGGAAGACGCGCTGGCTGCGGTGCGTCCGGCGGCGGCGGAATAAAACCCTTTCCAGCCTTTATGTTGCGGCGCGCCATGAAAGCGCGCAAAAGTGCGGCCCTCTTTCAGTTTGCTTGAAAGGCTGCCCGCATGGACGCCTCGCTCATCCCCTTCATCCTCGCCCTTCTGGCTGTCGGCGCCTTCGCCGGGCTGATTGCGGGCCTATTCGGCATTGGCGGCGGCATCATCATGGTGCCTGCGCTCTATTACGTGCTGAACGGGTTGGGGTATGACGCGCACGCCATGCACGCCGCGGTCGGCACCTCGTTGATGGTGATCGTGGCGACGTCTCTGCGCTCTGTCGCCGCCCACGCCCAGAAGGGGGCGGTGGATTTCTCTGTGCTCAAGACCTGGACGCCCTTCATCGTTATTGGCGCGCTGCTGGGCTCCGCTGTCGCGGACCTCGCTCCGGGGCGGGCGCTGACGGGGCTTTTCGGCGCAGTGGCGCTTCTGCTGTCGGCGCAATTCTTCTTCGGACGCCCGGACTGGAAGCTGGCCGACGATCTGCCGGGCCAGCCGATGAAGACGGTGCTCGGCATGACCATCGGGATTCTCTCGTCCCTGATGGGCATTGGCGGCGGCGTGTTCGGCGTCACGCTGATGACCCTGCACGGCAAGACCATTCACACGGCTGTCGCCACGGCGGCCGGCTTCGGCGTCGCCATCGGTCTTCCGGGGGCTATCGGTTTCATGATTGCAGGGCTGGATGAGCCGGGCCGGGCGCCGTTCTCGGTGGGGTATGTGAACATGGCCGCGTTCGTGACGCTCGCCGCCTCGGCCGTGTTCCTGGCGCCGGTGGGCGCCAATCTGGCGCACAGCCTGAACCCCAAACGGCTCAAGCAATTCTTCGCCGTGGGGCTTCTGGTCATGTCTTTGAACATGCTGCGTGAAGCGATCTTTGTGGGCTAGCTAGCGACCGGCCTGCCGCGAGTTTCGATACGCCGCTTCGCGCGCTTTGAGCTCGGCCTTCACAGACAAGCGCTCCTCATGGCTCATCAGGGTCCAGCGGCCCAGCTCATCCATGGTGCGAAAACAGCCCACGCAGATCGCCTGGTTCGGATCGACCACGCAGACGCGTTTACAGGGGCTCCAGATCGGGTCAGTCATGGGGCGCAAACTGGCGCGTTAAGGCTTCTGCTGCAAGCGCACTAGTGTTTCTTTAAGAAAACGGTATTTTGGCGAACCTGTGACAAACGCCCGGCGCGGCGTGAGCCGTCATTAGGGGATATCATCCGATATGATTGAAGATCTGGGTCTGCAGATGCGCAGCCTCATCGGCGTGTTCGTGTTTCTGGCGATCGCCTGGGTGTTGGGGCCGCGCAAGACGCCGCCTGTGGTGCTGATCATTGGCGGAGTGGCGGTGCAGTTCGCGATCGCCATATTGCTGTTCAGCTTTGCGCCGACGCGCGCTTTCCTGTCCTCGCTGACGACCGTTGTGGAGGTGCTGCAAGCGGCCACCACCCAAGGCACCAGCTTTGTGTTCGGTTATCTGGGCGGCGGTGAGAACCCCTATATGATCCGCGAGGGGATGGAGGGACTGACCTTCACCTTCGCCTTCCAGGCCCTGCCCATGGTGATCGTGCTGTCCGCGATCTCGGCGGTGTTGTGGCGCTGGCGCATTCTGGAATTCGCCGTGCGCGGCTTCGCCAGCCTGTTCCGCCGCATCCTCAACCTGTCCGGCGCGGCGTCGCTGGGCGCGGCTGCGAACATTTTCCTCGGGATGACGGAAAGCCCGGTGCTGATCCGTCCGCGCCTGCCGGCGATCTCGCGCTCTGACCTGTTCCTGATCATGACGGTGGGCTTTTCCACCGTCGCAGGCTCGGTGATGGCGATCTATGTCAGCCAGCTGAACGCCGTGCTTGATGACGCCGCCGGCCATATCCTGACCGCCTCGCTGATTTCCGTGCCCGCCGCCGCCGTGCTGGCGCGTCTGATGCACCCGCAGGACGAAACCGCCGAGCAGGCCGAGAAAGAACGCATCCCGGTCCAGCTCTATCACTCCACTATGGACGCCCTGACCACGGGCGTGTCTGACGGCGTGAAGCTGTTTGTGAACATTATCGCCATGCTGTTGGTGTTCACCGCCATTGTGGCGCTGGTGAACTTCATGCTGGGCGGCCTGCCGGACTTCATGGGCGAGCCGATCACCGTTCAGCGCGTTCTGGGCTTCATCTTCTCGCCGCTGGTCTGGATCGCCGGACTGCCGTGGAGCGAAGCGCAGGCGGGCGGCACCGTGATGGGCTTCAAGACGGCCCTCAACGAGATCTTCGCCTATGACGCGCTGGCTGCGAACGCCGACGTGCTCAGCCCGCGCTCGCGCCTGATCATGACCTATGCGGCGTGCGGCTTTGCGAACTTCTCTTCGGTGGGTATTCTGGTGGGCGGCCTGATCGCCGTGGCCCCGAGCCGCCGCGAGGACATTCTCCAGCTCGCTCCGCGCGCGCTGATCTCCGGCACCCTCGCCACGCTGATGACCGGCGCCGTCATCGGCGCCCTGCCGATGAGCCTCTTCAACTAGGCTGTTACGCACGCAGACACGAAAACGGCCCCGGAAACCCGGGGCCGTTTTTTGTTTGGAGTAGGGCTTGGGCCTCTGATTGGGGCTTACTGGTTGTCGAAGCCGAAATCGGTAAGGCCGCCGGTTCTGGACACGGCGAATCGACGCATCTGGACGGCGTTATCGAACTGGGCACGCTCGGCGATGATACGAAAGCGTGCATTAGCCCGTACGAAGTCCCCGCAATCTCTAAGATCAGCGGCGGTTATGATATACTCGTTCCCGTTGCTCCTCTCGGGCCTATAGGTCAGAGAGCAGTCGGTATATCCACCAGCATAGCCTTCGGCGGTGGCGTTTTCCAAGGCCACATCAATTTTCTCAGGTTGTCCCGTCACACCAACTATGCGGAAGACATTCTGCGTTCCGGCATTGTGTCCGCCGGTCCACTCAAAGGGGCCGAATTCAACACGAGCACGGTCATTGGCCATATCAAGAGGTCTACGCGTTGAAGCAGGATCATGATCAAAAGAGAAATCGGTTATGTCGCCGTCGGCGCCCAATGCAAAGCGTCGCATCATGAGACCTGAGGGAATTTGCTCAGCTTCAGCCACCACTCGAAATGATATGTCCGCCCTTCCAAAGGCGCCGCACGCTATCAGATCGGCGCTGCTTATAATGTAGTCATTGACGCCAGCGTTTGCTGCACGGATGGGCAAAGAGCAATCAGTGAAGTCTCCCTGATATCCATCCTGCAAAGCGTTATTGAGCGCCAGCTCGATCGAGCGCGGCTGGCCAGACAGGCCTGTAATTCGGAAGAGACTTTGGGTGGGCGCGTTGGCGTCTCCTGTCCATTCGAAAGGCCCCAGGACTACCTCCGCCAAACCGTCGGAGAGGCTTGTTGGTGCTCTGAGAGATACAGGAATCTGATCAAAAGCGAGATCGGAGACTGCGCCGCCCTGTGTGCGTACATATCGCCTCATGGTGGCGGCCGGCGTACCGTCAATCTTACTGACCCGAAAGCTGAGGTCAGCGCGTCCGAACTCTCCGCAAGCAGTAAGGTCTTCCTGTGTGATCAGGTACTGGTTGTAGTTCATAGAGCTTAAATTGAGAGGCAAAGTGCAATCTGTGTACTCGCCCGCAAATCCGGGTTCGGACGCGTTCTCGATTGCGACCTGAATGGATTCTGGCAAAACGCCGCGTAGACCGGCCAATCTGAAAAAGTGCTGACGGATCTGCGGGCTGGATTCTGTCCACTCAAAGGGGCCGAACTCCGCCGTGAAATTGGTATCCCGGTTGTTCAGCTGCATCCTGTCCACGCTCATGTCGGTAAGCATGCCAGACGGACTTATTCGAAAGCGTCTCAAGAGCAGCTCCTCATTGAGGTCCGCTGCGGCTGGCGTAATCTCAAATCGCAAGTCAGCGGTCTGGAAACCCCCGCAGTCCAGCAGGTCGGCGGCTGTAATCAGGTACTCGGAACCCGAGTGCCTTGCAGGGCGAATAGTGAGTTCGCAAACCTCAAAAGAGTCATAGAATTCGGAGGTCATCGCATTATTGATGGCGATGCGAATGGAGCGAGGCGGGCCGGAAGGAACACCGGTAAGCCTGAAGACCTCCTGGTCACCCGCTTGGGCGCTATTGACCCAATCAAAGGGGCCAAAAACACGGGAGTCACCGGAGTTGATCTGTATTGTATTCGGGCTAGAAAATGTAGAATGGTAGTAAGCTGTATAGTTATTGGCCCTGTCCCGAAGAACCAGTTCGACGCGATATCGTCCTGCCCTTGCATCGGGGGGAATGGGAATCACAATTTCACCTGAGGCCTGCATTTTGCCAAGTATGTTTATAGGTGAAGCTGAATACTGATTTTCGACATCAGAAGTGTCTTCATGGCGGATCGTCAGCCGGATATCTTCTAGCCCTGAGCCGCCCTCATCACTCAAATCGTATCGCACTGTCACCGGTACGATCTCGTTACTCAAATTCACCTGTTCCGGGGAAACAGTGAGGCGGTTAACTCTCGGAGGGAAGCTGTCGGAATTGGGGTTTGTAATAGTGACTGAAGCTGGAGAGACGATGCCTCGTTCATAATTGTGGGAAATATTTCTCGCCTTATCATTTGCAAAAAATTCAATGTCATAAACACCAGATCTAAAGTCATTTGGCAATTCGAGAGCTAATCGTCCTTTTGTAGATTGAACTCCTTCAAAATCATGAATTAGTATAGGAAAGGCCGAAATGGTGTCGCCCCGTCGAAATAGTCGGATAACCATTGAATTCAGACCCGAAGGGCCAACATCCTCGAGGTCATATTCGAAAACCAGCTGGTCATTCGACCCTGTCATGGTCAGATTTTCGGTATTCACAGTGACGTAATTCACGATCGGGGCGTCGCGGTCCTCATTGCTGTTCAAAATGGTTACCTGTGAAGGCGTTGAAGGCGCGAGATCATTGAAGTAGGCGTAATTTCCTAATCGGTCTCTGAGTTGGAGATAGGGTTGGTAATCACCCTCCCAAATGTGTTCCGGGATTTCAAAGCTGATCTCTCCTTCAGCATGCCTTTCATAATTGAACTGGATTGGGCCGCTATAAATTGTCGGCTCGAAGGCGCGCCAGCCAACTGGACGCAAGCTTATCGACAACACTTCAAGTCCGATGCCTGCATCTGAGACGTCATACTGGGCCGTGATGCGCCTCTCCCCGGCATCCATATCGACAGTCTCTGGAGAGAGCGTCAGGGAATTGAGGACGGGGGGTGTTGTGTCTACAGCGGTTGGGCTGAAAACGGACTGCTGACGATTAAGACGGTCGGTGTGAGAGGGACTGATGGCCGAACTTGCCGCATTCCAAGTGTCAGCAATACTCCACAGCTCGTCTGCGATAAGGGTGCAGTCCTGATCATGGCTGGCTTCACACTGTTCAAATCTGCGCTCGAAATCGTGTCGTATGTCGATGTAGCGATCAGTGGTTAAGCCATGTTCCACAGCCAGTGAGTCAGTTTCGTTGGGCGCGCGTAGAACATGAGCGGCCACAGTATCAAAATGACTCAGAGCGCGCTGTGCAGACAAATCAGCATCTGTTGCAAGCTGTGCGTTGGCTGCAACGGACCAGAAGCTTGCTAGTAAAGCGTATGGCAATGATGCCAGTTTGAACCCGCTCATGTTTCCCCTCAAAGTGAATAGTGATTGTATTTTCTCTCTTGTAAGGGGAAGATGGGAAAAGTCTATCGTGTTTATATGATCTTAATCATTGACATGTGAGGGCCTGCAAAACAGGTGCGCTCCTAATCCCCCCGCCTTGGAAAGAACTTGCTCCTGAGCCAGCCCAGCGTGGAATTGCCGGAAAGCTGCTCGCGATAGGCGGCTTTCATGAAGCGGTCGAGGCCGTCGGCGTCACCCAGCATCTCCATGCGCGTCTTGAACGGGCCGTCGGGGTCGAGCGTCTTGAGGGGTTTGGCGGGCGCGCCGGCGACCACGGTGTTGGCGGGCACGTCCCTGGTGACCACAGAGCGCGCTCCGATGACGGCGTTGTCGCCGATGGTCACGCCCTTGCCTACGAACGCGCCGTCGCCGATCCAGACATTCCGACCGATGATCACCGGGGCGCTGGGCGGTCGCGGGGTGATGCGGTCGTACAGCCCATGCCAGTCGCTGTCGGTGATGGTGACGGAATTGGCCAGCAAGGCGCCGTCGCCGATCTCGATTTTCTGGGCGGCCAGGATGCGGATATTGCCGGCGAAGAAACAGCAATCTCCGATCCTGATTTCACCGGGTGCATCCTGGGGCGACCAGACGGTGAAGCTGACGGGCTGGTCGCTGCGGCTGACGATATGGATGGCCCGGCCGGCATGGACGTTGGGGCCGAAGACTTCCACATTCCACGGGCGCACCACCTTGGCGTGGGTCCCCAGGCTCTCGAAATGCGGCTCCAGAAAGCGCCGGACCCACCAGTTTTCATACTGCTCCCAAAGATCGTGCATCCAGTAAGGGCGGTGGTCATGACGCATGGTTTTGGAGTATCCAGCAAAGAATGAGCGAAGACGTTATCGAAACCGCGATTCTGTCCCTGGTCGAGGCGCGAGGGCCGGAAAAGAGCATCTGCCCGTCCGAGGCGGCCCGCGAAGTCTTTCCCGAAGACTTCCAGAAACGCATGCGCCATGTGCGCAATGCGGCGATCCATCTGGCCCGTCAGGGCAAGGTGGTGATCCTGCGCAAGGGCAAACCGGTCGATCCTGAAAACTTCAAGGGCGTCTACCGTCTGGCCAAGGCGCCCGACGCGCCGGCGCCTGAAAGCGATGGCTGAGGATTTCGACCAGCTGAAGGCGCAGATTCGCGCCTGCCGGGTCTGCCAGCCCCACCTTGATCATCCTGTGCGCCCTGTGGTGCGCGGAGAGGCGAGCGCGGTCATCCGCATCATCGGACAGGCGCCGGGCACGCGGGTTCAGCTGAGCGGCATGCCCTTCACCGATCCCAGCGGTGATCGTTTGAGGGATTGGATGGGGGTGAGCGAGGCCGAGTTCTATGACGAACGCGCCATCGCCATCACGCCCATGGGCTTCTGTTTTCCCGGCCTGGACGCCAAGGGCGGCGACAAGCCGCCGCGCCGTGAATGTCCGCCGCTCTGGCAGGATCGGGCGAGCATGGCGTTACCCCATGTGAAGCTGACCTTGCTGGTCGGCGCGCATGCCCAGCGCTGGCATCTGGGCTCGGGCGCGGCGAAAACCCTGACTGAAACTGTAAAGCAGTGGCGACTGCACTTGCCAGATTATGTTGCGCTGCCGCATCCCAGCTGGAGAAACACCGGGTGGTTGAAACGTAACCCATGGTTTGAGAACGAGGTTTTGCCTGAGCTAAAAGCTCGCGTCCGCAAAATGCTGAACAGCATAAATTGACCGTACATTTACCCAAGTAAAACGGGTACTTGCACTGGGTTGTCTCAAAGAGTATCGAGGCGGCGCACACGCTGGCCAAAGGCTGTTTGCGACCGCCGACGAAGCGGCGCCGCCCCGCCAGCGGATTTTATTCGTATCGCGACAGGAAGGACTCCCCGCTCATGAGCCTGTTCGAGCACAAAGCGTTTGATAATCACGAGAAAGTTCTGTTCGCCACTGATCCGGCGACCGGGCTGAAGGCTATCCTGGCGGTGCACTCCACCGCACGCGGCCCGGCCGTGGGCGGTTGCCGCATGTGGTCTTATCCGTCCTCTGCCGAGGCGGTGACCGACGTGCTGCGCCTGTCACAAGGCATGAGCTACAAGAACATCATGGCGGACCTGCCCATTGGCGGCGGCAAATCCGTGATCATGCGCCCTGAAGGAGATTTCGACCGCCAGGCGCTGTTTGAAGCCTTCGGCCGTGCGCTGGAAAGCCTCAATGGCCAGTACATCTCCGCTGAAGATGTGGGCGTGTCGCCGGACGACATGGTCGCGGCGCGCCGCACCACCCGCCATGTTGTGGGCCTGCCTGACGGCACGGGCGATCCGTCGCCTGTCACCGCCAAGGGCGTGTTCATGGGCATTCAGGCCGCCGCGGCTCGCGGTCTGGGCTCTGAAGACCTCAATGGCGTGAAGATCGCCGTGCAAGGCGCGACCGGCCATGTGGGCGCGTATCTGTGCCGTCATCTGGCCGAAGCCGGCGCCGAACTGCATCTCGCCGACATCCGCGCCGCCGAACTGCATGCACTCGCCAAGGAGTTGGGCGCGACCGTGGTTGAAGACCCCAACGCCATCTATGACGTGGATGCGGACATCTTCACCCCGTGTGCTCTGGGCGCGATCATCAACCCTGAGACCATTGACCGCCTGAAGGTCAAAGTGGTCGCCGGCGCCGCCAACAATCAGCTGGAAACCCGCGACATGGGCGCCGAGCTGCAAAAGCGCGGCATCTTCTACGCCCCCGATTACGTCATCAACGCCGGCGGCATCATCAATGTGATGGGTGAGCTGGACGCGCGCTTTGACGCCAAATGGGTTGAAGGCAAGCTGGTCACCCTGAAAGCCACGCTGGGCGAAATCATGGACACCGCTTCGCGTGAAGCGCGTCCGGCGAACATTGTCGCTGACGAACTGGCGCGCCAGCGTCTCGCGGACGCCGCCGAGCAGAAAGCGCTCGCGGCCGAATAAGCGCGCTCTCTGTCCTGAAAGACACTTGAATTGTGAAGCGGCGGCCTGTACTCAGGCCGCCGTTTTTGCATTGAAGGACTTGAGGCCCATGAAGCTCCAGACCCGTTCCGCCCCTCGCGCAACCTTGTCTGGAGTCCGTCATGTCCGCCTTGTTATCTGCAAACTCACTTACGCTTCGCACCCCTGATCATCACGTCCTGCTAGAGGACTTCACCCTCAGTTTCGGCTGTGAGGTCACCGGCGTGGTCGGCCCGAACGGGGCTGGGAAATCCACCTTGCTCAAGACGCTTGCCGGCGCGCTGACCCCTGCAGGCGGTCAGGTGCTTGCTCATGGCCGGGTCGGCTGGCTTGAACAGTCAGGTCCGGACGCCGACGGTGATCTGGCGACAGGCCTTGGCGTCACCGAAGACCTGGCCCGTCTGTCCCGCATTCTGGCGGGCGAGGGGGATGAGGCGGATTTCGCCCAAGCCGACTGGGCGCTGGAAGCGCGTGTGGCGGCGGCTCTGGACACAGTGGGGCTTGGCGGCAAGCCGCTCGACGCGCCGCTCTCATCGCTCTCAGGCGGCCAACGCGCGCGACTGGCTTTGGCGCGGGCGATGCTGGACGCGCCGGACATTCTGATGATGGACGAACCCACCAACAATCTCGACGCTGACGGCCGGGACGCGGTGGGGCGGATGATGGCGGACTGGTCGGGCGGGATGGTGATCGTCAGCCATGATCGCGCGCTCTTGGAGCGTGTGGACAGGATCATAGCCCTTGAAGGGCCGGGCTGGTCGGTGTTTGGCGGCGGCTGGTCGGCTTATGTCGCTCATCGCGATGCGGCGCGCGCGCGGGCGGAGGCCGAATATGATCGCGCTGAAGCGGACGCGCGTCAGATCAAACGCGCCGCCATGGAGGCGCAGGCGCGACTGGAGCGCCGCGCGCGATCGGGGAAAAGCCAGCGCGCCGACGGCAGCAACGCCAAGGTCTTGCTCGACGCCATGAAAGCGCGCAGCGAAAGCACGGCGGCGCGGCTGGCCGGCGTGCGGGACAAACGGGTTTCGGACGCCGAGGCGAAGCTGGAGGCGGTCCGCGACCAGCGTCACCGCAGCCCGAAACTCAATATCCGGGCTCAGGGCGCGGACAGTCCGTCGGGGCGCACGGTTCTGGCGTTTGACGCTGTGAGCTTCAGCTATGGCGAGACACAGGTGATCAACCAGCTCAGCTTTGCGCTGACCGGCGGTCTACGCTTGGCGCTGTCGGGTCCCAACGGGGCGGGCAAGACGACGGTGTTGAAACTGGCGCAGGGGCTGTTGACGCCGCGCTCTGGCGAGATCCGGCGGACGACGGGGCGGATCGCCCGGCTCGACCAGACGGTGAGTGATCTCGATCCGTGCCTGAGCGTGGTCGAGGCGCTATGCGCCCGTGACCCAAACCTATCGGTCAACGCGGCCTACGCCGCGCTGGCGCAGTTTGATTTGCGTAATTCTGAAGCTGACAAACCCGTATCGGTTCTGAGCGGCGGGGAAAGGCTGCGCGCTGGCCTGGCGGGTGTTCTGGGCGGTGAACCGCCCGAGCTGATCTTGCTCGATGAGCCCACCAATCATCTCGATATCGAGGCTGTTGAGGCGTTGGAAGACGCGCTGAACGGCTTTGGCGGCGCGATTCTGGCGGTCAGCCATGACCAGGCGTTTCTGGACGCGATCAATCTTGATCAGACGCTCAGTCTTGATCAGGCTCGGCTTTGACCGGATGGGCGAAGGCGGGCTCGACGCTGAGCCGCACGGCGTCGCCGACCCGGTGGTTTTCCTTCAGGCTGGCGCGGGCCTCCAGCATCTGACCGGTTTCAAGCCGACAGATCAGGCGCGCATAGCCTGAACTGACCCGGCGCTGGGTGATCATCGCCAGGGCGCCGTCAGCATCCGCCCGGCCAAGTTTCACCCCTTCCGGTCGGACCAGCAGCAGGGCTGTGTCGCCGTCAGTGAACTCTTGCGCGGGATAGGCGCCCAACACCGTATGCGCGGCGCCGTCATGTATGTCCGCTTCAAACACGCCCACATCGCCCAAGAGTCGCGCCGCGGTCAGCGAGTTGGGCTTCATGTACAGCGTGTCCGGCGCGCCGGTCTGGATGATCCGGCCTTCATTCATCAGGGCGATGGAATCAGCCAGCTCCAGCGCTTCTTCCGCGTCATGGGTGACGATCAGGGTCGCCGCTTCCGACTGGCGCAGCACATCGGCTGTGGCGCCGCGCAGTTCAGAGCGCAGACGGCGGTCGAGCCCAGAGAACGGCTCGTCCAGCAACATCACATCGGGCTTGATCGCCAGCGCGCGCGCCAGCGCCACGCGCTGCTGCTCGCCGCCCGACAGCTCATGGGGATAGGCTTTGGCGCGATGAGCCAGCTCCACCGCTTCAAGGCGGGTGAGGGCGATCTGGCGGCGCTCGGCCTTCGAGCCCTCGCGCAGACCGAACGCCACATTGTCGAGCGCGGTCAGATGCGGAAACAGGGCATAATCCTGAAACACCACGCCGCAGCGCCGGTCTTCAGGCGGTTTGTGAAGGCCGGGCGCGCTCCACAAATGGTTTTCAAACCGGATTTCACCGGAATCCAGCGGCTCCAGACCGGCGATGGCGCGCAACAGCGTTGATTTGCCGGAGCCTGACGGTCCCAACAGCGCCGTCACCCGCCCGCAGGTCAAGGTCAACTCCACCCCGTCCACGGCGGGCCGGCCCGGGGCGAACCGCACCAGGGCGCCGGAGACTTCCAGCAGGCGATCATCAAGTTTGACGGGGGTCATGTCAGGCGGGCTCACAGTCATCGGGCGGCTTCCTGCCGGGTGATGCGGCGGGCGATCCAGATCATGGGCGGCAAGGCGATCAAAGTGATCAATAGCGCAGGCAGGGCCGCTTCGCCCAGCCGTTCGTCAGAGGCGTAATTGTTCGCGATCACCGCCAGCGTGTCATAATTGAACGGACGCAGGATCATGGTGGCGGGCAATTCCTTGAGCACCTCCACGAACACCAGAAGCGCTGCAAGGAGCGATCCGGACATCACCAGCGGGCGATGCACGCGCCAGGCCGTCTCGCCCGGCCCCGCGCCCAAAGTGCGTGCGGCCATGTCCAGCGTCGGAGTAACCCGTTGCAAGGCGCTTTCAGACGGCCCGATCGCGGCGGCGGCGAAGCGCGATTGGTAGGCGAAGACCAGGGCGATCACCCCGCCAGAGACAAGGATCGGAAATTGCGCGCCGGTCATCGCTGTCCACGCGCCGTCGAGACCCGATTGCAGCCCGCCCAGAAGCACCAGCACGCCCAGCGCCGCGACGGATCCGGGTACGGCGTAGCCCAGGCCCGCCAGACGCGCCGCAGCGACGGCGGCGGGCTTGCGGCTGCGCAAGGCGTAAGCGCACGCCAGCCCAAGCACCGCAGCCGCCAGTCCGGAGATGAGGGCGAGGGTCAGCGAATGGGTCGCCGCCTGGATCAGGTCGCGCGCGACCGGCGCGTGCAAGGCGCGATAGCCCAGACGCGCCAGGGGAATGATCAGGCCAATGAGGACCGGGCTCAGGCAAGCCAGTATGGCCAGTGCGGCCCGCGCCGGGTCGAGATCCATCCGCCGGGGCGGACGGCGTCGGCCCGAGGCGCTGGTCTGGCGGGCGCGCTGGCGCTGGCTGCGCTCAAGCGCGAACAGGACAAAGGCGATCATCACCAGAATTAGCGCCAGACGCGCGGCGTCGGCGATGGCGCCTTCGCCCGCCCAGGCGCGGATCAGGCCCACTGACAATGTCGGCGCGCCCAGATGGACGACAGCGCCATAGTCAGCGAGGCTTTCCATCACCACCAGCGCCAGTCCGGCGGCGATGGCGGGGCGAGCCATGGGAATGGCGGCGCGTACAAACGCCTCGCGCGGCTTGGCGCCCAGCGTGCGGGCGGCTTCATAGGCGTCGGCGGACTGACCCGCGAAGGCCTCGCGCGCCAGAAGATAGACATAAGGGTAGAGTGCGAAGCCGAAGATCAGCCCGGCGCCAACGGGACCGCGCACCGTGGGCAGCCAGTCTGCCGGGCCGCCCGGCTGGGTCAGGTCATACCAGGCATAGGCCGACGCATAGGCGGGGGCGGCCAGCGGCAGAGCCAAAAGCCATTCAAACACCGAGCGCGCAAAGAACCGGTAACGCGCCACCAGCCAGGCCAGCGGCACGCCGATCAGGCCGGCGCTGAGCGCGGCCACGCTGGTGACCAGCGCTGTATGGCCCAGATAGGCGGGCAGGCGGGTGCGCGCGATATGCGCCATGTAATCGGTCCAGGGCCCGAAAACGCCAAGCGCCGCAACCGCCAGAAGCGGTGCGGCGCAGATCAGAGCGGCGACAAGGGCGGGCCTGACCGGATTGAACTGGGCGCGGCGTGCGATCACGGCCAGCCGACGCGATCGAAAATGCGTTGGGCTTCGCCAGCGTTCTCGCCCAGCGCGTCCACATTCACATCATCTGACGTGTAAGACCCGAAGGCGTCCAGAACGTCGTTGTCATAGGCGATCCCGGCGATCACCGGATACTCGTTGGTCAGCTCGGCGAACGCGCGCTGGGAGTCTTCAGACAGCAGGAATTCGAGAAACGCGATCGCGTTTTCACGATGCGGCGCATTGGCGGCCAGACCAGCGCCGGACACGTTCACATGGGCGCCGCCCTCGCCAAGATCAGCGAAGATGACGCCGATCTGGTCCGCGATCTCCTGATCGCCCGGATTTTCAGAGCGCATGAAGCGCGCCAGATAGTAATGGTTGATGATGGCCACATCGCATTCGCGCGCGGCGACGGCGCGGATCTGGTCGGTGTCGCCGCCCTGGGGCGGACGCGCCATATTGCTGACCACGCCTTCAGCCCAGGCTTCAGCGGCCTCTGCGCCTTGCTGGGCGACCATGGAGGCGAGAAGCGACTGGTTATAGACATTGTTGGACGAGCGCACGCAGACCCGGCCCGCCCATTCAGGCGCGGTCAGATCGCTGAAATTCGTGATCAGGGACGGATCCACACGATCTTTCGCATAGGCGATGACCCGAACGCGTTTGGCGAAGCCGAACCAGTCGCCATCGGGCTGGCGCAGATTGGAAGGCACCGCTTGCAAGGTGTCTGCAAGTTCGGGGGCGGGCTGGAACAGACCCGCTTCATCGGCGCGCCAGAGTCGGCCTGCATCGACCGTGATCACCACGTCAGCCTGAGAGCGGTCGCCATCGGCGCGCACGCGCTCGATCAGCAAATCTCCTGGCGCTTCAATGACGTTGACCGCAATGCCGGTCTGCTCCGTGAAGGCGGCGTACACCTGGTCGTCCGACGCATAATGGCGGGCCGTGTAGATGTTGACGACATCGCTGTCAGACGATCCTGACGGGCTGCAGGCGCCGAGCGCCGCCAGGCTGACCAGTCCGGCGAAAAGGCTTGAGCAGGCTGCGGCGAGTTTCATGGCGTGTCCTTGGTGCTGCGATCAGGCGATATAGCCGCCTGTCAGGTCCGGGGAAGCCTTTCACTGCCATTTCTGAGAACGTCTCGCAAGTGCGGCTGCCAGCCGCAGCCTCGATTTGTTTCTCATTGACGCGGTGCGGGCTGAGTTTTAATCCACGCGTCGGCTGCAGACGCCCGCTGTCCGAGCGACACGTTCCTGTGTCGGGTGAAGATCTGCTTTCTGTCGATACGCACCGCTTTCTTTCGCCGTCTCGCGAAATGGCAATTCGGACCCCATTGATCTGTGAGACTGCTTGAGGAGTAGGACTTGTGTCGACTCAACGACCCCATAGCGTGTTTCTGACGGGCGCCATCCCGTCCCTGTATCTCAATACCGCCGGTCCGATCATCGTCCTGATGATGATGAGCGGCTTTCTGAACGTCACCGACGCCTGGTTCCTGGGCGTATATGCCGGTGAACAGGCCCTGGCGGCGGTCACCGTCAGCTTCCCCCTTTTCATGTTGCTTAGCGCTCTGGGCATGCTCGTGGCGTCAGGCATGTCCAGCCTGCTCGCGCGTGCGCTCGGACGTGGCGATCAGAGCGAGGCGGAAAGCATCTTCGCCTCGACGCATGCCCTGTCGCTGAGCATCGCCGGAGGGCTGATCGTTCTTTTCTTACTGGCCGGCGGTCCTGTTCTGACCCGGCTGTCACTGGGGGACGCCGCGCTCGCCGCCGAAGCCGCGCGCTATATTGGCGTTCTTGTCTGGGGCGCGCCGGTCGCGCTGATCCTGTCGGTTCAGGCCGATGGTTTGCGCAATGAAGGGCATGCGGGCTTCATGGCGCTGGCCGGGCTAGGGGTGACGCTTGCGAACATCGCGTTCAATGCGGTTTTGATCATCGGCTTTGATATGGGCGCAGCGGGCGCCGCCATTGGCACCGTGATGGCCCAGGCTTGCTCTATGGCCGTTATTCTGGTCTGGCGGATGCGTCATGCCGGATTGATGTCGCCGCCTGTCAGCGCCTGGCTCAAAACACGTCGGGACTGGGTGCAGATTCTGGTTCTGGGGGCGCCGTCCGCCCTGGGCTTGTTCGGGGTTGCGCTCGGCTCCTTGACGGTTTTGAGCGTGCTGCAACTGAGCGACGTCGAAGACTATCAGGCCAGTGTCGCCGCCTATGGCGTAGCGACACGTGTGGTGACCTTCGCCATTCTGCCGGTGATCGGGCTTTCGCAGGCCGTGCAGACCATCACCGGCATTAATCACGGCGCAGGACAGACACGCCGTGTGCGCGACTCGCTCCGCTTCGCGCTACTCGCAGCGCTTTGTTATGGCGCTCTGGTTGAAGCGAGCGTTCAGGTGTTCGCGGACCAGATCGGAGGCTGGTTTGTGAGCGGGGACGGGCTGGCGCCTCAGATCGCCTTCATCCTGCGTCGCCTGATGGCGTTGTTCGTGCTGATCGCGCCGCTTTCCTTGCTCAGCTTGTATTTCCAGGCGCAAGGCGATGCCCTGAGGGCGGCGGTCCTGGGCCTGGCCAAGCCGTATGCCCTGTTCATTCCGCTTGTGGTCGTCCTGGGTCTCGCATTTGGACCGAACGCAATCTGGTGGGCGTCTCCTATCGCGGATCTTGGAGTGCTGGCGCTGTCGGTGTTCATGCTCGCGACAGCAGGCTCCCCGATGGAGGCGCGATCCTCTACGCTCAGCGCTGATGCAGGAGGATCTGATGACGTCAGGGACACATCCGGCGAACCCTGAGTTCGCCTTCCGCCCGACCGCGCGCTTTGCGGGCGCCCTCTATCTCGCCATCATTGTGCTGGGACTGGTCAGCGAGGTTGTCCTGCGCGGACCGGTTCTGGCGGGCGGACTGGACGGGCTGAGCGTCGCCTCGGCGCTGCCGCTCAGGCAAAGTCTGGCGGCGGACACGCTGATGGTGATGGCCGATCTGGGGGTGGCGGTGCTGCTCTACCGGTTGTTGAAGCCCTATGGGAAAAGCCTGGCGCTTGCGGCTCTCTTGTTTCGCTCAGCCCAGGCCATGGTCATCAGCGCCAATCTGCTCTTCCAGGTGCGCGCCGTGCAGTTGCTCGAGGCAGGCGCGTCCGCACCCGAGGTGATCGGCGTGCTGGGCGTTCAGGCGATCGGGTATGATCTCGGGCTCGCCTTTTTCGGGGTGAATTGTCTTCTGACGGCGCTTTTGCTGATCCGGGCCCGTGCGCTGCCGGTCTGGCTGTCAGGACTGATCGGCGTGTCTGGGCTCGTCTATCTGACCGGAACCGGGCTGCGTCTTCTGGCGCCTGAGGCCTATGACGGCTTCGCCTTGGCCTATCTGGTTCCGGTTGCGGGGGAGAGTCTGTTTGCGCTTTATCTGCTGATTGCAGGCGGGCGCTGGGTCAGGCCCTGAGCCGAAAAGCAAAAACCCCGGCTCGGTTGAGCCGGGGTTCGCGCCTCTTCAGGCATATTGGTGGGCGATACAAGGATCGAACTTGTGACCCCTTCGGTGTGAACGAAGTGCTCTACCGCTGAGCTAATCGCCCTCAAGAGGCGCGGGTTTTATGCCGGGGACTCAATAGGGTCAAGCGGGCGGGCGCAGGAAACGCAGACTTGATGCAGAACGGGCGCAGTCGGGCTTCTGCTAAGTGACAGAAATTCCTCGGTTGCATAATTTTTTTTCGAAAAAATGGCCCGTCATACTTTCGTCAAGAAGAAATATCACTTATAGACCCGCGTCTCGCTGCAAGGCTGTCTCGGTCTGCAGCTAACAAATCCAAATGATAATGAACCCTACGCACGCGAGCTGCTGCGCGTGTTTGAAGGAGGTTTCTCCCCCATGGCCACCAACGACTTCTGCACCCGTGAAGGTGCGCTCCGCCTCAAAGAACGTATCGAAGCATACTGGAAAGAGCGCGGCTACGATGTGAACATCGAACTGACCGAGGCTGGCTTCATGCCGGCCATGCGTTCGGCGCGCACCGATGTGCGTTCCAACATGGTCAACGGCATGCCGCGTCCGGCGAACGACCGTTCCTCCGAGCGCCGCAGCGCCTAAGCGCCTTTACGTGTGACGATCAGCTCGGCCAACAGGTCAGGCAACACGCCATATGTGTCAAAAAGCCGGTCCGCACCCAGGGTGCGGGCCGGCTTTTCGCTATAACCGCCTTCGAAAATCACGGACCCCGCGCCCGCCGCTTTCGCCGCCAGCGCATCAGGTTCTGAATCCCCCACCAGAACGCACGCATGGTCGATGGGCTCTCCGCCCACGGCGACGATCAGATGTGAGGCGTCAGGCTTCTTCGCCGGCGCGTCTTCCGGTCCGATCACCCGTTCGAATCGGCTCCGCATGTTCAAAGCGTCCAGCAAGGGAATCGCGAGCTGAGTGGGCTTGTTGGTGCAGACCGACAAACGCGCCCCGGCCGCCGTCAGCGAATCAAGCACCGCCTCGACCCCCTCAAACGGGCGTGAGTGCCGGGCGATGTCGGCTCGATAGGCGTCCATGAAAACGTCGAGCCGGTCTTCCACCAGGTCTTCATGGGGCTCGGCGCGTCCCTCGCGGACGAAGGCGCGGCGGATGAGCGCCCGGGCGCCGCGTCCGACCATGGCGCGGACGGCCTCGACCGGCACCGGGTCAAAGCCCAGTGGAACGACGCTTTCATTGAGCGCTCGCACCAGATCGGGCGCCGTGTCCACCAGCGTGCCGTCAAGGTCAAAGGCGATCCGGGCGCCGTTCAAAGAGGTGTGCATGGGCTCTCACATTGGGTTTCAGATGCATCAGCGAATGTGACGCGTCTGTGCGGTCGCGTCTTGCAGCTTGATAGGCTATAGCGCTCAGGCGTGAAAAGCGCTGCAGATTCCTCACTACGGAGCCCGGCTCATGTCCTCTCGCCCCCGCGCCGCAATCATCCTCGCCGCCGGTCATGGCAAGCGTATGAAATCGGCGATGGCCAAGCCGCTCCACGCCATTGCCGGCCGCTCCATGCTCGACTGGTCGCTGGCGCTGGCGGACGCGGTGAAGGCGGACCGGAAAGTGGTGGTCTGGGGCGCGCATGCGCCGGAGGTGAAAACCCAGGCCGAAGCGGCGGGCGCAGAGACCGCTATGCAGGACCCGCCCCAGGGCACGGGGCATGCTGTCCAGCAGGCGCAAGACGCGCTGTCCGGCTTTGAGGGCGATGTGATCGTGCTCTACGCCGACACCCCGCTGATCCAGCCCGAAACCGTTGAGCGCGTGTTTGACGCGCTTGGAGAGGGTGCGGCGGTGTCGGTTCTGGGGTTCGAGCCGGAAACGCCGGGCGGCTATGGCCGTCTGATCGAGAACGCCAAGGGCGGGCTTGAGGCGATTGTCGAGGCCAAGGACGCCAGCGCAGACGAGCTGAAGGTGCGCCTGTGCAATTCCGGCGTTCTGGCCATGCCCGCCGAACTCATGTTTGAGCTGTTGGGCGAAGTGACCAATGAGAACGCCAGCGGCGAATATTACCTTACAGATCTTGTGGGGCTGGCGCGCGGACGCGGCCTGCCCGCAAAAGCGGTGAAGGCGGATGCGGACGAAGTGCTGGGCGTGAACTCGCGCGTGGATCTCGCCGACGCTGAAGCCGCGTTTCAGGCGCGCGCCCGACACAGCGCGATGGTGGAGGGGGTGACCCTGATCGCGCCCGAGACCGTCTTCTTCAGCCATGACACACGGATTGAAAACGATGTGGTGATCGAACCCCATGTGGTGTTCGGGCCGGGCGTGGTCGTGAAATCCGGCGCCCGCATTCGCGCCTATTCCCACCTGGAAGGCGCTGAAGTCCATGGCGGCTGCGAAGTCGGCCCCTACGCCCGCCTGCGTCCGGGCGCGATGCTGAAAACCGGCGCCAAGGTCGGTAATTTCGTTGAAGTGAAAAAAGCGGTGCTGGGGGAGGGCGCAAAAGCGAACCACCTCTCCTATATCGGGGATGCGACAGTCGGCGCGAAAGCCAATATCGGCGCGGGCACGATCACGTGTAATTATGACGGCTTCCTCAAGCATCAGACGGTGATCGGGACCGGCGCGTTTATCGGCTCCAACTCGTCACTGGTGGCGCCCGTCACCATTGGCGACGGCGCCATGACCGGATCGGGCAGCGTGATCACCGATAGCGTGCCCGAAGATGCGCTGGCGGTGTCACGCGCCAAGCAGATGAACAAAGAGGGCTGGGCGGCGCGCTTCAGACGCGCCATGTCCGCCAAAAAAGACAAGATCAAGAAGGGATAGCCATGACCGAGCTTCTAGACCGCCTCAAGGACAAGGCTCTGTTCAAGACCCAGTCCTTCATTAACGGCGCCTGGGTCGAGGGCAAGCCCTGGATCGAGGTGACCAGCCCGTCAAATCGGGCCGTGCTGGCGCAAATGTCCGATGTAGGCGCCAAGGGCGCTGAAGACGCCATCGACGCCGCCGCCGAAGCCTTCAAGACCTGGAAGAACACGTCGGTGTTTGAGCGGGCGGCGCTGGTGAAGAAATGGCACGACCTGATCATCGAGCACGCTGACGATCTGGGCCAGCTGATCACGGCTGAGATGGGCAAACCCTTCCCCGAAGCGCGCGGCGAAGTGGTGTATGGCGCAGGGTTTGTGGATTGGTCGGCTGAAGAGGCCAAGCGGTCCCATGGCGAGACCATCCAGACGCCGTTCCCCGGTTCACGCGGCTGGACGATCCATCAACCCATCGGCGTCGTCGCCTGCATCACGCCGTGGAATTTCCCCTCCGCCATGATCACCCGCAAATGCGCCCCGGCGCTGGCGGCGGGCTGCACGGTGGTGGTCAAACCCGCGCCGGAAACGCCGCTGTCTGCGCTGGCGCTGGCGGAGCTGGCGAAACGCGCAGGGATTCCGGACGGCGTCTTTAACGTGATCACCGGCGACGCCCCTGCCATCGGCGATGTCTTCACCCAGTCCGACACGGTGCGCATGGTCGGCTTCACCGGCTCCACCCCGGTGGGCAAGCTGCTGATGAAGCAAGCGTCGAGCACCGTGAAGCGCGTGGCGCTGGAGCTGGGCGGCAACGCGCCTTTCCTGATCATGGATGATGCGGACATCGAAAAAGCGGCGGACGGCGTCATCGCGTCAAAATTCCGCGCGTCTGGCCAGACCTGCGTGTCGGCGAACCGGATCATCGCTCACGCCCCTATCGCGGATAAATTGATCGCGGCGCTGAAAGAGCGCATCTCGGCTATCAAGGTGGGCGACGGGCTAACCGAAGGCGTCACCGTCGGCCCGCTGATCCATGACGAGGCGGTGGCCCGCGTGGACAAGCTGGTTGAGAACGCGCGCGAGCGCGGCGCCGTCATCCATACAGGCGGCAAGTCGCTGGCGGATGAGCTGGGCGGGTCTTTCTATGCGCCGACCCTGATTGAGGGCGGCACGGATTTCGAGCTGGAGCTGGCGTGTTTTGAGATCTTCGGTCCGGTCTGCGCAGTGTATCGCGTGGAGACCGAGGACGAGATGATCGAGTTGGCCAATTCAACGCCCTACGGCCTCGCCGCCTATCTCTACACACGCGATGTGGGCCGGGTGCATCGCATCTCCGAAGCGCTTGATTTCGGCATGATCGGGGTGAACGCCCCGATGGTCGGCTCGCCCGCCACACCGTTCGGCGGCGTCAAGGAATCCGGCATCGGCCGCGAGGGCGGCAAATGGGGCGTTGAAGAATTCACCGAGCTGAAATTCGTGCTGCTGTCAGGAGTGGATCAATGAGCGCGGTCGAAGACAAAACCCGGGCCGCCGAAGCCGCGCTTGAATTCATCGAGGACGGCATGACGCTGGGCCTTGGCTCCGGCTCGACCGCAGACATCTTTGTGCGATTGCTGGGCGCGGCGCTGGAAAGCGGCTCGCTGAACAATATTAAAGGCGTGCCCACGTCTGAAAACACCGCACGGGTCGCGCGTGAGGCCGGCGTGCCGCTGATCGAAGTGGACCAGGCCGACAAGATCGACGTCACAGTGGACGGCGCCGACGAGGTGGATGGACGCTTCCGGCTGATCAAGGGCGGCGGCGGATGCTTGCTGCGCGAAAAGATTATCGCTCACGCCTCGGACCTGATGGTGGTCGTGGTGGATGAAACCAAGCTGGTGGAGACTCTGGGCGCGTTCGCCCTGCCGGTGGAGGTGGATCCGTTCGGGTTCACCATCACCGCCAAGAAAGTCTATGACGCGCTGACGGCGGCCGGCGTGGTGCGTCCGGACGTGAAACTGCGTTGCCGCGGTGATGGCAATGACCCGTTCGTCACAGATGGCGGCCATTACATTCTCGATTGCGCCTGCAAGGCGCTGGCGGATCCCGAACAGGTCGCGGCGCGCCTGAACGCCATTCCCGGCGTGGTCGAGCACGGCCTGTTCATCAACCTCGCTCGCGCCGTCATCGTCGGTGAGGATGACGGCGCGCGGGTGCTGGAGCTTTAGGGCTCACCCTTCCCAGCGACTGACGCGTGGGGCTTTGCGAGGGCGCTCGACAGCGTCGACCTGGGGCGTGCCGACATAGATGAAACCCGCCACGCGTTCACCGGGCTGCAGGCCGAGCGCGGCTTTCATGGGTTTGTCGTAGGCGTACCATTCGCTCAGCCATTGCGCGCCGAAGCCCATGGCGCCCGCGGCGATCAGCAGGTTCTGACATGCCGCGCCCGCGGACAGGATCTGCTCCCATTCGGGAATTTTGTGAGTCTCGTCCGTGTCTGACACCACGGCGATGACCACAGGCGCGCGTTCAAAGCGCGTGCGCTCTAGCTCCAGTCTTTCGGCTGGCGCATCCGGTTCGATCTCGCGAAAGCGCGCTTCGAGTTTCTTGCTGAATATGGTTCGCGCTTCGCCTTCAAACACGATGAACCGCCAGGGGAAAAGCTTGCCGTGATCAGGCGTGCGCGCGCCGATCCGGATCAGCGTCTCGATCTGGTCTGCGCTGGGGCCGGGCTCGCCCATATCCTTGGCGAGGGTCGAGCGTCGTCGCGCCAGACGGGTCAGCATCTCCGCGTTCGGAGCGGGGGCGGTCAGGCTGTCGCCGGGATTGGGGAAGTCGGGGGAGGGGAAAGACGCCATTATCTGCCTTCGGATCGTAAGTGAATTTTGACCGTATACGTGAAACGCCGCTATACGTTGTAGCCTAGCACGTCCGGATCAAGTCGGCGCCTGCCCGCTGCAGGCTTGGACCGGTCGGGCGAACGATGAAAGTTGGGGATTTGACAATCAACGCCGTTAGTGAAGACGCGCTCAGCCCGGCGGAACGCCGCCGCCGCAAAGTGCGCGATGCGATCATCCATGCCGCCGAAACGATCTTTACCGAAGAGGGAGAGGCGGGGCTGTCCATGCGCCGCATCGCAGAGCGCATCGATTACTCGCCGGCGGCGCTCTACAAGTATTTCGATTCCAAGGAAGCCCTGTTCCGCGAGATCCGTGAAAGCTTTTTCGAGCGTCTGCATGACCGGATGAAAGCGGTGAGCGAAGTGGTGGATGACGGCCCCATGCTGGGGACCGCCTGCATCCGCGCCTATGTTGAGACAGGGCTCGAACAGCCCGGTCATTACAAGCTGGCCTTTTCGTCCTTTCCCGATATCGACGACCATCCCGAAGAAACATTCGCCTACGCCGCGGCGGAGTTTCTTGATCAGATGATCAAGCAGGGCATGGATCAGGGCTGGTTCCGTGCGGTGGATCTCAAGCTGGCGGCGAAATCGGTCTGGGCGTCAGCTCATGGTCTGACCCAGCTGGCGGTGGCGATCCCGCAGTTTCCATGCTCATTGCCCGTCTTCAGTGATGAAGAGCGTGCGCCAGATGAACTGACCGATGACTATGTTCGGGCCGAGCTGGACCGTTTGATCCGTTTTCACGGTGACATGATCCTACGCGGCCTTGGGACGACCCGGCTTGTGGACCGCCTCGACGCCGGGGAATGCTTTTAGAAAAAAAGTTTGCGAAAACCGCGCAAGTGAACGTCGTTCGCTTTTCAAACGCTGTTCGACGACCTATATGCTTCATGGCATAGTACAGGAATAACGGTGATGACGCGCGTGAAATCGGGTTCCGGCAAGGGTTTCGCGCTGACCGTCGCCGCCATTGCGGTGTTTGTCGTTGTCGCCGTGATCGGTGTCAGCGCTTTGCGCGGCGCCGGCGCCAGTTCAGAGGATGAGGGGCGGCAGGTTGAAACAATTCCTGTCGCCGCCACGCCTGTTCATTATGAAGACCAGACCCGGATCAAGGCCTATTTTCCCGGCCTGATCACAGCGCGACGCCAAAGCGCGCTGGGTTTTCCCGCTGGCGGACAAATCGCCGAAATTCTTGTTGATGTGGGTGATAGCGTCGAGATGGGGCAGCCGTTGGCGCGACTTGATACGCGCGCCTTGAATGCTCAGCTGCAGGCGGCCCGCGCGGACATCCGCGTGGCCCAGGCGCAATCAGATCTGGCTGACGTGACGCTGAGCCGCCAGCAAAGCCTGGTCGAGCGAGGCCATGTGTCCGGCCAGTCCCTGGATGAAGCGCAAGCGTCCTATGACGCCGCTCTGGCGCGCATTCAATCGGCGCAGGCGGTTCGCGATACCCTGGACGTTCAGATCGAGCTGGCGACTCTGACTGCGCCGTTTGCAGGCGTCATTACGGACCGCAGGTTTGATGAAGGCGCTTCGGTCGGCGCAGGCGCGCCTGTTCTGACCCTTGTGGAGAGCGCTGCGCTGGAGCTGCGCGTCGGTTTGCCGTTTGAAGATGCGTCCCGATTGAGCGTGGGCGAGGCTTATGAAGTTGAACTCAATTCAGGTGAGCGCCTGTCTGTGACCCTGCGGGCGATCACCCAGGTGATCGAGACGCGAGAACGCACGGTCAGCGCCGTCTTTGACGTTCCGGTCAGCGCACCCGTCTCAAGCGGGAGCGTCGCGCGCCTGATGCTGGATCATACGCTGTCCGAGCGGGGGTTCTGGGCGTCCGCCGGGGCTCTGACAGAAGGCCGCCGCGGGATGTGGTCCATCTATGCGCTCGCGCCCTCGGGTGATCATTTCGTCCTCGAGCCGCTTCCGGTGGAAGTCCTCCATTCGGAGGGAGACCAGGTCTATCTGCGCGGCGCGGTTGAAGACGGCCAGCACGTTCTGACCACTGGCGTACACAGGGTTGCTCCGGGCCAGCCCGTTCGGCCCGTGAGCGAGAGCTGAGCTGATGGCCACCTTGTTCTTCCGGCTGCCGCGGCTGACCTTGTTGGCGATTTTCCTCACCCTTGCGGCGGGACTGGCGGCGCTGGGGGTGATGGGGCGCCAGGAAGACCCCTCTCTGACCGAACGCTTCGGCGTGGTGGTCGCGAGCTTTCCCGGCGCAGACGCCGAGCGCATGGAAGCGTTGATCGTTGAACCGATCGAAGCGGCGCTGATGGAGCTTGTGGAGCTGGATGAAGTGGACTCCACCATCCGCTCCAATATCGCGCTCATCAATGTGGATGTGCGAGAAGACCTCAGCCCCGCCATGGTGGAGCAGGCCTGGACGAAAGTCCGTGACCAGGTCTCCGCCGTCGAAGCCAGCCTGCCTGACGGCGTCCTGCCCCTTCGGGTGGAGCGCCAGTATATGGGGGCTGCGACGCTGGTGGTGTCCCTGAGCTGGCCTGAAGGCTCGGAAGCCGGGCTTGGCGTCCTGTCGCGCCTGGCGGAAGATTTGGCGGACCGCATTCGCAGCGTGCCCGGCACTGATGAAACCGATATTTTTGGCGCTCCCGAAGAAGAAGTGCGCGTCACGCTGGATCCTGAAGCGGCGGCGGCGCTGGGCGTCACGGCCGCCGATATCGCCGGCGTTTTGGCGCGATCGGATTCAAAAGCGCCGGCAGGCCGCATGGCGGGACCGGCGCTGGATGTGAATGTGGATGTGGCCGGCGCGTTCGAGACGCTCGACCGGGTGCGAGACGTACCTGTGGCGCAAGGCGCGCAGGGCTTTTTGCGCCTGTCCGACATCGCCAATGTGGAACGCACCCTGCGCACCCCCAACGCCAGTGAAAGCTATCTCAACGGACGGCGAACGATCCTCGTCGCGGGGTATCTTGAGCCGGAGCTTCAGGTCGACGCCTGGGATGCGCGCGCCCAAGCGGTTGTGACGGAGTTCGCCGCCGCCAATCCCGGCGTCGAGGTCGAGATCCTGATGGCCCAGTCCGAATATGTGGTGGACCGGTTATCCGGGCTGGCGCGCAATCTGGGCTTCTCGGCTCTGATCGTGTTCGTCGTGTTGTTCTTCATGATGGGCTGGCGCAGCGCCTTCATCGTCGGATCCGCCCTGCCGCTCACCGTGCTGCTGGTGATGGTGCTGATCAATTTCTACGGCGAGCCCTTGCACCAGATGTCGGTGACGGGCCTCGTTGTCGCACTGGGGTTGTTGATCGATAACGCCATTGTTGTGGTGGATGATTATCGCTTGCTCCGCGCCCGCGGGCTTGAGCGATTGGAGGCGGTGGACAAGGCGGTCAAGACGCTGTTCGGGCCGCTGCTGGCGTCGACGCTGACGACGATTTTCGCTTTCGGTCCCATCGCCCTGATGCCGGGGACGGCGGGCGAGTTCATCTCCATGATCGGCATTTCGGTGATTTTCGCCGTGGCCGCGAGCTTCATTCTGGCCTTCACGGTCATTCTGGCCATGGCCGCCTGGTTTGACGATGGCCGCGCCGGAGAAGAGAACGCGCCCTTCTGGCGCGACGGCCTGCGCGCCCGCCCGCTGTCCAAAGCGTATCGCGGCGTTCTGAACGCGGTGATCGCGCAGCCCTGGCTCGGCGTGGCTTTGGGGCTGGTCTTTCCCATCGCCGGGTTCGCCGCCGCCAGCACGTTGCCGGGACAGTTCTTTCCGCCGACCGAGCGTGACATGTTCCAGGTGCGGCTGGTCCTGCCGCCCGCCAGTTCGATCGACCTCACCCGGGACCGGGTGATGGAGGCGACCGATCTCATCCTGTCTTATGACGGGGTGGAGGATGTGGTCTGGGTGCTCGGCGAAGCCAGCCCCCGTGTTTACTACAACATGTTCGGATCCGAGGAGGGGCGGCCGAACTTCGCCCAGGGCTTTGTCCGCGCGACCGACGCCCGGACCTCGCGCCGCGTGGTGCAGACGCTTCAGGCTCAGGTGCGCGAGCAGTTTCCCAATGACCAATTTCTCGCCTTGCCGTTTGAGCAAGGACCGCCCGCGCCAGCGCCCATCGTCATTGGCGTCATCGGTCCGGATCTGGCGGTGCTCGATCAGCTGGGAGATGACATCCGGCGCATTCTGGGCTCGACGCCGGGCGTGACCTACACCCAGGCGGAGCTGGCGCTGGGCGAGCCCATTGTGCGCCTGAATGTCGATGAAGCGGCCGCCAGCCTGTTCGGCGTTCGGCTCGGGGATCTGGCGGACCGCGTCCGGGCCGATATTGACGGCGTGGTCGGGGGATCGGTGCTGGAGGGCGTGGAAGAATTGCCTGTCCGGGTCATCGCGCCGCAAGACCGGCGCGCCTCAGCGGCGTTGATCTCCGCTGTTCCAGTGCCGACCGCAGACGGGTCCGGCCGTGCGACTCCTGTGGGCGCGTTCGGCGATGTGTCTCTTGAGCCGGAGACCTCTGTGATCACGCGGACGGATGGCGAGCGCGTCAATGAGATCTACGGCTATCTGTCCCCGTATGTGCTGCCCGCGTCCACGCTCGCGGATTTCCAGGCGCGCTATGAGGCGCAAGGTCAGCCCTTGCCGCCGGGATACCGGCTTGTTCTGGGCGGGGAAGCGGAAAACCAGGGCGAGGCGATGGCCAATCTGATGTCCACCGCCATTCCGTTGCTGATCCTGATGGTCGCCGCCGTGGTGCTGGCGTTCAACTCCTTCCGCTATGCGGGGGTGATCTTTTGCGTCGGTTTCCTGTCTGTGGGGCTCGCCATGTTCGGCGTGTGGATGTTCGGCACGCCGCTGGGCTTTAACGCCATTGTCGGGTCTTTGGGGCTGGTGGGACTGGCGATCAACGGCTCCATCGTGGTGCTCTCGGCTTTGAAGGCCAACGCCAAGGCCCGCCAGGGAGATGCTGACGCCGTGCGGGAGACGGTGGTGGACGCCACCCGGCATATCATCGCAACGACGCTGACCACGATCGGCGGGTTCGCGCCCTTGCTGATCCAGGGCGACGCCTTCTGGCTGCCGTTCGCGGCGGCCGTCGCGGGCGGCGTCGCGGGGTCCGCGCTTTTGGCGTTGATCTTCGCGCCGGCGGCGTTCGTGCTGCTGTCCCGGTTTGAACCTGATGCCGAACCCGACACCGAGATACTGTTGGAGCCCGCGTCATGACAGAGCGCAAGCGTGGGCCCTGGACGATCCTCAAAGAACGTCTTGGCTATCAGAATCCCTGGATGCGGGTCCGAGAGTTTGATGTGCTGCGTCCCGATGGCGCGCCAGGGCTTTATGGCGTTGTCGAGCCCAGCAACGCCGCCATCGGCGTGCTGCCTGTCTTTGAGAATGGCGATACGGTGTTGGTGGGCCAGTACCGCTTCGCGCTTGACGCCTATTCGTGGGAATTGCCCGAGGGCGGCGGGGCCGAGGGGACGCCGCCGCTTGACGCGGCGAAGCGTGAGCTGGCGGAAGAAACCGGTCTCAGCGCGTCGCACTGGTGCGAGCTGATTGAGTTTGATGTGTCAAATTCGATCACAAATGAGCGCGCCCACAGCTTTATCGCCTGGGGGCTTGAAGCGGGCGCGCCGGACCGTGAAGGCAGCGAGGCGGACATGCAGATGCGGCGTCTGCCCTTGCGCGAAGCGTTGTCCATGGCCACTTCTGGCGCTATTCGGGACGGGTTCACCCTGATCATGCTGATGACTGCGGTTGAAAAGGCCCGTCTTGGCGCTCTTGACCCTGACCTCTCCCGGTCCATCCTGTCCGGGCTTGATGAAGCCTGAGACGCCAGCCTTGCGACCCTCACAGGAGCCGCCCATGACCATAGCGCAAACCCAGACTTTCGCGGAGACGCCTCTGGCTGGCTCTGTCTGGAACCGGCTGCGCCTGGAAGCCGCTTCGGCTGCGGCGGAAGAGCCGATGCTGGCGAGTTTCCTGAACGCGGCGATCCTGCGTCATGACGGCCTGACCGAAGCGCTGGCGCACCGGGTTGCAGCCAAGATGAGCGATTCCCAGCTCGACGCCCTGCAGGTCCATGATGTGGCCAAGGCGGCGCTGGAAGCCGAGCACGACCTGGTCGAGCAGGCGGCCGCCGACATGCTGGCGGTGGATGAGCGCGATCCGGCTTGCCGGTCGCTGCTGCAGCCTTTCTTGTACTTCAAGGGGTTCCATTCGCTGCTCTGCTACCGCATCGCACACCGTCTCTGGCGGGAAGGGCGGGATACGCTGGCGTTTCATATGCAAAGCCGGATGTCTGAACGCTTTGGCGTCGATGTGCACCCCGCCGCCCAGCTTGGCCGGGGCATCATGATCGACCACGCCACCTCTGTGGTGATCGGGGAGACGGCGGTGGTGGGCGATAACGTCTCGATCCTGCACGAAGTGACCCTGGGCGGTACGGGCGCGGATAGCGGCGACCGTCACCCCAAGATCGGCAATGGCGTCCTGATCGGCGCCGGCGCCAAGGTGCTCGGCAATATCGCCGTCGGCGCGGAAGCGCGGATTGCAGCCGGCTCGGTCGTCTTGTCGGACGTGCCGTCGCGCTGCACCGTGGCGGGCGTCCCCGCCAAGCCCGTGGGCGGGCGATGCGCAGAGCCGTCGCGCACCATGGACCAGACCTTCCCCGCCAACGGCGACGACAGTTAGTCCTGCGCCCTTTGTGTTGCCCTGAGCGGGGAGAACGCTAGGGTGCGCCAGACTCATCGATCAATGAACAAGAGGTAGTGCCGTGTCCGCGCCCGTTTTTACCGCTGCTGAAGCGAAAAAAGTCGAAACCTTTCTGCGCAGCAAGCTGAACCCGAAACTGGCGGTCCGCCTGCGCCAGCGCGCGGACGAATGCGCGGAAATCTACATCGAATCCGAATTGCTCGGCGTCGTGTCCAAGAATGTCGAAGAGGGCGAAACCTCTTACTCGTTCGAGATCGTCATCCTCGACATCGACCTTGAAGGTATCTGATCAGTCGCTCTGACTGGCGATATCACCTCCCGTGATCCTGAGCGTCGACCAGCTTGAAAAGACCTATCGCGGCGGCGTGAAAGCCGTCCGCGATGTCAGCTTCGACGTGGATGCGGGAGAGCTGGTGGCCCTGGTCGGCGAATCCGGCTGCGGCAAGACCACGACGCTCAAATGCATCAATCGCCTGCTGGAGCCGAGCGCCGGTCGGGTCTTCGTTGAAGACGAGGATGCGGCCGGACTTGATCCAGTGAGCTTGCGGCGCCGGATCGGCTGGGTGATGCAGGGCGACGGCCTGTTTCCCCATATGAGCGTGGGCGACAATGTCGCCGTCACGCTCAGGCTGCTCGACTGGGCGCCTGAACAGATCTCACACAGAGTGGACGACGTGCTGGAGCTGGTTCGGCTGGACCCGGCGCAGTTCCGCGATCGGCGTCCTGGCACGCTGTCGGGCGGTCAACGCCAGCGAGTCGGCGTCGCGCGCGCTTTGGCGGCGGGCTCCAACCTCGTCTTGATGGACGAACCCTTCGGCGCTCTGGACCCTATCACGCGTGACGCCTTGCGCCGTGACTTCATCGACCTGCAGCGGCGGATGGAATTTGCAGCGGTCATGGTGACCCATGACATGGCCGAAGCGCTGTTGATGGCGGACAGGATCGCGGTCATGCATGACGGCGAAATCGTCCAGTCCGGCACGCCGCGGGCGCTGCTGAACGCGCCCGGCCACGCTATTGTCAGGACCATGCTGGAAAGCCCGCTTCATGAAGCGGACGCCGTACAGGCCCTGAAGTCTGCGGCGGAGCGCGATGATGTTTGAGACTCTGCCCGACCTGATTGACAATCTGCCTGCCTATCTGGGCGGCCATATGCGCCTGTCGGTCGCTGCGATCCTGACGGCGCTGATCGTGTCCTTGCCGCTGGGAATCGTCGCCGCGCGCAATCCCGTCATCGCCCGTCCGGCGCTGGGCGTGGCGAGCGTGCTTCAAACCATTCCCGCGCTCGCCTTGCTGGCGCTGATGGTGCCTGTGCTGGGCGGAATGATCGGGTTCCTGCCCGCTTTCATAGCACTGACGCTGTATGGCGTGCTGCCGATCTTGCGCAACACCATTGTCGGGCTTCAGGGCGTGGACGTCACAGTGCGCGAAGCGGCGCGGGGCGTCGGAATGTCGCCGGCGCAAAGCCTGATGCAGGTCGAACTGCCGCTGGCGGCGCCCGCCATCATTGCGGGAATACGCACCGCGACGGTCTGGGTTGTGGGCGCGGCGACCTTGGCGACGCCGGTAGGGGCGACCAGCCTGGGTAATTACATCTTCTCCGGCCTGCAGACGCGCACCTGGGCGGCGGTCATTTTCGGCTGTCTGTGCTCGGCGGGGTTGGCCTTGCTGCTGGACCAGCTGATCGCGGCCATCGAACGCGCGCTGAAATCGGGTGAGCGTCGCGGCGCCATCGGGGCGGCGCTCGCGACGGTGCTGATTCCGGCTTTGGTCCTCGGCGCCGCCAGCGTCATCAATACCCGCCCCGGAGATGGAGCGGACGCAGAGATGGCGCGCGCTGAAAGCGGGCTCAGCGACCAGCCTGTGGTGGTGGGCGCGAAAAGCTTCACCGAGCAATACATCCTCGCCGAAGTCATCGAATCCCGGCTCCGCGCGGCGGGCGCCCAGACGGAACGCCGTGACAATCTGGGATCCACAGTGGTGTTTGACGCGCTGCGCTCGGGCGAGATCGACGTCTATGTGGACTATACCGGCACGCTCTGGGCCAACGCCATGGGCGAGGATGCGCCGATTGGCCGGCATCTGATGAACGCAGCGGTGACAAGCTGGCTGTATGACAACGCGGGGATCGTCTCGCTGGGGCGGCTCGGTTTTGAGAACGCCTATGGATTCGCTGTCACCCGCACGTTTGCAGACGCGAATGAACTTGAAACGATCTCAGATCTGGCCCGCCTGACATCGCTATCGATCGGGGCCGACCCCGAATTTTTCGCGCGCCCTGAATGGGAGCGCACCCGTAACCTGTACGGGCTGGCGGAGGGCGTCGAGCAGCGCAGCATGGATTCCACCTTCATGTATGACGCGGTTCAAAGCGGGGCGGTCGACGTGATCACCGCCTATACCTCTGACGGACGCGTGCTGGCGTATGACCTGGTCGTGCTTGAGGATCCGCTTGGCGCGTTGCCGCCTTATGACGCTGTGATCCTGCTATCAGCAGACGCGGCGCAAAGACCGGCCGTCGCCCGCGCACTGGCTCCGCTTTTGGGCGCGATCGATGCGGATCTGATGCGGCAGGCCAATGCCGTTGTGGAAGTCGAGCGCCGGTCTGTGAGCGAGGCCGCGCAGCTGATCCTTGACGCTGTTGAGCCCTGAACGCGAAACGGCCCCGCGCCGGAGCGCGAGGCCGTTCATTGGGTTCCGGGTTTGCTCTTACAGAACGGTCAGCATGCTGGCGACCAGCGGGTGACGGACAATGTCTTCCTGCTGGAGCCGGATGATGCCGATATTATCAACCTCTTCGAGCTTGTCGGCGATGGTGGCGAGCCCTGACATCTCGGGCAAAAGATCGGTTTGCGCCGGGTCGCCGGTGACCACCATGGTGGAGTTCCATCCAAGGCGGGTCAGCAGCATTTTCAGCTGCGCGTAGGTGCAGTTCTGCGCCTCGTCGACCACCACGAAGGCGTTGTTGAGGGTGCGGCCGCGCATATAGCCGATCGGGGCGATCTCGATCAGGCCTTCCGCCATCAGCGCTTTCAGGCGTTTGGGGCTCAGCCGGTCCGCCAGCGCGTCATAAAGCGGACGCAGATAGGGCGCGAGTTTCTCTTCCATGGCGCCGGGCAGGAAGCCGATCGATTCGCCTGCTTCCACAGCAGGACGCGACAGGACGATGCGGCCCACTTCGCCGTTTTCCAGCGCTTCCACGCCCTTGGCGACGGCGAGATAGGTCTTGCCCGTCCCCGCCGGGCCAAGCGCCATCACCAGATTGTGGGAATCAATGGATTCCATGAGCTCGGCCTGGTTTTTCGAGCGCGGCTTGACGTTCTTGGTATAGCTCTGGTCGCGCATGGGCTCCTTGTCATCAGGGGACCAGCTGGTGCCTGGGAAGAGCGAGCGAACTTTCTCTTCCTCATAGGCGTCAGCATTGAATTGTCCGGCTTGGCGGCGTTTGGTGGCTCGTCTGCCCATGTCAGGCCCTCCAGAAGACAAGAAAAAACCCCTCACGCGGCAGCGGAGGGGTCATCAAAGCGGTGGAGATGGAGGTTGAGGACACAGACGATTCCGACGCGCTCGGCGGCGGGGTCATCTGAGCTTGCGGTGGCGCGTACGCCATGGCGACCTCCTTCACACATCCGGCGCCTTGCGGCGCGTGCGAAGCGAATCGAAACCTTGATCTCGAATCGCATGCACAGTGTGATGTTGGACGCCTAACGAAGTATGAGTCCATAGGTCTCATCGCCGACATAAATATGTTTTCAGACCGTAATATATTGCGGCGCAACACCTGGGGAGGCCCTAAATGGCCCTGTACAGCCTGGACGATGTAAGCCCGGAAATCAGCGATGACGGCGCCTGGGTCGCCCCCGATGCGGCGTTGATCGGCCGTGTAAAACTCTTACCCCGTGCGTCAGTCTGGTTCGGCGCCGTGCTGCGCGGCGACAATGAGCTGATCACCATCGGCGAGGAGTCCAATGTGCAGGACGGTTCGGTCATGCACACCGATATGGGCTTCCCGCTGACCCTGGGTAAAGGCGTCACCGTGGGCCACAAGGCCATGCTGCATGGCTGTACGGTGGGCGATTACTCGCTGATCGGCATCGGCGCGACGATTCTCAACGGCGCCAAGATTGGCAAGAATTGCATTATCGGCGCTCATGCCCTGATCACCGAAGGCAAGGAAATCCCGGACGGCTCGGTCGTGATGGGCGCGCCGGGCAAGGTGGTGAAAGAAATCGGGGAAGGGGTGGCTGAAATGCTCAAAGCCAGCGCCGATCATTACGCCGATAACGCGGCGCGCTACGCCAAAGGGCTGAAATCCGTCGGATAGCCGGAATCAAAACGGCGCCGCAGGTCATCCCGCGGCGCCGTTTTCAAGATTGATTGGCTTGACCCTAGCGGCGCCAGGTCAGGGACAGGCCGACAATATCGGCGACATTGTCATACTCGCCGATCACGCGATCACCCGTGGACCCCACATGATTGATCGGGGCGTCGTCAAACATCAGATGTTGATAGCCGGCGTCGAGCTGCAGGGCGTCCGTCAGCTGATAGGAGGCGCCGAGCGCCACAATGGTGCGATCTGAATCGGGCACGCGCGTGGTGCGGTGCTCGGATTCGGTCGGGCTTTCGTCATAGGCCAGGCCCGCACGCAGGGTCAGACGGGTATTATAGCGATACTCGCCGCCGACGGCGTAGCGCGCCACGCCGTCATAGCCCAGGGTTTCGCCGGCTGCCGGTTGGGCGGGGTTGTCAAACTCCACCACCAGACGCTCGAAATCCCAGAAGGTGTAGGCCACGGACGCGTTCACAGAGAGCTGGTCATTGACCTGGTGCGCCACGCTGACCGCCAGTTCCGCCGGCAGGTTCAGCTCAGCCGAGCCTGGCGTGTCGGTGAAGGCGGGTTGGAAGAGGGCGGCGTTCGCCGGCGCGCCGAAATCGGCTTCGCCTTCCAGATTGTGATCCACTTTGGAGCGGTAGGAGACGCCGATGCGGGTGGACTCGGTCAGGTCATAGAGCGCGCCGACATTCCAGCCGAACGCCCAGTCATCGCCGGTGACCCGCAAATAGCCTTCCGGACGCCCCGGAAGAAAACCGGTCGCCGTACATTGCGCTGCGCTCAGCTGGCCGAGGCAGACCGCGCTGAAGTCGATATGGTTGGCCAGCGTCGCTTCGGAGTATTGCGCGGATACGCCAAACCCCAGCGACAGACGGTCTGTGACCTGAACGCCGAGGGAGGGGTTGATCTCAGCGACTTTCAGCGCGCTTTTCACGCTTTGAAAGCGGGTGACGGAATCCTGATTGTATTCGGTCGCCAGACCGAAGGGGGCGGTGACGCCCAGACCCAGCACGACCCGGTCATTGAGGCGGCGGGAGAGATAGAAATTGGGGATGACGGCGTCGTTGAACAGATCATTCTCTTCGGTGCCGCCCAGCGGACGCCCCAGCACATCCACAGATCCGGCGTTGGTGAAATCACCCTGACCGATAATGGCGTGCGCGCCGACCTGAACCTGCAAGCCGTCCAGACGCGCGAGGCCTGCGGGGTTTGACCAGATTGTGGAGGGATCGTCAGCCAGCGCCGCATAGCCGGCGTCCGCCATGCCCAGGTCCCGAACCGAATACTCAGACAGCTTGAAGCCGCCTGCGAGGGCCGGGGAAGCGGCGGTGAGGGCGAGGCCGGCGGCCAGCCCCAGGCGTGTGACGAATTGGGGAGTGCGAAGCATGAATAATCCTGTGTAATGCTTGTCTGTGTGCGAGCTTCTCAGAGCCCTTTGCGACACAGATGTGCATTCGCAGCATTCATGACAACGTATAAAAACAGACCCGTGACAGCGATGTGATGTCTCAGGCGCAGCCTTGCAGCAATTGCAGCAATGACAGGATTAGTCCCGGCGACCCCAGAGATCGCGGATGCGTTGATCGGCGTTACGGCCCAGATTGAACCAGGCGCTGCGATCGCGTGACGCGTCCACCACGAGCAGTTTGTCATCGCGCGCCAGGAGATGGCTCAGCTCATTGCGCAAATGCGCTGCGCTTGCGGCGCCGCGCAGCAACCAGACGCCAGGGGTGATCGCTTCCACATCCCCGAAATCTTTGAGCGCGGCTTCAAACCCGCCGCGGCTGTCAGAGTTGAGATCGGCGACGATGACGAAATTTGACGTGCGGGCGTCACTGGGCGCGGGGCGTCGTTCGCCCGGCGCGCGTCGGGCTTCATCCAGCCAGGCTTTGAGCTGCGGCACGTCGCGGGCATCACGAAACTCGCCATCGCGTTGTTCTGATACGGTGGAATGCGCCGCCACGCGGCCTTCGCCAACGAAGGCGCGCATTTGCGCTCCGGTGTAAGGCCCGTAAACACGGCCTTCCACTTTCACAAACCAGGACATGGCGATTCCGTCGTCGCGCGGCATCAATAATTCTCCCGGCCAAAAGGCCCTATTGCCTGAGGCGTCACCCTCTATCAGGCAAGAAACGGGCCGTTCCCCTCGGTATATGGTGTCTCAGGATGACGCTGTCATGCGTCATCTGTGAAAAACCATCCGGAGCCCTCAACTCCGGTCGGCAGGAGGATCGAACGCTACTGCGAAGCCATTGTCCAGCCATCGTGCGACATGACCTTGCATATCGCCCACTCGGACAGCCTCTCCCAGGCGTGGGCGTTCAAGGCAGGCGAAGGCGGCGCCGCTGATGGAGACGTCGATCACATCCGCCTGGATCACCACGCCGTCACGCAAGCGAATCTTCGCCCGGCCGCGGCCAGGTTTGCGGGGGGCGGTGCGGTCTTCGTCCAGCCCCAAGCGTTGCATATTGAAACGCCAGGTGATGGCGTCGGCCAGCCGGTCACGCTTGCGCTGGGAGCCTTGCAGCCGGACGATGAAGCCGGAACGCCCTGCGCGCAGAACTTCGCCCTCAAGCCGCCCCAGCCCGTCAAACAGCAAGACGACGCGTTCGCCCTTTTCAGGCGGGGTTTTGCTGGAGATGCGGGCGCCGCCCGGAGACACGTCGACAAGCGTGCAGGTGAATTCCCCTGCGCTGGGCGACAGACCACGTCCGTTCAGGGACAGGCGCACACGTCGATGACGGCGGCGCTCTTCAGCGCCGCGCGCGGCAATCTTGATTTTCCGGCGGTCCAGCCGGGCGCTCAAATCAACCGGTCGCGTCATATCACCCTCGACTCACACATGAGGCTAGGGCGGGCACACTTAATATTTCGCTAGTTTAGCTGTCGTTCGCCACGCGCAGGCCTACCGCTTCAAAACTGGGTGCGGTGAAGGCGGAAAAATGCGGATCCGGGCATTGCGCCGGATGCAGGGCTTGCAGGCGATGTCTTACAATGGGGCGGCTATTGGCGGGACGCGGGGTCAAAGGCTGATAGAGGCCCAGCACGCGATCGAGCCATCCTTCGGGGCCCTTCAGCGGCAATAATGCGATCTCGACCGAGGTTTGCTCGCTATCAAGACTGACAGCTTCAGTCACAAGACTGGCGGGCGCCGGGGTCGACAGCGCGCCTTCGAGCAAGGCCGAGACATGCGCCCGGTCATGGCCCTGCCAGAGCGACAGGAAGTTCTGATCGCGGAATTCGCGCTGATGCATCCGGCATAGACCGGTTCCCGCCAGGCGGAACACATGGTGGCCCTGATCCATTCGGCGCAACAAGAACAGGTTCGCCAGCAACGATCCCAGATCTTCCGGAGCGATATCAGCGCGTTGCGGCGCAGATTCGCCGCATCGGCGGGCTTCCCAATAGGCCAGCAATGTCTTTGTGTTGGGGTGCTTCACGCGCCGTCCCTCTTCTTTGGTCTTCCCGGCGTCCCTCTTCCGAACCTTGAAAAGGCGCGGCGCCGAACTTGGCGAGACAGTTTGCAAGGGGCTTGCCAAACCCCTGAGACAGGCGGTTTTTCCATGTTGATAAGCGCGGCGCCTGTATTCGGCCTCGGTCTTGCAGGTCGAGGGGGGAATGAGAACGGAGACCGCCATGCGCGTTTCAACACGATACGCTTCCGCACTGGCCGCCCTGGCGGCGGGCCTTCTGGCGTCCGCGGCGATGACTGCGCCGGCGCTGGCTGTGACCCTGACCGGCTCTGGCGCCGGCGACCCGTGCTGCGCCCCGCCGCCTCCGCCGCCTCCATGTTGCACGCATCCGGGCGGCCCGGTGATCGGCGCGCCCAGCATCAATATCGGCGCACCCAGCGTTCATGTGGGCGGAACCACCGTCAATGTGGGCGGAGTGACCGTAAACAACTCCGTCAACGTGAATGTCAGCGCCACAGCCAGTGCTGGGGCGACGGCGACGTCGTCTGCAGGGGCCGGCGCGACCATCTATTACGGCGGCGGTGGATATTATGGCCGCGGCACCGCGCCGGCGGCGAGCATGGTTTCAGGCCTGCGCCTGGCCGGTGAAAGCGAATACGAGAGCTATGAAGAAGAGCGCTCGCGCTGGGTCGAGGAATGGCGGCTGGTCCGCGCCTATTGCATGGACGACAGCGGCAATCCGCATCCCGCGTCGCGTCCGGACCCAGATGAGCGCGTGACGCCCGACTTTGACGGCGAGATATTCCGCTGCGTCGCGGGCACCGCGCTTCAGGCGACTTTGGGATGGCGCGAGGATGGCGAAGACCGTTTCGACGGCGTCTCCATCCAGTGTCAGAAAGGCGAGGCCTTGCGCTACGGCAGAGGCGGCGAGCTGTTCTGCGCGCCGCAAGAGCATCGTCGCAATTGTAATGAGCGCTCGCTTCTGCGCCTGCATGGTCCGGGCGTGAAGCTGATCCGGTATCGCTATGAAGAGCATTACACCGAGACTGTCGAGCGCCGCAGCGAACGCTATGAGCGCAGCTCGATGACCCTGATGCTAGATGGCGGCGTCGGCGGCTATCACTAAGTCTCCGGTCTTTGTGACAGACAAACCCCGAAGGTTCAGCCTTCGGGGTTTTTTGTGCCTGCGACGCGGAATTGGCTGTGATCAGAATCCGCTCTGGAAGTTCAGTTTGACCTGGGCGAGGGCGGTCGTCCGATTGCACGGGCTTTTTGGCGTAAAATGCATCATGGGACTGACGCACAATGAGTCATCTGGCTGGGTATATTTCAGTTTCTGAGCAATTGAGCATTTGATACGCTTGAGTGACCAACTTTCACATGAGGGGGCTATTGAAATGAAAGTGATCGCCAGCGTTCTCGTACTGACCGTTTTGAGCACCGCCGCATCGGCGCAAGAGTGGGGGCACTGGTCCGCGGATGAGGGCCGGAACCCGATCACTGACGTTTACACCGCGACCTTGTCTATCACCCAGGAGGGTGAAACTCCGGCGTCTTTTGAATGGATGTGCGCAGTCACGCCTGTTGAAGACAGCGGTGACAGCCGGGTCGATTTTGGCCTGGTGATCGGTGAGGGGCTTCCCCAGCGTCCGCAGCAGAACCAGACGCCGATTCACTACCGGGTGGATTCAGGTGAAGCCCGGACAGTCTACGCCAGTCAGAGTCTCAATGGCCGCTATCTTCTGGTGGGGCCGGATCGCGCTGCGCAGATGTTCCATGAAATGACGGCTGCAAACGAGCAGATCGTCTTCACAATCAACCATCTCGATTACTACACGCTGCCTGTGCACAGCCTGGGCGAGGCGGCTGCACGGTTCGCCCCACGCTGTCCGACAATTGCTCCAGAGCCATACTGAAGACCCAAGGCGCAAGAAAATGGCCGCCTCTAACGTGAGGCGGCCAGTCAGTTGGGTGGGTATTTTTGTTTGGCTTAGTTGCTGCGGGTCTGTGTCGCGAAAGTCGCCGCATTGCCCACGGCGGTCGCAGAGCTTGTGACCGTGCGCACCTGGCCGTTGTGCACCGTGACGGCGCTGGCGGTGACGGCGCCGGAATTGATCTGGTTGATCTCGCCGGTCACGCCCACCGGGCAGCTGGCGCAAACATAGGCCGATTGCGCGTTGCCGATGGCGGTGGCGTTCAGAACAGAGCCCAGGCCTGCGCCCGAACCGCCATCATATCCGCCCACCATGGACACATTGGCGATCACATCGCCGGAATTGGTTTGCTGAACGCCGGTATAGGTGTTCGCGCCGATGGTGGAGGTCAGGACCGAGTTGCCTACGGCGTTGGCGGAGCCTGTCGCATAACCATTGGCGAATTCGCCCGCCAGAATGACGGTGTCAGACCGCACATCCCCGGAATTGGACTGAACGCCGCCCACCTGGCTGTCGCCATAATCGTTCTGGAAGGTTGCGGTGTTGCCCGCCGCTTGCGACGCCGCCGTGACGCCATAATCCGCATTGCCGATCTCGGCATGGGCGGTCGACGTCGTTGACCCCGACTGGGACTGATCCAGCGTCAGCACCGAATCCTCATCCTCGGCGGTGGAGAGCAGGCTATTGCCCGCTGCGACCGCGCCGACGACGCTGGTTTCGATCTCGGCGCCTGCGGCTTCCACGCGCGCTTCGGCGCTTGAGTCCGACGCGCTTGCCTGGCGAATCGACAGGGTCTGACCGCCTTCCGCACTGGTCTGGATCGCATTGACGGCGCTCGAGGCGGTTTGCACGGTGTGAGCGGCATAGTCAGAGATGCGCAGGCGTGACAGCGCGCTGACCTGTCCGGCTTGGGCGGTTTGCTCAAGATCCATCGCCAGGGCGCCATCCTCGACACCCGCCGTCAGGGCGTTGCCCTGAGCGGTGGCGGTGCTGATGACGCTGGCCCACACCCCGTTCGCGCTCAGAAGCGAGCTGGCGCTGACTGAGCCGTCGAGGTTTTGCACGCCAGAGATTTCGCTATCGCCAGAGAGCGCGCCCGTACCGGAATTGCCCTGAGCCACAGCCGTGGAGATCATGTCCCGCACGCCGTCCGCACTCTGATTGTCTTCACTTGAGACAGGGCCGGTCTGGTCCTGATCGAGCTCGACCTTATTGATAGGTTCCGCGAAGCTGGCTGCGGATATCAGAGTCGCGGCGCTGGTGCCCGCGATTAACACTCGTGCGAGCCTGGACATAAGGAGCCTCCGTGGGGGCGTAAGCGGTGTTCAGCTGAACGCCGCCGGTAATGTTGGACGGGCCGATCGGGTCGTTGAAGGAGCAGACCTGCTCTGGCGCGACCTGGTAAAGCTGGGAGGAAATCTCCAGCACGGCGCGCTCGACGACCGAACGCACGGCGAGCTGGATCGGCTCGAGCGAGCGACCGCCGGCCGAGGCGTCCAGCACCACATCGCCAAAGAAGGCGAAGACGCCGGCGGACAATTCGCGGCCGATGATCTGTTTCTGGTAGGAGACGACGTCGACCACTTCCAGCGTCCGCGAATCGATGAGGCGCAGGTCGAGGCCCACATTCATCACATACATGCGGCGCGAGAAGACGCCCGACGGGCTGGAATCCACGCTGTCGCCCGCCAGAATATCCTGCCCGTTCGAGCGGATATTGGCGTTCAGCTCGGTGATGCCGCCCACAAGATAATAGTCAGAGCCGGGAATCGAGCCGGCGTAGATCTGGCGATAGCCGTCCTGCTCGGCGGCGTCGCCGATCAGTTGATTGTTGGCGTAGCGCAGTTCGAGCTCGGCGACCGACGTGTCAAAACGCTCCACAAGCCGGGCGCCCGCTTTCGCAAAGGCGCTGATCGCCATCAGGGACGCGCCCTGGGTGACGCGGGTGCCGCCTTCAGGGTTCATCTGGCCGGTATAGTCCGCGATCCGCCCCACAGCGACGCGCGGCGCGGCCTGGCCATGCTGGCGCGCATAGCCGGACAAGCAGACCAGCGCATCGGAATAAGGCGTCGGGTTCGGGGTCACCGGCGCGCTGCCGGTGGGCGTGGCGTACAGCCCGTCAGACCCCGGTGTCGAGGTGGCGCAGGCTGTCAGCGACAGGGCCGAGACGGCTACGGCGAGGAGACGCTTAACGATCATTGGCGGACGCTCCTTGCGTGGTCTGGTTTTCGGCGGTCGCGGCTACCGCGCCCGCATTGGCGGTGATGTCGCCGGTATTGGTCTGGCGGTTGTTGACAACCACGGTGTTGTAATTGCCGTTCACCACCACATTGAGCTGGTTGCCGATGGCGCTGGCGCCGGCGGAGGCGAACAGGCCTGACTGGCTTTGCGTGTTGAGGGCTACGCCGGCCGAGCTCTGCGCGAAGGCGCTGGTCTGGGCCGAGACGCCGACGCCGGTCTGGATGACGCCGTTCAGCACGACCCGGTTGCCGCCGCGACGGGCGCCGACATAGGCTTGGTTTTCCGCGCCATAGGCCTGACCATAGGGCCGCGTCCAATCGGACGGATTGGGAGCGGTAGACTGCGCCAGGGCGGCGGAGGCTGCGAAAATCACGGCGCCGGAAGCGCAGAGCCAGACTTTAAGCTGACGGGTCATGCCTTAAGTGTCCTCTTTGAAGACGGTTTGCGTTTCAGGCTGCAATGGCCGTGCCAGACTGATCGCCTGCCAGGGAAATTCGCCATGAGCGCCATGCCTCCGCCGCACTCTTCAGAGGATCCGTCCGGGGCTGACCCGAATCTGGATCCCGCTCCCAGGCCTCGCGAACCGTTCTTCAACGGGTTGCCGGGCGTCGTCCTGGTGCTGGGGGCGGTGATGCTGGGCGTTCAGATCGCCGATTCGATGGCGGCCGGGCAGGGCGGGCTCGCCCATGGTCTGATCTATTGGGCGGGAACATTGCGAACCGGCGCGACCGCAGAGGCCTTTCCCCCGTCGCCGGGATTCGGTCTGAGCCCTTATGTGCTGCACGTCTTTGTCCATTTCGGCTGGGCGCACCTCTTGATCAATCTGGGCGCGCTCGCGGCGTTCGGTGCGGTGTCACGCGCTCCCTTCGGGCCGGGTTTGCGGGGCGATCTGGGATTTCTGGCGTTCTTCTTCGCCTGCGCGATTGGCGGCGCGGTGCTCCATCAGCTCACACATATGAACGCGCCCTCCATGATGGCGGGGTCTTCAACCGCGATCTCGGGATTGCTGGCGGCTGCAGGCTGGGTGAGGGGCGGACGCGCCGGCATGCTGCGACTCGCCGTGCCCTGGCTCTTGATCAATCTGGTGATCGCCGCAGCGGGGCTGGTCTTGCCCATCCCGCTCGCCTGGGCGGGGCATGTGGGCGGGCTTGTGGTCGGTATGGCGGCCTATCCGGTCTTCGTCCGCTATTTGAGGGTCCGCCCGGCCCTGTGAAAATCGCGTACGGTCAAGCACAGCGTTTGAAGGGCGAACGCTCTTCTGATTATACTCTTATGACAAGAAGTCAGGGAGGTCGCCATGACCGCTGCGCGTATACTGGACGACAAGGGGGCGACGGTCTTCACCATCCGCCCGACGCAGAGTTTGCAAGACGCCGCTGCAGCGCTCACCCAATACAAGGTGGGCGCCGTGATCGTGACGGGCGCGGACCAGGAGCCGGTGGGCGTCTTCTCTGAGCGTGATCTCGCCCGCTCCATCGCCCAGTCAGGCGCGTCAGCGCTCCTTGAGCCTGTCAGCTCGGTGATGAGCACGGGGCTGATCACCGCCGGCCCGTCTGACGATATCGACACGCTATTGTCCCTGATGACCGACAAGCGCGTGCGCCATATCATCATCATGCAGGGCGCTGACATGCTGGGCGTGGTCTCGATCGGCGATGTGGTCAAACGCAAGATCGCACAGACCGAAGCGGAGGCCGAGAGCCTCAAGGCCTATATAGAAGGGGCCTGATCAGGCGCGCCGTCTTGTGGGTTTTGGCCTTGGCGCATCATCACGCGGCAGGGGCGGCGCATGAGCTGAAAGGCGGAGTGTCGCCGCGTCTGCACAAAGATGCACAAAAACCGCTCACAAGGGTTGCGCCCATCGGGAGGCGGGGATACACCCCACGACCTCGGCGGCGGGCACACGACCTCGCAGCCGGCCAGTGAAAATCTTCTGAAGATTGATCTTGCCGGCCGCAGCGAACTGGCCCATACTGCTGAGCCTCTCCGAAAGGAAGGAGTTCAAAAACCGGCGAAGCCGCTTCGCTGGAACCGATGCTTTCGTGTCGTTTTCAGCTGGCCTAACCGACTGCGGAACTTCTGAGATTTGGAGTTGACCGGGTAGTTTGGTTCTTATAGAAACCGCGCTCCTTGGTCGGCCCTCGGGTTTGGTGTTTCGGCGCTGCGAAGAGGGGTTGACGGAAGGTTTGGGTTTCA
>NZ_JBHYFH010000002.1:0-729256 GCF_051859625.1 Oceanicaulis sp. | reverse complement strand
ACGCGCTGTTCGCAGCGCACCGCACAGATCAACGCCCCGGAGCCAAGCTCCGGGGCGTTTTTCGTGCGCGCGACACAACCAGCCCCCGAATCGCCGCTTTCTGGCGCGGGGGCTGAACTGTTGCAAGCATTGAGCTTTCCGCCTTGGCGCTTAGGATGCGTGTTCGTGCGGCGACGCGTGCAGAACGAAGGCCCGAGCTTATGGCGCAAGACATTGAACTGACTTTACGGCCCGGGCTGGATCCTGCGCCCTTTGCTGAGATTTACGCCCGCGACAAGCTGGTTTCCATTCCGGATATTCTGCCCGAATCTGCCGCCAACGCTGTCCACGAGTTGCTGCGCAGCTCGATCAGCTGGCGTCTCATTTTCCCCGAGCCTGCGCCGGACCACCCACAGGGGCATAAGATCAATGTTCTGAGCGCTGCGGATATCGAAGCGATCGGTCGCCAGCAGATGGCGCAGCGAATCCAGGGCGTCATGGCGCGGGCGAAAGATAATTACGGGTATTTGTACAACGCCTATCCCATGATCGAAGCGTACATGAAGGGGTGGGATCAGGGCCACCCGATCCACCGGCTGACGGAATTTCTGAACTCGCCGGCCTTTCTGGAATTCGGCAGGGCGGTGATTGGAGCGAAGCAGATCACCAAAGCGGACGCCCAGGCGACCTTGTATACCCGAGGTCATTTCCTGACCCGCCATGTTGATGAGGGCTATGACCGGGAGCGTCGCGCCGCCTACACGTTCGGTTTCACGCGTGAGTGGCAGCCGGACTGGGGTGGTCTGTTGTTGTTGCTGGAGTCAAACTTTGACATTCAGCGCGGGCTGCTGCCGCGCTTCAACACCCTGAACATTTTTGACGGGACCATGGTGCACGCGGTGAGCGCCGTGTCGCCGTTTGCGGCCGGTCACAGGCTTCAGATCACAGGCTGGTTGCGCGACGACCCGCCAGCAAGGCCTGGCTAGAGGAACGGCGGCGCGGACGTTCTCGCCTGGAGCGGCTGTCAATGGGTGAGGCGCATCTGGAATTCGCTGAGATCAGCGGTTGTTCAGAGCAAAGCGAAGCGCTAATACACAAGCGTCAGCGCCGAGTCACTTGGCGCCCCAGACGTCTTTGGCGACGTTTAAGCTCTTTGACAGCCCGTAAGGGCGATCAAAATCCCCGTCTTTGCGCATTGCGCACCTGACGAAGAGTTTAAACTGCCGATCTGGTGGTGAATCTTGTGGCAGGGTGTTGACGGGGAGGGGCACAGGGCGTATTGCACGGTCCCTCTGATGAGCTGGCAGTGTCTTTCAGACAAACGCAGTTCTTCGAAGCGATAAAAATTTGGATTGCAAGAGCTGCCGGGGCGAAACGTCCTTTGCGCGGCTCTTGTGCATGTTGGGACCGGACCGATGGCGCAACAAAACATCAGAATCCGCCTGAAGGCGTTCGACCACCGCGTGCTCGACACTTCGGCGCGTGAGATCGTATCCACCGCAAAGCGCACCGGCGCGAATGTGCGTGGCCCGATTCCGCTGCCGACGCGGCTGGAGAAATTTACTGTTCTGCGCGGTCCGCACATCGACAAGAAGTCGCGTGAACAGTTCGAAATCCGCACTCACAAGCGGATGCTGGACATCGTAGACCCCACTCCGCAGACCGTGGACGCGCTGATGAAGCTCGACCTGTCTGCCGGTGTGGACGTCGAGATCAAGCTGGGAGCGTAGGGCCATGAAGCAGGCTGCATCCATGCGCACCGGCCTACTGGCCAAAAAGCTGGGCATGACCCGCGTCTTCTCTGAAGACGGCAATCATGTTCCGGTCACCGTGCTTCACCTGGACGGGCTCCAGGTGGTTGCGCAGCGCACCACCGAAACCGATGGCTATACCGCAGTCCAGCTGGGCTCCGGCAAGGCCAAGGCGAAGCGCACCTCGAAAGCGATGCGCGGCCATTTTGCGAAGGCCTCTGTTGAGCCCAAGCGCAAGCTGGTTGAATTCCGCGTGCCGGAAGACGCGCTGATCGAAGCGGGTTCCGCCCTGTCTGCCGAGCACTTTGTGGTCGGTCAGAAAGTGGACGTGTCCGGCACCTCGATCGGTAAGGGCTTCGCCGGCGGCATGAAGCGTTGGAACTTTGGTGGTCTGCGCGCCTCGCACGGCGTGTCGATCTCTCACCGTTCCCACGGTTCGACCGGCCAGTGTCAGGATCCGGGCAAGGTCTTCAAAGGCAAGAAGATGGCCGGTCACCTCGGTTCCGAGCGTGTCACCATCCAGAGCCTTGAGATCGTCCGGGTGGACGCTGATCGCGGTCTGGTGCTGGTGAAGGGCGCTGTTCCGGGCTCCAAGCAGGGCTGGGTCGAAATTCGCGACGCCGTCAAAGGTGTGGGCGTTGATGATCTGCCGTACCCGGCAAAGCTGATCGAAGCTGCTGAGCAGGCTCCGGCCGAAGCTCCGGCTGCGGCTCAAGAAGCCCAGGACGAAGGGGCTAACTGATGAAACTTGATGTTGTGACGCTCGACGCCGGCAAGGCCGGCTCGATTGATCTCTCCGACGCCGTGTTCGGCATCGAAGAGATCCGCGCGGACATCCTCCAGCGCGCCGTCAAGTGGCAGCTGTCGCGCCGTCAGGCCGGCACCCACAAGACGAAAGAGCGCGGTGAGATCTCCCGCACCAAGAAGAAGTTTGGTCGCCAGAAAGGCGGCGGCGGCGCCCGTCACGGTTCGCGCAACGCCCCGATCTTTGTGGGCGGCGGCGTGGCTCACGGCCCGCGCGTTCGCTCCCATGCGACCGAACTGCCCAAGAAAGTGCGCGCCCTGGCGCTCAAGCACGCCCTGTCTTCCAAGGCTGGCTCCAAGCAGCTTGTGGTTCTGGACGAGGCGCGCCTGGATGCGGCGAAGACCAAGACCCTGATCGAGAAATTCTCGAAGCTGGGTCTGGCGAAGGCGCTGATCATTGATGGCGAGACGCTGGACGAGAACTTCGCCCGCGCCGCTCGCAACATCCCGCTGATCGACGTTTTGCCGGCGCAAGGCCTGAACGTGTACGACGTGCTGCGTTGTGACGTGCTGGTCCTGACTAAGGCGGCTGTCGAGAAGATCAACGAGCGGCTTGCGCCGCAGGAGGCTGCGTAACATGCCCGCTGCTCGCCATTACGACACCATTCTGTCGCCGGTGATCACCGAGAAAGCGACCATTCTCTCTGAAGAGAACAAGGTCGTGTTCCGTGTGCCGCTGTCTGCGAACAAGAAAGAAATCGCCGAGGCGATCGAAGAGCTGTTCAAGGTCAAAGTGAAGGCTGTGAACACTCTCGTTCAAAAAGGCAAAACCAAACGTTTCCGCGGCATTGCGGGCAAACGTGATGACGTCAAAAAGGCGGTTGTGACCCTTGAAGAGGGCCACTCCATCGACGTCAGCACTGGCCTGTAAGCGCGGGCAGAGGAGAGAGAACCATGGCTCTGAAGACTTTCAAGCCGACCTCGCCTGGCCGCCGCGCACTCGTGCTGGTGGACAAATCCGGGCTGCATTCGGGTCGCCCCGAAAAGACGCTCGTTGAGGGTCTGCACAAATCTGGCGGTCGTAACAACACCGGTCGCATCACGTCGCGTCGTCGCGGCGGCGGCGCCAAGAAGCTTTATCGCGTCATCGACTTCAAACGTCGCAAGTTTGATGTCCCGGCGACGGTCGAGCGTCTGGAATACGACCCGAACCGCACCGCCTTCATCGCACTGATCAAGTACGAAGATGGCGAGCTGGCCTACATCCTGGCTCCGCAGCGTCTGTCTGCTGGCGACACTGTCGTCGCGGGTGACCGCGTTGTCGTGAAGCCGGGCAATGCGATGCCGCTCAAGAACATGCCGGTCGGCACCATCATCCACAATGTTGAGCTCAAGCCGCTCAAGGGCGGCCAAGTGGCCCGCTCCGCCGGCGCCTATGCTCAGCTGGTGGGTCGTGACGCCGGTTACGCCCAGGTTCGCCTGATGAGCGGTGAGCTGCGTATGGTCCATCAGGACTGTATGGCCACGGTCGGCGCAGTGTCGAACTCTGACCACCTGAACACCAATCTGGGTAAAGCCGGCCGCAAGCGCCACATGGGCAAACGCCCGGCGGTTCGCGGTGTGGCCATGAACCCGGTGGATCACCCCCATGGCGGCGGCGAAGGTCGCACCTCGGGCGGTCGTCACCCGGTCACCCCGTGGGGCAAACCGACCAAGGGCCGAAAAACCCGGTCGAACAAATCCACCGATAAATTCATCATTCGCTCGCGCCACGAGCGCAAGAAACGCTAAGGGACGGCTGCGCCATGCCTCGTTCTGTCTGGAAAGGTCCGTTTGTCGACGGATACCTCCTGAAGAAAGCCGATGCTGCTCATGATGCCGGCCGCAAGCAGGCGATCAAAACCTGGTCGCGTCGCTCGACGATCATGCCGCAGTTTGTGGGTCTGACCTTCCAGGTCCACAACGGCAATAAATTCATTCCGGTTCTCGTCTCCGAAGAGATGGTCGGTCACAAGTTGGGCGAATTCGCTCCGACGCGGACCTATTACGGCCACGCGGCGGACAAGAAAGCCAAGAGGAAGTAAGCGATGGGCAAGGCTGCAAATCCCCGCCGCGTCGCGGACAACGAAGCCCGCGCAAAACTGCGCATGCTTCGCATCAGCCCGCAGAAGCTCAACCTGATCGCCCAATTGATCCGTGGCAAAAAGGTTGAACGCGCTCTGGCTGACCTGGAATTTTCGCGCAAGCGTCATTCCGCCGACGTCAAGAAGGTGCTCGAGAGCGCCATCGCCAACGCGGAAAACAACCACGGTCTGGACATCGACTCTCTGGTCGTGTCCGAGGCCTATGTGGGCAAGAACCTGGTCATGAAACGCTTCCGCGCCCGTGCGCGTGGTCGCGGCGCCAAGATCCTGAAGCCGTTTTCCGAGCTGACGATCGTCGTGCGCGAAGTTGAGGAGGCCGCCTAATGGGTCAGAAGGTTAATCCGATCGGCCTTCGCGTCGGCATCAACCGCACGTGGGAATCGCGCTGGTTCGCCAAAGGCGACGAGTATGCAGACCTGCTGCACGAAGATCTGCGCATTCGCGACTTCCTGAAAAAGGAACTCAAGAACGCGTCCGTGTCGCGCATCATCATCGAGCGCCCGCACAAGAAATGCCGCATCACGATCTACACGGCGCGTCCGGGTGTCGTGATCGGCAAAAAAGGTGCGGACATCGAAAAGCTGCGCCGCAAGGTCTCGAAAATGGTTGACGGGGAAGTCTTCCTCAACCTGGTCGAAGTGCGCAAGCCGGAAGTCGACGCGACCCTGGTCGCCGAGAGCGTGGCTCAGCAGCTCGAGCGCCGCGTGGCTTTCCGCCGCGCCATGAAGCGCTCTCTGCAGACCGCCATGCGCATGGGCGCACTGGGTTGCAAGATCATGTGCGGCGGCCGTCTCGGCGGCGCCGAGATCGCGCGCGTTGAAAAGTATTCTGAAGGTTCGGTTCCGCTGCACACCCTGCGTGCGGACATCGACTATGGTTTCGCTGAAGCCAAGACCGCGATGGGCATCATCGGCATCAAGGTCTGGATCTACAAAGGCGAGATCATGGAACATGACCCGATGGCGCAAGAGCGCCGCATGCTCGACTCTGGCGAGCAGCGCGCACGCTCTGGCCGTCAAGCGGCGTAAGCGGAACGAGGGAGTAGAACCATGCTTCAGCCGAAGCGCACCAAATTCCGCAAGGCGCACAAAGGCCGCATTCACGGTCAGGCCAAGGGCGGCTTTACGCTGACCTTTGGGTCCTATGGCCTGAAAGCGGTTGAGCCGGAGCGGATCACCGCCCGTCAAATCGAGGCGACCCGTCGCGCCATCACCCGTCACATGAAACGGGCTGGTCGCGTCTGGATCCGGGTTTTCCCGGATCTGCCGGTCTCCAAGAAGCCGACCGAAGTCCGGATGGGTAAAGGTAAAGGCTCACCCGAATACTGGGTGGCCAAAGTCAAGCCTGGCCGGATCATCTTCGAGATCGACGGTGTTCCGGATGATGTCGCCCGTGAAGCCCTGCGCCTCGGCGCGGCCAAGCTTCCGATCAAGACCAAAGTCGTCACCCGTCCGGGTGAGTAAGAGGAGGGAAGAATGAAAGCCGAAGACGTCCGCGCGTTTAGCGACGATCAGCTTCAGGACGAACTCCTCAAGCTGAAAAAAGAACAGTTCAACCTGCGTTTCCAACAGGCTACCGGCCAGCTGGAAAACACTGCGCGCTTTATGCAGATCCGCCGGGATATCGCCCGGGTTAAAACGGATCAGCGTCGCCGCGCGCTTGAAAATTAAGGGGGCTTGGGTCCATGCCGAAGCGCATCCTTCAAGGCGTCGTGGTGAGCGACAAGCAGGAAAAAACCGTGATCGTGCGCGTAGAGCGCACCTTCCTGCACCCCCTGCTGCGTAAAACCGTGCGCCGTACGAAGAAATATCACGCCCACGACGAGTCGGGCGCGATCAAAGTGGGTGAGCGCGTCCAAATCCAGGAGTGCTCGCCGAAGTCGAAGCTGAAGCGGTGGGAGATCGTCTCCGAGCAGGCGTAAGCCTGGCCCGGTGGATGATCCACTGATAACGGAGGATTAGCGATGATCCAGATGCAAACTAATCTGGACGTGGCCGACAATTCCGGGGCCCGCCGCGTGCAGTGCATCAAAGTACTGGGCGGCGCGAAACGCCGCTACGCAGGCGTTGGCGACATCATTGTCGTCTCGGTCAAGGAAGCCACGCCCAAGGGCCGCGTTAAGAAGGGTGACGTCCGCAAGGCCGTCGTCGTGCGCACCGCTCGCGACATCAAGCGTCGCGACGGCAGCGTCATCCGTTTCGACGGCAACGCGGCTGTGATCTTGAACACCAACAACGAGCCGGTCGGCACCCGGATCTTCGGCCCGGTTCCTCGCGAACTGCGCGCCAAGAGCCACATGAAGATCGTCTCCCTCGCGCCGGAGGTCCTGTAACCATGGCTGCGAAGATCAAAAAAGGCGACAAGGTCATTGTTCTGACCGGTCGCGACAAAGGTAAGACCGGCGAGGTCACCCAGGTTCTTCCCAAGGAAGATCGTGTGGTGGTGTCGGGCGTCAACGTGGTCAAGCGCCACCAGCGCGCGACCCAAACGGCCCCGGGCGGTATTGTTGAGAAAAACGCGTCCATCCACGTGTCCAACGTGGCTCTGGCCGATCCGAAATCTGGTGAAGCCACCCGTGTGGGCTTCAAGATCGAAGACGGCAAGAAAGTACGCGTGGCCAAGAAATCCGGTGAGGTGATCGATGGCTGACGTTGCTACATACGAACCGCGCCTGAAGACGAAGTATCGCGAGGAAATCCGCGCGACTCTGAAGGAAAAGTTCGGTTACGCGAATGAAATGATGATCCCGCGCCTGGATAAGGTCGTGATCAACATGGGCGTCGGCGAGGCGGCTCAGGATTCCAAGAAAATCCGCGGCGCGCTCGCAGATCTCGAAGCTATCGCCGGCCAGAAGCCGGTCGGCACGATCGCCAAGAACTCCATCGCCGGCTTCAAGCTGCGCGAAGATCAGATGATTGGCGCCAAAGTCACCCTTCGCAAGGATCGCATGTTCGAATTCCTTGATCGTCTGGTGACCATCGCTCTGCCGCGCGTCCGTGACTTCCGCGGGCTGAACGGCAAGAGCTTTGACGGCCGGGGCAACTACGCGATGGGCTTGAAAGAGCATATCGTGTTCCCCGAGATCGATTACGACAAGGTCGAGAAAATCCGCGGTATGGACATCGTCGTCTGCACCACGGCCAACACCAATGAAGAAGCGAAGGCCCTGCTGGCCGAGTTCGATTTTCCGTTTTCGAACTAACGCAGCAGGAGAGCGGGACCGTGAGGGTCTCGCACGCGAGGAGATAAACTGAATGGCTAAGAAGAGTGCAGTCGAACGCAATCTCAAGCGCCAACGCCTGGCTCAGCGTTTCGCTGCCAAGCGTGAAGCGCTGAAGGCGATCGCACGTGACACGGACAAGCCGGTGGAAGAGCGCTTTGCTGCGCAGCTGAAACTGGCCTCGTTGCCGCGCAACTCGGCGCCGACCCGCATCCGCAACCGATGCCAGGTGACCGGTCGCCCGCGCGCTTATTACCGCAAGCTCAAGATGTCGCGTATTGCGCTGCGTCAGCTGGCCAGCCACGGGCTTATCCCGGGCATGGTCAAGTCGAGCTGGTAGGAGGGATTTAGATGTCCGTGAACGATCCTCTCGGCGATATGCTGACCCGCATCCGTAACGCGCTGATGCGCAAGCGGACCAATGTGGTGACTCCGTCTTCCAAGCTTCGCGGCCGCGTGCTCGAAGTGCTCCTGGAAGAGGGCTTCATCCGCGGTTACACCGAGACCACCGACGCCAAAGGCTTCAAACAGTTCGAAATCGAACTGAAATACCATGAAGGCCAGCCGGTGATCTCCGACATTAAACGCGTGTCCAAGCCGGGCCGTCGCGAATACCGCAAGGTGCGCGACCTGCCGCTCGTCATGAACGGTCTGGGCATTGCAATCATTTCGACTCCGCAAGGCGTTATGAGCGATGCACTGGCGCGCTCCAAGAACGTCGGCGGCGAAATCCTTTGCCACGTCAGCTAGAGACAGGGAGGCTAGAACTATGTCGCGTCTAGGCAAACTGCCTGTCGAAATCCCCGCAGGGGTCACCGCCAACGTCAATGGCGGCCAGGTGTCGGTCAAAGGCCCGAAAGGCGAACTCAGCTTCGATGCGCCCGCATGCGTGCGTCTCAAGCAAGAGGACAACGCCATTACGGTCGAAATGGCTGACGGAACGAAATTCGCGAAAGCCATGTACGGCACCGCGCGCGCCCGCATCAAAAACATGGTGCAGGGCGTCACTCAGGGCTTCACCAAGAACCTTGAGCTGGTCGGTGTTGGTTACCGCGCCCAAATGCAGGGCACGGATCTCAAGCTTTCGCTCGGTTTTTCGCACGACGTGATCTACACGCCGCGCGCCGGCGTTAAAATTGCGACGCCGAAACCGACTGAGATCACCATTGAGGGCGCTGACGCCCAAACCGTGGGTCAGACCGCGGCGGAAATTCGTGAATTCCGTCCGCCCGAGCCTTACAAAGGCAAGGGCGTGAAGTATTCCGACGAATATGTCCGTCGTAAGGAAGGCAAGAAGAAGTAAGGGGCCAGGCGATGAAAAATGCTGCAGAAACCATGCGGCGCCGCGCTCAGCGCACGCGCACCCGGCTCCGCAAAATGGGCAATGGACGACCGCGTTTGTCGGTGTTCCGTTCCTCAAAGAATATTTACGCCCAGATCATCGATGATGCGAACGGCGTGACCCTGGTGTCGGCCTCCACTTTGGAGAAAGATTCCAAGATCTCTTCGAACGGTGTCGAAGCGGCTGCCGAAGTCGGCAAGCGCGTCGCAGAACGGGCGAAGGAAAAAGGTCTGATCGACGTGGTGTTCGACCGCGGCGGTTACATCTTCCACGGGCGTGTTAAAGCGCTCGCAGACGCCGCTCGCGAGGGCGGTCTGAACTTCTAAGGAGCGAACGCATGGCACGAGAAGACAATCGCGGCCGCGATCGCCGCCGCCGGGACGACGATAACGGCGAACCGGAACTGGTCGACAAGCTGGTCCAGATCAACCGCGTCGCCAAAACCGTGAAAGGCGGCCGGAACTTCCAGTTCGCCGCTCTCGCGGTGGTCGGCGACCAGAAGGGCCGTGTCGGCTTTGGACAGGGCAAGGCGCGTGAAGTGCCTGAAGCCATCCGCAAGGCGACCGAAGAAGCCAAGAAGATGATGGTGCGCGTGCCGCTGCGTGAAGGCCGCACCCTGCACCATGATGCAAAAGGTCGTTGGGGCGCCGGCAAGGTGATCCTGCGTTCCGCCCCTCCGGGCACCGGCGTCATCGCCGGCGGTCCGATGCGTGCGGTGCTGGAATCGCTCGGCGTTCAGGACGTGGTCGCCAAATCGACCGGTTCGTCCAACCCGTACAACATGGTTCGCGCAACGTTCGAGGCTCTCAAGGCCCAGAACAGCCCGCGTTCGGTGGCCGCCAAACGTGGCATCAAGGTCGCTGATCTGGTTGAGCGTCGCCAAGATGGCGCCAGCTCACCTGAAGCCATCGAATCCTAGGAGGGACGCATGGCTGAACAAAAAACCCTGGTGGTGCGCCAAACCGGCAGCCCCATCCGCCGTCCGAAGGACCAAGGCGCGACCCTCAAGGGTCTCGGCCTGGGCCGGATCGGCCGCGAGCGCGAGCTTGAGGACACCCCGTCCGTTCGGGGCATGATCCGCAAGGTCGCCCACATGGTTGAGATCGTGGAGGAGCGCGGTTAATCCCGCGCCCTCTCACCAAGGAGAGAAACGATGCGCTTGAATGAACTGCGCGATAACGACGGCGCGACCAAATCGCGTACGCGTGTCGGCCGTGGCATCGGCTCTGGCAAAGGCAAAACCGGCGGACGCGGCGTTAAAGGCCAGAAGTCCCGCTCGGGTGTCGCCATCAAGGGCTTTGAGGGCGGTCAGATGCCGCTCTATCAACGTCTGCCCAAGCGCGGCTTTAACAAGCCGAACCGTTTGGCGTTCGCTGAAGTGACCCTGGGCCGCCTGCAAACGGCTGTGGACGCCGGCAAGCTGGACGCGAAAGCGCCTGTCGACGCCGCCGCTCTGATCAAAGCTGGCGTCATTCGCCGCGCCAAGGACGGCGTGCGGGTGATTGGCGGCGGCGAACTGACCGCGAAACTGGACCTGACGGTTGCTGGCGGCTCCAAGCCGGCGATCGAAGCTGTGGAAAAGGCCGGCGGTAAAGTCACCGTCACCGCCAAATCCGCCAAAGACCAGTCCGAATAAGCTAGCGTTGAGACGGACCGCTTCCTAACTGGAAGCGGTCCCTCCGCGCTTTGAGGGCTTTCTCAGGGAGCATCCGACCGATATGGCGTCAGCCGCTGAACAGCTCGCCCAGAACATGAATTTCGGGGCGTTCGCCCAAGCGAAGGAGCTGCAGAAGCGCATTCTGTTCACGCTCCTGGTCCTGGTCATCTACCGTATCGGCACGTTTGTGCCTGTGCCGGGCATCGACCCCTCGCAATTTGCGCTGGCCTTCCAGCAGCAAAGCCAGGGCGTGCTGGGCATGTTCAACATGATGTCCGGCGGCGCCGTGGAGCGCATGGCGATCTTCGCGCTGAACGTGATGCCCTATATCTCCGCATCGATCATCATGCAGCTCATGTCGGCCACCGTGCCGTCGCTTGAGCGCCTGAAAAAAGATGGCGGTGAGGCGGGTCGCAAGCAGATCAACCAATACACCCGGTATCTGACCGTGGTTCTGGCCGGCGCCCAGGCGTTCGCCATCGCCATCGGCATGCAGACCGTGACCGACGGCGCCTCCATCGCCATCAATCCCGGACCGTTCTTCCTGATCACAACCGTCACCACGCTTGTGGGCGGCACCATGTTCCTGCTGTGGCTGGGTGAGCAGATCACTGCGCGCGGCGTGGGTAACGGCGTGTCCCTGATCATCTTCGCCGGCATTGTGGCCGAGTTGCCCCGCGCGCTGGTCAATGCGCTGCAACAGGGCGCCTCGGGCGCCATTCCGGGCGGCGTGATCATCGCCATGCTGGTCGGCATCATCGTGGTCCTGGGCTTTGTGGTGTTCATGGAACGCAGCCAGCGTCGGCTTCTGATCCAGTATCCAAAGCGTCAGGTGGGCAACCGCATGATGGGCGGCGAATCAAGCTTCCTGCCTCTCAAGCTGAACACGGCTGGCGTGATCCCGGCGATCTTCGCCTCTTCACTGCTGTTGCTGCCGGCGACTGTGGCGGGCTTCTCCACCACAGGACCGGAATGGATGACGACCATCGTCGCGCTTCTGGGCCCGGGTCAGCCTCTGTTCCTGGCGTTCTATGCCTCGCTCATCATCTTCTTCACCTTCTTCTACACCTCGCTGGTCTTCAATCCTGAAGAGACGGCGGACAATCTGAAGAAGTATGGCGGCTTTCTGCCGGGCATCCGTCCGGGCAAGCGAACTGCGGAATATCTCGACTATGTGCTCTCGCGCCTGACCGTTATCGGGGCCGCGTATTTGACCATTGTCTGTGTTTTGCCCGAGTTCCTGAAAGCGCAAGTTTCCGGCATCCCGTTCTACATCGGCGGCACGTCTCTGCTGATCGTCGTATCGGTGACGCTTGATACGGTTGGTCAGATCCAGTCCCATCTGCTGGCCCACCAGTATGAAGGCCTGATCAAGAAGACCAAGCTGAAGGGGCGCAAGAGATGAACCTGGTCATGTTCGGCCCGCCTGGCGCGGGCAAGGGCACGCAAGCCAAACGTCTGGTCGCTGACTACGGATGGCTTCAGCTGTCCACTGGCGACATGCTGCGCGCCTCTATCGCAGCTGGCACCGAACTTGGCCGCAAGGTCAAAGGAATCATGGACCGGGGCGACCTGGTTTCCGACGATGTCGTCATCGCACTGATCGAGGAACGTCTGCCGGAAGCTGATATCGCCGGCGGCGCCATTTTCGACGGTTTCCCGCGCACCGTGGCTCAGGCCGAAGCGCTGGACGAGCTCTTGCAATCACGCGGCACGCAGATCGACACGGTCTTGCGGCTGGTGGTTGACCAGGACGAGCTGGTGACGCGTATGGAAAAACGCGCCGCTGAAGAGGGCCGCGCCGACGACACCGTCGAGGCGTTCAAAGTGCGGCTTGAGAATTATAACGCCCAGACCGCGCCGCTGATTCCCTATTATGAGGGGCAGGGCAAACTGTCTGATGTGGACGGCATGGGCGAGATGGACGAGGTTGCTGCACGCATTGCAGCTGCGCTCGGCCAATAAAAGAGCAGCTTCCAGATCAGCATGGTCTGGAAAAACAGGACGGGTGGCTTCCTCTCGCGGTTGACGTGATGGGTGAGCGCCTATAATAAGCGCCCTTCGCTCGCAGGGGCAGATGTCGAAACAAGCGCCGCCATACCGGTTGCGCTCTTTCGCCGTCTTCTGTGCGAAGGCTGATGAGACAAGGAGAGCGTCGTGGCACGTATCGCCGGCGTCAACATTCCGACTAACAAGCGCGTCACGATCGCGCTGCGCTATATCCACGGCATCGGCCCGGCTATGGCGACGGAAATTTGTGACAAGGTGGGAATTCCCGCCGAAAAACGTGTGAGCCAGCTCACCGACGCAGAAATTTTGCAGATCCGTGAAGCCATCGACGGTGGCTACACCGTTGAAGGCGATCTGCGCCGCGAAGTTGCGGTGAATGTAAAGCGTCTGATGGACCTGGGTTGCTATCGTGGTCTGCGTCATCGCCGCGGCCTTCCGGTCCGCGGTCAGCGCACGCACACCAATGCGCGCACCCGTAAAGGCCCGGCCAAGCCGATCGCCGGCAAGAAGAAGTAAGGAAGCAGGGTAATGGCAAAAGAACCGTCCCGCGTCCGCCGCCGCGAGCGCAAGAATATCACGGCCGGCGTCGCACACGTGAACGCCAGCTTCAACAACACCATGATCACCATCACCGATGCGCAGGGAAATGCGATTTCCTGGTCTTCGGCTGGCGCCATGGGGTTCAAGGGCTCGCGTAAATCCACGCCGTACGCTGCGCAGGTTGCTGCTGAAGATGCAGGCCGTAAAGCGCAAGAGCACGGTGTGAAGACGCTGGAAGTGAAAGTCTCTGGTCCGGGTTCGGGCCGTGAGTCTGCGCTGCGTGCGCTGCAGTCTGTCGGTTTCACGATCACGACGATCCACGACGTGACCTCGATTCCGCACAATGGCTGCCGTCCGCCGAAGCGCCGCCGCGTCTAAATTCAATCGACGCCGATTTGCGTTGATTGACGACTTTGGTCCGGCGCGCAGTCCCCTCGACTGTCGCGCCGCACGCCTGAAGGGGTGATGTCCGTGATTGAGAAGAACTGGCAGGAACTGATCCGCCCGATGAAGCCGGAAATTCAACCTGGCTTTGATCCGGTGCGCCAAGCCAAAATCATTGCTGAGCCGCTCGAGCGCGGCTTCGGGATGACTCTGGGCAATGCGCTGCGCCGTATTCTGCTGTCCTCGCTGCAGGGCGCGTCGATCACGGCCGTGCAGATTGATTCCGTGCTGCACGAGTTCTCGTCCATCAAGGGCGTGCGGGAAGATGTCACCGACATCATCCTGAACCTCAAGCAGGTCGCTCTGCGCATGCATGGCGAAGGTCCCAAGCGTCTGACCCTGAAAAAGCAGGGCCCGGGCGAAGTGACCGCCGCTGACATCGAAGAGACCGCCGACGTCGAGATCATCAACAAGGATCACGTCATCTGCACCCTCGACGAGGATGCGGACGTGCGCATGGTCCTGACCGTGAACACCGGCAAGGGCTATGTCCCGGCTGACCGCAACCGTCCCGAAGACGCCCCGATCGGCCTCATCGGCGTGGATGCGCTGTACAGCCCGGTCAAGCGCGTGGCCTATCGCGTGGAGAACACGCGTGAAGGTCAGGTGCTCGACTATGACAAGCTGATCCTGGAAGTCGAAACCAACGGCGCTGTGACCCCTGAAGACGCCGTGGCTTATGCTGCGCGCATCTTGCAGGACCAGTTCCAGATCTTCGTGAACTTCGAAGAGCCGTCCGAAGCCCGTGCGGCGGAAGACGACAAACCCGAGCTGGACTTCAACCCGGCCCTCCTCAAAAAGGTGGACGAGCTGGAACTGTCCGTGCGTTCGGCGAATTGCCTGAAGAACGACAACATCGTCTATATCGGCGACCTCATTCAGAAGTCCGAGGCGGAAATGCTCCGCACCCCGAACTTCGGTCGCAAATCGCTCAACGAGATCAAGGAAGTTCTCGCACAGATGGGTTTGCATCTGGGCATGGACGCGCCGAACTGGCCGCCGGAGAACATCGAAGATCTCGCCAAAAAATATGAGGATCAAATCTAGGAGGCGCGCCGCGAGGCGTCCCTAACCGGGATTGAAGGAGAACACCGATGCGTCATGGCGTCGCCCACCGCAAGCTTAACCGCACCTCGACCCACCGTCGCGCCATGTTCGCCAACATGGCCGCGTCGCTGATCGAGCACGAACAAATCGTCACCACCCTGCCGAAGGCCAAAGAGCTCAAGCCGATCATGGACAAGCTCATCACCCTGGCTAAACGCGGTGATCTGCACGCTCGCCGTCAGGCGATCTCCAAGATCCGCAACAAGGATCAGGTGGCCAAGCTGTTTGAAGCCCTCGGCCCGCGCTATCAGGAACGCCAGGGTGGCTACACCCGCGTTCTGAAAGCCGGCTTCCGTCATGGCGACAACGCCCCGATGGCCGTGATCGAGCTGGTTGACCGCGATCCGTCCGCCAAAGGCGCCGCCGACCGTGCGCGCGAAGAGGCGACCGAGGCTGCAGAAGACTAGGTCTTCAAGCTTCCAGACGTATTGAGGGCCGCATCCTGCTGGATGCGGCCCTTTTTCGTTGCCGAGAGCCTATCTGTCTGACGATGCGACTAGGCCGAGAAACAGATCTTGTTGTTGTCGAGATCGCGGACATAAGCGGAATAGAACGGCCCGCGTTGTCCGGGCTGACCGGCGTCAACACCGCCCAGTTCAACCGCTTTCCTGTGGATCGCATCAACCTGATCAGGCGCGCCGACATTAAAGCCGATCATGGTTCCGTTCCCATGGGAGGCGGGTTCTCCATCAAACGGCTCCGCCACGGCGAAAGCAAATCCATCGCCCAGCCAATATGTCATCCGCTCGGTCCGCGCAGCCTGGGCCACGCCGAAATGGCTAAAGATCTGATCGTAAAACGCGATGGCGGCAGCCATGTTGTTCGTTCCGGCTACGAAATAGTTCATTTGCACGTTTGTCTCTCCTGAGCACGCGAAGGGTTGGGTGAGACGCGACGCTATTGGCAAATATGACATTTTATGGCGTATTAGTTCCATGCCCCGGTCAAATTCATCCAATCGCCTGCAACGGCTTGAGCGGCTGACCGCGCAGCTGAAGGCCGAGCCGTTCTGCATCATCAAGGATCTGGCAAGGCAGCTTGGCGTCAGCGAGCGCACACTGGCGCGTGATCTGGCGCTCTTGCGTGAACAAGGGCTGCCTGTCGAGGCGGATCGCGGGCGAGGGGGAGGCGTGCGGCTTGACCGCCGATGGGGCGTGGGGCGGCTGAATCTCGCTTACGCTGAAGCGGTCGACCTTCTCATTGGCATCGAAGTCGCTCAGAAAATGGGCTCGCCGATCTTTCTGGCGAGCCTTGAGAGTGTGAGGCGGCAACTCATTGCGTCCTTCTCTGCGGACAAACGCGAGCGGGTGGAGGCCCTGAAATCGAGGATTCTCGTGGGGGTGACCGCATCGACTTACGTACAGGTGAGCGCATCGCCGCCGCCTGACCTGGTGATCAAGGCGTTGCATCAGGCCTTCATGGACAAGGAGCGGCTCGACATTCGCTATCAACGCGAAGACCTGGAGGTGTCAGAACGCCAGATAGAGCCACACTACCTGCTGTTGAAATATCCGGTCTGGTACGTCATCGCCTTCGATCATCTCAGAAGCGAGCCGCGCACATTCCGTTGTGATCGCATACTGAGCGCCAGCCTGACCGGTACACGGTTCAGGCTGCGCCCGCTCGATGAGTTCACGCATATCTGGAACGGTGAGGATTTACGGGTCTGACTGAGGCGTGGCCATGCCCAAAGCCTCGCGCGCCTTGGCGCGATGGGCGTCCGTGATCGCGCCGCCCACTTGCAAGATGATGGTGGTCAGCACGGTGCCGTCATCGGCGTATCCGACGAAGCCGAGAAAATCGGGAATGATGTCGAAGATCCACAAAAAGTAGAGCAGGCCCAGGGCGAGGGCGGCGCGCACCTGAAGCGGCGTGTCGGGGTCACGCATGGCGTAATAGGCGGCGACAAGATCCTCGAGAAACGGGATTTGCCGGGCGACGCGTTGAACCTTGGGCCAGAAGCCGGCTTCGACCTTGGCTTCATCGTGCTCAAATTCAGCCTCAGTCTTCTCCGCGGCTTCGGCGACCCTCTGGCGCGCGAGCTCTTCGGCTCGGTCTAGCGCCGGGGTGCGGCCTTCACGGTAGAGCGGCGTATAGGCCGCCTCGGCCTTGCGCTGAATCTTGGACAGCGCCTTTTCACCCTTCCCGCGGCGGAAAATCAGGCGGTTGATTGTGTTGCGCATGACGTTTCCCTTCCTGAGCAGTGTAACCCGGTTTCTGACGAGATGTGTGTCGAACTTGCGAAATCGTAATCGCTCAGCCTCTGTTCAGGCCCGGTCCGCCACCTTACATCGGTCGGACATTTGCTTCGTCATTACAGGCTTGCCCCAAGGAGATTGCTCCATGATCCGAACCCTGTCCCTCGCGCTTGCAGCGAGCGCCGCTCTCATCGCGCCCGTTTCTGCGCAAGAACGGGCTGTTCCAGAGACACAGGCTCAGGTTCAGCTGTCGTTTGCACCCGTGGTGCGCCAGGCGGCGCCCGCGGTGGTGAATGTCTATTCGCGCCGGGTCATTGCTCAACGCACGCCCTTCGCCGGCGATCCCTTTTTTGAGCGTTTTTTCGGTCCGCAAGTTCGAGAGCGCGAGGTGAACTCACTGGGGTCGGGCGTGATCGTGGACGCCAGCGGCGTCATCGTCACCAACAACCACGTGGTTCAGGGCGCCCAGGATCTGCGGGTGGTGCTGTCAGACCGGCGCGAGTTTGAAGCGGAGTTGCTGCTGGCGGACGAGCGTACGGACCTCGCCGTTCTCAAGATCAGCACAGACGAGGCCTTGCCGGTCCTGCCGTATGATGACGCTGGTGATAGCGAAGTGGGCGATCTGGTGCTCGCCATCGGCAATCCGTTCGGCGTGGGCCAGACGGTGACCAGCGGCATCGTCTCGGCCCTGGCGCGCACGGATGTGGGCATTTCCGACTACGCCTTCTTCATTCAGACCGATGCTGCGGTGAACCCGGGCAATTCCGGCGGCGCGCTGGTGGACATGGACGGCCAGCTGATTGGCGTGAACACCGCCATTTTCTCACGCTCGGGCGGCTCGAACGGCATCGGCTTCGCCATTCCCTCTGAAATGGTGCGCACCGTGGTCGAGGCCGCGCTTGTGGATGGCGAGATCATCCGGCCCTGGCTGGGCGCCCGCTTGCAGCCCGTCACGCAGGATCTCGCCAGCTCTCTGGGGCTGGACCGTCCGCGCGGCGCGATCGTCGCCGATCTGTGGGAGGGCGGCGCCGCGGATCGCGCCGGGCTTGAACAGGGCGATGTGGTGATTGCTGTGGACGACGTCGAGGTCAATGACGAGATCGGCGCCCGGTTCCGCTTTGCGACCCGAATGATCGGCGATAGCGCGGCGCTGACCGTGCTGCGCAATGGGCGCGAACGGGTGCTGACTGTGGAGGCGGAACCCGCGCCGGGCGCGATCGAAGGCGCGCGGATGGAGATTTCCGGTGAGAACCCGTTTCACGGCGCCGAACTGGTCCAGCTCAGCCCCGCCTTTAACGAGGAGAACGGGATTGATCCGTTCCTGAACGGAGTTCTGGTTTCTGGCGTGTCGCGCCGCTCCGCCGCGGCCTATTTCGGCTTTCGCGCGGGGGACCGCATTCTCTCAATCAATGACGAGCGGGTCGAAACGCTGATTGATCTCAACCGCATCCTGCGTGAGCTGGACGGCGAGAAAACCTGGCCCGTTGAGATCGAACGTCAGGGTGAACGCTTCTCGCGCACACTGTCGCTTTAAGAGCTCAGGACCACAACGCCGCATCCGCCCAGGGCGCGGGGACCTGCAAGGTCCCGCGCTCTGGCGCGCCGTCCGTCAGCGCTCTCATCCGCCAGGCCTCACGCCAGTCCGGATTGAGCGGATAGGGCGGCTCGACCGGGCTGACCTGATCAAAGCCGCGCAAGGCGTAATAATCGGGATCGCCCAGCACCAGCATTGCGCTCACGCCTTCAGCTTTCAGTTGATGGGCCGCCTCTTCAATCAGAGCGCCGCCCAGCCCCTGGCGCTGCGCGTCCGGCGCCACGCACAGCGGACCCAATAGCGCCACGCGCGCATCGCTGCCTGTGACGGCGCATCGGGTCAGCGCGGCGTGACCTGAAATGCTGAGCCCTGTCCAGGCGGTCAGCGACAAGATGTCGGGATGAGACAGCAGGGCCGCGACCAGGCCTGTCAGATCTTCATCGGGAAAGGCGCGCGGATAGAGCGCCAGAAGCGCGTCCTGGTCCTCGGGCGTGCTGATCGTGATCCGGGTCGCATCCATAGTGTGCCTTACTCGCGGTTGAGGGCTCGCCAGGCGATGTCGCGGCGACAGACGCCTTCGGGCCAGTCAATCATGTCCACGGCCTTGTAGCACCGCTCTACGGCTTGTTTCAGGTCATCGCCAACGGCGGTCACATTGAGCACCCGGCCGCCCGTGGCGATCAGGTCGCCATCGTCATTGGTTCCGGTTCCGGCGTGAAACACGGTGACGCCGTCGATCTCGCCCGCGGCTTTGACGTTCTGGATCACCGAGCCTTTGGCGTAGGCGCCGGGATAGCCGCTGGTCGCCAGCACAACAGTCGCAGCCGGAAGGGCCTGATCCGCAGCCGGCAGCAGGGACTGGAAATCGCGTTCGGGCATGCCGCCCGTCGCACAGGCCAGGAGCACCGGCACGATGTCGTCCTGCATGGACGCCATGAGAACCTGGCACTCCGGATCGCCGAAGCGGACATTGAACTCGACCACTTTGGGGCCTTCTGGGGTGATCATCAAACCGATGTACAGCACGCCCTGATAGGGGTGTCCGGCCTGGTTGAGACCGTCGAGCATGGGCGCGGCGATCTCTTCATCCACTTGCGCCATCAGTTCGGGCGTCATCACCGGGGCGGGGCAGTACGCGCCCATGCCGCCGGTATTGGGGCCTTCGTCATGATCCAGAAGGCGCTTGTGATCCTGACAGGCGGGCAGGGTGATGCGGTTCACGCCATCGGTCAGCACGAAGACGCTGGCTTCCTCGCCATGCATGAACTCCTCGATGACCAGTTCGGCCGAGGCGTCGCCGAACTTGCCCGACAGCATGTCTTCGGCTTCGGCTTTGGCCTCCTCCAGCGTGGGGGCGATCACCACGCCCTTGCCGGCGGCCAGGCCATCGGCCTTGAGCACGTAAGGCGCGTCCAGCGTGTCCAGAAAGGCCTTGGCTTTATTTGCATCCGTGAAGCGGCCATAGGCGGCGGTCGGCACGCCCAGCTTCGCCATCAGATCCTTGGAAAAGCCTTTGGAGGCTTCCAGTTGCGCAGGTTCCTTGTTGGGGCCGAACACGTCAAATCCGCGCGCGCGCAGCATGTCCGCCGCGCCGAGCGCCAAGGGCGCTTCGGGACCAATGACGATCAAATCCGGCTCCAGTTGCAATACAAGCGCCTGCAGGCCTTCAAGGTCATCGGGCTGGACGTCAAAGCACGGACCGATCTGATCCAGGGCGACGCTGCCCGGCGCGGACCAGACGGTGTCCACCAGCGGGCTTTGTGCGATTTTCCAGGCCAGAGCGTGCTCACGGCCGCCCGATCCGATGATGAGAATATTCATGTGCCGCCCTTGCCGTCATTGGCGCGATTGCTGCGCCCGATATCCTTGGTGCCTGCTGAATGGCCTCGGGAAGCCCGCACGTCAACGGCGCCTGAGCGGTACACGCCGTCCGAATCCGCAGCTAGGGTGAGCCCATGACTGACGATAGCGCCTCCAACACGCCCGAATACACCGTTTCCGAGCTCTCCAACGCGCTCAAGCGCACGGTGGAGCAGGCCTATGACCATGTGCGGGTGCGTGGCGAGTTGGGGCGCGTGACCGTCGCCAAGTCCGGCCATGTCTATCTCGACATGAAAGACGAAAAGGCGGTCATTGACGCGGTGATGTGGAAGGGCGTGGCCGCCCATCTCAATTTCCGACCCGAAGAAGGGTTGGAGGTGATCGCCGAAGGTCGGCTCTCGACCTTCCCGGGGCGCTCGAAATACCAGATGATCATCGAGCGCATGGAGCCCGCGGGCGAGGGCGCCCTGATGGCGCTGCTGGAGGCGCGCAAGAAGGCGCTGGCCGCTGAAGGCCTGTTCGCGCCCGATCGCAAGCAGGCGCTGCCCTATCTGCCGCGCGTGATCGGCGTGGTGACCTCGCCCACGGGCGCCGTGATCCGCGACATCCTGCATCGACTGGAGGATCGCTTCCCCACCCATGTGCTGCTCTGGCCGGTTCTGGTGCAGGGCGACAAGGCGGCCGAGCAGATCACGCGCGCCATCGAGGGCTTCAACGCCATCACGCCGGGCGGGCCCGTTCCTGTGCCCGATTTGCTGATCGTGGCGCGGGGCGGGGGCTCCATCGAGGATTTGTGGTGCTTTAACGAGGAGAGCGTGGTGCGCGCCGCCGCGGCGTCTCGCATCCCCTTGATCTCGGCTGTGGGGCATGAAACCGACACCACCTTGATCGACTATGCCTCGGACCGCCGCGCGCCTACGCCCACCGGGGCGGCGGAGATCGCGGTGCCGGTCCGGCGTGAGCTGGCCGAACGCATCTCCACCACCAGCGCCCGTTTGATGAGCGCTCTGGTGCGCGGGCTCGACCGTAAGGCCGCCGATCTCAAATCCGCCTCACGCGGGCTGCCCAGCCCCAAGGCGATGCTCAATGAGAATGCGCAAAAGCTCGACTTCATCGCCAGCCGCCTCAATGGCGCGGCGCAGACCGGGCTGGAGCGCAAGCAGAACCGTCTGCAGGCCGCCGCGCTTCAGATGCGCCCGGCAGCGCTCCGGCGTGATCTGGCGCTGAAAGGCGAGCGGTTCAATCAGGCGGGCGCGCGTCTGGACCAGGCGTTCCGGCGTGAACTGTCTGACCAGGAGCGGACCTTGTCAGGCCTGGGCGCCCGGCTTGAATCCCTGTCGCACAAATCCGTCCTCAAGCGCGGCTTTGCGCTGGTCAAGGACGAGAGCGGCGCGCTCGTGCGTCAGGGCGCGGCGCTTGCAGCCGGTCAAGCGGTGTCGTTGGTCTTTAACGACGCCGAGCGCCGGGCGGTGATTGACGGCGCGCCCTCTGCGCCCGCCCCAGCGCCAAAACCCGTCGCATCTGCAAAACCCAAAGCGGCGGCGAAGCCGAAAAAACGCCCGGCCAATCCGGATCAGGGCAGTCTGTTCTAGGCGGCGTTCAGCTTGAGCAGAAAGTGCGACATGTCCTGCTGGAGCTGATTGGCGAGGCCCCCCAAAGAATCGGCCGCCTGAACAACGGACGCCGCAGCGCAATTGGTTTGCTCGGCGCCGTTTTGAACCAGCAAAATGTCTTCTGAAACAGACCCTGCGCTTTTCGCGGTCTGGTCTGTGGTTCGGCTGATTTCTGTCGTGGCGTGGCTTTGTTCATCAACTGCGGTTGAAATCTCCACGCTCACCGCGTTCACCTGCTGAATGGAGCGGGTGACTGACTGAATGGCGGAGACGGCTTTGGCGACCACGGTCTGGATGTGAGAGATTTGCTGGGAGATCTGCTCTGTGGCGCTCGCGGTCTGACTGGCCAGCGCTTTCACCTCGCTGGCGACGACAGCGAAGCCCTTGCCGGCGTCTCCGGCTCGCGCCGCTTCGATCGTGGCGTTCAGGGCCAGAAGGTTTGTCTGGTCAGCGACGGATTCGATCAGGGAGATGATCTCGCCGATGGTCTCCGCTGCGGCGCTCAGCTGACTCATCGTCTCGCTGGTCTCTTCCGCCTGGGCATGGGCGTTCTGTGCGGTGTTCGAGGACAAGGTGACGTTCTGGGCGATCTTTCGGATCGCAGCGTCGAGTTCAGCGGCCGATGACGCCACCATCTGTGCGGTGACATTGGCTTCTTCCGCCGCCGCCGCCACGGTTTCAGATCGTGAAGACGCTGACTGGGCGCTGTCAGACATGGAATGCGCCGTCCCCGACAGTTCGGACGCTGCGTTTGAGACCGCGCTGACGATCGTGGAGACGGATGTTTCAAAGTCCTGCGCAAGGCGTCGGCGCTCGGCGTCACGACGATTACGCGTATCCGCTTCAATGGTGCTCAGACACAGATCCATGTCCAGGAATGCAGCCTTGGTCAGGGCTTGCACGTCGGTATCAAGCCGATCGCCGACGCCGCGCCGCATCAGGCCCGCTTGTTTGAGACGCAGCTGCGTCAAGGCCCGCAGCAAACCGCTGATGACTTTCTGATACGCGGCGAAATACCAGCGTTGTTCAAGCTCCAGCCGCGCATGCGTCATGCCGATCCGCGTGACAGAGGCGAGATACTCTTTCCCGAACCGGCCGCTGCAGATTTCCATCCAGTGCTCGAACTGTTTTTGCTGCGCGTGTTCGCGGATTGATGTGTTTGGAAAGAACGCCGCTGTTTCCGGCGTGTCCAGCACGTCTTCGTAGAACCGGTCGAGAATGCCGGGCAAAGCCTGCTCAATGATCGGCCGCAAGTCTCGGAGCGTCTGATGGTCGCTGTCTGTAAAATCGAGAAACGACAGTCGGTGTTCGAGTTCGTCTGGCTGGATAATAGGGGCTTGGATCGAAGCCCCTCGAGATTCTGAGTGGCTCTGAGTCATAGTTGTAGTACTCGCCATCGGTTGAACCAGTAAAAACCTTAGAAAACAAAAAGAAACAGCCGCCTCAAAGCGACTGTTTCAGCTGGCTCCAAATAATGACGTGTCGTTTAAGCAGCTCTTAATCGGTTCAGAAATTCCGCGACATCTTGGCGAAGTTTTGCAGCTTGTTGCCCAAGCTCGTCAGAAGACTGCACCAGCCCCTTCGCCGAGGTCGCCGTGCTCTGCACGCTGCTCAGCACGCCGACAATGGTTTGCGAGACCGATCCGGCGCTCTGGGCGGTCTGTTCGGTATTGCGGCTGATCTCGGCGGTGGCTGCGTTCTGCTCTTCAACCGCAGCGGAGATCGAAGTGGAGACCCCGTTCACCCGGTCAACGGAGCGCGCGACATCCTCGATCGCTTCGACTGCGCTTTTCACAACTGTCTGTATGTTATTGATCTGCTGAGAGATTTCGTCAGTCGCCTTGGCGGTTTGACCGGCGAGGGATTTCACTTCGCTCGCCACGACGGCAAAGCCCTTGCCGGCGTCTCCAGCACGGGCGGCTTCGATGGTGGCGTTCAAAGCCAGCAGATTGGTCTGCTCGGCGACGCCCGTGATGAGTGTGATGATCTCACCGATTTTCTGGGCGGCTTCATCTAGCGTGTTCATGGTGACGCGAGTGCGTTCAGCCTGCTCGGCGGCTTTCGAGGAGCCGTCTGCGGCTTCACCGGCGCTGGAGGAGATTTCCTGGATGGCCTTGGTCAGCTCTGATGAGGCGCCCGCCACGCTCTGCGCCGTGGCGGTGGCTTCTTCGGCGGCGGCGGCGACGGTTGAGGCCTGTTGAGACGAGGTCTCGGCGTCCTTCGCCATGGTGCGCGCGCTGTCAGCCAGATGGGTGGAGGTTTTCGCCAGAGTGTCGGAGATGACGCCGATCTGGGCCTCCATCTCGTTGGCGAGCGTATCAAACATCTCCAGCCGTTCTTCGTTCTGACGCTCATAGATGACGCTCAGCACCAGCTCCATGTCCAGCATCACGGCCTTGACCAGAACCGAGACCCGTTTGCGGGCCGCTTCCGCATGTCCCCGCCAGCCGTTGATGCCGCCTTGTTTGCGGCGCTCATCAAGCACGGCCCGGATCAGATCCATCATCAGGAAATTATAGGCGCCGAAATACCATTGCGGCTGAAGTTTCAGTCGCGCGTGCGCATTACCGATTGCGGTGACGGACTGGGCGTATTCATCGTCAAACTTGGCGTCGGCGATGCGCAGCCAGTGTTCGAGCTGCTTGTCGCTGGCATGTTTGACGCCGGCTTCGCCGCCGAACATGCCGTAAATTTCGGGCCAGCCTTTGAGGTGCTCATAGAAGGCTTTCAGAATTCCGGGGAATTCACGCGCAATGACAGGTTTCAGACTTCGAAGAAGCTGGCGTTCTTCGTCCTCGATTTTCATGAAGGCGATACGAGCTTTGAAATCAATCGAATAGGACATGGGGCCCTGCAACTGTCTGTGAATCACGCCCGGTTGGCGTGCACAGACAATCGATTTTAGGTAGTTAATGGCTTGCTTCACCCCTGCGTCGAATGCTGTTCACTTACTCAGCGAAGCCTTGATGTAGGGCCAGGCGGACCAGGCCGTCAGGAGCGCCAGAAACCAGACCGCGCCAATCCAGTAATGATACCAGAGGGCCGGGTCGCGCAGACCGATGATGATCAAGGCGAAAGGGGCTGCAGTTACAACCATTTGCAGCGCGGTCTTGGTCTTCGCCATCAAGGTTACATGCAGTGTGCCGGGAGAGGGGCGGAGAAAGCGCAGGGCGGTGACCGCGACATCGCGTCCCACGATGACCAGAACGGGTAGAACCAGATAGGCGTCAAACCCGCTGATCGCGCAATAGGCGATCAGATAGCCGCCCACCAGACACTTGTCCGCGATGGGATCGAGCAAGGCGCCTAGGGCGCTTTCCGCGTTGAGCCGGCGCGCCAGCCACCCGTCCAGCCAATCGGTCAGCGCGGCGCTGATGAACACCAGAACGGCGAGGAGCCCCAGGCGCACGGCATCGCTTTCCACGACCGCCTGAGAGCTTTGCACCAGCAAGACCGCGCCTATGGGCCCGGCGGCCGCGCGCGCGATGGTGAGGGCGTTCGGCAGCTGGCGGAGGGCGCTATTCATGGAAATGCTCGTAGATTTTGCGGGCAAGGGCTTTTGAGACGCCGTCCACCGCTTCCAGATCCGCCAGATTGGCGCGAGAGACGGCTTTCGCCGAGCCGAAATGCTTCAATAGGGCGCTCTTGCGATTGGCGCCGACGCCGGCGATGTCGTCCAGCGGATTCTCGCGTATCTGCTTGGCGCGTTTGGCCCGGTGGCCGGTAATGGCGAATCGGTGCGCCTCGTCGCGAATGCGCTGCAGGTAGTAGAGCACCGGATCATTCATCGCCATGCGGATCGGGGGCTTGCCCGGCATGTAGAAGACTTCACGCCCCGCATCCCGATCCGGTCCTTTGGCGACAGCGGCGACCGCCACATCGTCGACGCCCAGCTCTTCCATCACCTCCATCACCGAGGAAAGCTGGCCTTTGCCGCCGTCGATCAGGATCAGGTCGGGAACAGGAGCGCCATCTTCGCGATCTTTCTGAAGGCGGGTGAAACGCCGCCGGATCATCGCCTTCATCATGGCGAAGTCATCATTGGTGGCCGCGTCGTCGCCCTTCATGTTGAAGCGGCGATAGCTTTGTTTATCAAAGCCCTCCGGCCCCGCCACGATCATGGCGCCGAGCGCATTGGTGCCCTGGATGTGGGAGTTGTCATAGACCTCGATGCGATCCGGCCGCTCGTCGAGCTCAAACACTTTCGCCACGCCGTCCAGCAATTTGGCCTGGGACTGGCTCTCCGCCAGCGTTCGGCCGAGGGCTTCCTTGGCGTTGCGTTCCGCGGCCTCGACCAGCGCTTTTTTCGAGCCGCGGAGCGGGGTCTTGATCTCCACGGAATGTCCGGCGCGCAGGCTCAGCGCTTCGGCCAGCAGCTCGGCCTGTTGTGGGGCTTCGCCGGTCAGGATCAGGCGCGGCGCCGGTTTGTCGTCATAGAACTGGGCGATGAAAGCGGCGAGGATTTCATCGGTGGACGCATCGGCTTCGTGCTTTGGATACAAGGAGCGATTGCCCCAGTTCTGACCGGCGCGGAAGAAGAAGATCTGTACGCAGGTCTTGCCGCCCTCCTGGTGCAGGGCGATCACGTCGGCCTCTTCAACGCCATCGGGATTGACGTCTTGCTGGCTGGTCACCGCGGCGATGGCGCGGATGCGGTCGCGCAGCTTGGCGGCGGTCTCGAAATCAAGAGTCTCCGACGCTTCTGTCATCTCGTCCTGCAGCCGCTGACGCAGGGCGTTCGAGCGTCCCGACAGGAAGTCCTTCGCTTCGCGCACCAGCTCGTCATAGTCGGCCGGGCTGACCAGATCGACGCACGGTCCGGCGCAGCGCTTGATCTGGTAGAGCATGCAGGGACGTGTGCGAGCCTCATATGTGCTGTCCGTGCAGGTCCGGATGCCGAACGCTTTTTGCAGCGTGTTCAGCGTGTTGTTGACTGCGCCGGCGCTGGCGAAGGGACCGAAATAATCGCCCTTGGCCTTGCGGGCTCCACGATGCTTCACCAGCTGCGGGCTCTCATGCTCGCGCCGGATCAGGATGTAGGGAAAGCTCTTGTCGTCGCGCAGCAGGATGTTGAAACGCGGCTTGAGACGCTTGATCAGGTTCGCTTCCAGCAGCAGCGCTTCGGTCTCGGTGCGCGTGAGCACGAACTCCATGGATCGCGTCAGCGAGATCATCAGGGCGATGCGATTGGTGTGCCCGCCGGACTTGGCGTAGCTCGACACCCGGTTCTTGAGCTTTTTCGCCTTGCCCACATAAAGGACTTCGCCGTCCGCGCCATACATGCGGTAGACACCCGGCCCCTGGGACAGGTTCTTTACATAGTCGGCGATAATCTCCGGACCGGTGCGATACTCTTTCGGCGCAGGCTTGGGGCCAGCGTCAGAAGACTTATCAAGCGGCGGAGCGTCGGGGCGATTGGCTTTGACCATGGGCCTAAGATAGGCGCGAAGGGCTGAGTCGTCAGCGCCAGCGACTGAGCGTGACGCCCACGCTCTGCGCATCCTCCAGCGCCGTCAGCTTGTCGAGCGTCAGATCGAGGCGTTTGACCCGCGGATCGGTGAACAGGGTGTCGGCGATGGTCTGCGCCAGGTCTTCCAGCAAATCGTGATGGGCGGCGCCGACGATCTGGCGCACGGTTTCGGCCATGGCGGCGTAATTGACCGCGTCGCCCAAAGCGCCTTGGGGATGGGTGGCCTCGGGCGCGACTTCGGCTTCAAGGCTGATCTCCAGGGGCTGCTTGCGGCCGCGCTCTGAGTCGTACACGCCCACTTCCGCCTCAAGGCGCAGGCGGTTGACGCGCACGCTCACCCGTTCGCCCTTGAAATCGGGGCGGGGGTTAGCGGCGTTTTGTGCAGCCAGAGCGTCGAGTTTCATAAGGCGGCCTCTACATCCATCTCTCTGACAGCGGTATAAGCCGGAATGCCCGCGCGCCAAACCGCTGAGGGCTGACAGAGTGCAGATAGGATTATCATGAGCGATCACACCTGCGAGAAACCGGCCGCCCTGGTCACCGGCGGCGCCAAGCGCCTGGGCCGCGCCTTCATCGAGGCGCTGGCGGCGGACGGCCATGATGTGATCATTCATTACAACAGCTCGTCAGACGAGGCCGAGGCGCTGGGGGCCGAGTTGTCACAGACAGGCGTTCGGGCCATCGCGCTGGGCGCAGACCTCTCACAGCCTGAAGAGGCGGCGGGGCTGATCGCCCGCGCCAATGAAGCGCTGGGGCCGGTGGGCGTGCTGGTCAATTCCGCCTCGGTGTTTGAACAGGACCAGCTTGAGGATGTGGGCGCGGACAGTTTTCACCGGCACATGACAGCGAACACGCTGGCGCCGGCGCTGTTGACCCGGGCGCTGGCCGGGCAGGGGCTGAAGCGCGCCTGCGTGGTCAACGTGCTCGACTACAAGCTCTTTAATCTCAACGCCGATTACTTCTCCTACACGCTCTCGAAAGCTGCGCTGAAAACCATGACGGAGATGCTGGCGAAATCGCTGGCGCCGAACGTGCGGGTGAACGCCATCGCGCCGGGGTTGACGCTGCCGAGCGCGCATCATTCCGAAGCCGAGTTCGAGCGGGTGCATGACGACACCCCGCTCAAGACGGGCTCAACGCCGGAGGATCTGGTCGCGGCGCTGCGCTTCTTCGTGAACACGCCCTCGGTCTCGGGGCAGACTCTGTGCGTGGATGGCGGTCAGCATTTTGACCCAAGGCTCAGCCGGGATGTGTTTGAGGCGCTGTGATTGGGGGCACGCCCTTGAGGCGTGACGATCCTCGCTTCGCTTCGGGCGCGCGGTCGCGCTTGCGAACCCTTCGGGTTCGGTATGCTCAGTGAAGCGAAGTTGGCAGGCGCTAACCCCGGCGCACCACAGCCTTTTCGCCGCAGCTGGGGCGGCGGATCTCGACGGTGGTCAGGCCCGGCAGGGTCTTCTCGAGCCGTTCGAACACCCAGAAGGCGATGGCTTCGAGCGAGGGGTGTTCGAGGCCTTCCACATCATTGAGCAGGCGGTGGTCAAGCTGATCGCGGATCTTGTTGATCTCGGCGTCGATTTCCCAGAAATCGCGCACCATGCCGCTTTCAGCCGCACGGGGGCCGGTCAGCGTCACGGTTCCGGCGAAGGAATGGCCATGCATCCGTGAGAACGGATGATCGGCGTCCTTGTGCCCGAAATGGTGCGCAGCGTCGAAGGTGAAGTCCTTCGAGATTTCCAGATGTAGATCGGCCATGTGATCAGGGTTTCTTGTTCAAGCAAGCCGGGCCATATACAGCCCCAGAACCCAAAAGAGAACCTTTGACTGCGGTTTGACGCAGTCCAGCTGGAAAGACCGCCCCATGTCAGACGCCCCGACGCCCCGTTCGATCACCAAGCTGACGCTTGTGCTGTGGGCTCTGCCCATCCTGGCGGGCTTTGGCGTCCTGGCTCTCACCTACATCGTGCACTGGGAACCCTGGTTCGGCTTCGCCAGCATCATCGCCGGCTGTCTGCTGACCGTCATGCTGGTGGGCAACCACTATAATGTGGGCCCGGACGCTTAAGCGCTATTCGCGCGCTTTCAGCGTCACCAGCGACCAGACATGGCCATACGGGTCGCGTACCTTGCCGTGACGGCCGAAGAATTCATCCGTGACATCGCGGATGGATGTGCAGCCCGCCTCAACGGCGCGAGCGTGCCAGGCGTCCGCGTCATCCACCTGCAGGCTGATGGTGAAGGTGGTGCGGTCGCCCAGCGTCGGCGGCGCCACATTGCCGGTCATCGCCTCGTGTTCGGGAAATTCGTCCGCCATGAAGATCACCCCGCCATTGATGCGCAGGGCGGCGTGGCCGAGCTTGCCCTCAAACTCATAGCGCTCGGCTTCTTCGGCGCCGAAGGCGGTCTCGTAAAACCTGATCGCCTCCAGGCCGTTGCGGACGGACAGATAGGGCGCGACAGAGTGGCGGGCGGGCGCTTGGGTCATGGCGCGTGCTCCACTGGCTAGAACATTTGCGAACAATCCCCAGCATAGCCCATAGTCCCGCCCATGAGTGATCTGTTTTCTTCCGCTGGTCTTGAGACCGAAGCGCCGCGCCCGCTGGCCGACCGTTTGCGCCCGCAAACGCTTGAAGACGTGGTGGGGCAGGATCATGTGCTGGGCCCGGAAGGCCCGCTCGGGCGCATGCTGGCGCAGGGGCGTTTGTCATCGCTGATCCTGTGGGGGCCGCCCGGCGTGGGCAAGACCACGATCGCGCGCCTGCTGGCCGAGCGGGCGGGGCTTGAGTTTGACGCCATCTCGGCGGTGTTCTCCGGCGTCGCCGATCTCAAGAAAGCCTTTGAGCGCGCTCGCGCCCGGCGTCAGGCGGGCCGAGGCACGCTGTTGTTCGTGGATGAGATCCACCGCTTCAACCGCGCCCAGCAGGACGGCTTTTTGCCGGTCGCCGAGGAAGGGATCATCACCCTTGTGGGCGCCACCACGGAGAACCCCAGCTTCGAGCTGAACGCCGCGCTCCTGTCGCGCTGTCAGGTGATGGTGCTCAAACGGCTGGACGCCGAGGCGCTCGACAAACTGCTCAAGCGCGCCGAGGCCGAGGAGGGGGCCACGCTGCCCCTAACCGAAGACGCGCGTGAAGGCCTGATCGCCATGGCTGATGGCGATGGGCGCTATATGCTCAACCTCGCCGAAGAGCTGATCGCGCTGAAGCCCGAGACGCCCCTTGATCTCAAGGACCTGTCCTCGGTGCTGCAAAAGCGCGCCCCGGTCTACGACAAGGATCGCGAGGAGCACTACAACCTTATCTCGGCGCTGCATAAGTCTGTGCGCGGGTCAGACCCGGACGCCGCGCTCTACTGGTTGGCGCGCATGCTCAGCGCCGGTGAAGACCCGCTCTATCTGGCGCGGCGGATTGTCAGAATGGCCAATGAGGAGATTGGCCTCGCCGATCCCGGCGCCGTGCACGCCGCGCTGGCGGCCAAGGATGTCTATGAGTTTCTGGGCAGCCCGGAGGGCGACTTGGCGCTGGCGCAGGCCGTCGTCCACATCGCCTGCGCCCCCAAATCCAACGCCGTATACGCTGCGTGGAAGGCCGCCCTGCGCACCGCCAAGGGCACCGGCTCCCTGATGCCGCCCGCCCATATCCTCAACGCCCCCACCAAGCTCATGAAAGAGGTGGGCTATGGCCAAGGCTATGAGTACGACCATGACGTGGAAGGCGGCGTCTCGGGCCAGAACTATTTCCCCACCGAGATGGGCAAGCCGCCGACCTTCTACGAGCCCAAACCCCAAGGCCGGGAAGCGGCCTTGCTGGAACGGCTGGAGCGGTTTCGGGCTGTGAGGGCGGACCGGGCTAAGCGCGGGGGTTAGGCGCTTGCGTGCATATCAACTTGTAATGCCGGGACAGGTTCAGGTGCGGGGCCATACTGGTTTGCTTCTGTTGCGCCCGGACGGTTCAACAGGTTTTGATGCCAAGCCCAGACCGGAACGCCGATAAAGAGCAGACCGATTGCGCAAAAGAGAATTGCGATCGGCATGCCTATGATCAGCGGGACCACGATGCTTAGAATTACCAAGCTGAAGAGCCCGGTAGGGGGTGCTATTGCCCAAACCCAGGACTTCCCCAGATCATGCATGCGCTGAATGGTCCAAAATATTTGATCCAACGTGGATGCGATCAGCACGATGCCTAGGGTGAGGGGTGCAATTGCAAAACTGACCAAGCCCCAGAATTTATAATAATGGAGGCTAATGCCAAAAGCGAAAATAATTACGGCGAACGAGATAATGAAATTCACTGCGCCGGCGTTATGAATCGCGCGCCAAAGATTCGGATCATTACTGAGCACATGCCATCGATTATATTTAGGTGCAGGCGCTCTACCCTTTGGCGTGCCAGAACGGCGTAGGTTGGAGGGATGAAAACTCTCAAGCCGATGGACGAAGAGATAGAACAACATGAGCTAAGTGTATCTCTGCGAATGAGAGTGTCCATCGCTCATGGGCTCCAGCATCAATTCCTTGCGCCAGCGCGCTCACGCGCCTAACCCTCTCGCCCATGCAACATGTGTTTCTCATAGCGCTGGGCGGCGCGTTGGGCGCGGTGTCGCGGCATTTCGTCAATCAGGCCGGACTGCGGCTGATCGGGCCGGAATGGCCGTACGGCACCTTCACGGTGAATGCGTTGGGCTGCCTGATGATGGGCCTGTTAGTGGGCTGGCTGGCGCTGGCCGGGCGGCCGGACGCCACCGAGCTACGCTATGCGCTGGGCGTGGGGTTTCTGGGCGCGTTCACGACGATGAGCGCCTTCTCCCTCGACGTCATGGTGATGGTGGAGCGCAAGACTTATGTAATGGCCGCGATGTATGCGGGCGGGACGCTGATGGCCTCGATGGTCGCCGTGTTCGCCGGACTCATCCTGGCGCGAAAGGTATTTGCCGCATGAGCGGAGTTCAGACCAAAGACGTGACCGCCGACGAAGACGAGATGCGTCTCGATCGCTGGTTCAAGAAGCATTTCCCCCATGTCAGCCATGGCATGATCGAGAAATTGCTGCGCAAGGGCCAGATCCGCGTCGAGGGCGGCCGGGCCAAGGGCAGTCAGCGCCTGAGCGCGGGCCAGTCCGTGCGCATTCCGCCCATGCCCGAACCCGGCGAGCAGAGCGAAGCGCCCGCGATCAATCGCGATGACGCCGCTTTCGCGCGATCCCTGGTGATCTATCAGGACAAGAATCTGATCGCGCTCAATAAACCGCCAGGACTGGCGGCGCAGGGCGGCTCCAAGATCAAGATGCATCTCGATCATCTGCTGCAGGCGTTCGGCAAGGGCGATCAGAAACCGCGCCTGGTCCACCGGCTCGATAAGGACACCTCCGGCGTGATGGTGGTCGCCAAGACCGCGCAAAGCGCCAAATCACTGGCGCGCCTGTTTCAGACCCGCGATGTGAAAAAGACCTATTGGGCGGTCTGCCTGGGCGTGCCCACACCGCGTGCGGGCGAGATCAAGGGCTTCATGAAGAAGTCCACCGAAGGCGATCGTGAGCTGATGGTCGGCGCCCACCATGGCGAAGAGGGCGCCCAGCATGCGCTGACCCGTTACGCCGTGGCCGATAATGCCGGCCAGCGCGTGAGCTGGGTCGTGCTGCGGCCCGAAACCGGACGCACCCACCAGCTGCGCGTGCACATGCAGGCCCTGGGGCATTCCATCTATGGCGACGGCAAATACCCGTGCGATTATCCCGATCCTGAAGGCCTGTCGCGCAAGCTGCACCTGCATGCGCGCAAGATCGAGATTCCGCGCGACGGTCAGCCGCCTCTGGTGCTGGAAGCGGATTTGCCGCGCCATATGGCCGACAGTTTCGACGCGCTGGGCTTTAACCCCGACGACAATCTGATGCTGGTTGAAGAGGCGCTTACATGAGCGCGCTCAAGCTCGCCGTCTTTGACGTGGACGGCACGCTGGTGGACAGCCGTGAAGTGATCCACCGCGCCATGACCCGCGCCTTTGACCGCGCCGGGCTGGGCGAGATCCCCTATGACAAGGTGCGCATGATCGTCGGGCTGGAGCTGACCGAAGCGGTGTTGCGTCTGGCGCCCGCGGATTATCCCGCTGAGCGCATTCCCGAGCTCGCCAATTTCTACAAGCAGGCCTTTGTGGAGATGCGCGCCCAGGACGGCTTTTCAGAGCCGCTCTATGACGGCGCCCGTGAAACCGTGGAACGCCTGGCCGATGAAGGCTGGCTTCTGGGCGTGGCCACGGGCAAGGCGCGGCGCGGGCTGGATATCGTGTTTGAGCATCATGGCCTTCACAAGCATTTCCAGACGCTTCAGACCGTGGATGGCGGGGCGGGCAAGCCTGATCCACGCATGGTGCTGGACGCGATGAAGGAAACCGGGGTCGACGCGTCGCGCACCGTGATGATCGGCGACACCAGCTGGGACATGTTGATGGCGCGTGCGGCGAAAACCCATGCGCTGGGCGTTTCTTGGGGCTTTCACACCCATGACGAGATCGCCGAGGGCGGCGCCCATTCCATCCACGATGAATTTGAACACCTGAATGCGGCGCTCGACGCCTTTGCAGAGCATGGAGACAGCGCGGCATGAGCATGTCGAAAGCCAAGGCGGAAAACCGCGAACTTCCCAAGCGGTTCTACAAAGAGGTCAGCCTTCAGCCCGGTGAGGGCGGCTGGTCCGTGCTTTTGGACGGGCGCCCGGTGAAAACCCCCGCCAAACGCGCCTTGCAAGTGCCGTCTGAAACACTGGCGCAGGCGCTGGCGGCGGAATGGTCGGCGCAGGAAACGGTGATTGATCCCTTCACCATGCCGATCACGCGCATCCTGCATGTGGCGCTCGACCGGATTGCGGATGTGCGCGAAGGCGCCGCGGAGGAAGTGGCGAATTTCGGCCGCACCGACCTTTTGAGCCATCGCGCCGACGAGTCAGGCCTCGCCGCGCGTCAGGCCGAATTGTGGGATCCGTATCTGGAATGGTCGAAAACGGCGCTGGACGCACCGCTCAACGCCGCCGCGACGGTATTGGCGCTGGAGCAGCCCGAAGGCTCGATCGAGGCGCTGAAGGCCCGCGCGCTGGCCCAGGACGATCTGCGGCTCACGGCGCTGGTCAGCGTCACGCCCATTCTCGGCTCGGCGATTCTGGCGTTTGCGCTGCTGGAAGGCGAGGCGGACGCCGAGGCCGTCTGGACCGCCGCGCGGGTGGATGACGACTACCAGACCGAGCGCTGGGGCGAGGATTCAGAGGCCGCTCTGGCCGCCGCCAATCGCAAGCGCGATCTCATCGCCTGCGAGACGGTGATGCGGGCGCTCGATGAGGCGGGACTCTAGTGCAGACGCTATCCCTCTCCCCTCCCTAAGGGGAGAGGTTAGGTGAGGGGTGTAGGGCGTTTCATCCGGCTTAAACCTGGCAGTTTGAGACGCACCCCCTCACCCGACCTCTCCCCCTTGGTCAAGGGGGAGAGGGGAGGCGCTTTCTTCAGTCTTGAGCAAGGCTGCATCACCCATAATTTGCGCCCATCGCCAGACCGGTGCTAGCTAGCTCATAACGAACAAAAAAACTTGGGAGTGAAGGCTGATGAAAGCCGTCCTGGAACAGCTCGACGCGAAACGTGAAGCGGCCCGCATGGGCGGGGGCGAAGCCCGCATCAAGGCCCAGCATGACAAGGGCAAGCTGAGCGCGCGCGAGCGCCTGGACGTGCTTCTGGACGAGGGCAGTTTTGAAGAGTTCGACATGTTCGTCGAACATGACTGCACCGAATTCGGCATGGCCGAGAAGAAAATCCCCGGTGACGGCGTGGTCACGGGCTCCGGCACCATCAATGGCCGTCTGGTCTATGTGTTCGCCAAGGATTTCACGGTGTTCGGCGGCTCTCTGTCCGCGGCTCACGCCCGCAAGATCTGCAAGGTTCAGGACGCCGCGCTGAAAAACGGCGCGCCGATCATCGGCCTGTTTGACGCCGGCGGCGCCCGCATCCAGGAAGGCGTGGACGCGCTGGGCGGCTATGCCGAGATTTTCCAGCGCAACACGCTGGCGTCGGGCGTCATCCCGCAAATCTCCGTCATCATGGGGCCGTGCGCGGGCGGCGATGTCTATTCGCCCGCCATCACCGACTTCATCTTCATGGTGAAGGACACCTCCTACATGTATGTGACGGGGCCGGACGTGGTGAAAACCGTCACCAACGAGATCGTCACCCATGAAGAGCTGGGCGGCGCCTCCGTCCACGCCAAGAAATCCGGCGTGGCTGAAGGCGCGTTCGAGAACGATATCGAGGCGCTGGTTCAGGTGCGTCGCCTGATCGATTTCCTGCCGGCTTCGAACCGGGAAGACCCGCCCGTGCGGGAGGTGTTTGACGCGCCGGACCGCGCCGAGCCGAGCCTGGATACTTTGGTCCCGCCGAACCCCAACAAGCCCTATGACATCAAGGAATTGATCGCCAAAGTGGCCGATGAAGGCGATTTCTTCGAGATCGCGCCCGATTACGCGACCAATATCGTGGTGGGCTTTGGCCGTCTGGAAGGCCAGACCGTGGGCTTTGTCGCCAACCAGCCGCTCAGCCTCGCCGGCGTTCTCGACATTGACGCCTCCAAGAAGGCCGCGCGCTTTGTGCGCTTCTGCGACGCGTTTGAAATTCCGCTGATCACCTTTGTGGACGTGCCGGGCTTCCTGCCGGGGACGAAGCAGGAATATGGCGGGCTGATCAAGCATGGCGCGAAACTGCTGTTCGCCTATGCCGAAGCCACCGTGCCCAAACTCACCGTCATCACCCGCAAGGCCTATGGCGGCGCCTATGACGTGATGGCGTCCAAGCATTTGCGCGGGGATATCAATTATGCCTGGCCGACGGCCGAGATCGCGGTGATGGGCGCCAAGGGCGCGGCGGAAATCATCCACCGCAAGGATCTGGGTGACGCGGACAAGATGGCCGATCATGTCAAGGAATACGAAGACCGGTTCGCGAACCCGTTCGTGGCCGCCTCACGCGGTTTCCTCGACGATGTGATCCAGCCCCACAACACCCGCCACCGGCTGATCAAGGCCCTGCGCACCCTGCGCAACAAGGAACTCACCAACCCCTGGAAAAAGCACGACAATATTCCGCTTTAGGGCGGTGTCTCACTGAGTGTTGAAAAGCCCCGGTCATGGACCGGGGTTTTTTGTTTGGGATTTGCACGATCTTTTTCCCCGCTCAGGCGGGGATCCAGAGCCGGATGTGCAGCGCCTTATGATCTCTGGGTCCCGGCCTGCGCCGGGAAAGAGGTAAGGGTGAAGTTATCCTCCTCCACCCAAACCGCGGCTATCCTTCAGCTCTCCCCGGTGGAAGGGCGGATCGCGACCGCTGGTGTTGGACGGGGAGGGGCGGCTTAGGCCGTCGGGGAGGCCTTGGGTGTGACAGGGCGTCGCCAGATGTTGGGACAGCCGGATCGGCGCTCGACCCAGACTTCATTCCAGACCCTGCCGGACCGGTTGTCCTGCGTTCGCCCCTCAGCCCTTTGGGCGTGAGGCGTTTTGGCGTGTCTGGATGCAGTGAATTCAGGTGTAGGGCGCAAACGTTGGTGCGCGTCCCTCTCCCATCTTTGAGGGGAGAGGACAGGTGAGGGGTGAGCAGCGTTTGATCCTTCAAGACTGTAGCGAGCTGAAACGCACCCCCTCACCCAACCTCTCCCCCTTGTTCAAGGGGGAGAGGGGCTTTGCGCTTGCGTGCTGTCATCCCGGACGCGAAGCGAGCCGGGATCTACCGTAATCGCTTTGTTCTGATCACAGAGACGCCGTCCGTAGATCCCGGATCAAGTCCGGGATGACGATGAGGGAGAGGCCGATCCATGCCGGTAGGCGCGATCACAGGTCACGGCATGGGTTCGCCGGATAAACCGGCGAATGACATTCATAGGGAATGAAACCCCGGCCAAGCGCAGCGCTGCACCCGCCCATGGGCCTCCGGATCAAGTCCGAAGGCCGAGAGCGGGCTTTACATCTCGGTCCTCGGGCTTGACCCGGGGACCCACAGCGAACCTGCTATTCCAGCTCGACGGCTTCGACCTTGCCGTTTTCCAGCACCAGGGCGATCTCGCCGCGTTTGAGGCGCAGGGCTTCGGCGCCGAACACGTCGCGGCGCCAGCCCTTGAGGGCGGGGATGTCCGCTTCGTCATCGGCGGCGAGTTTTTCAAGATCGGGCACGGTGGCGATCAGCCGGCTGGCGACGCCTTCCTGCTCGGAGACGACCTTGAGGAAGACTTTCAGGATCTCGATGATCGGACCCAGATTGGGCGGGCTGGCTTCAGGCTTGTCCACCTTGGGCGCATAGGCCTTGGGATCGGCCAGCGCTTCTTGCATGATCGCGATCAGGCGCTCGGCGGGCTTGGAGCGTTCAAAGCCCTTGGGCACGGCGCGCAAATTCTTCAGGTCATCGAGCGAGGTCGGGGCGGCGTGCGCCAGCTCGTACAGGCCGTCGTCCTTGATGATGCGTGAGCGGGGAATGTCGCGGGTCTGCGCTTCGGTCTCGCGCCATTCGGCGGCGGCCTTCAGCCCCGCCAGCCATTTCGCGGTGGTCTTGCGCAGTTTCAGACGCTTCCAGGCGTTCTCGGGGTGCATCTGATAGGTGGCGGGATCGGTGAGGGTTTTCATCTCCTCGGCCAGCCAGGCTTCGCGGCCCTTCTTGGCGAGTTTCTCACGCAGGATCGGGAACAGGTCGCGCAGATGGGTCACATCGGCGAGCGCATATTCCTTTTGCTTGTCAGACAGCGGGCGGCGCGACCAGTCGGTGAAGCGCGAGCCCTTGTCGAGATTCACCTTCACCAGCGCGCGCACCAGATTGTCGTAAGAGACGGAATCGCCCAGGCCCACGGCCATCGCCGCGATCTGGCTGTCAAACAGCGGTTTGGGGATCAGCCCGCCGCCTTCGTGAAAGAAGATTTCCAGATCCTGCCGGCAGGCGTGGAACACCTTGATGACGCTCTGATCGTTGAGAAGGTCATAGAAGGGCTGCAGGTTCAGCCCTTCGGCCAGCGGGTCGATCAGCACCTCGGTCTCGTCGCCAGCGGCCTGTATCAGGCACAGCTGCGGCCAGAAGGTGCTCTCGCGCATAAACTCGGTGTCTACGGCGACAAACTCGGCTTCACGCAGCTTCGCACACGCTTGGGCCAGGGACTCAGTATCGGCGATCCATTCCATGGCCCGCTCGAATATACTGAAGAGAGCGGTTTGGCGAGCCCTCAGCTCACTGAGGGCTTTTTCGCCGCGCCAGCATGCGCCCTGCAATGAAGATCACCGCCCCAAGAGAGCCCAGCGCCACACAGGCGAAGGCCGTCTGCAAGGGCGCGCTCATCGCGCCGATCACCAAGAGCACCAAGGGGCCCAGCGTGCCCCCAAGGCCGTTGAGCACGCCGGACGCAGCCAGCAAGCGCCCGCGCATCTCCGCCTTGGCGCGTCGTTGCGCCATGGCCTGAAGCGGCACCAGGAACAGGCCGCCGCCCACCGCTGAGAGGGTCAGGTCAAACACGATGCGCCAGTTCTCGCGGTCAGACAGAAAGTCGGCGGCGTTGATCAGCTCAAGCCCCGGCGCACGGCTCAGCGTGTAGAGCGCGATGTCGAGGGGGAAGACAGACAGCATGATCGCGCCGATCAGGGAGAAGCGCAGCGCGTCGCCGGATTTCGACAGCGAGCCGCAGATCACCGCGCCCAACGCTGCGCCGATGGTGAAAATCAGCTGGAAGACCGCCACCACGCCTTCATCGGCGCCCAGAACATCGCGGGTGAACAGCGGCAGAACGGTGATCACCGCCGCCGCCAGCATCCAGAACCAGGCGACGCCCAGCAGCGGCCGCAGCACGTCGGGCGCACGCAGGGCGTGACCGAGCATGCGCGGCGTCTCCCAGACGATTCCCAGAACGCCCCACCGCACTTTCAGATCAGGATTGCCGCCCGGAGCCGGAGTTTGCTGGCGCATGGCGATCCAGCCGAGCACCGCCATCACGACCAGCAATGCGCTGATCAGCGGCGGCCCCCAGTGCGGCCCGGCCAGCAAGGTGCCGCCGATGGCGCCTGACAGGATGGCGACATTGATGGCGCCCGAGAGCGCCGCATTGGCGGGCACCAATTCCTGGGGCTGCATGAGAGAGGGCAGGGCGGAATTGCGCGCCGGCAGGAAGAAGGTCGACTGCACGCCCATCAGGAACAGGGTGAGCAGCAAGGCCAGCGGCAGCTGGAACAGGAAGCCCACCGCCGCCAGGATCATCAGGATGATCTCGGCGAATTTGGCGATGCGCATGATCCGGGTGCGGTCGTATCGGTCCGCCACCTGACCGGCGATGGCGGAAAAGGCGAAGATCGGTACGGTGAAGGCGGTGGCGGCGAGCGGCACCATGACGGCGTTATCCAGGCCAAACACTGTCCAGCCCTGATAGGTGGCGAGCGCCACCAGCGCATAGCGGAACAAATTGTCGTTGAACGCGCCCAGGGTCTGGGCGATCCAGAGCGGCAGGAAGCGACGCTGGGTCATCAGGGTCGAGACGATTTTCAGGCTCATGTCAGCCCCTCCTTCAGCAGCGCGTCGGTGCGCGCCTCAATCATGGCCTCAAGGCGCGCCATGAACTCATCTTTCTCAAGGCCGGGCTCGATCGGGTCGAGAAACTCCACAACGGCGCGGCCCGGCGTTTTCTTGAAGGCTTGCTGGTTCCACGCCAGCCCCAGATTGGTGGCGACGGGCGTACAAGGGCGGTTCAGTGCAGCGTAGAGGTGCCACACCCCTTTGCGATAGGCGTGTTTTTCGCCCGGCGCGGCCAGATGGCCTTCGGGATAGATCAGCACGTCGCGGCGCTCATGTCGCAGCATGTCCAGGCTGTCGTTCATCCGGGTGCGAGCCTCGTCTCCGCCGCCATTGGACAGGACGATTGCGCCGAGCTTGTTGAGGATGCGGCCGACCAGCGGAAACTTGTACAGGTGATCGCCCGCCACGAAGGAGAGCTGGGCCAGCTCTGAAATCATCACGAAGCCGTCGCCCCAGCTTTGATGCTTGGCGGCGATGACGCTGGGCTCGCGCGGCAGGCGATCCTTGCCGCGCACTTCAATGCTGATCCCGGCGATGAAGAACAGCGCCACACGCTGGGCCGAACCATACAGCTGGATGCCATAGGCAAGCGGTTTGCGACCCGGCAGCAGGGCCAGCAGCGAGCAGGTGAGGGCGAACACGGCGGTGATCAGCCAGTAGGCGACGAAATAGGCGGTGGAGCGAACCATGGCGCATCCTCCTTGAAACGTCGGTGAAGAGAAGGGCTTAATCGGCTTTCAGGGCGGCCAGCGCGGCGTGCGCCAGGGCCGGCGCATTGGTTGTCATCCGGCCTGTCAGGCGCCGGGCCATGCGGTGCGCGGCGGGCTGCAGGACCAGACCCAGCGCCATGGCGGCCTTCAGCTCGGGGTCGCCCGGCGGGCAATCCCCATTGTCCATGGCGCGGGCGATGGCCTGGGCGATCAGGGTCACCGGGTCAGGGCGTCCGTCGCGATCTGTGCGGCCAAAGCGGAACATGTGGATGAGATGGTATTCAAACAGCGCCGGGTCTTCGTCGGCGGCCTGACAATAGACGCCCACCACGCGCGTGACGGCGTCTTCAAAGTTGGCCGCTTCGCTCAGCGCGGTCTCGACCAGATCAAACAGGCGCGAATGGATCGCCTCAAACAGGGCTTCGGCCAGCACTTCCTTGCTTTTGAAATGCCGGTAGATCGAGCCCTCGGCCACTTGCGCCGCGCTGGCGATCTCACGGGTGGAGACCGCGTCCACGCCATTTTGGGCGAACAGCACCAGGGCGGCGCGTTCAATGCGCGCCTTGGCGGTGCCATCCACAGCTGTCACGCCGCGGGGATCTGGGGCGCCGGGGAGTGCGTCATTCGCCATGGGATCCTCCTTGATGCGCCCTGAACTCCTGGCGCTGATGCTCCAGAGGCCGGGCGCGTTCCAGCGCGACAACGCCTCTGAGTGAGCGTTCACTTACAATCGCACCCTGCCAGCCTCGAGGCGGTGAGTCAACACTGAGTGAGTGTTCACTCACATTTTGGTTTGAGCCTCGCATGGCCTGCGGGAAAGGGGAAAGGGGAAAGGGGAAGGAGGAAGGGGGAAGGAGGAAGGAAGAAGGAAGAAGGAAGAAGGAAGAAGGGGAAAGTGGGCAATGGAAAAGGCGCGGTGCTGGGCGCGCGTCGGAGCGGGTGAATGCGTGCCTGACATCCATGCACAACACATGAGGTGACGGCGTCGTGCCGATTTGCGCCTCAGGAGCGCTTCCTCAGCGCTTCAGCTTCCAAAGTCCGTGTCTGGTCCTGAACCCTCTGTTGAAGCGCGCCGGTAAAGGCGCGGCTGTCGGTATCCGCAGCCATGGGCGGCAGAAACTCGATCACCGCCGTGCCGGGATGCAGCACTTTTTCCTGTTCGGGCCAGAAACAGCCCAGATTGGTGGCGACGGGGATGACGGGGCGATTCAGCGCCTGCGCCAGACGGTGCACGCCTTTGCGAAAGCGTCGCTCGCCGCCCACCGGCGTCAAACCGCCTTCGGGAAAAATCAGGGCCGAGCGCTGATCGCGCGTCAGCTGCGCCGCGCCGTTATCAAGCGCGCCGTTGGCGCGGCGGCCCGCATCATTGTCCACCACCACGGCGCCAGCGCGCTGCAGATACAGCCCGACCAAGGGAAAGCGCAGCATGTGATCGCCGATCACATAGGCGAGGGCGGGGTCGCGGGCGAGATGACACAGCCCGTCGCCATACGATTGGTGCTTGGCGGCGAAGATGACGGGCTGATCTGAGGGAATATGCTCAAGCCCGCGATATTCGAGCTTCACGCCGCACAGGTGCAGCCAGTTGCGAAACAGCTTCGAGAAGGCGCCGATCGCCCAGACCGCCGCCTGTCGGCCGGGCCAGAGCAGCAGCGGCGCGCAGGTCAGGGCCAGCGATCCCGCCAGCGTCCAGAACCCGGTATGAAAAAGCGTGGCGCGCATGGCTGTCAAAATTGATGTGTTCGCCCGGTCTCACAAGCGCTTCGTGTGCAGCGCTTCGCTCTTTACTCTGTTGCATGTCTTGACAGAGCAGGTGCAAACGTTCCTTTTCCAACCGCTTCTCGACCGCCCAATTGAAACGGACGATTTTCCATGCACGCTTATCGCACCCATACTTGCGGAGAGCTGCGCAAAGCCCAGATGGGCGAAACTGCGCGACTGTCCGGCTGGATCCACCGCAAGCGCGACCATGGCGGTCTGCTGTTTGTGGACCTGCGCGACCATTACGGTCTGACCCAATGCGTGCTGGAGCCTGATAATCCCAATTTCGCGACCCTGGAACGGATGCGCGCGGAAAGCGTCGTCACCGTGACCGGCAAGGTCGTGGCGCGCTCTGAGGATACGATCAATCCCAACCTGCCGACGGGCGAGATCGAATTGCTGGTGGAAGACCTTGTGGTTCAATCCGCCGCTGAAGAGCTGCCGCTGCCCGTGTTCGGCGAGCCGGACTGGTCAGAGGAAGTGCGCCTCAAGCACCGCTATATCGATCTGCGCCGGGAAAGCCTGCACAAGCGCATCGTGCTGCGTTCGAAGATCATCGACTCCTTGCGTCGCCGCATGGTCGATGAGGGCTTCACCGAATACCAGACGCCGATCCTGACCGCATCCTCGCCGGAAGGCGCGCGTGACTTTCTGGTGCCGTCCCGTCTGCATCCGGGCCAGTTCTATGCGCTGCCCCAGGCGCCGCAGCAGTTCAAACAGCTGATCATGGTGTCGGGCTTTGACCGCTATTTCCAGATCGCGCCGTGCTTCCGCGACGAAGACGCCCGCGCCGACCGCGCGCCGGGCGAGTTCTATCAGCTCGACATGGAAATGAGCTTCGTCACCCAGGACGAGGTGTTCGGCGTGATGGAGCCGGTCCTGGCCGGTCTGTTCCGTGAATTCGCCGACGACCGCAAAGTCCCTGACGAAGCCTTCCCGCGCATCCCTTATGCCGAAGCCATGCGCAAATATGGCTCGGACAAGCCTGATCTGCGCAACCCGATCGAGATGGAATCCGTCACCGAGCATTTCGCCGGGTCCGGCTTCAAGGTCTTTGCGGGCATGATCGAGAAGAACCCCAAGGTCGAGGTCTGGGCCATCCCGGCGCCGAAAGGCGGCAGCCGCGCGTTCTGTGACCGGATGAATTCCTGGGCGCAGAAGGAAGGCCAGCCGGGGCTGGGCTATATCTTCTGGCGTGAAGAAGAGGGCGCGCTGGCCGGCGCCGGCCCGATCGCCAAGAATATCGGCCCTGAACGCACCGAGGCGCTGCGCACCCAGCTGGGTCTTGAAGCAGGCGATGCGGTGTTCTTCGCGGCCGGCGAGCCGTCTGCGTTCGCCAGCTTCGCCGGCAAGGCCCGCAATGTGGTCGGCCAGGAGCTGAACCTGTTTGAAGAGAACGTTTTCCGCTTCTGCTGGGTTGTCGACTTCCCGATGTATGAATGGGATGAAGACAACAAGAAGGTCGACTTCTCCCACAACCCGTTCTCCATGCCGCAAATGGATCCCGATGACTTCATGGCGCTCGACAAGGACGATCATGACACGCTTCTTGGGATGAAGGCCTGGCAGTACGACATCATCTGTAACGGCATCGAACTGTCGTCAGGCGCGATCCGGAACCACCGTCCGGACGTGATGCTGAAAGCGTTTGAATTCGCCGGCTATGGCGAGGACGTCGTGGAAGAGGCCTTCGGCGGCATGCTCAACGCTTTCCGCTATGGCGCCCCGCCACACGGCGGCATCGCCCCGGGCGTCGACCGGATCGTGATGATCCTGGCCGATCAGGACAATTTGCGCGAAGTCGTGATGTTCCCGAAAGACCAGCAAGCGCGCGATCTGATGATGAACGCGCCGGCCCCCGCCGAGATGCGCCAGCTGCGCGAATTGCATTTGCGGACGGTGACGCCCGAGGCCAAGAAAGACAGCTAAGGGGGCATCCTCTGCTGCAGATGCGAAAACGGCGGGTCATTGACCCGCCGTTTTTGTGTTTGAAGCTTTTTAGTCTTCGTTTTCAGGCGGCTGTGGTGGTTGTGGCGGCTGGGGACGGTCATTCCGCTCATTCCGTTCGCGGCGGCGCTCTTCGGCGCGTTGGGCGGCTTCTTGCTGGCGACGCGTCTGTTCGGCAGCTTGCTCAGCTCGACGCTGTTCAGCTTCCTGCTGCCGCCTGGCTCGCTCAACAGCCTGTTCAATGCGGCGGGCTTCGACTTCAGCCAGCTCGGCGTGTGAACGCAGGTCAGGATGCTTGGGGGGCGCAGGCGGCGCGCCGTCCAGGGTCATGGGCGGAGCGACGGGTTTGGGGGCTGGACCGCTTTGTTCCAGGATCAGACGAATGCGGTCGCCGAGTTCGGTCGGATGGAAGTCGAAACTCCAGTCTATCTGATCGAGATCACCATTGGCCTGAGCTTCCGCCAAAGCGCGAGCCGCGACGCGCAGGCTGTCGCGCACCGCTTCCGCAGTGGCCTGTTCGATCGCCATTTCGACGCTGTCAGAGCTTTCGCTTTCATTGATGCGGATGGTGACGTCCTGCGCCGCATGGCGCAGATCGGTCAGCGCTTCGCGCAAGGCGAGCGCCATTTCACGTTCGCGCATGCGCGTGATCTGACCACTTTCAGCGATTGCGGCTTCAAGCTCGGCGCTGGCGCGCTCCAGTTCGGCGCGCTGGCTTTCCAGATTCGTGACCTGTGGCACTGCAGCCTCGGAACTGCGACGCAGGGTGAAGATCAGGCTCCCATCCTCCGAGCAGCGTGTCAGCGTGTAGTCAAAGGGCAGGCGCGTATTCTCATCGCCGCACACATGCTGAAAATTGTCCGCCGTCAAACCTTCCGCATCGCGCAGATCGGTGGAGGACAGATTGACGGCGATGAATTGCGCATCTGAAAACCGGGTGTCGCGCAGATCGGCGAAACTCAGATCGGTGTTCTCAAAAATCACATTGCGAAATAAGCCGCCGCGACCGTCCACGCCGCGCAGGCGTGCGCCGAAAAAGTGGGCGCGCATCAGATTGGCGTCACGCAGATTGGCTTGGCTGAAGTCGGCTTGCCGAAAGACCGTGTCGGGCAGGTTGGCGCTGCGCAGATTAGCGCCGCTGAGATCGGAGAGCAGATAGACGCCGCCCTCCATATTCGCATCCCGCAGATTGGCGCCGCGCAGGCTGACCTGATGCGCGCGCAGGCGCATCATCTGCGCGTCTTCCAGATTGGCGCCATCCAGCTCGACATTCGACAAACGGGCTTCTGACAATGTGGCGTCGGTGAAATTCGCGCCTGACAGATTCAGGTCGATCAGCTGTGCGCCAAGAATCTGGGCGTCTGAAAAGTTCGCGCCGGAAAAGTCGCCGCCGATCATTTGAGCGCCGGCCAGATTGGCGTCGACAAAATCACAGGATGGACAGTCGCCGCCGATCACGAGACGGCGATGGGGTTCGCCAGCCAGTCCGGCGGCGGACAAACCGGTGCTCAGGGCCAAAGCCAATATGAAAGTGCGGTATGGCATGCCTCTAGATGTAATCCGCCTATGCATCCGGGGCGACTAAATTCGCAGTAAGATGCAGTGAACCTGTTCATCGGCAAGACGGAATCGTCAATCCGGTCGGCAAGCGCGTGCTGGCGTCGCCGCACGCTGTATTGAGTTGGGCTTGGGTCAGGCCGCGCGCAGTTTCCAGTTCGGCGCCGGACAGGTTCGCGCCATCCAGCCGCGCTCCCGTGAAATCGGCGCCGCCGAAATACGCGCCCGCCGCCGTCGTCTGGCTCAGATCGGCATAGGCGAAGCTGGCGCCGGTGAACCGGGCGCCGAACAGATTGGAGACCGTCAGATTCGCCCGGGAGAAATTGGAATGGTTCATCGTGGCCAGGCTGAGATCCGCCTGACGCAGGCGGGAGCCCGACACGTCAATATGGGGCAGATCGAGATAGCTCAGATCCGCCTGGAACAGATTGCACCCCGGACAGGACTGGCCTGCCTGAACGCGCGCGATTTCGCTGGCGTTCTGGGCGAGAGCGCCGCCGGGCAGGGCTGCTAGCAGGCCAATGACGCAAAGAAACTGTTTCAACATGGCGCACACCTTGTCTGTTACCGGTCTGCCCTGCGCAAGTTTCAGGCCTGAACCCTAGACCTTGCCCGCCCAGCCGCAGGCGTCACAGCCCAGAAGCCCTGCGTTTTCAATCACGGTGAAGTGGCCGCATTCCGGGCAGGGATCGCCGTGATAGTTCACCGCAGGCTCTTCCAGCCTTTCCACGGAGGCGCCGCCTGCATGTGAGCCGCCAGAGGCGGGCTTGGGGTCAAACTCAAACCCCGTGCCGACCGCAGGACTGTCAGGGGATTCCGGCTTGGACCGGCTGCCCAGCATGACCACATTGTCGGGCAATTGCCCGCGTGAGAAGCCCTTGGAGATCAGACTGGCGGGATCCGCTTCGCGCACCAGCTTTTCTTGCTCGACGCCATTGCCAAGTCCGCCGGGATCATAGGGGTGGGCGTCTGTCTGGGCGAGGTCTTCACGCCCCAGATAGCTCACCGCCAGCTCGCGGAAGATGTAATCGAGGATCGAGCTGGCGTGCTTGATGGAATCATTGCCGCCCACGGCGCCGGCCGGTTCAAACCGGGTGAACAGATAGGCGTCCACATACTCTTCCAGCGGCACGCCGTATTGCAGGCCGATGGAGATGGCGATGGCGAAATTGTTCATCAGCGAGCGGAAAGCCGCGCCTTCCTTGTGCATGTCGATGAAGATCTCGCCCAGCTCGCCATCCTCGAACTCGCCAGTGTGCAGATAGACCTTGTGGCCGCCCACGGTGGATTTCTGGATATAGCCCTTGCGGCGATCGGGAAGCTTTTTGCGCTCGGCGGCGCGCTCGACATATTTCTCCACCACGCGTTCCACCACGCGTTCTTCGGCGATGACGGAGCGCCGCACGGAATCGCCGGTCTCATATTCGATGGTGTTCAAAAGGTCATAGAGCGCATCGCCTTCGCGTCGCATCGACAGCCCTGTCAGGCCGCGCCGCGCGCTGGAGACGATCAGGGCGCTCAGCTCTTCAATCGAGCTCGAGCCGGGAAGGGCCAGTTCCAGGCTGGCCGAGCCTTCAAGCGCTTCTTCACAGGCTTCCGCCATCGCCAGCCGCGCCTCGGGGGCGGGGTCTGCGAATACGGCGCGCAGCTCAGGGCTCAGCGTGTCGCAGTCATCCAGGCGACCGGCGCCGTGCACATAGCGTTCGGCGGCGACCACTTCGAGGGGATCCACGCCGAGCTTTTCCAGAAGACGCGGGCCGGCCTCGTCAAAATGTTCCGGGCTGAGCCCGCAGCGGCGCGCGACTTCGGCGCCCAGGCTCCAGCGGTTGATCGCAAAGCGCAGGGGCACGCCGTCGCTGAGGGCTGCGTCGATCCGGGCGAAGCCGGCCTGGTCGACGCCTGCGGCTTCAAGCTGGGTGATCCAGGGGGCGGAATGCCCCGCCAGCGCGCCTGCGCCCAGCGCATGGCGGCGGGCGATGGTTTGTTCTTGCTTGGACAAGCCGCTGAGCGCCGCGTTCACGCACTGGGCGAACTGACGACCACCGGGGGCGTCGAGCGCTGCGGGGGGATGGACGCCCACTGATTCCGCGCCGACAAATCCAGCCGCCAACGCCTCGGGACGTTCAAGGCTCACCGGCGCAGGGCATTCATTGCGCAGAATGGTCAGAACATGGTGCGCGCGTTCGCGGGCGGCTTCGCTGTCATAGGCCAGGGACAGGGCCGTCAGGGCCGCGCCCAGTCCGGCGATCACCAAGGCGCCGTTCTGACGTTCCGCGACCTTGCCCCACAGACGCGCCGCATAGGCCAGTCCGTCCTCATCAAGGGTTTGGCCATCGATGAAGCGGGCCAGGTTGAGTACGATGGCGGGGCTGACGCTGAGCTCGGGATCCTTGAAGTGAAGCGCAGGCTTGCCATGGGTCCAGACCGCTTCCGCCAGCCGGGTCATCACCTGGCGCGCGCTTTGTCCGTCCGACAGCGCAGCGTCGCTTTCAACCGCGTCAAAAAACGCCCCCTCGAGCTGCACGTCAGGAAGATCGGCGGCAGGCGGCGTGGCGAACAGGCCCTGCTCGGGCGTGATCAGCCCTTGTCGCGCACGGGCGATGGCGCGCTCGATCATCGGATCCGGGGCGCCGTCGCGACGGGCGGCGCGCACGGCGCGCGCCAGGGCGCGATTGCGGCGCGGGTCAAAGCATTCATCGTCCGCGCCGTCGCAATTGACGCAGGCCAGCGCCACCGCTTCCAGACGTTCGGCCAGCACGCGCGCGCCCACATTGGCGGCGGCCTGACCCATTTCTGCGGCGTTGAGATCGTGCAGCGCTTCGGTCAGCCCTTCTGCGCCGATTGTTGCATGGCCTTGAGACGCCGGCAGGCTCTCACCCCGCCAGAGCGCAGGGACCGGGGCGGCTTCGCGATGCAGCAGGCTGGCGAGCAGCTCGTCATGCTCGACGGCGTCACCCTCCACCAGCGATTCGGTCAGCTCAGAGAGCACATGTCCGGCATGAAGCTGCTCGCCCGGCTGGGCGCCGCAGAGCGCCACAAGCGCAGCGATCGTGCGCGTATCCCACCCCTCGGGCGTCAGAAGTTGAACCTCGGCCTCTTCTCCGATGGCGTCAGGATCTGGATTGTCCGCCTGTCGGCTCTGAAAGGCGAAATCATCCAGCGGCGAAACACCGTTTCGGGACAGGCGGCGGGGATTGCTCATGACGGCTCCTACCAATCGGGCGCGCGAATCACCCAGATGGTACCGGAGGAGCAGGGACGGAGTCGAAGCATGAACAGGGGGCTCTTAACCTGATCGTGGAAAACTGGCCCTCACAGCGTCCCCGATGCCACTCTTCGGAGCAGAAAACAGGCAATTGGCGCCCAATTGCGGGTGCATGACTGGACCCACAGGGTGCGCAGGGGCATATAGCGGTCACAAGTATTTTTTGCGAAGGAGCACGCCATGCTTGGCCTGCTGTCAAAAGTCTTCACCTGGTGGAACGGCGCGTCTGCGGGCGCGGCCTGGACGATCTGGCGTTCCGGCGAACTCGTCGGCGAGGATGAGTTCGGCAACAAATACTATCAAGAGCGCAAGGCCGGCACGGGCGCAGACGGCAAGACGCGCCGCTGGGTCGTTTATAACGGCTATGCTGACGGCTCTCGCGTGCCGTCGGACTGGCACGGCTGGATGCACCACACCTTTGACGAAATTCCCAGCGATGCGCCTCTGCCGCGCAAGGATTGGGAGCAAGGTCACCAGCCCAACATGACCGGCACGCTGCACGCCTATCATCCCACGGGATCCCTGATCGGCGGCTCGGCGCGTCAGCGCCAGGCGACAGCGGCTGATTACGAATCCTGGACACCGGGGGAGTAGCCCATGCGAGGCGGCGCCGTTCTCGAAACCGTGCTGGGTCTGCTTGTGCTGGTCACCGCCGGCGCCTTCCTGATCTACGCTCAAGGCCAGATTGATGATGGGTCGGGGTCTGACGGCTATACGCTGACGGCCCGGTTCTCCTCGGTCGGCGATCTCAGTCGCGGCGCAGATGTGCGCGTGGCTGGCGTGCCTGTGGGCACGGTCACCACGGTGCGGCTCGATCAGGAAACGTACTTCGCCGAAGCGGTGTTCGAGTTGAATGGCGAGATCCAGATTCCGGCGGATTCCACCGCCAAGATCGCCACGGCGGGGCTTATCGGCGGCGTGTTCATCGAGATCGAACCCGGCGGCGATGTGGACATGCTGCAAGCGGGCGAAGAGATTTCCTTCACCCAGGGCGCCGTGGACATGTTCGACCTCATCGGCCAGGCGGTGATGAACCGCGGCTCGTCCGGATCCGGCGGTTCAGAGTCCTGATCTGCGCCTTGGTCTCGCCTCAAACGCCTAACACAGTGATGACCATGATCCGCTCAATGATTGTCTCAGCCTCCCTGATCGCAGCCCTCGGCCTTGGCGCGCCTGCTTTGGCGCAGTCGGTTGAGGCCGAACAGGGTTCGTCGAACCAGACCTCCGCGCAGATGCGTGCGCAGCAAGACCCTGAAGCGCCGGAGCTGACCTCCGAGCCAGGCTCTGTGGTGGTGTTGCGCGGCCTGGATAAGGTCACCGCCCGCACGCGCGATTTTCAGGCCCCCATCGGCGAGGCTGTCCAGTTCGGCGCCTTGTCGATCACAGTGCAGTATTGCCGCAAGCGTCCGCCGGAAGAGCCGCCGGAAGTGTTCGCCTTCGTCGAGGTTGAAGACCGCCGCACGGACGGTTTCGGCGTTCAGGCGGAAGGGGAGCTGATGTTCTCAGGCTGGATGTTCGCATCCAACCCGGCGCTCAACGCGCTGGAGCATCCGGTCTATGATGTCTGGGTGATTGATTGCAGAAGCTGATCGCCGGCCACGCCCTCAGGCAGGGCGAAGAAGTCAGCGTCCAGCTCAACCGCCTGATCCAGGCGCTCACGATACAGCTCTTGTGAGATTGTTTGCGCGCCAAAGCGCTTGAGGTGCTCTGTATTGAACTGGGTGTCCAGCAGCGCATAGCCGCCAGTGTTCAATCGCGCGACCAGGGACACCAGCGCCACCTTTGACGCGTCCGTCTCACGCGAGAACATGCTTTCGCCAAAGAACGCGCCGCCCAGGCTGACCCCGTAGAGCCCGCCCGCCAGCTTGCCGTCCTTCCACGCTTCGATGGAATGGGCGTGACCGGCGGCGTGCATGTCCAGATACAAGGTCAGGATCTGGTCGTTGATCCAGCTGTCCTCACGACCGGGCGCTGGCGCGGCGCAGTTGCGCACCACCGTCTCGAAACAGCGATTGACCGTCAGCGCGAAGGCGTCGCGCCGAACGGTTTTCTTCAAGGATTTGGGAATGTGGAAGCCGTCGAGCGGAATCACGCCGCGCTCATCAGGCTCCAGCAGATAGACGCGGCTGTCACTGCGCGACTCCGCCATCGGGAAAACCCCGCGTGCATAGCACGCCAGCAATTCCTCAACGCCGAAGCCGCGCATGACGTATTCTCCGCGCTTACGAGCCCTGACGCTCGGCCAGCCAGCTTTCCAGCCAGCGGATATGGTAATCCCCCGTCAGGAAGGCGGGTTCTTCCAGAAGCGCCAGATGCAACGGAATCGTTGTTTCGACACCGCTCACGACCATTTCCGACAGGGCGCGCTTGAGACGCAGCAAGGCCTCTTCGCGATCACGCCCGTGCACGATCAGCTTGCCGATCATGGAGTCATAATAGGGCGGAATCTTGTAGCCGGTATAGAGCGCGCTATCGAGCCGCACGCCCAGACCGCCGGGTGCATGGAACTCGGTCACCGTGCCCGGGGAGGGCGTAAAGGTTTCCGGGTTCTCCGCATTGATGCGGCACTCGATGGACCAGCCTTCAAGCTTGATGTCGTCCTGGGTGAAGCTCAGCTCATGGCCCGCGGCGACGCGGATCTGCTCACGCACCAGGTCGATGCGGGTGATGGCTTCGGTCACCGGGTGCTCCACCTGGAGACGGGTGTTCATTTCAATGAAATAGAACTCGCCGTTCTCATAGAGGAACTCCACCGTGCCGGCGCCGCGATAGCCGATCGCTTTCACAGCGTCCGTCACGGTCTTGCCGATCTTGGCGCGCGCCGCCTCGTCGAGCGCGACGGAGGGCGCTTCCTCGAGCACTTTCTGGTGACGGCGCTGAAGCGAGCAGTCGCGCTCGCCCAGATGCACCACATTGCCGTGGGTGTCGGCGATGACCTGGATCTCGATATGCCGCGGCTGACCGAGATATTTCTCGATATAGACCGCGCCGTCGCCAAAAGCCGCCTGGGCTTCAGAGGACGCCGTCTGCAGCGCGCTTTCCAGCTTGTCTTCGCTTTCGGCGACTTTCATCCCGCGACCGCCGCCGCCGGAGGCGGCCTTGATCAGCACCGGGAAGCCGATTTTCAGGGCGACCTTGCGCGCTTCATCCATATCGGTGATCGCGCCGTCAGAGCCCGGCACGACCGGAATGCCGGCGTCGACCGCCGCTTGCTTGGCGGTGATCTTGTCACCCATCAGGCGGATCGTGTCTGCGGTCGGACCAATGAAGGTCAGGCCGTGCGCTTCCACGATCTCGGCGAAGCGGGCGTTCTCGGACAGAAAGCCGTAGCCGGGGTGAATCGCCTGCGCGCCCGTGATCTCGGCGGCGGCCATGATGGCGGGCACGTTGAGATAGGACCGGCCCGCGGGCGGCGGACCAATGCAGACGCTTTCATCCGCTAGCTTGACGTGCATGGCGTTGGCGTCGGCTTCGGAGTGAACCGCCACCGTCTTGATGCCCATTTCCTTACAGGCCCGATGGACCCGCAAGGCGATCTCGCCGCGATTGGCGATAAGGACTTTATCGAACATGAGCGACCGCCTAGCTGATGATGAACAGGGCTTCGCCGTATTCCACCGGTTGGGCGTCATCGACCAGAAGCTCGGTGAGCGTGCCCGATTTGGACGCGGTGATGGGGTTGAAGGTCTTCATGGCTTCGACCAGCAAAATGGTGTCGCCTTCCTTCACGCTGTCGCCAGCTTTCTTGAACTGGTCCGCCTCAGGAGAGGGACGCAGATACACCGTGCCGACCATGGGCGAGGTCACGGCGCCGGGATGGCTTTTCGCGTCGGCGGCGCTGACGGCAGCCGGCGCTTCCGGTGCGGAAGCCGGCGCAGGCGCAGGAGCTGCAGCCATGGGCGCAGGAGCAGGCTGAGTTGCGTAAACAGCGGGCGCAGCGGTGATTTCGCGCGCGACGCGGATACGCATTTCGCCTTTTTCGACTTCGATCTCGGTAAGGTCGGTGTCGTTGAGAATATCGGCCAGCTCGCGCACGAGCTTGGAATCGACCTGCGGGTTCGACGTGGTGGACGCCATAGGTTTACTACCCTTTCTAGTCATTATTTCGCACGCGCCTGCGCCAGTTGCACAGCGGCTCTAATCCCCAGCTCATAGCCGCGCGCGCCTAAACCGCTGATGGTGCCAGCGGCGGCAAGTGACACATAAGAGACAGCACGAAAGGCCTCTCGCGCAACAGGCTGGGACAGATGCACCTCAATTGCGGGCGCGTCCACCCCTTTGATCGCGTCCAGCAGCGCTATGGAGGTATGGGTGTAGGCGGCGGGATTGATCACGATGGCCGAGCCCTTGGCGCCGGCGGTGTGAATCAGCTCCACCAGCGCGCCTTCATGATTGGTCTGCTCAAACACCAGCCCGACGCCCAGCGACTCAGCCGTCTGACGGCACAGCGCTTCGATATCAGCGAGGGTGGTGGTTCCGTAAATCTCAGGCTCGCGCGTTCCCAGCAGATTGAGATTGGGGCCGTTGAGCACGAAGACGGGTTTGAGGTCAGACACTTTTATTCACTCCGGCCAGGCTGAAGGGCGCCAGCGCGCCTTGACTGCCAGCCTTGGTTCTACGACCTCATAGGGGTGTGAACAAGCAAACCCGTGCGTGGGACGCAGGTCATGAGCCAGATCAATGTCGAGCTGAACGGCGAAAGCCGTCAAATCCCTTCAGGCTTAAGCCTGAAAGGCTTGCTGGAGCATCTTGAGCTCGATCCGCGCAAGGTCGCTGTGGAACGCAATCTCGAAATCGCGCCGCGCGACGGCTACCACGCGATTCGCATCGAGACCGGCGACCGACTCGAAATCGTGCATTTTGTCGGAGGAGGGTGAGCTATGACGGCCCAGACCCAGATACAGGACGACGCCCCGCTGGTCGTGGCGGGACGGAGCTTCAACTCGCGCCTGATCATCGGCACCGGCAAGTACAAGACCTATGAGCAGAACGCGCAGGCGCTGGTCGCTTCAGGCGCAGACATGATCACGGTGGCGGTGCGCCGGGTGAATTTGTCCGACCCCAGCCAGCCGCGGCTCGTCGATTTCATTGATCCCAAAGAGTACACCTTCCTGCCCAACACGGCCGGTTGCTTCACCGGCGAGGACGCCGTGCGGACGCTGCGCCTGGCGCGCGAGGCGGGCGGTTGGGATCTGGTGAAGCTTGAAGTGCTCTCAGACCCCAAGCACCTCTATCCCGACATGGCCGAAACCCTTCGGGCGACCGAAATGCTGGTCAAGGAAGGCTTCGAGGTCATGGTGTATTGCTCTGACGACCCGGTTTACGCCAAGCGCCTGGAAGAGGCGGGCGCCTGTGCGATCATGCCCTTGGGCGCGCCGATCGGCTCGGGCTTGGGCATCCAGAACCCGGTGAATATCCGCCTGATCATCGAAGAGGCCAAGGTGCCGGTGATCGTGGATGCGGGCGTCGGCACGGCGTCTGACGCCGCGGTGGGCATGGAGCTGGGGTGTGACGGCATTTTGATGAACACCGCCATCGCCGAAGCGAAAGACCCGATCCGTATGGCCAGCGCCATGAAGCACGCGGTCATCGCGGGCCGTGACGCCTATCTGGCGGGGCGGATGCCGAAAAAGCGCTATGCCGATCCGTCGAGCCCGCTGGCGGGACTGATCTGATCCTCTTGTGCGCGTTCCCATAATGTTCCAAGGTGTCCGGGTATAGGGAGGATGCCATGGAACAACGTATTTCTATGATTACGCTCGGGGTTTCAAATCTCGCACGCGCTCGCGCCTTTTATGAGGGGATGGGCTGGTCCGCACTGCCGTCCGAGAGCGATCAGATCGTCTTCTTTGATCTGAACGGCGTGATCGTGGGCTTGTTCGGCGGCGAGGCGCTGGACGCGGATATGGGGCGTCAGAACCCGCCGAACGGGCGAGTCGCACTGGCCTATAATGTGCGTAGCCGGGATGAGGTGCAGCCGATCCTTGATCAGGCCGCGCAGCTGGGCGGGGCTGTGCTCAAACCGGGAGAGGACGTCTTCTGGGGCGGGCATTCAGGCTATTTCGCCGACCCGGATGGTCATGCCTGGGAAGTGGCGCACAATCCGTTCTGGCAGATCCTTGAGGACGGACGGATCAAGCCTGAGCCGCCCGCCTGCTGATCAGCGCGACCGCCGCAGCGCTTCGGCGCCCACCGGCAGATCGTCCTGCACCTCGGCGCAGACCGGGCGTGATACGCGTTCGCCGCGCGCGAGCAGGGCCTGTTCATGCTCACGCATGGCCGTGCCGCCCATGCAGGGAAGGACATGGCTGATTTGCACCATTCCACGATCCGCCATGCCGCGCATGACCGCGGCGGCGAGGGCGTCGCTGACCAGGGCGTTCACTTGCCAGGCGCGCTCCGCCCCCGACCAGCTTCCATAGGACCGGCCTGACGGGCCGACCATCAGGTCAGTGTCGGTTTCGCGCAAACGGATTGGCACCAGCGGCATCCATTCTGGTCCGGCATAAGGCGGATACGTGGTGTCCCATCGGGCGCCGACGCTGAACCAGGGGCTGTCATAGAAAAAGGGAAAGAGGTTGAACACGCGCCAGAACTCGCCTGTGGCCCAACCCGCTTCGTCCACGCCCGGCCAATAGGCCTCGCGGCGGGCGGACACCGGTTCGTTCAGGATGACCCGGCCGGTCAGGCGGTCTTCGATCCAGACGCGTCCCAGCAAGGCCGCATCCATGTGCGAACCGAAATCAGGGCCATGGACCTGATCAAAATCCAGCGAGATGACATAGCGCGCCTGATTACGGTCAGGCGCGGCGAGACCGGCCTGTTCCAGCGCGGCTTCAAACCGCGGGCGCAGGATCGAGCGGTTGGGTTCGGGCAGAAACCAGGAAAACCGGGACGTTCCCGTGACCGGACCAAGCGCCATCTGATGATAGAAGGGGCTGGCGGCGTCGACGCGGAGGGTTTGCGTGTCCAGAGGCTGCGGCGTCTGGCGCGCGGAAACGGCGTCGCGGCTGGCGCAAGCGGTCAGGGTCAGCGCCGCACAGGCGGCCATCAGGATCGTCAGGTATTTCATCATCCCCTCCAGGTTCACGGGGATGATTAACCACAAGCGGAAAACAAGCTGTAAACGGCGCCGGAACTTGTCCCGGCGCCGCCAGTCATCACGCTTAACGCGACAGCGCGTCGTTCACCAGACGGTTGAGGCTGTCGATATCGGCGCCGGGAACGACCGTTTCGCCGACAATGAAGAAGGGCGTGCCGGTGATGCCGATGGCCTGGGCCAGCTCGCGCACATCACTCAGCTGACGGGTGATCTCGTCTGAAGCCATTTCAGCGCGCATGGCCGCCACATCCACTCCGGCGGTGACGGCGAAGGCGTCGATCCGCTCATCCGGCAGCGGGCCGCTGGCGTTCATCAGGGCGTTGTGAAACGCCTCATAGGATTGAGGTGCGATCCGCCAGACCGCGAGCGAGGCGCGCGAAGCGTTCGTGGATTGCTCGCCCCGGATCGGAAATTCCTTGAAGACAAAACGCACCTGGTCGCCATGCTCTTCCAAGACGGACTGAATCCATTCGTTCGAGACGGTGCAATACGGGCAGCGATAGTCAAAGAACTCGATCACGGTCACGACCGGGTTGTCGGCGCCCACAACCGGGTCCCGGGCGTCAGCGTACAGCCGGTCTTCGCTGGAGGTGACAGCGCCCAGCATGGCGTCCTGCTCACGCTGGCGCGCGCGGCGCTGCAACTCGATCAGCGCTTCCTCGATGATCTCGGGATTGGTCAGGATGTAATCGCGCACAATCTGCTCGATTTCAGCGCGATTGGCGGGTTCTTGCGCCGGGGCGCAAGCGGTCATGCCGAAAGCGGCGGCGAGGGCGAGCAGCAAGATGCGCATGAAAGCTCCAGTCATCAGTCAGAAATCATTTGTCACCGCGTTTAACGCGGTTCTGCGTTCCGGCACAATCACAAGCCCGTTTAGGGCTGTAACAGAGCGCCGCGATCCAGATGCTGGAAGTTAGGCTGACGTTCGCGCTCGCGGCGGTTCCAGTCGCGCATTTCCCGGCTGTCGGGTCGGGTGACCGCCAGGATTTCGGTCGCGCGGATCCAGGCTTCAGTGCCGCGTTCAAGTTCTTCATGAGCTCGCGTCGCGAAGATATGAGCCTGCATTTCGTCGCCGACCGCATAGGCGCGTTCCGCTGTGGACAGCTCCGCCAACGCCGTCTCCCCCAATTGCTGATGAGCCAGGGAGCGCTGGAACCAGGCGTAGGGGTTTTGCGGTTCGCTCACCAGGGCGATGCGCAACTGGCTCAGCGCCTCTCGGGCGTTCTCTTCGGTGTTGGTGGCGATCAGCGCAGACGCGTAACCGATGCGGAGCAGCGGCGCATCGGGCAGCAATTCAATGGAGCGGCGATAAGGCTCGATTGAGCGTTCGATCAGGCCGCTCTCATACAGCATCTGGCCTTTGAGCTCGTAAAAATAGGGATTGTCGGGCTCAAGCTCGAGCAATTCATTGACCGCGCTCTCGGCGTTATCGGTCAGGCCTTGCTTGTAATACGCCACCGCCCGGGCATAGCGCGCCGGGATGGAGGTGTCGCTCTCGGGATAGCGAGAAAACGTCTGGGCGGGCGGCGCCATGAACCCGATGATCTTGGCCTGCAGGCGTTGCAGCTCGGCGATCTCTTCCGCACTGTCGGGCACATCGGCGAACTGGGATGCTTCCACATTACGGCGTAGCGCCGCCACCCGGTCTGAAGACAGCGGGTGAGAGCGGAAATATTCCCAACGGCGCTGAAACGAGATTCGTTCCTGATAGGCGAGACGTTCGAACGTCGCCACCAGACCGCGGCCTGATTGCCCGGTCTCGGTCAGAAAGCGGACGGCGGCCTGGTCGGCGGAGGCTTCCTGAGCGCGGGTATAAGTCAGCAGGTTCAGCTGACCAAATTGCGGGGCGGACGCCATGATCGCTGCGCCGGCGTCCGGTGCGCCGGCGAGGGCGGCGATCAGTCCCACGCCCAAGGAGGCGGCCATGGTGGCCAGACCGGCCCGAGTGGCTTCGCCGCGCCGGATGATGTGGGCGCCTTCGATATGGCCGATCTCGTGGGCGATAACGCCTTTGATTTCATTTGGATTCTCGGCGCGGACAATGGTGCCTGTGTTCAGGAAGATATTCTGCCCGCCGGTGACGAAGGCGTTAAAATCCATATCGCCGACCAGATAGAAATCCACTGCGCTCACATCCAGCCCCGCTGCTTCCAGCAACGGATCGGTGTATTCGCGCATGGCGCGCTCAGTCTCGGTGTCCCGGATCAGGCCCTGTCCGTGAGCGCCCGACAGACTGGCGAGCGCCAGACCTGCTGCGGCGGCGATGCGGGCAGCGCCGGTCCGTAAGGGTTTGAGCATACGCAATGCAAGCGTCCTTCGTGTCAGCCAGCCCTGGAAGACAACAGTCTATCCTTCTGTCCGTCTGCACGCCAGAGAACGTGAGAACGGCGCCGGAAGTGTGACCACCGGCGCCGTTCGCGTGTTTAGCTCAGGCCGAGGAATTTCGACGAGCGCTGCCACCAGCCGCGTTTCGCGGGGCGGTTCTCGTCTGAGCCTTCGTCCTCGCTCGCCTGATCAGCCTCTTGCGGGGCCGCGCCAGTCGGCTCGCTCTGCTCGGGCTTGGCCTCGTTCTCGCTGGCGGCCTGAGGCTCCGGCGCAGAAGAACTGGACTGCTCCATGGCTTCGCGCGCCATCGTATCGGTGGTGTCCGCCTGTGCAGCCGGTTCCGCTTTCTTGCGGCGCGTGCGTCGCTTGGGTTTGTCGGCGTCCGTCTGAGCGGCCCCTTCGCTGGGCGCCTCGCCTTCGGCGGACGCTTCAGCAGCGGGGGCGGCCGCCTTGCGGCGCGTGCGACGCTTGGGCTTGTCCTCCGCCGCATCACCTTCAGCAGCTTTAGGGGCGTCTGCCTCAGACGCTTTGGCCTCCGAAGTGTCCGCGACGTCGTCGGCAGGCTTTTTCCGCGTGCGGCGGCTGCGTTTGGGCTTGGCCGGCGCCGTTTCGTCGCCTGCGTCGCTGTCCGCCTCCGCGGGCGTGTTCTCGGCTTGGGCTTCAGAAGCAGGTGCGTCCGGAGCGCTCGTCTCGACCTGGCCGGCTTCATCCTGAGCGGTCTCGCTCTGGCCGGCCGGCTTGCGACGGCGGCGGCTGGGGCGTTTGCGCCGGGGCGGTGTGCCTTCATCGTCGGTCTGAGCGCCAAAGGGTTCAGATTCAGACGGTTCGATCACTTGCAGGCCCGCGACCTCATCGGACGTGTCGGCGTCCTTGGACGCAGACTCGGTTCCGGTGTCGCCGTCGCTCTCCTCGGTCGAGTCCAGAGCCGCCTGGGCGTCCTCGGGCGATCCGGTCTCGTCATTGCGCTTGCGGCGATTGCGGCCGCCGCGGCGTCCGCGACGGCGGCGTTTTTTCGAGCCGTCTTCATTGGTCTCGTCAGACGCGGTGCGAGCCGGGCGCTCGTCGCGTTCCTCACGCTCTTCAGTCGCCTCTGCTTCGTCCGCATCCTCGAAGTCGTCGTCTTGATCGATATCTGCAACAACGGCGGCCGCGCTGGTCAGCGGGGTGTCGGCGCGGGCGGCTATCGCTTCGGCGCGCGCCGCTTCGCTGCGGCTCTCAAGACGCTCCAAGGTGCAGTCCGGGCGGATCAGACTGTCATCGGCGTCCACCGTGACGCTCATGTCATAGCGCGCTTCAATCGCGGTGAGATGATCGCGTTTCTCGTTGAGGATATACAGCGCCACTTCCGGCGCGCAGACCAGGCGCGCCTTGGACGTGCGGCCGCGCACGCCTTCCTCTTCCAGTGAGCGCAGAGCCACCAGAGCGCTGGATTCGATCGAGCGCATATGGCCTGAGCCCTGACAATGCGGGCAGACATTGCTCGAACCTTCCACCAGCGAGGTGCGCCGGCGCTGACGGCTCATCTCCATCAGGCCGAATTGCGAGATGCGGCCCACTTGCAGGCGGGCGCGGTCACGCTTGAGCGAGTCCTTCATCTTCTTCTCGACCGCGCGAACGTTTTTGTTCTCGTCCATGTCGATGAAGTCGATCACGAGCAGGCCGGCGAGGTCGCGCAGACGCATCTGGCGGGCGGCTTCCTCGGCCGCCTCCATATTGGTCTTGAGCGCGGTCTGCTCGATATTGCGTTCCTTGGTCGCCTTGCCCGAGTTGACGTCGATGGAAACCAGCGCCTCGGTCGGGTTGATCACGATGTAGCCGCCTGATTTCAGCTGCGCGACAGGCGAATGGATCGCCTCGAGCTGGCTTTCCACCTGATGGCGCAGGAAGAGCGGCGTGGCGTCGCGATAATGCTGCACCTTCTTGGCGTGGCTCGGCATCAGCATGCGCATGAAGGCCTTGGCCTCCTTGTATGCGTCCTCGCCTTCCACCAGCACCTCGTCGATCTCCTTGTCATAGAGATCTCGGATCACCCGTTTGACGAGATTGCCTTCTTCATAAATCAGCTTGGGGGCGCTTGATTCCAGCGTCGTGGTGCGGATCGTCTCCCACAGCCGGATCAGGTAATCGTAATCGCGCTTGATCTCGACCTTGGTGCGCGCAGCCCCTGCGGTGCGGATGATCAGGCCCATGCCCTGGGGCACGGCCAGTTCGGACACCGCCGATTTCAGGCGCTTGCGATCGGGGGCGTTGGTGATCTTGCGCGAAATGCCGCCGCCGCGTGCGGTGTTGGGCATCAGCACGCAATACCGGCCGGCCAACGACAGATAGGTCGTCAGCGCCGCGCCCTTATTGCCGCGCTCTTCCTTGGCCACCTGCACCAGCAGCACCTGACGGCGCTTGATCACTTCCTGGATCTTGTAGCGGCGCATGAAGGAGCGGCGACGGCGCGCCGCTTCGTCGATCAGATCGTCTTCATCGGGCGTCGGCGCGTCTTCATTGTCGTCGTCAGGACCGGCGTCGTCATTCAGATCGCCGGACGCTTCAGCTTCCGCTTCGCGCAGCGCTTCGCGATCCGCATGAGGGATCTGGTAGTAATCGGGATGGATCTCGTTGAAGGCGAGAAAGCCGTGCTTGTTGCCGCCATATTCGACGAATGCGGCCTGTAGCGATGGCTCTACACGCGTGACCTTGGCGAGATAGATATTTCCGCGAATCGGCTTTCTGGAAGCCGACTCGAAATCGAATTCCTCAACTCGATTGTTGTCGACAATCACGACCCGGGTCTCTTCCGGGTGTGCGGCGTCGATCAGCATTTTGCGTGACATTAAAATACGCTCCATACCGCATGGCGAAAGCCGCGCTCAACAAGGAGGCGGCGTCAGACGTGCGGCGATTGTGGATGGAACGCGCTCGGCGGCGATCTGTTCTTACTAAAGATGATCTCGCGGCGGGAGCGCGCATCATGGGTCTGTCCTTAACCGGGCAGGGGCGCGTTCTGATTCGAAGCGTCGCCCGAGCGCCAGTCATTCTGGCTTGTGGCGCCGGCGGCGGGCGTGAGCCCTCCCGCGTCGTCCAGAAATCTGTGTGCTTTGAAGATTTGCGCCCTGAGGCGGATCTTCAAGGGTGTTCATGTGGGCGGCGCGCGAACGCGCCCGATCCCGATTACGAACATAATCACATTGCACGATAATGTCGCCAATGAAAAGCGAGCTTCGCCGTGTTAGACTCTCGGTAAGGACTCGCTAACCGAATCTCAAGGCGTGGCGTTTTACAGTGATTTTCATCGGAGCATTTGCGCGACGTAAAATGACGCAAAGCCCGTTTGGGACTTCGGCATGGTGGTGGTCGGAATGCGATTTTTAGCGGGTCTTGTAGCTTGCGCCCTGACGCTGTCCGCCGGATCGGCGATGGCGTCTGATATTACAAATGTGCGCTTCGGCGCCTACGAAACCCATACCCGCATCGTCATTGAAAGCGAAACTCCGCTTGATTCGCGCGCCTTTACGCTGGCCGAGCCGGTTTCGCGTCTCGTGGTCTCCTTTGATCAGGCGGGCTGGGATGTTCCGGCCCTGCCCAATCGACAAGGCGAAGGCGAGGGGCTTGTCGGCCGCTTTCAGTTTGACGGACAGGCGGGCGCGCCGCGTCTGGTGTTTGCGCTGAATTCGCCTTCCACCATTGATCATCATTTCTCTCTCGCCCCCGATGGCGGCGGCTACCGCACGGTCGTGGATCTGGCGCCCGTGGGCGCGACGGCGTTCCAGCAAACCTCGGGCTTTCCGTCGGAAAGCAGAAATATGGCTCAGTTCCTTGTGGAAAACGCGGTCGTGTCCGCAGCGCCGCCGGCGTGTGAGGCTGTGCGTGTGGTGATCGACCCCGGACATGGCGGACGTGACCCCGGCGCACTGGCGCGATTTGGCGGCGGGGATGAAGCAGACGTCAATCTGGCGGCCGGCCTGGTGCTGCGCGACATCCTGAACGCCACCGGGCGTTATGAGGTCATCATGACCCGGGACCGCGATGTGTTCGTGGACCTCTATGATCGCGTCGAGATCGCGCGTCAGGCCGAGGCGGACTTGTTTATCTCCCTGCATGCAGATTCGGCGGGCAATTCCGCAGGACCTGAAGGCGCAACCGTCTATTCCATGAATCACCGGGCCGTGGACCGTGCGCGCAGCCGCGCCATCAGCCAGGGCGACTGGGTGGATGCGAACCGGCCTGAAGAGGTCTCCCGCATCCTCGTCGAGATGTCTCTGACCAACAAGGAAAGCCAGTCTGAACGCTTCGCGGACGCCCTGCGCACCGAAGTCGGTCGGGTGCAACCCTTGTTCCGCGATACGGCCATGCGCGCCAATTTCGCGGTTTTGATCGACGCTGAAGTGCCGGCGGTCCTGTTTGAAATGGGCTTTTTGACCAATCGCAATGACGCCCGGCGTTTGAACAGCGCCACGGACCGGCGGCGGCTGATGCAATCTGCGGCGTCCGCGATTGATGAGCACTTCTCTCATTGCCAGGGCGGCGGCTCGGATCGCTATATCGCCCAGAACACGGCGAGCGCCTCCAGCACCCGTTAATCTGAACCTGTGCGGAATCCGTCATTGGGTTGACGCCTGAGACACGCCATAATAGCGCCATGTGCGGGCGTCAAAAGGCGGGGGCGGGCAAGCCTTGCGCGCCGTCGATGAGGGCAAGATGAAGCTGTTGAGTTGGAAAAACGCGTTGCGCGCCTTGATCTGGGGCGCGGGCGCGGCGGTGGTTCTGGGCGTGGTGGCGTCAATCGCCATCGCTGTCTATGTGGTCCGCGTCACCGAAGACCTGCCTGATTATCAGCAGCTTGCCGAATATGAGCCCCCGATCATGAGTCGGGTGCACGCCGGTGACGGACGCCTGATCCAGGAATACGCCATCGAGCACCGGGTCTTCGTGCCGATCGAGAATATTCCGCCGCTGGTCATCGACGCCTATTTGTCCGCCGAGGACAAGAATTTCTACAATCATGGCGGTGTGGATTATCTGGGCATGATCCGGGGCGGCATCCGCTCGGTGATTTCGCGTTTGCGTAATCCCAACGCCGCGCTGCAGTCAGGCTCCACCATCACTCAGCAGGTGGCCAAGAACTTCCTGTTCAGCTCGGACCAGCGCATCGACCGCAAGATTCGCGAGATCGTCATTTCGCGCCGGATGGAGCGCGCCTTCACCAAGGACCAGATCCTCGAGCTTTATCTCAACGAGATCTATCTGGGTAATCGCGCCTACGGCATCGCCGCTGCGGCGTTGAATTATTTCGATAAATCCCTGGACGAGCTGGAATTGCACGAAGCGGCCTATCTGGCCGCCCTGCCCAAAGGGCCGAGCAATTATCATCCGACCCGCAATACTGAAGCTGCGATCGGCCGCCGCAACTGGGTGCTCTCGCGCATGATCGCCAATGGCGTCATCAGTCGCGAAGAGGGCGAGGCGGCGATGGAGATGCCGCTGGAGACCGCCGAGCGTCTGGATGGCGACGAATATCTGGCGGCGGAGTATTTCGTCGAGCAGGTGCGCCGCGAAGTCTTCAACCGGTATGGCCAGGACCAGCTCTATGAAGGCGGGCTGTCGATCCGCACCACGCTGGACACCCGCATGCAGCTGGCCGCCCGTGCGGCCTTGCGCGATGGACTTGAGACCTATGATCGCCGCCACGGCTATCGCGGTCCGGTCGCGCGGATGGAGAGCTTTGACGCCTGGCCGGACCAGTTGGCGGAGATTGATCCGCCTGCCGACCTTGATGAGGGCTGGCGTCTGGCCGTGGTTCTGGAGATGACGGACACTGATGCGATGATCGGTTTCGCCGACCGCACCCGCGGACGCATTCCGCTGTACGCTCTGGCCTGGGCGCGTGAGCCGCGCCGGGACGAGAACGGCTTCCCGCGGACGGGCGGCGCCATTGGTCGGCCATCTGACGTGTTCGAGCTGGGCGATGTGGTCATCGTGGAAGATCTGGTCGCCGAGGATGCGCCCGATGAAACCGTTGAGGACGACCATTACGGCTTGCGCCAATTGCCAGACGTCAATGGCGGCATTGTTGCGATTGACCCGTTCACAGGCCGGGTTCTGGCGATGGTGGGCGGCTATTCCTTCCAGCACAGCCAGTTTAACCGCGCCGTGCAGGCGCGTCGCCAGCCGGGATCCTCGTTCAAGCCGTTTGTCTACGCTGCGGCGCTTGAAAACGATTACACGCCGGTCTCGATCATTCTGGACGCGCCTTTCGTGGCGTCGGGCGACGCTGAAATGCGCTTTTACCGCCCGCAGAACTATTCGGAGGTGTTTTACGGACCCTCCACGCTGCGGCGGGGGCTGGAATTGTCTCGTAACGTCATGACGGTGCGCCTGGCGCAGGATATGGGCATGGCTCCGATCGTGGATATCGGCGAGCGGACCGGCATTTATGACGATCTTCAACCGACCCTCGCCATGTCGCTGGGGGCGGGTGAGACCACGCTGATGCGGCTGATCGGCGCCTATGGCGCCTTGGTCAATGGCGGCCGTCTGATCGAGCCGGCTCTGATCGACCGGGTTCAGGCCCGCTCGGGCGAGACGATCTATATTCACGACCAGCGCGAGTGCGTCGGATGTGACGTGCCTGGCGGCTACGAGCCTAGCCTCCATGAACCGCAGCTGCCGGAACTCGGCGAGCAGGTGATCGATCCGGTCACCTCCTACCAGATCGTGCATATGCTTGAAGGCGCTGTTCAGCGCGGCACAGCCACGGCGCTGCGCTCGCTGGGCCGTCCGCTGGGCGGCAAGACTGGCACCACCAATGACTTCCACGACGCCTGGTTCGTTGGTTTCAGCCCTGATCTGGTGGTGGGCGTGTATGTGGGCTTTGATAACCCCAGACCGCTGGGGTCGGGCGAGGCGGGCGGCCGGGTTGCGGCGCCGGTGGCGCGCGACTTCCTGGGCACGGCGCTTGAAACCTATTCCGTCAGCCCGTTCCGGGTGCCCGACGGGGTGAGCCTGGCGCCGATTGATCGCGAAACCGGCGAACCGTCCGTCATCGGGCGCCCCGGCGTGATCCTGGAAGCGTTCAAACCGGGCACCGAGCCTCAGCGCGGCCAGACCAATGCAGAGGAAACGCTGAGCTTTGGCGCCAATGCGCTGGGCGTGGATTTCTCCTCAGGCTCCCAAAATGATGCAGACGACGATGATGACGCCGAGGACACGCTGGGCGGGCTTTACTAACGCTCAGCCTCGTCGATTTTAAAGCCTGCAACAGGCGCAGTCCCTTGTCCGGGGGCTGCGCCTCGTTTATCGACCCGGTCCAACCTCTTTCTCAGACTATCAGGAGATCCGCCATGCGCGCCGAGATCGCTGAACTCAAAGACGCCATCGAACAGTCCACCGCCTTGCTACGGAGGCGTCTTTGACTGGCCTACGGCTGAGAAACGACTTGATGAACTGAACGCCAAGGCCGAAGACCCCACATTGTGGGATCGGCCCAGCGACGCCCAGGCGCTCATGCGCGAGCGCAACCGGCTTGACCAGTCCATGACCGAAGTGCGTGAGATCGACACCGATCTTGCTGACACGCTGGAGCTGGCCGAGATGGCCGAGCTGGACGGCGATGAAGAGCTGTATGAGGAAGCGGCGACCGCGCTTCGGGGTCTCAAGGCGCGCGCCGGCAAGGCTGAACTGCAAGCCTTGTTGTCTGGCGAGGCTGACAGCAATGACAGCTATCTGGAAATCCATCCCGGCGCTGGCGGCACCGAAGCCCAGGACTGGGCGTCCATGCTGGCGCGCATGTATACGCGCTGGGCGGAGAAATCCGGCTACAAGGTTGAAGTGATCGAGGCGCAGGCCGGTGAAGAGGCGGGTCTGAAATCCATCACCCTCCTGATCAAAGGCGATAACGCCTATGGCTGGCTGAAAACCGAAGCGGGCGTGCACCGTCTGGTGCGGATCTCGCCCTATGACAGCTCTGGTCGCCGCCATACCAGCTTCGCCTCGGTCTGGACCTATCCTCTGGTGGACGACACCATCGACATCGAGATTGAGGACAAGGATGTGCGCGTGGACACCTATCGCGCGTCCGGCGCCGGTGGTCAGCACATCAACAAGACCGATTCCGCGGTGCGCCTGACCCACGAGCCCACCGGCATCGTTGTGGCGTGCCAGACCGATCGCTCCCAGCACAAGAACCGCTCGAACGCCTGGACGATGCTGCGCGCCCGGCTTTACGAGCTGGAGCTGCAAAAGCGTGAGGAAGCGGCCCAGGCCGACGCCGAATCCAAGACCGATATCGGCTGGGGGCACCAGATCCGTTCTTACGTGTTGCAGCCCTATCAGATGGTCAAGGACCTGCGCACCCAGGTCGAAACCTCAGACACCCAAGGGGTGCTGGACGGTGATCTGGACGATTTCATGGGCGCCGCACTGGCCCAGCGCGTGGGCAAATCCGAAGACGATTAAGGCTCTCGACAGACGCGGAATAAAAAAAGGGCCGGCGAAACGCCGGCCCTTTTTCTGTGCCTGTGCCTGAAACCCTAGGATTTCGAGGTGAACGGGTCGTTGGCGACCGCCTTGTCCGCGCTGGCCGCGGCGGCCGGCGGCGGGGTGGAGGAGGCGGTGCTGGAAGAGGTGGAGGCGCTTCCGTTCTGAGACGCCGACTTGCTGGATGTCGCCGATGAGGATTTGGCGTCCGACAGCGGGTCAGACGAGCGCTTGCACAGGCCGTCAAAGAACGCGCCGCTCTCAATGGCGAGGGTGGCGTGGATCACATCGCCTTCCACACGGGCGGTGGCGGAGAGCTGCACCTGACGGGCGCGAACCGAGCCGACCACGCGGCCACGGATGACCACGTTTTCGGCGACCACTTCGCCCTTGATGGAGGCTTCTTCGCCGATCGTGAGGTCCGTCGCGCGGACATCGCCTTCCACAGCGCCGTCAAGCTGAACTTCGCCGTCTGACACGATGGAGCCGGTGATTTTCAGATCAGCGCTCAGAATGGATGGGGCTTTTGTTTTCATGGCGGACCTCTTGGTCGGAGCGGGGACGGCGGCGGCGTGACTGTCGCTGGGGGGCGTATCTTTTTTAGTGAACATAGCGTCCGGCTCTTATGTAATCTTCGGGGTCAATGTGTTCGCCGCGGAACCAGATTTCATAATGGAGATGCGTGCCGGTTGAACGTCCGGTCGATCCCATCCCCCCCAGTCTTTGGCCCAGCTCCACCTCATCGCCGCGGCGTACGTCGATAGCGTGAAGATGGCCATATCGCGTGCGGAACCCGTATCCGTGATCCACTTCGACGGTGCGACCATACCCGGCCCGCCAGCCCGCGTAAACGACCTCTCCCGGCGCAGGCGCCACAATAGGTGCGTTTCTAAAGGCGGCGAAATCCTTGCCGGCGTGCATGGCCAGGCGTCGGGTGAACGGGTCGATGCGGGCGCCATACCGCGATGTCTCGCGGAAAGGTCCCTCGATCGGCAGTCCCAGAGGCGTGGCGTTGAGCAGGTTTTCCACCTGTTCGCTTTCCACAATCCGGTTGGCGATGCGGGCGACGCGCGCATTGAAGGGGTCATCGAGATTAAGCGCATCGCTGAACAGCGGCGCCTGGTCCAGGCTGATCAGAGGACCGCCGGTGCCGCCGTCTTCATCCTCCAGCGGGCCTTCCTGCATGGCTTCATCGACCCGCATGCCGGTCAGACGCAAGACTGCGCGCAAATTCTCAAGGCGGCGTTCGGCGGCGTTCTCGGCCTCGGCCAGGGCGGCTTCCTGATCGGCCAGAAGCGCGGCGACGCGCTCTTCAGCCAGGCCGTCAAAGGCTTCTTCCCCGACCGGATCCAGCAGCGCCTGGCGCGGATCAGGATCGGCGGGCGAGGCGGCCATCAGGATTCGGCCTTCATCCAGGCTGGGGCTCTCGCGCTCTTCCCCGACCGACAGATCGTCGGCGAAATCCAGAAGGCGGCGGAGCGTGTCATGACGCATCTGGAATTCGCCGGCCGTGCGGTCAAAGGCGTCGGTGCGCGATTCCATATAGGCGATGGCGGCGGCCTCTGCGGCGCGCGCTTCATCAACCTCGTTTTGATATTCGGCTTCGATCTGGGCGAATTGCTGTTTGACGCGCTGATCGGCGCGACCGTCGAGCAGCATGCCGACAGTCGTCAAAGACAGCCAGACCGCCAGCAGACACACGCCCCCGATTGCCGAGAGTTGCATCTCGGTCGTGATAGCGAAGTATCTCACCTGACCCTCGGTCCGGTGATAGATCTGCCGATCAGGGAAGCGTTGCTTGATCTGCTCCCACGGCCCGGCCAGTAGTCGTTTCACCATCCGACTGCGTTCGCCTCGCTATCCTCGCCCCTCGATGCGCTATCTCGCATGATAACGCATCGTTTATCAACTGATCCGTTGCAAGCCTTGTTCCGGTCCCTATGGGACACGAATGAAAATGTCCCGTGCGTCGGCGTTATATGCAAGTCCTGGTTTCAGGAAAGCTGTTCAGCCAAAGGCTCGTAGAAACATCCCGGCAAGCCCGCCGCCGCGCGGGCGTCATCATTGAAGGGACGTTTCAATGCGCCGCTGAAATAGGTTGAAACCAGTCGGTGGAAGCAGTGTTCGGGCGTCTCGGTCTCATCGCGGCACACATGATCAAACCAGCGCGCGCCTGCGGCGACATGGCCCACCTCCTCTTCATAGATCACGCTCAGTATGGCGACGCTTTCCGCATCGCCCACGCTAGACAGCTTCTCGATCATGGGCGGCGTGACGTCTAGCCCGCGCGCTTCGAGCACCAGGGGTGCGACGGCAAGCCGCGCCGCCAGATCATGCGCTGTGTTTTGCGCCGCCTCCCAGAGCCCGTCATGGGCGGCCAGATCGCCATAATCGCCGCCCATCTGCTGAAGACGGTCACGCACCATTGTGAAATGACGCGCTTCGTCGTCGCCGACGCTGATCCAGTCTGACACAAAGGCGGCGCGCTGATCGTCCGCGATTCTGGGGTCGCCTGCGAAACGGGCGACCATGTCAAAATGCAGATCAATGGCGTTGAACTCGATATGCGCGACGGCATGCATCAGGGCGAAGCGCCCCTCAAGACTGCCCAAGCGCCGCCGCGGCGTTTGTCCGGGCGGTTTCAGCTCTGGTCTCGGCGGTCGGCCTGGCGCATCGGGCGCGCGGGAAGGGGCGCCGGTTTCAGGCAAGGCGAGGTCGCCTGACCGCCAGGCGGCGGCGGTCTCTCTCGCCCGTCGGGTTTTGGCGTCAGGGGCGACGGTGGCGACCACCCGTGCCGCCGCTTCCATCACGCAGGGTTTGGGAGCCGGGGCCGTCACGCAGATTTCACCGCGTCCAGCACCGCTTCCACATGGCCTTTAACCTTCACCTTGCGCCAGACCTGCCGGATCACGCCGTCGGAACCAATCAGATAGGTGCAACGTTCAATGCCCATGTATTTTCGCCCATACATGTTCTTCTCCACCCAGGCGCCATAGGCCTCGGTCACGGCGCCGTCTTCGTCCGAGGCCAGCATGACTTTCAGCTCATGCTTGTCGCGAAACTTGTCATGCTTGGCTACGGTGTCCTTGGACACGCCGATGACCACCGTGTTTTCGGCCTTGAACGCATCGATATGTTCGGAGAAGCCGATGGCCTCTGTCGTGCAACCGGGCGTGTCATCCTTGGGATAAAAGTACAGGACGACGGATTTGCCCTTCAGTTCACGTAATGACACCTGTCGGCCGCCATCTGCAGGAAGCGTGAAGTCTGGGGCCTTGTCGCCGGGCTTAAGCTCGCTCATGAGTGTCGTCCTTGATGATGATTTCCGATGCTTCGGCCCGGAAGATTGTCAATTCGCCCCGCCACGTCCAGTCGCGACCCGACTTTGAGTTCACATGCGCCGTATCGCTCGTCTGTCCCTTCTCTATGTGCTTGAAGCGATCGCCGCGCTGCTGGCGCTGGCCGTGGTGGCGTTCGGCGCGGCGTTGTGGCGCCTCGCGGAGGGACCGGTCAACGCCGAGATGATCCGCCCCGTCGTCACGGAAGTCCTGCTGGACGCGGTCAAGGGCGACGCGGCTGTCATCGGCGATCTTGAAATCAGCTTTGATCCGGCGCTCGCCGCCCTTGTGGTGACCGCGCGCGATGTCCGCATTACGCGTGACACGGGCGATGTCGTCATCTCCTCAGAGCTGATCGAAGCAGGACTGGCGCTCGATCTGTTGATGACCGGCCGGATCGCGCCTGTGAGCCTTGAGGCGCGCGGCGGAACGCTCTGGCTGTACCGAGACGAGCTGGGCCGTCTGACCGGCGGGCTGGGCGCGCTGGAGGACCGGTTCGGCGCCACTCAGGAAAGCGACAGCGTCACGCCTGATTTCGATATGGATCAGGCCAGCCGGGTTTTTGCGCGCTTGTTGATGGTGGATGTTTCTGACGTCACCTTGCAGGTGCGTGAGGAATATCATGACTGGACCGGGCTCTTCACGGGCATGGGCGGCGCGATGAACCTGTCGGACGGGGTGGTGTCGCTGCGGGCGGAAGGCGGGCTGGTCACCTCTGCGGGCATGGCGCCGATCACGCTTGATGTGCAGACGGGCCGGTCGCTGGACAGCGTCTTTGTCGAGGCGCGCCTGTCCAATCTGGTGCCAGCGGCGGCTGCGCCCCTGCAAGGCCCGTTTGCGGGGGTGTCGGCGCTGGATGCGCCGTTTGACATGCATCTTGTGTTTGACGCCTCGCGAGAAGAAGGCCTGCGTCAGGCCAGTCTGCAAATGGCCGCGCAGTCCGGCGTTGTGCGCACCGCCAGCGGACAGACCGCCATACGCGACGCCCGCATTGACGCTGCGCTGGATGTGGAGGCGGGACGCCTCGATCTGCAGACCCTGGAGGTGGATTCAGACCTGTTGTCCTTGTCGCTGAGCGGCGCGCTGTATGACTTTTCAGACTATGACGACGCGATCCCGGCGCGGGCGCGCTATGAGCTGACGTCCGGTGCGGGGCGCCTTGATCTCAACGGCGCCTTTCCCGAGCCTCTCCAATGGCGATCCGCCGCGCTGGCGGGGGTCATGGATATTGAAGAAAGCCTGATCAGCTTTGAAACGCTGGATGCGGTGCTGCCCGCCGCCCGCGCGTCGATGACGGGCTCGCTGGCGTTGGAGCCGACCATTTCGGGCTTGCTGCCCACCGTCAAACTCAGCGGTCCCGTTGAGGGCGCGCTCACCAAGACGGACGTTCTCAATCATTGGCCTGTCAATTTCGCGCTCGGCGCCCGGGACTGGGTGCGTGACAGCATTCTGGACGGTCGGGTGACCAGCGCGACGCTCGACCTGAATCTCACCGCCCAGGCGCTGGCCGCCAAGACGCTCTCGGATGAAGATCTGACCCTCAGCTTCCAGTTCTCCGATGCGGATGTGCGCTATATGAGCACGATGACGCCGCTGCTGGGGCTGTCAGGACAAGCGGTGCTGCGGGGCAATTCTCTCAGCCTTGAAGGCGCGGGCGGCGCCATCGGTGAGCTGGACGCGACGCGGATCTATGTGGACATCCCTCGTTTGAACCCCAAGGGCGCCGTGGCGCGCTTTGGCGGCACGGGCAGGGGCGATGTCTCTGACTTCCTGGCGCTTGTCAGTGAGCCTCCGCTCAATCTGTCCACCGAGTACGGGTTTGATCCTGCAGCCTTTGGGGGGCAGGGCGAGCTGGCGTTTGAAATCCGCCGCCCCATGTTGCGCATGGTTCCCGCCGAGGATCTGGGTTTTGATATTTCTGGACAGTTTGAAGATGTTTCAGGCCCGGCCGGTCCGCCTGGCGTCTCACTGTCTGACGGCGCAGTGACCCTGACGGTCAACCCTGACGGGCTGCGCGTGGAAGGGGATGCGCGGATCGCGTCAGCGGAGGCCCAGATCGTCTGGACGGAGACGTTCGGGCTCGAGCCGGAGGTCAACTCCACCCAGGTGCGCGTGACCTCAGTGATGACCGCGCGAGAGCTGGATCAGCTCGGTTTGCCGTTGCGGCGATTCATGGACGGAGCGGTTGGCGTTGATGCGACGATTGAAGGTCGCGGCCTCGCTTTCTCGCAAATGGGGCTGGAGCTTGACCTTCAGAACACCGCCATCGCCCTGCCTGCGGGGCTGTGGGACAAGCCAGCCGGCGAGCCGGCCGCTGCGTCCTTGCAGGCGGGGGTGGCGGAGGACGGCGCGGTGCAGCTGAGCCGACTGCGCCTGACGGGCGAGGACGTAGCGCTGGAAACCAGCGCGGACCTGGCGCCGGACGGGCGCTTGCTCGCGGCGCAGGCGTCTCGCGTCTTCGTTCGCGACAGGCTTGACCTCAGCGCAGACATTTCCCGTCCCGACGGTCCGGAAGGCGTGCTTCAGATCGCGGTCCAGGGCCCGTTCATGGACGCTGAAGACCTGTTCGGGATCGCGGCGCCGTCGGGCGGCGGCATGACCCTGGGCGCGGCGGTGAATTTTGAAGGTGTTCTGGACCGGGTTCTGGTGCGCGACCAGCGTTTCACGGACGTGGGGCTGGTGCTGAATGTGCGGCCTGAAGGGGTTGAGCGTTTTGTGCTGGAGGCTGACGCATCGCAAGGCCCTGTCATTGTCCGGTTCGAACCTGAAGCCGACACCGGCGTGCGCCGGCTGAGCGCATTGGGGCCGGACGCAGGCCTGTTGCTGTCCGCCTTCGCCGGGTTTGACAATATTTACGGCGGATCCCTGAGGCTGAGCGGGGAGGCGCCGCCTCTGGGCCAGCCTGGCGGGGTCAGCGGCGAGATTGAAGTGGGCGCGTTTACGCTGAACCGCATGCCTTTGCTGGCGCGGATCCTGGCGGCGGGCTCGCTGGAAGGGCTCGGTGGTTTGCTGAGCGGTCAGGGCATCGGCTTTGAGCGCCTGCAAAGTGAGTTTGTCTGGCAGGACGGCATCATCGAGATGCGAGAGGCGCGCGTCGCCGGAGCGTCGCTAGGGGCGACATGGAACGGGCTTGTGGACTTCAGCGATGAACGCATGTCGGTCAACGGCACGCTATTGCCCTCTTACGGCGTCAATTCGGTTCTGGGCTCGGTTCCGGTTCTGGGCGAGCTTCTGACGTCGCGCCGGGGGGAAGGCGTGATCGGGGTGACCTTCTCCGTCAGCGGGCCGTTCAGTGAAACGCGCGTCAGCGCCAATCCGCTCTCCGCGCTCGCGCCGGGCGTATTCCGGCGCATTTTCGAAGGCACGTCTGCGGAGCGCGAACTTGAGGCGCTGGAGGCGGAACGCCGCGAGGAACAGGCCGAGGCCCGTGAGGAGCGCGAGACCGCGGCTGAGGACGCAGCAACGCCGCCGGCGCCCCCAGACGACACCCCGACGGACACGCCTCAACAGGATACGCCATGATCTGCATCGGTTTGATGAGCGGCACCTCGCTGGACGGCGTGGACGCCGCCTTGCTTGAAACGGACGGCGAGACCATCACCCGCTTTGGTCCGGGGGCGGAAACCGCCTTTGGCGCCCAAGAGCGCGCGGTGTTGAAAGCGGCGGTCGATGCTGCGCTCGACTGGCGCTTTGAAGGGGCGGAGCCTGACATTTTCAAACAGGCCGAAGACGTGCTCACCCAGACCCATGCCCGCGCTGTGGAGGCTGTGGCCGAGCGCGCCGGGCTGACATTGGCCGAGCTTGATCTGGTGGGATTTCATGGCCAGACGGTCATCCATATCCCGCCACAGCCGGGGCGACCGGGACGGACCTGTCAGCTGGGTGACGGCGCCGCGCTGGCGCAGCGTCTGGGCGTGCCGGTGGCGTATGATTTTCGCTCCGCCGACATGGACGCGGGCGGGCAGGGCGCGCCGCTGGCGCCGATCTATCACGCAGTGCTGGCGCGATGGTCGGGCCTTGAGCGGCCTGTGGGCGTTCTGAATATCGGCGGCGTCGCCAATCTGACCTTGATCCGGTCTGACGGATCGCTCGACGCGTTCGACACCGGGCCCGGCAACGGGCTGATCGACGCCTGGGTTGAAGAGCGCACGGGCCAGGCCATGGATCGGGACGGCGCCCTGGCCGCTGAAGGACGCGTGCATGAGGCGGGGCTCGAGGAATTGCTGGCGCACCCGCATTTTGCGCTGGAAGGCCCCAAATCGCTCGACCGTTGGGATTTCTCCCTTGATGCCGCCCGCAATCTGACGGTGGAGGACGGCGCGGCGACGCTGAGCCAGTTCACCGCTGAAGCCATTGGCCAGGGGCTGGCGGCCTGTCTTGAGCGCCCTGAGCGCCTGATCGTCTGCGGCGGCGGACGCAAGAATGCGGATCTGTTGCGCCGCATCAGTGAGGTCACAGGGATATCGGTCTGCAATGCGGAAGCCGTCGGTTGGCGCGGCGATCTGATCGAGGCGGAAGCCTTTGCGGTGCTGGCGGCGCGAACGCTGCGCGGCTTGCCGCTCAGCTTTCCGGGCACCACGGGGATTGCGCAGCCGCTCACAGGCGGCCGGATCGCGCGCCCTTGAGCATTTGACCTCTGGGCGGAAACAAAAAAGCCCCGGCCTGTCAGGCCGGGGCTTTTGTCATGTGCGGGCGCGCCGTGTGACAGCTTAGCGCTTGCCGGTGTTCGCCATCTCGGCGCGCTCGATATCCACTTCAGGAAGGCGCTTGTCGAGATAGGCCTTCACCGAAGCTTCCAGCGGTTCCAGGTGATCGGTGAACAAATGGCCCGCGCCCTTGATGATGTCATGGGTCATGATGATCCCCTTCTGGGTGCGCACCTTGCTCATGGCGCGCTCCATCTCGTCATGGGGCACGATGGCGTCTGATTCCCCATGCGCGATCAGGCCCGACGCCGGGCAGGGCGCCAGGAAGCTGAAATCATACATGTTGGTGGGCGGAGACACCGAGATGAAGCCGGCGATCTCCGGGCGGCGCATCAGAAGCTGCATGGCGATCCAGGCGCCGAAGGAATGTCCGGCCACCCAGCAATAGGACGCGTTGGGATTGTGCGCCTGCGCCCAGTCGAGCGCGGTGGCGGCGTCTGACAACTCGCCCAGGCCCTGGTCATACGTGCCCTGGCTGCGGCCGACGCCGCGGAAGTTGAACCGCAGCACGGAAAAGCCGCGCTCCTTGAACTCGTCATACATCATGGTGCTGACCGGCGTGTCCATATGACCGCCGCCGCGCGGGTGAGCGTGCAGGATCAGCGCTACGGGAGCGCCAGGAGTCTTGGACGGGCTGTATTTGCCTTCAAGGCGGCCGGCCGGGCCGGGAATGATAACGTCGGGCATGGAAAGCTTACGGGTCCTGCTTCAATTTCCCTAGCTCTGCACTCAGGAATTGATTTCCAGGTGGTGCAAGGGGTATGCGAAAACCAAGTCCTAATACTTGACTCTCGCGCTGGGGATACTAGCTCCCTGATACGCGAGCGCTGTTAGACAATCGGATCGGCCTCTTAACACGGTCGGGCCGCACAATGCGAGCGTATCGCGCTTATTTGTACGGGTTAGCCAAGGATAATGTCATGAAGCTGAGCACCAAGGGGCGTTATGCAGTCATGGCCATGGTCGATCTCGCCCAGGCCAGCCTAGAGCGTCCTGTGCCGCTGGGTGACATCGCCTCGCGCCAGGAAATCTCGCTCTCCTATCTTGAGCAATTGTTCGCAAAACTGCGCCGCGCCGGCGTTGTCAAATCTGTGCGCGGCCCGGGCGGCGGCTACAAGCTGGGGCGGGGGCTCAATGAAACCCGCATTTCCGACATCATGCTGGCTGTTGAAGAGCCCGTGGATGTGACCCGTTGCCAGGGCAAGGCGGCAGGCTGTCTGGAAAGCGGACGGCGCTGCGTCACCCACGACCTGTGGGACGAGCTGAGCCGGCATATCCATCTCTTCCTGAGCGATGTGACTTTGGAAGACGTGCTGGAACGCCGGGTGATGGGCCTGTCCATGGGGCGCCGCACGGCGAACGCGACCCTGGAGGCGGCTGCGGAGTGACGGTCTATCTCGATCATAACGCCACGGCGCCGATCCGGCCTGAAGCGCGCGCCAGCGTGATCGAGGCTCTGGATGCCGTCGGCAATCCGTCTTCGGTTCACGGGGCGGGGCGAGCGGCGCGTGCGCGCGTCGAGACGGCGCGCAGCGTGATCGCCAAGGCAATTTGCGCGCGTGCCGAAGACCTGGTCTTCACCTCCGGCGGCACCGAAGCGAACAATCTCGGCCTCAAGGCCGGCATCGCTGCTGGCGCGACGCGTGTGATCGTGTCCGCGATCGAGCATGAAGCGGTCGGCGCTGCTGCACGCGCGCTGGGCGTGCCCTGTGAAGTCTGGCCGGTGACCGCTGCCGGAACGGCGGATATGCAATGGCTTCAGGATCGTCTGCAACGCGCTGAACAAGAAGGCGAAACGCCAATCCTGTTCGCGTTGATGGCGGCGAATAACGAAACTGGCGTGATCCAGCCTTATAAGCAGGCGGGGCGGATGATCCGCGAGGCGGGCCATCTCTATCACATCGATGCGGTCCAGATGCTGGGCAAGGCGGCGTTTGATTTTGCGGGCTCCATGGCGCAGTTCGCCGCGCTGTCCTCGCACAAGGTCGGCGGCCCTCAAGGCGTCGGCGCTCTGGCGGTCGCGTGCGAAGCGGGCGTCGCGGCGCAAATGATCGGCGGCGGCCAGGAAAAAGGCCGACGGGCGGGCACTGAAAACGTGGCCGGGATCGCTGGCTTCGGCGCAGCTGTGGCTGCGGCGGGCTCTGACGAAGAGCTAAGCCGGATCAAGGGGTTGCGCGATGCTTTGCAAGCGCAGCTTCAGGCGGGCGCGCCCGAACTGACAATTTGGGGTGAGCGCGAGAACCGGCTCGACAACACGCTGTGTCTGTCCGCGCCGGGCTGGCCCAGCGAGATCCAGGTGATCGCGCTTGATCTGAACGGTTTCGCTGTCAGCGCCGGATCGGCCTGCTCATCAGGCAAGGTGCGCAAATCCAAGGTGCTGGAAGCCATGGGGGCGTCATCTGCGGACGCGGAGAGCGCGCTGCGCATTTCGCTGGGCTGGACGACCACTGAAGACGATATCGAGGCGTTCGCGAACGCCTGGCTGAATGAATACACCCGCCTGCGCCCTCGCGCGGCGGTCTGAGAGTAAAAAGGAAGCGGCTTATGCCTGCGGTCAAGGAAACCATCGAAGACGTTCGTCAGCTGGAATCTGACAAGTACAAGTACGGCTTCACCACCGAGATCGAGCAAGAGCGCGCGCCGAAGGGTCTGAGCGAAGACACCGTGCGCTTCATCTCGGCCAAGAAAGGCGAGCCTGACTGGCTGCTCGACTGGCGTCTGGAAGCGTATCGCCGCTGGACCCAGATGAAGGAGCCGGACTGGGCGAAAGTGGGCTATCCGCCGATCGACTATCAGGACGCCTATTATTACGCCGCGCCGAAAGACTCTGCCAAATACAAGAGCTTGGACGAGGTTCCTCAGGAGCTGCTCGACACCTACAAGAAGCTCGGCATTCCGCTGAAAGAGGCGGAAGTCCTGCTCGGCGTTGAAGGCGCGGACGCCAGCGCCGCCGATGCGCGCACCGAAGGGTCGCAGCGCAAGGTGGCCGTGGATGCGGTGTTTGACTCCGTTTCGGTGGTGACGACCTTCAAGGAAGAGCTGTCCAAGGCCGGCGTGATCTTCATGCCGATCTCCGAGGCGGTTCACGAATACCCCGAGCTGATCAAGACATATCTCGGTTCGGTCGTGCCGGTGACGGACAATTTCTTCGCCACGCTCAACAGCGCGGTCTTCTCGGACGGCTCGTTCGTCTATGTGCCCAAGGGCGTGCGCTGCCCGATGGAGCTGTCGACTTATTTCCGGATCAACGCCGAAGGCACCGGCCAGTTTGAACGCACGCTGATCATCGCGGACGAGGGCGCCTATGTGTCCTATCTCGAGGGCTGCACCGCGCCCATGCGCGATGAAAACCAGCTGCACGCCGCCGTGGTGGAGCTCGTCGCGCTCGATGACGCCGAGATCAAATACTCCACGGTCCAGAACTGGTGGCCGGGCGATGCGGACGGCAAGGGCGGGGTCTATAACTTCGTCACCAAGCGCGCCGACTGCCGGGGCCGCAATTCCAAGGTCAGCTGGACCCAGGTCGAGACGGGCTCCGCCATCACCTGGAAATACCCCTCCTGCGTCCTGAAGGGCGATAACAGCCAGGGCGAGTTCTATTCCATCGCGGTGACCAATGGCCGCCAGCAGGCCGACACCGGCACCAAGATGATCCATCTGGGCCGCAATACGAAGTCGCGCATCATTTCCAAGGGGATCTCGGCGGGCAAGTCCGACCAGACCTATCGCGGGCTGGTTTCGGTCCACTCAAAAGCCGAGGGCGCGCGGAACTTCACCCAGTGCGACAGCCTGCTGATCGGCGATACCTGCGGCGCGCACACCGTGCCCTATATCGAATGCAAGACGCCGAAAGCCACGCTGGAGCATGAGGCGACCACCTCCAAGCTCTCGGAAGAACAGCTCTTCTATGCGCGTCAGCGCGGCCTTGATGAAGAAAGCGCCGTGGCGCTGCTGGTGAACGGTTTCTGCCGCGAAGTGCTGCAGGAACTGCCCATGGAGTTCGCCGTGGAAGCCCAGGCGCTCCTGAAAGTCTCGCTCGAAGGGAGCGTGGGCTAAGCGATGACCCAGTACTGGTTCGCACGTCGCCGCGCTGAAGATATCGGCAAGCCTGCCTTCAAAGGGCGGTTCTCGCCCATTGTCTGGCAAGGCTGGGCGGTGGTCGGCGTGTTTCTGGGCGCGATGGCTCTGGGCGTATTGCTATGGTTTGAAAGCGCGCGGCTCGGTGCCGGTCTGGTGATGAGCGTGATCCCTTTCATCATGCTGACAGCGTTTGGCGCCGGCATGATCATGCTGGCGACCGTCAGCAAGGGCGATCCGAACCACACCGTGGCGGATTACCAGTCTGGTAAAGTTGGGAAAGAACACGAGCATGGCTAAGCGTACGCTGATTTATTCCGGCGCGATCATGATGGTCGCCGCCTCCATCACGGCCTGCACCCCGCCTGAACCCGAGGCTGAGGCGCCGTCTGTGGAACAGACCAGCGCCCGCCTCGCCATGTGCGGCGAGGGTCTGGCGGAAGGTTGTGTTCAATCCGTGAGCGACACGACCGGCCTGATCTATACGGCCACCGAGGGCGGGTACGACTTCCGCCTGCTGGCGCTGGAAGGCGGTGCGGAGCTGCAGAGCTTTGACGAAGAACATGGCAACGCCATGTCGGCCCCGTCTCTGGAGGATCTTGATCAGGACGGCGATCCCGAACTGATCATCCCGGACTTCACCGGCAATGTGAACACGGTCTACCGCATCCGACAGCTGATTGACGGGCGCTTTGAGCCCGCGGGCGAGGTGAGCGGTCTGGGTCTTGAGCGCGATCAGGAGACGGGCCTTCTGGGCATCTCTTCTCGCGGCTCGGCGGTCCAGTACGCCTATCACGCCTATGTGCTGTCTGATGACGGGCTGGTTCTGGCCTATGAACTGGACAGTGATCTCGCGGACCGCGCCTGCGTGCTCACGCCCGGCCCGGCGTTTGACGCGACGGGGCTTGATGCGAACGCGCTTCTGACCGCTTGCGAGGCGGCGTTGTAAGACAAGACGAGATGGCGCGCGCCAGGGGCGAGCGCCGAGACGAATAAGGGTTCGAGCCGGCCTCCCTCTCATGCGCCGGCGCGACGATAAGGAAGACGACCATGTTGGTGATTGACGATCTCAAAGCGCGTGTGGATGCGGAAGACGGCGACGGCCGTGAAATTCTCAAGGGCGTCAGCCTGAAAGTCCCGGCAGGAGAGGTCCACGCCATCATGGGGCCCAATGGCTGCGGCAAGTCCACCCTGTCTTACGTGCTGTCGGGCCGTGACGGGTATGAGATCACCGGCGGATCGATGATCTTTGAGGGTCAGGACCTCGCCGAGATGGCGCCTGAAGAGCGCGCCGCAGCGGGCGTTTTCCTGTCCTTCCAGTATCCGGTCGAAATTCCCGGCGTGCCGACGCTGACCTTCGTGAAGGAAGCGCTGAACGCGCAAAAACGTCTGCGCGGCGAGGATGAAGTGCCGGCGCCGGCCTTCATGAAACTGGCGCGCGAAGCCGCCGCTCAGCTGAGCATCAGCAATGACATGCTCAAGCGCCCGGTGAATGTGGGCTTTTCGGGCGGCGAGAAGAAGCGCATGGAGATTTTCCAGGCGCTGATGCTGCAGCCAAAATTCCTGATCCTCGACGAGACCGATTCCGGCCTCGATATCGACGCCCTCAAGGTGGTCGCTGAGGGCGTGAACGCCCTGCGTAATGAAAAGCGCGGCATGCTGGTGATCACCCACTATCAGCGTCTGCTCGACTACCTCAAACCGGACGTGGTGCATGTGATGGCGGCGGGCCGCATCCAGGAAACGGGCGGGCCGGAGCTGGCGCACAAGCTCGAAAAAGAAGGCTATGACAAATACGCAGGCGAGGCGGCGTAATGGGTGCGGCTGTCAAACTCACTGATATGGAGACGGCGCTGATTGGTCAGCTGCCCGAGGACGCGCCCTTGCGCGCTCTTCTCTCCGAACAGGGCCTGCCCAATCGCCGCGTGGAAGAGTGGAAATGGACCGATCTGCGTACGGTGGTTGGCAAACTGTCCGCCGAGCCGGGCGTTCTGACTTTCACCATCTCACGCGAGCCTGACGCCTGGGCCGAGCAGGACGAAGAGCCGGGCCTCCTCATGCCGCGCCTCGCTTCGGCGCTGGGCGAGGACATTCAGGTCTACACGCTGGAAGACGGCGAACGGCTGGAGCTGGGCGTCGAAGCCACCAAGGGCTTTGCGCATCAACAGGTTCTGGTGCTTGTGCCGGAAGGCGTGAAGGCGGAGCTGATTGAAAGCTACGCTGTTGAGGCGGACGGGTTCGCGAACCTGACGCTCGTGATCGTGGTGATGCCGGGCGCGCAGCTGGACCGGATCATCGAGCAGGACGCCTCGCCGGATGCGGCTTTGGTCGTCACCAGCCTGATTGATCTGGCGCCGGGCGCGACGCTGAACCAGACCACCTTGGGGTTTGGGGCCAGGCTGGCGCGTCTTGAAACCCATGTGAACCATGCCGGCGAGGGCGCCGAGCTGCGCCTCGACGGCGCTTATGTGCTGAGCGACGGGCTGCATCTCGACCAGACTTCCGTCGTGCGCCATGTGGGCCCGAACGGAGCGACAGCTGAGCTGTTCAAGGGCGCGGCCGCCAAGGGCGGCAAGGGCGTGTTCCAGGGCAAGATCCATGTGGAGCAAGCGGCGCAGAAGACCGACGCCCAGATGCAGCATCGCGGATTGTTGCTGGACTCCAAGGCCGAGATCGACGCCAAGCCCGAGCTTGAGATTTATGCCGATGACGTGGTCTGCGCCCATGGCAACGCCTTTGGCGCACTGGACGAAGACGCGTTGTTCTACATGCGCCAGCGCGGCCTGCCGGACGCCAAAGCGCGTGCGCTTCTGACGCAAAGCTTTCTGGCCGAACCGATCGAACGTATTCGCGACGAGGATGACCGCGAGCGCCTGATGACGCGCTTGCTGGCGGCGCTGGAGGCGCTTTGATGTCTGCAGAACGCAAACCCGTGCGCGGTCTGGATGTGGCGCAAATCCGCAGCCAGTTCCCGATCCTCAGCCGTGAAGTGAACGGCAAGCCGCTGGTCTATCTCGACAGCGCCGCATCCGCGCAGAAGCCTGAAGCGGTGATCGAGGCGGTGGCGGATGTCTGGCGTCATTCCTACGCCAACGTCCATCGCGGCCTTCATACGCTGGCCAATGAGGCGACCGAAGCCTTTGAAGCGAGCCGGGGCAAGATGGCGCGCTTTCTGGGCGCGGATCATGCCGACCAGATCGTCTTCACGCGCGGCGCCACCGAGGCGATCAATCTGGTCGCTGACAGCTTTGGCGCGACGCTGGGCGAGGGCGACGAGATCATACTCAGCCAGATGGAGCACCATTCCAACATCGTGCCCTGGCACTTCTTGCGTGAACGCAAGGGCGTGGTGCTCAAATGGGCGCCGGTGACCGATGACGGCGCGCTGGACATGAACGCGTTCGACGCCCTTGTGACCGAGCGCACCAAGCTGGTCGCCATCACTCATATGTCCAACGTGATGGGCACCATTTCGCCCATCGAGACGATTGTGCAGAAAGCCCATGCCGTCGGCGCCGCCGTGCTGGTGGACGGCTCTCAGGGCGCGGTTCACATGCCGGTCGATGTGAAGGCGCTCGGGTGTGACTTCTACGTGGTGACCGGCCACAAGCTATACGGCCCCAACGGCGCCGGCGCGCTTTATGCGGCGGGCGACTGGCTGGACCGGTTGCGCCCCTATCAGGGCGGCGGCGAAATGATCGCTGAAGTGCGCGAGGACGGCGTGGTCTACGCCGATGCGCCGCACAAGTTCGAAGCCGGCACGCCGGTGATCGCCGAAGTCATTGGGCTGGGCGCAGCGCTGGACTGGATGTGCGGCCTCGACCGGATCGCTTTGATGGAGCATGAGCGCCAGCTGATGGACCGGTTCGAAGCGGGGCTCGCCGAGTTTGAGGGCGCGACCATTTATGGGCGCACGCAAGACAAGGGCGCCATCACCTCGTTCAGTCTTGAGGGCGCGCACCCGCATGACCTGGCTCAGCTCATGGACAAGTATGGCGTCGCTGTCCGGGCGGGCCATCACTGCGCCCACCCGCTGATGCAGCGGTTTGGCGTCGCCGGCACGCTGCGCGCCAGCTTCGCCGCCTACAACACCGAAGCTGATGTGGATGCGGCGCTTGAGGCGTTGCGAAAAGCCAAGAGCTTTCTCATCTAGAGAGTATGACGAGCATGGATACTGACAACAAAAGCTCTGAGCGCGACATGATGGATCTGGGCGCCGCCCCGTCCATGACCCTGGACGCGCCGACTTCGGCTGAACCGGAAGCGTCGTCGGACGCCGCGCCGGATCAGGATATTCCGCAAGAAGAGATAGAGCGCATCACTCATGATGTGATCGAGGCGTTGAAAACGGTGTTTGACCCGGAAATCCCGGTCGACATTTACGAGCTGGGATTGATCTACCAGGTCGATCTGGAGCCCGATCACAGCCTGAAAGTCGAAATGACGCTTACGGCGCCGGGCTGTCCGGTCGCGGGTGAAATGCCGGGCTGGGTGCGCGATGCGTGTGAAACGGTCAAAGGCGTGGAGCGCGCGGATGTGACCCTGACCTTCGATCCGCCCTGGACGCCGGACCGCATGTCTGACGAAGCCAAGCTGACGCTGAACATGTTTTAAGGAGCCGATCATGGCCCGACAAAGACCCAAAGCCGTCACCCTGACCGAAGCCGCCGCTGAGCGCGTCAAAAAGCTGATGGCGGATCGTGACGCCGGCTATTTGCGCGTGGGTGTGAAAAATGGCGGTTGCGCCGGCATGGAATACGTCATGGATTACGTGTCCGAGCCGGATCCGCTGGACGAACGGGTCGAGGATCAGGGCGTGGAGATTGTGGTGGATTCCAAATCCCTGCTCTTCATGCTGGGCGCGCAGATTGACTATGAAATCACGCCCTTGCACGCCAAATTCGTGTTCCGCAATCCCAATGAAACCGACGCCTGCGGTTGTGGCGAGAGTGTGACTCTGGTGCCCGCACAGCTCGCCGATTAGGCCGATATCTGTATCCTCTGCTTGCCTTTCAACGGGCGTCGCGGCCACATGCCGATCCCAATAGAGGACTGGCGCTGTGAAATTGTATGTCTCTCCCACTTCGCCCTATGCGCGTAAATGCCGGGCGCTGATCATCGAGAAAAGCCTTGAGCGCAAGATCGAAGTGATCGAGTGCGACCCCCGGAGTGATCCAGAAGAGCTGCTGGCTATCAATCCGCTCGGCAAGGTGCCGGCGCTGGACCGCGATGGCGCGCCTGCCTTGATGGATTCTCCGTTGATTTGCGAGTTCATCGACAGAATGGACGAGGAGAACTGGATTCCCCGTCGTGGTGAGAGCCGAATTCTTGTGATGCGCCAGCAGGCCTTGGCCGATGGGCTGATCGACCTGACGATTGGTCGCCGCATCGAGATGCAGCGAGACGCCGACAAGCAATGGGATTTCTGGTCAGAGCGTTGGGAACGTGGCGTCCGGCGCACTCTGGACGCGTTAAACCAGGATCGTTCCCAATATGAGCGCTCTGTTGATCTGGGCGCCCTGAGCGTCGCCATTGCGCTTCATTATCTGGACCTGAGGTTCGCCGAGCTGAACTGGCGGGAGACTTATCCTGAATTGGCGGCGTTCGCCGCGCGGTGGGATCAGCGCGCCAGCTTTGAACAGACCCGCCCGCCGGCCGTCTAGGACGGCATGTGTTCGCCGACAAAAAGCGCCCTCAGCCATGCGGCTGAGGGCGCTTTTTGTTATTCATATGAAGCTGTTGCGAGCCTTTCAGGCGGCTGCGACTCCCCGGTCTCCGGACGCGTTTGCAGTATCCGTGGTGACGCGGTTTCGGCCTTGCTGCTTGGACTTGTACAGATTGGCGTCGCACCGTTCTATCAGGCATTCCACCACTTCAGACGGTCTGAATTGTGAGACGCCCATGGAGATCGTGATGTTGCCCAGATCTTCATTGGTGGACTTGCGCAGCAGACGTTTGCTCTCAACGATCTGACGGATTCTCTCGGCGATCTCGGCGGCGTCCTGCAGCGATGTGTTCGGCATGACGATCCCGAACTCTTCACCGCCATAGCGCGCCACTACATGATGATCAGACGCATAGCGGGCCAGGCAAGCGGAGACGAACCGGATGATCTGATCGCCCGTCTGATGGCCCCAAGTGTCGTTGAAGCGCTTGAAATGGTCGATGTCACACAGCACCAGGGAGAACGGGGTGCCGTTCAGGTCTGCGTCCCGGCGCGACTTGCGCATGGATTCGTCAAAGCGTTTGCGGTTTGCGATACCGGTCAGTGCGTCAGTCATCGCTTCTTCGCGCACTTTTTCCAGATTGCTGCGAAGCTGATTGACTTCCTGACTGGTCTCCTGAAGACGGCGTTCCAGATCACGGGACCGGCGTTGCATGCGAGCGGTCGCCGCGACCAGGCCTTCAACCATCTGTTTGATTCCAGAAGCGTCTGTGACCTTGTCCAGACGGCCCGTGGCGCCCGCGAGTTCCGCGCCATAGGCGGCGGTGTCGCGTTCAGCGGCCTGCAGGGTTTGAACGACGGAGCCCAGCTCACGGCTCATGGCGCCGCCCGCATCCAGAACAGCGCTCTGGATGCGTTTGAAGCTGAAATGCGTGTCGTAGAGATCTTCGAGAAGCTCGGAGGACAAGGGTTCGTCCCGGTCAATATGGCTTTGAATGACAGAGCATAAATCAGGAATGGTGTCAGACACGTATGCCGTAAAGACCGCATAGTTATGTGGCGTGGGAACAAGTCCGAGACTCGCCATCAAATCCAGCGCCTTGCGCCCGATTTCGATCCCTTCAGCAGCGTGTAGACGACCGTTCAAAGCATACCCCTGACCTTGGACCGCTATTGAGCGGTTCTTGGCGGGAAGTATGTGCTCTGAATCAAAAGATCGGGTAAACGCCGACCATTTTTTGCCTAGGGAAAGGCGGGACGGAGCAAAAATTCTGGAACATGATCGCCGAAACCAACCGGTGACGTGTCCCGCTCATGACGGTCCTGACGCGACGAACGGTCCTGACGCGACGAACGGTCCTGACGAGAGGAGCGCTGTGACCGCGAGGACCGCTCTCTGGGCGCGGCGCGCTCTGAGGGCTGAGGCTCTTCATGGGCGCGCGCTTCAACCGGAGCCTCCGCCATTGCAGGCGCGTCTTCAGGGGCCGCCACATCCGGGGTCTCAGAGGCGTTCGCCTGGGCCTTGCTGGCGTCGGGTTTGTTGCGCGAGCGCGACCGGCGGCGAGGCTTGGGCTTGTCTTCGCTGGTTGCTTCAGAGGAGACAGGCTCTGCGGTGGGCGTGCTGGGCGCTTGTGTGGCCGAAGAGCCGTCGAGCTTGAGCTCTTCAGGTTCCTTGCCAATCAGCTTGACGACCTTGGCGAGGGCCTTGGCGTCTTCAGCCGAGACCAGGGTCACCGCTTCGCCTTTCAGGCCTGCGCGGCCGGTACGTCCGATACGGTGGACGTAATCGTCGGCGTTTCGCGGAATGTCCACGTTGAACACATGGCTGACGGCGGGAATGTCGAGGCCGCGCGCGGCCACGTCAGACGCGACCAGCAGGCGCAGCTCGCCGGACTTGAAGTCGGCCAGTGTTTTGGTGCGCTGGCTTTGATCAAGGTCGCCATGGATCGGCGCCGCGGAAAAACCGTGACGCTGCAACGAGCGGGCGACCACATCCACATCGCGCTTGCGATTGCAGAAGATGATGCCGTTTTTCACGGTGTCGCGGTTGATGGCGTCGCGCAGGGCTTCGCGCTTGGTGCGCGCCTGATTGTCGGACACCCGTAGAATGTACTGGGTGATCAGCTCTGCGGTTTGCGCCGGACGCGCCACTTCAACCCGCACCGGGTCGTTGAGGAAGTTATCGACCAGATGCTTGATCTCTCCCGGCATGGTGGCCGAGAAGAACAAGGTCTGACGACGCGGCGGCAGCAGTTTGAGAATGCGTTCGATATCGGGGATGAAGCCCATATCCAGCATCCGGTCAGCTTCGTCGATGACGAGGATTTCGACGCCGGTCAGCAACAGGCCGCCGCGCTCGAAATGGTCCAGAAGCCGCCCCGGCGTGGCGATCAGGATATCGGCGCCCTGATCGAGAATGCGTTTTTGCGGCTCAAACGAGACGCCGCCGATCAAGAGCGCCATGTTGAGCTTGTGGTTCTTGGCGTAGAGCTTGACGTTATCAGCCACCTGCGCCGCCAGCTCGCGCGTGGGCGCCAGCACCAGAGAGCGCGGCATGCGGGCGCGGGCGCGGCCGCGCGACAGGCGCTCGATCATGGGCAGGGTGAAGGATGCGGTCTTGCCGGTGCCGGTCTGGGCGATGCCCAGCACGTCGCGTCCGGTGAGCGCAACGGGAATGGCGCCCTCCTGGATCGGGGTGGGCTTTTCGTAACCAGCGTCAGCAATTGCTGAAAGGAGTGCGGGGCTCAGCCCGAGGTCTTCAAACGTCATGCGCCTCTGAAGTCGCTAAATCGGCCAAGATCGGGGTCGATCTCGTCTTACCGGCGCCGATCATTCCGGCGCATCTGCGTGGCGCGAACATAAAAGGCCGGCGCGCGCTGTCAACGCGGCCGGCCCTTTTCTGTGACTAAATCGCCCTGGTGTGGTGTTTTAGGGACGCGATTTAGTGCTCATAAGCGTAGGCGTGATCATTCGTCACCTCGGCGTAACGGTCCCGCAGACGCGTCTGGCGGGTCTCAAGGCTCTGAGTTTCGCCATTGATGAGCACGTGAGTCGGCGCGCTCATCACTTCGAGCGGATCACCGTCCCAGACCACCACGTCCGCCACATATCCCGTCGCCAGCGCGCCATACTGGTCGCCGACGCCATAGATTTCAGCCGGCGTCAGGGTGATCGCCCGGAAAGCGTCGTCCCAGTCCGCCCCGTGCGCGACGGCGATGCCGGCGTGCTGGGCCAGAAGCCGCGGGTTGAAGTACAGATCCGACCCCACCGTGGTGTAGGCCAGCTGGACGCCTGCATCATGCATGATCGCCGCGCCTTCATTGGTGGAGGCGAGGGTGTCAAAGCTGTCAGGCAGGTTACGCATCGGGTCATAGATGACCGGAATGTCCGCCGCCGCCAGCTCATCGGCCACCAGATGCGCTTCCGCGCCGCCGGCGATGATGATGTTGATGGCGGGATATTGCGCGGCGAAGGCGATGGCGCGGCGGATATCCGCCGCCCGGTCCATGATCATCACCAGCGGCATTTCCCCACGCACCGCGCCCACCAGCGCGGCGGCGTCATAGCGGTCAATGGCGTCGCCTTCATGGTGCGACATGAAACGTCCCGGGTAGAACCGGGCGTCCTCGATAGCCGCGCGCAGGAAGGCCCAGGCCGCCGTGCGAGAGCCGCCAGCCGTGCGGGCGCCGGACTGGGACATGTCCACCAGCATGAACTGACGTGTGGCGAACAGGCTGTCAGGCTCGCCGCTGGCGTCCGCCAGAGCGCCGCGACCGGCCAGGATGGCCGAACCGGTGTTGGGGTGAACCGCAAACCGGGTCAGGCCTTCGATGCGGGCGGAATCGATATGGGTGCCTGACGGGTTGAAGCCGTCCGCCACATCGATGGCCGCGGTGAAGCTCGACTCGTCCGCCGCATCGTCATGGGTGGAGGGCTCGGCGCCCACCTCGATCAGACCCAGCTGGGTATGCGGGTGGAACAGGCCCGGCGTGATCCAGCCGCCCTGGGCGTCGATGACTTCGGCGCCGTCAGGAATGGAGACACTTGAGCCGACGTCGACGATAGCGCCGTCACGAATGACCACGCCGCCATTCTCGATGACCCCGGTGGAGGTGTTGGTCACCACACGGCCATTGTTGATCACGAGCGTCTGGGCGCTGGCGGGCGCCATCACGGCGGCGGCCAGCATTAAGGATGTCAGGAGCTTTTTCATTAGTAGTCTCCTTCACCGGGCTGACCCAGCATGAAGTCGCGAATGGTGCGGCGATCCGGATCAGCACGATCAAACATGAGGGCGCCGTCGATATAGACGGTGTCCGCCAGCGCGTAGCTGGAGAAGGGATGACCCGACCACAGCACGATGTCGGCGCGTTTGCCTTCTTCGATGGAACCGGTCTCTTCAAAAATGCCGAGCGCACGGGCTGGCGCGGAGGTGAACCAGCTCACCGCGTCCGCATCAGAGATGTCCAGACCCATTCGGCGTCCGTCAGAGAGCGCCTTGGCCACTTCATGATTGAGGCGTTGAATGCCCAGATCACTGTCTGAGTGGATCATCGCGCACGCGCCGCCGGCATGGGTGAGCGGCAGGTTCTCGCGAATGGAGTCATAGGCTTCCATCTTGAAGCCGCCCCAGTCCGCCCACACCGCCGCACAGGTGTTGTGCTCGGCCAGGACGTCGGGGATTTTATAGGCTTCGACGGCGTGGTGGAACGTGGTGACCTGGTAGCCGAACTCATCGGCCATATCGAGGATCTGCACCATTTCATCCGCGCGATAGCAATGCATCTGCACCAGGATTTCGCCGTCGAGCACGCCCATCAGCGTGTCCAGCTCCAGATTGCGCGTCGGCGGGTTGGCGTCCTCGCCGTTGTCAGCCGCTTCCCAATACTCGTTCCAGGAGCGACGGTATTCCACGGCGCGCTGCCAGGCTTCACGATAGCCGGCCACATTGCCCATGCGTGAGCCCGGCGCCTGGCCGCGATTGCCGTAAACGCGCTTGGGGTTTTCACCGCACGCCATTTTCAGCGTGTAGGGCGCGTCGGGGAATTTCATGCCCTGCACCGAACGGGACGGCACATTGCGCAGGGTGACGCCGCGTCCGCCAAACAGGTTCGCCGAGCCTGGCAGGACGTGAAGCGTGGTGACGCCCGCCGCCAGCGCAGTGTCAAAACCGGGATCTTGCGGCCAGACGCCATGCTCGGCCCAGACCTCAGCCGTGACGGGGCTGGTGACTTCATTGCCGTCCGAGTGCGCGTTCACGGCAGGCGAGGGGTACACGCCCAGATGCGAGTGAATATCCACAACGCCCGGTGTGATGTAACGGCCATCAGCGTCGATCACGCTCGCGCCTTCGGGCGCTTGCAGCCCCTGGCCGATTGCGGCGATGCGGCCATCCTCGATCAGGATGTCGGTATTTTCCAGCTCGCCGCCGACGCCGTCAAACACGGTGGCGCCGGTGATCAGGGTGACGCCGGACGGAATGGGTTCATACGTGCTCGGAAACGGATTGGGTTCATAGCGGACGACGTCGACATCGCCGCTGGATCCTGAACTGGACCCGGTTTCAGATGAGCACGCGGCGAGGCCGAGCACGGACAAAGCCGCAATCGACGCGCCAAGCGCTTTGAGTGTTCTGTGCACAGAAGTCTCCCCTAATTGTCGCGTCATTTGCGAGACGCGGATCGCGAAGCGCGCAGACTGACTTATTTCCAAGGGGTGAGGGAAGGGGTTACTTGATAACATTTGCCCGCCGCGGAGGCGCATTCTCCTTGTGAAAGCGCCAGTTTGGCCCTGTCTTCGCCTTGATGCCCCCGTACCCGGGAGAGAAATGAGGAAGAGGATATTGCGATGAACTTACTCGTATGCCGCCTGGGCGTGCTCATTGCGCTTGGGGTCAGCGGCTCCGCGCTGGCGCAGCCTGAACCGGCTGATGTCACTTTGAGTCGTGACGATCATCTCGAGACGATTGGCGATCGTCAGGTCAGCTTTGTCGCCCGTGATCTGGAGACCGGAACCACCTATGTGCTTGAGGGCAGCGAAGCAGACCGCCGCCGCGGGCCGTGGTCGACCTTCAAGATCCCCAATCTGGTAATTGCGCTGGAAACAGGCGCCGCCGAAAGCCTTGAGACCGAGCTGCCCTGGGATCCCGAGCGTCGTCCACCAGCCGAGTACTGGCCCGATGACTGGCGTCAGGATCAGACCTTGAGAACCGCCTTCATCCGCTCGGCCGCCTGGGCGTTTCAGGATCTGGCGGTCGAGATCGGGACGCCGACCTATCAGGAAATACTGCCCGCCTGGTCCTATGGCGATGCCGAGGTCGCTGACGGCTCCGATACATTCTGGCTGGATCACACCCTGGAAATCTCACCGCGCGAGCAGGTCGATTTCCTCGAGCGGCTGCTGAATCGGGAGCTAGGCGTGAGTGAAGCGAGCCTCGCCGCCCTTGATGAGGTGTCTCAGGCGGGGCAGCGCCCTGATGGCGAGCTTCATGGCAAGACTGGCGCGGGTCCTGTGGTGCTGGGCGATATGGAGGGCCGATTTGAAGGCTGGTATGTGGGCTATCTGACGCGTGAGGACCGCGAGCCGCTCGTCTTCGCCCTGCATGCTGAAGCATCGAGCTTCAACGGGATACGAACCTTTCGGCGCGAGATGGCGGAAATCATCCTGTTCGATGTGACCGCGCAAATCGACTGAAGCCAGCAAGCGGGCTCTCTAAGAGAGCCCGCTCAACTGTCTGAGGGGGGATTAGTCTTCAGAATCAGAGTCGGACGGTTCGTGGTAGGCGGCGGACCAGATATGCGGGCCGATATCGCACTGCAGGTCCTCATATTCCTGACCGACCTGGTAGGGCCCGTCCACGACCGGACAGTCGCAGGTCGTCAGGCCATTCTCATCCTCACGGCACGGCGCCGTCATGCAACCGGCATAGGAGGGGGTGTCGATCTGAGTGCAATCGGTGGAGCCGAATTCGTGCACATCGCTGTAAATGAATGAGAAGGTCGAGATCAGCACGGCGTTCTCAAGCTCTGGATAGAGTGTTTGTGGGACGCCAGCCGCAGGATTGCCGAGTGCGGCGCAGACGGGCGCCATCTGGCATTGTTCAGCATCCGCGATCACCCCGTCCACTTCCTGACAGATGTCGCGCTGGTTCTTCATGTTCAGACAATTGGAGCCGTCTTCATGGCACAGCTCCATGGTGTCGTGACGAACGGACTCATTGAGGATGGAGCCGATCTCGACATAATTCCAGATCAGCTCGTCTTCGTGCATGCCGCCGGGAAGCGCGTAGCAGGTGCACGCGGCGGTATCCTCGAGATTGGGATTGCAGGGCAGGGGCGGGGAGCTTGTTCCCGACTGTGTCGGTTGATCCCCGGCCGGGCCGGAATAATAGCACAAGGCGAACCCATTTCCGCGGCACGCCAGAAAGTTTGTAGCTGAATCAAACGCATCCGCATCCGGGGGTTCATTCCCCTGAGCAAGGGCGGGCGCGCCCAGGCACCACAGGGCCAGAGCAGCGAGCAGGCATGTAAGCCGATCAGTCATGGCGAACTCCGTCACACCAGCATCGGTTTGAGGGGCTGTATGAAACGGCGTCGCCCCTGATGCGAGAGTCACCCTAGATCAAAAACAACTTACAGGCGAATCCATATAAACAATTCGCCTTTCGGGGTTTTGAACGTTTCTGCAGTGAGGGATCAGACGTCCACGTCTTCCACGAAGGGCGCATGGTCCTGAATGAACTGGAAGCGCAGCTCGGGCTTCTTGCCCATCAGGGTCTCCACCAGAGCGTCCGCGCTTTCGCGCATCTCCGGGGTCACCACCACTCGGGCCAGCGAACGGCTTTCGCGAAGCATGGTGGTGGATTTGAGCTGGGGCGGCGTCATCTCGCCCAGACCTTTAAAGCGGCCCACCTCGACCTTGCCCTTCTTGAAGGCGGTTTCCAGCAGGTGATCTTTTTCCGCGTCGTCCTGGGCGTAGAGCGTCTTGCCGCCCTGGGTCAGGCGATAGAGCGGCGGCTGGGCCATAAACAGGCGGCCCGACTCAATGAGACCGGGCAGGAATTTATAAAAGAAGGTCGCAAGCAGGGCCGCGATATGGGCGCCGTCCACATCGGCGTCACACATGATGATCACGCGCTCATAGCGCAGATCCTCAAGGTCGAACTTCTTGCCCGGCTGTACGCCCAAGGCCAGCAGCAGGTCCGAGATTTCCTGGTTCGCTGCGATCTTGTCGGCCGTGGCGGAAGCCACGTTCAGGATCTTGCCGCGCAGTGGCAGGATGGCTTGTGTTTTCCGGTCACGCGCCTGTTTGGCGGACCCGCCTGCGGAATCGCCCTCCACCAGGAACAGTTCGGCGCCCTCGGCGGAGTTTTGCGAACAATCGGCCAGCTTGCCCGGCAGGCGCAGCTTGCGAGTCGCAGACTGGCGTTTGACCTCTTTCTCGCGCTTGCGCTTGAGGCGGTCCTCGGCGCGCTCCACCGCCCATTCCACAAGGCGGGCGGCGTCTTTGGGACGGCCGGCGAGCCAGTGATCGAACTGGTCGCGAATGGCCTGCTCCACCAGACGCCCGGCCTCGGCGGTTGAGAGCCGGTCCTTGGTCTGGCCCTGGAACTCGGGATCCTTGATGAAAACCGACACCAGAATGCCCGCGCCGCCCATCACGTCGTCAGCCGTGATCTGGGCGGCTTTTTTCACATTGGCCAGCTCGCCATAGGCGCGCAGCCCCTTGGACAGCGCGGCGCGCAAGCCCTGTTCGTGGGTGCCGCCCATGGGGGTGGGAACCGTGTTGCAATAGCTTTGGCAGAAGCTGTCATCGGGGCCGAAGCCGTTTTCGGAAAAGGCGACCGCCCATTCCACGGCGCCCATGCGGCCGTCACGTTCCACCCGTCCGGCGAACTGCTCGGTGACCAGCGAGGAATTGGGCGTCAGCTCGGTCAGTCGGTCAGCAAGCCCGCCAGGGAAGGCGAGGGTGGTTTCGGCCGGAATTTCGGTGCCTTCGACCAGGGTTTCGGGGCATTTCCACCGAATTTGGACGCCACGGCGCAAGAAGGCCTTGGCGCGCGCCATGTTGAAAATGCGCGGCGCTTTCAGGACGGCGCGCGGGCCGAAAATCTCGGCATCGGGTTTGAACCGCACCGTGGTGCCGCGGCGATTGGGAGCGGCGCCCACTTTCTCCACCGGACCTTGCGGCAGACCGCGCACATAGACTTGGCGCCACAGCGTCTTGTCGCGTGCGACTTCCACCTCGACCAGTTCAGACAGGGCGTTCACCACAGAAATGCCGACGCCGTGCAGGCCGCCGGCGGTCTGGTACGCCTTGTCAGAGAACTTGCCGCCGGCGTGGAGCGTGGTCATCACCACTTCCAGCGCGGACTTGTCGGGGAATTTCGGGTGCGGATCGACAGGAATGCCGCGGCCATTGTCACTGACTGAGACAAAGCCATCCTCATCCATGATGACTTCGATACGGTCAGCGTGACCCGCCACCGCTTCGTCCATGGAGTTGTCGAGGATTTCCGCGAACAGGTGATGAAGCGCGCGTTCATCGGTGCCGCCGATATACATGCCGGGGCGTTTGCGGACGGGCTCCAGCCCTTCCAGCACCTCGATCGAGGAGGCGTCATAACCCTTGTTCTCAGCGGACGCCGCAGGCGGCGGGCTGGCGGGTTTGGGTGTAGGCTTGGGCGCTGGTTTCGGCGCCGCCGCTACGGGCTCTGGCGAGGGCGAGCTCGGCGGTTCTGAAACCGGCGCTGAATTGGGCGCAGGAGCAGGCGCCGTCTCGCGCGGGGCGGACGGCGTCGCGGGCCCTTTGGGCGCCGACGGAGCGGAAAACAGATCGTCTTGCGAATCATCAGCCATCACATCGTAATCTGCCCTAGCGTCGGCCCATCGTGTAGTGGGAGGACGCAGCCCGAGACGCATTGCCATGTGGAAAGTCGATCATGACGCCGCCTATCTCCGATCTGGACGTGTTGTTGCGCCAGTTGAGTCCTGTGCTCGACCCTGAGCGTTACGCTTATGCCGCGTCTCCGCGTTCACAGGCGCTGGATGTGCTGTCGCCTATCGCGGTGTTTGAGGAGGAGGAGGGGCGGTCGGTGATCGCGCCGCTCAAACGGCTCGAGGATCAGGGGATTGAACCTGTCTTTATCTGCCGCCGCATCACGCTTGACGTGAACTCGGCGTTGGAGGCTGTGGGACTGACGGCGGCGGTCAGTCAGGCGCTGGCGGAGGCGGGGGTCAGCGCCAATGTCGTCGCTGCGCTTCACCATGACCATGTGTTCGTGCCGGAGGACAGGGCGGACGAGGCCTTGAGCGTGCTCAAACGGCTGTCAGGCGGCCAGAGCGCCTAGAAAAACGGGATCAGTCTACGCCCCAGACGTCGCTCGCAGCGGCTGATCTGGCGGTCATAGCGTTCCGCATCGGTCTGGACGGTGCGCGCGGCGCGCAAAAGCCAGTCCTTGTTGCGATAGGTGCGCCGGTTATACCCGCCATGCCCCTCATGATAGGCGAGATAGAGCGAATACGGGTCATTGAGGGAAATCCCGGACAGGCGTTGGGATTTGTTGGCGTACCAGCCGATGAAATCCACCGCGTCGCCAAAATCATTCCGGTCCGCGCCGCGTCGTCCCGTGTCTTCACGATACCAGTCCCAGGTGCCGTCCAGAGCCTGAGCGTAGCCAAAGGCGGAAGAGGGACGCGCGCCGGGAATGACGCCCAGCAATCGCCGCCGCGCCGGGCGCGCATTGCGGTTGAAACTTGATTCTTTTTTCAAGAAGGCGAGCTGGGTTCCGGGCGAAAGGCCCCAGCGGCGCTCGGTGCGCTGCAGGTCGCGCCACCAGCTGCGATTGTCCTCAAGGATCAGGCAGGCGTCATGGACCTGGTCAGGCGGCCCTGACGCGCACCCTGACAGCAGAACGAGGCTAAGAACGCCTATGATGACTGACCTGAAAACCATGCTGTCAGTCTCGCCGGACACGGTTAACCAGCGATGAAACGCGCCCGTAGCTTCAGCGAGGAGCTCCTGAGCGGAGCGATGGCGAGCTCCAAATCGAACCTGACAGGTTCGCAAGGCCAAAGGCCGCCCGCAGCTTTAGCGAGGATCGCCTGAGCGGAGCGATGGCGAGCTCCAAAAAAAAGGGTCGGCGCGCCTGCGTCGCACGCGCCGACCCATGTCTTCGCCGTCTATGCATGGGGTCAGGACAGGAAGACGAAAAAGCCTTACCAGATTCCCCTGAGACGTGCAATTGGGCTATGTGCGGTTGTCGCCTAGAACGTCAGGCGGATCACCAACCGGGCGACATGGCGTACGAAATCATCCCGAATATCAGCGTCATACGCAAAGGTGAAGGTGGAGTAGTCCGATCCTGCGCTAAATCCGAATCCGACCAGCGCGCCTGTGTTGGAGAGCTGTTGGGAGCGTAGGGTGAACGGATTTCCGTCCTGGCCGAACTGCGCCGTGGTCTCACCGCCCGAGCTGGAGAATTCGCCGCGATAACCGACCCGGATCGAGGGCGCCCACCAGGACACGTCCGTGCCGAAGCGGCGCGCGAGGGTCAGCGTGCCCGATCCCAGGACTGTCGAGGAATCACGGTCATCGACCATCAGCGCGAGACCGCTGATCGCATCCGCATTGCTGCCGGACGTGGTCTCGGTGTAGCCGCTTTCAAACAAGGACAGATAGGTCACGGCCGCTTCAGGGCGCAGCACCCACTCGCCGAAGGCGAAATCACGACCGGCTTGCAGGCTCGCGGTGGCGTGCCAGCCGCTCCAGTCGGCGCTGGTCAGCGCGCTGAAGTCACCAATCCGGATTTCACGGTCGATTTCAAAATAGTCATAGCCGATGCCGATATTGCCCGAGATATCAAATCCGCCGAGATCCATCGCGGCATAGCCGCCGATCTGACCGGTCAGAGACACCATGGGCTGATCAAAGCCGTTGGTTTCTTCGATTTCGCTGGCGGCGCCCACGAGCTGAACGCCCACGGCGTAGAACGGACCCACCGGGCGATCCAGGCCGACAGCGAGGCCGACGCCCTGACCACGATAGCCCGAGCCCAGAGCGGAGCCGGAGCGGTCAGCATAATAGCCAAACTCTTGAATCCAGACGCCCGCCAGATTGTCAGGCGCAAGGCGCGCATTGCTCAAGCGGCCCTGAAGCGCGCCCGCGGCCGCATCATTGGAGGCGAGGGCGAACTGGATCGCGCTGGCGGCGTATTCAGGCAGCAGCTGATCATACGCGCCATAAAACTCTTCAGCGCTGCGCAGGCTTGCAAAGGCCGCGCCCAGGCTCTCAACGGTTTCGAAGGCGGCGAGGGCTTCGTCATAGGCGGCGGCCTGGTTGGCGTGCATGCCCAACTCATCCGCGGTCTTCAGCTGAAGCGTCAGAACGATCTTGTTCTCGTCTTCGCTGGAGCGTTGCAGAGAGGCGTTATAGAGGAAGGGTGACTCAGTCGTGGTCAACGTGCCGTCTGCATCGGCCAGCGTCAGATTGCCGGCTGAGACGATGTCGAAGTCGCCGCCCTGACCGATCATGTTGGCGAGCCCCACGGACAGGGACGAGCCTTCCTCGAAAGTGACGTCGCCGGATGCGTTCAAAAAGGCGTTCGAGCGATCAGCGGTGTCGATGGTGACTTCCAGAACGCCGCCATTGCGGAACACGGCGTCGCGCAGGGCCAGCGCGTCCGTACCGGTCAGGCCGATCTGACCATTGGTGACGTCGAGCACAAGATCGCCGTCCGCATCGCTCAATGCGCCGTTCAGCGTGGCGTTGTCGATGATCAGCACGTCCGAACCCAGGCCGAAGGCGATGTCGCCATTCACGGAGCCCGCAAGGATTTCGACCCGGTCATCGCCGTCGCCCAGCAAGATGTCGCCATTGATGACGGGGGCGGACAACGCCTCGCCGTCATCATCAAAGCCTTGCTCCTGAATGATGCTCAGGCCGCCATTATTGTTGCGGGCGTCTACGGCGATCAGGTCGATGTCGTCAGCGGAGAAGGCGTCGTCGATGCTGCTGATGAACGCCGTGATCGCGCCTGTATTATGAATTTCTTCGAGGCTGTCGTCATTGGAGCGAATCGCAACGGCGCTTTGTCCGCCACGGACGAGAGACGCCGAGATGGCTCCCGCTTCATTCAGAATGCTGCGGATCTGAGAATTCTCATCCAGATCAATCGCGACCGCTTCACCAGAGCCATAAGCGTCGTCGGCGAATCCATCCTCGGCATGGCCGAGTATCGAAGAAGAGCGGATGGCGCCGGTATTCTGGAGCGTGTCCGCCTGGGCGCCTTCGCCGAAATGCATGGCGACAGCGCGACCGTCATATGCGGTGGCTGTGACCGTGCCGACGTTTGAAAATCCGTCAGCGCCCAGGATCACGGAGCGCAAGACGCCGTTGTCATTGCGTCCGACCACAAGAATGGCTGTGGCGTCCTTGCCGTCAAACACGCCATTATTGCTGATGGCGCCTTCGTTGACGACGCCAAAGCCGAGCTGGTCGCCATCGTCGTCATCATCTGTGCGGTCGCTGGTGTAATCGTCGGGCAGAGCGACTTCGCCGATCACCACATCTCCGGAACCGTCTTCATCGGGACGAATCTCCAGACCCGCGCCGCCGCCGGTGTAGGCCTGGACCGTGCCGGCTGAAGAGATGAAAACGCCATCTGCGACCGAGCCTGCGATCAGAAAGGCGGAGCCTGAATCAAGATTGTCGGCGACATCGCCGCGCTCAGCAGCCTCTGCTTCATTTTCAAACAGAGCCATCAGGGTCTGATTGTAGCGCGTCGTGATGCGGTAGCCGTAAGCCTGGATCGTGCCGTTGGCGCGAATGCCGCCTCCAACATCACCTTCAATAACGACGGCCTCGCCACCCGGGGTGACAGCAGAGACCGTGCGAAGATCAACATCACCGCTGACATCGCCTTCCAGTGAAATGGCGCGGCTGCCTTCACCGGTGACGCCCACTGAGCCGTTGACGATGAAATCGCCGTCAAGATCAGTGACAGCCCGCACGCCAAAGCTGTTTTGTCCCTGCACATTGACTGTGCCGCTGCCGGTAATGGTCACATCGCCCGTCACCGCGTCCTGATTGGCGATCGGGTTGAAGTCGGAATCCACCGCGCCGATCAGGAGGCCAGTCTTGTTCTGGTCCTGAGCGAAGGGACCGTCAGCTTCCTGATCCGGATCATCCACCTGACCGTCGAGATCTGAATCAACCAGGTCATCGGTTCCGCTATCGGCAGGATCGTCACTGTCATCAAGGATGATGCGGCCGTTATGCACGAAGTCGCTTTCGACGCCTGGATCAATCTGGACACCGACCGCGCCGTCCACATTGACGGCGTCGCCGTCCGCGTCGCGATCATTGATCCGGATGATCGAACCGCTGTTCGTCGTCAGGTCATTGTTGGAGTCGACGTGCACAGCGGGTCCCGGAACGCCGATCAGCGTGACGCGCCCATTGGTGCCGATGACGATGTCATCGGCGTTGCCGGCGCCGTCTGCATCAGAAGTCTGGACCGGTTCGGTGCGTTCGTCGTTGATCGTCTCTTGCGCCCAGGTTGGCGAAGCGATGAGGGCGGTCAGGGAAACGGCGGCGAAAAGGCTGCGGCGCATGCGTCGGTCTCCGGTCAGGCGCAGGTTCACAACTTGTGAACCAAACGTGCGTCATCCCATCTTTCTAGCCCATGGTTTTGCGCACGTCGACCATTGCAAGCCCGCGCGCCGCAGCCATTTTTCGCGCTTTGCCCAAAACGGGTTCCCAAATGCGAACGGCCGCCCTGGATATGTCCAGAGCGGCCGGTCGTCACGAAATGAAAGCCTGAGCCTAGACTTTGTAATACATGTCGAACTCAACCGGGTGCGGGTGATGCTCGATACGGGTCACTTCTTCCATCTTCAGATCGATATAGGCGTCGATCTGGTCGTCATCCATCACGCCGCCCTTCTTGAGGAAGTCGCGGTCCGCGTCGAGTGATTCCAGCGCCTGGCGCAGGGAGGAGCAAACGGTCGGGATGTCTTTGAGCTCTTCAGCCGGCAGATCATAGAGATCCTTGTCCATCGCGTCGCCGGGATGGATCTGGTTCTCGATGCCGTCCAGGCCCGCCATCAGCAGCGAGGCGAAGGTCAGATACGGGTTGCCGGCCGGATCGGGGAAGCGGGTTTCCAGGCGCTTGCCCTTGGCGGACGGCACGTGCGGGATCCGGATGGACGCCGAACGGTTGCGCGCCGAGTAGGCGAGCAGGACCGGCGCTTCAAAGCCAGGCACGAGACGCTTGTAGGAGTTCGTCGAGGCGTTGGCGAACGCGTTGATGGCGCGGGCATGCTTGATGATGCCGCCAATGTAATACAGGCAGGTGTCGGACAGGCCGGCGTATTTGTCGCCAGCAAACAGCGGATTGCCGTCTTTCCAGATCGACTGGTGCACGTGCATGCCGGAGCCGTTGTCCGCATGGACGGGCTTGGGCATGAAGGTCGCGGTTTTTCCGTAAACGGCGGCCACATTGTGCACGATGTACTTATAGGTCTGCATGCGGTCGGCCATCTCGGTGAGGGTGGAGAATTTCATCCCCAGCTCATGCTGCGACGGCGCCACTTCGTGGTGATGCTTTTCAGGCTGCAGGCCCAGCTCTTTCATCACCGACAGCATTTCAGAGCGCATGTCCTGAAGCGAATCGATCGGCGGGACCGGGAAATAGCCGCCCTTAGGGCCGGGACGGTGGGCGAGATTGCCGCCCTCCATTTTCGTGCCGGAATTGTAGGGGCCTTCGTCGGAATCCAGCGCATAGAAGGTGTTGTTCTGAGCGGTGGACCAGCGCACATCGTCAAAGACGAAGAATTCCGCTTCCGGACCGAAGAACGCCTTGTCGCCAATGCCGGAGGCGGCGAGGAAGTTCTCGGCTTTTTTCGCCGTGGTGCGCGGGTCGCGATTATAGGCTTCGCCTGAATCCGGCTCCAGAATGTCGCAAACGATGGACAAGGTGGTCTGCTGGAAGAACGGGTCGATATAAGCGCTGCTCGTGTCGGGCATCAGCACCATGTCGGACTCGTTGATGGCCTTCCAGCCGCCTATGGAAGAGCCGTCAAACATGGAGCCTTCTTCAAAGAAGTCTTCATCCACCATGTCCACGTCGAAGGTGACATGTTGCAGCTTGCCGCGCGGGTCAGTGAACCGCAGATCGACAAACTCGACGTCTTCGTCCTTGATTTGCTTGAGAATCTTTTCAGCAGACATGGTAAGGTCCTTATGGCTGGCTTTGGGTGCTGGCGGGCGTTGTCTTGCGGGGGTCAGATGGCGTCGTCATCGGTTTCGCCGGTGCGGATGCGGATCGCGCCTTCCACCGGGAAAATGAAGATCTTGCCGTCGCCGATGCGCCCGGTCTGGGCGGCGGTCTGGATCGCCTCGATGGCGGCCTCGACGCGGTCATCGGGAATGACCAGTTCGATTTTGATTTTGGGCAGGAAGTCCACGACATATTCTGCGCCGCGATACAGCTCGGTATGCCCTTTTTGACGTCCGAAGCCCTTGGCTTCAGTGACGGTCAGGCCTTGCAGCCCGATCTCTTGCAGGGCTTCCTTTACGTCGTCCAGCTTGAACGGCTTTATGATCGCTTCGATTTTTTTCATTCGGGGCCTCCGCTCACCAAATGGACGCTAACCCTCGTGTCCAACGCCGCAAGCCGGAGCCATGTCGCAGGGATGCGCAAAACCTTCTCTGCTCGATTCTGAGGCGTAGATGCTCGATACTGATGCGAATTTGAAGGATGTCTTTGACCATGTCTGATCAGCCCCACGCCATCCTGACTGTTTCCGCCATGGCCGAGGCGGATTCCCATGCGGTCTCGCAAGGGGTGTCGGGTCAGGTCTTGATGAGAAATGCGGGGGAGGCCGCCGTCCGGACCATCCTGCAAAACTGGTCGCCGCGTGAGGCGGCGGTGCTGTGCGGGCCTGGCAATAATGGTGGTGATGGCTGGATCATCGCCCAGCGTTTGCGTGATGAGGGCTGGCCGGTCCGCGTCTTCACGCTGGCGCAAGTCTCTGAGCTCAGCGGAGACGCCGCCTGGGCCGCGGCGGGCTGGAGCGGACCTGTCCACCCGCTGGGTGACTGCCGTCTGAGCGATCACGCCCTGATCGTTGATGCGTTGTTTGGCGCAGGGTTGAACCGGCCCCTGGAGGGGGAAGCCGCGCGACTGGCGCAAGATAGCCAAGGATATGACGGCGTGTGTGTGGCTGTGGATACGCCCAGCGGCCTGTCCGGCGATGGGGCTGCGGTGCAGGGGCCGGTGTTCCGTACGGACCTGACCGTCACCTTCCATCGGTACAAGCCCGCGCATCTATTGTCGCCGGGACGCGCGCTATGCGGGGAGGTGGTCTTGTGCGGCATTGGGATTCCGGACGGGTGGAGCGAACAGGCCGCGCCCTGTGCGACGCTGAACCATCCCGATCTGTGGCGTGTGCCGGGCGCTCGGATTGATAGAGATGCGCACAAGCACAGCCGTGGACGGCTCTGCGTGTTGGCGGGCGGGCGCGGGGCGACTGGTGCGGCGCGTCTGGCGGCCCGAGCGGGTCAGGTTGGCGGCGCCGGTTTCGTCACTGTCTTGTCCGGGCAGGGGGCGCTGAATGAGATCGCATCATCCTCTGAAAGCCTGGTGGCGCGTCAGTATGAGGCTGAAGCGCCGTTCGGCGATGTGCTTGAGCATCACCGCGCCAGCGCGGCTGTGATGGGGCCGGGGGCAGGGATCAGCCCGCGCTTGAAAGCGCAGGTGCGCTCCGCTTGCGATCTGAAAATCCCCCTTGTGCTCGACGCTGACGCACTGAGCGTGTTCGAAGACGCGCCGGAGGCCTTGTTTGAGAGCCTTCATGCGGACTGCGTCCTGACCCCGCATGGCGGAGAATTCGCGCGGCTCTTTCCCGACCTCGCAGGGGCGGCGCATGCAGGTAACAAGATCGAACGCACGCGGGAGGCCGCCCGGCGCTGCGGGGCGGTGGTGGTGTTCAAGGGGCCGGACACGGTGATCGCTGCGCCGGGCGGGGAGGTTTGGGTCAATGTCCACGCCAGCGCGCGTCTGGCCACGGCGGGCACGGGCGATGTGCTGGCCGGGCTGATCGGCGCGTTCCTGGCCCAGGGCGCACCGACGCATGAGGCGGCCTGCACGGCGGTCTATGTGCATGGCGATGCGGGACGGCGCCTGGGTCCGGGCGGCACGGCGGACACGGTGCTTGTGCAATTGCCCCAGGCGCTTGACGCTGTTTCACAGGCGCAAAATCGCAAGGCGGCTCTGCAGCGATTGAACCCACACATGGTGTAGCAAGCGAGCGCGCAGACGCGTATAGCTCATTCACGACTTTCCCAGAGCAGATAGATCCATCATCGCCATGTCCGACACAGAAAAGCTTTCCTCGACCGACGCAGACGCGCTGGAATTTCACCGCGCGAGCCCGCCGGGCAAGGTGGCGATGATCCCGACCAAGCCGATGGCGACCCAGCGCGATCTGGCGCTGGCCTATTCGCCGGGCGTTGCGGCGCCGGTGCGGGCCATCGCGGAGAACCCGGACGCGGTCTATGATTACACCTCCAAGGGCAACACCGTGGCGGTGGTGTCCAACGGCACGGCGATCCTGGGGTTGGGCAATCTGGGCGCGGCCGCTTCAAAGCCTGTGATGGAAGGCAAGGCGGTCCTGTTCAAACGCTTTGCGGACATTGACGGCTTTGATCTCGAGATCAACTACACCGACCCTGACAAGTTCGTGGATTGCGTCGCCGGGTTCGGCGACAGCTTTGGCGGCATCAATCTTGAGGACATCAAGAGCCCGGAATGCTTCGAGATTGAGGCGCGCTTGCGCGAAAAGCTCGATATTCCCGTGTTCCATGACGATCAGCACGGCACAGCGATCATCGCGGCCGCGGGGCTGATCAACGCCTGTCATCTGACGAACCGCAAGTTTGAAGACATCAAGCTGGTGCTGTGCGGCGCCGGCGCGGCGGGCCTGTCGGTGCTGGAGCTGGTGAAGTCGCTCGGCGTGCAGCATGACAATGTCACCGTGGTGGACGTGAACGGCGTGGTTCATACGGGCCGCAACGACCTTCATGACCGACTGGCTCAACATGCCCGCGAAACGGATTTGCGCACGCTTAAAGAGGCGATGGTGGACGCGGATGTGTTCCTCGGCCTCTCCGCGGGCGGCATTGTCAGCCAGGACATGGTGAAGTCCATGGCGGCGGATCCGATTCTCTTCGCCATGGCGAACCCGACGCCGGAAATCATGCCCGACGAAGTCCGTGCGGCGCGCTCGGACGCGATCGTGGCGACCGGGCGATCTGATTTCCCCAATCAGGTCAACAATGTGCTGGGCTTTCCTTACATTTTCCGCGGCGCTCTGGACGTGCGCGCGCGGACGATCAATGAGGAGATGAAGCTCGCCGCCGCCCGCGCGCTCGCCGATCTCGCCCGTCAGGACGTGCCAGACGAGGTCTCGACCGCCAACAAGTCAGACAGCGGTTTGCGCTTTGGCCGTGATTACATCATTCCGTCGCCGTTTGATCCGCGCCTGATCAGCTTCGTGCCGCCCTATGTGGCGCGTGCGGCGATTGAAACCGGCGTGGCGCGTATTCCGATCGAGGATGAAGAGAAATACCGCCAGTCGCTGGCGCGCCGCCTGGACCCGACCGCCGCCCTGCAACAGCGCGTCACCCAGGCGATCTCTGGCTCTGACAAGCGCATTGTCTTCGCCGAAGGCGAAGAGCCGAGCGTGATCCGCGCCGCTTTCGCCTTCCAGTCCCAAGGCTTGGGCAAGGCGGTGCTGGTGGCGCGTGAAGAGATCGCCCGCGCCAATATGCGCGAGTTGGGACTGCCTGACGACGTGCTGGAAATCCAGAATGCGCGTCTCTCCGATCGCAACGCCGACTATGCCGACTGGCTCTACAAGCGACTTCAGCGTCAGGGATATCTGCGCCGTGACGTGCAGCGCCTGGTCAATAATGATCGCAACGTCTTTTCCGCCTGCATGCTCAAATTTGGTGATGCCGACGGCATGGTGACGGGCGTCACCCGTCATTTCACCAACACGATGAGCGATATTCGACTGGTGCTGGATCCGGCGCCGGGCGGGCGTGTGATCGGCCTGACCGTGGCGTTGGCGCGCGGCAAGATGCTGGTCATCGCAGACACCAACGTCACCGAGTTCCCCGATTCTGACGGACTGGCCGAGATCGCCGTCGGCGCCGCCCATGCCGCGCGCCGGCTGGGTCTCGATCCGCGCGTGGCGTTCATGAGCTATTCCACCTTCGGCAACCCGCCGGGCGAACGGACGACCAAGGTCCAGAGCGCGGTCAGCAAGCTTGATAAGCTCGATCTTGATTTCGAATATGAAGGCGAGATGGCGGTGGACATCGCCCTCGATCCCAATCATCGCGACCGCTATCCGTTCTCACGCCTGTCAGACGCTGCGAACGTTCTGGTGATGCCGGCGGTGCACTCGGCCTCCATCGCGGCGCGCTTGTTGAAATCTGCGGGCGGGGCGACGGTGATCGAGGGCCTTTTGATCGGGCTTGAGCAATCGGTTCAGGTGGCGCGGGTTGGATCAAACGTGTCGGACATCGTCAATCTGGCGGGGCTGGCCGCCTATGATCTCAATCATACGCCATCGCAAAAAGCGACATAGCGCAGAGCTTTAATCTCTCCGTGCCAGAGTGCCCTCTGTTTTCCAGGGGAGGGACGCTGTTGCGTACGTTGATCAGAACACTCGCTGCATTTGGTTTTGGATGGCTCGGCTGCGGACAGGCGGCTGCGCTCTCGGACGATGATCCGTTGCAAGGGCAGGTCTGGGAGGTGGTGATTTCTTCAGACGCTGCCGTGTACCATGAGGATTTCACCATTGAATTCCGTTTTGATGGCAATTGCATCGCGATGAGCAGCTCTGATGCGGATCTCGACTTTGAAGACTGCGCATCGCAATTTGCGCTCACAGAGGCCGGTGAAAACGCCTTTACCTACGCCTTCAGCTATGACTTCCCATACGCCTACATCTTTGCTGTGCAAGCTGGGTTTTCCTCAAACACCATTCATGAGACTGGCCATGCGCAAGGCGGTGCCGATTGCGCCGGGTTTGATCTGATGGAGGTGGGTGAAACGCGCTCCGAGCTCTGTGGTCTGCCTGAGCTGACGGTCGAGCAGGACTACGCCCATCCGCGCTACAGCTCGATCACCCGCACACAATAAGCTTCACTTGCGCCTTTCGGCCCGGAAGCCGAGAGATGTGAACAGACCTTTTCCATGAAAGACATGGCGCATCGCCATAGGTCATCCTACCTATGGCGATGATTTGAGTCCTCCGTCTTTCTGAAAGCGTTTGCATGGCTTCCACCCGCGCCTCCAATGATCTGACGCAGGGGCCGGTCTTCGGCCATATCCTGCGTCTCGTCGCTCCGATGAGCTTCGGCATTCTCGCCATGATGTTGGTGGGGGTTATCGACGCCTACTGGGTGGGGCGGCTGGGAACGGACCAGCAGGCCGCCGTCCAGTTCGTCTTTCCCGTCTCCATGCTGGTGATGAGCATTTCCATCGGTCTTGGGGCCGGGGCGGTGTCGGTGGTGGCGCGTGCGGCCGGACGTGGCGACGGCGAGTCCACCCGCCGCGTGGCGACAGACGCCATCACTCTGTCCTTTATCGTGGTCCTGCTGGTCAGCGTGCTGGGCATTCCCCTGATCGGTCCGGTCTTCCGGGCGATGGGCGCGACGGACGCGATGATGCCCTTCGTGCATGAATACATGACGATCTGGTTTGCGGGCGCGGTCTTCATGGTCGGCCCCATGGTGGCCAGCAATCTGCTCAGGGCCATGGGCGACGCCATCGTGCCGAGCGTGATCATGATCATCGCAGCCTTCATCAATATGGTGCTGGACCCGATCCTGATCTTCGGCCTGGGGCCCATTCCGGCGATGGAAGTCACCGGCGCGGCGCTGGCGACGCTGATCGCCAACATGGCGGTCTTCGTCATCGCCATGGGCATTCTGGTGTTTCGCGAGAAACTGATTGATTTCAGCTGGCCCGGTTTTGACACCCTGTTCTGGAACTGGCGCGAGATCGCCCGGATCGGCGCGCCGGCTTCGGGCTCCAACATGATCGGACCTCTGGCCAACACCCTCGTCTTCGCGGCCATCGCGCCGTATGGCGAGCCCGCCGTGGCGGGCTTGGGCGTGGGGATGCGGGTGGAGGCGCTGGCGCTCATTCCGCTGTTCGCCCTGTCAGGCTCCATCGGTCCCATCACCGGTCAGAACGGCGGCGCCGGGTTAAATGACCGGGTGCGCGAAGCCTTCGTGAAATCCTTCATCTTCTGCTGGGGCTGGGGCGCGTCCATGGCGGTCTTATTGTTGCTGGCGGGGCGGTTTCTGGCGCCGGTCTTCCTGCCGTCTGAAGACGGGCAGGCCATGGCCGTGGCCTATTGGGCGATCGCGCCGTTCGCCATGGGCGGCTATGGCGTGGCGATGGCCGCTGCGGCGGGCTTCAACGGCCTGGGCCGACCCTTTCTGGGCGTGGCGTGCAATGCCTTCCGCGGCCTGGTCCTGATCATACCCTTGAGCTGGCTTGGCGGATTTCTGGGCGACGCCAACGGCGTCATCTGGGGCTTGTTCACCGCCAATCTGATCGCCGGCCTGCTGATCGGGTTTCTGGTGCTCAGATATGCGCCCCTGACCGCCAAAGAGGGCGGCAAGCGCTAGACCGTGATGGCCAGAGTGGGCGGACTCGGCAGGTCTTGGGAAAAGCTCATCTGAAGCTGAACGCTGTTCAACTCGGTGGAGACATCGGTTTGAAAGTCTTGAAGCTCGTCTTCAAGCTCTTTGATGTCGTCCTTGGTCTCATCCAGAACGCGCTTGGCGGAGGCCTCGTTAGGCTGTCGCGCGGCGTCGCTTTTGGCTTTTTCGAACAGGTCCTTGATCTGCCGTGTCAGCTCGCGAACCTCTTTGGCGAAGTGCTGATCCGCTTTCAGCTCACCCTCGCGCTCGGCCAACGCAATGCGCCGTTGGTCGTCCGGGGAGCCCGCCTGTGAAGAGTCGTCCTGCGCTTGCGCATCCAATTGTGCAGCTTGAGCTGCAGCCTCAGCGTCTTCAGCAACGTTCTGCGCGTCGCGCTCGGCGGTCTGGGCCTCATTTGAGGCGGCTTCAGCTTCGGCCTCAGCGGACGCCGTGGAATTTGGGACGGGCGTGGCGGTGATTGAAGAGGCGCTGACGCCAATATCCGACAGGCTTCCGCCCGTGCTGGCGTAATCCTTCAGCGCGCTTTTGAGTTCGTTCGCGATCTGCTTCAACGCCCGAGCCAGCGCTTTGGGGTCCATGCCGGAGAACTGCTTGAGCATTTTGATGCGCTCTTTGAGCGCTTCAACCCGCTCGCGCGCCTGGGCTTTGGCCGCCTTTTGGGGCTCGTCCTGGGCGCGGCTCAGCGTTTCCACCACAGACTTCAGCGTACGCAAAGCCTTCTCATCGCGCTCGTCGCCGCTGGTTTTGAACACAGGTCCGGTCTGGGCGGGCGAAGGCTTGCCCGCGTCACGCGCCATCCCGGCTTTAAGCAGCGTTGCGGCTGAATATGTGGGTCCGGTCGTGATCATTGGCTTGCCCTGATACAGAATTCCACTCTCGGGCTAAGACTTTAACAAAGTGCTTTGACGCTTCGTACAGGTTTAGACCCGCGTCAGAACAGTGCCCAGTTCGGCCTTGCCGTTCAGTCCGCCATGCGGGTAGGGACGCGGTTCGGCCTCGGGCCAACGCCAGCGGTCTTCGGTGAACAAGGCGCGCATGGCGTCCAGGCCGCAGCCATAGGGCGGGCCGCCGAGCTCGGACTTCTGCATGAACAAGGCCAGCAACACTCCGCCCGGTTTCACGCTGGCATGGGCCATGGCTTCATACGCATCGCGCTTTTTGGGATGGATGGCGCACAGAAAGGTCTGCTCGTAGAGCACGTCAACCGGCGTTTCCGGGCGCCAGGCGAGGGCGTCCGTTTCTATCGCTTGCGCGGTGACGCCTGCGCTCTCAAAGCGCGCCTTTTGCCAGGCGATGGCGCTGGGCGCGATGTCCGTGGCGATGACGCTCAACCCCTGTTGCGCCAGAAAGACAGGTTCTTCGCTGCGCCCGCATCCGGGGGTCAGGACAGTCTGGCCAGGCTTCAGAACGCCTGAATCAATCCAGTCGATCAAGGCCGGGTGGACGCCCTGACGCTCCCAGGGGGCGTCATCGGCCTGAAACCGCGCTTCCCAGTCAAAACTGCTGCGGTCTTCTGATGGGGGAGCGTCGGCGGGGCGGTCAGTCGTCATGGCGCGATCTCTCTTGGTGAAAGCTGCAGACATGATGAAGCGCTGACCTGTGACGTCCAGATGCAGACGCAGGTCTGGCGCCGGGTGTTGATCTGCCTCGCGACGGCAAACGCAGATTGACCGCGGCATGACGTAAGAGCTAATTCTGCGGCCTGCCCTGCCTGTGCGGGTGTGGCGGAATTGGTAGACGCGCTGGTTTTAGGTACCAGTGTCTTATGACGTGGAAGTTCGAGTCTTCTCACCCGCACCATTTCTTCTTTGCAAAGACATCCTCGCGTCGCTGCGGGCGGGCGTTCGCCCTTGCGAACCCTATATGGGTTCGGGGGGCAAGGTTTGGGGGAGTTGGTCCTGATCCAGATATGCATCGGGCGCTGGAGGGGGAGAACTCCAGCGCCCGATGATCGTGTCGGCGATGTGCTGCCGGTCTAGCGGCGTGTGGCGATGATCCAGACGGCGTGGATGATGCCGGGGATATAGCCGAACAGGGTCAGGACGATGTTCAGCCAAAAATGAAGGCCGAGGCCGACCTGGAAGAACACGCCGAGCGGCGGCAAAAGAATGGCCAGGATCAAACGCAGGATATCGCCGCCGGTTGCTGTGGATTGAGTACTCATGAAGATCTCCTTTTAAAGTGATAAGCGGATCAGGACGCGTTGGACGCGCTCAGAAACAACGAGGTGTCCCGGCCCGCCAGCGCGTTGATCTGTGCGTCATTGACGGTCGTGGCGACGGTCCAGCCCTGGGGGGCGTCATAGTCAAAGTGCAGGGCGTTCATCGGAATGCGGCCGTCCAGCGCATCAAAAGCGCGCCAGCCGCTGTCTTCAAAATGCACCGCCATGACGGCGCCGCCCTGGCTGATTTCAAGGTCATCAATCGCGATATCGGGCGCAGTGGCGCTGACCTGAATGGACTGCCCCAAGAGGGCGCGCGCTGATTCCGCGTCGCGATATTCCGCCGCCCAGCTCAAACCGATGGGTTCGTAGCCGCCGCCTTGGGCCAGCATCTGGAACTCCGCGCGGGTAATGTCGGCGCGCAGGGTTTCATCGCCATGCGCGCCGGCCAGATAGACAAGGTCGGCTGCGATCGCAGCATCGCCGTCCAGCCAGTTGGGATGGTCAACGACGATGGCGTGCAGATTGCCCGCTTCGTCCAGCAGCAGATCCTTGATGGGAAGGTCCCCGTCAGTGAACGTCAGGCGCGACCGCAACAGCGTGGAGGCCAGATAATACGCCTTCCCGTCAGCCGTTTCGTTGACCAGGGTGTTCTGTGGCGCGTCAAGGTTTTGGGTGAAGGCGGTCGCCGACAATCCGGCCAGGGCCACGATCGCAGTCAGGGTCATAGCGGTCTTCATCGGTAGGGCCTCCTTCGTGTATAATCAGGCTTGGTATAGAAACGTGCCATGGGACGTCCGGTTCCCGGTTTTGTCAGGGAATCGCGATGACCGTTGCTAAAACAGAGCTTGCCGAAGACCGGACGAACTGGGCGGAAGACCGCACGCTGATGGCCAGCGAGCGCACGTTCGCCAGCTGGCTGCGCACCGCGTTGGCCGCCATCGGTGTCGGGCTGGGGATGCAGGTGGTTTTCGACAGCTTTGAGCCCACTTGGGTCGCCAAGCTGATCTCCAGCCTGTTCATGGTGCTGGCGGTGGGATTGATCGTGATGGGCCGTCTGCGTGACCGGGCCGTCGTACGATCGCTGAGCGCCCATTGTCTTAAAGGGCGCTCGAACTGGCTGGGAGATCTGGTTTCTGCGGGCTTGTGCCTGGGCGCGCTGGGGGCGGTCTTGGTGATATGGCTGGTCTAGATCACCAGGCCTGACGATAGCTCAGGCCGACGAAGTTAGATTGCGCGTTCCAGCTATTTTCGCCGAAGCGGATTTCGCGTTGTTGACGGATATATCCAGCGGTGACCGCGCCGTGATCATTGAGCGACATGCCCAGGCCCGCAAATCCGTCCGCCACGCCGACTTCGCCTGCCACGCGGGTCAGGGCGCTGACGCCGCCACCGCCCGGACGCATGATGACGGTTTCCTGATCATAGGACACGATCAGGCTCAGCCGGGAGATCGAGCCAAAGGCGAGGGGGCTGGTCTCCAGCTCCAGGCCGACGCCAAATGCGGACAGCTCATCACTGTCCTCGCGGCTTTCATTCTGGGCGGAGAGGGTTGGGATCAACGCTGCACTGTCCGCGCCGCCCAGCGGAATGGACCAGGCGCTGTCGCCAGTGTCTTGGAACTCGGCCTGTAATTGCTCGGCGAAATTGCTCAGGACAGGAGCGGGAACGTGCACGTCCGAAATATGTGCAGCTTGCAAGGCCAGCAAAACAGCAGTGGTTGCGAACATGACGTCCTCCCGGTTCCGTATGAAAAACTAACGTCAGGGAGGCGAAACAGTTCCCTTCAGAGGGTGGCTGACGTGTTCAAGGCGACTATTGGCCGTCGCGCAGCGCCTTGATCAGCTCGCTCTTGGTCATGCTCGAGCGCCCCTCGATGCCGATCTCCTGAGCGCGGTCGTACAATTCGTCCTTCGTCCAGTCTTCATAGGCTTTGTGCGCGCCCCCTTTCGCGGCGGCGTCCTGATCATCAGACGCCTGGGCGTTGGCGATGCGGGCGGCCTTGGATTTGGACGCGCCGTCCTCGCGCAGGGCTTCATAGGTTTCGTCATCCTTCACGGAAGGACCATGGTCCTTGGTCATTGGTCACCTCTTTCCTGGGGGGTTGGTGTTGCAGCGGGGTCGACGACCGAGCCGTCATCGCGTGCGAGCATCAGGGTGCGCGTGGGATAGGCGAACTCGACGCCCTCGTCGGCGAACTTGCGGACAAGTGCGAGATTCACGGCGTGACGCACGTCCATGTATACGGCGTAGTCCAGGCTCTGAGCATGACAGACGACCTCAAACTCCATTGCGCTGTCGGCGAAGCGAGCGAAATGGGCGCGTTCAAAACGGGCCTGGTCGGTGTCGTCGATAATTGTTTTGATCCAGTCCGGGATCTGCTCAAGCTGATCTGCGGCGGTCTGATAGGTGACGCCGATCTGAAACAGCCAGCGCCGTTCTTCGAGCCGCTGGAAATTGCGGATCGTCATGTCGAGCAGATTGGTGTTGCGGATGACGATCTCTTCGCCTGACAAGGAGCGCAGGCGGGTGGTTTTCAGCCCGATCTTGCTGACCGTGCCCAGACAGTCGCCAAACTCGATCAAGTCATTACGTTTGAAGGGTTTGTCGAACAGAATTGAGATGCCGGCGAACAAGTCGCTGAATAAACCCTGGGCCGCCAGACCGATGGCGATGCCGCCAATGCCGAGACCCGCGATCAGGGCGGTGATGTCCACGCCGGCGTTATCGAGCAGAACCAGGAAGGCCGCTGACCAGATAAAGGTGCTGATCGCCCATTTGATGATGGCGATGCCGTTCCAGACCGCGCTGCGGCTGTCCGCGCGTTGAAGCGCGCGGCGCTGCACCAGATCGACAGCCAGACCGCGAAGGATCGCGGCGACCTGTATGATCAACACCAGGCCCAGCACATACCAGATCGCGTCCAGAACGCTTTGAGGCGCGGATGTAACGCTCAGCCCGACAGCGGCGCCGATGATCAGAAAGGTCATGGCGGACAGCCGCTCGGCCGTTCCCAACATGACGTGCGCGAGACTGCTTTGATCCGTGCGCTGGCGTGCGCACGACACGCCCCATTTGATCAGGAGCGCGGTGATGGTCACCGCCAGGGTGATTGCAAGCGCCAGGGTCACCGATTGTGTGTCTTCGGCGATCCAGGCCAGCAGTTCAGTGAAGGCCGTGCGGCCTTGCTCGACGACGCCCTGGACGTTTTCTTCAACAGCGTCGAGGGCGTCTGACGCCGATGAGTCCGGTGTTTGGGTCATGACAGATTCCCGCGCATGAAAAAGCGGACCGACTGGCCCGCTTTTTCAAAATCAGTTGAGCTTACTTCTCGGCGATGATGGCGTTGAGCATCCAGATCGCTTCTTCGTGCCAGCTCATGCGCTCGATCAACATGTCGGCGGTGACGAAGTCTTTCTTGTCTTCACACCATTCGATGGCGGCGCGCATGGATGTCACCGCTGTGCGGTGGTCGTCCACCAGCATGCTGACATGCGCGTCCGCTGATTGTTCCAGATCGTAATCGCGGATCTCGGACAACTCGCCATATTTGCGATAGGACGCCGGAGCTTTCTCACCCAGGGCGCGGATCCGCTCGGCGAGTTCATCAATGGCGCGATGGAGATTCTCGTAGTGCTCTTCGGTCAGCTTGTGCAGGCTGTAGAAGGTCGGTCCAACCACATTCCAGTGAACGCCTTGGGTCTTGATAAACAGCATGTAGCTGTCGGCGAGCACCTTGCCCAGCGCGCCAGCGATCTGGGTGCGATCCTCAGCTTCGATGCCGGATTTCGGGGCGAACGCGGCGGATTTGGATGCCAAAGCGGTGCTGCTCATATCAAGTCTCCATCAGTTGCGGACCCTATCAACGCGGGTCATGGCGGATGGGTTCCAAAAGCTGGCAGTAAATCTGCGGCGTTCCACCCGGGTCTCAAAAACAAATCCATTGGAAAACGTCAGCACGGACCTGCAGAAAAAAACTATGCTTTATTATATAGGCTGAATGTGAAGCGGGATTTTCTGAAAGTTTTTGGGAACCAGATTCAACACGGGGCGTTGATTGGGGGACTGTTTGATATTGAAGGAGCTACCCAATGCTGAGACTGGCCCTTGGATTTTTCGTCGTCGCCCTGATCGCGGCCCTGTTCGGTTTTGGCGGCATTGCAGCCGGCGCGGCCTCAATCGCGCAAGTCCTGTTCTTCGTCTTTCTGGTGCTGTTCGTGGTGTCGCTGCTGTTTGGCGCCCTGCGCGGACGGTCGCCCCGAGCCTGAACCCGACCCCTTTGAGAAGTTTGGCGGCGGCGCCGCCAGACTTCATCCTGAACGCTTCACATAAGGATATTTGATCATGAAAAAGTTTGCCCCTCTGTTCATCGCCCCGTTCTTCATGGCCGCTGCGGCCTGTTCGGACGGCCCGGCAGAGAACGCCGGCGAAAATGTTGATGAGGCGGTCGAGGACGTGACTGGTGAAGACCAGGGCATGTTTGAGGAAGCTGGCGAAAACATGGATGACGCGGCCGATGACGCCGAAGACGCCATCGAAGATGCGACCGACGATCCGTCTCGCTAAGCCCAGCCTTGCGACCATCACCCCCTTCAGAAAATAAAGGAGAGCGACATGGCACGCGCCACTGCTAATTCCGACGTTACGACTGAAGAGCTTAAAGCCGATCTGGATTCGCTGCGTGCGGACATGGATCAGCTGGTTGGCGATCTTTCCAAGATCGTCCAGCAAAGCGGGGAATCGGGCGTGAAAGCCGGACGTTCCGCAATCGAGGACGGTCTGGACGCCGCTGAAGAAGCCCCCGATCAATTGCGTGAGCTCATTCGTGAGAACCCGCTTGGCGCTTGCGGCGCCGCGATCGGCGCAGGCTTTCTCGGCGCCTTGCTGATGCGTCGCTAGGAGACGCGCTGTGAACGTGCTTCTGATAGCTATCGCGCTGATCGGGCCCGTACTCGGCGCAGTGTTCGCCACCCATGCGGGATGGAGCTGGGCGTCAAACCAGTACTCCCCATGGGTGGCCAGCGCGCTGGTCGGCGCTATTTATGCGTGCCTGGGTTCAATCGCCGCGGCGACCCTGTTGTGGAAAGCCAAGGCGAGCAAGCCCCCGGCTCAGACACCTTCGGGTTCCGCGTCGCCTCTGGCGCTGGTTGAGACCGCAATGAAACGTAAGCCGCTGCAAACCACGGCAGCCTTGATGGGACTGGGCGCGCTTCTGGCTCGAAAGCCAAAGCTTGCCCTGTCAGCCCTCTCAAAGTTTGCGGCCTCCAGTTAAAGGGTCTTCCCTTGTCAAAAAAGAATGATCAGGAGCTGCGCGCCAAACGATTTGCGGCGCGCAGCGAAATTGCGTCTAAAACGCTCTATTCCATTATTGCCGAGACGGGCAAAGAGGAGCTTTTGCGCCCCTCCAGCTCTTTATTGTATTCCGCTTTGACGGCCGGACTCGCCATGGGCGCGTCCGTTTTGCTGATGGGCGCGATTGAGCGCGCTGTCGGCGATGCAGACTGGAACTATCTGGCGATCGCTGTCGGATACCCGGCGGGCTTTTTGCTGATCGCAATGGCGCGCATGCAGCTGTTTACGGAAAACACGCTCACGGCGGTTCTGCCTGTAACCAAACACCGGCGCTGGAGATCTGTGCGTCTGTTGATGCGGCTCTGGGCGATTGTCCTGTTCGGCAATCTGGTCGGGGCGGTTCTGATCGGCTCAGTGCTCAGCCATGTGACCGATCCTGAGTTGTTTGACGCAATGGTCACGGCATCCTCTCACATCATGCACCGCGAGATTTTGGGCAATTTCATCGCCGCGTTGCCGGCCGGCTTCCTGATTGGGCTGATGGCCTGGTCATTGCCCGGCCTGCCATACGAAAAGCACGGGGCGGTGTTCATTGTGACCTATCTGGTGGGAGCCGGCGGGTTTCCGCACATCGTAGCCGGCACCGTTGAGGCGACTGTCTTGATTGTCGCAGGCAGTTGGGGCGTCGGTGACGCGATCAGCTTCATCATCCCCGTTCTGATCGGCAATACTTTGGGCGGCGCAGCGCTCTTTGCGGGGCTGGCGTATGGCCAGGTGCATGAAGAGATCGAATAATCCGGACGGTCAGCGTTGACGCGCTGTTTCGGATCCTGACGCATCTTTGACAGCTGCTGGCGGACTGAACAAAGCCGCCCTCGAATTGAGGGCGGCTTTGTCGTGCGGCCTTGTCGGTCATGCCTTTGCTGTGACGCCTGGGCTCTTGCGCGCCTGAGCGATCAAGGCTGCTTGGCATGTCGAGGCATGAGGGGGAGGCGGGTCTGCCCCTGACATGACCTCCGCCTCCTAAAATGGCTTGGGGCGGATGGGCGCATAAAAAAGGGGGCGCGCCTAAGCGCGCCCCCAGGGAAAAGGTTGGTCAGACCTTTCAGACTTAGCGGCCATCAAGATAGGCGCCAGCGTTCACCGGGGTTTCTTCGAGCATCTCGACATCGTCAGATGTCAGGTCGGCTGAGACGGTCCAGCCCGCTTCAGCGGTGTAACCAAGCTCAAGAGCGTCAAAGTCAACGCGGCCGACTTCGCCGCCAAAGCCGATGAACCCGCCATCACGAATGATGGCGTACTCGGTGTCGCCTTGCGCCGTGAACTCCACATCTTCGATATGGGCGATGGTTTCGCCTTCGGCGTTCAGGATGGCGGAGCCCGTCAGCTCGCTGTAAAACAGATCCCCGTCTTCACGTTGATCTTCAACGGACACAACAAACGGGCTGTCATCAATCACCTCAGCGTCATCCAGCTGATCGTCGGTGATGGACGCGGTCACGACAAGTTCGCCTTCCGCGTCATAAGACAGGTTCGCAGCGATCGTGGAGACTGCGACTTCCTCGTCAAACAGACCCAGGAAACCGCCGCGGGAAATGATCAGCGCTTCAGGATCGCCCGCATCGCTCATCCGGATATCGGTGATGGCGGAGGCGCCGTCTGCGTATTCGAGATCCGCGCCGACAACATCAGACGCTTTGATGGTGTCAGCCATCATAGCTGTTTCGGCATGGGACTCCGTTTCCATGTGAGCCGTCGCATCCTGAGCTTGTGCAGTTGCGAGAGCAGTGGTGGAAACCAGAGCGATCGAGGTGGTCAGCATCAGCTTGTTCAACATAACTGTTTCCTTTTTGCTAGCGATCAATTCGAACGCAACTAAGAAACGGTGTGAACTTCTGCTGGTTCCAAAATATAGTTGGGCGATTTCGCGGAACTATTATGGCGTTGCTTCTTTATTCTGACACATTGTCTGGCACATACAAAAACGCCGGGGTTTGCACCCCGGCGTTTGTCGTACGTGTTTTGCTTGTGCTTGCTATTATTCGGCGGCGACAGCTTCTTTGTCGAAGAAGAACAGCGCCTGGCTCATTGTGGCCGTGACTGTTTCGGGCATGAAGGGCTTGGTCACCAGGTAAGTCGGTTCTGGTTTCTCGCCGGTCAGCAAACGTTCGGGGTAGGCGGTGATGAAAATCACCGGCAGGTTCATCTCGCCCAGAATGTCTTTTACGGCGTCGATGCCCGAGCTGTCGTCGGCCAGCTGAATATCAGCCAGAACGAGCCCCGGAGGAGATTTTTGGGCCAGCTCCACAGCCTGGTCGCGGGTTCGGGCCACACCCGTGACCGTATGACCGGCGTTCTCCACAATGGCTCGCAAGTCCAGGGCGATCACAGGTTCGTCTTCAATGATCATCACTCGGGTGGCGAGTCCGGCGTTCAGCTCCTGTTGCGCAGAGATCAGCAAAGCCTGGGCTTCATCGTCGTCTATGCGCAGAATGGAGGCCACATCCTCAATGGAGAACCCTTCCACCGAAGTGAGCAGCATGACCTGCCGGGCTTTGGGTGTGACGTGCGACAGCGGGTTTTGGCTGTCTGTGGAATCGGTCACGTCAAGCTGGCTGTTCCAACAGGCGTGAAACAGCTGAAAAAGCGCGACATGAGGCGGCAGATCCCGGCCCAGTTCCTCGTTGCCCTCAACAGCCGCCTCCAGGCAAGCGCGCACATGGGCGTCGCCGCTTTGTTGTGATCCCGTCAGGATGCGCGCATAGCGGCGCAGGTAGGGAATGTGTGAGCGTATCGCTGAAACAAAACTCATATTAGGGCTCTCCCCACAAAAAATACCGATCTACAAACGAACGACGATCCGAACGGTTCCAAAAAAAATTCAGTTTTTTGGGAACCCGATCCCGGTTTGCTCGTTTCCCTTATACGACAAACGTATTCTGTATGATCGTATGTATGTGAGAATGGCGAATTATAATGGCAATGTCTGAGGATAAAAACAGGGCTGCCGCCAAGCTGGACCCTGCTTTGCTGCAGAGGACTCGCAAGCAGCAGGAAAATCTTGGCGCTGGATTGCGCAAGATGTTTGATTCCGTGGTGGAAGAGGGTGTGCCCGACGCCTTTGCAGATCTTCTTGACCGGTTAGAGCAAGGCGAGTCTGAGCGGGCCGTCGACAAGGATGACTCAAATGAGTAAGTCCGGTTCAGACGGCACTGGCCTCAAGGCCTCCGAACTCATGCCCCAGGCAGAGTTCCGAAAAGAATTGACCGACGCCATTCCTCACATGCGCGCCTTTTCGCGAAGTCTGACCGGTGATGCATCAAGCGCGGACGACCTTGCTCAAGACGCCATGATGAAGGCCTGGTCTGCACGCGACAAATTCAAGGCGGGCACCAATTTCCGCGCTTGGGTTCTGACCATCGTGCGCAATCAGTTTTATTCCGACAAACGCCGGTCCTGGCGCCAGATGGATTGGGATCAGGAGCTTGCAGAGCGGACCTTGCCGGCTGTCGACAACCAGGAACAGGTCGTGGCTCTGGACGAATTGCGACGCGGCCTCGCCGAGTTGCCGGAAGACCAGCGTGAAGCGCTCATTCTGGTTGGTGCGGGCGGCTATTCCTATGATGAAGCGGCGGAGATTTGCGGGTGCGCGACAGGAACCGTGAAAAGCCGGGTCTCGCGGGCGCGTCTGGCTCTGGAAGGCATCATGAAAGCCGGACCGGCCGAGAAAGCGCACGCAGACGGCATCGCCGCTTCTGACGCGGTGGATACGCTTCTTGGACATGTCAGCGATCTGGCTGAACAGGTGCGCTGAGCATGCCGTTCAAACCTGGGGGGGGAATGACCGGGCGATTGCGTTTCGTACTCGCTCTGGTCCTCGCCGTGGCGCTGTTCCCGCTGTTGATGATCGCCGTGGCGCAAACCTGGAGTGAAGCGCTTGAGGAGCAACGCGTCCAGAGGGATCGCATGATCATTCTGGGCGCCTTGGCTGCGTCTGAGCTCAATGAATCCATCGCGCGCGCTCAAGGCGTCGTCGATGCGGTCTCCACACGGGGCTTCGCTTTCATGAGCGCGCCCGGAGGGTGCAGCCGCGCCATGGCGCAAATCGCCGGCGGTGATTCCGTCTTGACCAACATCGCGCTGACGGATGCCGATGGAGACGTTATTTGTTCAGGTCTTGAGGAGGCTCAAAACCTGAACATGGCGTCTGAGGATTGGCACGCGGCGCTCAGTAGCGGCGAGCGGCAAGCCGTGTCCGGGGTGTTGATGGGACCGGTCTCCAGAACACCGATTCTCGTTGTCGCCAACAGGCTTGGAGACGGGCCCGCTTTCAGAGGCTCGGCGGCGGCTGCAATTGACGTGCTTCGCGCCTCTAGAATCCTGATCGACAGCGCTATGGCGGATGGCAGCCAGGTTCTGCTCGTTACGCCGACTGAGGCGCGGGAAGTGGATCGCTCCCGCATGCTCATGCCGGCGAGCATAGATATTCAAAGCGACTTGCTTCAAAGCGTCCTGCAGATCGACCAGCCGCAACCGACTTACATTCGGTTTGAAGATGAAGACAGGCCCGCCGTTCTTGCGCCGCTTGTTGAGGGACAGCTCGCCTTGCTGCTGATCTCGCCGACGTCCACCACGCAATGGGGGCTGGTGTCAGTCGCCGCGACCTTTCTGGTGCCGCTGTTAATGTACGCTCTGGCGCTCGTGAGCGTCTGGTTGGCGGTCGACCATTACGTCCTGCGCTGGTTGGGCTATCTGCGCCGGATCGCTGCGGTGTATGGCGGCGGTCGTCTGGACGTCGTGCCAGTGCGCGCGCGCAATGCGCCGGGCGAAATTCGGGAACTGGCGAACACCATGGGCGAGATGGCGGCGTCCCTGGAAAAGCAGCAAAACGAGCTTGAAGCATCGGTCGAGCAGCGCGGCGCGCTGCTTCGCGAAATTCACCACCGGGTCAAAAACAACCTGCAGATCATCGTGAGCCTGCTCAATCTTCAGGCTGGCCGCATGACGGACGGGGAGGCCCGCATGGCGTTGATGGAGGCGCGCCGCCGGATCAACGCTTTGTCGCTCGTCCACCGCAGCCTGTATGAGGCGGATGATCTGCGGGCGGTCTACATGCCTGGATTCCTCAAAGAGCTCGCGCTGAATCTCCAACATGCCAGTGATGACGGGTCGCGCACGGTCAGCGTGCAGGCGGAGTGCGATGAAGTGTCTTTTGAGCCGGACACGGCGGTGCCAATCGCACTGTTTGTCGCAGAAGCCGTCACCAACGCGTACAAGCACGCCTTCACCCAGCGCACCCAGGGACGAATTCTCATCTCCCTGATCGCCACTGAGCCTGAAGCTCTGATCTTGCGGATCTCAGATGACGGTGAAGGCATGGGGGACGATGTCTCACAAGGTACAGGCTCCTCATTGATGGAGGCGTTCGCCATGCAGCTGGACGGTCGGACCTGGTCTGAACCCAATGCAGACGGCGGCATGGATTTTGTTCTGCAGGTGGGTGAGAAAAACGACTGATTTGTAGGGAACGGCTTGTGTGCTGGCGCGTTTTATAGAGGCCATAACCCAGGAGGTTTTTATGAAATACGTTGTTCTTTGTGCTTTTGCTGTCGCCACTCTTCTGTTGACCGGTTGCAATACTATTGCAGGTGCTGGTCGCGACATTGAAGAAGCCGGCGACGCCATCGAAGACACCGCCGAAGAAAACCGAAACTAGGCTCCGTCCTGTCGTGAAAAGGCCCCGTCATCCGACGGGGCCTTTTTTATTGGCAATGCTTGATGAAGCTCCTGAAAAGACGCCTCATGTCACGCCTGTATACAAGCAGTTCGGGATGGAACTGCACGCCGAGCCGCAAGGGCGCGGTGTCGGATTGAATGGCCTGTACGCCGCCTCGCTCGCCGCAGGCGATGGCATGAAAGCCTGGTGCGATCTTGCGCACGGCCCGGCGGTGAAGACTGTTGACCGAGACGCTTTCATGGGGCGCGACACTGTCGGCCAGCAGGCTGTCTCCGGTCAATGTGATCGGCTTTCTGAAAAAGGTGTAGCCGATCGGGCCGTTCGGCCAGTCGCGCGTCATTTCCGGGTCCAGCGTCTGGTGCAGATCCCCACCGTAAAACACGTTGAGCATTTGCAGGCCGCGGCAGACGCCCATGACAGGCAGATCGTGATCCTTCGCATGTTGAAGCCAGCTGGTTTCAAGAGCGTCCCGATCGGGATCAAACCGGCTTTCAACTTCAATAGATGCGTCATACCGGCTCGGATGGATGTCCAGGCCGCCCATCAGGATCAGGCCGTCAAACTGACGTGCAGCCGAAGTCGGCTCACTTTTCACCCGCACCGGTTTGCCGCCGGACAGGCGGATCACTGCGTCCACCAGTACAGACAGGAAGAAATCGCCCTTTGGGGCGGTCATATAACCGATGACAGGACGTGTCATGATCCGACCGAGTCAAAGCTGATTTCTGGCGGCAGCTCGCCGTACTTCGCCAGGTGAGACACGATGAACAGAGCGCCGAGCGCCGCCGCCGGATCATCCTTGGCCAGCAGATCCACATCCAGATGTGACCGGTCCATCACGCGATGGGTCACATCCTCCAGCGCTTCCTTAGCGGCTTTGGCGTCTGACAGGGACGCGACCAGGCGTCCAAAGTTTTTCAGACTGAAGCCTTTGGAATCCTTTAATCGCTTCCAGCTCTCGGAGAGCTGGTTGGCGTAGTCGCTTGCGCTGAAGGCCCCGTCTATGGCGGAGGGGATCCAGGCGAGCGGCACTTGGGACCGGAAGCCGATGTCTGGCGTGCCCGGCTCAGATTGCAAGGCGCCATGCAAGGTCAGCTCCGCCAGCAAGCGGGCATAGTCAACGCCGCTCAGCGTGGAGTGGCGCAACCCGGCCCAGAACCGCGCGTTCACCTCGATGGCAGAGGGGGCGTCATGCTCCTCTCCGGTCCACATGAAATCGGCTTCGAAGACACCCGTCCAATTGGTGGCCTTGGCGATCTTGCGGACATCCGCTTCGAAGGGGGCGGTGCTGACGGTTTCACGTACAACGCCGGCGCCGGCTTCGCGCGGTTGGTTCTCGAGATTGGTGTAGGCGGACATCACCAGCACTTCGCCGTCATGCGCCAAGGCGCTGACGCAGTAATCATCGCCATCCGCCAGTGATTGCGCCAACAGCGGGTAGTCGTTTTCATGCGCTTTGAGATAGGCCTCGTATTCATCCGGTGACGCGATCTTGGAAATACCGCGCCCGCCTGCGCCGCGGCTGGGTTTCATCAGGATCGGGAAGGGGGTGTCCGGTCCTTCCTGCGCATCTTTTTCCGTTTCAAAGACTTCGGTTTTCGGGGCGTTGATGTCGTTGTCTTCGATCAGAACCGCAAAATGGTGCTTGGGCGTGACTTTTTCGATGGATGAGCAGTCAGGGGCGGCCAGTCTGGCGTTCTCCGGCAGCAGCGATTTGTGACGCGCCAGCGCTTCCATGTCTTCAAAACCTGGCAGGATCAGAACGGTGTCCTCTGCAAACTCCTTGCAGATCGCTGCGATGTCACGCGTGTAGGCCGCCTCATCTGATGGCTCGCACACCGTCCGTGTTTCATCGCAATATTTCGAGAAGGACAGGGCGGTCAGCCCGATTGTGTCCAGACCAATGACATGGTCGACCAGAGGCCGGACCGACTCCGCAATGGTCAGAGCCATCAGGCTGCGGCCATAGGTGATCAATGCACGTGTTTTCATAGCGCTCTAACGCGCGGAACGCGCATGTCGTTCCCAATAGTTTTTTGGAACTATTCGGCGGCGGCGTGCGTTTATGATGCCTGTAGCCATGGAGCAGGTGATGAAAAACCAAAAACCGAGCCCTGTCGTTCTGGTCGCCGCCGCCCTCATTCTGGTTCTGATCGGTACGCTTGGCACGTTAGTCTGGCAAGAATCCCAGGACGACACGGTTGAAATCCAGTTCGGGGATGGAAGCGTGCGTTTCGAAGCAGGCCGTTTGAAATAACATTCCCGGCTACAGCGGCTGTTTTTTGGCCATACTTGTCTCTGATAGGATGCAATACCGGCGAGGCGCAGGCCCCGCCGTTCCTTTTTTTGACGCATTATTGCGGAACCCGTGCTGATGATCGTGCTTCGCGCACTTGCCCTGATTGCGTGCATCGCCCTGACCGCTGAAGCCCGAGGGCAAACTGTGTCGGTGACTGGAGAGGACAGCGCTGCGTTGTCCAATGCTCTGCAGTCTCTCCTCGAGGAGCGGGTCAAAAGCGGCGCATCAGATGCGCAGGCGAGTGCGAACACCCTGCTGCGGTATCTTCGGTCCGAAGGCTATTACACGGCGCGTGTGATCGTTGATCAAAGCGATGAGGCGCCGACCTTTCAGGTGACCCCGGGGGAACAGTTTCGCTTTTCAACCGTGGACGTCGTTGCGAACGGTCATAACGAAGCGCGTTCAGTCGCGCGCAGCGGCATCGCGCTTGATGAAGGGGATCCGGTTCGAGCGGCGGACGTGCTGGCCGCAGAGACGGATGGCCTGCGCGCCTTGCGTGTTTCCGGATGGCCCGATGCGCGTCTGGACAATCGCGTCGTCACGGTCGATCACGCAGACGCCAGCGGTGATGTTGTTTTCACATATGAGCCTGGCGCTGAAAGCCTTTACGGCGACATATCACTCGATACGGACCGGTGGCGCGCCAGCTTCGTGCGCCGCTTGGCGCCTTTCGCTGCGGGTGAGCGGGTCAGCGTGGCTGAGCTGCGAAGTTTTGAAAGCCGACTTGAGGCGCTTGAAAGCATATCGGGCGCGGCTGTGACTTTGTCTGCGCCGGCTGAGGCGGATGGTCCGCAAGGCCGCGATGTCAACGTTTCAGCGACGCCGTCGCCCCGGCATGTGGCCGAAGCCGGCTTCAGCTTGTCCACCAGCGAAGGCGGCGGTGTGAACGGCGGGTATAAACGGCGCAATCTGTTTGGTGGCGATGAAACCCTGAACGTCACACTGAATCTGGCGACTGTGCAGAGCGGTCTGCACGTGGAGCTGACCGCTCCGCATTGGCGACGATTGGGTCAGGCGTTGACGTTGGAAGCGCGCGCTGAGCGTGAAGAGACGGACGCCTATGATCTGGCTGAGGCCGGAATTGGCGCGCGGGTGTCGCGACCCATCAACGATACGCTGACTGTGTCGATTGGCGGTGATCTCAGCATCGCCCACAGTGAGACGGAAACGCTTGATCTCAACATCTACACCAGCTCGATCTCTCTCGGCGCGGTCTGGGATAGCCGCGACAGCGCGATCATGCCCACTCATGGACATCTGTTTTCTGTGGATGCCTCGCCCACCCTGCTGAACGGGGACGCAACTTCGTCCTATGTCAGAGCCGTGGGTGAAGCCCGCACCTATCAGCGCCTGTCCTCGTCGTTGATCCTCGCCGGACGCTTGCGGGCCGGAGGGCTGGTCGGAGCGCCGTTACTGTCCTTGCCGCCTGAACAGCGTTTTTTCGCCGGCGGCGGCGGGTCGGCGCGCGGCTATGATTATCAGTCGCTTTCGCCCCGAAATGATGAAGGGGATTTGATCGGCGGCCGCTCCATTGTTGAATCCAGCGTTGAACTCAGATGGCGCAAATCACGGCGCTGGGGCGCGGTGATGTTTGTGGATTCCGCGGCGGCGGGACGGGATGAAACGCCTGATTTCGGGGCGGCCCGTAGCGCGATCGGCGCAGGGCTTCGCTATTATCTCGATTTCGCGCCGCTCCGCTTTGATGTCGCAACGCCGCTTGATCCCATTTCCGGCGATCCGCAGATCCAGCTTTATATCGGGCTTGGGGAGGCGTTCTGAGGATGCGCGCTTCAAGGCTTCTCAAAGCTCTCGCCGTGCTGGTGACGTTTGTGGCGGTCCTGGGCGTCGCCGCTGTGGTCAGCCTCAGTCATGCGCCGGGCCGTGCGCTGGTCACGCAGCTGGTGGATGGGCGGCGGATCAACGCTGTGGGCGTTGTGCATCTGTCCGGACTGCAAGGCGATGTGTTGTCAGATTTCACCCTTGAGCGTTTGACGCTGTCAGACGAGCAGGGCGTCTGGCTGGAAGCGGAGAACGTGCATCTGGAGTGGCGCGCCAGGTCCTTGCTGGGCTCTGCAGTCGCAATCAACGCCGTCCGGGCGGACCGTATCGAGGTGTTCCGCCGTCCAGAGCTCGAGCGCGAACCCGCTTCGGGTGGGGGCGGTTCACGGGGAGTCAGGCTCAATCGTCTGTCCATCGCGCAGCTTCTGCTTGATGCGCCTGTGCTGGGCGAACGGGTCGCGCTGCAGGCGAACGCCCAGCTGAGCGCTGACCCGCAAGAGGGGCAGAGCCTGTCCGCTGAAATCATCCGCATTGACGGCGCGTCTGACCGCCTCGTTGCTGACCTGACGCGCAATCGTCAGGGCGTGATCGAAGGGCATGTGTCAGCGCAGGTCGAAGCGGACAGTCCGCTCTCAGGTCTGGTTTACGCCAGCGGACGCGGCTTTGTCCTGGAAGCGGGTATCAGTGGAACGCCTGACGCCGGACGCGCGGATTACAGTTTTGAAGTTGGTGAAACGGTCGGCCTTGAAGGGCGTGGGTCCTGGGATGACGGCGCATGGCGGATCGAAGGGGTGACGGACGCCGAAGCCTGGCCTGATTTGCCGTCTGATATTCGCGCGCTTCTGGCGGGAGGCGAGCTGTCCGGCGAGGGGGCGCTTGACCCGCTGACCGGGCGTCTGGTCTTCACGAGCGCCGCTGGCGAGCTGTCGGTGAGCAAGGCTGAAACCCCTGTGATTGATCTGGCGGGACAGCTGTCGGCTGAGGGGCTGTCGCTGTTCTTGCCGGAGACTGTGACCCTTCAAAACGCACGCTTTCAGGCGCAGCTCGATCGCGCTGATTCTGAAAACTGGCTGTCCGGGGATGTGCAGGCGCAAGGCGTCGAGCATCCCCAGATCGGCATGGATGAGATGAGCGCCCGTTTTGTGTTGGGGCGTGCAGAGGGCGCATTTGCGTTCGATGTGACAGGCGATTTGCAAAATCTACGCTGGGCGAACGCGCGCGCCGGGGCGGTTCTGGGAGATCAGCTGCAGTTTTCCTCCGTCGGCGTTTATGAACCAGGCCGCCGGGAGATCCGGTTTGAAACCGCGCAACTGAGCTCTGAAGGCGTATCCGCCAGCGGCATGGGCGATGTGTCCCTGGCGCCGCTGGACTTTCAGGGGCGGTTTTCCCTTTCGCTCGATGATGCTGGTCGGATTCAGGACGGGCTGTCCGGTCCGATGGAGCTGGAAGGCGTTGGCGACGCCAATGGCGTCGCCCTGACCCTGATGGGCGAAGATCTGTCGGGAGACGGCGCGCCCTACACGCTCGCCACAGGGCTGAGCGGGCAGGGTCGGCTAGACCTGAGTGACGGGATCGCCGTCTCTGATCTTGATATCGAAGGGCGGTATGTGCGTCTGAGCGGGGATATGCAGCGCAGTGGCGCGCGCCCAGGCTGGCATGGCGCTCTTGAGTACGCTGTCGATGCTGAGGCCTTGAACGTCGCGGGTTTGACCGGCGTCATCGCAGGCGCTGCGGAGCTTGATCAGGGAGAGGACGGGCTGTCCGCTCGCATTCAGGCGCAAGCAGACACCCTGCAAGCGCGCGGCGTCGCGCTTGAACAGCCGGTGTTGCGCATCGAGATCACGCCATCTGACGCCGGGCTGACGGGCAATTGGCGCTTTGACGCCGTGAACGGCGAGACGGACGTGCTGCTGCAGGGCGATATCGCCTGGGCTGATGATGCGGGGCGTATCGGCGTGCGGTCCGGGCGGTACGCCGATATCCTGGCCCAAGGTGAGGCGCGGCTGAGTGGTGAAACCCTGAGCCTTGATTTCACGGCCTCGCAGGACGGCGCGATTGAGCTGTGGTCTGCGTCACTGGCGTATCGGGCGTCTCGCGCTGACATGCTTGCAGGCGAGCTGGATCTCAGCGGCGCGCTTGAGGGGTACCGCGTCTCGGGCATGACGTTGAATACGGCTCGGGCGCGTTTGTCGGGGCCAGTGCAAGCGCTGACATTCCAGTTGACTGCAGAAGGGGCGTTCACCGAGCCCTTCACGCTCTCCGTCGCCGGGCCGGTCAGCTATGAGACGGGCGTCGCGGACGCCGTTCTGGATGTTTCAGGTGAAATCTCCGGGCGTCATTTGACATCGCCGGGTCCGCTCTCTCTGGTCTATGACAGCGGTGACATGTCGGTGGACGCTCAGTTGGCGCTGGATGGTGCGCAGATGGCGTTCACGCTGCGGCGTGATCCGCAAAGCACGGCGCTGTCTTATGACTTGAGCGCAGTTCCCGCTGATCTGGTCATGGGTTTGCTCAGCCTGCCGCAGGCGCAGGGCGAGCTTCAGCTGGACGGTGATTTCACCCGCGCAGACGACAGCTGGACAGGGCGTTCAAGTCTGGCTGTGTCTGAGCTGTCCTCGGCGACGGATAATGAGCTGGGGGCTCTGAACGGCGCGATCAGCCTGGAGGTGCAGGCTGAACAGTCCCGGCTGAACGGGCAGTTCACAGACACGGACCTCGATATCGCGATTGATCTGGCCTTGCCGGGCGCCGTGACAGGTTTCGGAACGCTGACGCGTCCTGATTGGCGTGGGGATCTGAGCGTCAACGGAGATGTGGCGGTGCTCGCAGGCCTCTATCTGCCGGAAGGTGAGATTCTGCGCGGTGCTCTGTCGGTCAACGCCACGATTGAAGGCCGCGACACGTCTGGTGAAGTCAGCTTTAGCGACGGGGCGCTCGACTCCAGGCTCGCCGGGCGCAGCTTTCAGCCGATCAACGCCGAAGGCGGCTGGCGCAATGGCGCGCTCGTCATCGAATCGCTGCGCGTCGGTGAAGGCGAAAAAAGCGGCGCCAATGCGCAAGCCGAGTTTCGTATGACAGACGAGGGCCTGGAGGGCGAAGGACGGATCGAGCTTAACCGCTTGTATCTGGTGGACCGTCCCGAATTGTCCGGCGGGGCGTCAGGTCATGCCGATTTCACGCTCAGCGAACGGGTGCTGACTGTCACAGGCGAAGCGGATGTGCAGCGGCTGGATGTGCGTCCGACATCAGGCGGCAACGGCCACGCCATCCCCCAGATCGAGGTTGTGGAGCTGAACCGGCCCGATGCCCTTGATCGCGCCTATCGTCGTCCGATCCGGATCGAGCTTGATTATCACCTGCGGGCTGAAGAGCGCCTGTTCGTCTCCAGCCGCGCGTTTACGTCCGAATGGTCTGCTGACGTGCATGTCACAGGCACAGCCAACCGGCCGAACCTGTCAGGGCAGGCGACGCTGATGTCGGGCCAGGCGTCCTTGCTGACGGCGCCCTTTGACCTGACTTCGGGGCGGGTGACCTTTGACGGCCCTGTGAATCAAAGCCGGCTCGCGATCGAAGCCCGGCACGAAACCAGTGATTTGCTTGTCATCGGGCGCGTTGAAGGCTCGGTGCGTGCGCCAGAAGTGTCCTTTGAAAGCACGCCAAGCCTGCCTGAGGACGAAATTCTGTCACGGCTTCTGTTCGGGTCTGGCGTTTCAGACCTGAGCCCCTTGCAGGCGTCTCAGCTGGCCGCGCAATTGTCAGGCGCCGGATGGCTCGACGCCATGGCGGGCGTGCGCTCGGCGCTCGGCGTGGACCGGCTCGATTTGCGCCAGAACGGTGATGGCGCCGTCACGCTTCTGGGCGGCAGGCAGCTGACCGAGGATGTGTATCTGGAGCTGGAGACAGGCGTGGGGCAGGCGCTGGGCGCGGCGCGCATCGAATGGCGGTTGACCCCGGCTTTCGTCCTGGCGTCGGAAGTCAGTGGTGATTCCAGCAATGAAATCTCGCTCAGCTGGCGCCGAAGCTTTGATTGAGTCCGGGGCGGGGGCATGCTGTTTAAGCTGTTCCTGCACCCGTTCGACACCCCCGATATCTCTGCGTGGGAGCTCGGGCTGCACACATTCACCGCCGCTGGGCGTTGCGTCTGCAAATTCTGCGTGACATAACGCGCGCTCATTCCCGGCCGCCGCCCCGCGTGCATCTGCACGTTTGAGCAAGGCGGCGACCGCATTCTAACAAGGCCTCGCCAAGATGAACGTAGTTGAAAAATCCGCTGAAGGGCTCTCGCGCACGTTTGAGGTTGTCGTGCCCGCGTCGGAGCTCGAAGCGAAACTGACCGCCAAGATCGAAGAGATTCGTCCTGAAGTGCGCCTGAAGGGCTTCCGCCCCGGCAAGGTGCCCGCCAACCACATCCGCAAGATGTTCGGCGCGTCCATCATGGGCGACATCCTTCAGGAGCTGGTCCCGCAAGCCACCCAGGAAACCCTGGACGAGCGCAAGATCCGCCCGGCCTCTCAGCCGGCTGTGGATGTGAAATCCGATGCGGAAGACGTTCTGAAGAGCGGCGCTGATTTCGCGTTCGAGATCAGCCTCGAGATCATGCCGGAATTCGACACTGTCGATCCCAAAACCCTCAAGCTGACCCGCCCGGTCGCCAAAGTGGCCGATGCGCAGGTCGATGAGGCTCTGGAAGAGCTGGCCAAGCAGTCCGTCTCCTATGAAGACAAGGACGGCAAGGCTGCGGACGGCGACAAGGTCGTGATCGACTTCGTCGGCTCCATCGATGGTGAGGAATTCCAGGGCGGCGCCGCTGAAGGCGCAGAGCTGGTCATTGGTTCCGGCCAGTTCATCCCGGGCTTTGAAGACCAGCTGATCGGCGCCAAGGCAGGCGACAAGGTCGAGATCAAAGTGACCTTCCCCGAAGAGTATCAGGCTGAACACCTGGCCGGCAAAGACGCTGTCTTCGCCACCGAGGTGAAGGCCGTTCAAGCGCCGGGCGAAACCACGATTGATGATTCGCTGGCCGAACGTCTGGGCCTCTCAGATTTGGAAGCGCTCAAGGATGCGCTGATCAAGCGTTTCGAAGGCGAGCACAGCCAGGCTTCTCGCATGAAGGTCAAGCGCACCTTGCTGGACGCGCTCGACGCCGAGCACGGCTCTGTCGAGCTGCCTGAGAAAATGGTCGAGCAGGAGTTCGAGCAGATCTGGCGCGAAGTCCAGAACGCTATCGAGAACGACCAGCTTGACGATGAAGACAAGGGCAAGTCCGAGGACGAGCTCAAGGACGATTACCGCAAGATCGCCGCGCGCCGCGTGCGTCTGGGCCTGGTGCTGGCGGAAATCGGCCGTAAAGCCAATGTTGACGTCACGCAGGAAGAGCTGTCGCGCGCTGTGAACCAGGAAGCTGTCCGCTTCCAGGGCCGTGAGCGTGAAGTGGTCGAGTTCTATCAAAAGAACCCGGGCGCCATTCAGGCTCTGCGCGCGCCGATCTATGAAGAGAAAGTCGTCGACTACATTCTCGAACTGGCTGATGTGACCGACGAGGAAGTCGATCGCGAAACCCTGTTCGCTGAAGACGACGAGGCGCCCGCCGCCGAAGAGAAAAAGCCCGCCAAGAAGAAGGCTCCGGCCAAGAAAAAGGCGGCTCCGAAGAAAAAGGCTGCAAAGTCCGACGAGGACTAATCCAGTCTTAACCCTGACGGGACCATCAAGGCCTGGGTCGGTTTCTTCTCAAACGAGAGGAAAAAGGCCCGGGCCTTGTGCATTTGAGGGTTTGCGCCCAGGCGCGGGCCTTGTCACAGTGCTGATCCATGGCCATATCCGGCCGACCTAGACGAACACTGCTTTCCTTGAGGAGCTGGCTATGCGTGAGCCGCAGGATGTGATGATGAACCTCGTTCCCATGGTGGTCGAGCAAAGTGCGCGGGGCGAACGCGCCTACGACATCTATTCGCGCCTGCTGAAGGAACGCATCGTGTTCGTCACCGGGCCGATCGAAGACCATATGGCGAGCCTGATGGTGGCTCAGCTCTTGTTCCTCGAATCGGAAAATCCGAAAAAAGAGATCGCCATGTACATCAACTCGCCCGGCGGGTCGGTGAGCGCAGGTCTCGCGATCTATGACACCATGCAATATATCAGCTGCCCGGTGGCCACGGCTTGCGTCGGCATGGCGGCCTCCATGGGCTCGCTGCTGCTGACGGCCGGCGACAAGGACATGCGCTTTGCAACGCCGAACGCCCGCATCATGCTGCACCAGCCGTCCGGCGGGTTCCGCGGCACCGCGGCGGACATCGAGCGTCACGGCGAGGACATCCTCAAGATCAAGCGCCGGATGAACGAAATTTACGTGAAACACACCGGCCAGCCGATCGAAAAGGTCGAGAAAACGCTGGATCGGGACTTCTACATGGACGCGATGGAAGCCAAGGATTTCGGCCTGATCGACCATGTTTACGAGAAGCGCGGCGGACCGGAAGCGTCCTGATTTAAGTCAGGTCTGTCCCGGTTCTGAGCACCCAAGCCGCGCTGCGCCAGATATGGCCAGCGCGGTTTTGCATGCTTGATCACCCCCCTCTGGCTGTGATCACATGCGCTTTAGAAACGTTTCGCTAAGGTCCGGCCTTGATCTTGCAGGAACGGGCCGAGTCACTTTTGACGAATTTAGGCCAAAGCGAACCAACCGCGCCAAGGCGCACAGCGGGACCGACGGGAGCAGCCATGACCAAGGCGACCACAGGCGACGGAAAGAGCACCCTGTATTGCTCATTCTGCGGCAAGAGCCAGCATGAGGTCCGCAAGCTCATCGCAGGGCCTACGGTTTTCATCTGCGATGAATGCGTTGAATTATGCATGGACATTATCCGCGAGGAGAACAAAACCTCGCTGGTGAAGTCCAATGAGGGCGTGCCCAGCCCGCAGGAAATCTTCCAGGTCCTGCAGGATTATGTGATTGGCCAGGCCAAGGCCAAGCGCGTGCTTTCGGTCGCCGTTCACAACCACTACAAGCGTCTCAACCACGCCGGTCAGAACGGCGAGGTGGAGCTGTCCAAGTCCAACATCCTGCTGATCGGCCCGACGGGTTGCGGCAAGACCTTGCTGGCGCAGACGCTGGCGCGCATTCTGGACGTGCCTTTCACCATGGCCGACGCCACCACGCTGACCGAAGCCGGTTATGTGGGCGAGGATGTGGAGAACATCGTTCTCAAACTGCTGCAATCTGCGGACTACAATGTCGAACGCGCCCAGCGCGGCATCGTCTATATCGACGAAATCGACAAGATCAGCCGTAAATCCGACAACCCCTCGATCACCCGCGACGTGTCGGGCGAGGGCGTGCAGCAGGCGCTTCTGAAGATCATGGAAGGCACGGTGGCTTCGGTCCCGCCCCAGGGCGGCCGCAAGCATCCGCAGCAGGAATTCCTGCAAGTGGACACCACCAACATCCTGTTCATCGTGGGCGGCGCGTTCGCCGGCCTGGAAAGTATCATCTCCCAGCGCGGCAAAGGCTCCGCCGTGGGCTTTGGCGCTGATGTGCGCGATCCTGACGCCCGTCGTCAGGGGGAAGTGCTGTCTGAAGTCGAGCCGGATGATCTGACCAAGTTTGGTCTGATCCCTGAATTCGTGGGCCGTCTGCCGGTGATCGCAACGCTGGAAGATCTCGACGTTGACGCTCTGGTCCAGATCCTGACCGAGCCGAAGAACGCTCTGGTCAAGCAGTATCAGCGTCTGTTCGAGATGGAAGGCGTCGGCCTGTCCTTCACCGAGGACGCTCTGACCGCCATCGCCAACAAGGCGATCCACCGCAAGACCGGCGCGCGCGGCCTGCGCTCGATCATGGAGGGCATTTTGCTCGACACCATGTTCGACCTGCCCAGCCTTGAGGGCGTCGAGGAAGTGGTGGTCAACGCCGAAGTCGTCACGGGCGACGCAACCCCGCTTTACATCTACGCCAAGTCCAAAGGCGAGGCTGCGCCGAAACAAGGCGCGTAGGGATTCGGGTAAACAGAAATTAATTCGCTTCTAAAGCGTGCCGATCCATATGCTCAAAGGCTGCACCCCTGGTGCAGCCTTTTTGCTGTGAATCGGGGGCGCGTATGGCGTTTTCTAGACGGTTTGCTTTGATGCTGGCGGCCTGGGCGGGCGCATTGAGCGTTCTGGCGCCGGCGACAGCTCAGGATGCGCTGCCCCGGTTTGAGCCTGTGGAAGAGGGGGCGAGCTTTCCTCTCGCGGTCAGCGGTCCACGCTATCAGCGCGGCTATCTGGTGGTGGCGCAAAGCGATGACCCCGAAGACACGCTGGAGCTCCGGCTTCCTGTCATCCACATCCGCGCGGCCGAGCCCCGTCCAGGATTGGCGCCCGTTCTGTTTCTGCCAGGCGGGCCGGGGGTGGGCGGGTTATCCGCTGCGCAGTATCCCGGCGCCTATCCCTGGAGCGCTGAACGCGATTTCGTCATTCTGGGACGTCGCGGCACGCAATACGCCGAGCCTTCCATGCGATGTGAGGCGATCGGCCCGGCTCTGGCGAGTGCGAAACCCGGCGCTGAAGCGCGGCTGGAGACGGCTCTTCAAACGTGTCGCACGGCGCTCGTTGCGCAAGGCGTCAGGCTCGACGCCTATCACAGCGCCGCCAGCGCGTTTGATATAGAGGCCTTGCGGCAGGTGCTGGGCTTTGATCAATGGTCGCTGTTCGCTCTGTCTTACGGTACGCGATTGGCCCTGACCTATGCGCGGGAATATCCTCAGGGCGTGCAGTCCATGGTTCTGGACTCGCCTTTGCCTCACAGCGCGCGGTTTGACGACGCTTACCCCGCCAATCTTGAACACGCACTGCGCCGGGTCGCGCAAATGTGCGCCGCGCAAGCCGAGTGTGACGCGGCCTTCCCAGAGCTCGAGGCCCGATTCTTCGCAGCGATCGAAGCCGCTCCCAGAGCGTGTGAAGCCGATCAGGTGTGTCAGCGCGCCATTGTGAATGCGGTTCCGCTCGGCTCTGCGGCCGATTTGGAGCGGGCGCCACGTCTGATGGATCAGGCGACCCGTATGCAAGCCGCGACGTCTCTGAGTTCTGGCGTGTCCGACTTTGACTGGGGTGTGCGCCTGTCTGTGTGGTGCAGCGAGGCGCTGCCCTTTGCCGAGCGCCGCAACGGTCCCTTGCCGAACAGTTTCGCCGGGATCGACAGCGCCACTTTCACACCGGAGACGTGTGAGAGCTGGGGGGCGCCGGCGCGACCGGCGTCTGAGGTGGCGATCACCACAAGCGATGCGCCGACTTTGATCCTGGCGGGAGAGCTGGACGTGCTCACCCCTCCGGCCTGGGGCTATGATGCGGCCCGTACCCTCAGCCATAGCCGCGTGATCGTCCTGCCCGGCGGGTTTCACACTGAAACGACCAATTGGGATGGCGATGGCTGCGCCATGTCGCTTGCTGTGAGGTTTTTTTCATCACCCGATGAGATGATCACGGATACGAGCCCGGCGCCCTGCATCGAGGCGCGCGCCAACCCGGCTTTCATCACCCGCTAGGCCCATGCGCTGCAGTCGGCGCTGAGCCTCAGGCTTGAAGCTGAACGGCGCCGCCTCCACTTGTTTAGGCATGCAAACACGGCGAGGCTCGGCTTGATGAGCGGGTCAGGTCGTGAGGCCGGCGCCGCAAGGGTCGGCGAGGTTGAGTTGCGCCCCGGTTCGGGAGCGACCCGGCCCCTTGGAGAATGACTATGAGCGAAACTAAAACGCTTCCCCTGCTGCCGCTGCGCGACATCGTCGTCTTCCCGCACATGATCGTGCCCCTGTTTGTGGGCCGCGAGAAATCCGTGCGGGCGCTCGAGGAAGTTATGCGCGCGGACAAGCAGATCCTTCTGGCCACCCAGAAGAATGCGGCTGATGACGATCCAGCCCATGAAGCGGTCTATAATGATGGCGTTGTGGCGTCCGTGCTGCAGCTTCTCAAACTGCCCGACGGAACGGTGAAAGTTCTGGTCGAGGGCGGTCGTCGTATGACCATCACCCGCTTCCTGGACAATCAGGCCTATTTCGAAGCTGAAGCCGAACTGGTGGAAGAAGAACTGGCCGATCCGGCGGAAGTCGAGGCGCTGATGCGCGCAGCGGCTGAAAAGTTCGAAGACTACGTCAAGCTGAACAAGAAAGTGCCGCCTGAAGCGCTGGCCGCAGTGGGCGAGATCACGGACGCCGCCAAGATGGCGGACACGATCGCGGCGCACTTGTCGGTGAAGATCGCCGAGAAGCAGGCGCTGATGGCCAATTCCAACGTGGTGGAGCGCCTGGAAAAGGTGTTCGCGCTGATGGAAGGCGAGATCAGCGTGCTGCAGGTCGAGAAGAAAATCCGCAACCGCGTGAAGCGGCAGATGGAGAAGACCCAGCGCGAATATTATCTCAACGAGCAGATGAAGGCGATCCAGCGCGAGCTGGGCGAGGGCGATGACGGCCGTGAAGAGCTGTCCGAGCTTGAGCAGAAAGTCGCGGAAGCCAAGCTCAGCAAGGAAGCGCGCGAAAAAGCCGAGGCGGAGCTCAAGAAGCTGCGCCAGATGAGCCCCATGTCGGCGGAAGCCACGGTGGTGCGCAACTATCTCGACTGGATGCTGGCGCTGCCCTGGGGCAAGCGCAAACGCCTGAAGAAAGATCTGGGCGTGGCCGAGCAGGTGCTTGATCGCGACCATTTCGGACTTGAGAAGGTCAAGGAACGTATTGTCGAGCATCTCGCGGTGCAGACCCGCGTGAAGAAGATGCGCGGCCCGATTCTGTGCCTTGTGGGCCCGCCGGGCGTCGGCAAGACTTCGCTGGGCCGCTCCATCGCGGAAGCGACGGGACGTGAGTTCGTGCGTGTGTCTCTGGGCGGCGTGCGCGATGAAGCCGAGATCCGCGGTCACCGCCGCACCTATATCGGCTCCATGCCGGGGCGCATCATCCAGTCGCTGAAAAAAGCCAAATCGACCAATCCGGTCATCTTGCTCGATGAAATCGACAAGCTGGGCGCGGATTATCGCGGCGATCCGGCGTCAGCGCTGCTTGAGGTGCTCGATCCGGAGCAGAACTCCACGTTCAACGATCACTATCTGGAAGTGGATTACGATCTGTCCGACGTGATGTTCATCACCACGGCGAACACGCTCAACCTGCCGCAGCCGCTTCTGGACCGGATGGAGATCATTCGGATCGCGGGCTACACCGAGGATGAGAAGGTGGAGATCGCGCGCCGTCACCTAATCCCCAAACAGCTTAAAGTGCATGCGCTTAAGGAAAGCGAGTGGACGATTGAGGACAGCGCCTTGCGTGATCTGATCCGCTATTACACCCGTGAAAGCGGCGTGCGGAATCTGGAGCGCGAGATCGCACGTCTGGCGCGCAAGACCGTGCGCAAGCTGGTGGCGGGTGAAAGTGACCACATCATCATCAACGCCGAGAATCTCGATGAGTTCGCGGGCGTCCGCAAGTATCGCTATGGCGAGACGGAATCCGAGGACAAGGTGGGTCTGGTGACCGGTCTGGCCTGGACCGAGGTCGGCGGCGATCTGTTGACGATCGAAGCGGTGCAGATGCCCGGTCGCGGCAAGATGACGGTGACCGGCAACCTCAAAGAGGTGATGAAGGAATCGATCTCGGCGGCGAACTCCTACGTTCAGAGCCGGGCGCCGGCCTTGGGCATCAAGCCCACCGTCTTCCGCACCACGGACATCCACGTGCACGTGCCCGAAGGCGCGACGCCCAAGGATGGCCCGTCCGCGGGCGGGGCCATGATCACCGCCATCGTCTCCACGCTTACTGGCGTGCCGGTGCGCAAGGATGTGGCGATGACCGGCGAGATCACCTTGCGTGGCCGCGTGCTGCCCATTGGTGGTCTGAAAGAGAAGATGCTGGCGGCTCTGCGCGGCGGCGTGAAGACGGTTCTGATCCCCAAGGACAATGAAAAGGATCTCGCCGAGATCCCGGACAATGTGAAAGACGGTCTCAAGATCATACCGGTTGAAACGGTTGAGGAAGTCCTCAATGTCGCGCTGACCGAGCCGATCCAGCCGATCGAATGGACGGAAGCGGATGCGGCGGCGCTGGCTGCGCTTCCCGGTTCCACTGAAGTCAGCGGCGGCGGCGAGCAACGCCCGCACTAAAACCGCTTAAGACTGAGGGAAAGGGCTCCGCAGGCGACTGCGGGGCCTTTTCTTATGGTCCTGACATTTGCTTTAGACGTTTAGCGACTTGGCTTTTCTCACCGAACTGGGATAGCGGTATAAATCTATGTTGTTGTCTCGTCTCATCCGGCGAGCCTTGCCTATCGAGAGAATGAATGAGCGCCAGCAGCCCCCGTTTGTATTCCGCCGTGATCAAAAGCGCCGAACGGCTTCGCCAGGAAGCGGATTCCGTCGTCATCGAGGCGGCGGGGCTGACGGTCGCGCAAGCGGCGCTTCTGGGCGTGGTGCTGAACGACCCAGACGCGACCCAGAGTGATATAGCCGTGCGTTTGGAATTGTCTGAACCGGCGGTCACCCAGATGGTGGCGCGGCTTCAGCGTGAAGGCCTGATCGAACGGACCCGCGATGAAAACGATCGCCGCCGCTGGCGCCTGAAGGTCACGACCGATGGCCTCGCCAAGGCGGAACGCGCCCGCGTGGCTTTTGAAGCGGTCAATGCGCGCCTTGAAAAGATGATGGGCGAGGACATTGCGAGCGATGTGGCCGAGCGCCTGAATACGCTGCGCCTTGAGCTGAAAAGCTAGACCCTAGTCTGCATTGCGGATGCGAACCGTCTCGATCACGACGGGGTCGGTCATGAACTGCGGGTAGGGAAAATCGTCCGGCGCGCGGTCCAGGCTGGTCGGGCTCATCCAGATGCGCTCCACCACATCCATACCCTCGATCACTTCGCCGAACACTGCGTATCCGGCTTCATCGGGGTTGCGACCATCCGGCCCGGCGTCGAGGCCGGGATAGTCAGCAACCATGATGAAAAACTCAGTAGTGGCGGTTCCGGGCGCGTCGCGCGCCATGGAGATGGCGCCGCGTGTGTGGCTCAGGCCGGTGTCGAGCGTTGATTCATGGGCGATACCCTCAGCCTCAGCCAACCCGTCAAAGCTGTGCCCGCCCTGGATCAGGTTCATCGGAGCGACGCCTTCGCGCTCGTTGTCGTCGCGGACTGAGCGATAGAAAGATCCGTCATCGAAATGCCCCGCCTGGGCGTGGGCGATGAAATTGGCGACGCTCAGCGGCGCGGCGGCCTCATCAAGCTCCACCACGATGGCGCCGTGGCTGGTTTCGATGACGGCCTGAGGCAGGGCGAGCGTAAGGGCTGTGGCTGACAGCAGTGTGACGAGTGCAGGCATGGGCGTGTCCTTTGACCGGGGTGGCGCTATCGGGCGGTGTCGCAGGCGGAATGTCAATTGTCCGGCCAAAAGGACTTGACCATGTGAGGTTTAGGGTTTCATGCTGCGACGCATGATGAACACGAACCTCTTTTTCTTCGGCGGCTATTTCTATCGTCCTTTCGGGGCCGGTTGACGCTGCTTGCTTGCAAGAGAAAGTCACCAGCCCCGCCCTTCGGCGGGGTTTTTTAATGGGAGTCGGCCATGAGCCAGACCGAGCCGCGCGATGAGCGTCTAATTCTGCGTCAGGCGATTGATGCGTCCGATTCAGAGATCTTGAAAATCCTGGCTGAGCGCCGGCGCCTGGTCGAGGCGCTTGGGGCGTTGAAAGCGGGCGAACACAGCCCGGTGCGCGATACGGATCGTGAGCGCGCCGTAATCGAGCGCGCCGTGGAAAAGGGGCGCGAGTACGGCTTGTCTGACAGCTTCGTTGAAACCCTGTTCCAGGCGATTATCGACGATTCCCTGCGCCGACAGCGCGCCGGTCTGGATGCACGGGTGGGCGACGCCATGCTGACCGAGGCGCGGGTCGCCTATCTCGGCGGTCCCGGCTCCTATTCGCAGTTTGCGGCGAACGCGCACTTCTCGGGCCGGTATTCGGGCGTCGCGCCGGTGATCAAGCGAGACTACGCATCAATCTTCAAAGCGCTGGAGGAGGGTGAGGCGGATTACGGCTTCCTGCCGATCGAGAACACGGCCACGGGCGGCGTCAACGAAGTCTATGACCTGCTGCGCGACTCCAACCTCAAGATCGCCGGCGAACATCATATGAAGATCCAGCACGCGCTGATGGGCAAGGCGAGCGATCTGGGGCCCGTCCGGACGGTCTACGGCCACCCCCAGGCGCTGCGGCAGGCGCAACGATGGCTCAATTCGCGCACCGATCTGAAGAAAGTCCCGGTCACCTCCACCACGCGAGCGCTGGAACGTGCGCTTGATGAAGGGCCGTCGGTGGCGGCCGTTGCAGGACCGGACGCCGCGCGCCTGTTCGGCCTGAACCTGATCGAGCCGATGATCTCGGACTTTGAAGGCAATGAAACCCGCTTCGTCGCGCTGGCGGTTGATCCGGCCCCGGCGTCCCCGCTCTTGCAGTGCAAAACCTCGCTGGTCTTCATCACGTCGGACGCGTCCGGCTCGCTCGTGGATGCTCTGGACGGCTTCCGCCAACACGGGGTGAACATGACCAAGCTGGAAAGCCGTCCTGTCCCCGGATCACCCTGGGAGCAGATGTTCTTTCTCGATCTGGATGGCCATGAGGAAGACAAGGCTGTGGTCAAGGCGCTGGAGCATTTGTCCGGTTATGCGAAATCTGTCCGGCGCTTCGGCTCTTACGGTTCAGATCGCTTGAAGCCGACATCGCTTGAGGGCTAAAAGAACGTCCTTCGAGTCGGAAACGGGTGGTTAGCTCAGCTGGTAGAGCAACTGGTTTACACCCAGTAGGTCGGCGGTTCGACCCCGTCACCACCCACCATCCGGCTCAACTTTTCTCACAGGACCAGACGTGTCGGGATATTTCCCCATTGCCGTCCTCAGACGGCTCAGCCAGTGTTTCAGGCCTGAGAGGCGTCTTTGCGCCTCCTGGCTAGGGGAGCAAGCCCGATGACCCCGTATGACGCGTTTATCGCCGCTCATATCGACACTGATTTCGAGACTTACGCCGCGTTCCTCAAAGCGATGGACGAGGCGGGGCTTGAGGGCGATGACCGTCAACGCGCCTATTCCGCCTGGCGGCTCGGTTGGAGCCGGGCCATGCTGGGCGCCGAAGGCGGTGAACAACTGACCGAAGTGCGCGAAGGCCGCATAAAGCAGTGGCGCTAGCGTTCGGGCGCTGATCACGCTCCGAACTGCGCATCCAGAAAGCGCAAAAACGCATCCCAGTCTTCCCCGCGCACGCCATGCGTGGCGGGGCGGATGTGAAACGCGATACGGCCGGTGACGTTCATCTCTTCAAGACTGTCCTGCATCAGACCGTCCTCGCCATAGAGCGACCAGACCGGGCTCGCCGCTTCCGCCGCGCGCCAGGCGCCCGCCGGGTCAGACCAGACATCGCGGCGACCATTGCCCAGGAGCACGCTGCGCGGCGCGATCATCGCCAGAAGATAATGCGCATCCAGCGGCAAGGCGTCTTCACGGTCTGCATAGGTCGCATAGGCAGGCGCGAACCAGTGCGGATAGCTTTGTGTGATAGAGGCGAGCGGTTCGCCCAGATTGTCCCGATGGAGCGAGGCGCCGCCTGTGCCGGACTGATGCGCGAGGATGACGCCGAAGCGTTCATCGCGCGCGCCCGCCAGCAAGGCCGCTTTGGCGCGGCGTGAATGCCCCATGACGCTCAGCTGGTCGGACGCGATGCGCGGATCGGTTTGAAGATGATCGGCCACACGGCTCATCATCCACGCCCAGACTCCGATGACGCCGGGCCTGTCAGGTGCGTCTGGATCAAGATTGAGCGCGCGGAGCGTTGCGTCATGAACGCTGGCGCGATCTGGCGCGATATCGCTTTCATGCCATGCGGCGACCGCATATCCGCGCCGCAGGATCTGCTCAATCGGCGGGCTGACGACGTAATCTCCGAAGAAACTGCTGGCGAAGTCTTCAAGCGCCGAGCCCGAGGGTTCGCAATAGCCTGGAACCGGATTTGTGGATTGAGGCCAGTCAGGACGGCGCAGCTGGGCGCGCAAGCCGCAATCGCTGGGAATCAGAATGACCGGAACGGGGCCTTGAGCATCGCGCGGCGTGATCAGCGCCAGATCAATTGCGCCCTGACCACCGTTTTCAAGGGCGATAGAGAGCGACACCCGCTCCAGGACGCCCGATTGATGATAGGCCTGCGGATCGATCAGTTCACGGTCGACGACCTGCACATCCGCGGCGGGCAAGGGGGCGCCGAACAGCGTGTCAGACAGCGATTGTGCGATCTGGGGTCGGGTCTGGATCCATCCCTCCAGCCCCGCGTTCAGCCCCGGCAGAGGCGGCTCCGCGGCCGGACCTGCGCCATGGGGATTGGCGGTCATCATGATATAGCGCACAGGGCTGCATGAGGCGGCGAGGCCAAGCATCAAGGGCGTGATGAGCGCGAGGAGGAGGGCGGTTTTCAGGACGTAACGGGGCTGGGTCATAAGGCCAGCTTAGCGCCGTCCCCGGCCCGCGGCGAGCGGGCTCACGACGCTGTGATTTTCCCACAGTCAGACGCTGCATTTGCTGGCAAAACCCGCTTGACCCTTGGCGGGAGCGCCTTTAGACACACGCTTCCTGACGCGGCCTTGCGCCGCAGATGATCTGAGCGGGTGTAGCTCAGTTGGTTAGAGCGCCGGCCTGTCACGCCGGAGGTCGCCGGTTCGAGCCCGGTCACTCGCGCCAGTTCAGATCATGAGGACGCGCCGCTTCGAGCGGCATTTTAGTTGGCCCCGAACTCATCGGTGCATTGATCTGAGCGGGTGTAGCTCAGTTGGTTAGAGCGCCGGCCTGTCACGCCGGAGGTCGCCGGTTCGAGCCCGGTCACTCGCGCCAGTTCAGATCGAAAAAGTCCAGACTTTCAAAGGCTATCTCAGCAGCCGACGCCCGGTTCCAGGCGCCGGCTGAGACTGTGCGTCTAGATGTCCAGATTGAAATAGAGCGCGGTGAACACCAGGCAGTCCACTGTCGCGTGGGCGATCACCAGCGGCCATAAATTGCGTTTGTAGATCAAGAATAGCAGGCCCAGTGAAAGCCCGATCAGGCCGGTCGTGATCAGGCCCCGTAATCCTTGATAATACATATGTCCGTAGCCGAAAAAGAGCGCCGGCAGGAGCACGCTCATGGCGGTCATCAGCACGCCTGATCCCAAGGCGTCTCGCAGCCGGTTGATCATGTATCCGCGAAAGAACAGCTCTTCGCCAAGCCCGGCTGCAAGGATCGAGATTGCGAGCCATAGCAAATAATGAGGCAGGCTTCCGTCCGAGACTGCGCCGAAGCGATCGGTGACGCCGGCGGCTTCCTCGCCCATGAACTCAAAACCCAACGCGGTCCCGATAGAGGCTGCGCCCACACCCGTCGCCAGGATGACGACGACGCCGAGAAACGCTTGCAGGGGCAGCAGGAGCCAGGATTTCAGCTTTGGCAGTTTGATCAGGCCAAAGGACCGCCAGCTCTGCCCGCGCCAGCGTAAATAGACTGTCAGCCCTGACAAAACGATCAGCAGGGTCAACGGCCCGGCATAGCGCCACAAGACGAGGCTGATCAGGGCTTTGATCGCCGTGGCCGCTAAGGCTGCGATCAGGACCTCCAGTAACAGGAGAGGGCGGGGCGAGGCGGTCATGGCTAACTCACTTTGAAAACATGAATGTCCAAAGTCAGATGCTTGCCTGGTGCGTAACGGATGCAAAAGAGGCCGCTCTTCTGGGAGCGGCCTCTGATGGATGAGCCTGTCGAGTGGTGAGGGTTTATTCGTGGCGCAGCGCCGTGATCGGATCGAGGCGGCTGGCCTGGTGGGCCGGATAAAACCCGAACAGGACGCCGACCAGCGTTGATGCGCCGATGGCCACCAGCGCGATGGTGGGCTTCACCGCCACGTTCAGATTGACGCCCAGCGCCGGCGCAAACTGCTCGATGCTAAGCGCCAATCCCAGACCGAACAACAACCCCAGCACGCCGCCGACAGAGCACAGCACGACGGATTCAATCAGGAACTGATTGCGGATGTCCGCCCGACGCGCGCCGATGGCGAGGCGCAGGCCGATCTCTCGCGTGCGTTCGGTCACCGAGACCAGCATCACGTTCATGATGCCGATGCCGCCGACGATCAGGGTGATCAGACCCGCCACCGCCAGCAGCAAGCCCATCACGGTTTCGGTAGCGCGGAAGGCGGTGATGAATTCAGCGAAATTGCGAACCTGAAAATCATCGTCCTCACCCGGATCAATACCGCGCAAGACGCGCAGGAAATTCTCCAGCTCTTCGGTGGCGTAATCCATGTCCTCGCCTGCGGCGATCTTCACCCAGACCCGCTGGACAGGATCCCGTACGCCAGCTCGAGAATAGCCCACCACGCGGGAGCGCACGGTGGAGATGGGCGCCATGATGATATCGTCCTGATCCTGCCCAAAGCTCGACTGGCCCCGCTCAGACAGGATGCCGATGATCTCGAACGGCTGGCTGTTGAGCCGGACCGAAGCGCCGATGGCGCCGCCAGAGGGAAAGAGTTCATCCGCCACCGTCTGGCCCAGAACCGCGACGCGGGAGCTGCGGTCCACATCGACCACGGAGAACATGCGGCCGTCCGAGACCGTCCAGTCGCGGATTTCGAGATAATCGGGATGAACGCCCGTGATTTGCGTCGGCCAGTTCACACCGTCCACGACGGCGGTGACGGCTCCGTCGATCGTGCCGGAGGCCGCCACGACCACGTCCACCTGATTGCGCATGGCGTCGACATCGTCAGAGGAAAAGGGCGTGCCGCTGCCGGCGCCGCCGCGGCGTCCGCCGCGATTATTGGACCCGGCGCGTATGTTGAGCGAGTTCGAACCCAGAGACGAAATCTGGTCCTGCACGGCCTGGCTGGCGCCATCGGCCAGCGAGACCGTCGTGATGACGGCCATGACCCCGAAAATCACGCCCAGAATGGCCAGGAAGCTCCGCAGCGCGTTGACGCGCAAGGCTGTCAGCGCAACCCCAATCGCCGCCATCATATTCATTGGTCATCCTCCACGATCAGGCCGTCCCGGAACCAGATACGGCGTCTGGCGCGCGCGCCGACCTCGTTTTCGTGGGTCACCAGCACAATGGTGATGCCTTCAGCGTTGAGCTGGTCGAGAATATCCAGCACTTCAATGGTGGTCTGGCTGTCGAGCGCGCCTGTGGGTTCATCCGCCAGCAAGATCGTGGGTTTGCCAGCCAGAGCGCGGGCGATGGCGACGCGCTGTTGCTGACCGCCGGAGAGTTGGGAGGGGTGGTGATCCATCCGGTCGCCCAAACCGACCATGGTCAGGCATTCCGCCGCGCGGGCGTTGCGCTCCTTGGGCGGCAGACCGCGATACAGCAGAGGAAGGGCGACATTGTCGAGCGCGGTTGTGCGGGGCAGCAGGTTGAACTGCTGGAACACGAAACCGACCTTGCGGTTGCGAAAATCAGCCAGCTCGTCCGGCGTCATTCCCGACAGCGCCTCTCCGGCGATCACAAGCTCGCCAGAGCTGGGCCGGTCCAGCGCGCCCACCATGTTCATGAACGTGGATTTGCCAGAACCTGACGGCCCCATGATGGCGACGTATTCGCCGGCGTTGATGGTGCAATCCACCCCGGCGAGCGCGTATACATCACTGCCGCCCAGAGTGTAGACGCGCGTCAGTTCGCGCGCCTGAATGAGAGGCTCGGTCATCCGTTCGTCTCTCGCACACGCGTCACCACGCGATCCGTCTCGGTGATCGAAGGGCCGAGGATCTGGGTGTACTGCCCGTCAGAAAGACCGATGCCGACCTGGCGTTCCTGAAGGCGGCCCTCGGCGGTTTCAATCCAGATCGAACCGCGGCGCACCTGATCGCGTTGGCGCGAGCGTTCCTGGCTCAACTGGTCATATCGCGCCAATTGTTCCGCGGTCAGAATGTCAGACAAGGCGCGCCGGATCAGCGCTTGCGGATTTGGGCGCGCGCCGCCGGGGGCGGGGTTCTGGAACTGGGCGCGGATTTGCTGGAAGGTTTCACGCAGGGCGCGTTCGGCCTCGCTGCGTTGTTCATCGGTCAGTTCAAGCTCTTCAGCCAGACGGTCAATCATGCCGGCGCCGCCGCGCCCGCCGCGTTGCCCGCCGTCCGCCTCGTCTTCTGCGGCGACCACCAGGCTTTCCGCTGCGCCGCGCGGGGCGAAGCGAAGCGCCGCGTTCGGCACGGACATCGCGTCTTCGACCTGACCGGTCACGATGGAGACGTTCGCCGTCATCCCAGGCAGCAAGCGCTGGCCGGGATTGTCCGCCTGGATCACCACAGTATAGGTGACCACATTGCCTTCATTGGTGGCGGCGAGGCGCACCTGGGTGACTTCACCGGCAAATTCTCGGTCGGGATAGGCGTCCACATCAAAGGTGACGGTCTGGCCTTCGTCGATCTGGCCAATATCAGCTTCGTCGATCTCCGCTTCGATCTGAATGCGCGACAGATCCTGTGCGATCAGGAACAGCACCGGCGCATTAAAGGATGCGGCCACGGTCTGGCCTTCATCAATCTGGCGGTCGATCACAACGCCTTCAATGGGGGAGCGAATGAAGGTGCGCTCCAGATCGACCTCTGCGCTTTCAAGCGAGGCGCGGCGTTGCTGTTCGCTGGCGCGAGAGTTCCGCAGATTGGCCTGGGCCACCAGAAGCGCGGCGTTGGCCGCCGCCAGTTCCGATTCTGCAGCGTCATATTGCGCCGCCGAATACGTGCCGCGCTGAACCAGCTCTTCAGCCCGATCAAAATTGCGTTGGGAGATTTCACGATCGACCCGCGCGCGCTCCAGATTGGCTTCCGCCACCGAGACCTGGGCGCTGGCCACTTGCAATGTGGCCTGAGCTTCCTCGACACGCGTCTGGAAGGTCTGGGGATCAATGCGCGCGAGCAGGTCGCCGGCCGTCACCTGGTCATTGAAGTCGGCATGCAGCTCAAGCACCTGGCCGGACAGCTGTGAGCCCACTTCGACGGTGATCAGGGGGGCGATGGCGCCGGAGGAGGAAACGATTCGCGAGATGTCGCGCGCTTCCACGGGCGAGGTTTCTATGAGCAGGTCGCCGGCCGCAGCAGCGCCGCCACGGAAAAAGAGGAACCAAATCAATGCTGCGGCGGCGATAATCACTCCGCCTGCGAGTAGAATGCGTTTCACGTATATGCCCCTGGCCGAATGTGGACGCTGTTGCGTCATCTTGCCCTTACGTACGGCGTAACATGGCTGGATCTGTTGCAGAAAATGAAACACTTGAAAGGATTAGTTCGGTAATTGAGATGCATTCGCAATTATTGTCGTCTTTTCCCCATATTAGACCGCATTTGGACAGTGCTTTCGGCTTGCGAGCGGGCAGTCACCGGACTAGCTTCCGCCTCAACCGCGGCCGGGGACTCACTGTGCAAGCGTTTGTTTGGATTTATCTGACCGAATGAACCGCTGTGATGCTTCGGCCCACTGGCCATCTTGATGCGGGGAAGGTGCGACCTCTCATGAACGCGCTCCTGTTGGAATATCTGCCGATCCTGATCTTTCTGGGCATAGCCGCAGGGCTGGGCCTGGCGTTCATTCTCGCCGCCTTCGTGCTGGCGCCGTCTGATCCGGATCCGGAAAAAGTCTCCACCTATGAATGCGGCTTCAACGCCTTCGATGACGCACGCATGAAGTTTGACGTGCGCTTCTATCTGGTGGCGATCCTGTTCATCATCTTCGACCTGGAAGTCGCCTTCCTCTTCCCCTGGCTGTTCCCGATTTTCGACGGCAGCATCACGGCCTTCTGGTCGATGATGGTCTTCCTGGGGGTGCTTACGGTTGGCTTTCTTTATGAGTGGCGCAAAGGCGCGCTGGACTGGGAGTAGGGCTTATGTCTGACCTGATTGTTCCGGCGGGCGCCGCCGCGACGGCCAAGACGCCGCATTACGACCCGCAAAAGCACGACCCGTTCTTTGACGGCGTCAGCGATCAGCTGGCCGACAAGGGCTTTCTTGTGGCGCGCGCCGACGACCTGATCACCTGGGCGCGCACCGGCTCGCTGATGTGGATGACCTTTGGTCTCGCCTGTTGCGCGGTTGAGATGATGCAAGCCTCCATGCCGCGCTATGACGTTGAACGTCTGGGCGCTGCGCCACGCGGCTCGCCCCGTCAGTCTGACGTGATGATCGTCGCGGGCACCCTGACCAACAAGATGGCTCCGGCCCTGCGCAAGGTCTACGACCAGATGCCTGAGCCGCGCTACGTCATCTCCATGGGCAGCTGCGCCAATGGCGGCGGCTATTATCACTATTCGTACTCAGTCGTGCGCGGCTGTGACCGGATCGTGCCGGTCGACATCTATGTGCCGGGCTGCCCGCCGACCGCTGAAGCGCTGGTGTACGGCATCTTGCAGCTTCAGAAGAAAATTCGCCGCGAAGGCTCGATTGAGCGCTAAGGCGCCCGTCTAGGAGACGCTCTTATGAGCAAGACCGAAACGCTGACAGAACTGGGCGCGCACCTTACGGCGGCGCTCAGCGACGATGTCCGCAGTGTGGATGTCGCCCATGAGGAATTGACGCTGACCATTCACCGCGATCGCGTGGTGAAGGTGTTGCGTTTCCTGCGTGACGACGCCCTGTGCCGTTTCACGACGCTGATCGACATTTGCGGCGTTGACTGGCCGTCGCGCGCGGACCGGTTTGACGTGGTCTATCACCTTCTGAGCATGCATCTGAACCAGCGCATCCGCGTGGTTCTGAGCACGGATGAAGACACGCCTGTGGCCTCTGTGGTCGAGCTGTTTCCGGCGGCCAACTGGAATGAACGCGAAGCCTTCGACATGTATGGCATCTTGTTCGATCACCACCCCGATCTGCGCCGCATCCTGACCGATTACGGCTTCCATGGTCACCCGCTGCGCAAGGACTTCCCGCTCTCGGGCTTCAACCAGGTCGTTTATGACGACGAGCAGAAGCGCGTGGTCTACGAACCCGTCGAGCTGGTCCAGGACTACCGTGACTTTGACTTCCTCAGCCCCTGGGAAGGCGCGAAATACGTGCTGCCCGGCGATGAGAAAGCGGAAGGGAAGGCGTAAACGTCATGGCTGAAACCGATATCCGCAATTTCACGATCAATTTCGGCCCGGTGCACCCCGCCGCACACGGCGTGCTGCGCATGGTGCTGGAGCTGGATGGCGAAGTCGTCGAGCGCGTCGATCCGCATATCGGCCTTCTGCACCGCGGCACCGAGAAGCTGCTGGAGCACAAGACCTATCTTCAGGGCATCGGCTATTTTGACCGCCTCGACTATGTGGCGCCGATGAACCAGGAGCATGCGTTCTGCCTGGCGATCGAGAAGCTCGCGGGCATTCCCGTGCCCAAGCGCGCCTCTTATGTGCGTGTCCTGTATTCTGAAATCGGCCGCATCCTGAACCATTTGCTGAACGTCACGACGCAGGCGATGGATGTGGGCGCACTGACGCCGCCGCTCTGGGGCTTTGAAGAGCGCGAGAAGCTGATGGGCTTTTACGAGCGCGCCTCCGGCGCCCGCTTGCACGCCCATTATTTCCGTCCGGGCGGCGTCCACCAGGACCTGCCGCAAGAGCTGATCGATGATATCGACGCCTGGTGCGACCAGTTCACCCAGCATGTGGATGATCTTGAGACCCTTCTGACCGAGAACCGCATCTTCAAGGCGCGCAATGTCGATATCGGCGTGGTGTCCAAGCAGGATGCGCTCGAATGGGGCTTCTCCGGCGTCATGGTGCGCGGTTCGGGCCTGGCCTGGGATCTGCGTCGCTCGCAGCCCTATGAAGTCTATGATGAGCTGGAATTCCAGATTCCGCTGGGCAAGAACGGCGACAATTACGACCGCTATCTGTGCCGCATGGAAGAGATGCGCGAATCCATGAAAATCATGAAGCAGTGCTGCGACTGGCTCTCCCGCGAGGAGAACCAGGGCGACGTGCTGCCTGTGGATTCCAAGTTTGCGCCGCCGCGCCGCGCCGAGATGAAGCGGTCCATGGAAGCGCTGATCCAGCACTTCAAACTGTACACCGAAGGCGTGCACGTTCCTGAAGGTCAGGCCTACGCCTACGTCGAAGCGCCCAAGGGCGAGTTCGGCGTTTACCTGATCGGCGACGGCACCAACAAACCCTATCGCCTGAAAATCCGCGCGCCCGGTTTCGCGCACCTTCAGGCCATGGATTACCTCAATAAGGGCCACATGCTCGCGGACGTCTCCGCGATCCTGGGCTCACTCGACATCGTGTTCGGGGAGATTGACCGATGAGCGCGCGTCGCATCGCCGCCGAACAGCCTGAAAGCTTCGCCTTTAATGAGAAGAGCGAAGCCAAGGTCCAGTTCTGGCTCGCCAAATACCCTGAAGAGCGTAAGGCGTCGGCGGTAATTCCGCTGCTCTGGATTGCGCAAAAGCAGGACAATTGGGTGTCCGAGCCCGCCATGCGCGAGATCGCGGAACGCTGCGGCATGCCGTATATCCGCGTCTATGAAGTGGCGACCTTCTACACCATGTTCAATCTCGCCCAGACCGGCAAACACCTGATCCAGGTGTGCGGCACGACCCCGTGCTGGCTGCGCGGCGCGGATGACCTCAAGGCGGTGTGCGAGAAGAAGATCGGCAAGAAGGGGCGCGAGCATGTCTCTTCGGACGGTCTTCTGGCCTGGGAAGAAGTCGAGTGCCTGGGCGCTTGCGCCAATGCGCCGATGGTCCAGATCTCCAACACCGAAGGCGATCTGTATTACGAAGACCTGACCGCGGACGCTCTCGAGCAGATGCTTGATGATCTGCGCGCCGGCAAAGAGGTCAAGGCGGGTCCGATCTCGGGGCGGTCCTGCTCCGAGCCGACCCAGGCGACGACGCTGACCCTGGTCGATGAGAGTCTTTATGACGGCTCGCGCGCCAAAAAGGTCAAACTGCCCAACACCAAGGGCGCGACCGACTCAGACGTGCGCAAGGCGGAGCCCGCCAAGCCGCAGGAAAAGTCAGCCGAGACCAAGGCCAAGCCCAAAGCCAAGGCGAAATCGCCGGCGCCCAAAGCGGCCGCAGCGGACGCTGGCGCCGGTAAGGAGCCCAAGCTCCTGAAAAAGCCGAGCGGCAAGGCCGACGATCTCAAAAAGCTGACCGGTCTCGGGCCGAAGCTTGAAACCTCGCTCAATGAGATCGGCGTCTATCATTACAGCCAGATCGCAAGCTGGAGCGCTGAAGAAGCGGTCTGGGTCGATGCGGCGCTGAAGCTGCGCGGCCGGATCGAGCGCGATAACTGGATCGACCAGGCGAAAGCCCTGGCCGGCAAGGCGGAAGGGTAATCCATGACCCAGCTATTGCAGGATAAAGACCGGATCTTCACCAACCTCTATGGCCGCCATGACTGGCGCCTTGAGGGCGCGAAGCAACGCGGTCACTGGAACGCCACCAAGGATATTCTGGATCAGGGCCGGGACTGGATCATCGACGAGATGAAAAAGTCCGGTCTGCGCGGCCGCGGCGGCGCAGGCTTCCCGACCGGTCTGAAATGGTCGTTCATGCCCAAGGAAGTGGGGGCGCGTCCGCACTATCTGGTCGTGAACGCCGATGAATCCGAACCGGGCACCTGTAAGGACCGGGAGATCATGCGCAATGATCCCCAGACCCTGATCGAGGGCTGCCTGATCGCGTCTTTCGCCATGCAGGCGCACGCTTGCTACATCTATATCCGCGGTGAGTACCAGTTCGAGCTGGGCCGGATGGAAGCCGCCATCAAGGAGGCGTATGACGCCAAGCTGATCGGCAAGGACAATGTCCATGGCTGGGATTTCGATCTCTATATCCACCACGGCGCCGGCGCTTACATTTGCGGCGAGGAAACCGCGCTGCTCGAAAGCCTCGAAGGCAAGAAGGGCCAGCCGCGCCTGAAGCCGCCATTCCCGGCGAACGCCGGCCTTTATGGCGCGCCGACCACCGTGAACAACGTGGAATCCATCGCCGTCGCGCCGACCATTCTGCGCCGCGGCGCGGACTGGTTCGCGGGCTTTGGCCGCGAGGGCAACGCCGGCACCAAGGTGTTCTCGATCTCGGGCCATGTGAACGCGCCATGCAATGTCGAAGAGGTGATGAGCATCCCGCTCAAAACCCTGATCGAGACCCATTGCGGCGGCGTGCGCGGCGGCTGGGACAATCTCAAGGCGGTCATTCCGGGCGGCTCGTCCGTGCCGCTGCTGCCCAAGGAAATCTGCGACGACGTGCTGATGGATTTCGATGCGCTCAAAGAGCACAAATCCGGTCTTGGCACCGCCGCCGTGATCGTGATGGATAAATCCACCGATCTCGTCAAAGCGATCGCGCGCATCTCGTACTTCTACAAGCACGAGAGCTGCGGCCAGTGCACGCCGTGCCGTGAAGGCACCGGCTGGATGTGGCGTGTGCTGGACCGGATGTCCCGCGGCGAAGCGGAGACGAGCGAGATCGACGATCTTCTGGACGTGGCCGGCCAGGTGGAAGGCCACACGATCTGCGCGCTCGGCGATGCGGCGGCCTGGCCGGTTCAGGGCCTGATCCGCCATTTCCGCGGCGAGATCGAGGATCGCATCAACAACTACCGCGCCGGCAAGCCGGTGTTCACGCCCCAGGCTGCGGAGTAGGAACCAGACATGTCTGATAATCTGCGCACCATCGTGATCGACGGCGAGGAAGTCACCGTCCCCAACGATTATAACCTGCTTCAGGCGTCCGAAGCGGCAGGCCGGGAAATCCCGCGCTTCTGCTATCACGAGCGTCTGTCAGTGGCGGGCAATTGCCGCATGTGCCTGGTGGAGCTGGTGGGCGCGCCGAAACCCGTCGCCTCCTGCGCCTTTCTGGTGCGCGACATGCGCGGCGGGCCCAATGGCGAGCCGCCGCAAATGCGCACGCTCAGCCCGCTGGTGAAAAAGGCGCGCGAAGGGGTGATGGAGTTCCTCCTCATCAACCACCCGCTCGATTGCCCGATCTGCGACCAGGGCGGCGAATGCGACCTTCAGGACCAGTCCCTGGCCTATGGCCGCTCCGGGTCGCGCTTTGACGAGAACAAGCGCGCGGTCGAAGAAAAATACATGGGTCCGCTGATCAAGACGGAGATGACCCGCTGCATCCAGTGCACGCGCTGCGTCCGCTTCTCCACCGAGATCGCGGGCGTGCCCGAGCTGGGCGCGATCGGCCGTGGCGAGAACATGGAGATCACCACCTATCTGGAACAGTCCATGACGTCCGAACTGTCGGGCAATGTCATCGATCTGTGTCCGGTGGGCGCGCTGACCTCTCGCCCTTACGCCTTCAATGCGCGTCCGTGGGAGCTGACCAAGACCGAGACCATCGACGTGATGGACGCGCTTGGCTCCAACATCCGGGTCGACAGCCGCGGCGGCGCCGTGCTGCGCATCATGCCGCGCCTGCATGACGACGTGAACGAAGAGTGGATTTCCGACAAATCCCGCTTTGTCTGGGACGGCCTTGGCCGCCAGCGTCTGGATCGTCCGTTCGCCAAGAAAGACGGCAAGCTCGCGCCGATCGACTGGGATGAAGCCCTGACCATCGCCGAAGACAAGCTGTCCGGCGACGCGTCAAAAATCGGCGTCATCGCCGGCGATATGAACGATGTCGAGGGGCTCTACGCCGCCAAAGAGCTGTTTGATGCGCTTGGCGTCACATCCATCGACGCGCGCCAGGACGGCTCGAAACTCGGCGCCGGTCCGCGCGAAAGCTATCTGTTCAACTCCACGATCAAGGGCATTGATCAGGCCGACGCGATTTTGATCGTCGGCGCCAATCCGCGCGTGGAAGCGGCCGTGATGAACGCCCGCATCCGCCAGCGCTGGCTGACCGGCAAGTGCGAGATCGGCGTCATCGGCGAAGCGCATGACCTGACCTATGACTATGCGCATGTGGGCGAGGGCGCGAAAGACCTCGCAGCCCTCAGCGGCAAACGCTCCGGCTTCATCAAGACCCTGAAAGACGCTGAGCGTCCGATGATCATCCTGGGCGCGGGCGCGCTGGCGCGTGAAGACGGCCAGCAGGTGCTGCGCGCTGCGGGTGAGTTGGCTGACAAGATCGGCGCGGTGAAAGAGGGCTGGAACGGCTTTAACGTGCTGCATACGGCGGCGAGCCGTGTGGGTGCTCTGGATCTCGGCTTCGTGCCGGGTGAAGGCGGTCGCGACACCAATGCCATTCTTGACGGCGCTGCTTCGGGCGACGTGGATACCGTCGTGCTTCTGGGCGCGGATGAGATCGATATGTCAAAGCTCGGCTCCGCCTTCGTGCTCTATGTGGGCCACCATGGCGACAAAGGTGCGCAGCGCGCGGACCTGATTTTGCCGTCAGCGGCTTATACCGAAAAGCCGGGCCTTTACGTGAACACCGAAGGCCGGGTGCAGATGGCCGAGCGCGCTGTCTTCCCCAAAGGCGAAGCGAAAGAGGACTGGGCGATTTTCCGGGCCCTGTCCGCGCGCCTTGGCAAGACCTTGCCGTATGACAATCTGAACGCTCTGCGCGCCAAGCTGATCGGGGATCATGAGATCCTGGGCCAGATTGATCACGCGCCGGGGGCTCTGACAGCGGCTGATTTCAAACCCGCCGAGCTGGGCGAGGCGGGCGATGTGTCCGACGCGCCGTTCAAGAGCGCGGTTGAAGACTTCTACTTTACCAATTCGATCGCGCGGGCGTCCAAGACCATGGCTGAGTGTTCAGCTGCGGCGACGGCGGCGCGGCAAACCCTGCAAGCGGCGGAGTAGGGCGCATGTACGATTTCGTCACTCAATGGGGACCGCTCTGGGGCACGCTGGCGTCTGTGGGCCAGATCCTGGGCTTCATGGTCGTCTTGCTGCTGTCGCTGGCCTTCCTGCTTTTGATGGACCGCAAGGTCTGGGCGGCGGTTCAGATGCGCAAAGGTCCCAACACGGTCGGTGCGTTCGGGCTGCTGCAGTCCTTTGCGGACTTCATCAAGTTCGTCCTGAAGGAAATCATCGTGCCCGCCGGCGCGGACCGGCCGCTGTTCATTCTGGCGCCGCTTCTGACGCTGACTTTCGCCTTTATCACCTGGGCGGTGATCCCGGTCGCTCCGGGCTGGGTCATCTCCGACCTCAATGTCGGCATCCTCTACATCTTCGCCATCAGCTCGCTGGGCGTTTACGGCATCATCATCGGCGGTTGGGCGTCCAACTCGAAATACCCGTTCCTGGGCGCCATGCGTTCGGCGGCGCAGATGGTGTCCTATGAGGTTTCCATCGGCTTCATTCTGGTGACCATCCTTCTCATGGTCGGCAGCATGAACCTGACCGATATCGTCGAGGCGCAGGCCGGCGGGTTCTGGAACTGGCACGTCCTGTCGTTCGACATGTTCCCGGTGCCGGTGTTCGTGATCACCATCCCGATGTTCGTGATGTTCTTCATTTCGGCGCTGGCGGAGACCAACCGTCCGCCGTTTGACTTGCCGGAAGCGGAATCCGAACTGGTGGCCGGCTATCAGGTGGAATACTCCTCCACCCCGTATCTGCTGTTCATGATCGGCGAATATCTCAACATTGTTCTGATGTGCGCCCTGATGACCGTCCTGTTCATGGGCGGCTGGCATGCGCCGTTTGATATTGTTCCGTTCACTTGGGTCCCCCCGGTGTTCTGGTTCGCGATCAAAGTGGTTCTCTTCTTCTTCATGTTCGCCATGGTCAAAGCATTGGTGCCCCGGTACCGCTATGACCAGCTGATGCGTCTGGGCTGGAAAATCTTCCTGCCCACCTCGCTGGCCGCCGTGGCGCTTATGGGCGGCATCGTCGCCTACTCGAACGCTGGTTAAGGGCTAAGGATCTGACATGAGCCGGATTGCACAAACCCTGCGCGGCGCCGCCCTGATGGACTTCTGGGGCGCGTTCGCACTTGGCATGCGGTACTTCTTCCGCAAGAAGCCGACCATCAACTATCCCTTTGAAAAGGGACGTCTTAGCCCGCGTTTCCGCGGTCAGCACGCCCTGCGCCGCTACGCCAATGGCGAAGAGCGCTGCATCGCCTGCAAGCTGTGTGAAGCGGTCTGCCCGGCGCAGGCGATCACCATTGAAGCCGAACCGCGCGAGGACGGCTCGCGCCGAACCACGCGCTATGACATCGACATGACCAAATGCATCTATTGCGGATATTGCCAGGAGGCGTGCCCGGTGGATGCAATCGTTGAGGGGCCGAATTTTGAATTCGCCACCGAAACCCGCGAAGAGCTGTACTACGACAAAGCCAAGCTCCTCGATAACGGCGACCGGTGGGAACGTGAAATTGCGCGGAACCTCGAACTCGACGCGCGCTACCGTTAACGCTATCACGGCGCGCGACTCCATACCGGGGCTGGGGATTCTCTCCTGCTCCACTTGATCTCAGTCCGGCGAGTCTCAGCTCGTCGCCCGTAAGGGGGGCAACAGTGCTGTCAGCAGCGGCCTTCTACATTCTCTCAGCGACCGCCGTGTTCTCCGCCTTGATGGTGGTGATCGCCAAGAACCCGGTTCGAGCGGTGCTGTTCTTGATCCTCGCCTTCTTTTCGGCGGCGGGGCTGTTCGTCCTTCTCGGGGCCGAGTTCCTGGCGATGATCCTGGTCATCGTCTATGTGGGCGCGGTTGCGGTGCTCTTCCTGTTCGTGGTGATGATGCTCGACATCGACTTCGCCCAGCTCAAGGAAGGCTTTATCAGTCACGCGCCGCTCGGCGGTCTGGTGGCCCTCGCGCTCGCCGGCATCCTGGCGACCACGGGGCTGGGCTGGGTCAGCGCCGACAGCGCCAGCTCCGCTTTGCAATCGCCGACGCCGGACGACATGACCAATGTCGCCGCTCTTGGGGCGCTCATCTATGACCGCTACGTGTTCTTCTTCCAGCTTGCGGGCCTTGTGCTGCTGGTCGCCATGGTCGGCGCCATCGTTCTGACCTTGCGCCATCGCGACGGCGTCAAGCGCCAGGACATGCACGCCCAGGTCAATCGCAAGCGCGAAGACTCCGTCGAGATCGTCGACATCAAAAGCGGCGAGGGGATTGGCTAATGCTTGAAGTTGGTTTGGGTCATTATCTCGCCCTGGCGGCGATCCTGTTCACCATTGGCGTTTTCGGCATTTTCGTGAACCGCAAGAACGTCATCATTCTTCTGATGTCGATCGAGCTGATCTTGCTGTCGGTGAACATCAACATGGTCGCGTTCTCCGCCCATCTGGGCGATCTGACCGGCCAGGTCTTCGCCATGTTCATTCTTACGGTCGCGGCCGCCGAAGCGGCGGTCGGTCTCGCCATTCTCGTCGTCTTCTTCCGCAACCGTGGCGATATCGCGGTTGATGACGTCAACCTGATGAAGGGCTAGCGCACGGTCATGGCTTATATCGTCGTCTTCGCCCCGCTTCTGGCGGCCATCATCGCCGGTCTGCTGCAAAAGCAGATCGGGGACCGTCTGGCCCAGATCCTGACCACCGGCGCCACCATCGCGGCGGCGCTCGGCTCTGTGGTGCTGTTCTTTGACGTCGCGGTGAACGGCAACGCCCGCACCATCGAGCTGGCGCAATGGATGGCGGTCGGCAATTTCGAGATCAACTGGGCGATCCGCCTGGACACGCTGTCGGCGGTCATGCTGGTCGTGATCACGTCGGTGTCCTCGCTGGTGCACGTCTATTCATGGGGCTACATGTCCCATGATCCGCACCGGGCGCGGTTCTTCTCCTATCTGTCGCTGTTCACCTTCGCGATGTTGTCGCTGGTGACGGCGGACAACTTCATCCAGATGTTCTTCGGCTGGGAAGGCGTGGGGCTCGCCTCCTATCTCCTGATCGGGTTCTGGTACCAGAAAGAGAGCGCCACCAGCGCCGCCATCAAGGCGTTCGTGACCAACCGCGTCGGCGATTTCGGCCTCGCGCTCGGCATCATGGCGATTTATCTGGTGTTCGGCTCGCTGCAGTTTGACGAAGTCTTCGCCCAGGTTCCGGGCATAGTGGATGAAACCATCGCCTTCTTCGGCATGAACTTCAAAGTCCTCGAACTGATCGGTTTCCTGCTGTTCATCGGCGCCATGGGCAAGTCCGCGCAGTTCTTCCTGCATGTCTGGCTGCCTGACGCGATGGAAGGCCCGACCCCTGTGTCCGCGCTGATCCACGCCGCCACCATGGTGACCGCGGGCGTGTTCCTGGTGTGCCGCGCCTATCCGATCTTCGAACTGGCGCCCAACACCTCCGCCTTCATCACCTTTATCGGCGCGTCGACGGCTCTGTTCGCGGCGACCGTGGGGCTGGCGCAGAACGACATCAAGCGCGTGATCGCATACTCCACCTGTTCGCAGCTGGGCTACATGTTCTTCGCGGCGGGGCTGGGCCTGTATTCAGCGGCCATGTTCCACCTGTTCACGCACGCCTTCTTCAAGGCGTTGTTGTTCCTCGGCGCAGGCTCGGTCATTCACGGCCTGCATGACGAGCAGGACATGCGCAATATGGGCGGCATCTACAAATTGCTGCCTGTCACCTGGATTATGATGATCATCGGCACGCTGGCGCTGACCGGCGTAGGCATTCCGCTCCTCGGGATCGGCTTCGCCGGGTTCTACTCCAAGGACATGATCATCGAAGAAGCCTTCATGATGGGCCAGGACGGCGTCGCCTTCGGCATGTTCGCCTTCTGGATCGGCGTGATCGCGGCAGGTCTGACGAGCTTCTATTCCTGGCGTCTGATCTTCATGACCTTCCACGGCAAGCACCGCGGCGAGGAAGAAGTGCTCAAGCACGCCCATGAAAGCGGTCCCGTCATGGTGATCCCGCTGGTGCTGCTGGCCATTGGCGCCTTGTTCGCGGGCATGGCGTTCAAGTCCGATTTCGTCGGCAAGGGCGCTCTGACCTTCTGGGAGGAGAGCCTGCCGGCCGGGCCTTACGCCGAAGGCAATTACGGCCATCTGGTCGAAGGCTATGGCCAGAGCCACGCCGATGAGCATGGCGTCGAGCTGAGCGAGGCGGAAGCCGCCTCGCTGGAAGCGGCCATGTCGGACGATGAAGCCCATGCGGCTCAGGAGCACGCTGTCAGCGCCGCTGATGATCATGGCGACGCTCATGACGGCGAGCATGCCGGTCATCACCCGCCCACCTGGGTGCTGTTTGCGCCGTTCGCAGTGACGCTGCTCGGCTTCGCGCTGGCCTGGTACTATTACATGGCCAATCCCGAACTGCCGCGCCGTATCGCCGAGAAGAGCGGTCCGCTGCACCGCTTCCTGCTGAACAAATGGTATGTGGACGAGATCTACAACGCCACATTCGTCCGGGCCACGCGCGGTCTGGGTGATCTGTTCTGGAAGTTCGGCGATCAGAAGATCGTCGACGGGCTGGGCCCGAACGGCATCGCCGCTACGGCGATGTCTTCGGCCCGCCGGATCGCCAAGCTGCAGAGCGGCTATCTCTATCACTATGCATTCGTGATGCTGATCGGGGTCCTCGGACTGGCCCTGTGGCTGATCGCTGGCGCTGGAGCGTAGGGTCTCATGCTCGGTCAACTTCCCATCCTCTCCGCCATCACCTTCCTGCCCGCTCTCGGGGCGGTTGCGATCTTGCTGCTGCGCGCCCTGATGCGCAGCGAAGAAAGCGCGGTGCTGGACCGGAACGCCAAGGGCGTCGCGATCTTCGTGTCTCTCTTTGTCTTCGCCCTGTCTTTGCTGCTGCTGGTCGAGTTTGATTCCTCCCAGGCCGGGTTCCAGTTCGTGGAAAACCTGCCCTGGCTGCCCGCGCTCGGCATCTCCTACAAGATGGGCGTGGACGGCATTTCGGTCCTGTTCGTGGTGCTGACGGCCTTCCTGATGCCGATCTGCATCCTGTCGAGCTGGAAGCTCGACAAGCGCGTCGCCGATTACATGGCCGCCTTCTTGCTGCTGGAGACCCTGGTCATCGGCGTGTTCTGCGCGCTCGACATGATCTTGTTCTACATCTTCTTTGAAGGTTCGCTGATCCCGATGTTCCTGATCATCGGCGTCTGGGGCGGTCAGAACCGGATCTATGCGGCGTTCAAATTCTTCCTCTACACCTTCATCGGCTCGGTGCTGATGCTGGCGGCGATGATCGTCATGTTCTCCCAGGTCGGCACCACCGACATCGAAGTTCTGCTGGCGCATCCGTTCGCCCGTGACCTGCAGATCTGGCTGTGGCTGGCCTTCTTCGCTTCGTTCGCGGTGAAGATGCCGATGTGGCCGGTTCACACCTGGCTGCCGGACGCACACGTGCAGGCGCCGACGGCAGGCTCTGTGATCCTGGCGGGCATCTTGCTGAAGCTCGGCGGCTACGGCTTCCTGCGCTTCTCGATCCCGATGTTCCCGAACGCCAGCGAATTCTTCGCGCCGATGGTGTTCGTGCTGTCCATCATCGCCATTGTCGTCACCTCGCTGATCGCCTTCCGTCAGACCGACATCAAGAAGCTGATCGCCTATTCGTCTGTCGCGCACATGGGGTTTGTGACCCTGGGCATCTTCACGATGACCGAGCTCGGCGTGCAGGGCGCGATCTTCCAGATGCTCAGCCACGGCGTCATTTCCGCGGCGCTCTTCTTGTGCATCGGCGTGATCTATGACCGTTTCCACACCCGCGAGATCTCCTTTTACGGCGGCCTCGTGCACAAGATGCCGGTGTTCGCCGCCGTGTTCGGCCTGTTCGCCATGGCCAATGTCGGGCTTCCCGGCACGTCTGGGTTCATTGGCGAGATCATGACCATGACCGGCGCCTTCCAGGTGGACCCGCGGGTCGCTGCGGGCGCTGCGCTCGGCGTGATCTTCTCGGCGGTCTACATGCTGGTCGCCTACAAGAAAGTCGTCTTCGGCGTGATCACCAATCCCAAGCTTGAAACCGCCACCGACCTCAATGGCCGCGAGTGGATCAATCTGGGCGTTCTGGCCGTGCTGGCGGTGTATTTCGGCTTCTTCTCGACGCCGATCACTGACACCACCCGCGCCTCTGTGGACCAACTCATTCAGCACTACCAGTCCGCGCAGACGGTCGAGGCGACAGCCTCTGATCTCGCGCCGGCTGAAACCGCTGCGCACTAGCAAGGACAGGTCATGACTGTTTCGACGCTGCTCGCCGACCTTCAACTGCTGACGCCGGAGCTTTTGCTCTCTGTCGGCGCCATGGCGCTCTTGCTCATCGGGGTCTACACCAAGGGCGAGGCCCAGGCGGCCCAACGCATCATGACGCTGGCCACGGCGCTGTTGATCCTCGCCGCCGGCGTGTCGGTCTGGATGGCGCAAAGCCCGGGCGGCACGGCCTTTCACGGCGCGTTCGTGCTTGATTCCTTCTCCATGTACGCCAAGACGGCTGTCTATCTCGCCGGTGCGGTGGCTCTGGTGCTGGCGGGGCATTACCTGCGCGCCGAACAGCTCGCCCGGTTTGAATATCCGGTTCTGGTGACGCTCGCCGTCACGGGGATGAGCGTGATGGTGTCGGCCAACGACCTGATCACGCTTTATCTGGGCCTTGAGCTGCAATCTCTGGCGCTCTACGTGCTCGCCGCGTTCAACCGCGATTCCCTGCGCGCATCCGAAGCGGGCCTGAAATACTTCGTGCTGGGCGCCCTCAGCTCGGGCCTGCTGCTGTACGGCTCGTCTTTGGTTTACGGGTTCTCAGGCTCCACCGCGTTTGACGCCATCGCTGTCGCGGCGGCGGAAGGCGGCCAGAATATGGGGCTGCTGTTCGGGCTGGTCTTCGTAATCGCCGGTCTCGCCTTCAAGGTCTCCGCCGCGCCGTTCCACATGTGGACGCCGGATGTGTATGAAGGCGCGCCGACCCCGGTCGCGGCCTTCTTCGCCACGGCGCCGAAACTGGCGGCCATGGTGCTGCTGGCCCGCGTTCTGATGGAGCCGTTCGGCCCGATGACCGAGCAATGGCAGCAAGTCACCATGGTGATGGCGGTGCTGTCGATGGCGTTCGGCTCGTTCGGCGCACTGATGCAGTCCAATATCAAACGCCTGATGGGCTACTCCTCCATCGGCAATATGGGCTATGTGCTGGTCGGCCTGTCCGCCGGCACCGCGCTCGGCCTGTGGTCTGTGCTGTTTTACATGACGCTTTACGTGATCGGCGTCGCCGGCGCGTTCGCCGTCATCCTCTCCATGCGCCGCTCTGAGGGCATGGTGGAGCGGATCGAGGATCTGGCCGGTCTGTCCCAGACCCGTCCGGCGCTCGCCTGGTCCATGACGGCCCTGATGTTCTCCATTGGCGGCATGCCGTTCATGATCGGCTTCTTCGGCAAGCTCTTCGTGTTCTATGCGGCGGTGCAGGCGGGTCTGATCTGGTTGGTCATTCTGGCGGTGCTCTTCTCCACGGTGTCGATCGCGTACTATCTGCGCGTCATCAAGGTGATCTGGTTTGACGAGCCCAATGGCGATTTCCTGCCGGCGCCGGCCGGTCCGGCCATCGTGTCGCGTCTGGCGGCTCTGGTGGCGGTGTCCATGCCGGTCGTCGGCGTGATCATCGCGCTTGTGGTCAACGCCGGGGCAGGCATTGGCGGCTAAGCCGGGCCTGCCGATCACCTATTTCGACACGCTGGATTCCACGAACGAGGAAGCCAAGCGTCAGGCTCTGGCGTGCGCAACGGGTCCGCTCTGGATCGTCGCGCGTCGTCAGAGTTCCGGGCGAGGGCGTCGGGGCCGCGTCTGGACATCGAAACCGGGCAATCTCTTCACCACCGGGCTGTATCGGCTTGAGTGCGAACCTTCGCAGGCCGCTCAGCTCTCGTTCGCAGCGGCGTTGGCCGTCGGTGATCTGTGCGCCAGCGTTCTGGACCCTGAACAGGTCCGCCTGAAATGGCCGAATGATGTCCTGGTCGGTGGACGCAAGATCAGCGGCATCTTGCTGGAATCCGGTCAGCATGCTGATGGCGGGCTCTGGCTGGCGGTGGGCATTGGCGTCAATCTCAGCCATCACCCTGAAGACTCCGAGCGTCCCGCCACCGATCTGCGCGCTCACGGCGCTGAACTCAGCGTGGAGGCCGCCGCGGAACGCCTGTCCCAGCGCTTTGACCATTGGCTGAACCGATGGGCGCAGGATGGGTTCACGCCGATCCGTGAGGCCTGGCTGTCACGTGTGCATGGCCTGGGAGAGCGCTGCCTTGTGCGCCTTGATCATGAGACGCTTGAGGGCGTGTTCGCGGATCTGGGGTCGGACGGCTCGCTGCGACTTGATTTGAAAGATGGCGGTCGGCGCTTTATCTCCGCAGGCGATGTCTTTTTTCCCGGCGCTTCAAGCTGATGCGCCCTTTCTGGGAGCCGATCCATGCTTCTCGCGATTGATTGCGGCAACACCAACACGTTGTTCGCCGTGCATGACGGCGATGACTGGCGCGCGCAATGGCGCACTGCGACCCATTCCACGCGCACGGCGGATGAATATGCGGTCTGGCTGCAGCAACTCCTGCAACTGCAAGGGCTTAGCTTGCAAGACTTGAAGGGTTGCGTGATCTCTTCGGTGGTGCCGCAATCGCTGTTTAACCTGCGCAACTTGGCGCGGCGTTATGTGGGGGCGGAGCCTGTGGTCGTGGGCGACGCCCATGTGGATCTGGGCGTTGGCGTGAATCTGCCGCGTCCTGAAGAAGCGGGCGCGGACCGTCTGGTGAACGCGCTAGGCGGCCGGGTGCGCTATGACGGGGCGATGATCATCGTGGATTCCGGCACGGCCACCACCTTCGACGTGGTCTCCGCCGATGGTAATTTTGAAGGCGGGGTGATCGCGCCGGGCATCAATCTCTCCATGCAAGCGCTGCATCAGGCTGCGGCGCGACTGCCGCGCATCGCAATCGAGAAACCTCAACGGGTTATGGGCACAGACACCGTCGGCGCCATGCAGTCGGGCGTGTTCTGGGGCTATGTCGATCTCATCGACGGGCTTGTGACGCGGCTCAAAGCCGAGTACGGCCAGCCCATGACCGTTATTGCAACTGGCGGCGTCGTTTCCCTGTTTGAGGACGCGGCGCGCACAATCGACCATTACGACCCTGATCTGACCATGCGGGGCCTTCTGGAAATCTGGAAACGTAACGCGCCTCAGGGCGAAGGGGCGCACGCATCGTGACCCAGACTGACAACGCATTGTATTTCGTCCCGCTCGGCGGCTCCGGCGAGATCGGGATGAACCTGAACCTTTATGGCTATGGTCCCGAAGAAGATCGCAAATGGATCATCCTCGATTGCGGGGTGACCTTTGGCGACCTGACCACGCCGGGCGTGGACATCATCACTCCCGATCCGCGCTTCATCGCGGAGCGCAAGCACCAGCTTCTGGGCATCGTGCTGACCCACGCCCACGAAGACCATATGGGCGCGGTCGCTCATTTGTGGCGCCAGCTGGAATGTCCCATCTACGCCACGCCGTTCACGGCCTGGCTGATGCGCGACCGTCTGGCCGAGCACGGCCTGCTCGATCAGGTGGCGCTGCACGAGATCGACCTGCACACCCGGTTTGAGCTGGGCCCGTTCGACATGCAGCTGGTGACGCTGACCCACTCCATCCCCGAACCCAATGGCGTGATCATCCGCACCCCGGTCGGCACGGTGCTGCACACCGGCGACTGGAAAATCGACCCCGAACCGCTGATCGGCGCTTCAACCGATGTCGCCGCGCTGGAAGCGGCGGGCGAAGAAGGCGTGATGGCGATGGTGTGTGACAGCACCAATGTCTTCACCGAAGGGGAATCCGGCTCTGAGAGCGAAGTGCGCGATAATCTGATCGAGCTCGTCGGCAAGCAGACGGGCCGCGTGGCCATCGCGGCCTTCGCGTCGAATGTGGCGCGCCTTGAAACCGCGATCCGCGCCGGCGAAGCCAATGGTCGCCGTGTCTGCCTGGTGGGCCGGTCCATGCACCGGATGACCCAGGCCGCGAAAGCGGTCGGTCTTCTGGCCGATTGCCAGCCTTTCATCGAGGAAGAGGAAATCGGCTATTTCCCGCCCGACAAGATCTTGCTGCTGTGTACCGGCTCTCAGGGCGAACCGCGCGCCGCACTGTCGCGCATTGCTGAAGGATCACATCGCAATGTCACGCTAAACAAAGGTGACAGCGTGATTTTCTCCTCCCGGATCATTCCCGGGAACGAGCGCGGCATCTTTGATCTGATGAACCGTCTGGCCGAGCGCGGCGTGGACATCATCACCGAGCGCGACGAGCATATCCACGTCTCGGGCCATCCGTGCCGCGACGAATTGCGTCAGATGTACGCCTGGGCCAAGCCCACCACCGCGATCCCGGTGCATGGCGAGTATCGCCATCTGGTCGAACACGCCCAGCTGGCGCGTGACCTTCAGGTGCCCAACGCCGTGGTGCCGCGCAATGGCTCGATCATTCGCATCACCCAGGATGGCGCGTCCATCGTGGATGAAGCGCCCGCTGGCCGTTTGCATGTGGACGGCAATTTTCTGACCGAGGCGGATGCGGAATCCATCAAGGAACGCCGCCGCCTGGCCTATAACGGTCATCTGACCGTGGCGGCTGTGCTGGCGGACGGCGAGCTGGTGTCAGAGATTGACGTGCGCGCCATGGGCGTGGCGTCCACCCATGCCTATGACCTTGACGACTTCCTGGATGATCTGGCGGAGGCGGCTGACACCGCGTTCAAACGCCTGGATCGCCGGGCGCGCAAGGATCCGGGCGCGGTTGAGGAAGCGATCCGCCGCGGCGTGCGGCGGGAGGCCAGCCGAATCTGGGGCAAGAAACCTCATGTGGAAGCTATTATTCTCACGGTTTGATAAGCACGGAGAGTCGTCATGAAGCTGGGACGTTTGAACCATGTGGGCGTTGCGACGCCGGATGTGGACGCCGCGGCGGCGGTCTACGCCGAGCTTTATGGCGCGACCGAGCGGACCGAGACCAAGGATTTCCCGCATCTGGGCGTCCGGGTGGTGTTTGTGACCTTGCCGAACATGCAAATCGAGCTGATCGAGCCTCTGGGCGAGGCGAGCCCGATCCACAAATACCTCGAAAAGAACCCCAAGGGCGGTCAGCACCATATGTGCTTCGAGGTGGAGGACATCGTCAAAGCGCGTGACGCCATGGTCGAGCGCGGCGCGACGGTGCTCGGGACCGGCGAGCCCTATATCGGCGCGCATGGGGTGCCGGTGATCTTCGTCCATCCCAAGGACACAGGCGGCGTGCTGGTCGAGCTGATGCAGGACCCGGCGCTATACCAAGGTGAGGCGGGCCATTGAGGCGCTATGCGGAATACGCCCTGCTGGGCCTGGTCTTTGTGATCTGGATCGCTCAGGGCTTCCTGCCTGATCGCGGCGTCGGGGTCGTCACGGGCGTGGTGATTTTCCTGATTTCGTGGTGGATGCTGTTTCTGGGCGTGCTGCCGTTAAATATCCGCGGTCAGTTTGAAGACAATGACGTGGTGGAAGGCTCCGAGCCCGGCGCGCCCGTATCGCCGCGCATCAAAGAGAAAATGTGGCTGGCGACGGTGCTGACCGCGGGCGTATGGCTGGTTCTGTTCACGGTTCTCGAATTTGGCCTGATCGATCTGGACTCCCTGAGCTGGGGCCCGAGTTATATCGAGTACGAGTAGCGGTCAGTCGCGGCTGTCCGTTTCGCTCTCGCCTGACATGCTGGCGTGCTCCCAGCTCATCAGCACAACGCCTGCAAAGACCACGGCGAAGCCCGCCAGATGCACCCAGGCGAACGCTTCGCCGAGCAAGATGTAGGACAGGACCAGAGCGGACACCGGCATCACGCCCATGAACGCCGCTGCGGTCGCGCCTTCGGCTTTCTGAACGCCCGCATACCAGAGCCAGCTTCCCAGTGCGAGGGTGCCCACGCCATACCAGATCAGTGCAGTCCAGACGCCGACGTCAAAGTCTGACGGGGTGAATGACGGCCATTGCCAGACCGCCAGCGGAACAAAGAGCGGAATGGAGAGCGCCGACGCCAGAAAGGCCACCAGCACAGGGTCCATGTTCTTGGTCAGCGTCTTGCCCAGAAGCGTATAGGCGCTTTCGCAACACACCGCCGCGAAGACCAGAACGACGCCCCAGAGCGAGCCGCCCGTTTCAGCGCCAGAGCCGCCCAGTTGCAAGATCAGGACGCCTGAAACCGCGCAGCCAAGGGCGACCATTTTGCGCCAGGTGGATCTGTCTCCCAGAAACGCCATGGAGGCGGCGGCCGTCACCGCTGGCGTGGTGCTCATCACCACGGCGCCCGTCACGCCGGACGCGAGCCGCATTCCGTAGAGCATGAAGGCGGAAAAGCCCACCATGCCGAAGAGAGCGATGAAGCCGATCCGCACCCAGTCGCCCGTCGTTATGTCGCGGACGGTGTCACGGCGTCGCCAGGCGAGGGGCGCCAGAAACAGCGCGCCCAGTCCCACCCGGAACAACGAGGCGATGAAAACAGGCGCAGCCTGGGTGACGATCTTGCTCACGGGCGTGGCCGATCCGAACATCGCCATGCCCGCGATCAGTTGCGTGACGGTCAACGCTTTATGGGAGGCTTGGCCCTCAGAAGAGTTCGGGGTTTCGCTCATCAGTGGAGTTCCGGAGCTTGGCCTGTGAGTTCCGTGAGGCGAGGCGGGTATGGATGGCTTGTCCTTCTCTAACGCTAAGTCTAATCGTTGGGTTCCCGCAGTTTTTCATTGTCGCCGGATTCTTGCCCCATGCGCCTGTCCCGTTTTTTCCTGCCCGTCCTGAAGGAAACCCCTTCTGACGCGCAGATCGTCTCTCATCAGCTCATGTTGCGCGCGGGCATGATCCGCCAGGAAGCGGCGGGCATTTACGCCTGGCTGCCGCTCGGGCTGCGGGTGCTGCGCAAGATCGAAAATATCGTGCGCGAGGAACAGAACCGCGCTGGCGCGATCGAGCTGTTGATGCCGACCTTGCAGCCCGCCGATCTGTGGCGCGAGAGCGGGAGATATGACGATTACGGCAAGGAGATGCTGCGCATTGTCGACCGCCATGAGCGCGATCTTCTGTACGGTCCGACCAATGAAGAGATGATCACGGAGATCTTCCGCGGCTATTGCCGGTCCTACAAGGACTTGCCGAAGATCCTCTATCACATCCAGTGGAAGTTCCGCGACGAGATCCGCCCCCGGTTCGGGGTGATGCGCGGCCGCGAATTCCTGATGAAGGACGCCTATTCCTTCGATCTTGATTTGGCTAGCGCCACCAAGGCTTACAACAAAATGTTCGTGGCCTACCTCAACACGTTTGCGCGGATGGGCCTCAAATCCGTCCCGATGCGGGCGGACACGGGGCCGATTGGCGGCGAGCTGTCGCACGAATTCATCATCCTGGCCGAAACCGGCGAGAGCGAAGTGTTCTGCGACGCTCAGCTGGTGGACATGCCGGCGCCCGGCGAGGTCGATTTCGACGGCGATCTTCAGCCGCTGGTCGACGAGCGCACCGCGCTCTACGCCGCCACCGAGGAAATGCACGACGCCGCCCGGTTTGAAGCGGAGGTGCCGCAGGAGCGCCGCTTGTCCGCCCGCGGCATCGAAGTGGGCCATATCTTCAATTTCGGCACCAAGTATTCTGATCCGATGAAAGCGCTGGTCACTGGGCCGGACGGCAAGGATACGGCGGTTCATATGGGCTCTTACGGGGTCGGCGTGTCGCGTCTTCTGGGCGCGATCATTGAAGCCAGCCATGATGAGAACGGCGTGATCTGGCCTGAAGCCGTCGCGCCGTTCGGCGCGGGCGTGATCAATATGCGCGCGGGCGACGAGGCGTGTGACGCTGCCTCCAATGATGTCTACGCCAAGCTCGACGCAGCCGGGCTTGAGCCGCTTCTGGACGACACCAATGAACGCGCAGGCGCGAAATTCGCCACCATGGATCTGATTGGCGTGCCGTATCAGGTGGTCATCGGTCCGCGCGGCCTGAAAGAGGGCAAGGTCGAGGTGAAGATCCGCGCCTCCGGCGAACGCCATGAGCTGAGCCTTGAAGACGCCGTCAATCGCCTTGTGGAGGGCGCGTTCAAGTGAGTTCTGACGCCGCGTCGACAGCAGCGCCCCAGTCGCCGCCATCCTCTGGCGCGGCGCCGTTCTCCGGCTATGAGTTCATGCTGGCGTTCAAGTATTTGCGCGCCCGCAAGAAACATGGCGGCGTGACGCTGATCTCGGTGATCTCGTTTGTGGGCATCATGCTGGCGGTCGCGGTGCTCATCACCGTGATGAGCGTGATGAACGGGTTCCGGCACGAGCTTCTGACGCGGCTTCTGGGCGTTCAGCCCCATGTTTATGTCTATGTGCCTTCCGAGCAGGGTGAGGCGGCTTTGACGCTGGCTGACCGGATTCGTGAGCTTGAGGGCGTGCGTCAGGCGGGACCGGTTGCGACCGGACAAGCGCTTGTCACATCGGGGCGGTCCGCCGCCTTCGCGCAGGTGTCCGGTGTGCGGCCTGAAGACCTGGCGCGGTTTGACCTCATCACGGGCGCGCATGGCGCAGACGATGCGGGCGGCGGTCTTGTGGCCGGCTCGATTGATGAGTTCGGCGAAGGACGCAATGGCGGCGACGTGATCATCATGGGCACCGTCATGGCCGCTCAGCTCGGCGTTGGCGTGGGCGAGCAGGTGACCCTGGTGTCGCCCCAGGGCGCGTCCACCGCGCTTGGCATGACGCCGCGCTCCAAGCGTTACACCATTGGCGGGCTGCTCAGCGTCGGGGTCCAGGACCTTGACCAGATCCTCATCTACATGCCGCTTGACCAGGCGGCGTTGTTTTTCAATCGGCCCGCCCAGGGCGATTATATCGATGTGCGGATCGCCAATCCCGATTCGCCCGAGCCGGTGATCGAGGCCATTCGCGCCATCGCGCCCCAGGGCAGCGTCATGTTTGACTGGCGGCGACAGAACCAGGCGTTCTGGAACGCCTTGCAAGTCGAGCGGGTCGCCATGCGGCTCATTCTGTCGGCCATCGTGCTGATCGCCGCGATGAACATCATCTCCGGCCTTGTCATGCTGGTGAAGAACAAGACCCGCGATATCGCGATTTTACGCACCATGGGCGCCAGTCAGGGCGCGATCATGCGTATTTTCCTGATCGCCGGGGCGGCGGTGGGCGTGCTGGGCACGCTGGCCGGGATTGCTCTGGGGCTGTTGGCGGTGGTCGGGATCGGCCCCTTGCAGGATTTCGTCTCCTGGGTCAGCGGCGTCAATGTGTTCGACCCCAGCGTCTATTCGCTCTATCGCCTGCCGGCCAGGCTCGACTGGGGCGAGGTGGCGTTTGTGTCCTTCTGGGGCGTGTTCGCCTCTCTTGTGGCGACCCTGGCGCCGTCCTGGCGCGCGGGCCGCATCGATCCTGTGGAGGCGCTGCGTTATGAGTAAGCCAGCGCTCTCCCTGCGCGGGATCACCCGAATTTATGAGACCGAGGGCGAACGCCTCGAGGTTCTCACCGACGCCGATCTCGACCTCAATCCCGGCGAGCTCGTGGGGTTGGTGGGGCCGTCCGGATCGGGCAAGTCCTCTTTGCTGCACGCCGCAGCCTTGCTGGAAGCCCCCAATGCCGGCGAGGTCTGGATTGGCGGGCAGAACGGGCTGGCGCTGTCGGAGCGCGACCGGACGGCTTTGCGTCGCCGTGAGGTGGGGTTCGTCTATCAGTTTCATCATCTGCTGCCTGAACTGGATGCTCTGGATAATGTCGCCTTGCCGCGCATGATCTCTGGAGCCAGCCACAAGGCCGCGCGCGAGGCGGCGGAGACCCAACTGACCGCTTTGGGATTGGGCGGACGCTTGCGCCATCGACCCGGGCAGTTGTCAGGCGGCGAGCAGCAGCGCGTCGCGATTGCACGGGCTTTAGTGAACGAGCCTCGCATTCTTCTGGCGGACGAGCCGACGGGCAATCTTGATCCCGCGACCTCTGATCAGGTGTTTGAAGCGCTCGCGCACGCGTGCCGCGGGGCCGGGGCGGCGGCGTTGATCGCCACGCACAATCACGAGCTGGCGTCGCGCATGGATCGCGTGGTGACTCTGGATCACGGCCGCGTGGTCCCGTTCACGAGCGCCTGACGCGCCCCGAATTCCGTTCTTAAAATGTTCCAAGTTGCGGGTTTTCCGCAGCTTTTCAGTTCGAATCAAAATCTGCTTGACGATCGGAACAAAAGCAGAAAATATTCAATGGAACAAAACAGGAATAACTGCTGTTAAGCGCAGCTGATCAAGGAGTTGTCCCCATGCGTAACCTGATTGAAGATATGACGTCCGCCGCAGTCATCGTCGGCTTCATCGCTGTCGCGCTCAGCCTGTCCGCCGCAATCGCGGGCTGACCTCAGCGCCGGGCGGGCGCTAGAATGAAGCGGTGAGTCCGCCAGATCTGGAGCGCCCGTCGTGAGCGATGCCCCCTTCGTCCATTTACGCGTTCGGTCGCCATATTCCTTGTTGGAAGGGGCGATCCGGATCAAGGAGACGGCGGCGCTATGCAAAACCTTCTCCATGCCGGCGGCGGCGATCACCGATTCCAACAATCTGTTCGGCGCGCTCGAGTTTTCCGAAGTGCTGTCGGGCGAGGGCGTCCAGCCGATCACCGGGGTGACGCTGTCCGTTCAGGTCGAGGCGCCGCGTCCGGGAGAACGGGCGAAGCCGGACGGCACGCTGGTGTTGTTGGCGCAATCCCAAGAGGGCTACGCCAATCTGATGAAGCTGTCATCGGCGGCTTATCTCGACGTCGCCGCCACGGACGAGCCTCATGTGCCGATCGAGAAAGTGCTGGAGCTCAGCGGCGGTCTGATCTGTCTGACGGGCGGATTTGACGGCGCGCTGAACCGGTTTCTCTGCACGGGGCGGGATGGGCAGGCGCAGGCCCTTTTGGAACGCTTGCGCGCCAGCTTTCCCGATCGCCTGTATCTTGAGCTTCAGCGTCATGGCCGCGCCGATGACGTCACCGCTGAGACCTGGCTGGTCGATCAGGCTTATGCGCTGGACCTTCCATTGGTGGCGACGAACGAGCCGCATTTCCCCAAGCCTGAATTCTATCAGGCCCATGATGCGCTGCTGTGCATCTCCGAGGGCGCCTATGTCAGCATGGATGACCGGCGCAAACTGACCGCCGAGCATGATTTCAAATCCGGCGCGGCGATGGCGGAGCGGTTCGCCGACCTGCCTGAAGCGATCTCCAACACGCTAGAAATCGCAAAACGCTGTTCCTTCCGGCCGCGCACCTCCAAGCCGATCCTGCCGCGCTTTCCGACCCAGGGCGATCGCAATGAGGCTGAGGAATTGCGCGCCCGGGCGACCGAAGGTCTGGAGGACCGGCTCGCCAAGATCGAAATGGCCGATACGCGCGAGGCGTATTTTGAACGCCTCGATTATGAGCTCGGCGTCATCGAGCGCATGGGGTTTCCCGGATACTTCCTGATCGTTTCGGATTTTATCCAGTGGGCGAAATCCCAGGATATCCCGGTGGGGCCGGGACGGGGGTCGGGCGCCGGCTCGCTTGTCGCCTGGGCGCTGACCATCACCAACCTTGATCCGCTTCGGTTCGGCTTGCTGTTTGAACGCTTCCTGAATCCTGAACGCGTCTCGATGCCAGACTTTGACGTGGACTTTTGCCAGGATCGCCGCGGCGAAGTGATCCGGTATGTGCAGGAGCGCTACGGCCAGGACCGGGTGGCGCAAATCATCACCTTCGGCACCTTGCAGGCGCGCGCGGTGGTGCGCGATGTGGGCCGGGTGCTGCAATTGCCGTTCGGGCTGGTGGACCGGATCGCAAAGCAGGTCCCCAACAATCCCGCCCAGCCGGTCACCCTGGCGGAAGCGGTGAAGACCGAACCCAAGCTGCAGGAGATGCAGCGCACCGACGACATGGTCGATCAGCTGATCACTGTGGCTTTGCAATTGGAGGGCTTGTTTAGAAACGCCTCCACCCACGCCGCGGGCGTGGTGATCGGCGACCGGCCGCTGACGGATCTCGTCCCGCTTTATCAGGACCCGCGCTCGGACCTGCCCGCCACCCAGTTCAACATGAAATGGGTGGAGCCTGCGGGCCTTGTGAAGTTTGACTTCCTGGGCCTGAAAACCCTCACCGTGATCGCGCGGGCGCTCAGCTATATTGAAAGCGCGGGGCTGGCGCGTCCGGATATGGACGAGATCAGCCTGGAAGATCCCGCCACTTACGAGCTTCTGGGCGCGGGATCCTCCATCGGCGTGTTCCAGCTTGAAAGTACGGGCATGCGCGACACGCTGCGCAAGCTCAAGCCTGACAGCATTGAGGACATCATCGCGTTGATCTCGCTTTATCGGCCAGGTCCGATGAAGAATATCGACGTGTATGTGGACCGAAAATTCGGGCGTAAGGAGCCCGATTACCTGCACACCGATCTCGAACCTGTCCTGAAGGAAACCTACGGGGTCATCATCTATCAGGAACAGGTGATGCAGATCGCCCAGATCCTGTCCGGCTATTCTCTTGGAGAGGCCGACCTTCTTCGCCGCGCCATGGGCAAGAAGAAGAAGGAGGAGATGGACAAGCAGCGCGTGCGCTTCAACGAAGGGGCGGAAAAGCGCGGCGTTTCCAAGGACAAGGCCAATTATATCTTCGATCTGGTGGCCGAGTTCGCCGGCTATGGCTTTAACAAATCCCACGCCGCCGCCTACGCCCTGATCGCCTATCAGACAGGGTGGCTGAAAGCCAATCACCCCGCCGCCTTCATGGCCGGCCTGATGAGCCTTGATAGCGCGAACACGGACAAGCTCGCTGTTTTCTTCCAGGAATCCAAACGCATCGGTCTTGAAGTGTTGCCGCCGGATGTGAACGCGTCCGAGGCTGACTTCGCCCTTGAAGAGGGCAGGATCCGATACGCCCTCGGCGCGATCCGCAATGTGGGGTATTCGGCGATGGAGCATGTGGCCGAGGTGCGCCGCACGGGCGGGCCTTACAAGGATGTGTTTGATTTCGCCGAACGCGTGGATCCGCGTCAGGTGAACAAGCGCGCGTTTGAAAACCTCGCGCGCGCCGGGGCCTTCGACACGCTGGAGCCGGATCGCGCCAAGGCGCTGGCCTCCGCTGAAATGCTGTTGTCCGTATCCCAGAACGCCCAGTCCGAGCGCGACAGCGCGCAAGCCTCCTTGTTTGGCGGGGGCGGGGAATCCGGCGGCGCCAAGCTTGAGCGTCCCAATCTGCCCGACCCTGAACCCTGGGATCCGGTGCGGCGGCTGGATGAAGAGCTCGCCGCCATCGGGTTTTACCTGTCCGGTCACCCGCTCGATGACATGATGCCGGCTTTGGCCCGGCGCGGCGTGGTGGTCTTTGCGGACCTGCCGTCAAAAGCGGCGGAGGGCGCGCGCGCTGCACGCCTGGCCGCCGTGGTGCGCCGCCGTCAGGAAAAAGTCTCCCAGCGTTCGGGCGAGAAATTCGCGTTCGTCACGCTCTCTGATCCGTCCGGCGAGTTTGAGGCGCTGGTTCCGCCCAAAGTGTTGCGCGAAATCCGCGAGGTGATCGAACCGGGCGCGTCGGTGCTCGTAAACGCCAAGATCGAGGCGCAGGATGAAGGGCTTCGGCTGATCATCGACGGCGCCGACACGATCGACCCCTTTGCGGCTGAGCATATTGGTCAGGGGCTCAAAATCCGCCTGGGGCAATCAGGCGCGCTCGAACCCTTGAGAAAGCGCATCGACCGGGCCGATGGGCGGGAGGGCGCCGTGAAAGGCTCCATCCATCTGATCGTGCCTTTGTCGGACGGGCGTCTGGCGGAAGTGCGCCTGCCGGGACGCCATGCGGTCGATCCGGCGGCCCGCGCCGCGGTGAAGGCGGTCGCCGGCGTTTTGGAGGTGGAGACGCTGTAAGGCGCGCATCAGGGCGTCCTGGCGTCAGAAATGTCAGTTCAGGCGGGCGTCAGAGGCGGAAAGTCCGATCTGATGGCTTGCAGCTTTGGGCTGCGGCTCGTATAAGCGCGCCCGATCCCGCACGCGGAGCTTCGGCTTTTCAGGTGAAAAGTCGCTCCGGTGTCGCAAGTCGTGCCTGAAGTCCAGCTGGATGAAAGGTGAGGCGAGCGGCTCCGCTCCGCGGAGGCCAACCGGAAAAAGGACCTAAAATATGGCTCTTCCTGATTTCTCCATGCGCCAGCTGCTCGAAGCCGGCTGTCACTTCGGTCACCAGACCCACCGCTGGAACCCGAAGATGAAAGACTACATCTTCGGCGAACGCGCCAACATCCACATCATCGACCTGTCGCAGACCGTTCCGCTGCTGCACCAGGCTCTGGTGAAAGTGCGTGAAGTCGCCGCCAAAGGCGGTCGCGTTCTGTTCGTGGGCACCAAGCGCCAGGCCGCCGAGCCGATTTCGCAGGCCGCATCGCGCTGTGCGCAATACTACATGAATCACCGTTGGCTGGGCGGCACGCTCACCAACTGGCAGACCATCTCCAAGTCCATCGCGCGTCTGCGCGAGCTGGAGACCCTTCTGGACGCCGAAGGCGGCCCGACCGGTCTGACCAAGAAAGAAATCCTGATGCTCACCCGCGAGCGTGAAAAGCTCGAGCGTTCGCTTGGCGGCATCAAGGAAATGGGCGGCACCCCGGACCTGATGTTCGTGATCGACACCAACAAGGAGTCCATCGCCATTCAGGAAGCCAAGCGCCTGAACATCCCGGTCGTGGCCATTCTGGACACCAATTGTGATCCTGATCCGATCGATTTCCCGATCCCGGGCAATGACGACGCCTCTCGCGCGCTTTCGCTGTACTGTGATCTGATCGCGGACGCCGTGCTGGACGGCATCGCCGACAGCCAGGCCGCTCTGGGCATGGATCTGGGCGAATCTGAAGCGCCGAGCGAAGTCGCTCTGGGCGTGGACGAGGGCGAAGCCGCTCCGACCGAAGAACCCGCCGCCGAAGCCGCGCCCGCTGCTGCGGAAGCGCCGGCTGAAGACGCCAAATCCTAATAGCGCCCCAAGCGCGATCCAAGGAGACCTCCCCATGGCTCAGATCACCGCTGCTCTCGTTAAAGAGCTTCGCGACAAAACCGGCGCCGGCATGATGGACGCCAAAAAGGCGCTTGTGGAAGTTGACGGCGACATGGAAGCCGCCGTCGACTGGCTCCGCAAGAAAGGCCTGTCCAAAGCCGCCAAGAAAGCGGACCGCGTGGCTGCTGAAGGCCTGGTGGCCGTTAAAGCTGAAGACGCTGGCGCCGGCATGGCCGCCGCCGCTGTTGAAGTGAACGCCGAGACCGACTTCGTGGCTCGTAACGAGATCTTCCAGAACGCCGTGGCTGAAATCGCCGGTCTGGCGATCAATGCGGATTCTGTGGAGGCCCTGAACGCCTCGCAGATGTCTTCGGGCAAGTCCGTGGCCGACACCATGACCGATCTGATCGCTCAGATTGGTGAGAACATGTCGGTTCGCCGCACCGCCACCCTGTCTGTGGATCCGGGCGTTGTCGCAGCTTACGTGCACAACGCGGCTGGCGACGGCATGGGCAAAATCGGCGTGCTGGTTGCGCTGAAGTCCGAAGGCGACAAGGCGGTTCTCGCCGAGCTGGGCCGCAAGGTCGCCATGCATGTGGCGGCAGGCTCGCCTGCGCCGGCTCTGGCCGTCCATGAGGGCGAGCTGGATCAGACCGTGGTCGAGAAAGAGCGTGAAGTGTTCGCTGGCCAGGCCCGCGAATCCGGCAAGCCTGAGCAGATCATTGAGAAAATGGTCGAAGGCCGTCTGCGCAAGTTCTACGAAGAAGTCGTGCTTCTGAAGCAGGTCTTCGTGTTCGACACCGACAAGACCGTCGCTGAAGCCATCAAGGCGGCTGAGGGCGATGCAGGCGCACCGATCGAACTGACCGGTTTCGTCCGCATGGTTCTGGGCGAAGGCGTCGAGAAAAAAGAAGAAGACTTCGCCGCTGAAGTCGCAGCCGTCGCTAAAGGCTAACAATTTCGGCCCGGGCGTGTGAAGACGCGTCCGGGCCGGACTCCATCTGAAGACAGCAATCATGCGGAGCTTGCCGTGACCGACACCGAGGACCGACCGCTTATTACGCCTAAAGGCCCCTATAAACGGGTTCTTTTGAAGGTTTCCGGTGAAGCTCTGATGGGCGATCAGCCCTACGGCATCGACATGACAACTGCAGACCGCATCGCCCGCGAAGTCGGCGAAGCGGTCGAGGCCGGCTACGAGCTGTGCCTGGTGATCGGCGGCGGGAACATTTTCCGCGGCCTGACCGCCGCCGCCAAAGGCATGGAACGCGCCGCCGCCGACTATATGGGCATGCTGGCGACCGTGATGAACGCCTTGGCCATGCAGACGGCGCTGGAGCGCGTCGGCGTGCAGACCCGCGTTCAGTCCGCCATTCCCATGACCACCGTGTGCGAGCCCTATATTCGCCGCCGCGCCGTGCGCCATATGGAGCGTGGCCGCGTGGTGATCTTCGCCGCCGGCACGGGCAATCCGTTTTTCACCACCGACACGGCCGCCGCTCTGCGCGCCGCCGAAATGGGATGTGACGCCTTGTTCAAAGGCACCAGCGTGGATGGCGTCTATGATGATGATCCACGTAAAAATCCGCAAGCCAAACGCTTTGAGTCTCTTGACTATATCGACGTTCTGGCGCGCGATCTGAAAGTTATGGACGCCTCGGCGGTGACGCTGATGCGCGACAACCAGATTCCGATCGTTGTGTTCAACATCCGCGAACAGGGCGGTCTCGCCCGGGTTCTGGATGGCGAGGGCACATGTACGGTCGTCGGCGGCTTATCCACCTGAAGCCGCAATAAAAAGGGGAGACACGGACATGTCCGGTTTCGACATCAAAGACATCGAGCGCCGCATGGATGGCGCGATTGACGCGCTCAAGAAAGAATTCGCCGGCCTGCGCACCGGCCGCGCTCACGCCAGCTTGCTTGATCCGATCAAGGTTGAGGCCTATGGCGCGCTGACCCCGATCAACCAGGTCGGCAACGTGTCAGTGCCCGAGCCGCGCATGATCACGATTTCGGTTTGGGACAAGACCCTGGCCGGCGCTGTGGAAAAGGCGATTCGCAACTCTTCGCTGGGTCTGAATCCGGTGTCCGAAGGCGAAACCCTGCGCATTCCGATTCCGCCGCTCAACGAAGAGCGCCGTGTGGAGCTGGCCAAAACCGCAGGTTCGTATGCCGAGAACGCCCGCATCGCCGTGCGCAATGTGCGCCGCGATGGCATGGATCAGCTCAAGCGCGACGAAAAAGACAATGAGATCAGCGAAGACCAGCACAAGAAGCTGGCTGACCAGATCCAGAAACTGACCGACGCCAAAGTGGCGTCCATCGACACCCTGCTGAAGACCAAGCAGGACGAGATCACTCAGGTCTGATGGGACGGGCGCTCGCTTGCGTGCGCCCTGCGACGGCGGGAGGGCCGTTTCCATGAGCGAGACCGAACCGTCCGGACAGACGCCCCGGCACGTCGCCATCATCATGGATGGCAATGGTCGCTGGGCGGCGTCTCGGGGGCGCCCGCGCGCCTTTGGTCATCGCAAGGGGGTCGAGGCGGTGCGCGAGGCCGTGCGCGCCGCCGGTCAGCTCGGGGTGCGTTATCTCACCCTGTTCAGCTTTTCCACCGAGAACTGGAACCGTCCCGCCGCCGAGGTGGAGGCGTTGTTCGAGCTGTTAAGGCGTTTCGTGGCGGCGGATCTGGACCGGCTGCACGCCGAAGGCGTGCGTGTGCGCATTCTGGGCCGCCGCGAGGGGCTGAAAGAGGAATTGTTGCGCCTGATTGAGTCTGTGGAAACGCGGACGGCGGAGAATGACGCCTTCTTTCTCAACATCGCCTTCAATTATGGGGGGCGGGACGAGATCATCCGCGCCGCGCAGCGTGCAGCCAAGGCCCATGACGGCGATTTGTCCGCACTGAACGAAGCCGAGTTCGCCCGTTATCTGGACACCGCGGATCTGCCTGACCCTGATCTGGTGATCCGCACCAGCGGCGAACGCCGCATCTCCAACTTTCTCCTGTGGCAAGCCGCGTACGCGGAGTTTGTATTCATGGATGTTCTCTGGCCTGATTTTGACAAGTCAGCCTTTGAGGACGCCTTGTCCGAATACGCCAGCCGGGACCGTCGCTATGGCGGCGTGCGTCATGGCTGACCCTGAGAATGGTGACGATGTGACCGCGCCTCGCAAGCCCATGCGCGGCGATCCCATGTTCTCCCGACGGGTGCTGTCCGCGCTGGTGCTTGCGCCTGTCTCGATCGGATTGGTGATCTGGGGCGGGCCGGCGTTTTCCATATTCATCGCCGCCTTTTCCGCCGCCATGGCGTGGGAATGGGTGCGCATGTCGGATCCCAAGGCTCCGCCGCGCGCTTTTGCGATCGCCACCAGTACGGCTGTGGGCGGAGTGTTGCTCGCCAGCCAGCTTGAACTTCTGGCGGCCGCCGTCTGGATCCTGGGCGGCGCTTTGGCAGCCTATGCCGACCGGCGGCCGCGCGGACGTGGGTATGAGGCGTTGTTCGGCGTCGCTTATGTGGCGTTGGCCGCCAGCGTGCTGGGCGCGTTACGGCATGAGGACACTGCTGGGCTGGCGGGTGTCGTCTTTCTGATCAGCGTGGTCTGGGCCGCGGATACGTTCGCCTATCTGGCGGGGTCCTGGCTGGGCGGCTGGAAACTGCTTCCCGCCGCCAGCCCCAACAAGACCTGGGCGGGGCTCGTCGCGGGGCTCGCCTTTGGCGTGATCGCTGGCGCGTTCGCAGCCTGGTGGGCGGGCTGGGACCCAAGGCATGGCGCGATCCTGGCGGCGCCCACCGCGCTGATGGCGGTGGCGGGTGATCTGTTGATGTCGCTGGCCAAGCGCCGCTTCGGCGTCAAGGATGCCGGTACGGTGATCCCCGGGCATGGCGGTGTTCTGGACCGCGTGGATGCGCTGATGATGGCGGCTTTGTTCGCCGGGCTCTGGTCGTGGATCGGTCCGGGCGGATGGCCTGGAGGGAGCGCATGAGCGCACGGACAGTCACAATTCTGGGCGCGACAGGCTCTGTGGGACGCGCCACGCTGGATTTGATCGAGCGTGCGCCGGAAGGCGCTTTTGATGTCGTGGCGTTGACCGCGAACAGTCAGGCCGATGATCTGGCGCGGCTGGCGATCCGGACCCGTGCGAAGTTTTGCGCCGTCGCCGACCCTGAAGCCGGTGCGGCGCTGGAGGTTGCGCTGCAAGGCACGTCCATTCGCAGCGCTGCAGGTCCTGACGCCGTCTGTGAAGCCGCGCGCATGTCCGCTGACTGGGTGATGGCGGCCATTGTGGGCGCAGCCGGACTGCCGCCGACGCTCGAAGCGGTGCGCCGGGGCGCAGCCGTGGCCTTCGCCAACAAGGAAGCGCTGGTCTGCGCCGGAGACCTGTTCATGACGGCTGCGCGAGAGGCGGGCGCCCGTCTGCTGCCGGTTGATTCAGAACATAACGCCATCTTCCAGGCCTTTGACGAGCAGCAACGCGCCGGTATTCGCCAGATCATCCTCACCGCATCGGGCGGCCCGTTCCGACACTGGACGCTCGAGCAGATGGGGCAGGCGAGCCCGGCGCAGGCGGTGGCCCATCCCACCTGGTCCATGGGGGCGAAGATCTCGGTGGACAGCGCCACCATGATGAACAAGGGCCTTGAGATCATCGAGGCGTGCCATTTGTTCGGTCTGCCGCAGACCGATGTGGATGTTCTGGTGCACCCGGAATCCATTGTTCATGGCCTGGTCGAGTATGTGGATGGCGGAATGTTGGCGCAGCTGGGCATGCCGGACATGCGCACGCCCATCGCTCACGCCCTGGCCTGGCCGGACCGGCTCGAGACGCCTGTGGAACGGCTCGATCTCGCCAAACTTAGCCAACTCACCTTCGAAGCCCCTGATCCGGTTCGGTTTCCAGCGCTTGGGTTGGCGCGCGCGGCGTTTGATGCGGGGCGCGGCGCGCCGGCGATTTTCAACGCCGCGAACGAAGTGGCGGTCGCCGCCTTTCTGAATGGTCAGATAGGCTTTCTTGACATCGCGGCATGCGTCTCTGACTCTCTGGAGCGAGGGGAAGCCGACGGCGTCGTATCCGTGCAGCCATCTGGCTTTGAGGCTGTGTTAGACGTGGACCGGCAAGGGCGTCGGTTTGCGATGGACGCGGTTAAGCAGCGAGTCCGCTAAGCGGCTGCTGCGTAAGGAGACTACATGCTCGACTGGCTTGGGTCCGGAACCCTGTCCATTTTCGCCTTCATCCTGGTGATGGGCTTTGTCGTGATCATTCACGAGCTGGGCCATTACTGGGCGGGGCGGATGTGCGGCGTGCATGCCGATGCGTTCTCCATGGGCTTTGGCCCGACGCTGTTCTCGCGCACGGACAAGCTCGGTACGGTCTGGAAGGTCAGCGCCTTGCCTCTGGGCGGATTTGTGCAGTTCCGCGGCGACGCCAACGCCGCCAGCGCTCCGGATTATGAAACCCTTGAACAGCTGCGCTCCGAGCACTCTGACCCAGACAGCGTTCTGCATTTCAAACCGGTCTGGCAGCGCGCCTTCATCGTGGCGGCGGGACCGCTGGCGAACTTCCTCTTGGCGATCGTGCTGTTCTCAATCCTCGGGGTGATGAACGGCGAACGCGTGATCGAGCCGCGCATCGGGGTCGTGGAAGAGGGCTCGGCGGCGGCGCAGGGCGGTTTTCAACCCGGCGACCTGGTGACCGAAATCAACGGATCACAGATTAGCAATTTCAACTCGATCCGCGAATATGTCGCCACCCGGGCCAATCAACCCATTCGCTTTACGGTCGAGCGTGACGGAGCGCCAGTCGAGCTGACCGTCACGCCTGATCGCACCATGCGGCCCGACGGCCTGGGCGGCGAGCGCGCAGTGGGATTCATGGGCGTGGGCGTATCGCAGGATGCGCAGGTCCAGGTGGTTCGCCCCGCGCTCTGGGAAGCGCCGATCTATGGCGTGACGCGCACGGTCGACACCACCGGGACAATTATCAGCTATCTGTCGCGCCTGGTGACTGGGCGCGCGTCAACCGAACATATCAACGGTCCGGTGGGCATCGCCACCACAGCGGGTCAGCTCGCCAATCTGGCCGTCAGTGACGGCGGTGCGACCCAATCAATCGGCCTTCTGACGCGGCTTGAGCGGCTGTTTGTGGTGATGCTGGCCTTGTCCGCATTGCTGAGTGTCGGACTGGGGTTAATGAATCTTCTGCCCATTCCGGTTCTCGACGGCGGGCACCTTGTGTACTACGCCTATGAAGCGATAGCGAAGCGCCCGCCAAGCCCCTCCGTTCAGGAAATGGGGTTCCGGCTGGGTCTTGGCTTGATTTTGGCCATGTTCTTGGTGGCCACCTGGAATGATTTGAGTTATTTGCGCGGACAGTTCCTGTGACAGGGGGCGTCGCGGGCGAGGGACGAGGGCCTTTCATGAATGTGATTTTCAAAGGATTGGCGGCTGCGCTCCTGAGCGTGATCACCGCAGGCGTCGGCCATGCGCAGGATGCGGGCGTTAACCCCGCCACCTCTGCGTCTGAGACGGTGCAGGTGGACAGCGCTCCAGTACAAGCCCAGCAACCGATCCTGCAGATCCTTGTGGAAGGCAATCAGCGCGTCGAAGCGGATACGATTCTGTCTTACCTGCTGATCCAGCCCGGTGATCTTCCCAATTCGCGTCTGATCAATCTGTCGATCCAGACCCTTTACAGCACCAATCTGTTCTCGGACGTCCGGGTGGCCGTCGACGGCGCGTCGCTGGTTCTCTATGTGGAAGAAAACCCCATCGTTAACCGTGTGATTCTTGAAGGCAATCGCGCGATTGGCGATGACAAGATCACAGATGAAATCGAGCTTCAGGCGCGCGCCCTCTTCACGCGCTCCCGCGTGCAATCTGATGTGCAGCGCATTCTTGAAGTCTACCGACGGTCAGGCCGGTTCGCCGCTCAGGTGACGCCGCAGATCGTCGAACTGCCGCAAAACCGCGTCGACCTGGTCTTTGAAATCTCGGAAGGCCCGGTGACGGGCGTCGAGCGCATCTCGTTTGTCGGCAATGAAGCGTATTCTGATCGCCGCCTGCGCGGTGAGATCGTCACCACCGAGGCGCGCTGGTGGAAATTCTTCAGCTCAAACGACAATTACGACCCTGACCGGATCGAATATGACCGCGAGCAGCTGCGCACTTTCTACAATGACCGCGGCTTTGCGGATTTCCGCGTGACCTCGGTCTCTGCGGAACTCGCCCCCGACCAGTCTGAATTCTACGTCACCTTCACCATGGACGAAGGCGAGCGCTATGAATTCGGCGAGATCACTGTCGAGACCGAGATTTCAGACCTGAATATCGAATATCTCGAAGCGGTTCTGCCGACCCAGCCTGGCCGCCTCTATATCGGCAGCCTGATCGAGGACGCCACGGATTCGCTCACCTACGCCGCCGGCGCCGCCGGTTACGCGTTCGTGGATGTCAGTCCGCGCGTGTCGCTGAACCGCGAAGACCAGACGGTCGACATCAATTATGTGATCGAGGAAAGCCCGCGCGTTTACATCGAACGCATCGACATCATCGGCAACACCCGGACCCTGGACCGCGTCATTCGACGTGAACTCGACCTGGTGGAAGGCGACGCCTTCAACCAGGCGCTGGTGAACGTGTCGCGCTCCCGTGTCGGTCAGCTGGGCTTCTTTGAAGACGTGCAGGTCGAGCCGATCCAGGGCAGCGCTCCGGATCGCGCCCAGGTTCAGGTGCGGGTTGCTGAGCAGCCCACGGGCGAGCTGGCCTTCGGCGCCGGCTTCTCCTCCACGGACTCCTTCCTGGTCGACTTCTCGATCTCTGAACGCAATTTGCGCGGTCGCGGCCAGTTCCTGCGCTTGCGGGTCTCCACCAGCTCGCGCCAGCAGCAGATCGATATCCGCTTTACCGAGCCGCGCTTTCTGGATCGCAATCTCGCGGCAGGTTTCGATCTGTTCCGTGTGAGGTCCGACTTCTCCAGCGAAGCGTCGTTTGAGACAGAGTCCACCGGCATCACGCTGCGCGCAGGCTTCCCGCTGACGCGGGCTGTGCAAGCGGGTGTCAGCTACACCATGCGGACCGATGACGTCACCACGTTCTCTGGCGTTTCAGAATCCATTCAGCGCGCTGCGGGCTCACGGGTCACCTCGTTGCTGGGATATTCGCTGCGCTGGAACCGTACGGATGATTATCGTGAGCCGACACGCGGCTTCCAGTTGAGCTTCAACCAGGACTTCGCCGGCTTTGGCGGTGATGTGCGCTATGTGCGCTCGGAGCTGCAAGGCGGCGTCTATCGCAGCGTCTGGCGGGATCGTCTGGTGTTCAGCGCCACTGGCTCTACGGGCTATCTGTTCTCCTGGGGCGGCGACACGGCACGCATCAACGACCGTTTCTTCAAAGGCGGCAATTCGTTCCGCGGCTTTGAAACCGCAGGCATCGGCCCTCGGGTCGTCCAGCGTCGGGCCGAAGCGCTTGAAGATGGCGATGAGTTTGTGTCCGGCGACGCCCTGGGCGGTAATTTCTACGCCATTGGCGCCTTTGAAATGGGCTTCCCGCTGGGCTTGCCGGAGCAGTATGGCATCCGCGGCAGCCTGTTTACTGAATTCGGTACGGTCGGCGTCCTGCCTGACGACGATCAGATCGACGATGATGGCACAGACTCCGCCATCTTCACCGTTGACGACCTGGCGCTGCGCGCATCAGCCGGCATGAGCATCTTCTGGGATTCTCCATTCGGCCCGGTGCGGTTTGACCTGGCGCACGCCTTTATCAAGGAAGATTACGACCAAGGGGCGTTCTTCCGCTTCAGCACACGAACGGGGTTCTAAACTCATGAAACGTCAGATTTTCGCCGCTATGCGCCCGCTGCGCATGCTCGCTGTAGCTCTCGCTCTGACCATTGGTTTCAGCGCGGCGAGTTTTGCTCAGGACGTGCTCGTCATGAATGAACAGCGCATCCTTCGAGAGAGCGCTGTCGGCCAACATATCGCCACGCGCCTGGAAGCCATCGGCCAGGAAATCCAGGCCGAGCTCGGACCGCAGCAAACGGCTATCCAGACTGAAAGCGAAGCGCTCAACGCTGAACTGTCCGCACTCTCCGAAGATGCGATCCGTCAGCGTCCGGACCTGGCTGCGCGGTATGAAAGCCTGCAGCGTGACGCCGCGACCTTCGAGCAGACCCGCCGTATCCGCGCTCAAGAGCTGCAAGCCACCGAACAGCAGGCCATGCGTCCGGTTTTGCCGATCCTTCAGGAAGTGCTGCAAGAGATCGTCTCCGAGCGGAACGCCAGCGTGCTCATTGATCGCTCGGTGGTGGTTTTCGCCGCTGATTCCGTCGACGTCACCCAGTCTGCGATCGAGCGTCTGAACCAGCGCATCTCGACCACGCCGGTCAACCGCGTGCGCGTTCCCACCCAGCCTGCTCAACAGCAGCAATAAGGTTGGTCTGATATGGGGGCCGACCCGCGATTTTTTGAGCGGCTCGGCCCGCTCAAGGCTTCTGACATCGCCGCGCTTATCGGGTCTGACCTGATCGGCGACGGCGATGTCGCTGTTTTTGACGTCTCCACGCCTGACGCAGCCTTGGCGGGCGAGCTGGTGTTTCTGGCTGGCAAGGCGCCGCCGGAAACCCCGCCCGCTGCGGGCGTCGCCATTGTTCCGGACGCCAGCTGGGCTGACGCCTTGCCTCATTGCGAGGCGGTTCTGGTGCATCGGGTTCCGCGCGCAGGGTTTGCGCAAGCTGCGGCCCGGCTGTTGTCCACCCGTTTCCATGACGGAGCGGACTTCATTCACGCCTCTGCACAGATCGCCGAGACAGCCCGTCTCGCCCCGGGGGTCATCGTCGGGCCGGACGCCATCATAGGCGAGGGCGCGCGCATTGAGGCCGGTGCGATCATCGGGCCGGGCGTCGTCATCGGCGCTCAAACGCGGATCGGCGTGCGCGCGAACGTGCAGTGCGCGCTGATTGGCGCGAAATGTGAAATTTCCGCCGGCGCAGTGGTGGGCGAGGCCGGGTTTGGTCTGGCTTACGAAAAGGGTGAGGTCTTCACCTTGCCGCATCTGGGGCGCGTCATCGTCGAGGACGAGGCGACGCTTGGCGCAAATGCGACCGTGGATCGCGGGATGCTCAAGGACACCCGGATCGGCAAAGGCGTACGGATCGATAATCTATGCCATATCGGCCACAATGTGGATGTGGGCGAATACGCTGTGATGGCGGCGTTTGCGGGCATATCAGGCAGCACCATCATCGGCGCTGGCGCGCAATTTGGCGGCCGTGTGGGCATTGCGGACCATTTGAAAATCGGGGCCGGGGCCCGGCTTGCGGCAGACGCCGCCGTCATGAAAGACGTGCCGGCGGGGGAAACCTGGGCGGGATCCCCAGCGCAGCCCATTCAAAGTTTCATGCGCGAAACGGCGTGGCTGCGGCGCGCTGTGGGGCGCAAGTCCAAGCCTGAGCGCAAGAAGGATGAGACATGAGCGACGAGACGATGATCATCGGGCCTGATGAAATCCTGCGCCGGTTGCCCCATCGTTACCCGTTCTTGATGGTGGATCGGGCGGAAGCCTATGTGCCGGGCGAGTCCATCGTCGGATTCAAATGCGTCTCAGCGGCCGAGCCGCATTTTCAGGGACATTTCCCCGAAAACCCGGTCATGCCTGGCGTGCTCATCATCGAGGCGCTGGCCCAGACGGGCGCGATCCTGATGTCAAAAACGCTCAATGCGGACATCTCCAATACGTTGATCTATTTCATGGGCGTGGAACAGGCCAAGTTCCGTCGCCCCGTCCGTCCGGGTGATGTGCTGGAGATGCCCGTTGAGGTGACAGCCAATCGTCGCGGTGTTTTCAAATTCAAGGGCGAAGCGCGCGTGAACGGCGTCCGGTGCGCGGATGCGACGTTCTCCGCGACCTCGGCCCCGCGCGAAGCCTGACGGAGCGAGCATGACTCACAGCATTCATCCCACAGCCCTTGTGGACGACAGCGCCCAGCTGGGTGACGGCGTCGAGATCGGCCCGTTCTGCATTGTCGGCCCGAACGTCAAGATCGGTGACCGCACGCGTCTGATCTCCCATGTCACGCTGAGCGGCCAGACGGATCTGGGCGCAGATTGCGTGCTGCATCCCTTCGTCTCGCTCGGCGAGCCGCCCCAGGACTTCAAATTCAAGGGCGGGGATGTGCGCCTGATCGTCGGGGATCGCAACATCCTGCGCGAGCAGGTGACCATGCATATGGGCACCGAAACCGCGAAGGGCGTGACCGAGGTCGGCTCAGATAATTTCTTCATGGTCGGAGCGCATGTGGCCCATGACTGTAAGGTCGGAAACCATGTGGTGTTCGCCAATAATGCGACGCTGGGCGGCGATTCCACCGTGGCCGATTACGTGATCATGGGCGGGCTGTCGGCGTTGCACCAGCAGTGCCGGATCGGCAAATACGCCTTTATCGGCGGCGGCGCCCCGGTGACCGGCGACGTGATTCCCTATGGCATGGTGGATAATCTGGGCGCGCTGGCGGGTCTCAATCTGGTGGGCCTCAAACGCCGCGGATTCGCACGCGATGCAATCCATGATCTGCGGGCGGCTTACCGTCTGGTCTTCGCCAATGAAGGCGCGTTCAACGAACGGATCGAGGACGCGGCGCGTCTGTTTGAAAACCGGCCGGAAGTGATGGACATCGTTGAGTTCATTCGCACTCCTGCCAAGCGTCCGCTCTGTTCGCCAGAGGGGCGCTAGGTCTTGGCGGGGTTTGAGCGCCTGGGCCTGATTGCGGGGGGCGGGGACCTTCCGGTCTATGTGGCAGAAGCCGCTCAGGGCGGAGATCGTCTGGCGTGCGTGATTGCGCTGAAAGGCTTTGCAGACCCGACCCGCTATGACAGCCCGATCATTCGCGGCATCGCTCAGCTGGGGCAGGTGGTCAAGGATCTGCGTCTGGCCGATTGCGACGCTGTCTGCTTCGCCGGCATCGTGACACGGCCTGATTTCTCGGCGCTCAAGCCCGACCTCAAGGGGATGGCCTTCCTGCCTCAGGCGTTGGCGGCGGCGACCCGGGGTGATGACGCGCTGTTGCGGGCGATTGTCGGTTTCTTCGAGAAAGAGGGCTTCACCGTCATCGGCGCCAATGACATCGCAGATGAACTGCTTGTTGAGCCGGGCCTGATCGGCGCGGTTGAGCCGAGCCCGGGCGTGCGGGCGGACGCCGCCAAGGCGCTTCACATCGCCGGCGTGACGGGCGCGGAAGATATCGGGCAGGGCGCTGTGGTCTGCGACGGGCTGGTGCTGGCCGTGGAAGCGCAGGAAGGCACCGATCAGATGCTGGCGCGCGTCGCCGGCTTGCCGCCCGAGCTGAGAGGCTCCGCCATAAATCGCAAAGGGGTTCTGGCCAAGCGCCCCAAACCGGATCAGGAACGGCGCATTGATTTGCCGGTGATCGGCGTCTCCACGGTTGAAGGCGCAGCGCGGGCGGGGCTTGCCGGTATCGTCATCCCTGCGGGCGGCGCTATGGTTTTAGGCCGAGAGGCTGTTGCGCGCGCCGCCGATGCGGCGGGGCTGGCGGTCTGGGCCGTAACACTGGACGAGCTGCCGGGTGTCGCAGATGACCAAACCTCTGACCGTGAAGACTGAACTGGCGCGTGCGCCGCGGATTTTCCTGGTGGCGGCGGAGCCGTCTGGCGATGCGCTGGCGGGTGATCTGATTGATGCGCTGCGCGCCTTGCGCCCTGATGTCGAGATCGCAGGCGTCGGCGGGCCGGAGATGGCCAAGCGCGGCGCGGTGTCTCCCTTTGATATTTCCGAGCTGTCGGTCTTCGGCCTGTTTGACGGTCTGAAGATCATCAATCTTGTCCATCAGCGCGCCCAGGAGACCGCGGACGCCGCCAAGGCGTTTGGCGCAGATGCGATTGTGCTGATTGATTCGTGGGGGTTCATGCTGCGCGCCGCCTGGAAACTGCGCGAGGCGTTGCCTGGCGTGCCGCTGATCAAATATGTGGCGCCCCAGGTGTTCGCGGCCCGGCGCGAGCGCGCCAAAGTCGCCGCCGACACGTTTGATCATCTGTTGGCGATCCATCCGTTTGACGCGCCATACTTCACCGAGCACGGCATGGATGTGAGCTTTGTGGGCAATCCGGCGCTCGAGCGTGATCTCAGCGGCGACGGCCCGGCTTTTCGGGCGCGTCATGGCGTCAGCCCCGAGGACGAGCTGTTGCTGGTCTTGTTCGGCAGCCGGATGTCGGAGCTGACCCGGCTGTTCCCGCGCTTCGCCGACGCTGCCCGCCGGTTAAATGCCGAGCGTCCGGACCTCAGGCTCGTCACGCCTCTGGCCCCTTCGATCGCCGAGCAGGCGCGGGAGATGATCAAGGCGGAGCCCGCCTTTGACGATCTGATCATCGTGGATGGCGAAGAGCGCCGGGACGCGTTCCATGCTGCGGATGTGGCTCTGGCCTGTTCAGGCACGGTGACGCTGGAGCTGGCGCGCTTAGGCGTGCCCACGGTCGCGGCCTATCGTTTGGGCTGGCTGGCCTGGGCGGCGGCGCGGTTCTTCTTGATGAAATCCAAATACATCTCGCTCGCCAATATCGCCGCAGATGAGATGCTGATCCCCGAACATGTCCAGACCCAGTGTCGGGGCGATGTGCTGGCGCATAGCGTGGGCGCCTTGCTGGATGATCCTGAGCGCCGGTCGGACCTGTCCCGACGCCTGCGGGACGTCACCGACCATATGCGGGGCGAGGGCGGGTCACCGTCAGCGAACGCCGCCGCGGCTGTGCTCTCCCTGATCTAGCTGGGCAGGACGTCACAGGCGGACATCACTCTTGCATTCTAAAATGTAGCATATATGCTGCGTTTTGAAGTTCATGCAGGAGGTCGCCATGCGTGCCCAGGGCCCGCTCCACGGTTTTTACATCGCTGACTCCAGTGACGATCCGCAAAAAGCGCAAGCTTGGGCGCAGACGTCCAAACGGCGGAGTTTGGTCGTCTTGGCGGTGATGGTGTTTGCGATCCTGGCGATTGCTCTTTCCGTCGTGATCGACGGCGTTATTCAGGCCCTGACCGCGCGCACGGCGATCACTCAGTCCCTGACAGGGCTTGCCCCGTTGCTTCTGATGGGCTCGGGGGCGGCGATCTGGCTGGACAGAAAGCTCTTTTTCGCCAGCCGTCCAGCCTTTGCCGTACCGGGAGAGCTCTATGATGAACGACAACAAGCGCTTGTCGCCATGGCGACGAGACAGGGGTTGAATCTGGCGCTCGCGCTTCTGGGTATCGTCGCGGCGGTGGGCGCGTCACCTTTGCCCGCTGGATACTCAATCGGTGTAGGCTTGGCGGCGATCGCTCTGGCCATATCCGGACCCCAGCTGGTGCTGGCCTGGACGTTGAAAGCCTCTGATTTCAACTTCTCAGGCGACGAGGATGAGGACGAGGATGACTGAGCCGGTCAACTTCCAGAACCGGGTGAAGACCTATCGTGTGGACCGCGGCCTCTCGCGTCAGGAGCTGGCGAACCGGGTTCAGGTCCACCCTCAGACAATCGGGGCCATCGAGCGAGGCCAGTTCAATCCCACCATCGAAGTGGCGTTGAGACTGTCTGAAACCCTGGGCGTGGGGCTGGACGCCTTGTTTTCCCGGCAGGGTTTCGGGCCGCTACAAAGCTGATGTTTAGCTAAAAGAAAACCGGCGAAGCTATTGCTTCGCCGGTTCTTTTTCTCTTGGTGAAGAGAAGCGTCTAGCGCTTGTCGATGCCGACGAAGTCGCGGGCGGTCGCGCCGGTGAAGGCCTGACGCGGACGGCCGATTTTCTGGCTCGGATCCTCGATCATTTCCGACCATTGCGCGATCCAGCCCACAGTGCGGGCCAGGGCGAACAGCACGGTGAACATCTCGGTCGGGAAGCCCATGGCTTTCAGGGTGATGCCCGAATAGAAGTCGATGTTCGGATAGAGCTTCTTCTCGACGAAGTACGGATCTTCCAGCGCGATCTTCTCCAGCTCCATGGCCACAGCCAGCAGCGGATCATTGCGCACGCCCAGCTCGTCGAGCACTGCGTGGCAGGTTTCACGCATCACTTTGGCGCGCGGATCGTAGTTTTTGTACACGCGGTGGCCAAAGCCCATCAGGCGGAACGGATCGTTCTTGTCTTTGGCTTTGGCGACGTATTCAGGGATGTTCTCCACCGAACCGATTTCCGCCAGCATGTTGAGCGCCGCTTCGTTTGCGCCGCCATGAGCCGGACCCCACAGCGAAGCGATGCCGGCCGCGATGCAGGCGAACGGGTTGGCCCCCGAAGAGCCGGCCAGACGCACGGTCGAGGTCGATGCGTTCTGCTCGTGATCGGCGTGCAGGGTAAAGATCTTGTCCATGGCGCGCGCCAGGGTCGGGGAGACTTCGTATTTCTCCGCCGGAACCGCAAAGCACATCTGCAGGAAGTTGGACGCGTAATCGAGATCGTTCTGGGGCGTCACGAAGGGCTGGCCCACGTGATATTTGTACGCCCGCGCCGCGATGGTGGGCATTTTTGCAATCATGCGATGGCTCGCGATCAGGCGGGCCTTCGGATCATTGACGTCGGTTGAGTCGTGATAGAACGCCGACAGCGCGCCCACAGTGCCGACCATGATCGCCATCGGGTGGGCGTCACGGCGGAAGCCGCGGAAGAACTGGTCGAACTGGTCGTGCAGCATGGTGTGACGACGGATCGTCCAATCAAACTCTTCGAGTTCCTTGGCGTTCGGAAGCTCACCATTTTGCAGCAGATAGGCCACTTCGATGAAGCTGGCGTTGTCGGCCAGCTGATCAATCGGATAGCCGCGATACAGAAGCGTGCCTTCATCGCCGTCAATATAGGTGATTTGGCTTTCGCAGGACGCGGTGGACGTGAAACCGGGGTCAAAGGTGAAAACACCCGCATTTTTGTAGAGCGCACGAATGTCGATGACGTCCGGACCGATGGAGCCGCCATACACAGGCAGGTCATAAGTCTCGCCGTTAATCGACAGCTGTGCGGAACCTTTCGGTTGAATCTTGTTTTCCATATCTCCAACCCCTTTTCTATGGGTCATGATGAACGCGGCCTGTGAAGGGGCGCGACCTAGTCCATCACGTCATTGAGCCGATCCAGAACTTCATCACGTCCCAGAACCGCCAGTACGAAACTCATGTCCGGCGCTGGCGCGCCACCGGTGAGGGCCGCTCGGAGCGGCTGACCCACCTTGCCAAATCCAACGTCTTCAGCCTCTGCGAAAGCGTTAAGCACTTCGCCCAGAGCCGCCTCGGTCCAATCTGGCGTATCCCTTAAAACCACCGCAAGGCGCGACAAGAGCGCCTTGGCGTCATCCTTGAGCGCCTTTGCGGCTTTGCCCGTCAACTCGATCGGGCGCGGACGGATAAGGAAATAGGTCTGATCTTCCAGTTCTGCGAGGGTCGCCGCCCGTTCTTTCAGCACTTTCATCGCTGAAGACACCCAGACTTTCGCCTGATCATCCAGCCGCACATCCTCGCGGCCCTCCAGGCGATCCCAAAGCAGATCGGTCAAACGCGCATCGTCGGCGCGCTTCATATGCCAGGCGTTGACGCTGGACATCTTGTCGAAATCCAGACGTGCGGGGGCTTTGCCGAGACCTTTCAGGTCAAAAGCCTCAATCATGTCAGCGTCAGTGAAGTATTCCTGATCGCCTTTGGACCAGCCCAGCCGCAGCAGATAATTGCGCAGGCCTTCGGGCAGATAGCCCATGTCGCGATAGGCTTCCACGCCCAGCGCGCCATGACGTTTGGACAATTTCTTGCCATCAGGACCGTGAATGAGCGGGATGTGAGCGAAGACGGGGATGTCCCAGCCCAGCGCGTTATAGATCTGGGCCTGACGGCCGGCGTTCACCAGGTGATCATCGCCGCGAATGATATGGGTGACGCCCATATCATGATCATCCACCACGACGGCGAGATTATAGGTGGGATTGCCGTCGCCGCGTAGCAGCACAAGATCGTCAAATTCCTTGGCGCCCCAGCGCACCTGTCCCTGAACCGCATCCTCGATCACCGTGTCGGTGTCTGAGGCGCGAAAGCGCACGACGAAAGGCGTGTCTGCAGGCGCTTCGGACGGGGCGCGGTCGCGCCAGGGCGAACGTAGCGCCCGGCCTTCTGCGAACGCCTGTTCGCGCAGGTATTCTGTCTCTTCGGCTGTGCAATAGCATCGGAACGCCGCGCCGCTTTCGATCAGCGTGTCCACGATTTCCCGGTGCCGGTCAGCGCGGGCGAATTGGGAGACGGTCTCGCCATCCCACTCCAGGCCCAGCCAGCTCAGGCCGTCCACGATCGCCTGAACCGTCTCGTCGGTTGAGCGGGCGCGATCAGTGTCTTCAATGCGCAGCTTGAATTCGCCGCCATTCGCCCGCGCGAACAGCGCGTTGAACAGTGCGGTGCGAGCGCCGCCAATATGCAGATAGCCAGTCGGGGACGGCGCGAACCGGGTGATGATTTTCATATGATCTTGCAATTGCGAATTCATGCTGCAGTGCGAAGGGTCGTGCTCTTTAGCACGCCAAACCGCATCCGTCATAGCCTCAGCCTGATGTTCACGCCAAAATGAAGGTGTGAAGTCGTTCAAGTTTCCACCCCCAGGGGAAATTCCCGCTCTGCGCCGGGCGATGGTGTCCGGTCTTGGCGCCCCTTTGAGCCTGAATGCACCGGACCCTTATCGCCTGATCCTTTGGGCGCCCGTGGCGCTGGCGGTGGGGTCAGCGGGATATTTCTCCTGGCCGGTTGAACCTGGACTTACTCCAGTCCTGACAGGGGTTTTTGTCACGGCGCTTTTTGGTCTGGCCTGGTGCGTGCGACGCGGTGTCAGCACGCTCTATTTGTGGGTTCTTCTGGGCTGCATCTGTCTGGGCTTTGTGCTGGCGGGGTATCGCAGCCATGCGCTGGCGCCGCCGCCGCTGGACCGCTTCGTGGGTGAACGCAGCGCGCAAGTGACGGGCTGGATCGAACGCGTGGAGCGATTGGACGGGCGTGCGCGCCTGTTGATCCGGGTCCATGAGCTTGAACACGCCGATACGCCGCCGGTGCGCGTTCGCGTCCGGGCGGGGCTAGGCGCATTTGAACCGGGCGACGCCATCCATGTTCGCGCTCGCCTGTCTCCGCCCTCTGCGCCTGTGGCCGCAGGCGGGTATGATCCGGGCCGGGCGGCCTGGTTTGATCAGATCGGTTTGACGGGATACGCGATCTCTGATCTGGAACCTGCGCAAATCGCCGCGCCGAGACCGGTGATGCTCGAGTTGGCGCGGTTCCGCTGGCGCTTGTCAGAGCGTTTGCAGGCGGGGGGCGGGCCCAGAACCGGCGCCGTGGCGGCGGCCTTGCTGACGGGGGAGCGGGCGCGGGTGTCGTCTGAGGACGCAGAGGCCCTGCGTCTGTCGGGGCTTGGCCATATCCTGGCGATTTCCGGGCTGCACATGGCCTTGTTCGCCGGCGGCGCCTATTGGCTGATCCGTCTGATCTTCGCCGCCTGGGAGCCCTGGGCGCGCGGCCATGATCCAAGAAAACCCGCAGCCCTGGGCGCGCTGGTCGCGGCGAGCCTCTATCTGGTCGTGTCAGGCGCGGCGGTGTCCACCCAGCGCGCCTATATCATGGCGTTCGTGGTGCTGGTCGGCGTCTTGTGCGACCGGCAGGCCTTTTCCATGCGGTCTTTGGCGCTGGCGGCCATTTTCATCATCCTCATCACGCCTGAAAGCGTTATCGAACCAGGGTTTCAGATGAGCTTCGCCGCTGTTGCGGCCTTGATCGCCAGTTTTGACGTTTATCGTCGCTGGCGTCCCGAAGGCGGCGGCTCAACCTCGCTCCTCGCAAAGCTCAAGGACGCGATTGCGGGATTGAGCGCCACATCCTTGATCGCAGGGTCAGCGACAGGCGCGTTCGCCGTTTTTCACTTCCAGCGCATGGCCGCCTATGGCTTGTTGGCTAATCTGGCGGCCATGCCGATTTTTACGTTCTGGGTGATGCCGGCGGGCGGCGCGGCGCTGTTGTTTTCGGTGATTGGTCTTGAAGGCCCGTTTCTGTGGGTCATGGATCAGGGGCTGCGCCGGGTTCTGGATGTGGCGTATTGGGCGTCAACGCTTGAGGGGGCTGTGGTGAGCGCGAACGCCGCGGATCCGGCGCTGCTGGCGCTTTACGGTCTGGGTTTCGCCTGTCTGGTGATCGGGCTGGGGTGGATGCGGCTGGGCGGCGGTGTGCTGGTTTGCGCCGCCTTGACGCTGTTCATGGTGCAGGCGCCGCCCCAGATGATGATTACGGACGGCGGCGTGGTGTTGGCGCGGTTTGAGGGGGCGGGAGACGCCTTCACCGTGAGTGATCGGAGGCGAGGCCGGTTTGATGCGCGCGTCTTCCTGCAACGCACCGGAGCGAGCTACCGCCCGGAACGCTCGGCGCTCGCTTGCGACGCTTTGGGATGTACGGGACGCACTGCGGAGGGTTTGCTGCTGGCCGTCACCGATAATCCCGAGGCGCTGGAGGAGGATTGCGATCGCGCGGATCTGATCGTCTTTGACGGGGTCGTCTCCGCCTGGCGCAAACGCCGCTGCGCGGCCTTGCTGTTAGATGACGAGATGCGCGCCGAGCTGGGCGGGCTTGAATTCTGGGTGCATGAGGGCCGAGTGGTGCGAATGCGCGGCGCCGAGCAAGCCCGGCAGGGCCGTTTATGGGGCGGCGCGCAGGGCAGCTAGCTTATTGAAGCTTGAGCCCGGATTGAGACATGCGCCAGAGCAGGGCGTCGATGCGGTCCTGTCCAAAGAATGGCTCGCCGTTAAACACCATCAACGGCACGCCCCAATGGCCAGCCGCATCCTGATTGGCTTCGTTCTCGAGGATCTGGGCGTCAATCTGGTCAGATTGAGCGTCGGCTTCCGAATTTAGCCAGTCGGGATCGAGGCCAGCTTTATGGGCGGCTTCATCCAGCGCGCCGTCATCGGTCCAGGGTGTCTCATAGCCCGCGCTGGCTCCGCCCCAGATGCGTCGGCTGGCGGCGGCGATATACGCCAGCCCGTCGCCCGCTTGCGTCGCCATGACCCCAAGACGGTTGAGATAACTGATGCGCGGCTGTTCAGCGGCGATCTTCAGGGTCGTGATGTCCTGAGCAATCGGATCGGGCGAGGGGGCGCTGATGGGCAGGCCCAGGCGTTCCGCCTCCCGCGCGACATCCACGATCACATAATGTATCCAGCGCGAATCGCGTTCTTCAAAGAATTCAGGACTACGCACCGCCAGCGGCCGCACGATGCGCACATTGACCATGAAGCCGTACTGGTCGCGCAGCGCCAGCAGGCGCTGTGCGGCGATATAGCTGTAAGGGCTGCGAAATGACCAATACAGGTCAAAGCTGAGCGCGGTCTGGTCTGTCATGTCTGCGTCGTCCTGATTGGGCAAATCCCTGACGCGCAGACTAAACCCACCCAAGCAGCGCGCCTAGTGATAGCGCCGGATCAAGCCGACCAGACGCCCCTGCACCTTGACCTCATTGGGGCCGAAAATGCGGGTTTCGTAAGCTGGGTTCGCCGCTTCCAGAGCGATGGAGCCGCCCTTTTTGCGCAGTTTTTTCAGCGTGGCTTCCTCATCATGGACGAGCGCGACCACGATATCGCCTGTATTGGCGGTGTCGCCGCGCTTGATGACCACCAGATCGCCGTCAAGGATGCCGGCTTCGATCATGGAATCGCCGTGCACTTCCAGCGCGAAGTGCTCGCCGCCGGAAATCATGTTCGCCGGGACGGGCAATCGGTCGGTTTCATGCTGGATCGCCTCGATCGGCACGCCGGCTGCGATCCGGCCCAGAACCGGCACTTCAACGCCCTGGCTGCTTTCGTCATGAGAAGGCGCGCCGAAGGGCGCTTTCACCACATTGGAGGCAGGGGCGGGCGAGGGCGCGCCGGTTTGCGGCAGTTTCAGCACTTCCAGCGCTCGCGCCCGGTGCGCCAGTCGCCGGATGAAGCCACGTTCTTCCAGCGCGCTGACCAGACGGTGGACGCCGGACTTGGACGCCAGGTTGAGCGCTTCTTTCATTTCGTCAAAGGAAGGCGACACGCCGTCTTCAGACAAGCGCTTGTTGATGTAGAGCAAAAGCTCGTGCTGCTTTTTGGTCAGCATAATCGCCCCTTGGAACAAAATAGAAACCTACGATCAGTGTTCTATGCATGTTCCATCTTAACGTCAAGTGAAGCTGCGACGCTTTCAGAGCCCCATAAGGGTGCGCGTCGCCGCGGTGACATCGTCCTGCCGCATCAGGCTTTCACCGACCAACAGGGACTTGGCGCCAGCGTGCTGCAATCTGACGGCGTCGTCACGGGTGAAGATGCCGCTTTCCGCCACCAGAAACCTGTCATCACCCACCATAGGGGCAAGAGTTTCAAAGGTTTCCAGTGAGGTTTCGAAGGTGCGCAGATTGCGGTTGTTCACCCCCACAAGCGGGCTGGGAAGGGCCAGAGCGCGTTTCATTTCGGCGGCGTCATGCACTTCGACCAGCGCGTCCATATTCCATTTGAACGCTTCCTCGATCAGCGCGGCGGCGAGGGAATCATCAACGCTGGCGAGAATCACCAGAATGCAATCCGCGCCCAGCGCGCGTGATTCGGCGACCTGCCAGGGGTCGTAGAGGAAATCCTTGCGCAGGACCGGCAAAGACACCGCCGCGCGCGCCGCGACCAGAAAGTCGTCATGGCCCTGAAAGCTGGGCTCGTCGGTCAGCACGGACAGGCAGCTGGCGCCGCCGTCTTCATAGGCCTTGGCGAGTACGGGCGGGTTGAAGTCGGCGCGGATCAGACCCTTGGACGGGCTGGCTTTTTTCACTTCCGCAATCAGGCTCAGCCCATTCGCAGCCGCATCGCGGTCCAGCGCCGCCTTGAAGCCGCGCACGGGAGAGGCGTCCTGCGCCCGTTCGCAAATCGCGTCATAGCTCAGCGCAGCCTTACGCTCGGCGATGTCGGCGCGCTTATAGGCTTCAATTCGGTTCAGGACGTCGCTCATGGGGCGTTCTCTTAACTGGGTAGTCGCTCAGGCGTTGCTGGCTTTGACGAGGGCGTCGAGGGCCGATTGCGCGCGGCCGTCATCAATCGCTACGCCAGCCAGTGCAGCGCCGGCCTTAAGATCTTCTGCCAGGCCGGCGAGCTTGAGCGCGGCGGCGGCGTTGATCAGGACAATATCGCGATAGGGACCAGGCGCGCCTTTGAGAAGGTCGCGGATCGCCTGGGCGTTCTCTTCAGGTTCGCCGCCCTGCAAGTCTTCCAGCGCCGCGCGCTGCAAGCCGGCGTCTTCAGGCGTGATCTCGTATTCGCGGATCATGCCGTCCGGCGTCAGTTCGGCCACATAGCTGACGCCGGTGGTGGTGATCTCGTCCAGTCCGTCTTCGCCATGCACGATCATGGCGGCGTCCGCGCCCAAGCCGCGCAGGGCTTCGGCCATGGGGACTAGCCATTTGCGGTCAAACACGCCCAGCAGCTGACGTTTCGCGCCGGCCGGGTTTGATAGCGGACCCAGCAGGTTGAAAATCGTCCGCACGCCCAGCGTCTTGCGCGCCGGTCCCACATGGCGCACCGCGCCGTGATGGGCCTGGGCGAACAAAAAGCCCACGCGCGCCTGATCCAGCGCGGCTTCGACCTGATCAGGGCTGGCGAACAGGTTCACGCCCAGGCTTTCGAGCACTTCCGCAGAGCCTGATTTGGAGGAGGCGGCCTTGTTGCCATGTTTGGCCACGACAGCGCCAGCGCCAGCGGCCACGAGGGCGGCGGCGGTCGAGATGTTCCAGGTGCCGCGCGCGTCGCCGCCGGTGCCGCAGGTGTCGATGGCGGCGTCAGGCGCGTTGACCGGCGTCATGCGGGCGCGCATGGCCTTTGCGCCGATCATCAGCGCTTGCGGGCTTTCCCCCAACGCTGTGAGCGCCAACAGGAACCCGCCTACCTCGACAGGATCGGCCTGACCCTCCATCAGCGCGTCAAACGCGTCCGCAAGCGCGCCCTCATCGGGCTCAAAGCCCTGGGCGAGGGCCTGGATGGCGGGGCGCATGCGGCTCATGCCGCTTGCTCTGTGGCCAGACCCGCCAGCCGCAGGAAATTGCCGATCAGCGCGTGACCGTGCTCGGACGCGATGGATTCAGGGTGAAACTGAACGCCGTGGATGGGGCGGGACTTGTGCATCAGCCCCATGATCTCGCCGTCTTCGGTATGCGCATTGGCGACCAGCTCGGTCCCATCGGGCAGATCCACCGCCAGCGAGTGATAACGCGTGGCCTGATAGGGCGAGGGCAGGCCCTCGAACACGCCTGTGCCGTCATGCTCGATCGGGCTGGTCTTGCCATGCATGATCGCTTTGGCCTGAATGACCTTGCCGCCAAACACCTGACCGATCGACTGAAAGCCCAGGCAGACGCCAAAAATGGGCAGGTCTTCCGGCGCGCTCCGGATCAGGTCCAGGCAGATGCCCGCCCGGTCCGGATCGCAAGGGCCGGGGCTGATCAGAACGCCTTGCGGATCAAGAGCCAGAGCCTCTTGCGCGCTCATTGCGTCATTGCGGATGACGCGGGTCGGCGCGCCCAGCTCCTGGACGTAATGGACCAGGTTGAAGGTGAAGCTGTCATAATTGTCGATGATCAACAGCATGGGGGGCTCGCGGCATCCGTGAAAACTGATGTGGAACTTAAGCAAGGCGACACGCGCCGCCAACCGCGACTCGCTGTAAATAGATCGAGATGATCCGTACTGCTTCATATGCGCCGCATCTGGGCTCGGCCCTGGCCGCCGGTTTTATGCTCGTGGCGGCGCTCGCCTATAATCTGGGCGCCAACAGCAGCGAGGCCGAGGCGCGCGCTGTCGCCGCCCCCGCGGACCTCGCCTCCCGCCAGCTCGCTTCGTCCTGGCCCGGCGTGATCCGGGTGGAGGCGGCGGATCGGCTCGATACCACGCTCGAACGTTCTGAAGCCGAGCCTTCAAGCCTCGCGCCTGAGCCCGTCGCTCCTGTGCTTTTGGCCCCCAATCTCACGCCTGCTCGTCCGCAAATGGCCGTCATTATTGATGATGTGGGGCTGGATGTGGCAGCGGCCCGGCGTCTGATCGCACTGGATGCGCCTGTCACCTTGTCCATCCTGCCCTATGCCGAGGCGGCGTCCGTCATCGCCCGCGAAGCGGCGCAGGCGGGGCGTGAAGTGTTCGTGCATTTGCCGATGGAGCCTGTGGGCGTGGAAGATCCCGGCCCGCACGCCCTGACTGAATTTCAGAGCCCGACCGAGATGGCGTCGCGCATCGGCTGGGCGTTTTCGCGCGTTCCTGGCGCTGTGGGGTTCAATAATCATATGGGCAGCCGATTGACCTCGGACCGGCGCGCTATGGACGCGATGTTTTCTGCGAGCGATCTGCCGCGCTCCATGCTGTTCGTGGATTCGCTGACCCATCCGCGCTCGCAAGCCGCTTCGGCGGCGCAGGCTGCAGGCCTGACCGCGATGACGCGCGATGTGTTTCTCGATCATGTGCCCGACGAGGCGTCTGTGAGCGTGCAGCTCAATCAGGCGCTGGCGCTGGCGCTGCAAAACGGGCAGGCGATCGCCATTGGCCATCCACGCCCTGAAACCCTGGCGGTGCTGGCGGATCTGTCGCGCCGGGCGGACGCCGTGGGCGTGGAGCTGGTGACGATTAGCGCCTTGGGCGCGGCGCAAGCGCAGATCGTGGACAGCTAGACGAAACGCCAGGCTTCGGCGGCGGCGCGGAACAGGGCGCGCGCCTTGTTCACCGTTTCCTGATGCTCGGACTCCGGATCGGAATCGAGCACGACGCCCGCGCCCGCCTGCACGTGCATGCGGCCATCCTTGACGATGGCGGTGCGCAGCGCGATCGCCATGTCCATATCGCCATTGGCGCCGAAATACCCCACGGCGCCGGCATAGATGCCGCGGCGATGGGGTTCGAGTTCGTCAATGATCTCCATCGCCCGAACCTTGGGCGCGCCGGACACCGTGCCGGCGGGGAAGCCCGCCATCAGCGCGGAAATCGCGTCCTCGCCGTCCGCCAGCTGGCCTTCCACATTGGAGACGATGTGCATGACGTGGCTGTAGCGTTCGATGATCTCGCGCTCGGTGACGCGAACTGTGCCCGCCTTGGCGACCCGGCCCACATCATTGCGGCCCAGATCGAGCAGCATCAGGTGTTCCGCGCGTTCCTTGGGGTCTGCGCGCAGATCGGCTTCATGGGCCTGATCGGCTTCTTCGGAATTGCCGCGCGGCCGGGTTCCGGCGATCGGGCGCACGGTGACGGTGTCGCCGCGCAAACGCACCAGAATTTCCGGGCTCGACCCGACAATGGCGAAGCCCGGCAGATTGAAGAAATACAGGAAGGGCGACGGATTGGTCCGGCGCAAGGATCGGTACAGCGAGAGCGGCGTTGCTGAATACGGCGCAGAGAAGCGCTGGCTCGGGACCACCTGAAAAATGTCGCCGGCGCGAATATACTCTTTCGCGGTCTCGACATTCTTGCGGTACTGGGCCGGCTCCATATTGCTGACCGGTTCTGGCATGGCCCAGGGCTCGGACGCGCTGGCGATCGGGGCCGGGGCGTCGAGCCGGGCGAAGACAGCTTCGATCCGCCGACGCGCGGCGTCCACCAGCAATTCAGGGTCTGCGCCGGGCACGGGGCGGATCGGAGCGGCGGCGAGGATTTCCTGACGCAAGGCGTCAAACACCACCATGACCCGTGGGCGCAGCAATTGCCCCTCAGGCAGGCCTAACGGTTCGGGCGCGGCCTGATCGGGCAGGCGTTCAACCTGCCGGATCATGTCATAGCCCAGATAGCCGAACAGGCCCGCCGAGATGGGAGGCAGACCCGACGGCAGGGTCAGGCGGCTGTCTTCGATCAAGGTCCGTAGCGATTGCAGGGGCGCGTCAGCACACAGCTCGAATGCGCCGGGCGCGACGCCAGGGGCGGGCGCGTGGGCGATTTCGGCCTGATCGCCGCGGCAGCGCCAGATCAGATCCGGGTCAAGGCCAATGGCGGAATACCGACCGCGGAACGCGCCACCCTCCACGCTTTCCAGCAGGAACGTGTTGGCGTTGTGAGAGGCGAGCTTGAGATAGGCCGAAACGGGCGTCTCAAGATCGTCAACGCGCGTGGCGGTCAGCAGCACCGTCTGGCCGCGCGCGCACAGCTCGGTCGCCGTGTCGATGTCCGGAGCGAAGACGGTCATGAAACGCCGGGGCCTGTTATTGCGTCGTGGTGCGACCCAGCGCCTGATCAATCAGGGCCTGGTCTGTACGGACATCATAGGCGTTGATCAACGCGCTGGTGACGATCTGGGTGGCGTCATTGCGAAGCTCGTTCGTCAGCTCTTGCTGTGACGGGCGTTCCGCCTGCGCCGGATCCACGGCGATCACGTCATCCACGATGACGATGGCGCGGGTGGTCTGATTGCCGGCGCGGGCGGCGAAGCGTTCCCCTTCAGGCAGACGGAAGGCCTGACCGACCAGCTGGGCGCTGAACGGACCCGCCGTTTCGCCGCGTCCCAGAACCGCGGTTTCAACCCGTGCGCCCGTTCCCAGGGAGTCAGCGATGGCGTCAGGCGCTTCACCGGCATCCAGACGCGCCTGCACGTCATCAACCAGGGTCTGCAAGCGGTTGTCGGTTTCACGCATGATCCAGAATTGCGCGGCGTCTTCACGCACTTCAGAAAGCTCGGACAGGCGTGCAGGCTCGATCTCATCCACGCGAACCACGAAATATCCCCCATCTTCGCCATAGCTTTCAAGATCGGTCGCGAAGCCTTGTTGAGCGCTGAACGCGGCCGTCAGAAGGTCAGGGTTCTGGATAAGGGTCAGGGCCGGCTCGCGGTCGGCTGAATAGCCGTTCGCAGCGACGAAATCGATCCGTTCAGCGATCAGGCCCGCTTGCATGGCCGCTTCTTCCAGCGTCGCGCCATTGCCGCGCTCCTCCTCGAACACGCCCAGCGCGTCCAGCATCATGCCTTCGGCGTTGTCGCGCGCCAGCTCGTCGCGCAATTCAGCTTCAAGCTCTGCAAGCGAAGGCGTGTCAGGATCGTTTGCGGCGTCGACGCGCACCACACGCCAGCCCAGCTGGCTCTCAATGGCGGCGATGTCGCCAGCCGCCATTGTGAAGGCCTGTTCGGCGATTTGACCGTCGGGCACCTGATAGGACTGCACATCGGCCAGGGCGACTTCCTCGCCCAGGCTCAATTCACTGACCACCGTTGAAACGGTCTCGCCAGCGCTCAGACGCGCTGCGGCGGTTTCGGCTGTCTGCTGATCGGGCGCCGGCCATTGGGTCAGCGAACGGGTCGCAGGTTCTGCCAGATCGCCATTGTCCAGGCGGAAGTCGTAAAGCGCTTGCAGGTCTTCATCGGACACGTCGACATCGCGCAGGAAATCTGCCGGGCTGATCCGCATCAGCGTCAGGCGGCGCTGTTCGGGACGTTCAAAGATGCGTGCATTTTCACTGATGAAAGCCGTCAGCGTGTCATCATCAGGCGCTTCAGGCGCATCCACCAGGCTGGGCTGGAGAAACAGCGCGCGCAGGCTGCGGCGCTCGCCATTATAGGCGGCGCGGATATCGCCGAAAATCTCAGGCGCGTAGACGCCGCCCAGGGCGGCGGCGATGAACTGGCCGCGACGCAGCTCGCTGGTGATGTCGGCTTCAAACTGGCGCTCGGCCAGCGGGCCGCCATACCCGTTTTCGCGCAGCACCGAGGCGTAGGTGTTGGGGTCAAACTGGCTGGTGAACGGGTTCTGGAAGGCGGGAACGGAGCGCAGGGTCTCAAACAAGGTGCTGTCAGAGATCGTCATCCCCATCTGATCGGCCTTCGCGTCGACCGCGGTTTCGGCGATCAGACGCTGAACCACAGAATCACCCAAGCCCATCTCATCGGCCTGTTCACGGGTGATTTCGGGGTTGTCGCGCTGGATCTGAAACAATTGGCGCTCATAGGTGCGCGCCAGCTCGGATGCGCTGACCGTTTCAGGCCCCACAATCAGAGCAGCGCTGCTGTTGTTGCGGAAGATATCGGTCACGCCCCACAACGCAAATGCGGCGATGAGCAGTGCGATAATCATACCGCCGATAATGGGCGAACGGGCGAGCGAGCGGATAAGCGACAGCATTGAGCGTTCCAGATCAGTCCAAAGGGCTGGTGAGCATAGCGGCGGGACCGTAGCCGCGCGGGGCTTGTGCGGCAAGCAGGCCAGTGCGTTGCGGCCACACTCTTACACTGCTATTTCAGCGCGCCGCGTCTGATCGACAGGGGCGCAGGACATAAACAAGACAAAAAGCGGGGATGGCGATGATGCGGCGCAAGCTAGTGGCGGGCAATTGGAAGATGAACGGGCTGGTCAAGGACCGTGCTTTTCCAAAGGCTCTGTCTGAGGCTTTGGGCGCCGAGCCTCGCTGCGACGTGCTTCTCTGCCCGCCGGCGACGCTGGTTTCAGTGATGGCGAATGAAAAGCCCGACTGGCTGAAACTTGGCGGTCAGGACTGCGCCGCGCAGGCGTCGGGCGCGCATACAGGTGATCTGAGCGCCGTGATGCTGGCGGATCTGGGGTGCACCCATGTGATTGTCGGTCATAGCGAACGCCGGTCGGATCATGGCGAGACTGATGAAATCGTGAAAGTGAAAGCCGCCGCTGCGCTGGATGCCGGGCTGATCCCGATTCTGTGTGTCGGAGAGACCCTGGACGAGCGTGAATCAGGCGCGGCCGAAAGCGTGGTGGTTCGCCAGCTTCTGGCCAGCTTGCCGGCGTGTGACGCGGGCCACATCGTCATCGCCTATGAGCCGGTTTGGGCGATCGGGACGGGCCGAACCGCGACGCCCGAAGATGCGCAGGCCATGCACGCCGCCATCCGGTCGGCCTGGCCCGGACGGGACGCAGATATGTTACGTATTGTCTATGGCGGCTCAATGAACCCTGTAAATGCAGAGGCGCTAATGGCTCAACCTGATATTGATGGCGGACTTGTCGGAGGCGCCAGTTTGAAGCCTCAAGACTTCGCCCGAATCATTCAATCGGCCCGGTAAGGCGATCTTCAGAGTTTTTAGGTAGCGTCCACCCTGAATAATGACATGGCCTGAAAAACAGGCGGGGTGGTGAATGAGCGATATTGATTACAGCCGGGCGAGCGTCGCGCTTTATGATCCGGTGTCTGTGAACCAGCGCACCACGCGGTATTCACTGCATGAGATTGGTTTTCGGGACATCTTCCAGCTCAATACGCTGGCGGAATTGCGCCGCATCGTTCAGGACGACGCCCCGCATCTGATCATTGCGGAGACGGCGGATCATGAGGCGGAAGTGTTTCGTCTTGTGCGCGCCATCCGCTCGGGCGAAGTGTCCAACAACCCCTTTGTGGCCTTGCTGCTGACGTCCTGGCGGCGTGATGCGGATCTCGTGCGCAACGCTATCGGCTGCGGCGCGGACGATCTGTTGATCCGGCCGCTGTCCAACAGCTTTGTGGAAGACCGTGTGCGCACGCTGGTCCGGGCGCGCAAGCCCTTTATCGTCACCAGCGATTATATCGGTCCTGACCGGCGCAAGGATCAGGAACGCGGCGAGGGTTCCGCCAAGCCTATTGAAGCGCCCAACGTGCTCAAGGCGGTCGTCACCAATGATATCGAGGCGCTTCAGCGCGCGCACGCCTGGATCGACGAGGCCCAGCGCACCGTCGAAGGCGAACGTCTGCGCCGCTTGTGCATGCGCATCATTGTGGGTGCTGAAGCGGGCATGCGCGAAATGAAAGCGGGCCGCCAGCCCGCCATTGATCTCAAGGAATTTGAGAACAGCGCGCGCGAATTGCGCGCCCGGATGGCGAAGTTTCGTTCCAGCGAAGCGTCACGTGTTGCAAAAGCTCTGGTCGACATCGCACTGGAGCTGCAAGAGCAATCGGGCCTGACCCTGGCCAATCTGTCTCTGGCCAAGGAACTCTCCATGGCCGCCTATGTGGCCTATGCCGGCGATGACGGCATGGAGCGCTCACAAGACGAAATGGCGAAAGCGGCTGAAGCGCTTCAGAAGCGCATGGCGATGGCTTCGGCGCGGAAGATACAGGTGGAAGGTGGCGCTCCGCCTCCAGCTGAGCTAAAACGCGCGGCCAACTAGTCCGTCGCGGTCCTCGCGCGGATGAAACTCTGTTTATTCGGAAACGCCGCGCAATGACTGCTGTCCTTCTGATCATTCACGTTCTTATCGCCGCTGCACTGACCGGGGTGATCTTGATGCAACGCTCCGAGGGCGGTGCGCTTGGCATTGGCGGCGGCGGCCCTGGCGGCATGATGAGCGGCCGCGGTGCGGCCAATCTCTTGACCCGGATCACCATGATCCTGGGCGCGCTGTTCATCGGCAATTCGATTCTGCTGGCGATTCTGTCCGGCGTCACCACCAGCACCGGCTCTGTTATTGACCGCGTGGGTGAGACTGAAACCAGCTCCGACCTGCCGTTCGGCGATCTTCAGGGTCTGGACGCCGATACGATCGATGCGCCTGAGGCGACGATCCCGGCCGAGCCTGAGCCTGCAGACGATGCGCCGGCCGAAGACGAGCCGGCCGAATTGCCGAACCGGTAGGCGTCTTGTTCAGTGCGTTTCATACCGCGCTGATCGAACCTGCGAATTTGTTATGGCCGTCAGCCGCCCATTTGGCGCTGACGGCCTTTCTGTATGTGTGGCTCAGTGTTGAGCGCGGACTGTCGGTTCTGGGTCAGCGCAACCGATATTCAGACTTCGCGCGCCCCGGCGGCGATATGGGACGAGGGGCGAGGGTGGCGTCAAACCTGCGCAACCAGTTTGAAGCGCCGCCGTTTTTCCACATGCTCGTGTTGGCGCTCGTTCTGAGCGGCGATCCTGTTCAGGGTCAGCTCTGGCTGGCCTGGGTTTTCGTGATCGGACGGGTTTTGCACACCGGTGTTCAAACCCTGACAGACAATGTGGTCCTGCGCGGAATAGTGTTTTCAATCAACTTCCTGGCGCTTGTCGGCATGTGGGTCAGCTTCTTCTTCGGGATGCTCAGCAGCGGTTAACCGCGATTTCCACGGCGAGTTTCAGAACAGACGCTTTTGTCCGCCGTGATTCTGCGCTAAGCAGTCCGCCCATGCCGCGATACATATTCATAACCGGCGGCGTGGTCTCCTCCCTTGGTAAAGGCCTCGCTTCCGCCGCACTCGGCGCGCTTTTGCAAGCGCGCGGGTATAAAGTCCGTCTGCGTAAACTCGACCCGTATCTCAATGTGGATCCGGGCACGATGTCGCCGTATCAACACGGCGAGGTCTATGTCACTGACGATGGTGCAGAGACAGACCTCGACCTGGGCCATTATGAGCGCTTCACCGGCGTCTCCGCCCATCAGAGCGATAACATCACCACGGGCCGGATCTATTCCGAGATCATCGAACGCGAACGCCGCGGCGATTATCTGGGCGCGACCGTGCAGGTGATTCCGCACGTCACCGACGCCATCAAGAATTTCGTGCTGTCGGACGCTGGCGACGTGGATTTCGTGCTGTGCGAAATCGGCGGCACCGTGGGCGATATCGAAGGCTTGCCCTTCTTTGAAGCCATTCGCCAGCTGGGTCAGGAGCTGGGCCGGGACAACGCCATCTTCATCCATGTCACCTTGCTGCCCTTTATCAAGGCGGCGGGCGAGATGAAGACCAAACCCACCCAGCACTCGGTGAAAGAGCTGCGCTCGATCGGCATCCAGCCCGACATCCTGCTGTGCCGGTGTGAAATCCCGATTGATCCCAGTGACAAGCGCAAGATCGCGCTGTTCTGCAACGTGCCTGAAAACGCCGTCATCGAAGGCCGTGACGCGTCTTCGCTCTACCATGTGCCGCTGGAATATCATGATCAGGGCTTTGACCGGGTCGTGCTCGAACGCTTCGGCCTCGGCGATGCGCCCGATCCGGATCTGACGGTCTGGAACGGCATCTCTGAAGCGGTCAACAATCCCGACGGCGAAGTGACCGTTGCGGTGGTGGGCAAATACACCGTGCTGGTGGACGCCTATAAATCGCTTCTGGAAGCCTTGAACCATGGCGGCATCGCCAATGGCGTGAAGGTGAAGGTGAAATGGCTGGACGCCAGCCAGTTCGAGGATGACGAAAACCTCGTTGAGCTCGAAGACGTGCACGCCATCCTGGTGCCTGGCGGCTTTGGCGAGCGCGGCGCGGAAGGCAAGATCGCCGCGGCGAAATTCGCCCGTGAGCGCAAGATCCCGTATTTCGGCATTTGCTTCGGCATGCAGATGGCGGTGATCGAGGCGGCCCGCAATCTCGCTGGCCTGGACGGCGCCAGCAGCTCAGAGTTCGGTGATCCGAAAGTGCCGCTGGTCGGCCTTCTGACCGAATGGGTCAAGGATAATGAGACCGTGCGCCGTCATGTGGGCGGTGATCTGGGCGGCACCATGCGCCTGGGCGCGTTCCCGGCCTCTCTCAAGGAGGGCTCCAAGGTGCGGGAGATCTACGGCCAGGCCGCGATCCATGAGCGTCACCGTCACCGCTATGAGGTGAACATCGCCTATAAAGAGCAGCTTGAAAAAGCCGGTCTGGTGTTCTCCGGCCTGTCGCCGGACGGGGTTCTGCCCGAGATCGTGGAGTATGCCGACCACCCCTGGTTCATCGGCGTGCAATACCATCCCGAATACAAATCGCGCCCCTTTGACCCGCACCCGCTGTTCGCCAGCTTCGTCGCGGCGGCGAAGGATCATAGCCGGCTGGTGTAACAGCCCTGTTGCACTTCAGCCTGCAAACCGGTATAGCCCGCGGCTCACTCGCACAAAGTCCGCTTTGATGCGATCCCGAGTTATTCGCGTTTGAGAACTTAAGGAGAGACCGATGGCGGTCCCTAAGCATAAAGTCACCAAGTCCAAGCGCGGCATGCGTCGCGCGCACGACGCCATCGGCACGACGGCGTACATCGAGGACAAGGATTCCGGCGAACTGCGCCGTCCGCACCATATCGACCTGAAGACCGGCATGTACCGTGGTCGTCAGGTTCTGGATGGCCAGGACGACTAAGCCGGACACCGCGCCGCCTCGGCGGCGCGCAGTCTGACAGAAAAAGCCCTGCACCATACCCGGTGCAGGGCTTTTCGCGTTTACGCGCCTCGGCTATGAAGCGCGCATGAAAAGCTCACAGGCCGGGGCGGGGATGCGTCGGCTTGATCTCACCTGAAGGACGTCCGCGCCATGACCGCCATTGTCGATATCGCCGCCCGTGAAATTCTCGACAGCCGGGGCAACCCGACTGTGGAAGTGGACGTCTTCCTGGAAGACGGCTCCATGGGCCGCGCCGCGGTGCCGTCCGGCGCGTCCACCGGCGCGCACGAAGCCGTCGAAAAGCGCGATGGCGGCGACCGCTACAAGGGCAAGGGCGTGCTGCAGGCCGTCACAGCGGTCGAGACCGAGATTTTTGAAGCCATCGCCGGCATTGATGCGCGCGAGCAGCGCCTGATCGACGAGCTGCTGATCGGCCTGGACGGCACCGAGAACAAGGAGCGCCTGGGCGCCAACGCGCTTCTGGGCGTGTCTCTGGCCACCGCCAAGGCCGCGGCGGAAGCGTCCGGCCTGCCGCTCTATCGCTATGTGGGCGGCGCCAATTCCCGCGTTCTGCCGGCGCCGATGATGAATATCCTCAATGGCGGCGCACACGCGGACAATCCGGTGGATTTTCAGGAATTCATGATCATGCCGACCGGGCTCGCGACTTTCTCGGAAGCCTTGCGGTGCGGCGCGGAGATTTTCCACGCGCTTAAATCCCAGCTCAAAGCCGACGGCCTGAACACCAATGTGGGTGATGAGGGCGGCTTCGCACCGAATCTCAAAAGCGCCGAGGCGTGCCTGGATACGATCATGAAGGCGATCGAGACCGCCGGCTATGAGCCGGGCTCAGACGTCACCCTGGCGCTTGACGTGGCCTCCACCGAGTTCTTCAAGGACGGCAAATACGTGATGGAAGGGGCAGGGCGCACCTGCACCTCTGACGAGTTCGCTGAATACCTCAAAGAGCTGGCCTCCGCCTATCCGATCATCTCCATCGAGGACGGCATGGCCGAAGACGACTGGGAAGGCTGGAAGGCCGTCACCTCCATGCTGGACGGCGACGTGCAGCTGGTGGGCGATGATCTGTTCGTGACGAACCCCGAGCGTCTGGCGCATGGCATTGAAGTGGGTGCGGCGAACGCCCTGCTGGTCAAGGTCAACCAGATCGGCACCCTGTCTGAAACCATGGATGCGGTCGAAATGGCGCTGCGGTCCGGCTATGGCGCGGTGATGAGCCACCGGTCCGGAGAAACCGAAGACACCACCATCGCCGACCTGGCGGTCGCGCTGAACTGCGGTCAGATCAAGACCGGCTCCCTGGCGCGCTCGGACCGCACCGCGAAATACAACCAGCTGCTGCGCATTGAAGCAGAACTCGGCGACGCTGCGATTTACGCCGGTCGTACGGCGATCGCCGCCAGCTAGGCGTTTGAGCGCACACGACATGATGTGAAAACGGCTCGGGTTCGCCCGGGCCGTTTTTAATAGTGAATATCTTTACAATCTCACGAATCACATGATTTCTGATTCTCCATAACCCTTCCTTTACTGAGATTGCTTACCTTCTTCCCATGAACGATCCGCAAAAGGCGGGCGGTGGATGGATGGGTTATGATGAAGGTGCTGAAGCGCTTCATCCCCTTGATTGGGTTGGCTTTGGTGATTGGCTATCTCAGCTATCACGCGCTCCATGGCGAGCAGGGCTATCTCAATCATTTGCGCATTCAGGCGCAGATCTCGGCGGCTGAAGCCGAGCTTGCTGAGGTGCGTCAGACCCGTCAGCACATGGAAGATCGCGTCGCACGCCTGAAGGTGGACGGCCCGGACGGGTCTGTGGACGTGGATTATCTTGAAGAACGCGCCCGCGCAGTGCTGCGTTTCGCCCATCCAGACGAGATTGTCGTTCAGATTGATCGGGGCGCACAGCCTGAATATGGCGGCTAATTCCTCCGATCACGGTTAATTGTTCGCACGCGCAACATAATTTGCGTGCTTTACGTGATCTCATCATCCCTGTTAAAGGCTGGAGTGACGTCAACAGGGAGTGCGAACCCATTGGTTCGCATGTGAAATATATGGCGACGAAACGCTCGACCAGCGCTGCGAACAAGTCCTCCTCCGCGCGCTCTAAAAAATCCGAAGTCTCGCAAGACCAGTTGATGAGCTGGTACAAAGACATGCTGCTGATGCGCCGCTTTGAGGAAAAAGCCGGCCAGCTCTACGGCATGGGCCTGATTGCGGGCTTCTGTCACCTCTATATCGGCCAGGAAGCGGTCGTGGTCGGCGTGCAGGGCGCGCTTGAAGAGGGTGATCAGGTGATCACCGGCTATCGCGACCACGCCCACATGCTCGCCACAGGCATGGACCCGGACGGGGTGATGGCTGAACTGACGGGGCGCGAAGGCGGCTATTCGAAGGGCAAGGGCGGGAGCATGCACATGTTCTCGCGCGACAAGCAGTTCTTTGGCGGTCATGGCATTGTCGGCGCTCAGGTCTCCATCGGCACCGGGCTGGCCTTCTCTGACAAGTACAAGAAGAACGGCAAGGTCTGCGCGACGTATTTCGGCGACGGCGCGGCCAACCAAGGCCAGGTCTATGAGAGCTTCAACATGGCCAAGCTCTGGGATCTGCCGGTGGTCTACATCATCGAGAACAACCAGTACGCCATGGGCACGTCTGTCGCGCGCGCCAGCTCGGAGACGCATCTGCATAAGCGCGGCGCGTCTTTCGGCATTCCCGGCGAAGAAGTGGACGGCATGGACGTGACGGCCGTCTATGACGCCGCCAGCCGCGCTGTCGAGCATGCGCGCTCCGGCAAAGGGCCGTTCATCCTCGAGATGAAGACCTATCGCTATCGTGGTCACTCCATGTCCGATCCTGCGAAATACCGCACCCGCGACGAGGTCAATGACATCCGTGACCACAAGGACCCCATCGATCTGGCGCGCAAGATCATCCTGGATAAGGGCTGGTCTGACGAGGACGCGCTCAAGGAGATGGACAAAGAGGTGAAGGCGATCGTCAACAAATCCGCCGACTTCGCCAAGGACAGCCCCGAGCCCGATCCGTCCGAGCTCTACACCGACGTTCTGATCGAGGGTTAAGACACATGCCAATCAAAGTGCTCATGCCCGCCCTGTCTCCCACCATGGAGGAAGGCACGCTGGCGAAATGGACCGTCAGACCCGGCGATCAGGTCAATTCCGGCGATGTCATCGCTGAGATCGAGACCGACAAGGCGACGATGGAAGTCGAAGCCGTCGAAGAGGGCAAGGTCGGCAAGCTTCTCGTCGATGAGGGGACCGAAGGCGTCCAGGTGAATGCGCCCATCGCCATCCTTTTGGAAGAGGGCGAGGATGACAGCGCGCTTGAGGGCTATGACCCTGAAGCGGATGACGCGGATTCCAAAGCCTCCAAGGACGATAAGTCGTCAGAGAAAAAGGACGCGGCGAAATCTGAGTCCAAATCTGAAGACAAAGCCGAAGCGCCGCAAAAGCCCAAGGGCAAGACCTTGTCTGATCCTGACATTCCTGAAGGGACCAAGATGAAGGAAATCACCATCCGCGACGCCCTGCGCGACGCGATGGCGGAAGAAATGCGCGCGGACGACAAAGTGTTCGTGATGGGCGAGGAAGTCGCCCAGTATCAAGGCGCCTACAAGGTGACCCGCGAGCTGCTGGAGGAATTTGGTGATCAGCGCGTGGTCGATACCCCGATCACCGAGCATGGCTTCGCCGGCCTCGGCGTCGGCGCGGCGTTCGGCGGGCTCAAGCCGATCGTCGAGTTCATGACCTTCAACTTCGCCATGCAGGCCATCGACCACATCATCAACTCGGCCGCGAAGACCCTTTACATGTCCGGTGGCCAGATGGGCTGTCCGATGGTGTTCCGCGGCCCGAACGGCGCGGCGTCTCGCGTGGGCGCTCAGCACAGCCAGGACTATTCAGCCTGGTATGCGTCTGTGCCCGGCCTGAAAGTGATCGCGCCCTATGATGCGGCCGACGCCAAAGGTCTTTTGAAAGCCGCCATTCGCGATCCGAACCCGGTCGTGTTCCTTGAACACGAGCTGATGTATGGCGAGACGTTCGAAATCCCCGACCTGGATGATTTCGTGCTGCCCATCGGCAAGGCGAAGGTGCGTCGCGAAGGCTCTGACGTCACCATCACCGCGCATTCGCGCATGGTGGGCTTCGCTCTGAAAGCGGCTGAAAAGCTGTCCGAAGACGGGATCGAGGCTGAGGTGATCGATCTGCGCACCCTGCGCCCGCTAGACACCGACACGATTATTCAGTCCGTGAAGAAAACCAATCGCATCGTGTGCGCGGAAGAGGGCTGGGGCCAACATGGCGTCGGCGCGGAAATCGCTGCGCGGGTGACGCTGGACGCGTTCGATTATCTCGACGCCCCGCCGACCCGCGTGTTCCAGAAAGACGTACCGCTGCCCTATGCGGCGAACCTTGAAGCCTTGTCGCTGCCGGGCGTTGAGGACATCATCAAGGCCGTCAAGCAGGTGTGCTACGCGGACTAGGAGACGCCGCATGACCGAGGCCGACGTCATTGAGCAAATGGTGGAGTACCAGGACATCCTGTTAAACGGGGTCCAGGTCTTCTTCACGATTGTGTCGGCCTATGTGGTGGCGGTGTGGGTGTTCCTGCGCCACGCCGGTTTCGGTTTGCGGCTCTTCTCGTTTTTCTTCCTCACCCTGGTGCTCGCCTTTCTCGGGCGGGTCGCCTACGGCTCGCAACGTATCCATGACGGATTTGTCCAGACGCTGATTGAGCTGGACCAGTCCGTCGGCCTGTCGCCCACCGGGGATGCAGCGCTCAACAATGCGCTCACCGGGATAGACACGCTGATCCAGAATTCGATGAACGGGGCTTTGGTAGTCGTCTACATTGCGCTGTTCTTCCTGACTTTTTTCGCCCGCTCCACGTTGCGCTCGAACGCGCAGCCGGGCGGTTCTGCTTGACGGAGCCCTTTGATGCCCATCGAAATCCTGATGCCCGCCCTGTCGCCCACCATGGAAGAGGGCACGCTGTCCAAATGGACGGTGAAAGAAGGCGATACCGTCAGCTCCGGTGATGTGATCGCCGAGATTGAAACCGACAAGGCGACGATGGAAGTCGAAGCCGTTGATGAAGGCGTGATGGGCAAGATCCTCGTCGAAGAGGGCTCTGAAGGCGTCAAGGTCAACGCGCCCATCGGCCTTCTGCTTGAAGAGGGCGAGGACAAGAGCGCCCTGGATGGCTACACGCCCCAGGGCGCTGAGGGTGCGTCGTCTGGCGATGCAGAATCCAAGGCGTCTGACGACCAAGCCGAGCGTGAAGACAAGTCGTCAAAGGCCAAGTCTGACGCGTCGTCCAAATCCAGATCCGAAACGCCCGCCGCCCAATCTGATGAGGATGGCGACCGCATCAAGGCGTCGCCGCTGGCGCGCCGCATGGCGAAGGATGCGGGACTGGACCTGAAAGCGCTTGAGGGTTCCGGCCCGAAAGGCCGGATCGTCAAACGCGATATCGAAGAAGCGAAAGACAAGGGCGTCGGCAAGGCGGACGACAAAGCCGCTGCGAAATCCGACGCGCCGAAATCCGAGCCTTCCAAGCCGATCGATGAGCATGAACCGTTGGCGCAATACGGCATCAGCGCGGACCGCTATGAGATCAAGAAGGCCGACAACATCACCAAAATCTCGGCCAAGCGCCTGTCCGAGAGCTTCCGCGATATCCCGCATTTCCCGCTCAATGTGGATTGCCGTCTCGATGCGCTGCTGAAATTCCGCAAGGACATCAACGCCAAGACGCCTGAAGGCGTGAAGGTCTCGGTCAATGACATCCTGATCAAGGCGTCGGGTCTGGCGCTCAAGAAAGTCCCGCAAGCGAACGCCAGCTGGATCGAGGATGGCCGCATCGCTCTGCACAAGCACGCCGACGTCTCCGTCGCCGTGGCGATCGAGGGCGGTCTGATCACCCCGATCATCAAGGACGCCGATCAGAAGGGTCTGGCGCAGATCTCCGCCGAGATGAAAGACCTCGCCACCCGCGCGCGGGACCGCAAACTCAAGCCTGAGGAATACCAGGGCGGCACGTTCTCGCTGTCCAATCTGGGCATGTTCGGCATCGCCTCCTTCGCCTCGATCATCAATCCGCCCCAGGGCATGATCCTGAGCGTGGGCGCGGGTGAGGAGCGTCCGGTGATCACCGATGGCGCGCTGGCCAAAGCGACCGTGATGACGGTCACCCTGACCTGTGACCACCGCGTTGTGGACGGCGCGAACGGCGCCCGATGGCTGTCCGCATTCAAGGGCTTCATCGAAGACCCGATCACCATGCTGATGTAAACGCGCTGCGGCGGGCCTGAAATGTGATGCAACCATTCTCGGGTCCTCCTGCATCCTTGGAATATCGAATACCTCCAAAGGATTGAAACCCATGCGCTTGCCTCAACTTTTCCTGTCCTCGGCGTTCACGCTCTTTGCTGCAGGGTGTGCGACGACGTCCGCGCCCATGCCGGCTCCGACTGGTGAGGAGATGGCGTTTGAACGTTGTGAGGATGCAGGCGCGTTCGCCGAGCTCTCAGACAGCTTGTGCGCCATGATCGCGGCGCCGTTTCATCCTGAAACGCCGAACGCGGGCAGCCTTGATCTGTTCGTGCGCAAATTCCCGGCTCAGGGTGACCGCGTGGGCGAAATCTGGATGCTGGCGGGTGGTCCGGGCGAAACCGGCCAGAGCTATTATACCGAGATCGACAATTTTCGGGCGGCCTTCCCGGGCTATGACGTCTTTATTCCGGATCATCGCGGGACGGGGCGGTCGTCACGTCTGTGTGCAGGAGAGACACCTGACAGCCCGGCCGGAACTGCGCTTGCGGGTCAGGAGTTCGGGCCGTGTTTTGGAGAGATCTGGGAAAATTCGGATCGGACAACCGCCTTTTCGATGACGAACGCCGCCCATGATCTTGATTGCCTGATTGATGAGGTTGGCGGCGAAGGTCGCCGCTATGTCTACGGCGTGTCCTATGGCACGGGGCTCGCCATGCGTTTCACCCAGCTGCGCACCGTGTCTGTGGATGGCGTGGTGCTGGATTCCCTCGTCCCGGCGCTGGATGATGACACGCATGACCTCAGCCGTCGCTCTCATATCTATGACGCCGTAGGGCGTGAAGTGATCGCCCGGTGCGCGGCGGATTCGGTCTGTGACGCCCGGTTTGAGGGCGGGGTGGACACTGCGTTTAACCAGCTGATCGCCGAGATTGATGCGGGCGAGCGGCCCGACCTTCAGGACTATGTGCCCGGCGGCAATCTCAAGCACGCGCTCGGCATGATGCTCGATACGCCCGAGAGCCGCGCCCTGATCGCGGACGCTCTGGTGCTGGCGATTGAGACGCCTGACGCCTTGCCGGCCTTCTTTGAGACCGAAGTCACGCCCGCCTTTGATCGGTTCGCCGCGGTGCAGGCTTATCCTGACACCGCATTCTCGATCACGCTGGCTGGGTTGATTGGCGAGTCCGAGACCAATCGTCGTCCGGACATGACCGCCGAGGACGTGGCGCAAGAGGAGACCGGCCTTGGGTTCACCTCAAGCCTGACCACGGTTCAGACCTTCACCCAGATGCCGCTTTATGAGCGCGACGCCTATTTTAACGCGCCTTATGAAAACCTGCCGCCCATCCTTGTGCTGCATGGCGATCTGGATCCCAAAACCCATATCGATGGCGCGCGACGCCATATCGAGGACATGCGCGAAGCGGGCGGCGAAGTAGAGCTCGTCGTGGTCGAGGATGCGCCGCACGCGGTGTGGTTCTTCGCTCAGACCTGCGTGCAGCACAGCCTAGACGCCTTCTTCAATGATCAGTCACTCGCCGCGAGCTGTTCGCTCGATCAGGCGATGCGTCCTTCATAACCGCCGGAGAGCCCCATGTCGGAAAACAGCTTTGATGTCATCGTGGTCGGTTCTGGGCCGGGCGGTTATGTGGCCGCGATCCGGGCGGCGCAGCTGGGCCTGAAGACGGCCATTGTCGAGCGCGAGCATCTGGGCGGCATCTGTCTGAACTGGGGCTGCATCCCGACGAAAGCCTTGCTGCGCTCTGCGGAAATTCTCGATCACGCCAATCACGCCAAATCCTATGGCCTGGTGCTCGATGGAGAAATGAAGCCCGATGTGGACGCGGTCGTGGATCGCTCCCGCAAGGTCTCGGCGCGTCTGAATGGCGGCGTCGGCATGCTGATGAAGAAAAACAAGATCAGCGTCATCTGGGGTGAGGCGAAGCTGACCAAGCCGGGCGAGATCAAGGTCTCCAAACCCTCAAAGCCCGCCGTCGAACCCCAGCACCCCCAGCCCAAGAACACGCTGGGCGAGGGGAGCTACTCGGCCAAACATATCCTGATCGCCACGGGCGCCCGTCCGCGGGCCTTGCCGGGAATCGAGCCGGATGGCGAGCTGATCTGGACGTATTTCGAGGCGATGAAGCCCAAAAAACTGCCCAAATCTCTGGTGGTGATGGGCTCGGGCGCGATCGGGATCGAGTTCGCGAGCTTTTACCTGTCGATGGGCGTGGACGTGACGGTCATTGAGCTGATGGACCGGATCATGCCGGTGGAAGACGCTGAAATCTCCAAGATCGCCCGCAAGGCGCTTGAGAAACGCGGTCTCAACATCATCACCGGCGCGAAGGTTGCGAAAGTGGACAAGCACTCAGATGCGGTGACCGCTCATGTGGAGACGTCGGACGGCAAGACCCAACAGATCAAGGCGGATCGCCTGATCTCGGCGGTGGGCGTTCGGGGCAATATCGAGAATCTCGGCCTGGAAGAGCTGGGCGTGAAGACCGAACGCGGCTGCGTGGTGATTGACGGCTATGGCCGCACCAATGTGGACGGGCTTTACGCCATTGGCGATGTGGCCGGCCCGCCCATGCTGGCGCACAAGGCCGAGCATGAAGGCGTGATCTGCGTTGAGAAGATCGCCGGTCTCGAGACCGTCCATCCGATGGATGTGCTCAAAGTTCCCGGCTGCACCTATTGCAATCCGCAAGTGGCTTCAGTCGGTCTGACCGAAGATAAAGCCAAGGAAGCCGGTTACGATATTCGGGTCGGCCGCTTCAACTTCGCCGCCAATGGCAAGGCCATCGCGCTTGGCGAGGACAATGGCCTGGTCAAAACGATTTTCGACAAGACCACCGGCGAGCTGTTGGGCGCGCATATGGTGGGCGCCGAAGTGACCGAGCTGATCCAGGGCTTCGTGGTCGCCATGGGGCTTGAAACCACCGAAGAAGAGCTGATGCACACGATTTTCCCGCATCCCACGCTGAGCGAGATGATGAAGGAAAGCGTGCTCGACGCCTACGGACGCACGCTCAACAGCTAAAAGTTCAGTCGCCCTGCATCCGGATTGGGTGCAGCCTGCATCTCCCCTTCAAGTCTCCCCATACGGGGCGATCTTCAACTCTGGGAGAGCAGACATGGTACGGATGAGTTTGAGCGCCCTCTTGGGATCAGTGCTTCTGGCCGGTTGCGTGCAGGCGTCTGACGGCCCCACCACCACATTTGATGGTCTGGCGGGCCGCCGAACGGTCGACACCAACGGCAATGTGGCGATGAACGGCGCTGCGGTCACGCTGGAAGGCCGCGTGGGCGGATGGGTCGAAATGAATGGCGCATCCGTGGATGTGCGCGCCGATATAGGCGGCGACCTGGAAGCGAATGGCGCGAGCGTCGAAGTGGACGGTCAAGTTGCCGGCGCCAGTGCAATCAACGCCGGATCGGCGCAACTGGATGGCGTTTTTCTGGGTCCTGTTGAATTGAACGCCGGCAATGCGCGTTTGCAGGGACGATACGCCGGTGAACTGACCGCGAACGCGGGCGCGTTGACGCTTGAGGGTGATCACGCCGCTCCAGTTCGCTTCGCCGGGCAAGGGCGTGACCGTAATTTCCTGGGCCGGGAGCGCCAGGATCAGTCGCGCCTCGTGATCGAAGGGCATCTGGCTGTCGGCGGCGACGTCTGCGCCCATGAAGTCATCTTTGAGCGGAGCGCCACCCTGGGCGGCGTGTTGCATGTTCGTGCGGATACGGCCCCTGATCTGCCCGCTGGAATTCAGTCTGAGATGGTCGAGTTCGAACTGCGCGATGGTGAACGTTGCGATTCGCTCTGACAGCTATCGCTGAGACACTTTCGGGGCGGTCAGTCATCTGGCCGCCCTTTTTTTAACGGCGTCTGTAACCTCACATGGAGTTCATTCGATCCGTCAAACCATCGCCGCTTTAATCTTGCGAAGATCAGAAAACAGCGAGGGCAGGGCATGAAGAGCGTACTGACGGCGGGCATTGTCTATGTTGCGCTGGTTTCGGGAGCTGGCGCTTCGGGACAAGCCGAGAAAGCCTATGCGCAATCTCCCGATCCGGCTTCCTATCTGGGGCAGCAGCCGCCGGGCCTGACACCCGAACCCTTCGCCCCCGGTCTGGTGTCGTCTCCTGGCTATGAATACGGCGGCGTCTTCTCGCCGGATATGGACGCGTTCTATTTCATCCGGGGCAGGGGTGAGGGCGCTGCGCAAGACTTCGTTGTTTTCAAATATGAGGACGAAAACTGGCGCGAAACTGTGCTGTCGCCTCGGGTCGGACAGCCCTTTATCGCCCCTGATGGAGCCATGCTGCATCTGGGCGGGCGGTATATGGAGCGCACAGATGCCGGATGGTCAGACATTCAGACATTGGGTCAGCCCTTCGATGACATTCAGATCATGCGTCTGACGGCGTCGTCCGCGGGAACCTATGTGTTTGACGAGATCGGCTCGGCAGACGGCGATGGCGTGCTGAGATATTCGCGACTGCTGGACGGCGTTCGCGAAAGCCCCCGGCCTTTCAGCGCGACGATCAATACGGGAACCTTCAACGCTCACCCCTTCATCGCGCCTGATGAGTCCTACATTTTATGGGATGGCCGCAGGTCGAGCGGATTTGGCGGCTCGGATATCTATGTCAGTTTCCGGCAAGCGGACGGGGATTGGGGCCCGGCGATCAATCTGGGCGAGGCGATCAACACGCCCGCTTGGGAGGCCTCTGCAAGCGTCACCCCGGATGGACAGTATCTCTTCTTTCACAGGTTGGTTGGTTCTGCTGACGGGGACGACCTGCCCGATGTCGATATCTATTGGGTGGACGCACAAATCCTCGACATGCTTCGACCTGACTAGGCTGACGGGGCCGAGGCGCGAAGTTGCGGGGCCTCATCAAAGCCTGATTGCATGCCTGAAAGGCGGTCCGTTCCACGGGCCGCCTTCTTCGTGATGTGAGCGTGCTTCAGTCCCAGAAATGAAATTATTTATCGTTTTTCGAAAAATTTCGCTTCCTTATCGAGTTTCGATATGATATCGAGTTTCGATAAGGTTGGTCATATAAGAAATATCGGGGAACCCGAAATGACACGTCTCCTTCTCACCACAGCCGTCGCCAGCGTTCTGGCGTTGACCGGCTGCATAGATGTAACGATTGGAACGCCGGCTTACGCCTCAAGCAATGATAGCAGCCTCAGAGGCGGGGATTTTACGGCGGTTCTGGATGAGCCCGGTGATTTTCGACTGGCGGGCGCCGATGTGCGCGTGTCCGGTGAAGTCTCGGGACGGCTGCGGGTCAGCGCAGCCGATTTCATCGCTCGTGATTTTCACGCCGGCGCCTTGACTGTCACGGCGGCCGACATCGCCTTCACCGGCGATGTGGACGGCCCGGTGACGCTCACCGCATCGGATGTGAGCTGGCGCGGCAGTATTGGCGAGAGCGCTGAAATCCGGGCGGCGGATCTGGACTTTGACGGCCGTCTTGACGGACGCCTGTTCGCCCAGGTCGCTGATGCCCGCTTGTCTGGCGTTTTCCATGACCTGGAAGTGTCCGCCGCGGACCTGGAACTGGATCGCAACAGCCATGTCCAGGGAGATGTTCGCGCCAATGTCGCTGATTTTGAACTCGACGGCGTCATTGACGGCCGTCTGGATCTCAGCGCCCGCTCGGTCTGGATCAATGGCGATCTCAACGCCCCGATGGTTCTGAATGTGGACCCCGGACGCGGTCGTCTGGATCCAGAGGATGGTCTGGTTGAGCTGAACGGCCGGTCGGTCGGCGGTTCGATCTGTGCGCGCCGCGTGGTTGTGCGAGGGCAGGTGAATGGCCCGCTGACCATCATGGCGGATGCGCCGCCTGAAATGCGCGATGGCGCTCAGGCCTCTGACATCAGTTTCACGGCCCGCAATGGCCAGCGTTGCGAACGCAACTCGTAAAAGGAGAGGTTTGATGATCAAGTCTCTGAAAAGACATTTGCATTCCTTACTGGTCGCCGGCTTCCTGTGTGGCGCGGCGAGCGGCGCGGCCCAGGCGGGGCAGTATATCGGCGGGGATCTCAACCTCTCGCTTGATGAAAATGATGATGTTCTAGTGCTGGCTGCCGATGTGGTCGGCGAAGGCCGCATCGGAGGCGATCTGACGGTCTTCGCCGCTGATGTTCGCATGAATGTGACCGTGGATGGCGAAGTGCAGATCGTCGCTGCGGATATCGAGCTGGATGGCTCAATCCAGGGCGAAGTGGGGCTGGCGGGTGCTGATATCCGCGTCGGCGCCGACCTGTTTGGCGATCTGGACGCTGCGGGCGCTGACCTGACGCTGAACGGGACGGTCGCTGGTGACGCGGCGCTTGCGGGCTCCACCGTCATTCTCACGCCGGACGCTGTTGTTTCGGGCGAAACCGAGATCGGCGCGCGCGAGCTGTATATGGAAGGTCGCCTGGTTCAGGCCGTCGAAATTCATGCACGCGACGTCGTGATTTCCGGCACGATTGAAGGCCCCCTTGATATCCGCGCCCGTGACGTGGTGTTTGAAAGCAGCGCCGTAATCACCGGCCCTGTCACCGTGCGCTCGCCCAAGCCGCCGCAAGTGGCTGAAGGCGCGCAAATCGGTGAGCTGGACTATCAGCAATATGATTTTGACGATGAGTCCGACTTCAATCATCCGGATGTGAATTTCAGCATCGACGATTTCGGCTTCGCGCCGTCGCCTTGGGCGTTTAGCGGCGTGATCACCGCAAGCGCCTTCCTGCTGGGCCTTCTGGTCTCCCTGGCGAGCCCCAAAGGCGTTGCGGGCGTGGCGAGCGCGTTCCGTCGTCAGCCCTGGCTGTCGGGTCTGCTGGGTCTGGTGGTGCTGGCTGTGCTGCCGATCCTGACGATCACGCTGTTCGTGCTGTTGCTGGCCACTGTGATCGGTATTCCGCTGGCTTTCCTGCTGATCTTCGCGCTGCCGATCGTCTTGTTCCTGTCTTACGTGTTCGGCGGCGTCGTCGTAGGCGATCTGGTGATGAACCGTACAGGTGAGCCGGCGAGCTTTGGTCTGCGGGCGGGCTCGTTGCTGGTCGCGCTTCTGGTGCTGGGCTTGCTGTCGGTGATCCCGTTCCTGGGTTGGCTCATCAGCATGATCGTGTTCTGCATCGGCTTGGGCGCGTGGACGATCGCCTTGTTCTCACGCACGAAACCGACGCCAATCATGGACGCCGTGTAATGAAATAAGTACAGCGTTACCCTGTTACAATCCCGGTCGACCTTGTAGGTTGGCCGGGATTTTTTTGTTCGTAAGCGGGCATAGAACCGCAGACATGCTTCAATCGGGGGAGCGCTCATGTCCTTGTTCAAAGTCGCCTTGGCGGCTGGCGCAGCACTGGTGATCAGTGCGCCCAGTTTCGCCGATCCTATTCGTCAGACCACCAATAACTGGCGCGACGCCTTCCGCCAGCTTGAGGATGAAGATTGGCCCACGCCCAACCGCGAACGCCGCGCCACCGGCGCGCCGGGGCCGGATTACTGGCAGCAGCAGGTCGATTACGACATCGACGTGGCCTTTGACGAGAACTCGAAGGTTCTGACGGGCTCCGCGACGGTGACCTACACCAACAATGCGCCGGATACGCTCGATTATCTGTGGTTCCTGATGGACCAGAACCGTTTCCGTCCCGATTCGATTGCGGTGATGACCGAAACGGTCGGCGGCGCGAGCCGCGCCAATTCGCGCACGGGCGCAGCAGCGTCCGTCGATGGTGTGTCCGCCCGGACGCTCAATCGCGCGCGGCGTCTGGATGAGGACGGTCTCGGCTTCAACATCGACAGCGTCACGCTCGAGGATGGTTCGGCGCTTGATTACACCGTCGTCGATACGCTGATGCGGATTGATCTGCCGGAGACGTTGGAAACCGGCGATTCGGTCACCTTCACCATTGAGTGGGATCATGTGCTGATCGAAACCGCTGTCATCGGCGGTCGGTCAGGCTGGGAATGCTTTGACGAAGAAGGCGAGGGCGGCGACTGCATCTATCAGATGGCGCAATGGTTCCCGCGCGCGGCCGCATTCTCGGACTACGAAGGCTGGCACAACAAGGCCTTCCTCGGCCGGGGTGAGTTCACGCTGGAATTTGGCGACTATGACGTCTCCATCACCGTGCCGCAGGATTTCGTGGTCGCTGCAACCGGCGAGCTTCAGAACGCCGAGGATGTTCTGACCGACGCCCAGCGCGAACGCCTGGAAGACGCCGCGACCGCCGACGAGCCGGTGTTCATCATCACGCCGGATGAAGCGCGCGCCAATGAACGCCGCGGCACCCGCTCCACCACGACCTGGGAATTTTCGGCTGAAAATGTACGCGATTTCGCCTGGGCGACCTCGCGCAAATTCATCTGGGACGCCGTGGGCGTCGAGCAGGATGGCGGAGGTCAGGCCCCTGATCGCGTCATGGCGATGAGCTTTTATCCCAATGAGGCCGAACCGTTGTGGTCGACCTATTCGACCCGCGCCATCGAGCACACGATCAATGTCTATAACGAGTTTTCCTTCCCCTATCCGTACCCGACCGCGCAGTCGATTTCGGGGCCCCAGGGCGGCATGGAATACCCGATGATCACCTTCAACGGCGCGAGCTATGGTCGCCCGGTGATCGGTGAGGACGGCGAGCTGACCTATTCGCGCCGCGCCAAGCACGGTCTGATCGGCGTGATCATCCACGAAGTCGGCCATATCTACTTCCCGATGACGGTGAACTCGGACGAGCGTCAATGGACCTGGATGGATGAAGGTCTGAACACCTTCCTACAATTCCAGGCCGAACGTCGCTGGTCTGAAGACTATCCGGTGCGTCGCGGCGACCCGGATCTGATCGCAAACTATATGGTCTCCACCAATCAGGTGCCGATCATGACCCAGTCTGATTCCATCCCGCAGTTCGGCAACAACGCCTATGGCAAGCCGGCGACCGCTCTTGTGGTGCTGCGTGAGACGGTTCTGGGACGCGAGCTGTTTGATCGCGCCTTCCAGGAATATGCCGAGCGTTGGCGCTTCAAACGCCCGACCCCGTATGACTTCTTCCGGACCATGGAAGAAAGCTCGGGCGTGGATCTCGACTGGTTCTGGCGCGGCTGGTTCTACTCCACAGACCATGTGGACATCGCCATTACGTCTGTGACCGAAGGCACGGTGAACACTGAAGATCCCGAGATCGAGAATCCGCTGGATCGCCAACGTGACGCCGATGGCGCCAACTCGACGACGCTGCAGAACAATATCGAAGAGGGCATCGCCTTCTACGAGAACGAGAACCCTGAAATTCAGGACTTCTACTCGGCCAATGATCCGCACATCGTCACCAATCGGCAGCGCGAGGCTCATGAAAGCCTGCGTGATGGCGATCTGCCCGAGCACGAAGCCGAAGCGCTCGATTACGACGGCTATGTCTACTTCGTGAATCTCGAAAACCAGGGCGGCGTCGTGATGCCGGTCATCCTGGAGTTCAGCTTTGCAGACGGCACGACGGATGAAGTGCGCATTCCGGCCGAGATCTGGCGTTTCAATTCCGAAGCTGCGATCTGGCGCTATATCACGGACAAGCAAGTGGTGTCCGTTGAGCTGGATCCGCATCTTGAAACCGCGGACGCGGATCGCACGGATAACTATTATCCGCCGCAAATCCAGCCGAGCCGTCTTGAGGTGTATCGCAACACCTCCAGCCCGTCCTCGCTGATGGACGATATGGATCTGCGCGTTGAACACGGCAGCATCCAGACCCGGGATCAGTAAGCATGGGTCCCGTCATCCGGACGCTGGTTCTGGCCGTTGCGCTTTGCGCAGCGGCCGGTTCCGCTCATGCCCATCGGCTTCATGCCGGGCTGACGGATATCTCGGTCAATGCGACCACGGGCGAGCTTGAGGTCGTACACAGGCTGTATACCCATGACCTGCATCCCGCGATCGGGTTCAACGCCATTGACGACGCCGAGCTATATGAGACCCGTGAGGGCTTGTTGCGTCTGGGCGCTTATGCCGCTGCGCGGTTCTCCATGCGTGTTGAAGGCGAGGGGCCGGCGCCGCTGCGCTTTGTGGGCGCGGAGCCTGATGGCGAATTCACCTTCTTCTATTTTGTCGGAGATGCGCCCGAGCCCGGGACGTCCGTGATCATCGACAATCGCTTGCTGGTGGATTTCCACCCCAGCCAGTCCAACCTGACGAACATTCGTCTGGGCGAGGATGTCCAGTCCCTGACCCAGGGACCGGACTCTCGTGCGCCGGGGCGCGCGCGTTTCTAGCGCTCTGCGCCAAAGCGCGCATTGATCCAGTCGGCGATCAGCGCCATGACTTCGGGATCAAAGGTTTCCTCAATCTGCGCATATTCCGTCATGAGGCCCGTCTGGGCGTTCTGGAACAGATGGTTGCGCCCCTCCAGCACGACGATTTGCGCATCGGGCTTGTCAGCGAGCAAGGCGTCCAGTCCCGCCACATTGGGTTCGGCGACGATCTGCAGGTCCAGCGTGCCTTGCAACGCCAGAACAGGCTGGTCCATCTGCGCGAACCAATCCGCCGGATCATAGTTCACCAGGGCGCGATACCAGTCGCGTCGCATGGAATTGATGAAAGTCGTTTTCTGATCGGCTGGTACTTGAAGAATGGCGAGGTTGTCTGCCGTCAGGAGACCGTCCAGCACGGCTTCGGCGCTTTCCCGGTCGCGCGCATGGCGGACGGCGTCCACCAGTGTTTCCATGACGGCCACGCGCGCGCGGGTCTCGTCAGGGTCAACGCCCATGGCGTCGGAGTTCGCCACGATCTGGTCAATGATGAAGCGATGCCCTGGCGTGCCGGGTCCCGCCAGCAGAATAACGAAGGCGGTGTCGCTGTGCTCGGCGGCGACGATCGGCGCGATCAGGCCGCCTTCGCTGTGCCCGGCGAGTCCAACTGAACGGATCAAAGGATGATTGCGCATCCACTGCGCAACAGCGGCGGCGTCTGAGGCGAAGTCGTATGAGGTCGCGCTGGCGAAATCACCGGTCGAGTCTGCAAAGCCCCGGTCATCATATCGCAACACTGCAATGCCCTGACGGGTCAGATGATCGGCCAGAACCGCGAAGGGCTGGTGTGTCCAGACGGTCTCGTCACGGTCTTGTGGGCCTGATCCCGAGATCAGCACCACGCCCGGAAACGGGCCTTCGCCTTCAGGCAAGGTCAGGCTGCCCGCCAGCGTCACCCCCTCGGCGTCAGGGTTGTCGATGCGGACTTCCTCGATGGCATAGGGGAAGGGCGCTTGCGGGGTTTGAGGACGGTTGTGCGCCTCGACCGTCTCGGACACGCGGTCGAATGTCACCGTGACGGTTTCAAAACCGGGTCGCATCCAGTCGCCGCTCAACGTGTCGTCGTTGACCTGACCTTGATAGGACACATTGGCGGCGGGCACTTGAAAGGACACCGCATCGCCAGAGCGGCTGAAGTTGCGGACCGGGATGTCGTAGGCGGCCTGGGAGACGGAATCGAGGGTGACCCGTGTGCCGTCTTGGCCGGTCTGGATGTTCAGCGCGAACTCCAGCTCGGTGTCGTTGCGGATCAGCTGACCTTCCCAACGTCCATCCATACCGTCGATGAAGACCGCGGTGTCTTCGGTCGGGCGCGCAAAGCTTGTGGGGATCTGCATGCCCTGGCTGAAGACGCCGTCATAACTGGCTTCGGCGTCGTTCCATTCGCCTTCGAACCGGGCGCCGATCGCGGCGATGGAAAATTCAAAGCGATCGAGCGAGATCGCCACGCTGCTGATCGGAATGAGTTGGCCCGGCGCCTGATCGAGGCTTTCCAGAACCGCTGTCTGATCGCCATTTTCATCGATGGTGACCGTAACCTGCAGGCGCATGTCACCTCCCGGCGTTTCTAGCGTCGCCCGCCAGTCGCCCGCGCGATCCGCGACCGTTTGCGCGCTGGCGAGACCACTGATCAGCAAGATCAGAAATCCGCCGGCCAGTATCGTGAACAAGGATGAGTGTTGTTGGGTCATGGAATGTGTCTTTCTTTTTCGGTTTGGTGGGGACGCAACTCTCCCGTTCAGCGGCGAAACGCGCTGTTGAGCCGTGTCCGGATGAGGGGAGCCGGAGCGCTTCAAACGCTCCGGCGATCAGGCGAAGGTCAGGCTTGGGATTTTGCGCCGAGCATGACCATCAGGCATCGGGCCACCACGAGCAGGGAGCCGCATACGGCGATCGCGGTCAGCGCAAGCGCTGAATAATCTTGCGGCGTGATGAAGGCGGCGAGGATGTAGAGCGCCCCGGTGATCATCAAAACCAGACCGGAAAACCGGGCGATGGCCTGTCGCTGGGCCTGGGAGGCGTTTCCAGGGCTCAAAGAGGTCGGGCGTTTCGGGATCGCATTGGCGATGACGATCATGGCGATGCCGAAGGCGCTGCCCAGAATGCGGACCTCCCAGGCGTCGGTGATCCAGGTGAACCCGGAGGTGAACACGACCGTCAAACCCATCGGGATCAGGATCAGGATTCCGGCGGAGCGAATCGACTGCCGGAGCGTGACGCGGTCTTCTTCGGAAGGTTTGTTTTCCTGATTGCTGAATTTGAGGGTCTCCACGAGCAGCCAGGCGACCGGCAGGAAAATCGCGCCCAGGACGAACATCCAGGCTTCTTCAGGTTCGCGGACAGCCAGAATGCCGGCCAGCGGGAAGGCCAGAGCCAGAATGGCGGCAGTGGAGTAAAACGGAGCTTTAGTCTGCGCCATTGTCTTGGTCCTTTTTGTCTGTGGTGGAGCCGTCGCCCAGGCCGAAAGTTTTGGCGAAACCCAAAAGAGCATCTTCAAGAACGCTGAGCTTGATGCGGTAAGTGACGGTTTTCCCTGTTTTTGTTGCGTCCACCAGATTGGCGTCCTTCAACACGGAGAAGTGCGCGGACATGGTGGGTTTGGAGACGTCGAACTCCGCCGCCAGCTCTCCCGCCGTCATGGGGCGTTCGCGTAGCAGCTCCAGAACCCGGCGTCGTGTGGGGTCAGAGAGGGCTTTGAATACAGTGCTCATGAGTAGATGATTAGCTAATCATCGAAATGATGGCAAGCGAATAATTCGCCATTCGTCTAAATGACCGACACGGGCGCTGTTTGTGAACTTGATGGAAAGGGCTGGGGGGCTTATCTGGGGCGTATGGTCAACCTGATCTCATCCCCCCGCTCCACCTCGCACGACGCTCGCGCCGCGCGGCACCCGGAAAAGCAAAAGCGCCCCGATACTCCGGTGCTGCGAAAGCCGGACTGGATTCGCGTGAAGGCCCCGACGGGCGGCGTGTTTTCCGAGACGCGCAATGTGGTGAAGGAGAACAATCTCGTCACCGTGTGTGAAGAGGCGGGCTGCCCCAATATCGGCGAGTGCTGGTCGCAGAAGCACGCCACCTTCATGATCATGGGTGAGACCTGCACCCGCGCTTGCAGCTTCTGCAATGTGAAGACCGGCCTGCCGGATGCTCTGGATACCGATGAGCCGCGCCGGGTAGCCCACGCCACGGCGACCATGGAGCTCAAGCACGTGGTCATCACCTCGGTGGACCGCGACGACCTCGCCGATGGCGGGGCGGAGCATTTCGCCCAGGTGATCCGTGCGATCCGGGACGCTGCGCCGGACACGACTATTGAAATTCTGACGCCGGACTTCCTGCGCAAGCCGGGGGCGGCGGAAGTCGTGATCGACGCGCGTCCGGACGTGTTCAATCACAATCTGGAGACGGTTCCCCGGCTCTATCTCGGCATTCGTCCGGGCGCGCGCTATTATCATTCGCTGCGCCTGCTGGAACGCGTGAAAGAACGCGACCCCAGCCAGTTCACCAAGTCCGGCATCATGGTCGGCCTGGGTGAGACAAAAGAAGAAGTCATGCAGGTGATGGACGATATGCGCTCCGCCGGCATCGATTTCCTGACCATCGGCCAATATTTGCAGCCGACCCGCAAGCACGCCGCGGTGGACCGTTATGTCACCCCGGAAGAATTCAAAAGCTATGAGACCATCGCCCGTGCCAAAGGGTTCTTGATGGTGTCCGCCAGCCCGCTCACCCGGTCGAGCTATCATGCCGGGGATGATTTCGAGCGCATGCGCGCCGCCCGCGAGGCTGCGCTGGCGTCCGGCAAAACCCTCTAGAGAGTTCCATGAGCGCCGAGCATGTAGAACGGATGCGCTTGCGCTACCGGCCTGAAGATCTCTTTGAGCTGGTCAGCGATGTGCGTCGCTATCCTGATTTCATCAAACTGATCACCGCCATGCGCGTGACTCGTGATGCGGTGGTTGATGGGGTGGGGGAACTCGATGCCGAGGCGCGTGTCCGCTACAAATTTGTCCGTGAAGGCTTCACCACCCGTGTGACGCTCGACGCACCCTCGCTCGCCATTGACGTGACCTATCTGTCAGGCCCGTTCCACGAGCTGGCCAATCGTTGGCGGTTTCACCGTCTTGAGGACGGCTCGACCCTTGTTGATTTCTGGATCCGCTACGGGTTCAAGAATCCGGTCCTGCAAATGCTGCTCGATGGCAGTCGGACGCGGGCGATCCGGTATCTGATCGGCGCCTTCGAGGCTGAAGCGGCCAAGCGGTTTGAACCGGTCGGCGACCCTGATCTCGATTATACTGATGCGCTCAAGCGTATTCCGACGCCGGAAGTCTCAACCTAGGCTGTGCAATAAAAGCTGCAGCGCTTCTTCAACGGTCAGAGCGCGCACCCGATCGCGCCCCACATCGCCATAGCGCCGGCTCAGTGTCTGCGTCGGCTTTCCTGTATGTGCGCAGCCGAACCAGACCAGACCGACAGGTTTGTCGGCGCTGCCGCCGCCTGGCCCGGCGATCCCGGTTACAGACACAGTGAGATCGGCCTGGCTGCGCGCCAGTGCGCCTTCGGCCATGGCCCTGGCCGTTTCAGCCGAGACGGCGCCATGGGTCGCGATGGTCTTCGCCGGCACGCCTAGCATCTCTATTTTGGCGTCGTTGGAATAGGTCACGAAGCCTCGGTCCACGACCGCCGACGAGCCCGGAATTTCGGTCAACTCACCCGCAATCAGCCCGCCCGTGCAGGACTCCGCCGTGGCGATCATGACGCCGCGCGCCTTCGCCCGTTCTATGACCTCTTGTGCGTAGCTGTGCGCCGCGCTCATGACAGCACCGCCGTTACAATCGCTTCCGCCGCCAGCCCTTCGCCGCGACCGGTGAAGCCGAGCTTCTCTGTGGTGGTCGCCTTGATGTTCACCCGCCTGGGATCAAGGTCCAGAATCTCGGCGACTCGGGATTTCATGGCGGCCTTGTGCGGGCCGATCTTCGGGCGTTCACAAATCAGCGTCACATCCACATGGACCGCGCGCGCGCCCGCCTCGGCGGCGATTTTGACGGCGTGCGCGAGAAACATCGCAGAATCTGCGCCTTTCCACTGATCGTCGCTGGGCGGGAAATGGTCGCCGATATCACCCAGCCCCGCCGCGCCCAGAAGAGCGTCTGTGATGGCGTGAAGTCCGGCGTCAGCGTCCGAATGCCCGATCAGTCGGTAGGGGCAGTCGATGAACACCCCGCACAGATGCACGCCGTCGCCCGGCGCCATCCGATGCACGTCATAGCCCATGCCTGTGACGGTGAGCGTCGAGGGCGTGCCGCCAGCCAACGCCTGTTCAGCGCGTTCAAAATCATCTGCATAGGTCACTTTGAAATTGCTTTCTTCGCCTTCAGTCAGCACGACCTCAAACCCGCTGGCGCGGGCGAGCGAGACCTCATCAGGATAATCGGTTGAAGCGGACTGGAAAGCCTCGCGCAGACGCTGGGTTTGAAACGCTTGCGGTGTTTGAAGGCGGTACAGGCCATCACGACTGACAGGCATGACGCCAGCATCATCAGATCGCGCCAGGGCGTCGGCCACAGGTAAGGCTGGCGCTGCGCCCGAAGCGCTGTCCAGCGCGGCGCGCAATCGTGCGATGATCGCATCCGTCACCAATGGCCGTGCGGCGTCATGGATCAGCACCTGATCGTGCGCCACATGAGCGAGGGCGTTGCGCACCGACTGGGTGCGCGTCTCGCCGCCTTCGACCAGGACAGCCTCGGCGCCGTTCAGACAGGCGCGCACCCTATCGGCCTGACCTGGCGCGTGGGCGATGATGAGTTGCGCACAGGCTGGATCCTGGGCGAACCGGTCGATGCTGTAAGACAGCACGGGTCGCCCCGCCAAATTGCGAAATTGCTTCGGCGTGCCGCCGCCAGCGCGCGTTCCGCGCCCGGCAGCGACGATGCATGCGCTATACCCCATGGGCTGTTCGCTTCGACCTCTGACACTACTGAAGTCAGCGATAGGCAATTCAGGCAATGAGGTCCAGCGACCGTGCACATGAATACGCCCCGAACCTTTTGGCCGGGGCGCATCTGGTTCAGATCGCGGATCTGATTTTTACGGATTTAGCGGGCAGGTGTCGCTGAAGACGTCATAGATAATGCCGTTGTGAAAAATTCTGACGCTGTAGAAGCCGGCGACTTCGGTGCAGGACAGCACCACGGCGTCTTCGGGAATTGTAGAGGCCTGCGCGGCCGGAGTGGCGAGCAGGCTGGCGAAGCCCAGCACAGCGGCGCTCAGCATGAAGCGAACAGATTTCATTGTGATCTCCTGATAGACAAGCGAAGTAGAAAAACAACTCTAGGGGGAATTTCATAGGAGTCAAAACCCTATAAGGGGATCGCATCGTGCATGAGAGGCGGGAAACCGCGCGCACAAGGGTTGCGAGTCACAGTGTCACTGGAAGAGCGCTTAGAGACGCGGTATCTCATGACTATGACTGCTGCTCATCCCAATTTGACTGGTTTTGACGTCGGCGCGATCCGTGTCGATCGGCCTGTTTTGCTGGCGCCGATGTCGGGCGTGACCGATTGGCCGATCCGCAAACAGGCCTTCAAGTTCGGCGCAGGCCTTGTGGTGAGCGAGATGGTGGCGTGTGAGACCCTGGCGCAAGGCCGTGAGGACGTGGTCCGGCGCATGCGCGCGGACGGCGATTGCGGGCCTCATGTCATCCAGCTCGCCGGGCGGGAAGCCAAATGGATGGATGTGGGCGCGCGCCTGGCTGAGGAGGCCGGCGCGGATGTGATCGACATCAATATGGGTTGCCCGGCGCGGCAAGTGACGCGCGGGCTGAGCGGCTCCGCCCTGATGCGTGATCTTGATCATGCGCTGAGTTTGATCGAGGCGACGGTGAAGGCGGTCTCTGTCCCCGTGACGCTGAAAATGCGTCTGGGCTGGGATCATGACAGCCTGAACGCCCCCGAATTGGCTTTGCGCGCACAAGAGGCCGGCGTGAAGATGGTCACCGTGCACGGCCGCACGCGTCAGCAGTTTTACAAGGATCAAGCCGACTGGGCCGCTGTAGCGCGCGTGAAAGATGCGGTGTCCATTCCGCTGATCGTCAATGGCGATATCAGCACGCCCTATCAGGCGCGTGAGGCGTTGAGGCAATCGGGCGCTGACGGCGTCATGGTCGGTCGCGCCTCTCAGGGGCGGCCCTGGCTGCCCGGCGCGATTGCGGACGTGTTGTGTGACGGCGCCGTCTTTCGTGAACCGGACCTTGCAACCGGGGCGCAGTCTTTGTCGGACGCTTTGCAAGACAGCGTGACGCTGTATGGCGAAGCCTTGGGCGTGCGGACCATGCGCAAGCATTTTGCGGGCTTTGTGGATTGGGCGGTGTCAGACCCGGATGACGCGCGCGCCTGGCGCGGCCGGTTGTGCCGGGCGAAAAGCGAAGCGGAGGCGCGGTCTGAACTGATGGCGTTCGCTCAGAGCCGTCAGGCGAGCGCAGCTTGAGCGGCGGCGCGCCTTCTTTGTCGGAACGTGCGGCCGAGGCTGCGCCGATCGCACTGGTTTTGCTGAATCAAAATGGCGAAATCGTTTTCGCCAATGCACGTGCTGAGATCTTGTTCGGGCAATCTCGCAAGCGTCTCGTCGGCAAAACGCTTGAGGCGGCAGGCCCGGTGGGCGAGGCGTCTGCAGAGCTCGCACGTCGCGCTCTGGACGAGAACCGCTCTGTGTACGCTCATGATCTGCCAGTGGGGCTGGCGGACCGCGCTTTGCGGCTTTCTGTGGACGCTTCCCCTGATGAAGCTGGCGTCTGCGTCAGTCTTCGGCCCTGGCCTGAATCTGGCGGCGGCGCGCGCAGCGATGTGGCCGCCAATGCCGCGGCTGGCTTTGGCATGATGCTGTCACACGAGTTGAAAAACCCGATGGCGGGCGCGCGCGGCGCAGCGCAACTCATCGCCCAGAGCGAGGATGAGGAAAGCCGCGAGCTTGCAACGCTGATCATCACGGAACTTGATCGCGCGCGCCGTATCGCTGAACGCTGGAGCCGCGTGGGCGATATCGGGCCGCCGCGTCTGGGGCGGGTCAATCTTCATGCGCTGGTGCGCGAAGCCGTGCGGTCCGCCCGGGCGTCCGCCTCGCCGGATGTGGTCTGGCTTGAGTATTTCGATCCGTCCTTGCCCGATGCGCTGGCGGATCGCGATCTGGTTTCACAAGCGGTGCTCAACCTTCTGATCAATGCCGGTGAAGCGGCCTGTCAGGGGGGCGGTCGGGTCAAGGTCTATACCCGCTATCGCCAGCCTCGACCGGGTGGTCCGGCGCCGGACGCCCGTCTTGAGATCGCCATTGAAGATGACGGGCCGGGTGTGGATGAAATGCTTCGAGAGGCGATTTTCAATCCTTTCGTCACCGGCAAGCCGGCGGGGGAAGGGCTGGGACTGGCGCTTGTCAGCCGCGTCGCAGACCTTCTCAATGGCGGTGTTGAGTTTGAGACCCGTCCGGGACGAACGGAGTTTCATTTCTACCTGCCTGTAGAGCGTAAGGACGGCTGATGGCGCACCGGGTTCTGATACTGGAAGATGATGAATCCCTGCGTCTTGTGATCGCGAAGGCGCTGTCGCGCGCCGGGTTTGAAGTGCGCGCGACCGCATCGGTTGACGCGGCGCTTGAGCGTCTGGCGCGTCGTGAGGTCGATGTCCTGCTTGCAGACGTCTTGCTGGGGCGGGAAAGCTTTCTGGACCGCCTGAACGAAGTCACCCGCGTCCGGCCCGATATTCCTGTCATCATCATGAGCGCCCAGACCACCGCGCGCACTGCGATCGAGGCGGGCAAAGCCGGTGTGTTTGAGTATTTGCCAAAGCCATTTGATCTCAATGAGATGGTGGCGGTTATTAAGAGGTCCCTCGAAGATGTGGGACCGGTCATTCCTGTCTCTTCGTCACAGGGGTTCGGCGGGTTGGTCGGCCGGTCGCCCGCCATGCAGGAAGCGTTTCGCGCCTTGGGGCGTCTGGCGCGCACATCGTCGCCGGTTTTATTCACCGGGCCTGACGGAAGCGGGCGCGCGCACAGCGCGCGTGTTCTGGTGGCGGAAAGCGGGGTTGCAGGGCCGGTCATCGAGGCGGGTCCTGCGCGCATGCGGCGAGAAGGCCCTGCGCTGCTCGAGGCTGCGGCAGGCGGCGCGTTGATCCTGCGCCGGGCCGAACACTGGGATGACGAGACTCAGGACTGGGTGATTGAGGCGCTTGAAACGCCTCGGGGCGATAGTCCGCGTATTCTGGCCACGGGGACGCCTGACATCGCCCGGCATGTCAGGCCGGCCTTGTTGTCACACCTGGCGATAGGTCGGGTTCAGCTGCCGCCCTTGCGCGACCGTGGTGAAGACCGGGCGCTGTTGTTCGCCCATTTTCTGGCTGAACACGCCAGTCCGCGAGAGATGCATGATCAGCTGCGGGCTTTCATCAATACCCAGGTCTGGCCGGGCGAAGTGCTCGGTCTGAAACGTGTCGCGCTGCATCTCAGCATGCAGGGCGCGCGCGGTCCGTTATCCATCGAGGAAGTGGAAGCCGCCATTCATGAGTTTTCCAGCCGGGATCCTGGTGCGGATCTGAGCGAGGCCGCTGCCCGATTCTTCGGGGCGGCTTTGGCGTTGGGAGAGAGCGGGATTGGTGAAAAAGCGCAGATCGCCGTGGATCGCGGCCTGTTCTCCGCTGCGCTGGAATCGTCGAACGGCGTGCGGCAGGATGCTGCGAAATTGTTGGGTTTAAACAGGAATACGCTGACAAGGCGGCTGTCTGCCCTGAATGCAGACAGCGATGAGACCTAGAAGCCACACCCGTTGAATTTCCGTCACATATGGGCCAAGCTGTCTCTGAGGGGACGCAAGGAGACGCGCAACTTGCCAAAGTTTGCGGGCAATCCAGCTTGGCGACAATCCACGCTATTTTTACTCGGCTTCGTTGTTGCGGCGCTGGGCGTGGTCTTGCTCGCGCTGCTGTCTGTTTTCCACGAGGGCCGGTTCGGTCCTGGCGGGTGGGGCTTCATCACGCTTATGGCGCTGGTGGCCGCTTTGCTGGGCGTGCTCGCCGTCGCGGTGTATCTGCGCGTCATGCAGCAGCTCAAGGGCACGCAAGGGGGCGCATCCGCCGCGCCCCGTCTGCAAATGCGCTTCATCACCCTGTTCGCCGTCGCGGCGGTCGTTCCGGCGGTGCTGATGGCCGGTTTTCAGGCGCTGGTGCTCAACCGCGGCGTGGAGTTCTGGTTTGCCGAGCGAGTGAACACGCTGGTGGAGACCACCGCGGAGCTGGGTAATGAATGGCCGCAAGTCGCGTTGAGTCAGACCGGCGATCATATGCGCGGCATCGTCCAGGACTTGGCGGCGCCAGAAGCGGTCAACTCCCTTCAGGATCAACGTATTCTGTATAGCGGCTATCTGACGAACCAGGCGCGGTTGCGCAATTTGCCGGCGTTGTATGTGATCGACAGCCAGGCGACGATCCTGGCGCGCAGCGACGAGGCGCCGGAAACACCTGGCTTCGCCGCACCGTCTCAATCCTTGTTCGAGATCGCCAATGAGGGCGATATCAGCGCCTCGGCTCCGGTGCGCCGCGAAGACGGGCCTGATTATGTGCGCATCTTGCTGCGCATGCCGGATTATGAAGACGCCTATCTGTATTCTCTGGTTTTCGTTGACTTCAGCTTGTTGAGCGCAGCGCTTGAAGCCACCCAGTCTTTCCGCGAAGCGATCGCCAGCGAACAACAAATGCGGATCAGCTTCTTCTTCGTCTACGCGCTGGCGGCGATGCTGGTCTTTCTGGGCGCGGTGTGGCTGGCGCTGAGCGCCGCCGCGCAAGTGGTGTCGCCGGTCAGTCGATTGGTTGCGGCGGCGGAGCTGGTGCGGCGCGGCGAATTGAGCGCCCGCGTGCAGGTGGCGCGAGACAATGACGAGATTGCAGCGCTGAGCCGGGCCTTCAACCGGATGACCCGGCAATTGGAAAGCCAGCGCGGCGCCTTGCTTGAAAGCAATGCAGAATCTGAACGCCGTCGGGCGTTTATCGAGGCCGTGCTCACTGGCGTCAGCGCCGGCGTGATCGGTTTGGAGCCCGATGGACGGGTTTCGCTGGTCAACCGATCGGCGGCGCAACTTCTGGGGCGCGAACCAGGCGCGCTGGTTGGTGATATGATCGAGACGGTGATGCCGGAGTTCGCGGAAGTCTTTCAGGCGGTCCACCGGCGCCCCGATGAAATCGCCGAGCGTCAGATCGACCTGATGGAAGAGGGCGGCGCGACGGTCAGCCTCAGCGTTCGCGCGGCCCAGGATGATGATGGCGGCGTGGTGATCACGTTTGATGATGTCTCACGACTTGTCGCCGCGCAGCGGAGCGCCGCCTGGCGCGATGTGGCGCGCCGGATCGCGCACGAGATCAAGAACCCGCTAACCCCGATCCAGCTGTCCGCCGAGCGATTGAAGCGCCGATATCGCAAGCAGATTGACGAGGACGGCCTGGAGACGTTTGACAAATGCGTCGACACCATTGTGCGTCAGGTCAGCGATATCGGCCGCATGGTGGATGAGTTCTCTGCGTTCGCCCGCATGCCCGCGCCCAAGATGGAAGTCGCGGATCTGGTGGATGTCGCCAATGCCTGCGTCTTCGCCCAGCGCGTCGCGTCTCCTGAGCTTCAGGTCCTGCTGACGGTGCAGGGCGGGCCGATTTCGGTGGAATGCGATTCCCGGCTGATCGGACAAGCCCTGGCCAATGTGCTCAAGAACGGCGCCGAAAGCGTCTCGGCCCGCATGGAGCAAGACGGCTCGAAGGCGGGCGGTCAGATCGCTGTTTCCATGGGCGCCGAGACGGGACAGGCGATTATCGAGATCACCGATAATGGTCTGGGTTGGCCCGAACATGACCGGGCGCGCCTCACAGAGCCCTATATGACCACGCGCGCGAAGGGCACGGGCCTTGGCCTCGCTATTGTTCGCCGCATCATGGAAGACCATGGCGGTCGACTGGAACTGGATGACCGTCCAGACCAGGTGCGGGGCGCCGTGGTCCGGTTGGTCCTACCCTTGCTTGAACCCGATACGAACGCGCCGGACACGCCGGCGCAGGCGGAGGCTTGAACGCAATGTCGCTCGATATTCTGATTGTTGATGATGAAGCCGATATTCGAGAGCTCATTGGCGGGCTTCTGGAAGATGAAGGCTATGAACCGCGTTATGCCGGGGATTCCGATACAGCGCTGGAAGCTGTGCGGCGACGCCAGCCGGCTCTGGCGGTGCTTGATGTCTGGCTGCAAGGCAGTCGCCTGGACGGGATCGAGCTGCTCGCTGAGATCAAGCGCGTCGCGCCCGATCTTCCAGTGGTGGTGATTTCTGGACATGGCACGATTGAAACGGCGGTCGCAGCGATTCGGAAAGGGGCTTATGATTTTATCGAAAAGCCTTTTAAATCCGATAAGTTGCTGCTGACTGTTGAGAGGGCGCTTGAGGCCAGCCGCTTGCGGCGTGAGAACGCCGAGCTGCGCGCCAAATCAGAAATCCACAATGATCTGATCGGGGATTCAGCAGCGGCGGTTCAGCTTCGACAAACTGTGGACCGGGTGGCGCCGACCAATTCGCGCGTGCTGATCTCCGGCCCGTCGGGCTCCGGCAAGGAGCTGATCGCCCGCCTCATCCATACTCAATCCACCCGGGCGGATGGCCCCTTCATTCCGGTTTCGGCGGCGATGATGGCGCCGGAGCGTGTCGAGGCTGAATTGTTCGGCGCGGAAACTGAGAGCGGCGTGGAGCGCGTCGGCTTTCTGGAACAGGCCCATGGCGGGACGCTTTTCCTTGATGAGGTCGGCGACATGCCGATCGCGACCCAGGCCAAGCTTTTGCGGATGTTGGTCGAGCAGCGCTTCCGTCGAATCGGCGGCGCACAGGATGTCCAGGTCAATGTCCGGGTCCTGTCGTCCACAGCGCGGGATCTGCAAGGCATGATCGAGCAGGGCCTGTTCCGTGAAGATCTCTATCACCGCCTCGCGGTCGTGCCGCTGGATGTGCCGTCTTTGTCGCAACGGCGCGAAGATATTCCGCTTCTCGTCAACCATTTCCTTGAGCGCCTGACGGCGATGTCGGGCCTGCCCATGCGCAAGATCGGCGAGGACGCCATGGCGGCGCTGCAGGCCCATGACTGGCCGGGCAATGTGCGTCAGTTGCGCAATAACGTCGAACGCCTGCTCATCCTCGCCACCGGGTCGCCTGATGAGCCTGTGACGCTGGATTCCCTGCCATCTGAAGTGGCGGGACGCGCGACCAGCGCGGAGACCGGTCTGGACGCCGAGCGCATGATCGCCTTGCCCTTGCGCGATGCGCGTGAGAATTTCGAGCGTGAATATCTCAAGGCGCAGATCAACCGGTTTGGCGGTAACATCTCGCGCACGGCCAATTTCATCGGCATGGAACGCTCAGCGCTCCATCGCAAGCTGAAAACCCTGGGCGTTGCGAGTTTGAACCGCAAAGGTGATGACGTCGATACAGAGGACGCCGGCTAGCCGCTGGCTGAAATCATCTCATGAAAGCTGTTGTGTGTGGGGCCGGCCGTGTGGGTTACGGCATCGCCAGAGAGCTCGCCTCCGAAGGCAACGCAGTCACCGTCGTGGATTGGTCGCGTGAGTTGATCGACAAGGTCACCACCGATCTCGATGTGCGCGGCGTGGTGGGGCATGGCTCTCACCCGGACGTTCTGGACCGCGCCGGTATCCGGGATGCGGATTTGCTTGTGGCGGTGACGTATTCTGACGAGACCAACATGGTCGCCTGTCAGGTGGCGCACTCATTGTTCAACACCCCGACGCGCATCGCGCGGGTGAGGGCGCAGAGCTATCTCGACAAACGCTGGGGCGATCTGTTTTCGATGGGCGCCTTGCCGATCGACGTGACGATTTCCCCTGAACTTGAAGTCAGCCGCTCGATCTTGCAGCGGCTCGAAACGCCGGGCGCTTTCGCGACCGCGCCTTTCGCCAATAGCCGCGTTCAGGTGCTGGGCTTGCGGGTGGACGAGCAATCGCCTGTCGCCGCCAGCACGCGTGCGCAGATGGCGGAGCTGTTCCCTGATCTCGGCTTTGATATTGTGGGCGTACAGCGCGATCAGACCCTCTTCATTCCTCAGGATGACGATCCTTTGATGCCGGGCGACAATATCTATGTCAGCCTGGCCGCCGGCCATGTGAAGCGCGCGCTGGATGTGTTCGGTCGCGCCGCGCCGCGTGCTCGCCGGGTGGTGATTGTCGGGGCGGGCAATATCGGCCTGTATGTGGCCAAGGCGCTTGAGCGCGTGGGCGGCGTGCGGGTTCGTCTGATCGAAAATGACAAGGCCCAGGCCGAACAGGCGGCGGACGCTCTGCGACGCACCGTGGTTCTGCATGGCGACGGGCTGGATCGTGACGTTCTGCGTGAAGCGGGTGTTGAAGACGCCGAGCTGGCGCTGTGTCTGACCAATGACGACAAGGTGAATCTGCTCAGCGGCGTCATGGCCAAGAAAGAGGGCGCGGCGCGTTCGCTATGCCTGGTCAACAATCAAGCGTTCCATCCCGTGCAGGAAGCTCTGGATGTGGATGTGATGATCGACCCGCGTGCGGTCACCGTCTCGACCATCTTGCAGCATATCCGGCGTGGACGGATCACGGGGCTTCAGACCATGGGCGACGGCATGGCCGAAGCGTTGGAAGGGGTCACGCTGTCCACCTCGCCTCTGGTGGGTCAAAATCTCAGCACGCTGGAGCCGCCCGAAGGCGTGGCCGTATGCGCCATGGTGCGCGGGGACCGGGTGTATTTCCGAAGGGATTCCGTGGTCATCCAGGAAAATGACCGCGTGATCTTTTTCGCGCTGAAAGCTTCCGTGCCGAAGGTGGAGCAATTGTTCCGCGTCAGCCTGGAATACTTCTAGGCTGATGAAATGGTCGCCCCGATTTTTTCGCGCTCTGGCCTGGTGCATGATCTTCATCAGCCTGGCCGCTCTGCCCTTTATCTTGTTCGCGGGACTTGAAGGGCGCGGCGACATCGCGCGGGGGTTTACCGTCACCGTGGCGACTGGCGCGTTTATCGGCGGCATCGTTCTCGCGGGGACCGGGCGGGTCAATCGCCCCGCCGGCGCAAGCGCCGCCTTGCGGCTGGCGTTTTTTGGTTGGGTTCTGGTCCCTCTGCTGGCGTCGCCGCCGCTGATCGCCGCCACAGGCTCCATGTCGTCAGGAATCTTCGAAGCCTATTCGGCTTTGACCACCACGGGCGCGATCATACAAAGCCCGGAAGAGGCGGGCGTCTCCATCACCTTGTGGCGGTGCGTTCTGGCCTGGCTGGGCGGGTTGGGAAGCCTGGTTCTGGCGGCGACCGTGTTTGCGGCGCTCGACCGCCGTGGGGTCGGCTTGCGACGGACCTATCTGCTGACGGTTGAGCATTCTGATCTGTTCACGAATTTCGGCCGCGCGCTGCGCCGGTTTGGCGCGATCTATGTCGGCGTGACCCTGGCGGGATTTGTGCTGCTGATGTTGCTCGGCACGGCGCCGTTTGACAGCCTGTGCCTGGCGTTGTCCGGCATCGCCACCGCAGGGTTGGCTCCGCAGTCAGGAGCGCTTGATGTCTGGCTGTCGCCTGTCGCTCAAGGCGTTCTCGCGCTTTTGTGCCTGATGGGCGCGTGGAACATGGCCGTGCAGTACGACCTGGCCTCGCGCCGCCGGATCAGCCGCGGGACGGGCGAATTGCGCGCCATGCTGGTGCTGGGATTTGGCGCGGCGCTTTATGCGGGCTTTACAGGCGATATCAGCCAAGCCTGGGCGTCCGGTCTCGACATGCTGTTCGCGATCACCACGACAGGCTACCAGACCGCGTCAACGCCGGTTCTGCCCCTGACCTTGCTTGTGCTGCTCGCCATGGCGGGCGGTTCCACCATCTCGACATCGGGCGGGATAAAGATGCCGCGCATTTTGCTGCTGCTGAGACGCGCCGGCGGCGAGCTGTCCAGCCTCAGCCATCCCTCTGCGGCTGTTCGCACGCGCTTTATCGGCAGGCCGGTGAGCGATTCGGCGTTGACCGGGGTCTGGGTCTATGCGCTTGCCTATCCGACGGCTTTAGGGCTCGGCGCGGTCGCTCTGGGGGTGACCGGCGCCAGTTTTCATGACAGCTGGGCGGTGTCTGCGGCGTCCCTGGTCAATGCAGGCCCCCTGGCAGGCGTTGATTATGCTACGCTTTCCCCTGTCACGCTTGCCGTTTCGGCCGCCATAATGGTGCTGGGGCGTCTTGAAGTTCTGGCGGCTGCGGCGGCGATTTACGTGATCTTCGCCCGAGACTGACTGAGGCGCTTGCGGGGCAAGCCGGTTGCAGCCGGGCGAAGGTATGTTTACCTAGCTTTAGGGGGCGCACGGACTGCGCCGGGAAATTTTGTGCGATAAGGCCAATGTCTAACGATAAGAAACAAAACCTGCAGGACGTTTTTCTCAACACCGTTCGCAAGGGCAAGACTCCGCTCACCATCTTTCTGGTCAATGGCGTGAAGCTTCAGGGTGTTGTGACCTGGTTTGACAATTTTTGCGTGCTGTTGCGCCGCGAAGGTCAGATTCAGCTTGTCTACAAGCACGCCATTTCGACCATCATGCCAAGTCAGCCTGTCCAATTGTTTGACAAGGACGAGGCCGAAGGAGACGCCGAGGATTGATCGACCGAAAGCCCGCGCCGCAAACCGCTCTCATCCTGTCTCCGCAACATCCGGGGACAGACGCCAATCGCGCTCAGGCGCGCCTGGAAGAGGCCATCGGGCTGGCGCAAGCTCTGGATCTGGTCACCGCTGAAGCGCGTATCGAGCCTTTGCGCCGCGTTGAAGCCGGCGGGTTCTTTGGCTCGGGCAAGATCGAGCAGATCGCCGAGCGTGTTGAGGAGCTTGAGGTTACGGTCGTCATTGTTGACGCCGCCTTGAGTCCAATTCAGCAACGTAACCTGGAAAAAAAGCTCAACGCGAAGGTTATCGACCGGACAGGTCTGATCCTTGAAATTTTCGGTCTGCGGGCGCAGACCCGGGAAGGCCGCTTGCAGGTCGAACTGGCGCGTCTGGCGTATGAGCGCTCGCGCCTGGTGCGGACCTGGACCCACCTTGAGCGTCAGCGCGGAGGCCGCGGCTTCCTGGCCGGTCCGGGTGAAACACAGATCGAGACCGACCGCCGCTTGCTGGCGGACAAGATGGCCAAGCTCCGTCGGGAGCTTGATGAGGTCAAACGGACCCGCAAACTGCATCGCAAAAAGCGTCTGGCCGCCCCTTGGCCGACGGTGGCGCTCGTGGGTTACACGAATGCAGGCAAATCCACTCTGTTCAATCTGCTGTCGAATGCACAGGTTCTCGCCAAGGACATGCCTTTCGCCACGCTGGATCCCACGGTGCGCGGTGTGAAACTGCCCTCCGGGCGGCGTGTGCTTATGAGCGACACGGTGGGTTTCATCACCGACCTGCCGACCGAGCTGATCGCCGCCTTCCGGGCGACTCTGGAAGAGGTGATCGAGGCGGATGTGCTAATTCATGTGCGCGACATGGCTGATCCTGACCATGAGGGGCGCAAGGCGGATGTGGAGCAGGTTCTGGCCGCCCTTGGCGCCGGCGCCGAGGCTGATCAGCATGTGATCGAGGCGTGGAACAAAGCCGACCAACTCCCTGCAGAAGATTACGAAGAGCTGGTCTGGCGCGCCAAATTGCCCAAATCACAGGATGCGCCCGTCTGCATCGTCACCTCAGCGGTGACGGGTTTGGGCATTGACGCCTTGCTCGATCAGGTCGAGCTGGCGCTTTCGGTGGATGATGTCGCGCTGCGGCTGGAGTTTGGCGCAGCCGACGCCGAAGCGCTGGCGTTCGTGCATCGCCATGGCGCGATCCTGTCAGAACACACCGATGCGAAGACCGGCCGCGTCAGCGTTCACGCCCGGTTGAGCGTGGCTGATGCGGGCCGGCTGCGACAACGGTATGGCGCGCTCAACGGCCTGGAAGCGCCTGCCGAGTAAGGCGCTTATTCGGTTGTTTTCACCTCAAGCCAAAGGGCTTCCATGGTTTCAAGGTCCGCCTCCTGGACCGAGGAGCCTTGCGCGGTGAGACGAGATTCAATGGCGCGAAAACGCCTGTCGAACTTGGTGTTGGCGCCGCGCAACGCTGTTTCCGGATCGACCTTGACCTTGCGCGCGAGATTGGCGACCGCAAAGAGTAGATCCCCGACTTCTTCTTGAATATGCTCAGGGTCCTGCTCTTCGATCGCTTCTTTGACCTCTTCGATCTCTTCATGGATCTTGTCGAACACCGAGCTCAGATCGGGCCAGTCAAACCCCACGCGAGCGGCGCGTTTTGACAGTTTTTCAGCGCGCAGCAGGGCGGGCAGGGCGGTGGGTAGATTGGCCAGGACAGAGGTGTCCGTCTTGCCGCTTGTGGCGCGCTCTTCCGCTTTCACCACTTCCCAGGCGTTGATCTGGTCCTGAGCGTCACGCGGATTCGCGCCTGCGAACACATGCGGGTGGCGACGCAGCATCTTTTCACTGATGGCGTCCGCCACGTCCTCAAACTGGAACAGGCCGGCCTCCTGGGCCATCTGGCTGTGGAACACAACTTGAAACAAGAGATCTCCGAGCTCGTCTCTCAGGTCCGTCATATCATGGCGTTCAATCGCGTCCGCGACTTCATACGCTTCTTCAATCGTATATGGCGCAATGGAGGCGAAGCTTTGCTCCACATCCCATGGACATCCGCCATCGGGATCCCGGAGCCGGTCCATGATCGCAAGCAGTCGGTCGAGCGCGCTCGTCTGGGTTGAACTGATGGCGTCCCGGTTTCGATGAGGAAAGCCGGTCTTCGTCGTCGGTGTATGGGTCATGGAGCCTGCAAGAGTCTGTTTTATCCCGGTGTTCCGAGAAGTTTGGGGAGGGAAAACGTCCGCCTGAGCGGACTGTTTTGATGGTTTAATGTTTCTTTAGTGGCGCAAACGACTCTGAGCACGTTCACTGGTTGTATTCGATACAGGTCTTTTTGTGCTTATGTCCGTCTCATTGCGAACCAGGATATTGGTCTTGGTGGTCACAGTCACCGTGTCGGTGGCCATGGTTGTCGGTTTCGCCAATTTTATCCAGGCGCGAACCATGAGCCGCACTGCGGCTGAGGCGGAATTGTATGCTGAGGCTAGGGCGATTTCTGCGCACCTGGAAAGCGCATTTCAAGTTGCGAATGACCACGCTTTCATCCTCAGAAATACGCCCCCGATTGATGGTATGATCCGGGCGGAGGCGAATGGCGGCGTCGATCCATATGACGGCAGTTTGTTTGAGACTTGGCGTGAACGGCTCGAAGCGATTTTCACGTCACACCTTCAGGTTCAGAGCGAGTACACCCAGTTGCGGCTGATCGGACTGGCGGACCAGGGGCGTGAAATTGTCCGTGTGGATCGAATGAATGGTGAGATCCGCGTTGTGCCCCGGCCGGAACTTCAGCGCAAAAGCGACGAGTTCTATTTCCAAGCCGGCCTCTCAACGGGGCCGTCCTCGACCTATACCTCTCCCATAACTGTTAATAGAGAGCAGGGGGTTCCAGCGCCTGATCAGGTGCCGACTGTCCGCACGGTGCTGCCAGTCTTCACATCAGATGATCAACTGTATGGAATGCTGGTGATCAATGCCGACATACGCGTCGTTCTTGAGAATGCGCTGTCGGCCGCATCGCCCACCTATGACGTCTACATCTCAGATACATATAACAATTACATCCATTACAGCCCAACAGATGGAATCACCCATTCAGAGTTTTCTTTCCAAGAGAGGTTTGATCCGCCTGAGATACTCAGTCGGGACGGCGATAACCTCTTTGATGCGGATGAGATCACATACGCTTCATACAGATTCCATACAGGGCAAAATGGTGAAGGGATCGATTTCCGTGTCCTGGTCGGCGAACCCACGCATGAACTGATGAGCGGGGCGTACGCCATTCGCAAACAATCCATTTTGCTTGCTGTCAGCCTGGTCGTGCTGACCGCGATCGGGTCTTTGTTGTTTGTCACCAGTCTGACGCGTCCCTTGGGGGAGCTGACTGAAGCGGTTCGCAGTTACGGCCAGAACCGCACCCCGATTGATCTGGATGTCAGCGATAATGATGAAATCGGTGAACTCGGGCGTGCTTTTTGCGACATGATCCGGACGTTGGAAGAGAACGAGCTGACCGCCAACACATTTGAAAACATCATAGACGGCCTGATCCTGATCACCCCGGATGGCGCCATTCAGGCGATGAACCCCGCCGCAAGCTTCATGTTCGGATATGCCGAAAACGAGCTGGTCGGGCAGGATATTTCGGTGCTGCTTCCGGATGGTGCGCGTCTGGAACGTGACGGCGCTTTCAAACAGATTCCCTGCTTCATAGACCATCACCTTGTGGGGGAGACGTTTGAGGCTGTCGCCAAACAGAAAAACTCCACCCCCCTGCATGTGGAGCTGACGCTCAGCGAAGTGCAGAGGCCTGACACATTGCTGTTCAGTCTGCTGATGCGCGATATTAGCGCGCGAAAGCAGATGGAGGTGATGAAGGATGAGTTTGTTTCAACTGTGAACCATGAGCTCAGAACGCCTCTGACATCCATGCTCGGCTCCCTGAGCTTGCTGAAGAAGCAGCTCGAAACAAAGCTCAATGATGATGACAAAGCCTCGATGCTGTTAAGCATGGCGCAGCGCAGCTGCGATCGCCTGACTCTTCTGGTCAACGATATCCTGGATCTGGAGAAGATCGCCGCGGGGAAACTTGAATACCGCATGCAGATCATCCCTTGCGATGACCTGGTTCAGGATGTGGTTGAAAGCCATCGCATGCTTGGTGAAGAGCATGGCGTGACGTTCAAACTGGATTTGCAGGCGGATGACCCGCCGGTGCGCCTTGACGTTTCGCGCTTCAACCAGGCGCTTGTGAACCTTTTGTCGAACGCGGCGAAATACTCGCCGAATGGCGAGGTGGTCACAGTTTCGACACGAAAACTTTCGGATGAGAGAATTCGTGTCTCGGTCTCCGATAATGGTCCGGGCATTCCGGAAGATTTTCAGGCTCGCCTGTTTGAGCGGTTCTCCCAAGCCGATAGCTCCACCACTCGGCGTGTGGGCGGAAATGGGTTGGGGCTGAACATCACCAAAACCCTCATTGAGGCGTTTGATGGCGAGGTCAGTTACGACACGACCGTCGGAGTGGGGACCGTCTTCCACATCACATTGCCGATTGCATCTCCGGCGCGCGCACCCGTCTCAGACGCGATGGATGAGGATTTCGCAAAGCTCTATCAGGGCATTGGCTAAGGCATACAGATCATGGTCGAGCTTGAACGGATTTGTTGCGTCGAAGACGATCTCGATATCCGCACGATACTTGAGCTCTCATTGAGCGATATTGGCGGGTATCAGGTTCAATTGTTCGAGGATGGCCCCAGTGCGCTGGCGGGGCTGCCGGACACTCATCCCCAGATGATCATGCTGGATATGATGATGCCTGGCATGAACGGACTTGAGGTGCTCAGCGCATTGCGTCAAAGCGAGCAATTCTCGAAAACGCCGGTCGTGTTCATGACGGCCAAGGCGCAATCGCATGAGCTCGACACCTATATCAGAGCCGGAGCACAATCTGTCATCGTCAAGCCCTTTGATCCCATGACCTTACCCGAACAGGTGAGGGAGATATGGTCTCAGCTTGAGGCGGCGAAGCTCTAATGCGATCGTTGGTTTTGTTGCACGACACGGGAAATCGCGCGGGTGACCACTGAGCGATTAAACGGTTTGACCAGCACATGGTCGACGCCATTACGAATAACGGTATGGATCTTTTCAGCGTTATTCTCAGAGGTCAGAAAAATCACCGGCGTCTGCACCTTCAAGGGCGTTGCGCCTGAGCGGACCTGCCGCAGCAAAGACAAGCCGTCCACCGGTTTCATATGCCAGTCCGATATCACGATTGTCGGCGTGAAGCTGCGCATGACTTCCAGAGCTTCCTGACCCGAGTTCGCCATCCGGATTTCGCCAACGCCCATATCGGACAGCAACTCACGAACCAGATTGCGGACCGATATATCGTCTTCGACGAATAAGATATGCTGGGCTTTCAATAACTGCTTCAGGGCCGCTGCATCAGCGTCCCCCAAGGTCTGACGGGCCGGATTTTCAAAACTCTGCACAAGTTTGGAGTGTTCAGGGTCAACACTGCGGCGCAGTTTGGCGATCCTGGACAGGTCCAGGTAAATACGCTCCATCAATTTGGGGGTGACGTCTTCTTTGGAGTCCAGAAGGCGTTGCGTGTCTTGCTCGAGCTTGAAGAATTCAGCGCCGATCCGTGGAAAGCCCATGCAATAGCTTGCACCTTTCAGCCGGTGACTTTCTTCGTGTAGCTTTTTCAAGTTGCGCTTGAGTTGGAATTGGGACGCTTTGTCATCCCCGATAATACGAGTCAGGCTGACCAGCTGATCTGGAAATCTTGTGCAGAACTGCTCAACAACGCGTCTTGGATTGGCGTTCGGCATACGTATCTCCAACTTGAATGTGGATAGCGTATGCGAGTGTTGTATTTGAAACGTTACACAAGGTGTTTGCTCAGCTCATCAAGGCGCGCGCCAGCACGCCATGAAGCCGTTGTGCATCAAAAGGCTTGAGCAGGTAGCCGTCAGGTCGGTAGAGCCCGGCGCGTTCAATGGCTTGCTTGGAAGAGGGGACCGTCATGAAAATGAACGGGGTCTCTTTTGACGGGCGCAATCCGCCAGATCTCAGTTTTCTCAAGAGATCCAGCCCGGTATCGCCTTCGAGCTGCCAATCACAGATAATGGCGTCAACGGGGTTCTGTGACAGGTAGTCTGCGGCGTCTCTGGCGCATGTTTCGCAGGCGATGGCGGCGTAGCCTTCCTCTTTGAGGAACATTTCTGCGAGGCCATGCAGGGCTACGTCATCATCAACAAACAGGATGCTTTTATGGTCTTCGCGATCCACGAGCGGGGTATGGCTGGTCTCAACGGGATGCGGCTCATAGCCAAGGCTCTCAAGCAAGCTGGCTTGTTGCACCATGTCGGCGATCATGCCGGGCAGGCGGGTTCGCGTCAGACTGGGGAGCGTGCTGCTGTAGTCAGACATCTGGCTGAGCGCGACGTCTTCGATCAGCTCGAAATTGCGCGCCATGGCTGGAAAGCCAAACGAGCCATAAGATCCCAGAAGGCGATGAGACACCTGGGCGATCTCATTGAGAAGTTCGCGCGACGTTTCAGCATCGTCAGCGCTTTCTAGTCGTTCGTGGAGCGCCAGAATGTCTTCGTGCGCGCGACTGAGAAAGGTGCGGCGCAATTCTGAGAGTTGAGTGGCGGACGACATGTGCATCTCCAGACCCCAAGAAATCTTGATGTGAGCTTGATGGGGATCTGCGAACATCAAGATAATGATCCTGATTAACGCAGGGTTTTGCACGCGGTCGAATGTGGCCGCCGGCACAGGCTGATCAGAATGCTTTGCTTGATCTTCAGCATCACAGAACGCGGTCGGGCAATCTCAAGAGAGACCCAATGGGCGAACAAACGATGCGGTTGCCATATCTAGAAGGGTGCGAGCGCATCCTCAAGAATGGCGGTGAGCCGGGCCTTGAGCATGTCTGACTCTTCGTCCGACAGGCCGTAGGGGCCCATGATGGTGCGACTGATGGCGAGCCCCATCAGAACGCTGCCGAACAAGCGTGCTCTGAGATCGCAATGATCGCCTTCCAGAAGGCAGGCGACAGGCTTGTGAAAGCGGCTTTCGATGGAATCGCGAACCGATGACGCGGCGTTGCTCGACCCGGCCGAGTTCAGCATGATCAGCAGATCAATCAGTTTGTCGTCGTCCTGAGGTCCGTCCGTGAGCATCTCGGCGGCGCGCGGCGCCATGCCTGAACGACCGTCTTCAAGAAAATCCGGGCGCGTTCGTCCGTTTTCAAGCGCTTCAAGGAACAGGCCTTCCTTGCAGCCGAAATAGCGCCCGATCAAGGCTGAATCGACGCCTGCCTCGGAGGCGATGTCCCGGATTCCGACGTTATCGTAACTGTCGTGGGCGAAAAGACGGCGCGCCGCTTCCAGGATTTTGGCTTCGGTGGCGTTGCGATTCTTAGAGATTGGGCCGCAGTTCAATAGACATCCTTCCTGAGACTGATTCTCATGTCATCAGCTGTTGACATTCTGTGTGCGCTGCACAATATGTCATCAACTGATGACAAAAGCAAAAAGACGTATAGACGCACTAACGGAAGGTCCTCCCCATGTCATTTCGTTTTGTCCTGACCGGCGCCGCTTTAGCGGCGTTGTTTCTTGTATCCGCGTGCGGTCAAGCGCCCGCTGAAGAGAGTCATGCCCAACCCGCGCCTGTGGTTCAGACAGCCGCTCCGCTGAGCCTTGAAATCGCGGACTGGGATGAATTCACCGGCCGCTTTGAATCGCCTCAACAGGTCACCATCCGGGCCCGCGTCAGCGGCTATCTGGAGGAGGTCCATGTGGTGGACGGCGCCTTGGTGGAAGAGGGGGATCTGCTGTTCACCCTTGATCAGCGTCCCTATCAGGCCGCGGCGAACGCCGCTCGCGGCCGTGCGCAGCAGGCGCGCGCCACCCGTGATCAGGCGCAAGCCGATTTGAACCGCGCCCAGCGCTTGCGCGAAGCGGACGCCATTTCAGAAGAAGAGCTTGAGCAGGCCCGCACCGCGTCCGCCACCGCGCAGGCCGCGTATGCAGCCGCACAAGCAGACGCCCAGTCCGCAGCGCTGGAGCTCGAGTACACCGAGATTCGCGCGCCCATAACGGGACGTCTGTCCCAACGGACTGTGGACCCAGGCGATCTGGTTTCTGCTGCGGGAGATCCCATGATCACCGTGGTGCAGACTGACCCCCTGCAATTCCCGTTCTACGCCTCTGAAGCTATTTTCCTGCGCTATCAGCGCGAAGAGGGCGCAGGGCTGGGCGCGCCGGTTCAGGTGCGCTTGCAGGACGAGGTCGAGTTCACGCATGACGGCGAGCTGAACTTCATCAATAACGCTGTCGAGGCCGGCACCGGCTCGATTTTGATGCGCGCCGAGTTCGCCAACGAGGACGGCCTGATCCGTCCGGGCATGCTGGGCACGATCCGGGTGCGCGGTTCTGCGCCGTATCAGGCGCAGCTCGTGCCGAAGACCGTCATCTTCTCTGACGCCACACGGCGATATGTCTTTGTGCTGGGTGAGGGCGATACCGCCACCGTGCAAATGGTGACGCTGGGACCGGTCATCGACAATCTGCAGGTGGTCCATGGTCTGCCGGCGGATGCGCCGGTGCTGGTCAGCGGACTTCAGAACCTGCGACCGGGAACCCAGGTCCAGGTGCGTCCAGGCGGTGAAATCGTCCATCAGCCCAATGATGAGCAGGCTGGCGCAACCCTTCAAACCCGGCCGGCGGGGAGTGCGCGCATCGCTCAATAGAGCGCGCCCCCTGTCACGCCCCATTCCCCTTTAAGTCTGGAAAGACCGCACATGCGCCTTTCACATTTCTTCATTGAGCGGCCGATCTTCTCAGCTGTGATCGCGGTGTTCATCACCCTGATCGGCCTGTTCGCGTATCCGTCGCTGCCCTTGTCGCAATATCCTGAAATTGCGCCGCCGACCATCGAGGTCCAGGCGAGCTATCCCGGCGCAACCGCCGAGGATCTCGCCGAACAAGTCGCCGCTCCGCTTGAGCAAGAGATCAATGGCGTCGAGGACATGCTCTACATGACCTCCTCGGCGACCGCTTCCGGACAGGTCGGCATAACGGTCACGTTCCAGCCCGGCACTGATCTGGATACCGCCCAGGTGCTGGTCCAGAACCGGGTCAACCGCGCCGAACCGCGCTTGCCTGAGCAAGTCCGTTTGCGCGGCGTGCAGGTGAACCAGCAATCACAGGGCTTCCTGTTGATCGCCGCCTTGATCTCACCCGGTGACGCCCTCGACAAGACCTTCCTGGGCAACTACGCCAACACGACGCTTCGGGACCGCCTCTTGCGCCTTGAAGGCGTCTCCAACGTGCAGATCTTTGGCGGCGGCAACTACGCCATGCGCGTCTGGATCGATCCCGAACGCGCCGGCGCTCATGACATGACTGCAGGCGATGTGGTGGCGGCGCTTCAAGCGCAGAACATCCAGGCGGCGGGCGGCTCGCTGGGTCAGCCTCCGTTTGACCAGAACAATCCGGCCGAATTCCAGCAAGCGATCTCCGTTCAGGGCCGTCTGATGAGCACCGAAGAGTTCGGCGATGTCATCGTCAAGCGCGGCGAAAACGGCCAACTGACCCATCTGCGGGATGTGGCGCGGATCGAGCTGGCCGAGGAAGACTATTCCATCAATGCCTATTTCGCTGGCGATCCTGGTGTGGCCATGGCGATTATCCAGCAGCCAGGCGCGAACGCGCTCGACGCCGCCAATGCGGCGCTCGAGGTTCTGGAAGAGGCCTCCGCCGACTTCCCCGACGGCATGGCGTACTACATTCCCTACAATCCGACCGAGTTCGTCCAGGCGTCGGTGTCGGCGGTGCAACGCACCCTGATCGAAGCGGTGTTCCTGGTCGTGCTGGTCATCGTGATCTTCTTGCAGAACTGGCGTGCTGCGATCATTCCGATCGTGGCGATCCCGGTGTCCATCATCGGCGTGTTTGCGGTCCAGCTGGCGCTCGGATTCTCGATCAACTCCCTGTCTCTGTTCGCCCTGGTGCTCGCCGTGGGCATCGTGGTCGATGACGCCATCATCGTGGTGGAGAACGTCGAACGCCTGATGCGTGAAGGCATGTCGCCCCAAAAGGCGGCCCACCAGTCCATGAAGGAGGTCAGCGGCGCGCTGATCGCCATGACTCTGGTGCTGGTCTCGGTGTTCGTGCCGACCGCGCTGGTGCCGGGCATTCCGGGCATTTTCTATCGCCAGTTCGCGGTGGCGGTGGCGACGTCTGCGATTATCTCGCTGATCATTTCGCTCACTCTGTCTCCCGCATTGTCCGCCCTGATCCTCAAGCCTCACAATGATGATGATCATGGACCGGGTTGGCTGGCGCCGCTGCGCTTCGCCGCAAACAAGTTCAATTCCGGCTTTGACTGGCTTTCAGACCGCTATGGCCGTCTGACCGGGCGTCTGGTGCGCCTCGTCACGATCATGCTGATTGCTTATGCGGGCCTTCTGGCCATGACGGGCTGGCGCCTGATGGAAACCCCGACCGGGTTTATTCCCGACCAGGATCAGGGCTTTCTGATCGGCGTCGTCCAGCTGCCGCCGGGCGCGTCTCTGGACCGCACCGATACGGTGATGCAGGCGGCTCAGGACGTGCTTCTGAGCACGGACGGGGTCAGCACGACCGCCGCGTTTGTGGGCCTTGACGGCGCCAGCTTCTCTACGGCGTCCAACGCGGGCACCATCTTCATCCGGCTCGATGATTTCGCCGAGCGCGAACACCATCCGGGCATGTCGGCCGTCCAGCTCAGCCAGCAACTGACGGGCGCCATCAACATGGCGATTCCCGAAGGCGGCGCCTTCATCATCGCGCCTCCGGCTGTCCAGGGCCTGGGCAATGGCGGCGGTTTCAAGATGATGATTCAGGCGCGGGATGGCCAAAGCTATGCCGAGCTTCAGAACGCTGCGTTCGCCATGATGGGGGCAGCCCAGGAGAACCCGAACGTTACGCAAGTTTACTCCACCTTCAACACCAACGCCCCGCGCATTGATGTGAGTGTGGATCGGGAGCTGGCCTTCCAGCTCGGCGTGCAGCCGGCCGATGTCTACGAGACCCTGGGCGCTTACATGGGTTCGACCTATGTGAATGATTTCAACTTCGTGGGGCGGACCTTCCGGGTTCTGGCGCAGGCTGACGCGGAATTCCGTGATGACGTTTCTGATCTGGCGCAATTGCGAGTCCGGTCAGCCTCGGGCGGCATGGTGCCGATTTCCACAATCGCCCAGATCCAGGAAAACTCCGGCCCGATCCGGGTGGTGCGTCACAATCTGTTCCCGAGCATCGAGCTGCAAGGCGAGGCGGCGCCGGGCGTTTCCTCCGGTCAGGCGCTCGCTTCCATGGAGCAACTGGCCGCCCAGGTCCTGCCAGATGGCGTCAGCTATGAATGGACCGAACTGGCGTACCAGCAAAAGGCTGCGGGGAATTCCGGCCTGATGATCTTTGGTCTGGCTGTGGTGTTTGTGTTCCTTGTCCTGGCCGCGCAGTATGAAGCGTTCACTTTGCCATGGGCGGTGATCTTCATCGTGCCCATGTGCGTCCTGGCGGCCATGATTGGCGTCAATCTGGCGGGGTTGGACAACAATATCCTGACCCAGGTCGGCCTTGTGGTGCTGATCGCGCTGGCGGCCAAGAACGCCATTCTTCTGGTGGAGTTCGCCAAACAGGCCGAGGAACGCGATCAGCATGGCCCGCAAGAGGCGGCTGTGGCGGGGGCGAGGGTGCGCCTGCGCCCGATCCTGATGACCAGTTTCGCGTTCATTTTCGGCGTGACCCCTCTGGCGTTCGCGCACGGGGCTGGCGCTGAAATGCGTGAAGCCCTGGGGATCGCAGTGTTCTCGGGCATGATCGGTGTCACCGTGTTCGGCCTTCTGTTCACGCCGGTTTTCTACGTGGTGGGACGCTGGCTGTCTGCGCTTCTTCCCCAGGGACCAAGCGGGAGCACGAACCCCGATGACTGGCTTTCTGACGAGACGCCCGGCGCGACGACCGCCGAGCAAGAAGGAGGTCGTTCATGACCTTTAAGTCCTTGATCCTGATGATGGTGAGCGCGGCCGCTTTAACCGGTTGCGCCACGATCCCTGAGCTTTCCGACAGCACGCTGGACGGACGCCTGGACGGCGCTCTGGTGTCGGCGGCGGATCAGCAATTCACGCAAGGCGAACCGGATGCGTTGTGGTGGCGGCTTTATGACAGCCCCGAACTCGACGGGCTGATCACTGATGCGCTTGAGAACAACAATACGCTCGCTCAATCCGTGGCCTCACTCGATCAGGTCCGGGCAAGCCTTGGCGAAGCCCGCTCCGCCCGCTTGCCGTCCACAGAAGTGTCGGCGCAGGGCGGATACGCCCGCCAGCCCGCCAGTCAGGGCGGGTATGATGGCGAGCAGTACAGCGCCGGATTTTCAACCAGCTGGCAGATTGATCTGTTCGGTCGGGTTCGCAACGCGATCCGGGCGGCGCGCCAGGACGTCGTCGCTGCAGAAGCGGCGCGCGACGCCGCCGCCATTCTGGTGGCCGGTGAAACGGCGCGCGCCTGGGCGGATTACTGCGCCGGTACGCGACTTGTCACCGTGGGCGAGAGCAATGTGGCGCTGGCCGAGCAGTCGCTGGACCTGACCGAGCGCCTGTATGATGCGGGACGCGGTCTGCGTCTGGATGTGGTTCAGGCCCAGAGCCGGCTTGAAACCAGTCGCGCCGAATTGCCGTCCTTGCGGGCGTCACGCGATTCCGCCGTGTTCCGTCTGGCGACCCTGACCGGGCGAACGCCGTCTGAAATGCGCTCTGATATTCCTGCGTGCAAGGCGGCTCCGCGCGTGAATGGACCGATTTCTGTGGGGGATATGTCCGGCCTTCTGGCCCGTCGCCCTGACGTGCGGGAAGCCGAGGCTCGCCTTCAGGCGGCTGCGGCGCGGGTCGGCGTGTCTGTGGCGCAGCTATATCCGTCGGTTTCGCTGGGCGGGTCGATCACCAGTTCCGCCCTTGATATCGCAGACCTGGGCGACGAAGACAGCCTGACGGTGTCGCTGGGTCCGATCCTGTCCTGGAGCTTCCCCAACCAGACCGCAGCACGGGCGCGCATGCGTCAGGCGGAAGCGCGGGCGCAGATTGCTCTGGCCGGGTTTGACCAGGCCATTCTCGAGGCGCTGCAGGAAACCGAGACGGCCTTGACGGTTTACGCCGCTGAACGCCAGCGCCGACAGTCGCTGCAAGTGGCTCGGGATGCAGCGGCGGAGGCCGCGCGGCTTGCCCGCATCCGCTACCAGGCGGGGTCTGAAAGCTATATTGCGGTTCTGGACGCCGAACGCACGCTCGCCAATGCGGAAACCGCGCTCGCCAATTCCGATGCGGCGGCGGCGAGTTCTGAAGTGGATGTCTTCATGGCTCTGGGCGGCCGCTGGTCCGGGGCAGGTGAGATTTAGTCGCTAACGCCTCAACATCAGGCTGAAGGTCGTGCCCGACGCTTTATCCGGGCGCGGCCTTCACTCTTCAGATCTTACTTGTGCGACTGCTGCCACGCAGTCCTTTCATCGCTCGTTCGGGTCCAATCCGAACTCTTCAAACACTACGGGCAATCTGTGTCATCGCCCCACTTTCAGGTGCGCGTGCGTTTCGCCGTGCTTAGGAGTGCCGTCGCCGAAGCCGAAAAACAACTCAAACACACAGCGAACTCTGCCGTCGCGTGCTTGGGAAATAGCGACTTTGCGGAGTTGGGAAACAGGGTCAAAATCAGAACAAAGCGTTGAGGATTAAGACCATGGCCGGACTGCTGGAGCACGGAAGTCTCAAATTTATTGATTTGCTCAGTGATGAGGCCAGAACTGCGTTGGAGGCGGTTGAGCGACGTCACACGTATGAAGATGGCCGGACCATCTATTCAGCTGGCGACGATGACCAACGCTTGATGATTGTCCGCTCGGGCGCCGTGAAAATGGGACGCATCAGCCCTGAAGGGCTTGAGACGATCATGGCGGTGTTCGGGGAGGGGCATTTCATCGGGTTGATGAGCGTGATGGTGGGTCGCAAACGCGAGCAAAACGCCGTGGCGGTCGGAGAGACGGTCATCGGGCATGTCCAGCATTCTGATTTTATTGCTCTTCTGGACGTCTATCCTGAAATCGCCCGCGCGGCCTTGCCCGCAACCCTGAGCCGTTTGAAAGCGGCCTTGAACATGGTCGATGATCTTCGGCGGCTGCCATTGGCCGCCTATACGGCTGTGTTCCTGCAAACCATGCTCGAAACCTCCGAGAACCCAGGGGTCATCCATTGGAGCCAGTCTGATCTGGCCGTCGCCGTCGGCGCGTCTCGGGTGTCTATCGGCAAGGCCCTCAAACAACTTGAGGGCGAAGGTCTTATTGTTCTGAAGTATGGCGCGATTAAAGTGGTGGACGCTCAAGCCCTGTCCGCGTGGATTGACGCGGCCAGGGCTGAGCACCTGTCGTCCTGACCCTCAGTCTTTATGGACGATCAACAGGCTCCAGAGGCGGCAAGGCGAGTTCGCCGTCATACAGGGATTGCGTCGTTTCCGGTTTCGGTGAGTAAATCCGAAATGTCACGCGGTATGGTCGCCCTTCAGGTGACGGCAGCCAGTTGGAGTCGAACTCTCCGCCTGGCGCTTCTGGCTGGATGTACAAATCCAGAGAACCATCATCATTGTACTGCAGATTATGCCGACTGCCGATCGAGTAGCGATCAATCGGATTATCGACCAACAGGAATGACTCGCCGTCGTACATGGTCACCGACCAGAACCCGAGTTCATTGATCCCCGGCAGATCCTCGGGCTCGAAATGCATGCGATACCGTTCGCTCCCATCGAGCGGCGCGTTCTCTGAATCAAAGTAGGTGTAAAAATAGATCGCTTCCTCAGGATCATTGCCCAGAAGCCCGACGAGTGAGATTGCTGCGCGAGCCGCATAATCAAACACGATGTCATCAGCGTAGCGTGCTGTGTCCCAGCCGGTCGGATAACGCTGGCCGCGATTTCGCCGCAGATACTCCATGACAGCAGGGCCGTCTTCTATGGCCCTCAGGATGCCGGCTCGCGTATCGGGATCCAACGTCTCGGGATCGAAGGCTTGACCCGGTTCCAGCCCCAAACGCCAGAGCGTGGCGTTCATCGCCGCATGTTGCGGCGGCGGCGGGTTTTCCGCCAGCAGAACCGCCATTTGCTGGAAATGAGCGAACGGACCCTCAAAGCTTTCACGCTCAAGCGGCGCCGGGATGGCGGGCTCGATATCGGTCGGGCCGTTGTCCCAGGCCGACAAAGGCGTCAGGGACATCTGCGCCTGGTAACCGCGAACGGTGGCCAGATCCGCTTCGTTCCGGCGGACCGCCAGGCGAATGGCGAGGGCGCCGGAGGGCGTATCGATCTCAACTCTCTCAACGCCTTCAGGCAGATCCCCTTCCCAGTTCGGCCCTACGAAAGCCAGCTGCACCGCGTCGCCGCCATTAATGCGCGGCGAATAGTGATAGGTCTGGTTTTCCATATAGGCGTTGACCGATTGCACGACGGCGTAACGGTCCTTGATGGCGGGCATGTCCAGAATGATCGGCTCAGCCCGCAAGTCGAGTGAGACCCCGGTGTAAACCGTGTCGTTATTGGGGCTGTAGGGCATGTCGCTGTTGGCGTTGGCCAACCAGTTCATATGGCCCAGCCGGTTGATCGGTGCGATCGGACCGCGCGTTTGGGCTTCGGTCAGGTTTTCGCGGCGCAGGCGTTCACGCTCCCAGATGAAGAGCGGGTAGCTGTACAGATATGCTTGTATCGCGAGGCTGTAGGCCAGCGCTTCACGGCCTTCTGCATCCACTTCACTGGTCACCACGGTTTGTGGAGCCGTTTGAGCGAGGCTGGCGGTCGGGGTAAGGCTCAGGCCGATAATCGAGGCGGCGGTGAGCAGGGCATGTTTCATCATAACAGTTCGAGCCTCTGGCGTTAAAAGACAGACGACAGGCGGACGCCGACCGTACGGGGCGCGCCTGTGTTGCAGCGGATGAATGTTCCGCCGGTCGAAGGATCGGTCAGGCCCAGCTGAGGGCTGAGCGGCTGGTAGAAGCTGACCCCGCAATACCCTTCATCGGTCAGGTTCTCGCCGAAGATCGCAAGGCTGAAGCGGTCACTGGGATCGCTCAGGGTCAGACGCGCGGAGAGCAGGGCGTAGCCGTCCTGCAGAACCTGCGGATTGTTATCGATCACCCCGCCGACGAATTGCTCGCCGACATAATTGAAGCCGGCTGTTGCACGCCAACCCCATTGGGCGAGTTCACCGTCCACATTGATGAAGAGATTGCCGGTCCATTCCGGTGCGAAATGGTTGCGGCCGCCGGTCAGGTCCTGAACCGCACGATTGCCGCCCACCGGGCCGCATCCGTCAATGTCTGGACTGGCGTTGGTGCAACCGGGCAAGGCCTGGGCGCCCGGGAAGCTGTCAAATTCGGAGTCGAGATAGGCGACGCCGCCAGTCAGCTCGACATGGTCCGTGATGAGCAGGGCGCCGTCAGCTTCAAATCCCTGATGGACCAGGGAGCCGGCGTTTTGGGTCAGGAAGCTGGAGCCGTCAAAACTGCGCGATTGGAAATCATCCAGTTCGGTTCGGTACAGCGTGACGGCCATTTCCATCCGGTTATCCCAGAAAGCGCCTTTGAAACCGAGTTCGAAGTTTTCAGCCGTTTCGCTGTCAAAGGTCCGGTTTTCCGCGGACAGCAGCGCTGCGCCGCCGCCGGAGTTGAAGCCGCCTGATTTGTAGCCGGTGCTGTAAGAGCCAAAGAATGTCCGGTCAGGGCTGGGCGTGTAATTCAGCGCCAGACGCACGGTCGGGGTCTCGTCTGAGAAGTCCAGGTCCGTATCGGCAGGGGCGCGGAAGGCCGCCGCGGAGAGCGGGTTGGCGGCGAGCTGCAGAAAGCGCCCATCGCGCTGGTCTGAGGTATACCGCGCGCCCAGTTGCAAGGTCAGTTCCGGGGTCAGCAAATAGTCGCCCTGGGCGTAGACCGCCAGGCTGTCCGAGCTTTGCGTCATGCGCAGATCTGACGCCACATCCAGGGGACTGTTCAGGCATGGCCCACGCAAGGGCGGGGGGGCCAGGGTCGCGCAGGTCCGAGGCGTGAATGACAGGGTTTCGGTAAAGGCTGCATCTTCATGAGAGGCGTAAAGACCGGCTACAAAGCTGAACCGGCCATCCAGCAAGTCATCCGGAGACACCAGACGCAATTCATGTGACCAGCTCTCGCTATCAAGGCCGGCGATACGACCCGAGAGCGGAACGGAGAGATAGAAGATGTCTTCATCGTATTGCTGGTTTTCATAGTCGCGCCAGCCACTGATCAGGCTGAGAGAATACCCCGTATCAAAGTCATAGCTCAGGTCGCTGGAGAGGCCCCATTGCGCATCTGACAGATCACCGCCCAGAAGGTGGTTCACGCGGTGATCATAGGGATCTTCCAGGTCGGGCAGGTTCGCGGCTCCGCCCAGGAATCCCGTCAGGATCGCGCGGCCGCGAGCGGTCAGGGTGTCGCCGAGGGCTTCCGCGGCGCTGCGGCCGTCTCCGGACAGGCGCGTATGGTCGAGACGGACGGACCAGGAGAGTTGAGGGGAGAGGTCAAAGTCGGCGCTTACACGCGCAGCGACAGTCTCGTCCCCGCCAAACGCGCGGCCATCGGGAATGAACTCGCCATAGCCGTCAAACTCTGACGCCTGCGCGGCGAACCGCAAGCGCACAGCGTCATTTACGGGCACATCCACGGCGCCTTCGAGTTGTTGGCGTCCGTAATCGCCAAACTCAACGGAGACTTCGCCGCCAAACTCACTTCCGGGGCGTTGGGAATTGAGGATCACGCCGCCAGCTGTGGCGTTTCGACCAAACAGGGTGCCTTGTGGGCCGCGGACGACTTCAACGCTGCCGATGTCCAGGAAGGACGCGTACAGGATCGAAGGACGCGGAATGTAAACGCCGTCCAGGAAGAACGCAGTGCTTTGATCGGCGGCAGTATTGCCGGCTGTGCCGATGCCGCGCACGACGATCCGGACATTGGCCGCGGCAGCGCTTCGGGTGGCGTAGAAGTTTGGAACTGTGCGTCCCAGGTCCAGCGCCGTGGTGATGTTGCGGTCTTCCAGCATCTCACTGCTCAAGGCGATGATGGAAAGCGGGACCTCCCGAATATTCTGCTCGCGCTTTTGCGCGGTGACGGTGATGACGTCCAGAACGGCGTCAGGCCCCCTCTCTTGAGACAGCGCCGGACTGGCGAGTCCGCATAAAAGGGCGAGGGCTGTGCCCCCGAGCCAGATCGTTTTCATGATATCTCCTCCAGATTTTTTATTATTTTTTGTTTTGTTTTTTTGTTCCGGCTCAGGGGGCTGGGCACGGGAATAAGGCTTCAACCTGATTGGTTTGAAGGTATTGGGTGCGCGGCATGTATGGGCCGAGGACGCTCTCCAGGTCGTCCTGTCGCTCTACGCGCTCGATGGAATTGGCGAAATCGTCAGCCCCCAGCATGTGGCGGATCTGAACAATCGTGACATCCTCATCGAACATGCCATCGCCATCATCGGCCATGGGAAGCCAGCTCAGACCGCATTCAGGTCGCGCATTCCGAGGCCGATCTTCCTCGCGGCTGATGACGACGGTGAAGAATCCCCTCGGATCAAGAGGGATTTCTTCATCGAACAGGCAATCATTCACGCGTGTGTTGACGAAGCTCTGATTGGAGCAGATCGACCAGTAGCGCAGCTGGCCTTCGCCCATTCGTGTCTCGCCGTTGAAAGTGGCCGGCGTGGTGGGCGCCTTCGCCCTGACCAAGAAGACCGGGCCATGCTTTCGATTGACGATGGTGCGGATGTAGAAATTGTCCGGATTGGGATAGAACCCGCCTTCAGAACGGCGCGCATCCTCATTGATCTGACCGGTATAGATCCCCAGCAGACTCTCGCGATCAAGCTGGATGAACCATTCTGCTGGCGATTGCGCCGGCCATGTGTCGGGACGGTTGGGTTGGGTGATCAGTGCGCGATATTGAGCAGGGGTGATGCTGGCCGCCCCAGACGCCATCACGGCAGGCTGCCGCGTGCGTAGAGCCTGGCAAGCCTCTGGACCGTGAAGGGTTTCGCCAGAGGCGAGCGTCAGAACCGGTTGGGGCAATCCTACATCGCCTGTGGGAGCCGTGCCGTCATCAGGAAGATAGATCCGGTACAAAATGGTTTGCGGGCCGCCCGCTTCGTCAGCCGGAGCGTGCAAGGCGTTGGTCGGGCCGTTGGCCTCGCGTGATCCGATGTCGCGCACGGTTTCAGGTTCAGAACTGCGCACCTCAATGGAGTACTGGTTCATATCCCCGGAGCGCGCGGCGTCCTCGATAAACGGGTTATTGCCCTGATCAGCATTGATCAGGAAGTCTGGTAAAGATTCAATGGGATGGCCTGCTGTCGTATAGGAAACAAACGACATGTATCGACTGGCGGGAAACTCGCCTTCGAGTTGGAGCCGGGCGCCTTCAGGCACGCTGAACACGCCTGCCCAATAGAACACATTCGCGTCCGGATAGGCGATGTTGATGTACGGATCTGCGCCGAAAGGACCCCGTCGCCAGAAGCAGTCACGTGGCCCCGGTATGGTCTCATCAATGGCTGAAACCTGCTGGACGGGACCGCTGCTGGCCTGACCGTCAGAACATGAGGTCAGCGCTGTCAAAGCAATGACAATGCCAAGGGATCTTAATGCCATGGCGTTCCTCTCCTGTGTCGTACGGGAGGTTCGCCCTCCCTGATCGTTGATCAGAGAGCAAAGACTAAGTTGGCGTCCGAGACTGCTAACTAGTTAGCAGTGCGGTGAAGTATGATCGCCTTGCACCACAGGACTTGAGCGATCAAGCGCGCGTGCGACCTGGTGCTGGAGCGCTTAGATCGTGAGAGCTCATGCGTCGCTATCAGTGTCGAGGCGGCGCGCCTGCAGAGCGCATCGCTGGCCTCGTAGATATTCAACACCCAAAGAGCGCCGGATAGGCCGGAGCAGGGCCATATTTGCGAAAAGGCGCTTGCCTGAACCTTGAGACCTTATTGGTGGGCGTCGGGAACTGGGTGCGCATGTCTTGCTTCGGCGAATTCAGGCTCGGTGTTCGCGTGCGGCTCTATCTGAGTTCAGGGGAGAGGTTCGCCGCTCGGCCAAGGGCGATTGAGTGACAACATGAGAGAACAGCGAACAGATGAACTCTGAGAGAATGAATTTCCCGCATAAGATATATTATGAGAAATGTTCAATCGTGCTTCAGGCCCGAGACAGGTCGACAATTGCGTTGTCTGTCTGGCGTATCGTGACTTCCAGGCCGTCATAAGCCGGTCTGACGCCCTCAGGCAGGCGCTTGAGGAGCGCTTGGTAGTCCAGATCGATGTGCAGGTTTGTCAGCAGGCCAAGTTCAGGCTTGATCCGGGAGATCCAGTCGAGCGCCATGCTGACATGGGCATGGCTCGGATGGGGTTTGTCGCGCAAGGCGTCGACGATCCAAACGGTCGCGCCGCTCAACGCCGTCATCGCATTATGGTCGAGGCCGTTGACGTCCGGCGTGTATGCGAACGGCCCGATCCGCACGCCGCTGCAGGGTTCATGGCCGTGGATCACGTCAAACAGTGAGACTTCGATATCACCGCCCGCTCCCGAGATGATCGCCGGTTCGCACGGTTCCAGCGCTAGGTCGTGCATCAGCGGCGGATAACCTGAGCCTTCTGGCGTCTCAAAAATATATTGAAAGCGCTCCCGCAAGAGCTGACGCGTCTCCGGGCTCATCAGCGCTGTCAGTTGAGCGCCTCGTCGGTAGACAAAAGCACGAACATCATCAATGCCATGGGCCTGGTCTGCATGGGTGTGCGTGAACGCGACTCCGTCGAGTGCGGGAATGCTCGCATTCAGCATCTGCTGCCGCAGATCCGGAGATGTGTCCACAAGCAGCCGTGTGACATCGCCAGCGTTCAAGGCGGTCAGGCTTTGAGCGCGTTCGACCAGCAAGCTGCAGCGCATGCGGCGGTTTTTCGGGTTTTTCGGGTCGCAATCGCCCCAGTCGCCATCAATGCGCGGCACGCCGCCGGATGATCCGCAGCCCAATATGCGGGCGCGCAATACCGGCTCGTCATTCATGATGCTGAAATCCGGTCAAACAGTCTCAAGGCTGCTTGCGTCGTACGCTCCGCGCCCTCCTCCGCATCCCAGCCCTTTATCTCACACAGCTTCTCAAGAACATGGGGCAAGTAGCTGGGTTCGTTTCGTCTTCCTCGATGAGGAACCGGAGCCAGATAGGGGCAGTCGGTTTCAATGATCACGCGATCTTCGGGAACAATGTCGCGGAATACAGCGCAGACATCCTCAGCCTTCTTGAAGGTGATGATGCCAGAGGCGGAGAAGTATGACCCCAGGGCTGACGCGCGACGCGCCAACTCGGCCCCGCCGGTATAGCAATGAAGTAGCGGGCGAAACGCCCCCTTCCCCATTTCCTCTTCCAGCAAATCCGCCATCTGTGTGTCCGCCTCCCGGCAGTGCAGGATGATCGGCAGATCAGCGCGTCTGGCCGCCTCGATATGGGCGCGCAAGGACGGATACTGATCCTCGGCCGGGCTGTGATTATAGTGAAAATCCAGTCCTGTTTCGCCAATCGCCACGACTTTGGGATGCTTGGCGATCTCCAGCAGCTCATCGGCTGTGATGTCGGGGCGGTCCTTGGCGTGATGGGGGTGCGCGCCGATGGTGCAATAGACATCGTCATGCTTTTCCGCGATCGCGGCGACCTCTTCAAATTCATGAAGCCGGCAGCAAATAGCGATCATCGGTGAGACGCCTACCGCCCGGGCGGCGTCCAGAACCTGATCGAGATCCTCGGCGTACGCATCGCCATGCACATTGATATGGGTGTCGATCAGCATGTCAGCCTTATTCGGTGCGGGCCGCGTCCTGCATCAGGCTGAACGCAGCGTAGAGCGTTTGTTTGGCGTCGAGATAGAGCGTTTCGCTTTCTCTCGCCAGACGGGTCAGTCGATCTGCTGCATCCACCCAGGCGCCGGCCTGGTCTGCGCCGCCGCTTTGCAAAGCCATGGCTCGGGCCCGATCCTGGGCGTTGGCGATCAGGAAATCGAGCGTGATCGGCTTGATCTGCTCGCCACCCTTGCGACCGGCGGCGGCGGTGATCTGGGCGATAGCGCCCCGGTCCAGCCGCGGCAGGCTTTCAAGCGCGGCGTCAATCGTCGCCTTGATGGACGGCGCATCTGTTTCCGCCAGAGCCAACGCGCGTCCGGGCGCGCCATTGGCCAGCGCGGCGGCCCGCTGGGCGTCATCGGCGTTCATGGCGTGGGTTTCGATCAGCCATTGCGTCGTGGCTTCAATACTGGGCGCCCGCAAGATCAGGCGGCGACAGCGCGAGCGTATCGTCGGCAGCAGTCGTCCGGGCGTATTGACGATCAAAATGAGGATGCCGCGCTTGGGCGGCTCTTCAAGAGTTTTCAGTAAGGCGTTGGCGGAATTTGTATTTAGCTCGTCAGCGCTATCAACGATGCAGACCCGCCATCCCTTGCCGCTCGCGCTCTTTGAGAAAAACTCCGGCGCACGCCGCGCTTCCTCGACCGGGATTTCACCCTTCAACTTGCCTGCCTTGTCATTATAGGGGCGGCGGATCAGCAAGAAATCCGGATGCGAGAGCGCTTCAAGTCGGCGGCAGACCGGATCGTCAGGTGCGCTGGCCAACCCGCCTTCACCCTGGGCTTGCGCGCCCAACAGGCGACGGGCCAGGCGGTAGGCGAAGCTGGCTTTGCCCACGCCCTTGGGGCCTGAAATCATCCAGGCATGGTGCATCCGGCCGCTATCGATCGCGGCTTGCGTGTCTTCAAGCGCCTTGTCCTGGCCAAACAGCTCATAAACCCGTCTGGGATGGGGCAGCCCCCCTTCCCGGTCTGCTTCGGGCCGTTCGTCATCACTCACGCCGGGACCTCCAGACGGTCCTTGATCATCGCCATGGCGCGCTCAAAGACCTCTTGCGGGCTTTGAGACCCGTCCAGGATCACACAGCGGTCAGGTTCGGCGTTTGCGATCTCAAGAAAGGCTTGACGCAGGGCCTGGTGAAAGGCGCCGGGTTGGCGTTCAAACCGGGTCGCGTCCTCGCCGCGCGTTCGGGTCCGTTCGAGCCCTTGCTCAGGGTCGAGATCGACCATGAAGGTCAGATCAGGTCCAAAGCCGTCAAGACAGGCGGCGTCGATCTGGGCGATGCGCTCAGCGGCGAGCCCGCCAGCTGCGCCTTGATAGGCGCGTGTGGAATCTGAAAACCGATCGCAGATCACCCAGGTTCCAGCCTCCAGGGCCGGTATGATCAGGCGTTCCACATGGTCGGCGCGCGCTGCGTAGAGCAGCAAGGTTTCAGCGAGCGGCGACCAGCGTCCCGTTTCACCCTCAACCAGCAAATGGCGCAACGCCTCGGCATTGGGCGTGCCGCCAGGTTCGCGGGTGATCAGGGTGTCACATCCTAGGGCCTGCAGGCCGGCCGCGAGCGCTTTGGCGAGCGTGGTTTTGCCAGCGCCCTCGCCGCCTTCAAGGGTGATGAAGCGTCCGTGCGACATGCTCTTTAGCCGCCGCGAATGAGGCGGGCGAAGGCTGCGCCTGCCCGACCAAGCGCCCCTTTGCGGGCCACGGACTGAGCCGCTTCGACCGGAACGCTCAGCTCCCGGCCATCAGGCAAACTCACTTCGAGATGACCCACGATGTCACCTTCCTGAACCGGGGCGTGCAGCGGGCCCTCATAAACCAGCTCGGCCGTGACGCCGTCGCGGTCACGGCGATGCAGCCCAAAGGACAAGGCCTCTGACGTGCGCAGCTCGACCGAGGGCTCAAGCCCCAGATACACGTCGGCGCGGCCCAGGACGTCGCCCGCAGCCACCAGATCCACCGTCGAAAATTCAGAGAAGGCGGCGCGCATCAGGCGCTCGGCCTCATCGGCGCGGTCCCGATTGGAATCCATGCCGTTGAACACCACAATCCGGCGCTCGCCGTCCCGCTCCGCCGAGGCGACCAGCCCATATCCGGATTCTTCGGTATGGCCGGTTTTCAGCCCGTCTGCGCCTTCGAAGACGCCAAGCAGCGGGTTGCGGTTGAATTGACGGATGCCGTTATAGGTGAACTCACTTTCCGCATAGATATCATAATATTGCGGGTATTCTGTGATGATGTGCCGGGCCAGCCGGGCCAGGTCGAGCGCTGAAATGCGGTGCTCGGGATCAGGCCAGCCCGTGGCGTTGGCGAAGCTGGCGCTATCAAGCCCCAGCTCGTGGGCGCGTTCGGTCATCATCTGGGCGAAATTCGCTTCAGTGCCGCCAAGCGCCTCTGCGACGACGATGCAGGCGTCATTGCCGGACTGGACGATGATCCCGCGGATCAGGTCGCCTACCGCTGCGCGAGAGTTCACCTCCAGAAACATGGTGGAGGAGCCGGACGCCGCACCGCCCCGACGCCAGGCGTTTTCGCTGACCGGCAGGGTCGTTTCCAGCGTCAAACGTCCGTCTTCAAGCGCTTCAAACACCATCAAGGCGGTCATCAGCTTGGACATGCTGGCGGGCGGCATGGGCGTATCGCCATCCTTGGAGAACAGCATGTCTCCCGTCTCATGATCCAGGATCACCGCATGTGAGGCGCGCGTATCAAAGGCGCTCTGGGCCAGCGCCGTTGCGGGCGTCAGGCTCAGGGTGATCAGGGCGAACAGGCAAAGCAGTCGACGCATGAGAGGGGTCCCGGGTTGGCGGTTTAAGCGGAATCGGTGAGCGATTGGAAACACCCTAGCCTTCATCGGAAGCGGGCTGAAGCGTATCGCCCAGATTTTGGGTGTTTACCGGATTGTGGGCGCCAGGCGGCCCGATTTCCGGGTCAAAGAAGATGGGGGGCGCTTCGCGATCCTCGGGGTCGGCGGGGCCGAGCGCTTCTACGCGGACCTCAGCCAGCCCGTCATGCTCAAACCCCAAGGCCTGAGCGGCGGCATGACTGAGATCGATCAGGCGACCGTCGATATACGGGCCGCGATCATTGACCCGCACGATAATGCTCTTACCGGTGTCCAGCCGTGTCACGCGGGCGCGGCTGGGCAGGCGCATTGACCGGTGTGCTGCGGTAAGCAACGAAGAGTCAAAAATCTCGCCATTAGCCGTCTGACGGCCTTCAAAGCCCGGGCCATACCAACTGGCGAGGCCAACCTGAACGCTGCGCGCCGCTGTTGTCTGGGAAGCGTCAAATTCAGTCGAGGGCGCATCTTGGTTTTGATGGTCAGGCGTGAAGTCCGGCCGCGCATATGGGGTTGGCTGGCCAGAACATGCCGATAGCGCCAAAACACTGACAAGCCAGAGACACTGAAAGGTCCGGGTGCGGAAATGTGCGTGCATGAGCTGACCTTGAATGCTGACGCCAGTCTAATTCATCGTCAGTGTGGCGAAAGTGCGCAAGACACGGGGCCTGAATGCAGCAAGGGCCGCGATCCCTGATCGCAGCCCTCGCCGTTTTCCAGATGCAGTGGCGGAATTAGCCGTTGGCGAGATCGAAGCGATCCAGCTGCATGACTTTCACCCAGGCGTCTACGAAGTCGTCCATAAAGCGCTCTTCCGCGCCATCAAACGCATAGACTTCGACCACGGCGCGCAATTCTGCGTTTGAGCCGTATACGAGATCCGCTTCGGTGGCGGTCCATTTCAGATCGCCGCTCTGACGGTCACGTCCCTCAAAGACATACGCTTCATCGGTGGTGTTCCAGACGGTGTTCATGTCCAGCAGATTGACGAAGAAGTCGTTGCTGAGCACGCCCGGCTGATCGGTCAGAACGCCATGCTCTGCGCCGCCAGTATTGGCGTCGAGAGACCGCAGGCCGCCTAGAAGGACCGTCATTTCCGGCACGGTCAGGGATAGCGTGTCCGCTCGGTCGACCATCAGTTCTGACGGTGACCGGCGGTTGGCGGGGTCATAGTAATTACGGAACGCATCTGCGCGCGGCTCGAGATAGCTGAACGCGTCGGCATCCGTCTGGGCCTGAGAGGCGTCGGTGCGGCCCGGTTCAAACGGAACCGTGATGTCATGACCGGCCTGTGAAGCCGCGCGTTCAATACCCGCGGCGCCGCCCAGCACGATCAGGTCTGCGAGTGAGACGCGCACGTCATCGGCCTGGGCGTCGTTGAAATCGGCCTGCACGCTTTCAAGCACGGACAACACGCGCTCGATCTCTTCAGGATTGTTGACCGCCCAGCTGCGTTGCGGATCAAGCCGCAGTCGCGCGCCATTCGCGCCGCCGCGCATGTCTGTGTCCCGATAGGATGACGCCGCCGCCCAGGCGGTGCGGACCAGCTCGGCATTGGTCAGGTCTGTGTCCAGAATGGCGTCCTTGAGCGCGGCGATATCGCCTGCACGGACCAAGGCGTGATCCACGCTCGGCACCGGATCCTGCCAGAGCAATTCCACGTCCGGGACATCCGCGCCCAGATAGCGGGCGCTCGGCCCCATATCCCGATGAGTGAGTTTGAACCAGGCGCGCGCAAAGGCGTCTTCAAACGCTTCCGGGTTTTCAAGAAAACGCGTGGTGATCTCGCGATACGCCGGGTCAACCTTCAGCGCGAGGTCGGTCGTGAACATGATAGGAGTTTCAAATTCGTCCGGATTATGGGCGTCCGGGACGATCATCGCCTCTTCCGCATTCGCCGGAACCCACTGGATGGCGCCGGCCGGGCTGCGGCTCTGGACCCATTCAAAGTTATAGAGGTTTTCCAGATACTGCATGGTCCACAGGGTGGGCGCGGCGCTCCAGGCGCCTTCCAGGCCCGAGGTGACTGTGTCCGCGCCATTGCCGGTTCCGCATGAATTGTCCCAGCCCAGGCCCTGCGCTTCGACGCCATTGGCGGCCGGCTCTGGTCCTGTGCAGTCCTCCGGGCTGTGGGCGCCGTGGGCTTTGCCGAAGGTGTGGCCGCCTGCGATCAGCGCCGCGGTTTCCTCGTCATTCATCGCCATGCGCCCGAAGGTGTCGCGGATGGCGTCGGCGGCCAGTTGCGGGTCGGGAACGCCGTTCGGGCCTTCAGGGTTCACATAGATCAGACCCATCATGGAGGCGGCGAGCGGACGCTCGAGATGACCTTCATCCGAGTAGCGTTCTTCGTTGCCAAGCCATTCTTGTTCGGCGCCCCAATAGACAAGCTCGGCCTGCCAATCGTCTTCACGGCCGCCTGCGAAGCCAAGCGTGTCAAATCCCATGTCTTCCATGGCGACGGTGCCCGCCAGGATCATCAGATCCGCCCAGGAAATATTCTCGCCATACTTCTGCTTGACCGGCCAGAGGAGGCGTCGGGCCCGATCCAGATTGGCGTTGTCAGGCCAGCTGTTGAGTGGTTCGAACCGTTGCTGGCCGCCGCCGGCGCCGCCCCGGCCGTCAAAGGTGCGATAGGTGCCGGCGCTATGCCAGGCCATGCGGATGAAAAACGGGCCGTAATGCCCCCAGTCAGCAGGCCACCAGTCCTGGGATGTGGTCATCAGCTCCCGCAGATCCGATTTGACGGCGTCCAGATCCAGAGCCTGGAAGGCCGCCGCGTAATCAAAATCCTCACCGAGCGGATTGGAGCGGGTGGTTTCATTGAGACGAAGCTGCGTCAGGTCCAGTTGTTCAGGCCACCAGGCGGAATTGGGACGCGCGTGCTGAACGCCATGGCCCATGGAAGGACGCTGGTAGTCCTGGCTGTGATCGCTCTGGGCGATCGGTTCATTCACTTCGGACTGAATTCGCGCGCCGGGGAAAGTGGCGCATGCGGAAACGCTAAGCGCGATGAAAGCGCTGGAGGCGAGCAGAACCCCCTTGTTGAGCAGCGTCATGATGAAGACTCCCTGATAAAGTTGTGGCGCACGAATAAGAGTCTAGAGAGCTGTCTGAACATGGTTGCAAGTTCAGACAGCCAGCTTGCTTCCGGATAAGCAATGCGACTCATGTCTAGAGCGTGTATGTCCGCCTTATGATTACATTAGGTACAGGGCGTGCCGCAATTTCGTCAAAATGATTGCTTTGATGGCTGCTATTAAAACTTTTTATGGAGCACTGCAGCATTTGCTGCACGATCTACTGCATGGCGCTCCAGCGCCAGCTTGTGTCAGGCGCCCATCGCAGGCTAGAAACTCTGTGACGGAGGGGTGGCAGAGTGGTCGATTGCGGCGGTCTTGAAAACCGTTGAGCCGCGAGGTTCCGGGGGTTCGAATCCCTCCCCCTCCGCCATCATGAGCTTGTAGGTTCAATCCCCTAAAGCTTGTGAATTGAGTTCCCGCCATCCGCGAGGAGCGCCGTGCCTGTCACGAAAGACGCCGCATCCGACAACAGGAAAAGCGCCGCCTGAGCGATTTCTTCAGGCGCCGCCATCCGCTTGAGGGCGTGCAGGCTGGCGACTGTTTCATGAAAATCCGCGTTATCTCCCGCCATAGGCGTCAGAGTTCCGCCTGGTAACAGCGCATTTGCCCTTAGTCCTGCCGATCCGTATTCGGTCGCCAGGATCTGCGTCAGACCGATGAGCCCTGCTTTGGCGGCGGCATAGGCGCCCATTCCCGGGAGCCCGATCGTGTGTCCGACGAAAGAGGATGTGAAAATGATCGAGCCGTCGCCTGTTTCAAGCAAGGCGGGTATCTGGTGTTTCGCCGCAAAGAAGGCCGAGGTCAGATTGACGCTGATGACCGTGTTCCAGTTCTCGCTCGACATATCGTGAATTGGACCGAGATCGCCGGTGATGCCGGCATTGTTGAAGGCGCCATCCAGATGACCGAAGTGTTCTAGCGCATGTGAAACAAGTGATGCGTGATAGTCCTCATCCTCGACATTACCGGCCAAGGCTGTGGCCTGCCCGCCCATGGCGGTGATGTCTGCGACATGAGCCTCGAGCAATTCGCGACGTCGAGCGCCCAGAACCACATTGGCGCCCTCGGCTGAGAACAGTTTCGCCGCCGCCGCTCCGATACCGGAACTCGCCCCGGTGATAAGAATTGTCTTTCCTGTGAGATGCATGATCGTTTTCTCCGTTACGATGGAGAAACGCGTGCCTCATGCGGGCGCAGTTGAACCACCCGAAACTTGCTCTAACGTCATTTGAGTTAAGGCTTCGGAGCCTTAGAACTGGCTTTCAAAGCTCGCTTGCGCGGCGGCGTAAGCGCTGGCCCAGGCCCATTGAAAATTATAGCCGCCGAGCCAGCCCGTCACATCCACGCATTCGCCGATGAAATAGAGCCCCGGACACTTTCGGCTTTCCATTGTCTTTGAAGACAGGCCAGCTGTATCAACGCCGCCGAGCGTCACTTCAGCGGTGCGATACCCTTCGGTGCCCGCAGGCTTCAGGCGCCAGTGAGACAGCGCGTCAGCCAGCGCTTCCAGATCGGCGTGAGAAATATCGGCCAGTCGCGGCCAGTCCGGCAATTGACCGCTTTGATCCATGTGCTCGACGAGGCGTTTTGGCAGAATGGTTTCAAGCGCCTTGCCCAGAGACTTCATGGGCATGTCCTTCTTGAGCGCTTTCAGGCGCTCCGCCCCCTGCCCGCCAGCAAACAGATCAATCTCGATCTCCTCGCCCGGACGCCAATAGGACGACACCTGCAAGATTGCAGGCCCTGACAATCCGCGATGGGTGAACAGCATCCCCTCTTCAAACGCGCCATCACCAGCGCTGGCGATGACCGGTGTGGAGACCCCGGCCAGGCTGGCGAAGTCGGCCTTGGCCTCGCCTTCAAACGTCAGCGGCACAAGCGCGGGTTCCGGTGTGATGATGTCGTGCCCGAACTGGCGCGCCAGATCATAGGCGAAGCCGGTCGCGCCGATCTTGGGGATGGACAGCCCGCCCGTGGCGACCACCAGCCGTCGAGCCTGTACGGGGCCGTCTGACGTGGTCAGCTCAAACAGATCATCATTTTTGATGACCTGGCTGATCTCGACGCCAAGTTTGAGCAAAGCACCGACATTACGCATCTCGTCGAGGAGCATCGTGATGATCGCGCCCGATTTCTGATCGCAGAACAGCTGGCCCAATGTCTTCTCGTGCCAGCTCAGGCCATGGCGCTCCATCAGCGCCAGAAAGTCGGTCGGGGTGTACCGGGCCAAAGCCGATTTGGCGAAATGAGGATTGGCCGACAGAAAGTTGGCCGCTCGGGTTCCCAGATTGGTGAAATTGCAGCGCCCGCCGCCTGAAATGCGGATCTTTTCGGCGGGCTTTTGCGAATGGTCGAGCACCAGGACGGATAAACCCAAGGCTCCCGCCTGACCGGCGTAAAACAGCCCGGCGGCGCCGCCGCCCAGAACCACGGCGTCATAGGGAATGGAAGATCGGGTCATATCCAGTGCGATGGCGCATTCAGACCGTTCGCGCAAGACGCAAGCCTGCAATGAAAGTCTTGCTGTCGGTTATGCTTTTCCTTCATGCGCGCCGTTGGCTGGGTTAGGATGGATATACCTAAAGACGCAAAGAAGGACGCTCACGATGCGCCGCCCTGCCCGGTTTGGACTTCGCGCTCTGGCGCTGACCCTGATGCTGATCGGGGGCATGGTCTGGGTTGGCGATGGTCTGGCGCGTCAGGCCGAACTGGATCAGACGCGTGTGATGAGCGCCGAGATCATCGGTCCGATTGGTCCCGCGACGTCCGCCTATATCCAGCGCGCCATCACACTCGCGGGTCAGGAAAACGCACAGGCGCTGATCGTGGAAATGGATACGCCCGGCGGTCTGGATACGGCCATGCGCGACATCAATCGCGCCATTCTGTCCAGCGAGACGCCTGTCATCGTCTTCGTGCATCCTTCCGGCGCGCGGGCGACCAGCGCTGGCGTCTATATCCTCTACGCCAGCCACCTCGCCGGCATGGCGCCCGGCACATCCCTGGGGGCGGCGACGCCTGTTCAGCTGGGCGGTTTGCCGGGCGGCGATCCGTCCCCGGCCCCTGAAGGCACAGATCCTGCGCTTGAACGCGCTGCTGAAGGCGCAGGTGAAGAGTCTGGCTCAACACCGCAAAACGCGACGGGAAATGCTCAGGCCTTGCGCAACAAGGCCGTCAATGACGCCGTGGCGTATATCCGGTCATTGGCCGAACTGCGTGGGCGCAATGCGAACTGGGCGGAGCGCGCCGTGCGCGACGGCATAAGCGCGACGGCGGATGAAGCGCTCGCGTTGGGCGTGATTGAAATCCGAGCGGATAACCTGTCAGACCTGCTTGTGCAGGCGGACGGTCAGCCCATGCAGCTAGGGTCCGGAGATGAACGCGTCTTATCCGTGGCTCAGGCTCAGATCACCCGGATCGAAAAGACCGCTGCGGAAGACATTCTGTCGGTGATTACAGATCCCAATATCGCGTTCTTGCTGGTTAATCTGGGTTTTGTCGGCCTTCTGGTGTCTTTCTATAACGGGCTTGAGCCTGTCACGGCGATTGCAGGCGTGATCTGCCTGATCGTCGGATTTTACGCCCTGAACACCCTGCCCGTGAATTATGCTGGCGCGGCCCTGGTGGTGCTGGGGCTCGCCCTTTTGGTTGCGGAAGCCTTTTTCGCCTCCTCCGGTCTCTTGGCGCTGGGCGGCCTGGCCGCGTTCGTCCTGGGCGCCTTGATGTTGATTGAGACAGACGCCCCCGCCTTCCGCATTGACTGGCGTCTGATCGCCGTCATGGCTGTCGTCCTTGGCGGGACCCTGTTTGCTATGTTGAGTTATGGTCTCGCCGCTCAGGCCCGCAAAGTCACCACGGGGGGCAAAAGCCTCATCGGCGCTCAGGGCCATGTGCTTGAATGGTCGGGACAGTCCGGCTTTGTTCAGGTTCAGGGCGAACGCTGGAAAGCGGTGGCGAAGACGGCGTTGAACCCAGGTGACGCCATCGTGGTCACCAAGCTGGTCGGATTGACCCTTTATGTGAAGGCGAACGGATGAAGCCTCAGCAAGCAATCGAACCCGCCGCTCAACTGGCGCAAGACGGAGTATTGAACATGGCTGAACTCGGCGTGAATCTCGGCGTATGGGTCGCCTTGGCGTTTGTCGCCTTCGGTGTGATTTCCTCAGCGCTGAAAATCCTGCGCGAATACGAGCGGGCGGTGATCTACACGCTTGGCCGCTATACCGGAACCTCCGGGCCGGGGCTGATCATCCTGATCCCCTTCATCCAGCAAATGGTGCGGGTGGATATCCGGACCGTCGCCGAGGATGTGCCCAGCCAGGACGTGATCAGCCAGGACAATGTCTCGGTGAAGGTGAATGCGGTGCTCTACTACCGCATCATTGATCCGGCCAAGGCGATCAACCAGGTCGAGGATTATCGCATGGCCACCAGCCAGCTGGCCCAGACCACGTTGCGCTCTGTCCTGGGCAAGCATGAGCTTGATGAAATGCTGGCCGAGCGTGACAAGCTCAACTCTGACATCCAGCAGATCCTTGATGACCAGACTGAAGCCTGGGGCATCAAGGTCGCCAATGTCGAGATCAAGCATGTGGATCTGGACTCCTCCATGATCCGGGCCATCGCGCGGCAGGCCGAGGCTGAGCGCGAACGGCGCGCCAAGATCATTTCAGCAGAGGGCGAACAGCAGGCCTCCATCAAGCTCGCTGAAGCCGCGCAAGTCCTGTCGTCCCAGGACGGCGCCTTGCAGCTTCGCTATCTGGGCACGCTGACTGAAATCAGCAGTGAAGGCACGCAAACCATCGTCTTCCCCATGCCGATTGATCTGTTGGGGCAATTGTCCAAGGCTCCGATCCCGGCGAAGTCGGACGCATCTGAAGCGTAAGCCTGAGCTTGCGGTCGGCGGCAGGCTCGCTAGTTTCGATGTGAGTCAGTCAGAAAGATCACGCCCATGACCGCTTATGTCATCAACCCGCCGGTTGAAACGCTGCTTCCGGTGGAGGGCGGTGGTCAGTTTCCCGTCCGGAGAATTTACTGTGTCGGCCGCAACTACGCCGATCACGCACGTGAAATGGGCGCTGATCCTGATCGTGAAGCGCCGTTCTTTTTCTCCAAACCCCGCGATGCGGTGACAAGCCGTAGCGAAATCGCCTATCCGCCAGCGACTGAAGACCTTCATCATGAGGTGGAGCTGGTGCTGGCGCTTGGCGCCGGCGGCGCGAATCTGAGCCCGGAACGCGCGAAAATGATGGTCTATGGCGCGGCGGTGGGCGTGGACCTGACGCGCCGAGATCTTCAGGCCGCCGCCAAGAAAAACGGGCGTCCCTGGGATGCATCGAAAGGCTTTGACCAGTCCGCCCCCATCGGCCTGATCCGTCCCGGACAATCACCGTCTGAAGGATCAATTGTGCTGACTGTGAACGGTGAAACCCGGCAATCCGGCGATCTGGCGCAGATGATCTGGTCCAGCGCCGAAGTGATCTCGCATCTGTCGAGCCTGTTCCGTCTGGAGCCGGGTGATCTCATCTATACGGGCACGCCGGCAGGGGTCGGGCCTGTGGTCCGAGGCGATCAGATCGAGGCCGCCATTACGGATCTGCCGCCCTTGCGCTTCACCCTGGTCTAGAAACAGCGTTTCTGGCTGCGACACCATCGCGTTTGACCTTTGCGGCTCTGGCGAAGAGGAGCCCTCCTGGCTTGCCCGCTTGGCTCAGCCTGTCTACATGCGGGGCGATGTGGCGGCGAACGGAACCGGTATGAGCGATCAGTTCAAGACATCTGTTGATCTTCAGGGCGAGGATATTCACTGGGATCCAGACGCGGGTCTGTCCTATGGCCGATATCTGGGTCTGGATCAGGTTCTCGGCGCGCAGACGCCGCTGACCGATGAGCATGACGAGATGATGTTCATCATCATCCATCAGGCGTCTGAGCTTTGGCTCAAACTGTGCCTTCATGAACTCAACGGCGCGCTGACCCATTTGCAAAACGATCAAGTCCGCCCCGCCATGAAGATGCTGGCGCGCATCGCCCGCATCCAGGAACAGCTGACCCAGTCCTGGTCTGTGCTCTCCACCATGACGCCGGCCGATTATCTCAAGTTTCGCGATGCGCTGGGCCAAAGCTCGGGCTTTCAGAGCCATCAGTATCGCATCCTCGAATACCGCTTGGGCAACAAGAACGCGGCGCTGGCGCGCGTGTTCGCCAACGAGCCTGAAGCGCACGCCGCCGTCACCGCTGCGCTCAACGCGCCGTCACTTTATGATGAGACGCTGAAGCTCGCCGCCCGTCAGGGCGCTGCGCTGCCAGCCGAGGTGATTGATCGCGACTGGTCCAAAGCCTATGAGCCAAACACCCAGGTGGAGGCCATGTGGCGTGAGGTTTACCTCGACACTGCGAAATGGTGGGAACTCTACGAATTCGCCGAAAAGCTCGTGGATCTGGAGCAGAAATTCCAGCAATGGCGCTTCAACCATATGAAAACCGTCGAGCGCATCATCGGCTTCCGGCGCGGCACCGGCGGATCCGGCGGCGTCAGCTATCTCGTCAAGGCGCTCGATCTACGCCTGTTTCCAGAACTCTGGACCGTTCGCACACAGCTTTAATCACGCCCGGGAGTCTTCCATGCGCAGCTTTTACATCTTCATCAAATGCGAACTGGGCCGCACCTATGACGTGGCGTCCGCCATCGTCGATACGGTCAGCGAGACCCGTCAGGTGCATTCGGTGTCTGGCGAGTTTGATCTGCTCGCCCAGTTCGCCGTTGATGACGACGCCGATATCGGGCGTTTCGTGAACAAGTCGGTGCAGACCATTGACGGGGTGAAAGACACCCAGACCCTGATCTGTTTTAACGCCTTTACGCCTGATCGCGGTCAGGGGCTGGATTAAGTCATGCATTTTGGCGTTTTCGACCTGTTCAAGATCGGCGTCGGCCCGTCGAGCTCCCACACTGTGGGACCGATGAAGGCGGCGCGCCTGTTCCTCGAACGCGTGGATGAAGAGCATGGCTTGTCGAGCGTCAAACGCGTGCAAGCGGAAGCCTATGGCTCGCTGGCGCTGACCGGCTCCGGTCACGCGACCGACAAGGCTATTCTGTGGGGGCTTGAGGGCGTGACGCCCGAAGGCGCGGATCCGGACGCCCTGCCCGCGCGCATAGACCGCATCAAGGCCGACAAGACGTTGAAATTGCTTGATGCGCACGAGATCGATTTCAACTGGGATTCTGATCTGGTCTTTAACGGCTCCAAGCGGCTGCCGTTTCACTCCAACGCCATGAAATTCATTGCCTTTGACGCATCTGGCGACGCTTTGCGCGAGGAAATCTGGTACTCGATCGGCGGCGGCTTCGTCATTGATGAGGCCGAGGCCGGGCGCAATTCCGCCGCGGAAGCGCTGAAGGGCGAACCTTATCCGTTCAACTCCTGTGATGAACTGCTGGAAATCTGCGACCGCGAAGGCCTGACCATTCCTGAGCTGATGATGGCCAACGAAACCGCCTTCCGTAAAGAAAGCGAAGTGCGCGACTGGATCTCCAGCGTGACGCAGACCATGGAAGACTGCATCGAACGCGGCGTGCGCCAGCGCGGGGAATTGCCCGGCGGGCTGAACGTCAAACGGCGCGCGCCGCTGATGCGCGACAAGCTGATGGCGGAAGCGGCGCGGGCGGAGACCGACCCCCTCGCCTCCATGGAATGGGTCAATCTGTGGGCCATGGCGGTCAACGAAGAAAACGCCGCCGGCGGCAAGGTCGTCACCGCGCCCACGAATGGCGCGGCGGGCATCATCCCGGCGGTCTTGCGCTATTATGATCGCCACCATCACCGCTCCAACGATCCTGACGCGATTGCGCGCTTCTTCCTGACCTCAGCCGCGATTGGCGCGCTCTATAAACAGAACGCGTCCATTTCGGGCGCTGAAGCGGGCTGTCAGGGCGAAGTGGGCGTCGCCTGCTCCATGGCCGCCGGCGGGCTCGCTGCGGCGCTGGGCGGGACGAACCGTCAGATCGAGAACGCGGCCGAGATCGCCATGGAGCATAATCTGGGGCTGACCTGCGATCCCGTGGGCGGGCTCGTCCAGATCCCCTGCATCGAACGCAACGCCATCGGCGCGATCAAGGCGATCAACGCCGCGCGGCTCGCACTGATGAGCGAGGATGCGGATTACAAGGTGTCGCTCGATCAGGTGATCGAGACCATGGCCCAGACCGCCGCGGACATGAATGACAAATACAAGGAGACGTCTACGGGCGGTCTCGCGGTGAATGTGCCCGTGTGCTGAGGCTAGCGGCTTCTGAAAAAAGAAAACCCCGGAGCATTCGCCCCGGGGTTTTTTGTGCGCCAAGCCTGATCTGGCTTATGCCGCCAGCCCCTCAGCCACCGTATATTTGGCTTCGGTTTTCTCGGCGATCTCTTCGAGCGTCACGCCGTCCGCTAGCTCCACGAGCTTTAGGCCGTCCTCGACCACGTCGAACACGCCCAGAGTGGTGATGACGCGATCCACGCAGCCCTGGCCCGTCAGCGGCAGGGAGCATTCCTTCAAGAGCTTGCTTTCGCCCGCCTTGTTGGTGTGGTCCATGATCACCACGACACGCTGCACGCCGGCGACCAGATCCATCGCGCCGCCCATGCCCTTGACCATTTTTCCCGGGATCATCCAGTTGGCGATGTCGCCTTTTTCAGACACTTCCATCGCGCCCAGAATGGACAGGTTGATATGGCCGCCGCGGATCATGCCGAAGCTGTCGGCCGAGCTGAAATAGCTCGTCTGAGGCAGCTCGGTGATGGTCTGTTTGCCGGCGTTGATGAGGTCAGGATCCACCTCTTCCTCGGTCGGGAACGGGCCCATGCCCAGCATGCCGTTCTCTGACTGCAAGGTCACGTCCATGCCGTCGGGGATAAAGTTCGCAACCAGGGTCGGAATGCCGATGCCCAGATTGACGTAGAAACCGTCTTGCAGCTCTTTGGCCGCGCGTTCAGCGAGTTCGCCTCGGGTCCATGCCATGTCTCGATCTCCCTGACTTAGCGCGTGGTGCGCTGTTCGATGCGTTTCTCGTGATCAGCCTGGAACAGGCGCTGCACGAAAATACCGGGCGTGTGGATATGGTCGGCGTCCAGCGCGCCCAGCTCCACGATCTCTTCGACCTCGGCGATGGTCACCTTGCCGGCGGTCGCCATCATCGGGTTGAAATTTCGCGCGGTCTTGCGAAAGACGAGATTGCCGGCCGGGTCCGCTTTCCAGGCCTTCACGATGGAGACATCGGCCACAAGGCCGGTTTCCATGATGTAGGTCTCGCCATTGAAATCCTTGTGTTCCTTGCCTTCCGCGACCAGCGTGCCGACGCCGGTCTTGGTGTAGAAGCCCGGAATGCCGGCGCCGCCTGCGCGGATGCGTTCGGCCAGCGTGCCCTGGGGGTTGAATTCCAGCTCCAGCTCGCCGTTCAGATACTGTTTCTCGAAGGTCTTGTTCTCACCCACATAGGAGGAGACCATCTTCTTGATCTGGCGGGTGTGCAGCAGCAGACCCAGGCCGAAATCATCAACGCCAGCATTGTTAGAGATCACCGTCAGGTCCTGGGCGTTGCTGTCGCGCAGCGCCAGAATGAGGTTTTCCGGAATGCCGCACAGCCCGAAGCCGCCGGCCATTACGGTCATGCCGTCAAAAGTCAGCCCGTCGAGGGCCGTTTTTGCATCTGGGTAGACTTTGTCCGCCACAGCGCGGTCTCCTTCCCTGAGTTTTTCAACGATCGTTTAATTTGGGTTCGCGTTATAGCCCATATCGCTCTTGAGGCTAATACTTTTCCTCTGGGGCCGGCTTCTGATCGGGGTGGGCTTCACCTCTGTGACGATCAATCTCGACAGCGAGCGCCCCGCCGAAAAACACGGCGTAGGCCGACCAGTAAACCCATAACAGAAACACGATCAGCGTGCCTAGCGGTCCATAGGTGCTGGGATTGACGATGGTCGCCACATACAGCGTGAAGCCTTTGGACGCGATCAACCACAAGGTCGCGCCAGCGCCGGCGCCGATCAGCGAGGCGGGCCAGCTGGTCTCTCCGGCGCGCTGCATCACGAAGCGATAGAGCAGCGTCAGCGCCGTCAGCATGGCGAGATAGGAGATCGACCATTCATTGATCAGGCTGGCGCCGAAATCTGCTGCTTCGCTGCCCAGCAGGCGCAAGGCGGGACGGATCATGTTGGGGATGGTGAGGATCGCCAGATTGGCCAGGACCAGCAAGGCCCCGCCCGCGATCACAGCGCCCATGGCCAACAGGTTGAAATGCAGGATATTGCGCAGATCGCCCCGCCGCGCGATTTGATTGAGGCCTGCGATCATGGCCTTGGCCCCGCGCGCTGCGGCGAACCAGGCGATGAACAAAGCCACGGCGCCTTGCAAGGTCAGCGACGCGTTCGACGTTCCGGCGAGCTCAGACAGCTGAGTGGTCAGAAAGGTGTTGGCGGACGGGGGCAACACGTCCGTCACCTCAAGCCGCGCGACCTGATTGACGGCGTCATCCGCTGAAAACCACAAGCCATAAATGGACGCCGCCACCAGGACGGCAGGCACAAGCGCCAGAAGACCGAAAAACCCCGCGCCGCCCGCAAACAGCATCACTTCGCGGGCCATCATGCGGTCCACGGCCCGAATAGTGATCTTGATCGCCGGGATGTCCCAGGCGCGGCGGATCAGGGATTTGATTTTGACCAGCGGCATGGCGCCCAGCGTTCAAACCTGTTCGAGCATAAAGACACCGAAGGCCGTACGCCCGCGATTTGCGTCTGTTTAGCGCCTATTGCAGCGCTGTGTCAGCCTAAACCCCCGGCGTTTTTCAGCGTGCCGATCTCGGCGTCGGAAAACCCCCAGTCGCGCAGGACGTCCTCGGTATGCTCGCCGGGCTTGGGCGCCGCGCCTTGAATGGCGCCGGGCGTGCGGGAAAAGCGCGGCGCCGGCGCGGCCTGCCGCACGCCCTCGACCTCAACAAATACGCCTCTGGCTTTCATATGCGGATGGTCAGTGGCGTGCTGGGTGTCCAGCACAGGCGCGAAACAGCAATCGGTGCCGTCCAGAAGCGCCGTCCAGTGTGATTGCGGCTCGGCTTTGAAAGTGTCCTCAAACGCTCGCCGCATGTCCGGCCAGGTCTTGGCGTCGTATTGCGATTGCATGGCGGGATGATCTGAGAGGCTCAGCTTGTCGATCAACAGCTGAAAGAACTCCGCCTCCAACGCGCCGATCGAGACAAACGCGCCGTCTGCACAGGGGTAGACGTCATAAAACGGCGCGCCGCCATCCAGAAGGTTCTCGCCGCGCGGCTGGCTCCATAATCCCATGGCGTCCAGCTGATGAACTGCGCCCATCAAATGCGCCGCGCCATCCACGATCGCCGCATCCACGACCTGCCCTTCGCCCGTCGCTCGCGCATGGTGCAGGGCCGAGAGAACCCCAACAGCGAGATACATCGAGCCGCCGCCGAAATCGCCGACCACATTGACGGGGGGAACCGGTTTGTCCTTGGGGCCAATGGCGTCAAGCGCGCCGGTCAAAGCGATATAGTTGAGGTCATGACCGGCGGCATGGGCGAGCGGGCCGTGCTGCCCCCATCCCGTCATGCGTCCATAAACAAGCGCCGGATTGGCTTTCAGCGCCTCATCAGGCCCGAGCCCCAAACGCTCCATCACTCCCGGGCGATAGCCTTCAAGAATGATGTCGGCGTTTTTGATCAGCTTCAGGCACGCTTTGACCGCGTCAGGGCTTTTGAGATTGAACGCCGCCGATCGCCGACCGCGCGCCAGGATCTCCGCCGGACCGCCGCCGCCGGCATGGGGGCGGTCGATCCGGATAACCTCTGCACCCAGGTCGCTGAGCAGCATGGCGCAGAAGGGCGCAGGCCCCAATCCAACAAATTCCAGGACTTTAACGCCACGCAAAGGGCCTTGTGCTTTTGTATCGGTCGGCATGTAGCTGAATCGCTTTGTGACAATTTCAGGAATCAAAGTTTTGACACTGAACTCAGAACGACACAATCTTGCTGCCTCGGGTCGAGGGGGGCAGACGGGGCGGATGTTTTCCATAGCAGTCATGGGCGATGACGCCAGGGCGCGCGAAACCGCCGAGCTATTGGCTCAAATGGGGTTTCAGGTCGCAACACATGTAGAAACCGGTTGCGAAGCCGTGGTGAGTTTCGGTCCCTCCGACCAGGATATCCCATCAGACATACTGCATCTGGCGATTGGCGAGCATGACTGCGCCCATCTGGATGCGCGGCTGCCTCTAAACGCCCACCCTATCCAGATCGCCTCACGTCTACGCGCCCTGTCTCGCCTGAAAGTGCTTGAGCATACGGCGCAGCTCAGACTGCAAAGCGCTCTGGAGGCAGGCTATCAACCCGCGCCGGTTCCGGTGAATGCTGATGACTCGACGGTTTTATTCGTCGGTTCGCCGGGCCCGTCTTTCATGCGGCTGCAGTTTGCAATGTCCAAAGCCGGCATTCAGACCATCGCCGCTTTTTCAACGTTCAACGCTTTTGATTACCTGCATGAACGCACGTTTGACGCGGTTATCCTGAACACCCGCCCGGAGCCCGGGCTGGCGCATACGGTCTGTTCGGCCATGCGCCGCAATACGCGGCTCTATCATACGCCAGCGATCCTTCTGACCGCCGAGACCGATTATGCGGGTGCGGATGAAGCGTTCGCGCGTGGCGCATCCGATATTCTCTCTGACGCCGCCAGCAATGACGACATGCGCGATCGCGTGATGGCGCTGGCGTCTGAACGCCGCCGCCGCAGACTGGCCAAGGCGCGGCTGGAAGCCTGCCGCTTGCCGAGCCTGCTTGATGAGACTTCCGATCTTTACAACGAGCGCTTTGGCCGCATTCACCTTCAAAGCCTGATGAACCAGGCCGCCGCGCGGGCTGAACCGCTCAGCCTGATCATGTTGACCGTCAGCGCGCCGCAGGAGGCGGGCATGAACGGCTTTGCAAAGGCGTCCAACCAGTTCGCCGGCATGTTGCGTCACTGCGTGCGAGCCGAGGACTTTGTCGTGCGCCTGGGTCAGGACCGATTCATTATCGCCCTTCCCAAAACGCCCAAGGTCGAAGCGACGATGGTCTCCAATCGCGTCTCCGCCATCGCCGAATGCACGGCGTATGAAGGCGCAGACCCGCTCAAGCCCTTCCGGCTCGAGTTGAGCCCCTCCATTGAGGAAGCCGCCGGTGAAACCAGCGCTGAAGCTCTGATTGACCAGATGGTGCGCCGCTCGAACGTGTTGCCGTTCAGTTCCGCCAGAACCGGCTAGGCCGCTTCCTTGGCCCGGCGCGCCGCGTCGGCCACCGGCGCCAGAAGCCGGAGCGCGCCCTTGAGGCGATCCATCGGATCGGGGAAGTCTCCCTTGAGCACCAGCGTGTTGTCCGGCCGCAGCTTGTAATCGGCCGGGCGCTTGGTCATCAGCTCGACAAGCGCCGCCGGATCGCCAAAGCCGTGCTCGCGGAAGGTTGCGACCGCCCCCTTGGGGCCAGCATCCAGCTTGGCCACATTCGCCCGTTTACACAGGGCCTTAAGCGCAACAACCTGAAGCAAGCTCTCAACTTCATCAGGCAGCTTGCCGAACCGGTCGATCAGCTCGGCCGCGAATCCCTCGCGTTCCTGCTTGGTGTCCAGAGACGACAGGCGGCGATAGAGCGCCATGCGCACATCGAGATCCGGCACATACTCTTCCGGGATCAGCACCGCCGCGCCCACATTGATGGCGGGCGACCAGTCGCGCTCCTCCAGGCTGGAATCGCCCTGCAGGCTCGCCACGGCTTCTTCCAGCATGGACTGATACAGCTCCACGCCCACATCCTTGATGTGGCCTGATTGCTCTTCGCCCAGAAGATTGCCGCCGCCGCGCAGATCCAGGTCGTGGCTGGCCAGTGTGAAACCGGCGCCCAGGCTATCAAGCGATTGCAATACTTTCAGGCGCTTGTCCGCTGTGGCGGTGAGTTTCTGGTTGGCGGGCGTCGTGAGGTAAGCGTAGGCGCGCGCCTTGGCGCGTCCGACCCGGCCGCGCAGCTGATAGAGCGGCGCCAGGCCGAACATGTCGGCGCGGTGGATGATCATGGTGTTGGCGGTCGGGATGTCGATGCCAGATTCCACGATGGTGGTGGAGACCAGTACATCGTACCGGCCCTCATAAAACGCCGTCATGATGTCTTCCAGCTGACTGCCGGACATCTGGCCATGAGCGACCACGAAACTGACCTCAGGCACCTGTTCACGCAGGAACCGCGAGATTTCATCAAGATCTGTGATCCGCGGGGCCACATAATAGCTCTGTCCGCCGCGATAACGTTCACGCAGCAGGGCTTCGCGCACAGTGACGCTGTCAAAGGGCGTCACATAGGTGCGCACCGCCAGACGGTCCACCGGCGGCGTTGCGATGATCGACAGGTCGCGAATGCCCGCCATGGACAGCTGCAGGGTGCGCGGGATCGGCGTCGCGGTCAGAGTCAGAACGTGGACGTCTGATTTAAGCTCCTTGAGGCGTTCCTTGTGCTTGACGCCAAAGCGCTGTTCTTCGTCGATCACCAGCAGGCCCAGATCGGCGAATTTCACGGTCTTCGCCAGGATGGCGTGGGTGCCGATGACGATCTCGCACGTACCCTCCGCCAGCTCCTTGCGGGTGGCGGTCGCTTCTTTCGCCGGTACGAGGCGGGAGAGTTGCCGCACTTTCACCGGCCACCCCTTGAAGCGTTCTTCAAAGGTCTTGAAGTGCTGGCGCGCGAGCAAGGTCGTTGGCGCGACAATGGCGACCTGACGTCCGCTCATGGCGGCGACGAACGCCGCGCGCAGGGCCACTTCGGTCTTGCCAAAGCCCACATCACCGCAGATCAACCGGTCCATGGGGCGGCCCCGGGCGAAATCAGAGAACACATCGTCGATGGCGTGAAGCTGGTCGTCGGTCTCCACATACGGGAAGCGCGCGGCGAACTCGTCATAGAGGCCGCTGGGCGGGGTCAGCACTTCGGCGTCACGCGCATTGCGGGTGGCGGCGATCTTGATCAGCTGATCGGCCATGTCGCGCAGGCGTTTCTTCGCCTTGGCCTTGCGCGCCTGCCAAGCGCCCGCGCCCAGACGATCAAGCTGGGCGGTCTCGCTGTCCTGACCATAGCGCGAGAGAAGTTCGATGTTCTCGACAGGCAGGTAGAGTTTGCTGGCGCCGGCGTATTCCAGCTCAAGGCAATCATGCGGCGCATCGCCGACCGACAGGGTTTTCAGGCCCAGATAGCGCCCGAGACCATGATCGGCGTGAACCACCAGATCGCCGGGCGTCAGCGCGCCGGCTTCGGCGATGACGTCGGCGGTCTTCTTTTTACGGCGCGGTCGCGCCAAACGATCGCCCAGAACATCCTGTTCTGCGATGACCACGAAATCGGGCGTCTCAAAGCCGTGTTCCAGCGGCAGGACGATGCGGGATATCGTCTGACCGCTCATCTTGTGAGCGGCGCGCCAGTCATCGGCCGCCATGATCGGTTTCAGGCCATGATCGCCCAGCACGCTGGCGAGACGGTCAGAGCCGCCTTCCGACCAGCTGGCGAACAGCACGCGCTTGCCGGATGAACGCAGAGCGACGGCGTGCTTGGTGGCGGCGTCAAAGACATTCTGATCCGCCTGGCGTTCAGCGGCGAAGCTGCGGCCCTGTTTGCCGCCCATGTCGATGACGGTCTCGCCCGCTTCCTGAAACGCGGTGAAGCGGCGCGCGGCGCGCTGGTCTATTGCACGCGCCCATTCGTCTTCATCAAGGTAGAGCGATGTGGGTTCCAACGCGCGATAGGCGGGCGCGCCCATGGCCCCGGCGCCGGATTTCGATGCCGCCTGACGCGCATCATAATAGTCGCGGATCTGCTCGAGCCGCTCATCGAGCGCGTCCTTGACCAGCGGGTCTAGCCCCACCAGAGCGCCCTCGCCTACATACTCAAAGACCGTATCGAGATGATCATGAAACAATGGCAGCCAGTGCTCGGCCCCGTTCGGGCGCGCGCCTGCGCTGACAGAATCATAAATCGGATCGCCTGAGCCGACCGCGCCGAAATTTTTCAGAAAGCCCGAGCGGAAGCGCGAAATGGCGTCAGCGTTCAGAACAATCTCGCTGACCGGCGCGAAGCTGACCGATTTGAGCTGTGTGGTGGTGCGTTGGGTTTCAGGGTCAAAGCCGCGCACGCTTTCCAAGACATCGCCGAAGAAATCAAGCCGCACCGGCTCTTCGGCGTCGGCCGGGAACACGTCGATCACCCCGCCGCGCACGGCGTAATCGCCGCGCTCGGTGACAGTGGCGGTGCGCACATAGCCGTTTTCCGCCAGATGCTGTTTGAGCACTTCGGAATCCAGAACACCGCCGGGCTTCGCGCTCAAGCCCCCGCCTGACAGGGCGGCTTTGGGCGCGCAGCGCTGAAGGGCGCCAGACACGGTGGAGATCACCAGAAGCGGCTTTTTCTCTTTCGGATCGCGTTGCGCCAGCGCATGCAGCGCCCCGGCGCGCCGCGCCGCCGTGCGCGGGCTGGGGCTGATCCGGTCATAGGGCTGACAATCCCAGCCCAGAAGCCGCAATTGTTCGAGGTCCGGCGCGAAGAACCGCGCCGCCGCCGCGAACGCGCTGGCCCGCGCCTCGTCGGTGGCGATGTAGAGCCCCACCCCGCCCCGCGCCCGCAAGGCGTCACAGAAGATCAGGGCGTCAAAGCCTTCAGGCGCGCCGCAAACGGTCAGCGATTGGGTCGACTCAGCAAGCGCTTTGAAATCGTTCACGGCGGGGCGTCCTCAATACAATTTCGCCCCCGCGCCAGTTTGACGGGGGGTGATTGGTTCTCTTTACACCACTCTTCCCCGGCGAAGGCCGGGGGCCAGAGCAGTCAAACGTCGCGCTCGATCCTCTTTGGATCCCGGTCTTCACCGGGAAAGAGGGCAAATGCTGACAGTTTAGCTCGACGGGCCGTCGCCCTCGGCGGCGAGCGCCTCGTAATCAAAGCTTTTCAGCGCATCCAGCACCGGGCCGTCATAATTGGCCGGAGTCTCGATCGTGCCGCAGATCCAGGCGTAAACCTCGGTGTCGGGCGCATCCAGAAGACGCTCAAACTCATCCACCTCGTCTGGCGACAGGTCATAGAGCTTGGTGTCCGCGAAGCGTCCCATGATCAGGTCGGCTTCCTTGAACCCTCGCCGCCAGGCGCGAAACGTCAAACGCTTCAGCCGCGCGTCAGGGTCCAGGGGCGTGTTCGGATCGGAGAAAGGATTGTCACTCATGACTGCGCATATAGCGCGCAGAAGGGCGCGGGTGAAGGGCTGCGCCTTCACCCGTTTCAAACCTATGCAGATCAGGGGCGTTTGCGGCCCGTTATCATGGAGGCTGGCAGGTTCTCACGATGCACGAGGCTTGAGACCAGCACGCCGATCACATGGATCCCGGCGAGCGCGAGCGTGATGTAGACAAAGATCGAATGGAGCGACTCGTATAGCTCTTCTGCGCGTTCGTCGCCCGCTTCTCCGGCTTCATAGCGGTCGTCATGCTCTTCTTGTTCGTCGTCTTCATCTTCATAGGCTCGTGTCTGCGGGGCTTGCGACGTCTCACCGATTTCCGTCCCGGGTTGGCCCGAGCTCGCCATGATCCCTGCAAGCGGACCTGCGCCGTCTTCAATCGCTTGCAAGGCGAGGCCGGACGCCATCACGCCTGACAGAGCAATCAGCAGAGCCACAGTCATGGCGCCGCCCGCCGCGTTGTGGCCAATGGAGCGTTTGGCTTCGCCCTTGAAGAGACCCGAAACATAGCGCAAGACCGCGCCGGGACCTTTGACGAAACTGGAAAAACGGGCGTGTCGTGTGCCGACAAAGCCCCAGATGACTCTCACAAGGACGGCAATCCCGACGATGTATCCGGCCCAGATATGAACATTGGGGACTTCATCGCCGGTGAAATATGCGGTCAGGACTCCGATGACGATGACCCAGTGACCGATCCGTACGACGGGGTCCCAGACCTTTACAGTGGTCGGTTCATGCGAACCTGAACCGTCTGCTTGTTGGTTGTTGCTCATATCGCTCTCCAGTTGACGCTGACGGTCGAGGATTGCGCTTGCGGTTTTCCCTGCACGTTTCCTCGGTCGACGGCTGTGGATCAGTGCTGGCGTGAAAAGTGAGCAAGGGCCATACGTCTTTTGACAGTTCCCCCGGTCCCGCGTGTGAATGGAGGCGTCCTATGTCGGAAAACACATCCCAGAGGCTTATCCATATTGTGACATCAGGCGTCTTCGGTTTGATCGCAATGCTGATAGCCGCTGACCTTCTGATCGACGGGCGTGAAGGCGTGAGCCTGACCCATCTGATGCTTGAGGGTTTTGTTCTGGTGGTGGCGCTGTGCGGGGCGGGGCTGACCTTGCGCCGTTTTTTGCAAGTGAATCGGGATCTGGTCATCGCGCGACGCGACACAATCCATTGGCGCGATCAACACCGCGCGCTCGTGCAAGGTTTGAGCGCCGCCATCTCTGATCAGTTCTCGGCCTGGAACCTGACCCCGTCAGAGACAGAGATCGGCATGCTCTTGCTCAAAGGGCTTTCACACGCCCAGATCGCAGACCTTCGCGGCACGTCAGAACGAACGGTTCGTGAGCAATCGCGATCCCTGTACCGGAAGGCGGGGCTGGAAGGACGGGCGGACCTGGCCGCGTTCTTTCTTGAAGACCTGTTGCCGCCCCAACGCTGAAAGCGGGTGCGGATGGGTGAAGTGCGAGACTTTCGCGAATCCAGTTCACGGGCGATGTTAGCGCCATGCGCCCGCAATCCCTCTTCCCGCTTTTTGCTGATCTGACCACGCTCAAGGGCGTGGGGCCTCGGCTTGCGGCGTTGATGGAGAAGGTGGCGGGGCCGCGGGTGAAAGATCTGATCTTCACCGCGCCCACGGGGCTGGTGGACCGGACGCACCGGGTCTCGATCTCTGATGCCGGGGACGCCGGCAATCAGGTGCTGGTCAGCATCGAGGCGGAGGTGGAGGCCCATATCCCCCGCCCCACCATGAAGCAGCCCTATAAGGTGCGCATGCGCGACGAGACGGGCTGGCTGCATCTGGTGTTTTTCAACGCCAAATCCGATTATTTGCGCCGCATGCTGCCCGAAGGCTCAACCCGTTTGGTGTCGGGCAAGGCGGAGCGTTTCGCCAGCGAAATCCAGATGGTGCATCCTGATCTGATCGCCGATCCCAAAGAGGTCGAGGACAAGGATCTGTTGCAGCCGGTCTATCCGCTGACGGCGGGGCTGTCGGTCAATGTGATACGCAAGGCGATGGCTGAGGCGCTGAGCACCCTGCCCGATCTGCCGGAATGGATCGATCTGCCCCTGAAAGCGCGCGAGGACTGGCCGGGCTGGCGCGAGGCGCTGCTGGAGCTGCACGCGCCGCAATCGGGCCTTGATCTGGAGCCGGCGGCGCGGGTTCGAAAACGCCTCGCCTTTGACGAATTGTTCGCCCACCAGCTGGCTTTGAAACTGGCTCGGCGTGATCGCAAGGCGCGCAAAGGTCGGCCGCTGACAGGTGACGGCGGCCGTGTGGCTCAAGTCCTGGAGCATGCGCCCTTCACCCCGACCGGCGCTCAAATGCGCGCGTTTGAGGCCTGCAAGGCTGATATGGACAGCGCGCAGCGCATGATGCGGCTGGTTCATGGCGATGTGGGCTCGGGCAAGACCTTTGTCGCGGCGCTCTGCGCCGCCCATGCCGCCGAGGCCGGGGTTCAGACCGCCCTGATGGCGCCGACTGAAATCGTCGCCCGCCAGCACGCCAAGGTGATGAGCGATCTTCTGGCGCCCGCCGGGATATCGGTCGTGGCGTTGACCGGACGCGACAAGGGCAAGGCGCGCCAGGCATTGGAAGCGCAGATCGCCTCGGGCGAGGCGCAGGTGGTCTGCGGCACCCACGCCTTGTTTCAGGACAGCGTGGAGTTCGCCGATCTGGGCCTGGTGGTGATTGACGAGCAACACCGGTTCGGGGTGTCGGACCGCCGCAAGCTGACCATGAAGGGCCGCGCGCCGGATGTGCTCGCCATGTCCGCCACCCCTATTCCGCGCACGCTGACGCTCGCGGCGTTCGGTGATCTTGATGTCAGCCGTCTGGATGAAAAGCCCGCTGGCCGCATTCCGCCTGACACGCGCGTCGTATCCGGCGAGCGGCTTTATGAGATTGTCGAAGGGCTCAAGCGTGCTCTCGCCAAGGGCGAGCGCGCCTACTGGGTCTGCCCGCTGGTGGAAGACAGCGACACGTCTGACCTCGCCGCCGCCGAAGCGCGCCATCACATGTTGTCTGAAATGTTGCCGAACGCGCGCATCGGTCTGGTTCATGGCCGCATGCCGGCGCGCGACAAGCAACAGGCCGCCGAGGATTTCCGAGCCGGCGAGATTGACGTGCTGGTCGCCACCACTGTGATCGAGGTCGGCGTGGATGCGCCGGACGCCACCATCATGGTGATCGAGCACGCCGAGCGGTTTGGCCTGGCCCAGCTCCATCAGTTGCGCGGGCGCGTGGGCCGGGGCGACAAGCCCTCCACTTGCCTCTTGCTCTATCATGGCCAGCTGGGCGAGACCGCCCGGGCGCGTCTCGAGATCATGCGCAATTCCGATGACGGCTTCGTCATCGCCGAGGAAGACTGGCGCTTGCGCGGCTCTGGTGATCCACTGGGGCTCAAACAATCGGGCCTGCCGGATTATCGAATCGCAGATTTGGCGGCTCATGCAGACCTTCTGGAGCTCGCCAGCGACGCGGCTCAGTATGAAACCGCCCGTGAAGAGGTGTTCGCCGGAGAGCGCGGAGAGGCCCTGCGCACCTTGCTGTACTTGTTTGAACGCGATGAAGGCGTACGGCTGATGCGGTCTGGATAATCCGGGCCGCAGATTTCTCTGGCCATCGGTTCCGCTCTGTAGTACAAAGCGCCTATCGATACATGGCCAGGTTTTAGGTCACTAGCGTTTCGGCGCTGATTCCACTCCCTCCAAATGTCGATGTCCGCCATGCTCTTATTCGGAGGGCGTGGTGATTATCTCTTGTCTAAAAAAGGACATTCATCAATGGCTACCGGCATTGTGAAGTGGTTCAACGCCACCAAAGGCTACGGTTTCATTCAACCTGACGACGGTTCCAAGGACGTGTTCGTGCACGCCTCCGCCGTTGAGCGTGCGGGCATGCCCGAGCTCACCGAAGGTCAGCGCATTTCTTATGAAGAAGAGCGCGACCACAAAAGCGGCAAAACTTCCGCAGGTTCGCTTGCGAAAGCCGACTAATCTGATCTGAAAAGATTGGAGGAAGAGCCCCCCGGATGGATCATCCGGGGGGCTTTTTTATGTCGCCATGTCGAAACCTCAGGGCTTCGGGGAATCGGGCTCATCAGGCTCGGGCGCATCATCGCCCTGGGTGTCGTCGGGCATCAGGCCCGCCCCAGCCTTGCCCGGCTCGGCTTGCGGGATCGCGCCGTCCGGCAGGCGATCCGGCGTCACCATGCCGAAGGAAATGATCAGCTTGGCGGCTTCCTCCACCGTCAGGTCGAGCGCGATCGCCTTTGATCGCGGCACGAACAGCAAGAAGCCCGACGTCGGGTTCGGCGTGGTGGGAATAAAGACGCCGATCACATCATCGCCCTTGCCCACAACCGAGCGGATGACGCCGCGGCCGGTCGAGGCCACGAAAGCGACCGCATAGCTGCCCGCCATGGGGTATTCCACCAGCACCACTTCCTTGAAGGAGTTCTGTTGGCCCTGGAAGACCGTCTCGACGATCTGTTTGAGCGCGGCGTAGATATTGCGAATCAGCGGCACGGAATTGAGCACGCGCTCGCCCAGATCGAGCAGGCTGCGCCCAAAAATGTTCGCCGCCAGCGCCCCAAGCAAGGTCAAGCCGAGCACCGCGATCAGCAGCCCCATGCCGGGTATGGCGAAAGGCAGATAGCTTTCAGGGTTGTAGCGTGCCGGAACCAGGGGCTTGATCACCTGGTCCACAAAGGTCACGAAGCTGTAGATCAGCCAGAAAGTGATGCCGATCGGGGCGGCGACAACGACGCCGGTCAAAAAGCGATTGCGTAGCCAGCGAAGCACGTCGCTCAACTCCTCTTACAGCGTCCAGATCGGACGCCTCTCTGCAATGCCCGCGAATATGGGAGGAATCAAGGCTCCCCCTTGCTGACGTCCCAGTTGCAAGCGTATGAGTGTCAGCATGAACGGCCCTTTCAACATCCCCCTCACGGCCTGGTTGCGCTGGCTTTTGTTTGGCGCTGTGGGCGGCTTCGTCCTGTTGTCTGCGTTGAGCGCTGTCGTTTTGCGCGACCAGATTTTCCAGACATTTCTGGATCCCGGCGTGCCGTTTCAGACCTATCAACGCCCCCCGGCCCCAGAGTACACCCGCGATGAAGCCTGGGCGGCCCGACCGGAGGTGCGTTTGCCGGACGAGGCGGGGCATCCGGCTGTCTTCTTCATTCATCCCACCACGTATGACGGCGGCAGCCATTGGAACGCCCCCTTTGACCGCCCCCAGGAGGCTGTGGAGGTTTCCCAGATCATCCTGCCCAACTATGCCGCGCCCTTCCTGGTTCAGGATGTGGAGCTTTACGCGCCGCGTTACCGTCAGGCGTCGCTCTATACCTTCATGAACAATCGCGAGGATTCCGTGCTGGCGCGAGAGCTGGCGCAAATGGATATCCAGCGCGCCTTCACCCAGTTCCTGCGCGAAACCGATCCAGAACAGCCGTTCTTCATTGTCGGAGTCGGCCAGGGCGGCGCGATCGCGCTGGACGTCCTGGCGCGGCGTGTGGCGCCTGATCCGGCTGTGGCCCGGCGACTGGCCGCTGCTTATATCATTGACTCGCCTACGCCGCTCGACCTGCTGGCGGGGCCGCTCACGACCATACCGGTTTGCACCGATCCGTCAGAGATTCGCTGTCTTGTCGGGTGGGTCGCCGTGCGTCCGCAGGAAACGGCGCGCATTGAGGCCCTGACTCAACGTTCTCGGGCGCTTGACGCCCGGGGACGCCTGAGCGCGGTCGAGGACCGGGCGTTATTATGCGTCAATCCTGTTCTCTGGACGGCGAATGAAGATTACGCGCCTGCACGATTGCACCGGGGCGCTGCAGCTGCAGAAGGCCTGTCGTTGACGGATGCGCCCTCGCCCATGACCAATCAGACAGGCGCGCAATGTCAGAGCGGCCTGCTGATGATCGACCAGCCGCGGGCCCGTGCCTTGCGTCGTCCCGGACGCTTGGCGGAGGATCGCCGTGTCCGGTCGTCCAATCTGTTCTACATGGATATCCGCGCCAACGCCGAAGCCCGGCTCAACACGATACGTGCCGTCATGGCGGATGAGGCGCGCTATGCGCCAGCGCTTGATGCGCCGGTAGAAGTGGAGACTGCGCCGATCACCCCGATTGACGGCTAGACGCTAGCCGTCCTGGCGTAGGCGATTGACGATATTGGTGGTGGAGAGCCCGTCCATCAGCGGCGCAAGAACGATTTCTCCGCCAGACTGACGGATGAAGTCTGCGCCGGGCAGCTCGTCAGCCACATAATCGGCTCCCTTGATCATCACATGGGGGCGGATTTCCGAGATCAGCTCAGCGGGCGTGTCTTCATCAAAGATCACCACGCGGTCCACCATTTCGAGCGAGGCGAGCATGGTCGCGCGCGTCGCCTGGTCATTGATAGGACGGTTCTCGCCTTTCAAGCGCTTGACCGAGGCGTCAGCGTTCAATCCGACGATCAGGCGGTCACACACAGACGCGGCATGGCGCAGCACTGACAAATGTCCCGGATGCAGCAAATCAAAACAGCCATTGGTGAAGCCGACTTTCAAGCCGCTTTCACGCCAGTCTGCCGACAATTCCGCCATAGCGGGCCGGGACATGACACGCCAGTCTGGCGCTTCCTCTCCCGCTTGCGCGGCATCCAGAATTTCTTCTGGCGAAACGGTGGCGGTGCCGGGTTTGCCGACCGCAACGCCTGCCGCGAGGTCGGCGAATTCCATCGCGTCCTTCAAGGACGCGCCCGCGGCCATGGCGAGCGACAATCCGGCCAGGGCGGTATCGCCCGCGCCTGACACATCATAGACATCACGCGATCTGGAGAGATGGTGATGAATGGCCCCGGATTCATCCAGCAAGGTCATGCCCGCGCCGCCGCGCGTGACCATCACAGCCTGCGTTCGCGACAATTGCGCCTTCAGCGCTTTCAACGCTGTTGCGGCGTCTTCATCGCTGGAAACACGCAGGCCTGTTTCTTCTTCAAGCTCCCCGGCATTGGGCTTGATGATGCTGGCGCCGTCATATCGGCTGTAATCATGACCGCGAGGGTCGACGCTGACAGGTTTGCCGGCGTCGCGCGCCAAGGCGATGGCGGCCTGCACCAACTCACGCGTCACCACGCCTCGCCCATAATCAGAAACAATCAATATATCAGACGTTTCGAGCGCTTCTTTTATGTGATCCAGGAGATCTGAAACCGTATGGGCCTGGACCGCTTCGACCGGGTCGCGATCCACGCAAAACATCTGCTGGTTATTGGAGACATAGCGAATTTTCGACGGCGTGGGACGTTCGGGCGTCCGTACGACGCCCTTCGCGTCGCCACAGGCGGCCTTGACCAGGTCAATCGCGGCTTCACCGTCTGCATCATTTCCCGCGACAGATATCAGGCGCACCTCCGCGCCGAGGCTTGAGAGATTGCGCGCGAGATTGCCTGCGCCGCCCAGCATGGCCGTGCGGCGTTTCTCCGACAGGATCGGCACCGGCGCTTCACGCGAAATGCGATGCGTGTCGCCATAGACAAAGCTGTCATACAACAGATCGCCGAGCACGACGGCGCGGCGGTTTTGAATGGCGGCAAGAAGGTGCGCAGCCCGTTCACGCAACATGGCGCTCTCCAGAGCGATTAGAGTTGAATGACGGGATTGGACTTGGCCAGCGCGTCAAAAGCCATCAGATCACGCACAACCTCTTCAAATCGGTTGAGCGGGATCATGTTCGGGCCGTCAGAGGGCGCATTGTCCGGATCCGGATGGGTCTCCATGAAGACGCCGGCGATTCCCAGAGAAACCGCCGCACGCGCCAGATGCGGCGCGAACTGACGCTGACCGCCAGAAGATCCGCCCTGACCGCCCGGTTGCTGCACGGCGTGCGTGGCGTCCATCACGACCGGCGCGCCGGTCTGCTTCATGATCGGGAAGCTGCGCATGTCCACCACCAGCGTATTGTAGCCAAAGCTGGCGCCGCGTTCGGTGGCGATCACATTGGGGTTCCCCGCCCCGGTCAGCTTGCCGATCACATTGGGCATGTCCCAAGGCGCCAGGAACTGGCCTTTCTTGACATTGATCACCTTGCCGGTTTCCGCGGCGGCGATCAGCAGATCGGTCTGGCGGCAGAGAAAGGCCGGGATCTGAAGGATGTCTGCGGCTTCCGCGACGATGGCGCACTGTTCCGCCGTGTGAATGTCGGTCAGCAGCGGCAAACCGCTGGTCTCACGGATCTCATTAAAGACCTCAAGAGACGCTGACAGGCCTAATCCACGCTTGCCCGACAGGCTGGTGCGGTTCGCTTTGTCAAACGAGGTCTTGTAGACGAGGCCCGCGCCTGTGCGGTCCGCGATCTCCTTGAGCGCCATCGAAACTTCAAGGCCATGCTCACGGCTTTCAAGCTGGCAAGGCCCCGCGATGATGGTGAGCGGCTTCTCATTGCCCATTTCCAGCACGCCGCCCTTGGGCAGCGGAATTTCGACGACGGCGTTCGGATTCATGAGAAACGCTTCTCCACTTGGCGTTGGGACAGACGGCTATGTGAGTCAGCCCCTGATCCAGAGGATATAAAACACCGTATAGCCAGACACCATACTTCGTCCCAGAACGCGTGCATTGCAAACCCATGACTGATTTGAACAAGCCTGTAATTGTCTGGTTCCGCCAAGATCTTAGACTGGCCGACAATCCTGCCTTGCAAGCTGCGGCCGCTACGGGCGCGCCTGTCTTGCCCGTCTATATCCTTGATGATGACGCGCCGGGCGCATGGAAGCCCGGCGGCGCGAGCCGGTGGTGGTTGCATCATTCGCTCTGCTCGCTCGCCCATGATATCGAGCAACTGGGCGGGCGATTGATCGTCCAGCAAGGCCCGGCGCAGTCCTGCCTTGACGCGATCATAGAGGATGCCGGCGCCGGCGCCGTGTTCTGGAACCGGCAGTATGAGCCCTGGGCTCGCAAGCGCGATGAAGCCATCAAATCAACGCTGAACGACGCCGGCGTCAAAGCGCGGTCCTTCAATGGCTCATTGATTGTGGAACCGTGGGAGATCGCAACGAAAGCTGGCGCGCCCTACAAGGTGTTCACGCCTTTCTGGCGGACTTTGCAAGCCGGGCACGCGCCATCTGAGCCATCCGCACGCCCTGATGGTTTGACGTTTCAAGAGTATCAAGGCGGCTGCACGCTGGAGGCGTTAAACCTCTTGCCCGCCAAACCCGATTGGGCGGGTGGCCTCAGGGATAACTGGACGCCTGGTGAGGCGGCGGCGCATGGGCGGCTGGGGCAATTTCTTCAGCATAGCGTCACAGAGTATTCAGATCGCCGGAACCTGCCTGCGGAGCATGGGACCTCAAAACTGTCGCCGCATTTGCATTTCGGCGAAATCAGTCCGCGCCAGGTCTGGCACGCGGTCGTGCGCTCCGAGCACGCGTCATCAGAGGGCGCTGACACCTATCTGAGTGAAATCGCCTGGCGGGAGTTCAGCTATAATCTCCTTTATCACTTCCCCGACCTGCCCGAAGCGAACTTCCAGTCAAAATTTGACGGATTTGAGTGGACGGGCCAGGCGAAGGATCTTGAAGCCTGGCGCCGGGGACGCACAGGGTATCCGATTGTGGATGCCGGCATGCGCGAGCTTTGGGCGACGGGCTGGATGCACAATCGCGTCCGCATGATCGTCGCCAGCTTCCTGATCAAGGATCTGATGATCGACTGGCGCGAAGGCGAGGTCTGGTTCTGGGACACTTTGGTTGACGCGGACCTGTCGAGCAATTCAGCGTCCTGGCAATGGACAGCCGGGTCCGGTGCGGACGCCGCTCCCTATTTTCGCGTCTTCAACCCTGTCGGCCAGTCAGAAAAGTTTGATCCAGATGGTGAGTATCTTCGTAGGTGGTTACCAGAGCTGACGAATTTACCGAACAAGGCGATTCACGCCCCCTGGACGGCGGATCAGTCGGTTCTGAAAAAAGCTGGCGTCCACTTGGGTGAAACCTATCCCGAGCCGATCGTCGACCATGGTGATGCGCGCAAACGGGCGCTCGCCGCCTTTGAAAAGATCAAGGACTCCGCATGAGCCCGATTACGCCTTTGCATTCCCGTCCCTTGCGCATCGCTGTCATCGGTGCGGGTGTATCCGGTCTCGGCGCCGCCTGGGCGTTGCGCAATGTCCATGACGTTACGGTTTTTGAAAAACGAGACCGGCTGGGCGGTCACGCCAATACTGTGAGCATTGATTATGACGGCGCGCAAATTGATGTGGACACGGGCTTTATCGTCTTCAATCCGCTCAACTACCCCAATCTGATTGCGCTGTTCGCTCATCTGGGCGTGGAGAGTTATCGAACTGATATGAGCTTTGGATTCAGCCTGGACCGGACGTTCGAGTGGTCCTCAAACGGGCTCAAGGGCCTGTTCGCTGATCCCTCAAACCTGTTTAATCTGAGCTATTTGCGCATGTTGCGCGACATCCTGAAATTCAACAAAGCCGCCCAGAAAGACCTGGAGGCTGGCGGCCTTGAGGGCTTGAGCCTGGGTCAATATCTTGACCGCCTTGGACTGGGCGACGCCTTCCGCTCGCAATACCTCCTGCCCATGGGGGCTGCTATCTGGTCCACATCGGAAGCTGGCATGTCGGACTATCCGGCTGAAACCTTCATCCGTTTTTTCAAGAACCATCGCCTGATGCACGCCAGCCGGCCCAAATGGAATACGGTCCAGGGCGGCAGCCGCACCTATGTCAAAAAGCTGGAAGCCGATCTGTCAGACGCGGGCGTGGATTTTCAATCGCAAGCGCGCTCTGTCAGCCGCACATCAGATGGCGTGACGATTGAGGACGAAAACGGTCAGACGCATCAGTTCGACGAGGTGATCCTCGCCTGTCATTCCGATCAGGCTTTGGCCTTGCTGAAGGATGCCGATGAAGACGAGCGTCAGCTTCTGGGCGCGATCCGGTACGGCACCAACGAAGCGGTCCTGCATTGCGATACGACCCTGACGCCAGCTCGCAAGGGGGCTCAGGCGGCCTGGACCTATCTGCGCGAAGGCGGAGCCGAAGCCGCAGTCACCTATGACATGAACCGTTTGCAGGGCATTCGATCAGACAGGCCGCTCTTTGTGACGCTGAACCCGGTCCGCCAACCCCGACCTGAGACCGTGTTCGGCCGGTATCAGTATGATCATCCGCAATTCAATGCGCCCGCCCTCGCCGCACAACGGATTTTCAATTCCATCCAGGGCGTCCGCAACACCTGGTTCGCGGGCGCCTGGCTGGGCTACGGATTTCATGAAGATGGCTTGCGCGCTGGCCTGCGCGTGGCGTTGCGGCTGGGCGGACAGATTCCGTGGACCTTCGCGGAGGGTGATGTGGACGGCGGCGCCTGGTCGAGACCCGCTGAGCCGTCTCGTCTGAAAGCGCATGTCGCGGCTGAATAAGATGGCTCGTGACACTCACCCTGCGGGCAGTCTTTATGTCGGCAAGACCGTGCATGAACGCCGCGCGCCGTTCCTGCACCGGTTCAGCTACCGGCTCGGCTCGATCCTGCTCGACCTTGATCAGCTCAATGCGGCGGATCGGCTCAGCGCATTCTTCTCGGTTGGGCGGTTCAACCTCTACAGCTTTTATCCCAAGGATCTCGGGCCGCGCGACGGCGGCGACCTGTCGTCCTGGGCGCGCAATCTGTTTGCGGCATCCGGAGTTGAACTGGATGCGCAGGACCGACTGTCCCTGCTCTGCGCCCCGCGCGTGCTGGGCTATCAGTTCAATCCCCTGTCGATCTATTTCGCCCATGACGGCGAGGGTCGACTGAAAGGCCTGATCTATGAAGTCCACAATACCTTTGGCGACAGCCATTGTTATGTGGCGAAGGCCAGTGAAGGGTCCCGGCAAACTCATGACGCAGAGAAAATCTTTCACGTCTCTCCCTTCTACGATCTGGGCGGACGCTATGAGTTTACGTTGCGCGATCCAGACGACACCTTCCATCTGACGATTTTCAAACAACGTGAAGACGGCCCGGATTTTCTGGCGACCATGGCCATGAAGCGCGCGCCGTTAAACACCGCTCGGCTCGTGCGATTGTTCCTTACTCAACCGTTTTCGAGCTTGAAAACCATCCTCGCCATCCACTGGGAGGCCTTGCGGCTCTGGATCAAGGGCGCGGTCTATCACAAGCGCAATCCTCCGCCCGCAGAGGCTTCTCTGGCGCATCCCGTATCCCGATCCTCGCGCGCCGGATTTGGCGCCGAGCGGGATTAATTGTAAACTTGGCGTTACACGCAAATGCGTAACCGACGGAGCCGCCAATGACCGACTTCGCCGCTAGCCCGCTGGTGCGGGCTGACTCTCCGGCTGTGATCGACCGCCTTCAGGGCGTGCCGCGGGGGGTGCGTTTAACCCTGCGCATGCTGTTGAAACTCAAGGTCGGAACACTGACTGTCGTGCTGCCTGACAGCCGAGCCGTCAAGTTTGAAGGCCAACGTGAAGGCCCCGACGCCGTGATTGAACTGGCCAATTACGCTGTCGTTCGAAAAGTGATTTCGGGCGGCGATGTAGGCTTTGCGGAAAGCTATATGGATGGGGATTGGACGACGCCGGATCTGGCGACTGTCCTGACCGTGTTTTCCGCCAATCTCGACGAAATGGCGAATATCACTCGCGGCGGACCGATCACGCGCTTCTTCCATTGGCTGTACCATTTGCGGCGCGCCAATACGAAAAGCCAGGCGCGCAAGAACATCGAAGCGCATTACGATCTGGGCAACAGTTTTTACGAGCTGTGGCTGGACGAGACGATGACCTATTCGTCGGCCCGGTTCACGGACGGCGTCACGGCCTTGAAAGATGCGCAGACCGAGAAATACGCCGCCCTCGCCCGGTCGATGGATTTGCAGGCGGATCATGACGTCCTGGAAATTGGCTGCGGTTGGGGCGGGTTCGCTGAATACGCTGCCGGAACGATCGGCGCGAACGTCACTTGCCTGACCCTGTCGCCTGCTCAGCGTGACTATGCTCTGGCGCGGATCGAGCGTCTGGGTCTGTCCGACAAGGTGACGATCAAGCTGCAAGATTATCGTGACGAGACGGGCGTGTATGACCGTGTGGCCTCGATCGAGATGTTTGAGGCGGTCGGACAGGAATTCTGGCCCAGCTTTTTTGATAAGGTGTCTGCGGTTCTCAAGCCCGGCGGCAAGGCGGGGCTCCAGATCATCACTATTCGTGACGATCTGTTTGAAACCTATTCAAAGCGCGCGGACTTCATCCAGCGTTACATTTTCCCCGGCGGCATGATGCCCAGCGTGGAGAAGCTCGAAAACTGCTTCAAAGACGCGAAGCTTGATCTGGTGAAAACCGATCAGTTCGGTCTCGACTATGCGGACACCCTGAAGCTCTGGAAAGAGCGCTTCGACGAGGCTTGGCCGACGATTGAACCCATGGGGTTTGACGACCGGTTCAAATGCATGTGGGATTTCTACCTCGCCTATTGCGAGGCGGGATTCAGAACCGGGCGCATTGATGTGGGTCAGTTCACCATTCGCCGCGCCTGACAAGACACGAAAAAGCCCGCATCAAGCGGGCTTTTTTGTTTCTGGCGGCTTGTCCCAGCCGGTCTGTTTTCGAACCAGTGCGATGTGCCAATCGCGCGGCAGAGCGTAGATCAGCTTTAGCACCCAGGTGAAGCGCTTGGGAAAGGTGATCTCGAACCCGTTGCGGTTCATCCCTTTGCAGATGCGCTTGGCCGCGGTTTCCGCACTCACCATGAAGGGTTTGGGGAAGGCATTGTCATCCTGAGCCGGGGTGTCCACGAATCCGGGCGTGACGCACTGGACCTTCACCCCATAGCGATGAAGCTCGATGGCGAGGCCTTCCGCCATGTTCAGAAGCCCCGCTTTGGTCGCCCCGTAAGCGGTCGCGGTGGGCATGCCGCCAAACGCTGTGGCGGACGACACGATCACCAGCTGGCCTTTGCCGCGCTCGCAAAAGCGCGGGGTCAGCGCGCAGACACATGCGGCCGCGCCCTTCAGGTTCACATCAAATGTCTTGGCGTACTCCTCAAAACTCGGGTTTTCCGCCTCGATCGAGATATAGACGCCGGCGTTGAGGATCGCTCTGGCGATTGGACCGTGGTCAGACTCAATTTGGGCAACCGTTGCGGCGACGGCGCGATCATCACTGATATCCACAGGATAGGCGAAGACCTGACCGGGGTGGCGTCGCGCCAGCGCATCGAGCTTGTCTGCGCTACGGGCCGAAATCGCGACGCGCCAGCCTTCCTTGACCAGATCCGCGAGCAAGGCTTCGCCAATTCCGGAACTGGCGCCGGTCAGCCAGCACAGCCCGTCATCAGGCGTCGGTATTACAGGCGCTTTCATGTCCAGTCCTCACTCGGCGATGCCGATGCGTTTGAAAAAGCGTTGGCTATCTGCGGCGATGGCGTCGGTCTTTTCATCCGTCATCCGATCCAGCGTCTTGTAGATCATGGATAAACGGTGGTTACCCTTCAGCCGTTCCCGATTTTCGATCAGGAAGTTCCAGTACAAATAGTTGAACGGACAGGCCTTGGGCCCGTTTTTCTGGGTCACCGCATAGCTGCAGGATTTGCAGCTATCACTCATCTTGTTGATATAACTGCCTGATGCGGCGTACGGTTTGGTCGCCATCAAGCCGCCATCGGCGTAAAGCGCCATTCCGTGGGTGTTGGGGGCTTCCACCCATTCATAGGCGTCTGCGTAAACGGCCAGATACCAGTCATTGACCGCCTTGGGATCAATCCCGGCCAGCAACGCGAAATTTCCCGTCACCATCAGCCGCTGAATATGATGCGCATAGGCGTGTTTGCGGGTCGTGGTGACGACATCACGCACGCACGCCATGTCGGTGTCGGCTGTCCAGTAGAAGTCCGGCAATGGCCGTTTGGCCTCAAGCGCATTGCGCTCAAGATAGTCCGGCATGAACCGCCAATAGATCCCGCGAACATATTCACGCCAGCCCAGGATTTGCCGAATGAAGCCTTCCACCGCGTTCAGCGGGGCGTCGCCCTTTTCATAAGCCGCCTCCGCCTTTCGGCAGACCTTGAGCGGGTCCAGAAGGCCGATATTGAGATAGAGCGCGATGACCGAGTGAAACAGGAAGGCTTCGCCCAGCTTCATCGCATCTTGATAGTCTCCGAAGTTGGGAAGGCCGTTGTGTAAAAACCAGTCCAGTTGCGCGTTCGCGTCTTCGGTCGTGACCGCGTAGCCAAAGGGGTCAAGATCGCCGAACTGATCAGGAAACTGTTCCTCAACCAGGTCAATCACCTGCCGGGTCATCGCATCGGGTTCGATCCAGGCGCGGTCGGGAAGGGTCAAATCCGCGGGCAGTGATTTGCGATTGTCCTGATCAAAATTCCATTGCCCGCCAGTGGGCTTGTCACCCTCCATCAAGATCCCGGTCTCCCGGCGTATCTCGCGATAGAAATACTCCATGGTCAGGCGCTTGCGTTCGTCCGCCCAGGCGTCAAACCGGTCCAGCGAGCAGATGAAACGATCATCGCGGCGAATCTGAACCGGCAGACCAAAAGCGTCAGACCAGCGCTCCATATCCGTCTTCAGGCGATGCTCGCCCGGAGAGGTGATGACGACCTTATCAAAGGCCTGCGTCTCAAGCGCCCGCTTCACCTCGGATTTCAAAGCGCCGGTGTTGTCCGGATCATCAAGCCTCACATAGCGCACGGCCTTCCCGCTCCCTTCCAGGCTGGAGGCGAAATGGCGCATTGCGGAAAAGATGAAGGCGATTTTCTTGGCATGATGGGGAACGTAAGACGCTTCTTCAGCGACTTCCGCCATCAAGATCAGGTCGCCGTCTTCATAATCAGCAAGGCTTGAGAGGGATGCGCTGAGCTGATCGCCGAGAACAAGTCTGAGCGCCGGCATCAGCCCCTCAACGGGTCAGCGCGGCGTTCATAGCGAATGGTCTGGCCCCTCGCCTCAAACTGGCAGCCGGCCCAGCGACCATTTTCATCATACCACAGGTCCACGGTCAGCTCGCTGGAGAGCCGATAACGATGGGCGGTGATGCGCGCGCCATCGGCCGCCAGCATTTCTTCGCCCAGATAATCCACCGTCACATCCAGCTCGCTGCCATGTTCGGTGTTCAGAATGTCGTACGCGCCAGTGCGATAGCCGCGCCAGTGCGAACTGGGCAGAACCGAGAGCGGAAATTCGAGGGAAATCGCGCCCATGTCAGGCGTTTCGCCCTCCACATCCAGCCCGTCATTGCTGGACTGAGCCTGGACGCGATAGGTCTCGCCATCTTTTAGGGTCTCCGCGTTCAGTCCGATCAGCTGACCTTCACGCCAGCGCTCTGTGGACTGGTGCTCATAGCGAAAGACGGTGATCGGCCCCAGACCGGCGCGAAGCTCGATGTCGACGGACACCAGCAAATCATCGCCGTCCTGCTCAAAATGGACCGCGTGCGTGCCCATGCGCTTGTCGCCATCGCGATAGACATCAAAGATGATGCTCTCGCCCGCATTCGGCATGGGTGTGGGCGAAGGCGCATTATCCGCGAAGCCCCATGCGGAGCTCGTCAGAACAGCGCCTGCGCTCAAGGTCGTCATGATCAGTCGCAGCATGGTGAGCACTCCAAAAGAAGGATCAGGACCGGTCCCAGCCCAGCACGCGGCTGGCCAGAGAAATGACCGGGTGAGTGAACTGTAAACGCCCCATTTCAACAGACAGACAGACACACGGCCCATCCGCATGCGCACGCGGATTATGGGTCAGGGACGGATCAGCATGGCAAACATCGCCCGCGCGATAATCTGCATGTCCATCATTGAACCCGCCCTTCAGCACCAGGGTCAGTTCTTCAGCCTGGTGGGTGTGTTCCGCGACCCCCCGTCCAGAAGGGAGGCTGAGAAGACGCACATGGACGCCGTCTTCTTCCAAAGTCTCAATCGGCATCTCCTGAATTCCGCCCATCTTGTTCATCCAGATAGGGTGCGGATGATCGCTCAATACCCGCTTGAGGGTGTCGGGAAGATCGAGGTTCAATTGATCTGACAGGCGCGGGCGAGGCGTGACAGGCTTAGGCGACAGGCCGCCCAGCTTCTGGGACAAAGCCTCAAAGGCGCCGACATTCATGGCGACCGGCTCGGTGTCTTCCAGCAGTCCGCCCATGACGTGCTCAGCCTGATGCAGCAGGGCGTTCGCCTTCGCATTCATCTCTGCGTGGCAGGCCGCGAGAACCTGCACGGCTCTGGGCGCTGCGCCGCTGGCCACATCCACCATCCATGCCGCGTCAAGCGTATGCATTTCGGTTACTCCAACTGTTCGTATCTTCTTACGCAGACGCGACGAAAACGGATCACGCCTGCGTTAAGGCGAGCCCGTTTGATTGCAGCGACCTCAGACAGCTCCTAACTTGGCGCTCAGAACGCTGAAAAGAGGCTCGCCATGACCCCCCGCCCCGCCCGCTCCGTCATTGATCTCATCGGCGATACGCCGCTGCTTCGTCTGAACAAGGTCTCGGACGCAACCGGATGTGAAATCCTGGGCAAGGCCGAGTTCCTCAATCCTGGCGGGTCGGTGAAAGATCGCGCCGCGCTTGGCATCATTCGAGAAGCGGAAGCCAGCGGCGCGCTCAAGCCGGGCGGGACCATCGTGGAAGGCACCGCCGGCAATACCGGCATCGGCCTGGCCATGGTCGGGCGCGCTTTGGGCTACAAGGTGGTGATTGTTTTTCCGCGCACCCAGTCACGGGAAAAGGCGGACGCCATCCGGCTGATGGGCGCCCAGCTGATCGAAGTGGATGCGGTCCCCTATTCCAACCCCAATCATTACGCGCGCTATTCCGGCACGCTGGCGGAAGAGCTGAACGCGACTGAACCCAATGGCGCGATCTGGGCGAACCAGTTTGACAACACCGCCAACCGTCGCGCCCACGCCCAGACCACGGGCCCTGAAATCTGGGAGCAAACCGGCGGCAAGGTGGACGCCTTTGTGGCGGCGGTCGGGTCCGGCGGCACGATTGCGGGCGTGTCAGATGCGCTGAAAGCCAAGAATGACGCCATCAAGATCGCCCTCGCGGATCCCGGCGGCGCGGCGCTTTACGGCTATTACGCCCATGGCGAGCTGAAAGCGGAAGGCAATTCAATCACCGAAGGCATCGGCCAGAGCCGCATCACCGCCAATCTTGAAGGCGCTCAAATCGATGAAGCGTTCCGCATTCCCGATGAGGAAGCGCTGGGCATTCTCTATGACCTCGTGATGGAAGAAGGCCTGTGTCTGGGCGGTTCAGCCGGCGTGAACATCGCCGGCGCGGTGCGTCTGGCGCGCAAAATGGGGCCGGGGCACACCATCACGACCATTTTGTGTGATCACGGCTCACGCTATCAGTCCAAGCTCTACAACCCTGACATCCTGCGTGAAAAAGGCCTGCCGACGCCGCCCTGGCTCGATTAGTCAGATCGATCAGCGCACGGGCGGCGCATACAGCAACCCGCCCTGGTTCCATTGGGCGTTCAGTCCCCGCTCGAGCTGAAGCGGGGACGCTTCACCCAGATTGCGTTCAAACAGCTCGCCATAATGCCCCCCCGCAGCGATAGCGCGACGGGCAAAGTCTTCATCAACGCCTAGGCTTGAGGCGATATCTTCATCCAAACCCAGAAGTCTGCGAACTTCCGGGCGATTTGAGATTTGGCCCGGTTCCGACAACTGGCTTTGCGTAACCCCGTACTCTTCGGCCGCAATCAGCGCCATGAGCACCCATTCCACCGCCATTTCGAACTGGGGATCGCCGGCTTTCACCACGGGGGTCAGGGGTTCCTTGGAAATGACGTCAGGCAGGACCATATGCCGGTCGGGTTCAGTGAGGCTGCGTCTGAATCCGGCCAGGCGTGAGACGTCACTGGTGAACGCATCACATTCCCCCGCCTCGTACGCGATGCGGGCGTCCGCGACGGTTTCAACGGACACCGTAGTGAAATTCAGGCCATAGCGTTCTGAATAATCGTCGAGATTGAGTGCGCTGGTCGTTTCAGGCTGCACGCAGATGCGCGCGCCGCTCAGCTCCTGCGCGGATGTGAGGCCCAGATCAGCCGGCGTCAGAAAACCCTGCCCGTCATAGTAATAAACACCGGTGAAGCGCACGTGCTGGGTCGCCGCGCGTGACAAGGTCCAGCTGGTGTTGCGCAGCAGGATGTCCACATCGCCATCCCGCAGGGATTGAAACCGGTCGAGCGTGGTGGTCGGCACAAATTGAGTGCGATCAGGATCGCCGAGAAACGCGGCGGCGTAGGCGCGGCACAGATCGACCTCGAATCCGCTCCAGACGCCGTTGTCGTCCGTTTCAGCGAAGCCCGTCAGGCCTGTGTCGACGCCGCATCTGAGCACGCCGCGAGTCTGGATCTCGGCCATGTGCGAGCGGGACGCCGCTACATCGCTTTGAGAAACCGCGAAGCCCAATGCAAACGCCGTCGCCCCTTTTGCGAGGCGACGCGGGTCCATCAGGTCGAACAAAGACGCTGGCGTCATCGGTCCAACCGCCTTACATGCTGAAAACAATACCTCAGGTGTAACGAAGAGAAGGGAGCGCGTCGACATGAAACGCGACACCCGACTGATCCATTCCGGTCAGCCCCGCCGCAGCGACGATCTGGTCAACCCGCCGATCGAGCGCGCCTCGACCGTGGTCGCGCCCTCAACGGCCGAGCTTTACAACCCCACCCCGCCCCGTCGGCATTACGGGCGCGGCGGGTTGAGCCCGAACACCGAACTCCGTGACGCGATCGCTCAGCTGTATGAAGCGGACCATGTGTCGCTGGCGCAGTCCGGTCTGGCGAGCGTTATTCTGGCGCTTCGCACGGCCCTGCCCGAGCAGCCTTCAGGCATGCAGGCGCTGATCACCGATTCCGCTTATGGCCCAGTGCGGCGCTTCTGCGATGAAGAATTGCCGCGCTATGGCGTGACGCCTGTGTATTACGACCCGCGCATCAGCGCAGACATCGCGCGCTTGCTCGAACACCCCACGGCGGTCGTGCTGCTTGAAGCGCCAGGATCGTTGACGTTTGAAGTACAGGACATCGCAGCCATCGCCCGCGCAGCCCGGGACGCCGGCGCCGCCAGCGTGATCGACGATACCTGGAGCGCGGGCCTGTTGATGAATCCGCTGGAGCTGGGTGTGGATTACGCAGCCCAGGCGCTGACCAAATATGTCGGCGGGCATTCAGACTTCCTGATGGGCGCGGTCGCAGCGCGCGGAGACGCTGCGGCGCGCCTGAAAAACAAGGATGTGCTGTTCGGCGGACATGTCTCGCCCGATGACGCCTATCTGTGCCTGCGCGGCCTGCGCACACTGTCCTTGCGGATCGAACGCTCCGGCGCTTCAGGGCTCGCCATCGCCCGCCAACTCGAGACGCATCCCAAGGTCGCGCGGGTCCTGCATCCGGGTCTTGAGAGCCATGCTGACCATGCCTTGTTCACGCGCCAGTTCAACGGCTCATCGGGCTGTTTTGCGTTTGTACTGGATGGTGTGGATGCGCGGGCGGGCGAAGCGATCGCAGAAGCCTTGCATCTGTTCCGGCTGGGGTTCAGCTGGGGCGGCTATGAAAGCCTGATCCTGCCTTGCGACCGCCAGATCCGCCGAACCGCCGTGCCCTGGAAAGCCGAAGGCGCATTGCTGCGCCTGTCTGTGGGCCTTGAGGATGTGGACGACCTGTGGGCGGATCTGGCTCAAGCCCTGGGCTAAGAGAACCAGACCCGCCCTGAAGGCGTCTAGCCATGCACTTCCAGGAGCGGCACGCGTGAGGCGCGCAAGGCGGGAAAGAACCCGCCCAGCAAGCCCACCAGAAGCGCCAGGATGACCCCGCTCACCACAGCTGTGGGCGTCACCGCGAACGAGAACACCACTTGTGTGAAGCTGCCGCCAAGGGTTGAGGCGCTGACGCCATCAAAGACGAAATAGGTGATCACGGCGCCCACCATTCCGCCAATCAAGGCCAGGATCAACGATTCCACCAGCGTCCCGACAAAGGCGGCGAAGCCTGAAAAGCCCAGGGTGCGCAAGGTGGCGATCTCGCGAATGCGCGAATCCACCGAGGCATACATGGCGTTCCACGCCCCGGCGAGCGCGCCGACGGCCATGATGATCGCCAAAGGCCAGCCCAGATACATGATCAGATTGGACAGACCACCTGCAGACTGGGCGAAGAAGTCTTTCTCGGTCTCCACATCGAGATCGAGCCGCGGCTCGTCCTCAACATATTGACGCAGCGCTTCAAGACCGCCCTCTCCGTCCAACTCAACCCGGATCGACTGATAGCTCGCCCCGCGTTGATAGAGGTTCTGGACGGTGCCGATATCGGCCCAGATTTCAGAATCAAAGACCGATCCGCCCGTCGAGAAAATGCCGACAATGCGCCATTCATTGGGTCCCATACGGATGGTGGTGTCCAGGTCGAAACCGGAGAACTCCCGTATGACGCCCTCGCCCACAACGATTTCGTTGGAGCCTTCTGAGAACATGCGGCCCTGAACGATCTGGAAGTTTTCGCGCAGGCGCGGCGCAGCATCATCCACACCGCGCAATGACAGGCTGGCGTCATTGCCGGTCGAGCGTTTCGTCGCGTCTGTGATGACATACAGCTCGGCGGACAGGAGGGCGTTCCCGTCTGCATCCCGCGCAACGCCGGGTGCGGTTTCGATCAGGCGCACCGTATCCCGGCCAAAGCCGGAATTAAGCTCCGCCTGAGCGCCCGACCTCAGCAGAACGGCGATCTGTTCCGATCCGGTCCCGCTGACCGTGGCGCGAAAGCCGTTGGCCATGGCGAGAAAGCCCAGAAGGACGCCCACCACCAGAGCGATGGAGAGAATGGTCGCCAGCGACATGCCCCAGCGTTGCGGGATGGAGCGCAGATTGATCGAGGTGACCGCAAGTATTTGCGAGATCATGGCGATTACTCCTTACCCAGAGCGTCGACGATTTTCAGACGCATGGCGTTGAGGGCCGGCACAAACCCGGTGATGAGACCAAAGGCGAGCATCAAGCCGATCGCCTGGAGCCAGGTTTCTCCAGACACGCCCAGACCCGGTAATTGTCCGCTTGCGATCTTGGCGAGCCCGCTAAGCAAGAGCACGGCGAGGCCCAGTCCCAGCAGACCGCCCACCAGGCTCAACAGAACCGATTCAGACAGCACATGGGTGAAAATGCGCGAGGATGAGAAGCCAAGCGTCTTCATCACGCCCACTTCCTTGGTGCGCTCATTGATGGCCATCACCATGGTGGTGCCCACGATCATCAGAATGGTGGCGAAGGCGGAGCTGACGACGAGGCTCAGGATCAATCCGATATTGCCCAGCTGTTCGACAAAGGCCTGTGAAAATGCGGCTTCGGTGGTGGTTTCGGTTTCAGCCGGCGAGTTGGCGAACATGTCGTCAATGCGCTGAGACACCGCATCATTGATCGCCGGATCACCCGTCAGCATGATCATCCAGCCGATCTGGTCACGATTGAAGGCCAGCGCTTCGTTGTAATAGTCGTACTGCATCAAGAGGTAGTTGGTGGGGAGGTCCTGATCTTCCGTGGTCAGGATCGCGCAAACCTCCACATCCCAGGCGCTGGAGCCGTCAGTCTGACGCCAAATGTTCGAGCTGAGCGGAAACCGGTCTCCGACGTTCCACTCATATTGCTCGGCGAGATCCGCCCCGACAGCGACGCAGTCCCGGCGTTCAGCCAGTGCGGCGCGCTGGTCTGCGGGCATTTCCAGCTCGGGATAGACAACCAGATAGCTGTCCATATCCACGACAAATGATTGCACGAAATTGCGCACATCCTGGAAGTAACCACCAAACCAGGAGGCGTGCGTGACGGCCTGAACGCCGTCCACATTCTGGACCCGCCCCCAATAGGCGAAGGGCATGGTCTGGGTGAAATTGATCTTGTTCACCGTCACCAGACGGTCCGCCCGCGACAGTTCTTCAGAGGAATTGAGCACTCGGTCGATGGAGGCGAGCGCACCGAAAATCAGGAAGGCCGTCATGATCGAGAGGATCAAAAGGATCGCGCGGGTTTTCTTCCTGAACAGGGATTTGCGTATGAGCGTCAGGTCATTCATGCCATCGCTCCGGATTCTACGAAGCGTCCTTTATCAAGGTGCAATTCGCGACGAGCGTATTTGGCGGCCGCCGGGTCGTGGGTGACCATGACGATGGTCTTGCCGAGCTCGGAATTCAGAAGCTGCAGCGTCTCCAGGATTTCATCGGCCGTGGTGCGATCGAGATCGCCCGTCGGCTCGTCACATAGCAACACGTCCGGATCGGCGACGATCGCACGCGCAATCGCGACACGCTGCTGCTGACCGCCCGAGAGCTGGCGGGGCCGGTGCTTGGCGCGTTCGGCGAGCTTCACCACTTCAAGAGCGGTTTGCACCCGGCGCTTACGCTCCTTGCCGGACAAGTTCGTCAGCAGCAGCGGCAGCTCCACATTTTGGGCCGCCGTCAGGGTCGGCATCAGATTATAGAACTGGAAGATGAAACCCACATGGCTGGAGCGCCATTTGGCGAGTTTGGCCTGGCTGAGATTGTCGATCCGGAGCCCGTTGCAGACAACCTGTCCGCCAGAGGGCTTATCGATGCCGCCCAGAAGATTGAGCAAGGTCGTCTTGCCGGAGCCTGACGGCCCCATGATCGCGATGAAATCGCCGCGATTGATGGTCATCGTCAGGTCTTCAAAGATCGCGACGCTTTCTTTGCCGCGCGTGTAACGCTTGGAGAGGTTCGTCAGTTCGTAAAGCACGTCGGTCATGATCTGTCCCTATCGCCTGGTGCTGAGATCGGTGTTCAGTCTTGTTCGAGAAAGGTCACGCGGGCGGCCATGTCGGGCAGGACCCGATCGTCACGCTCGCCCAGGGCCACGCGGACGCGAATGGTCGCGCGGGCGCGGTCTGCTGTGGGAATGATGGCTTCCACCCGGGCGGGAATGCGCCAGTCAGGATAAGCGTCCAGAATGGCCTCGACGCGTTGGCCGGCGCGCACGCGCTGGATTTGGCCTTCATTGACATCCACTTCCAGTTCGAGGCTCTCCATGTCGACCAGGGTCGCGATGCCGGTCCGGGTGAAGCCGCCGCCCGCTGACACGGGTGAGAGGATTTCTCCCACTTGCGCGTTCTTGGCGATGACCACCCCGCCAAACGGCGCGCGCACCACGTGACGGTCCACATAATCGCGCTGGCTGCGTACGCGGACCTCTGCGGCGGCGAGATCAGCGCGCGCCGCGCGAAGCTGGGCTTGCAGGCTGTCGACCTGGGCCTGTTCGGCGGTGCGTCGTGAATCCGTGGCGTAGCCGGATCGGATCAGCTGCTCGGTGCGGGTCAGCTGCGTGCGCGCTTCGGTCAGTTGCGCTGCAAACGATTGCGCCCGCTCGGCGGCGGCGGCTTGTTGAGCTTCATACAGGTCGAGATCGATGCGGGCGCGATCATCATCGAGATAGGCGAGCACTTCGCCCTCCTCGACCACGGCGCCTTCCTCGATCAGCACATCACGAATGCGTCCGGTGATTTCCGCAGAGACCGTCGCCTGCCGGCGCGCCACCACATAGCCTGACGCCACAAGTCCGGAGCTGGGCGCCGGACGGAGCGAGGCTGCAGGGGCTGCGGCAGGCGTTGATTGCTCTGTATCGGCGTTGGTTTGAGGCGCATCCGCCACCACGGCCGGCGCGGGCTCAGTTTTCGGAGTGAAGAACCACGCCGCGCCAGCGCCGCCGCCGCCCGCCAGGACGATTGCGATCAACAGCGCCGCCCATCCCGGACCGCCTGAGGCGTGCGTATCCTCGGATCGTTCAATGGTGAGAGAGTGTAATTGCTCTGTGCGTTCGTCGTTCATTCGTCTCGTCCCCTGTGCGCCATTCGCGCGAGCAGCGTACCATTTCCCGTCTGGGACGCCGAAAACCAGGCCGACGACCCACGCCATTTCGCCTATGGTTCACAGATAGTCGCATCGCTTGATCACGCGTTAGTGACAGGTGTCACCCGACGGCGAATCCGTTCAATCGGTCAAAAATAATCAGGCCCGAGTGTTGCGTTGCAGCAAGGCCCGTGTCAGAGCACGCAGCTTGTTTGCAGCCCTAAGGCGCAACACTGTCTCATCCAGCCGGGATATATCGTGATGGTCAAAGCCACTCTTACTGCGCTTGTGGAGCGTCTTTCGCTGACTGAGCAGGACGCAAACCTGTCGCTGACCAATCCCAATCGGCTGAAAACCGAAGTGCTGGCCGGCCTGACGGTGGCGCTGGCGCTGGTGCCTGAAGCGGTGGCCTTCGCTTTTGTCGCGGGCGTTCACCCGTTGGTGGGGCTTTATGCAGCGTTCATCGTCGGCCTGATCACAGCGGTGTTCGGCGGACGTCCCGGCATGATCTCGGGCGCCACGGGCGCGCTGGCGGTCGTCATGGTCGCGCTGGTGGCCGAACATGGCGTTGAATATTTGTTCGCGACCGTGGTGCTGATGGGCGTGCTTCAGCTGGGCGCCGGCATTTTCAAACTGGGCAAGTTCATCCGACTGGTGCCGACCCCGGTGATGCTGGGCTTTGTGAATGGCCTCGCCATCGTGATTTTCCTGGCCCAGCTGGGTCAATTCCAGGTTCCGGGTTCCGACCATGGCGGCGGCGGTCACGGACTGGCGGGCGGCGACTGGCTGACCGGTGTTCCTCTCATGGTGATGCTGGGGCTCACGGGCCTGACCATGCTCGTCATCTGGGCGTTGCCGAAATTCACCAAGGCGATCCCTGCGCCGCTGGCGGGCATCGCCGTCACCGCCGCGATCGTGATCGGGTTCGGACTGGAAGCGCCGCGCGTGGGCGACCTCGCCAGCATTCAGGGCGGGCTTCCGGGGTTCCACATCCCGACTGTCCCCCTCAACTTCGAAACGCTTCAGATCATTTTCCCCTATGCGCTGGTCCTGGCCGCGATCGGTCTGATCGAAAGCCTGCTGACGCTTAACCTGGTGGGCGAGCTGACCGGCAAACGGGGCGGCGCGTCCCAGGAATGCGTGGCTCAAGGCGCAGCGAACGTTGTGACCGGCTTCTTCGGCGGAATGGGCGGTTGCGCGATGATCGGCCAGTCCATGATCAATGTGCAGTCGGGCGCGCGCACGCGACTGGCCGCCATCATGGCGGCTTTGTTCCTGCTCAGCTTCATCCTGTTTGGCGCACCGTTGATCGAGCAGATTCCGTTGGCGGCGCTGACTGGCGTCATGTTCATGGTGGTGATCGGCACGTTCGCCTGGAACTCGCTTCGGATCATGCTCAAGATCCCGCGCTCTGATGCGCTGGTGATCGTTCTGGTCACGGTGGTGACCGTTCAGTACGACCTGGCCGTGGCGGTCGTCGCCGGCGTGATCGTATCCGCGCTCGTCTATGCCTGGCGCTCGGCGAAACGTCTGCATATTTCAGCCCATGACAGCCATACGGTGCCGGGCGCGAAAACCTATGAACTGGATGGCCCGCTCTTTTTCGCCTCGACCGACAATTTCAGCGAGCTCTTTGATATCGAGAACGACCCGGACGTGGTGATCGTGGACTTCAAGCGCTCGCGCGTGGTCGACCAATCCGCCTTGCAGGCGATTGAGGATCTGGCGCTCAAATACCAAGCGAGCGGCAAGGAGCTTCGCCTGCGTCATCTGTCGCGCGACTGCCACCAGCTTCTGACGAAAGCCGGTCAGCTGATGATCGATTCAGATGATGACCCGGAATACCAGGTCGCGACCGATTATTCAGTGAAGACAGGCGCGTTCGGCGGCGGTCACTAAGCCCGTTATCGGGCCGACCGCCCCATCAGCCAGTAGATGGCGTCGTGGCGCTCTTCAAACAGGCGCATTTCCACGGCGCCGCCGCCCGTAGGGAAGAACCGCGTCCAGGCGTCGACCGTATCCCGGACGCTGTCCTTCACGCCATAAAACGCATTGAACTGGCGCGTGCGGGACTTGTCGCCGAAATCGCGCGCGCGTTGATTGGCGAAGCTGACAAGGTCGGCGGAGGTCAATGTGATCTCTTCAACCTCGGCGAGATTGATCAAAGCCCGGCCCTGGCTCGAAATCGGGCCAACCTGCATATAGGTCATGGCTTCGCGAACGGCCTCAACATCCATGCAGCTCGGATAGACCACTTCCAGAAGGTCGCGCTCTTCATCAAAAAGAAAACGCAGTCGCCCCTGCCCTTCAGCATCGCCTGACATGTCCGCCCCCGTCCCTTCACGCCATGGCGACCCCGGTAGGACTCGAACCTACAACCGTCGGATTAGAGTCGATGGAATGTAACCCTTCCCGCCTCTCCGCCGCCAATGCTCAAGAGAGGTTTATCCCTGAGCAATGGTCGCATTAAGGCAGGACAAGCTGCTGTTTTACAAATCGTCGCCCAACAGATCATCCGGTGCTTCATCACGAGTGTTATCTTCACCAGCACCATCACTTCTCAAGATACGCATTTCTTCGCCAGCCAGCGCAATTATCATCGCACCCTCTTCAATCCGCACTCGAAGTTCAGGCAATTCATTTGTTGCTTCGTTGATCAAGTGGTCGATTGGCTCTCGGATATAGCGTTCTAAGAAAGCAGCCATTGTAGGACCCGCAAGTTCATCAAGGTGTTCCCAAGCTTGAGCTCCAATGTAAACTTCACCATCCTGATCAAGAAATGCCCGGGTCAGTTCCGCGAGCTTCATATTGGGCGTGCTGTCCAGAACGACCAAAACGGGAGTATAACCGCTTTGCTTGCAATCTAACGGGTAGTCCAACTCCTCACCCCAGCGACCTTGCCCGGACGCGGCGATAGTCATTCGAATCTTCAGTTCATAAGCCTTATTGCCAAGCAAGCAGTCAACCTGCCGTCCTTTGCGCCCATCTCGATGCCGTTTTACAGGGCTTCGAGTCGATGACACAGGCGTTCCCCCAACAGCGTTTGCGATTACGGGCTCAAACAGATATCCCGTTTCCTGACCAGCTCTATTATCAATATCGAAGAACCATTTCCGCCAGAAGAGTAAGGCTGCTAGGCCTCGCGGGCTGAGCTTTCCATACTGAAGTAGACCGCGAGGCCCAACTTGCTCCAATGTCGGGATGGCTTGGCTTTGGAGTATTACTTCATATTTGAGCCGCGCCTTGTGCAAATTAGCAAGGCAGGCGAAATACATGTCGCCATCCGGGTTCAATTGCAATAGACGCTCAAAAAGTGGTAGCGGCGTAACCCCTTCAATCATAAGCGCATCAAGCTTGCCAGGACTAAAAAAAACTGGAACATCTTCGATAAATTCTGGGAAGTGTTCGAGCAAACCTAAATCGGCTGCAATGCGGGCAATTAGATAAGCGCAAGCGGCGTCACCTAAACGAACGGCTTGACCGCCTGAACCTAACGCACGGGCTTTTTCCCAGACTGCCTTTTGCGTTTGACTTAGGGCCATAGATCCCCCTGCGGACTGAATTTATCGAAACCAAATTTTGCTTCGACTTCATGTGTAACTTTTTTCAATATTGGACTCATGCCAGTAGAAGCAGTCGGGACAAAACTTAAGAGCGCACCTCGATTAGCGGTTGAAGCCAAATTAGCTAGATCAATCGCAAGTGAATCCGCAATCAATCGGGCAAGACGAGGTGGAACCGCATTCCCAATCATTTGTATCTTTTCCGCTTGCGTTCCTATGAACCCGAAAGTGTCGGGAAAAGTCTGTAGGCGGGCGCATTCACGAATTGTCAGAGGTCTGTCTTCGGTTGGATGGACAAATTCCCTCAGTGCCCCACCTGTAATGGCTTTTGATGGCTCATCGGCACGCAAGCGTCTCAGGCCGGATGGGGCACCACCTCTGCGTTCGGTTGGGGTGCCGTCGCTGACGCGCCTATTCGCACGCCTTTTGTAGCTTTCATGCCAAAGTTCCTCTGGGAGGTCTCGCATACGTTGCCCCGGCTTCAATAACGATGCACGCTCTTGATCAGCAGCACTGAATGAACTGAATGTATGGTCGAGCTGGGGGTCATCCCGGCTACCAGTTTTCTGCTTGGCAGGCGGTAGGTCAGAAAACGTTTCACCAAGAGTTGGCGAAAAAGGCAACCTGTTGCCATTCAGAAGTGTTGCCCCCGGTGCTCCGAGGCTTGAATGTGAGTGTTTCGGGAACGTTGGATCCCACCCAAGTCCACCAATTACAAGCACGCGCTTGCGATGTTGTGGAACACCAAAATTCGACGCATTTATCTTTCTGAGGTGGATGCGGTATCCAGCCGAAATTAGAGGCTCCAAAAGTTCAAAGACGAAATGACCGCTTTGTCCTGTAAGGAAGCCCTCAACGTTCTCAAAGACAAATGCTTTCGGTCTAAACCGTTCCACCAATCTGCTAAACACGGAAATCAGTGTGTTTCGTTCGTCACCCGTTCGCCGAAGTCCTGCAGATGAAAAGCCCTGGCAGGGCGGCCCCCCTATGATCACATCGGCTGCTGGTAATTCTGTATCAAGACCTAATTCACACAGATCAATATGATGGGAGAAATTCCGCCGGTAAGTCTCTACCGCAGGGAGCCAACTATCGTAGGCTGAGACTATCTCAAATCCAGCTTCTTCAAATCCTTGCGATAGGCCACCGCACCCGGAGAAGAGGTCAACTACAGTGTGCTTCATCCGTTCTCAGCATTGCCTCTTAACAATGGCGACCCCGGTAGGACTCGAACCTACAACCGTCGGATTAGAAGTCCGGTGCTCTATCCAGTTGAGCTACGGGGCCTGACCGTCACCCTCATTAGAACGGAACGCCGCGTCCTGTGAAGACACGGCGTTACGATAAAGGGCGATGCGGAGGTCTGATTGGGGCGTTGGCGGTCTAGTGAGACCAGGGTTCCTTACGATCCGCATCGAAATTGGCGGCGTAGGATTTGATCTTGCGCGGAGTTTCGCGCACGTCACGGACCTGGAACGCGATGCCGTAACGCTGGGCGTAAGAGACAGCGGCGTCCTTGGTGTCGAAATGCAGATGGATCTGACGGCGCGTGTCGCCGCTGGACGCCCAGCCCATCAAAGGGTCGGGACGCTTGGCCATGGCGGGTTCAAACTCCAGCACCCAGTCCTGAGACTTGGCGCGGCCTGATTGCATGGCGGTTTTTGAAGGGCGGTAGATCTTCGCGAACATGATTCTCGTCCAGACTTGGCTGTCGACAGTCCTGTCTCACCCAAAGCTTCCTAAAAAGCCCTGAAGATAATGGTCGGGGCGGCAAGATTCGAACTTGCGACCCTCTGGTCCCAAACCAGATGCGCTACCAGGCTGCGCTACGCCCCGACATGCAAACCGTTTAGGGGGCTGCGCCCTCTGGCGCAAGCTCCCTAGCGCTGCGGATCAGTTTCTTGCGCAGTGTCATCGGCAGCCATGTCCGTCTCTTCGGTCGAGACATTGCCGAACAGCGGGTGACGCACCAGGTCGCCCGGCTCGATGCCCAGCTCCAGCGTGCGTCCGCCATTGAGCTCAACAACGCCGATCACGCGATAGTCTGACGACATGGGACGTCGGGAAAACGGCTGCGCCCCGGTGACGATCTTGGCGATCTCGCCATTGGCCCGAACGTAGAGAATGTCGAGCGGGATGATGGTGTTCTCCATCCAGATCGAGATGAAATCCTCACGCCCGAAATCAAACAGCATGCCCGCATCAGGATCCATGGATTCGCGATGCATGAGACCGCGCTCACGGGAATCATCGGTGTTTGCGACTTCCACCGTGAAGGTGTGCGAGCCGAAATCTCCTTCGATGGTCAGCGGTTCAGGGCCGCCATACTCAACGACAGCGTCAGGCGCAGTGGGGTCGACAGACTGCGCCAGGGCGCAGCCGGCGGAGCCGAAACCGACAAGTGCGGCGGCAGCCAGAGCAAGAATGCGAGTTCCGATCATCATGGGCGGCAAGCTAGCTCCGCCCGGCTTTGCGCGCAATCTCTCAACGCGCCTGCAGACGGTCTGAAAATCAGAAATTGTCTTGCACCGCACAAATCACTTGCAGCTGGGCGCTCAACACGGTTTTTTGCGCGCCAACATTCGCGTTTCGCTGGAGGACTATTCGTGCGCATTGATAAAATCAGCGCCGGCGTGAACCCGCCTGAAGACATCAACGTCATCATCGAGGTTCCCGTCGGCGGCCAACCGGTCAAGTACGAGCTGGATAAAGACTCAGGCACGGTGTTCGTCGACCGGTTCCTGCACACCCCGATGCGCTATCCGTGCAATTACGGCTTCATGCCGCACACCCTGTCTGATGACGGCGATCCCATCGACGTGATGGTGCTGGGTCAGACCGAGCTGGTGCCGGGCTGCGTCGTGCGCGCTCGTCCGATCGGCGTGCTGATGATGGAAGACGAGAGCGGCCAGGACGAAAAGATCCTCGCGGCCCCGCACGCCAAGCTGACCCCGTTCTATGACGACATCAAAGACTTCAATGATGTCCATGGCGCGCAGCTGGCTCGGATCACGCACTTCTTTGAGCACTACAAGGATCTCGAGCCCAATAAATGGGTGAAGGTTCAGGGCTGGCACGGCGTCGAGCGCGCCCGTGAGATGATCACGGCCGCCATGGAGCGCGCCAAGAAGGCGTAGCCCTCTGGCCGATGAACACTTGAAGACGGCGCACGGGTCTCTCGTGCGCCGTTTTTCATGCGCACGCCAAAAGGCGCGACCGTTCGTTGACGCGGGTCTGAGACGAGTGTGAGGAGAGGCGACGCGCGTGGCAGGCCCTAGGGGAATCGAACCCCTCTTTCCAGGTTGAAAACCTGGCGTCCTAACCGATAGACGAAGGGCCCGCAGCGCGTCGGGAGCGGTCGTATACCGGTCCCCATAGTGTGTGGCAAGCGACCATTTGCAGGGTGCGTCCGCCAGCTGCAGAGCTGAAGGCGTTCGGCCTAAAACAGTCTGCACAAAAAGAAAAACCGCCACGAGGGCGGTCAGTCCGTTTCGATTTACACACCGATGGCAGGCCCTAGGGGAATCGAACCCCTCTTTCCAGGTTGAAAACCTGGCGTCCTAACCGATAGACGAAGGGCCCGCATCGGTGTGGAGGCGGTGATATATCTGTCCCGGCGGTGTCATGCAAGCATGTCTGTGTAGGTTTTACAGCAATCGGTGCAGATCGTTTCAGTCGGCCTTGGCCAGATCTTCCAGATGCAGTTCCGCCTTGCGTCCATACCGGTTATCTTCGGCTTTCAACTTGCCGGCCACATGCCACAGCCCGTCCGGACCATTGAGCAGCGCCTGCCCCATCGGGCCGTCTGCGGTGCGGAAGCTGATCCCGGTCAGACGCCCGCCGCCGGGCGATTCAAACGTGAAACGCACATGATCGGTCCCGACCCGTTGCGCGTAACTGCGCCGCAAGGATGAAAACGCGAATCGCGGCTCAGGATTGCCGGCCCCATAGGGCGCAGCGGCGGACAGGGCCTCACAGAACTCAAAACTCACTGCAGACGGGCTGACCACTGCGTCCACCTGATAGGTGCGCGCTTCATCCGCCCTCGCCCATTCATCCTTGAGCCTTTCTGACAGGAAGTCGGTCAGCTCGCCGATTCGCGAGGCCTGGATCGTCAGGCCGCAGGCCATGGCGTGACCGCCGCCTGCTTCCAGCAGTCCCGCTTCACGCGCCGCTGCAACCGCGCCGCCCAGATTGACCCCGGCGCAGGATCGGCCGGAGCCCTTGCCCAGCCCCGTTTCAGGATCAATGCCGATGACGATGGCGGGACGGTTGAAGCGTTCCTTGATCCGGCCCGCCACAATGCCGATGACGCCGGGATGCCAATGCTCGCCCGACGCGACCAGGATCGAGGTGTCGTCTGCGATCTTTTGCGCTTCGACCTGGGCCTGCGCCTGGTCCAGAACATCAGATTCAATGGCGCGGCGCTCCGCATTGAGCGCATCCAGGGTCTGGGCGATATGGGCGGCTTCCGCTGGATCGGTCGTCATCATCAGGCGCGCGCCGAGGTCTGACTGCCCCACGCGTCCGCCCGCATTGATGCGCGGCCCCAGAAGGAAGCCTGCATGATAGGGCGAGGCCGGCCCTGTGACGCCCGCAGCCGCCGCCAAGGCCGCCATGCCCGGACGCGTCCAGGCGCTCATCACTTTCAGTCCCTGGGTGACGATGGCGCGATTGACCCCAGTCAGCGGCACCACGTCACAGATCGTTCCAAGCGCCGCCAGATCGGCAAAATCGAGAATATTGGGTTCAGCTTGATCCTTGAAGGCGCCGCGTTTGCGCCCTTCCCGGTTGAGCGCCGCCAGCAGCACGAACGTCACGCCCGCCGCCGCCAGATGCCCGCAGCCGGAAGCATCGCCCGGCTGATTGGGGTTCACCAGCGCGTCCGCCGGGGGGATTTCGCCGTCCATCAGGTGGTGATCAATCACCACAACGGGCAGATCCATCTTGTGCGCAGCCGTCAGAGGGCCGACGGACGCCGCCCCGCAATCGAGCGTGATGACCAGTCGGGCGCCCTGCTCCTTGAGATGTTTCAGCGCCGGAGCGTTCGGGCCATAGCCCTCCTCAATCCGGTCTGGCACGTAAATGATGGGTTCTGCGCCCAAAGCCCGCAACCAGCCGCCCAGCTGGGCGGCGGAGGTCGCGCCATCCACGTCGTAATCGGCGAACAGCGCGATGCGATCACCCGCCTCGACGGCGTCCCAGATGCGCACCGCGGCTTCGTCCATGCCTTTCAGGCTGGTCGGATCGGGAAAGCTGTCGCGCAATTTGGGGGCGAGGAAAGCCGGAGCGGCGTCCGCGGTCAGTCCGCGCGCCGCCATCAGCCGCGCCAGAGCGTCAGAGACGCCCGTAGCGCGGGTGATCGCCTGTATGGCTGCGTCGTCAGCCGCTTTCAGCCGCCAGGTGCGTCCGCCCAGAGACTGGCGGACGCCAAAAAGCGGCTCGGCGGTCATCGGACTCAAGATTGATGCGGGCGCCGGGTGGTGATGACGCGGCGCATCCCGGAAGCAGACGAGAAGACAAGCGATTGGGTCTCGACATAGCCGGGGCCGAAGGTGACGCCGGAGACCATTTCGCCATGGGTCACGCCCGTCGCGATGAACAGGCAATCCTGAGACGCCAGCTCATTGAGATCATATTTGCGATCGAGATCTGCGATCCCGACGCGCTTGGCGCGCTCGCGTTCGTCATCCGTGCGGAAATACAGACGCCCTTGCATCTGGCCGCCCAGGCATTTCAGGGCCGCTGCGCTCAACACGCCTTCAGGCGCGCCGCCCCGCCCGATATAGATGTCCGCTTCACCGTCCGGGTCAGCGGCGTTGATGCACCCGGCCACATCGCCGTCGGTGATGAAATTGACGCGCGCGCCTGTCGAGCGGATCGACTCGATGATGTCTTCATGGCGCTCGCGATCCAGCACGCATGCGGTCATGTCGGACGGAGCGACGCCCTTGGCTTTCGCCAGCGCTTTGACATTGTCCGCCGGGCTGGCGTCCAGATCGATGACGCCTTCAGGATAGCCGGCGCCGATGGCGATCTTGTCCATATAGGTGTCAGGCGCGTTCAAGAGGCCGCCGCGCGGCGCCAGCGCCAGAACGGCCAGAGCGTTCGCCATGCCCTTTGCGGTCAGGCTCGTGCCTTCCAGCGGGTCTAGGGCGATGTCGATTTCAGGCCCTGCGCCCGTTCCCACTTCCTCGCCGATATACAGCATGGGCGCTTCGTCGCGCTCGCCTTCGCCGATGACGATACGGCCTTTCATCTCGGTTGCATTCAACCCGGTGCGCATGGCGTCCACAGCGGCCTGGTCGGCGGCGATCTTGTCACCCCGTCCCACGAGGGCGGAGGCGGCGATCGCGGCCATTTCAGCCGCATTCAGCGCGCCAGTGACAAGACGATCGAGGGCGAAACCATCGGACATGGAGAGTCTTCCTTCAGGCAATCCGGAGTAAATCGGTGTTTATTGAGGCGGTTGCGTGCGCGCACGCTGCTCAGCGGCGTAGCGTTCAGAATCAGGATCCGGTCCGCGCAGGGCCTGTCCGGCGTCCAGGACAGCACGTCCACGGACCAAAACGTCCGCTTCTTGCTCAAGGAGCGCCGTGCGCTCATCTTCGGACAAGCGTAAGGTCGGCACATAAACCGGGGCGGCGTGCGGCGGTTGCGCCGCCAAAGCGTCATCGGTCCAGCGGGGATCTTGGCGGGCTGGCGCCATCATGCAGCCGGTGAGCAGCATGGACGACATAAGCAGAAGTGTTTTTTTCAGTGTCATGGCCTTCCAGCGACCTCCTGACCGGTGGACGCGGTCGTGGCTTTCTATACGCTTTGTCCCGTGGCTGTCACCCACTGTAAGGAGTCCGGGCGAATGACAACGCGCAAATCATCTTCCAAGTCCTCTGACGGATCGCAAGCCGAACCGAAAAAGACACCGACTCCCAAAGCCGCCGCCCCAAAGGCGAAGAAACCGGCAAGCAAGCGGGCTCCCAAGGCCTCTGCGGAAAAAGCTAAAACCAGGAGCAAACCTTCCGCTGAAGCACCGCAGCCGCCTAAGCACGATCAGCAAGACGAACTCTTGAGCCATATGCCGCAAGCATATCTGGAGAAGCTGGATGAAATTTCCCGCAATGTCCTCAAAGCGTCCCTGAGCGGTCAGAAACTCCTGAGTGAGCGCGTGCGCCGGTCGCTGGAAGGCGATCCGTCCATGATGCCGCAGGCTGATCCGCTTCACGCCAATCCCGAGGTGCTGAACACCTGGGAGCATATCCTGTCTGACCCTGAATTGCTGATGCAGTCCCAGGCGGATCTCTACGCCGGGTATCTGGATCTGTGGTCAAACGCCACGCGCCGGATGATGAGCGGTGAAGCGTCGGATCCGGTGATCACGCCTGACCCCGCTGACAAGCGCTGGAAATCTGACGCCTGGCGCGATCATCCGCTGTTTGACGCCATGAAGCAGTCCTATCTGCTCAATCAAAGATTTCTGATGGGGCTGGTGGAAGGCGCCAAAGGGGTTGATGAAGCGACCAAACGCAAGGTGCAGTTTCTGACCCAGCAATTGGTGGACGCCCTCGCCCCGACCAATTTCGCCCTGACCAATCCCGATGTGCTGGAAGAAATCGTCAAAACAAAGGGCGAAAATCTTACGCGCGGCCTTATGCGTCTGGTGGAAGACCTGGAGCGCGGCGACGGCCGCCTGGCGCTCAGCCAGACTGACATGACCGGGTTCGAGGTCGGCAAGGACCTCGCCACGACGCCCGGCCAGGTGATCTACCGTAATCGCGTTATGGAGCTGATCCAGTACGCGCCCGCCACCGAACAGGTTCGCAAACGCCCCCTGCTCATCGCGCCGCCCTGGATCAACAAGTTCTACATTCTCGATCTGCGCCCGCAGAGCTCGATGATCCGTTGGCTGACCGAGCAGGGCTTCACGGTGTTTCTGATTTCATGGGTGAACCCTGACGCGTCCATGAAGGACGTGACCTTTGAGGACTACATCAAGGAAGGTTTGTTTCAGTCGCTCGAGGTGATTGAAGAAATCACCGGCGAACAACAGGTCGACACGGTCGGCTATTGCATCGGCGGGACCATGCTGGGCACGGCGCTGGGCTGGATGGCGGCTGAGAACGACGACCGCATCGCCTCCGCGACCTTCTTTGCGGCCCAGCATGACTTCAAGCTGGCGGGCGACCTGCTTGTGTTCGCGGATGAAGAATGGATCGCCGAAATCTCGCGCCTGATGGACGCCCAGGGCGGCGTTCTGGACGGCCGCACCATGGCGGATACGTTCAATATGTTGCGCTCAAATGATCTGGTCTGGTCGTTTGTGATCAAGAACTACCTGCTGGGCCGCGAGCCGCAGGCGTTTGATCTTCTGTACTGGAACGCCGATCAGACCCGCATGCCCAAGGCGCTGCACCTGTTCTATCTGAACGCGTTCTATCGCCAGAACCTGCTTGCGAAAGGCAAGCTGGAACTGGGCGGGCATGTGCTGGACATGAAAGACATCCAGATTCCGATCTTCATGCAGGCGAGCCAGAAAGACCATATCGCGCCAGCTGATAGCGTATACCGCTCAGCGCGTTTGTTCGGTGGTCCCGTTGAATACATGATGGCGGGCTCAGGCCATATCGCCGGCGTGGTGAACCATCCCGACGCCCAGAAATATCAGCACTGGATCAACACCACGCTGCCAGAAACGCGCGAAGACTGGATGAAGGATGCGGTCGAGCATCCCGGCTCCTGGTGGCCGCACTGGCGTGACTGGCTGATGGCTCTCAGTGATGAAATGGTTCCCGCCCGGCAACCGGGCGGCGGCGTCAGAGAGCCGCTCTGCCCGGCGCCGGGGGAGTACGTGAAAGTTCGCAGCTAGAAGGACGGTTTCCGGGCGATGACAAACACCGTCGGCGCTTTTTCAGGCCGGTGGCGATAGGCGATGTCAAACCCTGCCTGCCGTAATTCGTCGATCAGCCGCGTCTCACGGAAAATCTGGAAATCAGGCCAGTCGCGAAACAGACGCATGATCGGTTTGATCAGCGCCAGAAACCACATGCTATCGCCTAGGCAGGCTGTGCTGGTGATGAACGCCCCGCCGGGTTTGAGCAGATCATAGCTCTGCGTCATCACCTCGCGTCTGTTGGGCAAGAGGTGCAGGACGTTCAGCCCCAACACCGCGTCAAAGCTCTCATTGGGTTCTGCCAGATCTGCAACGTCGACGGCTTGAAAGCTCACGTTGTCCACATTGGCCTCCGCCGCCCGCTCATGCGCGATCTCGATCATGCCGTCAGACAAATCCGTCGCGATGATCTCTTTCACGAAGGGCGCGTGAAGCAGCGCGGTGGAACCGGTGCCGCAGCCAAACTCAAGGACGCGCGAGTCGGGCGTAAAACATTCGCGCGTCTTCTCGAGCTTGTGCTGATAGGTCGCTTCATCGGCGATGGGGTCGGCGGCGTAGTTGCGCGCAATGCGATCCCAGAAGGCTTTATCGTTCGACATGGATGGAGTCCTGACCGTCTTTATTTTTGTCTTTGTCGTTCGATACCCCGGCTCAATCTATTTGGATATTGAGTAAATAAGCGCATCTGATATACGCAAAACGATGAAGTGGTCAGCGCTCGATTTTGACTGGAACCAGGTTCGGGCGTTCGTCGCAACCGCGCGGGAAGGCTCGTTCTCCGCCGCCTCCAGAGCCTTGGGGCTCACCCAACCCACATTGTCGCGGCAAGTCAGCGGACTGGAAGCGAGTCTCGGCGTAACGTTGTTTGAGCGCGGCAAACGCTCAATGGCGCTGACCCAGGCCGGAACCGCCATGCTGGAGCCGGCGGAAAGGATGCTCGATGGCGCCTTCGCGCTCTCACTCGCCGCTGATGGTCACGCCTCCACATTGAAAGGCGTTGTCACGGTCACCGCCACCAGCCTCTTGGCGATGCAGTATCTGCCCCCTGTCGTAGCGCAGTTGCGCGCCCTGGCGCCTGATCTGCAACTGGATTTGATCGCCTCCAACTCGGTGCAGGACTTGAAGCGCCGCGAAGCGGATATCGCCATCCGCCATGTCCGGCCCGAACAAGACGATCTGATCGGCAAATTTATCAGCGAACACTCCGCCGGTCTGTTCGCCTCACCCGCCTATCTCGACCGGATGGGTCGCCCGGACACGCTAGCCGACCTTGAAAACTATCATTTCATCGGGTTTGACGACGCGGATCGCTCATTTGACTACTATGAAGAGATCGGGATCACGGTGCCGAAGGATCGCATGCAAGTGCGTAGCGGGCACGGAGAGGTTCTGGTGTCCCTGACCCAGGAAGGCCTGGGCCTGTGTATCCTGCCATGCGGCGCTTATTGCGAGGGATTGGAGCGTGTCTTGCCCGATCAGGTCGCAATCCGCTTCCCGGTGTGGCTCGTCACGCATTGCGAGTTACAGACCAACCCGCGCATTCGGCTTGTTTTCGATCATCTTGCCCAGGCCTTGAAAACGGCACCATGATGAGACGCCAACGTCACATACTTGGCCTAGAACAAGATAACATCACGTCCTATCAGACCTTTGTCGGGGAGCTCTCCATGTCTCTGTCACGTCGCCGCTTTCTCGCAAACGCCGCCGCCGTCAGCACGGCGTTCAGCGCCTTGCCGCTTCTCAGCGCCCGCGCTCAGGCGCAAAATACGAGCGGCTATATCAATCAGGTGCAAGGCTATGGCGCGTTACAGGCCGATCCCAACGGCCTGTTCGATCTTCCGGCCGGGTTTGACTATGTGACCTTGTCTGAAACCGGCGAGACCATGGATGACGGCCTGATCGTGCCGGGCGATCATGACGGCACAGCCTGTTTCCCCGGCCTGGAAGACGGTCAGGTCATTCTGGTCCGCAACCATGAACTCTCGCCCGACCAGTTTGATGAATCGCCCTTCGGCCCTGACGCCGCCGGGCTCTCCCGCATCGATGCCGGCAAGCTCTATGATCATGAAGAAGGCGGTCTGACGCATCTGGGCGGGACCACCACGATCCATGTGGATCTGGCCACACGCCGCGTCGTTCGCCAGTTCCTGTCGCTGGGCGGCACGGAACGCAATTGCTCTGGCGGGCCGACGCCCTGGGGCAGCTGGGTCACATGCGAAGAAAGCCTGACGCAAATCGGCGACGGCTCTGGCAGACGCGATCACGGCTACGCGTTTGAAGTGCCTTCACAGGCGATGAGCCTGGTGAACGCTGAACCGCTCACCGCCATGGGCCGGTTCAATCGTGAAGCCTGCGCCGTCGATCCACGCACCAATATCGTCTACCAGACCGAAGACGCCCGCCCCTCGCTGATCACGCGGTTCTTGCCAGAGGTCGCTGAGGCGCTGCACCGCGGCGGTCGCCTGCAGGCGCTGGCCGTCACAGGCCGTCCAGGGCTGAACACCCACAATTGGGACGCCAATGCGCAAACGGTCGATGTTGGCGAGACCCTGTCGTGCGAATGGATTGACGTGGACGGCGTCGACAACCCGCACAATGACCTCGCCAGCCGTCTTGTGGATGCGGGCGCAGCGAACTTCACCCGCGGCGAAGGCATGTGGTTCGGCGATGGTGAAGTCTTCTTCTGCTGCACCGATGGCGGACCTGAGCATATCGGCCAGATCTGGCGCTATCGCCCCTCACCCTCCGAAGGACAACCGGGCGAAACCGATCAGCCCGGCGAGCTGACCTTGCTGGTCCAGACGACGGACCAACGCATTCTGGAAAAATGCGACAACATCACCGTCGCGCCCTGGGGCGATCTCGTGGTCGTCGAGGACGGCGATAACGAACAATTCATTCGCGGCGTCACGCCGGATGGCCGCGTCTATACCATCGGTCGCAACGCCGCCTCTGACGCCGAGGGCGATTACAGCGAGATCACCGGCCCCTGCTTCTCACCCGATGGCTCAACCTTGTTCTTCAATGTCCAGAACGGCCCGGGCCGCACTTTTGCGGTCAAAGGGCCGTGGGAGACGCGGTCGTTGGCGGACGTCTGAACGCAAATTGAATCAGGTACGGTTTCATTGACCGTTTGAAAGTGCGACACCCGACGGATGTCGCACTTTTCTCATTGATGTCGAGTCGCCCAATGCCCTTTCGCTTACTGACCGTCTGCCTGTTGCTTCTCACGCCTGTCGTAATGGCGGAAGCTCAGGACGTCCCGCGCTCTTACACGATCGGCGAGCTGACAGAGATTCACTCCGACGCGCTCGATTCCGACAGGCGCATCTGGATCTCCCTGCCCACGGGCTATCACGACCGCGCGCCCTATCACCGCTATCCCGTCCTTTATATTCTGGATGGCGAACGCCATTTTGCCCAGATTGTCGGCGTGGTGCGCTCTCTGACCTCGGACGCAACGCCGCTGGCGCCCGAAATGATCGTGGTCGGGATCGCCAGCCAGAACCGGATTGCGGACTCCACCCCGACCCATTCCCTGATCGGCGCCGATGGGCACGAGGATGCAGGCTGGACCCACAGCGGCGGAGCCGAGGCTTTCATCCGCTTTCTCGAAAACGAGCTGATCCCCCATGTGGAGGAACACTATGCGGCGTCTGATTATCGCATCCTGTCAGGCTATTCACTGACGGGCCTGCTCAGCAGTCATACTCTTCTGACCCGGCCTGAGTTGTTTGACGCGGTCATCGCCGCTGACCCGTCCGTCTGGTGGGATGACTTCGCGCTTCTGGACACGGGGAGGAGCGCGATTGACGCGGCGGGCTTTGATCATAACCAGTTCGTCCTCACCACCACATCGCAACGCTATCCAGCCCCCTACATCACCGTAGACGCGGGCGGCGCGGAGTTGGTCTCGCTCCTGGATGACGCAGCGCCGGATGGGTTGACCCTCCATCACCACGCCTTCACGCGGGAGACCCATCACAGCCTGCCCATGCTGAGCCTTTATGAGGGACTCGCGGCGATCTTTGACGGCCACATGATGACCCTGGACGAGCTTTATGACCGACCGCAGGATATCAAAGCCCGCTTCGAGCGCCTGTCCGAACGGCTTGGAACGACCATAGCGCCGCCTGAAGGGCTTATGGACTATTTCGCCTCTGTCTTTGAAAGCGGCAATCTGCGCAATCTGGACAAGGCGCTGCTCTATGCCGACATCAATGTGGCCGCCTACCCCACATCCGCGAACGCCTGGGCGACCAAGTCCCGCATCCATACGGAGCGGGGCGAAACGACCGGGGCGCAGGCCGCCAGAGCGGAAGCCCTGAGGCTCGACCAGCTGCAAACAGAGTCACAGCCTCAGTAAAGCGTGATGCGGTGCAGTTCGCGGCGATGGCCTTCATAGCCGCCGGTCGCCTTGTGGACGACGCTACGATTGTCCCACATCACCAGCATGTCTTTCTCCCACTTCTGGGCGAAGACAAACTCCTCACGTGACTGCCAGGCGTTGAGCTCCAGGATCAGGTCGAGCGCGGTCTTGTCGTCCACCCCCTCAAACCCGATCAGATAGCCGATCCCGCTTAGAAACCCGCGCCGGCCAGTTTCAGGATGAAGGGGCGCGAGCGGGTGGGTGTAACGAATGTGGGCGGCCTCTTCGGACGGGCGAATGTCCATGGCGCCGTTTTTCGTCACGTCGCCATACGCGCCTTGCAGCGAATAGCCCATCACCGGGGAATGGATAGCCTTGAGGTCTGCGAACCGCGCGCGCATCTCGTCGGGCATGGAGTCGAACGACAAATGCTGGTTGGAAAACAGCGTGTCGCCGCCCATGGGCGGAATGTCGAGACTGTAGAGCACCGTGCCCTTGGGCGGGTGCGCGAGAAAGCTCCAGTCTGAATGCCAGTGCTCGGCGAAGATCGGATTGGTGTCCGTGGCTTCGCGTTTGACCGCAGCGATATGGGTGCGGCCCGGAATAGGGTTGAAGTACGGGTCCTCGCCAAACTCGCCGAACTGAAGCGAAAACGCCTCAAGCTGGTCGTCGTCGAGTTTCTGATCGGGAAAGGCCAGCACATGATGCTCTAGCCAGGCTGCGTGAATGTCCGCGATCTCGCTGTCTGAGAGCGGCTTTGACAGATCCACTCCACGGACTTCTGCGCCACATGCCCCGCCGCTGGGCGTCACCTCAATCATGATCTCTCCTCCCGTTTTTATGTTTTGGGAGATGAGAGCATGAGCGCCGTGATCATGAAAGCGCAGCGCAAACGAAAAAGGGCGGCCCAAATGAGCCGCCCTTCCCCAAAGTCGATTTGAAAACCGTCTTAGCGCTTCGAGAACTGGAAGCTACGACGGGCTTTCTTACGGCCGTATTTCTTACGCTCAACCACACGGGAGTCGCGGGTGAGGAAGCCGCCAGCTTTGAGCACGCCGCGCAGGGAGGGCTCAAAATAGGTCAGCGCACGGGAGATGCCGTGACGGACTGCGCCAGCTTGACCGGACAGACCGCCGCCTTTGACCGTGCAATACACGTCAAATGCGTCAACGCGTTCAGCCGTTTCAAACGGTTGAGCGATCAGCATGCGCAGAACCGGACGTGCAAAATACACTTCCTGTTCGCGGCCATTGACGATGATCTTGCCGGAGCCCGGCTTGATCCAAACGCGCGCCGTGGCGTCTTTACGACGACCGGTCGCGTAAGCGCGGCCGAATTCGTCGATTTTCGGCTCAGCGAGCACTTGCTCTTCCGGAGCTTCCGGAACGATTTCGGAGCCTGCATCCTGCAAAGCAGACTTCAGGTCTTCCAGGGAACGAGCTTCATCAGCCATGGTCATTAGCCCCGCGCGTTCTTGGTGTTCATGGACTTGAAGTCGATGACTTCAGGATTTTGTGCTTCGTGCGGATGCTCCGCGCCAGCATACACGCGCAGTTTGGTGAACTGCCCGCGCGCCAGGGAGCTATCCTTGGGAAGCATACGCTTGACGGCCATCTCGACCACGCGCTCAGGGAAACGGCCTTCCAGCACTTTACGCGGAGAGGTTTCCTTGATGCCGCCCGGGTGACCGGTGTGGCGATAGTAGCGCTTGTCTTGGAATTTACGGCCCGTGAACACCACCTTGTCAGCGTTGATGACGATCACATGATCGCCGGTGTCAACGTGCGGGGTGAACTCGGGACGGTGCTTACCGCGGAGACGCGTGGCGATGTACGCTGCCAGGCGGCCAACAATGGCGCCCTCTGCGTCGATCACGACCCACTTTTTCTCAACGTCCGCGGGCTTGGCGGTAAAGGTCTTCATCGCTCTGCCTTGGTGTCCGTTCGCCATGACAGGGCCCATCCCCGTCACGAAGGTGAGCGGCTTCTACGCGGGCCAAACAGTCACGTCAACACCTGTTGTGAAGTTCGCTGTATTTCAGCGACTTACGGATACGGTATCCTATTACCACACCGATTGGTCGTTCCAGGCTTCCGTCAGGCTGCACGCGTCATGTGACGGCGTCCAGGATTGAATATAGTGTGCGCTCACACACAATTTCGCCTGTTCATCGCAGAGGCCGATCATGACCGCACGTCGCTCCCGCCTACTCCTTACCGCAGCCCTGTCCGGCGGCCTGTTCTGGATGGCGGGCTGTGAAGCGCCGGAAGCCGCCGACGATAGCGCTGCTCCTTCACAGGAGACACGAAGCGCTATCGTTACGGGCGCATTTGAGTCTGCAGGCCGCGCTGAATCTCTTCTGTTCCTGCCCAATGCCGATGCGCCCTGGACGGGCTTGCTGGCGGCGTCCCTGGCGGGCGGCGGTTTTGATATCTTCAATGTCGACGGAGAAGTGCTCATCAGCGCCGGCGGCCCGCAATTGCGGGGCCTGGCGGGCGTTTCCGACTTCGCCTTGCGCGGCGAGACCTTCCCGATGCTCTTTGGCGTTGATGATCTGGGTATGCTGCGCAGCTTCGTCGTTGTGCGCGAAACCCGTGAAGTGATCGAACTGCCGCTAGAGACTGAGGCGAGCCTGTCGAGCTCAGCGGGCGTCTGTCTGTATGACCAGGGCATAGGATATGTGGAGCTGGCGCTGTTGGGCGAGGACTCGTCCGCCCAGCTCGTCCGCATTCGGGATGCAGGCGGCGACGGCCTGACCCTTGAGCCCCGGGATGCGCGCGCCCTGCCCTTCCCGGCCCGGTCTTGCGCGGCGGCGAATGACGACCTGCTGGTCGCTGGCCCGACCGCAGGGCTCTCGCGCGTTTCACCCAACGGAGAGCAATCGGCGTTCGCGGCCGGTCTGTCGGTGGCGGACGTAGCCTATACCGAGCTGTTGGGACGCCCTGTCGCGCTGGTCGCTTCGTCCCAGACCGGCCTCGTGTCGGTCTATGACGCACGCACGCTGGATCTGATCACGGACGTGCAGTTTGAAGACGGTTTCAGCGCGCCGGCCTTTGTCCGGCCCACCGCCCTCGCGATCACCGAAGACAATTATGGCGGCATGGCGTTTTCGAGCGGCATCATGGCGACCTATGACGCGGCGGATTCGCGGATCAAGCTGGTCGCCCGCGAAGTCCTGTCGCGTACGGTGGTGAACCCGGACGACGCCTAGCGCGTCGTTTCGGGCTCAACCGGAAGCGCGCCACGCGCCGCCGTCCAGGCCAGCCCGCCGCTGGACAGGAACAGGATGATCGCGCCCGCCTGGTGCATCAGCGACAGTGAGAGCGGCGCCACATGGATCAGGGTGACAATGCCCAGAACCACCTGAACGATCAGGGCTGCGCCCACGACCTGCCCCATACGCTTGAGTTCGGGCGCGGGGCTTTTGATCACCGTCCAGCACAGCCATAACCCGCCCGCCAGCAGGATGTAAGCGAACCAGCGATGCTGGAATTGCACGGCCGGACGGCTTTCAAAGATCGCCTGCCAGAACGGCATGCCGCTGAGATAGTCGTCGGGGATCAGCTGTCCCTGAAAGCCGGGCCAGGTGTTGAAGATCCGGCCTGCATCGAGCCCCGCCACAAACGCGCCGAGTGCGATCTGCACCAGCACCGCGGCCCAGAAGATCCAGGTCCATCTGAAAAGCCGGGACCGGGTCAGCGCGAGCGCCTGACCATATCGCAACTCAAGCGCGGTCCAGAGCGTCAGCCCCAGAATGATGAAGGCCATGCTCAGATGCGTCGCCAGCCGGTACTGGCTGACGTCCAGCCGGTCCACCAGCCCTGAGGACACCATCCACCAACCGATCGCGCCCTGAAGCCCGCCCAGGCCGAACAGCACCCAGAGGCGGGGCAGCAGACGGCGCGGCGCCTGACGGGTGGCCAGAAAGAAAACGAAGGGCGCGAAATACACGAGCCCCAGCGTCCGCCCCAGTTGGCGATGCCCCCACTCCCACCAGTAGATGAACTGGAACTCGGCCATGCTCATGCCGCGGTTCTGTTCCTGATATTCGGGAATCTGGCGGTATTTTTCGAGTTCGGCTTCCCAACCCGCTTCCGTCAGCGGCGGCAGCGCGCCTGTGACCGGCCGCCATTCGGTGATCGACAGACCTGAGTCCGTGAGGCGTGTGGCCCCGCCCACCACGATCATGGCGCAAACAAACAGCCCCACGACCACAAGCCACCAGAACATGCCGCGATGCGTGTCGGTGGCGGTGAAAGGCTTGGGCAAAGCGTGCGCAGTCATGTCAGATCCTGATCGAACCAGTCGTCTTTCTAGCTACATATCTGACCGACGGCCGGGGGCAAGGCGTCCGTGCGGCGATTGGTCAGTGCATGAGGCCTTCGATCAGGACTGGCCAGAAACTGCTTAGCGCCTTACCTTTCTGTCAAACGCAAGGGAGGAGCGCATCATGTCGCTTGAGAATTTCCGCAAGGAAACAAAAGATTGGCTCCAGGCCAACTGTCCTGAGAGCATGCGCCAGCCGATCCGGTCCGAAGCCGATATCTGCTGGGGCGGCCGCAACTGGTCCTTCGCCAGCGATGATCAGAAACTCTGGCTTGAGCGCATGGCCGAACGCGGCTGGACTGTTCCGACCTGGCCGACCGAGTATGGCGGCGGTGGTCTGAGCAAGGACGAAGCCTTTGTGCTGAAAGAGGAATTGAAGGCGATCAACGCCCGTTCCCCGCTCGACAGCTTCGGCATCTGGATGCTGGGTCCGGCGCTTCTGAAATACGGCACGCACGAGCAAAAGCTGAAATTCCTGCCGCCGATCGCGCGCGGTGAAATTCGCTGGTGCCAGGGCTATTCAGAACCGGGCGCGGGCTCTGATCTGGTCTCCCTGCGGACCAAGGGCGTGCTGGACGGCGACCATTACACCGTCAACGGCCAGAAAGTCTGGACGTCTTACGCTGATCAGTCTGACTGGATCTTTGCGCTGGTTCGCACCGAAGCGGATGCGCCGAAATATAACGGCATCTCCTTCCTTCTGATCGACATGGACCAGCCAGGCGTGACCACCAAGCCGATCAAGCTGATCTCGGGCAAGTCGCCCTTCTGCGAGACCTTCTTTGATGACGCCAAGGCTCTGGTGGAGAACCGCGTCGGCGATGCCGGCCAGGGGTGGGAGATCGCCAAATACCTGCTCAGCCACGAACGCGCCGGCATCGTGTCCGAAGCCGCTTTTGGCGGACTGAACCCGGTCACCGCGGCGCATCAGTCCGGTGAAGTCGAGGCGGACGGCAAAATGTCTGACCCGATCCTGCGCGGCGATGTGGCGCGTCTGACCATTGATGGTCTCGCGTTTGAAGCCACCATGCGTCGGGTCAAGGAAGAGGCCGACCATGGCGAAGGCGTGGGCGCACGCGCGTCCTTGCTCAAATACATGGGCACCGAGCTGAACAAGCGTCGCAATGAGCTGAACATGTCGGCTCTGGGTTCTGACGGCCTGCTTTGGGAAGGCGAGAAAGAGAGCGATGGCGATCCGGCTCGCTCCTGGCTGCGCTCGCGCGCCAACTCCATCGAGGGCGGCACAAGCGAGATCAACCTCAACATCGTCGCCAAGCGCGTATTGAACCTGCCGGGCGCGTAACCCGCGCCTTTCAGAGTAAGGAATTAATCGATGAGCTTTGTTCTCAACGAAGACGAACAGATGCTGCGCGATTCAGCGCGCGCTTTCCTTGGCGAATCCTCGCCCGTGACCGCCCTTCGCGCCTTGCGTGACGAGAGGAGCCCGACCGGCTTCTCGGCAGAGCTGTGGTCGTCCTTTGCGGAAATGGGCTGGAGCGGCGTTCTGGTCAGCGAAGACCATGGCGGCGTGGATATGGGCTATGCGGCGGCTGGCCTGGTGCTTGAGGAAATGGGCCGCACCCTCGCCTCATCGCCTTTCCTGTCCACGTCGGTTCTGGCGGCCACCGCCTTTAACCTGGCGGGCACGGATGCGCAGAAGTCAAGCTGGCTTCCCAAAATCGCCGCCGGTGAAACCGTCATTGCGATCGCACTGGACGAGCGGGCGCGTCACAACCCCGACCATATCGAGACGCGCGCGAAGAAAGACGGCAACGGCTTTGTTCTGTCAGGCAAAAAGCGTTTCGTGAATGAAGGCGCCGGCGCGGATATGCTGATCGTCGTCGCCCGTACGGATGACGACCAGATCGGCCTTTTCCTGGTGGATCCATCAGCGAACGGCGTCAGCCGCACCGACCGCCGGACGCTCGACAGCCATGTGCCTGCCGATTTCGAGTTTGACGATGTGAAGCTGGATGGTGACGCCTATCTGTCCGGCGCTGAAGACGCGGACGCGGCCTATCGCCGACTGCTGGACGCCGGCCGGGCTTGCCAGGCGGCGGAATCCCTGGGCGTCGCCGAACAGGCGTTTGATGACACCATCGCCTATATCTCCGAACGTGAGCAATTCGGCGTGCCGATCTCGAGCTTTCAGGGCTTGCAGCATCGCGCCGCCCATCTTCTGGGCGAGCTGGAACTGACGCGTTCGCTGGTGCGCCGGGCGCTCACCACGCTCGACACCCAGCCCAGCCAGGCCCCGCTCTGGTGCGTGGCGGCGAAGGCCAAGGCGACGCAAGTGTCACGTCTCGCGGCCGCCGAAGGCATTCAGATGCATGGCGGCGTCGGCATGACGGACGAGTACGATATCGGGCTGTACTACAAGCGTGCGCAAGCGGCCGGCGAATTCATGGGCGATGACGCCTTTAACGCCGGCGAAGTGGCGCGGATGAGCGGCTACTAAGACGCCGCTTGTCTCCAGATCAAGGCGGGGCCGTTTCGCGGCTTCGCCTTTTTTTGTTCATGAGGGATCAGAGTCTGTCGCCGGGTCAGTCTGCTCTTGGGCCGCATCCGGCGCCATTTCGTACAACTGCTTCATTTCGCCCGCCAGCAGGATGGGCGAGGCGTCGATATCCTCGGCGTCCATCAGCTCCGCCACACGCTGGACAGAAGCGATCAGCATATGCTGTTCCCAGCTTGGCAATTGGCGGAAAGCGCGCAGGAATCCAGCCTGCAAGAGTTCCGGCGCACTGTCGGCTTTCTCAAGTCCCGCTGACGTCAGCCCCACCATCACGACCCGGCGGTCGTTTTCGCTACGGCGACGAACAACCCATCCATGATTTTCCAGCCGGTCGAGAATGGACGTGATCGTCGCCTGGCTCAGCGACACCGCCCGCGCAATCGCGCTTGGGGCCATTTCGCCATCCTTGCGCAAGGCCTGGATAACGACGAGCTGAGGAGCTGTGAGCCCCGAGCTTTTCACCAGGCGTTTGGAGTGAATATCAATCGCGCGCGTGATCCGGCGCAAAGCGATCAGGATTTCATCATAATCAGTCATTGAACCCATCATGAGCATGCGCGAACGCGAGAAGACTGCGTCGGCTTACCATGAGTTTGTTCAGAAAGGGAAATGGTCGGAACGGCGAGATTCGAACTCGCGACCCCTGGTCCCCCAGACCCAATAAATCCTCAATGATTTCAATGAGGCTCCGAAAAAACAGGGCGAAAACGGCCCTAAAGGTTTCAAATAGATAGGAACAGGATTCGGAGCTTCAGCCGCCCTCTTCTCCCGCCACCTCACGGTCACAGGACACTAACGCGCCATGCGCCACGGACAAGCGGGCGTGAAGCTCTTCAGCCTTGGCGAACAGACCCTCCCCATAATCTCGCCAGTCCTCACCCGGCTGGATCAGCCTCGGCCGCTCGCCCGGCTCAACCGCCTTGAGCGGCACACCCTCAGCGCAGTTGATCCGCGCAATCGGGATGGTCTGGGGCGATCCGGCACAGGCGCTCAAGATCAGCGTCATCAGCAAGACACTCGACACGATAGACAATTTCACGGGGTTCTCTCCCTATCTGTTCGGCGCGCGTGACGGCCCCCGAGAGCCGAGAGCCGAAGTCTTCAAGTCGCCGCGCGTTCTCGCCGGCGAGCCGCCCTTGGCTTTCCAGCGCCTGAACCGCCGCCGCCGCCTCAGCGCGTGCGCAATCAGACAACGCTTCCGCCAGCTCGGCGCGTTTCCCGGCCCCAGCCAGCCGGCCAGCTCCGAAGCCGATACTGGCGGCGACCAAACCGCAGACCAGCAAGCGCCAATGCGTTTTCATGGATCTCAGAATTAGCAAGACCACGGTCATTCCGACGCCCTCCCCACTTCATCCAGTACGGTCAGGAAGCCAGCGCCTGCCGCCACCTCGTACAGCATGGGATAAGCCGCCTCATAAGCCTCACGGCTTGCGCTGACAGCTAGATTACCCTCAACGAACGTGGCGCGCTGGCCGACCAGCGGACAGCCGGCCGTGTGCTTGTGCGTGTTTCCGCAATGAAACTGCACGTCAGACCAGCTTGCGGTTGGGTCATCCACCACAATCTCAATCATTTCACGATGCCAAGGCCAGCGCGCCCGGTAGGCGTCATGAATGCCGCCATAGCCGCGAAGCTTGAGCTGATGGCGGCCGGCCGGAATCCGTGACAGGCCCGGCTCCTTCACAAGCGGATCAAGACGCGGCCGGTCTTCAAGCACAAAGCACAGGAACAGCACACCGTAATAAAGCCGGCCGAGTGTGGCGAAGTCATCATGACGTTCGCGCTTGAGGATGATGTCAGCGGCCATTGGAGCCCCCTGCATCCTGTCCGCTGCGCTTGCGCGCCCAGTTGATCACCAGCCCCACAAAGGCCTCTTGGCTGCTCTGACCGGAGAGAAGCCGGAAGAACCCCCGGAAACCGTCGATCACAGGAACAGCGATCAGAACCAGAGCAAAATTGACGAGTGGGAATGAGGCGCGCGCGATGTCGGCCGGCATGACATGCACCAGCGCGGCCTGAGCCACCAGACTGGCGAAGAAAGCCCCTGACAGGCCGATTGCGGCCAAACCGAGCCGCGCCTTCCATTCACGCGCACGGCTGGCGCGCTGGCCAACAGGAAGCTTGGCATAGGCGCGGCCGCGAAAATGCAGATCAGCGCCAGACCCCGCCAGATAGGCGGCCGCCTCTATCCACGCACGGTCAAAACCATCCGTCAGCCCGCCCCCTTGAACCATGGTGGCGGTGACAGCGGTTCCGGCCGCGCCGGCATAGAACAGAGCTGGCTCATAAAGCACCACAGCCGCCCGCCAGAGCCCGTCCAGCGGGTGAAGAATACGATCAAGCATGACAAGTCCTCTCGTCTGTGACGCAGACACAAAAAAACCCGCTCAAAGCGGGCCGAACCTTCAGAATTAAGTTGAGGCGTTAGGCGGCCGCCTGCGGATCACCCGCCAGAACCGCCGTCACCCGTGCGTCATCATCCAACACGCCCCATGCGCGCAGATACATGACCCCGGCAACGGTCGATTGATCATCTAGCCGCAAACCGCGCGCCCGTATGAAATAGTCATAGGATACAAGCTGCAGTGTCTGCTCTGGCGTCCGGCTGGCCACAGAGGTTTGCGCCGACGTGTCGATCAGATCGCGCCAGCGCAGCCGCTCCACCATCGTGAACAGGTCAAAGAACTCTTTGTGCGTCATCGTTCCTGCGCCAGTAGCGGCGGCGGTTTCAGCGGTGGTCTGTTCGAGCGTGGCGACCCGCGCGCTTAGCGCCTCAAGGGCTTGTTCGAGAGTGCTCATGATCGCTCCTTAAGCCGGGGCCTGAAGTTCGGTGGGTGGTGTCTTGTATTGCCAAAGGTCCGCGCCATCCCCGACGTAGACATTCTTTAGGTCATCATCACTGATCCAAACGCCGCCGCCCACATTGGTTTGAGTAGGTTCAATGCTAGCCAAGGCGATGTTGTTCGGGTGCTCGTAGGTCAGAGATGCGCCGGACAGACTGTAAGCATGGAGCAGGGTCGAGTTTTGGAAGGCCATATACGCATAATTGCCCCCATCCCTGATACTCACCCCCCGAACTTGTGGCCATGAAAGGCCTGCTGGTGCCGTCGGCAGGCTGCCGAAAGAGGCTGGACCGCGCGTGCTGAAGTCATACGCAGTAGACAGCGGGAAACGGACAAGTTGTGAAGACGAGTTATTGACATAGTAAACCGCCATACCGTCTGGTGCATATGCAGGGCATCTTGGAACATTGCCCGCGCTTTGGTTGGAGTTGACTGTGGCCGTGCTTAGATCGCCCGGCGTTGCGATGTCATACTCGAAAATATCATCAAGCGTGTTATCGGTGACAAGTATCCGGCTTTCATCCGGGGCGACGTCCAGACCTAGGATGCTATTCTGCCCCCCAACAGTTTGGATGTTCAGGTACTGGGGTGTTCCGTAGGTTGACCTTACGTCGCCCGCCACAGAGAGGGTCTGCCTGATGACGTATTGAGCGACCCCGAAATAAACCGCAAGCCTGTCGCCGCTGAAAACCGGCCCAAGCTGCGGGTTACCGTAGATGCCCGCAATGCCGTCGCTATTCTTTACATACTCAAGGTTGGCGATGTCGTATCCGCCGTAATGTTGGGAAAGCTCAGCGCTCGCCCGGCCCAGTTCATCGATATACCCGCCAGCATTCACCAGATCGCGGAACACCGAAGACGAAGCCAGACTGTTCGCGTCCGTCGCGTTGTCGAATGCCTCGCTGATCTTCGCAGAGCTAATGTCGCTCAAAGCCGGGTCGAGCAGAGGCGCGAGTTCCGCGAAAACCCCCTGCACTTCCGCGATCTTGTAACCGCCATCAACCGAAGCCGTGTTGATCGCCTGCAAGATCATCGCGTACGCGGTCGCGGCTGAGGCCGTCTTGGCGGATACGTCACCACCACTGGAACCACCGCGACCAAAACCCAGCATGTTAGGGTTCGTCATAGCCAAATCTCCACGTTGCCAGACACCGCTAGGAGGCTGAACGCTACAGGTCCAGCGACGGTGCGGTTGTCTGCATTGGTCAGGTCCACGGCGTTGCCTTCAGCGTCCCTGAGTACGTTGTTCCCAAAATCGAATGTCACAGTGACCCCCGGCTCAACGACAACGGCCCGCGCCCAGTTGTTGAGGTCGTCCGGTAGCGTGTGCGTGCTGGTTGCCGTAATCCGGATCGTGCGTTCTGGTGGGACGACGTCGTCAGTCCACGTCACGCTCCAAGCCAGATTGACCAGCGCGCCCGGCTTCAGGGTCGCGTTCGTCCACACCTCATGCCAAGGGGACCAACCCGTACCCGCGCCCCCGGCGTTGCTGGTGTGACCACGACGGAAATAGATACGGTCGTTAGCCACACACAGCTGAGCTTGACGGTTGCTACTGTGCCGGAAGCCTATCCCGGCGCAATATTCGTCAGGCCAGCCGGGCTCTACCGCGTTGGACATCTCAGTTACGTAGACGCCGCTGGGGGTAGTGTCGTAAGAGCTATCCGGAGCCAAATCCACAATATATGGGTAGTCAGCCGGGTTGAAGTTGCCCTCATGCAGCACGGTATAGCCGTTGACGTTCAGATCGCCGTAGAGGGGGCCACCATCACGGGTAACATACAGGCCCTCCATACCGCTGGAGTTGTAGTTGTATGCGAAGATCGAAGTAATCCTGCAAGCATTGGAGCTCTCATAGTTAGCTAAGGTGATGCGTAGAGCGTTGACCCCGGTTGCCCCGTTGTTAAACGCGGCACGCACAAACTGGCTTCCTTGATCGGTGACAGACCGTGCGACAACCCAAGTAACCCCCCCATCTGCGGACCATTCCAGCGTCACATCTTTAGCCCGAGACCAATCGGACCCAAAGACGATGCCCATTTGTCCAGTGAAGGCGAAGTGTTTTGGCAAGTCTGTGAGGGTGATCACTAACTCAGGGTCGGCGGACACATTGACGTTCCAGTAGTCGGCTGACGCATTGAACATCAAATCTTTAGCGTAGTCGCTGGCGCCCATATCGACCCCGTCCGCCTCCACAACAATCGTAGCGCCGCGCAGACGCGCAAACGCCAAATCATTGAAGAGAAATGGGCTGGCTACGTGGTCACCTTCAGGGTTCTGAGGCATGAAAAAGCCCCGGAAAACCGAATTTTCGCCGCCTGCTAGGGTTCCCGTGATGACGCCGCCGCTAGTGTTCAGCTTCCCGGCCAGCGCTGGCTGAAGCCCGTTAATGTCCGCAATCTCAGCTAGCGCCGCCGCGCCCTCGGGACCGCGCATGTCCACAGCGTCCGCGATGGCTGCAACAAGCCCCGCAGCACCCACATACAGGCCCACGCCGGCGGGCTTGTCGCCAGCGCCACCGATCCAGTCCACAAGCTTGGCGACACGGCGCGCGCCGTCACTTTCAAAGCCATAGAGAGGCGACCAGCCCCCAAAGCCCTGAGCGCCGCGAATGTCCACAGCGTCCGCAATGTCCGCAACAAGGCCGGCCGCGCCCTCATACAGACCAACGCCGGCCGGCTTGTCGCCAGCGCCGCCGATCCAGTCCGAGAGCTGGCGAACGCGGCGCTCACCGTCCGCGATGATCGCATAAACAGCCGACCAGCCAGCATGGCCCTGAAGCCCCTGAGCCCCCCGGTAGTCCGTCGCGTCCGCAATGTCCGCAACAAGGCCGGCCGCGCCCTCATACAGGCCAACGCCGGCCGGCTTGTCGCCAGCACCGCCGGTCCAGTCAATCAGCTGGCGAACCACGCGCGCGCCATCCGCAACACTGGCATGAACGGGCGACCAGCCAGCATGACCCTGAAGACCCTGAGCGCCGCGAATGTCCACAGCATCCGCAATGTCCGCAACAAGGCCGGCCGCGCCCTCATACAGACCAACGCCGGCCGGCTTGTCGCCAGCACCGCCGATCCAGTCCGAGAGCTGGCGAACGCGGCGCTCACCGTCCGCGATTATCGCATAGACAGCCGACCAGCCAGCATGACCCTGAAGACCTTGCTGGCCTTCAATCTGGATAGGATCACCCCAAAGAGCACCCGCCCCCCTTTTGCGGTAAGCGACATCAGGACCGCCCGCGCCATCCACGCCATCCGTAGAGACAAAGACGAAACCCGGCGCAGCCCCGTCATGATCGACGCGAGAGGCAAAAGACCCCTCAGCGTCAACCTGAAGCCCCTTTAGCGCCGCCGCGAGCGCGGCCGGGCTGGGAACCAGATACTCATTCCCGGCCGCATCCCGAAGCGGGTAAAGCCCATCCTGCCCCGGCCCGCCATCCGCAGGGCCTCCGTACCAGTCAATGGCCTGCTCCAGATAAGTATTCAGAGACTCCATGACCTCAGCGGACATACCCGCCGATCGGGCGACACCCGCACCGCCTTGAGCCCAGCCCGTAACCGCTTCCACCAGATCGGATGCAAGCTCAGCCTCGGAACCGCCGGCCTCAAATGCCGCCACCGCGCCCGCCAATGCCTCAGCGAACTGCTCATTCGTTTTGACAGCCATGTGACCGCCCCTGTTCGTGGATTATTGTTTCAGTTCTGATGCAGGCTTGTCGGCTTGGCTTTGAACAGCGGCCGCTTTTGCGCGCTCTTCATCCTGCAGCTTCACCCCAAGGCGTGCGCCTTCAAGGCGAGCCTGAATTTCCGTCAGGCGCGCTTCGGTCCGTTGGCGCTGAAGCCCCAGCCGGCCCAGCTCGGCCAGCAAGATCATTTCTTCACGCGATAAGGCTTTGATCTGGTCTTCAGCGGAGGCCTCTTCAGACGAGGCATTCATGACACAGCCCGCGTCATGACATTCCGCAGATGCCCCACGGAAGAGAGGAAATTGCTGACAGCCACGCGCTCCGAGCCAGAGGGCAACTGATCAGCGATGACCTGAAGACGCTCAACCGCGCCGCCATCAGCCTTGAAGCCCTCAAGTTCTGACAACACGGCTTCAGCCAGCGGCCGCATGGCCTCTGCCCTTGCAGCCTTCAAATCCGCCGCTTGGCGGTCGATTTCATGTAGATCCATGGCTTTGGCCATTTGACAGGCTCCTAGACTTGAAATTCAAGGATTGCGAGGTTCCAGTCACGCGCCGCAGGGGCAGGCGTGACGGTCTGGGACGAGCGGCCGGACAGGTAACGCGCCCTGATCTCGAAAGCCCCCGTCCCGGCCGGAATTGTGAGAAAGACGTAAGGCAAGCCGAACGAGCCTTGAAACTCATAAGGGACAAGCCCCGGCTGTACTTTCGAGCCGCCCGGCGTGACCACCTGAACCTCAACAGAGACATCCTGAGTAGCGGCATTGCCGACATTCAGGGACCAGACCACCAGAACCGTTCCACCCTTTTCAGATGTGAAGTTCCGGCTGACAATGGTGGTCCAGACGTTGCGCTGAAGCGCCTGATTGTTCGCGTCACCCGCCCACGCTGAGCTGTTCGTGACAGCCCCGCCCAATATCTGATCAGCCGTCACAGTGCCGTTGACGATCAGAGAACCGTCAATCTGGACATCGGTATTCAGTGCGATCTGATCGGCCGTCACGATGAAGGGATAAAAGGTTGATCCACCTATCGCGGCCGCAACGCCAAACTCTTCAGCGGCGATGATGAATGAGCCCAGAGCCCCATCAATCTCGTACCCGGTGATACGACCATTGACGTTCAACGCCAGCGCCGCCCGAGCACTCAGCCCGTTCGCCACCTCCAATAGGCTCGTTATCGTGGACGTGTTGCCGTCTGTTGTGTTCGTCAACTCTGTTATCTGTAGCGCGTTCGTGTCGCTGACCTCCTGCAGAATGGACAAAGCCGACGCATTCGCACCCTGAGCCGCAAACAACCCATCAAACACACTGGCGAGCGTACCCCGCGCGCCTGTTTGAACCGTCGCCTCGTTGAGACGGAAAGCCGAGCCCCCACCAAGCTCGACCCCCATAAGACTGAAGGTGCTTGCAAAGGCCTCATCCCGCGTCACACGCGCGTTGCGCTCTTCAAGAATGGACGCCTCAGCATCGCCAAGACGAACCGCCAGAAGATCACGCGCACTCGCAGCCGCCTCAAGAGCCGTCACACGCGCGTTGCGCTCTTGAAGAATGGCGCTCTCCGCATCATCGACCCGAACAGCGACTAGCTGGCGCGCTGAGGCCTCAGCTTCATCCGCCGCGATCCGCAAACCGCGTTCGTCAATGATTGCAGCTGACGCGTCATCAATCCGGCCTGAGAGCGCGGCTCGCGCCTCAACAGCAAGAAGGCCTTCCTCTTCCCGAATTGAACGCTCTTCAATGATGCGAGCCCCAACCGGCAAGCCATCCAGAAAGGACAATTCCTCAAGACGCCGGCGAAGATCAGCAAGCGCCTGAGAATGACGGAACAGACCATTCGCCAGATACTCGGTTGCATCCAGAAGCCCGCCAAGCTCGGCCAGCTCGTTGATGACCTCTTCAGCATCGCGCCCGGCGATCTGATCAATCTTCAGAGGGCGCGTGGTGATCTCACCCAGAAGGATGATTTCGCCATCCTGTCTGAAGACAGAGACGTATTGCATCCCGATTTCAAGCGTGGCGTTGGCCGGAAGCCCGCGCAGAACATAGGTGGTCTGGTCAGGCTTTGTGACATCGGCAATGACCCAAGCCAGCGCCCCCTTGTGACGCCAGTACAGGCGCACCTCAGAGACATTACCGCTCACCACGCGGCCCGTCAGGGTGACAATGGGAATCCCCGGATCACCCACGCCCGGCCCTTCATCGCCAATAGTCCAGTCACCCGGCCCCGGCGCAGGCGTCTCATACGGGTCCGCATCGCTCAGGGAAAGCGGCTGAGGCGGAATTGCGGTCTGACCCAACGCAAAGGGGTGCTTGCCCGGCGTCTCGCTCCGAAAGGTCAATACAACCTTGTGTGTATTCGGATCAAAGCTGCGCTGAAGAATGAGCACGTCAACGCCATCCAGCGCCAATCCGGTATCATCAAAGCGCACCACATCACCCGGCCGCACATTCCGCAGATAAGGCTTCACCGGAACCTGACCCGTCAGATACTCGCGCGAATCGAGCATCATGTACGCGCCCAGCTGAGTTCCCTGCTCAGCATCCGGCACATACGGGAAAATCGGCCGCTCAGCCCGCTCTTCGCCGTCTTCCTCCAGAAACTCGGAAACTTTCACAGGATCAAGCGTGTGGTCTTTCCACAGCTGGCTTTCCAGCACCACGCGCGGATAAACCGTGTTCAGCCGGCGCTCTTTAGCCGCTGCAATATCGCTCAGTTCAAACGGCCCATCCAGATCGGCCGCCATGATCGTGACCACAGGCGCACGCGGCGCGGAGACGATGCAAGAGAACTTGCCCGCGAGAGAACTGTCACGCGCACCACCCGCCTGCAGAAGGGCCAGATAGACCTCATACTCATCATCGGCCGTAGTCGGGTATGCGGCGACCTTCCAGCCATTCGCATCATTGACATTGGCCGCGAAGGTGTAGGAGTCCCAATCGAGCGAAGACGGATGCGCCCCGAAGCCGGCCACCAGAAGCGGACCGGACGGCCCTTCAATCCATCGGCCAAGCTTCCAGTTTACAGCATGGACAATGGCATTCTCTGACCAGACATAGGTTTCAGGCTGCCCCCAACGACAAGCACCGTCACCGCCCGGAAACGTGCTGTCCTGACGCCAGTCATAACAGTAAACACCTCGCGCCACTGTCAGCTGCTTGGGATAACCGCGCGGCCACTGGCTGAGCTTGCTGTCTTCATAGAAGGTCAGCATCTGGGAGGCGAGGTTGGGAAGACGGTGGGCCGCCCCCCAGTCGCGCAAACCGGGCGCCGCTTCCGGAGCCGCCGGCGCGGTCAGGGCGCTATCGGATGCGCTACCAAGCTTGGCGCTTCGGTAAATTTTGTCCTTGAAACGCCCGGTCGCATTCTCCCCCGCAAACCCGACAATCTCGCCATCGGCCAGAAACGCATCAACGCCGGCAATCGGTCCAAGAGACGTGACGCTCCCCCAGCTCAGATAACGGTTATCCGCGCCCCATTCATCCTGATAGATCATACGCCCGCCAACGCCCCGGCGGCCCATCAGAATGGGAATGCCGGCGTCAGGGTCCGCTACAAACTCATGCGGCCGGCCGCGCTTGTCCACGTCAGGCGCTAGAATATGGCTTGTGGCGGCATTGATGGCGGCGCTGGCCGCTACGTTGATGGCCACCACGGTAGCGGTCTGGGCCACCGTGGCGGTTCCAGCGGCCGCAGCCGCATAGGCGGAAGAGATATAACTGACAGTGGCCGCAATGGCCTCACCGATACCCGTTCCCGGCATATCAGACCCTCCAAGCCGCCAGCGGTTTCAGATCCCTTACAGCGGCCCCACGCCAGCTGGATTCCTCAGCGCCCCAATAGGCGAGAAACGCGCCATTCCCCATGGCCACGCTCAAGGCGCACCCCCACGGCCCCGGCGCATCGGTTGGAAGCGCCACGATGTCACCCGGCAAGGCGCGCGCCGGCGCGATCCGGGCCAGACCCGTGGCGTCCATCGCCTTCACCAGATTTTCAAAGCCCGAGCGCTTCATGACACGCGCCGCGCCAAGCGCCGTGGTGTACTTCTTGCCTTTCAGAAGCGGGCAACCATGGCCGCCTTCAATCATGGCAAGGCGAGCCAACCGAACACATTCACGCACACCCCATTTGAAGGGGCGGCCCAGATGCAGGTTCGCGCACGCGCCAACAATGCGCTGGCGGCGCAACAGATCATTCATTTCAGACATGGTTAGACCGCTCTTGCGTTCTGCCCCGAGCCACCAGACGAGCCAGACCCCCCACCGCCAACACGGGTGACAGCCCGCGAGGCGTCACCTCGGTGATAGGATTTCTCATCAATGGCGTTGATATGATCCAGCCCCCGCGCCGCCGGGTCACACTGGTTCAGGAAAGCGGAACACAGCCGCTGGTGCTGGGAGTTGCGGCGGGCGAACTCCCTTTCAGAGTACAGCCTCAAATTCAGAAGCTGGCTTTCCTCATCAATCATCAGGCCAGAGTTATCGAGCCGGCCGAAAAAGAACGGCTCAACACCCACAGCCCTGCCCGTCACGGGATGAAGCACGCCCGCATAAAGCACCACGGTTGAGCCCATGGCGATATTGGCCGCGAGCTTGGCTTGGCCCGCGTTCGTTTCTGGCGAAAGCGTTACGGCTGGTGCGGCCGCCGTACCCGTCACGCCGTCTCGAACCTGAGTGATATTGACGATCAGTCCATATTCAGGATGGCGCTCACGGTACACATGACCATCCAGAACAACGAGGCCGCCCGTACTCAGCCGAATGACTTCCTCACCCCCACCAGCAAGCCTGAGCACCAGTTCCATGGCCTCAAAGGTGGTGACCGCATCCGCCCTGTATGCCGCTTCAAGCGCCGCATCCATTCTCACACCTCCTTGATGGTGAAAGAGAAGCCCTTGAGCGTGCTGGACCGTGGCGCCATCGCCAGCCCGGAGTGAGTCACAAAGCCGGTGATCTTCGGTTCTTTGACTTCCAGCTCAACACCGTCAGCGAACAATTCACGCAGCATGGGCCGGATCGCCAAAGCAAGCCGGCCGGTCGCGTCGGCCACAACGTCAGCGGTGACCCGGTGCGTGTAACGCCGCCCCTGATCGTTGAAGGAAACCCATTGGTTTTTCTTCAACTGATAGCCCGCTGCGAACCCACGCAGATTGACGAGAGCGCCCATCTGATCCGCGCCATCCACGACAGGCGAACCCGGTTCGCCAATATCCAGCCACGGCTGGGGAATGATCCAGCCGAGAACGGCCGTTTCATGCTCGACATCTCCCCAGCCCCCGACATCATCGGCAAGCATGTCTTCAAGATCGACGTCAAAAGCCCAACGAGAGCCATGGCGCTGGATGCGCTGACTGGCGCTCTGCATCGGGCCTTTGGCCTCACGGCCGGCCTTCACAAGCGTTGGCGAAACCAATGCTGCCGGCGGATAGGAAGGAAGCAGAATATCCATGATCACCGCCCCCCGCCGCGCAACACCTTGGCCTTCTCATGCTGGCCCTGAGCCCGCGCCTCTTCCTGTTTGGAAACAATGTCCACTGACGTTCGTTGAGCAATGGGCGTACTGATCTCAGCCACGCGAACCGCGAACATGGCCCCCTCGTCCACCTCCAGACGAACGCGAATATCACCGCCACCCATGACCGCCGGCGCTTGCATCTGGCGCGTAGCGTATTCAGGAACGATCCGCCCCGGCACATCAGGAACGAAGCGCTCAGGGCCACGCTCACCAACCCGGTAGCTCATACCGGGCCGCACATCACCCCCTTCCGCGCGGAAGCCGCCAAACAGGAATTGAGCGCCTTTGGCGACCAGACCGCCAAACCCGCCTTCCATTTGCGAAAGCATGTCAAACAGCTGGCGCCCCAGCTCGGTAAACACACTGGACAGCTGGCGCTGCATGGCATTTGACAGCACCTTAGCGCCGTACTGCATCACATCACCGTCCCAAGCCTGCTGAGCGCCCGTGGCCATCATCCAGCCAAATTCCGAGGCCCACGCCTCACGATTATCCGAGACAGCATCCTGAAGCCCTTGCGCGATCTCAGCGCCGTCAGGAAGCGCCATGTCCGAGCGGTCACCGAAATAGGCCTCTATGCGTGCGCGGCGCTCATCAAGCGATGGAAGCCCCACAACGCGGGTTTCGCTCAGCGGCGACAAGCGGCGAGGGTCAGCCTCGCCACCAGCTGCCCCGCCCCCGCCAGCCGCCGGCGTTGATGGAACGATTGAAACGGGCAGGTCAGACCGATTGGCGGAAGCCTCAGCCGCGCGCGCGTCCAGTTTAGCCCGGTCAACAGCCAGCTGAAGCACCGTCTCAAGACGATCCAGAGCCCCCTCAGTCAGAAAGCCCATCCCGCCCGGCAATGTGGTTGGACCATTGCCGAAGGCCTCCATGAAGGAATCGCGGAAGTTATCGGAGAAGCCGGCGTCTTCGATCCAGTCACGCACCACGCCGCGCGAAATGCCGTCACCATTGTAACGCTGCTCACGAATACGGCGCAGCACGTCTTCATTCGCGCGCTCACGCTCAGCCGGAGCCGATTGTCCACTGACACCATTAATACCGGCCAGCTCGCCGCCGAGCCATTGCCCGAACTGGGGCAAAGCCGCCGTGGCGCGAATGCCCCATTTTGCGATCTCGCCTAGCGCCTCGGCAACGCTCAGAAGCTCATTGGAGTAACGCAGCACCTCGCCTTGGGCCTCAGCCGCCATGGACTGCTGAAGCGCGCGCATGGTCGCATTTGCCGCTGAACCTTGCTGGACAAGCTCGTCACTCAGCACCAACCCCATATCCCGAGCGGCCTGACGGGTGCGCTCCAGCTGCTCACGCCCGATTGAGAGAGATTGCCCCAGCTCTTCACCCATTCGCCGGCCAAGCACGTCAGCGGTCAGGCTGGCGCGTATATTCGCATCCTCAACCGTTTCCAGCTTTTCAACCATGGCGGTGAAGAGCTGGTCTGACGTTCGGATTTCACCGTTCCGGATGCGCTCGGCCAACTCCATGCGCTCAAGAGCGCGCGTGGCCTCATCCACAGCGCCGGTCATCACATCACCCATGACCGAAGACATGCGCCGCAAGGCCCTGTCTGCTAGGTCAGCGCTTCCGCCGTTCTGATCGACCACATGACGCAAGGCCTGCAGCTCTTCAGTGCTGGCGTTTGCTTGCCGGCCCATATCCGCAATGGATTCAGCCGCCTGCAAAGACCCCTGAACAAACTGAGTGACAGCGCGTGTGCTCATGTACGCAGCAACGGCCCCGAAAGCATTCCGGGCCGTGTTGCGCATGGCGTCAAAGTGACGGTTCACCTGCTGACTGGAGCGGCGGAACTCGGTGCTGATCCCCCGCGCAGTCGTGGAGGCCTGACCAAGCGCCTTGTTCATCGCCTTTTCATGCTTGGCAATGTTCGCCTCAAGCACCGTCACCAGACGGTGAAAGTCCTTATCATCGGCCATGGATACCCCCTCAGGCCGAGAATGCGGCCTTGGCGCGCTTCAGCGCTGCATCATCAGGAAAGTCCGGCTTAATCTGGTCTTCAGGCGTATGGGCCAACTCCCAGCCCTCGCAGACCATATTGAAGTCCCAGAGGCTCATGGCGCGCACCTGATCGGGCGTGAAGCCGATCACGGCCGCATTGCCATACAGAGCACCGAAGCGCCATTTTCCGCGCGGAAGCGGCTTTATGCGCCGGCTGCGTCCGTTGCCGCTTCCGCGTCGGGCTCCCCCGGCTGCTCATCCTCGACACCGAACAGGGCCACGCCCACCACTTCCATGGCCGTCTGAGCATGAGGCGCGAGGCCATAAGCATCAACGTACTGTTCAATCTTGTTCAGGGCCGCCTCTGGCTGCATACCGCCGCCGATCAGGCCCAGACGCAGGGTTTCGCGCACATCCGATTGCCGCCAGAGCCCGCGAAGCAGTCGCTGCTGAAGCTCCATAGGCCCGCAATCCGTCGCTTCCTGAAGAAGCTCCAGCTCGCCCACCCCCAGACGGAAGGAAAAGCGGCCGTCTGCAAACGGCCGCTCAATGATCGCCCGCCGGCTCATCAGACATAATCCTGAATATCGTCAGGCTTGAAGCCGTCGCTGACAAGCGTGATGTCAACATCTGCAGATGTGGGGTGCTGAGTGCGGACATTGAAGTCCGTCAGCTTGACTGGACAGGTGATCTCGACAGAGCCGGTGGCGCCCTTCTCACCGATCCTGACTTTCACTTCCTTGGAGCCCCCCGACGCCAGCCAGCGCAGGAACATGGCCACTGAAGAGCGGTCAACCTTACCGGCCCCCGAGATAGTGAAGGAAATGGACTGCGCATTGCGAAAGATTTGGCGCGGGCCGCCGAGATTGGTCTTGTCCGGAATAAGGTCATCCGCAAACTGGGCCGTAAACTGAACCCCCTTGTCCGAGTTGATCGCGGCCGGGTGCTCATAGGTGGGAACCGCTTCACCATCGCTGATGGCAAACAGAACTTCCCCATAGTCAACAACATCAAGCTCAGCCATGGCTGGCCCTCCCTCTTCTGGCCTCACCACGAGGCGTGAAAAACTGTGATTGGAAACGTGGCCTTCAGGCCCGCGTCAGACCGAACTCAAACTCAACGAGCGCAAACCGGGTCTTGCCGGAAGGATCTCGGAGCGTGCGTGTGCGTTGATAGTCGCGCCAGTTGATTTCATAGGAGCCGGCCGGAAGCGCCAGACCGTCGAGCACGTCCACCACGAGCCCGGCCAGTTCGCGCGCTTCAAGCGATGACGCCGCACGGCTCCAGACCCGGATTGAGACGAACATGACCCAAGCCTTGGCCGCGCCATTGGCGTCATTACGCTCTTCAAGCTGGTCAATGGACACAAACGGATAAACCGCATTCGCTGGCGGCTCATCATGCACCCGATCTGGCCCGAGCGCCGCCAGAAGCGGCGCATCCACCCTGAGGGCGGACTGGATCGCGCCACCCATGACAACCAAAACCGCTGGATTGCTCAACGCACACCCCCCGCAGCCTCACGCGCAGCCTTTCCATAGGCGCGCGCCAGACGGCTCTGCATGGTTTTCTTCAAAGCCCGGTAAGCCGGGAAAAAGTACGGGGTTCCATACGGGCCGAACTCTTGCCAGCTCGCATAATAGGCCGAGGGACTGCCAGCCGTGGCCTTGATGGCCAAGCGCATATCCCCCTTCAGACCAGCCCGGCCCTTGCCCGTGGCCCATTCCCAACCGATTGAGGCCTCAAGATCGCCCGCATCCTTGTTCACAAGACGCCGGCGCATGGCGCTCAGCTCATCGCCGTTTTTCTCAAGCGCCGCTGATATGTGCTTGACCGAGGCTTCACTGAGACGCCTGAGCTTTGCCCGATAGCCTTCCAGTCCCTGAACCGTAGCGCTAGTTCCCATCTTGAGAACCGAACTCAGCCTGAAACCGCAGCCAGCGGCGGCGCGGCTGATCCACGTCAATAGGAACGTGTTTGATATTGAGAACAGACCCGATAGGCAAAGCGCCGCCGGCGCGAGAGACGCGCAAACGGTCTTTCTCAGTGATGGTCTGATTACTCACGTTGAAGCGTAAGACCACCTCAAAGAGCAACCGCCCTTCCATCCGGCCCTGCTGGACGGTTTCGCCGCCGCTCTTGGCGATCAATCCGGCGGGCTGCGCTTCGATCAGTTCACCCCATTCCCCGCCGGTCTCATTGCCGTGCGCGTCTTGGGCCATGTCGTCAAAGCACTCAACAACCACTTCATCAGTCAAGCGGGATGGATCAAACATGATCAGCTCACCGATATATGCGCTCAGGCGACATCAGCGCCTCAAGCGTGTGCGGAACCTCAGTCATGGAGACTTCAGAAACAGGAAGCGGCTGCTCATAAAAATGGGCCGCCAATAGCATGATGGCGTGCTGGAGGGTTTCAGCGCAGATGAAGGACGGGTCTGATGGATCACAACCAGCCTCAAAGGTGATTGTGACCGCATCCGGCCTGCCCGGCTCAACAGATGGCCAACCCGACGATGGCGGATAGATCACGGGCAGGTCACCCACACCCCATAATCGCCAGCCCTCAAGTGACTGCTGAACGCCCTCATCATCAAAGTAGCTGATCGACGTGACGCCCCGCACAGGTGGGAAGGCGAGGGATACCGGAGACGCCCCCGGAAAGTCGGAGAGGTTCAGACGGTAGGAAGCCTTCGCAAGGCCCCGCCCCGTCAAAGTCTCAGCCTGACGCACCGCCACCCGAATGCAGCTTTCCAGCTGCGCATCATCGTCGTCATGACCGATCCGCAAATGGCGCTTCAGCTCTGCCACCGAAAGCGGCAAATCCTCAGCATCCGGCCGTGTAATACGAACTGCAGACATGAACCCCTCCAGCTCGCCTAGGACGCTTCAGCGCCCGCAGAACCCCCGGACGCGGCCGGTGCGTCCGTTGCACCCTCACCAGATGCCGGTGTTTCGTCTTTCGATGCTTGGCCAGCACCTTCAGCCGAGGCTTGAGCCTTGGTTTTCGGAGCGGACTTGTTAGCCGACTTCCGCGCGGACTTGTTGGCCGGAGCGTCAGCGGCCTTGCCACCACTCGGCTCAGAGGATGCGGACTTGGCCGCGATCTCTTTTGCCTTCTCTGCCGTCACTTCCACGGCGCGGCCATGCTTGACCAGCTTCTTGGCGTATTCGTCCGAGACGGACACAGGCACGCCCGGCTTCAGGAAGCCATGGCTCCCATCCAACGGCCGGGACGGCACAATGAAGACCTTGCTCGACATAACGAACCTCGTTTGTTGAAAGTCGAAACGACAAGAGGCGGCCGGAGCCGCCTCTTGTCGTCAGTTCAGGGGAGATTGGGACCGCTACTCGACGCGGCCCAGATCGCCATACACGAAGGCCTCAGGACGGTAGCAAGCCATCGCCAGACGCTCCTCAGCCAGCACCGTCACCATGCCCTTGGTGAAGTTGTCCGAGTGCTCAGTGGACAGCTCAACGCTGGCCTCTTCACGGTCAAAGACCTGAGCACCGTCAGCGAAAGCACCAGTCAGAAACTTGTCTTCCGCCATCGCCTGAGTTGGCACGACAGGCTTGCCCCAGAGACCCGGTGCGGTCATCTGACTGGGATTGGCGAACATGTAGCGCCCTTCATTGTCCTTGGTCAGCTCGATTGCCGCCCAGTCAATGGGGTTCAGAACAATGGCCGAGGCCGCGTATTCCGCCAGTTCCGCCTGAAGCATGGCCAGACGCAGAAGGTCAATGAAAGTAGCGCCGGCGACAGTCAGGGGGGCAGAGTATGCAGACGCTTGCGTAACCAGCCCTTCCATGTTCACGCCGGTCCCGTCGCCGTTGAGAAGCTGACGCTCTTCCTTCAGAGCAAGGCCCGTCCGCATCCGCCCATCAATGTAGGACTGAAGCTGGCCTGCATCGTCCAGAATTTGGCGGCTCGCATTCAGATGGTGCGAAATGATCACCGCCTTGGCGCTTTCCAACGAAAAGGTCAGGTTGGATTCAGCAGAGGCCGCCGTCTCGCCCTTGGTGTCGGCGTTGTTGGTGAAACCAGCTTCACGAACAAACTCGACAGAACCGGATGACGTGGTTCCCGGCGCAAGAAGATCACGAACAGTCATCCGGCGAACCGGCGGGGTAACGATACCGGGAAGACGCTCAGGCTGGACCAGCGCGCCACCAGCCGCCGGCGTCAGACCAGAAAGCGTCTTGAAGCCCATGCGGACACCTTGACGGTTCGGAGAGGCCATGAAGGACTTCACTTCATCGCATTCAACGAATTGCTGGCCGATGGATTTCTGAGCGGCCTCACCGCCATGACGGGCGCGATTGGCGGCCTTGGCCTCCATTTCGTCCATCTGGTCACGCAGTTTCTGAGCCGTGGTCAGGCCCTCGTCAGCCTTCTGCTTCAGCTCTTCAGTGAGCGCCGCACCACTCGCCATTTTCTTGGTCACGTCTTCAGCGAAGTTTTTCACTTCCGCGACCACTTCGGAAAGTTGCTTTTTCAGGTCGGCAAGGCTGGGAGCTTCACCACCATCACCGCCACCAGACTTGCGGCCGCGCGTCAGCGTGGCCGCCACCCCGGCCGCCGCGATCAGAGGAGCAGAGGATGCGCCAGCAATGTTAGCCGCTTCACCGATGGCGAAGGCCGCATCTGCGCCGGCGCATGCGAAGAGAGCCGCCACGGCCAGCACAGCCATGACGGACAGGATTTTAGAGAGGGTCATTGTTGCCTCGTTAGGTGAGTTTGAGTGCTTGTGACAGGCCAGCCAGCTCGCCGGACATATCCGACAGAATGGACTTGGCCTCTTGGTCGATCTCGCCAGAGCCCGCGGACTCACTCCGGAGCAAATGCGCCATGCCGTGATTGGCGACGATCACAGCTTGGCTTTTCGAGAACCCCGCATCACGCAAGAGCGTCTCAAATTCTTTCAGGTCGGGAAGCTGGCCGTGCGCCATCTTCATCTTCAGGCTTTCAACCCGCGCATCATCGTTTGCAGGGAAGGTGACCAGTGAAACCTCAATCAGGTCCAGCCGCTTCAGGGTGCGCTGACGGGTCAGGTCATCAAAGCTGTCTTCCCGCACCCAATAGCCGATTGACAGCCCGCTGACGGCTTCCGCCTTGAGAAGTGCGTAAGCCTCGCGGGCCAGTGCGACATCATCCACCAGCAAGCGGCCGCGCACGTACAGCCCGTTTTCGTCTTCACGAAGCTCTTCATAAACGCCGATAGGCTGACCGGTGCGGTGCTGCCAGAGCACAGGAACCTTGCGCTTTTTCGCAGCCATATCTGCCAGCGATTCCGCGAACGCGCCGGGCGCAACGATCTCGTTATAACTGTCCACCGTGCCGAAGACCGAGCCGTAACCCTCGAACACGCCGGCCTCAGCATCGCCCACCGCCTTCAGCTCAAGCTGAAAATCGGACACTTTCAGGCGGCTGGACCGCTTCACGCCACGCTCATCCATCTGAACCATTCTTGCCTCCATCTGATACTTTTCCGAAGGTTCCGAGCATGGACACAGGCGCAAGGTTGATTTGCGCGGTCAGCTCATCGCCACCCGCCACTGGAGGCAGGTCTTCAAAGGCCCGGCCCTCATTGCGGGTCATCAAGCCGTTCTGAACCATCTTTGACAGGAACTCAGCGCGCGTTTTGCTATCGCCGCGCAACAGCTCCTTCACCGCAAACTTGACGATGACGCGCCCGCGCTCGCCGCTCTTGATCAGGCGGTGATTGATAGCGCTCTCAATCCGGTTCAGGTGCGGCCCGAGGGAGTGAATAACGAAGCCGATATTGATTTGCTCAACACCGCTCCCCCACATGGTCTGACCCTGCGCAGCATGGCCGGCGAGCATGGGCGGAACACCGAACCAGCGGCAAATCTCTTCAACGTTGAAGCGACGTGTTGACAGAAGCTCAGCGTCTTCAGGCGGAAGGCTTGCCTCCACCCACTCCATACCCGCCTCAAGCAGACCGATTTTACCCGCGTTTCCAGATCCCTTCAGAGGGTCCAGAAACAGCTTTTTAATCATGTCCGCCTGAGCTTCGTCTTTGACCTTTCCGGGCATTTTGACGAACCCGGTTTGCCGCAGACCATTGGCGAAGAACTTGCCGGCGGTTTCGTCCGCTGCAATCGCGCCGCCCATGGTGTGGCGCCCGTACTGGATGACAGAAACCCCGAGGCGGCCGCCCAGATACCGGCCCCGGATCATGAACACGTCATCTTGTTTCAGCCGACGCACACCCGAAGCGGTGCTTTCGGTAAACACCAGCTGGCCAGCATCAAGTGAGACGCTGGTCTGAGACAGGTCCAAGGGTTCCAGCGCGATCAACCGGCCAGAAGAGCCATAAATCTTTTCTGACACCGAGTTGCCGCGTAGAAGGATCGCTGCAATCTGAGATTCCCAGAACTCCATGGGCGTTAGCTCGGCGTGAGGCGCACGCAGAAGCCGGGCCAGCTCATGGTTGTCATCACGCTCTGCAGCGCCATTCTCATCGACGCGGTAGACGTGCAAAGGAAGCGAAGCGATTGTCTCAGACAGGATGCGGACACACGCCCAGACCGTGGACAGCTGAAGCGCAGTTTGCTCGCTTACCCTTTTGCCCGCATGACTTTCACCGCCAGCCAGCGCGACCCAAGGCGCAGCGTCCTTAAGCCCGAAGCGGCGGCCAATCCATTTCACTACGGACATAGCTCACCCCATAATCATTGAACGGTTCAGAAGGTCATCCAGATCGGTGCCTTCATCCTTCTCACGGAGCACAAGGCCCAGTGACATCAGCATGGTCATTAGACCGTCGATTTTGGACCGCGATTGCTCGGCCGCGCCCTTGCTCGGCATGAAGTTGTCATTCACGTCACGCTTCAGAGAGGCGCTTGTGACCATCCATTCCGTCACGTCATTAGCCTCAGTCTCGACGTGGCCGCCGTTCACCAAGGCCTCAAAGTATTTGGACGGGTACGCATAGGACCGGATGCCCTGAATGAACTGAACCGGGTCAAGCCCCTCTTCAGTTAACTGGTTCACCAGATGCTGAGCATTCCAAGCGTCATAAGCGAAGGTTGAAACGCCAAACTCCCGGTGGTCCGCGAGCACCTGTTGACGCACCGCTTCATAATCCACGATGTCGCCCGGCGTGGTGTTCAACCAGCCTTTCCGCTTCCAGACATCGTAAGGAAGGCGGTCTTCCTTGACCCGCTGCGCAATCCGCTCTTCAGGCACAAAATAGCGGTTCAGGAAACGCCACTTGTCGCCCGGATACGCCGGCTCCCAACACAAACTCCAAGCCGTGATGTCGATGGTTGAAGAAAGGTCCATCGCGCCAACAGGCGCTCGCCCCTCAACCGCGTCCCAATCAAAGCCGCCTGTGTTCTTTCTCCAGATCGTGACAGGTATCCAAGCCGATAGAGCGCCCACCCACTCATTGCACCGCTTTCGCCTGAACTCGGCTTGCGATGCCGGGTTAGCTTCCGCCTTGCTGAAGTCATGTTGCAAGGCCTCCATGGTGACAGACACCCCGAGATTGGGGTTCGCCTTGATCCAAACGGATGGATCGCGCCAGTCATCGTCTTTCGGAGCGCCGTCAGACTTCTTGTCTATGCAGGCAATGAACGCGAAAACGCGGTCATTCTCGATGACGCCTTGGAGCACTTTGACCGCATAGGATCGCTTCTCCCAGCAAATCGAGTGCGTCTGATTGGCTGCGCCAGCCGTCGTAATGTACCAGATCAGCTGGTTTTGCCGCGCGCCCATGGCGCTTTCCAGCACGTCCACAACGTCTCGGGTTTTATGAGCGTGAAGCTCGTCAACAGCTGTGAAGTATGGGTTCAGACCGTCCATGCTGTGCGCGTCTTTCGACAACGCACGGATTTCAGAGCCAGTGGCCGGCTGCAGAATGACGGACTTCTGAGCCTCGAACAGCTGCGAGAGCAACACTGAACGCGTGACGATTGACGAAGCCTCGTCAAACAGGATGCGCGCTTGGTCTCTTTTAGTCGCAGCGCAGTAGTTTTCGGCGCGGCTCTCGCCCTCAATCCCGGCCGTATAGAGCTGGATCGGCGCTAGCTTGGTGGTTTTACCGTTCTTCCGCGCAACCTCTTCATAGACTTCCGTGAAGCGCCGGACTGATGGCCGGCCCTCCATGACCGTGACACCTGAGAACCGCCGAACAGGCTTCCCGTCAACAACCCGCTTCCATCCGAAGACGGAACCGATGCAGAAGGCTTGCCACGCCTCAAGTTCGATAGGATGACCCGCCAGCGGCCCCTTGGAGTGAACGCATAGGCGGTAAAACTTGAAGACCCGATCAGCCGCTTCACAGTCAAACCACAAACCGCGTTTGTGGCCATGTCGAAGGTCACGCAGATGGCGAGAACACGCGAGCTTGACCAGATGGCCGGCTACGATCTCACCCTTCAGAACCGCCCGAGCGTAGCGCGTGACGATGTGATGACGGGGGGAGCCATCCATACGGCCCTCCCAATCAGCTCAGGGCTTTGCTCAACTCTTCAAAAAGGTCCGTTTGCTTGGGCGCTCTGAGGCGAACGCGGGCCATGGGCGTCAATCCATGCTCGGTGAAGCTGGACCGCATCCGCCGTTCAAGGTCATTCAGCTGGACCGCCTCAGGGCGAGTCTTCTGCTGGACGCCATGGCGGCCCGAGACCTCGTATGTCTCACCGTGCTCATCAATGAACTTCATCAAGGCGACATATCGCGCCCACTGACGACACATGATGGCGAGCGAATAGGTATCCGCACCGTCCAGCATATCCCGCTTGGCCAGCCACTCAGTGACCACCTTCCAAGCCGCCCGCGCATCCTTGTCAGTGCGGACGATGGGCGGGATTTTCAGCTCTTCGGTTTTTTGGGCTGTGCCTTGAGCCTCAGGCTTAGGCTCAAATCCCCCTTTGCCGCCCTGAAGCACTGTCAAATCGGTTGTTTTCCGCCCTGCCATCGCCTCAACCTCCAGACCAGCAAAACCCCTTGATCACCAATCCCGTGGTGAATTTCTTTTCAATTTTCCGCTTGTGAACAGAAAGCTCCCCCGCCGGTCCCGCGAAGCGCGCTTTTGACTTTCTCACCCCCCTCCCCCTGTGCGGTATCGCTCGGGTTCAGGAACGCCGGTGCGCTCGCGGCCGGACTTGGCGGCGTGGCACTGGTCGCAAAGGCTTTGTGTGTTTTGAGGATCAAGCCTCAGCTCATCGTCCATCGAGCCATCTGGCCTGCGGAAGCGGGTGATGTGGTCAACCTGCGTGGCCGGCGTCACCCGCCGATCAATCAGGCAATGCCGGCAGAGCGGAGATTCCCTAAGCCGCCAAGCGGCCACCTTCTCCCAGTCACGGTCATAACCGCGCTGACGCGCCGACCCTCGCCAGCGCGTTGCGTCGCGCTCCCGATCTCGGCGCGCGCGGCTTCCATGGGGGACGTATCGTCGAGAGCGGCTAGGCATTACATGACCGCCTCCAACGCAGAACGCAAAAAACCCGGCTGAGCGGGTAGCTCGCCGGGCCGTAAGCACACTTTCTGAACGGTGGCGAGAATAGCCCTTTTTCGGTTCCCGCCGTCAAGCCCCTCTCACAACATTTTTTGAGAGGGGCTTGATTTCCTATATATCACAATTGGTTGGACATGATCGACGCGTATTTTCTCAGCGCTTCCATCAGCAAACCCGTTGCGTTCGCCTTCTTCATCTTCGCTATTCGCGCCGCTTCCGCGAGGGTTTTCCCCTCAACAACGAACGCGAGCGTAACCTTGACCGCTTGCTCACCGGAGTACGCCGCACGCGGGCCGAGACGACAGCCCGGCGCCATCAGATAGCGAAGCCATGGAAGGTAAACGTCTGCATAGCCGATCACGGCCGATGCCTGAGGCGCACCCGGCCGGCCTGAGACGACAACGCCACCCGAAAGCATCGCCTCATAATCGGCGCGGGCGATAGCGCCAGCCTGCACAAGTTCAAAAACCTTGGTCAGGTGATGCGCAGCGTTCGCTTCCGCATCCCCCACTTGCCCCGTGCTGACCATTCGCGCCCAGCCATCGTATCCATGACGGCGCGCGGCTGCATCAGCCTGCATTCGCCGGGAGCGAAGGTTGGCCGATAGGCTCATTTGAAGCCGGCGGCGATCCCGTTCCCGATCCATCATTGACTGGGCCGCCGACCTTGCCTTTGCCCGTCCGGTTTCTGGCAATACGCCCAGATCGGCCATGAATGGCGCTGACTGGGCCACCCCCTCCCCTTCGCCGAGCAATAGGGCGGATGATGCCTCAGAGACGACACCGAAGGACTGGGGCGGAAGGGCGTGCAAGTCTCGAATGCAGAACCCCGGAGCAGCCGCATAGACGGCTGGAAGCGCCCGCCACCCCAACGAACCGCGTTTGCGCAAATCACCACTCACAGGGACACCTCACGATTGGATTGATCAGACCAGATTGCAGACACGCCATGCGCCTTCAGCTCTTCGCCGTAGGCTTTCAGAACATCTAGCGCAGCCCATTGGGAGCCCGTGCAAAGGCGGCCATTCTCGCACCGCACACCTGCCAGCTTCGCCCAGCGATCCCCACCGATGCGGCGGTGATGCTGGCGAAAGGCGACCCAATCTCCAACGAACTCACTTGCAGTTCCCTCACCCGCCATTGCTGAGCCGGGACCAGACGCACAGCGCCCTTCAGGGCCTGTGCAGGATGGGTCCGGCGGATCGGATGAGCGCGAAGGGGATTTAGGGGATTTATCGGAATAGAAAGGATCGTTTACTGTGTGATCCGAAGAGTCACAGGGCTTGTGATCCTCAGGGCTCACACCCCCCTGTGACGGGTCAGTCTCATGTGATCCATCGCTCACACCCCCCTGACTATCCCCTTGTTCTGCATCCGCTTCCGCCAGCTCTGCCTTGGCGCGCGAGGGCGTAGGATCGAGCCTCAGGAAGTACCCCATCACGCCCGAGGGAAGCCCCGGATCAATCTTTCTCAACCAGCCCCGACGCTCCAGCTTGGCAATGGACTGGTTGACCGTGCGGCGGTGCAATCCACATTTTTCAGCGATCAGGGTTTGGCGCGTTGCCGGCACCACGCCGCCCTCTTGCGTCATCGTGCCGAGAACGGCCGCCACCCTCAGATCAGTCTCACTCAGCAGCCCTTCGGAAACATCCCAGACCACCCCGGCCGGGATAATCGAGAACCGTTGCTTGGTCCGCTTGAAGCCAGCTTTGCTTTTGCCCGTACTCATGGACAAACCTTCCCTGTTCGCTGAGTCATCAATCAGCGTGATTACGCGCCGCCCGTTTGGGACGGTCAGAATGTGTGAATGCGTCTGAACCCTAAGGCGGATCGCGGCCGGCCTGATTGATCGCCGCCGCCATCACTGGCCACCCGAGAAGACCAGCATTGAAAGCAAGAGGACCGCGCCAACAACATAGATCCCCTTCAAGCGCCGCAAGCGCTCATACGCCCAACTCAAGGCGGTCTGCTTCGGATACGCGCGCTCGATACTCTCAGCCAGCGCGGCCGCCCTTGCCGGCGGAAGACACACGCTCAACTCAAGGCAATCCGCTTCTGACTGACGTCTGAAATGCTCACGCCAATGTCGCCCGGATGATGTGGTGAGAAAAGCCAGCTTCACCCTCAGGCGGCCATCGTCAGCCAGCTCTAGAAACAGTGAGAAGGTATCGTCACCGTTGCCGGGCGTGTGAGCGCGCTTTTGCTCAACTTCATAGACAAACAACCGCGTCATGCCGCCACCTCGGGATAATCACCCGGCCGCTCCAGCGCCAAGCGACATGGCGGAATCCACTCAAACCGCGTGGAGCGTGCGTTGTATGATGCAACACCCTCAAATCCGCGCCGGCGCTCCCAGACAATCCACGCATAGGCCGTCGCCGTGGACGGACGTTTCAGCTTTCCGGTTTGCGGGTCCGCGTACTTTCTCGCCGGGTCCAGCATCCGCCCCTTGGCCATGATCACACGCTCTGAGAACTGCCCGATCATGGAAGGCCGCATAATGCTGAACAGGTCAGCGAAGCGCCCCTGCCCCTCTAGAAAGGACGTGCGAAGCACGAAAGCGAAGCCGTCAGACGGTTCAAGCTCGGCGCAGCGAAACGCAAACTCTTCAGCTCGGTTGAAGGGCGGATTGGTAATGATCCAGTGCGGCGAAAAGCTCAGAGGATTGAGGCCGAAAAGCCCACCCTGAAGAAAGTCTTCCTCTTCATCCCTCTGGACGCCGCGTCCGGCCGCAAGAGCTTCAGTCCAGCGCGGACAACGCTCATTCAGCGGATAATGCTGAATATCGCACCCCTCAACCGTCTTGAAATAGTCAGCCAGACCAGCGGCCAGAAACCCCCGATTTACCGCCGGCTCCAGCACGTCCTTATGAGCGAACAAAGGCGCAGCACTCGCGGCTTTACGCGCTGGCGCTACGACATGCTCCAGAAGAGCACGCCCCGCCCATGGCGGCGTTGGAAAGTCGTCAAGCGATCCGTTCGGCTCGATGCGTTGGGACATGACAGCGGAAGACGTATTCTGACTCATGAGCACCACCCCCGCGCACGCTTCCAGCAGTTGCACGCGCTGCACATTTCATCGCCATCTTTCGACTTGCACGCGCCGGCCGGATCAAACGCCGGCGCGCGCAAGATCGTCAGCGCCTCACCAATGACATGAGCCGCCTTGTGCAGACGCCCCTTGTTGATATGCACAATGGCGCGCGAGGCTTTGCGATCAGCCGCCAAGCGCCGCGCTTTCTCAGTGGCGAACGGCTTGCTAGTCATGCTCGCCCCCGGCGTTCGAGAACAAAAGCGCTGGCGCGATCCCCAGCACCTCCCAGACCGGCCGGTTGACCCACTCAAAGCTGATCACAGCGACATCAGGCCCGTCTTCAAAGCGCCGGCCGTCTTCACAGTGCAGCGTGTTCCAGAGCTTTGAGAACGCATCCACGGGCCGATCTGCGACCATCAGGGCCTCAACGCTCCACGCCCCTTCACGGCGCTCCCAAGCGCCCCAGTGCGCGTAAAGGCCGGCCGCCGATCCACCGAAGCGGGACATGACGCCCTCGGCGCGCGCATCCGCTTCGCTGATCTGGTCCACCCGCTCGATACGAACGCCGGTCACGCGCAAAGTGCATCTGTTGGCGAACAACGGCATGATGCGCGGTTGACACCACTTGCCGATCTGGGAAGGCGACCAGTCAGGGTCCGGTGCAGGATCAAAGCGCCGGCCATTCAAAGGCCCGCAAACATGCTGCAAACGCGCACCTTGACCGATAGCCTGAAGCGTCTCTTGGTCAGCATCTGACAGGAAGCCGAAATCAGCCGCATAGCGCCCGTTCAGAGATCCCCTGACCTCCGCCCATTTGACCGGTTCTCGCGTATAAAGCAGGTCACCGGGCTGCAGGCTGGCGAGCCAGTTCCGCCTCCCCCCGCGATCCCACAGCAGACGGCGCGTCTGGGACTTATACCCCTCGATACCCGCGCCCATCATCGCCCCTGAAAAGGTGATGCCGCGCGCCGGCTTGATCATCTTAGCCTTGGTCATTGGCGGCCCCTCCAGTCTCTGGCTTGTCCGACAAGGGCCACCCCGTCGCCAAAGCCACCTCTCGCAAGGTTCGTGATTGCCACATAAGCGGCCGATCCAAGTCAGGGTGAGGCTGGACGGAGGACACAACCCGCCCCAGAACATCAGCGGCGACCATGGAGCGCCCCAGACGCGGGCCTAGGACATGCTCGCGCTTGACCGCCTCGCACACCTGACGAATGAGCGCCGGGCTCGCCAGATGCAGAGCATCCGTCCACGCCTTCAAGGCTTCTTGGCCGAGAATGAAGGGGGCGAGATAGCGCTTGATGATTTCGCGGACTTCACCCTTTCCGGGAATGCCCATTTCAATCTGAAGCTCAAAACGACGCCAGACAGCGGCGTCCAGCTCTTCAGCGCGGTTTGTGGCCGCCACAAGAATGCCGTTAAAGGCCTCGATTTCCTTCAACAGGATTGTCAGCGTGCTGTTACGCTCATTGTCCGCGCCAGCGCCGCCGCTTGTGCGTTTTGTGGCGATTGAGTCGATTTCATCCAGAAACAGAACGACTTCAAACTCAGATGCAGCCTCAAACATGGCCGCAACATTTTTACCCGACTGCCCCAGATAGCAATCAACGAGCTTGTCAGTCTGGACCACCGCAATAGGCACCCCCAGACGCTGGGCCAGATGGTGCGCCATCGTGGTTTTGCCGCCCCCCGGCGGCCCTGTGAACAATGCCCGCCGGCGCGGCTGAAGGCCGACCTCGAACAAGTCACCTTCACAGAAAAGCTCTTCCATCCATGCCGTCAGAGCGCGCTTCACGCCCGGCGCTAGGATGGGCGCAACACTTTCATCAGGCTGCATGATCCGGGCATATGCGCTGAGCTGGTTACTGATTTCATGCCTATGCAACATCAGCCCTGACCCTCTTGCGTGTCCGGCCCCATGCCATCCTCACCGGACTGTTCTCGCCAGCCCCTGTCCCATTCGCGGCGCTGCGCAGTGAGTGCGGGATGCGGGTTCTCAGACAGAGGAACACCGGCTTCAGCCGCGAACTTCCCCTGATCGTAAGCTTCAGCCGGCGTTGTTTGAGGCGCTTCAAGCTCTTGCTCGAAGGTCTGAGCCGGCTGTGAAGGCTCAGACGAACCGCGTTCGCTTCCCTCTGCATCTGGTGCATTGCCGGGCCGCTTCCGCGTTTCCATGTGAGGCTCTGCATGGGCGTGACCGCTAGCATCTCGCCAGATCACCCAGTTTTCACCGCCCTCTTGAACGATGATCTGGCCACCCTCAGGGACAATGCTCTTCATAAGGTCCACAACAGACCCGCCACCCGCACGTTGAAGGGTTTCAAAATGGCGATGAAGGGGAACGCCGTGAGACTCACCGACCGTATCGGCCAGCCACTCAAAAGCGGCTTGGTCATTCTCGCGTTGCTCGCGCTTGCCTTCCCTGTTCTGGCGGCGAACCTTCACAAGACGGCGCAAGGCTCTCTTGTCCAATCCGGCCGCGTTCGCAGCCTCATAGAGCGCCTTCACATCGTCTTTGTGTTCAGCAATCCGCTCTTCTTTGGCTTCAATCTGGCGAATAAACTCCAAGACCCGATCACGGTCATGGTTCCCGCCCGGCGTTCCGTAAGCGCTCATGGCTTTCCCCTAAGACCGGCCGCGCGCAGCATTCAGGCGCGCAACGCGTAATTCTTGCTCATGACGGCGCGCACGCCCTTCAGGATCGGCCGCTTCAGCATCCGCCGAGACGCAGGCGTCTGACAGGACACTGACGACAGACGCCCAACGGTCCCGCCGCAGCTCGTCCGTTGCTTGCGCCCATATGCGGATCGCCTGACGCGCCAGCTCGAACAGCGGCAAATCTGGCGGCTGAAGGTCATAGAGCGCCCGGTCAGTTGCAGGCGTTTCCCTGAGTATCGCGTGACGCTCATATGCCCCTGCATCGCCAGCCGTCACGGCCGCCGATGCCTTCAGGACGAACCCCATGTATGGCGCGGCCATCAGCTACCTCCCCCGTTTTGCGAGGAATGGTCTGCGCCATATAGCGCAACATCCCAGCTACGATGGCGCAGAGCCCCGAGCGCTGCAGCGCCGCCTGAAGCGCCGCGCAATTCAGCCAGCGCGCCAGCACTGTTGCTGACGCACTGGGCCACAGTGCGATTTGGAGAACTGACTACAGCTTCAGCCAGAGCGTCCACAAAGCGGGCGTTCAGCTCGCCTAAAAGAATGACCTCCACCGCCATCAGCACGCCTCCAGCACTTCAGCCCTGACGAAGCCCTTGCCGGTCTTGGTCAGAAAGCCATCAGGAAGGTCACGGAAGCGCGCCTTCATGGCGCGGCGGACACGAGGCAACCAGACTTCAGGGAAGCGGCCCGACTGCCCGCCATTCTCCACTGGCGTGCGCCAGATATAGAAGGCTGCACGGGAACACCCGATAGCCTCGGCCGCCAGACTTACGCCTCCTAGGAGAAACGCCACCCGGTCGCAGGGGGTTACACAATCTTCAAAGACTCGCGGCAACCTCACCTGCCTCAGACGCTCTGAGTTATCAGGTGCAAGCTCATGATTTGTCGTGTGCGTCATGTCCGAACTGTCCTTTTTGTGGACATTTTGTCTAATGCTCGGGTATTAGACGGGTGTGATTCGGATAAATTGTCCATCCTCAGGGACAGAAATTTCTCGAAAGATGCCGCACATGGCTGCAAGAAATTCTGATCCCTATGGCTTCAAAAGCCACCTGAAGGCCCTCGGCATGAGCCAAGAGGCCGCCGCTATCGCTTTGACACAGAAGACCGGCCGCAGCTGGAACCAGAAAAAGGTTCAGCGGCTTGTTTCTGGCGCGCACGCTTCACCGCCGCGCGTAGACATCGCGGAAATGAAAGCCCTTCTGGACAATGAGGGGAAACGGCTCGGAATTGACCTCGACAAGCCAGAGCTTCAGGCCGCCAGAGAGCCGCAGGTATACGGCCCGGCGTTCGGTCTGGAGCGTGAAAGCCAGATCGCCGTGTATGGCGCTGGCGCTGACGGCTCAATCAAGATTGATGATGACCATGTGGTTGATCAGGTCCAGCGCCTGCCAGCGCAAGGCCTCAGGGCGAGCGCCTATGCCGTGGAAGCGGCTGATGATCTGATGGCGCCACGTTACGAACCCGGAGAGCGCGCATTTGTCTTGCCCGGCCGCGCGCCGCGCCCCGGTGAAGACGCCCTGTTTGTCATGACAGACGGCACAGCCCGCTTGCTGCGCTACGTCAAACGCGCCGGCGGCGTGTACTTCGCTCGAACCTTCACCCCCGACGCCGAAGAGAAGCTTCCCTATGACCGGGTTCAGATGGTTCACGCAATAGCGCGCCCCTAATCCGCCCAGACTGCCGCGTCCAGCCGGCAGGAAACCCCGTCCGCCTGATCGTTATGGCGGATCAAGACGAGCTCGGATGCGCGGCCGCCGGCGGACAGCTCCCAGACCTGCCCTAATCCCGTTTCGATCACAGAGCCGTCATGGGTCAGCGCGCAAATGACGTTCGCGGCCCTGAGCGACTTGCGGCCGTGATTCGCAACTTCAAACGTCACACGGGTTACGAGCGCCCCCCGATCCTCGGTTTCAGCCTCCAGCACGCTTACCGCCAGATCACCGGACGCCTGAAGCGCCAGAACCGCCACAAACCCGAGCATCGCATTCCCCTTAACCAATTACCGGAAAGACGTTTTCAGTCACTCCGGATTGAAAGACCGCGAGGCCGGCGCGTGTATTGCCAAACGCTCGCCTCACAAGGGCGCAACCTCACCTGAGGCGTGCGGGTTGACAAATGTCCAAAGTGTCCAGATTTTGACTAGCGCGACTCATCAAGACATTCGCGCTCAGATAACGGACACGCACCATGGCCCTGTCACCTGATGACCTCAGACTAATCGCGTATGCGGCTGAAGAGGCCGATTTACACCAATCCGGCGAGATGGACTTTCACGAAGCGGCCACCGCAATAGGGAAACTCCCTCAGAACGTGAAACGAAGCTGGAAGCGCTTGAATGAAGCCGGCTTTGTCCGGTCCAAGCCTCTGGTTGTGTCTGATGAAGCGCGTCTTGAACTCGCTGAACACACCCGCAAGCTGGACCAGTCTGATGGCATACCGGCGGACATGATCGACCCTGACCCGGACCAGCCGCGCACGATCTTCAACGCTGAAGACATGCAAGAGCTGATCAACTCAATCAGCGCCAAGGGCCTCCTGAAGCCGCTGCTCATTCGCTCTCACCCCGATCTGGCCAAGCACTACGCCGGCCGGCGGATGCTGGTTGATGGCGAACGCCGGCTTCTGGCCATTCGCGCGGCGATCAAGAACGGCGCTTTGCCCGAGCATTACCGTGCGCAAGTCTCATATGACCGCAGCTCAAAGACGCCGGGTGACCGCATCCTGACCCAGCTTGGCGTGAACCTCACTCACTCCAAGATGAACCCCATGGAGCTGTCTGACGCCTTTGAACGGCTGGCTAACGAACACGGTTTGTCAAACCCCCAGATCGCGGAAAGCCTCGGAAAGACACCCGAGTACGTCCAGCAATACCGCAAGCTCCAGAAGCTTGGCGACGAAGACAAGGCGCTCATGCGCGCCAATCAGCTTGGCTTCACCGAAGCGCGCAAGAAGCTCACCGAGAGCCGCGCACCGGCAAAGCCTGCCAGCCTCCCCCCCACTGCACCGCCGGCGGCTGAAACCGCTTCAGCCCCGGCGGTGACCTCTTCAGTGGATAACACTCAACCCAGCGGGCCCGATCCCCGCCAGACCGCTCAGACACCTCCCCCTCACGCGTCTGACTGGTTTGCACCCCGCGCCGGAGGCTCGGCCGCGTCACCCCTCTCTGACGCGCCCTCACAAGCCCAGCCTCCGGCGCTCACGGGTGACGCGCTCGTCAGGGATGCCCGGCTTACCCAGATCGAAGCAGACACCGCAAATGCGCTCAAACGCGCACGCCGCGCCCTGCACGACCCGGAGTCCACAGGCGCAGAAAAGGCCGAGCTGGAAACCGCGATTGGCTATCTCGAAGCCGTCCAGAACCACCTCACCGCCGCCCGCAACGCCATCAAGCCTCAAACCACCGAAATGGAGCCTCAGTCATGACCAACGCCATTGACCACCATGTTGGACAACGTATCCGCCGCCGCCGCCGCCTGCTCGGCCAAACCCAACAGGTGCTCGCGCAAGCGGTCGGCATACGGTTTCAGCAAGTCCAGAAATACGAAAGCGGCGCAAACCGCGTCAGCGCGTCCCGCCTCTATGAGATTGCTGAAGCCTTGGACGTACCTGTCCAGTATTTTTACGAAGGCCTCACCAGCCCGGAACACGACCCAGACCCCAGCCCCACCATTGCTGACGATGTGCTCAGCCGGAAGGAAACGCTGGATCTCGTCAGGGCGTATTATGGCCTGAAGGAAATGCCGCGCCGGCGCTTGCTGGAGCTGGCGCGATCCCTCGCACCGAAGCCTGAAAGCGCAGAGGGAATTGCGGCATGAGCACGACCGATCACATTGCGCTGACAGCAGCGCTCACCGCTACGCTGGAAATGATTGAGCAAAACAGCCGAAGAACTGGCCGGACCACCAGAATGATTGAGAGCATCAAGCCTCATGACGCCATCCTTGTGGAAAACAGGTCCATGAAAAAGTTGATTGAACACCATCTTCAACGAAGAGGGTTGAGTCCACTTCCAACTATCATCACCGTCAGCCCGACTATTCGCGGCATTCAAGCGGTACATGATCTAATACAAGCCCATGACAGGGTTCACATTGACCACCACTTGACCCACCTCTTGATGCGCGAATGGCTGCAAGAGTTCCGCCTCTTCATTGATCAAATCGAGCGGAGGCCAACCTAATGAACGCCCTCGCCCTACAGCCCCGCTCACAGACCCTTGAAGCCGAGACGGCCCTGTCACGCACGCTGGACCACCATCAGCGCGGCGCGGGCCTGACCCAGTTTGAAAGGACCGTCAGCGCGCTCCACACCTTCCAGCGCGAGCTTCAAGGCCTTCAGTCAGATCAGGCCGGCGGCGCCGCTTTGGCCGAGGCCTTGCGCGCCATGGCGATTGAACAGCTTCGCTTCCCGAGGGGACGCGATACGTCCAGCCGCGTCATTGAGACAGAGGCTTAAGTATGCCCGGCTTTTCTATCTATACAATTGCTTGCGCCGCGCCTGAGTGGGCAACCACTTTTGCCGTAAAGTTCGTCAGTCGCTGGGCATTTTGCGCTTATGCATCGCTAGAGTATGTGCCGTCTAATTGCCCACAATGTGGCGGCAAAGATCAAAACGACATCCAAGGACGATGCACCGCAAGCGCAGACATTACCGGTGAGTATTATTGCGCGCTCACTGACACAGAAAATCCCGGCAGGGAGTACTGGCTGGCCGATGATGACGAGTACATTGACGAGCCAAATCCAGAAGCGCGAGTGATGCGTGCGACGCCAGAAACTTGGAACTGGCTGCAGAGCGCTGAAGGCTTGTTTTACACCCTGATCGCGGCTCAGGACACTCAGCGCGACCGCAAGCGTAATGCGACAGAAAAGCGAAGGGATGAAGCCGCCGTTGACGCCTTCGCCAGCGCCATGAAAGCCAAGCTGAACGAAAGCCGAAAGAAAGGCCGAAATTCATGGCACGATCTCAATAAATGCCCAATAGACTGGCTGGCTTACCTGTGCGTCTCACACGTTGAGAAGGGTGACCCGGTGGATGTCGGCAACTTGGCGGCAATGCTATTTGCACGTGGCGAAACAGGGAATGGCGGCGAACTATCTAGCGCGCTAACCAAGAGGATCACCAAAGGAGCCGGTCATGGAACACCGTAAGCGGATCGCGCCGGCGATGGTCAGGCAACTGGTGAAGACTTACCTTGATGCGGGCATAGTGCCTGAAGTCACGATCAACCCCGACAAGAGCGTGACCATCCGCTCAGGCCAGATCATTCAGACAACCAGCCTTGACGAAGCACACGCGATTGAGGCGGGTATGGACGCGGCTTTAGGGCTGAACCCCGAACGCTAGACCGGAACCATGGCGAAGCTACGCGAGCAAATCCCCTACTACCGGGCCAACAGCAAAACCAAGCGCTGGCATTGGGAACCGCCCAAATGGGCGCGCGATCTGGGCATGAAAAGCGTGGCCTATGGCGAAGACACGCCCGAGAGCCGCGAAGACGCGCGGCTTCAAAACCGGAAACTGGCTGCGCTGAAAATGGGCCGCACAGAGGCCGAGCCCCGGTATCCGGCCGGATCGCTCGGGAGCTTCTGGCTCAAATGGCGCAAAACCGAGAGCTGGAGGCGCAAGAGCGCCGGCACGCGTGAAGAGTTCGAGCGCGCGTGGAAGCGGATCGGCCCTGAACTGGGCTCAAAACTGATAACGCGGATAACCGTCAACGATCTGGAACGGTTTCAGCTCAAGCTGGAAGCCGAGACAACCGAATATGAGCGCTGGCGCACAATCAAGAAATTGCGCGAACTGCTCAACACGGCCCAGACCTATGGCGTCATTAGCAAAGCGCCGGCGGCGAGCCTGCCAAATCCGCAGCCGCGCGGCCGCAGCCAGATATTTCTCGCCCATGAAGTCGTGCGCCTGATCAAGCGCGCCGAGGCAATGGGCGATGAAACCATGGCGGCCGCCATTGCCCTGATCTGGGAAACGGCCGTTTCGCCCGTGGATGCGCGCACCCTGATTCCGGCCGAACTGTTCATGAGCAAGCAAGGCCCGTATATCCACCGGCCGCGCCGGAAGACACAGGCCGAGATATACGCCCCGATCCCGCAAGCCCTCTATGACACACTTATGCGACTCGCCGCGCCGGATGGCGCTGAGGCTCTACCCACAGCCCCGATCTTCCGCCGGCCGGATGGCCGCCCCTTCACGGGACCGCAGGACTTCGCAAAGCGATTCTCACGCATCAGGAAGGCCGAGTTCGGCAAGTCCGAAAGTCGCAAGATGCTGGACCTGAGACGTGGTGCGAACATTGAAATGACCGTGGGCGGTGCTGACAGGAAGGACCGCGCCAGCGCTCTGGCTAACGCCATGGATACCGATGACAGGCTTCATCTGACCTACACGCCACCCACGCTGGAGGCCGCGCGCCGCGCCCAGAAAAGCCGCGCCGCCGGCCGCAAATACATGGAACAGGCGCGCACTCATGAGGAACAGGATTCGGAGACACCGGTCAGCGAGATTCGGAGACGGGTCTAGGGCGCTCACTAAGTGCTTGAAAAAATGGTCGGAACGGCGAGATTTGAACTCGCGACCCCTGGTCCCCCAGACCAGTGCGCTAACCGGGCTGCGCCACGTTCCGCCATATCAGTCTCCGAACAGGTCCCGGCGTTCGGAGAGGAGAGACGTATAAGGGCCAAAAAGCGGACAGGCAACCATTCTGCGCGGTCTGTCGCAGACGTGTTGCAGCCCTGCGCAGGAGCGAGGCTCAGGCCGTCTTCTCAAGCACTTCAGAGAGCCGCGCCCTCGCCTGTTCCAGACGTGACAGTGCGCTCCGAGCCAAGTCGATCTGGCCGCCAGACAAACGCTTCGCGTGGTGCGGCCCGTCATTTTGAGGCGTCACGGGCGCCTCCTCCGCCTGGACGGAGGCTTGCGGCGCTACGGGCGGCGCTTTGATATCCTGAGCGGGATCCGGGCTGGGCGTGCTGGCCTCAGCCAACGCAGCGACCGACGCTACGCCATGCTCGCGCAGATATTTCTGCGCGCCCTTGATGGTGTACCCGTCATCGTAAAGCAGTCGGCGCAGGCCTTTGAGAAGCTGCACGTCCTGGCGGCGATACATGCGCCGCCCGCCCGCCCGTTTGACCGGTTTGAGCTGGGCGAACTTGCTTTCCCAAAATCGCAAGACGTGAGGCGGCAGTCCCGCCTCCTCCCCGGCTTCGGAAATGGTCCGGTAAGCGTCTGGCGATTTATCGCTCATGGCGTGTCCTATTTGGACAGGGCGGCGTCGACCCGGTCCTTGAGCACCTGGGAGGGTTTGAACACCAGAACCCGTCGCGGCTCGATCGGCACTTCTTCGCCGGTTTTCGGATTGCGTCCGACACGTCCGGTCTTGTCGCGCAACAGGAATGACCCGAAGGACGACAGCTTGACCGATTCCCCGCCCACAAGTTTGTCGGAGATCATGTCGAGAACGGCTTCCACCAACTCCGCGCTTTCGTGTCGGGACAAGCCGACTTCGCGATGGACGGCATCTGACAGATCTGCGCGCGTGACAGTCTTCGAACCCATGTTGGCCCCCGTTTTAATGTCTGCGATGAAGACGTTACGTCGCAAACCGCTCACTGGTCAACGTTAACCATAGGTCGCACAATGAACGCGCTTAATAACGCACTAACGCGGCGCCCCAGGTGAAGCCCCCGCCAAGCGCTTCCATCAGCACCGTATCGCCGCGCTTGATGCGGCCATCCTTGACCGCGGCGTCAAAGGCGAGCGGGATGGACGCGGCGGACGTATTGCCGTGTTCAGCCACAGTGGAGATCACCTGCTCCACTGAAATTCCAAGCTTTTTCGCGACGCCCAGCAGAATGCGCTGATTGGCCTGGTGCGGCACGACCCAGTCAATATCCGCGATATCGACCCCGGTTTGCGCGCACAATGTGGTCATGGCGTCCGAGATTTTCGTGACCGCGTGACGGAACACCTGGTTGCCCTGCATCCGCAAATGGCCAACCGTTTTTGTCGCAGAGGGACCGCCATCGACGTAAAGCAGGTCGCAATACTGGCCGTCAGACCGCAAATGGGTTTTCAGAACGCCCTTATACTCTTCAGGCTCACCGTCTTCCGCGGTCAGGACCATGGCGCCGGCGCCGTCCCCGAACAGGACGCATGTTGTGCGGTCCGTCCAGTCGAGAATGCGCGAAAACGTCTCCGCGCCAATGACCAACGCACATTTGGCCTGGCCGGTGCGGATGAAGTTGTCCGCGGTCGCCAGCGCATAGAGAAAGCCCGAACAAACAGCGTGAACGTCAAAAGCGAAGCCGTTCTTCACGCCCAGCTTGTGCTGAATGATCGTTGCGGTCGCCGGGAAGGTCAGATCAGGCGTGGCCGTGGCGACAATGATCAGATCCACATCGTCCAAAGTCAGTCCGGCATGCTCGACCGCCCTGCGTGCAGCAGCTTCGCCCAGATCAGAGGTCCGCTCGCCATCACCGGCGATATGACGCTTGTTGATGCCCGTGCGCTCGCGAATCCACTCGTCGCTGGTTTCGACAATCGCTTCCATGCCCTTATTGGTCAGGATTTTCTCAGGCAGGTACGAACCGATCCCGGCGATGCGTGAATAGGTCAAGCCGTTTCCCCCTCGGAAACATTATCCGTTTGCAACTCGGACAGTCTTTCAAGATTGCGTTCGATCTCGGACAGAAAGCGGCTGTCGGCCATTTCCAGCGCAATGCGCAAGGAGGTGGCGAAGCCGAGCGCGTCCGTGCCGCCATGACTTTTCACCACAACGCCGTTCAGCCCCAGAAACACGCCCCCATTGACGTTGCGCGGATCCATCTTGGCGCGCAGCTGGTTCAGCGCGCCCAGGCTGAGAAGGCCGGTGGCGATCTTGGCGATGAGAGAGCTGGTCAACGCTTCTCGCAACCAGCCGCCCACAAGCCGCGCCGTGCCTTCAGCGGTCTTCAGCGCCACATTGCCGGTGAAGCCGTCTGTGACGACCACATTGGTGGTGCCGGCGGAAATGTCATCGCCCTCAATGAAGCCCTGATAATCCAGGTCGAGCTCAGCTTCGCGGATCAGGGCGTCCGCGTCGCGGATCGTCTGATCGCCCTTAAGCTCTTCCTGGCCGACATTGAGCAAGCCCACAGTGGGGTTCTTCTCGCCATGCACGGCGCGATGAAACGCTTCGCCCAGAACCGCGAATTCGACGAGCTGAGACGGCGAACAATCCACATTCGCGCCTACATCCAGAACGGTGGAAAAGCCTTTCGGCGCGGGCCAGCTGGCGGCGATGGCGGGGCGGTGAACGCCCTTTTTCATACGCAGGATGACCTTGGAGATCGCCATGAGCGCGCCGGTGTTTCCCGCCGAGATCGCGACCTGAGCCTCGCCCTCTTTCACCGACAGAACAGCGTTCCACATGGATGAGCCGCGCGCCCGGCGCACCGCTTCAGACGGCTTGGCGGACATGTCCACTTCGGTGTCGGAATGGCGAATGTCGCACACCTCGGCCAGACCTTCATGGCGGGCGAGCAAGGGCGCGATTTGCGATTCGTCGCCATGAAGCAGGAACCGCACCGCGCGCTTGCGGCCTTTGAGAAAGTGCGCGACGCCGTCAACGACGATTTCCGGCGCGTCATCGCCGCCCATGGCGTCAATGGAAAGAACCAGCGCTGAGCTCATAGACAATCCGTCTTAAAACAACTTGTGCGCCGGCAGGCAGCCGACGGCGGGCGAACCTTACCGATTGACCCTCTCTTTGCAAGCGACGCAAGCCGCAGCTCAAGCCTCTGCAAAGTCCGGCGCCTCGCCAGCCATCAGCGCGTCGATCGATTGCGCCTCCAGCGTCGCCACGCTGGCCAGAGCGTATTCAGCCAAACGCGCGCAGACATCAGGGCGCGGCTCGCTCTCTTCAAACATGTTGCGTTCCAACGCCTGGGTCAGCGCGGCCTGGTCGTCTTCCGCCAGCGGCGTTTCATAGGCTGTGGCGCGGCCATAAAAGGCCTCGCCCATCTCCTTGATCTTCTTGCCGACGCTGAGATCTCCGGTCCCCATCTCCCGTAAAGCGGCGTCCATATCGTCAAACATCACGTCAAACACACGCTGTGCGAGATCACGGCCCAGATCGCCGCCTTCACGCAGGCGCCGCATCACCAGGACCGCGTGCAGGACGATCATGTCATAGCGACCATCTACGCTGTCCTCCACGCCGTCAGCGCCGTAAAACGCCGGTCGGCGCGCCGAGCGCACGAGGGAATCATACAGGCTGCGGGCGATGTGCTGGCCGCGGTCTTTCCTGAACAAACGACTGAACATGTATTAACAGGCTCCCCTCACTGAGCGCTTGCAGCTATGCTTCCACCCGGTTACGTCAAGGCGATAGTCCTGCGCAAGCTGACTGACCACTGACGTATACGCCTCGAACGCTATCAATGGAGCCCTTATGCGCCTCAGCCGAGTGATCCTCGCCGCCACCGTCGCCCTCAGCGCGACGCTGGTTACGGCCTGCAATCCGACCCTGCGCAGCCATGGCTTCCGCTATCCCGATGGCGAAGTGCCCGAACTGACCGTGGGCGTGGACAGCCAGTCCACCGTGCTCGCCACGCTGGGCAATCCGTCCACTCGCGGCACATTCGAGCAAGACACCTGGTATTATATCTCTGCGACGCGCGAATATCTCGCCTATCTGCGTCCCGACACCCGCGAACGCCGGATCATCGCTGTGCGCTTTGACGAAGACGGCACGGTCAGCGCCGTGGACGAGTTCGGCATGGAAGACGGCCGCGTGGTGGCCTTTGTCGATCGCGAAACCCCGACCCGCGGACGCGAGCTGACCATCCTTGAACAGCTTCTGGGCAATGTGGGCCGTCTGCCGAGCGAACAGTTCGGCGGCGAGCAGAACCTGCCCGGCGGCGCAGGCGGCCCGCGTCCGGGCGGCTAGACGCTCACCTCTTCCGAATACAAAAACCCCCGACGCTCGGCGCCGGGGGTTTTCTTTTGACAGGCGGGACGGAACTACAGCCCCGCCAGCACCGCCAGCATGAGCAAGGCCACGATATTGGTGATCTTGATCATCGGGTTCACGGCCGGCCCAGCGGTGTCCTTGTAGGGATCGCCCACCGTATCGCCCGTCACAGCAGCCTTGTGGGCTTCAGAGCCCTTGCCGCCATGATGGCCGTCCTCGATGTATTTCTTGGCGTTGTCCCAGGCCCCGCCGCCGGCGGTCATGGAAATCGCCACATACAGCCCCGTCACGATCACGCCGAGCAACATGGCCCCGACGCTGGCGAGCGCTTCGGCCCGTCCGGCGATGAAATTGACCACGATGAACAGCACGATCGGGCTGAGCACCGGCAAGAGCGAGGGAATGATCATCTCCCGGATCGCCGCCTTGGTCAGAAGGTCGACGGCGCGGCCATAATCAGGCTTCACCTCGCCTTTCATGATGCCGGGGTTCTCGCGGAACTGACGACGCACCTCCTCGACGACGGCCTGGGCGGCGCGTCCCACAGCCGTCATGGACATGCCGCCGAACAGGAAGGGCAAGAGCCCGCCAAAGAGCAGCCCGACGACCACATACGGATTGGAAAGCGAGAAGTTCACGCTCAAACCCGCAAAGAAGGGATAGGTGTCAGGATTTGACGCGAAATACGCCAGATCCTCGGTATAGGCGGCGAAGAGCACCAGAGCGCCCAGCCCCGCCGATCCGATGGCGTAGCCCTTGGTGACGGCCTTGGTGGTGTTGCCGACCGCATCCAGCATGTCGGTGGTGTCGCGCACTGCGCCTTCCAGCCCCGCCATCTCGGCGATGCCGCCGGCATTGTCGGTCACCGGTCCGAACGCATCCAGCGCCACCACCATGCCCGCCAGCGCCAGCATGGTCGTCACCGCGATCGCGATGCCGAACAGCCCCGCCAGGTTGAAGGTCAGCATGATGGCGCCGATGATCACCAGAGCCGGAAGCGCCGTCGCCTCCATGGAGACGGCCAGACCCTGGATGACGTTCGCGCCATGGCCGGACTCAGACGCCTTGGCCACGGACTTCACCGGGCCATAGTTCACGCCCGTATAGTATTCGGTGATCCAGACGATCAGGCCCGTGACCGCCAAACCGGTCAGGCCGCAATAAAACAGCGACATCGCTGTGATCTGCAGACCGTTCGCGCTTTCAACGACGCCGTCAAATCCCAGGACGAAGTGCGTGGCGATCGCCAGGCCCGCCGCCGAGAAGATCGCGGCGGCGAAAAACCCTTTGTAGAGCGCGCCCATCACATTGGTTGAGCCCTTGCCGAGACGCACGAAGAACGCCCCCAGAATGGACGCGACCATGCACACGCCGCCAATCGCCAGCGGGTAGATCATCATGGCGTCCAGCGTGATCGCGCCCGCCGCATCGCGGAAATAGATCGAGGCGAGCACCATGGTGGCCACGATGGTCACCGCATAGGTTTCAAACAGATCCGCCGCCATGCCGGCGCAGTCTCCGACATTATCGCCCACATTATCGGCGATGGTTGCGGCGTTTCGCGGGTCATCCTCGGGGATGCCGGCTTCCACCTTGCCGACCATGTCCCCGCCTACATCGGCGCCCTTGGTGAAGATGCCGCCGCCAAGACGCGCAAAGATCGAGATCAGCGAGGCGCCGAAACCAAGCGCCACCAGCCCGTCAATGATCTGTCTGGGCTCCTCGGCCGCGCCGAATGACGTTCCTTGCGTGAGCCAGAGATAATATCCGGTGACCGCCAGCAGCGCCAAACCCGCCACCAGCATCCCGGTGATGGCACCGGCGCGAAACGCCATGGACAGACCCGCCTGAAGCGATTCCATCGACGCTTGCGTGGTCCGCACATTCGCCCGGACAGACACCAGCATGCCGATGAAACCGGCTACGCCCGATAACAACGCACCGATCAGGAAACCCAAAGCGACGACCGGGCCGAGCAAAAACCCGACCAGAATCAAAATCGCCGCCCCTACGGCGGCGATCGTCATATATTGGCGTTTGAGATAGGCGTTCGCGCCTTCCTGGATGGCGCTGGCGATTTCCTGCATGCGCTCCGATCCCGCGCTCGCCGCGAGAATGGAGCGAATCTGAACCGCACCGTAGAGAACCGCAAGTCCCCCGCAGGCTAAGGAAATCCATAGCCAGATATACACTGATTGCATGACACCCTCCCCGAGCGTCTAAAGGCTTCTTGCAACGCCGCATCGAGTTCTTGGAAGCCTCCAAGACATGGGCGGCTATTGCTTTGACAAAGAAAGCCTAGTCCCGGTTTTCAGGGAGATGCAACAGTAAAGAGAAATGCTGCGGTGCAGCTATATTCTCAGATCAGCGCAGAGGGCGAACGTCAGAGCCTAGAAGATCAAGACGTTCGATCTGGGTCGGGTCTACAACTTCACCGATCGCGGCGTACAGAATCTGACGCGTGGATTCACGATCGATCTCACCGGCGTCATCAATGACGAACGGATGGCGATGCGCGGACCGGACCATGGTGTCGACCAGGAAATGCAAGTCTTCGATAAAGCGGGTCGCACTCACGCCGCGCGCCAGACAAATACGTGGCGTTACAAACGCATAGCCATACAAATGGTGGTGCGATTCAATCGGCACCACGATAGAGGGCACGTCCACTCTACGCGGGCAGGTTTCGTCTTCGCCGAACTCCGCCATGAGCGCCTGGGTGGCCTCTTCGACAGAATTGTAAAGCGGCAAATCCGTAGACGCCACAGCGCCAGGCCCGCTGGAGCCGCCGCCTCCACCGCCACCACCGCCTCCTCCGCCACCGCCGCCCGCGGCGAACGCAGGCGTGGAGAGCAGAAAAGCGGTGCAGAGTGCGTATGCGAAATAGCGAATCATAGATCCTGCTTAGCAGGCAAGACTCAAAAATGCGTAAACCCAAAAGACGAAGGCGTGACGGGCTCGCCATCCGCTCGAACAATCAGATCGCCGTCTGTGTCGCGTCCGGACGTGACCTCGCCCATGCATGTCACTGCGACGCCGAGACGGCTTGCTGCGGCGATGAAGTCTGGCGCGGCATTCGCCGACACCGTCAGCACCAGCTCATAATCATCACCGCTCGAAGCCAGCTCCAGCAAGGCCTGTAACCGATCCGGCTGTTGCGTCAGCCAATGGCGTGCAGGGTCTGAGAGGGGGATTGCATCCAGCTTCAGCTCAACCGTGCAATGTGACGCTTCCGCGATGTGTCGGGCGTCTGCCAGCAAACCATCAGAAACATCAATCGCGGCGTGCGCATACTGGCGCACCAGCCCAGACAGCGCACATCGCGGCTCGGGCAAGGTGAATCGCTGGGCCAGATAGTCAGCGTCCGCGTCCGGGGGCGCATAGCTGCCCTGTCTCGCTTTCAGGCCCAGGCCTGCATCGCCAAAGGTTCCGGTCACCAGCACTTGATCCCCAGGCTGCGCGCCGCCGCGCCGAACCGCTTTGCCTTCAGGGACAGCGCCAAAGGCGGTGATGGAGATCATCCAGGGTCCGGGCGCGCTGGTGGTGTCGCCCCCCGCCAGATGGACGCCGAAAATGTCCTGATCCACAGCCAGCCCATCCGCAAAGCCGCTCATGCGCGCCTCGCGTCCAGTCTCGGGCCAGACCACGCACGCCAGATAGGCATGAGGATCAGCGCCCATGGCGGCGAGGTCCGACAAGTTTGCGCGCAGCGCCTTTCGGGCTGCGAGCGCAGGATCTTCGTCATGTGGAAAATGGCGGCCTTCGATCAGCGTGTCCGCTGTCACCGCCCAATCGCAGCCCTCTGGCGGCGTCAGAACAGCGCCGTCATCTGTGAGCGCAGCGGCTCCGGGCAATCCAAGACTGAGCGGGGCGAGCCGCGTTCGTATGAAGTCAAACTCGCCCGATCCGCTCATATCAATCAGGCGTCACGCACCTGCTTGGACAGGGCGTCCAGCGTCGCATTCACGAAGCCTGATTCCGAACCGTCAAAGAAGGCGTGCGCGACATCGACATATTCGTTGATGACCACGGCGGCCGGCACATCCTTGCGCGCGACCAGTTCATACCCGCCTGCCCGCAAGATCGCGCGAACGGTGGCGTCCAGACGTGAGAGTTTCCAGCCTTCTTTCAGAACGCCGGACAACCGCGTGTCCACATCGGACTGGTGCGAGATGATGCCTGTGACCAGGTCTTCAAAGAACACTTCATCGGTCTCGACGAAATCACCCGGCTCGCCTTCATAGCCGAACCGGTGATCGCGAAATTCCTTCACGACCGCAGCAGCGCCGGAACCGGACGTCTCCATCTGGTAGAGCGCCTGCACAGCGCTCAGGCGCGCCGCGCGGCGCAACCGGGCGCGTCGGTCCGATGACGCTTCCTGTGCCTTGTCGCTCATCAGGCCGCCCCGAATTTCTTCTTGAGGCTCAACAGCGCCAACGCGGCGTTCGCTGCGTCACCACCCTTGTTTTTCTCATGGACATTGGCGCGGACGCGGGCCTGTTTGATGTTTTCAACGGTCAGGATGCCATTGCCGACCGGAACGCCCTTGAGCGTCAGGTCCATCAAACCGCGCGCAGATTCCCCGCACACATAGTCAAAATGACTGGTTTCGCCGCGGATGACGCATCCCAGAGCCACGTAGGCGTCATAAGGGGACTCGCCCAGCTCGGAGAGCGCGATCACAGCCGGAATCTCAAGCGCGCCAGGCACTTCAACCACATCTGCGGTCACGCCCGCTGCATCGCATGCGCCCTGAGCGCCAGCAACCAGCTGCTCGGTGATGTCTTCGTAAAAAGGCGCTGCGATCAGCAGCACTCGGGTTTCAGCGCTCACAAGCGCCTCCTTTAATCAATTTCGCGTTGCTCGACGACTTCAAGACCGTAGCCGTCCAGCCCCACAATGTTTTGCGGCGCAGTGGACAAGAGGATCATCTTGCGCACGCCCAGATCCAGCAATATTTGCGCGCCCAGACCATATTCACGCAAGCGACGTTCTTCGCGCGTATCGGGCGGATCCGACGGCGCTGCGCCAAACCGCTCGGTAATCGCAGCACGATTGGTCTCGCGGATGAACACCATGGCCGCCGGGCCGTCATGGTCAGACAGCGCTTTCACACCCTTATCCACCAGACCCGTGCGTCCGCCAAGCGCGCCCAACACGTCATCCGCGAAGCTGACCTTGTGCATACGCACCAGAGCCGGCGCATCAGCGGTGATTTCGCCTTTATGCAGCGCGACATGCTCCACATTGTCCACAAGGGAGCGAAACACCGTCAGCTTGAATGGACCGCCCGTTTCAGTGGACACTTCCGTGTCCATGCGGCGCTCCACAAAGCGATCATGCTGACGGCGATAGGCGATCAGGTCGGCGATCGCGCCGATCTTCATATTATGCTCTTTGGCGAACTCGATAAGGTCGGGAAGACGGGCCATCGTCCCGTCATCCTTCATGATCTCACAAATCACGCCAGCCGGGTTCACACCGGCCAGACGGGCGATGTCCACCGCCGCCTCCGTATGGCCGGCGCGCACCAGCACGCCGCCATCGCGCGCCACCAGCGGGAAGACATGCCCCGGCGACACCACGTCTTCCGAGCCTTTGGACGGGTCGATCGCCGTGGCGACCGTCAACGCCCGGTCATGGGCGGAGATGCCTGTGGAGATGCCCTCGCGCGCTTCGATCGACACCGTGAAATTGGTGGAGTGTCGCGACTGGTTGCGCTGGCTCATAAAGGGCAGCTGCAAGGTCTTCGCGCGGTCCTGCGTCATCGACAGGCAGATCAGGCCGCGGCCATAGCGCGCCATGAAGTTGATGACATCCGGCGTGGCGAACTGGGCGGGGATGATCAGATCCCCCTCATTCTCACGGTCCTCAGCGTCCACCAGGATGAACATGCGGCCGTTGCGGGCCTCGTCGATGATCTCTTCCACCGGCGACAGCGCGGATTGGGGGGCGGCTTCGCTCACGACTGGACCTCATTATTCGCGGCGCCGTCTGCACGGGCCTCCATTAGACGCGCGGCGTAGCGCGCCATGACGTCAACCTCAAGGTTGACGCGCGTCCCCGCCTGCAAAGATCCCAGAGTTGTGACCTCGGCGGTATGGGGAATGATCATCAATTCGAACTCGTCACCGGCGACCCGGTTCACCGTCAGGGAGACGCCATCCACCGTGATCGAGCCCTTATAGGCGATGAAGGCGCTCAATTCTGTAGGGGCTTTTACGAGAAAGCGGATCCAGCCGTCTTCATCGGAGCGGGAGACCACACGCCCGACGCCGTCCACATGGCCTTGCACGATGTGTCCGCCCAACTCGTCGCCGACTTTCAGAGCGCGCTCGAGATTGACCGCATCTCCGGCTTTCCAGCCTCCAAGCGTGGTTTTGGAGAGCGTTTCAGGCGACACGTCGAGATCATATTCAGCCCCCTCGCCCGCTTCGCGGCAGGCCACCACTGTCAGGCAGACCCCGGCATGGGCGATGGAGGCACCAAGCTCGATGGATGACGCACGATACGGGCTCGACACCGTCATGCGGCGCACATCGCCCTCAGAAACAGACACGATCCGCCCGAGAGCGGAGACAAGGCCGGTGAACATGGGATCATCCCCGTTGATAGGTTTCCCAGAGATCCGCGCCGCATGCGCGAACAGAGGTGCGTTGGAATGTGGGCGCGAGCGCCAGTTCCTCAAGGCCAAGCCCTGCAATACACGCGCGTCCTTCCGCGCCGATCAGCATGGGCGCGCGAAACCATTCGATGTGCGTGACGAGTCCGGAGCGGATCGCCGAGCCTGCGACCTCGGCCCCGGCTTCGATCATCAGGCTTTGAACGCCTCGTTCTTGGAGTGTTTGGATCACGGCCTTGAAAGACGCACGTCCGTCTGCGTCCGCCTTCGTCTGGATCAGCTCGGCCGCGCCTAACCCCGTCGAGGCCTTTGCGACGTGAAACACCCACACCGGGGGTCCCTCAAGCATGGCTGCATCAGTCGGCATGCGAAGGTTGGAATCGAGCACGACACGTTGTGGCTGCTCGGCGCCCGCAAAACCGTCCGGACGCGCTGTCAGTTGTGGATCATCAGCGAGAACAGTCCCGATCCCGGTCAGGATGGCGTCATGCTCCGCACGCATGCGATGGACTTGCCCGCGGGCCTCAGGGCCTGTGATCCATTGGGACTGGCCGTTGCCCAGGGCGATGCGGCCATCAAGGCTGGTGGCGAGTTTCAACGTGACGCGCAGGGGGGGCGCCGCCGTCATTGATCTGCGTCCAGATCATCCTCATGCCCGAGTTTTTCGCCCTTGATGAATTCCGAGAAGTCATCAACTTCCTGAAAATCCTTATAGACCGAGGCGTAGCGCACATAGGCGACCGTATCGAGATTGCGCAGACCGTCCATCACCAGCTCGCCGATCACGCTGGCGGGCACGTCCGGATCACCCAGGCTTTCGAGACGGCGTACGATGCCGGAAATCATCTGCTCGACCCGTTCGCGCTCAATGGCGCGTTTCTGGGTCGCCAGCAAAACCGACCTCGCCATCTTGTCACGATCAAACGCCTCACGCTTGTTATCGGACTTGAGCACATGAAGATCACGCAGCTGCACGCGCTCGAACGTGGTGAAGCGGCCGCCGCACGCCGGGCAATGACGACGGCGTCGGATCGCCTGGCTGTCTTCAGCCGGACGGGAATCCTTCACCTGGGAATCAGGGTTGGCGCAAAACGGACACCGCATGCGCTTACCTTAGCCGAGCGCCGGGTAGATCGGGAAGCGTTCGCACAGCGCGATCACTTCATCACGCACCCGCGCTTCGACCTCGGCGTCGCCATCACGATTGGCCGCCAACGCATCCAGCACTTCCGCCATCATCTCGCCCACGCGGCGGAACTCGGCGGCGCCGAAGCCGCGCGTGGTCCCCGCCGGCGCGCCGACGCGCAGGCCGGATGTTACGGTCGGCTTCTCGGGGTCAAACGGCACACCGTTCTTGTTGCAGGTCATGTGCGCGCGCTCGAGCGCGGCTTCGGAAATGTCGCCGGTCAGCGATTTGGGGCGCAGATCCACCAAGGCGAGATGGCTGTCTGTGCCGCCCGAGACGATGTCATATCCCGCTTCGACCAGCGCGCCAGACATGGCGCGGCAGTTCTCGATCACGGACGCGGCGTAGGCCTTGAACTCAGGACGCAGCGCTTCGCCGAATGCGACCGCTTTTGCAGCGATCACATGCATCAAGGGCCCGCCTTGCAGGCCCGGGAAGACCGCAGAATTGAACTTCTTGCCCAGGGCTTCGTCGCGGCTGATGATCATGCCGCCGCGCGGTCCGCGCAGGGTTTTGTGCGTGGTGGTGGTGCAGACATCGGCGAGCTGAACCGGGTTGGGATAAACGCCGCCTGCAACCAGACCCGCAAAGTGCGCCATGTCCACAAGCAGGTAGGCCCCCACTTCATCGGCGATATCGCGGAACGCCTGAAAGTCGATCTCGCGCGGATACGCGGACCCGCCCGCAATGATCATCTGCGGCTGGATCTCTTTGGCCTGCTCGCGCAGCTTGTCATAATCGATAAGCGCATTGTCTTCGCGCACGCCATAGGCATGGGCTTCAAACCATTTGCCGGACAGGTTCGGGCGCGCGCCATGGGTCAGATGCCCGCCGGCGGACAGATCGAGGCCGAGGATTTTGTCGCCCGGTTTCAGAAGCGCCAGGAACACCGCCTGATTGGCCTGACTGCCTGAATTGGGCTGAACGTTGGCGTAAGCAGCGCCGAACAATTTCTTGGCGCGCTCGATCGCAAGCTCTTCTGCAATGTCGACGAACTCGCACCCGCCATAATAGCGCCGGCCCGGATAGCCTTCGGCGTATTTATTGGTCAGCGGAGAGCCCTGGGCTTCCAGAACGGCGCGCGAGACGATGTTCTCGGACGCGATCAGTTCAATCTGGGTTTGTTGGCGCTGAATTTCCTTGCAGATCGCCGAGGCGAGCTGAGGATCGGCGTCAGCCAGAGACTGGGCAAAGAAAGAGGTGTTCTGGGCGGTCGATTGAACGTCAGCCATCTCGCTCGCACTCCATATAGCGGATCTTTGTAGCTACATACGGCTGGATGCGGTCGTGGACAAGGCGGAGATCAGACGTAAATTCATCCGATTGCATCAACAAAGTTTGTGGGGTGCATTCAGCAACCTTAAAAATTCTATGGCATCTGCAGATTTCTCAATTCAATACTTGTATAGCGAATATACTATCATTAAACACAAGACATCTCATTTTCAGACGCAAACGCGATAACGTTGCGCAAGGATCAGAATATGACTGAAGAGACTCTACTGCCCGTCGACAATGAAGAACTGATGCGTATGACCACAGATATCATCGCGTCTTTTCTCTCGCACAACTCTGTGCCGGCGGAGAGCGTCCCGGATATGATCAAATCGGTCTACGCCACCATGAAAGAAATTTCGGGTGAGCCGGCCAAACCTGAGCCTAAAGCCAAACCGGCTGTGCCCGTCTCCCGTTCAGTCAGCGATGATTACATCGTCTGCCTGGAAGACGGCAAGAAGCTGAAAATGCTCAAGCGCTATCTGCGCTCGCAATACGACATGTCCCCGGAAGATTACCGCCGCAAATGGGGCCTGCCCGCTGACTATCCGATGGTGGCGCCGAATTATTCCAAGCGCCGTTCGGAATTCGCCAAGGAAATCGGCCTTGGCCGCGGCGCCCGCAAGAAATAAGCGCCTCGAATTGATGCGCTAGACAATGACGCCCCGGCCGCCTGGCCGGGGCGTTTTTGATTCAGGCGTCACGCCCTCTTTCTCCAGACGGCGCACCAGCTTGCGCGCGGCCAGACGCTGGAGGTCGTCCTGACGGGTTTTGATGGGGCCGAAGACGACCACTTCTATGCCGGTTTCGACATCGACCGCCGCCACCCGGACAGAATCGCCCACGGAAACAAACTCAAAGATAAACTCACGATCCTGACCGGGATCGCCAGACATTATGCGACCTTGAGGCCGACATGCTTGGCGTAGACGGTTTTCACTGCATCCAGCAGTTCATCCATCATGGCGTCGTCATGCATGGGGGTCGGGGTCAGGCGCATACGCTCCGTACCTTTGGGCACAGTGGGATAATTGATCGGCTGAACATAAATGCCATGAACGTCCAGAAGCTCATCCGTCATGCGCTTGCACAGAACCGGGTCGCCCACATGGACGGGCACGATATGAGTGACGGAGTCGAGCACCGGAATGCCGGCCTCGTGAAAGCGCGCCTTCAAGGTGGCGGCGCGTTCCTGATGCTGCTCGCGCAGATGATAGGCGCTCTTGAGATACTCAACGCTGGCGCGCGCGCCAGCCGCAAGAGCCGGCGCCAATGAGGTGGTGAAGATGAAGCCCGGCGCCCAGGAGCGGATGGCGTCGACGATCACTTCATCGGCGGCGATATAACCGCCCATGACGCCAAACGCCTTGCCCAGCGTGCCTTCGATAATGTCAAAGCGGTCCAGAAGCCCGTCGCGCTCCGCAATGCCGGCGCCGCGCAAGCCATACAGGCCGACAGCATGCACTTCATCGAGATAGGTGAGCGCGTTGTATTTGTCCGCCAGGTCGCAGACGGCTTCGAGCGGACCAATATCACCATCCATGGAATAGACGGATTCAAGCGCGATCAACTTTGGCGCATCTTTCGGCGCCGCTTTCAGAAGCTCTTCCAGATGCGCGACGTCATTGTGCCGCCACACATGTTTTTCGCATTTCGCTCCCTTCACGCCTTCGATCATGGAGGCGTGGTTGAGAGCATCAGAGAAGATGATCAGTCCGGGCAGGATCTTGCCAAGCGTGGCGAGCGTCGCCTGATTGGCGATATAGCCCGACGTGAACAAGAGCGCGCTTTCCTTGTCGTGCAGATCGGCGAGGCTGGCTTCCAGCTCCACGTGATAGTGAGTCGTGCCGGAGATATTGCGCGTGCCTCCGGCGCCGGCGCCCACATCGTCGATCGCCTGCTTCATGGCGCCGGTGACGCAGGGGCTTTGCCCCATGCCCAGATAGTCATTGGAGCACCACACCACCACATCACGGGTATCGCCCTCATCCGTCCGCAAACGCGCACGAGGGAACTGCCCCTTCACACGCCGCAGATTGGCGAACACACGATAACGGCCTTCGGCGCGGACGCGCGCGACTGAGGCTTTGAAAGCGCTGCGGTAATCCATTGTTCTTGCACTCGCATTTCAGCGCGAGCGGCTCTCCCTAAAGATCAGCATGTCATCAGCACAATGACATAGGATTCTGAGCTTGTCTTATCACCGGTCAGGGACCAAAGGTCGCGGTTCAGCTGATAGCGCTTCGCAAACTCAAGTGTGCTTTTACTTCATCTCTCCAGCGAGCCATTTGATCACGCCGGAGAAGTCCATCTCCTCACCGCCCTGCTCGACAAAGGCGTCATAAATGGTCTGCGCTTTTTCGCCCATAGGCGTGTTCACGCCGGCCGTTTTCGATGTCTGCATGGCAAGGTTTAAATCTTTAAGCATCATCGGAGCAGCGAATCCGGGCTTGTAGTCACGATTTGACGGCGCTGCGGGAACCGGACCGGGAACCGGACAATAACTGGTCAAAGACCAGTTCTGGCCTGACGCTTGAGAAGCGATGTCAAAGAAGTTCTGCGGATCAAGGCCCAGATTGATGGCCAGATTCATCGCTTCGCAGGTCCCGATCATGTGAATGCCGAGCAGCATATTGTTGCAAATCTTGGCCGCCTGTCCGGCGCCGGCCTCACCCGCGCGAATCACGGCCTTGCCCATATTGGCCAGAATCGGTTCGGCCTTGGCGAAAGCGTCCTCCGGACCGCCGACCATGAAGGTCAGCGTGCCGCCCTCGGCCGCCGCCACGCCGCCGGACACCGGCGCGTCAACAAACGCAAAGCCCGCCTCAGCGGCTTTCGCCGCGACGGCGCGGGCGCTGTCCACATCAATGGTGGAGCAATCGATCAGCACGGCGTCAGCGCGCGCGAGCGACAGCACGCCCCCGTCATCGAGATACACGCTGCGCACATGCGGTCCCGCAGGCAGCATGCTCACGACGACGTCCGCCCCGGTGACCGCGTGTTTGAGGTCAGTCGCCGCCGTCGCGCCCTTGTCGACCAGCGCCGCCACAGCGTCAGCGTTCAGATCAAACGCGCGCACGTCATGCCCGGCCTTCACGAGGTTGGCCGCCATGCCAGAGCCCATATTTCCAAGGCCGATAAATGCAACAACCGCCATGCGGTCCTCCCTTGTGTTCGCGAGAGCGAGCGGTTGATCCGCCCTGCCCGGTGTTCCTAATCGAGGAACGTCATTTCCTTGTCCGCATCAAGCGGCTCGAAATACGCCGCCACATCAGCGTCTGAGATCGGCCCAGACCAGTTCGGCGCATTGTCCTTGTCGATAATCACAGCGCGAACCCCTTCGTAAAAATCCGAGCCCTCTGCGAGAAAGCGGCTCGAAACACGAAGGTCCTGCACCATGACGTCGCGCAGTGACAGGTCCGCGCCCTTGCGCAGCGCCGCCAGCGTCACCTTCACGGCGGTGGGCGACTTGCCCGACAGGATTTTCAGAACGGCCTTGGACCACGCATCATCAGCGGTTTCCAGCCGGTTGAGAATGACGGCCAGATCATCGCCTTCAAACGCCGCATCAATCAGCGGCTGAACCATGCCGAGATCGGAATGGCCCGGATCACCCGCGAAGTTTTCAAGGATGGCGTCGATTTTTTCGCCGTCATCATCCAGCGTCTCGCTCTCCAGAGCCTCAATCAGCGCCTGATGGGAATCGGTCGGCACATAATGGGTGGCGACGCCGGCGGCGATGCAATCCGCTGTTTTCAGGCGTGCGCCGGTCAGGCCCATCCAGACCCCAAGTTCGCCCATCAGCCGAGGCAGAAAGAAAGCCCCGCCCACATCAGGGTGAAAGCCGATCCCGGTTTCGGGCATGGCGAACATGGTCCGGTCGCCTGCGACGCGGAACTCGCCATGAATGGAGACCCCGACGCCGCCGCCCATGGTGATGCCGTCGATCAGGGCCACATACGGCTTGGGATATTCCGCGATCAGCGTGTTGAGCTGGTATTCGTCGCGCCAGAAGGTCCAGGCCCGGTCATCGCCCGCCTGGCCGCTTTCCGCCAGCATGCGAATATCGCCGCCCGCGCAGAAGCCTTTTTCGCCCGCGCCGTCCACGACCACGGCTTTCACGCTGTCATCATTGCGCCAGGCCTGCAGCGCTTCGACCATGGCGGTGACCATGTCCTGGTTCAGCGCGTTGAGCGCCTTGGGACGGTTCAGCGTGATGCGGCCGACCGAGCCGACTTTGCGAGTGATGACGTCTTCAGTCATGAGAGGCTTCTCCGGACGGAAATTTTGCTCTTAGCCCTGACGAGGTGACAGGGCCAATTGATACTCTTTGTAGGCGCAATCGGGCCTGACGATAACGCGACCTAGCGCAGCACATCCTTGGCGATGATGACGCGCATGATTTCATTGGTGCCTTCAAGGATCTGGTGAACCCGCAAATCCCGCACGATGCGCTCGAGCGGGTAATCCTTCAGATACCCGTAGCCGCCATGAATCTGCAGCGCGTCATTGGCGATCTTGAAGCCCATATCGGTCGAGAATCGCTTGGCCATGGCGCAGTATTTCGCCGCTTGGGGATCCTTGCGATCCACCGCATCCGCGGCGCGCAGCAGCATCATGCGCGAGGCGTCGAGCTCGGTGACCATGTCGGCCAGCTTGAACTGGGTCGCCTGGAAGTCCGCGATATGACGTCCGAACTGACTGCGTTCCTTGGCGTACTGGATGGCGAGATCCACCGCTTCAGCCGCGCCGCCCAGCGAACACGCGCCGATATTGATGCGGCCGCCATTGAGCCCTTGCATCGCAAAGCCGAAGCCCTGGCCTTCCTCGCCGATGCGGTTTTCGACCGGCACGCGGCAATCTTCGAAGGTGACGACGCGGGTGGGCTGGGAATTCCAGCCCATCTTGCGCTCATTGGCGCCAAAACTCAGACCCGGCGTGTCTTTCTCGACGATGATCGTGGAAATGCCCTTGGGGCCGTCCTCGCCCGTCCGGCACATCACGGCGTACAGATCGCTGGTTCCCGCGCCGGAAATAAAGGCTTTCGAACCATTGAGCACATAATGATCGCCATCGCGCACCGCCTTGGTGCGCAGATTGGCGGCGTCAGAGCCCGCGCCCGGCTCGGTCAGGCAATAGGAGGCTATGGTGTTCATCGCCGTCAGGTCCGGCAGCCAGCGCTGGCGCTGCTCTTCGCTGCCCCAGCTGTCGATCATCCAGCTGACCATGTTGTGGATGGAAATGAAGGCCGCCGTGGACACGCAACCGCGCGAGAGCTGTTCAAAGATCAGCGCCGCGTCGACCCGGCTCATGCCCGATCCGCCCACATCATCGCGGGTGTAGATGCCCGCAAAGCCCATGGCCGCGCTTTCTTTCAGCACGTCGACGGGGAAGTGTTTGGTCTCGTCCCACTCCGCCGCATGGGGCTTGAGACGATCCTCGGCGAACTTGCGTGCGGCGTCTTGTATCAGCGCTTGCTCTTCAGTCAGCTCGAAATGCACGGGGAAACCTCCTAAACAGACCGGGTTGGACCGGTTCCGACCGCATGAAACGCGATGTGTTCTGATTTGCTGCAAGCGAGATAGACCAAGATGGCCGCTTTTCCCACCACCCGTATGCGCCGAATGCGCGCCAATGACTGGTCGCGCCGCCTGATGCGCGAGAACACATTGACGCCCAACGACCTGATCTGGACGCTGGTCGTCTCCGATACAGCCAATCCCACAGAGCCCGTCGCCTCCATGCCGGGCGTGGAGCGTTTGAGCGTCAAGGCCGCCGCCGACGCCGCCCGGCGGGCGCGGGATCTGGGCATTCCCGCCATCGCTGTCTTCCCGCATCTCGACCCGTCGCTCAAAGACGAGAACGGACGCGAGGCGGATAATCCTGACGGCCTTGTGGCGCAAACGATCAAGGCGATGAAAGACGCGGCTCCTGAAGTCGGGATCATCTGCGACGTCGCCCTCGACCCGTTTACCGATCATGGCCATGACGGGCTGATGGAGGATGGGGTCATTCTCAATGACGCCAGCGTTGAACGCCTGTGCAGTCAGGCGCTGATGCAGGCGGCGTCCGGCTGCGACGTGGTGGCGCCGTCCGACATGATGGACGGGCGAATCGGCGCGATCCGCGACGCGCTCGATTCCGAAGGCTTTCAGGACACGCTGATCATGTCCTACGCCGCGAAATACGCCTCGGCCTTCTACGGCCCCTATCGCGACGCCATCGGCAGCGCCAAGGCGCTACAGGGCGACAAGAAGACCTATCAGATGGATCCCGCCAACACAGATGAGTCGATCCGCGAAGTTGCGCTCGACATCGACGAAGGCGCGGACATGGTCATGGTCAAACCCGGCCTGCCCTATCTCGATATTGTCGCGCGCGTTAAGGCGACCTTTGAAATGCCCACCTATGCGTTTCAGGTGTCGGGCGAATACGCGATGATTCAGGCCGCCGCCCAGAACGGCTGGATTGATGGCGAACGCGCCATGATGGAAAGCCTGCTGGCGTTCAAACGCGCCGGCGCGGACGGCATTCTCACCTATTTTGCACCCAAGGCGGCGGAACTGCTCAATGACTAAACGCCCCGAAACCCTCGCCGCCCAGGCGCTGCACCAGACGGACCGGGAAACCGGCGCGGTGATCCCGCCCATCCATCCCGCCACGACCTTCATGCGCGACGAGAAAAATGCGCTTGTCGGCGCCATGGATTATCGCCGCCCCAAAGGCCCCACCGAAGTGCAGGCGGCGAACGTGCTGGCGGCGCTCGAAGGCGCAGCGGACGCGCGGCTGTTCAGTTCAGGCCTCGCCGCCCTGGCCGCCATTCTGGATACGCTGGAAATCGGCGCGCACGTGGTGGCGCAGACCGAAATGTATTACGGCGCCAAGAAACTGCTGCATCATCTCGCCGCCAAAGGGCTGATCTCCCTCACCTTCTTTGAACCTCACGACAAGGCGGGTCTGAAACAGGCGGTGCAGTCGGCGAAGACCGAGCTTGTGTGGGTGGAAACCCCCGCCAATCCCAGCTGGGCGGTCGTCGATGTCGCCTATGCGGCCGAGATCGCCCACGCCGCCGGTGCGATTCTGGGGGTGGACGGCACGTGTTCACCGCCCTGCACCACCCGCGCGCTGGAACTGGGCGCTGACCTCGTCATGCATTCGGCGACCAAATATCTCAACGGGCATTCCGATGTTCTGATGGGCGCCGTCGTGACCAAATCCCGGGACGAACGCTGGGAGAAGCTCTGCGCCGGTCACAGCCTCACCGGCGCTATTCCGAGCGCGTTTGACAGCTGGCTGATGATGCGCGGACTGCGGACGCTGTTTGTCCGGTTTGAACGTCAAAGCGCGAACGCCATGAAAGTCGCTGAAGCGATGAAAGCCCACGGCGCTGTCACCCATGTGCTCTACCCGGGACTGGAAGACCATGCGGGACACGCCATCGCCGCGCGCCAGATGACGAACGGGTTCGGCGGTCTTCTCTCGATCCGGCTCAAGGGCGGCGCTGAGGCCGCACGCAAGCTTTGCGCATCAACCAAGGTCTTCTTGCAAGCCACCTCCATCGGCGGGGTGGAAAGCCTGATTGAGCACCGCAAACCGATTGAAGGCCCCAGCAGTCCGACGCCCGATAATCTGGTGCGGCTTTCATGCGGGATCGAGGCGGCGGATGATTTGATCGAAGATCTCAAACTTGCCCTGGACAGAGTGGCAAAATAAACTCGCGGGGGAATTGTTCACTCGAGCTCACCTATGTATCGCTGTCCGCATTGCCGTGAACTTTTAGGCGTCAGAGCTGTTCTGAACATGAGCACAAATACTCTGTCCACCTGCGGCGATTGCGGACAGCGCTATGTCTGGGACGCCTCAGGTCCAATGCTGCTGTTGATGGTCATCATGATCGCGTCGAGCACCATCGCGCTGGTGATGACCGCTCCCCGCATGCCGGTTGTGATGGCGGCAGTCGCTATTCCGACCCTGATCGCGGCGTCCGCCGCCATGGCCCTGAACGCCATCAGACCCGTAGCGCGCTAATCCACACGCCCTATCGGCGGGATCGACCATTTAAAGAGGATGGCGCAGCCGCGCAGTATGAACGCCGCCAGCGCCGCGCCGACCGCCGCCGAACCTGTGGGCACGCCCAGTTCCAGAGCCGCCACATAAACAACAGCGCCAAACAAGGCCGCCAGGGCATAGATATCCGCCCTCAGGATCAGCGGCACGTCATTCACGATGATGTCGCGCACCAGCCCGCCAAAGGCGGCGCTCATCACGCCTGTGACCAAAGCAATCGACCAATGCGCTCCGGCGATCAGGCCCGCCTGCGCGCCCAGTACGCAAAACACGGCGAGACCGGCGCTGTCCGCCCAGATCAGGGCGCGATAGCGCGCGCCTTCTTCACCGCGCACCAGTTCAGAGCCGTAATACCCGATCACGCCCCCTGCGAGCGCGAGGATCAGATAATGCGGCGCATCAATCCAGTAGACCGGCAAGCGCCCGAGCAGGACATCACGCAGCGTGCCGCCGCCCATACCGGTGACCGCGCCGATCACGGCGGCGCCGAACGGATCAAGATGCTTGCGCGCCGACAGAATGCCGCCCGAAAGGGCGAACACGAAAATGCCGATATAGTTGAGGACGATGAAAACGAGCGTGACGTTCACAACTGCACGCCTTCCCCGCCCGTAGCGGCGAAATGCGCAGCGAGCGCCGAGAGCAGCAAGATCATGGTGATCCACACGCCGGCGTTCACATAGACCGAGCGTTTGGCGGACCGCCGTTCCAGCCAGGTTCGCGGACGCACGCCCTTGAAGTAATAGACCATCAGGGCGCTCAGATTGACCGCCACCACATTGATCGACAGCAAGAGCGCGGCCCGCCCCGCCAGATCCCAGGCGCCGCTGCCCGCAAGCAGCCCCGCTGCGGAAGCCGGCGGCAACAAAGCCACCGCCACCATCACGCCCACAAGCGCCGCCGGCAAACCCGTGGCGATAGAGAGCGCCGCTGCGGCTCCTGCGGCCAACGCCAGAGCGGCGGAATCGGGGCCCACCACGGTTCGGCTCATCAATTCATTGGAATAGAGGTTGGGTTCGTAAAACAGACCGACCAGAAAGCTCAAAGCCAACCCTAGCGCGAGCCCGGCCACAGCGGTACGGGCCGCTTTGAACATCAAAGGCAAATCGCCCAGGGCCGAGCCGAATGAAAACGCCAGGATCGGGCCCAGAAGCGGCGCGATCACCATGGCGCCGATGACGGCCGCCACATTGTCAGCAGACAGGCCAAACACCACCACCACGGTGGAGAGTGCGGTCAGCATCAGGAAATCGGAGTTGATCTCCGCGCCTTTGGCGATGTCCTGGAACATCTCTTCCCGCAGGGCGAGCCGGCGCTTCTTGCGGGTGGCTTCGTCGGGGTCTTCATCAATCCGCGGGACGCTCGCCTCGATAGGAATGACCACAAGACGCCAGTTTTGTTCGCCTTCAAGGATCGCCTGAACGGCGTCGATGGCCTTTTGTCCGTCGCCATCGCGAAACGTCAGCCGCAACAGTCGTTTTCCCTGGGCGTCGGGTTCCGTCAGGCGATGGTCCAACGGCTCGGTCTTCAGCGTCGCCTTGAGGATGGGCTGAACCTTGTCGCCATCGGGGAAAGTGACTTCAATCAGGCGCATCGCGCTCAGGTCCGATCCGCGTTTTCAAGCCGGGCGATCAGGCTGGACGTATCCCAGCGACCGCCGCCCATGGCTTCGATCTCGGCATAGAACTGATCGACCAACGCCGCCGCAGGCAAACGCGCGCCATTGTTGCGCGCCTCATCCAGCGCAATGCGAAGATCCTTGCGCATCCAATTGACAGCGAAGCCAAAATCAAATTCACCGTCAACCATGGTGCGCCAACGGTTTTCCATCTGCCAGCTTTGCGCCGCGCCTTTGGAGACGGCTGAAATCACCGTTTCGGGATCAAGCCCCGCGCTTTTGGCGAAGTGCAGCCCCTCGGCCAGCCCCTGAACCAGGCCCGCAATGCAGATCTGGTTGACCATCTTGGTCAATTGTCCGGCTCCTGCAGGTCCCGCATACACGATCGCCTTGGCGTACGCGTCCATGATCGGCTCAGCCTCGGCGAAAACACTGTCATCACCGCCGCACATGATCGAAAGCTGACCGTTTTCCGCGCCCGCCTGCCCGCCTGACACCGGCGCGTCCAGAAAGCCCACCTCTGAGCTCTTCGCCACTTCATGAAGGTCGCGCGCCAAGGCCGCTGAGGCCGTTGTGTGATCCACCAGCACAGCGCCGGCTTTCATGGCGGGCAGTGCGATGTCCGCGACAGCGCGCACATCCGGGTCATCGCCCAGGCACATCAGGACGCAATCAGCGTCCGCCACGGCGGCCTCGACGCTGTCACAGGCCTGACCTTTATACTGCCCGGCCCAATCGTGAGCCTTGGCGGCGGTTCGGTTCCAGACCGAGACCGCATGACCGGTTTTGGACAAATGCCCGGCCATGGGAAAGCCCATAACGCCCAGCCCCAAAAACGCGACATTCGCCATATTATGCTCCCTCAAGGCCGCTTCCAGCCAATTGTTCGTCCAGACTACGCGTTTTGTCCGCCACCACATCGCCCGTATGTTTGGTGGCGACTGGTTCGACCAGCATCACCCAGCATTCGTCTTCCGCGACCGGGTTGTGGCGGACGCCCTTAGGCACGACGTGCATGTCGCCTTCAGACAGCGTCACCGAGCCGTCCTCATATTGCATGTCGAGCCGCCCCTTCACGATAAAGAACAACTCATCTTCATCCGCATGATCATGCCAGACAAACTCGCCCTGGAGCTTGGCCAGCTTGACGTACTGGTCATTGACCCGGGCGATCACGCGCGGGGACCAGTACTCGGAAATCTGGTCAAACTCAGCCTGCAGGCGTTTGACGTCCGCAATCATGTCCGCCTCTCCTCAAATCTTCGAATAGCCTGAGCGCACAAAGACCAGCGCTTCTGCGTCCCTGGGACGGTCCGCGTTCAGAACTTCACCGAGAATGATCTCATGATCACCGCCAGCAAAGACCTGATGACGGCGACATTCAAACCGGGCGATCGCGTTTTCAAGCAAAGGAGCGCCGTTTTTGGCAGGCGTCCATCGTCCGCCATTCGCCTCCAGATCGTCAGAGCGCGAACAGGCTGTGGATAAGTCCGCCTGGTCCGCCGCCAGTATATTCACGGCGAAATCCTGCGCGTTCAGAAACCGGTCATAGCGATGGCTGTCTTTGGCCAGCGACCACAGGATCAGGGGCGGATCGAGAGAGACGGAGGAGAAGGAATTGATCGTCATCGCCCGCGCCGATCCTCCATCCATGACCGTGATCAGGGCCACGCCAGTAGGGAATCGTCCCAGGCAATCGCGAAATTCGCGCTCAAAAAGTGACAAAATTCGCTCCTGATTCGTTTTGACAACGCAGATTTAACCCTGTTGCTCCAGAGTGTCCGCCAGAAATGCCGAAGGTGGGTGGATATGAGCTCGGATCAACCGATCGTCATCAAGAAAGTCAAGAAGGGCGGCGGCCATGGGCACCATGGCGGCGCCTGGAAAGTCGCCTATGCCGATTTCGTGACGGCCATGATGGCGTTCTTCCTCATGATGTGGCTGATCAATAACACAGAACCCGAACAGCGACAGGGCATTGCGGACTATTTCGCACCCGCCAGCGTCAGCCGCACCACATCAGGCTCCGGCGGCGTTCTGGGCGGCACCAGCTTTGGCGATGACGGCGCACGCGGGTCCGGCTCGTCCTCAGTCGTCGAACGCCTCGCGCCCCGTTCTGAGCAGGATGTGTCTCGCGAACAGGAAGCCGATGAAGCCTCCGGCGCCGCCGGCGGTCAGCCGCAAGCCTCAACGGACGCCCTCGCCAGCGCCCTCGCCCGCCGTGAAGCGGCTGAATTCGCCAGCGCCGAGCAATCCCTACGTCAGGCCCTGCAAGACATGCCCGAGCTCGCCGAGCTGTCGCGCCACGTCCTGATTGAAGAAACGCCAGAAGGTCTGCGCATCCAGCTGATCGACCAGGAAGGCCGTCCGATGTTCGAGCCTGGCGCGATCGAGCCCAACAGCCGGGCGCGCGTGCTGCTGCGGACGATTTCCGAGATCGTCCTGCGTCTGCCGAACCGCATCACCCTGTCCGGTCACACCGACGCCAGTCCGGCGCCTGTGGGCGGCCCGTCCAACTGGGAGCTTTCGGCGGCCCGCGCCAACGCGGCGCTGAACATCATGGCGAATGCTGGCGTCCCCGATCATCGGATCGCGGAAGTCCGGGGCAAGGCTGGCGCTGAGCCGCTCTTCCCCGACGACCCTTACCTGCCGGGCAATCGCCGCCTGTCCATCACCTTGCTGCGCGAAGCTCCGGCCATTCCGCCTGGCCACTCACTCTAGCCGAACGCAGGGACTGTCCTCAAAGAGTCCCTGCGTACAGCGGTTCGCGCTCGCATCACGCTGCAAAGGCGTTAACCTGCTCACTTTGGCGCGAATCCGCGCGGGGCATGAGTGACGGGCATGGACGACCTCTCCGTATTATCGGACTGGCGAATGTGGGCGGTTCTGGCCGGTGTCGGCGGAGCCATCGTTTTTTATTGCTGGGAGAAGTTCGCCCTAGAACTCGTCTCGGTCGTAATCCTGTGCTCGGCGCTGGTCTTTTTTGAACTCTTCGGCGCCGATGACGCCCCCACAGCCGCTGCACTCCTGGCCGGCTTTTCAAACCCGGCCCTTCTGACCATCATGGCGCTGCTTGTGGTGGGTCAGGGCATTTTCCATACCGGCGCGCTCGACGGGCCGACCCGCACTCTGCTCTCCATGTTCGATGTGCGGCCCAAGCTGACCATCGTGACGCTGTTCGCGCTGGTGTTTGGCGTCTCCGCCTTCATCAACAACACGCCCGTGGTGGTGATGTTCATCCCCATTCTGGGCGCTGTGGCGGCCCGGATGGGCGGCTCGGCCTCGGTCTTCATGATGCCGCTGAGCTTTGTGTGCATCTTCGCCGGCATGACCACGCTGATCGGCTCGTCCACCAACCTTCTGGTGGCTGACAGCCTGCTGGCGAGCACGGGTGAGACGCTGGGCTTTTTCCAACCAGCCAGAATGGGCGCCATGCTCTCGGTCGTCGGCATGATCTATATCGCCTTCATCATGCCCAAGCTGTTGCCGGAGCGTGAAGAATCCGAAGACGACAAGGCGGGGTCGCCGGGCAAACAATATATCGCTCAGATCGAAGTGACCGCGGGTCATCCGCTGGTCGGCGCCAAGCCGGTGGCCGGCATGTTCACTGAGCTCGGCGACATCACCGTGCGGATGGTTCAGCGCAATGAAGATGCGTTTTTGCCGCCTTTTGATTCCATCGAACTCAAACAGGGCGATCTGATCATCATCGCCGCCACCCGCAAGAAACTCACCGAACTTCTCTCCAGCCGCGCTGAATTCGTCGAAGGCGTCCTGCGCTCCGCGGGTCCGGCGGATCTGCCCACACGCGGCGAACGCCTGGCGCTGACCGAGGCTGTGGTTTCACCGGGTTCGCGTCTGATTGGCCGCACCGTTCGCCAGATCGGGTTCCGTCACGCCGTCGGCGCCATTGTTCTGGGCGTGCAACGGCGCTCGCGCATGATCCGCGCCAAACTTGGGGAAATCCGTCTGGAAGCAGGCGATGTCTTGCTGCTGTTTGGGGGCGCGGACGCCATGCGCCGCCTGCGGGCGGATCGCGACGTTCTATTGATGGATTGGGCGACCTCGGATCTGCCCGATATCCGCAAAGCCTCCATTGCGCGCGCGATTCTGGGCGGTGTGGTGCTGACTGCATCCACGGGGCTACTCCCCATCGTCGCCGCATCCCTGATTGGCGCGGCGGCCATGATCGGCGCGGGATGCCTGAATGTGCGTCAGGCGGCCCGTGCGTTTGACCTCAAGCTCTATCTCCTGATCGGCTCCGCCTTCGCGCTGGGGACCGCGATGGAGGCCACGGGCGGCGCGACTGTCCTGGCCATGGGCGTGGTGCATGTGTTCTCGCCCTTGGGCACGACAGCGCTGGTTTCGGCCCTGTTCTTCCTGGTGATGGTGCTGACCAATGTGCTGTCCAACAACGCCACCGCCATTCTGTTCACCCCCATCGCAGTGACGGCGGCCAACTCCGTAGGCGCAGACCCGACGCTCTTCGCCTTGACCGTGTTGTTCGCCGCCAACACCTGTTTTGCAACGCCGATCGGCTATCAGACCAATCTTCTGGTGATGGGGCCTGGCAAATACCGCTTTGCGGACTTCATCCGCGCCGGCGCGCCCCTCGCCGTCTTGATATGGCTTGCCTTCACCGTTTTGGTGGGCATCAGTTTCGCCCTGGCCTAGCTCAGGTTAGGATGGCCGGACTTTAGCGTTTGAGAGGATGCTCGTGACTCGCCCGTTTGCGACCCGTCAATTGCCCTTCTTCCTGACGGCGCCCACCGCCTGCCCCTATCTGGAGGGCCGGATGGAGCGGAAGATCTTCACGCGCGTGGATGGCGAACAGACGGCGCATCTGAACAATATCCTGACCCATGCCGGCTTCAGACGCTCACAATCCATCCTGTATCGACCGGCCTGCGAGATGTGTTCGGCGTGCAAATCCGCCCGCATCCCCGTGTCTGAATTCAAAGCCTCGCGCACGCAGCGCCGTGTGCTGAAGCGCAATGCCGGACTGTTGCGCCTGCCGCGTCCCGCCGAGGCGATGCCAGAACAATTCGCACTGCTCAGCCGGTATCTCAACGCCCGCCACGGTGATGGCGATATGGCGGGCATGGATTTCTTCGACTTCGCCTCCATGATTGAAGACGGCGCGGAACACACCGAGCTGGTGGAGTATCGTGACGCCCACGGCCAGCTGATCGCCTGCGTGCTGGTGGACAGGCTGATTGACGGCTTCTCACTGGTCTACAGTTTTTTCGCGCCAGACCGGGTCAAGGACAGCCTCGGCGCATACATCATCCTTGATCATATCGAACGCGCCCGCGCGGAGAATTTGCCGTTCGTCTATCTGGGATACTGGGTGCAAGGCAGTCCGAAAATGGACTACAAGGCTCATTACAAACCGCTTGAAGTGCTTGAACCTGAAGGCTGGCGCGCCTTGCAGCCGCCCTCTCACGCACAAGAGTGATCAAAAGCTGACATCACGGACAAGAACTGAGCCATAATCAGTCTGTCCGGCCTGGGGAGGAATAGATGGATCGTCGTACATTTTTGTCCGGCGCCGCGGTGGTCGCCGCTGGCGCCGCATCGGCCTGTTCACAAGACACGGGCGCAGAGACGGCGCCCGCCGCGCCGGCGGTGAACCGCAATCGCACGCGCCGCCTGCGCATGGTCACCACCTGGCCGACCGGTTTTCCAGGGCTAGGCTCAGCAGCCGAGCGCACGGCGCAATTCATCACCGAGATGACCGGCGGCGCGCTTGAAGTCGAAGTGTACGGCGCAGGTGAAATCGTCGGCGCGTTTGAAGTCTTTGACGCGGTCTCCAACGGCGTCGCGGACATGTATCACGGCGCTGAATATTACTGGCAGGGCCGCTCGCCCGCCTTCAACTTTTTCTGCGCCGTGCCCTTGGGCATGACCGCCCATGAAATCATGGCGTGGGTGGAATATGGCGGCGGTCAGCAATTGTGGGAGGAGCTGTCAGGTCAGTTCGGCCTGATCGCGTTCCAGGCCGGCAATTCAGGTCACCAGATGGGCGGCTGGTTCAAGCGCGAGGTCAACACGCTGGAGGATTTCCGCGGCCTGCGCATGCGCATTCCGGGCCTGGGCGGCTCGGTCCTGCGTGAGCTGGGCGGCGCGGCGGTGGCCCTGTCAGGCGGCGAAATCTACCAATCGCTTCAGTCCGGTGCGATCGACGCCACGGAATGGGTCGGCCCCTGGAATGACCTCGCCTTCGGGTTCTACCGCGAAGCGCCCTATTATTACGGTCCGGGCTTTCATGAGCCGGGCTCGTCTCTGGCGGTGGGCCTGAATCGCGGCGTCTGGGATTCCCTGCCCGCGGATCAACAAGCGATCGTCCGCGCCGCAGCCCGTGCCGCAAACAATCAATCGCTCGCCGAGTTCACCTATCAGAACGGCCTCGCCCTGCGCACGCTGACCGGCGAGCACGGCGTGCAGCTGCGTGAATTCTCCGATGATATCTGGCGAGAAGTGGGGCGCATTTCCGAAGCCGTCGTCGCCGACACCGCCAATGCGGACCCTTTGAGCCGCCGCGTCTATGAAAGCTATCGCGACGCACGGCGTCTGGGACGGGACTGGGCCAATGTGTCTGAAGCGCCCTATTACCAGAAACGTGAAATGGTGCTTGGTCGCTAGATCATGAAACTTGCGGATCGTCTACTGCTCGCCGTGATCGCCGTCACGGCCGTGCTGCTTGTCGCCGACGCCCTGTCAGGGGGCGCGATCGGCGCTGTGATGGATGGCAATCTCAGCGCGGTCGCTGCGATTACGGGACGGGTTCTGGGCTTTATCGGCTGGGCGCTCAGCCCGTTCCTGCTGATCGCCCTGTTGAGCGCGATCTATGGACGGTTCAAAGGCCTGCCAACCCCTGTGTCCAAGCTGTTGCGTCGGCTGATCGCGATCTTTGACGCCATCTCCGTGACGGTCGGCGACATGGTGCGATGGGCGGCGCTGGCGCTAGTGCTGGTGACCGGACTGATCGTGGTGCAGCGCTACGTGTTCGGCGTGTCGCTGACCAAGCTGCAAGAGAGCGTGATCTATCTGCACGCCATCCTGTTCCTGCTGTCGAGCGCGGCGACGCTTTATAATGGCGGCCATGTCCGGGTGGATATCGTCTATTCCAAGCTCTCTGATCACGGCAAAGCCTGGACCGATCTCTTCGGCGTCTATCTCGCCCTCATTCCCATGTGCTGGCTGATCCTTGTCACGGCGGAGAGCTATGTGGGCGGCGCCTGGCGCATCCTCGAGCGATCCCGGGAAAGCGACGGCCTGCCGCTGGTCTTCTTGCTGAAAACCGCCATTCCCGTCTTCGCTGTCATGATGATCGGCCAGGGTTTCGCCATGGCGTCGCGCGCCGCGTTGACGCTATCAGGGGAAACCCCGCCCCCTGCAGGTCATGATAATGCTGAACATGAGCTTTAGAGACTAAACTATGGATTTAATTATTAGTCTCCTGCCATTCGCCATGTTTGCGGCAGCCTTTGTCGCCTTGCTTCGCGGCTTTCCGGTGGCGTTTACGCTGGCGGGCGTCGGCCTCGCCTTCGCCCTGATCGGACTGGCGCTGGGCCTGTTTGATCCCTTCCATCTGCGCGCCTTCCCGCAGCGGATCTACGGCAATATCATGGAGATGGACAAAGCCATTCTGGTGGCCGTGCCGCTCTTTGTGTTCATGGGCGTGATGCTGGAAAAGTCCCGCATCGCCGAACAATTGCTCGACGCCATGGGCTCGCTGTTCGGCACATTGCGCGGCGGGCTTGGGATCTCTGTCGTGATTGTCGGCGCGCTTCTGGCCGCGTCCACCGGCATTGTCGGCGCCACCGTGGTGACCATGGGATTGCTGTCCCTGCCCACAATGCTCAAACGCGGGTATTCGCCCTCACTCGCCGCCGGCTCCATCGCGGCCGCAGGGACGCTGGGGCAAATCATCCCGCCCTCAATCGTTCTGGTTCTGTTGGGTGATCAGCTGTCGTCCGCCTATGCCGAGGCGCAGCGCGCGCAGGGCATTTTCTCACCCGACATCGTCTCGGTGGGCGATTTGTTCGCCGGGGCGCTGATCCCCGGCTTGCTGCTGGTCGCGGTGTATATCCTCTATCAGGTCGGAATCGCCATTCTGCGCCCAAGCGCGTCCCCGGCGATCCCGCCTGAAGAAATCCATGCCGACTGGGGCAAACTGCTGGGCGCGTTGATCCCGCCCCTCATCCTGATCATTGCGGTGCTCGGTTCGATCCTGGGCGGGCTCGCCACACCCACCGAAGCGGCGGGCGTCGGCGCGCTTGGCGCGATCTTGCTGGCGGGCTATCGCAATAGCGGCGGCACGGACAATCCCGCCTTTGGAAAAGCCGTGATCGTCATCGGCTCGGTCTCGCTCTTGTTGATCTTGCTCTCTCCGCTTGTGTTCGACCTGCGAGCGGGCGGCGCCGCGCCTCAGATGGCGCTGGCCTATGGGCTTTCGGCATTCGCGGCTTCAGGCGTCGTTTACGCCTGCGTTCGCCTGTTCAAGACCGAGGTTCTGGATCAGGTCATGCGGTCCACCGCACAGATCTCGGCCATGGTCTTCGTCATCCTGATCGGCGCCAGCCTGTTCGCCCTGGTCTTCCGCGAGCTGGGCGGCGATCACACGGTGCGCGCAGCGCTCGAGGCCGCCCCAGGCGGCGCGACAGGCGCGCTGATCGTGGTGATGATCGTGATGTTCCTTCTGGGCTTCTTCCTGGATTTCATCGAGATCACCTTCGTGGTCGTGCCCATTGTCGCGCCGGTGCTGTTCATGATGGGGGTCGACCCGGTCTGGCTGGGCGTGATGATGGCGCTGAACCTGCAAACCAGCTTCCTGACGCCGCCTTTCGGTTTTGCGCTGTTCTATCTGCGCGGCGTCGCGCCCCCTAGCCTGACCTCGGGCGCGATCTATCGGGGCGCTGCGCCTTTCGTCATAATTCAGCTTCTGATGATCGCTATGGTCGCGTTCATGCCATGGCTGGCGACCGCACTTCCGGGACTGCTGTATGACTGATCAGAGCAAATCCGACGCCTCTTCCAGCGGCAGCAACATGTCTGCTCTGATGTCTGATCGCGAAGCGCTGCAGCGTCTGTTCATCGTGGTTCTGGCGCTCGGCATTTCGGTCATCTTCATCTGGATGATCCGCGGCTTTCTCAGCCCGCTCTTCATGGCGGCTGTGTTCGCGATGTTCCTGCATCCCGTCCACCGCTTTATGCGGCGTGTCCTGTTCGGCTCCAGCTCCGCCGCCGCCGGCGTGGTGCTGCTCCTGGCTGTGGTGGTCGTGCTGATCCCGCTGGCCGCCATCCTGGTGATTGTCGCCGATCAGGCCGTGCAGGTGACCGGCGCAGTCGCGCCCTGGCTGCAAGAACAGATCGCCGCGCTCCGCGAAGGCGGTCTTGAGGCCCTGCCCGCCTGGCTGCCCTTCCGCGAAAGCCTGGCGCCCTATCAGCAAGACATCACCAGTCAGGCCGCTCAGTTCGCCTCGAACGCCGGTGGTTGGCTGGTGGACGCCTTGCGTCGGGCCACATCAGGCACGTTTGGCGCCTTTCTCAATCTGGTGGTGATGCTGTTCGCGCTGTTCTTCTTCCTGACCCAAGGCCCCCGCCTCGCCGGTCAGGGACTGAAATTGATGCCCATGCCGTCTGAAGATCGCGATCTGCTGGTCGAGCGCGCCATGTCCACCATCCGCGCCACGGTGAAAGGCACCTTTGTCATCGCCATCATTCAAGGCGTTCTGACGGGCGCCGCGCTGGCGCTGGCGGACGTTCCGGGCGCGTTGTTCCTGGCGACGCTCACCGCCGTCCTGTCGGTCATTCCCGGCATCGGCCCGCCGCTCGTCTGGGGGCCGGCGGGTCTGTGGCTGATCGCCAGCGGCCGGTATCTGGAAGGCGGCTTGCTGATCGCCTGGGGCGCGCTGGTGGTGGGGTTGATCGACAATCTCCTGCGTCCCCGCCTTGTGGGTCAGGACGCCAAACTGCCTGATCTGATGATCCTGATCTCGACCCTGGGCGGCTTGACGCTGTTCGGGGCTGTCGGCCTGATCGTCGGGCCGATGATCGCGGCCCTGTTCGCGTCGGTCTGGTATCTGTACGCCCAGTCCTACGCGCCCTTGCTGAACGAGAACCACCCCGAAGACGGCGTCGAACCCGGTAGTGACTAAACGGACGGGATTGAGGTTTCGCGCTGGCGACGACGTCCGCCAGCATAAGTCTCAAGCGCTTCGATGCGTTTCTCGATCGGCGGATGGGTGGCGAACAGGCCGGCGAAGCTGACCTTGGTCTCATTCTCGATGAACATCTGACGCACTTCTTCAGGCGCGTCCTTGATCTCGCTGCGGCCTGAGATCTTCTCCAGCGCCGAGATCATCGCGTCAGGGTTCTTGGTCAGCTCCACCGCGCCGGCGTCCGCCATGTATTCGCGCGAGCGTGACAACGCAAAGCGGATCACGAACGCCAATCCATAAGCCACCGCCACGATCAGCGCCGCCACCAGCAAGATCACGCCGGCATTGCCCGACCGTCCGCGACGTCCGCCGCCTGCGCGCGCCAGCGAACCATGAAACAGGCCGCGCGCCGCAATCTCCACCGTGAAGGAGATGATGCCCACAAAGATCACCGCGATCACCAAAAGGCGCACATCACGATTGATCACATGGCTCAGCTCATGGGCCAGAACCGCTTCTAGCTCTTGCGCGTTCAGCGTGTTCATCAGGCCGCGCGTCACGGTGATGACGGCTTTGTTTTCGCTCAACCCGGACGCATAGGCGTTCAGCGCGTCAGTCTCGATGATTCGCAAGGACGGCATCGGCATGCCGCGCGAAATCGTCAGGTTTTCAAGAAGGTTATAAAGCTCGGGCTCATCAGTGCGGCTGACTTTGCGCGCGCCGGTCGCCGCATCAATCATCGCCTGATGGCCCAGCCAGGCGATGACGAACCAGACGGCCACGCCGATCATCACGAACGGAAAGGCGCGCAAGGTCAGATCCAGCGCCGGCCCCATCGCGCCGGCAGAGGCGCCGGCTTTCACAGGGGCGTCCGCATACCCGCTCCACACCAGAGCGCCCGCGAAGACGATCCCCAGAACCAGAACCGGAAACCCGGCCAGCAGCGCGATGGATTTGAGATTATTGTTCCAGATATGGGTGCGCAGGCCGGCGGCGGCGATCATGATGCGCCCTCCTCCAGCCTGCGCATGGTCTTAGAACTTCACGGACGGGCCGGCGTTGACGGCCGCGCGTTCATTGGCGGCGACTTCAAAGAAGTCCGCCTCATTGAAGCCGAAGGAATTGGCCAGGATGACCGCCGGGAATTGCTCGCGCGCGGTGTTGTATTCGCTGACCGCATTGTTGAAGAAACGGCGGGCGGCGGCGATCTTGTTTTCCAGATCGGCCAACTCGTTCTGCAGCGACAGGAAGTTCTCGTTCGCTTTCAGATCGGGATAGCTTTCCGACAAGGCGAACAGCTGGCGCAGCGCGCCGGACAGCACGTTTTCGGCCGCGGCCAGATCCTTGACCGAGCTGGCGTCCACGGCCTGCTGGCGCGCCTTCACGACGCTTTCCAGCGTCTCTTTTTCATGGCTGGCATAGCCTTTGACGGTCTCCACCAGGTTCGGCACCAGATCATGGCGCTGCTTGAGCTGGACGTCGATATCGCCCCAGGCCTGACGCGTGGTCTGACGCAAAGCCACCAGACGGTTGTAGATCGCCATGACGAACAGGCCGATCAGAACGATCACACCGAAAGTAATCAGCAATTCCATGAAACGCTCCTTGATGGCGCTGAGGGGAAACCGGGTAAAGCCTTACTCCGATTGCGGGAGAACGCCAAGTGACAGCGCGGTGAAGGGCTTACGCCTCTTCTTTTGTGCTTAACGCCCGCCGAAGCTTTTATTGGCGAAACCGCGCGGGGCGAGCTTGCCGGCGCTGGCGCGTTTGCCTTCATAATAGCGCCAGTCCTCGACCAGATGACGACGGCCGGCCGGATCGACGCGCACGAGGCCCTCTTCAGAGTTGAAGACGCTGATATCGGCCACATCGCCGGATTTGCCGCCGAGCAGGCGCACGCCCTTGCCGCGGACCATTTCGGGGATCTCGTCGGCGTTAAAGACCAGAAGCTTCTTGTTCTCGCCCAGCACGGCGATCCGGTCGCCCGCGACCGGCAGCGCCATCATGGCTTTATGCCCGTCGATCACATTGAGCACCTGACGCCCGGCGCGCTTGATGGCGGGCAGGTCTTTTTCCGCCACCACGAAGCCATGGCCAGAGGTCGAGGCGAGCAGCAGCTTGCGGTCCGCCTTGTATTTGAACAGAGCGACGGGTTCCGCGCTCTCATCCATATCAATGAGCAGGCGCACCGGTTCGCCAAAGCCGCGCCCGCCGGGCAGTTTGGACGCGTCGAGCGTATAAACGCGCCCATCAGTGGTGAGCATCAGGATCTTGTCGGTGGTCTCCGCTTTCAGCGAGAACAACGTCTCGTCGCCATCCTTGTGCTTGATGCCCGTGACGTCATCGGTATGGCCCTTCAGCGCCCGGATCCAGCCCATGCGCGACAGCACGATCGTGATCGGCTCGCGCGGGATCAACGCCTCTTCCACCATATCGGCGAAGTCTGCGTCCGGCGCGTCGGCGAAGGTCGTGCGGCGCTTGCCCAGCGGCGTGTTCGGGCCAAAGCGCTTTTTGACGTCAGCGACTTCGCTGTCGACCTTTTTCCATTGCAGGTCTTCATCACCGATCAGGGCGGTCAGCGCATCACGCTCGCCTTCAAGCCGGGTCTGTTCGTCGCGGATTTCCATCTCTTCAAGCTTGCGCAAGCTGCGCAGACGCATGTTGAGAATGGCTTCGGCCTGACGGTCGGTCAGCGAGAAGGTGGTGATCAGCTGGTCTTTGGGATGGTCCTCAAACCGGATGATGCGGATCACTTCATCCAGGTTGAGATAGGCGACCATGAAGCCCGACAGGACTTCCAGCCGGTCCTCCACCTGCTCCAGTCGGCGGGTGGCGCGGCGCACCACCACTTCGCGGCGGTGGTTGAGCCAGATCTGCAGCGCTTCTTTCAGCCCCACAACGCGCGGCGCGCCGGTCGGGTCGAGCACGTTGAGGTTCAGCGCAAAGCGGATTTCGAGATCGGTCAGCTTGAAGACGGATTCCATCAGCAAGGCCGGATCAATCGTGCGCGATTTCGGCTCCAGGATCAGGCGCACATCTTCCGCGCTTTCATCCATCACGTCGGCCAGCAGCGGCAGCTTCTTCTGGTCAAGAAGCGAAGCGATGCGCTCGATCAGCTTGGCTTTCTGCACCAGATACGGGATTTCGGTGACCACGATCTGCCATTGACCGCGGCCCAGCTCCTCAACCTCCCAGCGGGCGCGCAGACGGAAGCCGCCCCGGCCCGTCTCATAGGCGTCGAGGATATTCTCGCGCGTCTCCACGCATACGCCGCCCGTGGGGAAGTCCGGGCCCTGCACATAATTGAGCAGGGTTTCAGTGGCGGCGCCGGGCGTCTTGATCAGATGGCGTGCGGCGTCGCACAGCTCGGCGGCGTTATGGGGCGGGATATTGGTCGCCATGCCCACGGCGATGCCCGCCGAGCCATTGGCCAGCAGGTTTGGAAAGGCGGCGGGCAGAACCAGCGGTTCGCGGTCTTCGCCGTCATAGGTCTCGCGAAAATCGACCGTGCCGTCATCGTAATCCTGCAAGATCAGCTGGGCGGCTTCGGTCAGGCGCGCTTCGGTGTATCGCATGGCCGCGGCGCCGTCGCCGTCCACATTGCCGAAATTGCCCTGGCCTTCGACCAGCGGATAGCGCGATGAGAAATCCTGCGCCAGACGCACCAGCGCTTCATAGACCGCCTGATCGCCATGGGGGTGAAAACGACCGATCACGTCGCCCACCACACGCGCGCATTTCTTGAAGGCGGTGTCCGGCGCCAGTTTGAGAAGACGCATGGCGTACAGCAAGCGCCGGTGAACCGGCTTCAGGCCGTCACGCGCATCGGGCAGCGCCCGCTGGGTGATGGTGGACAAGGCGTAGGCGAGATAGCGCGAAGAGAGCGCATCATTGAAGCTCTCATCGAAAATGCGGCCGCCATCGCCCGGAAATTGCTCGCCCATCCAGAGTCCCTCAGGTCACCTTAGTGATTCGATTGGGAACCAGTATGGAGCGGATCGTCTTGTCAGGGCAGGCCATGACGCAGGCTTTTCAACAGTTGAGCCGCAAGAGGCTACAGACGTCCCTCGCCCGCTAGCCGCTCGATCATGCGGGTTCTGGCGTCCGGCAGCATGCGGTCGGTGGGCCAGAGCACGCGGCGCTCGATGAAATGGGCGGTGAGTTTCAATCCCGCGCCCACATCGCCGTCTGAGATCGCGCCGCCGCCCTTCATGAAATCGGGCAAGGCCAGCATCCGGTCCTTATAGGGCGCGCCCGCCTCGGCGCTGACGGCGCGACCTGACTTGGGGCTGACATAGACCAGATCGGTCTCGACGCCCGTGGCCGCACACCGGCGCAAGTCCAGGCCGTATCCAAGATCAGACAGAAGACCTGCTTCCCACCGCACATAAAGCGCGGGCCAGACATCGGGGTCCTCCAGCGCGGCGATCAGCACTTCAAAGGCGTTCGCGACCGCCGGATGTTCTTCGCGCTCCGGCAGACACAGAGACGCCATGGCGCAAGCGGCGTTCAGCCCTGACAGAGCCAGCGGATCATCCATGACCACACCGGCTGACAGGTCTTCACCCTCGACCTGAAACCCGCCCAGATGGCTTTCAAGCCGGGCGCGCCAGACTGCGCGCACGCGGTTTCCGGGTTGCAGGATGGGGCGCATGGCGCGAGAGCGCCCGCCGCGCACCAGGCCGGCATGACGCCCATGCTCCGCCGTCAGAACCTCGATCACCGCGCTCGTCTCCCCATGAGGACGAACGGCGACGATGCGGCCTGAGGCGGTCCACTCCATCAGGCGTCGAAATCAAGTCCGAGCGCGTTGAAACGGGCGCGCTCATCACCCCAGTTCGGACGAATCTTGACGAACAGGAACAGGTGTACCTTGCGGCCCAGCTGTTCTTCCAGATCGGTGCGCGCGGCGGTGGACACCCATTTGATGGTCTGTCCGCCCTTGCCCAGGATCATCGGCTTGTGGGCTTCTCGCTCGACATAAACCGTCTGCTCGATCCGAACCGAGCCGTCACGCTGGTCCTTCCAGCCTTCCGTCTCCACCGTCAGGGCGTAGGGCAGCTCGTCATGAACGCGCAGATAGAGTTTTTCACGCGTCACTTCGGCGGCGAGCATGCGCTCTGACAGATCCGCGATCTGGTCTTCAGGATAGAGATACGGGCTTTCGGGCATCAGGGTGACCAGGAAGTCCGCCAGATCCTTGATCCGGTCGCCATTGCTGGCGCTGATCATGAAGACATCGCTATAAACCCCTGTTTCAAAGAGCTTTTGAGACAGGGACAGCAATTCATCACGCTTGATCAGATCAATCTTGTTCAGCACCAGTACGGCTTTCAGATCATGCGCCTTCAGGCCGTCGATCACGCGCTCCACATCTTCCACCGTGCGGCGCGCCTTGCTCAGCTGGGCGGCGGCGTCCACCACATGGACGATGGAGTCCGCGTCATCGGCGCCTTCCCAAGCGCTGGCGACCATGGCCCGGTCAAGCCGGCGGCGCGGCGCAAACACGCCAGGCGTATCCACCAGCACCAGCTGGGCGGCGCCATGCATCATGACGCCGCGCACCTGAAAGCGCGTGGTTTGCACCTTGGGGGTGACGATGGAGACCTTGCGGCCCACAAGGGCGTTCACAAGGGTGGATTTACCCGCGTTCGGCGCGCCGATAATGGCGACAAAGCCTGCACGCGTGGCGATCTGATCAGCCATCTACGGCCTCCCGTTTAAGCATTTCCGAGGCCGCAGCGCGCTGGGCGTCCTGTTTGGACCCGCCCTCGCCGCGCGCCGGCGCGACACCGCCGAGCCGGACTTCAATTTCAAACATAGGCCGATGATCCGGCCCTTTGCGCGCCACAGTCTCATAGACTGGAACGCCATAGCCTTTTTGCGCCGCCCATTCCTGGAGCTGGGATTTGGCGTCCTTGGGGCGACGAATGAGTTTATCAAACTCGTCCGCCCAGAAGGTGGTGAAAAACGTGCGAGCGGCCTCCAGACCGCCATCCAGATAGAGCGCGCCGATCACGGCTTCGCACGCATCCGCGATAATGGATTCTTTCTCGCGTCCGCCCAGGCGCTCCTCCGCGGCGGACAAACGCAGGCCCTCACCCAGATCACACCGACGCGCCGCGCGGGCGCAGGCGGACTTGTTGACCACTGCGTTCAAACGCTGAGCCAGCCCGCCTTCCTCAAGATGGGGGAAGGTCTCATACAGTTTCTGGCTCGCCATCAGGCCCAGAACCCGATCCCCGAGAAACTCCAGGCGTTCATTGGACGACGCCCGCGAACGGCCATCGCCGTGGGACGCATGGGTCAGCGCGCGCTCGAGCAGCTCCCGGTCCCTGAACCGGTAGTCGATGCGCGCTTCAAAATCTTTGATCCGATCACTCATGATACGGGGCTTCATTCTCTCAAGTGGACCTGGGGTCAACCGCTTCGATCACCACAAAGGCCTGCGCATAGGGCGGCTCATCGCTCATGGTGAGGTGAATGCGCGTCTTGCGCCCCTCCGGACACAAAGCATCGAGCTGGCTTTTCGCCGCTCCGCAAAGGTCGATGCTGGGCTTTCCGCTTTTCAGATTCATCACCTCGATATCGGTGAAGCTGACCCCGCGCCACAAGCCGCCGCCCAGTGCTTTCGCACACGCCTCTTTAGCGGCAAACCGTTTTGCATACGTGTTTATTCGTCCTGGTCTGGCGTCAGCCCGCGCTTGCTCGGCGGGGGTGAAGATCCGGTCCAGAAACCGCGTCTCAAACCGGGTTATCGCCCGCTCGATGCGGCGAATATCGGTCAGGTCTGATCCAATCCCCAGGATCACCGGGCGCGCTCCGCCTGCGCTTCATCCATCAGGGCGCGCATGTGTTTCACGGCCGTGTCGAGACCTGTAAAAATCGCCTCGCCGATCAGGAAGTGACCGATATTCAGCTCCGCGATCTCCGGGATGGCGGCGATCGGCTTCACATTGTCAAAGGTCAGGCCGTGGCCGGCGTGAGGCTCGAGCCCCCGCTTGCGCGCCTCGACAGCCGCCAGCCGGATACGCTCCAGCTCAGAGGCCGCCGCATCCGCGCCGCCTTCGAGCCAAAGCTCGGCGTAGCGCCCGGTATGCAGCTCGATCACAGGCGCGCCCAGAACTTCCGCCACGGCAATCTGGACGGGGTCGGGCTCGATGAACAATGATACCCGACATCCCGCATCCGCCAACCGCCGCACAATCGGCGCGATCTGGTTATGCAGGCCCGCCACGTCGAGCCCGCCCTCGGTGGTGCGCTCCTCGCGCTTTTCCGGGACGATGCAGGCGGCGTGCGGTTTGAACGCGACCGCGATCTCGGTCATTTCCTCGGTCGCCGCCATTTCAAGATTGATCGGCAGGTCAGACGCTTCGCGCACCTTTTGCAGATCTGCATCCTGAATATGCCGGCGGTCTTCACGCAAATGGATCGTCAGCCCGTCCGCGCCCGCCGCATGGGCCATCGCCGCCGCCCGCGCGGGATCGGGATGAACGCCGCCCCGGGCGTTCCGTATGGTCGCCACATGGTCGATATTCAGTCCCAGGCGCTGGCGAGGCGTCGTCATCAGGCGAGCCCTCGACTGCCCGGCTTGATCGCCGGAATGCGTTCCAGCTCTTCAGGCAGCGCGTCGGCGGGATAGGCCGGGAAATTCACGGTGGCGAGCGCCACCAGCGGCACGCCCACATCGGCCTTGCCGCCGGAGCGGTCCACCAGACACCCTTCCGCCACGACTTTCGCGCCGGATTTTTCAATGGCGGTGATGCATTCGCGCGAGCTCAGCCCCGTCGTGACGATGTCTTCAATCACCAGAACCCGGTCCGCGGCTGTCAGCTCAAACCCGCGGCGCAGGGCGAATTCGCCATTCTCACGCTCCACGAACATGAAGGGCAATTGCATGTGACGGCTGGTTTCATAGCCGGGAATGATCCCGCCCATGGCCGGTGACACAATGGCGGTGAACGGGCCGTGACCCGCCGCCTTCAGCGCCTCCGCCAACGCCTTGCACAGGCGTTCGGTGCGCGCCGCATCGCGAAACACCAGGGCCTTTTGCAAAAAGACCGGACTGCGCAGCCCGGACGAGAGAATGAAATGACCTTCAAGAAGCGCACCCGCCTCCTTGAACTCCGCCAGCACGTCCTCGGTGGTCATGCGGTCTCCTTTAACGCAGGGTCTTCAGTGAAGCGCGCGCGCTCCGCCGACACCACCCGGTCGCTGGTTTTCAGCGCCGAGACAATATTGGACAAATGGCGCGCGTCGAACACTTCCACATCAAACGCCATCTCGAAAAAGTCACGCGTGCGCGACAGGGTTTTCACATCCGTGATGTTGCCGCGCGCATCGCCGACCACGCCGGCGATCTCCGCCAGCACGCCCGGCTCGTTGCGTACGGTGGCGTGAATGCGTCCGACGGAGACGCCGCGCGTATCCGCTTCGGGCGTCCATTTGAGATCAATCCAGTTCGCCAGGCTCGCATCGTCTTCAAACTCGGCCAAACGCTCGCAATCAATCACATGAACCACAACCCCGCGCCCTGGCTGCATCACGCCGACAATCCGGTCGCCCGGCATGGGCGAACAGCATTCCGCGAAATGAAGCGAGACGCCCGGCGTCAGCCCGCGACCGTGAACAAAGAGCGCGCCCTTGCCGTCTTCAATCAGCTCGCGGTCAGACAAAGTGTCGCCGCGATATTCGCGTTGTCCGGGAAAGACTGCGTCCAGCATTTCAGATGAGCTGACCGTACCGCGGCCCAGAGCGATCATCAGGGCCTCGACATCGTCGAGCTCAAGCCGTTTGAGCGCATCGCCAAGCGCGCTGTCGCGGAATTCCTTGCCTTCACGCGCGAAGGCGTGTTCCGCGATCACCCGCCCGATGCGGGCGAACTCTTCGCTTTCAGATTCGCGGATCAGCTTGCGGATCGCGGCCCGGGCGCGGCCCGTGCTGACCATATCCTCCCAACCTGCAGGAGGATGGCGCTCGCCGCCCTTGACGATCTCGATCACATCGCCATTGCCCAGACGTGTTCGCAAGGGTCGCTCACGTCCATTAATACGCGCGCCGATTGCGGAATAACCAAGCTCGGTATGAACGGCGAACGCGAAGTCCAGCGGCGTCGCGCCATTGGGCAGAGCGATCAGACGGCCCTTGGGGGTGAAGCAATACACCTGGTCTGAAAACATCTCGAGCTTGGCGTGTTCCAGAAACTCGTCCGGATCGCCGCCTTGCTCAAGGATTTCCACGAAGGGACGCAGACGATCCAGCGGATCGCCGCCGGCCTCGCGCGCGGCCTTGGGGTCATAGGCGTAGCCGTCGTCCGTCTTGTAACGCCAGTGCGCCGCGACACCGGTATCGGCCACCAGCTCCATCTCTTCGGTCCGGATCTGCAACTCGATGCGGACATTGCCCGGTCCGATGATGGTGGTGTGAAGCGAGCGGTAGTTATTGGGCTTCGGCGTCGAGATGTAATCGTGAAACCGCTCGGGCACGCAGCGCCAGGTGCGATGCACCACGCCCAGGGCGGCGTAACAATCCTCGATGTTCTCCGTCAGGATCCGGAAGGCGTAGATGTCTGCGATATCGTCAAAGGAAACGCCTTTTTTCTCCAGCTTGCGCCAGATCGAATAGGGCCGTTTTTCCCGGCCGAAGACACGGCAGTCGATCCCCGCTTCGGTCAGACGTTCCGACAAGGTGGAGGAGACGATGGCGACAGCGTCGGCCCGCGTTTCGCGCAGCTCGGTCAGACGACGGGTGACAGATTCATACGCCGCCGGATTGACGTTCTGGAAGGACAGGTTCTCAAGCTCGACGCAAACCCGATTGACCCCGATCCGCCTCGCCAGAGGCGCATAGATTTCAAGGGTTTCGCGGGCCACCCGTTCGCGTTTTTCAGGCTTGGGCACATAATGCAGCGTACGCATATTGTGCAGCCGGTCGCACAGCTTCACCAACAGGACGCGCACGTCGCGGGTGATGGCGACGACCAGTTTTTGAAGGTTTTCCGCCTGTTTGGTGCGTTTGGAGCCCAGCTCCATCTGCCCCAGCTTGGTCACCCCGTCCACGAGCTGGGCGACGTCTGCGCCGAACAAGCGCTCGATATCCTCAAGCGTCGCCGGCGTGTCCTCAACCGTGTCATGCAACAGGCCGGTGCAGATGGTGGCCACGTCCAGACGCAACTCAGCCAGCAGCATGGCGACGGCGACGACGTGGGAATAATAAGGATGGCCTGACTGGCGCGACTGCCCTTCATGGCTGTCGCGCGCAAAGTCATAGGCGCGCCGGATCAGGTCCGCGTCAGCTTGCGGATAATAGGCCTGAACGCGCGCGATCAGATCGTCGGCGCTCGGGATCGCGTCGGCGGAAGCGAGCGCAGACGGAGACGCCAGCGCACTCATGAGGCTTAGAGTCGGCCGTCAGCGGGGCCGTCACGGTCAGACTGCAACGCTTTGAGCATGGCGGTCTCGTCCATTTCAGGCGCAGGCAGGGCCGGAGCGGCAGGCGCTTCGGTCTGCGGAACGCGCTCTTCAATGCCGCCCTCTTCATCGTCAGACGGGATCACGCGCTGCAGGCCGGAGACCAGGCTTTCACCCAGCGTATCCAGATCGAGCTTTTCTTCAGCGATCTCACGCAGGGCGACGACCGGGTTCTTGTCATTGTCGCGATCAAGGGTCAGCTCAGCGCCGGCGGCGATGTTCCGAGCACGGTGCGCGGCCAGAAGAACCAGACGGAACCGGTTGTCGACCTTGTCAATGCAATCTTCGACGGTAACGCGAGCCATGCCGGGGCGCTCCTTGGATACGTAAAACTTGAAAGACTGCTGATAGCTTATGTGGCGGCGCGCTTCAACCTGTGCGTCGCAGCATGAAGCACACCGCCCGCAGGGCGGCAGCCCTTGCGGTCAATCCAGCTGAGCCGGCTGATCAGCGTGTCGATGAACGCCCCGCTGACCGGACAGCGCCAGTGTGGCGCAATTTCGCGCAGAGGCAAGAGCACAAAAGCGCGGTCATTGACGCGCGGATGAGGCAGCGTGAGGTCGTGCTCGGTCTTTGGCGCCTGAACCCTTGTTTTGAAATCAATCAGGTCAAGATCAAGGGTGCGAGGCGCATTGCGGACCGACCGGACGCGCCCGCACGCCGTTTCAACCTCGTGCAGGATCTGCATCAGGGTCGCCGGATCTTCCCCCGCCCAGTCAATCCGGGCGACGGCGTTCAGAAAAGGCGGTTGAGACGGATCCGGCCAGGCTGGCGTGCGCCAGGGCCGGGAGCATGAAAGGATCGAAATCTCACGCTGGGATAACAGTTGCAGCGCATGATGCAGGTTTCCAAACAGCGTGTGACGGCGATAAGGTCGATTGGCTCCCAGGGCGATGAATATGCCCCGCTGAGCCTCATTGAAACTCATTGATTGTTGGAAAGGCATAGACATGACCTTCTACCCGAACGAAAAGCTCGGTTTGTTCATTGATGGCGCAAATTTGTATTCCGCCGCCAGAAACCTTGATTTTGACATTGATTACAAACGTCTGCTTGAAGAATTTCGCAAGCGCGGACGCCTGATCCGGGCCAATTACTACACCGCTTTGATTGAAAGCGAAGAGTACACGCCCATCCGTCCCCTGATCGACTGGCTCGATTATAACGGCTTCAAGGTCATCACGAAGGCGGCCAAGGAATATACCGACGATTCAGGGCGTCGCCGCATCAAGGGCGACATGGATGTGGACCTGGCCATCGATGTGATGGAGGCCGCCGACTATCTCGACCATATCGTGCTGTTCTCAGGCGATGGCGATTTCCGCAAGGTCGTCGAGGCTGTCCAGCGCAAGGGCGTGCGCGTCTCTGTCGTCTCGACCCTGAAATCCTCCCCGCCCATGGCGGCCGATGATCTGCGCCGCCAGGCCGACACCTTTATCGAGCTGCGTGATCTGGGTCAGCTGGTGGGCCGAGAACGCCGCCAGCGTGAGTTTGACGACAGTGAAAACGGCGATGACGAGTAAACCGGTCCCGGCGGAGCCCGCGCCCGATTGCGCGCTCTGCCCTCGCCTGGTCCAATACCGGCTTGAAAATATTGCGGCAGAACCAGACTGGTTCAACGGCGCCGTGCCCAGCTTTGGCGACCAGAACGCGCGTCTTCTGATCGTCGGGCTGGCGCCTGGCCGCGGCGGCGCCAACCGCACCGCCCGTCCCTTCACCGGGGACTGGGCGGGCGATCTGCTCTACCCGACGCTTGAGACCTTCGGCTTCTCCAAGGGACGCTTCGACCCCGACGGACAGGATGATCTGAAGCTTGTGGACGCCATGATCACCAACGCCGTGCGCTGCGTCCCGCCTCAGAACAAGCCCATCGGCGCGGAAATGAACAAGTGCCGCCCGTTCCTGGCGGCCAGGATCAAGGCCCTGCCCCGACTGTCCACGCTGATCTGCCTCGGGCGCGTCGCGCACGAAAACACGGTCAAGGCGCTGGGCTATAAACAATCCGCGTTCACCTTCGGCCATGGCGCGCGTCATTATGTGGAGGGGCCGAACGGGCCTCTGTCCCTTTTCGACAGCTATCATTGCTCGCGTTACAACACGAACACCGGACGCCTGACCGAAGCCATGTTCCACAACGTGTTCCGCGCCGCGCGGGCTCAGCTCGATGCATAAGCTCAAGCGGCGAAACGTTAAACAGTGGAAGCGGTCTTGTGCGCACTGCGCGGCGCGTCGTTTCTAAAAAGCGCAGTATGTTTGATGTTTCCGTTCTTGTCGGCGCGCACAGCGCGCGCGCTGACGCCTGGAAACACGTTGTTGCGCAAGTCCGAAGCCACAGCGCGGCCATGGCCGAACGGCGCAATAAAGTTGAAGAACCAGAGACGGTCGCCACCCACCCAGTCAGGATTGATCTCGAGTTCGCCGAACGGCGCCGCCTTCATGACGGCGATGGCGTCGTCTTCATGCTGTTCGTGGAGCCACATCCAGCACACGCACGCCAGGGGGGTGTTATCGCCAGAGCGATAGATTCGAAATTGCTGTGTCGATATCGCAGATTCAAAGCTCGTCACGATATTGCCCAAAGGCATTTGCGCGTAATTTGACGCCTTCGACGAAAGCCAGATCATCTGACCTAAAGCCGTCATCGGGTCCATTGCATTCTGGGTCATAGGTCTCTGTTTGCGCCTGTCGGAAGTAGAGCTCATAGCAAAACCGCCGCAGCGACCAGACAGTCGCCGCGGCGGTCTCTCAGACAAACGCTAGCTGATGAAAGGCAGCGCGCTGACGGTGTTGGCCAGGTCAACCGATTTGGTGGACAGGACGGCCAGAGCTGCAGCGTCAAAGGACTGCACAGCATCCGTGACATATTGAACAGAAACGGTCAGCTGATCAGACAGCGCTTCAATCTTTGGAGTGCACTTCAAAACGACCATGATAAGTCTCCTAGAGTGTCCCGGCCCACCTCATGCAGGGTAAGACGAGATATATTATACGGAATTTCCGTACGTCACCCGTGCGAGCAACGCTCCTATCACGATAGCCGAGCACCAAAATCTGGCTACAACTCTCCGTGTACAGCGCGTCTCAACTTATAGACATTTCGTCCCAGAGAGCCCGTATCGCTAGGACATCCGTCACATACGCTCTAATTGGAATTGGCCTGGGTGAACGTCAGGAAGGGGGGGGCTTGCACGTTGAGTGGTTTGGACAGATCCATTTTTGATACCCGCACCGTCTCCCCTCAGGAGCGGTTCGCGGTCTGGCGTGACAGCATCAACGTCGTCTTCGACGCCAAAATCGATATGCGGATCACGCCGACCCGTTTTCATGCACAGGTGGACGCCACAGCGCTGGGGCAAATCGTGCTGGGGCGCATCACCTCTGAAACCCAGTCCTTTGAGCGCTCACAACAGAAAATCCTGTCCGACGGTCTGGACAGCTATATCGTGCAAGTCTTCACCAAGGGTCATTGTGAAGTCCAGGATGGCCGGACCGTGCGTCAGGTCAGGCCGGGCGACATCTACATCATTGACGCCAGCGCGCCCTTGCAAGCGGTCGATTACGGATTTCAGACCGTGTCGGCTGTCATTCCGCGCAGTCTGCTCAGCCGCAGACTGGTCTCCGCGGACGGGCATCACCGCCGCGTCATCCCCAGGGAAACGGCGCTCGCCAAGCTGCTTTACGGGTTCATCCTGTCGCTGGACGCCAATCGCGCCGATATGACCCTTGATGAAGGGCTGGCCTCGATCGAGCCGCTGCTGAGCCTGAGCGAAAGCATCCTCAACGCCCGCTCCGAACAAGCATCCGTCAGTCTTGATGACGCAGCCATTGACTTTGCTGTTGTGAACGCCGTGCTGGACTTCATCGACGACAATCTTGGCGACCCTGCCCTGAGTCCGGAGATGATATCGGCCGCTTTGGGATTGTCCCGGTCTCGGCTCTACCGCCTGTTTCAGCATCTGGACGGCATCGCGAGCGAGATCCGGCGCCGCCGTTTGCGCAGAAGCCTGCACGATGTGCTGAACACCAGTCAGCGCAGACTGCAGGTCAGTGAAATCGCCTACCGATGGGGATTCAGGTCAGATAGCGATTATATCCGGGCCTTCAAACGCCAGTATGGCCTGACGCCGGGGCAAGCCAAAGCAGCCCGCTCGGCCATGCAGTCCTCTGACACGCAAGCCGAGATCGCGTCCCAGCAGAGCTATGACGCCTGGATCCGCGCTTTCTCCAGATAGCTCTCGCCTAGCCGAAATTCTTCATCAGGCGGGATTTCTGGCGCTGCCAGTCGCGTTCTTTCTTGGTCTCGCGCTTGTCGACCGTCTTCTTGCCCTTGGCGAGCGCGATCTGAAGCTTGGCGATGCCGCGCTCGTTGAAATACATGCGCAAGGGCACGACCGTGCGGCCGTCGCGCGCGACTGAGCCTGCGATCTTGTTGATCTCTTTTTTCTTCAGCAGAAGTTTCCGGCGACGTCGCGGCGCATGGTTGAAGCGGTTGCCATGGTCATAGGGCGGGATGTCAGCATTGATCAGATAGATCTCGCCATCTTCGGGGCTGACATAGGATTCCGCGATATTGGCCTTGCCCGCACGCAAGGATTTCACCTCGGTGCCCAAAAGCTGGATGCCGGCTTCAAACGTGTCTTCAAGCTCATAGTCAAACCGGGCGCGCCGGTTGACCGCCACCAGGCCGTTATCGTCTTTGTTCTTGCTCATAGCAGACCACAGCCTTCCATCGCTGCGCGGACTTTGACCTTCACGGTCTCAGGACACGCCACCAGCGGCAGGCGAACCTCCTCGTCACACAAGCCCAGAAGCGACAGCGCGTATTTGCTCGGCCCCGGGCTGGGCGCAGAAAACAACGCCTCATGCAAGGGCTGCAGACGATCATTCAGCGTCCGCGCATCCTCCCAGCGACCGTCCTGGCAGGCGCTCTGAAACTGGGCGCACAATTGGGGCGCGACATTCGACGTCACAGAGATCGCGCCGTGTCCGCCATGGGCGTTATAGCCCAGAGCCGAAGCGTCCTCACCCGACAGCTGGATGAAGTCTTCGCCGATCACATTGCGATGCCGGGTGACACGCTGCACATCGCCCGTCGCGTCCTTCACGCCCATGATATTGGGATGGCGCGCCAGCTCCGCCATGGTCTCCACTGTTATATCAACAATGGACCGGCCCGGAATATTGTAGACGATGATCGGCAGGGCGACGGCGTCCGCAATGGCGGTGAAGTGGGCGATAATCCCGTCCTGGGACGGCTTGTTATAATACGGCGCCACCACCAGCCCGGCGTCCGCACCGATTGTCTTGGCGTGTTCCTGCAGCTCGATTGTCGCTGCTGTGGCGTTCACCCCGACCCCTGCGATCACAGGGACCCGCCCTGCCGCAATCTCCACGCATAGCTCGACGCTGCGCAGCCGTTCAGCCTGGGTCAGGGTCGGCGTTTCCGCTGTGGTGCCCGCCGGAACAAGCCCAGCCGTTCCGGCCGCGATCTGACGCTCGATCAGGGCGGCGAAGGCTTTCTCGTCAACGGCGCCGTTCTTGAACGGGGTGACAAGCGCTGTCAGGGAGCCTTTGAACATGGGACGGACCTTCATCGGAACTTCAAATTCGGGCGCGGACCATACGCGCCGCACTGATTTGCGCCAAGTGCAGAGGACAATCATGGACAGCGGCTTGCACTTGGCTCACCCTGCTGTTTATCCGCATCTTACATAGGACATACAGACGTGACCCTGGCCCGCGCCGCGCTGTTCCTGCTCGCCCTTTCCCTGCCGCTGTCGACCGCGACGGCGCAAACGCCGGCGCCGCGGCTGAAACCGCCTGTGCCGAACCATTCGGTCTTGCTGTCAGACGCTGACTTCACGGCGTTCAGACACGGCATGCGCGCCGCTGATGATGACGACTGGGGTGATGTGCGCGCCGCCATTATTGCGCTGGACAATCCTGTGGCGGACCATGTGCTGCTGTGGCGGATCGCGGTCAGCGACGCCCGCGCGCCGTTTTCAGACCTTGATCGCGCCATTGACGAACTGGACGGCTGGCCGCGTCATGCCTCGATACGACGCGAAGCGGAATGGAAAATCGAGGATTCCGGGCTCAGCCCGGCCCTGATCGTCGCCTGGTTTGAAGATCGCGAACCGGTGACCGGCGAAGGCCGCATCGCCCTGGGCGAATCGCTGATCGCGCTGGGACGCGAAGAGGAAGGCGCCGAGCAGATCCGCACCGCCTGGCGCGCACAGAGCCTGCGCCTGTCAAATCAACGGGACGTGCTGCGTGAGCATGACGATCTTCTGACTGATGAGGATCATGCCGCCCGCGTCGACTTCCTGCTGTGGGCGGGTCAGCGCACCGCCGCCAGCCGCCTCTTGCCGGAGCTTTCCGCTGGCGAACGCCGCGTTGCGGAAGCGCGCATCCGTCTCGCCAGCCGCTCCAGCGGTGTGGATGGCGCGGTTTCCGCTGTCCCTGACTCGCTGAGCGACAGTCCGGGCCTGGTGTATGAGCGCGCCCGCTGGCGCCGACGCCGGGGGCTGGACACCTCGCTGGAGCTGCTGCTGGAGCTGCCTGACAGCTATGACAATGACGCGGCGCTTGAATCCATGTGGACCGAGCGCAAGCTGATGATCCTGGACCTGATCCGGGATCGCGAATTCGAAACCGCTTATGAGCTGGCCGCCGCCAACGGCATGGAGCGCGGCGTGGAATTCGCCGACGCCGAGTTCCTGGCGGGGTGGCTGGCGCTGACCAAGCTTGACCAACCGGGCGTCGCCTTTGCGCATTTCGAACGCCTGGAAGACGGCGTCACCACGCCCGTCTCCACCTCACGCGCGCTCTACTGGCAGGGCCGCGCGGCCGAAGCCTCCGGCGAGCTGGAGCTGGCCTCAGACCGCTTCACCGCGGCGGCCGGATACCCCACAGCCTATTACGGTCAGCTCGCCATCCTGGCGCTCGGGCCAGATGCGGCCGAGCTTGATCTGCCGCCGGATCCCGATCCCAGCGAAGAGGCGCGCGCCGCCTTCAACGCCCGCCCAGAAATTCAGGCCCTGCGTTTGCTGGCGGAGGTGAATGCGGACTATCTGTTCCGTGTCTTCATGTATCATTTCGACGATGAGATGCAGACGCCTGAAGAACAGGCGATGATCACTGACATCGCGCTGGAATACTTCCAGATTCGTCAGGCGGTTCGCGCCGCCAAGGCCGGGCGCCTGCAAGGCATGATCCTGGCCGAGCGCGCCTACCCCCTGATCGACCTGCCGGACGCCGCGCCGATGGCGCCAGAAGCGGCGCTGACATACTCGGTCATCCGTCAGGAGACCGAGTTTGACCCCCAGGCCGTGTCCGGCGCCGGCGCCCGGGGCCTGATGCAGATGATGCCCGCCACCGCGCGCCAGACGGCGCGACAGCTGGACATGCCCTACAGCTTCCAATGGTTGACCGATGATCCGGACTACAACCTGACCCTGGGCATGGCCCACCTCCAGGAAGTGGTCACCGATTACGAGGGCTCACTGGTGATGGCGCTCGCCGCCTATAACGCCGGCGGACACCGGGTGCGGCGCTGGGTGAACAATTACGGGGATCCGCGCACCGACGACATCGACCCGATTGACTGGGTTGAGTCCATCCCGTTCTCGGAAACGCGCAATTACGTGCAACGCATCATCGAGAACCTGCAAGTTTACCGCGCGCGCCTGAACAATGGCGAAGCCACGCCGCTCAACATCACCCAGGACCTCTCGGGGCAGTTCTCGCGCGACCTTCCGGCCCTGCCCGATGATTTCGTGGCCGCCCTGCGGGAAGCCCAAGCCCTTGAGAGCGCGCTGGAAGACGAAGCAGACGCCGCCGTCCTGGACACGCCGGTCCTGACCGACCCGGATGACGAGGCGGAAAGCGGCGCCGAAGGTCGTTAAAGCTAGCTGGACAGCGCTTGTTGAAAGACGGCGCTGTCCACATTGCCGCCCGTCAGAACCACGACTGTGGTCTTGTCCTTCGCATCGATCTTGCCCGACAACAGCGCCGCCAAAGCCGCCGCGCCCCCCGGTTCGAGCACGAGCTTGAGCGTTTCAAATCCGAAACGCACCGCCTGCATCGCTTCCAGATCACTTACGACCCCGACGCCCGCAAGGCGCGGCTGGTTGATCGCGTAGGTCAGCTCGCCAGGCGTCGCCGTGAGAAGCGCATCGCACAAGGATCCCGACTTGCGGACATTCTCGACCTTGTCCCCGCTGGCGAGAGACCGGGCGTGATCATCAAACTCTTCGGGCTCCGCGCCATAAACGGCAGTGTCCGGCGACAGCGCGTGCGCCGCCAGATTGATGCCGGCGATCAGGCCACCGCCGCCGACGCAGCAGATCAGCTGATCGGCCTGAAGGCCGTCAGCCTTGAGCGTTTCAAAGATTTCCAGCCCGCACGTCCCCTGCCCGGCGATCACGTCAGGATGATCATAGGAGGGGATCAAGGCTGCGCCGCTTTTCTCGCATAACGCGCGAGCGATCTCTTCACGGCTTTCAGTCGCCCGGTCATAGGCGCGGATCTCGGCGCCGCGCGCCAGAACGCCTGCTTTTTTCACCTCGGGCGCATCTTCAGGCATCACGATGATCGCCTTGATCCCCAAAATGCGCGCGGCCTCAGCCACGCCCTGGGCGTGATTGCCGGACGAGAACGCGACGACACCTTTGCGCGCTTCTGATTCGCTGAGTTTAGACAGGGCGTTAAAGGCGCCGCGAAACTTGAAAGTCCCCGTGCGCTGCAAGCATTCCGCTTTTAAAAAAATTCGTCCGCCAACGCGCTCGTCGAGCGCCGCATTGGTCAGCAACGGGGTGCGGACCGCCTGATCTTTCAAGCGTGCGGCGGCTGCACGGACATCGTTAAACTCAGGAAGCGGAGACGTCATGGCTGCAAAGCCTTTCGAACTTTTGTGCGGCTGCAAGAAACTGGTGTGAAAGGGATTGCGTACTGCGCTTCCGGGCCTTTTGATAGGCGTAACAACAAAACGAACCAGCGCTCAGCTCGGCTGAGCGTCAGGTTACAGGGGAGGACTGAGCCTTGCTACGCGGTCAGATGATGAACCGTCCGCTCATGATTGCGGACATTTTACACCATGCAGCTCTCAATCACGGTCAGCGCGAAATCGTCTCGCGCCTGCCCGACACGGGCGAAATTCACCGCTATGGCTATGCCGATTGCTATAAGCGCACCCAACAGCTCGCCAATGTCCTGACAGGCCCGCTGAAGGTGAAGCCAGGCGACCGGATCACCACCATCGCCTGGAACACGCACCGCCATATGGAGCTCTATTACGCCGTGTCTGGCGTCGGTGCGGTCGTGCACACCGCCAATCCACGTCTCAGCCCCGAACAGCTCGCCTGGATCATTGATCACGCCAAGGCCAAACACGTCTTCTTTGACGTGACGTTCGCGCCGCTGGTGGATGCCGTGGCCAAGCATTGCAAGACGGTCAAACGCTGGATCGCCATGACCAGCGAAGCCACCAAGCCGCAGACCAAGACCAAGATCGACGTCTACGAGACCCTGCTTGCGAACGCGCATGACGAGTATGATTTCCCCGAGTTCGACGAAAACGCCGCCGCAGGGCTGTGCTACACGTCCGGCACCACGGGCGATCCCAAGGGCGCGCTCTATTCACACCGCTCGACGGTGCTGCACGCCATGGCCTGCTGCAGCGTGGACGCGATCGGGGTCGGCGCTGACGGGGTGGTGATGCCGGTGGTGCCCATGTTCCACGTCAACGCCTGGGGCGTGCCCTACGCCGCCGCCATGGCGGGCGCGAAACTGGTCATGCCGGGCGCCCAGCTTGATGGCGAAAGCCTGCAAGGCCTGATCGAGGGCGAAGTGGTCAACCAGGTGCTGGGCGTGCCCACGGTCTGGCTGGGCCTGCTTCAGTATCTGCGCGACAGCGGCAAGCGGATTGATTGCGTCCAGAAAGTTCTGATGGGCGGCTCGGCCATGCCCGAAGCGCTGATGCGCGCCTATCAGGACGAGTATGGCGTCGAGATGCAGCAAGGCTGGGGCATGACCGAGATGAGCCCGCTGGGCACGGTCGGCAAACTCCTGCCCAAGCATGAAGACCTGACCGAGGACGAGAAGGTCGGCATCAAGCTCAAACAGGGCCGTCTTCTGTTCGGCGTTGAAATGCGCACCGTGGATGATGACGGCAATGTGCTGCCGCGCGACGGCCAGTCCGCCGGACATATCCATGTGCGCGGCCCCTGGATCATCGACAGCTATTATCGCGGCGCAGGCCCGGACAGCTTCACCGATGACGGCTGGTTCAAGACCGGTGATGTCGGCCATATCGACCAGGACGGCTATATGACCATCACCGACCGCTCCAAGGACGTGATCAAGTCCGGCGGCGAATGGGTCAGCTCCATCGATCTGGAAAACGCCGCCATGGGCCATCCCGATGTGGCGATCGCCGCGGCGGTGGGCATGCCCCACCCCAAATGGCAGGAGCGTCCGCTGCTGATCGTTCAGCCCAAACCCAACACCACGCCCACGCCGGACTCCATTCGCGAATATCTGTCGACGCGGGTTCCAAAATGGTGGCTGCCCGATGGGATCGAGTTCATCGACGAAATGCCGATCGGCGCGACTGGCAAGATCCTCAAAACCAAGCTGCGCGAGATGTTCAAGGACTACACCTTCCCTGAATAGCCGCACGCGAATGGCTGACATGGACAAAACCCCGGTGCCCTGCATCGGGGTTTTTTCTGCGCCACCTTACCAGATCGTCACTTGCAGTTTATCGCCACCCTCCCCACATTTATCGACAAACAATAAGGAGGTTGGTCATGGACGTAATGATTCTGCTGGCGGTGCTGCATTTCCTGCCCACGCTGATTGCGCTGGTGCGCGGCCATCACAACGGGTTTGCGATTTTCCTGACCAATCTGTTGCTGGGCTGGACCGTCATCGGCTGGCTGATCGCCCTGATCTGGTCGTGCACAGCCATCGCGCGCCCGGTTCGCGTCTGAGAGAGTATAAACGAGGCGTTTACCATCTGCGCATTACCCCTGTCGTATTGATCACGTGGGGAATTTCATGCTCGGATTCAGTCGCAAGCTCGCCTCGAACGCGTCGGCTCATATCGTCACGGCTTCAAAACCAGAAGCTCCGGCGGGCGACTGGGCCGAGGCTCTTTCACAAGCCATCTCAGATATCCGTTCAGGCCAGACACCGGATTTGAGCGCTCTGCCGCCTCAAGCGGCGGACGCTCTGTCCGAGCTTCACGACGAGCTCAAACAGCGCAATGCGTCCGAGCTGGAGCGCACGGTCAGCGCTTCGACGCAGAATTCGAACGCGATGGCGGCGATCGCGCGGGCCACAGGCGAAGTGCGCAAGATGGACACCCATGTTTCGGGTATGTCCGCGGCGGTGGAGGAACTGGATTTCTCCATCCACTCCATCACCAAACTCGCCAATAGCGGGGCGGAATCGCTGAGCGCATGCGTCGAACAATCCCAGACCGGTCTTGAAGCCGTGCGCCTGACGCGTTCGGAAACCGAACAATTGGGCGGCGCCTTTGAAACCATCACCGGACGCGTGACCGATCTCGAGCAAGCGTCGCGTCAGATCGCAGAGATCGTCGACACCATCGCCGCTATTGCGGACCAGACCAATCTTCTGGCGCTCAACGCCACGATCGAGGCTGCGCGCGCTGGCGAATCTGGTCGCGGATTCGCCGTGGTTGCTGGCGAAGTGAAGGTGCTGTCAGGACAGACTGCGAAAGCCACTGAGGACATTCGCCAACGCATGGATCATCTGCAACAGCAGGTAGCCGCGATCACCGAAGCCGTTTCAAACTCGTCTGGCTCGGTTCAAGAAGGCATCAATGCAGCGAATGCCTCTGAAAGCGCCGTAAACTCAGTCACGGACACCATGCGCGAGAGCGCTCGCATCGTCTCGGAAATCGCCCAGCTGATCACCGAACAGTCGAGCGCCACCTCGAACCTGTCGAGCTCAGTGTCTGAAATCGCCAGCGGCGCGACTCGCGCCCGCGAACGTGTGGAACATGTCGTGGAAGCCAGCGCCGGCACGGAATCCACCATCGGTCAGACCCTCGCCGCCCTCAGCGATCGCAATATCGAGAACTTCGTCCTTCATTGTGCGAAGTCTGACCATTTGCTCTGGAAAAAACGCCTGAACAGCATGCTGGTCGGCGCAATCCAACTGAGCGAAAGCGAACTGTCAGACCATCGCTCCTGCCGTCTGGGCAAATGGTATGAGGCAGCGCGCCATGAATACGGCCATATCCCGGCCTTCCAGGCGGTCGAAACGCCCCATGCCCGCGCCCATGAATGCGCCACGCGCGCCGCTCGTCTGTGCGCGGCAGGCGATTACACGGGTGCGGAACGCGCCGTGGAAGACATGGATGACGCCTCAGAGACCGTTCTCAATGCGCTTGACCGTCTGATCGGGGAATTGAGCGAGAGCCAGGTCAGTCAGGCGTCCTGACTGTTGCCAAGACGCCCCGGCCTCTGCGCTAACGAAAATCGCTGATCTCAGAGAGCGCTTTCTTTTCCAGCGCATGAAGCGGCACCTGAGCGCCTTCCGCCGGATAGCCGCAGACGATCAGCATCATCGGCTTTTCGGTCGCCGGGCGCTCGCAGATCTCGGTCAGGAATCCCATCGGATTGGGCGTATGGGTCAGGGTGGCGAGGCCCGCCTGATGCAGGCTTGCGATAAGCAGCCCGCAGGCGATGCCGACGCTTTCAGAGACATAGTAATTCTTGCGGTCATCGCCGGGCTTGGGCCCGCCGCGACGCTGGGCGAAGACGGCGATGATCCACGGCGCGGTTTCCAGAAACGGCTTGCTGGCGTCCGTCCCGAGCGGTTCCAGCGCTTCGAGCCATTCCGCGCTGGCCTTGCCCTCATAAAAGGCGCGCTCTTCGGCCTCAGCGGCCTCGCGAAGCTGGGTGCGCAACGACCCCTGCCCCAGAACGGTGAAATGCCAGGGTTGATGATTGGCGCCATTGGGCGCCGTGCCTGCGGTCAGGATGGCGGTCTCGATGATGTCGCGCGGCACGGAACGGTCGGAGAAATCGCGCACGGTGCGCCGTTGGCGCATGGTCTCGTAGAACGCGTCCGCCCGGTTGCGCATCTCGGCTTCGGGCAGTTCGGTGAATTCAAGGGGGGTCACGGGATGGGTCATGGGCGCATTCTGTGACAGAACGCGCCCAGACGCCATTCACGAAACCGCTGTCATCACAGCACTTAAACCTTTGTCCAATCCAGGATCACCTTGCCCGCCTTGCCGGAGCGCATGGCGTCAAAACCGGTCTGGAAGTCGGTCGCCGGCAGGCGGTGGGTGATCAGCTGGCTGACATCGAGGCCGGACTGGAGCATGGCCAGCATCTTGTGCCAGGTCTCAAACATTTCCCGGCCATAGATCCCCTTGAAGGTGATCGCCCGCATGATCAGGCTGCCCATGTCGAGATTGAACGGCTTGCCGGGCAGGCCCAGCATGGCGATCTTTCCGCCCATCACCATGTTCTCGACCATCTGGTTGAAGGCCGGTTCTGCGCCCGACATCTCAAGGCCCACATCAAAGCCTTCGGTCATCTTCAGGCGCGCGCGCACATCCTTGAGGTCATCCTTGGTGGTGTTCACCGGCACGGCGGTGGGGCAGACCTTTTCCAGAAGCGCCAGACGATCGGGATTGATGTCGGTCACCGCGATATGGCGCGCGCCGCAATGGCGCGCGACCGCAGCGGCCATGATGCCGATGGGGCCGGCGCCGGTGATCAGAACGTCCTCACCCACCAGATCAAAGGCGGTGGCGGTGTGAACGGCGTTGCCCAGCGGATCGAGGAAAGCCGCCTGCTCCATGGAGACTTCATCAGGCAGCGGCACGGCGTTGAACGCCGGAATCACCAGGTATTCGGCGAACGCGCCCGGCATGTTCACGCCCACGCCCTTGGTGTCGGGGTCGAGATGGAAACGGCCCGCGCGCACAGCGCGGGATTTTTCGCCCACCACATGGCCTTCGCCGGACACCCGCATGCCCACCGACACCCGGTGCACGTCAGCCCCGACCGCCTCGATCACGCCGCCGAACTCATGGCCGACGACCATGGGCACGGGCACATTCTTCTGCGCCCAGGAATCCCAGTTATAGATATGCACGTCGGTGCCGCAGATGGCGGTGTTGTGCACGCGGATCAGGACGTCGTCCGGCCCGATCTCGGGCTTGTCGACATCTTGCAACCACAGGCCTTCTTCGGCTTTGGCTTTGACCAGGGCTTTCATGCGAGGGTGCTCCCAATTGAGAGGTGGACGTCTCAACTCGCTTTGATCACGCCGCGCGATGAAAGAAAAGAGCGCTCGTCATTGCTGCAACGCTGACTAGAAAATCCACAAAATTCTGAATCCAGCACAACGAGTAATAAGGCTGACTTGTGCACAGAATTCAAACTTCTTTCTGCTTCCAGAGATCAATATCTCTAATTATTTCTTGACCTGGAAGGGCCTTCACATCAGAGTCATCGGTGGCTTTAAAACCTTCTCCTGCTAATACAAATCTAGAAAATATCTCACCATCAACATTATATATTTCAAGATATCCATTGCTTACAGCCCAAGTGCATTCATTATGATTTTTTCCTTCTCCTATCTCCCCACTTTCTTCAAAAGAGATTTTTTTCCATCCTACTTCCCCCTTGGAAGCCCTCGCCCTAGCGTTGGCAAAAATGAGATACCAATCTCCACTTGTTAACTTCCTAATGATAGAAATATCGTTCAATAAAAGTCTATTTTTTCTAATAGATCTAACCGCAAACAAAGAAGCTAGCGCAACTGAAAATACAAAAGTTGTTGATAATATTGACAAAATCACATCGAAATAAGCAGGGACATCAAAGCCAATTCTCGGGATGTTATAATCCTGATTGAATATATATAATGCTGTCGCAGTAATTGACAATATAAGAGAAAATAGATCATCTGCTATATATTGAATCGTTCTTCTATAATGATCGTCAAGCATGGACCATATGTTTATTGATTTTAACGTGAATATTAACATAAATAGTAAAAATACTTCATCCAGTGCGTTTGGATTTTCTAGAGTAATGCCAAAAAGGCCACCATTGGCAGACTGCTGTACGCCAGCAAACAAATGTGCAATTAGGAAGGCTGCCGACAATCCCGCCCATCGTTTAGTGCGATTAAATTCTTCACGAGGCGTCATTTTGATGCCTTCAATGTTGAGCTACGGGTTCAGCCCTCATGCCCGTGAACAGGCGACGGGATAATTCTTGCGATCACCCCCTCATTGGGAAACGGCGCGGTGAGCACGCGCCTGACGGGCGTCCACGCGACCCCGAGCAGCACCACGATCCCGCCCAGCACCAGCAAGGTCGTCGCCACCACGCCCGCGCCGTCCAGACCCAGCTGGTTCACAAGCACGCCAAGCGCGACGCCCGTCGTCAGCAGGCCCGACACGATCAAGGCCCGTCTGTTGATCAGCAGAGAGACGAGGGCGAACACCGCAATGACCATCAAGGTGACTATGGCGGCGCGTACGGCGGCCCCGTCTTCTCCCCCTTGTGGAAAATAGATCATGCCGGCGACACCCTCAGCCTGAGGGTCAATGCGAACGCCATTGAGCGCCATCGTGATGGCGGCGGACAGCAAGACCGGCGCAGCGAAGAAATGCAGCCAAAACCCGGTTCCCGACAGACGGGTGGTCCGGGCAGGATCACGCGCATCAAAGATGACGCCGGCGAAAAAGAGCGTCAGTCCCATCAGGAGGCCGGCCAATGGATTGAACACCACCAGCGAATACGGGTCGATAACGAGCCAGGCGCAGACGGCGAGATTGACCAGCGCCACGCCCAGCAAGCCGCCGGAGAACGGCAAACGGAAGCTGAGATAATAGATGGCCGTCGCCACCACGAAGACCGCGGCGATGATCACGGGCCAGGTCCTCAGAACCCAGTCGAGCTCATTGAGCAAGGCGCGCACGCTCTCCTGATTGAAAACGCTCAGATGATCAAAGGCCGTCTGCGGGTCCACATTGGTCAGAGCCGGCATGACATAGGAGGTGTACAGCCAGGCCAGGAAGGTTCCGCAACACCCCACGAAGACGACGCACAGCACGATGCCCGGCAGAATCCGGCGCTGACGCCCGACCAAGATCGCAGAAAGCCCCCAGGCGATCAGAGCGATCAGCCCCAACAACAGCAAGGAAACGCTTTCAGCCGCCACGCTTTGCTGATCCAGATTCAGAGAGTCATGAAACTGGACCGCGCCCACGAACAGACCTGTGAACAGGATCAGAACGCCGATGGTGGTGAAGATGTCGTGGAAATTGTTGAGGAATGGCAGCATTTCATCGCCCGGACGAGCGCTGGATGCGGTCTCGCTCTGCGATGCAGCGTTCGGATGGTCAGGATTGGTCATGGCGTCCCCCCGGACAAGGTCATGAATTGATACGTCAGACTGGCACGGCTTGGGGTAAAAGACATCCCAAAACCCGTCGCGACTCTCCAAAAAGGCGAGCTGATGAAACTTTACGGAACCGCGCGCTCGCATTTCACCCGCAAGGTCCGGCTTTTGCTCGACCATTGGGACGCGCCTTACAAATTTGAAGATGTGGGTGATGTCTCACAGGCCGATCCGGCGCAGTTTGGCGGCAATCCCGCCCTGTCCATCCCGGTCCTGGACGATGGCGATGTCTGGATGCTCGACTCCGAGCACATCGCTCGTCACCTGTCTGAGCGGTTTGACGCTGAGGACCGGATGCAGGTTCGACGGTTTGATCCAGAGACCTTGAACCGGCGCGCGGTTCTGAACGCCATCATGAGCCAGGAGGTGAAGCTGGTGCTGGGGGCCAGAACCGGCCTTCCAACCGAAACCGCACCCTATTTCACCAAGGCGCGCTCAGCTATTCAGCACGGGCTGGACTGGCTGGAGGCACGGTCTGACTCATTTGACGCCGATGAGCCGGGCTACGCGGAATTCCACTTCATCGCCATGTGGGAGCATCTGGCGCTCTATGACACGGTCGCCCTCGCCCAGCCCCGCCTGAAGGCGTTGGCGGACAGGCTTGCGGCGAGGCCGCTGATCGCCAAAACCGCTTATCCGCCTTTGCCCATGTGACAGGCGTCACTGCGGCGGATCAGACGACCCCCAGCTCCTTGCCGACCTTGGTGAAGGCGGAGACGGCGCGGTCTATCATCTCAGGCGTATGCGCGGCGCTCATCTGGGTGCGGATGCGGGCCTTGCCCTTGGGCACCACCGGATAGAAGAAACCGATCACATAGACGCCCTCCTCCATCAGCTTGTCGGCCATTTTCTGGCTCAGAGGGGCGTCGCCCAGCATCACCGGAATGATCGGGTGTTCGCCCGGCAGAAGGTCAAAACCGGCGTCGGTCATGCCGGCGCGGAAGCGCTTGGCGTTGTCAAACAACCGTGCGCGCAGATCATCGCCCTCGCGCACCATCTCCAGCGCTTTCAGGCTGGCGCCGGCGATCGCCGGGGCCAGCGAGTTGGAGAACAGATAGGGGCGCGAACGCTGACGCAGAATGTCGATCACCGGCTTTTTCGCCGCCGTGAAGCCGCCCATGGCGCCGCCAAGCGCCTTGCCCAGCGTGCCGGTGATGATGTCGATCCGGCCCATGACGCCGCAATGCTCGGGCGTGCCGCGTCCCTTGGCGCCCATGAAGCCGTGGGCGTGGCAATCATCGACCATGGTCAGGGCGTCATACTTTTCGGCCAGATCGCAAATGGATTTCAGATCCGCGATATAGCCGTCCATGGAGAACACGCCGTCGGTGACGATCATGATGGTGCGCGCGCCATCCTTGCGGGCCTGTTTGAGCTGGGCTTCCAGATCATTCATGTCCGAATTGGCGTAGCGATAGCGCTTGGCCTTGCACAGGCGCACGCCGTCAATGATCGAGGCGTGGTTCAGCGCGTCGGAAATGATCGCATCTTCCGGGCCCAGCAGCGGTTCGAACAGGCCGCCATTGGCGTCAAACGCCGCCGCATAAAGGATGGCGTCTTCCTGGCCGGTGAAATCGGCGATCGCCGCTTCCAGCTCTTTATGGACTTCCTGCGCGCCGCAGATGAAGCGTACGGACGCGACGCCATAGCCGTAGCGATCCAGCGCAGTCTTGGCGGCGTCGATCAGCTCGGGCCGGTTGGCGAGGCCGAGATAATTGTTGGCGCAGAAATTCAGCACATGACGTTCGGTCCCGTCTGTCCCGCGCACGTCGATCTCGGAAAATTGCTGCGACGTGATGGTGCGTTCGCGCTTGTAGAGCCCGTCCGCATCGATCTCGGCGAGGGTTTCGGTCAGGCGGTCATAAAAGCTCTGGGACATGGGGGTGGACTCCCTGCTGGGCGAAAACGGATAGGTCTGACTTAGCTCAGAGTGAGCGTCTTGCCCGGTGCAATGTCAGCCAGGCTTTGTTTGACGTGGATCAGCGCCGGTTTGCCCGCCTTCAGCGCCTGATCGAGCGCGGCGGCGAAATCCTCGGTCTTGTCGACGAAATAGCCCGCGCAGCCGCACGCTTCCGCCATCAGTTTGAAATCAGGGTTTGAGAGATCCGTACCGCTGACCCGCCCCGGATAGGCGCGTTCCTGGTGCATGCGGATGGTGCCATAGGCGCCATTGTCGAAGACGCAGACCACGATGTTCGCGCCATGCTGGACGGCGGTCGCGAGCTCGGGCGCGGCCATCATGAAATCGCCATCCCCGCACACCGCGATCACCGGACGGTCGGGGCAATGCAGCTTGGCCGCGATGGCCGCAGGCAGGCCGTAGCCCATGGCGCCCGAGGTCGGGGCGAGCTGGCTGGGGCAGCATTGGTGCACCCAATAACGATGCAGCCAGGCCGCGAAATTGCCCGCGCCATTGGTCATGATCGCCTGACCGCCGAGCTTGTCTGACGTTTCACGCCAGATGATCGACGGGTTCACATCCCCCGTCACCTCAACTGGTTCAATCCAGGCGTCATAGGCGGCGCGGCATTGCTTGACCCAGTCAGCGCGGGAGGCCGCATTTTGGGGCTTGGCGGCGGCGTTGATCGCGCTGAGCGCCAGGCCCGCTTGCGCGGTGACAGCCAGTTTCGGCCGATACACCCGGCCCAGCTCTTCCCCGCCCGGATGAATGTGAACCAGACGGTCCGCCACGCCCTCGGGCACGTCAAACAGATCATAGCTCTGCGTGGTCATCTCACCCAGACGCGGCCCAACCGCGACGATCAAATCCGCCTCACGCAGAGCCGTCACAACGGCGGGACAGGCGCCAATGCCGGCCTCACCGCCATAATGGGAATGCGTGTTATCAAACAGATGCTTGACGCGGAAACTTGTCAGGATGGGGCAATTGGTGCGAACCGCGAAATCATGCAGCGCCTCGCGATCTTCATCGCGCCAGCCCGGACCGCCCACCATCATGACGGGGCGCTCCGCCGCGTCGATCATCGCGGCGATTTCGGAGGCGGTCTCGGCGGAGACTTCGCTCCGTGCCTGAACCAGAGCGGCAGCCTCGGGCGCGTCAGCAATCTCGGTCAGCATGTCTTCAGGCAGACCGACAACCACGGGCCCCGGACGCCCGTTCATGGCCAGCGCAAAGGCGCGCATCATCATCTCGGGAACACGCGCCGGATCGCGGATCTCGAACGCCGCCTTGGCGAGACCGGCAAACGCCTGACCGTAATCAAGCTCCTGAAACGCTTCGCGCCCCTCATCCTCACGACGGACCTGGCCGACCAGCAAGATCATCGGCGTGGAGTCCTGAAGCGCGGTGTGAACCCCGACGGCGGCCTGCGTCGCGCCAGGCCCCCGGGTCACAAAACAAATGCCGGGGCGCCCCGTCAGCTTGCCATGGGCTTCGGCCATATTGGCTGCGCCCGCTTCGTGACGACACTGGATGAACGGGATATCTACTTCAACCAGCGCATCAAGAGCGGCAAGATAACTCTCTCCAGGAACACCGAAAATCCGCTCAACGCCATTGGCGGACAAAGCGGCGATAAGGTGCTGGGCGCCAGTGCGTGAAGGCATGATCGGGATCTCCGCAAGAATGGACCCGATCTGCTAACGCGCACCGGTGGCGCCTGGCAAGCGTCAGGCGGCGCGAACACCTGAAAGGAAGCGCTCGATTGTGGCTTTCAGGCCCTGCGATTCACTTGCGACAGCCACGCTCGCCTGATCAAGATCACTCGCGCCCTTGTTCGCCTCTTCAGCGCGCCTCTGGGCCTGCCCCACCTCGGTGCGAACCTCTCCCGTCGCCGCAGCGGCGTTTTGCGCTGAATGGGAGATTTCCGCGGCGGCGGCGCGCTGCTCCTCCATGGCGGCGGAAATGGCGGTGGCGATCTCATAGGTCTCGCCAATCACGGTCGCAATCTTCTCAATGGCGGTCACAGACGCATCCGTCGCGGACTGAATGCCTTTGATCTCTGAAGCGATGCTCTCGGTCGCATGGGCGGTCTGCTCGGCCAGCGCTTTCACTTCGCTGGCCACAACCGCAAACCCCTTGCCCGCCTCACCGGCGCGGGCGGCCTCGATGGTGGCGTTAAGCGCCAGAAGATTGGTCTGCTCGGTGACGCCGGCGATCAGCTGGACAATGCCGTCGATCTTCTGGGCGGCGTCCGCCAGTTTCTGGACGTCCTGACGTGTCGATTCCGCCTGCTCGACCGCGGATTTGGACACTTCAGAGGACCGCAGCGATTGCTGATTGATCTCGCTGATCGCGGCGGTCAGCTCTTCTGCGGCGGCGGCGACCACTTCCACGCTCTCAGCCGACATCTGGGCCGCTCCGTCCAGGGTGCTCGCACCGCTAGCCGTTTCGCTCGCATTGGCCTTCATGCCCTGGGAGGACGTACGCAGATGCTCGCCAGCCGCTTCAAAGGCGGAAATCGCCTGAGCCGCACTCTGATCAAATTCAGAAACAAGCGCCTCGATCTGTTCGGCGCGCTTGAGCTGCGCCTCCTGAGCGGCATGAGCCTCGGCTTCAAGGCGCTCTCGTTCCCGGGCGGAAACCTGAAGAACCTTCACGGACGCAGTCAATGTGGAGACTTCCCGCCCGTCGGGTTCAGGCAGTTCCGCCGCCGTATCGCCTTTGGCCAGTCGCTCCACCGCTTCACTCAGTCGCGCCACAGGCCCCTGAATGGATCGGTTGAGCACGTATGCCCCGGCAAACAGAATGGCGACAACAACACCATTGCCAAGCGCAAGCACTCTGATGATCGACCAGATGCTGGCCTGAACATTGTCATAATAAACGCCGGCGCCAGTGATCAGCCCCCAAGGCTCAAACAACATCACATAACTGCGTTTGGGCTCAGGGACGTCAGAACCGGCGCGAGGCCAGCCGTAATCCACAAATCCCTGTCCTTCGGCACGCGCAACCTGGGTCATCTCGCGAAACAGGAAGAGCCCGTTGGGGTCTTGCGTATTATAGACCGATTGCCCGTTCAGCTGAGGGCGCACCGCGTGCATGACCATCTGGTGGTCGAGATCAATGACGAAGAAATAATTGTCGCCTTCAAAGCGCATGTCGCTGAGAGCCCGCATCGCAGCAGCCTGAGCCGCTTCCTGCGTCATCTCGCCTGCTTCGACTCTGGCGTGATAGGAGCTGATCGTGCTTGTGGCGATCTCGACGATCTCAGAGAGTCCCTGATCAACCTCCTGAAGCATGGCGCGCCGGACTTGCAAGGCGCTCAGCACGGTCAGCAGCACAAGCATGAGGGCCAGTGCTCCCCCCGCCAAATAGAGCTTCTGACCGATTGACGCGTTTCTGAGCATGGAGTCCACCCTGCGTTGGAGAAGGCTCCATAGGTGGCTGTGAGTCCATTAACGCATGGTTATTCACATATTCTGGCTTGGAGCGGCCTAGAACGACCAGCCAGCGCTGACGCTGATGGTGCGTCCCTCCCCGGGGAAATACCGGTATCGCCCAAACGCGAAGTCCGCCCGTTCTGCATAACGCTCATCAAGAAGGTTGCGCACAGCAAGGCTGATCCGGATCTGGTCCTGAATGTCCTTGGAAAGGCGCACGTGAAACAGATCGTGGCCGTTATAAGCGGCGGTGTTTCCGGCATCGGCGAAGTATTCGCCCACATGCGCCCATTCGGTCTCTACGGTGATACGGTCCACGGGACGCCAGAACAGGCGAAGACTGGACAGCCATTCCGGCGCCGTGTCGATGCGCGCGCCCTTCTGGATGCGTTCAGAGCCCGCACCGGCCCCGCCGTTGAAATCATATTCATGAACCGCCCAGCTGACCGCGCCCGAGAGCATCAGCGCATCGGTGATCGACCAGCCGCCTTCAAGCTCCACGCCGTGATGGCGCGTCTTCGCGCCGGTGACGGTCAGCCCGTCCGCATCGCGCAAGATCACATTGTCCTTGCGCATCACATACCCGGTCAGCTCAAGCTGGGCGGCGCCGCCGAGATCAAGTCGCAGGCCCGTTTCCGCACTGTCCAGGGTTTCAGGCTCAATACCCTCAACGCTCTGCCCCGGTTGCAGCCGGTACAGCTCGGCGGTCTGGGGGGCGCGCACGCCGCGCGCCACACGGCCGAACAGCGACAGGGAGTCGTTCACGTCAAACACCCAGCCCGCATGCGGGGCCAGCGTGTCAAAGCTGTCATCGCGATCCGCCAGCCGCAGATAGCGTCCGACCTCACCCACTGGAGCGCGGTTTGAATACGCGTACCGGGTGTTTTCCCACCGCACTCCGGCGTCGAGCCTCAGTCTTGGCGTCAGCTGATGTTCAGCCATGGCGAAGGCGGCGACGGTGCGCGATTGAACGGTATAGTCATAATGAAGCCCCTGAACGAACGGCCCTATCGTCGGGCGCGTCTGGAACTCTCTGAGCGCGCCTTCGGTGAAATCCGTATCAAGACCGAGCCGGAAGACGCTGTCATCAAGCGCCCAGACCAGAGCGGACTGAAAGCCCACCGAGTCATGGCCGCTGGTCTCCAGAGCTTCAGACGGCAGGAAGTGCATGCGAAACTGCATCTCATTGCTGCGCGTGAACAGGGTCGCCTGAGCGCTGAGCGTTTCAGTGATCGGACGGTTCAGGTGCAGGGCGGCGCGCAGGGCGTACGCATTGCGGAACGCTTCAGGGTCTGCATTCCGACGTGAGGCGGCTTCATCCAAATAGGCCTCGAACCCGCCCACATAGGTCGCGGTCTCCTGCTCCAGATCGACGCCGGACAGGCGCAAGGACCAATCAGTCTGTCCCAGCTGACCATCCAGCCGGGTCTGAAGCACACGGCGATCCAGCGACGCATCGTCTCGCCAGCCATCCTCATGGCGCATGTCGAGACCCAGCCATCCCGCGCCAAACCCCGTCTCGCCCGACAGGTTCGCCTGTGCCGACGCACGTCCATAGGAGCCGGCTTCCAGCTGGACCGAGCGCTGCGCATCCTGCGGATCGGGGGTGATGATGTTCACCAGGCCATGCAGCGCGTTTGACCCATAAGCCGCAGAGCCCGGCCCTCGCACCACTTCGATCCGGTCCGCCAGTCCGTCCGCCCCCTCAAACAGGCCGTTGATGTTGGCGAACCCTGCAGCGCGCAGCGGCACGCCGTCTTCAAGATACAAAAAGCTGCCAGCCCCCTGTCCGCCCGTAAAGACCGGCGAGCGGATCGCCGTCAGGTGTTCCGCGCCATTACCGCGATTGATGTTGACGCCGGGCAAACGGTTCAGCGCCTCGCTGACATGATGCGCGCCGACCCGTTCAAGGGCGTCAGCCTCCAGAATTGCGGTCGCCAGCGTGCTGTCGCTGCGCAGTGTTTCCGCCCGCGCGCCCGTCACAACCACCACGTCACGCGCAGCCGGCGCCTCTTGCGCAGAGGCCACACTCTGGCTGCCGATGACGCTCACAAATCCGGTCACAGAGCCAAGCAAGACAAGGCGGAACAAGCGAGACATCACAGCGTATCCTCAAGCGGCTTTCAGCGTTTGAAAGGCTTTACTACAGGGCTGGATCGCCAAGATAGAGCGCGAGCGGCATCCAGACATGCTTGACCCGGGCTGCGGCCTGTTTACCGTTACAAATTAACAACAAAGGGGAGCTGTCTTAATGCTGCGCGCGCTTGCACTGTCTCTGGCCACGGCCTTGCCCACGGCCGGAGCCGCTTCGGCCTATGATCCGAAACCGGTCGCTGAACTACTCGATTTCGACGTCCGATATGACCCAGGCATCCCCACGCCCGAGACCGTGCTGGGCTTTCAATCCGGCGAAATCATTTTCACCCCTGAAATGCACGTCGCCTATATCCGCGCCATAGCAGCGGCGTCTGACCGGGTCAGCGTCGAGACGATCGGACACAGCCATTTCGGCCGCCCCATCCTGCGCGTGACCACCACGTCGCCCGTCAATCAGGCTCGGCTGGAAGAGATCCGCGCAACGCAGCTTTCACTCGGTGATCCAGGCGCGCAAACGCCGGCGAACCAACCGGTGATCGTGCAGCTGACCCATGGCGTGCATGGTTCGGAGTCGTCGGGCTACGATTCCGCGCCGCTGATCCTGTATCATCTGGCTGCAGCGCAGGGCTCGGACATCGAGACCTTGCTCGATGAGACCGTCATCCAGCAGATCGTCATGATCAATCCCGACGGCGCGAACCGGTTCGCCCAGTGGACCAACATGCATCACGCCAATGTGGCGGTGGCCGATCCGCAAAGCCGCGAGCATTTCTACGAATGGCCCTGGGGGCGCACGAACCATTACTGGTTTGACCTGAACCGCCAATGGCTGCCCGTCACCCAGCCTGAATCCCGCGCGCTCGTCAGCACCACCCAGGACTGGCGCCCCAATGTGGCGGCGGACCTGCACGAGATGGGGACGAACTCCACCTTCTTCATTTCGCCTGGCCCCCGCGAGGGCTTTCATCCCTTGCTCAGCCTGGATGGGTTTGACCTCAATCTGACGATGAACCAGTCGATCAACGCGCAGTTTGACGAAGCTGGCGAGGTGTATGTGAGCGAAGAGGTCTTTGATGACTTCTATCTGGGATATGGCTCGAGCTATCCGGGCCTGATCGGCTCCATTCCCTATCTGTTTGAACAAAGTTCGGTGCGCGGCCTCATTCAGGAGACCGATTACGGCATCCAGCGCTATGACGACAAAATCGCCCAGCAGGCGCGCACCGCCATCGCCCTGATCGCATCCGCGCACGCCAACCGCAGCGCGCTGCAAACGCATATGCGGGACTTCTTCAACGAGAGCCGCCAGATGGCGAGTTCTGATCCGGTGCGCGGCTATGTCTTCGGCTCGTCCGATCGCGGGCGTCTGGCGGATTTCCTGCAAATGCTGGAGACCCACCGGCTTGAGGTTTACGAGCTGGCGCAACCCTTCACCCATGAGGGGCAGGATTTCGAGCCGGGCGAGGCCTTCCTCGTTCCCTTGCGTCAACAGCAATACCGCCTGGTGCGCGGCCTGTTTGAGACCCGCATCATCGAGGACAAGGTCGAGTTCTATGACGTGTCGGGCTGGACCCAACCCCTCGCCTATGACCTCGATTACGCAGAACTGCGTGGCGGCCAGTATCGCAGCCAGATCGTCGGAGACCGCGTCACCAGTTTTGACATGGCCGAAGCGGCGCCGGATGTGAGCGCCTATGGCTATGTGATGGAGTGGGACAGCTATTACGCTCCCCGCGCGCTCTATCGCCTGCTGGACGCTGGCGTCTTCGCTCGCGTCATCCCCGATGAAATCAGCATCCAGACAACCGCCGGCGAAACCGATATTGACCGCGGCGCGCTGATGATCGAGCTGAGCCGCCAGCCGGTCAGCGCCGAGGAAATCCACGCCCTGCTGACCCGGGCGGCTGAAGAAGACGGAGTGAAAATTCACGCCGTCACCTCCGGCAGCACTTCGCGCGGCTCGGATCTGGGCGGGTTCAACCTGTCCAATGTGGAGCGCCCTGAAGTCCTGCTGATCACCGGGCGCGGCATCAGCATGGGCGATGCGGGCGAGCTGTGGCACCTGCTCGACCATGACATGCACATGCCGGTCAGCATGATCGACCAGTCCGAACTCGGCGGCGCCGATCTCAGCAGCTACACCCATATCATCCTGCCCCATGGTCGTCTGTACCGGATGGGCGATGACATGCCCGAAACGCTGAACGCCTGGGTCCGCGATGGCGGCACGCTGATCGCCACCCGTGGCGCAGCCCGCTGGGTGATCGATCAGGAGCTGACCAGCGCTGCGATCGCCGAGCTGGAAACGCCTGAAGCGGACGCCGCCCGGCCTGAAAACTATGACGCCATGTCGACCTGGAACGCTGAGCTTCAGATTTCCGGCGCGATCTTTGAAACCCGGATCGACACCAGCCATCCGCTGGCCTTTGGGTATCGCGATGACGTCCTGCCCAGCCACCGGATCGGCAGCATGGCGTTTGCAGGCGGCGACAATCCCTTCTCCCTGCCCGTCCGCTTTGGCGCGGACGATCCGCTGCTCAGCGGCTACGCGTCAGAGGAAGTGCGCCGGGCTCTGTCAGGAACCGGCGCGGTCTTCGCCGAACGCCGCGGCTCGGGATCGGTGATCCTCTTTGCGGATGATCCCTATTACCGCGCCTATTTCCGCGGACCGGCCAAGCTGATGATGAACGCAATCTTCTTCGGCAACGATTTCCGAAACCCCTCGCGCCGCACCAGCGACTAAGACATGAAAAGGCCCGGTCGAAAGACCGGGCCTTTTTTTTGAAGTCTGAAACAAAACCGAGCCTAGCCCTTCGCCGCATGCCTTTGCGCCAGCAGCGCTGTCACGTCCGCCAGCGACAGGCCGCGCGCTTTCAGCGTCACCATCAAATGGAAGATCAGGTCGGCGGCTTCGCCCAGAAGCGCGTCGTCATCCTCGGCGGCCGCGGCGAGCGCGGTCTCAACCCCCTCCTCCCCCACTTTCTGCGCGCATTTCAGAACGCCTTTGGACAGGAGTTTGGCGGTGTAGCTGTCTTTGGAGTCATCCTCGGCGCGGGTGTCGATCACGTGCTGCAGCTGCCCCAGAAAGCCGATCTCAGGGCCCGGCGTTTCGCCAAAACAGCTATGACTGCCCAGATGACAGGTCGGGCCAGCCGGGCGCGCCCGCACCAGTATGGCGTCTGAATCGCAATCGGTCGCCACCGACACCAGAGACAGCGTGTTGCCCGAGCTTTCACCCTTGGTCCAGAGCCGCTCCTTGGAGCGCGACCAGAACGTGACCAGGCCCCGGGTCTGGGTCTCGTCGAGCGCCTTGGCGTTCATATAGCCCAGCATCAGCACTTCGCCGGTGTCGGCGTGCTGCACGATGGCGGGGGCCAGTCCGCCGCCCTTTTTCCAGTCGATCTGAAACAGGCTCATACGCGCATCTCCACACCTTCGCTCGACAGCCAGGACTTGAGTTCCGGAATGGCTATCACGGCTTTATGAAAGACGCTTGCCGCCAGGGCGCCGTCCACATTCGCTTTTTTAAAGACGTCGCGGAAATGCTCACGGGCCCCGGCCCCGCCCGAGGCGATCAGCGGCACGGAACACGCCTCGCGCGCGGCGCTGAGCTGGTCAATGTCATAGCCTTCGCGCACGCCGTCCTGATCCATGCAATTGAGCACGATCTCGCCTGCGCCGCGCTCAACGACTTCGCGAATCCAGTCCAGCGTCTTGCGGTGTTCGGTAGAGGTTTTGGACGGATCGCCCGTGTTCTTGTGGCAGCGCCAATCGCCGTCGATCACCCGGCTGTCGATGCCGACCACCACGCATTGCGACCCGAACTCGGTCGCCAGCGCGTCAATCAGATCGGGGTTTTCAAGCGCCGGGGTGTTGATGGAGATCTTGTCCGCGCCGCCAAACAGACGCGCCCGCGCATGTTCAAGCGAGCGGATGCCGCCCGCCACACAGAAGGGAATGTCGATCTGGCGCGCCACGCGACCCACCCATTCCGGCTCCACCGTGCGGCCCGACGGGCTGGCGCTGATATCGTAGAAGACCAGCTCGTCCGCGCCTTCCTGGGCATAGCGACGCGCCAGTTCCTCGATGCCGCCCACATCTTCATGGTTCTGGAATTTCACGCCCTTCACCACGCGGCCATCGCGCACGTCCAGGCAGGGAATAATGCGGCGCGCTAGCATGCCAGCGCCTCCTCCAGCGTGAACCGGCCTTCAAAGAGCGCCCGTCCGATGATGACGCCGGACAGTTTGTTCGCCTTGAGCGCGCGGATGTCATCGAGCGACGAAACCCCGCCCGACGCCTGCCAGTTCATGTCAGGCCGGATCTGCGCCAGGTCTTCGTAAAGCTCGAGGTTCGGACCTTCGAGCATGCCGTCGCGCGCCACATCGGTCGCCAGAGCATGGCTCAGCCCCGCCAGACGGTATTCCGACAGAAGGTCCGCCAGCGGCGTGACTGACTGCTCGGTCCAGCCCTTGAGCGTGGGATAGGCGACGCCGTTCTCCGCGATCTTCACGTCAAACGCCGCGGCGATCTGTTCAGCGCCATAGTGCGCGATCCAGCCAATCACAGTCTGGGGATCGCTGACCGCCAGACTGCCGATCACCGCGCGGCTTGCGCCGGCGTTCAGGATGGCGTCCACATCGTCACGCGACCGCACGCCGCCGCCGGTCTGAACCTTCAGGCCCACACCCGCGATGGCGCGCACCAGATCCTGCTGACGCCGGGCGCCGTCACGGGCGCCGGACAGGTCCACCAGATGCAACCAATCGGCGCCGGCTGATTTGAACTGCTCGGCGACGGCTACGGGATTGTCGCCATACTCAGTCACAGCGTCAAAATCGCCCTTGGCCAGCCGCACGACGCGGCCGTCCAGAACATCAATGGCGGGATACAGGATCATGCCGCGCCCTTTATGAAATTGGTCAGGATTTGCGCACCGGTGTTCGCCGAACGCTCGGGGTGGAACTGGCACCCGGCCACATGGCCCTTGCGGGCGATGGCCGTGACTTCAGGCCCATAGTGTGTGGACGCGACCGTGTGCCCGCCGACAGGCGCATAAAAGCCATGGACGAAATAGACGTGCGCGCCCTCATCGACGCCTTCGAGCAAAGGCTCGTCAGCGCTTTTCTGGGTCAAGGTGTTCCAGCCCATATGCGGCCACGGGCCCTCAGCGCCCGGATCCAGGCGCTCAATGCGCCCCGGGATCAGCCCCAACAGCTCGCACTCGCTTTCGACCGAATACTCAAACAAGAGCTGCATCCCCAGGCAAACGCCCAGCAAAGGTCTTTGATCTGTCTGCAGCGCTTTCGCCCAGCCGGTTTCGCGCAAGCGCTTCATGGCCGGCCCCGCCGCGCCCACGCCAGGCAGGATAATACGGTCGCAGTCCTGCGCTTCGTCCGGCGTCTCAGTAAGGCGGTAGCGCGCATCCAGACGCTCCAGCGCATACCGCACCGAAGCGATGTTCGCGGTCGAGGTGTCGATGATCGCCGTGGTCATCACAAAACACCCTTGGTGGACGGCAAGGCCTCGCCTTCAATTCGGGACGCCATGCGCAAGGCGCGGCCAAAGGCCTTGAAACAACCTTCGATCATATGGTGGGCGTTTTCACCCTCCACTTTCACGTGCAGCGCCGCTTTCAGGCTTTCCGCGATGGAGCGGAAAGCGTGCTCACACATCTCGACCGGGAAATCACCAACGCGCTCGCCGGGGATGTCGCCTTCAAACACCGCATAGGGACGCCCTGACAGATCGATCCAGACGCCCGCGCGCGTCTCGTCCATCGGCACTTCAAACCCGAAGCGGCCAATCCCGCGCTTGTCGCCAAGCGCTTCCTTCAGCCCTTCGCCAAGCGCCAGGCACACATCTTCAATCGTGTGGTGGGAATCCACATCCAGATCGCCTTCACACGACACGTCCAGCGACAGCCCGCCATGTCGGGCCACTTGTTCAAGCATGTGATCGAAAAAGGCGAGTCCGGTGTCGATCCGGGCGCCTTCCTGGTCCAGATTGACGCTCAGCGTGATCTCCGTCTCCTTGGTGACGCGGCGGACCGTGGCTGTGCGGCGCTGGATACGCAGTCCCAGGAAATCGCGCAATTGCCGGGCCGTCTGTGCGTCTCTCACATGGCCGACCAGCCCTTCGCCGTCCTCAGCCAGAACAAGACCCAGACGGCTGAGGGTTTTGAGATTGGTGTGCTCATAGACCAGCCCCCGGGCGGTGACCTGCCCCACCTCGCCCAGCTCTTCGGCCAGCGCCTGACCGATATCAATCAGGATGGCGTCGCGCTCCTCACGGTCCTTGCGCGCAGCAAGTCGGGCGCCCGGGCTCAACTGCTTCATGCCTTCTTCAAGCAGGCAACAGGGCACCGCATTCAACTTGGTGCGCAACAGCGCCGCCTGTTCTTCATCCATGGCCGACAACACGGTGACGGGCGTTTGAAGACCGCCGATCCTGTAGAGGGTCAGGCCGCGCTGAGCGGGTTCGTCCAGCGCAATCACGCCGTCCGCGCCAAAATCGTGAACAAGGGTCAGATCACTGCTCCAGACCGCCTGACGCGCTTCGTCCGTGCTGGAGGCCAGCGACAGATTGGCGGCCGGAATTTCAAGAAGGCTCGACAAACGTTCAAGCAACATGGCTTCACCCATGGCGCGCATGTCTTCAGGACGTTTGGAGAGGTCAAATACGCCGCTCATTGATCCGTCTTTCTGTTTCGACGCAACGCCATCGCCAGGCGGTGCGCGTCCAGTCCTTCAAGCGCCGCCAGGCGTTCAACCACGGGCGCGATAGACTGAAGGCTCTCTTCACTCAGTTCCAGAAGCGTCGTCGTCTTCTGAAACATCTCAACCGTGACGCCGCCATAAGCGCGTGCGGCGCCGGCGGTCGGCAAGGCATGGTTGGGACCTGCGGCGTAGTCACCCGCCGCCTCCGGCGTCCACGGTCCCAGGAAAATCGACCCGGCATGACGTATACGGTCAGAGAAAGCGCGTGGATCGCGGGTCTGAACGATCAAGTGCTCACTGGCGTAGGCGTTGGCCGCGTCCACCGCTTCGTCTTCTGAGGCGACGATGACCGCGCGGGAATTGGCCAGCGCAGCCCGCGCGGTGTCCGCCCGCGGCAATTGTGTGAGCAAGACGTCGATTTGCGCCTCCACCCGAGCGGCGAAGCCTTCCGAGAACGCGACCAGAACCACTTGCGCCATCTGGTCGTGCTCGGCCTGGCTGAGTAGGTCGATGGCGACAAGTTCGGGATCGGCGGCGTCATCGGCCACCACCATGACTTCGCTCGGCCCCGCCGGCAAATCCGCCGCGGCGCCGTTCGGGCTTTGCGACAACAACGCCTTGGCGGCGGCCACATACGCGTTCCCCGGACCGAAAATCTTGTCCGCCTTGGGCAGTCCGGCCACCCCCAGCCCAAGCGCCGCCACGCCGTGCGCGCCGCCAATGGCGTAGACTTCATCAACCCCGAGCAGCTTGGCCGCGGCCAGCACTGTCGGCTCAACGCCCCGCCCCTTGCGCGGCGGCGCGATGACGGCGATGCGCGGCACGCCCGCCAGCTGCGCAGGCACCGCCAGCATGATCAAGGTGGAGACCAGCGGCGCGGTGCCGGCAGGCACATACAGACCCGCCACATCGATCGGGGTCGCCCGCCGGCTGGCGCGCGCGCCCGGCCAGGTCTGAACCTCGTAATCGCGATAGCCTTGTTCAGCGTGAAAGGCGCGCACGGCCTTTGTCGCCGCCAGGATCGCGTCACGATCTTCATCGGCCAGGGCTTGCTCAGCCTCGGCCAGAGCGCTTTCAGGAACCCGGAAACCGGCTTCCGGCGCCCAATCATCCAATGACAGGGCGTAGTCGCGCACCGCAGCCTCGCCGCGGGCGCGCACGGCGTCCAGAATCTCCTGAGCCACAGCGACCGCGTCTGAGCCAAGCGAAGGCCGCTCAAACAGGCGTTGACGCGTCTGCGCGTCCGACGTTTTCCAATCGATCCGGGTCAGCATGTCAGGCCATCATCTTTTCAATCGGCATAACAAGGATGGAGCGTGCGCCGGCCGCCTTGAGCTGCTCGAGCGTGGACCAGAACACGGCCTCTGTGCAGACGGCATGAACAGCGACCACATCGTCGCGCCCGACCACGGGCGCCACGGTTGGCGCATCGGTGCCCGGCAGGATGGCGCGGACTTCCTCCAGCCGGTCCTTGGGCGCGTTCAGCAGGATGTATTTGGTCTGGCGCGACGCGATGACGCCCTTGAAGCGTTCGATGAGGCGCTCTGCGGTCTCGGTGACGCCGTCCTTCTGCGCGCCCTTGCGGCGCACCAGAACCGCTTCACTCTCGAGAACGGTTTCAAACGCGGCCAGGCCATTGGCTTCAAGGGTCGCCCCCGTGGAGACCAGATCGCAGATCGCATCCGCAACGCCCATGCGCGGCGCGACTTCCACGCTGCCGCCCATCTCGACGATCTCGGCGTTGACGCCGCGCTCCTTGAGATAGGCCGCCGTCAACGCGGGATAGCTGGTGGCGACCGTCTTGCCCTCAAGGTCTGAAGCCTTGGTGATCGCGCCATCCTTGGGAGCCGCCAGTTTGAGCGTGCATCGAGCGAAACCCAGCTTCAGCGCAATCTCGAGATCCGCCATGCGAGCGGTCTTGTTTTGCGCTTCATACAAAACGTTTTCGCCGACAATGCCGTAATCGCACGCGCCTGAAGCGACAAAGCTGGGGATGTCGTCATCGCGGATCAGCATCAGGTCGATGGGCTGGTTTTCAGACCGGCGCAACAAGTCGTCCCGGCCATACGCCAGCTTCACGCCGGCGCGCTTGAGCAGGTCCAGCCCGCCCTCGGCCAAACGTCCCTTTTTCTGAACAGCCAGGGTCAAACGGTTCTCATTCATTGGCCTTGTTCCTTCAAACGGTCCAGCACGAGCCGGTATCCCTGATGATCTTCCTGACTGAGAAAACGCGCCACGCGCGTGACAGTGGTGGTGCTGACCCCGGTATCCGCGCTGATTTCGCGGTAGGATTTCTGACCCTCTGACAAGAGCCGCGCCACGCGCCAACGCTCCGCCAGCGCCTGCATCTCGCCCGGCGTGGTCAGATCGCGCAGGAACCGGCGCATCTCGTCGCCATCGCGCAAGGTCAAAAGCGCCTCACACAAGGCGCTGACGTCTTCGGGGCCGCCGACACGGGTTTCAGAAACAGGATCAGCCATCACTCGCCTCCAACTCTTGGAGACGTTATAGCGTGTTAGCGTGATAAAACAATAGTGCGGCTGCGATGTCCGCTATTTGAAGAGAATCTTTTGAAAATTCAGGCCAATTCGCTCAGCGCGCTCAAAGAAGAAAACAGCCGCTTCCGGGCTTGGCGCTCGGTCTTGCAGGGTTTGGCGAAACAGGGACAGCCAGATCGAGAAGTGTTCAGGACGGATCTTGTCCAGATGCTTGTGGTGGGCCGGGATCGGACGACCGCCATAGGTTCCCGCATTGAGCGCGATGGACGCCCAGAACTGCTTCATGGTGACCAGATGCTCCGACCAGTCATCACCAATAGCCGCTTCGAACACGGGCCCAAGGTCGTCATCCGCCTGCACGCGCGCATAAAATGCGTCAACCAGATCAGAGATGAACGCCTCGTCCACGCCCATGCTTTCAGCCTGGCGGGCTATGTCAGTCTGGCGGGCGGATGCGGTGCGGATGACTGGTTCGGTCATGAAATCCCTCTTGATCCCCTAGCCGATGCCAGCCGCCGCACAAACATGCAAGCGCACGCCACGCGTCAAATCGCACCACCCATGACGTTTGCAACTCCGCATGTCCTCTAAAATACACACCATCCCTGAAATCTTGCCAGCTCAAACACAGCTTAGAAACGTCGCAGTTTAACTGGCACTATTTAATCGATGAAACATCATCAATATCCCAGCTCTTTCTTGCTGGTATCTGCATTCTTTTCTGCACATCGGCTTGACCAGAGCCCAGATATTCCTATGTGATACTAGCGATCACTCTATCAATCATTTAAAGCCGCTGGCAGCGGCAGGAGGACATGTGGCTTTTTCCAAACCCAATGCACGTCAAAATCGAATCGATCTTACGCACCTTGGCGCGTCCGGTGACATCGCGGTTCTCGCGGTGGACGGATTTGACGCCGGTGATCTGACCGATATCGCCGGATCGGCCGAACGCGCCGGTTACCGGACTGTGATGATCAGCCCGAAAAAAGGCCTGATCACGGGTCGCCCCGAAGGCGGCGATGAAATGAATTTCGTGGTCGACGCCCAGCCGGGCGAGAAGACCGCAAGCGCGTTCACAGGCCTTGTCATCCCTGCTGGCGCCGCAAGCATTGAGCGGCTGCGCAACGACCAGGACTCGCGCCTCTTGATCGCAGACTTCCTGCGCGCCGGCGCGCCCGTTTGCGCACTGGGCGAAGCCGTGGCGATGGTCGCGGAAATCGCTGAGACCACCAATCCTGAATCCGATGCGGTTCTGGCGCTGAAGGGCGATTTGTTCGCCGCTGATGGTGAAGATGCGCGCTCTGACGCACGCAGCCTGTTCATCAAGGCGATGTCGATGACGGCCGCCGCAGCCTGATCGTTCAGACTGTCTGCTGAATACGCAAACGCCCCGGCCGATGGCCGGGGCGTTTTTCGTTTCAGGTCTCAGGTGAAGCCTAGGCCTCTTCCCAATCGCGGACGATGGTGCGGGCCCCGATCATGAACAAGCCCCCCGCCACAAGATACAGCGTCGCGCCGATCATGATGGAATAGCGCAAGGCTTCCTCGCCAAAGCTCGGGGTCAGCAAGGTTGAGAGTTCGCCCAGGGCGTACACGCCAACACCGATGCCCAGCAGGTTATTGATCAGCAAAAAGATCGCTGAGGCCATCGACCGCATGTTGGGCGGCACCAGATGCTGGAAGGCCGAGAGCGTCGGGCCAAGCCAGGCCAGGCCCAGACCGGTCGGGATCATGAACAACAAAACAGCCAATAGCGCTGACGGCGCCAGCACACCGGCGACATAGAACGGATAAGTGACGAAAAAGGCCACCGCCGGCACGATCGCGTACATGCGCTTGGAGCCCTTGCCCATCAGATCGCCCAGAACGCCGCCCAGGATGATCCCCAGGCTGCCGCCGACGAACAGGATCGCGCCGAACAGCCAGCCCGTCGTGATGATGTCGAGCTGGAAGCTGCGCGCGAAAAAGCTCGGCACCCAGAAGAAGACGCCATAGCCCATCATCGAGCTGCACGACGCACCCAGGGTCAGGAACCAGAAGCTCGGCTTCTTCGACAGAATAGCCAGAACCTTGAAAATTCCCGGCTTCTCAGGCGCTTTGACAGGCTCTCCCGCCGCAGCGACGTTTTCAGCCAGCTCGGCCTCCACCGCAGGCCGTTGCGGCGCGTCCAGACCGCCGCGCTTGGGCTCGCGCACGGTCAACTTGAACAATGGCGCGATGACAAGGCCCAGAACGCCGACAATGATAAAGGCGGAGCGCCAGTCCAGATTGTCGCTCACAGCGCCGCCAGCGATCTGTGCGCCAGCCACAACGCCGAAGGCGGATCCGATGGGAATGCCAAGCGAATAAATGGCGAGCGCCCTGGCCCGGCTTTGCGGCGGGAAGTAGTCCGCGATCAGGGAATAGGACGGGGCGACGCCGCCCGCTTCGCCCACGCCCACCCCGACGCGCGCCAGGAACAGCTGGGTGAAGTTGGTGGCGAAGCCACACAAGGCCGTGAAGCCGGACCAGACGGACAGAGAAATCGTGATGATCCAGGTGCGTTTGGTGCGGTCCGCAAGCCAAGCGATCGGGACGCCCAGCGTGGAATACAGCAGAGCGAACGCGATCCCGCCCAGCAGACCGAGCTGGCGGTCCGACAAGCCCAGCTCCTCCTGGATCGGAATCGCCAGAATGGAAATGATCTGCCGGTCCAGGAAATTGAACGCGTAAACGATAAACAGCATCGCCAGCACCCAAGCGCTATATTTCGCGCTGGTCGGGGGTGACGGCTGGCCCAACTCTGTCTCGGTCTGAGTGGTCATATCTCTCCCCTGGTCTTTTCTATTGCTCGCGCGTCGACATGCGCTCAGTGCATACTGAAGGCGTAAACCATCACTTTGCAAAGAAAAAACGCCGCCAACCCGGAGAGGTTGGCGGCGTTCTCACCTTAGGCGCGATTAGTAGCGGTAGGTGATGGAAGCCGTCACCGTGCGCGGATCGCCGTAGAATGCGGTCAGCGTGCCTTCAAGGCCCAGAGTCGGGGTAAACGGACCGCTATTGCTGGAGTAATCAACGAAGTCATACCCAGCGACCTTGTAACGTTCGTCGGTCAGGTTGCGACCGTACAGACCCGCAGACCATGTGCCGCTGTCGGAATTCCAGACGGCGCTGGCGTTCCAGAGAGTGTAGGCGTCCTGATCGATCAGCGGGCTCGCCAGCTCGAACTGCTGGGATTCGCTGCGATAGGAGACCGTGCTCAGAAGGTTCAGCTCGCCAGAGTAAACCGGCACGCTATAGCCCAGCGACAGCGAAGCCGTCGTATCAGGCGTGTTCTGGATCGAGGCCTGGTCCGAGATGTCCTGTCCAAAGGCGTTGATGAACTGATCATACTCGCCGTCCAGCAGACCCACGGTCGCGTTCAGGCTCATATAATCGCCGTCGACGAAGGCGTTGGTCTCCCAGGCGCCGGAGAGTTCGAACTCCACGCCGCGCAAGGTCGCTTCACCGGCGTTGGTGGTGACGCCCGTGAAGGTGTCGGCCACGCCGTCGCCATCTGTGTCGACGCCGACTGAACCTGGAACCTGAACATCGGTGTAGTCCATCTGGAACACGGCCAGGGAGTGGCGCCAGCCATTGCCCCAATCGGCTTTCCAGCCCAGCTCATAGCTGTCCACTTCCTCGGGATCGAACTGCATGAAGCGGAAGACTTCGCCGTCTGAAACCGAGCCGTCGCCGTCAAAATCAGGCGCAGCGCTTGTCTGGCCGCGCGGGTCGAAACCGCCGCCCTTGAAGCCTTGCGAGTAGGTTGCATAGACGTTCTGGCCGTCCGCAAAGGACCAGGCCAGAGACGCACGCGGGGAGAAGTCGTCAAAATCTGCGGTGCCGTTGAAGTCCGACGTGACGGCGATCGGAACAGCGCTGCCGCCGAAAATGTCGGACGCGCCGCCGATGAAGGTGGTGCGGCGGACGATGGAGGAGCGCTCGTCTTCGGTGTAGCGCGCGCCAACCGACAGCTCGAGCGTGTCAGTCAGGTCATAGGTGAAGTCTGCGAACACCGACCAGGTTTCAGTGGACACGTCGCCAAAGGTCTGGGCGTTCAGGCCCGGCAAACCGATCACGGCGCCCGTGGTGGCCAGGATCACGTCAAACGCCGTGGAAGCGTTGGCGTCCAGATAGTAAGCGCCGACAACGCCGTTCAGGCGGTCGCCGGAATACTGCATCTGGAATTCCTGGGAGAACTGGTCGTTCGTATAGATCGCCGGCACGTCCAGATCCGCTTCGGGCAGCGAATCAAAGTCGATCGGGGTGGTGCTCTCATCTTCGCGATAGGCGGTGATCGACTTCAGCGTGATGGAGTCATTGACCATCCATTCCGCCGTAATGGAGCCGCCATAAGCTTCAACAGACTGCTCGGGGAAATCGAGACCGGCGCGCGTATCAAACTCGTCATCGAGAACCGGATAGTCGAAGGTCGGGAACTGATCCGGGATCAGGCGATGGCCCTGACGGGCGTTGGAGGCGTCATCGGTGTAATCCGCAGCCACGCGAACCTGGAAGTTCTCAGTGAGATCAAACTCCGCCGAGAGCCGTCCAGCCCAGACTGATTTATTGTAGTTATCAATGCCGTTGTAGAGATTGTCGCCATAGCCTTCATGCGACAGACGCGCCACAGCGCCGCCGACTCGCACCGTATCCGTGAGCGGCGTGGAGGCGGATGCGATGACATCAAGCTGGTTATAGCTGCCCACATTCACGCGCACGCTGGCGGTCGGCTCGTCTGACAGGCCGCGCGTGACGTATTTGACGGCGCCGCCAATGGTGTTGCGGCCATAAAGCGTGCCCTGCGGACCACGCAGAACCTCGATGCGTTCCACATCATAGATGTCCAGAACCGCAGCCTGAGGCCGGTTCAGATAGACGTCGTCGAGATAGATGCCCACGCCCGCTTCAAAACCTGCGACCGGGTCCTGCTGGCCAACGCCGCGAATGAAGGCGCTGAGCGTGGTGTTGGTGCCGCGCGACACTTCCAGCGTCACGTTCGGGGTCACCTGACCCACAGCCGTGATGTCCTGCGCGCCAAGGGCGTCCAGCTGATCGCCGGAGAAGGCGGTGACGGAGATCGGAACGTCAGTGAGCGTTTCTTCACGACGGCGCGCGGTGACGGTCACCACGTCGCGGACCGGGCCGCTGGACGCGCCGGTCTCCTGGGCGATGGCTGTAGCGGCGAAAGGCAGGGCGGACGCAGATACGAGCAATGCGGCCGCACTCAAAACGGTGCGTTTCATAGTCATGGGGTTATCCCTCCCTGTGAACAGAAGCCTCTATGAGCTTTTGTATGAGGTAAATTCAACGTTGAATGAAAAGTCAAGAACCATTAGGACTTCGGTCATAACAAACAGAACAGCTGAGGCTTCCCAGACACAGGCCCGGACACAGGCAAAGTCTGGTCAATCCAAGGCTCCGGGCTCTAAAAGGGCTTATGGGAGGACCAACATCATGACCGACGCCGGAGGAACGCGCCGGGGCGAACGCACCCGCACTCGCCTTCTTGACGCTGCAGAGAGCTTGTTCGCCGAAAAGGGCTTTCATGGCGTCACTGTGCGCGCCATCGCCCGCCAGGCCGACAGCGACCCGGCGCTTGTGGCCTATTATTTCGGCGGCAAGCGGGAATTGTTCGACGCTGTCCTTCTGCGCCGCGCCGAGGAGCTGAATACGATTCGCCTCGCCGAGCTGGAAGCGTGCGAGGCCAATGCCGGCCCGGACGGCCCGACTCTGGAAGCGATCATTCACGCCTTCACCCATCCGCTGCTGGACCGCAGCGCCAATGGCGGCCCGGGCTGGAAAAGCTATTTCGCCCTGGTGGGCCAGGTCACCAACTCGCCCGAATGGGGCGTGGCGATCATGTCCAAATACTTTGACCCGATCGTGCGCCATTTTCTGGACGCGGTGCGGCGCGCCCTGCCCGACGCGCCCGAAGAAGAGCTGTTCTGGAGCTATCACTTCCTGTCCGGCGCGCTGGTTCTGACCTTCGCGGACACCGGACGCGTGGACGCCCTGTCGGGCGGCTTGTGCAAATCGAGCGATCTTGAGGCGGTGACCGAGCGCATGCCCGAATTTCTGGCCGCAGGCTTCCAGCGTCTGGCGCAGCGTCAATCGAGCAAGAAACAGGAGGCCGAGACGGTTTGATGACCCCGTTTTCAGAGCATTATTTCACCGCCCCCGATGGCGTCCGCACCTATTACCGACGCTATCCGGCGCAAGGCGAAAGCGGCAAGACGCCGGTCATCTGTCTGCACGGTCTGACGCGCAATAGCCGCGATTTCGAGGATCTGGCGCCGATCATCGCCGAGATGGGCCGCACGGTCGTGGCCGTGGATGTCCGCGGACGTGGCAAGTCGGACTATGACACCCAGATCGAAAACTATAATCCGGCCAAATATGTCGAGGATGTTCAAGGCATTCTCGATGAGCTCGGCTGGGAGAAGGTGATCTCTGTCGGCACCTCCATGGGCGGTCTGATGACGATGATCCTGTCCACCTCTCGCCCGGGCCTTCTGACCGGCGCGGTGATCAATGATATCGGCCCGGAGCTCGACCCGGTCGGCCTGACCCGCATCCAGGGCTATGTCGGCGGCGCGGGCCGTTTCGCCAACTGGGAAGAAGCCGGAGAGGCCTTGCGCGCCATCAACGGCGTCGCCTTCCCCAACGAGACCGGCGCGGCGTTCTGGATCGCATTCGCCAAGCGCACCTGCCGGTCCATCGACACGGGCGAGATCGTGCTTGATTACGACGCCAACATCTCCAAACCGGTCAAGGACGGCGATGTGGCGCCGCCCGATCTGTGGCCGTTCTTTGAGGGCTTGAAGGGCACGCCGCTCTTGCTGGTGCGCGGCGCCATTTCCGACCTTCTGGCCATGGAGTGTGTCAATGAAATGTCACATCGTCATGGCGACATGGAACTGGCCCAGGTTCCTGATGTCGGCCATGCTCCCCTATTGACCGAACCGGCCGCGCTGGAGCCGATCAAGGCCTTCCTGACCCGTCTGGACTGAGGCATCTGAGGAATGACTGACATGCTGCTGCGTATTCTGGGCGGGCTGATCCTGCTGGCGGTTCTGGTGATCGCCTTTTTCGCCTGGAGCTTGCGTCCGCTGGATATGGACGCCGTCAGCCAGCAGTGGATGACCGGGCAAGACCGCTTCGTCACAGTGGATGGCGAAGACTGGCGCGTGCGCGAAAGCGGTCCGGAAGACGCGCCGGCCCTCGTCCTGATCCACGGTTTCAGTCATTCGCTTGAAGCCTGGGACGCGATGGCGGCCGAGCTTGAAGACCAGTTCCGCATCATCCGCTTTGATCTGCCTGGTCATGGATTGACGGGGCCGCGCGCCGATCAGGCCTATTCCGTGCCCGAGACTGTGTCGCAGGTCAGCGCCCTTCTGGATGTGATTGCGCCCGACAGCTTCTCGATCGGCGGCAACTCGCTGGGCGGACTGGTGGCGTGGCGCTATGCGGCGGAACATGCGAATCGTGTGGAAAATCTGATCTTGGTCGATCCGGGCGGCTATCCCAATCTGGGTGTGGGTGACGAACCGGCCCCCATTCCGGACGCCATGCGCGCCTATCTCAGTCTGGCGCCGGAAGCTGGCGTCGCCTACGCGACCTCCACCCTTTACGCCGATCCCTCGCGCGTCACGCCTGAACAGCTTGAGCGCATCCGCGCCATGATGCGGGTCGAGGGCAATGGTCAGGCGCTGATCGAGCGGATCGAACAGTTCACCCTGCCCGACCCGAACCCGGACCTCGCCCGCATCGCGGCGCCGACCCTGATCGTGTGGGGCAGCAATGACGCCATGATCCCGGCCACCCATGGTCCGCGCTTTGACGCCGCCATTCCCGATTCACGGCTGGTCCTGATGCAGAACACCGGCCATGTCCCCATGGAGGAATGGCCCGTTGAGACCGCCGAACTGGTGCGCGATTTCCTCAACGACTAATCCGCCGCGTCATCCAAAAGAAAGGGCGCGCAATCACTTGCGCGCCCTTTTCTCGTTCGGGGGCTGAGCCGCTCAGCCTTTCAGAACCATCTGTCCGGTGGACGGCTCGATCTGGTAATAGGCGAGCCCCGCGGCTTTCCAGGCGCCCATGCCGCCCGCCATGTGCGTCACCACGTCAGAGCCGGCTGCGGCGCACGCCTGAAGCGCCTTGCCGGATCGACCGCCCGCCGCGCAATGCAGCACCACCTTGCGCCCCTGCCCGGTCGGCAGCGCCGCCGGATCAAAGGTCGACAGCGGCAAGAGCAGCGCGCCCGGAATGCGCTCGTTTTCATACTCGCCCGGTTCACGCACATCCACGAGGATGATTTCACCCGCTTTCAGGGCCTTATCGACCTGCTCAGGCGACCAGTTTTCCATTCTCAGCACTCCATAAAGCTCGTGCGCGCTCCGCGCTCCATCATTTATCAATTTTGACAAGTTTGGCGCCCCTTACAAGGGCCATCTCTGATAATTGCCCGTCACGTATTCGTTTCGCGAGCATGGTCGGCGCTGATAGACTGCGCGCAGGCCGTCAGGGGAGACGAGGATGACATATGTCGAAGCGGCGGTGTGCGCCGTACCCAACGCGAACAAGCAAGATTATCAAAATTTCGCGCGTCAGACCGGCGCCATCTTCAAAGATCACGGCCTGCTGACTTTGATCGAATGCTGGGGTGAAGACGTCCCGGAGGGCGATTTGACCTCGTTCCCTTTGGCCGTGAAGCTTCAGGACGGAGAAACCGTCGTGCTCTCCTGGATGGTCTGGCCGGACAAGGCCACGCGCGATGAAGGCTGGCGCACGATCATGGAAGATCCGCGCATGGAGGCGCTTGGCGAGATGCCGTTTGACGGCAAGCGCATGATCTTTGGCGGGTTTGAGCCCATCGTAGAGCTTTAGTCTTCAAAGACGATTTCGGGCGCGGGACGATGCGCGCCTTCAAGCGCATGCAGCATGCCCGACGCGGCGCGATGGAACGCTTTCGCCACAGGCCCGTCTCCCGAAGCAACCAGCCGGCCTTCATCGCTGGCTTCACGCAATTCGGGATGCAGCGGGATCTCGCCCAGGAAAGGCACGCCCAGAAGTTCCGCTTCCGCTCGCGCGCCGCCGCGGCCAAAAATCTCGGTTCCCTCGCCGCAGGACGGGCACAGGAAAAAGCTCATATTCTCGACAATGCCCAGGATCGGGATCGCCGTGCGATCAAACAGCGCCACCGCCTTGCGCGCATCATCCAGCGCCAGGGTTTGCGGGGTGGACACGATCACCACGCCCGATATCGGCGCGCTCTGCGCGATCGCGAGCTGCGCATCGCCCGTGCCAGGTGGCATGTCGATGATCAGAACATCGAGATCGCCCCAGTTCACCTCGGTCAGGAACTGCCGGATCGCGCCGGTCACCATGGGCCCGCGCCAGACCACCGGGTCGCGCTCGCCCACCAGAAACCCCATGGACACCAGCTTCACGCCATGCGCTTCCAGCGGTTCGATGCCGCCTTCCGTCTTTTGCAGGCCTGGTGCGCCGTTCAGGCCAAAAATGCGAGGCGCGCTGGGGCCATAGACGTCCGCATCCATCAACCCCACCGACAAGCCCATTTTCACGCAGGCCGCCGCCAGATTGGCGGCCGTGGTGGATTTGCCCACACCGCCCTTGCCGGACGCCACAGCGATCACCGCCTTGGCGGGCGCTTTTGGCGCGGCGGCCTGAGCTTTCGCGGGTTTCGGAGTTTTGGAACTCAACGACGCCTCGATAATGACCCGCGCCCGCTCGATCTCGGGATGGGCGGTCAACGCGTCCTGGATGGCCTGCCGCAACGCGCCCGCATCCTCATCGGCTCCGCCGGGTTTGAGCACCAGCGTCGCCACGCCGTCACGCAAATCCGCGCCGTCGATGCGGCCTGAGCGGTTCAGGGGCGCCCCGGTGGCCGGATCGGCGACGGAGGCGAGAGCGTTGAGCACGATTTCGTTCATGCTGCTGAGATAGGCGAGCCGGCGCCTGAACGCAAAGCCAAGCGCACTTATAACCAGCCCATTGCAGCATAAACTGCAGCTGAGAGGCGCGAGCGACTTGATCGCCCGGTGCAAGCCCGGCTACACCGGTTAGTGGAGACGTGGCCGAGTGGTCGAAGGCGCTCCCCTGCTAAGGGAGTATACCTCAAAAGGGTATCGTGGGTTCGAATCCCATCGTCTCCGCCAGCCTTCTTTTTCCCAAATGAACCAAAATCGTGATTGCCCAGTTCCGGGACGGTCGCGACTCTGGTCGCGCGCCTCGCTATCGGTTCAGACGGCGCACGTTGAAAAAAGCCGCGCCAAAAGTGACGCGGCTTTTTCCATGGCGTTGGACGAGAAACCGTCGACTTAGCGCAGGCTGCGCGCCACCCCCTCGATCACGCTGGTCAAGGCTGTCAGACGATGCGCAACGGCGCCGTCTTCAGACGCATCGGGCAAATCCCGCCCCAGATCGCGCAATTCACGCGCCAGTTGGCGATCGCGCGCCTCCGCGTCGACAGCCTCAGCCGCCCGGCCCAGAGCATCATACAGGCTCTCAGCCTGCTCGGCGGACAACGCGTCATCGCGCATCAGCTGATCGAGATAGGCCAGGCCCACAACCGGATGGTCGGGCCAGCTGACCGGGAATTGCTGTTGCGGGTTAAACGTTTGCCCCTGATCAGCCAGCGCCGCGGCGGCGATCTCGTTTTCGCTCAGATACGCGCTGGGAACCATCTCGAAGACATCCAGACCGCGCACGATCTCGGTGCCGTAAATGCGGCCGTCATACCAATAGCTCGACCAGTAACCGCCCAGCACCATCACATCCGGGTCGATGGGACCGCGGTCAAAGAAGGCGATCTCGTAGGCATTGGCGGGATCGGTGAAATCGAGCACGGAAATCCCGCCCTGATACCAGGACTGCACGAAGATATCGCGGCCGGGAACCGGAACGATGGAGCCGTTATGAGCGACGCAGTTCTCTTCTTCGGACTGGGCTGAAGAGATCTTGTAATAGCCTTCAAACTCAAGCTGGCCGTCATTGATCGTATAGATCGCGTCCGCGCCCCAATCGCTGGGATCTTGCGCCCGGCAACGCGGTCGTCCGCCGCCGCCCCACTCATCAGTGAAGAGGATCTTGTCACCGGCATTGCTGAAAGTGGCCGAATGCCAATAGGCGAAACCCTGATCGACCACGGCGTCAATGCGTTCAGGTGCGCGCGGATCGCTGATATCGAGCACAATGCCATTTCCCGAACACGCGCCGGCGGCGAGGTTCAGCGACGGGAACACCGTGATGTCATGACACTGGTCGGTTCGTCGCGAGGACTGGGTGCCCTCGCCATGATCGCCCCCGCTCCACAGTCCGGCGATGCGGCCTGTCTCGTCATCCGCGAAGACACGGGGGCTGTCCACAATGCGAGACGCGGCAGGATTGGCGACCGGGATTTCGATCACGTCGATGCTGAACAGCGCCGTTTCTTCATCACCCGGAAAACCCGCGACGCAGCCCGCCATCTCGTCTTCATCACGGATCGAGCTGGTGCCGGAGTTGTAGACCACAATGGTGTTCTCATCGCTTGAGACCACCGAATGCGTGTGAGAGCCGCGGCAGGTCTGCACCTGGCCGACCTGGCGCGGGGCGACCGGATTGCTGATGTCAAAGATCCGCAAGCCCCGGAAACGCTCTTCGCTGATTTCTTCGCTCACGCCCTGACGACCGCAATCCACGCGCGCGCGGGTGTCCTGCACGGACACCAGCAGCAGATCGCCGACAATGGACACATCGCCCTGCCCGCCCGGACAGACGACCGAGCTGATCAGAACAGGCGCGTCTTCGCCCAAGCGATACAGGTTGAAGCCGTGGTAATTGCCGACCGCCAGCAGATCGCCGGCGAAGGCCATGTCAGTGTTTGAGAAGCTCAGGAAGGGCGCACGCTGGCCGAACCGGCGCTCAACCTCTTCATCGCTGTCCTCAGGCGCGATTTCTGGCGGCAGGCCCGCCGGGTTCTCCGTATCGAAAAAGCCGGTGGGCTTGGGCAGGCTGGCGATGAGTTCAAGATTGGAGATCGCCTCGCCCGCATCGCGGAATCCGGCGGACAGGCCATTGCGCGGATCTTCAGACAGCGCGGCCAGCACGGCGCTCATACGGCGGATCTCTGAGTTCTGTTCACTTCTGACATCATTGACGAAATCAAACAGAACCGGGTCGTAGGCCGAGCCCCGTTCATCCAGAAGCGCGTCCACCATCACCACCGCGCCGTCATGATGGGCGATCATCAGCTCCAGGAACAAAGCGTCAAACTCCGTCCCGCTCGCCTGGGCCAATTCTTCCATCTGCTCTGGCGTCGCCATGCCCGCCATCATGGAATGGCTTTCATGGCCGTCACCGTGATCCATATCATGGTGCATGGCGTGCGGGTCATTGGCCGGATCGGGCGCGTCCTGGCCGCGCTCTTCAAGCCAGCCTTGCATGAAAGCGATTTCATCGGCCTGGCTGGCGTTGATGCGTCCGGCGACGGCGACAATGTCTTCCGTGCTGGTGCGATCTGCGACCAGATCCGCCATCTGCACCGCCTGATAGTGATGAATGATCATGTCGCGCATGAATTGCACATCGGCGTCTGAAAAGCGGTTGGCAGCGATCTGCACCGCTTCTTCCGCGCTGATCTGGCGTACATCCTCGCCCGGCGCGCCCGGCTGAACGATGGGCGCGTCTTGCGCAAAGGCTCCGGCGTTCGCCGCAAGCCCTGCGGCAAGCGCGAGCGTGGCGGACTGAAGGCGCAATCGCGTGTTGAAAGTCATGGCGTTTCTCCCCGGTTTTGTCGCCATACAGTAAGTCTCGGGCACTGTTCGGCAAGGAATTCCGGTATGTACAGACCTATCGCCGGTCGCTCTCAAAGGGGTCGCCGACGCGCCCTCACATGGAAAGGTTAGCAACTTGCAGCTTAAGCGCGATGCGCTAGCTTCATCCCGGAACCAGTAGGAGCGAAGCGATGCAGAAACCCGTCCCTGAAATCGCGCCAGGCGCGTTCAAGCTCTATGACGCCTATGCCCATGGCGCGATGTCGCGTCGGGATTTTCTGGACGGATTGAAAGCCTACGCCATAGGTGGGCTGACAGTCAGCGTGCTCGCCGCCGCCTTGATGCCGAATTACGCCTCGGCGCAACAGATCGAAGCCGGCGATCCGCGACTGGTTGAAGAGGACGTGCTCTACGCCTCACCGGACGGCGCGGGCGAGATGAGCGGCTATCTGGTGCGCCCCGCAGGCGCCGAAGCGCCGCGCGGCGGGGTTCTGGTGATCCATGAGAACCGGGGGCTGAACCCGCATATACGCGATGTGGCGAGGCGCGCCGCGCTGGCGGGATATGTCGCCTTCGCCCCGGACGCCTTGCACCCGCTCGGCGGCTATCCGGGGACGGACGATGAAGGCCGCACCCTGCAACGCCAGCGCGATGGGCGTGAAATGCTGCAGGACTTCATCGCGGGCGCGCACTATCTGCGCGATCATCCGGCTTGCACGGGCCAGGTGGCCGCCGTCGGCTTTTGCTATGGCGGCGCGGTCGCCAACCAGCTCGCCGTGCGCCTGGACTGGCTGGCGGGATCCGTGCCGTTTTATGGCGGCTGGCCGGAGCCTGAGAACGCTGAAGCCGTGCGCGTTCCGCTCCAAATCCATCTCGCCGCGCTCGATGATCGGGTCAACGCCGGCTGGCCGGTCTGGCGCGACGCCCTGGATGCCGCTGGCGCCCCCTATGAGGTCTTCATGTATGACGGCGCCCAGCACGGCTTTCACAATGACACCACGGCGCGGTTCGACCCTGAGAAGGCCGAGCTGGCCTGGTCGCGCACGCTCGAATTCTTTGACCAGGTCCTGAACGCCTAATTTTTCGGGCTCACACCCGTCCAGCTGTTCGATCCTCGCTTGGTTGCGAGCGGCCTTCAGCCTTTCGACCCCGTGGGTCCTCAGTGGAGGCACGCGCCTCAAAGCGCCTGTTTTGACGCGATGATGCGATCCGCCAGCGTCTCGAGCGCCGCCGCGTCCAGCCGCTCTGTTTCAAGCGACAGCGCGCTCGGGGTCAGGCGTTTGCGACGCGCCCGGTCATAAGCCGGGTCATAATGCGCCGCCATAAGCTCCGCCGCGAGCGTTTCAGGCTGATCCTGCAGCGCCAGCTCGCGCCAATGCGCGATCTGATCGCGCGGATGGAAAGGACTGATGAGCTCCAACGCTGCACAGGCCTGTTCCGGATCCTGGACAATATCCGCATAGGCGGTCGCCAGGAAATGCGCACGTTCGGCCACAGGCGCATTGATCTCAATGCGCGGCGCACCCTTCATCTGCGTCCATAACGGCGACGGCAGACGAACCGACCCTATGCGCGCGGATTCCGCTTCCACAAAGACCGGGCGGGTGGCGTCAACGCCTTCCAGCGCGCACCAGAGCGCTGTCTCAAACGCTTTCTGGCTGGGCTGGGGCGCGTTCGCGAAGCCGCCAAACGCCGATCCGCGATGCCGGGCGAGACCTTCCAGATCCACCACTTGCTCGCCTTTCTGGCGCAGCACCTCCAGCAGAGCCGTTTTCGCGGTGCCCGTCTGACCGTCGATCAGGATCAAATCGAGTTCAGGCGACGCCGTCTCGATCCCGGCCATCACGGCCCGCCGCCAGGTCTGATAACCGCCCTCAAGCACGGCGACCGGCCAGCCGACCGCCGACAGGATCGTCGCCATGGAATTAGACCGCATGCCGCCGCGCCAGCAATAGACGAGCGGGCGAAAGCGTTTGGGCTTGTCCGCCAGCGCGGTCTCCAGATGCTTCGCCGCATTGCGCGCCACCAGCGCCGCGCCCGCGCGCCGCGCCTCGAACGCAGACACCTGAACATAGGTCGTGCCGATCTCGGCGCGCTCGGCGTCGTCTAGCACAGGCATGTTCACCGCGCCCGGCATATGGTCCTCGGCGTATTCGCCGGGCGAACGCACGTCAATAATCAGGTCAAAGCGCTGCAATGCGGCGGCGCTGACATCTTTGAGGGTCTCGTATCGCAACATGCGCGCCTTATAGTTCCGTTCTCATCAAGAATCGAACACAGCCGGATGCGACCATGACCGAGACCCCCTCCTCTTCCACTGCGCCGTCTCTGACAAGCCTGGCTCGCGGGGGCGGATGCGGCTGCAAGCTCGATCCCGCCTTCCTCGACCGCATTCTGGCGGACAGCCCGCCCTTGCCGCTCAACCCGGCCCTGTTGCTGGACGCCGCCACGCGCGATGACGCCGCCGTCTACAAGATCAATGACGAGATGGCGCTGGTGGCGACGACGGATTTCTTCGCGCCGGTAGTCGATGATCCTTATGACTTTGGACGCATCGCGGCGACGAACGCCTTGTCAGACGTCTACGCCATGGGCGCCAAGCCGATCTTCTGCCTGGCGGTTCTGGGCATGCCCATCAATGTGCTGCCGCCAGAAACCATCCGGCAGATTCTCGATGGCGGCCGCTCGGTCGCGGAAAGCGTCGGCGCGCCTGTAGCGGGCGGTCATTCCATCGACGCCGCCGAACCCTTCTACGGACTTGTAGCGCTTGGTCTGGCGCATCCCGACCAGATCCTGACAAACGCCGGCGCCAAACCCGGCGACGTGCTGATCCTGGGCAAGCCTTTGGGCGTGGGCGTGTTCAGCGCCGCGCAAAAACGCGGGCTTCTGACGCCGGACGATTATGACGCCATGATCGCCACGACCACCCGGCTAAATACGCCCGGCTCCGATCTGGCAGGTATGGCGGGCGTGCATGCGGTGACGGATGTGACCGGCTTTGGCCTGCTGGGCCATTTGTCGGAAATGTGCCGCGGCTCAAAACTCGCCGCGCAGATTGACCGCACCGCCCTGCCCGTCTTTGACGGCGCGCGGCGTCTGCTGAACCAGGGCGTGCGCACGGGCGCGTCAGGGCGCAACTGGGCGGCGGTTGAACGCTATGTCACCCAGACCCCGGACTGGTCAGATGCAGATCGTGACATGCTGTGCGATCCCCAGACCAGCGGCGGCCTGCTGGTCGCCTGCGCGCCGGACGCCGCCGCCGAAGTTCTGGCGACCTTTCACAAGCATGGCCATAGCGCCGCCGTTCAGATCGGGCGGCTGGACGCCGGCGACCCGATGATCAGTTTTTCCGCCTGAGCGCGTTTTCACCGGGCTGCGACCTAGTTTCTCTCATCTGAGAGGATATCCGCATGACCGACAAAGCTGATGATCGCGGCTCCGCCGTCCCCAAAGGCCGTTTGAGCCGGCTGGAACGCTTCGGGCGTCTCGCCGCCGGCACGGCGGGAGAAGCGCTGGGCAACACCGTTCAGGCGCTGGCGAAAGGCGAGCCGCTGGACGCCTCGCGGCTGATCCTCACCCCGTCAAACGCCAAACGCATGGCCGATGAGCTGGCGCACTTACGCGGCGCAGCGATGAAAATGGGCCAGATGCTGTCCATGGATTCCGGCGATCTGTTGCCGCCGGAACTGACCGAGGTGCTGGCTCGGCTGCGCGAAAGCGCCCGGCCCATGCCGCCCCATCAGCTCAAGCGCGTGCTCACCCAGAATTGGGGACCGAACTGGCTCAGCCGGTTTGAACGCTTCGAGCCGCGCCCCATGGCCGCCGCCTCCATCGGTCAGGTGCATCGCGCCCACACCAAGGATGGCCGCGATCTGGCGATCAAGGTGCAGTATCCCGGCGTCAGAGACAGCATCGACAGCGATGTGGACAATCTCGCCAGCCTCATCGCGCTGTCCGGGCTCGCGCCCAAGGGGCTCGACCTCAAACCGATCCTTCAAGAGGTCAAACGCCAGCTCAAAGATGAAGCCGATTACGCCCGCGAAGGCGAAAAGATGGCCCAGTTTCGGGATTGGCTCACAGGGTCTGACAGCTTCGCCATACCAGAGCTGGCGGCCGATCTGACCACCGCCAACGTGCTGGCGATGAGCTATCTGCCCGGCGATCCGATTGAAACGCTGGCCGACGCCCTGCTCAGCGAACGCAACCGGGTGATGGCTCAGCTGGCGAACCTCACCTTGCGCGAAGTGTTTGAGTTCGGCGCCATCCAGAGCGACCCCAATTTCGCCAATTATCGCTACCAACCCGACACGGGCCGGATCGGCCTGCTGGATTTCGGCGCCGTGCAGGACATACCCGAAACGATCCAGAGCGCCGGACGGCTTTTGTTGAAAGCGGGACTGTCTGGCGATCGGGGCGGCCGAGAACAGGCGCTGACGGAGCTGGGCTATCTGTCAGACGAGACGCCGCCGGACCAACGCGCTCTGGTGCTGGAGCTGACCGAGCTGGCGCTGTCGCCGCTCTTCAGCGCTGAGCCGTATGATTTTGACGCGTCCGCCCTGGTCGAACCGCTGAGAGAGGGCGGATTCACGCTGCGTACGATGGGCTATGCCCAGACGCCGGCGCCCATGGCGGTCTTCATCCAGCGCAAGGTTGCGGGGCTGTATCTGCTCGGCGCGAAGCTCGACGCTCGCCTGGACATCCGAAGCCTGCTGTCAGAACACATCTAACACAATTGTAAGTGGGGATCGCCTCTGGCTCTGACCTAGTCTGCTTCAGATGGTCATCGATTATAGGCGTTATGATGCGAGTTTTCCTGATCGCTGCGTCCGCACTTGCGCTTGGCGCATCGTGCCTGTCCCCTCTTGCGCAGGCCCGGACGGCGCCAGACTTCACTCAGGCCTTTCGCGGCGCCATCGGCCATATGCTCACCCATGAGTATGAGCAGGCGCGCCCGCTTGCCGAGGAGGCTTTGACCCTGGCCTCCACCCCGGCGGAACACTACCGCGCCCGCCATATCCTGACTGATATCAGCGCCCGCCTGGGTGATTGGCAGGCGACCGCGACATATTCGAGCGAGGCCTACGCCATCATCATGGATGACCCCGCCTTGCAGGGCGCGTTGATGCTCAACGCCGCCCACATGGCGGCGGAAGAAGCCCGCGCCGCTTACCAGCTCGATGATGCAGAACGTGTTGCGGACGCGAATGCCCGCATGGTCCGTCATCACCCCCAGGCCGGCGACGGGTGGCGGGCCGTCGCGCCAATGGGCGCCGTCCATGAAGACGGCCTGTCATGTCCCTTGATCGCTCAAGGCTTTTTGCGCTTTGACCTTCTGGGCGCAGAAAACGCCCTGCCCGGCTGCGTGTACTGGAATCTGGATGATGTGGGCGTGCGCGTGCTCGACGGGGACGGCTTTGACGCCGAGCTGACCCGTCTGGAGGAATCTACAGAGACGGTGACCGCACTCGAAATCTCCGCTGCGCTCCGGGCTTTAGGCGACCAAGCGCAGCTGCTGGATCTTGGCGCCCCGACCCCCGTCAGCGAGCCGCGCCAGGCGCTGGTTCTGAGCATGCAGGACGCTTCGCGCACTCTGACGCTTGAATACCCTGAATCGACGCCACATGCCGTCCTGGAGACGTTGTCGGAGCGCTTTGCCGCCGGGCAATAACACCCGCTGACCGCTCACAGCCGGACCCGGCCAGGCTCTTCAAATGACCTCACTCATCCAGGTGCAAATCCAGCAGCACGCGATAGCGCCTTATATTGGCGACGTACTGCACCGGCTCCCGCCCCCTGGCGTAACCGCGCGGCAAGGTCGAATAGTATTCGGGGTCCGACAACAGCGGCAGAACCTTACGGATATCGCCCCAGCGGTTTTTCTCCAGCGACTGGCGTTCGGCGAGCCGGCGTGCGTCGTAAAGATGGCCCATGCCGACATTATAGGCCGATAGCGCCAGAAACAGCCGGTCGCGGCCCTGCACCTCTTCGGGCAAACGCTCCATGAGGTTCGCAAGATAGCGTGCGCCGCCCGAAATCGACTGGGCGGGATCGGTCCGGTCTTCCACGCCCAGCTCGTTGGCGGTGGGCAGGGTCAGCATCATGATGCCGCGCACCCCGGTCGCGCTGACCGCATCCGGGTCCCAATGGGATTCCTGATAGGCCTGAGCGGCGAGCCAGCGCCAGTCGATGCCGCTCTCCTCAGCCGCCGCTTCAAAATGCGGACGCAAGGCTGGCAAGCGCTCCTCGATACGGCGGATGAAGCGGGCCGTGTCCACATAATCAAACTGACGCGTCACCCCGAACCAGCGCTGATCCAGCCGTTCCAGAAAGCCGCCTTCGTGGCGCGCTTCAGACCAGCGGTTCAGGGGCTGCAACAAGGCGGAGTCCAAGGGCAGGACGAAAGCCAGAGAGCGTTCTTCGCTCAGCACCAGCGGCGTCAACAACTCGGGAAACCGCAGTCGGGCATGAGCGACAATCGTGGAATCCGAAACCGTGCAATCCACCTGCTCAGCCTGCACGAGCTCCAGCAAGGGCAAGGCGGAGGCGGCGTTCACCGTCCGCCATTCGATGCCGGGATGGTCCACCTTCAGCGCCTGCAGGGTCTCGATATAGCTTGAGCCTTCAAGCACCGTGATCTCGACATCCGCCATATCCTCGATCGTGCGGACCTGGGGGCCGCCGCGGCGACAGACCAACTGTTCGGTGACGGTTTTATAGGCGGGGCCGAAGGTGTTGGTCTCCCGACGCGCCTCGGTGATCGTCACGCCGCCAGCCGCCAGATGGCCCTGGCCAGCCTCGATATTGGCCAGCAGCTGGCCCAGATCGCGCTGGGGTTCGAAGCGAACGCTGACGCCCAGATCCTGCGCGAAATTCTGGACCAGAGCGACCTCATAGCCCTCGGGCTCGCCATCCTCGTCCAGATGATAGGTGGTCGGGCTTTCAAGCGTGAGCACGATCAGCTCCCCACGCTCGCGGATCTCATCCAGCGTTTCCAGTCCGGGCGGATCAGCGCGCCCACAGGATACGGCGCCGGCGAGCGCCAGCGCAGCAACGCACGCTTTGCGTACGGATATTGTCCACAGCCCCATGGCGACAAAGATAGGCGCTTAGAGGCTGCATTCCAAATCTAGCGTCGCTTACGGGTCCTCAACCCGGTTGAGGGACCAGTCGTAGGCGTATGAAACAATACGGGTATCGCCATTTATGCGCTGCGCCAGACCGGGCTCGGCATATCTCAGCACATGGGCGATCACGCCCGCATCAGAGCCGCCGAAATCCTCGTTGAACCAGTCATAGATGCGCGAAACGACGAGCCCGTCCTCCGTGACGGTGACGCCGCGCGGATGATTGATGTAGGCGCGGGCGCCCGCCTCAAGGTCCGCGTCCAGGGTGTCGCTGCGCCAGGCGCGCGGCATAAGATTGGGGCAACCGATAGAGGCGCAATTGACGGCGTAATGAACCAGAGACGCGTCAAATTCGACGCGCATGATCCCATGCTCGATATCGTCCAGCGACAGCGCGCGGCCTTCCACCTCCACCCGGTTCACGCCCCAGGGACCGATAGACCAGGGGCGCGGCCGGATCTGACGAATGGAGTTTTCGGGCGCTTCATCCACGATCAGCCGCACCGTGACGGCGTTGTAGAGATTGGCCCAGAAGGCGAAGCGCTCATCATCCGTCAAAGTGCTGACCGGGGTCGCCTCAAGGCGTTCGATATAGGCGGTCAAGGCCGCGCGATCGTCCGGGTTTGCGCGCAAACCGGCATAATCAAACCGGTTCACCCCGTCCTCGCTGTTCACGACATAGGCGCCAAGCACCTGATCCCAGGGCGTGTGCAGATCCGTCTGGGCCTGGGCGAGCGGCAGACCGGTCAGGCTGAAGAGACAGGCGATTGCGATGATGAATGGTTTCATTCCACCCTCCTTGCGGCTGGTCAGTAGACTAGACCCGCGATTGCCGAAAACCAGTCACGCCCCGGTGAGAATCGGGCAAGCTCAACCCCTTGTGACCGCCTGTGAATGAAAGCCCGCCATGATCGAGCCCGAACGCGCCCAGTTTGACTTCGAAGATGGGATGATGGCGGCCTGGCGCTGGCCCAATCCCGGCGCGCCGATTTTGGTGTTCGCTCACGCCAACGGCTTTAACGGCGGGGCCTATCGCCAGCTCTTGCAGCCTTTGTCAGAGCGGTTTGAAATCATCGCGCCCGATCTGCGGGGCCATGGGCGCACCACCCTGCCCGCTGATCCCGCCACCCATACGAGCTGGGACATCTACGCCAGGGATCTTCTGGCGCTGTACGACCGGCTGGACCGCCGCCCGGCCTTGCTGGCGGGTCATTCCATGGGCGCGTCGAGCACCTTGCTCGCCGCAGCGCGAATGTCAGAGCCGCCGCCGCTGGCGCTGGTCGAGCCGGTGGTGTTGCCCCCGTCGCTCTATCTGATGGCGCGCTCGCCGCTCTGGACCTTCATGAAAGGCTCGGTCAAGCAAGGCGCAATGGCGCGCAAACGCTCGAACGGCTGGCCAGACCGCGATGCGGTGATCACGCGCTATCAATCACGCCCCACCTTCGCCCGCTGGGCGGGCGGCGTGCTTGAGGATTATCTGAAGGATGGCCTTCAGGACAGCGCAGACGGCGTCAAACTGGCCTGCGACCCGAACTGGGAAGCCGCCAATTTCGAAGGCCAGGGGCACAATCTATTGAAAGCCGCGCGCCAGCTGGGCGACAGCGTTCAGGTTCTCAAAGCCAGTAAAGGCTCCACCGTCATCAACACTGTCGGCCTTGCCGCACGCGGGGTGCGGATCGAGCGTGTGGAAGGCGGGCATCTGATCCCGATGGAGGCCCCTGCCATCGTCGCGAACTGGCTTGGCAAGGCCGCCGACACAGCCGGCCTCTGACAGTTCAAAACAAAAAAGGCCGGGCGTTGCGCCCGGCCTTTTCAGTCGTCAGCCAGATTGCCTAGACCGCCTTGGCGCGGCTGGCTTTCTTGCGTTCGTGCTCAAGCAGGAAGCGCTTGCGGATGCGAATGCTCTCCGGCGTCACTTCCACCAGCTCATCGTCATTGATGAACTCGAGCGCGTATTCCAGCGTCACGCGGACCGGGGTGGTCAGGACCACCGCTTCATCGGTGCCCGAAGCGCGCATATTGGTCAGCTTCTTGCCCTTGAGCGGGTTCACGATCATGTCGTCGTCACGGGCGTTCTGGCCAATGACCATGCCCTCATAGACTTCAACGCCGTGGCCGATGAACAGCTTGCCGCGCTCCTGGATGTTCCACAGGGCGAAGGCCAGCGCCTTGCCGGTCTCCATGGAGATGATCGCGCCCTTGGGACGCTGACCGACTTCACCGACCGAACGCGGAGCATAGTGGTCAAAGGTATGGAACATCAGGCCTGAGCCCTGGGTCAGGGTCAGGAATTCAGACCGGAGGCCGATCAGGCCGCGCGTCGGCGCCAGGTATTCCAGGCGCACACGGCCATTGCCGTCCGGCTCCATGTTCTTGAGGTCGGCCTTGCGCGAGCCCAGGCGTTCCATCACGCCGCCCTGATGCTCTTCCTCGACGTCGATGGTCAACGTCTCGTACGGCTCGCAGATCTGACCATCAATCTCGCGGTTGATCACCTGGGGGCGACCCACGGCGAGCTCGAAGCCTTCGCGGCGCATGGTCTCGATCAGGACAGACAGGTGCAGTTCGCCTCGGCCCGAAACGAGGAATTTATCCGCGTCATCCTGTTGCTCGACCCGCAGCGCCACATTGTGGATCAGCTCACGGTCAAGACGTTCCTTGATCTGGCGCGAGGTGACGAACTTGCCTTCACGGCCCGCGAACGGCGAATCGTTCACCTGGAAGATCATCGAGATGGTCGGCTCGTCCACCGTCAGCGGCGGCATCGCTTCAACATGCTCAGGATCGCAGAGCGTGTCGGAGATGTTGAGCGGATCAATGCCGTTGAAGGTGATGATGTCGCCCGCGGCGGCCGTCTCACGCTCAACTTTCTCAAGACCGTGGAAGCCGAACACCTGCAGCACTTTCGCGCGGCGCTCCGTCCCGTCAGCGCCGACCACGACGACCTGCTGGTTCTTGCTCAGCTTGCCGCGGCGAATGCGGCCCAGACCGATCACGCCAGTATAGCTGGAATAGTCCAGAGCCGAGACCTGCAGCTGAAGCGGGGCGTCCTGATCCACGTCCGGATGCGCCACGCGGTCCACAATGGCCTGGAACAGCGGGTTCAGATCACCGCCGCGCTGGTCAACGTCCAGCGTCGCCCAGCCTTCCAGCGCCGAAGCGTAGACGACAGGGAAGTCCATCTGCTCGTCGGTTGCGCCCAGACGGTCAAACAGGTCAAAGGTCTGATCGACGACCCAGTCGGGACGCGCGCCGGGGCGGTCCACCTTGTTGATCACCACGATGGGCTTCAGGCCCAGGGCCAGCGCCTTCTTGGTCACGAAGGTGGTTTGCGGCATGGGGCCGTCCACCGCGTCGACCAGCAGCAGCACCGAATCCACCATGGACAGCACGCGCTCGACTTCGCCGCCGAAATCGGCGTGGCCGGGCGTGTCCACGATGTTGATGGCGTAATCGTTCCAGGTCACCGCCGTGTTCTTGGCGAGAATGGTGATGCCGCGCTCTTTCTCCAGATCATTGGAGTCCATGACGCGTTCGACATTCGCGGCGCGTTCATCGAACGTACCCGATTGCCGGAGCAGCTTGTCCACAAGCGTGGTTTTGCCATGGTCGACGTGCGCCACGATGGCGATATTGCGAATGCGCTCAACGGGAGCGGTCATAGATCAGTCCTTAATCTCGCGGATCTCGATGTGTTCGCAGGTGCAAAACCTGCGCTCTTTGCGGCTCTCATACAGGGCGAAATTGAATTCGGCTAGCACTGGTCGCCGCAAGTTTTGCGGCCTAGGTTGCTGAACACTTCACCATCGAGACAAAGCAGGGCCGATAAACGGCTCATGGGGAGACATTATGAAGAGCCTTTTCCGTGCGGGTTTGCTCGCGCTTGGCGCCGCATTGACCAGCTCTGCGGCCGTCGCAGAACCCATTTCCTTCTTCATGCCTGAAGACGTCCGCTATGATGCGTCCATCACGACGCCTGAAGACAGTTTCGGCTATGAAGTCGGTGATCGCCCGATCCGTCACGCTGACATGGTCGCCTATCTGCGCGACATTGCCGGTCAGTCTGACCGCATCTCGGTGGAGACCATCGGCTATACGCACGAGCAGCGGCCGATCCTGTTCTTCACCGTCACCTCATCTGAGAACCAGCAACGCATCGACGCGATTCGCGACGCGCATCTGGCGCGCTTGCGCGGGGAAAGCGCCCCGGCGGACACGCCGCTGGTCCTGTGGATCAATTTCGGCGTTCACGGCGCAGAATCCTCCGGCATGGACGCCGCCATTCCGGTTCTCTACCACTTCGCCGCCGCCAGCGAGGCTGATATCGGCGACACGCTCGACGATACGGTTCTGCTGTTCACCGCCGTGTTCAACCCGGACGGCCATTCGCGCCGCGTGAACCATGTGGAGACTTTCTTCTCCCAGGCGCAGAACACCGATCCCGCCGACATCATCCATAATCTGTGGGTCGAAGCGCGCACCAACCATTATTGGTTCGACCTAAACCGCCAGTGGCTGCTGCTGACCCAACCTGAAGCTCAGGCCTGGATCGGCAAATGGCATGAATGGAAGCCGATGGTCTCGGCGGACTATCACGAGATGGGCTCGTCCAGCCCGTTCTATTTCCATCCGGGCGAAGCGCTGCGCCGCAATCCGCTCATCCCGGAACGGGCGCGCGACCTGACCTACCGGATCGCCCAGCAGCACACCACTGACTTCCTGGACCCTGAAGCGCGGCTCTACACCACCCAGGAAGGCTTTGATAATTTCTATATCGGCAAGGGCTCGACCTATCCGCAGATCAACGGATCGCTGGGCATCCTGTTTGAGATCGGCGCCGCACGCGGCGGTGAAATCGAAACCGATCGGGGTCTCGTCACCCATGCCGACAATGTGCGCACCCAGTTCCGCACCGCGCTGACCACAGTGGAAGGCGCGCGCAATATCCGCGACGAACTGATCGAGTATCAAACCAGCTATTTTGCTGACTCCGCCGAGATGGCGAACCGCGACAATCGTCGCGCCTATGTGTTCACCGCGGCGGGCGACCCTGAACGGGCGCACCGCTTTGTGCGCCTACTGCGCATGCACGATATCGATGTGTACACGCTGGAAAGCGATGTGCGCGCCGATGGCCGCACCTATGCGGCGGGCGAGTCCTTCGTGGTGCCGATGAACCAGGACCAGCACCGGATGATCCGCGGCGTTTTTGATCAGGTCACCGAGTTTGAAGAAAACATCTTCTATGACGTGTCGGGCTGGACCCTGCCGCTGGCTTATGACCTTGAATATTCCGCGCTGACCGGCGGCCTGCGTTCGGTCTCCATGTCAGACGAGTTGGCCGATGGCGCGTTTGAAGCCGCCCCCGCTCCGGACGTCGCGCCTTATGGTTATGCGCTGGAATGGTCGCACACCTTCGCCCCGCGGGCGCTGAACCGGATTCTGTCCGCCGAGCTTCTGGCGCGAGCGGGTACGGAACCTGTGACCGCAGAAACCACGCGCGGCCGGGTGGAGATGGGTCGCGGCGCGATCTTCGTGCCCTATGCCCGTCAGGATATGAGCCGTGAAGACATTCACGCCCTGATGGAGACCATCGCATCCGAGGACGGCGTCACCGTCCATGCCCTCACCTCGGGCCTGACGCCCAATGAAGGCGCGGATTTCGGCGCTGCCGGCGTGTTCCGCTCAGTTCAGACGCCAAAAGTGCTGCTGGCCTTTGACGATGGCCTGACGCGCTATGATTCCGGCGAGATGTGGTGGACCCTCGATTTCCGCCACAACATGGAAGTCACCCTTGTTCGCAAGGATGATCTCGGCGGCGTCGACTGGAGCGCATATACGCACCTGATCCTGGTGGGCGGCAATGCCCGTCTTTCAGACAGCATCCAGGAAGAGGTCGAGGATTGGATCCGGGGCGATGGCGGCACGCTGATCGCGACCCGCCAGGCTGCGATCTGGGCGCAGGACGCCTTCTTTGACCGCAAGGAAGAGGAAGACGAGTCTGAAGACGACACCGAGACGACCGAACGTCTGAACGTCGCCGATATGGCGGTGCGCGAAGCCGAGCACATTATCGGCGGGGCGTTGTTTGAGACCGATCTGGACACCTCTCACCCGCTGGGCTTCGGTTTTGAGGACCGTACGCTGGCGGTTCAGCGCAACATCACCGACGTGCTGATCCGTCCTGAGGACGATCCTTACGCCGTGCCGCTGCAGTACACGGATGATCCGCTGCTGAGCGGTTACGCGTCCCAGCGACGCCAGGACGAAATCGCGGGCACGCCCGCCGTCGTCGCCGAGCGTCTGGGCCGGGGCTCGGTGATCATGATGGCGGACAATCCCGTCTTCCGGGCCACCTTCCCCGGTTCGGAGCGCCTGCTCATGAACGCGATCTTCTTCTCCCCCATGATCAGCCGCGCTCGTGGCGATTACGAAGAAGAATAAGTCGCTGAACGACTGACTGAGAGCGCCCCGTCAGGACACTGGCGGGGCGCTTTTGTTATGAATGCTCAGAACTGGCCGTGCCGGCCTTCGCCTTTGGCGAAACGGGTTGCGCCCTCCACGGTTTCGCCGCTGGAGAGGGTTTTGATCCCGAGCCGGACCTCGTTGAGCATGGCGTCCGCTTCATCAAGCCCCCATTGCTCCAGCACGGATTGTCTGTCATGGCGCAGGCAGAGCTGGGGGAAAGCCGCGATCTGTTCGGCAAGCTCAAGCGCCGCGTCCAGCGCACGCCCCGGTTCGGCCACCCGGTTCGCCAGACCGAATGAGAGCGCTTCGCCGGCTTCAACCGTGCGCCCTGTCAGGATCATGTCCAGGGCGCGAGATTGGCCGATCAGGCGCGGCAGGCGCACCGTGCCGCCATCAATCAGCGGCACGCCGAAGCGGCGGCAATACACGCCGAACACGGCGTTCTCGGCCATGACCCGAAGATCACACCATAGCGCCAGCTCCAGCCCACCCGCCACGGCATGGCCTTCAATCGCGGCGATGACAGGTTTGCTCAGTTTCAGGCGTGACGGCCCCATGGGACCATCGCCGGTCTCCTCGACCCGGTTGCGCCCTTCGCCCGTGCTGACCGCTTTCAGATCCGCGCCCGCACAGAAGGTGCCGCCCGCCCCGGTCAGGATGGCGACGCTCAAGCCTTCGTCAGCGTCAAAGCGCCGGAAGGCTTCGGCCAGCTGGTCAGCGGTGGGACCATCCACGGCGTTACGCCGGTCGGGTCGGTTGAGGGTGATGATCGCGACGGCGCCTCGCGTTTCGTATTGAACGCTCATGACTGTCCTCCCTGAGAGACAAACAGGGTCGGTCAGCACTGACGCGCAGACAAGCCTTATCGAGCGGACGCCTGGAGGTCGGAGTTTTCAAGCGTATAAAACCGCAAGGTCAGATCCCGCCCCTTCACCGCGTTATACCCTTCAAGCGCAGCCAGCTGCCGGACGATTGCGCCGCCAAGTCCGGCCTCAAAGCTCTCCTGCTCGGACTGATCCACAATCGCCAGACCGCATTGCGGATGCGCCAGCAAAAACGCCGCCGTCTCAGCGCCATCCGTGCCGAGCAGGATATCGGTGCTGAAATTGAAGACGTTGGACGGCTCGCGATAGCCCGCCGTGGCCACATCCATCGTCTCACAGCCCGTGAAGGTCTCCGCGATGCGGGCGGCGTTATAGGACGGCCACAGCTTTTGGACGCCGGGAATGGCGACGCCGAACGCGACCACATAGACCGCCGCGCTGGCCACGCTGACCGCCAAGAGCCGCGTCAGATCAGGTTTGAACGCCAGCCAGACCAGGCTGATCACCGCCAAAGCGCCCATCCCGGCCGTGACCTTGCTGGCGAGGCTGACGGGTTCGCCAAACTCGATCTGGCCGATCCAGGGCACCAGACCCACCAGCGCGCCCACGACAATGGCGAGCGCCGCAATGACGCCAAACAGCGTCCATTGCTTCCAGCCGCTGAGCAGCGCTTTCGCGTTCACCAGCCCCAGACCGATCAGGATGGCGATGGCGGGGAACATGGGCGAGACATAATGGGGCAGCTTGGTCTGGATCAGTTCAAACACCAGCCAGGACGGCAGGATCCACACCAGCAGGAACTGGACAGCCGTCTCGCCGCGCCGCGACCAGGCGGCCAAACCGGCGAGCCCCAGAAGCGCAGACGCCGGCCAGAGCGTCACCGGCATCAGCAAGGTATGATAGCCGAACGGGCCGCCATGACTGTCGTCCGCCACGCCCACCTTGCCGAACAGAGCATGGCCGACGGCTTCCTGGAAAAAGCCCCAATCGGTTTGGATATTGATCGCGATCAGCCAGGGCAGGAAGATCGCACAAGCCAGAAGAAGCCCCGGCAAGGGTCTGATTTTCAATAGAAGTTTCAGATCACGCTTCAGCGCGACAAACCCGATCAGGGTCAGCGCCGTGACCATGAAGAAGATCGGCCCCTTGATGGCGATCGCAGCGCCGGTCCCCGCCCAAAGCACCGCAGGCCAGCCCCAGAATTTCGGCTTCGCCTCCTGCACTTTCAGCATCAGCATGGCCAGCGCGACCTGGGCGAACATGCCCGCCGCCAGCAAGGCGGCGTCGGTCTTGGCGGTGCGCGCCTCGATCTGCATGGCGAGGCCGAGCCCCATCACGATCCCGGCCACCAGCCCCACCGACGGCGAGAACAGGCGCGCGCCTAGAAAAGCCGTCAGCGCCACAGCGATCAGGGAGCCGAAAAAGCTGGGCAGGCGGTGCGCGCCGATGGGGGCGTCGTCGCCGCCGAATGGCTGGGTGGTGATCACCTGCAGCCAGTAAATGCCGCTGGGTTTGACGTGGCGTGGATCGCCCTGAAAGCGGATATCGACGAAATCGCCGGTCTCCATCATCTGCCGGCTCGCCTGCGCATAGCGCGCTTCATCGCGATCCATGGCCGGGATCGAGAACAATCCTGGAAAGTGCGCGATCACCGCCAGCAACATCACCACGATCCAGGCGCGGCGAGACAACCCGCCATTCTGGCCGGGCTGGGTCAGAGAGTCCGTAAAACCCGTCATGGTCAGCGATCCTCACCCCGTGCGCCCAAGAGCATGTGCGGATCGGGATAATGGGTGCGGCGCATCAGCCAGATGACGCCCAACAGATCAAACAGGCCCGCCGCCGCGCGGCCGAGATTGGTGTACTTGCTCTCACCCGCCGCGCGCGGCCGGTTCACCACGGTGACATTGAGCGTTTCAAAGCCCAGATGCCCGGCCAGCGCCGGCAAATAGCGGTGAATGGCGTCAAAGAAGGGCATCACCAGGAACAGGTCCCGCGGCAAGATTTTCAGCCCGCACGCCGTATCCGGGCAATCATCATTGAGGAGCGAGCGGCGCAGGCCATTGGCGAAACGCGAGGCGAATTTGCGGTTGGCCCCGTCAGTGCGGTTCTGCCGGCATCCGGCCACCACGCCCACCGTGTCCACGGTGGACAGATCAATCGCCTTGCTCATTTCCAGAACCGACCGCGGATCATCCTGGCCGTCGCCATCCATGGTGGCGACCCAGATCGCACGCGCCGCCAGAAACCCTGTCCGAAGTCCCGCGCTTTTGCCGGACCGGTTGGGATGACGGATCACGCGCACCCGCGAATCCGACTGAGCGAGCGGGCCAAGCGCGCCGGCGGTGTCGTCATCACTGCCGTCATCGACCACGATAATCTCAAAGCTCTCAAGACCTTCAGAGAAGACCGAGATCGCCTCCTTGACCACTTCTTCGATGCTGGCCGCTTCGTTGAAGGCGGGGATGACGATGGACAGGGCTGGCATGCTCATGGGCGCTCATCTGGCAGGGCCGACCGCAAGGGGCGCGATCTGATGCCAGCGGTTTAGCGCGAACCGCACAAGGCGGGCAATCACAACCCGAAGCGCAGGCTGCGATCAGGCCCGATCAGACGCCATAAAGCGCGGCGATGCGGTCAATCTTGCGAAACGCCTTGCCCGGCGCCCGCGCCAGCGGCCCCAGCGGCAAGGGCTCGGCGGCCTTCTCGATCCGTCCCGCCATCTGGCGGGTCCAGCCGGCGAGGCCTGGCTGGGTGATGCAGCCGGTGGCGAGGCCTTCCTGAAACGAGCCCATGGCCTGTTTCTGGCGCCCCTCGCCCGGCCCCATATGCACTTCCTGCACGCCCGCCTCAGCGCCCGCTTTCAGCATTTCAATCAACAAGGCGTTGCCCGGCGTCAGCTTGATGAGTTGCGGGTCATAGGCCGGAAACCACGAATGCAGTACGTCCGGCCCGATCAGGCCGAAATGCACCGCCGCCAGACGCCCATCAAGCTCCAGCGTGGACATCAGGCCTGCGCCCTCTGCGCGGTCCTGCCGCCACAGCTGCTCCAGAAGATCGCGCACCCATTTCAGCGCAAACAGATCCGGAAAGCCGGACTCGCGATACTGCGCGGACTTCCATGCATACAGCGCTTCAAGCGTTTCGGGTCGGCGATCATCAAAGCGGAAGCTCAGCTCGCCTTCCTTGGCGAGTTTCTTCGGCGCGCCGATGGCGCTGCGAAACGTATTGCCGCCCAGCTTTTTACGGCTCGCCACATAGGCGTCAAAGCCTTCGGACACATCAATCACCCAGCCGCCTTCGACGCTGTCGGCATGGCGACGGAACGGGGCTTGAGCCGCAAGGCTGTCACGGAAATCAAAGACCGTGATCCCCGCCTGCTTCAGCACATGCGACAGCGCGATGTCTTCATCGGGGGCGCAGATGATCCCGTGACAATCATTGACCACGCCGCCGGGGGCGCGGGCATGGCCCATCGGCCCTTTCTGAAAGGCGAAGAAGCCGGCGATGCGCTCGCTCTTGCGGATCACCGCCACTCGGATATCGGGGCGCGCCGCCGAGATGGCGTCAAGATAGCCCAGCGTTTGATACGGGCTTTTCAGGAGCGGATTGGCCGCCGTCATGGCGCGCCAGGCGTCACGCTCAGAGGCGCTCAGCTCTTGAGGTGTTGTCACGTCCACGCTCAGCATCTGCATCCCGGTCCCCGTTTCATTCTGCGACAGTCCTGACAGACAAGACTGAACAAAGGCTTGGCGAACGCCCGATCTGGCCCGCTTCGGCACAAAATCACGCGCGTTTAGCCGTTTTTCAGTGTTGTGAGGCAAGCTTGGGACCGGTCGCGCTCTTGCATGGCGCGCCTGGTGCTGATCCGGACCCTGAACCTCTCATGCTGAACCGTCACCTTCTGGCTTACCTGCCTGTCTATCTGGCCCAGGCTCTTGTGGGCTTTGGCAGCGTGGTCGTGTTCACTCGGCTTCTCAGCCCCGACGCCTATGGCCAGTACATGCTGGTGCTGACAGGCTCCGCGCTGATCAGCACCCTGATCTTCACCTGGCTGGACGCCGCCGTGGCGCGCTATCACGCCCGCGCCAGCGCACGCGGCCGACTGGGCGGGCATTTGTTCACGGCGCTCAGCCTGTTCGCCATGATCGCCGCGCCGGTCGCGATCCTGGGCGGCGTTCTCTTGCTGGTGCTCGACCTGCCGCCCGCGCTAAAGACCGCCAGCGCCTATGCGCTCGCCTATCTGCTTTTGCGCGCCGGCGTCATGATCGCGCTGGAAACGCGCCGCGCCGCCGGCGAAGCCTGGCGATATTCGGCGCTTGAGACCTTCTCTCTGGCGGGCGGGTTCGCCTTCGGCGCGGCTTTGACGCTGTTTACAGATCTCGGCTCGGCGGGTCCGCTGGCCGGTCTCGCTCTGGCGTCCGGTCTGGCGCTGGTGTTTGATCTGCCCGCCCTGGCGCGCAAGGCCAAACGTGACCGCGCCCAGAACGCCCGGATCACCGCCTTTTTCGCCTATGGCGGCCCCATCGCCTTCTCCTTGATCTTTGAACAGCTTCTGACCAGCGGCGACCGCTTCCTCATCGCCGCCTATCTGGGTGAAGCCGCCACCGGCGCCTATGCCGCGGGCTATGCGCTGGCGGATCGTTCGCTCAGCATCGTCTTCTTATGGCTGGGCATGACAACGGGCCCCTTGCTGATCTCCGCGCTGGAACATGACGGCCGCAAGGCGGCGCAAGACGTCGCCCGCCGCACCGGCGCGCTGATGGGCGCCATCGGCTTTCCGGCCGCCGCCGGGCTGGCGCTCGTCTCGCCCGATCTGGCGAGACTGATGATCGGGGAAGAGCTGGCCGATAGCGCGGCCTCCATCGTGCCGCTGATCGCTTTGTCCGGGCTGATGAACGGCGTCATGACCCATTACTTTCATACCGCTTACACGCTGGGCCGCCGCACCGGTTCCATGGCGTTCATCATGACGGGTTCCGCCGTGCTCAATCTGGCGCTGAACGCGCTCCTGATCCCGCTACTGGGGCTCCATGGCGCGGCCTGGGCGACCGTGGCCGCCTACGCCATCGCGCTGGTCGCCTGCGCCATCCATGGGCGGAGCATTTTCCCCATGCCGATCCCCGTACGCGAATGGAGCAAGGCCGCGCTCGCCACCACAGGCATGGCGGTCACTCTGGCCTATGCTCCGTCGACCGGCCTGGTGATCACAGATCTCGTCCTGCAAGTCGCACTTGGGGCGCTCAGCTATGCCGTGATCTTGCTGGCGCTGGACGGGCTGGGTGCACGGCGTTGGCTGGGCGCAAGGATCGCAACCCGTCTGGGACGGAGGGCCGCGGCATGACCGTCCAGACCCTCCAGATGACGCGCTCCCCCTCCGCCGATACGTATGCGGTCGCCCTGTCGGTGCTGATCCCGTTTTATGGCGATGATCCTCGCCCCTTGCTTGAAGCGCTGAGCCGCCAGACGGACCCACAGACAGAGATCATCCTGTTTGACGACGGGGTTCCGAACCCGGCCCTCTCTGACAGCGTGAAAGACGCCGTGCTGGGGTCCGGCGCTGCGATCAAACTGATCACCAGCCCGGACAATCTGGGTCGCTCCGCCGCGCGCAATCAGCTTGGCGACGCCGCCCAGGGCGCATGGCTGCTGTTTCTGGACGCCGACATGGAGATCGAACCCGGATTTCTCGCGCGCTGGCGACATCATCTGGCTGAGACCGCCTGTGACGCCCTGTTCGGCGGATATGCGCCGAGCATGCCGCGCTCTGAGCATGAAACCGTTCACGCCGCCCTCGCCCATGCGTCTGACGCGCCGGACGCCGCCACGCGGTCCGCTCTGGGTGCGGCGGCGGTCTGCTCGTCAAACCTTGCGGTTCGCGCCAGCCTGTTCGCCCAATGCCGCTTTGATGAAGGCTATACGGGATGGGGCTGGGAAGATGTGGACTGGGCGCTCAGCGCCAACCGACAGGGCGAGCTGGGTCATGTGGACGCGCCCGCCGCCCATGGCGGTTTGCAGGATGTCTCGACGCTGCTTGATAAATTTGACCGCGCGGGCGCCAATTTCGCCCGCCTTCTCACCCGTCATCCCGAGTATGAAAGCCGCCCCGGCGCGCGGCTGGCCCGTAAAGTGCAAGCGACGGGATTGGCCAGGCTCGCCCGTATGATGGGCGAAATGCTGGCGAAAGCGGCTTGGGCGCCGCTGAAAGTCCGCGTTCTGGCCTTGAAACTCTATCGTGCGGGCGCCGCCGCCCGCGATTTGCCCAGGGGGCGCGCATGAGCCAGACGGCTTGTAATCCAGATACTGTGGTGTATCGCCCGCGCGGCGGCCTGGCCGGTCGCGTGCAAAAACAGCTCACACGTCGGCTGGGCGTCACCCCGCTCAAAATCAATCTCGACCGCCCCATCGTCACCTTCACCTTTGACGATTTTCCGCGCTCGGCTCTGGAGCTGGGCGCTGTGCGGCTGAAAGCGCGCGGCTGGCGCGGGACCTATTATGTCAGTGGCAGTCTGGCGGGCGTCACCAATCATCATGGCGAGCTTTTTGATCCTCAGGACCTTCTAAATTTGAAAGCCGAAGGTCATGAGATCGCCTGTCACGGCTTCAGTCATCTCGATGCGTCGCGTCTGCCCGCGGAAGCCGTGGCGGCGGACGCCGCCCGCAATCGCGCCTATCTGAAGGCGGCCGGCCTTGATGACGCGCCGACCAGCTACGCTTTCGCCTATGGGGAAGCGACCCCGCAAGCCAAGAAGCGTTTGCTTGAGACCTATTCCAGCCTGCGCGGCGTGCAGCCCGGGATCAATCGCGGCGTGGCCGATCGCGGTTTGCTCAAATCCGTGCCGCTGGATGGCGGAGATGACGGGCTGAAGCGCGCCGTCGCTGCGGTCAGGGACGCGGCCCGCAATCCCGGCTGGCTGATCTTTTATGGTCACGACATTCAACACCAGCCTTCTGAATGGGGCTGTACGCCGGAGTTTCTGGATGTGGTCCTGCACGCCGTCGAACACTCGGGCGCCCAGGTGATGACGCAGTCAGACGCCCTCGCCGCGATCGAGGCGCGCGCATGAGCGTCGCCGTCCTGATCCCCACCTATCGGCGCAATGACGCGCTGGCGGACGCTGTGCGCAGCGTCTTTGCGCAAACCCGCCTGCCCGATGAAATCGTCATCGTGGACAATGATCCGCAGGGCGGTGCCAGGGCGGCAGTGGAGCGATTGTCGGACGGCGCTCCCGTGCGATTGTCCTATGTGCACGAAGCCAGTCCGGGCGTCTCCAATGCCCGCAATACCGGGTTCGCACATACACAGGCGCGTTTCATCGCCCAGCTCGATGATGACGAAACAGCCAGCCCGCGCTGGCTCGCAAGCCTTCTGGACGCTCGTGAAATGCTGGATGCTCCGGTAGTGTTCGGACCCGTCATCGCACAGCTGCCCGACCCGCTGACCCGCGGCGTCCGCGCCGCCTACACGCAACGGCTCTATTCAAGGCTGGGCTCGTCAGACACTCAGCTGATCGACAAGCCCCATGGCTGCGGCAACGCTCTGTTTGATCGCGAAGCGCTGGATTTGCCGTCGCCCGTCTTTGACCACGCGGCCAATGAGATCGGCGGCGAGGACGACATGCTGTTTCAAAAACTGCAGGCCCAGGGCGTCCGCTTTGGCTGGGCGGCGCAGGCGGATGTGTTCGAGCACGTCCAGGCCCCCAGGCTAAGCTGGGGAAAGCTTTTGCAACGCAGCTTCGCCTATGGACAGGGACCGACGCAGACCTGCGCACAGCAAAGCCCGCTTAACTGGGCGGGCGTCGCGTTCTGGATGAGCGTCGGTGCGGCGCAAGTCTTGGTGTTCGGCGCTTGTGCGCCCGTCGCGCGGCTGATCTCCGCCAAGGCTGCAGCCAATTGTCTGGATAAGGCCGCGCAGGGCGCTGGCAAGCTGATCTGGTTTGAAGCGCTGTCACCGCGGCTTTACGGCGCAAGCGCCTAGGCTTCGCGGCGGGCGCACAGCTTGCTGAAGGTGATGCAGAACAGCATCCAGGTGAAGCCGTTCGTGGTCATGAAGATGCTTTCCGACATGCTGGTCAGCCCCCAGATCGCAATGCCGGGCAGCGCCCAATAGGTCTCGACGCCCGAAAACAGGCGTTTCAGCGCGGCGCCCAGCCCCAGAAGATACACCCCGAACGCCAGAGCGGCGCCCGGAACGCCGAGGCCAAGCGCGATTTCCAGCCAGGAATTGTGCGCGGACGGCACTTCCCACTGGGTCGCCTGACGCACCCAATAGACCGGGCCTTCCTCTTCCAGCCAGAACACGCCCCAGCCAAACCCTGTCCAGGGTTTCTCGGCCACGGCGCGGATCAGACCCGCCCAGATGTCCGTGCGGCCTGTCAGGGTCGGGTCTCGCCCGAGCGCTTCGAGAATGACGCCCGGCCCGATCGCGATCACAAGGGTCAGCGCAAACACGCCCATCAGCCCGCTGAACACTGCGAGCGCGGCCCAAATGAAGCCCTGGCGCGCACAATAGATCATCAGCGGACCGCCAAACCCGATCATGCAGGCCATCAGCGCGGTCTTGGAGGTGGACATCAGCACCAGAAAGACCGCCAGGATCACCAGCGCGCCCCAATAGCGCACTTCGTGGCGATAGGGCGTCGTCAGGGCCGCGGCCATGCCGCCCATGGTCGTGATCGCCATCACTGCGCCCAGCCGGTTCTTCTGCTCCCAAAGACCGGCCCACGCGCCAGGGTGAACCTCGCTCATCACGCCATAGGCAGGAAACGCCACCGCCATGATCAAGGAGCCTAACGCGAGCACGCCCAGCGACAGCGCCAGCAAGCGGATCAGATCGGTCCAGCTATATCGGCTCGCCAGCCACAGCCCGAACACCGCCGGCATCAAAACGCCCAAGCCCCGCCGCAGGCTTAACCCGGCGTCCAGCGACCAGAAGGCCGAGACCATGGGCAAGGCCGCAAGGATCACCAGCGGCCAGGCGCGCGCCATCAGCCCCAGAACCGGAACCGGGCGCATCACCACCAGGATCAGGGTCATCAGATAGACCGGCGGCCAGATCAGCCGCAGAACCGGACTGCCCTCCTCATCGCCGCCAAAGATCAGCGAGAACAGGGCGCTTGAGAACATGAAGATCAGAAAGACGGCGAGCCCGGCTTCAAGCGCAAGCGCAAAGCGAAAGCGCGGCAAGGTCGCGCGCCAGCGATCGGCGAGCGCGAACGCGCTCACGCTGGCGCCGCTGCCCGGGTGCGATTGACGACAACGCCCCAGACCTGCGCTCCCTGCGCCCGCAAGCGATCAGCGGCGTTTTCAGTGGCGGCGCGACCGTCGCTGCGCGCATCCGCGACCAGAATGACCCCGTCCATATTCGGCGCGATCAGCGGAATCGCCGCGCTTTGATACGAGGCGTCCACCACTGTCAGCCCTGCGCTGTGTCGCGCCCGGTTCCAGTACTCGGCATTGTCCAGAAATGTCAGGCTGCGCACCTGTCCCGGCGCGCGTTCGAAACGGCTGACATAGATCGGCTGGTCCTCGACCCGCCGCAGCGCCACACGCCCGGCGTTGTCAGGCACGGTTCGCCAGAAGCGCCGCCCCGACAAAGCCCCGGAATACGCCTGCCCGTTCAGACGAAACGCATCGGATTGAGGATTGTTCTTGAAATCGAGATCGTAAAGCCAGACCGGTTTCACGCCTTGCGCCACAGCCGCGCGCACCAGACCGGCGGCGATGGTCGACGCGCCGGCCGAGGCGCTGACCGGCGCGACCATGACGGCGCGCGCGGCCATGCCCTGCGGTGACAACCGCCGGGCCAACCCCTCAAGTTCACGCTCGATGCTCATACGCGACGACCACGCCTGTTTACTCAACAGACAGATGTATGCGCGAATGGTTAACGGAGCGCTTCCGCGTCAGCGCGCGTCGCTGACCCGCGCCAGCACCGGCACAGGTGTGCGTCGGGGCGCCGCTTCGCTCCGGGGCGTTTCATTGCGCGGCTCTGGCTCTGGGCGCTCATTGGAGGGCGCACGCTCTACAGGCGGAGTTGGACGTTGCGGCGGCGGATCCTGTCGCACGGCCACAACATAGCCGCGGATCAGACCGAGCAAGAGCGCGATCCCGCCCGCCAGCACGCCCACCGCCATCACGGCCAGCTTTCGCTTGGATTGCGCCTGAACCGGCGGGGTGGCGCGTGAGACGATCCGGATGGCGTCCGCGCCGCCGGGCGGCATCTCGCGTCGCGCCATGGCGTCCGCCGCCTGAACCGACAACTGGTCCGCAGCTGCGGACCGCGCCGAAACCGCACGGATCAGACGATCATACTCAGACTGCAAGGCGCGCAGGCGATCCACTTGCATGCGGGCGTCGCGCAATTGCGCATTCAGCGAGGACGCAAGGCGCGCTTGGCCGGCGGCGTTGGATTCTTGTTGCAGGCGTGAGGATTCCAGCTCCTGCCAGATCGGATTCACACCGGTGCGGCGCTGTCCCTGGCCATTGGCCCGACCGTCCTGAACGAAGCGCTCAAGCGCCTCGATCTCGCGCTCAACAGCGACCACAGGCGGTGCGTCCGGCTGGTAACGCGCCATCAATTCAGCTTGCCGCACCTGAAGGTCCAGAAGCTGACCCGTCACCGAGTTTTCGACATAGAGTTCGATCGTTTGAGGAATGTCCTGAAGACGCTGCTCCAGCGCTTGCGCCAGCGCGCGCGCCTGGGCCGCATCGGCGTCTGCCGCCAGTTTGCGTCCCTGGATATCAGCCAACCGGCCCAGTGCCGAGTTCAGCTCGGTCTCAAAATCGGTAATGGCGTTGTCCGCCAGGAAGGACCGAAGCGCCTGCTGCGCCGCCTGGGCGTCCCGTTCGGCGGCGTCCAGACGCGCCTGCACGCCGCCTTCATAACCGCCCGTCAGAAGTTCGACCCGGTACCGCAAATAGGCGTCGACAATGGCGTTCACCGTATTGGCGGCCACTTGGGCGTCTTCATTCTTGAACGTGGCGATCAGAAAGCTGGCGTTCGGCGCTCTGGAAACGCCAAACCCGTCGCCCAGCGTCTTGAGCTGTTCAGGATCAGCAGCGCCGGTCAGCTCGATCAGCATGCGACGGCGCACTTCTTCTGACGCCAGAAGATCGGCCTCGGACTGCATGATCTGGTCAAACATGAACTCGCCGCCCGCCCCGGCGGCGCCCGGCGTCAGATCCTCGTCATCCATAATCACCAGCAACCGACTGCCGGCGGTATAGGTCGGCGTCAGGCTCAAATACGCCATCACCGCCAGCGGGATGAAAATGATGAGCGTAATCAGGATGATGAACAGGCGCTGCGTCCACGCGATCGCAACCAGATCCACAAGATCCAGCTCGCGCCGCGCCCGCTCTTCGGCTCTGGTGTCTGAAGACATTGACGTCATAGGTGCATCTGGCGCGATTGCGCTTAATTTTTCCTTAGCCGCCGCCTTTCATGGTGAAGATCTGATTAGGGGAGTCGCCAGCATGAATTCGCCAACACGACGGTCTGTCTTGTCCGGTCTGGGCGTATTGTTGGCAGGTGCGTGCGCGGGCGCGCCGCGGCAAGCCCCACAACAGGGGTTTGAGCCAAACCGCTTTCAGAGCTGGGATGAGACCGCGCCCGCCTATCGCCTGTTTCCGGGCGACGAGGTGGAAGTGGTGGTTCACACCGCAGAAGAGCTCAACCGCACCCTGCCCGTCGGACCGGATGGCCGTGTCAGCCTGCCGCTGGCGGGATCGGTGATGGTGGCGCAGATGACGGGGCCGGAAGCGGCGCGCGCCATTGCGGATCGATATGTCCGCGTCTTGCGCGATCCGATCGTGGAAGTGCGGCCCGTCAGCTATGGCGCGCAACAAATCCTTGTGGGCGGCGAAGTGCGCAGTCCGGGTGTTTATGAAATGGTCAGCCCGCGCATGGGCGTGCTGGAAGCCCTGACCCTCGCCGGCGGCGCCAATAATCGCGCGCGTTTGCGTCAGGTGGTCGTCCTGCGCCGCGCGGAAAACGGCGGCGTCATGATGCGGACGGTCAATGTGCGTGACGCCCAACAGGGCGCGCCTACGGATATGATCCCGCTGGCCCGGCATGACATTGTCTTCGCACCGCGCACTGTAATCGCTGAAATCAACGATTTTACAGAGCTTTACATTCGAAACATCCTGCCGCTCGACAACGCATTCGCCTACGCGTTGGCCGATCAGGTGTTCAATTCGAACTAAGGGAATGCAGACGGATCGAGCCTGTCGCTTCTGGCGGCGATCATGGCTCGATCAGTCTTAGTGCCGGGTGGAGAGCCATTCGCGCGCTGCGGTCAGAGCCGCTGCGAGCTGATCGCCATCCATCTCGGCAGCGACTTCGCTGCGATAGTATTTTGCGGTGTCCGAGCCCATCAGAGAGGCCAGGTTGAACCATTTGTGCGCTTCAATGTAATCGATCACGCCGCACTGGCCGGTCGAATACAAAAGGCCCAGCTTGCACAGGTCTTCGCCGGTCGGGTCCATTTTGACCGCATCGTGCACTTGCGCCGTTTCCACGTCAGTGAAAGCCATTTTAGTCTTCCCATCGTTGGCGGAGGGCCGGACTTTTCGTCCGTGTCGCCTCCGCATCCCACCATGCACCCGAAGCCTTTTCGGTGGCCCGTTGTGCAAGATCAGAATGCGTGTGATGGGTGACCACAGGGTTAAAGAGTCTCAAGAATAACGCCGATTAACCCTTTAATTCCGTTAGACATTCCTACCCAATATTAACCGGCTGACCTGTCCGTCGAAGCGTTCAAGTGCACCCGGAGCGCCTCCCGAACGCCGAAAGCCCCCTGAAATCAAAACGATTCCCAGAAGCAGCAACGCCAAGCCCGCAAGCACGGCCGCCAGGACGAGGTTCAAATCCTCTCCAACGGGCCAAAAATTATTTTCAGCGACGTGCAGCTCTGTCAGCTCATCGCCCAGAAGCACGCTGGCGGCGAGCAAACGCCCCTCGCTGATCGCGCTGATCCGCACCAGCGCCGTAACAGCCTCAGCCTCCGTCAATGTGTGTGACACCCGGATGGTGACCAATGCGCCATCCTGGCGGCGCACCTGATCGTATGCCGCGAACCAGTCTCGACGCGCGGCGGCGTCATAGCCGGCGCGCATCGCAAACTCAGCCATCGCCCGCGTGCAGGCCAATTGACAGGTCCCGGGCTGAGCATAATAGCGGTCAGCCTCAGCCAAGACCGGCATCAGCGCTGTCAGAAGCCGCAAGTCGCGTTCAGGCGCCGCCGGCCCCAACACCAGAGCGTCAAGCCAGTCGCCGTCCAGTCGACCCGCAGCGCGCGCCGCCAGCGCCAGACGCACCGCCGGCGTTTCAAGCTGAGCGTCAAACACAGACAGAGCCAAAGCCGTGCGCACAGGGTCTGCAGATACGGGCGCGGGTCGCGCTCTGATACAGGCCGGCACAGTTTGGGCATGCGACCGCGCAAGCGCGCATCCGAGCGCGATCACCTCCCGCGCATCGGGCAGAATGACCGGGTCGGTCGCCTGAGCGGTTACAAGATCCGCGAACGCATCAAGGTTCAGGGCCTGTGATCCAGGGCGCACAAACCAATGCTCCGCCGCCTGCAGGCTGGATCCATACAGGCGCTGCGCACGCGCAAAGCGGTGCTGCACATCAGGGCTGCTCTCAATCAGCCAGACCGGATCAATCCCCTGCCGCTGCGCATCATCGCTCCGCGCCCGCAGAACGCCGGTGACGATCTGGTTGCGCCGCCAGACGGGCATGGCGACCAGGTCCACCTGCATCATGTCCGGGCGGCGCTCATGACGCATAAGGTGAAGCGCCAGCGCCTCCTCTCCCATCATGGCCGGAAGGCTGGCGGCGAAGGACTGCGCGCGCAAAATGTCTGGTCCGCCCGTCGGGCCTGGCCGCAAGGATTGAGTGAGCTCCGTATTCCATCGCGACAGGATGGGATCAGCTGAGGCCGGGTTCGCCGCTTCATGCAGCGCCGCGTCAAACTGCTCGCTCAAGCTCTGCGGAAGCTGCAGCGCGCCGCCGGGCGCCGCCTCGAGCCCTCGATACGCGAACCAGCCCGCCGCAATGAGCAGCCCCAGAAACAACACAGGACGCAAGGCCGCGAACACGCCGCGCCAGATCAGATAGACTCCGGCCCGCACAGGCCCTGACAGCCATGGCGAACGCGCGCCATAGCGCTCGCTATAGGTGCGAGACCGGTCTGTCTGCGCCCACATTGGAAGTCCCCCTGTCCCTCACCCCCAAATTATGCGGGTTGAAGGCCAAGGGGAAGCCGATTTTACAATTCGTTAAGGTTTGGCGCGCTGACCAAACAGGACGGCGCGCGCCTTTTTCATGTCCTCGCTGTCTTCATCGAGGGGTTTGAACAAATCCTTGCCTACTCTGCGGCCTGTTTTCACCGCCTCGCGCGCGCCGACGCGCTCGACCCAGGCTTTCAGCCGCGGGAATTCGTCCAGATCCTGGCCCTGCCCTTCAGGCAGGATCCACGGCCAGGCGGCCATGTCGGCGATGGAATAAAAATCACCCGCCAGATAGTCCCGGTCCTCAAGAGCCCGCTCGATCACGCCGTACAGACGATGCACTTCATTGGTGTAGCGGTTCTTGCCGTATTCGAGCTTGCTTTCATCGGGCTCGACCTTCTTGGCGTAGGTGCGAAAATGGTGCGCCTGCCCGCACATCGGACCCAGTCCGCCCATCTGCCAGAACAGCCATTCCTCGACCGCCGCCTGCTCACGCGGGTTGGAGCCATAAAACTGCCCCGTCTTGCGCGCGAGATATTGCAAGATCGCGCCGCTTTCGAAAATCGAGATCGGCTGGCCGTCCGGGCCGTCCGGATCAACGATGGCCGGCATGCGGTTATTGGGGCTGATTTTCAGGAAATCGGGTTCGAACTGCTCGCCCAGACCGATATTGACCGGCTTGATCTCGTAGGGAAGGCCCATTTCCTCAAGCGCGATGGTGACTTTCCATCCATTCGGGGTCGGCCAGTAATAGAGCTCGATCGGCTGGGTCATTCGGTTCTCCATGCCCTGTAAAACAGCTTCAGGCGGCATATGTCGGGGTCTGCGACCATTCGTGCAAGACATTGCGGCTTCACGAGCCCGCGAGGGAAGGCTAAAGAGCGCGCCATGACCGATATCATCTTGACTGACCAGACCCTCGAACCGGTGTCGTTCAAACTCGCCGGTGAGGATCCCGCAGCTTTCGCCCGCGCACTGGGCGCGAGTTTTCGTGAAACCGGCTTCGCCGTGATCAGTGATCATCCTGTCGATCAGGATGTGATTGACCGCGCGTTGGAAGACGCCAAAGCGTTCTTCGCCCTGCCTGAAGCCGCCAAGCAAAGCTATGTGGTGGAAAACGGCGGCGGGCAGCGCGGCTATACGCCGTTCGGCACCGAAAACGCCAAGGGCATGGCGCAAAAGGACCTCAAGGAATTCTGGCACCATGGCCGGAACCTGCCGCAGGGCCACCCCTATTCAGACGTGATGCCGCCCAATGTGCCGGTGTCTGATCATGCGCGCTTTGACGACAGCGTGCAGGCGCTGTTCGCGGCGCTCGACGAGATGGGCGCGGTGCTGCTTCAGGCGCTGGCGAAGGATCTCGGGCTTGATGAGAGCTGGTTCTCCAAAACCGTCAATGACGGCAATTCCATCCTGCGCCTTCTGCACTATCCGCCCATCGACGGCGATCCGTCGGGCGTGCGCGCGGGCGCCCATGAAGACATCAACGTCATCACCTTATTGCTGGGCGCGGAAGAAGCCGGCTTGCAGGTGAAGACCAAGACCGGCGCCTGGTTGCCGGTGCAGCCGCCCGAAGGCGCGCTGGTGGTCAATATCGGCGACATGCTGCAACGCCTGACCAACCATGTGTATCCGTCGACCACGCACCGGGTGGTGAACCCGTCCAAAGAGCGCATGGCGTTTTCGCGCTATTCCACGCCCTTCTTCCTGCACTTCAATCCCGATTTCCTGATCGAGACCCTGCCCGGCTGCGTCAGCGACGACACTCCGAACCGCTACCCCGAGCCGATGACCGCACACGACTATCTGCTCGAGCGCCTGCGTGAAATCGGGCTGATGTAAGCGTCACCTTGACGTTACATCGCTCCCGCGCCATGTTACCCCAAGGTGACATGGCGTATCGGAGTCTTCCATGGACGAGCTTGAAAAGATCAATGGGCGCATGCGCGCCTTTCTGTTGTGCCAGGCCGCAGGATTCTTCGCCTGGCAGGCGGCGGACGGCGTCGGGACATCGCCCCAGACTCCAGACAGCTGGATGGGACCGGGCCTTGTGATCAGCGGCGTCGGATTCGGGCTCTGGCTGGTGACGATCATCTTGTACTTTGGCGATGCGTTCCGCGCTTACAAGACTGTCGGCTATGACATCATCAATGATGAATGGGCGCGCGATGTCCGCCGCCGCGCAGCGGAAGCCGCGTTCTGGGTCATCACGGTCGCGACTGTGCTCGCCATGACGATCAATCAATTCGGTCTGGATGGCGGCATGTTGCTCAAGATTCTGACCGGCCTGTCGGTGTCGAGCTTCTTTCTCGCCGCCGTGCATTATGACCGCCAGGGCGAAACCGGGGCTGAAGAATGAAAGATGCAGCGCTCGGCAACGCCATGAAGGCCCTGCGCGCCGAAGCGGGCCTGACCCAGGCCGAGCTGGCGTTGCAGGTGGGTGTGACGCGCAAGACGATCAACACGGTGGAGAACGGGGTTTTCATCCCCTCCGCCTTGCTGGCGCTGAAGATCGCCCAGGCTTTAGGGCAAAAGGTCGAAAGCGTGTTCTGGATTCGAGATGAGTCCGGGGACGACTAAACACCATCTCCTGTGAACACATCCGCTTGAGCGCGATTGCTGCGCGCCAGGCCCTGCCCTAGCTTCACAGCCCGACTGCTCACTTGACCTGGATACGCCTCATGCCTGACGCCTCAGCGCCGCTGATCAAATTCTCAGACCCTCTTGTCACGGCGAAAGGCGAAACCCGCGCCAGCGTCGGGTTTGATACGCTCAAGACGCTGTGGTTCAACACCGGCACGCTGTGCAATATCGAGTGCAAGAACTGCTACATCCTCAGCTCCCCCACCAATGATGCGCTGGTCTATCTGACCGAGGCGGACGTGGTCTCCTATCTCGACGAGATCGACGCGCTCGGATTCGGTCAGATCGAGATCGGCTTTACGGGCGGAGAGCCCTTCATGAACCCGGACATGGTCCGGCTAATGGAGGTGTCACTGGAGCGCGGACATGACGTTCTGGTCCTGACCAACGCCATGAAGCCGATGATGCGGCCACGCGTGCAGACAGGCCTTTTGGACCTTCAGGCCCGGTTCGGCGACCGGATCGAGATGCGGCTGAGCCTCGATCACTACACCCGCGCCTATCATGACGAAGAACGCGGCGTCGGCGGGTTTGACGCCACGCTGGAGGGTCTGAAATGGCTCTCAGATCACGGTTTCACCCTCAGCGCTGCAGGCCGCTCGCTCTGGCATGAGACCGACGCCGAAGCGCGCGCCGGTTTCAAGGCGTTGTTTGAAGACCTCGGCGCGGATATCCCGAGCGAGGATCCGTCCCGCCTGGTGATATTTCCCGAAATGGATGAGAGCGGCGATCCGCCTGAGATCACGGTGGATTGCTGGGGCATTCTGAACAAGAATCCAGACGACATCATGTGCGCCAGCCAGCGCATGGTGATCAAACGGCGCGGCGCGACACGCGCCAGCGTCGTCGCCTGCACCCTTCTGCCCTATGAAGACGAGTTCGAGCTGGCGCAAACGCTGGAAGAGAGCCTGAAGCCTGTGCGCCTGAACCATAAATTCTGCGCCCAGTTCTGCGTTCAGGGCGGGGCTAGCTGTTCGGCTTAAGCCTCTGAAGGCTCGGACCGGTCCGGCAGGGCTTTCACGTGAAGATCCATTTGCGGGAACGGGATCTCGATCCCCTCTTCATGCAAGCGGTCCCACAAGGCGAGATAGACGTCAGAGCGCACATTCGCTTGGCCGTTCTGGGGATCGCGAATCCAAAAGCGCAGGTCGAAATTCACCGACGAATCGCCAAACTCCATGACATTGCAGACCGGGTCGCGCTCGGCGACCACCCGGTTCACCGTCTTGGCGGCTTCAATGGCGAGGGTCTGCACCGCCTTAAGATCGCGCGTGCCGTATGACACGCCAAACGGCGCATGCATGCGCACGATGTGATCAGATTTCGACCAGTTGGTGACGCCGTTATTGATGAAATGATCGTTCGGCAGCAGCATTTCGGTGCCGTCGCGCGTCCGGATCGATACGTAGCGCGCCTGCATGCCTGTGACCCAGCCGAACTGACCATCCACCTCGATGGCGTCGCCGGGCTTGATGGACTTGTCCGCCAATAGCGTGAAACCGGCCGCGAAGTTCGACACGGTCTTTTGCAGGCCCAGACCGACACCGATGCCGACAGCGCCGGAGAAAATCGCTAGCGTGGCGAGGTTGAAGCCCGTCATCTGCAGCGCGATCAACAGCGCCAGCACGGGCAACAACACGCCCAGAACCTTCGAGATCAGGGCGCTCAGCGCCGGGGAAATCTCGTCGGACTTCTGCAATTGCTTGTCGAGCGTCCGCCCCGCGAAGCTCGCAATCGAGAACAGCAGGCCGAAATAGATCATCGTCCGCAGCACGTCGAACAGGCTCAGCGAGACCGGCTCACCCTCGCTGGTTTCTCCCAGCGGGATGGACAGCGCCTGAAGCTGAGCGATCACATCGTCGAGCAGGCCGAACACGTCGAGCGCCGCCACGGGCCAGATGATATAAAACGCCAGCCGGGACCAGAATTGCGAGCGGATGATCAACGTCACCGCCCGGATCAACAGCCAGGCGCTCATCAGGCTGATCGCCGCGCTGACGATGGCGACCGGCCGATCCAGCGCCCCCAGGCCGACCCGGATCATGGTCAGCACCAGATACAGCGCCAGAGGCGTCATCAAGGCGAGCGCCGCCGTCAGCAGCCGGCGCCACATCCCGGTCTTGATGCGGGTTTTCGTGCCCTCATGGATCAGATTGCGCAGGCGCGGCCCGAACATCAGCGCCGGAACGAACGCCGCCAGGATCAGGCCCAGCTGCAAGGCGTTGTCGAAATTGAGCACAGAGACCTGCACCCAATCGAGCAACGCTTCCGCGCGCGTGCGGATTTCATCAACCGGGACGATGTCAGACAGGGCGGATTCAGGCTGTTGGGTCATGCCGCCAAGGGTAGCGCGTTCGCATTGCGTGTCACTAGAGCGCGTGCGGACAGCCGCCAACTTATCCGCCCCCTCTCTCCTGTGAGCCATACTCTGCCTCGTTCCTTCCGTGACGGGCGGCCGGCGCGTTCAGGCTGGGAGGGGCGAGATGTCCCGAGCATAGAGCGTGTGACGCGCGCTCCATGCGAAAAGGCGGGTCATCATCGTACGGTCCAGGGCGGCGGCGTCTGATGAGACGGCGACTGCACCGGCGGCGCGACATCGCAGAAGTCTCCGTGCGGTGATCCCGACAAAACATCTCCAGCGCGGGAGCCGGGTATGGCTTCCAAGACTTATCGCTCACCTCTAACGGCCCGCTCCCGCGCGACCCGTCATTTGGTTCACCCCTGCGTTTGCGCGCGGGGCTATGGGTGCGTCTTATACAAGACTCTAAACCCGTCATCCCGGCCTTGAGCCGGGATCTACTGCAGGCATCTCTGTGATCAGAACAGAGAGGTTCCGGTAGATCCCGGATCGCGACGCGTCCGGGCTGACAGATTGAGAGCCCAAACAAAAAAACCCCGGAGCCTGGCTCCGGGGTTTTGTTCTGCAGCGCTGGAAAGCCTAGCCCAGCAGTTTCTTGGCGAGGATTTCGTTGACGGCTTGCGGGTTCGCCTTGCCGCCCATTTCCTTCATCACCTGGCCCACGAACCAGCCCATGGTCTTGGGCTTGTCCTTGACCTTTTCGGCCTGTTCGGGGTTCGCCGCGATCAGGTCGTCGATGACCTTCTCGATGGCGCCGGTGTCGGTGACCTGTTTCATGCCGCGCTCGTCGACGATCTTGGCCGGGTCGCCGCCTTCCGCCCAGACGATCTCGAACACGTCCTTGGCGATCTTGCCGGAAATGGTCTTGTCGCTGATCAGCGAGACGATGCCGCCCAGCTGTTCGGGGCTGATCGGGCTTTCGGTGATCCCGAGGCCCTCTTTGTTGAGGCGACCGAACAGCTCGTTATTCACCCAGTTGGCGGCGAGCTTGGGATCCCGGCCTTCCAGCACCTTCTCGAAATAGTCCGCGCGGTCCTTGTCGGCGGCCAGAACCGAGGCGTCGTATTCCGACAGGCCGAGCTCCTCGACGAAGCGCTTGCGCTTGTCGGCGGGCAGTTCGGGCAGGTTCGCCTTCAGATCGTCGACAAAGCTCTGCTCGAGCACCAGCGGCAGCAGGTCGGGATCAGGGAAATAGCGATAATCATGCGCTTCTTCTTTCGAACGCATGGACCGGGTCACCCCGGCGTTGGCGTCAAACAGGCGCGTTTCCTGATCAATCGTCCCGCCCTCTTCCAGGATATCCACCTGACGCTGGGCCTCAAACTCGATGGCCTGCATGATGAAGCGCAGCGAGTTGACGTTCTTGATCTCGCAGCGCGTGCCCAGATGCTCGAACGAGCCGGTCTCGATGAACTTCTCGTACTGGCCCGGGCGACAGACCGACACGTTCACATCGGCGCGCATCTGGCCCTTTTCCATATCGCCGCCGCAGGTGTCGAGATAGCGCAGGATCGTGCGCAGGGTGCGCACATAGGCCGCCGCATCAGCGGGGGTGCGCAAATGCGGACGCGAGACGATCTCCATCAGCGCAACGCCGGAGCGGTTGAGATCCACATAGGTGGCGGTGGGATCAAGGTCGTGGATGGACTTGCCCGCGTCCTGCTCAAGGTGCAGGCGCTCGATCCCCACGGTGAACAGGGTGCCGTCATCGCGTTCGCACTCGATCTCGCCTTCGCCCACGATCGGATGCGCGAACTGGCTGATCTGATAGCCCTGGGGCAGGTCGGGATAGAAATAATTCTTCCGGTCAAAGCGCGAGAAATTATTGATCTGGGCGTTCAGACCCAGGCCCGTGCGCACGGCTTGCGCGACGCAGGCCTCGTTGATCACCGGCAACATGCCCGGCATGGCGGCGTCAACCAGGCTCACTTGCGTGTTGGGCTCCGCGCCAAAGGCCGTCGCCGCGCCGGAAAACAGTTTGGCGTTGGATTTGACCTGGGCGTGCACCTCAAGCCCCATGACGATTTCCCAATCGCCCGTGGCGCCGTTGATGACGTAGGTGTGCTCGCTGCTCATGGCGGTCTTCTCTATCTCAACTAACAAGGATCATCCTCACACAGGCGTGACGATGACGCTTCCGATTTTCTCTCCGGCTTCCACCCGTTTATGGGCGTCGGCGCACTCTTCCAAGGCGTAACAGCTGTCGATGCGCGGTTTCAGCGCGCCCTCGGCCAGCGCACGGCTGACATCGGCCACCGCGCCCGCCCGCTGGGCCGGGGTCAGGGTGTAGACGAACACGCTCTGAAATCCGGCGTTCTTGAACATCAGATCGTAAAACGGCAGTTCGGGCGTCTTCTCACCCTCGCTGCCATAGCTGGCGATCAGGCCGTGCGGACGGATCAGCGCGGCGGACGCCGCCAGATTACCGCCGAACTCCACTTCGACGATATGATCGACGCCCTCGCCGTCTGTGGCGGCCTCGACCGCTTCGACCACATCCTGGTGGCGGTAATTGATCACATCATCCGCGCCGGCCTCGAGCGCCGCTTCGGCTTTTTCCGGGCCGGAGACGGTCGCGATGACAAAGCGCGCGCCCATCCATTTCGCCAGCTGGATCGCCTGCAGCCCCACAGCCCCGGCGCCGCCGGTGACCAGCACCGTCTTGCCCTGCACCGGACCATTGGCCGTCAGCGCGCGATGGGCGGTCAAAGCCGGAATGCCCAAGCTCGCGCCTTCTTCGAAACTCACAGCGTCCGGCAGGCCGCCTGTGAACTCGACCGGCACGACGCAAATCTCGGCGCAGGTTCCGCCGGCGCGCTTATAGGCGGCGTTAAATACAAACACCCGCTCGCCGATCCGGGCCGGGTCGACGCCCTCGCCCACCGATTTGATAACGCCTGCGCCATCTGAATGCGGGATTTGCCGCGCGACGCTCATCGGGGCGCGCAGACCGGCGCGCGTTTTCACGTCTGACGGGTTCACGCCCGACGCCTTGATGAAGACCGCCACCTCTCCGGGGCCGGGCTTGGGCTCCGGGCGCTCGCCGAGCGTCAGCACGTCCTCGGCTGCGCCCTGATCCTCATACCAGATCGCGCGCATCAGTCGGGCTCCCCGTCAGGCTTGGGCGCGACGTCGGGCGGATTTTTCGCCATCTCGTCGAGCGAGCGTTTGAGCCGGGTGAAGAAAATGGTGTTCATCACCCCGATGCCGCCGGTCACAAGAAGCGTAATCCCCACCGCCATCTGCACGCCGCCCTCGCCCAGTCGCCCGGACGCCAGAAGCGCACCGAATATGGCGACCAGCCCGAAGCCGATCATGAGGAGGCGGGGAAGCGGCATCACCCCCACCAGTTCTCCGGCTTCGCGGTGAAGCCTGCGGCCTGTTCCAGCGCGCCGCCGACGGCGAACATGGTTTCCTCGTCCAGCGCCTTGGTGATGACCTGAAGGCCCAGCGGCAGGCCGGACTTGTCCAGCCCCGCCGGAACGCTCATCGCCGGGATGCCGGCGATATTGGCGGTCACGGTGAAGATGTCATTGAGATACATCTCGATGGGATCGGCGTCCGCTTTGCTGCCAATGCCGAAGGCGGCGCTTGGGGTGGTCGGCGTCAGGATGGCGTCCACGCCCTCAAAAGCGGCGTTGAAATCTTCGAGGATTTTCCGGCGGACTTTCAGCGCCTTGAGGTAATAGGCGTCATAATATCCCGCGCTCAGCACATAGGTGCCGATCAGGATGCGGCGCTGGACCTCATCGCCAAAGCCCTGACCGCGCGTCTTTTCATAGGTGTCGGTCAGGTCATCGCCCTCGACCCGCTGGCCGTAGCGCATGCCGTCATAGCGCGCCAGATTGGACGAGGCTTCCGCCGGCGCGATGATGTAGTAGGCCGGCAGGGCGTATTTCGTCATCGGCAGGGAAATCTCGACGATCTCCGCGCCCTGCTCTTTCAGCCATTGGGCGCCCTTCTCCCACAAGGCATCAATGTCAGACGGCATGCCGTCGACGCGATACTCTTTCGGGATGCCGATGCGCAGGCCCTTCACGCCGCGGCTGACCGCCGAGACCATGTCCGGCACAGGACCGGGATAAGAGGTTGAATCCTTGGGGTCATGGCCAGACATGACCTGAGTGAGCAATGCTGTGTCCTTCACCGTCTTGCCGAACGGACCCGGATGGTCGAGCGAGCTGGCGAACGCCACCACGCCCCAGCGCGAACAGCGGCCATAGGTGGGTTTCGCGCCCACAAGGCCGGTGAAGGCCGCCGGCTGGCGGATGGAGCCGCCGGTGTCGGTGCCGGTCGCGCCATAGGAAATGCCAGCCGCCAGCGCCGCGGCCGAGCCGCCCGAGCTGCCGCCCGGAACCAGCTTCTCGTCCGAGCCCTTGGCGCGCCAGGGGTTCACCACCGGGCCGGTGGCCGAAGTTTCATTGGACGAGCCCATGGCGAATTCATCCATGGAGGTCTTGGCAAAGAACACCGCGCCCGCATCCCAGAGGTTCTGGGTGACGCTGGATTCATAGCGCGGCTTGAAGCCCTTGAGGATGTTGGAGCTGGCGGTGGTCTCCACGCCATACACGCCGAACAGATTCTTGATCGCTATGGGCGCGCCTTCCAGAAGGCCCGCCTTGCCTGCAGCGCGGCGCGCGTCAGAGGCCTGCGCCATCTCGCGCGCCTTGTCGCCATCGATCGAGGTGAAGCAGTTGAGCGCGCCTTGCGCCGCTTCCGCCGCCTTCACGGTCGCGTCAGCGACCTCAACCGCCGAGAAGTCTTTCTTCTCAAGGCCGTCGAGCACGTCAAACAGGGAGAGCTGGGTAAACTCGGTCATCGCGCTTACTCCACGCTCTTGGGCACCACGAAGAAGCCTTCTTCGGCTTTCGGGGCGTTGGCCAGAATGTCGTCGCGCTTGCCGCCATCGGTGATCTCGTCCGCGCGCAGAGGCAGCGGGGTCTGCACCGGGGTGGTCATCGGCTCGACGCCTGTGACGTCCACTTCATCAAGCTGCTCGACCCAGTCGAGAATGCCGTTGAGTTCATTGGTGAGCGAATCGAGACGGTCGCTCGGCTCGGCGATGCGGGCCAGACGCGCAATGCGCCGGACATCGTCTTGGGTCACAGACATGGGCAGGTCTCCGGATGGGAGGGCAAGACTAAGCGCTCTGCGTACCAACGCCGGTGCTGCGGCGCAAGATTGTGACGGAGTCAGCCTCTTCCAAAGACAGGCTGACAGGCCTAAACCGGGCGCATGTTGTTTCTAGAACCCGCGCTCCTTCCCAAAGGGCCGCTGATGGCGGTCGATCCCGGCACGAAAACGCTGGGCGTCGCCGTCTCCAACACCGACCGCACGCTGGTCACGCCGCTGACCACCATCCAGCGCGTCAAGTTCACCCCGGACGCCCAGGCGCTGCTGACGCTCTATGACGAGCGCAAATGCGCCGGTCTGATCGTGGGGCTGCCCTTGCACATGAATGGCGGGGATGGCCGCCGGGCGCAGTCCTCGCGCTCCTTCGTGACGAATCTTTTGCGCCTGCGCGATCTGCCGGTGTGCTTTCAGGACGAGCGGCTGAGCACCTTCGCGGCGACCGAATCCCTGCTGGAGGCGGGCGTGAAGCACGCCCAGCACAAGGATTTCGTGGATGCCCAGGCGGCGGCGGTGATTCTGGAAAGCGCCATCGCCCGGATCAATGAAGGCCTGAGCCCGCCGCTGTCATCGCCGGACGATCCCTTGTCATGACCGGGGTCGCCGACGCTCTCATCCCCATTTTCGGCGTCATCGCCTTAGGCTGGATCATGCGTCGGTCAGGTCTGGTGCGCACCGAGCTGTGGCTGGGCGTCAACCGGCTCAGCTATCAGGCTTTGCTGCCCGCCTTGCTGTTCTCGACGATTTCACGCGCCGATTATGCCGGCCTGCCCGCCGGGCCTTTCCTGATCGCGGTGACGCTGGGCTTTCTGGTGATGGGCGTTGTGACCCTGGGGTTCAAACTGCTGCCCGTGGATGGTCCGGCCTATACCAGCCTGTTTCAGGGCTCGGTGCGCTGGAACGGATTTGTCTTTCTGGCGGTGGCGGGCCCCGCCTTTGGTCAGGAAGGCGAAGCGCTGGCGGCCCTGGTGTTCGCGCCGACCGTGCCGCTGGTGAACATCATGTCCGTGGCGGTGCTGACGATCTGGGGCGCCAGCCAGGTCAGTCCGAATATCCGCCGCGTGGGACTGCGGCTCGTCACCAATCCGCTGATCATCGCCTGTCTGGCGGGCGCGCTGGCGAATGCTGTGGGTTTGTTTCAATCCGGCCCGGTCGCAAAAACGGCGGAGCTGGCCGGGCGCGCCGCGCTGCCCCTGATCCTGTTGGCGATCGGCGCCGGTCTTGATTTCTCGGCGCTCAAAACCCGCCCGGGACTGTTGAGCCTGGGCATTGTGCTGAAACTTGTCGTCGCGCCCGCCGTCTTTCTGGCCCTGGGCCTGCTCATGCAGGTGGAAGGCACGGCCCTGGCGCTTTTGGTGATGGTCGGCGCGACGCCGGGCGCCGCCGGCGCCTATGTGCTGGCGGCTGAAATGGGCGGGGACACGCGCCTCATGGCCGGCCATGTGACCGCCACAACCATTCTGGCCTTCTTCGCCATCCCCTTCTGGATCTGGATCGCCGGTCTATGACGCAGATCATCCTGTTCGCCTTCCTGCCCGTCTTCGTCGTCATCGCACTGGGCTATGGCGTGCGCGCCAGCGGCTATATTCCCCGCGAGCACTGGCGGGGTGTGAACGCGCTGAACCATCGTCTCCTGCTGCCGAGTTTCCTGTTCACGCTTCTGGCGCAGGCGGAGTTTGACGGCGGCGCCTCGCTGATGATCGGCGGCGTGTCGGCCCTGGGGTCCGCCATCATGATCGTCCTGGCCCTGGGATTGGGCCGTCTGGTCAGCAATTCCGGCCGGATCACCGCGCCCATGATCGCCACCGCCGTGATGTGGAACATCGTTCTCACACTGGCGTTGGCGGACCGGCTGCTGGGCGACGCCATCGCCAGCGCCGGCGCCGCGGTGTCCGCCACAGGCGTCATCATCGGGGCGGCCGCCGCGGTGGCGAGCTTCGCCCTCACTTCAGGGCGCGGCCTGAGCGCAGCGCTCGCCAAAACCGCACGCGATCCTGTGGTGCTCGCCTGCGTGCTCGGCCTCATCGCCAATCTGTCCGGACTGGGACGGATTGCGTTTCTCACAGCGCCGATCGAGATGATCGGGGCCGGCTCCATGGCGGTGATCTTGCTCTCCATGGGCGCAGGGCTGGATTTCAAGGCGCTCAAAGGCCGGATGACGGTGCTGTTGTCCGCCGCCGTGCTGCGCACCGTCATCGGGCCAGTGGTCTATCTGGGACTGGCGCTGGCGTTCGGCCTGACGGGGGATCTGGCGGTGCTGATGGCGATTGCGGGCGCGGCCCCCGCCGCCGCCTTCATCTACGCCGTCGCCGCCGATTTTGACGGCGAGGCCGGACTGACCGCGGGCATGATCACCCTCACCGTTCTGACCAGCCTGATCACCCTGCCGGTGGCGGCCGCGATCGCCCTGTCGCTCTGACAGGCTCTGATTTCTGACACGGGCCAGCTTGCCCGAACCCGTGTGCGCGCCTATACCCCCGCGAACGCTTATCGGGAGGCGCCTTTATGGAGCGCACAGGCTTCGCTTATGATTTTCCCCATGACAGCCTGTTGAGCGTCGGGGATCTCAACCCGCTCGACGTGCAGATGATTTTCGAGCGCGCCCGGCATCATTTCGACGCCGCGCGCCGCGGCGACAAGCAGGGCGACACCCTCAAGGGCCTCACCCAGATCAATCTGTTCTTTGAGAACTCCACCCGCACGTTGGCGAGTTTCGAAATCGCCGCCAAACGCCTCGGTGCGGATGTGGTGAACTTCGCCGCCGGAAGCGCCTCGATCTCCAAGGGCGAAAGTCTCGACGACACCGCCCTCACCCTCGCCGCCATGCGCCCGGACGTGCTGGTCGTGCGCCATAAATCAGCGGGCGCGGCAGCGCATTTCGCGCGCGTCACAGGCGTGCCGACGGTCAATGCCGGCGACGGCGCCCACGAACACCCCACCCAGGCCCTGCTGGACGCCTTCACCCTGACCCGGCGCTGGGGCGAGGTTGGCGGCCGCCGCATCCTGATCGTCGGCGACATCCTGCATTCGCGCGTGGCGCGCTCAAACGTCTCGCTGCTGAACCTTCTGAACGCGGAAGTGCGCCTGTGCGGTCCCGCCACCTTGCTGCCCGCCGACGCCGATCGCTGGGGCGTCACGGTGTTTCATGATCTTGAGGAAGCGCTTGAAGGCTGCGACGCGGTGATGGCGCTGCGCATCCAGAAAGAGCGCATGACCGGCGGGCTGATCCCGTCAGACCGCGAATACGCCGCGCTCTGGGGGCTGAACGAAGCCCGGCTTGAACGCGCCAGCCCCGATTGCCTTGTGATGCATCCCGGCCCGATGAATCGCGGCGTGGAGATCGACGGCGCGCTGGCGGACGATCCCGACCGCGCGGTCATTCTTGATCAGGTGGAAAGCGGCGTCGCCGTACGTTCCGCCATTCTCGAACTGATCACCGGACGCGCGCCCAACGGCGCGATCGCCGACATGCGCGCCCATGACATGGACGGGCTGGGAGACGGCGCATGATGCTCTTTGAAAACGCCCGACTGATCGACCCCGCCTCCGGACGCGATGAGTTCGGCGCCCTGCGTATTCGCGACGGCCTGATCGTGGAGAGCGGGCCGGACCTGACGCCCTCTGACGATGAACGCGTCATCGACGTCAAGGGCGCCGCCCTCGCTCCGGCGCTGATCGACATGCGCTGCACGGCGGACCCGGCCTCCACCGGCGCTCGCGGCGTGGACGCTGCAGCGCGCGCCGCGGCGGCGGGCGGCGTGGCGACGCTGGTGCTCTCGCCTGAAAGCGGTGACGGCTTCAAACGTCCCGAAGATATTGCGGCGGTAGATGCTGCGGCCCTGACGAGCGCGGTGCGCCTGTATGCGGCGGGTTTGTGCGTCAGCTCTCAAGAAGACATGGCGGAAATCGGCCTGATGCTGCGCGCCGGCGCGCTCTATCTGGGCGATGGCGGCCAGCCGATCCTGGATACGCGCCTGGCGCGCCGGGTGCTCGCCTACACGGCGGGTTTTGACGCCTGGGTCAGCCTGCGTCCCGAAGACACCGGGCTCAGCCGCGGCACAATGGCGACGGAAAGCGATCTGTCCATGCGCCTGGGCCTGCCTTCGCGTCCTGCGCAATCAGAAGCCATGGCCCTGAAGCGCGATGCGGCGCTGGCCGCGCTCACCGGCGCCCGGCTGATCTTTGACCGCGTCACCACCCAGGACGCCCTGAACGCGGCGGCGGACGCCCGCGCAAGCGGTCTGGAAGTCGCGGTCACCGCGCCGCTCACCCATCTGAGCTTTAACGACCTGGATACGGGCGGGCTCGATCCGCGCTATCGTCTCGAACCGCCTTTGCGCAGTGAGAGCGACCGTGAAGCGCTGATCACCGCCCTTGCCGAAGGCCGGATCGACGCCATCGTGTCAGACCATGTGGCCTGCACCAATGAATCCAAAGCCCATCCCTTCCCCGAAGCCGCGCCCGGCGCCGCCAGTCTGGAAGCGCTGCTGCCGGTTCTGTGCACGCTTGCGCAGGACGGCCATATGAGCCTCGCGGACGCCTTGCGGCCCGTCACTTGCGGCCCTGCGGACATTCTGGGTCTGGAACAGGGCCGACTGGACAATGGCGCCCCCGCCGATCTGGTGGTGTTTGATCCCAACGCCCCCTTCGTTTACGGCCGCGGCCCCATGCAATGCCGGGCCCCCAGCGCCTTTTCTGGCCGCCGAATGTTCGGCAAGGCCTTGATCACCATCGCGGAAGGCGCGATTATCTATCAACTGGAAGACGAGTAGTCATGTTTCATCCCTGGTTCGCGGCGGCGCTGGTCGTCGGCTATGTGTTCGGTTCGATCCCGTTCGGCCTGCTGCTGACCCGGCTGGCGGGGCTCGGGGATATTCGCGCCGTGGGGTCGGGCAATATCGGCGCGACCAATGTGCTGCGCACCGGACGCAAGGATCTGGCGCTCGCCACGCTGATACTGGATTCAGGCAAGGCGGGTTTCGCGTGTCTGTTGTTCACCGCGCTCGCCTCGCCCACAGCGGGTTTGATCGCTGGCGGCGCAGCGTTTTTCGGCCATTGTTTCCCGGTCTGGCTGAAGTTTCAGGGCGGAAAGGGCGTCGCGACCTTTCTGGGCGTGCTGCTAGCGGCCTTCTGGCCGGTCGGCGTGCTGACCTGCCTGGTCTGGCTGGGCATGGCGCTCATGATGCGCATGTCTTCGCTCGCAGCGCTCACCTCGGCCCTGGCCGCGCCGCTTCTGGCCTACGCCTTCGGCCAGGAAGCCGTTGCGGTGCTGGCCCTGTTCCTGGCGGTGCTGCTCTATTGGCGGCACAAGGACAATATCAGCCGCATCCTCACAGGTGAGGAACCCAAGATCGGGGCGAAGAAAGCGTGAGGCGACAGGCCCTCTCCCCGAAAGAGCGTGTGGACTGGCTTCGCCTGTCGCGCACATCGGGGGTCGGACCTGTCACCTTCGCCAAGCTGATCGAGCGGTTTGAGACCGCATCCAACGCCATCGACAATCTCGCCGATCTGTCAAAACGTGGCGGACGGTCAAAGCCGCTGAAAGCCCACTCTCGCGAGCACGCTGAAGCCGAGCTTGAGGATCACGATCAGCTGGGCGCGCGTTTGTTGTGTGCGTGCGAGCCGGACTTCCCCGCCGATCTCGCCGCTATTGATCCGCCGCCGCCGGTGATCAGCGTCAAAGGGCCGCTGGTTCTCAAGGACCGGCTGATTTGCGCCATGGTGGGCGCCCGCAACGCCTCTGCGGCGAGCCTACGCTTTGCAGGCGATCTGGCGCGGGGCTTGGGCGAGCGCGGCGTGATCGTGGCGTCGGGGCTGGCGCGCGGCATTGACGGCGCCGCCCATGCCGCCAGCCTGGAGACCGGAACCATCGCCGTGCTGGCGGGCGGGCTGACCTCGATTTATCCGCCCGAACATGAAGCGCTCTATCACGCCATCGCCGAACAAGGCCTCCTGGTGAGCGAAACGCCCCTGCGCTATTCCCCGCAAGCGCGCGATTTTCCGCGTCGCAACCGGCTGATTTCCGGGCTCTCTCTGGGCGTTCTGGTGGTTGAGGCCGCCGAACGCTCCGGCTCGCTGATCACGGCTCGGTATGGGCTGGAGCAAAATCGCGAAGTCATGGCCGTCCCCGGCTCTCCCATGGATCCGCGGGCGCGGGGCTCAAACCGTCTGCTGCAGGACGGCGCCGCGCTGGTGCAGGGGGTGGAGGATGTGCTGGCGGTGCTGTCCGGCGCTCGCCGCTCCAGCCTTCAGGAACCGGGCGGGTCGGAGTTTGAAGACGAATTTGACGATGCGGACGCGCTCAATGACGCTGTCGAGGATATCCGCGAACGCATCGCCGCGCTGCTGTCGCCCACCCCAGTGTCGCGCGATGAGCTGGCGCGCCTGACGAAATCGCCCGCCCGTGTGGTTCTGGCCGCTCTCGTGGAGCTGGAGCTGGCGGGCCGCTGCGAGATCTGGCCCAACGGCATGGTCTGCAGCGCCTATCAGCCCTGACGCGCCCTACTCCCTTGGGCTGCCGTCGGGATGAAAGGGAAACAGCGTATCCGCATCGACGCCTGGGGTCGCCTTGGGCGCGTTCTGCGTCAGATGTCTGCACTCTTGCTCGATCACATGCGCGGCGGTCGCCAGCATGACCGAGGAATTGTTCAGATCCGCCCGATGCGCCACATGAGACAAGGCGGAGAGCATTTCGATGAGATAGCCCGCCGCTTCTTCGGTCCTGGCGGATGCGGGCTGCGTCTCGTCACTATTGGATGAGTTTTGAGAGGGAGATTGTATCATGCGCGCGCTTTGATTGCCCGTGGAACAACTTAATGGCGAGCCGTATACCTGTGCTCGCGCCAAGGCAAGCGGAAGCGCCATGTTGACAGGTTGGGGAACTAACCCCACCTTCCGCCGCCATTGTCCGGGCTTGCTTGACGCCGGTCGCCCCTGTCCTGATATCAGTGCTCATATGAACGTCGTTGTCGTCGAATCCCCGGCCAAGGCCAAAACCATCAACAAATATCTGGGGAGCGATTACACCGTGCTCGCCAGTTTCGGCCATGTGCGCGACCTGCCCCCCAAGGACGGATCGGTTCGCCCGGACGAAGACTTTGCGATGGACTGGACCATCGAGGGCAAGGCCAAAGAGCGCATCAAGGCCATCGCCGATGCGCTCAAAGACGCCGACACCCTGATCCTGGCCACTGACCCGGATCGTGAGGGTGAAGCGATTTCCTGGCACCTGCTCGAAGCGCTGCAAAAGCGCCGGGTGCTCAAGGACAAGCAAGTTCAGCGGGTGGCGTTCAACGCCATCACCAAAAAAGCGGTCACTGACGCCATCGCCAATCCGCGCGAGCTCGATATGGAGCTGGTGGAAGCGTATCTGGCGCGCCGGGCGCTCGACTATCTGGTGGGCTTCACCCTGTCGCCGGTGCTGTGGCGCAAACTGCCCGGCGCCCGCTCTGCAGGCCGCGTGCAATCGGTCGCCCTGCGTCTGATCACCGAGCGTGAAACCGAGATCGAACGCTTCGTCACCCAGGAATACTGGTCGGTGGACGCGGATGTGCGCACCGATGGTGCGGACACTCTCATCGCGTCCAAGCTGACCCGGTTTGAAGGCGAGAAAATCACCCGCCTGACCATTGGTGAGGAAAAACGCGCCCGCGCTGCGGAAGCTGCGATCAAGAGCGCTGACTTCACCGTCGCGTCGGTCGAAGCCAAACCGACCAAGCGCAATCCGCCGCCGCCCTTCACCACGTCGACGCTTCAGCAAGAGGCCGCGCGCAAGCTGGGCTTTGACGCGCAACGCACCATGCGCACCGCGCAGCGCCTGTATGAAGGCGTGGAGCTCGGCGGTGAGACGGTCGGTCTGATCACCTATATGCGGACCGACGGCGTCTCCATGGATATGGGCGCGATGATGCAGGCGCGCGACGTGATCGGCGAACGCCATGGCGCTGACTATGTGCCGGAAAAGCCGCGCTTTTATTCCACCAAAGCCAAGAACGCCCAGGAAGCGCACGAAGCGATCCGCCCCACCAGCTTCACCCGTCATCCCGATGATCTGCGCCTCGACGCAGATCAGGCCCGGCTGTACGCGCTGATCTGGAAACGTGCTGTCGCCAGCCAGATGGAAGCGGCGCGCCTTGAGCGCACCACCATCGACTTTGAAAACGCCGATCAGTCCCTCGCCCTGCGCGCCACGGGCTCGGTCGTCACCTTCCCCGGCTTCTTCGCGCTTTATCAAGAAGGCCGCGACGACGAGGAAGACGAAGGCGAAAACCGCCTGCCGCAAGTGAGCCAGGGCGCCAAGGCCAAGGCCGAGAAGACGCTGGCCGAACAGCACTTCACCCAGCCTCCGCCCCGCTTCACCGAAGCCTCGCTGGTCAAGAAGATGGAAGAGCTGGGCATTGGCCGCCCCTCGACCTACGCCTCCACGCTGTCTGTGCTGCGTGATCGCGACTATGTGCGGATGGAAGACAAGCGCTTCATCCCGGAAGACAAGGGCCGCGTGGTCATCGCCTTCCTGGAAAACTTCTTCCAGCGCTATGTCCAGTACGACTTCACCGCCTCGCTGGAAGACCAGCTCGACAAGGTTTCGGCGGGCGATCTGGAATACAAACAGCTCTTGCGCGACTTCTGGAAGGATTTCCACGCCTCCATCGAGGACATCGCGGATCTGCGCATCGGCGACGTGATCGACGCCATGAATATCGCGCTGGCGCCGCTGATCTTCCCGCCACGCGAAGACGGCTCGGACCCCAAGATCTGCCCCAAATGCAATGAGGGCGCGCTGTCGCTGCGCCTGGGCAAGCATGGCGCCTTCGTGGGCTGCTCGAACTATCCTGACTGCCGCTATACGCGCCCGCTGGGCGGCGGCGATCTGGATGCGGTCGAGGGTGATGGCGAGCTGGGCGAGCATCCTGAAACCGGCGCGATGATCGTGCTGAAGGACGGCCGCTTCGGTCCCTATCTGGAGATGCAGGTCGACGATGAGGACAAACCGCGCCGCGGCTCCATCCCCAAGGGCTGGAACCCTGCAGACGTCACGCTTGAGAAGGCGGTCGCGCTGATCGACCTGCCGCGCAAGGTGGGCGTCCACCCCGAAGACGGCGAAATCATCGAGGCCGGGATCGGCCGCTATGGTCCGTTCGTCAAGCACGGCAAGACCTATGCGAACCTGTCGAGCGCCGAAGAAGTGTTTGAAGTCGGGCTCAATCGCGCCGTGGACCTGATCGAGCAAAAGAAAGCCAATCCGCGCGGCCGTGGCGGCGCAGCGGCGGCTCCGCTGAAAGAGCTGGGCGAGCACCCGCAAGACGGCGGCGCGATCAATGTGATGAGCGGCCGCTATGGCCCTTATGTGAAATTCGGCAAAATCAACGCCACCCTGCCCAAGGACATGACGCCTGAAACCGTCACCCTTGAGCAGGCGCTGGAGCTGATCGCCGCAAAAGCGGCTAAATCGCCTGCCAAGAAAGCGCCGGCGAAGAAAAAAGCGCCCGCCAAGAAAGCGGCGGCCAAAAAGCCAGCCGCGAAAAAGACCGACGGCGAGACCAAGACCGCCGCGAAAAAAACGCCGGCGAAAAAACCTGCCGCCAAGAAACCCGCGACCAAAAGCACAAAGGCTAAATCTTGAACGACGATCCCTACGCCCAACACGGTTTCACCAAGGACGCCCTGTTAGAGGCGATCCGTCTGGGCGAAGGACGCTTCACCAAGCGCGAACTCGCCAAGGCCCTGAGACTGAAGGGGGATCAACGTTCCGGCCTGAAGCTCGCCCTGCGTGAGCTCGAAGATGGCGGCGAGATCCGCAAGAACGAGCAAAAAGCCTATGAGCTGGCCGACCAGCTGCCGACGGTGACCGTGGTCGAAGTGATCGACCGCGATGTGGATGGCGAATTCATCTGCCAGCCCGTCAAACCCGAGTTGCAAGGGCCGAAGATCATCCTCAAGCCCGGCGAGCGCACGCGCGGCCCGGCGGCGGGGATTGGCGACAAGGTGCTGGCGCGCCTGACGCCTATGACCGATGAAGACGGCTATGAAGCCAGCGTCATCAAGAAGCTCGGCCAGTCCGCGCACAAGATTCTCTGCGTGCTGCGCGACAATACCCGCGGTCCCGCCCGGCTGGTCCCGGTCGACCGGCGTTCGCGCCATGAACTGGTCCCCGCGCGCGGTGAAACCGGCAAGGCCGAAGACGGCGACCTGGTCGTGGTGCGCATCGCCTCTGAACGCCGGCATGGCTTGAAAACCGCCTTGATCGACGAAGTCATCGGCCGGGCGGACAGCGCCCGCGCCGGCTCGATCATCGCCATGGCTGAACATGGCGTGCCAGACGGCTTTCTCGACAGCGAGCTCAAACAGGTCGACGCCATCATGCCCGTCACCATGGGCGATCGCGAAGATTTGCGCGACATACCGCTGGTGACGATCGATCCGGTGGATGCGCGCGACCATGACGACGCCGTCTGGGCCGCGCCTGATGAGGATCCAAAGAACAAGGATGGCTGGATCGTGATGGTCGCCATCGCCGATGTGGCCGCCTATGTCACCGCCGACAGCCCGCTCGACAAGGGCGCCCGCGCGCGCGGCGTCTCGGTCTATCTGCCCGACCGGGTTGTTCCGATGCTGCCCGAACGGCTGTCCAATGATTTGTGCTCGCTGCGCGAAGGCGAAGAGCGTCCGTGTCTGGCTGTGCGCATGGTCTTTGACCGCAATGGCAATCAGATCGGCCATCGCTTTATCCGCGGCTGGATGAAATCCGCCGCCAAGCTGGCCTATGAAGACGCTCAGGCCGCCATTGACGGCGCCGGGACCGGCAAGGCGGAAACGCTGCTTGAAGACGTGCTGAAGCCGCTCTGGGGCGCGTATGAGGCGCTACGCCAGGCCCGCAAACGCCGCGAGCCGCTGGAGATCGACGCGCCCGAGCGCAAGGTGATCGTGGGCGAGGACGGTCGGGTCCAGGGCGTGCGCCTGCGTGAACGCTTTGATGCGCACAAGCTGATCGAAGAAATGATGATCCAAGCCAATGTCGCGGCGGCGACGGCCCTGGAAGCCAAGAACACGCCGCTGATCTATCGCATCCATGACGAGCCGGGCTCTGAAAAGCTCGACAATCTCGCCGATTTTCTACCCCATGTGGGCCTGAAATGGACCCGCGGCGAGCGTCCCACGGCGGCGCGCTTCAACACGCTGCTCAAAGCGTCCCAGCCCACAGACCACTATGAAACCGTCAATGAGGTGGTGCTGCGCAGCCAGTCGCAGGCCGTCTATGACACCGATAATATCGGGCACTTTGGCCTGAACCTCGCGAAATACGCCCACTTCACTTCGCCGATCCGGCGCTATGCCGACCTGACGGTCCACCGGGCGCTGATCCGCGCCTATAATCTGGGATCGGACGGGCAGAGCGATTCAGAACGCAGCCAGCTGCAGCGCATCGCAGAAGACACCACCCATAACGAACGCCGCGCCATGGCCGCCGAGCGCGATGCGACGGACCGTTTCATCGCCGCCTGGCTGGCGGACCGGGTCGGGACCGAATTCGCCGGCCGGATCACTGGCGTCACCCGCTTTGGCCTGTTCGTGCGCCTGCATGAAACCGGGGCGGACGGGCTGTGCCCGGTTTCACGCCTGGGGCAGGAATACTATGTCCATGACGAGGCCGCGCACGCCCTGGTGGGACAGAGTTCAGGCGGTCGCTATCGGCTGGGCATGGCCGTGACGGTGCGTCTGGATGAAGCGACCCCCGTGACGGGCGGGCTGTTATTCGACATTCTAACGCCGCCCGAACCAGGAAAACCGCTCAAGGGTCACGGTCGGCCGCGCGACAAGTACGAGCGCCGCGGCTCTCCCCGTGCGAAGAAACACAATGCCCGACGCAAACGATAAGAAAACGACGCCCAAAACCAGCCCCCGCCCCAAGCTCGCCTCGTCTCTTCTCCTGCGCCGCAAACGCGCCAATGGAGAGATTGAGCTGTTGTTTGGTCGGCGCTCGACCCGTCATGTCTTCATGCCGAAGAAATACGTCTTTCCCGGCGGGCGCGTGGACGCCACAGACGGCTATGCGCCGTTGGCTGAAGAGCTCAATGATCAGACCCGCGCCGTGATGACGCGCGTTCTGACCGAACGCCGCGCGCGCGCCGCCGCCGCCGCTGCGCTGCGGGAAACGGCAGAGGAAACCGGATTGATCTTAGGCAAACCGGCGCAGGACGCCTGTAACTTCAAGCCCCCCTGGGCGCCGTTTGAAGCGGCGGGCGCGGCGCCGAACGCCGCGCCGCTGGAGGTGATCACCCGCGCGATCACGCCGCCAAAGCGCCCGCGCCGCTTTGACGCCTGGTTCTTCACTTGCGATGTGGAACATGTTCACGGCTCTACGGATCTGACCAGCAATGGCGAATTGGAAGACCTCAAATGGGTCAGCCTTGCGGATCGCGACACGCTCGATCTGCCCATCGCCACGCATTATGTCATCGGCGAGCTGGAAACCTGGCTCAAGGACCCGGCGCGTCCCCTCCGCTTCCTCAAAAGCACGCGGACCGGCCCTCAGGTGGAAACCTTATGAGCGCGCGCCCGATCAACATGGCGGCGCTGTTTCTGGCGGATCCGCATTCGCGTCAGATTGCGTTGGTGCGCACAGAAACCGGCTATCGCGCCCCTCAGGCGCGCCCTGTGCGCGGCGATGGCCTGGCGGCTTTTGGCGGGCCGGTGATTTCACGCAAACGCCTGGGCGCGCCTGAAGCGCAGTCCGGCGTCTTCATGGACGCCGCGATCCGGGCTTTGTCTGAGGAACTGGGCCAATTGCTGGCGCGTCCGCTGCATCCTGATGTGAGGCCGCCCGTGACCAACCCCTGGGCGCGGCTGGCGCGGCACCATCTGCAGCCGGATCGGGACTCGCTGACCTATCTGGGCCGCGCGCTGGACCCGGCGGACGCATCCATGCGCCGTCATGTGCGCGTGTTCACCGCGCCGGTCGCGCGCATCTCCAATTCGGTCAAACGCCGCAGCGGCGAGCGGGTGGCCTGGGTCAGCCCTGAAAAACTGCCCGATCTGTTGCAGGATCCGGCGCTCAATGTCTTTGGCGAGACCGCTCTGGCGTCGCTGGGCGGACGTCCAAGGCCGCTGATGGTGTCATTCCGGGCGGGACAGAGACAACAAGTCCGGCTATAGCCCGGGCGATGATCGCCAGCTTCCTCTCCTCTCCTGACAAAGCGCGGACCCGGTCCCTGATCGCCGCCATCAGTTGCGCTGCGCTCGCCGGCTGCGGCTTCGGCCTCCTGATGCCGCTCGTCGCGCTCAATCTGGAAGCCATGACCGGCTCCGCCGCCGTGGTGGGCGCGAACGCGGCTGCCGCCGCCCTCTCAACACTGCTGGCGACGCCGCTGATCCCCGCGCTGATGGCGCGCACCGCGCCGCGCCAGACCGTGATCATCTGCGCGATGATCACGGCGGCGGGCTTTGTGCTGTTTCCCGCCATGCCGGACCCTGTGATCTGGTTCGTGCTGCGCTTCGTCATGGGCTTGACGGTGACGATCATTTTCGTCGCCAGCGAGACCTGGATCAATCAGCTCGCCAAACCTGAAAGCCGCGCCAGCCTGCTCGCCGTCTACGCCACTGTGCTGGCCGGCGGATTCGGCTCTGGCGGATTGCTCTTGTCGGCGCTCGGCTCGCAAGGCTGGACGCCCTGGATAGCGGGCGGGGTGATCTACGCGCTCGGCGCCCTGCCGATCATGATTTTACGCGGCCCGCCCATCACGCCGCCCTCCCTGGAGGAGTCCGGGCTCAAGGCGCTCTTTTCGGCGGCCAGACTGGCGCCCCTGGCCTTGCTGGCGGGACTGGTGTTTGGAGGCCTTGAGACCAATGTCTTCGCGCTGATGCCGGTCTATGCCGAGCGAATCGGCATTGCAGAGCGCGGCGTCGGCCTGCTGGTCGCTATCGGCGCTCTGGGGGCGATCGCCCTGCAGATTCCCCTTGGCAAGCTGGCGGATCGCACCGGCCGCGACCGCACTCTGTCTGGCGTTGCGCTCAGCGCGGTGATTCTGTCGGTCGCGATGGGGCTGGCGGGCGCGAATCTGTGGCTGTTGATCCCGATGGTGTTCTTTTTTGTCGGCGCGAGCAGCGCGTTCTACACCATCGGTCTGGCGATGATCGGCGAGCGCGTGCAGCCTGGCGCCCTCGCCTCGGCGAACGCCGCCTTCATCTTCGCTTATGGCCTGGGCTCACTTCTGGGACCGGCCCTGGGCGGCGTCTCCATGGACATCGCAGACCCCTGGGGCCTGATGGTCGCCTTCGCCGCCATGGCCGGACTGTACTTTACGCTGTCACTTGTGAGCAAAGGCCGCTCGAGGCATTGACAGCGTCGCGTGCGCGGGTATGTTCCGCGGCTCGCAGCGCCGGACCCATTGTCTGGCGCGCCAAGTTTATGTGTACGGGTGCGCGACTATGGCCAAGCCGACTACCATCAAAATCCGCCTGAATTCGACGGCGGGCACGGGCTATTTCTACGTGACCAAGAAAAACGCCCGCACGATGACCGAGAAACTCGTGCTGAAAAAGTACGATCCGGTCGCGCGCAAGCACGTCGAATTCAAAGAAGGCAAGATCAAGTAAGCCTGCGCTTTCGCGCGACTTGATCAGGTCTGACTGGAATAAGAAAAGCCGCCTGTTTGTTCAGGCGGCTTTTCGTTTGGCCTCTATCACCCGGTTCCGGCCCGAGCGCTTGGCTTCATAGAGCGCCGTGTCCGCACGCTCGATCAACGCCTCAACGCTATCGTCCATGAACGCTTCGGCGATGCCGGCGCTCATGGTCACCTCGATCACATCACCCGTCTCACGCAAGGTGATCGGCGTGGCGCAGACCGCCAGACGCGCGCGCTCCATGGCGTCGGACGCGTCCTTGGCGGTCGTGTTCGAGAACACCACCAGGAATTCCTCGCCGCCATAGCGGCCCGCCACGTCGATGGCGCGCAATTCGCCGCCCAGACGCGCGCAGATCTCCTGCAGCACCTGATCACCGGCGTTATGGCCCCAGGTGTCGTTGATGCGCTTGAAGTGGTCGATGTCGATCAATCCCACCGCCAACGGCTCATGAGAGGCGTTCAGGCCATCCAGCGCCTGGCGCAGGCGAGACACCGTATAGCGGCGGTTGAACAGGCCGGTCAGCGCGTCGCGCACCGACATTTCAAGGCTCTCGTCCAAGCGGTCGCGCAAGGCGTCGGCATAGCGTTTGCGCTTGAGCTGGGTGGAGCTGCGCGCAGACAGCTCGCCCGGATCGAGCGGACGGGAGATCACATCATTCACGCCCAGATCGAGCGCACGCACCATGGTGCGCTTGTCCATCTCGTCCACAACGCCCAAGAGCGGCACCTGGCGTGTGTCCACATCGGAACGGATACGCGCGCACAGCCGCAAGCCGTCAAAGCGCGGCGCGCTGAGATCGACGATGATCAGATCGGCATGTTCGGCCTGGGAGATCGCCAGACGCGGATCGCCATAGCCTTGAGCGTCCAGCGTATCCGGCAGCGCCTTGACGATGCGCTGGGCGGCGTTCTGGTCCGCGGCGGCGACAATCACGCGCCCGCCGCCATTGGCCGGCTCGAAAGAGGACATTTCAACGCCGCTGCTTTCGCGCTGGCGCAACTCGTCCATGACGCTGGTCAAGCGCAAGAGCGAGCGCACGCGCGCAAACAGGGCGACATCGTCCACAGGTTTGGTCAGGAATTCGTCAGCCCCGGCTTCAAGTCCGCGAATCCGGTCCGAGCGCTGATCCAGCGCCGTCACCATCACCACGGGAATATGCCGGGTCACCGGGTCTGCTTTCAGCCGGCGACAGGTTTCAAACCCGTCCATGCGCGGCATCATCACATCCAGCAAGATCACGTCAGGCTTCTGGCTGCGGGCGAGGTCCAGGCAACTCGGCCCGTCCTCCGCCATCAAGACATCGAAATACTCAGCCGTCAGCCGGGCTTCCAGCAAACGTCGGTTCGTTTCGATATCGTCGACGACCAGTATGCGTGCGCTCACCGAAGGCTCCTTCTATTCGAGAAAATCCCGAACGGTTTTGATGAAGGACGCAACCGTGATGGGTTTGGACAGATACCCTTCGCATCCGCCTTCACGGATACGTTCCTCATCGCCTTTCATGGCGAAGGCTGTCACCGCGACCACAGGGATGGCGGACAGCTCGGTGTCGTTCTTGATCCACTTGGTGACATCAAGACCGGACACTTCAGGCAGCTGAATATCCATAAGGATCAGGTCAGGCTTGTGCTCACGCGCCATATCCAGCGCCTTGAGGCCCTCACTGGTCTGCACAGTCTCATAGCCGTGCGCTTCGAGCAGATCACGAAATAACTTCATGTTCAGCTCGTTGTCTTCAACGATCAGAACTTTTTTGGACATGACCTGCAGCATTATAACCGCGCTTTCCCCAATTCGCTCCGCCGTCTTTGCAACGTGAGCGTTTTGACCATCCACAATGCATTTAACCCCAGTTTCCTTAATCAACAGTGAGTCCCCGCCTTCGCATCGCGATTAGAACAAGATATGAACGTTGAAAGCGGAGAAAAGAGGCGGTCCGTGTTGCGGTTAGGCGTGGATCTCGGCGGCACGAAAATCGAAGCCGCCCTGGTGGATGAGACAGGCGACTGCCTGATTCGGCGTCGCGCCCCCACGCCTGCGGCCTATGACGCCAAGCTGGACGCGATTGCTGAACTGGTGGCGCAGGTCGAGCGCGAGGCGGACATTTCATCGCCCTTGCCCGCGGGAATAGGCCATCCCGGCTCGCTCAATCCTCGCACGGGCCTGATGCGCAACGCCAACTCAACCGCGCTCAATGGCCGTCCGCTTGATCAGGACCTGGCCGCCAGGCTGCAACGCCCGGTGCGCTGCGCCAATGACGCCAATTGCTTTGCATTGTCTGAAGCGCGCGACGGCGCAGGCGCGGGCTGCTCAAGCGTGTTCGGCGTCATCGCCGGCACTGGCGTGGGCGGCGGCCTGGTGATCAATGGCGCTCTGCTGACAGGCGCGGATGGCAATGCCGGCGAGTGGGGGCATACCGCCCTGCCCTGGCTCACCGCCGATGAACTGGCGGTCAGCCCGCACTGCTATTGCGGTCAGACCAACTGCGTCGAGGCCTGGTGCTCCGGCCCGGCCCTGTCCGCTGATCATCTGCGAAACACAGGCGAGGATTTGAGCGCTCAACGAATCGCAGACGCCGCCGCTGAAGGCGATGAGGCGTGTCTGGCGAGCCTTGAGCGCCACGCCCAGCGTTTCGCGCGCGCGCTGGCCAGCGTGGTCAATATCGTTGACCCGCAAATGATCGTTCTGGGCGGCGGTCTGTCCAACCTGCCCGGCTTCGCCTCAAAACTTGAAACACATCTTCAGGACTGGGCCTTCACCGATGAGCTGGTGACGCAGGTGCGCCCCGCGGTACATGGCGACAGTTCAGGGGTGCGCGGCGCGGCGTGGTTATGGCCATGACCGCGCCCGCAGCTTCTCAGAGCTATTGCCGCAGCTGCCTCAATCCCGCCGCGCCCGGCGCGCAATGCGGGTCGTGCGGCGGCGGGCCGGTGCTCAGCCATCCAGAGCTTGACGCCCTGTCGATCGCGCATATCGATTGCGACGCCTTTTTCGCCTCGGTGGAGAAGCGCGACAATCCCGAGCTTGAAGACCAGCCGGTGATCATTGGCGGCGGCCAGCGCGGCGTGGTGTCCACCGCCTGCTATATCGCGCGTCTGTATGGCGTGCGCTCGGCCATGCCCATGTTCAAGGCGCTCAAGGCCTGCCCGGACGCGGTCGTGGTGCGCCCGCGCATGGCGGTCTACGCCGCAGACGGCAAACGCATCCGCGCCATGATGGAGGATGTGACCCCGCTGGTGGAGCCGCTCTCCATCGACGAGGCTTTTTTAGACCTGTCAGGCACTGAAAAACTGCACGGCGCCGCGCCTGCGCAGACCTTGCTGAGGCTGCAGCGCCGCATTCTGGACGAGGTGGGCGTCACGGTTTCGGTGGGGCTGAGCTTTAACAAGTTTCTCGCCAAGACCGCGTCTGATCTCGACAAACCCAACGGGTTTTCGGTGCTGGGACGCCAGGACGCGCCCGCCTTTTTGGCTCAGATGAAAGTGGGCGACGTCTATGGCGTCGGGCCGGTGCTAGGCAAGAAGCTCAATACGGACGGGCTCTACACCCTGTCAGACGTGCTCAAACGCTCTGAAGGCGATCTGGCGCGGAAATATGGCGAATCCGGATTGCGCCTCGCCCGACTGGCGCGCGGAGAGGATACCCGCAAGGTCAGCCCGGCGCGGGAACGCAAATCGGTGTCGGCGGAGACCACGTTCAATGATGATGTGTCTGACAAGGCGGTGCTGAAGGACCGGCTCTGGCCTTTGTGCCTTAAGGTCGCCGACCGGATGAAAGCCCAGGGCGTGGCGGGCCGTGTGGTGACGCTGAAGATCAAGACCGATCGCTTCAAGACCATCACCCGGCGGCGCACCCTGACCGACCCGGCCCAGCTGGCGGACACGCTCTATCGCATCAGCTGTGACATGCTGGACAAGGAGCCTGAGGGGGTGCGCTATCGCCTGATCGGCGCCGGCTATTCGGTGCTGGAAACCGCGATCGCGGATGCCGGCGATCTGCTGGACCCCAATGCGCTCAAACGCGCCGCGGCGGAACGCGCCATGGACGCAGCGCGGGCGAAGTTCGGCGACGCCGCCATCATCAAGGGCCGCATGTTGAAAAAGGACCGCGATTAGTCGCGGCGCTTGGCCAGTTCAACATCAAGCGAGAGCCAGCGAAACACTTGCGGCCAGAACACATCCGCCATTTTCGAGCGGAACAAACCGTCATGGCCCAGGGCTCCAAACCCCGTATCCTCATGACGCACCAGCTTCATTTCGGTCGGCGCATTTTCATATCGCTCCAGCAGCCAGCGCACGGTCTGAGGATTGGCGATCGGGTCGTCATCGGGCGTCCAGGCGCGCACGGGCGCGGTAAAGCCTTCATAGCGAGAGGTCAGGCCCAGCTCGGCGATGGCGTCACGGAAGCATTCAGGGTTCACCCCGAACTCGCGCCAGTCCGCAAACACACGCGGCGGCAGCGGTTCGCCGCGCCAGAGCACGCCCTTGGGAATATGCCCGCGCAGCAACAGATAAGCCGGTCCGAACAGGCGCCAGAACGCCCAGGCGAAATATTTCAGCGGCGCGGACTGATCCCCCCAATACCCTGACGAGGCCGAGAGCATGGCCAGTCGGCGCACGGGCAGCGCAGGATCGATCAAGGCTGCGAACTGCCCGCCGATGGAATGGCCGACAATGTCCAGCGGCAAGCCGGGAAAGGCCTGACAGGCGGCCTGCGCAGCGGCGGGAATGTCATAGACCGCCCAGTCGAGCATGCGGGCGGTTTCGCGCCTGGGATGACAGCGCGCGGAGTCTCCCTGCCCGCGATAATCGAACGTCAGCACCGCCCAGCCGTTCTCGGCGGCGGCCTGAGCGAAGGGGGCGTAAAAGTCCTTGCGATAGCCCGTGGCCGGATTCACCACCATCACGGCTGTCGGATCATCGGGCACGGTGAAACACGCCGACAGCAATTTGCCGTCCGCCGTCCGCAAGCGGACTGGTCGAAGCGTGGTCAAGCTGGCTGCATCGCGCGCCATGTGTTCACCTTGTCATGAACTTGCACCATGCAGGCCGGACCCACTGAATTCAACCCGCTCGCCTCATTGCCAGACACGGCCTCAAGCGCCTAACTGACACTCTGATTTTCTCCAACGGAGCGCCCCACATGGCTGACATCGAATCCCGGCTCAAGGAACTGGGCCTGACCCTGCCTGAAGCCGCCGCCCCCGTGGCCAATTACGTCCCCTACGCCCAGAGCGGTCAGATGGTGCATATTTCCGGTCAGATCTCTCTGGGTCCTGATGGCCTGGTGACCGGACGGCTCGGCGACGGCGTCTCGCTGGAAGACGGCCAGGCGGCGGCGCGACTGTGTGCGCTGAACCTGATCGCGCAGATCAAGGCGGCATGCGGCGGCGATCTGGGGAAGGTCAAACGCATTGTGAAACTGGGCGGTTTCGTCAACGCGCACCCTGACTTTTACGACATTCCCAAAGTCATCAATGGCGCGTCTGACCTGATGGTCGAGGTGTTCGGCGACGCCGGCCGGCACGCACGGTCCGCCGTGGGCGTCGCGGTCTTGCCGCTGAACGCTGCGGTCGAAGTGGACGCCGTCGTCGAGATCGCGTGATCAGGCTCGAAGATCAGTCCACGCCACCCTATATCCCGGCTCAGCTGAGACGTCTGGACTGGGCATGACCGATATCACCGTGCGCATGATCAGCCGGATGGCGCAAATTGATCCCGCCCAATGGGATGCTTGCGCCAATCCGGCAGGCCAGCCCTATGACCCGTTTCTAAGCTGGGATTTTCTCGACGCGCTGGAAACCTCCGGCAGCGCCGTGGAAGAGACAGGCTGGGGCCCGCGTCATCTGATCGCCGAAAATCAGGCCGGCCAGGTGGTCGGCGTGCTGCCGCTGTATCTCAAAGGTCATTCCTACGGCGAATACGTCTTTGACCATGCCTGGGCGGATGCGCTGGAGCGCGCGGGCGGGCAGTATTATCCCAAGCTCCTGACCGGCGTGCCCTTCACTCCGGCGACGGGCCGTCGCCTGCTATCCGCTGATCAAGACATTCGCCAGGCGCTGATCAACGCCGCCCGTCACGCCGCGCGCGAGCTGGGCGTTTCAAGCTGGCATGTGCTGTTCCCCGATCCGCAGACCAAGTCCGAGCTGACGGAAGCAGGATTGCTCCCCCGTCAGGACATACAATTCATCTGGGATGATGACGGCTATGGCGATTATGAGGGCTTCCTCGCCGCCCTCTCCTCTCGCAAGCGCAAGGCGCTCCGCAAGGAACGCAAGGCGGCGCAGTCGGGCGTGGTGATCGAACCGCTGACCGGCGACGCGCTGACCGAGCATCATTGGGACGTGTTCTTCGCCTGTTACCAGGACACCGGCGAGCGCAAATGGGGCGCGCCCTATCTCAATCGCGAGTTCTTTGCCCTGATCCACGAACGGATGGCGGACAAGGTCTTGCTGGTGATGGCGAAAGACGGCGACCAGTATATCGCCGCCGCCCTGAACTTCATCGGGTCCGACACGCTCTATGGCCGGTATTGGGGCGCGCTCGCCTTCTCAGACCAGCTTCATTTCGAGCTCTGCTATCATCAGGCCATCGACTATGCGCTGAGCCACGGGCTAAAACGCGTCGAGGCCGGCGCCCAGGGCGGACACAAGCTGGCGCGCGGATACCGCCCGCAATTGGTCTATTCCGCCCATGAGATCCTTCATGAAGGCTTGAGCGCCGCCGTGGACCGTTTCCTGCGCTCTGAACGCCGGGCGGTGGAGACCGAACGTCTGGCGCTCGATGCGGAGTCTCCTTACAAGACGCCTTCATGAGCACTTGGCGACCTCTCAGGCGATTACTGACCCGATCTGAAGCCCTGGTTGAAGCGGCGGTCCTAGAAAGCGCAGGGATACCCTGTTTCGCGCCGGATCATGGCTGGTTTGATGTCTATGCCCCTTTGGAATTCGGAGCGACACATGGCTACCGCCTGTATGTCCTTGCAGATGACCTAGAGGATGCGAGAGACCTGCTTGGCGAGGAGAACATACAGGTCGCACCCACCTACCCTTGCCCGGCATGCGGCAGAGAAACACGTCGACTAAGGCGTATTTGGGCGATCATCGCGCTTTGCATTCTCAGGAATACGGTTGCGCCATTCCCGTTTTATCGGCGCAGACGCATCTGCCTGAACTGCAGGACCCGCCATGTGCCAGAACGCGCCGCTCCCTTCTCCAGTACAGAAATTGCGCAGCTCTAGGTGAGAGGTTCCTTCGGAACACCTTGGACTCACCGCGCAGACCCTCTATCGAGGACAGAGCTTTCAGCCAAGCAGGAGCCGCCCCATGAGCCTTCACGGGACCTATGACGACCAGAACATCTTCGCCAAGATCCTGCGCGGGGAAGCGCCGTGCGTGAAGCTTTATGAAGACGAGCATGTGCTGTCCTTCATGGATATTTTCCCGCAAAGCAAAGGCCATACGCTGGTCATCCCCAAGGAAGCCGCGCGCAACCTGCTGGAGATGTCAGATGACGGCGCCGCCGAGGCGATCAAGCGCGTCAAGAAAGTCGCGAAAGCCGTTGAAAGCGCGCTCAAGCCTGACGGCGTCACCATCGCCCAGTTCAACGGCGCGCCGGCCGGCCAGACCGTCTATCACATCCATTTTCACATCATTCCCCGCTGGGAAGGCCAGGACATCGCCGGCCATGGCAGCGCCGGACAGGCGGATATGGATGAGCTGAACGCGCTGGCGGACAAGATCAAGGCCGCGCTCTAGGCCTTATTCGCACCAGACGCCCGGCATGTCATAGGGACCATGCCGGGCGGCGGGCGCCCCCTCCGGGTCACGCTCCAAGATTTCAAACTGCGCCGTATCCACCGGCAGGATCGCGTCGGCGTCTTCAAGCGGCTCATCACCCAGCCCGGCACCGGTCCGCGGCCCCAGGACGCCGCTTTCATCCACCGTTTCATGACCGCCGCTGCTCCAGCGCGGATCGAACGGATAGGTGCGCGCCATGACCTCGCCCTGACAATCATAGGCGATCCATTCAAGGCGCGAATGCGGCGCGCCCATATCGTCTTCGACATAGAACCGGCGTCCGCCAAACGCCTCAACGAGCGCGGGCTCTTGCGTGAAATCCACCGCCACCACACGGCCCGTGACCGCGCTCTCAGACGCCGGATGCGCCAACATGGCCGTCAGCACGCTTGCGGTCGTTAAGAGGCTCATCTGAATTCTCCCAGTCTGATCAGCGGTCAATCACTCCAGGATGCAAGCCATGCATAACCTTGGCTTCACGCTCAAGACCAATCGCCCTAGCGTGGAAAAAATTTTCCAATTGAGATTTGACGCATGACCTCCGCCTTCGCGTTCACCGCCAACTCGACCGCCGCCCTGTTTCCGCGCACCTTCAAGGCGTCCATGGCCCGTCAGTTCACACGTCCGCGGGTGAAACAGCAAACTGATCGCGGTCGGGACTGGCTGGAGAGCCTCGACAAGCAGACCTTCACCGGGCCTCAGGGCGAACAGCGGGTCTATCGCGGCGGCGACGGGCCGCTTGTGTTCTTCCAGCATGGCTGGGAGGCGGACAGCGCGGATCTCTCGACATTGGGACAAGCGGTAATGGAAGCCGGCTATTCGGTCGCCATGATCGACGGGCCGGCGCATGGCCAGAGCGAGGGCCGTAAAGCCCATATCCTGCTCTTCGCCGAAGGCCTCGGCGCGGCGGCGGCGCAGCTGGGCCAGCCTTTCGCCATTCTGGCCCATTCCATGGGTCTGCCCGCGACCGTCCTCGCCAAGGCGCGCCACGGGCTGGATCCGGGCCGCGTGATCGGGCTGGGCGCGCCAGACGCCCTGCCCCGCAATGTGGAGTTCCAAAGCCAGGCGATGGGGCTGTCAAAACGCGCCGTCCGCCTGATGCTGGAGTCCGTCAGCGAGCAATTTGGCGAACCTGCCGCCAATCTCGACATCACGCTGGATGCGCCGAATTTTGACACGCCCGCCCTGATCCTGCACGGCGCCAATGACCAGATCGCCCCGCCCGAAGCCGCCGAGCGCATCGCCGCCTCCTGGCCAGGCGCCCAATGGGACGTCTTTGACGGCATCGGCCATCGCGGCGTGTTGCGCGATGACCGTGTCGTGGAGCGAGTGCTGGCGTTCTTGGGCTAGAGGTGCGGCCCCCACATGATCAGCGTCGCGCCGACACCCCCTAGCGCGGTGACGCCCGCGCCTGCGAAGGTGATGATTGCGCTCGTCCATTTCAGAGACGCAGACCGGCTGGCCTGAGCCAGGAGATACAGCTCAAGCACGGCCAGAGGCAGCAGGTAGGACGCGAAATTCACGGTATAGTCGAACCAGCCGTCCATGCCGCGCGTGACGCCCACCGCCCCTACGCTCAGAAACCAGGCGCTGTAGAAAATCCGAAGATACCACACCGCGCTGGCGGCGATGAACAGGCGCATCGCCCAGGGCCGATGTCGTGCGATCTGGCGCTTGAGCGCAAAATTAAGCGTCATGCCGGCGAAAAACAGGATCAGCAGCCCATCCAGCGTGGTCGACAAACCCGTCAGATCACTGATCCGCGAGCCCCGCATCCAGATCATCCAGATCCCGCCAAGCGCCAGATACACCGCCAGCACCAAAAACACGCGGCCGCTCATCCGGTGAAGCCTTGGCGCCCAATTGCGCAAGGGCGCCGTGAGCTGCATCAGCCCCGCCAGCGTCATGATCGCAGCCAGCAGGACATGGGTGATGAACATCAAATTGCCGAAGCCGTCACCGGCCTCATAGCCCTTTATCAGACCGGTTTCGTCCCAGCGTTCGAACTGGCCGCCAATCGTCCTGGGGATATAAGCCACCAGAATATAATAGATGAACATCAACTGTCCGGCTGCGGCGGTCAGAAACCAGAGCTTGCCGGACAGGCTTTGCACGGTCGTCGCCAGCTTGACCGGCGCGCGTGCGGTTACAGGGGAGACCAGGGTTTGCGTCATCGAACCAACTCCTAACTCTGCCCGATCTTCGCGCCGGGCCGATGAGAGCGATTTGATGAAATCTGCGCGCCAGGGTCTGGCCGATTTGCATTTCGGCCAGAAAAAGTCGCAGATTGAGTACAGAATTCGTCGCAACCGACGTCACATGGACCATCGCCATGCTCGCCTTCAGCCTGGGCCTGAAACTTTTTTGCGCTGTCTGGGCGCTCGCCTGGGCGGGCTGGGTTCTGGTGCGTGGCCAGCGCAGCCCGCTGCATCTGAGCTGGGGCGTGTTCACCCTGTGCATGGGCGCCTTGCTGGTCGCAGAAGGTCTGGGCGACTCGCTGGGGTCGGCGCGCCTCTGGCTGCTGATGCTCAGCGGCGGAACCTGCTCGGTGTTCTGGCTGTTCACCCGCGCCCTGTTTCGCAAGACCGCCGCCATCGGCCCGTTCGAACTGATGCTTGTCGCCGGGATCATCGCCCCGTCTATGATCAAACCGGTCTTGATCATCTCTGGCTTTAGCGCGCCCATAGAGATTCTTGTGAACGCCCAGACCATGCTCAGCTCGACGGCCTTGATGCTGTCGGTCTGGGAGGCTGCGCGCAACTGGCCGAGCGCCGAGCACCTGAATGAACGACGCCTGCGCATTGGATATCTGACCGTCTTCAGCTCCGGCGTGTTTCTGTGCGCGATCGTGTTCAACACCGGCGCGCCGATTTCACCTCAACTGGTCACGTTGATTGAAGCCTTGTGCGCGACCGCGATTCTCGCCGTCGGCAGCGTCGCACTTGTGTACAGGCGCGCTCACCCCGCACCCGATTGGCGGCCTGCGCCAGAAGCGACCGAGACGGACGTACAGCTGGGACAGCGCCTGCTCCGCCTGATGGAACGTGAGCAACTATATCTCGATCCCGATCTGAGCTTGCGACATCTGGCGCAGGCTCTGGGGGAGCCGCCCAACAAGGTCAGCCGCGCCATTACCGCCGGTCTGAAAGCCGCTAATGTGAACCAGCTGATCAATGCGCGCCGGATCGCGCATGCCCAAAGCTTGCTGCGGGATCCGGATCGGGATTCGCTGACCATTCTTCAGATTGCGCTTGAAAGCGGCTTCAATTCGATCGGCCCGTTCAACCGGGCCTTCAAGGCGATCACCTATCAAACCCCACGCGCGTATCGGCGGGACCGGACCACAGCAGCGCAAGGATTAGCCGCTGAGTGAACGCCCCGAGCTAGCGGCTCTCCACCCCAAGGGTTTCAAACGCGCGTTCCAGCGCCAGATTCTCACCGTTAGGGCCAAACCTGTCCGCGCTGTCGAGCACGATATCGGCGCGATAGGCTTCTCGTGGCGTACCGTCCACATGATAGAGCGTCTCGGTCGGCAGCTTCACCGTCCAGCCGGTTTCGGGAAGGTCATAGTCGTAAATCGCGCCCAGAAGCCCCGCCATCGGAGCGGCGATGGTCACGGCGTCCGCGACGGCGTCGAGGCCCAGGGTCAAGCCTTCGCCCATGGACCCGGTCCAACGTCCCGCCAAAACCACGACCGGAACGCCCGCCAGGCTGTCGCCGCGCGGCAGAACCTCTTCGACCCATTGCCGGGCTACGCCCGTATCGCGCTCGATCTGCGGAAACGCATGACGCTGATAAGGCTTGGTCTCATCCACCAGGCGCCCCATCAGGGCGCGGGCGTAGAGCGTGTCGCCGCCGCTGGGGGTGTCGCGCAAATCGATGACCAAGCCGTCAGGACGCGATCCAGCGAGCGCCTCATCAATGGCGGCGATCAGCCCCTCATCGCCCAGCGAGTCGTTAAATCGCAGCACGCGCAACCCGTCCCGCTCTGTGACGCTGATCAAGGGGCGTTCGGGCGTTTCGACCTGATAGAGATTGGGCAAGGTCAGCGCTTGCGTCTGCCTGTCTGCGTCAAGAAAGACAAAATCACGCGCCTGATCGCGCGGTCCCGCCGCCAGCACGCGGGCGGCGAAGCCTTTCGCGGCGTCAGTGACATAAGGACCGCCGCATAGACCTGCGACCGCCTCCTCGATCGGCAGCCCCGCAACAGAGGTGATCCGCCACCCCGGCGTCACGCCCGCGGCCTGAGCGGGCGAGCCGGCGCGCACATCCGTCACCACATAGGCCCCGTCGCGCACCTCGACCCAGAGATCATTATAGCTGGGCGTCAGCCCGTAGGAGCTGGGCGAGGAGATGCCCAGAATGGCGTGATGGTCCTGCAGGGCGTTCACCGCGCATTCCGCAAAGCGCAACAGGCTGGCCGCATCGGTGACGCTGTCAGGATCAACGCCCTGCGCGCCACGCGCCGGGTTGCGCCCGTCAAAGCGATGCGCATAAGCGTATCGGTGATCTATGAGATCAAGCAGATTGTCGGCGTCGGCGCGATAATCAGGCGTTTGCGCGATCGCGCTGGCGCTGACTAAAAACGCGCCGCTGAGGATCAGCGACACGTTTTGAAAGCTCGCAAGCTTCACTTGACCGGCTCTTCGGTCTTTTTGTTTTTGCGCTTGGGTTTGGCGTCGTTGAGACGGTCACCCGGAATGATCTCGAAATCGAGACGTTCAGGGTCCGCCGCATCCACGTCGACCTTCACCACGCCGCCTTTTTTTAGCTGACCAAACAGGATCTCTTCAGCCAGCGGCTTCTTGATATGGTCCTGAATGACCCGGCTCAGCGGGCGGGCGCCGAACTTTTCGTCATATCCGCGCTCACCCAGCCAGCGATTGGCGGCGTCGGTCAGCTCGAACGTGACGCCGCGATCGGCCAGTTGCGCCTCAAGCTGCAGGACGAATTTCTCGACCACGCGGCCGATCACGTCGAGCTTGAGCCCCGCGAACGGGATGATGGCGTCCAGACGGTTGCGGAACTCCGGCGTGAACAGACGCTCGATCGCCGCCTGGTCTTCGCCGTCACGCTTGCCGCGGCCAAAGCCGATGGCTTCCTTGGCGGCGTCAGCCGCGCCGGCGTTCGAGGTCATGATCAGGATGACGTTGCGGCAATCCACGGACTTGCCGTTGGCGTCGGTCAGCTGACCATTATCCATCACCTGCAACAGGATGTTGAAGATGTCCGGGTGCGCCTTCTCGATCTCGTCGAGCAGCAGCACCGAGTGCGGATGCTGGTCGATGGCGTCGGTCAGCTGGCCGCCCTGATCATAGCCCACATAGCCCGGAGGCGCGCCCAGAAGGCGGCTCACCGTGTGGCGTTCCATGTATTCAGACATGTCAAAGCGCAACAGCTCGACGCCCAGCGTATCCGCCAGCTGTCGGGCCACTTCGGTCTTGCCCACCCCGGTCGGGCCGGAGAACAGGTAAGAGCCGATCGGCTTGTTCGGCTCACGCAGACCGGCGCGGGCCAGCTTGATGGCGCTCGCCAGCTTCTCGATGGCGTCGTCCTGACCAAACACGACGCGTTTGAGCGAGGTGTCCAGATCGCGCAGCACGGATTCATCGGACTTGGAGACCGATTTCGGAGGAATGCGGGCGATCTTGGCGACCACAGCCTCGATGTCCTTGACGCCGATGGTCTTCTTGCGCTTGGACTGCGGCACCAGACGCATGGAGGCGCCCGCCTCGTCGATCACGTCGATGGCTTTGTCAGGCAGTTTCCGGTCCCCGATATAGCGATCTGACAGCTCGACCGCGGTTTTAAGCGCCTCAGCTGTAAAGCGGATATCGTGGAAGTCCTCGAAATACGGCTTCAGACCCGTCAGGATCTTGATGGCGTCCGGAACAGAGGGTTCCTTCACGTCGATCTTCTGGAAGCGCCGCGCCAGAGCGCGGTCCTTCTCAAAGTGCTGACGATATTCCTTGTAGGTGGTCGAGCCCATGCAGCGCAGACCGCCCTGTTGCAGGGCCGGCTTCAAGAGATTGGACGCATCCATTGCGCCGCCAGACGTGGCGCCGGCGCCGATGACAGTGTGGATCTCGTCGATGAAGAGCACGGCGTTCGGGCGCGCTTCCAGCGCCTTGACCACCTGCTTGACGCGCTCCTCAAAGTCGCCGCGATAGCGGGTGCCCGCCAGCAGAGCGCCCATGTCGAGCGAATAGATCGTGGCTTCCGCCAAAACCTCAGGCACTTCATGCTCGACGATCTTGCGCGCCAGACCTTCGGCGATGGCGGTTTTGCCCACGCCGGGATCACCCACCAGAAGCGGGTTGTTCTTGCGGCGGCGGCACAGCACCTGGATGCAGCGCTCCACTTCGTGCTCACGCCCGATCAGCGGATCGACGCCGCCCTCGCGCGCCTTTTCGTTCAGATCGACGCAATAGGCCGAGAGCGCGTCGTCTTTTTCCTCGGCGCCCTCGCCCAGCTCGGCAGCGTCCTCGTCGGCGCCCCGTGCAGGTCGCGCTTCGGATTCGCCAGGCTTTTTGGAGATGCCGTGGGAGATGTAATTGACCGCGTCATAGCGGGTCATGTCGCGTTCAGCGAGGAAATAGGCGGCATGGCTTTCACGCTCGGCGAAGAGCGCCACCAGAACATTGGCGCCCGTCACCTCGTCACGTCCCGAATTCTGGACGTGGATGACCGCACGCTGAATGACGCGCTGGAAACCGGCGGTGGGCTTGGCGTCCTCGCCGTCATCCACGATGAGGCTCGCCAGTTCTTCGTCCACATACTCGTTAAGCGTGTCGCGAAGTTCGTCCACATCCACATCGCAGGCGCGCATCACCGCGGACGCATCCACGTCTTCGCACAGCGAGAGCAAGAGATGCTCCAGCGTTGCGTATTCGTGCTTGCGTTCGGTCGCGGCCGTCAGGGCGCGATGCAGGGAACGTTCGAGAGTGGGTGAGAAAGAGGGCAAGGCCTAATCCTTTTCCATCGTGCACTGTAACGGATGCTGAGCACGGCGCGCAGCGTCCATGACCTGGGCCACCTTAGTTTCGGCGACCTCGTATGTGAAAACGCCACACACGCCGACTCCATGTTGGTGCACATGGAGCATGATGCGAGTCGCGTCTTCTTGCCCCTTGTGAAAAATGCGCACCAAGACCTCGATGACGAACTCCATGGGCGTGTAGTCGTCATTGAGCAGCAAAACCTTGTACATCGACGGACGCTTGGTCCGTGCGCGCGGCTTGACTGTTACGCCGGTCTCCTGATCGGGCAGGTCTGGCTTTTTCGGCTCACTCATAGGCAGTCTGGCGTCTCGCTAGCGTTACGCCCCAGCTTGATCCGGTTTTTCAGCCGCGGCAATCAGTCTTGATATTAAATAAGCGCGGCAGGGTTACAGAGAACCCCCTCAACTGATCACAACACAGTTTACCGCCCAATTGACCGTGGAAAGCGGACAAAAAAATGGTCCGGCGCGGACGCCGGACCAGTCAGGGAGGACTCGGAGCCGGGCGACGCGTCGAGGCGACGCCCGGCGATAGGGTGCGCCTTAGCGCTGGGACTGCATCAGCTCCAGAGCGGCGGAGAAGCGTTCGTTGATCGGCTTGAAGGAGTCCTTGAACAAGTTCGACATCAGGTCGGAACTCTTGTTCATCTCAGCCAGCAGAGCGTCCATGGACGACTTGGTGTAGTCGGACTGGATCTCGATCAGTTCCTGAACCGATTTCGCGCCAGCCATGGATTTTGCGGCGGTCATGCCGTCTTCCATGGTTTTCTTGGCGAAGGCCAGATTGGCGGCGTTCAGTTCTTCGATGGATTTGGCGGCGGTGGTGCTCGACGCGATCACGGCGTCCACGCTGTCCTTGTGGAAAGCGCTGAACTCATTGACCGCGTTCATGGACTTTTCAAAGCCGTCTTTCAGGGCTTCGTTAGACGCGGTGGTCATGGTTTCGATCGTGTCTTTGGCGGTATTCTTTGCGGTGGTCATCGACGTGTCTCCAGAATATTTGCGCGGGGGCGATGGTTTTCGGGCTTTGCTTTGACCCGTTGTCTTTTTGGCGGTCCGCTTCACCGGCGCCTTGGCGGCCGGTTTGGCGGGTTGAGCCGATTGCTTCGCTGGCTCAGCAGCAGCCTTTGACTTCGCTTCCGATTGAGGCGCCTCGGCGGTTTTCGCTGTTTCAGCGTCCGTTTGAGGCGTCTCTGACGCAGTTGAATTCGGATTCGCGTTCGCCATTTTGGGCTCCATGCGTTCCCTGTTGTGTTAGCAGGTGCAGCATATATGCCCACCGAATCGCCCTTCGTCAAGCAATTATTGTGCAGCGCACAAAACGCCGCACCCCTGCCCACGCAACACATCTCGCACAGTTAACGCTCGAGCAAGGGCTTAGCGGCGAGAATGCGCTCATGGCTCGTATTCTCTTATTCCTTGTGTGCGCCCTGAGCGTTATCGCCCTCGCCCCCCGCGCCGAGGCCAGCGAGCGTTACGCGGCGTTCGTCGCGGACATGCAAACCGGCGAGGTTCTGCACGCCCGCCGAGCGGACGCGCTGCGCTATCCCGCCTCGCTCACCAAGATGATGACCCTCTACATGCTGTTTGACGCGCTGGAGCGCGGCGAGATCGTCCTGGACGATTCGATCACCGCCTCGTCTGAAGCCGCCAGCCGCCCGGCGTCCCGTCTGGGCTTGCGGGCGGGACAGACGCTGACCGTGGAAACCGCGATCCGCGCCCTGATCATCCAGAGCGCCAATGACGTGGCGGTCGCCGTGGCCGAACATCTTGAAGGCGACGAGGCCCGTTTCGCCGAAGTCATGACAGCCCGCGCCCGAGAACTGGGCATGGCGAACACCGTGTTTCGCAATGCATCGGGATTGCCGGACGCACGCCAGCAGACCACGGCGCGCGACATCGCCCGCCTCGCCTATGCGCTTCACCGTGATTTTCCGGACTATTACGCGTATTTCAGCGAGACCCGATTTCGCTGGAACGGCGTCACCCATCGCACCCACAACACGCTGGTGGGCGACCAACCCGGCGTGGACGGGCTGAAAACCGGCTATATCCGCGCGTCCGGCTTTAATCTCGCCGCCAGCGCCGAACGTGACGGTCATCGCATCATCGCCGTGGTGATGGGCGGGGCCTCCGCCTCTGTGCGCGACGCCCATGCGCGCGAACTGATCGAAGCCGCCTATTCCGCCATCAACGCCCGCTCTGAAAGCCGGATGCTGGCCGCTCTGAACATGCCGCGGCTCAATCCCGTCCGCGAGCAGGAAATACTAACCGCCGAACTGAGCACGCTACCCGCACAGACCGCGCAAGGCTCGGCGCCCGGCGTTCCGGCGGCCCGGGTCGAGCTTGAGCCGCTCGACGGTCTGCGCACCTACAGCGCGCCTGAAACGCCTTCAGACTGGGCCGTTCAGGTGGGCGCCTATACGTCTCAAGCCGCCGCCTCTGCCCGGCTTGAAAGCGTTGCGATGATGGGGCTGCATACCTTGCTGGGCGATGCGCAGGCGCGCGTGGAGCCGATGCAGCGCAATGGCCGTCAGCTCTGGCGGGCGCGCTATGCCGGCCTTGACGGCTCTCGCGCCCAATCCATCTGCCAGCGCCTGGAAGCGAGCGGGGAATCCTGTTTCGCCGTGCCGCCCGCCGCCTGATTACTCGCCGAGCAGAACGTCACGCGCTTGCTGGACCTTGGCGGCCAGCGCGTCGCTGCCGCCCTGATCGGGATGCACCCGCTTCATCATCGCTCGATGCGCCTTGCGGATCTCGGCTTCGTCCGCATCCGGCCCCACCCCCAGAATGGCGCGCGCTTCCTCGACGCTCATCCCCGTCCGCGACGGCGCGGAGCCTGTGTTCGGATTATCGCTGCCTGAGCCCGTCTTTCCGCCGCGCATTGCGACGCCCAGAAAGCCCAGGGCGGCCCCGATCAACGGCACGCCCGCCGCCGCCAGGCCTCGCACGGTCAGCAAAGCGCCCAGCACAACGCCGCCAATCCCCAGCACCCAGCGAAGCAGCCGCGCCGCATCTTTCGACGGCAGGCGCGTCATCACCACGGTGAACACGATCGCCAGGGCGGCGAGCGCCAGAAGTCCATAAAGGAGCATCAAACGTCCTCAGATCACCATCAAAACGGAAACGGCTTTCCGCTCAGTCCAGGCAGTTTGAGCACGATCAGCAGCTCGCGCAATTCCTGGCGCGCGGCCACATGGCTCATGGTGAAGGTCATGGACGAGCCCGCTTCGGTCAGATCCAGCAAGGTCAGCCCGGCCGGAAACAGCTCGCGATAGATCACACGCTCGGAAAAACCCGGCGCCAGGCGGAACCCAACCCGTTCGGACAAGGCTTTCAGCCCTTTGCCCACACGGCGTTTATTGCGTGAATCCAGATTGGAGATCCGGTTGCGCATCACCAGCCAGTCGATGGATTTGCGCTCACGCATGGCTTTGCGTTTTCGGCATTCCCAGACCATTTCGGAATACACGCTGGGGCGGCCCACTTCGAACGTATCGCCGTCGATTTCCGCCAGCAGGGCGAAGTCCACGAAGCTGTCATTGATGGGCGTGATCAGCGTGTCGGCGCTGGCATGGGCGAGCCGGGCGTAATGGGTGTCGCCGCCGGGCGAATCCACAATGATGAAATCACAGCCGCGGCTGAGCTGGCCCAGGGTTTCCTCCCAGGCGGCGCGCTCTTCGGATTCCACATCATCGAGCGAGCGCGATTGAGAGATCGGCAAGCGCCCCTGAATGGGCATGGGCAGGGTGACGCCGCGGGCATCAGCCCATTTACGGCGATTGTCGAGATGTCGGGTCAGGCTCGCCTGCCGCAAATCGAGATCGATCACCCCCACGGTCTGCCCCATGCGCATCAGAGCCACAGCCAGGTGAATGGCGACGGTGGATTTGCCCGCCCCGCCCTTTTCATTCCCGACCACGATCACATGCGCGCCCTGAGCGGCGCGACCTGGTGACTCAACGGCGCCAGCAGACACGGTGACGACTCCCCAAACCCTTATTGCCTGCGGCGCTAGCATGCTCCGCAGATATTCGAAAGGTCTGTTATGGCCCTAACCGGGCAGCGCTTCACCGGTAAAATGCGTCGCCTGACACCACAGGCCCGCCGCTTCCGCTTGCGCACACAGGGCCCGCGCCTCGGCGCGGCTGTCAAACGGCCCCGCTTTCAGGCGCAAAAACTCGCCCTGCTCCAGCTGCACGCGTTCGATGCGCGGCTCCGCCCCTGACAGGGCCGGCAACTGCACGCCGAGCTGGCGCCAGCCGATCTGGGCGTTGCTGAGCAATCGGTAAGACGCCAGATGCGCCGCATAAAGAAGGCTCTGAGCCTCATCGAGGTCGGGCGCCGGGTCGAAGGACATCGCCTGAACAGGGGCAGGTGATGGCGCTGGCGAAGTATGAGGCGCCGTTAAAAGCGCGGCCCGCAGCGCGCCCATTTCGGCGCTGGCGGCCTCGACGCGATCGGGATGACTGGCGGCTGTCTCTTCCAGAAGCTGCGCCAGTTCAAGCGCAGGCTGGGCGCGCGTTTCGACAGAGGGCGATCCCAGACTGACACAGCCCGTCAGCCCCAGTGTCGCAATCATGATGAAGACCAAGCGCATGCCGTATTCCCTAAACCGAGTCGCACGCTTGCGAGACTGCCACGGCTAAGGCTAGCGTGCAGCCGGTATTTTCGCCCAGGAGGCCGCCGTGACTCACGGTCCCGAACTCGCCTTGCCCGCCGCCTACTCCATCGCCGCTATCAGGGACCAGGTCCGCCAATGGCGTTCGGGCGGTCTGCGCATTGGTTTCGTGCCCACCATGGGCGCCTTGCATGAAGGACATCTGGCGCTGGTCAAACAAGCGCTTGGGTCCGCTGACCGCGTCGTCGTCAGCATTTTCGTCAATCCCACACAATTCGCGCCCGGCGAGGATTTTGACGCCTATCCGCGCACGCTGGAGCAGGATGCGGACAAGCTGGCGGAAACGGGGGCGCATCTAGTGTACGCGCCGGACGCGCGCGAAATGTATCCAGAGGGATTTGTCACCAGCGTCTCGCTGACCGGTCCGTCGCACGGCATGGAGAGCGTGTCGCGACCGCACTTTTTCAATGGCGTCGCGACCGTCGTGTGCAAGCTGCTCAATCAGGTCCAGCCGGATGTGGCCGTGTTTGGCGAGAAGGACTATCAGCAGCTCATGGTGATCCGGCGCATGGTCACAGACCTCAACCTGCCCGTCGAGATCCAGGGCGGCGAGACGGTGCGCGAGGCTGACGGCCTGGCCCTCTCCTCGCGCAATGTCTATCTCAACGCCACCGAGCGCGAGCGCGCCGCGCGGCTCAATGTGATCCTCAAGGAATTCGCGGATGCGCTGTCGAGCGGCGCGAATGTGGCGGACGCCCAGCATCAGGCCCAACTCAAGGCGCAATCGGCATTTGACGGCGTGGATTATGTGGTCGCGAGGGACGCTGAGACCCTGGACGCCCTGCCGTCCGGCCCGATTGATCGCAATGCGCGCGTGCTGGCGGCGGTGCGGGTGGGCAAGACGCGCCTGATCGACAATCGCGCGGCGCCGAAGGCTTAACTCACCAGGCGCCCAGCTCGATCAGCTTGCGGCGCAGATCGTCCGGCAGGTCCTCGCCGCCCGCATGTTCAGTCAGGTCGGCGGGCGCATCTTCCGCTTTCAGATACCGCCAGCCCTGGAACGCGCGCCGGGGCGACGGCGCCGTGCGCACCAGCTTGTTCTCAAGCCAGATATTGCAGCGCTTGATCCCTTCGGAATCGGTGAACTCTTCCAGATCGAGCACGGTCTGGCGCACCTGGATGACTCGTTTGATCACCCAGTACAGAGACCCGCCCGCCAGGATTTCATCCTTGCGTTTGGGCGTCATGCGCGTGGTGTGCTTGGTGGGCTGACCGTCATGACGGTCCAGCCAGCCTTGCAGCTGTTCCACCGAGTCCACGCCCACGCACAATTTGACAAGATTCAGCGCCATACCGCCGAATTAGTGCGACTCCGCCGCCTCAACAACCACTCCGCCTGCAGCCGGCGCAGCCCATTCAATGTCCAGGATTTCAATGGTCATGTTCTCGTCAAAGGACTGGAACGCCGCAGACCCGGCGATGTTGAAGTGCAAGCTCGCAAGCCGCGGGCCGTTCACCGCTTCGTCAAAGACGTAATCCTGCAGGAACTGGAAGCCGTCGATGCGAGCCGCGAAATTGGGCTTCACGCTCTCTCCGAGCCTGAGATGGAACGCCTGCACATGACCGTTGGCCGCGTTCACATGGACCTCGCCCTGCATCGCCTCGAGCATGCGCTGTTCCGTCCGGTCCGGTTCTCCCTCGGAGTCCGGCATGGCGAGCGGCACGAAGCCATAGATCAGGCGACCGTCTTCCTCACGCAGGAAACTGACATCCTCGCCCATGATCCGGCGTAGCTCTTCTGGATCGAAATCCTCGGCGCTGAAGCCGCCCTCTTCGTCGGCGTCTTCATCTTCATCGTCTTCCAGAAGGTCGTCCCACAGCTCTCGCTGGGCTTCATTGAGGGTGTCTTCCGGCGGCGCCAGCAGCGTGTAATCGCTGTCGCCGGTCTCAGTTTCGACCATACGCACCATGATGCGGTCGTTATTGACGCCAATGCGCATATCAATGCGCGCCGCCTCACGGTCATTGACCGGCGCAGAGAGCGCCTGTTCCAGCGGCTCGGGCAATTGGGCGAACGCCGTGGCGGAAAACAGTGCGGCGCAAGCGCCCAGCATCAGGCTGCGAACCATGGAGGCAAACCCTCTTCTCATCCAGAAAGCGACAGTTTCGCCTTCCTAATACGGCGAGACTAGGGCGGGCGCCGGACAAATCGCCTCGGGGGTCAGGGTCAGGCCGGTGCGCGATCGGACAAGCCATCCTTGCGCGCCAGATCCACATCAAAGGTGGTGTCGCTTTTGGGCGCCGGGCGCGTCTGAACGCCGAACGCGCTCTGATAGGCCTTGAAGGCTTTTGACAGGCCCAGCTTGGCGTAGGCCTGCACGCCACGGCTTGAAGCCGTGCGCGGGGTCCAGCCCGCCTGACGCAAAACGCCATTGGCGTGATAGACGCCGTTCTGAAGCGTGGATTGCGGTGTCACCATCTCGACGGTGATCGACACGTTCAACCCTTCAAGATTCTCCACCCGGTGCGGCGAGTGCAGCGGCCAGGACACGAACGCGCCCGGATCAAGATCAATCTGGGCGGCCTGGGCGTCCCAGGACGGATCAAAGGGCACGTCTTCGGTCTGGGTCTTGTGAAGGATCGCCTCCATGGACTGCTCATCCACGAACGGCGCGCGCGGCGGATAGATCCGGAAGCGCTTCTTGCCTTTCACATGCAGCAGCAGGGTTTCGGAGACGTCGGAATGGTAAAACACCTGGGCGCGCGGGCTGGAGATCAGAATGCCGCCATACGCGCGCAACGGGCTGAATCCCGGATTGAGACGCTTGAGCTGGGCGATCAGCGCTTCGAAAATCGGCTTGTAGATCGCATCCGTATCCATGGCTTGTCGCAGATTGATCCACAGCTTGCCGGCGCGGACAGCCTCGATCAGCTCACGACCTTTCAGGTCGCCGCCCTCACCCGCCCGCCAGCTTTCGCGGTCGGTCGGGTCATCGCCCATCGTGCATATGTCTGTCAGGGCTTTGGGGTGCCGGTTGAGGAGCGCCGCGAGCGCCAGCTCGCTGAAGGCCGGGTCCATATGAAGACGATGACGCGCAGTGACGACGCCGGCGCGGAAATCCTTCCGCTTGTCTTCATTCCAGTCGATCAACACAGGGTCGGTCATCGCAAGGCTCCGTCGCAATCTGGGACGCCATGACGTCCCTGATCACAAACAGTGCATCGGATGGGCCAAACTCCGGCCTTGAGGCGCTTATTCGTCGGCGAGCGTGACCAGAACGGCGCCGTCTCCGACCTGTGAGCCTTCAGAGGCGCCGACGCTTTCCACCACGCCGTCACGCGGCGCGCTGAGCGCATGCTCCATTTTCATGGCTTCCAGCACGGCCAGGGTCTGGCCCTTCTTGACCGCGTCTCCGGCTTTCACCGGCACGGACAACACCTTGCCGGGCATGGGCGCCTTGATCGCGCCCCCCGCTTCCAGAGCGTCCGCCAGCGCCGCCGGATTATAAAGCTCAATCAGATGGGTTTCGCCCTGACTGGCCACCAACACGCCCCGTCTGCGCAGCTCCACGCGCGCCGACACAGTTCGGCCGTCCATCCGGGCGTGAACCTCCGTGTCGGTCAGGCACAGATCGGTCAAGGCATAGCCCTGATCGCCCAGCTGAGCTGTGAGCTGATCCCCGTCGCGCTTGAGCGAGACGGACAAGCGCGTCTCATCAGCCTGAAAGCCCAGCTCGATCACGGCGTCAGAATTCGCGCGGAAGCCGTCACGCACCGACCAGGGGTCAGTCGAGGCTGGAAACGCGCCGGCGCCGTCCGTCAGGCGCAGCGCCGCGGCGATATAGCTGACAGCCGGCGGCGATTTGGGCGCCAGCTCGTCCAGTCGGGCGTCGATGAAGCGGGTGTCCACCTCACCAGCGCGGAAATCGGCATGGGTCAGCGCCCGGCGCAGGAAACCTGCATTGGTCTTGACGGGGTAAACCCGCACTTGAGCATCCAGCACATCCACCAAACGGTCGATCGCGTCCTCGCGGGTGTCGGCGAAGGTGATCAGCTTGGCGATCATCGGATCGTAATGCAGCGAGACTTCGCCGCCCTGTCGCACGCCTGAATCGGTGCGGACGCCATTGGCGAGATCGGTTTCAGGCAGATCGAGATAATCCAGCGGCCCGATGGAGGGCAGGAAGCCGGTGGCGGGATCTTCCGCGTAGAGCCGCGCTTCCATCGCCCAGCCCATAAGATGGATCTGATCCTGTTCCGGCACGGAGCCGCCCGAGGCGACCCGCAATTGCAGCTCCACCAGATCGGTTCCGGTCACGGCTTCGGTCACCGGGTGTTCGACTTGAAGACGGGTGTTCATCTCCATGAAGTAAAAGCCGTCTTCACGCAGCGGACCGGACCCGTCGACGATGAACTCCACCGTGCCGGCGCCGACATAATCCACGGCCTGGGCCGCCCGAACCGCCGCCGAACACATGGCGGCGCGCACATTGGGCGTCATACCGGGCGCAGGCGCTTCCTCGATGACTTTCTGGTGGCGGCGCTGCAGCGAGCAATCGCGCTCGAAGAAATGCACCACCCGTCCGCGTGAGTCGCCGAACACCTGCACCTCGATATGGCGCGGGCTGGTGATGAACTTCTCGATCAGCACCCGGTCATCGCCAAAGCTTGATGCGGCTTCGCGCTTGCAGCTCTCCAGCGCTTCCAGGAAGGCGTCAGACGCCTCCACCTTGCGCATGCCCTTGCCGCCGCCGCCGGCGACCGCCTTGATCAGCACCGGATAGCCGATCTGGTCGGCCTGGGTCTTGAGATGATCGGGGTCCTGCTCGGCGCCGTGATAGCCCGGGGTCACCGGCACGCCGGCCTTCTCCATAAGGCTTTTGGCGCGGTCTTTCAGACCCATCGCCTCAATCGCTTCCGGCGACGGCCCCACAAAGGTCACGCCCGCCTTGGCGCAGGCGCGGGCGAACTCTGCGTTTTCAGACAGGAAGCCATAGCCGGGATGGATCGCATCAGCGCCTGTTTTCTTCGCTGCAGCGAGAATCAGGTCTGCTTTCAGATAGCTCTCGCGCGCCGGCGCAGGCCCCAGAAGGACCGCTTCATCGGCCAGACGCACATGGGGCGCGTCCGCATCCGCTTCGGAATAGACCGCCACAGTGGCGACGCCGAGCTTGTGCGCGGTGCGCATCACGCGGCAGGCGATTTCGCCCCGGTTGGCGATCAGAAGCTTTTTCATCATGGGTGGACATCCATTGCGGTGAAAGCTGTTGGCGCGGTTTTGGGCCAAGCGGGCGGCGGGCGCAAGCTCAGCTCTCTTTTGAGCGGCGTTCCGCGCCCCGGGTGAGCACCACCAGCACAAAGCTGATCTGCATCAACAAGAACCAGCTGCCAAGCTTGGCCAGCGAGACCATACGCCATTGATGTTCCTGCCCCGGATAGGACCAGGCGCGGGCGAACGTGCCGATATTCTCGGCGAACCAGATAAACAGCGCGACCAGCACCAGCCCCAGCAGCAGCGGCATGAAGCGGTGCGCGCGGTCAGGCCGGAACCAGATCACGCATGGCCCGTAGATCAGCGCGCTGGCCGCGAACAACGCCCAGCGGAGATCGATCACATAATGATGGCTGAAGAAGTTGATATAGATCGCCAGCGCCAGCAGGGCCTGCGCCCAGACCGGCGGAAACCGGTCAAAGCGGAAATCGAAAATGCGCCAGACCCGGGTCATATAGCTGCCGACGCTGGCGTACATGAAGCCCGAGAACAGCGGCACGCCCCAGATCGCGAACAGCGCCTCGTTCGCGCCGGGATAAACCCAAGAGCCCGCTTGAACCTTGAAGATCTCCATCGCGGTGCCGACGACGTGAAAGACCGCGATCACCCGCACTTCCGCCCAGCTTTCGAGACGAAACGCAATCATGCCCAGCTGGATGGCCACCGCGCCCAGCGTGATGACGTCAAACCGGTGCAGCGCGGCTGCGTCGGGATAAAACAGATAGACGCCCAGGATGAGCGCCAGCATGAGCCCGCCGAACAGGCAGGCCCAGCCCTGTTTGATTCCGAAGCTGAGAAACTCGAAGCCGGCGAGCGACCAGGGCCCCCTCACCCAGCGGTCGCGCAAGGCCTCCCGCTCCCGGTGAAACCAGGCTTCAAGCTCACGCAGACCCAAGCGCGTCAGTCCGCCCAGAAGGGTTTGCGCTTTTCAAGGAAAGCGGCGAGGCCTTCTCGGCCCTCTTCGCTGACCCGCCGGTCCGCAATCTGATGGGCGGTCTTGCGCAGAAGATCGTCATTGATCTCGTGGCCGGCGACCATGTCCACCAGCTCCTTGGCGTCGCGCACCGCGCCCGGCGCGGTCTGGAAGGCGAGCTTGCCCAAGTATTCCATCATGTCGTCGAGCTCGTCCGCGCTTTCCACCACATACTGGGCGAGGCCCATCTTGTGCGCGTATTCGCCGTCAAAGCCTTCGCCGGTCGCAAACAGGGCGCGCGCATAGCGCGGACCGATGGCGCGCACCACGAAAGGCGAGATCGTGGCGGGCGTCAGGCCCAGGCGCACTTCGGAGAAACGGATCTTGGCGTCTTTCACCGCCACGGCCACATCGCACGCCGCCATCAGGCCGGCGCCGCCGCCCATGGCCGCGCCCTGCACCAGCGCGATAGTGGTTTGCGGCAGGTCGTAGAGGCGCTTGAGCATCCGCGCGAGGTTCAACGCGTCGGCCTGGTTATCGTCATGGGTCCAGTCGGCCGCCGCCTTCATCCATTCAAGATCAGCGCCGGCGGAAAAGCTCTTACCCGCACCGCGCAGGAACACCACCCGAACTTCATCGGTGTTGGCGCGCAGGGTTTCGAAAATGTCGGACAGGCGCGCGATAATGTCGGCGTTGAACGCATTGTGCTTGTCAGGACGGTTCAGCGTCACGATGGCCGCGCCGCCGGGGGTCACATCGAGCAGAACTTCATTTTCAGCAGCCATCAGACATCGCCTTTTTGTTATCGCCGGTGGAGCTCCCTGATTACAGCGCCGCGCGGCCCGGGCCAAGCCGTGAGGTCTGCGTCCAAATGACGACAGCCCGCCGCCGGTTTCGGCGACGGGCTGTCCTAACCGCGGAAAGCGGACGAATTAGCGCGGCATCACGATGGACTTGATGATGAACAGCACCGTCAGGCCGACCAGATAGGCTGCGCCCAGAAAGGCGATGTACTGCCAGTACAGCATGTCGGTCACCGGCGGGATCGAGAAGGCGGCCCCGTCGCGCACCATGGGCAACACCACGTCGACGATCACATGCACGATCGCCGCCATCACCGTGAAGATCAGGATTGCAGCGTATTCCTGCATCAACAGGGCCATCACCAGCCCGATCACCCCCATTTGAACGCCCAGGAAAATCCAGTTGATGGATCCGCCGTCGCCATGAATGGAGTATTGCAACCCGGCCATCAGCCAGGCCCAGACAGGCTCGATATAAGCCCAGATTTGATCGATAAATTCCATAGTCATCCCCTCGCCAGCCAGCCTGATACAGGCCGTCACTGAGTGGAGCGTGCCAAGAAGTTAACAAAAATCAAGCAAAACTCTTGTTGCGGCGCCCAAAAAACGACACTGCAGACAGGAATTCTGTGGTTTTTTCAGCACACAGGGTTAACGCTTGAAGAGCAGACGTTTGATCATCGCAAAGATCGAAATGACCACCAGATATCCCACAAGCACCACGGCGGCGTAGCGCCAGTATGAGCCTTCCAGGATCGGGGGCAAACGCAGCGCGGCGCCGTTGGCGATCACCGGGATCAGAACATCCACCGCCAAATGGATGAGCGTCGCCGCCAGAACGATGACCGGCAGGCGCTTGAGATCAGGCAGCACAAACGCCGCGATCAAGGCGATCAGCAATCCCTGCACCGCGTTAATTTCGTTGAACCCAGCGCGCATGAACGCCAGCACGTCGTTTAGAATATCCATGATCGTCCCCCAGACCGAATAAGAATTACGACGCCAGTCTGCCCAGGTTGCGCACGGCTTTAATCATGCGCTCTCGCCTTTGAGGGCTGGACTCGACCAGACCGAAGACGCTGTGACGGACGGGCCCGAATCCCGAGATCTTGAACATGCCGGATTCCAGACCCTTTAGCGAGTGAGCGCCGAATAAAAGCTTATAGGCCGCTCCGGGCATGCCCATGGTCACGATCAGGCGCACAGACTTCCCCTTCATACGCTGGGTCGGCCAGCCCACCCCTTCCGTGTTCTGGTCCAGAAAGAACCCGCCACGGGCGAGATGCTCGAGCACCGTGCGTGATTTTGCCGGCAGACCGCCCAGCCAGAGCGGATAGACCATCGTCACATGGTCTGCGTCGCGCATGGCCTCCCGCAACGGGTCGAGAACCGGGTCAGGCGGCGTCAGGAAATCCTCAGCCCGGTCGAGCGCCGGCAGCTCCAGCTCACCCAGATTGAAGCGTGACACCCGGCAGCCTGTCTCCAGCGCCGCCTCTTCATAGGCGTCCGTCAGCGCCGAACAGAAGCGCTCCGGCGACGGATCGGGGTGGGCGTTGAGAAGGCAGACTTTGCGGATCATGGCTCTCTCCTCAGTTAAGGAGAGAATACCGCCATTCATTCCGCTCTGGCATGCGACACAGAGCCCGCCTCTGAACGCTTAACTCGCGGCGATTTCCACCCAGACCTCGTTGCGCCGGAACGGTCCTGGAATCCAGGGCGGATCATAAGACGCGTAGGTCGGCGCACTTAGCGGCTGCAGGCCTTGCTCTTGCAGATACGAGTCCAGCGCCTCGCGCCCCCTTTGGGCGCGGGCGTCGTTCATCATGCCGGAAAACTGATAGACGGCCAGGCGCCGCGCCGGTTGCTCGCGCAGGGTGACGTCATCATTCATGGGCTCGGGCAGCGTCTGCATGGTCCATTCAGACGGCATGATGAACGCCACCGTCCAGCGCCCCTCCGCGTCCGCTTCCGTGGTCACCGGCGCCGTCATGGCGATCTCCTGCCCCGAACGGGTGGAGGTGACCGGCGCGGTCATGGCGATCTCTTCGCGCGGCTGGTTATCGCCAAAGATATACCCGGCCAACGGACGAAACCCGCGGCCGCTCGCCTGTCGCCGATCGCCCTCGACCACCACTTCAGCGATGATCTGGGGCGCGTAATCGCGGATCTCTATGGGTCCGTCACGCTCCACCAGCGTATAGGCGGGTTCTTCAGCGGCCATGGCCGAGCCGGTAGCCAGAGCTGAGACCAGCCCGATCAGGCAAGCGAAGAGACGCATGGTTGAGTTCCTTGTGTGTCATGGAGCTCTATACGCGACGCAACCCGGGCCGGATCAGAAGGGGGCAGTTTCCCAATCCTCTCGACCGTGGCGAATGCGCAAGATCAGGACTTCGGCTGGCGGGCCCACAAGATAAATCACGATGTGAGCACCATGCCCATGGCACCTAACAGGGGGGTCGATCTCTGTTCTTTCACGGGCGGCAAAAGGATGGGCCGCCAGAAAATCAAAAGCCTGTTCGAGTTCAGTCAGGTACCGATCAGCCTGTGCAGTCCCGAACTGGCGAATGCCGTCAAGATACAGCGCTATGATGTCGTCTTCAGCGGCGCGGCTGAGCCGATAGCCCATCGCCCCTTACTCGGCAGCGTTCAATTGGCTCAAGGCTGCGGCGCGCAACTCATCGAGAGTGCGTGAGCCCTCCCCGCTCTCCAGCGCTTCAGTCACCAGGGTCTGCATGTGATTAATCTTGGTATGCCTGTCCTGATCCCGACGGATCAGGTCGCGCACATAATCACTGGCGTTGCTGTAGCGCCCGTCCTCGGTTTGCGCTTCGACCCAGGCCTTCATCGCATCAGGCAGAGAGACATTCATCGTCGCCATGGCATGCTCCTTTTGACCAAAGCATGCCATAAATTGGCAAAGATTGCCAAACTACATCCGGAAAACGCCGAACTTCGTGTCCTCGACCGGGGCGTTGAGCGCGGCGGACAGGGCCAGGCTGACCACGCGGCGGGTGTCCTGGGGCTCGATCACGCCGTCATCCCAGATCCGGGCGGTGGAGTAATAGGGCGAGCCCTCTTCCTCGTATTTCTCACGAATGGGCTGCTTGAAGCTTTCCTCGGCCTCCGCGCTCCACGCTTCCCCGCGCAGCTCCATGCCGTCGCGCTTGACGGTGGCGAGCACGCTGGCGGCCTGTTCGCCGCCCATCACCGAAATGCGGGCGTTGGGCCACATGAACAGGAAGCGCGGCCCGAAGGCGCGGCCGCACATGCCGTAATTGCCCGCCCCGTAAGAGCCGCCGATCACCACGGTGATCTTGGGCACCTTGGCAGTGGAGACGGCGGTGACGAGCTTGGCGCCGTCCTTGGCGATGCCGCCCGCCTCGTATTTCGAGCCCACCATGAAGCCGGTGATGTTCTGCAGGAACAGCAACGGGATCTTGCGCTGGCAGCACAGTTCGATGAAGTGCGCGCCCTTCAGCGCGCTTTCAGAGAACAGCACGCCATTGTTGGCGATAATGCCCACCGGCATGCCGTGAAGGCGCGCAAAGCCGGTCACCAGCGTCTCGCCATAGAGCTTCTTGAACTCGTCAAATTCAGAGCCGTCCACCAGGCGCGCGATCACTTCGCGCACGTCAAAGGGCTGACGGGTATCGGCGGGGATCACCCCTCCCAGCTGTTTGAGGTCAAGGCGCGGGTCGCGCGGCTCTTCCAGGAACATCTGTTTGGGTTTGACGGTGTTGAGCCCGGCCACGATGCGGCGCGCAATCTGCAGCGCATGGTCATCATCCGCCGCGTAATGGTCCACCACGCCGCTTTCGCGCGCATGCACGTCCGCGCCGCCAAGATCTTCCGCCGAGATCACTTCGCCTGTGGCCGCCTTCACCAGCGGCGGACCGCCCAGGAAGATCGTGCCCTGTTTACGCACGATGACGCTCTCATCCGACATGGCCGGCACATAGGCGCCGCCGGCGGTGCAGCTGCCCATGACGACCGCGATCTGGGGGATGCCTTCAGAGGAGAGATTGGCCTGATTGAAGAAGATGCGGCCGAAATGCTCCTTGTCGGGAAACACCTCCGCCTGGTGGGGCAGGTTCGCGCCGCCCGAGTCCACCAGATAAATGCATGGCAGGCGGTTCTCGCGGGCGATCTCCTGGGCGCGCAGATGCTTCTTCACCGTCATCGGATAATAGGTGCCGCCCTTCACCGTGGCGTCATTACACACGATCACGCATTCACGGCCCGACACCCGGCCAATGCCGGTGATCATGCCCGCGCCGTGCACATCGCCCTCATACATGCCGTGCGCGGCCAGCGCGCTCAGCTCAAGGAAGGGCGAGCCGGGATCGAGCAGGCGTTGCACCCGGTCGCGGGACAGAAGCTTGCCGCGCTTGAGATGCTTTTCACGCGCCCGCTCATTGCCGCCCTTGGCGGCTTCGGCGGTCTTCTCGCGCAGCTCGGCGACCAGCTCATCCATGGCCTGTGCATTGGCCTTGAAGCTGTCTGAGGATGTGTCGAGCTGGGTGTGAAGTTCGGTCATGGCGCGATTATCCGTCTGGTGGAACAAGACTGACGCGCTGCTTAGCGCGCCGCGCCCCTGTCGCGCAACGCTTTGCATCCGATCCGGCGCCCCGTTGCATCATCCAGGCACTAGAAGACTGCAAACTCTGGAAGGTTGTCATGCTTGCTACGCTCTCACTCGCCCTCTCCCTCCTCTCCTCCCCGGTTCAGACCGACTGGATTGAAACTGACGCCGCGCCCATCGAGGTGATGGTTCTGGGCAGTTATCACTTCACCGGCGGCGGTCAGGATCTGCACAACGCTCAGGTGGACGATCATCTGTCGCCTGAACGCCAGGCCGAGATCGCTGAGGTGATCGAGGCGCTCGCCGGCTTCGCACCGACCAAGGTCATGGTCGAGCTCACCCCCGACTACGAAGTCGCGTTCAACGCCGAGTATCAGGCTTATCTGGCGGGCGAGCACGCACTGACGGTGAATGAGCGCCAGCAACTGGGCATGCGGCTGGCGGCGCGCCTGGGCCATGAGCGCCTGTACGCCATCGACCAGGCGTCCGACATGGATTTTGAAGGCATGATGGGAGCAGCCCAGGAGGCAGGTCAGGACCGGTTGCTGGGGGAGTTCGGAAATTTCAACGCCGCCGTTCCGGTGCTGATGGCCGACATGGAAAACGGGACTGTGATGGAGCGCTTGCGCGGGTCCAATTCCCAGTTCGCCCATGACGCCCATGGATTGTATCTGACCCTGGCGCAGATGGGCACGACCGAGGCCCCGATCGGCGTTCAGGAAATGGGCGAATGGTGGACGCGCAATCTGGCGATATTCGCCAACGCCGCCCGTCACGCCGAACCCGGCGATCGTTTGGTGCTGATCTATGGCGCAGGCCACAAGCACCTTCTGGAGCAATTCTTTGAAGATGCACCCGGTTTTCGCGTGGTCGATCCGCTGGACACACTGACGCAATAAACAGGCGCGCACAGCCGGAACGCTTGTTCACGCCTTAAGGGCTCGGCATGGTGTCTCCCACGGAGGAGACACCATGACCGAGTACACCAGTTTCAAAGTCACTCAGGACGGGCCGATCGCCCGCATCACCCTGAACCGGGCGGACAAGCGCAACACCATGACGCCGGCGTTCTGGGCGGAATTGCCCCATGCTGTGGGCGCTCTGTCGGACGCAGGCGAGACACGGGTTCTGATCCTGGACGCGGAAGGCCCGGTGTTCACCGCCGGCATGGATATCTCGGTCTTCACCGACCCCAACGCGCTGAAAACCGACTCAGCCTCGATGCGCGAGACCTTCATGACCGCCGCGACAGCGCTTCAGGACAGCTTCACGGCGTTTGAAAAAGCGCGCTTTCCGGTGATCGCCGCCATTCAGGGCCCCTGCGTGGGCGGCGGCGTCGACATGATCTGCGCGGCGGATATGCGCTATGGTGTGCAAGACGCCTGGATGCGCATTGAAGAGACCAATATCGGCATGTTCGCCGATGTGGGCACGCTGCAACGCCTGCCGGGGCTGATCCCCGAAGGCGTGGCGCGGGAGCTGGCCTATACCGGTGAAACCCTGAGCGCTGAGCGCGCTGAAAAGCTGGGGCTGTACAACGAAGTCCTTGAAAGCCCCGAAGCGCTGAAAGCGCATGTGGACGCGGTGGCGCAAAAAATCGCCAGCAAGGCGCCGCTGACGATCTCCGGCGTCAAACGCTCCTTCCTCTATGCGCGTGATCATAGTGTGGCCGACAGCCTCGAGCACGCCATGACGCTTCAGGCCTCGCTCTGGTGTCCTGAAGACATCATGGAGGCGATCACCGCCCGCGGTGAAAAGCGCGAGGGTCAGTTCCAGGCTTTGACGCCGGTCAGGCGCATGGGGCAGTCTTAACCTTAGGAGGGCATGAGAGAAGGATCACGGACCATGGCGTTGGGACTGCGTTTTCTTCCATTTTTCAACCGCGTTGAAAAAGCCGCGCTGTCCGCTGTGGAGGCGGAGGTGGAATGGTTCTGCCTGCCCGCCGGCCAGACCCTGTTTGAAGAGGGCGAGGTCGCAGACTCCTTCTATCTGGTCCGTTCCGGCGCCCTCGCCGCTTTCCGAACCGGCGCTGACGCGCGCCCTGAACTGGTGGGGCATATCCGGGCGGGCGAACCCATTGGCGAGATGGCGCTGGTCGAGGACCGGCCGCATTCGGCCAGCGTCTACGCCTTGCGCGATTCAGAGCTGGTGCGCCTGCCCAAGGCCGCCTTTGACAAGCTGACCAACAAGCACGCCTCACTGATGCGCGAGCTGAGCAAGATGATGCTGTCGCGCATCCGGACCGGAGAGTCCTATCGCCGGTCCGAGCCGCGCGTCTTCGCGCTGATTTCGACGTCTCCGACCATTGATCTTGAGTATCGCAGCGATCTTCTGAAGACCGCGCTCACAGAGATGGGCGTGACGTCCGTGTCCTGCGGTCTGGACTGCGCGGACTGGCCCGGCCCCAAGCTCGACATGCTGGAGGCCGAGCACGATATCGTCATCCTTCAGGCCCGTCTGGGAGAGAGCAACTGGGCGCGTCGCGCCATGGCGCGGGCGGACCGTATCTGGATGCTGGCGCGCGCCGACGCCCGCCCCTCCATCCCGCTGATGCCTGACGATCCGTCGCCGGCCGCAAAGCTGAAACTGATCGATGTGGTGATGGTGCATAACGAAGGCGTGCGCAAAGCGGCTGCGCCGTCAGACTGGATCAACGCCTCGGACGCCGCCCGCTGTTTTCACTGGCGCCAGCAAAACGCCGGCGATGTGCGCCATATGGCGCGCACCATGGCGGGCAAATCGGTAGGACTGGTCCTGTCTGGCGGCGGCTCGCGCGCCTACGCCCATGTGGGCGCGATCCGGGCCTTCAAGGAAGCCGGCGTGGAGTTTGATTTCTTCGGCGGCGCCTCCATGGGCGGCATCATCGCGGCGGGCGCGGCGATGGGCTGGGACAATGAAGAGCTTGAAGACCGGATGCGGCGCGCCTTTGTGGCGTCCAACCCGCTCAGCGACTGGGTGATGCCCGTGGTCAGCCTCACGCGCGGCAAACGTGTCGACCGTCGCCTGAACGAGCATTTCGGCGATGTGGACATCGCTGAGTTGCCGCGCCCGTTCTTTTGCGTGTCCTCGAACCTGTCGACCGGCGCGACCCGCATCCACCGGTCCGGCTCGCTATCGCGCGCTCTGCGGGCCTCCATCGCGATCCCCGGCCTGTTGCCGCCCATCGTCGACGGCGACGACGTGCTGGTGGACGGCGCGGTGTTCAACAATTTCCCGATCCAGGAACTCAAAGCCTATCACCGCGGCGTCAATGTGGGGTCGGACGTCACCCGCAATAACGCCATCAACGCCGACGATTTCCGCGATCCGCCGAATTTCGCCGGCTGGGTGGCCCGCCATGGCCTGTCAGACCCGCCGCCCATCGCATCGCTGCTGATGCGCGCGGCGACCGCGGGCACGCTGGAGCAGCACGCCCTCACCCGGCGCGCCGCCGACATTCTGGTCCTGCCCGAGCTTGATCTCGACATGCGGGACTGGAAGCGCTTCGATGAAGCCGTTGAGGCTGGATATAACAGCGCCAAGCGCATGCTGGAGCAGATGCCGCACGCGCTGGCCAGCCGCTTCAATTAGGGCCGGCTGTCATTCAAGCTGCGGCGCGATGAAACCTCCGCCCTTCCTTTTGCGTTCTTGATGCTTACGTCCCCCCGGACACGCAATCAAGGAGCGCACGATGATCGAGCGGACCCAAGCGAACGGCGCAGACATTCCCAAACTGGGCTTCGGCACCTGGCAGCTGAAAGACGAAGACGCCACGCGCGCTGTCGCCCATGCGCTCAAGACCGGCTACCGTCATATCGACACCGCCCAGATTTATGACAATGAGACGGAAGTCGGCGCCGGCCTGCATCAATCCGGCGTGGCGCGCGAGGATATTTTCATGACCACCAAGGTCTGGCGCGATCAGTTCAAGGACGGCGATCTCCAGGCCTCGGTCAAAGAGAGCCTCAGCAAGCTCAAGACCGATTATGTGGACCTTCTGCTGCTGCACTGGCCCGTGCCGGAAGTCCCGCTCATCGAAACCATGCAAGCGATGAACGATGTGGTGGGCGCAGGTCTGGTCAAACATATCGGCGTGTCCAACTTCACCGTGGACTTGCTGGACGAAGCGCGTGCGCACTCCAAAGCGCCTCTAGCGGTCAATCAGGTGGAATATCATCCCTTCCTGGACCAAAGCGCCGTGCTCAGCGCCTGCCGCAGCGCCGGCATGGCGATGACCGCCTATTCCCCGATCGGGCAAGGCAAGGTGTTTGAAGAGGACGTGATCAAGCAGATCGCCAGCAAACACGGGGTCTCCCCCGCCCAGATCGCCTTGCGCTGGCTGGTGGATCAAGACAGCGTCGTCGCCATCCCGCGCAGCTCCAGCGAGGCGCATATCGAGTCCAATTTCCAGATCTCGGAAATCAAGCTCAGCGAAGAGGAAACGGGGCGCATCGACGCCCTGCGCAGCCCCGAAGGCCGTTTGATCGATCCCGACTGGGCGCCGGACTGGGACAAGTAAGCGATCAAGAAAAACCCCGCGCTGGCGGCGCGGGGTTTTTTGTGACTAGCGGAACAGTTCGTCGCGCTGACTTTCCAGCTCCAGCGCCCGGCGCGCCGTAAAGCCGCTGAAACACGAATTGTGAACCACGCCCATCATGGTGCCGCCCTCATAGGCGAGCCCGCGCTGCTCGCACTCGGCGTCGCGATATTGCAACCAGAGCCGTTGCGCGGCCAGCAAGGCGTCGCGTCGCGCCGTCATCTCGCGTTCCAGCAACATCTGGCGCATTTGGGAATACGCGGCGTTCAGGCGCTGATCCCAAAGCTCGTTTTCACGACGCTCACATTCCATCATGCCATAGGTCGTATAGCCGCCGGGATCTTCCTGACAGGCGTTGGACACCGCGCCGATGCAGCTTTCTGCGAACTCCGCCTGCGCCAGACAAGCGTTCAGACGCGCTTCGTCGGATGTGGCTTCCACGGGCGGGGATTTCTGTGCACTGAAGGCCAGCGTCAGGGCGAGAAGTTCAGACAACATGGCGGATCCCATTCTCTCACGAAGATTGACGGCTGCTGCTTCAGCAAGCCCTAACCTTATGAGACCCTAGGATGATTGGCCGCTTCTTGGCGACCAGAAAGACTCTCGAGCACTGCAGGCTCGCTCATTGGCCCACACAAGAAAAAGCCCGCGCCGAGGCGCGGGCTTGAAAGTCAGGGGAGCGTCGTATCATTCGACACAGACACAACGCCTCAGCCCTTATTTCGTTGCATTAAACAGCTCACGGCCGATCAGCATGCGGCGCACCTCGCTGGTGCCGGCGCCGATCTCGTAGAGCTTGGCGTCGCGCAACAGGCGGCCCGTCGGATATTCGTTGATATAGCCGTTGCCGCCCAGGATCTGGATGGCGTCGAGCGCCGTCTGGGTCGCCGCTTCCGCTGCGAACAGGATCACCCCCGCCGCATCCTGACGGGTGGTTTTCTTGGCGTCGCACGCCTGGGCCACCGCATAGACATAAGCGCGGCTGGCGTTCATGCGCGTGTACATGTCCGCGATTTTGCCCTGGATGAGCTGGAACTCGCCGATGGGCTGGCCGAACTGTTTGCGCTCGTGAACATAGGGCATGACCACGTCGAGGCAGGCCTGCATGATGCCCACAGGGCCCGCCGCCAGCACCGAGCGCTCATAATCGAGTCCGCTCATCAGAACACGCACGCCGCCGCCGACCTGGCCCAGCACGTTCTCTTCAGGGACTTCGCAGTCTTCAAACACCAGCTCGCCGGTTTCAGAGCCGCGCATGCCCAGCTTGTCGAGCTTCTGGGCGACAGAGAAGCCCTTCATGTCCTTCTCGATCAGGAAGGCGGTGATGCCCTTGGAGCCCGCCTCGGGATCGGTCTTGGCGTAGACGACCAGCGTATCGGCGCTCGGGCCGTTGGTGATCCACATCTTGTTGCCGTTGAGGACGTAGTGATCGCCCTTTTTCACGGCCTTCAGACGCATGGAGACCACGTCAGAGCCTGCGCCGGGTTCGGACATGGCCAGCGCGCCCACATGCTCGCCGGAGATCAGCTTGGGCAGGTATTTCTGCTTTTGCGCTTCAGAGCCGTTCAGGCGGATCTGGTTGACGCACAGATTGGAGTGCGCGCCATAGCTGAGCCCCACCGAGGCGCTGGCCCGGGAAATCTCTTCCATGACGATGCAATGTTCGGTGTAGCCCAGTCCGGAGCCGCCATATTCTTCCTCGACGGTCAGGCCCAGAAGGCCCAGTTCACCCATCTTGGTCCAGAGGTCGGCGGGAAACTCGTCCTTGGCGTCGATTTCAGCGGCGCGCGGAGCGATATGATCGGACGCGAACGACTGCACGGTATCGCGCAGCATGTCCGCGGTGTCGCCCAGAGGGAACTCGAGCGAAGGATACTGGTTCGAAATCATAGACCGCGAAATACCACGCGCGGGCGGCGCGTCAAGTTCGCACAAATCTCGCCAATTCAGGCGCGCGGCGCTACTTTTCGTTGCGTCGCCCGATAATGAACCAGGCCGACGCCGCACTCAGCAGCACGCCGGCGCCGAACACGATCGGCCCCAGCGGCGAATAGGACAGGCCCAATTCCATGTAGGCGTCCATGTTCGCGGCGATGTCCCAGCCGCCCAGGCCCACCATCGCGCCGCCCACAGCCAGCGAGGAGATGAACATCACATCCCCGCCCTTGGACTGGGTCGACTCAGTTTCCGGGGCTGCGGGCGCTTCGGTCCCGGCGACCACCGTGGGATCCAGCTCTTCACCATCCTCATGAAGATCATGATGAGGGTCTTCGTCATCCTTGTCCGGATGATCAGGGCCTTCCACATCACCCGACATTCCCGGCGCGGACGCCGGCGCGAGCGCAGGATGCGGCGGCGCAGAGAACACCTCGGCGCCGTTCGGCGCATCATGAGAGGCTGTCAGCGCTTCGGGAGCGGCGTCCTCATCAGTCGGAACTTCAACCGAAATGGCATCATCTGCATCCGACAATGGCGCAGCGACCTGAACACGGTCCGCATCCCCGCCGGCGCCCTCGTCTTGCGCCTCTGAGCCCTGCGGAAGGGCTTCGGGCGCAATTGCGGTCACTTTGATCGATGAGACCTGCAAAGCGCCATGATACGGCCCCATCGGCACGGCCGGGCTGCTGAACAGGCTGCCGGGTTTGGCGCTCACATCCTCTTGCGGCGCCTCGGGCTGAGCCGTCTCCGTCGCCTCACGGGGCACGGACGGCAAGGCCATATCCACATGAGCCGTGGACAGGAAGCTGTAGCCGAGCTTGACGGGCTCATCAGCCTCCGTCGCCGCCGGAGCCGTCGCAATGCTGGCGGAGACCTGCTGGGCCATACGCGCCATCACAGCAGCGATGGAGGCGTCCTGCGCCTGTTTCACCGCGTCCTGATCGGGCTGAGCGTCATCAGCTTCAGGCGTCTCAGGCGCAGGCTCAACCTGTTCCGGCTCTTCAGCCGGTTCGCTAAGCGCCTCAGTTTCGGCAGGTTCGGAGTCTGTCGCCTCCGCCTCAACCAACTCAGGCTCAACGGTCTCAGGCTCAGCCGTTTCGGGTTCAATGTCGGACTCGTCTTGTGACGCGTCCTCACCCTCATCCTCAGTCGTTTCAGCAACGGCTTCGAGATCCGGAGAAACAATCTGGGGCTCTACACGGCTGTCCCCCACCGTCTCATCGTCCGGCGTTTCAAAAGCGATATCGAGCTCGACCAATCCAGAAGACGCCTCATGTGCTTCTTCAGGCTCAGGCTCGACTTCCGCCTGGGCTTCGTCGAGAGGCGCTTCTTCAGGCTCAGACTCGTCCTGAACAGGCGCGTCAGGCGCAGCCGGAGACGGCGCCGCTTCAACGGCTGGCTCTTCAGCAGGCGTTTCCGCTGAGGTGTCCGAGACCGCCTCCGATGCAGGCTCGGCTTCAGCAACCACGGACGGCGCATCAATACTTGCCGCGCTGTCTTCCAGCCCTGACAGATAAAGCGCCTTTTCCGCGGCGCGGCGCGTGACCAGACGGTCAGAGACGACCAACCGGCCGTCCTGATCGGCGCGCACCCAGGTTTCGATGGCGGCGGCGGCGTCCCGATGACGGCCCGCACGCGCCAGACGCGCCACGTCAGACACCTTGAAAGCGCGCAAACCCACTGAGAGGGCGAAGGACACCAGCGCATCACGCATGGGCGCCGCCATCTCCGCGCCGACATTGGCGTCAATGGTCTGCTCGGCGCGCATCACGTCGTAGATCAGCAGAAGTTCAGCGTCTTCAGGCTTGAGCGTCACGCCCTCTTTGGCTGACGCGGTATGGCCATAGCCGACTGTCCAGCGTTTACCACGCCGTTCAGCCTCCGCCAGGAAGGGCTCGTGAGCCTTGATCAGGTCGCGCGCGGCGCGGGTCGATTTCAAACGCGGTGTCATCGCTGTCCCGTTTCGAAACGGTTGGATCTTCAGTCAAGAAGCGCGATGCAAACTCAGGACCGTCAGCGCTCTGACGTCGAGAAAATGTCCACCGCGTCCAAAGCCGTAAAGGGCGCAAAGAAGCCTGCGCCCGATCCGCCGCCAATTAACCAGATTGCGCCGTTAACGCTGACCACCCCTGCCTCTGTACGGGCGGCGGGCATGTCAGACAGGCTCTCCCAGGTCTCAGAACCCGCGTTCAGCGCGACATGGCTGGCCAGGGTTCGCCGCATGTCTGCGCTGCGACCGCCAAACACATGAACGTCGCCTTCCAGTACAGCCGCGGCGTGGCCGGCCCGGGGTTCAGGCAGATCCGGGGCGCGGCGCCAAGTTTGAGACAGTGTATGGTAAACATCCACCCGGGATGTCGCCTGCCCGTTCCGGGCGCCGCCGATCAGCCAGATTTCATCCTCAAGCGCGACAGCCGCCGCCCCCCGACGGTTGATCTCGTCAGGCGCTTCCGCGGCGTTCCAGCTCTGGGTTTCAGGGTCATAGACAAACAGGCCCGGCGCGCCGTCTTCGCCCCCCAGGGCGTAAAGCCGGTCATTCACAGACACCAGAGACAGGCTGGCCTTGGCGCCGGGGAGCGCCGTCTCCGCGCTCCATGAATCTGTCTCGGGATCATAGGACCAGACCTGGTCGATGGGGTCCGCGCCCGCTTCGGACGAATACCCGCCCGCCACATAGATCTTGCCGTCCAGCACCGCCATGCCGAAACGCTCCAGCCCCACGGGCATGGGTTTGAGCACGCGCCAGGCGCCGCTTTCAGGGTCATAGACTTCCAGGGCGTCGCGCGGATTGGCGAGTCCGGCGCCGCCAGCGGCATAGATCCGGCCCTCCAGCACAGTCGCGGACAGTCCGGCGCGCGCCTGATCCAGACGCGGTCCGATCGCCCATGGACCTGACAGGCGCAAGCCGCTGTCAAATGACGGCGTTTGCCCCCCTGCATCCTGAGCGGCCAAAGGCGATGCGCCCGCAAGTGCGATCATTACAGCCAGAGCGGCATGGTTCATGGCGAAGGCCTCCCTCAGGAACGTAGTCTGCCTACAGGTCGCGCGAGATTAAAGCAGAACAAGGGCGCCCAGGCCCAAAAACACGACAAATCCCACCACATCCGTCACGGTCGTGACAAAAACCGATGAGGCGACAGCCGGGTCGGCGCCGAAATGCTTGAGCCCCAAAGGCACCAGAACCCCTGCAAGGCCGGCGATGGCGAGGTTGATCACCATGGCCACCGCGATGACCCAGCCCAGATCCGGTTCCTGGAACCACACGGCCGCGATGATCCCCATGATCACAGCAAAAATGATCCCGTTCACGAGACCCGCCGCCGCTTCGCGCCAGACGAAGCGCAGGGAATTGGCGCCGGTCAGATCGCGGGTGGCGAGCGCGCGCACGGCGACCGCCAGTGATTGCGTACCGGCGTTTCCGCCCATCGAAGCCACGATCGGCATCAGCACCGCCAGCGCCACCAGCTGGGCGATGGCCTGGTCAAACAGGGCGATCACCAGAGACGCCAGCACCGCCGTGCCCAGATTGACCAGCAACCAGGGCGCCCGCGATTTCACCGATTCCCAGACCGTGTCTGCGAGGCCCGCCTCGTTCACCCCGGCCAGCGCCAGCAAGTCTTCCTTGTTCTCTTCCTGGATGACGTCGACGATGTCATCGACCGTCAGCATGCCTTTCAGACGACCTGAATCGTCCACCACAGGCGCCGAGATCAGGTGATACTTCTCAAACAGATAGGCTGCGTCTTCCTGGTCATCCTCGGGACGGATCGTGATCTTGGCGGTTTCCATCAGCTCTGAGAGCGGGGTGTCGCGTTGCGAGCGCATCAGACGGCTGACGGGCACCGCGCCAATGGGACGGAAGCCTTCATCCACGATGAAGACCTCAAAGAAGAGGTCCGGCAGCTCTTCGCCCGCAAGCCGCATATGGTCGATGGTGTGACCCACCGTCCAGAATGAGGGCGCAGCGACGAACTCGCGCTGCATCAGACGGCCGGCGGTCTCCTCTTCAAACGCCAGCGAAGCTTCCAGATGTTCGCGATCTTCGGCGGAGACGGCGGCCAGAACCGCTTGGCGAACCTCCGGCTCGAGCTCCTCGACGACCATGGTCTTGTCGTCAGAATCAAGACCGTCCAGCGCGTCGACGATCTGCTGGGTCTCCAGCAGGTCAAACAGACCCGCGCGCGTGTCATAGCCGATCTCGGCCAGCACTTCGCCGGTGAGCAGCGACGCGTCAAGTTCGGCGAGCAAACGCTGCTGGTCCCAGCTGAGCTGTTCGATCAGGTCCGCGATATCAGCAGGGTGCAGCGGCGCGAGCAATTGCCGGATCAATGTCGGGTCGCGATCCGCGATCGCCCCGATCAGTTCCACAAGCACCCCTTCAGGCAAGTCCATACCGGTCGTCACATCGTCACGGTGCAGCTCTTCAACCGGTTGCGTCATGGCGTCTCGCGTTTTTCTGGAATGGGGTGCAGTGCGTAAGACACGATAGTCGCGGGCGCCGATGAAATCGAGATGGCGCGTGCTGTTGTCGCGAAAAAACAAAAAAGCCTGACGCGTCAGCGTCAGGCTTGTCTGTCAGCGCTTGCAGAAAGCGCGAAAGATGGTGCGGCCGAGAAGACTCGAACTTCCACGGGTTTTACCCCACAGCGACCTCAACGCTGCGCGTCTACCAATTCCGCCACGGCCGCGAATTCGGGAAGCGGGCGTGTACCAAGCCCGGCTCCTCTTGTGAAGCCCTTATGTGAGGTGCTTATGCAGCGAAATAGTCGTGAACGTCTGCGGCGTCAGTGATCGAGACCGCCACCCGGTCGCCCTGAATGATGATTTCACCGCGCGCGATCGGATGATTATTGGCCAGAATCCACACTTCGTCATGCTCGGCGGCGTCCAGGGGAATCACCGCGCCCCGGCCCATGCGCAGGAATTGGTGAATCGGCAGCTTGGACCGGCCCAGAAGCACGGAGATTTCGACCTGAACGGCGCCTAATTGGCTCATGAAACGTGCATCACTGTTGCTCTATGGCGCATAACCCTTGTCATGCGCGTTCAGCCTCACGATGTTCCGCTACGGTTTCTCGACAGTTAAAGGCCTGCAAGATCATGACAGACGCGACCATCGGCTGGGCGGTCTCACAGACCTCTATCGCCTACCCTGACGCCGTGGCCGCCATGGAGGCGCGCGCCGAAGCCATCGCCAAAGGCGAAGCGGGCGAACTGATCTGGCTGCTCGAACACGCCCCGCTCTACACCGCCGGCACCAGCGCCAAACCTGAAGACCTGCAAGACCCTGAGCGCTTCCCGGTCCACAAGACCGGGCGCGGCGGCGAATACACCTATCACGGCCCCGGCCAGCGCGTGGCCTATGTGATGCTCGACCTCAGGACGCGCGGCCGAGACGCGCGCAAATTCGTCCGCGATCTGGAACAGTGGATCATCGGCACGCTCGACAGCTTCAACGTCACCGGCGAGCGGCGCTGCGGGCGCGTGGGCGTGTGGGTGGACCGCACCCAGCCCGGCGGGCCGGAACGCGAAGACAAGATCGCCGCCATCGGCATCCGCCTGCGCCGCTGGGTGTCGTTTCACGGCATCGCGCTGAATGTGGAGCCGGATCTGTCGCACTTTGGCGGCATCACGCCCTGCGGCATCTCTGATCCGCGCTACGGGGTGACGAGCCTTGTGGATCTGGGACTGCCCGTGACGATGGATGACGCCGACCTGGCGCTCAAGCGCGCCTTTGAAGATGTGTTCGGCGCCACACATCGCGAGGACCCGCCGGTCTAGAGCGGACGAATCTCAGCTGAGAAACAGCCATGCTTGGCGTTATGGGCGTGGATATAGGCGACGTCCGGACGATCGAGCGCGGTCTTGATGGTCTCAACGCCTGCCGCTTCATCAAGAAACATGTCGGCGCCGATCAGCTGGCCGTCCGCATCAAAGAACCGCAAGGCGATGGGACGCCCGCTCATCACAGGCGGCAAAGTGTTCTCAAACTGCGCCGCGGCGTGCGCGTGCTCTCGCACATAGATCGCAAAAGCGTGACGATACGGCGTTGAAACCGCGTGGCTTTCATAGTTCAGCAGCAAGACGGTTTCCCCCACAGGCGCGTCTTCCAACGTGATGCGGCAGGGATATCCAGGCTTGGCGTCAACGGTTTTGCGGTGCACCCCGCGTTCAGCCAGAGCGGCGGCGGAGAGGTCAAATAGCGGCTTGAAGAGTTCAGGGTTCAGCCCGGTAATCTGAAATGCCATGTCTATGCTCCTGTGATCAGAAGCCTAGCGATAGCGTCAGACCGTCATCCGCGCATTCCGATCCTTGCTCGATCTGTCAGATCAAAACGCGCGACCACGCGCCGTCCAGTATCCCACCGCCGCCAGCACCAGCCAGAAGCCCCACATGGACGGCCAGGCGCCCGCATAAAGGATCGCCATGGCGAATTCCGGGTCCGAGGTCAGCCGTTCCTGATAGGCTTGCTGGATCGCGGGGTCATAGGCCGCCGCCTGCACCGCCGCCGGATCATTCATGTTCACGCCCTGATTTTCCAGAAACGCGACGAACTCCGGGTAGGCGCGCGACGCCATGCCGAACAGGCCGGTGATGATCTTGATCACGGTGGCGCCAGCCAGCGCCGCCAAAGCGAGCGCTGTGGGTTTGCCCAGCGCGCGATAGCGGTTGATGAACACCGTGCTGGCGAAAAAGGCGATGACCAGCCAGGACAAGACGCCTGCAGCCGGAGAAAAGCTGATCCGCAAGGCGTCCAGCGCCGCAATCACGCCCAGCCCGATCCAGAACTCGTCCTCGGTGGAGCGAAAGACCGGCATGAACGCCGTCTTCAGATCAAAACTGGGTTGGGTCACGCCGGCTCCTCGCAAAATAAACGCGCGCCCCGGTATGAAACGGAGCGCGCGTCGATGGCAAGTCCGCCCTGCGTCGCAGGGCGGACACGATCAGTTCTGATCCTTGTCCGTATCGTCAGGCAGGTCCATCGGCGGGACACTGGATGCGGGCTGGGATGTGGGAGGGCCCTCAGCGCCAGGAACCGGTCCATAGCGGTTCTCTTGCGGATCAGACTTCAGAATGGCGTTGGCGCCAAACACCACGATCAGACCGACAACCAGCGACGAAATCGCAGCCGGCAAGGCCAGCTCCTGCGCGAGCTGCGCCTGAGCCTGCAACATCTGCGAGAACCCGGTGACATCTTCCATGGCCTGCATCATGTCGCCCGCAAACATCATGGTGATGATCTGGTTGCTGATCATGCTGAGGATAAACCAGACCAGCAAGACCAGCAGCAGGAACCAGCCGGTCTTTCCGTTGTCATGCAGGCGTTTGCGCCACAGGACGACCCACGGATAGATCAAGGCCAATCCCACCAGCGTCTGCACGCCCATCAGAGCGGTGTTACCGGTCAGTGACAGCAAGGCCATCACGAAACCGATTCCTAACAGCACCAAAGCGCCGGCCTGGAACTGGCTTGGATTGATGCGCCCGTTCGGCGCAAAAAGAACATTCATCAAACTCATGGGTCGCCCTCCGTCTCTCCCCTTGCCAGCCAGCCCTAATGGCCAGCCAGCCTCCATATCAATCCTTGGATTCGCCCGAATCTGCATCCGTCGGTGAAGCCGCCGGCGCGGCCGGTTCAGCCGGCGCCGCAACCCCATCAATCACCGGGGCCGGACCATAGGCGTTGGCGCCCGCATCGCTTTTGAGCACCCCCACCCAGATCGTGTAGGCGATCCAGACCAAGGTGCTGAGCAGGAAGAAGACGCTGGCCAATCCGCCGCCGGCGATCAACGCGCCCATATTGACATCGCCCTCGCCCGCCATTGCGGCGATGAACACGCCGCCCAGCATGATCGAGCCGATCACACCCAGCACGATCGAGACGGCCCATGGCACGGCATGCAACCAGGCGCTGTTGCCCGCATCGTGCAGACGCTTGCCATAAACCGCGACGCCGACCCAAAGCAGACCCAGCCAGATCAGCGTGCCGAGAAAGGGAATCCAGGTCAGCAGCAAATTGCCGCCGAATATGATCGCAACGCCAATCCAGAACTCTTTCTGGCCAATTCGGCCGTTCGGATTGAACAGCAGATTTCCAATATCCATGATGTCCCCAGGTTTTGATGTTGAGATGCGCGTAATGGCAGCGTTCGCGGTTCGGCGACTCGCGTCAAGAAAAACCGGATCAGCCCTCAGCAGGCGGCGCCCCGGCTGAACGGGCTGCGGCCTGGGCGTAGACGGCCTGACGCGGCGCAGGTCCGTAGACATTGTCGTCCTGATCAGAGGCCAGAACACCCACCCAGATCGTGTAGACCACCCAGGTCAGCGCAGCGAGCGACCAGAAGAGCAGCAAGCCGCCCGCCGCCAGCAATCCGCCACTGACCAGCTGGGCCGTGGCTTTCGGAGACAAATCGCCCGATTCCAGCATTTCCCAGCCCCCCGGCGTGCCGACCATGTCCACAACCGGCGCAAGCGCGGCGCCCCCTGCGGCCACAACGCCAAATCCCATCAAGGACAGCGAAATGACCCAGGGAATAAGATGAATCCAGCCGGTCTTGCCCGCATCATGCAACCGTTTGGCGGACACCACGGCGCCGACATAGATCAGGCCGATCCAGAAAACGGCGCCGATCACCGGCAGGGGCGCGAGAAACAGGTTGCCAAGAACGATGATCAGCATGCCCAGCCAGTATTCATTCTGGGTGCTGCGACCGTTGGGGCTGAACAGGGTGTGACCGAGATTCATCCAAGTCTCCGTTTCTTTACAGGCTCAGTGTGCCTGCGCCGCAGGGCTGACGTCAAATGAAGTCTGGGTAAGTTAACCGGCAAACAGACAGACAAACAAAACGCTGCAGCCATCAAGACTGCAGCGTTTTGAATCGGACTGTATGAAAACTTTAGTCGAACTCGATCAAAAGTTCGTCGGCGGCGACTGAAGCGCCCGCGTCGCAATTGACCGACTTGATGACGCCGTCGAGTTCCGCGCGCAGCACGTTCTCCATTTTCATGGCCTCGACCACCATCAGCGCTTCACCCGCCTTGACCTCCTGGCCCGCCTCAACCGCAATGGAGACCACAAGGCCCGGCATCGGGCTGGTGACCAGCTTGGCGGTGTCCACCGGCTCTTTTTCCGGCAGGCGCGCATGAAGCTCGGCGATGCGCGGCGTACACACCAGGGCGTCGGCCTGATAGCCGCGATGACGCAGCTTGTAGCCTTCGGTGCGGTCTGCGACGAAGACCGCGAAATCCTGGCCGTCCAGCGTCCCTTCAAACATGTGGTCGCCCGGCTTCCAGCTGGTGGTCAGCACCACCGGCTCCGCGATCAGGCCCGGCGCCCAAAGCTCGGCGCCCGCCTCATCCAGCTCCATCGCCCCTTCGGGGATGCGCAGCTCCACCGGGAAACGCTGATCATTCAAGATCACCACCCATTCATGGGCCTGCCCCTCTTCAGGCAGCGGGGTGATGCGGCCCGACACGCGCGCCGCGCGCTCCACAAAAACCGTGTGGATGAACGCTGCGGTCGCACAGAGCGATTTGAGCTGGAACTCGGTCGGCGCGGTGCCGTTGAAGCCTTCGGGGAAGTGCTCGTCGATATAGCCGGTATGGATGCGGCCGGACTTGAAGTCCGCCTCGTCCAGCACCGCGGACAGGAAAGGCGCGTTGGACTGCAAGCCGTCCACATAAAGCCGGTCGAGGGTTTCTGACAACGCGTCGATGGCCGCGTCGCGATTGTCGCCATAGCCGATGACCTTGGCGATCATCGGATCATAGAACATCGAGATTTCATCGCCCTCGCGAACGCCGGAATCAATGCGCAGCGCACCACGCCCGATCGGGCCTTCCAGCGGTTCGACATAATGCTTGAGACGGCCGATCGACGGCAGGAAGCCGCGGTAAGGATCTTCCGCGTACAGGCGCGCTTCCACCGCCCAGCCCTTGATCTGCATGTCGGACTGCTTGAAGCCGAGCTTTTCACCCGCCGCCACGCGGATCATCTGCTCCACAAGGTCGATTTCATGGGTCAGCTCGGTGACCGGATGCTCCACCTGCAAGCGGGTGTTCATTTCCAGGAAGTAGAAATTGCGATCCGGGTCGACGATGAACTCCACCGTGCCGGCGCTGTCATAATCGACCGCCTTTGAGAGCGCGACAGCCTGATCGCCCATCTTCTTGCGGGTCTCGGGGTCGAGGAAGGGCGACGGCGCCTCTTCCAGCACTTTCTGATTGCGACGCTGGACCGAGCATTCGCGCTCGTTGAGGTGCACCACATTGCCATGCTTGTCGCCCAGCACCTGGATCTCGATATGGCGCGGCTTCTCGACGAATTTCTCGATCAGGATGCGATCATCGCCGAACGAGGATTTCGCTTCATTCCGGGCCGCCTTGAAGCCTTCGCGCACTTCGGATTCAGAGCGCGCGATGCGCATGCCCTTGCCGCCGCCGCCGGCTGACGCCTTGATCATCACCGGATAGCCGATATCGCCCGCCACTTCGACGGCCTGCTGGTCGTCCTCGATCTCGCCCTTGAAGCCGGGAACGGTGCTGACGCCGGCCTCGGCGGCCAGTTTCTTGGATTCCAGCTTGTCGCCCATGGCCGAGATGGCGTGCGGGTTCGGGCCGATCCAGGCGATGTTCTTTTCAGCCAGCGCCTTGGGGAAGTTCGCGTTCTCAGACAGGAATCCGAAACCGGGATGAACGGCGTCCGCGCCCGTGTCCAGGCACGCCTGGATGATCTTGTTCATGTCGAGATAGGATTCGCCCGGCGCCGGCGGTCCGATGAACACGGCCTCATCCGCCATCTCCACGGCCAGCGTGTCCGCGTCCGCTTCGGAATAGACCGCCACGGTGGGAATGCCCAACCGCTTGCAGGTCTTGATGACGCGCACAGCAATTTCGCCGCGGTTGGCGATGAGGATCTTGTTGAACATGCCCGGTCCTGTCGAACTTTCTGAAATGTGCAGACGGTTTAGCGCGCTGCGGAGCACGGGGGCAAGTCGAACAGGATGCTAGCTGATCGGATCCGCATCGTCCTTGCGGCCCGCCTTGCGGGTTTCAAACAGTTCCGCCTCGTCCTCCCGACGGTCCAGCCAGCGAAACTCCACCGAGCGCAGGCGGCTGACGACTTGCAGCAGAAAAGCTGTCGACCAGCCCAGAAGCAGAAAGCCGTTGGCGCTTTCAATCCCCGCCAGCACCCGCCAGCCCGGCTCCAGCACGATGTCGCCATACCCCACCGTGGTGAAGGTGGAGGTTGAAAAATAGAGAGCTTCCTCAAAGGTTTCGATGACGCCGCCAAACCGGTACAGCGCCGCGTACACCCAGATCTGGACAGCGTGCAGAAAGAACAAGCCCTGTACCACGCCCAGGATCAGCGCCATCTGCCACCAGGCCGACGTCACATGATTGGAACGCCCTTCCCGCCAGCGCATCATCGCGATCAAGGCCGCCAGGCCGCCCAGGTGAATGGACGTGGTCAGCACCACCATCATCGTCGCCAGGGCGAGAAAAGAAAACAATTCCATTCGTCCTCTCACTGACCAATGGCTCAACCCTAGCCAGCCCGCGCATGGTCGGCTAGCGAGCCTATCTGATCATGACGGGCTTGAGGTCCATCGCGCTGCAAAACTGTTCAAACCGTTTCCAGGCTCGCTCAACGACCAGATCTTCGGTTTCCGGCCGCGCCGTGATCCGCAACTCGCCCTCTCCGCGCGACAGCGTGAAAGATTTCAGCAGCTTCGCCGTGCGGCCAGACAAGGCGGCGCCAAAGCGCAATCCCAGCCCCACCCGCATCGCGGCCGCGCGTTGCTCCTCATTCAGCAAATGGCTGGAGACGCAGTCTTCATTGCGAGAGGATTTGCCTTCATAGCGATGATGCAGGCAGAGCGCGAGAAACGCACGCTCATCATGGCTCAGCCCGCCAATGGGCGCATATAGGACTTGGGTGAAAGCCAGATCGCCGCGATGATCAGGGTGCAGGCGCGCGCCGATATCGCACAAACGCGCCGCCGCCGCGCGCAAGCGTTGATCGCGGATGTCGGAAAACGCAGCGGTTTCGCCTTTGAAGGCTGGCTCCAGCCAGTCCGCAAGCGCCAGGCCGAATGCGGGCTCGGGCGACGCGGAATGGGCCATCGCCTCTGCACCGCTCAACAGCGGGTCGCCCTCTTCCACCAGGCTTGGATCGCTGACACAGACCACGCCTTCGCGCAGGCCGTTGGCGGAGAACACCAGGCGGGAAAACCTTCCCGCTTTCATCACCCGGTCGAGCAGCATGGCGGCGTAGGGCAAGGTGGAAGCGCGTTTGGACGCCACGCCGGGCACGGACGCCAATGAGCTTTCGCTCTGGCTCATGGCGAAATCGACGGCCTTGCGCACCTGTTCGGGCGTCAGCTCGTATTCATGCAACAGACGCAGCGGGTAATTGCGCAAGGTCATGGACAGATTGGCGAAAGAGCGCCAGGCGCCGCCTACGGCGTAAAACGTGTCGCCTGCATTCGTAAGCACGTCACTGGCGCGCGCCAGTTGTTCATCCACATGGCTGCGTAGATCCTGAGGTCTGTTGCTGGCGGCGTTCACCGCCAACGGGCCCAGCGGCAGGGTCACCGCGGACAAGGTCGTGCGGTTGTCCAATCCGGTCAGCTCCAGGCTGGACCCGCCCAGATCACCAGCCACGCCCCAGGCCTCGCCCACGCCGGCCAGCACGCCCAGCGCGGAATACCGCCCCTCTTCCTCGCCGCTCAGCACGTCAATGACCAGGCCCGTCTCATCGCGAACCCGCTGGACGAAGTCCGGACCGTCCACGCACTCGCGCACCGCCGCTGTCGCCACGGCGCCGCGCGTGGTGACGCCCTTGGCGTCAAGCAATTGGGTGAAGCGTTTGAGCGTACGCAAGGCGGCCTCGACGCCTTCAGGGTTCAACCGTCCCGTCTCCGCCGCGCCGCCGCCGAGCCCGGCCATCGTCTTTTCATTGAACACAGGCCAGAGCATCCGCCCTTCAACCCGGTACTGCACCATGCGCACCGAGTTCGAGCCCACATCAATCACCGCAACGTCGCGGCCCTTGAGCTGAGGTTCTGCGCTGCCGAAGCCGAAAATGTCACGGACGCCCATCAGTCGCGCGGACCCACATGGGGAAAGGCGGGCGGCTGATCGCGTTTGAGCGCTTCGCCCCGGCCCGACAGGGATGGATTGGTCATGAAATAGGCATGCGCCGAGAACGGCTCGTCCACGCCGTCGGTGTCAAAGCGCGTATAGGAGCCGTCGGCGTTCATATACCAGCTCTGGGTTTCATCATTGAGATTGGCGACCATGATCTGGTCGAGCACTTGCCGGTGTACGGTCGGATTTTCGATCGGACACAGGGTCTCGATGCGCCGGTCCAGATTGCGCGGCATCCAGTCTGCGGAGGAAATGTAAATCTCCGCCTGCGGGCTTGGCATGGGCGCGCCATTGGCGAAGCAGGCGATCCGTGAATGCTCCAGAAACCGCCCGACGATGGATTTCACGCGAATATTCTCTGACAAGCCCGGCACGCCGGGTTTCAGACAGCAAATGCCGCGCATGATCAGCTCGCACCGCACGCCAGCCTGGCTGGCTTCATACAGCTTGTCGATGACACGCGGGTGGACCAGCGAATTCATCTTCGCCCAGACCCCGGCCGGCTTGCCGGCCTTGGCGTTCTCGATCTCGCGGTCGATCTTCTCGCAGATGAATTCGAGCATGTTGATCGGGCTGATCACCAGCTTTTCCAGCTGCTGCGGCCGGGCATAGCCGGTGACATAGTTGAAGATCCGGCCCGCATCCCGGCCAAAGGCGGGATCGGCGGTGAACAGCGACAAATCCGTGTAAATGCGCGCCGTGATCGGATGGTAATTGCCGGTGCCGAAATGGGCGTAGCTGCGCAAGTCCGCGCCTTCGCGGCGCACCACAAGCGAGATCTTGGCGTGGGTCTTGTACTCGATGAAGCCATAAACGACCTGCACGCCGGCGCGCTCCAGATCACGCGCCCAGCGCAGATTGGCCTCCTCATCAAAGCGCGCCTTCAGCTCCACAAGCGCCGTGACGTTCTTGCCCGCCTCCGCCGCCTCGATGAGTGCGGCGATGATCGGCGAATCCTTGGACGTCCGGTACAGCGTCTGCTTGATCGTGATGACGTCGGGATCGCGCGCCGCCTGACGCAGGAACTCCACGACAACGTCAAAACTTTCATAGGGGTGGTGGACGATCAGATCCTTGGCGCGCACCGCCGCGAACACATCCCCGCCATGATCCTTGATCCGTTCGGGGAAGCGCGGCTCATAGGGCTCGAACTTCAGCTCCGGCCGCTCATCAGGGATCATCTGGCTCAGCTGCGCCATGCCCAGAAGCCCGTCCACCAGCTGCACATCCTGTTTTTCGGCGTGCAATTGCTGGGTGATGAAGCGGCGCAACTCTTCGGGCATGCCCGCTTCAATCTTCAGGCGCACCAGAACGCCGCGGCGGCGTTGTTTGAGCAGCGCTTCAAACTCGCGCACCAGATCTTCGGCTTCTTCCTCGATCTCGATATCGCTGTCGCGAATGATCCGGAACGCGCCCTTGCCCACAAGATCAAAGCCGGGGAACAGGGCGTCCATGAACAGGATCAGGATGGTTTCAAGCGCAATGAAGCGTTTGACCGGACGGCCCTGCTCGTCCACGCGTTCAGTGGGAATCTCGATAAACCGCTTCACCCCGGCCGGCATGGGCAGAAGCGCATTCATGATGCGCCCGTCGCGTTGCCGCTTGAGCTTGAGCATCAGCGCGAAGCCGAGATTGGGAATGAACGGGAACGGGTGCGCGGGATCAATCGCCAACGGCGTGATCACCGGCAGCGTGTGCGCCAGAAAGTCATCGCGCAGCCATTCGCGCTCTTTCGCTGTCAGGTTTTTCTCATCCACCAGCTCCACGCCTTGCTCGGCCAGAAGGTCCTGCAGTTCACGCCAGGTGTCCTGCTGCGCGGACATCAGCGCCGTGGCGGCCTCATTGATCTGGTCAAGCTGCTGGCCGGGCGTGCAGCCATCCATGCCGGGCCGGTCCATGCCGTTGCGCAGCTGGGCGCGCAGGCCGGCCACACGCACCATGTAGAACTCATCGAGATTACTGGCCGAGATGGACAGAAAACGCAGGCGTTCGAGCACCGGATGACGCGGATTGCGCGCCTCCTCGATGACCCGCCAGTTAAACTGAAGCCAGGACAGCTCACGATTGAGGAACCGGTCCGGAGAGGCCATCAGCGCCTCCACATCAGTCCCGGATATGGAGGATGAAGGCGCGGCGTCGGTCATCACAGGGCTCCAAACAGGCGAAGGGCGCGTCGGGTCAACTGGATAGGACTGACAGCCCCTCGCGCGCAAGTGTGCGTGTGACCGGGCCTTTGCGCGCCAGCGCTTCACGGTCGAGCCAGGCCGTCAGACGCCGGGCGTAATCCACAGATCGCTCCATGCGATCAAGGAGATACTCCAAAACCCCAGGAGAGAGCGGCGTGCGTTTGTCACGGAAAAGTTTTTCCATCACCTGACGCAGCAAGGCGTCGTCGGGCTCATGCAGCACCGCGGTTTCCGTCGCAATCATGCGAGAGGCCAGATCAGGCAGCGACACCGGCCATTCCGCCGGGGCTTTGCCCGCCGTCATCAACACCGTCACGCCCGCATCGCCTGCGGCCCGGTTCAACAGGTGAAACAGGGCGTTTTCATCCACGCCCTTGTCGCAATCCTCAACCAGCACGGCCGCGCCCCGTCCCACGCTCTTCAGACCTTTTGACAGATCAGCGGCGTCAAGCGGCATGGCGCGCGTTCGTGCGGTCCACATGTGAGACAGATGCGTCTTGCCGCTGCCCGCCGGTCCGACCAGCAAGAGATGGCCTTGCCGCCAGCGCGGCCAGCGATTGACGAGCGCCAGGGCGGCGGCGTTGGCTTCGCTGACCGCAAAGGCTTCGGCCCGATAGTCGGGCTCAAGCACCAGATCGAGCGCGAGTTGTCCTGGCTTCATTAGCGGCTGCGTACCGTCCAACCCAGTGTTTCATCCTCGGCCAGAACCGCGCCGCGGGCGCTCAGTTCGGCCATGACCTGTTCGCGCGCGCCCCGATGGGTGATCGTCATCGCGGCGCCGGTGCGCGAAATGGCGTCCAGGCGCGCATTCTGGATCAGAGACGCGCCGGTCACCGCCTGTTGCAGCTCTCGCCATTCGGCCAGATTGTCAAAAAGAATGCTCAGATCGAGTTCGGCCACGGTCGTGTCGCGCACCACGCTGGCGCGTTTCCAGTCCTGCTCGCGGCGCTCCACAATGGCGCGCGCTGCATCTTCAAACCCGCCGGCCAGGCTGACCGGGGATACGGTCTCACGCTGCAAGCCGCCCTCGCCGTCAAAGCTGACGATCACGCCGCCTGCCCGCACAGACCCTGGTTCCTGACGCGCAACCAGCACCATGACCCGCTCAAGCCCCATCGCATCGAGGACGGAGCGCAAAGCGCTGGTGTTGAGCGACGTGACGGCATCCGCCGAAATCGCATCTTCATCGACCGCCAGGACGGGGGTGAGCGCATGCTCGAAACCGTTGTTTCGCCAAACTTCCAGCCAGTCTCCGCCCAGCACCCGCGCACCTGAGCTCAGCTCAGTCACCGGAATGACGGCCATGGGCGCAGACTGGGATTCAACAAACGGCACGCCTAGCCCCGACAGATACCGGCGCACGGCGCGCGGATCGAAATCCAGGCTCAGCACGCCGCGATAGCGGGTGGCCGAGCGCTGCTCGTCAGAAATCTGCAGCCCCGCAATCAAACTGGCCGCATCATCTGCAGTGATGACAGGCAGGCCTGATTCCATTCGGTCTTCGGGCAAGGTCAGACGCTCGATCAGTCTCAGGGCGCCCTGGGTCTGCCCCTCTTCCAGCGCCGTGCGCTGGGCGTCGTAGGCCGTGTCCGCCCGCGCATCAATGGCCACGCCGTCAATGGTGAAGGGGCCGTCCGCCAGGGCCGAGGCGGTCATAACGCCAGCCGCCAGCCCCGCGAAAGCCCATTGCATTGCTTGCCTGATCGCTTGCATGGTGATCCCCTGATGCGTCATCTCTGACCGCGACTATACGCGGATGCGCGCTGCGGTGAAGCCTGTTGCGGCGCCCCGCCCTCTCGCACTTTTGACAATTGCGCGCTATGCACGCCTGAACTGACGATATGGCCAAGGGAGCCGCACGTGTCACACTCCGACCCGAGCCCGAAATCCGGACTGACCTACGCTGACGCCGGCGTCAGCATTGATGCAGGCGACGCCCTGGTTCAGGCCATCAAACCGCTGGCCAAATCCACCGCCCGCCCCGGCGCAGACACAGGCCTTGGCGGCTTTGGCGGCGCGTTTGATCTCAAGGCCGCCGGCTTTAATGACCCGGTGCTCGTCTCAGGCACGGACGGGGTCGGCACCAAGCTCAAGCTCGCCATCAGCTCCGGTATCGTCAACACGGTCGGCATCGATCTGGTGGCCATGTGCGTCAACGACATCCTGGCTCAGGGCGCCGAGCCTTTGTACTTCCTCGATTATTTCGCCACCGGCAAACTCGACCCCACACGCGGCGCGGCCGTGGTCGCAGGCATCGCCGAAGGCTGCCGCCAATCGGGCTGCGCGCTCATCGGCGGCGAGACCGCTGAAATGCCGGGCATGTATACGGGCGAGGATTTTGATCTGGCCGGCTTTGTGGTCGGCGCCGCTGAGCGCGGCGCGCTGCTGCCGCGTCATGATCTGATGAAGGAAGGCGACGCGCTGATCGGCCTCGCCTCCTCCGGCCCGCACTCGAACGGCTATTCGCTGATCCGCCGGATCATCGACCATGCCGGGCTCGATTTTGACAGCGACGCGCCTTTCGCGCCGGGCCGCAAGCTGGCTGAAGCGCTGCTGGAGCCCACCCGCATCTATGTCAAAGCGCTGATGCCGCTGATCCGTGAAGGCCGCATCAAGGGGCTGGCGCACATCACAGGCGGCGGGATCACTGAAAACACCCCGCGCATGCTGCCGGACCATCTGACATTTGACGTGGATTATGACAGCTTTGAGCGCCCTGCCGTGTTCAAATGGCTGGCGGAAGCCGGCGATGTGGCCGAGAGCGAAATGCGCCGGACGTTCAATTGCGGCGTCGGCATGATCCTGGCGGTCGAGGCCAGCGAGGCGCACTCGGTTTGCGAGGCGTTAAACGCGGCAGGCGAGAAAGCCAGCCTTATCGGCGCGTTGAAGGCGAGCTAGACTATGGCGAAAACTAAAGTCGGCGTTTTGATCTCCGGGCGGGGATCAAACCTTCAGGCCTTGCTGGATGCGGCCCAGGATCCGGACTTTCCCGCCGAGATCGTCCTCGTCCTGTCCAACAAGGCCGGCGCGCAAGGGCTTGAGCGCGCCCGCAAGGTGGATGTGCCCACAGGCTTTATCGACCACACGCTTTATGAAGACCGCGAGGACTTTGAAAAAGACCTCGACGCGACACTGCGCGAAGCCGGCGTCCAGATCGTGTGCCTCGCCGGTTTCATGCGCATTCTCACGCCCTGGTTCGTCGAGAAATGGCGCGACCGGATGCTCAACATCCACCCCTCTCTGCTGCCCGCCTTCAAGGGCGTCCACACCCATGAACGCGCTCTGGAACAGGGCGTGCGGGTCCATGGTTGCACCGTGCATTTCGTGCGCGCGGAGATGGATGACGGCCCGATCATCGGTCAGGCGGTAGTGCCGGTCATGGCTGGCGACACGCCCGAAGCCTTGTCCGCGCGGGTTCTGGAAGCAGAACACAAGCTCTACCCCGCTTGCCTGAAACTGGTGGCGGACGGCAAGGCGCGCGTCTCGGCGGAAGCCGTGCGCATCGCTGAGGGCAGCGAACCGGACAGCGAATCTATTTTGATCAATCCGGCGGTCTAGCTCACGCTCTTGCATGGCTGTGACAGGAGACGGACCCCATGAGCGAGGCGCCCCAAGACGCACTCTCTGAAACCGTATACTCGGCGCTTTATGACGATGATGAAGCTCGGGTCTGCAAGGACGTGCCCGAAAGCGCCTGTCAGCATCAACCGCGCAACTGGGTCTTCTCCACCCTCTCCCTCAGCCTGACCAAGACCGGCGATGCGCTGGTCGATCCCAAACTCACCTTGACCTGGTTGCTCGGCGCGCTCGGCGCCCCCGCCTTTCTGGTGGGTTTGCTGGCGCCCGTGCGCGAAGCGGGCGCGCTCCTGCCTCAGCTCTTTATCGCCACTGCCATCCGCCAGCGTGAAAAGCGCAAATATGTCTGGGCGGCCGGCTCGCTGGGCCAGGCGCTGGCGTTGGTGATCATGGCGGTGATCGCGCTGACGCTTGATGGCGCGCTGGCGGGCTGGCTCCTGATCGCCATGGTCGGCGTTTTCGCGGTCGCGCGCAGCCTGTGCTCGGTCAGTCACAAGGATGTCCTGGGAAAGACCGTGTCCAAAACCCGCCGCGGCGCAGTCAGCGGCTACGCCACCACGGTTTCAGGTCTGGTTGCGTTGGTCTTCGGGGCTGTCTTGGTGGTCTCGCCTGACACCGGCGCGCCGGTGATCGCAGGGCTGCTCCTTGTCGGCGCCGGCCTTTGGGTGAGCGCGGCCTTTGTCTATCTGCAGTTAGCTGAAGCGCCCGGCTCGACCGAGGGCGGGGCGAACGCCTTCCCCGAGGCGATGAAGCAGATCCGTCTGCTCTGGACAGATCGCGATTTTGGTCAGTTCGTCGCCGCTCGCACCTTGATGATCGCCACCTCCATCGCCCCGCCCTTCCTCGTCTCCGCCGCGCAAAACCGGACCGGCGCCGAGCTCGCGGGCCTGGGCGGGTTTCTGGTGGCGTCGGCCAGCGCGGGCTTTGTCAGCGGCTGGGCCTGGGGGCGACTGGCGGACAAATCGAGCCGCTGGGTGCTGGCCGCCGGCGGGCTGGCGGGCGCTGCGGCGTGCCTTGCAAGCGGGGCGAGCCTATTGCTGGATGCGCCCTGGTCAGAGCTGATGATCTTCCATGCGGGCGTTCTGTTCGTGCTCGCCTTCGGGCATCAGGGCGTGCGGCTTGGCCGGTCCACCTATCTGGTCGATCTGGCCGATGAAGACACACGCGCCAGTTACACGGCGGTTTCAAACACCGTGATCGGCGTCTTGTTGCTGGTCTATGGGCTGATCATGGGCGGGCTCTATCAACTGAGCGGGCCGTGGGTCATGATCGGGCTGGCGGCCAGCGCCCTGGCCGGCGCGGGGCTCGCCGTTTCGCTAAAACCTGTGTCTGGCTGACATGCGCATCACAGATGATATCAGCATTGATGAAAGCCTGATCACCGAGCGCTTCGTGCGGTCGTCCGGACCCGGCGGCCAGCATGTGAACAAGACTGAAAGCGCGGTGCAGCTGCGCTTTGACGTCAGCGCCAGCGCCCTGCCCGCCGCGATCAAGCAGCGGCTGGTGCGCCTCGCCGGCACGCGAATGACCCAGGACGGCGTGCTGATCCTGCATGTGGAAGATCACCGCTCTCAGGAGCGCAATCGCGCCGAGGCCCGCACCCGACTCAAGCGCCTGATCGAACAGGCGAGCCGCAAGCCCAAGCCGCGGATCAAATCGCGTCCTTCGCTCAATTCGATCAAACGCCAGAAAGACAAGAAGGCGAAGAAGAGCCAGACCAAGGCGATGCGTCAGAAGCCGCGGCCGGATTAGGGTTGGCCGCCTGCGAGTTCATGCTCCATGCAGATTTGATCCGCGCCCTCTTGAGAGATTGTTGCATTGAGAAGGCCACAAAAATCAGGCTGACCGCCCCTGAAATGCCGACAGGTGCGGCACACGCCGAACGGCTTGCCGCCTCGCCGCAAGATCAGCTGGTCAAATAACCGTCCCAATGTTTGCGACAACAGCTCGATATCCTTGTCGTCAAGGGCGCAGACCGCCTCTTCGAGAGCGGCGACAGGGTCGCGTGTCAGCCTGTCCGTTCCGGCATGCGTAAGGTCAAGACGAACCTTGCGGGCATCGCCGACGCCTTCGCTTTTGCAAATCAGTCCCTTGCGCTCCAGAGCAAGCAGGGTTTGCGAGACCGTGCCCTTGGTCAGCCCCAGATACGCCACTACAGCCTTGGGGCTTCGCGAGACCGGATTGGCGCGCGCGAGAAACCGCAACACCTCCCATTGGACAGGCTTCAACCCCTCGGCATGGGCCTCGTTATGCACGAGCCGGGACAAGCGTTCGATGCGTTCGGATACGGGCGTTAGCATGCACAATCAGTATCGACTAAAAACTTGTCTTGCAAGACCAGGCCCGACGCCGTAAGCATTTTGGTATTGAGTCGATACTTATGGAGATCCCGTCATGCGTATTCCTTTCGCCCTCGCCCTCGCCCTTGTGCTGGCGTCCAGCCATGCCGCCCTGGCCCATCCGGTTCAAAGCCCGGTCGATGAAGCCATCAATCCCGCTTTTGACATCACCCATGCTGAAGCCAGCACCACTGGCCGCCTTGTGACCTTCGCCATGGAAGTCGCGGGCCAGGCCGGATCCGCCAAACCCCTGCCTGCAGGTCAGCTACATGGGGCCGGCGTCGCCGCCTATGTCTGGCCCACCAGCCTGAATCCGTCATCGGTCGGTTTTGAAGCCGACTCCGGCATTCTGGCGCTCGCGATCACGGCCCACCCCGATTTTGATGACACGCCGCTGTTTGATGAGAACGGCGACGGAGACCCCGCCAATGATGGTGCGAACTGGCATTCCCACTGGGTGGTGCTCGCCGAGGACAGTCTGTGCGGAGCCGGGTTGAAAGTTCGTGATGTCTCACCGGGACAGGATGTGCTTCCGGCGACTGCGCCCAATCTGCCCATCGCCCTGGACAGCCCGGGCATGAGCCCGGTTCTGGACGGCTCAACAGCTCGCATCACCGTGCCGGTCGCGGGCGCAGACGGACTCGCCTTTGACGCCGTGACGGCGGAGCTGACGGTCAACACGGACGAAGACATCCCGTTGCTATGTGTCACTGGTGTTCATGACATCGCATCCGGTGATCTGTCCCTGCCGGGCATCATCATGGGCGCTTCTGACTAAATCCGAACGACGTCCGCATCGCGCGTGAAGCCCCGGAGGCGCGATGCGGGCGCGTCTTGAAAGGACCGAACATGTCCCACAGACTTGCGCCCGATCTTCACGTCACACGTTGGCTGAACACGGATACTGCGCCAGACCTGAACAGCCTGAAGGGACGCGTGGTGATGATCCTCGCCTTCCAGATGCTCTGCCGCGGCTGCGCCGTTCAGGCCGTGCCACAGGCGCGGCGGGTTCGCGAACTGTTCAGCGAGACAGATTTGATCGTACTCGGGCTTCATACCGTTTTCGAACACCATGAAGCGCAGGGATCAGAAGCCGCGCTTTCGGCCTTCATCCACGAAAACCGGATCGGCTTTCCGGTTGGAATCGACACGCCTGGCACGGGCCCCGCAGCGCTGCCAGCGACTATGAACGATTACCGCATGCAGGGCACGCCTACGCTCGTTCTGATTGATCGCGAGGGCGTCATTCAAAAACACAGGTTCGGTCATACTGAAGACTTGCAGCTGGGCGCAGAAATCATGAGCCTGATCCTTGAATCTCCGCGTCCCGGCTAGCGCTCACACCGCCCGCCGCCCACAGCTTCCAGCTCCCGGCAGAGCGCGTCGGCGCCCTGCTCGTCTCCACTCTCGCGCAGAACCGCCGCAAGGCCGTTGACCGCTTCAACATTCAGCGGGTCCAGCGCCAGGACGCGGCGATACCACAGCTCGGCCTGTTGAGGCTCTCCGGCGTCGGCCCGCAAGCGCGCGACCGACAGGCCCACAGCGCTCTGCCAGGGCCGGATGGCGACAGGATTGGCGGCGTAATCGCGAGACATCGCCTCAAAACTGCGCGCCAGAAGCTCCGCCTGCCGCTCGGGATGGCCGGTCAGCTCTTCAAGCTCTGACAAATTGATCATCGCGCCCCAGTTTTGAGGGTCGATCACCAGCGCCCGGTCATAGGCGCGGCGTGCGGCCTCAAAGTCTGATTGCGCCGCCTTGATCAGACCCAGCGCCCGCCAGGCGCGGGCATGGCCGGGGTCAAGTTCGGTTGCTTCTTGCGCCAGCGCTTCAGCGCGCACGAGCGCCGCTTGCGCGCGCGGCGTCTGCATTTCGCCCGACTGAAGCGCCTCGGTCAGCGTGGTTCGGTTCGCTTCGCCCTCAAGCCCCCAGCGGATCACCCGCTGGGTCAGGGCGTTCGCCTGCCCCGCCAGCGCCGCCGCATTGGTCGGGTCTTGGGCCAGAGCCCGCTCATAAAGCCGCAAGGCCGCTTCATTGTCCGAGCGCGTATACTGGGCGTAAAAACCGTCCGCGCGGTCCAGCAGCGCCAAGGTCTCATCGTTTGTCTGGATTGAAGGCTCCGGGTGCGGCGCCTCCCCGCCCCGCGACAAAAGGCTCGCCCCGACCAGAATGATCATCAACACCGCCGCTGACGCCGCCAGAACCGGCGCGCCCACCTTGCCCAGGGGCGTCCGGGGCGAGTCTTTGACCGGCTCGACCGTTTCAAGCAGGCGATAGCCGCGCCGGGACACCGTCTGCACATAGCGCGGCGATTTGGCGTCATCGCCCAAAGCATGGCGCAGCTTCCAGACCGTACGTGACAAAGCGTCGTCATTGACGCTGGCGCCCGGCCAGAGCGCAGCGGCGATCTCGTCCTTGGAACGCACCTCACCCTTCGCCTCGGCCAGATAGACCAGAAGGTCCATCACTTGCGGCTCCAGCTCCACGACGCCTTCAGGTCCCGTGAGCTGGTTCAGCACCGGATCGACTCGCCAGGCTCCCATCCGGAACGCGGTTTCAGCTCTCATTTCAGTCCTGACGCGGTAAAAGGAGGAAAGGTCAGACAATCAGGAAGCGATGGTCATGGCAATCTTGCGCCTGTCGATCTTGTGTGAATGAGCGTCCAGTTCGGGACGCCACACAGTTCAGGAAGACACAGATGGTTCGATCCCTTTTGCTCGGCGCGCTCGTCGCCGCGCTGCTGCCGACCTGTCAGGCGCAGGAGCTGATCTCCACGGATCAGGCGCAAGAAGACGCCCAGGCGCTTTATGAAGGCCTTCAGGCGGCGCATTATGATCTTTACGTCAACACGCCCAAGCCGGTCTTTGACCAGTATTACCAGGAGCTGCAAGACAGGCTCGACGACGGTCCGATCAGCCCGGCCGATTTTCACAGCGCCTTGCAACGCTTCGCCGCCCACGCCCATATCGCCCACACCCGGATTGAAGGGTTCAATCCCGGTTTTGTCGACCATATGTCTGATGAAGCTCTGGTCTTTCCCTTGAGCTTTGAGGTGCGCGAGGGCGAGGTGATCGTCACCCAGGCGCCGTCTGCTTCCAGCGTGCGCCCCGGCGACCGGATCGTGACGCTGCAAGGCGCGTCCAATGCGGACTGGCTGGCGCGCCTGACCCGCAACATCTCCGCGGATACGCCCGCCCTCGCCTACAGCCAGATGCAGGGCATGGAGCTGTATTATATCTGGCTGGAATACGGCCCGCTCTCGCGCTTCACGCTCGAGCTTGAAGACGCGGCGGGCGTCAGACGTCAGGTCGAGCTCGACGCCGTTCCCATGGCGGCGCTGTCTGACCGCGAGGGCGTTGAGCGCATTGATCTGTCCGGCCGCGACGCCCGCATGCTGACGGGCGACATCGCCTATCTGCGTCCCGGACCGTTTTACAATACGGCCGCCCAGACCCCGCAAGAGGCCTATGATCCTGAAGCGCTGGCCGCCTACACAGCCTTCATCGACGGCGCCTTTGAGCGCTTCATCGATCAGGGCGCGCAGGCGCTGATCCTCGATGTTCGGGACAATCCGGGCGGAGACAATTCCTGGTCAGATCCGGTCATCTCCTGGTTCGCCGACCGCCCGTTCCGCTTCGCCTCAGAGTTCCGCATTCGCGTCAGTGACCTGAGCACGGCGTCCAACCAGGCGCGGATCGACGCGGCGCCTGACAGCCCATCCAGCACATCGCAGATGCTCGCTGATCTCTATGACAGCGCGCCCAATGGCGAAACGGTGAGCTTTGAGCTGCCCTACGCCCACCCCCGCGACGGGCGGCGGTTTGAGGGCGCGGTTTATGCGCTCGTCGACCGGCGCAGTTTTTCAAACGCCGTCTCGGTGGGCGCGATTGTGCAGGATTACGGTTTTGGCGCTGTGATCGGCGAAGCCAGCACCGACATGACCACCACGCTGGGCGCCATGGAGCAGTTCACCCTGCCCCATTCAGGTATTGTGGCGGGCTATCCCAAGGCGCTGATCATCCGCCCCAATGGCGACACGCACACCCACCCGCTGGAGCCGGATGTTCGTTTGCCCGGCCCGAGGCTTGGCGATCAGGGCGATGTGATGCTGGACGCTGCGATCGCTCATATCGAGCGTCAGGGGCGCTGACACAAAAAACCCCGGCGGATCGCTCCGCCGGGGTTTTGCGTTCAGCTCTGCTGGCGCAGATTAGCCGACGATTTCGTCGTCGGAGAAGAAGAACGGGATTTCCTGAGCGGCGGTTTCCGGCGCGTCAGACCCGTGCACGGAGTTGGCTTCGATGGATTCTGCGAACTCCTTGCGGATGGTGCCGGGCGCAGCGTCTTCCGGGTTGGTGGCGCCCATGACTTCGCGATATTTCGCGATGGCGTCTTCACCTTCCAGAACCTGCACGACCACCGGGCCGGAGATCATGAAGCTCACGAGATCGCCGAAGAACGGACGCTCTTTGTGCACGGCGTAAAAGCCTTCAGCCTGATCCTTGCTCAGACGGATGCGCTTCTGAGCGATGATGCGCAGGCCGGCTTCCTCGATCTTGGCGTTGATGGCGCCGGTGAGGTTACGCGCGGTGGCGTCGGGTTTGATGATGGAGAAGGTGCGCTGGATCGCCATGTGACGGAGTCCCTGTCTGGCCTCTCAAGGATTGAGAGGGGAATGGATTTGCCGCGGCTTATAGCCATGCCGGACGGGTATGAAAACCCGTGTCCGCCATTGGCGCTGATCTCATGGCCCTAAAGCCCCTCAAAACCCGCCATGCGCCAGATTTCATCGGGGCTATGAGCGCTGATCTCGACAATGCCCAGTCCCGAGTTCGCCATCGCCCGCCGCACCAGCTCGGCGCCGGTGCGATAGCCGATCGCTTCGCGGCCGTCGGGATGAGCGAACATCCAATGCCCGTAATTCGCGTTGCGGGGCAGAGCCCGGGTTTCCTCGGCCCAGACCCGGAAAGTGTCGGCGTCGAGCGGCTCATAGGCCGTCTCCCGCCCCTCATGGGCTTCCGCATAGATTTCGGCGAGGCCTTCATTGGCCGCCGCGATGGCGATGCCGGGGCCGAAGGCGTTGTTCTCGATCGTCCAGCCGCGCGCCAGATGGTGCATCTCATGCAGCCCGGTGCGCATCAGGCCTGCCTGCGCCGCCGCCTCGACGCCGCCGGGATAAGTGACGGACAGCTCGATCACCAGCTCGCCGGGACGCTGCGCCCGGCCTGTCACGCCGCCCAGCGCATCCACGCCCGGACGCTCGATCGGCATGATCGTCACGGAGACCCTGTCAGGCAGTGCGGGGAAGTCCGCGTTTGTGATCTGATGCGCCTGAGCAAGCAGGTGTGTGATCAATGCGCGTTCGGATGACGTGAACTCATGCTCCGCGCCCGTTTCAAACGAGACCGAAACCGCGCCTTGCACGCTTTCGACGGGCTGATGGGCCAGCGCGACCAGGGTGGTCCCCGAAGCGCCCAGCATGAGGGCGAGCGTCAGTGCCTTGATCATATCCAACCTGCGTTTGTTGTTATGCCGCTATGCCTATCGACTTCTCTTTTAGCGCAGGATTGCCGCTCCATGACAGTTTGGACAGCCAACAGATCGGCCGTCTCCGCGCAATCGGCTTGCCCGCCGCGTCAGAGCGATGTAACCGGCACGCCTCATGTTGCACATCAATGATCTCTCCCACCGCATCGACGGGCGCCTGCTGTTTGATCAGGCGACGCTGTTCCTGCCCGCCAAGACCCGCATGGGGCTGGTGGGGCGCAACGGCACGGGCAAATCCACGCTCTTCCGGCTGATCCTGGGCGACGCCACGCCCGATGACGGATCGGTGAGCCTGCAGCCCGGAGCGCGCATCGGCACGGTGGCCCAGGAAGCGCCGGCGGGTCAGACCTCGGTGATGGATTTCGTCCTCGCCGCCGATCTGGAGCGCTCCGCCCTCCTGGCCGAAGCGGAGACCGCAACCGACCCCCACCGCATCGCCGAGATCCAGACTCGGCTCGCCGATATTGACGCGCACTCGGCTGAGGCGCGCGCCGGCGCGATCCTCAACGGTCTTGGGTTCAGCGCGACCGATCAGGGGCGCGCCTGCGCGGAATTTTCCGGCGGCTGGCGCATGCGCGTGGCGATGGCGGCGACCCTGTTCGCCAAGCCCGACCTGTTGCTGCTCGATGAACCGACCAACTATCTCGACCTTGAGGGCGCGGTCTGGCTGGAAACCCACCTTCAGAAATTCCCCGGTGCGGCGCTGATCATCTCCCACGACCGCGATCTTCTGAACGCGTCGGTGCATTCCATCGTCCACCTCAAGGATCTCAAACTGTCCGTCTGGGACGGCGGCTATGACCAGTTCCAGCGCCAGCTGGCCGAGCGTCAGCGCCTGCAGATGAAGATGGTGGAAAAGCAGGAGGATGAGAAACGCCGCCTGCAAGCCTTTGTGGACCGGTTCAAGGCCAAGGCGACCAAGGCCAAGCAGGCCCAGTCCCGCGTCAAGCGCATCGAGAAGATGCAGCCCATCGCCACTATGGTCGAAGATCCGGTGGCGCCGTTCGAGTTTCCGAACGCCGAGCGCCGCATGGCCAATCCGCTGGTGCGGTTTGACGAATGCGAGACCGGCTATAGCGAAGACAAGCCGATCCTGAAAAACCTTGGCATGCGCATCGATATTGATGACCGCATCGGGCTTCTGGGACGCAATGGCGCGGGCAAGTCCACCTTCGCCAAGCTCTTGACCGGCGCCCTGCCCGTGACCTCCGGCGCCATGCGCATGCACAAAAAGGCGGTGGTGGCCCATTTCGCCCAGCACCAGATCGACGCCCTGTCGGCCAATCATTCAGCGTACACCCATGTGCTCGAACGGATGGAGGACGCCACCGAAGCCGAGCGCCGGGCGCGCCTCGCCCGCTTCGGCCTGCCCGCCAACCGTCAGGAAACGCCCGCCAAGAACCTCTCAGGGGGTGAGAAGGCGCGGCTTCTGATGAACCTCATCACCTTTGACGGCGCGCATCTTCTGATCCTCGACGAGCCGACCAACCACCTCGACATCGACAGCCGCGAGGCGCTCAAGGCCGCGATCAACGAGTTTGCGGGCGCGGTGATCATCATCTCCCACGATCGCGATCTGATCGAAAGCTGCGTGGACCGGCTCTGGCTCGCCGCGGACGGCACGATCAAGCCCTATGACGGGGATATGGACGATTACCGCCGCGAGCTGCTGGCCGGTGAAACCAAGCCCCGCGACAAGTCCAAACCCATGGGCGGGCAGAAGACCCAGGACCGGCGCGACGCCGCAGCCGCGCGTGAAAAGCTCAAACCCTTGAGGGCGAAAGCGGCCAAATCCGAGAAAGAGATCGAACGCCTCAAGGGCGTGCTTGAAAAGATCGACGCCGGTCTCGCCACAGACGGGTTATGGGAGAAAGACCCAGACCTCGCCACCGAGCTGACCAAGAAGCGCTCCAAATGCGTGGACATGATCGACGAGGCGGAGATGGCGTGGCTGGAGGCCGAAGAAGCGCTCGAAGCGGCGGTTCAGGCGGCGCAGGACGGATAAACCTCGGCGGTCTAAGCCTAAAGTCGTGTGACCGCCGGTCACCTTGTCCAGAGTCACTCCCCGTGTCCAAATGCGGATCAAACGTCTTGAGAACGTGATCCCGGGGAGTGTTTTGACATGGGCTCTATCTACGACACCGATCTTGATCGCAACGCGGCTAACCATGTGTCGCTCAGCCCGATCAGCTTTCTGACGCGCACCGCCCGCGCCTACCCTGAAAAACTCGCCGTCATCCATGGCGATATCCGCCGCAACTGGGGCGAGGTGTATGAGCGCTCGGTCCGGCTCGCCTCGGCTTTGTCAAAGCGCGGCGTGAAGAGAGGCGACACGGTCGCGGTCATGGCGCCGAACATCCCCGCCTTTGTGGACGCCCATTTCGGCGTGCCCATGTCCGGCGCCGTGCTCAACGCCCTCAATATCCGGCTCGACGCGGAAGCCATCGCCTTCATCCTCAAGCATGGCGAAGCCAAGGTGATCCTGGTGGATCGCGAATTCTCAGACGTCATCGCCTGTGCAGTCGAGACGCTCGAGACGAAACCGCTGGTCATCGACATCGACGATCCGCTGGCCGAGCATGGCGATCTGATCGGTGAGATCGAGTACGAGGCCTTCCTGAAAGAGGGCGACCCGGGCTTTGAGTTCCATCGTCCGACCGATGAATGGGACGCCATTGCGCTCAATTACACCTCCGGCACCACGGGCGACCCCAAGGGCGTCGTCACCCATCATCGCGGCGCGTATCTGAACGCCCTCGGCAACGCCATGGAATGGGATTTGCCCCATTTCCCAGTCTATCTGTGGACGCTGCCGATGTTTCACTGCAATGGCTGGTGCTTCCCCTGGACGATTGCGGCCAAGGCGGGCGTCAATGTCTGCCTACGCAAGGTCGAGCCTTTCGCCATCCTGTCGGCCATCGCCGAGCACAAGGTCACACACCTCTGCGGCGCGCCCATCGTGATGAGCATGATGATCCAGCTGCCCGAAAAGGAACGGCCGGAATTTGATCATCCTGTCGCGATGATGACCGCCGGCGCCTCTCCGCCCGCCAGCGTGATTTCAGGCATGGAGGCAATGGGCGTGACGGTGACGCACACCTATGGCCTGACGGAAGTCTATGGCCCCTCCATAGCCTGCGCGTGGAAGCCGGAATGGGATGAGCTGCCGCTGAAAGAGCGCGCGCGGCTGAAGGCGCGCCAAGGCCTGCCCTACATCACCCAGGAAGACCTGATGGTGGCGAACCCAGAAACCCTGGAACCCCTGCCCTGGGACGGTAAAAGCCTCGGCGAGATCATGATCCGCGGCAATGCGGTGATGAAAGGGTATCTGAAAAACCCCGCCACCACCGAGAAAAGCTTTGCGGGCGGCTGGTTTCACACCGGCGATCTCGCCGTCACCCATCCCGACGGGCATGTGGAGATCAAGGACCGTTCGAAAGACATCATCATCTCGGGCGGCGAGAACATCTCCTCGGTCGAGGTGGAGGATGTGCTCTACAGCCATCCCGATGTGGCGGCGGCGGCCGTCGTGGCCAAACCTGACGCCAAATGGGGCGAAACGCCCTGCGCTTTCATTGAGTTAAAGAGCGGAAGCGATGTAACGCCGGAAGCGATCATCGCCTATGCGCGCGAGCATCTGGCGCACTTCAAGGCGCCGCGTCTGGTGGTGTTCGGCGAACTTCCCAAGACCGCCACCGGCAAGATCCAGAAATTCGTGCTGCGCGAACGGGCGCGGGAGATGGGCTAAGGGGTTAGGTCAAAGAAGGCGACTCTGAGCGTAGCCCTTTGCCTAACCGCACTTCACCTCGGCCACCGTGCCGTCATCGCCCACGACGATGTTCAGGCGGTCCGGGCGGTAGTCGGTGGTGACGATGTCGCCGTAGCCATAAACCCGGTGCGGACGCGGCAGACTGTCGGTATGCACGCCGCCAACCGGCTGGCCCACCAGCACCTGATAGGCCTCTGCGGCGCAGAGCTGGATCTCTCCCCCGGTCTCCGGCGCGAACTCCGATTGTGGCCCGGTTTCCAGCGGCATGGCGGCGCACGCGGTCAGCGTCAGACCAGCGGCGATGAGGGTGAGTGTCCGGATCATGCTTTGCGCTCCCAGCGGCCCATTTCGTTCTGCCGCCAATAGCTAATGGCAATATCAGACTTTTTCTGGGCGGCCCAGAGCGCACGGGCGCGCGCCAGGCTGGTTTCGTCGGACGCCTCAAACATCACCACCACGCGATCCCAGGCGGACACATCGCCGGGATCAGCGCCGTCGAGGCAGAACAGCATATTGGCTGTGTGCACATTCTCAGGGGTGTCCGCAAGCAGGATCGGCTGGTCTTCGGCCTGAGGCGCGCTGGCGCGGCCATGCGGCAGAAAACTCTCATCGCGGAAGGTCCACAAATGCGCATCCAGATGGTCCAGCCGCGTCTCTTCCTGGCTGCACACCAGGGCGCGGCCGCCGCGCTCCATCAACTTCGTCAGAAGTTCGGGCAACGCCTCGTCAACACTGGCGTTTTCCAGATGATAGAACCACAGCTCGGCCATTTGTGCATCCTGAATGGCGACGCCCCCGGCACAAGGCCGGGGGCGCTGCGGAAAGGGCGTTAGCCCTCGAAGTTGTCACGCACCAGACGGTCCAGCAGGCGCACGCCATAGCCGGTGCCGAAGGTGGGCTGACGCGGATCTTTCGAGCCCGCATGCATGCCGGTGCCCGCGATGTCGATATGGATCCAGGGCTTCTCGTTCACGTGACGCTTGAGGAATTGCGCCGCGGTGATTGAGCCGGCCAGACGGCCCTCGCCCACGTTTTTCATGTCCGCATTCGGGGTGTCGATCTGGCGGTCATATTCCGGACCGATCGGCAGGCGCCACACGGTTTCGTCGGACGCCTTGCCCGCTTTCTCCAGCTTGGCGACCAGATCGTCGTCATTGGAGAACACGCCCGCATGCTCATGGCCCAGCGCAATCAGGATGGCGCCGGTCAGGGTTGCGAGGTTGATCATGAATTTCGGATCAAAACGGTCTTGGGTGTACCACAGCACATCGCCCAGAACGAGGCGGCCCTCGGCGTCGGTGTTGTGGATCTCGATGGTCTGGCCGGACATGGATTTGACGATATCGCCCGGACGCTGGGCGTTGCCGTCCGGCATGTTCTCGACCAGGCCGATCACGCCGATGACGTTCGCCTTGGCTTTACGACCGGCGAGCGCGGCCATCAGGCCGACCACAGCGGCGGAGCCGCCCATATCGCCCTTCATTTCGTCCATGCCCTGGCCGGGCTTCAGCGAGATGCCGCCGGAGTCAAAGGTGACGCCCTTGCCGATGAAGGCGAGCGGCTTGTCGCCGGACTTGCCGCCATTCCACTTCATCACGACCATTTTGGATTCGCGCACCGAACCCTGGCCCACACCCAGCAGGGCGTGCATGCCGTATTTCTCCATCTCCTCTTCGCCGAAGACCTCAATTTCAAGGCCCAGCTTGCTGAGTTCCTTGACTTTCTCGGCATAGCTCTCGGGATAGAGCGCGTTCGGGGTTTCGTTGACGAGGTCACGCGCCAGGGTCACGCCATCGGCGACCGGCCCCCATTGAGCCCAGAGCTTTTCAGCGGCGGAGGCATGGCTGGACACCATCTCGACGCTGGTGACGGAGGGCTTTTTGTCCTCGGCCAGCTTGGTGCGGTAGGTGTCGAACCGGTAGCTCGCCAGGGTCGCGCCCAGCGCGCCGCGGCACAGCTGGTCTGCATCGCCATCCAGATGCACGGAGACCGCCTTGGCGCCAGACGTCAGGACCGACTTGATCACGCCCGCCACAGCTTTCTCGGCGCCATTGCCGTCGAGCTTGGATTTATCGCCCAGACCGAACAGCACGATGCGGGTCGCATCCACGCCCGCAGGCGCTGCAATTTCCAGAAGATCGCCAGCGCCGCCCTTGAAACGAGACGCTTCAATCGCGCGGGTCACTGCGCCGGAGGTCGCCGAATCAAGCGCCTTCGCGGCGTCCGACAATTTGCGGTCGGCGTAAACCGGCGCTGCAACTGCATCGCCAGACGCTGAGGCGGCAAACAGGATTTTCATGGCAAGCCTTTCTAGTATCTGCAAGATTACGGCGCGCGAGGACCGCGCGGCCCGTTGGAGAACTCCATGCGGGCAGTGGTATCGCATCCCAACCCGCGTTAGAAGATGCGGTCTTCATGGATACTGACTGCTCGTCCGTTCACACATTGGCGCCGAATGACCCTGTTTCAACGCTATACTTTCAGACAGGCGCTCTGGCCCTTCCTGGGCGCCATGGCCGCGCTGACCGGTCTGGCGGTTCTCACACAGTCGCTCTCCAATCTCGATCTGATGGCGGAACGCGGCGAAACCGCACTGGTTCTGATCTACATCACCGTGCTGGCCATGCCGCAGGTGATCGCGCTCTTGCTGCCCATCGCGGTGTTTCTGGCTGTGGCGATCTCGCTGAACCGGCTGACGAGCGATTCTGAACTGACGGTCGCCGCCGCAGCCGGCATGAGCCGGTTCCAGCGCGTCAGCCCGTTCGTGCGCCTCGCCATCTATGTGGTTCTGCTCAATCTGGTGATCAATCTGTTCGTCCAGCCGGCGAGCTTTCGCGAGATGCGACAGCAATTGTTCGAGATTCGCACAGACCTCGCCGCCAGCTTCATGCGCGAAGGCGAATTTGTGCCGCTGGGCGATCAGGTGACCTTCTATGTGCGCGAGATCAGCGATGACAGCGTGCTCAATGACGTGTTCATCGTCGACCGTCGCACCGGCCAGTCCGCCGCCTACGCCGCCCGGCGCGGCCGCATCGCCGCCACGGAACGCGGCCCGGTCATGCTGCTCGAAGACGGCGTGCGCACCCAGGTCGACCAGTCCGGCGTGCTGACCAATCTCAGCTTTGACAGCACCAAGGTCGAGCTCACGGTGTTTGTGGACAACACGGCTTCGCTGTTCTTCAAGGAGAGCGACAAATTCCTCTCCGAGCTGCTCACGCCCACCCCCGCCGACATCGCCCGCGCCGGCGGCAAGGACCGTCTTCTGGCGGAAGGGCATTACCGGCTCTCGGCCCCGCTCTATAGCCTCGCCTTCGCGCTAATCGCCCTGGCGGCTTACATGTCTGGCGAACATCGCCGCATCGGCTATGGGCGCAATCTGATCATCGCCGGCGCCAGCGCGGTGATCTTGCGCCTTGTGGGCTTTGGCGTGCAGGCGGCGGCGGAATCCGATGACGGCATGAACGCCGTGCAGTATCTCGTGCCGCTCCTGGGCATTGCGGTGGCGATCGCGATCATCGGGCGTCCGCGCCGCCGGGCGCCGCACCCTGTGGCGTCGCCGACCCAGATGGCGGAGGCGTGACCATGATCGGACGGCTCTGGCGCTATATTTTCACCCAAACCCTGATTGGACTGCTCGGCGCCGCGCTGATCATCACCGCCGTGATCATGCTGATCGATTTCGTCGAGACCTCTCGCGATATCGGCACGCGGGTCGGCATTTCCGCCTTTCAGGCGCTGCATCTGTCGCTGCTGAAAGTGCCGCTGCTGGTTCAGGACACCCTGCCCTTCATCGTGCTCTTCGGCGTGCTGTTCACCTTCTTCCGGCTCAACCGCCGCTCCGAGCTGATCGTGATGCGCGCTTCAGGGTATTCCGCCTGGCGCATCCTGGCGCCGGTCGCGATCCTGGCCGCGCTCACCGGCGCCGTCAGCACGCTGGCGCTCAATCCGCTGGGCGCCGCCTCGAACGCCCGGTTTGAGTCCACACGCGAAGCCCTGTTTGAGGGCGAAGGCCAGTCCAGCGGCGCGGATCAGTCCGGCCCGATCTGGCTGCGCGAGACGACGGCGACCGGCTACACCATGATCACCGCCCAGCAGCAGGGCGCGGATGACGCCTCCCTGACCCAGCCGGTGTTCCGCCAATATGTATTGTCCGAGACCGGCGCGCCGACGCTGGATCGCCGCATCACCGCCGATGAGGCCGAACTCAATGGCGGCTTCTGGAGCCTTGTGAACGCGGTGGAATACGCCCCAGGCGGCCAGGCGGCGGCGCTGGGCGATGTGGCCTTGCCGACCAATGTGGGGCGTCAGGCCCTGTTTGAACGCGCCCGCTCGCCCGGCGCCGTGTCATTCTGGCAATTGCCGGCCGTGATCAATTCCGCACGCGACGCAGGTTTGTCGTCTCTGGCGTATGAGCTGCGCTGGCATGGCCTTCTGGCGCAACCGCTGATGCTGGTCGCGGCCGCCTTGATGGGCGTCGCCGCCACGCTGCGTCTGCATCGCCTGGGCGGAGCGGCGGCCTTCGCGGTGGCGGGCGCGACGGCGGGTTTCATTCTCTATTTCAGCCAGGAGCTGATGCTGGGCCTCGGGGCGTCGGGCGCGATTACCCCGCCCACCGCCGCCTGGACGACCCCCGCACTGTTCTCTCTGGCCGGATTATTCTTTATCGCAGCCACCGAAGACGGCTGATGCGTGGACGCTGGCGCCCCAATCCGATACAGGGTTAGTTGGGGCGTGGGCCAAGGGACTGAACACTGATCATGAACGCGTTGTACCGATCTGCGGCACTGGCCGCCCTGCTTGCGGCGGCGAGCCCTGCAGCCATGGCGCAGACTGTCAGTTCTGATCGGGTGTATCTGGACGCGGACGAGCTGATCCAGGATCAGCAGCAAGGCCTGTATATCGCGCGGGGCGATGTGCGGCTGCAATCGGGCGACCGGGTGCTGTTCGCGCAAGAACTGATCTACAACCCGACCCTCAATCGCGTGGTCGCCAGCGGCGGCGTGCAGATCTTTGACGGCAGCGAGCCGGCGCAATTCGCCGAGGAAGTCGAGCTGAGCGACGATCTGCGCGAAGGCGTGGCGCGCGGCTTTGCAACCCTGCTTGAAAACAATGGCCGCGCTGCAGCGGGCGCCGCCCTGCGCCGCCCTGACGGCTCGGTTGAGCTGTCGAACGCCTATTACACCGCCTGTGAGCTGTGCGAGACCGGCGAAGGCGAGCCCACCTGGCGCCTGCGGGCGAGCCGGGTGGTGCGCGACACCCAGAACAAGGTAATCTATTACCGCAATGTGCGGCTGGAAATCCTGGGCCGCCCGATCCTGTATTCACCGGTCTTCGCCCATGCCGACCCGTCAGCGGCGCGCCAGTCGGGCTTTTTGTTTCCGGTTCTGAACAGCTCGAGCCGGTTGGGCTTCACCTACCAGCAGCCCTATTTGTGGGCGATCGGACCCTCGCAGGAGCTGATCGTCTCACCGCGCTATATGGGCAAGGTGAACCCGCTTCTGCAGCTGGACTGGAGCCGCCGCTTCTATTCCGGCGAGATGAACGTCCAGACCAGCTTCACCTATGAGCAGGAGTTCGATCAGGACGGCAAATTCGGCGATGAAGAGCTTCGCGGCCATGTGTTCGCTGACGGCCTGTTCCGCTTCAATCAGAATTTCCGTTGGGGGTTTGGCGTCGAAGCCGTGAGCGGCGATCTGTATCTGCGCCGCTATGGATTCGAGGAATCGCCGGACCGCGCTGACGGCCTGTTTGAAATTCGCGATCAGCGCATGTTGCTCAACCAGGTGTTCTTCATCGGTGATGGCGAACATTTCCATGGCGACGCCACGGTGATCCATTTCAACAAGCTGCAGGAAAACGTCGATGACGACACTCTGCCGCTGATCTCGCCCCTGATCCGGTTCGGCGCTGAATTGCCGATGCCGAGATGGGCGGGCGATCTCGATTTCAGCTTCAACACGGCGAATCTGCAGCGCAACACCGGCGATGATTACACCCGCGCCAGCCTGGCGCTGGACTGGACCCGGCCGACGATCCTGCCGGGCGGCGTTCGGGCCGAAGCCTTCGCCCTGGCGCGGGCGGACGCGTACGCCTTCAATGAAACCGATGCGTCGGGCAATGAGATCGACAGCACCAATCTGACCCGCTCGCTGGGCGCGGCGGGGCTGGATCTCAGCCTGCCTTTCGTACGCCCGGGCGAAAACGTGAACTGGCTGATCGCGCCGCGCATGGCCGCGATCATCGCCAGCAGCGACAACGCCGACAGAACGCCGGTCAATGTCGACAGCGCGTCGATCGAGTTTCAGCAAAGCCAGCTGTTCGATGCAGCGCGCGCCAATGGCTATGACCTTTGGGAAGACGGCGCCCGCCTGGATGTGGGCCTGACCGTCGCGGCGGACTGGCGCGGCGGTCTGCCGGGCGAGCTGGAAGTCTTCGCCGGCCGCAGCTTCCGTCTGGACGGCGATCAGCGCTTCCCGGCCTCCAGCGGATTGGCGGATGATGATTCGGACTGGATCGGTCAGATCGAGCTTGATCTGGGCCAGTTCGAGCTGGACGCCCGCGCCCGCATCGATTCTGAAAGCCAAGAGATCAATCGTCTGGACCTGACCGCCGGCTTTGACGCCTGGCGGGTTTCGATGAATACGCGATACACACGCCGCACGGACGCTGCTTCAACCCGCCAGCTGGAGGAAGTGACCGCGAGCGCCGGCTTCGCGATCACCGAGGACTGGTCCGTGGTCTATGACGGCGTGATCGACCTTGAAGAGAACGAAATCCGCCGCCAGCGCGCAGGCCTGCAATACCGCGATGAATGCACAAGCCTGCGCATTCTGTGGGAGCGCGACAATATCGATGTGGCCAATCTGGGCCCCAGCGACTCCGTAAAACTTGAGATCGTGCTGTTCACCCTGGGCGGCCTGAGTGACGATTAACCCCTGACACGCAGTCGGGCGATTGCGTCAGTCTGTGGTATCGGTATCTTTCCCGAACACCTCTAACCGTATGGTTCTTACATGGCGTTCCGACTCGCGCTGACTTTCCTCGCCGGCATCGCAATGATGACCGCTGCGCCCGCCGCCTCCGCCCAACAGGTGGAAGGCATCGCAGCTGTGGTCAATGACCAGCCGATCACAACGCTGGATGTGCGCGACCGCATGCGGCTCATCATCTCCTCGGCGGGCGTGCAGCCCACTGAAGAGATGCTGGCGCGCATCCAGGATCAGGCCATTCGCGGTCTGGTGGATGAAACCCTTCAGCTACAGCAGGCTCGCGAATTCGAGCTCGATGTGGAAGAAGCGGAAGTGGATGACGCCATCGCCGACATCGCGGCGCGCTCAGGCGCGACGGTTGAAGAGGTCGAAGCCGACCTCACCGCCAGCGGCATCGACATCAACACCCTGCGCCAGCAGGTGAAAGCGGAAATCGCCTGGCAAATCCTGGTCAGCGGCCGCTATCGCTCGCGCATTCGCATTTCAGACCAGCAGATCGAAATGGCGTTGGACCGCTTCATCCAGTCCGCCTCACAGTCGCAATACCGTCTGGGCGAGATCTTCGTGCAGATCACCCCTGATGGCGGCGAAGAGCGCGCGGTCGGGATTGTACAGACTGTTTATGACCAGCTGCGCCAGGGCGCGCCTTTCCAGGCGGTCGCCCAGCAATTCTCCGACGCCGCAAGCGCCAGCTCCGGCGGCGACACGGGCTATCTGCCGCTGTCGGGCCTGCGCCCTCAAGTGGCCGAGGTCGTGGAGCAGATGCAACCCGGTCAGATTTCCAACCCGATCCGCGTGCCGGGCGGCTTCCAGGTGATCGCCTTGATCGACAGCCGCGAAGGTCAGGTGGTCGAGCAACTGACCCTGACCCAGATCACCCTGCCCCGCTCTCAGCTGTCCGATGAAAAGCGCGCCGCGCTGTCTGAAGCGGCGAGCGGCATCAATAGCTGCGACGCGCTCGAAGACGTGGTCAGCGGCATCGAAGGCGTCTTTGTCACCAATCTGGGCGATGTTGGCGCCAACGCGCTCGTTCCCACCATTCGTGACGCCTTGAGCGGTCTCGAGCCGGTCTCGGCTACGCCGGTTCTGGATACGGCGGCGGGCGCTCAGGTTTTCGTGCTGTGCGACAAGGCCCTCACGGGGCCGGGCGTGCCAAGCACCGATCAGATCGAAAACCAGCTGGTCAATCAGCAATTGTCCCTGCTGTCGCGCCGCTGGCTGCGCGATTTGCGTCGTGACGCCACCATTGAAATCCGGTGATCTGCGCGCCTCTGGCTCTGACCCTCGGGGATCCCGCAGGGGTCGGCCCTGAACTCTGCCTGAAAGCCTGGCGCGCTTTGCGCGACGAGGATGCGTGCTTTGTCGTCCATGGCGACCCGGCGCCCCTGATGGCGGCGGCGCAGCTGCTTGACCTTCCGCGCCCCGAACAGGTCAAAGACGCAGACGAAGCGCGCCGGGTGTTCTCAAACTTCCTGCCCGTGATCGCGCTCGAGGCGTCTGAGACGCAAGCTGAAGCCGCCGTGCGCTCGATCGAAGCGGCTGTGAACGCTGTCCGTGCAGGCGAAGCCAGCGCCATTGTCACCAATCCCGTCTCCAAGGCGCGGCTCTATGACATCGGGTTCAAATTCCCCGGCCATACCGAGTTTATCGCCCATCTGACCGAAGACCTGCCGATGACCGGCGCGCGCGGTCCGGTGATGATGCTGTCAGGCGGCGGCTTGCGCACGGCGCTCGTCTCCATCCACATCCCGCTTCTGACGGCGATCCAGACTTTGACTTCAGACGCGGTCGTCCATACGGCGCATGTGGTGCGCGATGCGCTCAAGCGCGATTTCGCACTGGACGAGCCGCGACTGGCGCTGGCGGGTCTCAACCCGCATGCTGGCGAAAACGGCGCCCTGGGGCGTGAGGAGATCGACATCCTCGCCCCCGCGCTAGATCAGCTTCGGACGGACGGCGTTGATATCGTGGGGCCTCTGCCGCCAGACACCATGTTTCATGAAGAGGCGCGCGCAGGCTATGACGCCGCGATCTGCCTGTATCATGATCAGGGGCTGATCCCGGTGAAAACCCTCGACTTTCATGGCGGCGTCAACATCACGCTGGGGCTTCCGGTCATCCGCACCAGCCCCGATCACGGCACCGCCTTTGATATCGCCGGACAGGGCGTGGCCCGGCCAGACAGCCTGATCGCGGCTCTGCGCCAGGCTGACCAGATGACGCGCAACCGAGAGGCCGCGTCATGAGCATGGATCAGCTGCCGCCGCTGCGCGCGGTGATCGCCGAACACGGGCTCAACGCGGACAAGCGCTTTGGCCAGCATTACCTGCTCGACCTCAATCTGACCGCAAAGATCGCCCGGCTGTGCGGGGATATGAGCGACGCCACCGTCATGGAAGTCGGTCCCGGTCCCGGCGGTCTGACGCGCGCGCTGTTCAGCGAAGGCGCCGCGCGGGTGACGGTGATCGAGAAGGATCGCCGCTTCGTCCCGGCGCTGGAACAGATCGGCGAGGCGGCGCCAGGCCGCTTTTCCATCATCGAAGCGGATGCGCTGAAAGTGGATGAAGCCGCCCTGCCCTTTGAAGGCGAGCGGATGCTGGCCTCCAACCTGCCCTATAATGTGGGCACGGCGCTCTTGATCAAATGGCTGCAGGCCGATCCGATCTGGTGGACGAGGCTTGTGTTGATGTTTCAAAAGGAAGTGGCCGAACGCGTGGTCGCGACGGCCAGCGACAAGCAATACGGTCGGCTCGCCATTCTGACCGCCGCCGTGGCCAAGTCTCGCTACGCCTTCACCGTTCCGGCCCGCGCCTTCACCCCGCCGCCCAAAGTGGACAGCGCGGTGGTGGTGCTGGAGCCCCTGCCCGAGGATCAGCGCTTCTCCGACCTCAAGGCGCTTTCAACCGTAACGGAAAGCGCGTTCGGCCAACGCCGCAAGACCTTGCGCAAATCGCTCGGCCCGGCGGCGAGCCAGACGGGCAAAAGCGCCGAGGCGCTGCTCGAAGACGCCGGGATAGACCCCGGCGCGCGTGCGGAAACCATTCCGCCCGAAGGCTTTTTCAAGCTTGCCAAGGCGTGGCGTGTGGCCCGGGGCTAGGCCCAGGCCGCACGACGGGGCGTTTACTCGCTGTCGCCTTCCGGCGTGTCACCCGCCAGATACTCATCCAGGAAGTTCAGATAGGCGTCAGACGCCGTGATGCGGTTTTCGCGGCGGCGGAACCCATGCCCTTCATCAGGGAAGAGCACATACTCCACGATCGCGCCGTTCTCACGCGCAGCGGCGACCAGCTCATCGCTTTCCACCTGCAGCACGCGCGGATCATTGGCGCCTTGCACGACCAGCATGGGTTTGACGATCTGGTCGGCGTGGAACAGCGGCGAAATCGCCCGGTGGCGCTCGGCGTCGGTGGCCGGATCGCCCATCTCGTCATACAGCGCCTCGCGGAAGCTCTCCCACCAGGGCGGGATGGATTCCAGCGTCCGCACCCAGTTGGTGACGCCGAAAATATTGATGCCCACGTCAAACGCTTCCGGATGAAAGGTCAAAGCCGCGGCGGTGATATAGCCGCCGTATGAGCCGCCGATCACGCCCACAGCGTCATCGCGCACCCAGTCGAGCGAGCGCAGGTAATCGCCCGCCGCCACGATATCTTGCAGGTCTTCCTCGCCATGACGGCGGTCATCCATATGGAAGAAGGTTTTGCCATAACCTGACGAGCCGCGATTGTTGGCGGCGTAGACGGCGTAGCCATTGTTCACGAGGTGCTGGATCGCGGCGCTATACCCGGCCCGACTTTGCCCGCCCGGCCCGCCATGCACCCAGACCAAAGCCGGCACAGGCGTATCCGCGTTGGCGTTGTGGGGACGGTACATGATCCCCGGCACGGTCACGCCGTCAAAGCTCTCAAAGCGGACGACCTCGGCTTCCACCAGGTCTTCGGGCTTCAGCTCGGGGTTGAGCGCTTCGGTGAGCTGGCGATGTGTTCCGGTCTGAAGATCAACCCAGTGGATATTGTTGGGCGCCACCGATGAGGTCACGCCAAACGCCATCTGGGTTTCATCTTCATTGAAGCGAACCCCGGCCAGATCACCGGCGGGCACGCTGTCAGGCAGGCTGACCGTCTCGCCCGTCGTGGTGTCGAGCACCGTCACATCGGTGAAGCCGTCATTATTGACGGCGCTGACCCGGTACTGGCCGCTGGGCGAATAGCCCACATACATCACGTCCCAGTCCGCTTCGATCAGCGGCGCGCGGTCGCCGGTGGCCAGATCATAGGTCCAGGCCTGGTTCCACTCGCCATATTCATTGGTCGCGTAGACCAAAGCGGAAGAATCCGCGGTGAAGTCATAGGCGCCATAGGCGATATTGCCCTCATGCTCGGTGATCAGCACGGGCGCTTCATCCGAAGTCAAATCCGCCAGCAAGATATCGCTGTCCGCCGAGGTGCGCGGCCGGTCCAGCGCCAGCCAGCGCCCGTCCGGGCTGATCGCGGACATGGAGAGCGCCTCGGCGTTTTCAAAGACCAAACTCCGCTCATAAGTCTCTGCATCATAGGCATAAAGGTCGAACGCAGCCGGATCGCGTTCATTGGTGCTGATCCAGATCTGCGAGCCGTCCGCGGACCAGCCCATAAAGCTCGCCTTGACGTTCTCGCCCGGCGTCAGATCGCGCAGCGCGCCATCGGCTTCGCGCACATAGACATGATTGAGCTCGTCCCCGCCGCCATCAGCGGTCACCAGAACACGGTCATCTTCAGGGAACCAGGACAGCGCGTAGGTGGCGTTCGCATCTGACGCCGTCAGCGCACGTTTATCGCCGCTCTCAGGGTCGAGCGCATACGCGTTGATCACCCCGGTTTCATCAGACGAAATCAGGATTTCGCCCGTCTCGCTGGAGAAGGCGTATCCCGAGCTCGCGCCCATGCCGTAAGAGGTGGTGTTGAAGAACACTTCGGCCGAATGGCCCAGCTCCGGCTCTGACTGAACAGAGACCGCCGTGGCGGTGGTCGCTTCAGAGGCGCTGACGGTCACGGGGCCGGTGGAGGCCGGACCACACGCGGTCAGAACACACAGGCTCGAGACGATCAGCAGGCTGGCTTTAAAGGTCATGGATTCCCTCCCCTGGGTTTCATCAGGAGAGAGGTTAACACGCGTCAACACTTAGGCGAAGCGCCACGCCCTAGGTGCTCGCGCTGGCGCCCTCAGCTCCGAACCCCAGCCGATCGGCGGCGGCGACCAGCGCCTGCTCGTCGGCATCATGGGGTATCGCAGACCGGGCCCGCGCGAGCATGGCCTGCGCCAACTCATCCGCCTGAGCGCCGAACAGCGCCTCATCCTGCGCTTTCAGGCCGGACAGGGCGCTGAGCAAGGTGCGCGTGATCACGGGCCGGTTCGCGCCATCAAACGAAATCGGGTCAAAGCCGCATTCCAACGCGTGGCGGACAGAGATTCCAGGCAGGAAAACGCGCTGCGTCTGATCCTCAGTATCCGTGTCCTCTTCGGCCTTTTCAGCCAAGGTGACCGACCATTTGTGAAGCACGCGCTGGATCGCGCGAATGGTGTGAATGGCGGTGCCGGGATCGTTGACGCCGGGCGAGAGCGCCTTGGAGGCGATCTCCGACAGGACGATCAGGCCAAAGCACGGGTCAGAGCGAAAATCACGATCCGATCCGAGATTGAAGCAGGCGCACAGCGCGTCTTCATCGGCGGCGTCGACGGGTTTCGACAACCGGGCCAAGGGCGCGCCAGCGTCTGCAAACGCGCCGGGCGGCGCTTTGACGACCAAGTGTATGTCCAGACGATCACACACCGCCTTGAGGTTTTCGAGCGCCACATTCTGCACAAAGCCCGGCGTCTTGGGATGCAAATCCACGCCGCTCTCAAATGTGGGCGGCTCGCCCGCATCGCGGGCCGCCGGCGCATGATCAAAGGCCGTCTGGGCCACCGCCTCCACCCGGCGGATGGCTTCGGTGACGTCGCCCAGCCGTGACAATCGGTCGAGCCAGCGGATCAAGGTCGCCACGACGATCAGCACCAGCAGCACGGTCAGCGCGAACAGGATCACGCGCCCCGAGCCCGAATACAGCCCCAGCAAGCTGCCGATCACCCCAAGCAGGCTGAACAGGAACGCGCCGATAAAAGTGGAGATGGCGTTCTGCGCCGCAGCGTCTTCGACCAGCAAGGCGCGGGCGCGCGGCGTGGCGGAGCTGGAAGCGGAACGCAACGCCGCAACCATGGTGGAGAGCGAGAAGATCGCAACCGCCAGAAGGCTGGAAGCGAGAATGGTCAGCACCGCCTCGTTGGTCTCAGTCGAGACCAGCTCTTTCCACTCAAACGGCAAAAAAGGATCGATCAGCGGCGTGATCAGCACGACTGCCGCAGCGCCCGCGGCGTAAGCGGCAGGGCGCAACCAGATGGACCGAAGCACGCGATTGACGAGAAACTCGGCCCTGGACAGCATGAAGGGGTCTTTCTGCGTGTGAACTGAATAAGCAGAAACGCCTGAACTGCGCGTCCGGTTCCCCTATTCCTCCATCAGCGCGTCGACGAAGCCCTCAAGCCAGGGGTGGCGGGAGCGTTTCAGGCGTTCGGCGTGCAGGATCTGGCTGAGCTTTTCCAGGGCGCGCGAGAAGTCGTCATTGATGACCACATAATCATACTCCTCCCAATGCTCGATTTCCGCCTTGGCGCGGTTCATGCGCCCCTCGATTACCTCGTCGCTGTCCTGGGCGCGCTTATGCAGACGATCACGCAGCAGCTTCAGCGAAGGCGGCAGGATGAACACGCGCACCACGTCTTCAGGCGCGCTTTCAGCCAGCGCCTGGGCGCCTTGCCAGTCAATGTCGAAGATCACGTCACGCCCTTCGTCCAGCGCCTCTTCCACAGGGCCTTTCGGGGTGCCGTAATAATGGTCGAACACCTTCGCCCATTCGTAAAATTCGTTGGACTTGGTCTTGGCGATGAACTCGCCCTGCTCCATGAAGTAATAGTCTTCGCCATGCTTTTCGCCCGGTCGAGGCTCGCGCGTGGTCGCAGACACCGACAGCACCAGATCAGGGTTCTGGGTCAGAAGCCGTTTGGACAGGGTCGTCTTGCCTGCCCCGGACGGGCTGGACAGCACCAGCATGAAGCCGCGCCGCTGGCCGCGAAACACCGGGCCGGACAGATGATCACCGTGCATGGCGCCTACTCCACATTCTGCACCTGCTCACGCAGGCGATCGACTGTCGCCTTGAGCGCCAGTCCGATATTGGTCAGCTGGGTGTCGCTCGATTTCGAGCACAGCGTATTGGCTTCGCGGTTGAACTCCTGAGACAGGAAATCAAGTTTCCGGCCGCAAGGCGAGCCCCCGTCGATAAGCCCATGCGCGCTGTCGATATGGGCTTTAAGCCGATCCAGTTCTTCGCGCACATCCGCTTTCACCGCCATCATGGCCGCTTCCTGCGCCAGACGGTCGGGATCGACCGTCCCGTCAAGCAGGTCTTCAAGCTTGGCCTGAAGCCGCGCCTTGATCGCGGCGGGCATGGCGCTGTCGCACGCGGCGGCCTGGGTGCGCAACTCCGCGATCTCGCCCAGATGCGCGTCGAGCATGCCTTTCAGCGCGGCGCCCTCTTCAAGTCGCGCTGCTTTCAGACCGTCAAACGCAGCCTCGACCGCATCGAGAACAGCGGCGTTGCGCGCGTCTATCTGCTCGTCGCTGAGCACTGCGTCTTCAGAGGTGATCACGCCCTTCAGCGCCAGCAGTTCGCCCGCCGAGGGACGCTCCACAACGCCCTTGTCCACCAGCAGACGCGTGGCCTCGATATAGGCCTGCAGCCGCGCCTGATCGACGCTGGCCAGCCCCGCATCTTCGGGCGCGGTCAGCGTCACATTGAGCGACACCGAGCCGCGTGTGAACCGTGTCTTGGCCAGCTCGCGGACCGGGTTTTCAAGCGCATCCAGCCCTTGGGGCAAGCGCAAGCGCACATCCAGCCCCTTGCCGTTGACCGAGCGGGCCTCGACGGAAACGGCGCCGTATTCGCCCGAGCGTTCGGTTCGGGCGAAGCCTGTCATGCCAGACAGCGTCATTGCGATAGCCTCCCGCTAGCCCCCTTGGGCGCGTTCGCGTTCAATCCGGCGCCAGCGCGCCACATTGCGATTATGCTCGGCCAGGCTGGATGCAAACGCATGCCCGCCAGTGCCGTCCGCCACGAAATAATAATACTCGCCTTCAGGCGGGTTCAGAACCGCAGCGATGGCGTCCCGCCCCGGATTGGCGATCGGCGTCGGCGGCAGACCGTCAATCTGATAGGTGTTGTAGGGATTGGATGTGCTGTCGAGTTCAGACCGGCGAATACCGCGGCCCAGGGGCTCGCCCTGTGTAATGCCGTAAATGATCGTCGGATCGCTTTGAATGCGCATGCCGCGACGCAGCCGGTTCACAAACACCGACGCCACCATCGGGCGCTCATGAGCGATGCCGGTTTCTTTTTCCACCACCGAGGCGAGGATGATCGCCTCTTCCGGCGTATCAAAGGGCAGGTCCTCGGCCCGGTTTGGCCACAGCTCTGCGATCAGCGCGTCCTGAGCCGCCTGCATGCGGTCGATCACGCCCTGGCGCGTGTCCCCGCGGCTGACCAGATAGGTTTCAGGCAGAAGCGTTCCTTCGGCCGGCATGCGCTCGATTTCGCCCGTCAGCACGTCAGACGCTTCGACCACGCGCGCGATCATCGCCGTGGTCAGCCCTTCCGCCGCCGTCACCGGATACTGGATGGTCTGGCCCGAGCGCAGAATGTCGTAGATCTCGGCCATGGAGGCGGCTTCCGGGATGGCGAACTCGCCGGCCCGCAAATCACGGTCGCCGCCGTCGATCATCACCATGACGCGGAACAGCCGGGCGTCTTCGACCAGGTCTTCGCGCTCGAGCTGATTGGCGATGGCGATAAGACCCGCGCCGCGCGGCAGCAGCACGGTTTCATTGGCGGCGGCAGGCCCCGGCGCGACAAATTGCTGGTTGATCCAGACCCAGCCGCCATAGGCGGCGCCCGCAGCGATCAGCGCGAGCACGACCAGAATCCCGGCGAGCCAGAGCAACAGGCGCGCAATGCCCCCGCGCGCCTTTTCAGGTTTCGTGGCGGGGGTCTGCGTCTCGCCCATCACCAATCCTGACGTTAGTCAGCTTTGGCGAAGACGACCGAGGCGTTGGTGCCGCCAAAGCCGAAGGAGTTCGACAGAACCGCCGAAAGCTCTTTCTTCACCGCGCCCTTGGCCGCCAGATTGATCGGCGTCTCAACAGACGGATTGTCCAGGTTGAGCGTCGGCGGGCAAATGCCGTCGCGCATGGCGAGGATGGAGAACACGGCCTCAACCGCGCCAGCGGCGCCCAGAAGGTGGCCGATGGCGGATTTGGTCGAGCTCATCACCAGATCAGAGGCGGCGTCGCCGAACAGACGCTCCACCGCGCCCAGCTCGATCTCGTCGCCCTTGGGCGTCGAGGTGCCGTGCGCGTTGACATAGCCGATGTCCGCAGGCGTCAGCCCGGCGCTCTTGAGCGCGGATCTCATCGCCCGGAAGCCGCCATCGCCATCATCGGCCGGAGCCGTGATGTGGTGGGCGTCGCCAGACAGGCCATAGCCGCGCACTTCCGCGTAAATGGTCGCGCCGCGGGCTTTCGCCGCTTCGTATTCTTCAAGAATGACCACGCCGGCGCCCTCGCCCATGACGAAGCCGTCACGGTCCTTGTCCCAGGGACGCGAGGCCGCTTTGGGATTGTCATTGAAGCCGGTGGACAACGCCCGCGCTGCGCCGAACCCGCCATAACCGAGACGGGTGATTGCGCTTTCCGCGCCGCCCGCCACCATCATGTCCGCATCGCCATAGGCGATCAGACGGGCGGCGTCGCCAATGGCGTGGGCGCCGGTGGAGCACGCCGTCACCACGGCATGGTTCGGGCCTTTGAGACCATGCCGGATCGAGACCTGGCCGGAGGCGAGGTTGATCAGCATGGCCGGGATCACAAACGGGCTGAGCTTGCGCGGACCACGCTCGTGCAGGGTGATCGAGGCGTCATAGATGGTCTGAAGACCGCCAATGCCGGACCCGATCAGAACGCCTGCGCGTTCCTTGGCCTCTTCATTCTCGGCTTTCCAGCCGGAATGGGCGATCGCTTCATCGGCAGCGGCGATGCCATAAAGAATAAAATCATCAATGCGCTTGCGATCTCGCGCGGGCATCACCGCATCTGGGTCAAACGACCCGGGGACGCCTTCGCCCCCGCCGTTGCGCCCGTCGACGCGCGGGATGATGCCCGCTACGTGACTGGACAGATCGGACACATCAAAGTGTTCAATCTTCGCCAAGCCTGACTCCCCGGCGATAATCCGGGACCAGACATGTTCAGTTCCGCAGCCGAGCGGGGACACAAGCCCCAACCCGGTCACGACGACGCGACGCTTCGACATGAGATATGCTCCGGCTTAGCCGAGCTTTTCGGAGATGAATTTCACCGCATCACCGACCGTCTGGATGTGCTCAGCGGCATCGTCGGGGATTTCGATATCAAATTCTTCTTCGAACGCCATGACCAGCTCGACATTGTCGAGAGAGTCAGCGCCCAGATCATCGATGAAGGAAGCCTTCTCGGTCACTTTTTCGGCTTCAACGTCGAGATGCTCGACAACGATCTTTTTAACGCGCTCAAGAACGTCGGACATGTCGGTCCCTTTTCAAATTCTGTTTTGCGGACATCCCGGCGGGCGTCGCGCTTCCTAGGTGTTGTTTACGCGAGGAAGGTTCAAGTCCTTCCCCCGTGAAGCGTGCGGGCTGATAACACGCCGAAAACTCGTACGCCAGCCGCACACTGTCTGGCAAGTCGGTCCGGGCGCCCGGACCAATCAAGCCTAGATCATCGCCATACCGCCGTTCACGTGCAAGGTCTGACCGGTGACATAACCTGCTTCCGCACTGGCGAGATAAACGCACGCAGCTGCAATATCTGCTCCCTGACCCAGCTTGCCAGCCGGAATCGTGGAGAGAATCGCCGCCTTCTGGTCGTCGGTCAGCGCATCCGTCATCGGCGATTCGATGAACCCCGGAGCCACGCAATTGGCCGTTACGCCGCGCGAAGCGACTTCCTGGGCCAACGCTTTCGTGAAACCGATCATGCCCGCCTTGGACGCAGCGTAATTGGTCTGACCCGCATTTCCGGTGACGCCGACGATGGAGGTGATGCCGATAATGCGGCCGAACCGCTGCTTCATCATGCCCCGCATTGCGGCCTTGGACAGGCGGTAATGGGCTTCCAGATTGACCTTGATGACCGTGTCCCAGTCCTCGTCCTTCATCCGCATCAGCAGCTGATCGCGGGTGACGCCGGCGTTGGAAATGAGGATATCGAGGCCATCAAGCGCTTCGGACGCCTGTTTGGGCAGGGCGTCGACGCTGTCGGCGTCCGCTAGGTTCGCCGGGCAGACCGCCGTGCGCTCGCCCAGCTCGTCCGCCAGCTCTTTCAGCACCGCTTCCCGCGTGCCTGACAGCGCCACCGAGGCGCCCGCCGCATGCAGGGCGCGCGCAATCGCCGAGCCCAGGCCGCCGGTAGCGCCGGTGACCAGCGCTTTTTTTCCAGTCAGATCAAACATGTAAAACTATCCCTTCAAGGAAGCCGCGAAAGCTTCCAGATCTTCGGCGGTCACAAGCGCTGTGCCTTGAGCCTCTTTGATATGCCGCTTGAGCATGGTGGTGAGCACCTTGGCGCCCGCCTCCACAAATTGCTCCACGCCAGCAGCATGCATCGCATCGACGCTTTCGCGCCAGCGCACTTTGCCCGTGACCTGGTCCACAAGCTGGGCGCGCAGCGTTTCCGCGTCCGACACCGGTCCGGCGCTGACATTGGTCACCACAGGCACGGACGGGTTGGACATCTGCGCGTCCTTGAGCGCGTCCGCCATGGCGTCGGCGGCGGGCTGCATCAGCGGGCAGTGGAACGGTGCGGAGACCGGCAGCAGCATCGCCTTGCGCACGCCCATCTCCTTGATCGCGGCGATCGCGGCGTCCACAGCCGTCTTGTCGCCCGAGATCACGATCTGACCCGGCGCATTGTCATTGGCGATGGTCACAATGCCGCTCGTTGCGGCCTGAGCGATCGCCTGCTCCGCCTGGTCCATCTCGGCGCCCAGCAGGGCCGCCATGGCGCCCTGGCCCACCGGCACGGCTTTCTGCATGGACTGGCCGCGCAGCTTAAGAAGCTTCGCCGCATCTGAAACCGACAAAGCGCCCGCAGCGCACAGGGCGGAATATTCGCCCAGCGAGTGACCGGCGACGAATTTCGCCGCCGTCACATCCACGTCGAACTCTGATTTCAGCGCCGCCATGGCCGCCAGCGACACCGCCATGATGGCGGGCTGGGCGTTCTCGGTCAGGGTGATCTCTTCAATCGGCCCGTCCCACATCAGCTGGGACAGCTTCTGACCCAGAGCCTCGTCCACCTCGTCAAAGACGGCGCGCGCCGACGCGAAGCTGTCCGCCAGCGCCTTGCCCATGCCGACGGCCTGGCTGCCCTGTCCGGGAAAAGTGAATGCAAGCGCCATCAGGCGTCCTCCCTCGCAACTCTGATTGGCGCGGGCATAGCGCGGAGGCTGCAAGATAAGCAAGACGTGTTAGCTTGTTCGTCCTGAGTCATAGCCCAATCAGATAACTTTCACGTTCTAAGAAAAACAAGTAGGCAAGCAATGCCATATATTATGGAAGACCCCACATGGCAGGCACTTCATCGCGAATGCACACTTGTCCACCAAATTCTTGGATCAGGGGCAACTTCAATAGGTAGAGCGAATTACGCAGACAAAAGAGGCGAATACTACATTGCATTTTTCGCCCTCTCGACAGGAATAGAGCGGCTTTCTAAAATAATAATTACAATTAACTACATGCTTAAAGAGGAGGGAAAAACTCCCGAAAATTCATATTTTCGAAAATTTGGACATAACATTGAATTACTTATCTCTGAGTGCAAGGACATACATACTAAATCAGAATACAATGTAAAAGTCGATCCACCTGAAGATGAGATCACAAATGGAATCATAAATTCATTAAATGCTTTTTCTGACGCACGCCGAGGAAGATACGCTAACTTCACATCACTCCGCGATCCCGATTTCGCGGAACAACAAGAGCCTTTAAGAGGCTGGTGGATTGAAGTTGCTGAACGCATTTTAAATAAACACTTCCGCGGCACATGGCTTGAAGAGCGAGCTATCCAAAATGCAAAGAAAATTCAAAAACATTTTGGAGAAATGATGTTTATTGAGCACACCTCAGAGGACGGATCTCCGATGAGAGACCTTTATTCCGCATCACTAAGAACCGGTGAAACAAAATGCCTTCAAAAATACTCTCGGTATTATACGTTGGTCATAATCAGGTGGCTGTCAGAGCTATTAATCTCGATCTCATTTTATGCCTACCAAAGTGGGATTAAAGCTGCCTTTGGGCATTGGGAAATATTTTATCCATATTGTAACGATGACAAGTACCTTAAGACGAGAAAAACATGGCCACCATAAAGCAAGTGCTCTCTGAACTTATCCTGCCCCATAAACGCTAGCACCGCTTGCGCCCGCGTCCGCCTTCGCTTATACACCGCGGCTTCACCGGCTGCGGTCCTCTGGTCGTGGTCCGTCTTGGCTGTGTTGGCCGAGCGGGACCAGAGGAGCCGACGTGAGACCATCCGGCCCTTCGGATGTTGCTTGCGCCGCGGCCCTTTAGAAGGGACGACAACGTCTTATGAACAAGTACGAACACGTGTTCATCGCGCGCCCGGATGTTTCTCCGACGCAGATGGAATCTTCGATCGAAGAGCTCAAGGCTCTGATCGAGGAAAAAGGCGGCAAAGTGCACAAGACCGAATACTGGGGTCTGCGCACGCTGGCTTATCGCATGAACAAAAACCGGAAAGGCCATTACGGCTATCTGGACATGGAAGCCGGCAACGAGGTGCTTGACGCCCTCGATTACCGCCAGCGCTTCGCCGACGACGTCATGCGCTACATGACCTGCCGCGTCGACGAGCTGAACGAAGAACCGAGCGCTGTGCTTCGCAAAGGCGAAGACCGCAAGCGCCGCGAACGCCGCTAGGGAGTCCCGGAACATGGCTGAGATCTCCATCTCCAACGTCCCTGCTCGCCGCGCGTTCCAGCGCCGCCGCAAGGTTTGCCCGTTCTCCGGCGAAAATGCGCCGAAGATCGACTACAAGGACATCAAGCTGCTTCAGCGCTACATGTCCGAACGCGGCAAGATCGTGCCGTCTCGCATCACCGCCGTGTCGGCCAAGAAGCAGCGTGAACTCGCCCGCGCCATCAAGCGCGCTCGTGTTCTGGCCCTTCTGCCGTACGCCGTCGATTAAGGGAGCTTAAGACCATGCAAGTTGTTCTGCTTGAACGTGTCGAAAAGCTCGGCGCCATCGGCGATGTGGTGAGCGTGAAGCCGGGTTACGCCCGTAACTTCCTGCTGCCGCAAGCCAAAGCGCTGCGCGCCACCAACGCCAACATGGAACGCTTTGAGCGCGAGCGCGAAGCGATCGAGAAGCTGAACGCCGAGCGCGCCGCCAAGGCCCGCCAGGAAGGCTCTCACCTGGACGGCGCGACCTTCGTGCTGATCCGCCAGGCGTCTGAATCCGGCCAGCTGTACGGCTCGGTGTCCACCCGTGACATCGCCGACGCAGCCTCCACGCCGGAATTCGCCGTCACCCGCGGCATGGTGGACCTGAACACCGCGATCAAGACGCTGGGTCTGCACGAAGTGCGCCTGGTTCTGCACGCGGATGTGGACACCACGATCACCATCAACATCGCCCGCACCGAGGACGAAGCCGAGCGTCAGGCCAAAGGCGAGGACGTGATCGCGTCCGCCGCTGATGAAGACCGCGCTCTGGCCGAAGCCCAGGCCGTCGAACTGGCAGAGTCCGGCGTCGAAGGCGACGATGACGATTACGGCTCCAATGATGCGGACGCCGAAGAGACCGAAGAAACCGAAGCCTAAGGGTTTTGATCTTCTGATCTGACGACGGGCGGCTCTCACCAAGAGCCGCCCGTTTTCGTTTGGGGAGCCTTGTATGAGCAATCGCATCCGCCTCGCCCATTGCGGCGACATGGCTGGCCTGGGCCGTCTCTGGCACGACGCGGTCCACACCGGCGCGGTCGGCGCCTATGACGAAGCGCAACGCAAGGCCTGGTCCCCCGCCCCCAAAAGCGCGGCTTTCATGGCCGAGCGCCTGTCCGGCCAGATCATTCTGGTCGCCGAGGATGATCAGGGGCTTGCGGGGTTCTTCACCCTGACGCCAGAAGGCGAGCTCGACATGGCCTATGTACGGCCCGACCGCAAAGGCGACGGGCTGGCCGCGCGGCTGCTCGCAGCGATCCTTGATGAAGCGCGCAAGCGGGACCTCACCACCCTCACCGTTCAGGCCAGCCATATCGCGCGGAAATTCTTTGAAAAGCACGGCTGGACGCTGGTGCGCACCCAGACCGTGCGTCCCAACGGGGTGGAGATGGAGAACCATCTTATGGCCCTCCACCTTGAGACTCGCTAACCGCGTTCGGCCCGCATCCGTTCAACGCGCAATTCAACGCGCCGGATCTCCATGAGCAGACGATTGGTCTCCATCCGGGGACCGAGCGCATTCTTGAAGATGGCCGCGAAGATCAGCAGCACACCCGCAGGCAGCCCCCAGTGCAACGCCTCCATCACGGCGTCGGCCTGATAGAACTTCACCGCGCAGACCACACCGCCGATGAACATCAGGGACTGAGCGATCATGATCGTCCAGTGAACCCAGGCGGTGCGGCCTGAAAACAGGCTGAGCGCCTGTGCAAAATAGCCCGGCTCGAGATCAAGCTGGGGAGACTGGCCGTCAGCCTCTCGCAGGCTGTCTTCAATCATGCGGTCGAGATCACTCATCGGATCCTCCTTGGAATTGCGCGGCGATCTTGCGCCGCGCATGCATGAGACGGGTCTTGACCGTGCCCGTCGGGACGTCGAGCGCGGCGGCGATCTCCGCCACGTTCAAACCCTGGATGTGGTAGAGCCACAGCGCCGCATGCTGATCGGGCGGCAGCTGGGTCATGGCGCGCCGGATACGCCCGGCGTCCAGCGCCCGGTCCTGATCTTGCGCTTCAGGCGGCGGTTCGACTTCCGCCTGTGCTTTCAGCCGTCGACCGGACTGGCGCTGACGGATCAGGCGCGCACAACGGCGCTGGACAATGCGAAAGGCGAAGGCGGGAAACGCGTCCGGATCGCGCAGGCGCGGCAGATCCTTCAAGATTTCCACCCAGGAATCCTGCACCGCCTCTTCCACCCCGTCCGCATCGCCCATCAAGCGCCAGGCGAAAGCGGACAAGCGCGGCGTCCAGCGCCCCGCAAGCGCGCTCAGCGCCCGGCGGTCGCCGGCGCGGGCGGACGCGGCGAGATAGCCGTCCAGTGCGCGTTCAAGATCCTGGCTCATGCCCTGTCCTTTCGTTCAGGACATAAGTGCATACGCGGGAGACTTGGGTTCATCGACAGCTGAATTTTTTCGCAGCATTTCGCCAGTCTCAGGCTGTCCACAGGCTTGGCCATTGGATGCGTGCGCCTTTCGCACTTGTCCACAACAGGCTGTGGAGGACTGGAAAACATCTCTGGAAAACGTCAAGACGTGTATTGCACGACCGATCCGGGTTAAGGATTGCAGACCATGACCGCAGAATCCTATGACCACACTCCCGCTCCGTTGGAAAGCAACGCCCCGCCTCACAATATCGAGGCGGAACAAGCCCTTCTGGGCGCCTTGTTGTTTGACAACGAGGTGTATCACCGCGTCGGCGACTGGCTGAAGCCTGATCATTTCTATGATCCTTTGCATGGCCGCATCTATGAAGCGGCGAGCCAGCTGATCATTTCCGGCGCGCTGGCGGACGCCGTGGTGCTGAAAACCCGGTTCGAACGCGATCCGGGCATGAAGGAAGTGGGCGGCGCGGTCTATCTCGCCGATCTGATGCGCGAAGCGCCCGAACCCGCCTCTGCGGGCGAATATGGCCGGCTGATCTACGATCTGGCCATGCGGCGCGAGCTGATCCGCTTTGGCGATGAAGTCTCCCACGCCGCCAATGCGCCCGAACCCGACGACAGCGCGGAAGACATTCTGCAAGGCGCCGAGCGCCGCCTGTTCGCCCTGGCTGAACAGGGCGGCACGTCCAAGGCGCTCGAACCGTTTCATCTGGCGGTTCACAAATCGCTGGAAATCGCCTCGGCGGCCTATAAACGCGGCGGCGGCCTGTCGGGCATTTCGTCAGGCCTGAAATCCATCGACGCCAAGATGGGAGGACTGCACCCGTCCGACCTGATCATCCTTGCCGGGCGTCCGTCCATGGGTAAAACCGCGCTGGCGACCAATATCGCCTTCTCGGTGGCGCGCAATTATCAGGCGGAAGAACAGCCCGACGGCACACGCAAGACCACCAATGGCGGCATCGTCGCCTTCTTCTCGCTGGAGATGTCGTCTGATCAGCTCGCCACCCGTCTGGTGGCCGACTATACCGGCATCTCTGGCTATCTGATCCGTCAGGGCAAGATCGACGCCGCCCAGTTTGAAGACATTCGCGACGGCGTGCACGAGATCGCCGGCATTCCGCTTTACATCGACGATACGGGCGGCCTGCCCATCGGCTCGCTGATGGCGCGTTGCCGGCGCCTGAAGCGGACCGTCGGGCTTGATATGGTGGTGGTGGACTATCTGCAGCTGGTCACCGGCTCGAAAAGCTCGGGCGAGAACCGGGTGCAGGAAATCTCGGAAGTCACCCAGGCCCTCAAAGCGCTGGCGAAGGAACTGTCCGTGCCCGTCATCGCCCTCTCACAGCTGAGCCGTCAGGTGGAGCAGCGCGAGGACAAGAAGCCCCAGCTCTCCGACCTGCGTGAATCAGGCTCGATCGAGCAGGACGCCGACGTGGTGCTGTTTGTATACCGCGAGAGTTATTATCTCGAACGTCTCGAGCCCAAGGAAGGCACCGAACAGCATCTGGCCTGGGAAGACGAGATGCGCGAGATCCGCAACCAGGCGGATGTGATCATCGGCAAACAGCGTCACGGCCCGATCGGCTCGGTCAAAGTGGCGTTCGACCCCGACCGCACGAAATTCTCCGATCTCGATTATTCAGGGCGCCAGGATCACGAGTAAGCCTGGGGCGCTGCGCCCCAACGCTTGCTCCCAGGCGCGAGCGCAGCCACATAGAGCGTCAGATGTCTGTTCTCGCTACGCCTTCGCCTGACAATACCCGTGCGCGCCTGATCGTTGATCTGGACGCGGTGTCGCGCAATTTCAAAGCCCTGCAGAAGCTCAGCCCGAACGCCGAGACCAGCGCTGTGGTCAAGGCGAACGCCTATGGACTGGGCGCCGGGCCTGTGGCGCGACGGCTGATGAAAGACGGCGCGCGGACCTTCTTTGTCGCCACCGTGGAAGAAGGCGTCGAAGTGCGTGAAGCCCTGGGCGATGCAGGGCCGGACATCTGGGTGTTCTCCGGCTATCGCGCCGAGAACCGTCCGCTCTACGCCAAACATCGTCTGGGCGCCGTGCTGAACCAGCCCGGTGAAACCGCACAGTTCCGCGCTGCCCCTGTGGGGCCGTGCGCGGTCCATATCGACACCGGGATGGCGCGGCTTGGCTATGGCGCAGGCGATATCAGCGGCTTGCTGACGGCGTTGCAGACGCTCGACGTCTCACTGGTGATGAGCCATCTCGCCTGTTCCGAAGAGACGACGTCGGCCCAGAACATTCGCCAGCTGGAGCGCTTTACGGCGCTGACCAACGCCCTGCCCGACACCCGGCTGAGCCTGGCCAATACCGGCGGCGTGTTGCTGGACGAACGCTATCATTTCGATCTGACCCGGCCCGGCATCGGGCTCTATGGCGCTACGGCGGATCTGAACGCTGACAACCCGTTTGACCCTGTGGTGACCTTGCAGACGCCGATCCTGCAGCTCCGCGAAATCGACGCTGGCGATACGGTGGGCTATGGCGCAACCTATGTGGCGCATTCGCAACGCCTGATCGCCACAGTGGCCGCAGGCTACGCCGACGGCTTGCCCCGCGCGTTGTCGGGGTCAGGATGCGCGCGCATCAACGGATTGCGCGCCCCCATTGTGGGACGGCTCAGCATGGATCTGACCATGATCGACGTCACAGGCCTGGAAGCCGACATCGCCGAGGGCGCCGTGCCTGAGTTTTTCGGGCCGGACCTGTATCAGGCGGCGGCGCTGGACGGCACTTTGCCCTATGAAATCCTGACCGGGCTCGGCGCCCGGGCCGAGCGTATTTACAAGGGAGCGCCATGAACCCGTTTCGCGCCATCGGAGCCGGCCTGCTCGCGCTGTTGCGCTCAGCCGGCGCTGTCGCCCTGTTCGCCGGTCATGCGCTGGCGGCCATGGTCCGCCCGCCCTATTTCGGCGGTCAGCTGGTCCAGCAGATCATCAAGATCGGCTTTCTCTCCCTGCCGGTCGTCGGGCTGACGGCGCTGTTCACCGGCGCCGCTCTGGCGCTCAACATCTATACGGGCGGCACGCGCTTTAACGCGGAAAGCTTCGTGCCCAATATCGTCGCCATGGGCATTGTGCGCGAGCTGGGCCCGGTCATCGCCTCCCTGATGCTGGCGGGCCGGGTGTCATCGGGCATCGCGGCTGAAATCGGCGCCATGCGCGCCACCGAACAGATCGACGCGCTGCACACCCTGGCCACAGACCCCATGCGCTATCTGATCGCGCCACGCGTGCTGGCGGGGGTTCTGGTGCTGCCCATCCTGGTTGCGACGGCGGACATCATCGGCATTTACGGCGGCTATCTGGTCAGCGTGCATTCGCTTGATTTCAACCCCACCATCTATGTGCGCAACACCTGGGACTTCCTGGAGAACTGGGACATCATCTCCGGCCTGATCAAGGCCGCGGTGTTCGGCTTCATCCTCACCTTGATGGGCTGTTATCATGGCTATTACGCCCAGGGCGGCGCCCAAGGGGTGGGCCGGGCCGCCACCAACGCCGTCGTCGCCGCGGCGGTGCTGATCTTCGCCGCCAATTATCTGCTCACCTCCCTGTTTGTGTGATCGTCATGACCGAGCGCGTTAAAATCGCCTGGAAGAACATCACGGTGGGCTTTGACGGCCGTAAGCCGGTGCTCAAAGACCTCAATCTCGAGGCTTATGAAGGCCGGTCGCTGGTGATCATCGGCGGCTCTGGTACGGGCAAGTCCGTCACCATCAAGACAGCCCTGGGGCTGATCCGTCCTCTATCAGGCACGGTCGAGATTGACGGCGTCGCCGTGCGGGCCGGCCATGAAGACGATCCCGGCGTCGCCCAGATCGGCATGCTGTTTCAGTCCGGCGCCCTGTTTGACTCCCTGCCCGTGTGGAAGAACGTCGCCTTCCGTCTGCTGCATGCCGAGCATGTGGACGCCGATGAAGCGCGCACCCGCGCCATCGAGGCGCTGGAACAGGTGGATCTGGACGCCCATGTGGCCGATCAGCGGCCCGGCTCGCTGTCCGGCGGCATGCTGAAGCGCGCGGCGCTGGCCCGCGCCATCGTCGCGCGGCCGAAAATCCTGTTTTTTGACGAGCCCACCACGGGTCTTGATCCCGTGACCGCGGACGTCATCAACAAGCTGATCGTGCGGCAGGTGAAAAATCTCGGCGCCACGGCGGTCTCGATCACCCACGACATGACCTCCATGCGGCATATCGCCGATGACGTGGCCATGGTCAAAGACGGCCAGATCCTGTGGCGCGGCACGCTTGAGGGCGTTGAGACCTGCGCCCATGACGAGGTGTGCCGGTTTGTGCGGGGCGAAAGCTCGGAAGAGTGATCGTCCGCGCCTGTTCCGGCGCCAGCCGAATCAGGCGCTTTGCGCTATAGTCCGTCCACGCCTTCCGTAAGGAGCCTTCATGGCCCGTTCCGACACCGTCTATGTCTGCCAGTCCTGTGGCGGGGTTCACGCCAAATGGGCGGGGCGGTGTGATGCCTGCGGGTCCTGGAACACGCTGGTTGAAGAAAGCGGCGCCAGCGCGCCTTTAGGCTCCAGCGCCAAGGCGCCCAGCCGCTCCACTCGCCGTTCGCGGCTGGAGCTGGTGGATCTGGGCAGCGCCACAGAAGACCCCAAGCGCTTTGAAACCGGATTGCGCGAGCTGGACCGCGTGGCGGGCGGCGGGCTGGTGCCCGGCTCGGCTGTGCTGGTGGGCGGCGATCCGGGGATCGGCAAGTCCACGCTCCTGTTGCAAGCGGTCGCCCTTCTGGCCAAGGCGGGCGCGAAAGCGGTTTACATCTCCGGCGAGGAAGCCGCCGATCAGGTGCGCCGCCGCGCCAGACGTCTTGGGCTGGCTGACGCGCCGGTGGCGCTGGCGGCGGAGACCAGTCTTGAGGTCATTCTCGACGGGCTGAAAAAAGAAACGCCGGACATCGCCGTCATCGATTCCGTGCAGACCCTGTGGTCGGATCAACTGGCCGCCGCGCCGGGCACGGTGGCGCAGGTGCGCGCCTGCGCGCAGGAGCTGGTCCGGTTCGCCAAGAAGAAGAACACCATCATCATTCTGGTCGGTCACGTCACCAAGGACGGTCAGATCGCCGGTCCCCGCGTGGTCGAGCATATGGTGGATGCGGTGCTCTATTTTGAAGGCGAGCGCAGCCACCAGTTCCGCATCCTGCGCGCGGTGAAGAACCGGTTCGGCCCGACCGATGAAATCGGCGTGTTCGAGATGGTGGACGCCGGTTTGCAGGAAGTGGCGAACCCGTCCGCACTTTTTCTTGATGGACGCGGTGAAGCCGCCTCCGGCGCCGCCGTTTTCGCCGGCATGGAAGGCACGCGCCCGGTTCTGACGGAAATTCAGGCGCTTGTGGCCCCGGCGGCGTTTGGCACGCCACGACGTGCGGTTGTGGGGTGGGATTCAGGACGCCTCGCCATGGTGCTGGCGGTGCTTGAGGCGAGATGCGGCCTTGGATTCGGCGGGCGTGACGTTTATTTGAACGTCGCAGGCGGGTTGAAGATCAACGAACCCGCCGCAGATTTGGCGGTGGCTGCAGCCTTGATCTCTTCGTTCCTGGATACTCCCCTGCCCAAAGAGGGCGTGGCGTTTGGCGAGATTTCCCTGTCAGGCGACGTGCGCCCGGTCGGCCGCGCGGATGCCCGCCTGAAAGAAGCCGCAAAATTGGGGTTCAACCGCGCCCTCGCCCCCGAAGGCGTTGAAGGCGCGGGCGTGAAGGTGGACAGCGTTTCCACTGTTCAGGCGCTGGTGCGCCGATTGGGCCAGGACGCCGTCTAGGCGCGAGAGAGAGGGACAAGATGAACGCAGCACTCGCCGGATTTGACCTCTTCGCCCTCGTCATCCTGTTTGCGTCTGGAATCATGGCGCTGATGCGCGGCTTTGTCCGCGAAGCGCTGACGGTGACAGCGCTGGTGGCCGCCGCCCTGGCCGCACTGTGGACCCGGCCCGTCTTCGCGCCCCTGACCCAGTCCGTGATCGGATCGGCGCTCTTCGCAAACCTGATATCAATGGGCGTTGTGTTCTTGCTGGTCTATCTGGCGGTCAGCTTCGTGACCGGGCCGTTGACCCATAACGTCAAACAGGGCGAGGACGTGCCGGTTCTGGACCGGGCTCTGGGATTCGTGTTCGGCCTGGCGCGCGGACTGGTGCTGCTGGGCCTTCTGGTTCTGGTGTTCAAGAACACCCTGCCCGGCGCCACGCCCAACTGGCTGACGGGCTCTCGCGTCTATCCGCTGGCCGAGGCCAGCGCCAATCTTTTGCAGTCGCTTGCCCCTGAATCCAGCTGGGTCAACGCCAAGAAGGCTGCAGACCAACCGCAAGAGAGCGTTGACGAAGACCCCATCGGTCGGCTTATCGAGCGCACAAACGAGGACGAGGACGGATGAGCTTTCCCAGCCTGACCTATGATCCCGCCACCGACCGGCCGCAGGAAGAATGCGGCGTGTTCGGCGTGCGTCGCGTGGCCGATGCGTCGGTCCTGGCCGCGTTCGGCCTTCACGCCCTGCAGCATCGCGGGCAGGAAGCGTGCGGCATCACCAGCTATGACCGTGAAAAAGGCCGCTTCACCACCGAGCGCCATCTGGGGCTGGTGGGCGAGCATTTCACCGAACCCAAGCGGCTCGAGCGCCTGACCGGCGACATGGCGATCGGCCATGTGCGCTATTCCACCTCCGGCGGCTCCAGCATGCGCAATGTGCAGCCGCTTTATGCCGATGTGCGTGGCGGCGGCATCGCGCTGGCGCACAACGGCAATCTGACAAACGCCCGCATGCTGCGCGAAGAACTGGTCGCCGGCGGCGCCATCTTCCAGTCCACCTCGGACTCCGAAGTCATCCTGCAGCTCGCCGCGCGCTCCAAACAACCTGACTCGGTCGAGCGTCTGATTTCCGCCTTCACCCAGATCGAAGGCGCCTTCGCTCTCGTGGCGATGACCAATGATCTGCTGATCGGCGCGCGTGACCCGCTGGGCATTCGTCCGCTGGTGATGGGCGTTCTGGACGGCGCGACGATCTTCGCCTCCGAGACCTGCGCTCTGGACATGATCGGCGCGCGCTATATTCGCGATATCGAGCCGGGTGAAGTGGTGATCGTCTCTGACGAGGGGCTCGAAACCCGGCGTTACGCACCCGCCCGCCCCGCGAAAACCTGCGCGTTCGAATACATCTATTTCGCGCGTCCTGATTCCGTGATCGACGGCATTTCGGTCTATGAAGCGCGCAAGCGCATGGGCATCCGCCTGGCCCAGGAATGCCCCGCCGACATCGATGTGGTGGTGCCCGTGCCCGATTCGGGCATGGCGGCGGCTTTGGGTTTCTCAAACGAGATCGGCAAACCCTTTGATCTGGGGATCATCCGCGCGCACTTCGCCGGACGAACCTTCATCCAGCCCACCCAGGCCAAGCGCGATCTGGGCGTGCGGCGCAAGCACTCCGCCAACGCCTCCGTCCTGCGCGGCAAGAAAGTGCTTCTGGTGGACGATTCCATCGTGCGCGGCACCACGTCGAAAAAGATCGTGCGCATGGTGCGCGAAGCCGGCGCGACGGAAGTGCATTTCCGCTCAGCCTGCCCGCCGATCACCCATCCCGATTTTTACGGCATCGACATGCCGATGCGCGAAGAGCTGATGGCGGCCAGCCATGAGCCCGACAAGATGATCGAGATGCTGGAATGCGATTCCCTGGGCTTCCTCTCGGTCGAAGGGCTCTACTGGGCCATTCACGGCGAAGCGCGCAATCCTGAAAGCCCCCAGCTGGCTGACCATTATTTCACCGGGGATTACCCCACCCGCCTTGTGGACCATAATCGCGCTGCGTCCTCCAAGGATGAACAACTCTCGCTTCTGGTTGACGCATGACCGATACAAAACCGCTTGCAGGCCGTGTGGCGCTGGTGACCGGCGCCTCACGGGGGCTGGGCTACGCCATCGCTTTGAAACTGGCAGAGGCCGGCGCTGAAATCATCGCCACCGCCCGCACCCAGGCCGGCCTTGAAGAACTCGATGACGCGATCAAGGCGATGGGCGGCAAGGCCACCCTGGTCCCGCTTGACCTCAATTCGGCGGACGGCATCGAAAAGCTGGCCGAAGCGGTCGCAGGCCGCTGGAAGAAACTCGACATCATGGTGGCGAACGCCGGCGTTCTGGGCACGTTGACCCCCGCCGCGCAAATCCCGTCCAAGGTGTGGAACGAGGTGCTGGCGACAAATCTGATCGCCCCGGCGCGCATGATCCGGGCCTTTGAGGGGCTTCTGAAAGCCTCTGACGCAGGCCGGGCCGTGTTCATGACCTCCGGCGTCGGCAGCCGCCGCGCCAAGGCCTATTGGGCCGCCTATGGCGCCTCCAAGGCCGGGCTCGACAATCTGGTGCAATCCTGGGCGATCGAGCTGACTGATACGCCGCTGCGCGCAAACCTGCTCAATCCCGGCGCGACGCGGACCCGCATGCGCGCCAAGGCGGCGCCCGGCGAAAATCCCGAAACCCTGCCGACGCCCGAAGAGATCGCGCCCAAGGTCGTGGAGCTGTGCCTGCCGACCGAGACGCGCAATGGCGAGATCATAAACGCGCAGGGCTAGCCTCACACGCCTTGTCACAGATACGAAAAAGGCGGCCCGGAGGCCGCCTTTTTTATTTGTCCTTGGCGTAGGGGTTTTTCTGCCCCTTCACGATCAGGCGGATCGGCACGCCCGGCAGATCAAACGCCTCGCGCAGGCCGTTCATCAGATAGCGCTTATAGCTGTCAGGCAATTGAGACGCCCGGCTGGCCATCAGAACGAAGGTCGGCGGTCGCGCCTTGGTCTGGCTCAGATAACGCGGCTTGACCCGGCGGCCGTCCACGGCGGGCGGCGGGTGACGCTGGACCATTTCGGCGAGCCAGTCATTGAGATCGCGGGTTTTCACCTTCACGTCCCAGTTCTTGTGCAGCTCGGAAACGGCCGGCATGATCTTGTCGAGGCCGCGGCCTGAAATCGAGGAGATCGGGATCAGCGGCGCGCCCTTGATTTGCGGCAGAAGACGTTCGAACTCTTCGCGCAATTCAACCAGCTTGGCCTGCTTGTCCTTGATCATATCCCATTTGGTGATCAAAACGATCAGGCCCCGGCCCTCCGTCACCACCTTGTCGGCGATGGTCAGGTCCTGTTTCTCGAACGGGCGCTCGGCGTCCACCAGCAGCAAGACGATCTCGGCGAACTTGATGGCGCGCAGCGTGTCCGCCGCGCTCATCCGCTCCAGCCGGTCATCCACCTTGCCGCGTTTTCGCAAGCCCGCCGTATCGTGCAGGCGCACGCGGCGGCCATCCCATTCCCATTGCACCGCGATAGCGTCACGGGTCAGCCCGGCTTCAGGGCCGGTGATGAGACGGTCTTCACCGATCAGGGCGTTGATGAGGGTGGATTTGCCCACATTCGGACGGCCGGCGACGGCCAGACGCAGGGGCGCGCCCTCTTCATCCTCTTCACCCGTCAGGCCCTGCGCTTCCAGTTCCGAGCGGATGCGCGCGCGCACCTGCTTGAGCGCGCCGGTCAGCCGCGAATACAGGTCGCCCATGCCTTCGCCATGCGCGGCGGAAATGGGCACAGGCTCTTCCATGCCCAGCTTCCACGCTTCCATGGCGCCGTATTCGCCCTTGGAGCCTTCACATTTGTTGACGGCGAGGATGACCGGGATGTGGTGACGGCGCAGGATATCAGCAAAGCGCTCATCCATGGCCGTGACGCCTTCGCGTCCATCGATCAGGAAGATGCAGACATCGGCTTCATCAAGGGCGGCTTCGGTCTGGGCGCGCATGCGCGCCTCGATGCCGGCCTTGTTGTCTTCATAGCCGGCGGTGTCCACAAGACGCAGTTCGAGGTCGCCGATACGGCCACGCGCTTCGCGCCGGTCGCGCGTTACGCCCGGACGATCGTCCACGATCGCCAGCGGTTTGCCGGCGAGACGATTAAACAGCGTGGACTTGCCCACATTGGGCCGTCCCACAATGGCGAGGGCAGGCAGGGTCGATTTCAAAGAATGGCTCCAGAGCCCCCTGAAATCAGCGTAAAGCGATCAGGCGGCCTTCATCGGTCAGCACGAGCACCGTTTCATCTGCGATCACAGGCGCAATGTAAACCGAATCTCCCAGATCGCGATCACCCATCTGTTCGCCGGTGGCCGGATCATAGAACCGCAAATCCCCCTCAGACGACGCCACCACAAGGCGATCGCCCGCCAGAATCGGCCCCGCCCAGGAAACGCGATGCTTGCGTTTGCGCTCATTGCGGAACTGCTGCAGCTGGGTCAGCCAGCGTACAGCGCCGGTATTGCGATCAATCGCGACCAGCTCGGCGTTGACGGTGCTCAGGAACAGATAATCACCCGCGATGGTCGGTGCATTCAGCCCCCCCGCCGGTTGTTCCCAGATGCGCTCGCCGCTGCGAATGTCGAACGCCGCCATCGAGCCTGAATGGCTCATGGCGTAAACCGCATCGCCCAGAATGACCGGGCTCGCAGCGATGTCGTTAATGGTGGAGAGCGGGGTCAGACCACCCGCACGGGTCAGGGAATCTGACCACAGCACGGTGCCGTTCTGCGCCCGAAGCGCCACAAGCTCGCCCGAAGAATAAGGCGCGATGACCACTTCACCCAATACAGCCGGGCTCGGCGAAGTCAGGATGCGCGCGGTTTCGGCGATGGAGCGGTGCGTCCACAACACGTCGCCCGTGCTCGCATCCAGAGCCAGCAATTCATTGTCATCGGTCGACACGAACACCCGGCCATCCGCCACGGTGGGCGAGGAATGGAACGGGGTCAGCGAATGGGCGCGCCAGATTTCGTCGCCCGTCGCAGCGTCCAGCGCCACAAAGAACCCGCCGCCGGAATGCGCGTAAACTCGACCGCTGTCAAAAGACAGGCCGCCGCCAAAGGTCAGAACCTGATCACCGCCCCGGAAGAAGGGCAGGAAGCCGTCGCCTTGCGCTTCATGCAGGCTGGGATCGTCCAGGCGCGTGCGCCAGATCTCTTCCCCGTCAGACAGATTCAGCGCCGAGATGCGACCGCTGGCGTCGATGACATAGGTCACGCCGTCCGACACGACCGGGCGAGCGTTGATGCGGGCGTTGCGGCTGGAGCCGGCGCCGATGCGCGCGCGCCAGACAATGTTGAGATCGCCACTGGCCTGGGTGTGCTGCATGGCGTGGGTCGGATACCCGTCCGCCTGGGGCCAGGCCGTATTCACATAGGCGCGCGGCAGAGTGACGACGCCCGCCTCATCCACACGCAGCGTGTCGCCCAGCTCCAGCACGGACCGGCGTTCGGTCTCCGGCGGCGCATTGGGGTCATCGGTCTCTTCGCCCTGAAACGGGTTCAGATTGCTCAGACGTTCGCCAGCCCCGCAACCGGTCAGCACAAGGCTGGCGGCCATCAGGGCGTAAAGCGGCAGGGTGCGAGACAGGGTCACTGCCCGTCCTCCTCTTGCTCGGCGGTCTGACCCGCAGTCTCGGCCGGGGCTTGCGCCGGCTCTTGAACGTCCGCAGCCGGCTCGGCCACGGTTTGCTCGGTCATCTGTGCGGGCGCAGCGACAGGCGCGCGCTGATTGAGATAGGACTGCGCCTCCACCACGCGCTGGCTCATGCCTTCAGGCATATCGAGCGCAATGGACAGAAGTTGATAGCGCTGACGCGCCTCATCCCAGCGCTCGTCGCGCAGGGCGGCGGCGGCCATCAGCTCACGCGCCAGCAGCCCCACCGGCGCGGCGCCTTCCGTCAGCGGCTCGAGCCGGTTGGCGAGGTCGTCATAAGACAGAGCGTCAAACTGGGCGAGCGCCGCCTGATAGCGGGCCAGATCGCGGATCATCGGCTCAGGACTGATCTCGCCCGCCTGATTGAACAGGCGCGCCGCCTCTTCACGATTACCCTGGGAGAGCGCGATGTCGCCACGACGCATCAGCGCCAGGGTTTCATAACCGCGCGGCGCAGACTCAGCGAGCGCCTGGAACTGACTGTCGGCCTGCATCACATTGCCGGCTTCATACAGCTCAGCCGCCGCCTGGAAGGCGTCAGAGGCGCTGTCAGCGCGCTGCTTGGTCGACCATTCAATAAATTGATACGTCCCCACGCCCAGCACGATCGCGGCGACTCCGCCGCCAACCCACGGGCCCCATTTCTTGAGAAGGGCTTTGTACCGTTCCTGGCGCAGCTCTTCTTCAACTTCGTCGAAAACGTCGACCACCGGGGCGCTCCACTTGTTTAAAATCTCTGTGCGGCGGACCCTAGCCGCGTGCATCGCGGCGGGCAATACGTGCTTGCGGTATCAACGCTTCTTGGCGCTGTAGACATGTTCCTCGCCCGGAAAGGAGCGGCTACGCACATCCGACGCGTACGCTTCAAACGCAGCGTCCGCCAACTCTCTCAAGCTGCAGTATTTCTTGACGAATTTCGGCGTCCAATCGAACAGGCCCAGCATGTCCTGCATCACCAGCACCTGGCCGTCGCACGCTGAAGAGGCGCCGATGCCGATGGTGGGGACAGACACCATCTGCGTCACCTCACGCGCCACATCCTCGGCGACGCCCTCCACCACCATGGCGAAGGCGCCCGCCTCGTCCATCGCGCGCGCTTCAGCCAGCACCTTGGCGCGGCTGTCGTCATCCCGGCCCTTCGCCTTGAACCCGCCATCCGCCAGCGCCGCCTGGGGCCGCAGCCCCACATGAGCCACCACCGGAACGGCCCGATCCACCAGATACCGCACGGTTTCCGCCATCTGCACGCTGGTTTCGAGCTTGACGGCGCCGGCGCCTGTCTCTTGCAAGACGCGCACGCAATTGGCGAAGGCCTGTTCCTTGGACTGCTCATAGCTGCCGAACGGCATGTCCACGACGACCAGCGCCTGTTTGGAGCCGCGCATCACCGCCTGACCGTGCAGGATCATCATCTCCAGCGTCACCGAAATGGTGTTGGGCAGACCATGGACCACCATGCCCACCGAATCGCCCACCAGAATCAAATCCGTGTGCGGATCCATCACTGCGGCCATCGGCGCGTCATAGGCGGTCAGGGAGACAATGGGCTCAGCGCCCTTGCGGGCGCGAATGTCGGGCGGGGTGAGCCGCTTGATCGGCGCCTGGGTTTGAGCGGACATGGCGGGACTCCCTAGCAATCAGAGCCCGGCAGACTATCGCGCTTTCGCAGGCGCACAAGCGGTGCGTCTTCACCCTGTCGTGTGCGCCTCAGATATAGCTGCGCACGCCGGGCAACACCCAGGCGAAGCCCAGCGCCATGATGCCGAATAGCGCCGTGACAATGGCCTCGGGTCCGAAAAAGCCGAGCGCTTGCCCCATCACGCCATGCACCTGGTCAGCCGGGATCAGCCCCACAAGGTTCTCAAGCTGGCTGCCGGCGACCGCCGAGCCCGTCGCCCCGGCGCCGCCCAGCGCCAGAAAGCGCACGCGGTCAGGGCTGTTGAGCCTCTTTGTGACATGCTCCACAAAGACCGGATCGTCCTGCGGCGGCGCCACCTCGGCGAACATCGCCGACAGGTCCGCATCAAAGGCATCGTCGTTCAGATGATCATGTTCGTCCGTCATGCCGCCGCCTCCTTGCGCTCGAACCAGGCTTTCAACTTACCCTTGCCGCGATTGACATGGCTCTTCACCGTGCCCAGCGGAAGGCCTGTGACCTCCGCTGCGTCAGAATGCGACAATCCCGACGCGTAACATAATACGACACAGACCCGCTCTTCCTCGCCCAGCGTGGCGAGCGCCCGGTCGAGATCCACCCGCGCGCCGCCATCAGAGGGCGCCTGGTGGGTCTCCATGGGTTGGGCCTTGAGCTTTTCCATCGTCTTGTCGATCGCCTTGCGCTTGCGCGCGCTCATCAGGAATTCCGTGTAGGCGATCCGGCACAGCCAGGCCTTGAACGATCCTGCGCCCGTATAGGCGGAGATCTTGTTATAGGCCTTGATGAACGTCTCCTGCGCCAGATCATCGGCCAGGGCGGCGTTGCGGCATAACCGCATCAGCACGGCGCGCACAGCAGACTGGTGACGGGTGACCAGAGAGGAGAACGCCCTCTGGTCCTTGCCCGCGATCACCATCGCTATCAGTTCACCGTCACTGGGCGTCATGCCACAGCTCCCCCTGCCAAGACCGGATCAGTCCTGGTCTTTCTTGCGAGCGAACAGACCGAACAGCATCAGAACCACGCCGATAAAGCCCGGGAAAGCCGAGACAGCCAGCATGATCGGAAACACTTCATCATCTGCTGACGTCATCTGGATCGTCCAGCCCATGACCACCAGCGCCGCCGCTATTGCGATCAGGATCGCGCCGGCTTTCAGATCGCCGCCTTTCGGCTTTTCCTGCACGCCCAGCGCCTTGATGGTCTCAGGGCTCAATTGCTGACCGCTGCGCACCGCTTCACGCACCGTCTCCAGCACAGCTTTGCGGCGCGACGCCGACCCGATCACATTCAGCGCGACAATCGCCACGACCATTGCAAACAGGCCCAGCGGAACCAGAATGTCTTCCATAATCAACCTCCAGATTTGGGACGCGCTCAAGGCGTCCTGTACCGCTTAGATGCCGGGTGCGGTGCGATTGGATGCAAACTCGACGATAGCGACGCCAAAAAGCTGCATGTGGAAATAAGCGATCAAGGCGGACGCCAGCAAGCCGACAAGCACAGCGGTGAGGTCCGCCCATAATTGGCCGGGTCGCGCAAAGTGCCCGCCGCTCCAATAGCCCTCGACCAGCAAGATCGCTGACCAGACAGCGAACGCGCCGAACAGCACGATGGAGGCGAGCTCGCCATTGGCCAGAAGATGCGAGCCCGACCACAAAAACACGCCCAGCGTCATCGGATGACGCGTGATCGAGCGGATATGGCTGGGCAGATAGGCGGCGAGTATCAAAATGATCGACAGCGGCACCGCCACCAACGCCAGCGTCCGCGTCCAGGCGGGCGGCCACCAGATATTGACGGAAGGGTGGGCCAGGATCTGACCATAGATGATCAAGGTCAGCCCGATCGTGCTGAGCACGGAATAGAAGATCGCAAACAGCGCTTCGCCGGTCACTTTGACCACAAGCGCCTTGATCCCCAAAACCCGCGTCAGATGCACCCCGATGAAAAACACCAGGCCTGTGATCAGCACGCCCATTCGCCGCCCTCCCCTTGAGCAGCGCGAATCCTAAACCGACTCTGTCCCTGCTGGCGAGTGGGCTTCTCCGTCTGCGGCGCTAAGTCTAATTGTCCCGTGTCTTACAAACGCCAGACTGGGGCGCAGGTCCGGAGGCTCTATGACAGATCTCTTGCGCTTCTTGCTCCGCCACGCTGTTTTGGGCATGGCGATCGGCATCGCCTTCACGGCGGTGCTTCTGGTGCTGGATGTCGGCCATCTCAGACAGCTGACCGAAGGCAGTGTGAGCGGAACCGGCGTCCGGCTCCTGCTGGCTTTTTTCATCGGCTCAACCTTCGCCAGCCTGCAGATGGGCATCGCGGTCATGTACGCCCCGCCCGGCGCCGGAACCTCAGCCGATGATGATGGCGAGGCTGGCGAAGACTGATCGCCTTCCCCATCTGACTCTTTCGTAATGCGCGCCTGCTGCTTGGACTGTTTCATAGCAGGGGGGCGATGCCCTATGGTGCGCGCAATCGAGTTATCATCCTTTGGGAGGGGATATCATGCGTTCACTTCTTCTCGCCGCCGCCAGCGGGCTGGCCCTCGCCGCCTGCAGCCAACCGGCCGACACCACGACCAACACCGAATCTCAGACGGCGCCGCACACGCAGGACGCCTCCATGTCTGATCAGGCGCACAGCACGAACCCGCTGATCGCCGAGTGGGACGGCCCGTTCGGCGGCGTGCCCGCCTTTGACCAGATGGATCTGTCCTATCTGCGCGATGCGCTGGAGATCGGCATGGACCGCTCCCGCGCCGAGATCGAGGCGATCGCGAACAACCCCGACGCGCCGACCTTTGAAAACACCATCGTCGCCATGGAGCGCACCGGCTCCACTCTGGACCGTGTCTTCACCTATTACGGCATCTGGTCGGCCAATATGAGCTCGCCGGAATTCCGCGAGATTCAGCAAGAGATGGCGCCGGTCCTCTCCGCCTTCTCGTCGGAAATCACCCAGAACGAAGCGCTGTTCGCGCGCATCCGCGCCGTCTATGAAAGCGAAGAAATGGCGACGCTGCGCCCCGACCAGCAGCGCCTCGTTCAGCTGACCTATGACAGCTTCGCCCGCAATGGCGCGACCCTTGAGGGCGCCGAGGCCGAGCGCTACGCCGCCATTCAGTCGCGTCTGGCTGAATTGCACACCCGCTTCGCCAACAATGTGCTGGCGGACGAAGAAAACTACGTCACCTATCTCAATGACGACCAGCTGTCCGGCCTGCCGGAAAGCTTCGTCACCGCCGCCGCGAACCTCGCCGCCCAGCGCGATCATGATGGCGAGTACGCCGTCCTGAACACGCGCTCCTCCATGGATCCGTTCCTGACCTATTCAGACGAGCGTGATCTGCGCGAGGAAGTCTGGCGCACCTATTACAATCGCGGCGACAATGGCGATGAGTATGACAACAACGCCATCATCGCCGAAATCCTGCAGCTGCGTGACGAGCGCGTTGAGCTTCTGGGCTATGACAATTACGCCCAATGGCGTCTGGAAAACCGCATGGCGGGCAATCCGGAAAACGCGCTGGAGCTGATGGAGACCGTCTGGCCGGCCGCCATCGCCCGCGTCGAGGAAGAAGTCGCTCAGATGCAGGCTCTGGCCGATGAGCGCGGCGACGACATCACCATCGAGCCGTGGGATTACCGCTACTACATGGAAAAGGTGCGTCAGGCCGAATACGACCTGAACTCCGAGGAAGTGAAGCAGTACTTCAACATCGAGAACCTGCGCGAAGCCATGTTCATGGTGTCGGGCGAGCTGTTCGGCTTCCAGTTTGAAGAAATCACTGACGGCTCCGTGCCGGTCTTCCACCCCGACGTCCGCGTCTGGGAAGTCACCAATCGCGACACCGGCGCCCATATCGGCCTGTGGTATCTCGACCCCTACGCCCGTCAGGGCAAGCGCTCGGGCGCCTGGGCGAACAGCTATCGCGGCCACACCACCTTTGACGGTGAAGAAACCGTGCTGTCGTCCAACAATTCAAACTTCATCCAGGGCGCGCCCGGCGAACCTGTGCTGATCAGCTTTGACGATGCGACGACCTTCTTCCACGAAATGGGTCACGCGCTGCACGCCCTGTCCTCGAACGTCGCCTATCCGTCGCTGAACGGCGGCGTGCGCGACTACACCGAGTTCCAGTCCCAGCTTCTGGAGCGTTGGGTGCTGACCGAGCCGGTGATCGAGAACTATCTGCGTCACGCCGAAACCGGCGAGCCGATGCCTGATGATCTGGTGGCCCGCATCCGCGCCGCCTCCACCTTCAATCAGGGCTTTGCGACCACCGAGTATCTCGCCTCGGCGCTGGTGGACATGTACTTCCACACCGCCGACCCTGAAGGCATCGACCCCGATGCGTTCGAGCGTGAAACGCTGGAGCGTCTGGGCATGCCCGACGAGCTGCCGATGCGTCACCGCACCCCGCACTTCGGCCACATCTTCTCCGGCGAAGGCTATTCGGCGGGCTATTACGGCTATATGTGGGCCGATGTCCTGACCTCGGACGCCACCGAAGCTTTCATGGAAGCCCCGGGCGGCTTCTATGACGCCGAGATGGCCGAACGCATGGTTCAGTACCTGTTCGCACCGCGTAACTCGATTGATCCGGCCGAGGCCTATCGCCAGTTCCGCGGCCGCGACGCCACCGTCGAGCCGCTGATGCGCGACCGGGGCTTCCCGGTGCCGGGCGAAGAGGAAGACGGCGAATAAGCCTCTCCCCTTAGATCAGACCAGACGGGCGGCTCGATGAGCCGCCCGTTTTGCATTCAGGCCTCCAGCCGCGCCATGCCGATCGCCGTTGCAAACAGACCTGCACCGAAGATCAGATGGGTGATGAGTGTCTGGATCCGCGCCGACCACGGCGTTCGTGTCCGGGACGCGAACAAACCGCGTCCAAGCGCGGGTTGAAGGATCAAGAAAGGCGCAAGCGCGGTGATGGCGCCAAAGACGAGAGCGGGCGTGATCGCGGGGTGCGTCACCCAGTCTCTGCCCATGATCAACACAAAGAGCCCAGCGTAGACCATGCCGATCGCATAATGCAGCGCCCATCCCAAAACGCGCTCCAGAACCGATAGAGGCGCCTCTTGTTCGGGCGACACACTCAAGCGCCCAGCCTTCAGGCCGTCAATCCAGCGCGCGAGCCACCCATAGTCGAGCATGGGCGCGCCTGTCGCCTGCTGACGCAAGACCGCCCAGATATCCATGATGAGGCTGGCGCCCAGCCCCAAAAGCACGCTGTACGTGACCCCGCCAGAGGTCATACCGACACGCCGCCCGGCGCATCCGCGGATATGATCCAGCAGGCGGCTGTGAACCGGATGCGTCCGCCTGACTCATATGGGGCATAGGCCTTGCGAAGGGACTCGATCAGCGCCGTCTGAAGCCGGGGTTCCAGGGCTTGATAGACCAGTCCGACAGCGCCCAGCCGGGTCATGTAGAGCTCAAGGGAGTCCAACGTGAAACTGGCGGGAAAATCGACCGCCTCGAACCTCACATTGCGCCAGCCTGCGGCGTCCAGAAGGGGCGTCACCGTGTCCGGGTCCGCAAACGCGAACGGCCCCACTTCACCATCCTTGCGGCGGCTGAGATCGGGCAGCATATGCTCGGCGGCGCGCTCAGCGGTCGTCAGGAATGCATTTTCCAGCGCACTGCGCCAGACAACAAGACGGAGTGCGCCTCCGGGACGCGTGGCGTGAAGCAGATTGGCGAAGGCGGCCTTGGGATCGTTGAAGAACATGACGCCAAAGCGCGACACGATCAGATCGAAGCGCGCGGGTTCAAACCCATGGGTCTCAGCGTCATCCTGTATAAAACAGGCGGGCGCGCCTGTGACCTCCGCCCGCTCGCGCGCAAGCGCGACAAGCTGCTCTGACACGTCTACGCCGATACAGCTGCCGGTCGCCTCAGCAATCTGCAGGCTGGTCCCACCGGCGCCGCAGCCCACATCCAGCACGCGCTGGGCGGCAAGCGATTGTGTTTGAGCTGTGAGATACCCGGCGATCGCGGAGAACATTTCATCAAGCACGCTCTGGGCCTCGACCCAGGCATGACCGGCGGGACCGTTCCAGATTTGCGTCTGATCAGGTCTTTGAGTGGGCGCGTGTGACATGGGAGCTCCTAAAAATTATTGCGAAAGGCTCGCAACAGGCGCACACTGCCACTTCAAGCCAACTTGAGGTCAAGCCGTGCCCGATCTTGATATCAGCCAGGTCGCCCGCCACACCGGCCTGCCTGCCTCCACCTTGCGCTATTACGAGGAGCGCGGACTGATCCGGGCAGTCGGTAGGCGTGGCTTGAAACGCCTGTTCGAGGCCGAGGTCATCGAAAGGCTGTCGTTGATCGCACTGGGTCAGGCGGCGGGATTCACCCTTGATGAGATCGCCGCCATGTTCGGCGACGGCGACCAGCCCCGCATCGAACGCGCGCGGCTGCTGGAAAAGGCTGATGAGCTGGATCAGTCCATCAGGCGGCTCACCGCCATGCGCGATGGTCTGCGCCATGCCGCAGACTGTCCGCATCCGCGTCATATGGACTGCCCGAAATTCCAGCGCATCGTGGACGTGGCGGCGCGCGGCGCGTTAAGCCGTGCTCGAACAATGACGCTCAAGCCGCGCCCGACACCACGCTGATCACCACCCACATCAGGATGACGCCCTCAAGCCCATGAAGGATCACGGCCATCCAGTTTGATCGGAAAAGCTGAGCCGGCAGAGCGTATACGATGCAGCTGGGGATCAGGGCCGGCATCATCCAGAATTTGTGCGCGTGATAGCCCGCAAACAACACGCCATTGCCCAGGAACGCCCAGCGCCCCCATGCCCTGACCATGCGGGGCAAGAGCACGCCATGAAACAAGAGCGCCTCGCCCAGCACATAGTTGAACAGGCACGACACAAGCGCGAGCCCGACCACGTCCCAGCGCCCCTCCAGCTGAGGAATAGCAAGTGTCTGGATAAAGGCGTAAGCGGGCGCCAACGCTTCCAGCTGACGCCCCAACGGCGTTGAGCTAAACCAGGCCTCAACGGCGTAATCGCCGAGCCAGCCCGCCACGAACAGGAAGGGTATGACAAAGAAGGCGGGCGGCGCCGGTTTGCGCCCGATCGGCCAGAGCGGCGGGTTCAACCAGAGCCGAGCCTTGAGCGCGGACCAACGCCACTCAACGCCCTCCAGGTGCAAGACGATCACCGCCACGACGGTCTGCCAGACCATGCCCAGAATTATGCAGCGCCAGAAGATCAGACCGGGCAGATCTGCGCTGTGCCGGATCCAGAGCGGGGCGATGATCCAGGCCAAGACCGGCATGGGAACCGCGACGGCCAACCAGATCATCCCGATCCGCGCGGTCTCGCGCCATCGCGCGGCGCCGGACAGGGGCGGCGCTATGACGCCGCCCTGCCCCGCCTTCATGAACCGAAGCGCGTCCATGATCAGAACCGGCGCATCACGCCGACAAACATCCCCGCCGAGCCGTCATCGGCCATCAGCGGGCTGTCGGCGATGTCCGAACCATAAAACTCAGCCTGAACGCCCCCGATCAGCAGTGTCCGCTCGGTCAGCTGATAGCGCGCCTGGACGCCCAGATTTGGTGTCCAAACACCGCCCGAGGGCGCGCCCGGCGTCTCGCCGAACTCGTAGACGAGACCGCCCAATGCTTCGTCCGCACCGATGCCGTAAAGCCAGGTCGACAGATCCGCATCACTCCACACGACCCCGGCGGAGACTTCCAGTTCCAGTCGATCGATCAACAGGGCGGACCAGGCGAGGTTCAAGTCCACGGACTGGCCGCCTGACTGGTCCGTGATATCAATCAGGTATTCTGCGCTGGCGCTGAACGCGCCCCGTTGCGCGCTGAGACGCAGCCCCGCATCCACGCCGATGTCGCGGTCGAGCTCGTCAAACATTTCAGTGTCGTCCGGATCGACGAATGGAATACGAGGGCTGATCCGCGCGTCCAGCTGGACAGCTCCGGCGTCAAGCGCGCGCCAGCTCAGCCCGCCGAGATCAAGCTGCACCCGTCCTTGCTGGAAGAAGAAGAGCGGCAGCGCGCCCAGCTCCACGTCATTCTTTGCGGTTTCATATGGGTTGGTGCTGGCGTGGACAGCCGCGCCGAGCATGAACACGCGCCTGGAGGCGTCCTCTTCACTTTGTGCGGATGCGGAGAACGGGAGGGCGGATGCGGCCAGCAACACAACGGCGCCAGTCAGAAGTTTGGTCATGACAAGTCTCTTCTTTGGGGGAGGTGACTTGTCGGCTGTAGCAAGACGCACGCACGCTGGCGTCCGAACGGACCCGTTCAGACCTTCGCCGCGTCCGAACGGGACGGGTCGGACAGAGGGTCACCCCTCGCGAAAAGCGCTCGGCGTGCGTCCGGTCGTTTTCTTGACGGCCAGATTGAAAGTGGAGCGCGAGTTGAACCCCACATCATAGGCGATGGTCAGCAAAGGGTCAGAGGTCCGCCGGATGCGCGTCACCGCCTCCTCGACCCGCAAGCGATTGACATAGTCGAAGAAGCTCGTGCCCAGATGCCCGTTCAGGCTTTGCGACAAATGGTTGGGACTGACCGCGAGACGCGACGCCAGCGCGCTGAGCGACAACATCGGATCGCGATAGAGTTTGTCTCTCTGCATGACCGCGTCCAACCGCCCGGCGATCTGCGCCTGACGCTCTGCAGACAGGGCGGAGCGCGCATATTTCTCCACCGGCTCCAAGGTTTGCGGAGCATCGGTCTGATCGCGATAGACCGGCGTCTGCCACAGCCCGTACAGGCCCAGCGTGACGATCCAGGCGCACTCCACCAGCGCATCTACGAGATCGATAACGGGATCGGAGATCAGCGAGAACAGAAAGACCGTGGTGATCGCCGCCCAGCTCCATGCGGCCAGCATGATCAACAAGACGGCCCGCAACCAGGACAATGTCCGGTTCTCGATGTTGGAGAAAATCTGGCGAACCGTCTTGAGATGGCGGGTCAGCACCCAAAAGGCAGCGCTGAGATAGGCGAGCGTCATCACCAGGAACAGACCTCTGAACACCAGCACCACGATGATGGCGAATGGGGTGTCTGCATCGCTCAGTCCGTAGACAGTCTGCCTGAGCGGGGCGGGCAAGATGAAAAAGCTCAGGCTCGCCACAAACGCTGCGATCGCAGGCCCCCAGATCACCAGCTTCAGACGCATCGGCCACGCCACATCCGGCGTCCGCGTCATATCGAGGACATAGACCAGCAAGACCGGCCCGTAGAACAGGCGGAACGGCCAGAGGACGCCGACCAGAATGGGGACCTCATCATAAAAGCCCGACTGATCAAACAGGAGTTCAAATCCCGACAGAGCGCTCAGGATCAAGAAGGCAGCGAGACCCTTGCGGGCATGGCGCGGCCTGGCGTCCGCCTCACGCCGATCCTGCAAATAAAGCTGCAACGCGGCGAACAAGGCCACGCCCACCTCGACTGAGGAGATGAACTGCACCCAGGCTTCGGTCATTGAAAAGGCCTCTCCACACAGGCTTGATCCATCAAGACTGGCTGTGAATGAAAGACCTGACAATGTCCGGCGCGCACCCCGGAGGCCGAGACAAGCCCCTAAAACGGCAGTTCAGTCAGGTCCGGCAACGGCGCGGTGATCCGCGCGCCGTCCACATCCTCACCCGCCATGAAGGCGTGCATGACCGCGTGAACCTCAGGCGTCGTCATGAAGAGGTTGTGTCCTGCATTCTCGACGATCACCCAGTCCACATTCGCCATGGCGGACAGCGCCTCGCGCTGGCTGTCGGGATAGGTGCGGCCATCGAGCGTACCCGAGAGCAGCAGGATCGGCGTATCGCCCTGCGGCGCTGTGCGAAACGCGTCATCCAGTCCGAAACCGCTCCACACCCCGTTCAGCTGGGGCATCGGAAAGTTCAGATAGGCGCCCAGCAGCGCCGTTTGCGCTTCAGCCTCCACCTGCGCCAGACGCGCCTCTGTAATCCCCGACGCCAGGTCCATGGCGGTGGACATCGGGCTCAAGGTGATCGGCTGTCCCAGTTCGTAGAAGCGCGCCACGATCCCCGAGGCGATGAAGGCGCTGCCCGCCTGGTCGATCTCGGCGTACATGGCGAGTGCGATCGCCGCGAGGCCCGGATCCGCGATCAGACCGGAGGTCATCTGTTGCAGGTCCCGGCGTTGCAGCAAGAACGGATGCACGCCGTCTCGGGTCTGCACCTGGATCATCATGGGCTCGGCCTCTAGCCGGGCGTGCACCCGCGCCATCAGGCGCGCAATATCGGGATAGGCAGCGGACGCCGCAGGCTGCGTGTTCACAGCTGCTTGCAGCCTTTCAATGTAAGCCTCTGTCTGTGATGGCAGTTTCACGGTCTGGTCGAGACCTTCCGCACTGGCCAGGATGGCGCGATCAATTTCGTCGGGTATCGTTTTGAGCGCCGCCATGGCCAGATGCGTGCCATAGGAAATACCCCACAGCGTCACCTGCTCTGCGCCCAGATGGGCGCGCAGATCGGAAATATCCGCGACGCTTTGCGCCGTGGTGTAGCCGTCGATCTCCACACCTTGCTCATGCCAGAACATCCGGCATTCCAGCGCGGCCTGACGATGGGCCTCCGCAAACTCGGCGTCGGTTGTGGCTTCGGTGTCCGGCACGGCCACATGGGACACGCAGCCGGGCAGGTCATTGCTCGACAGGCCCGTGCCGCGCTGATCAAAGGCGATCACATCGCCATGCTGACGCATCTGCATGAACAGCTCGAAACGCTGCGCGCGCGCCGTACCGGTTCCCGAGCCGCCCGGCCCGCCGGCGAGGTAGACGATGGGCGGCCCCTCCGCCCCGTCCAGCGCCGGGAAGCGGACATACCCGATCTCGATCATCCGGCTATCCGGATCGTTGCGGTTTTCCGGCGCCAGGAACGCGCCTTGATACGCCTCGACGCTGTCGCCGGCGTTGCTGGTGAAGGTTATGGGATCTTCCGCCTGAGCGGCGCCTGTCAGCGCCAGAGCGGAAACGATTGCAAACAAGCCTGACCGCATGTGTTTCTCCATTATGACATCATCCCGCTCTTGCGGCGGGGCAAGGAGCATGGTTGGTCTGATCAGCGCCCTGTGTCAGGCGCGCTTCGGTCAGCGGCGCGGCCTGATCGGTGAACGGCGCCCGGAGAGAGCCCAGTTGAAGATCCAAGCGCACACCCTGCTCCCCCTTGCATTGGCGCTGCTGATTGGGCTCGCCCTGCCGTCTGGCGCGCACGCACGCCAAGCCATCAATCTCAGCGGCCTTCCCATGGTGGTCTGCCCTGTCGAAGCTCAACAAGCCTCGCCGCCGGCGTTTGACGCGTCCACATGCGAACCCGGACGGTTTTACGCCCTTGACCCGCAAGGCCGGGACCTCTGGGCGCGACTGATTTTCAACGTCGATCAGGACTGGATCGACACGTCCGGCCCCAAGGGCGTCTTCATTTCAGGCCTCGCCGCCAGCGAATTGCATCTGAACGGGGTGAAGATCGGCGCCAACGGCCAGCCCGGCCCAGACCGGGCGTCAGAACGTCCCGGCCGCATCGATTACGCCGCCCACGCCCCGCGCGATCTGTTTGTGGCGGGCGAGAACACGCTGGATCTGCGCCTGTCCGGCCATCACGGTTTTCTGACCCTGACAGCGCCGATGCAAGGCCTGTTTCTGGACGAGTACAGCTCTCCCACTGCCGACATTCTAAGCTATTACTGGCCCGGCCTGATCATGCTCGGCGTGTTCATTCTGGGGGGGATGGTGTTTCTCGCCATGGCCGCGCGGTCAGAAGACCGCGAAGCGCCGATCATTCTCGCCGTGATGAGCGCCAGCCTGGGCGCGCAGCTGCTGATCGAGACGTCCCGCGGGCTCGTCGCCTATCCCTACCCGCTACATGATGCGCGGTTGATCGGCATTGTTCTGGGCGCATATGTCTTCTCGCTCAGCCTCATCGCCTATGGCTTGAAGGAATTCTCCGCTCTCAGCCTGAAGCGCCGCCTGTCGGGCCTGGCAGGCGCGGCTGTCGTGCTGCTCGCGCCGGTCGCTCTGGCCCGCGGCTTTGACGGCAAGACCTGGACCACGCTCACTTTGGCGTTCGGCCTTGTTGCGCTCGGCGCGGGTTATGCGACCGTGAAAGGAAAGCGCGGCGCCTGGCCCTACGCCGGCGGCTTCAGCCTCGCCATGGTCCTGGCGGTTTTCACCCAGAGCCAATTCATCGATTTGCACCTGTACTGGCTGGGAGCGCTGTTCCTGATCGCGCTCTTCATCCGGCAGGCGCTGAGCCTGATCCGCGAACAGGCGCGCCGCCGCGCTGAAACCCGCCGGGCCGAAGCGCTGGATACGGCGCTCGCTCTGGCGCAGCAAGCGTCCAAGCCCGCAGTGCTGACGCTCGAAAGCGCGGGTCGCACCGATTATGTGCGCACTGAAGAGATCGTCCGCATCCAGGGCGCAGGCGATTATGTGGACCTGGTCTATGCCGATGGCCGCACTGTGCTCTACACGCTGACGCTGACGGCGCTCGAACAGCTTCTGCCTCCCACATTCCTGCGGGTGCATCGCTCTCATATCGTCAACACCGCCTATGTGGACCATCTGGAGCGTGAGCCGGGCGGCGGCGGGCGACTGGTGCTGACGACCGGCGCGATCGAAGTCCCCGTCAGCCGCCGCATCATGCCACGGGTGAAAACCGCATTGTCACGGTCTGGCGCAGCCTCCACTGCACCGTCAGCCCTTTGAGCGGAACGTGTCCAAGCCCCGGACGTTAGCAAAGAGACCCCGATGGCTGAGGACGCGCGCTTGTAAGCCGCCCACAGCCCCTTACCTCTAGCGGCACACCCCCGATAGGAGCTCCCCCCATGAATATCCTGATGGTCCTGACCTCACACGATCAGCTTGGCGACACCGGCGAGAAGACCGGCTTCTGGCTCGAAGAATTCGCCGCCCCCTATTACGCGTTCAAGGATGGCGGCGCGACCCTCACCCTCGCCTCGCCTAAGGGCGGCCAGCCGCCGCTTGATCCCAAGAGCGACAGCGAAGACGCCCAGACCGAAGACACAAAACGCTTCAAGGGCGACGAAGACGCGCAGAAGGCGCTCGCCAATACGGTGAAGCTCTCAACGGTGAGCGCGGATGATTTTGACGCCGTCTTCTATCCCGGCGGCCACGGCCCGCTTTGGGATCTGACCAATGATGATGATAGCGTGGCGCTGATCGAGGCGTTCTGGAACGCTGACAAGCCGGTCGCAGCGGTCTGTCACGCCCCGAGCGTTCTTCTGAACGCGAAGGACGAGCACGGCCATCCGCTGGTCAAAGGCCGCAAGGTCTCCGGCTTCACCAATTCCGAAGAAGAGGCTGTGGGCCTCACCAATGTCGTCCCCCACCTGCTGGAAGACGCGCTCAAGGAAAAGGGCGGCGATTATCACAAGGGTGAGGACTGGGCGCCCTTCGCCGTCTCTGATCACCGCCTGATCACCGGTCAGAACCCGGCCTCGTCCAAGCCGGTCGCTGAAGCGCTGATGGCTCAGCTCAAGATCGGCTAAGTCCACTTAGAAAGGCCCCGGGCGAAAGTCCGGGGCTTTTTGCATCTCGTTAAATCCCCTGAGGCGATACTGGGCCGAACCTGGCGATGCCTGATGGGGGAATTTATGCGTGTTATGATTCCGGCGATGCTCCTACTGGGTCTCACCGCCTGTCAGGAAGCCGCAGGTCCGCCCCCTGAGCCGGATTATCCCGCTCCCAATTACCATATCGCACAGCGCGCCTATGAAACCGCCCTGCGGTTTGACGGCTATGACAATCTGGCGAGCGAAAGCCGGGCCGAGCGCATGTCCGCCTTCCGCTATCAGCTGGAGGTTCAGGAAGCGCGACGCGAACGCACCCGCGAAGATACGCTGGTGGCGCTGGACGCCTTAAGACGTGTTGATCTTGCGGACTGCGCCTGGCGCGGCGTCAGCGAAGACGAGCTGCCCGATTGGGCGCGCGAGCGGCTGCAAACGGCCCCGCCGGCCGCTTATGAGTGCGACTTCACGCTCTATTTTCAACGCTCTGGACCGCCGCCCGGACCGCGCCTGACCGCAAGCGCCACAGGCCTGTTCTTCATGCGCGACGGGGATTGGCATTTTATGGGCCGCATGCCCAACCCGTATAATTGACGCGATAGCTGCAGCGTTTTTGCGGACGCCCGCTCGCCAGTGGCGTCAAGACTGGCTTCGACGTCCGCCCGTGGCGACGCCGGAGACCAGAAAGGCCAGCGCCAGCACGCCCAGAATGGCCGCGACCACATAGAATTCCGCGTCATGGTTGCCCAGCGCGCCAGTATATCCAAGGATCGCGAACACCCCCGCCAACCCCGCGAACAACGTCACCAGAAACCCGGTCGCGCCGGTCGCCCGCGGCGGCGTGGCGTCAAACTCCGCATGAGGCGCATCAATGTCGGTGAGCAAGGCCTCAGGCGGCTCCTGACCGGAGGCGGCATAGGCTTTGAGAAGCTCGAGCCGGGCCTGTGTGTTCTTGAACCGCATCAGGCTGCTCCACCCGGCAGCGATAAAGAAGCCGAGCGGAAACAGAAGCCACCAATACGCGCTGAAAAGTGCGACGAAGCTGTCCATGAATCAGGTCTCCTGTGCCTGACGCGCCTTCAAGCGGCGCGCCGTGTGCGTCACCCACAAGGAGTGATCTGAGGCACAAGATGATCCAGGATCGACCGCTTCGTCAGGGAAGCCTGTCACGTCAAAACGGTGACATGTGTCATGAAGGCGGCGATGCGAACACCGCCCCATTTGCGCGCTTTAGTAATGCGGCGGCTTCTCATTGCCCGGCGCGGGCAAGCCCGCTTCCAGCTCGGCGATCCGGCCGTCAGACTGGCTCAAGCGCGCCTTCAGCGCCTCGATCTCTTTAGTCTGACGGGTCAGAACCTCGGACAGGTCATCGAGCATTTGCTGCTGCTCGGCCACATGGATTTCAAGCTGGTCGAGGCGGTTGGAACTCATCACACGCTTCCTGGCGTTTCAATCACAAGCACGCGCGCCGCGCCCTGCGGGTGCGCCACATGGGCGTCACCGGACTGGGCGTGAAACACGTCGCCCTCATCCATCGGCAGGACAGAGATCTCACCGGCGGCGTTCTTGACGTGCATGTCGAGCCTGCCCTTGAGAAGAACAAACACCTCCGGGCCGTCATTGACATGCCATTTATAGGGCTGATCGGTCCAGTGCATCCGAACGGTCGCCGCATCAAAGCGCTCAATGTCCAAGGCGGCCCAGGCGCGCTCGCCCGTATAGCTCTCTGGCTTGATCAGTCTCATCTGCGGCTCCGGTCAGATTGGCCGCCCTATTCCCACTCAATCGTGCCGGGCGGCTTGGAGGTGACGTCATAGACGACCCGGTTCACGCCGCGCACTTCATTGATGATGCGGGTGGCGACACGGCCCAGGAAGTCATGATCGAACGGGAAATAATCGGCCGTCATGCCGTCCGTCGAGGTCACAGCGCGCAGGGCCAGCACATTGTCATAGGTGCGGGCATCGCCCATCACGCCGACCGTCTGGACCGGCAACAGCACGGCGAAGGCTTGCCAGATTGAATCGTACAGGCCGGCCTTGCGGATCTCCTCGATATAGATCGAGTCCGCCTTGCGCAGGATGTCGGCCTTGTCCTTGGTCACTTCGCCCGGAATACGGATGGCGAGGCCCGGCCCCGGGAAAGGGTGACGACCGATAAAGCTCTCGGGCAGGCCCAGCTCGCGCCCCAGCGCGCGGACCTCGTCCTTGAACAGTTCGCGCAGCGGTTCGACGAGCTTCATGTTCATGCGCTCGGGCAGACCGCCGACATTATGGTGCGACTTGATGGTCACGGAAGGACCGCCGTCAAAACTCACGGACTCGATCACGTCCGGATAAAGCGTGCCCTGGGCCAGGAAGTCGGCGCCGCCCACGCCCTTCGCCTTGTCTTCAAAGACGTCGATGAAGAGCTTGCCGATGGTCTTGCGCTTTTTCTCCGGATCGCTTTCGCCCGCCAGCGCGGACAGGAAGCGCTCTTCCTCGTCAGCGGCGACCAGCGGAATATTGTAGTGCTCACGGAACAGCGAGACGACCTGATCGGCCTCGCCGGTGCGCATCAGGCCCGTGTCCACGAACACGCAGGTCAGCTGATCGCCGATGGCTTCGTGGATGAGCACGGCGGCGACAGAGCTGTCCACACCGCCCGACAGACCACAGATCACCCGGCCCGAGCCGACCTGTTCGCGGATCTTGGCGATGGCCTCTTCCTTGAAGGCGGCCATGGTCCAGTCGCCCTTCAACCCCGCAATATTGTGGGTGAAGTTGCGCAGGATCAGCGCGCCGCGCGGGGTGTTGACCACTTCAGGGTGGAACTGAACGCCATAAAAGCGCCGTCCCTCATCCGCGATGGCGGCGAAGGGCGCGTTCTCGCTGGCGGCGATGGGGTGGAAGCCCTGCGGGATCGCGTTGACGCGATCGCCATGGCTCATCCAGACGCGTTCGAGATGGCCCACCGCGCCCAGACCCTCAAACAGCGGGCTGTCGGCGACGATCTCGATATCAGCGCGGCCGAACTCGCGTTCCTCAGCCGTCTCCACGCTGCCGCCCAGCTGGGCGCACATGGTCTGCTCGCCATAGCAGATGCCCAGCACCGGCAGGCCGCGTTCGAAGACGCTTTGCGCCGCGCGCGGCGTGCCTTCGCCGTGGACGGAATTGGGACCGCCCGACAGGATGATCGCCTGGGGCGCATAGCCGTCCAGGAAGGCGTCATCGACACGATTGAAGGGGTGGACCTCGCAATACACGCCGCTTTCGCGGAGCCGGCGAGCGATCAGCTGGGTGACCTGACTGCCAAAGTCGATCACCAGCACTTTTTCATGATGGGCCTGAATCTCGGTCATGGCTGCGCATAGCGCAGACGGACGCGTTTCGCCAGAGGGTAAGCGCACGCGCGCGCCACATCCGGATGCAAATGGTTTTCCTCCGGCTGCGGGAGTGCTATGTTGCGACTATGATTCAACGGTTCGCCGCCTCCCTGCCCAAAATCCTGACCGCGATGATCTTCATCGCGTGCTGGACCGTGCAGGTGTGCGCCCAGCCGATTGAACCCGGCGGTCATGAACACGCGCATGTGGCTACGCACGCGCCAGCCATTACTGACCACCGGATGGCGGGGCACGCCCATCACGCCGCCGCCAAAGACCAGGCCGATCCGCATTGCGACGACAACGCATTGTGCGGCGCGGCGCTGGTGCTCAGCGATACGCCCCAGCTGGACGCCCCGGCGATTCTTCCCGCGGCGCCACGCCCGAACCTGGCGCTCTTGCGGCGCACCGCGGTGAAAGCGCCCGTCTATGATCCGCTGCGGCCCAGACCACCGCCACGACAAACCCCCGTCCAGCTTCATTCGGTCCAGCACAACTAGGACGCCAGACACGCTGATCCGCGCCTTGCGCGGGCTTCGCCCTGTCTGACGAACCCTGTTGAAAGACTGAAATCATGCTTACGAGACGATCCTGGCTGACCGGCGCCGGCGCGCTGGCCGCCGCCAGCCTGACCCCGAACTGGGCCTATGGCGCCCGCGCCCTCACCCAGCGCGCGCCCGACGCCCTGACCGGCACGCAGTTCAATCTGGATATCGCCCGCACGCCCTTCCGCGTGGATGGCCGCCGCGACAGCGCGCTCACGGTGAACGGAACCGTGCCTGCGCCGCTCTTGCGCTGGCGCGAGGGCGATGAAGTGACGCTCAACGTCACCAACCATCTCAACGTGGACAGCTCCATCCACTGGCACGGCATCCTGCTGCCCTTCCAGATGGACGGCGTTCCCGGCGTGAGCTTCCCCGGCATCCGCCCCGGCGAGACCTTCACCTACCGCTTCCGGCTGCGCCAGTCTGGCACCTACTGGTATCACAGCCATTCCGGGCTTCAGGAGCAGGAGGGTCTTTACGGCCCGATCATCGTCGATCCGGCCCATCATGATCCGGTCGGCTATGACCGCGAGCATGTGCTGGTGCTGAGCGACTGGACCTTCATGTCGCCCGAGGCGCTGTTCAACCGGCTGAAAACCAATCCTGAAAGCCTCAATTACAATCACCGCACTTTGGGTGATCTGGTCCGCGACATGGGCGAGGACGGCGCGCGCGCCGCGCTGTCAGACCGCGCCATGTGGGGCCAGATGCGCATGAAGCCCACCGACATCTCAGATGTGGGCGGCGAGACCTACACCTATCTGATCAATGGCCAGGGGCCGGGCAGCAACTGGACGGGCCTGTTTGAGCCCGGCGAGCGGGTGCGCCTGCGCATCATCAACGCCTCGGCCATGACGATCTTCAATCTGCGTATTCCGGGTCTTGCTTTGCAGGTCGTGCAGGCGGACGGGCAGAACGTGGCGCCGGTGGAGACCGACGAGCTGCAGATCGGCGTGGCGGAAACCTATGACGTCATCGTCACCCCGCGCGAGGACCGGGCCTATACGCTGATGGCGGAAAGCATTGAGCGCCTGGGCTATGCCCGCGCCACTCTGGCGCCGCGCGAGGGCATGACAGCGCCGGTTCCCGAACTGCGCCCCACCCCGCTTCTGACCATGCGCGACATGGGCATGGATCACGGCGCCATGGGGCATGGCGGAATGGATCATGGGTCAATGGCTCAGGGCCAGATGGATCATGGCAGTATGGGCCACGGTTCGATGGATCATGGGACGATGGGCCATGGCTCCATGGATCATTCCGGGGCGATGCAGGACGACGCACCTGTCATCCACAACCATTCCGAAGGCCCCGGCGTCGCCAATCTCAATACGGCGCCGATCAGTCGTCTGGATGAACCGGGGATCGGGCTGGAGGATGTGGACCATCGCGTCCTCACCTATTCCCAGCTGCGCAGCCTTGACCGCAATCCTGATGTGCGCGCGCCGGGCCGTGAGATGCAGATCCACCTCACCTCCAACATGGAACGATACATGTGGTCGTTTGACGGCGTACGCTTCACCGAGATCGAGGCGCCCATCGTCTTTCATGAGGGCGAGCGGCTGCGGGTCACTTTGGTGAACGACACCATGATGCCCCACCCCATTCACCTTCACGGCATGTTCTTTGAGCTGGTGAACGGCGGCGGCGATCACAAGCCGCGCAAGCACACCGTGATCGTCAAACCGGGCGAGCGCCTGGCCTTTGACGTCACGGCGGACGAGCCCGGCGACTGGGCCTTCCACTGTCACCTGCTCTATCACATGCATGCGGGGATGATGCAGGTGGTCTCGGTGCGGCCCGGGCCGATGGATCATTCAGCGCACCAGGGTCACTCCGGACATGAAGGCCATGATCAGCCGCAACCCGCGCCGATGGACCATTCGAGCCATGGCGGCGGCCATCAGGCTCATCACGCCCCTGCGCCAGAGCCTGAACCGGCGCCCGCCCACCATAATCACCATTCCGGTCATCACGGAGGTGACGCATCATGATCCGCTCACTCCTTCTGGGCGCGACCTGCGCCCTCGTCTCCGCCCCTGCCCTCGCGCAAAGCCACGAGGGCGACCACGCCGAACCGCTGTGGAACGCCGCGGATCGGTATTTCGACGCCGATGTGATGGCCCGGGCGCGTCATGACGTGCTGCACCATTCGGGCGCCACGAAGCATTCCATGGTGATGATCGACCGCTTGGAATGGCAGGATGCAGACGGTGAAACCGCCCTCAAATGGGAGGGCGGCGTCTGGACCGGCGGCGACATCAACCGCCTCGTCATGAACTACAAAGGCGCGTACCTGCCCGACGAAGACAGCTTTGACGGCGGCGAGGTGGAGCTTTTGTACAGCCGCGCCGCGACCCGCTATTTCAACGTCCAGACCGGCCTGCGCCATGAGTTCGGCCCGGACGAGACGCAAGGTGTGATCGGGGTCGAGGGCCTGGCGCCCTACTGGTTCGAGGTGAACGCCCACGCCTATCTGGGCGGCGAAGCCGGCGCCGCCATCGAGGCTGAAGCGGAGTACGAAATTCTCTTCACCCAGCGCCTGATCCTGCAACCGGTCGTCGAGACCCGCTTTGCGTTCGGGGACGCCCCCTCGCTCGATCAGGGCACGGGCTTCACGGATATCGAAGCCGGTCTACGCCTGCGCTATGAAATCCGCCGCCAATTCGCCCCCTATGTGGGCGTCAGCTGGGAGCGCAAGCTGGGCGAAACCGCGACGATCGCCCGCTCCATGGGCGACGAGGTGGAGGAAACCGCCCTCCTCGCCGGTGTGCGCCTCTGGTTCTAACGAGAAAGGCCCCGGCAATGCCGGGGCCTTTTTCTTGGGCGAGCCCGAGTACGGGTTCAGCCTCAGCCTGACTGAAACAGCTCAGGATCACATTCTCAATCGTCCAGAATTCGATCACCTCGAATCCATTGGACAGACAGAATTATTGTAGTGAGTAACAAGTACAGCCCCAGCATCAAGAAACCACCCTTCCAGAAGCCGGTCAGCAAGTACCCCACAATAAAATAGATTCCCGACCACATCAAAAGCGCGGTGAAGAGAATCAATAGCTTGCTTGTCAGGCTCATGCTTCAAACCACTACTTCGCCCGCTCCATCACACAGACATAGAACCCGTCCGTATTTGTGCGGTGCGGGGTGAGCTGGATTGCGCCGAAGCGGCCTTCGATGGCTTTCAGGCGATCTTGTGCGCCTTCGGCGAGGCGGCCGGACTGGGCCATGGCCTCGCTTGTCGGCACAGGCGTGAATTCAGGGTGCGTTTCAAGAAAGTGCGCGACCCGGTCCTCGTTTTCTTCGGGCAGGATCGAGCAGGTCACATAAACGAGGCGTGCGCCCGGTTTGACGAAGCGCCAGGCCTTGGACAGCACTTCATCCTGTTCGGACTGACGGCGCTTGAACGCCTCTTCCTTCAGCCGCCATTTGCTGTCGGGGCGGCGCCGCCAGGTGCCCGCGCCCGAGCACGGCGCATCCATGAAGACGCAATCAAGCTTCCCCTCAAGATCGCCCAGCGTTTCCGCTTCCTTGCCATCGCGCACCTGCACATTGCGAGCGCCCGAGCGTTGCAGGCGCGGCCAGATCGCGCGCAAGCGGCGGCCATCATAATCCCAGGCGTAGAGCTGACCGGTGTTTTCCATCAGCGCCGACAGCGCCAAAGTCTTGCCGCCCGCCCCGGCGCAATAATCGAGCACCTGGCCGCCCTTGATGTCGCCCGCCGCCAAAGCGGCCAGTTGCGAGCCGATATCCTGCACCTCGACCCAGCCCTTGCCGAACGCAGGAATGCTGTCAGCCCCCGGCGCCTTGGCGCGCGGATCGGTTTCAGGAATGCGCAGGCCATCCAGGATCAGGTCAGAGACCTCGATGTTCTTGATTTTGGGGGCGACCGCGCCGAACGCCTTGTCCGGCTCGGCTTTCAGACGGTTCACCCGCAGATCCACCGGCGCCCGGCCGGCCATGGCCTGACCTTCCGCTTCGGCGGTTTCGCCATAGGCGCGCTCAAAGCTCGGCCCCAGCCATTCGGGCACGTCGGCGCGCACATGAAGCGGCGCGTCAGCGTCGAGCCCTTTGGACAACGCCTCAATCTCGGACTCTGTCAGGGGCTCAGGCGCATGCTCATCGCCTTCAAACACCGCGCTGATGGCGCTGGCGTCCATGTCCCACGCATAGGTCAAAGCGCCCAGCACCAGCGCGCGCGGCGTGTCCTCGCCCATCACATGTCGCAAGGCGCCGCGGCGACGCAGCGCGTCCAGCACCAGACCCGATATCCAGGCGCGATCCCCCGATCCGGCGAACCGATGCGCCTTGCCCCAATCGCGCAAGGCGTCCTTCACCGGCTGGTGCCGGTTCATCACCGTATCAAGCACGTCAATGGCGCCGGCGATCCGTCCTGCGTCGCGCATGGAAAAGTCTTTCTTTTCTTTGGCCCTTCGGGCTGGGTGTTCCGCCATTCGGCGGGCGCGCTTTGCGCTTTGGGAGCAACGCTCCGATGGTTGTTCGCCCTTAGGGGCTGATGGTCCGCCATTCGGCGGGCGCGCGGTCGCGCTTTCGGAGCAAAGCTCCGGGGTGGCTGATCACAGAGGGTCTTAGGCTCTGCAGTCAAAATCAATAAACGCCCGAAAATCGGCGTCATGCTCTCGCGCCCTCTGATACACAGTCTGCATGTTGTTTTCACGCCCTTCCGACACCGCGCTCTATTACGCCCTTCTGAACCGGGACTCCGCCTGGGACGGCCGAATGTTTGTCGACGTCACCTCCACCGGCATTTTCTGTCGCCTCAGCTGCCCGGCCCGAAAGCCAAAAGCAGAGAATTGCCGCTTTCACGAGACGGCGGCGGAGTGCCTTGATGCGGGCTTCCGCCCCTGCAAACGCTGCAAACCGCTGGAACACGGCATGGAGCCGCTCGTCGCGGACCTGTCTGCAAAGCTCAACGCCGATCCGGGGCGGCGCTGGCGCGAAGATGATCTGGTCGCCCTCGGCCTGGACCCGTCCACCGTACGGCGCGCCTTCAAGCGGCAGCTCGGCGTGACCTTTCTGGAGCTGGCGCGCTTGCGACGACTGCAGGAAGGCTTTGCGGCCCTGGGCGGCGGCGAGCGCGTGATCGAGGCCCAGCTGACCGCCAATTATGACTCCGCCAGCGGCTTCCGGTCCGCCGTCAGCAAGCTGTTGGGCCTCGCGCCCGGCGCCTTTCGCGATGACGCACTGCTGCGCTGCGCGCCGATCTCCACGCCCCTGGGGCCGATGATCGCCGTCGCGGATGACCACGCCCTACATCTCTTGGAGTTCATGGACCGCAAAGCCTTGCCCACAGAGCTTAAACGCCTGTCCGAGCGGACGCCGGGCGGGCTCGGCTTCGGACGCACAAAGCCACACGCCATGATTGCAAATGATCTGGAGGACTATTTTAACGGCAGGCTGCGAGACTTTCAGGTTCCCGTGAAATTTCACGGCAGCCCGTTCACGCAAGCTGTCTGGCGTGAACTGCAGGCGATCCCCATGGGACAAACCCGCAGTTACAGCCAGCTCGCCGCACAAATGGGCCGACCTTCCGCCGTTCGCGCGGTCGCCCGCGCCAATGGCGATAATCAGCTCGCTTTGATCATCCCGTGTCACCGGGTGATCGGCGCCGACGGATCATTGACCGGGTATGGCGGCGGGCTTCATCGCAAGCGCGCCTTGCTTGATCTTGAACAGCAAGCCGCGCCTCTGCCCGAGAGGAATGACGCTGATGTATGATCATTTTGCTTCACTGCACGCCCCGGGGACTCCCTTGGTGCTGTTTAACGCCTGGGACGCCGGCAGCGCGCTCGCCATTGAACGCTCAGGCGCCAAGGCCATCGCCACCTCCAGCTGGGCGGTCGCCGCCGCCTTGGGATTTGAAGACGGAGAATCCCTGCCGCTGGAATGGCTGGAGCGGATCACCCGCCGGATCGCCAAATCCATTTCCGTGCCGCTGACGGTGGATATCGAGACCGGGTATTCAGAAGACCCTGCCGAAGTCGCCGATCACGCCTTGCGCATCCGCAATACGGGCGCCGTGGGCATCAATATCGAGGATCGCGACCGCAAGACCGCGAGCCCCGTCCCGCTGGCGAAGCACGTCCTCAAATTGCGCGCCATCTCGAGCGCCCAGAAGTCTGAAGGCGAACCCCTGTTCATCAATGCGCGCAGCGACGTGTTCTTTGACCCCGAAGACCCCAGCCATCCCACTGAACGCATGGGCCATGCAGTGGAGCGCGCCCATGCCTATGTGGACGCAGGCGCAGACGGGATTTTCTTCCCCGGCCTCACAGACCCCGATCTGGTGGCGAGACTGGTTGAGGAGATCGGAGCGCCCATCAATGTGATGGTCCCCGATGTCGAACAGCTCAAGATCATGAAACAGGCCGGCGCGCGCCGCATCAGCTTCGGCCCGGCGCCGTATCTGTCGGCGATGGAGATGCTGACCAATTGCTCGCGCGAGGCGTTGACGCTCTGAAACGAAAAACGCCCGGCGTTTCCGCCGGGCGTTTTCATTCAAACCTCACCCTGTCTAGGACGGGGTCGGATAGTTGGGCGCTTCGCGGGTGATCGTCACGTCATGGACGTGGCTTTCTTTAAGGCCCGCGCTGGTGATGCGCACGAACTCGGCTTTTTCCTGAAATTCCTTGATCGTCTTGGCGCCGGTATACCCCATGGCGGCGCGCAGGCCCCCCACCATCTGATGCAGGATCGGCGCAATCGGACCCTTGTAGGGCACCTGGCCTTCGATCCCTTCAGGCACAAGCTTCATCCGGTCGGTGACTTCCTTCTGGAAATACCGGTCGGCGGAGCCGCGCGCCATGGCGCCGACAGAGCCCATGCCGCGATAGGATTTATAGGCCCGGCCCTTGTACAGGAAGGTCTCGCCCGGCGCTTCTTCTGTGCCCGACAGCATGGAGCCCATCATCACGCTATCCGCGCCTGCAGCGATCGCCTTGGCGAGGTCGCCGGAATACTTGATCCCGCCGTCTGCGATGATGGATCCGTCAAAGCCGTCCGCCGCCCGTCGGCAATCCATGATGGCGGTCAGCTGGGGCACGCCCACGCCCGCCACGATGCGGGTGGTGCAGATCGAACCGGGTCCGATGCCCACTTTCACCGTGTCAGCTCCCACATCAAACAAGGCGCGCGCGCCGTCATAGGTGGCCACATTGCCCGCCACGACCTGGGTGGCGTTGGAGGCGGCCTTGATGCGTTTGACTTGTTCAAGGACGGAGGCGGACATGCCGTGCGCGGTGTCGATCACGACCGCGTCCACACCCGCATCAATCAAGGCTTCAGCGCGTTCAAACCCGGCGTCGCCCACTGTGGAGGCGGCGGCGACGCGCAGGCGACCGTGTTCGTCCTTGGCGGCGTTGGGATAGGCCTCGGCCTTGATCATGTCCTTGACGGTCATCAGGCCGACGCAATGGCCCGCGTCATCCACGACCAGCAACCGCTCAATGCGGTGCTTGTGCAACAGACGCCGCGCTTCGGCCTGATCCACGCCCGGCTTGACGGTGACCAGGTTCTCACGGGTCATCAGCGACGCCACAGACTGGTTCAAGTCATCGGCGAAGCGGACATCGCGATTGGTGATGATCCCGACCAGTTTGCCGTTCACGCCCTCCCCGCCTTCCACAACGGGAATGCCGGAAATCTTGTGATGGTTCATCAGAGCCAGGAGTTCGGCCAGCGTCGAGTTAGGCGAGATGGTGATCGGATTGACCACCATGCCGCTCTCATAGCGTTTGACGCGGCGGACTTCTTCAGCCTGCTCTTCGATCGTCAGATTTCGGTGGATGACGCCCAGACCGCCATCCTGGGCCATGGCGATCGCCAGACCGGCTTCGGTCACCGTATCCATGGCGGCCGACAGAATGGGAATGTTCAGGGTGATCGACGGCGTGAGCCGTGTTCGCACCAAAGCGTCAGCGGGCAAAACCTCAGACGAACCGGGCTGCAAGAGCACGTCGTCAAAGGTAAGCCCCTCGCGAATCTGCATGGGGAGGCCTCCTTGTCTCTTGCGGGGCCGCTTTAGCAGGTTTCAGCGTTAGCGCAAGGCTGTTTAACCGCGCGGCTCGACGGATTGCCCCGTTTAGCCTACATGGTTATGGTAAACCAACCTGTGCGCGTAATACGCGTATTCCCCTGACAGGTATAAGGAAATTACGCATGAGACTCGTTGCGGTTATTGATGATGACCCTGTTGAGATGACAATTTTGTCAGGCCTTGCCGAACATGTTCCCGGATCGTTTCACTTTGACCATTATAATTCAGTGAATGCTTTTTGCGAGGATCCGAAAGCGTCCGATTACGATCTCGTCTTCCTCGACCGCCGTGTGCCCCCCCACAGTGATTACGTCGAGAGTCTTCCCGTGCTGGACGGCTGCGGCTTTGACGGCATCGTCGTCATGCTGACCGCTCGCCGACTGGGGCCGGGCAAACCCAAAAGCCGGTTGCGGCTGCTCGGACCTTACGAGAAGCTCGACATCCAGGACCCTGAAGTCATGGAATACCTTCTGAACGGACGGCCGGCGCCGGGCCTTTAGGCCTTTGCGCTTACCGGTTCAGGCCCGGTCCAGCTGTCGCGAACCTCGCGGTACAGCGGATCCGGCACAAGATTCAGGTGCGCCCGCGCCTCTTCCAGCGGCAAAGGCAGCAGTTCGGTCAGATCCGTAACGACCATATCCGTGCTCTCGCGCGCCATTTTCCGCGCATTCGCCATCATGCGGCCCACAGGCCATTGCCAGATTTCCGAGCGGATGCGCAGGCCCGCGAACATGCCCAGAAGGCGTGAACCACGCGTGCCGTTCTGATTGCCGTTATAGGTCAGCAGCAGAGCCTCCCCCAGCGGATCACGCCCGTACCCGGTCAGCACATGATGCAAGTCATGGGCGAGGTGGAAGGTATAGGTCATCGCTGCGAATTCGGGATACTCGCGCTCAAGCTGCGCATATAGATCAGGCGCATTCTCCACAGCGGCCACATGCACGCCCAGCGGGTCGAGATTCTCACTATCAAGATAATGCAGATACGCCGCAGCGAAGGTTCCGCGGCCGTAGGATTTCAAGGTTTCACGATCGAGCAGCTTGTTCGCAAAACGCGTGCGATCCTCAATCTGGCTGCGCCCGAAGTCTGAATTGGCGAACCGGCCCAGAATGCCGCCCATGCTCTGCCCGTTCACGGCGCGGAAAAACTCGAACACATAGCGCGTGTCGTCGCGATCACCGACCAGCCCCCAGAACGCGCTCCAGGCGCGGATCGGGTTGAACGGTTCCCACGGATAGGGTGGGCAGGCTGCGTGCTGCTCGGTCATGACTGTCCTCCCGGCGGTCTTGCTCATGCCGCTCTGAATGGGAGTATCCACAATTGAATGGAAACGCCAAGTTAAAAGTGAACAGCGTTTACCGCCAGAGCGCGCCACTCACGCCTCAGGTCGGAACCCGGTCGCGATCAGGAAGGTTTCCGCACTCTCCGACCGGCTGGCGGGCGGTTTGTAATGGCGTACTTTTTCAAAGCGAGCCTTCAAAAGGTCCAGCAATTCGCCTGTGGCGCCGCCCTGGAACACCTTTGCGACGAATCCGCCGCCCGGCTTGAGCACGTCCAGCGCAAAATACGCCGCCGCCTCCACCAGCGCCACAATACGCAAGTGGTCTGTGGATTTGTGTCCTGTCGTCCAGGGCGCCAGATCCGAGATCACAAGGTCAGCTGGCCCGCCCAAGGCTTCCTTGAGGGTGTCTTCGGCGCCCTCTTCGGTGAAATCGAGCTCCAGCTGGATTGCGCCCGCGATCGGTTCGACCTCCAGAAGGTCGATGCCCGCCACATGCGCCGCACCGCGCTTGAGCGCAACCTGGGTCCAGCCGCCTGGCGCCGAGCCGAGATCGGCCACCCGCATGCCCGGCTTGATCAGACCGAACTTGTCATCGAGCTCGATCAGCTTGTAGGCCGCACGGGAGCGATAGCCATCTTGCTTGGCGCGCGCCACATAGGGATCGTTGAGCTGGCGTTCGAGCCAGAGCTTGGACGAATATTTCCGGCCGCGCGCGGTTTTCACCCGCGTGCGGAACTGCTTGGCCGAGCGCGCATCTCCCCCCGCCGTGACGGGACCGGACCGGCGGCGACGGCGTTCAGGTTCGCCTTCGCCGTTATCGTCATCCTTGCTCATGGCCGTCTCTCTTTTCTGTTTCGGACGCCTGGCTCCGGGTTTCGCTGGAGTCTGCGCGCTTGCCGGCGCCGCGCCGTCCCCGCCTGCGCTTGGGACGCATCAGGTTGAGCAGCATGCCCTCACGCAGGCCGCGATCACCGACCCGGACCTTCTCAGTCGGCCAGGCTTCCATCACGGCTTCGTATATGGCGCAACCCGCCAGCACCAGATCTGCGCGATCATGACCGATGCAGCCTTCACGCGCCCGCCCGCTGCGATCCTGGCTCGCCAGACGCTGGCAGGCGAGGTGCGCGTCTTCAGACGTCATCCACATCCCGTCCACCTTGTCACGCATATAGCGCGTCAGGTTCAGATGAACGCCCGCGACCGAGGTCACCGTCCCGGACGTGCCCACCATGTGCGCACGCCCGTCATCAAATATGGGCCGCAATCGACGTGCGCCCTTGGGCGCCTTGAGGTGTTTAACCGCGAACGCCTTCATCTCGGCGTACCAGTCCGCCCGCGCCTCAGCGCCGCCGGACCTGGGCTCAGGGAAGCGTTCGGACAGCGTGACCACGCCCAAAGGCATGGACGACCAGCCGCGAAGCGGCGGACGACCGCCGCTGTCATAGCCGCCGCGATTGCGCCATTCCTCAAGGTCGACCCAGCACAGCTCAGTGGAGCCGCCTCCGATGTCGACCACCACGGCGGCGTCCATGGCTTCATCCAGCAGGTCCAGACTGCCTTGCACCGCCAGGCGCGCCTCTTCTTCCGGGCCGATGATCTCCATCTCCAGGCCGGTTTGCGCCTTGACCCGCTCGACGAAAATCGCGCCGTTATGGGCGCGGCGACACGCTTCTGTGGCGATGGCGCGCAACTTGGTCACATTGCGCCGCTTGATCCGCTCCGCGCAGACCGCCAACGCCTCCACCGCGCGCTCCATAGCGGCTTCAGACAATTCGCCGGACGCCGTGATGCCCTCGCCCAGACGGACGATGCGCGAATAGGCGTCGACCACGCGGAAACCCTCCCGCGTGCGCCGCGCCAGAAGCATGCGGCAATTGTTCGTGCCCAGATCGATAGCCCCGTAGATCGGGTCCTGGCGGGCGGATTTCCGGCCTCGATTCGGGCGCTGGCGCGCAGGCGCGGGGCCAGCGGCGTCCTTCGCCATGATGTTCGTCCTCATCGCGCCCGCAAAGGCCTGCAGCGCGCCGGTCGAACGGCGCAAGCCGACAAACCGGCCGCGGGCGATACTTCAGTTTGACGTTAAGGATAGCTCGCCTTTCACGCTTGTGAAAGCACGGAACCCGGCTCTTGCAGCGTCAGGCACTGGAATTGCATACCATGGCAGCTACATATGACGGCCCGAATTGAGGAGTGTCCGCCTTGCGTGAGGCCAAGTTCACAATCGGCGACGTGGTGCGCCATCGCCTCTTCCCGTTCCGGGGGGTGATTTTTGACGTGGATCCGGTGTTCGCGAACACCGAGGAATGGTGGCTGTCCATTCCTGAATCCATGCGGCCTGACAAGGATCAGCCCTTCTATCATTTGCTCGCTGAAAACGAGGACGGCCATTACGAGGCCTATGTCTCCGAAGGCAATCTCTTGCACGACGCCGAGAACGGCGCCGTCACCCATCCTGATACGGTGGATATTTTCGACGGTTTTGACGGCCAGCGTTATGCGCTGAAATCAAATCACATGGCGAACTGATCATCGCCAGCCATTGCAGTTGACAGTCATTCTCATTTGCAGCTAATCCAGCCTCCTGTTGATGCATCAAGGGGGCGGACATGGCGTCGTTCAAATCAATTCTGGCTTCGAGCAGCATGCTCGCGGCGCTGTTGGCGGCCGCGCCCGCTTTGGCGCAATCCGATCTGAATTCCGCCGGACAGACTGACACTGCGCCGCCTCAGACCGAAGACCGGATCATCGTCACAGGCCGCGCCCGCGCCTTGTACCGCACGCAAGTCCTGGAAAGCGGGAAGCTGCCCGTCGATCCGTTGCTGTCCACCCAGACCATCCAGGTCATCAATGAGCAACTGATCGAGGATCAAGGCGCACGTGACGCCGCCGACCTCTACCGCAACATCTCAGGCGTCAGCGTTTACAGTTATGCCGGCGTGACAGCTCGCGGCTTCCGGCAGGAAGAGAACTTTTTCGACGGGTTGCGCGGCGATCCCTATGCCGGATTCTCGGTCCCGCAACTCTTCAATGTCCAGCGCATGGAATATCTCAAGGGACCGGCCGGCATGTTGTACGGGCCCGGCGCTCCGGGGGGCCTGTTTAACTACATCACCAAGACGCCCTCCCCCGATCAGGACATCCAGACCCGTCTCGTCCTTGGCACGGAAGGCCGCATCGGCGGCGCGGTGGAAGCGACGGGCGCGCTCACCGATCGCCTCTCGGGCCGCGCCGGGGTGTTCTATGAAGATCGCAACCTGCCTCGCCGCAACGCCGACAGCCGCACGCAGATCTACGATCTGGGGCTGAGCTACGCGCTGGAGAAGGGCGAGATCATCTTGCAAGCCACCCAGTATGATCAGGATCTGGGGGGCAACCGGCTTCGCGGCGTGCCGACCGATGATCTGGGCCATTTCCTGACCGACCGGCGCTGGAACCATAACGAGGCGAGCGATTTCCTCGATCTTCGCTCCAGCGTTCTGCAGGCGCGGTTCAACTACCAGCTGACGCCCTCGCTTCATCTGGACGCAGGCCTGCGCTGGAACGACGCCGAGGAAGTCCAGCAGTATCACGAACCGCGCGGCCTGTTTGATTCAGACGGCGACGGCGTGATCGACTCTTCCATCCGTGAATTCCGCGATCAGGTGCGCAGCGGCGACTCCTGGTCCTTCGGAGCCAACGCCATCTGGGCGCGCCGTTTCGGACAGGTCGGCAACCGGCTTCTGGCAGGCATGGACTGGTATACGCGCGACGCCAACTTTACAGGCTTCAGCCTGCGAGGGCGCACTGTGGCGACCCCCGGCCTGCCGACGCCGTTGAGCCTGTTTGATCCAGACTATGGCCTCACCGATCCTTCCACTTACGCCCTGCCCTCACGCGATCAATACCGCGTCACGCTGACCAAGACCGAGCGCACCGGCGTCTACCTGCTTGATGAGGTCACGCTGGGTGATTTCGTGTTCGTGGGCGGCGCGCGCTTCGACCGCTTCGAGGATGAAGACCCCGGCACAGGCGACAGCTTTAGCGATGAACGCATCACCTGGCGCGCCGGCGGCGTCTATCGGCTGCGTGATGATGTTTCGCTTTTCCTGAACTGGGCGGAAAGCTTTGAGCCCCAGGACATCGGCTCCCAGACGCCGTTGGCCGGCGGCCCGTTCGACCCGACTGAAGGCGAGATCATCGAGGGCGGCGTTAGAACCGAGTTGTTTGACGGACGCCTGCAATCCTCCGCCTCGATCTACCAGATCGTGCGCACCAACGTGTTGCAGCCCGATCCGGCGGGCGACCGCGGCAATGACGGCGTGGATGACTTCATCGCCTTTGGCGAGGTGACGTCTGAAGGCTTCGAGCTTGATGTCACGGCCGATATCACGCCCAACTGGGTGGCCACTGCCTCCTATGCCTATAACGACACCCGCATAACGGCGAACGCAGGCACCTCGACGCTGAACGGCGCCGTGGGCGACCGTTTCTCGAACGCGCCGGAAAACACCTTCGGTTTCTGGACCCGCTATCAGGTTCCGGCCTGGAACACGGCGTTTGCGCTGGGTGGGGATTATGTGGACGTACGCCTGTCGCGCAGCGGCCAGAAGGTCCGCGACTATCTCGTCTTTGACGCCTCGGTGATCTACGAGCTGGACCAGTGGCGCGCCATGCTGCGGGTGGACAACCTGTTTGATGAAACCTACGCCGCCAGCGGCTTCATCGACCGCACCGGGCACTTCCCCGGCGCGCCGCGCAGCGTGTTCATCGAGCTGACCCGCCATTGGTGATGCGTCGGTTCGGCCTGTCCTCTCTGAAACCCAAGACCGCGCCGGGCAAACCGGCGCGGTCAATCTGGTGGCGGCTGCACCATTGGGCGGGGCTGCAGGTCTCGCTTTTTCTCGCCTTTGTCTGCCTGACCGGCACGCTGGCGGTCTTCTCCTATGAGCTCGACTGGATCGCCCGCCCCGCCATGTGGACGGCGCCGGTGGCCGTGGAAGATCAGGCGAGCTGGGGCGAGGTGCTGGATAGCGCTCGGCAGGCTGCGCCGGACGCGGTGGGCATGAACATCTACCGCCCGCTCCATCCGCTGGCGACCTATGACGCCGTGGCGCGCGCTGGCGGTGAGAACACCCATTACTACATCCATCCCGGCACGGCGGAACTGACCGGGACGGGCGACTGGGTCGGCTTTCAGCGTTTCCTGCGCAACACGCACCGCCATTTGATGCTGCCCGTGCAGATCGGCGTCAGCCTGGTCAGCCTCGCGGCCATCTTGCTGGGCGTGACGCTCGTCACCTCCTTCTGGGTCTACAAACGCTGGTGGCGCGGCTTTCTGCGCTGGCCCAAGGGCCGCACAATGCGCGCCCTGATCGGCGACATCCATCGGTTGGCGGGCTTGTGGTCAATCTGGTTCGTCGCGCTGATCTGCCTGACCGGATACTGGTATCTCGCCGAGCAATGGGGGCTGGATGCGCCCGCCGCCAATATGACCCCGGCAAGTCTGGAAGTCGCTGTGGAGGCGGGAAGCCTCCCCTCTCCCGGCCATGCGCTCGACGCCGGTCTCAAACGCCTGCACGAGAGCCAACCGGGCTATCAGGTCGCGCTGGTGCGCTGGACCCGTGCGGAGCCGGACGTGATCGAGGTTCATGGCGAAGCTGGCCGCGCCCTGCTGGTGCGTCCCCGCGCCAACGCGGTGTGGATTGACGCGCAGACGGGCGCGCTTCTGGGCGAGGCGGACCCGCGCACCCTCACCGCCCATCAACGCATCGCCGAGATGGCGGACCCGCTGCATTTCGGCACGTTCGGCGGCTATTGGACGAAGACGCTCTGGTTCCTGTTCGGCGCGATGCTCACCGGCCTCGCTGCGACGGGCGCCGTGATTTACGTGTTGCGCATCGCCAAGACCGAGCGCGAGGAGCCGGGCTGGATCAGCGGGCTTTACCGGCTCTGGAACAAGATGGGCCGCGCGCGATGGCTCGCGGCGGCCCTGATCCTGCTGCCTTTCGGGCTTGCGCCCTTCGTGCTCTAGCCTTCGTAACGCACGACTTTCTGCTCGATAGCGCCGAAGATGGACTTGCCGTCCTTGTCGAGCATCTCGATACGCACGGTGTCGCCCGGCGTCATGAACGGGGTCTTCGCGGCGCCGTCATAGATCGTCTCGATCATGCGGATTTCAGCGATGCAGGAATAGCCCTTGCCGCCTTCGGCGACCGGCTTGCCGGGGCCGTCATCAAGCTTGTTGGAGATGGTGCCTGACCCAATGATCGAGCCTGCTGACAGCGGACGGGTCTTGGCGGCGTGGGCGACCAGCTGAGCAAAGTCGAACGTCATGTCGACGGCGCATTCAGGCTCGCCGAATTTCGAACCGTTCAGCCAGGACTGCAGCGGCAAGTGAACCTTGCGGCCATCCCAGGCCTCGCCCAGCTCGTCCGGCGTCACCGCCACCGGAGAGAACGCGCTCGGCGGCTTGGACTGGAAAAAGCCAAACCCCTTGGCCAGTTCGCCCGGAATGAGGCCGCGGAACGACACGTCATTGACCAGCATGAGCAAGCGGATCTCCTTCGCGGCGTCATCCGCGCTGAGGCCCGCCGGACCGTCGCCGGTGATCACGGCGACTTCGGCTTCAAAATCACAGCCCCAGCTGTCATCGCCCAGCGGAATGTCCTGACGGGGGGCGAGGAACTTGTCAGAGCCGCCCTGATACATCAGCGGATCGGTCCAGAAGCTGTCCGGCAGCTCGGCGCCACGCGCCTTGCGCACCAGTTCGACATGGTTGACGTAGGCCGAGCCGTCCGCCCACTGAAACGCCCGCGGCAACGGCGACAAGGCCTCACGCTCATGGAAGCGCTCGCGGGGGATGGATTCGCGCTCCAGCTCGTCAGACAGGCTGCGTAGCGCCGGCTCGGTCGTCGCCCAGTCATCAAGCGCCGCCTGCAGGGTCGGCGCGATATGGCTGGCGTCTGCGCACCAGGCGAGATCTCTGGAGACCACCACCAGGCGGCCATCGCGTTTTCCATTGTTCAGCGTGGCGAGTTTCATGGCTCTTTCCTCTGCAAATGTCGTTGCCGGACGCGCGGTCAGCCCAGAAGGGCGGGCGCGACGGGGATGTCAGCGGGGGTGTCGGTGTGAAGCCCGTAGCTCCACTCGATGATACGGTCGAGGTCAGGCCCGAGCGAGCGGGCGATCTGGTCGTTTTGGTCAGCCCGGCTGGATGACGCGAAGTCCTGCTCCGGAGCCTTGGCGTTTCGCCGCATTTTAGGACCATTCGCGGCTTGTGAAACCTGATCGTCGGACAAACCCAGCTCCAGAAAATCGGAGACTTGTTTCAGAACCGGTTCGGGGTCGGCGATGAAGGCGTCGCCGTCCAGCCAGGCGACGCGCCCGGCCCCGGCGCCGCGCGACAGGGCGTTCATTTCCGCAATCTGCATGTGCCAGACCAGAGCCGCCACCTGAAGATCAGTCAGGCGCATCCGATCCACCTCGCTGATCGGCAAGGCCCGTCCATCCATGGCGAAGACGGTGTACATGAAGCGGGCGAAGGCGCGCCCGGCCTCCCCCTTCTTGACGATCGACAGGATAAAGGCCCGCAAGGAAGACGTCAGCAGGATCGCCTTGCTCGACGGACTGGCCGCCATCACATCGCCCATCAAATTATTGGCGAGATTGGTGGGCTTGATCACCGCGCGCTCGCCCGGCGCATAGCCGCGACCGATCCAGTTGAGCGCCGCCGGCAAGATGCCGGTCACCGTTTGCCCCTGCCGTTTGAGATTGGCGAGGGTCATCAACATGTCCGGCTCGCGCACGCCCAGCGCCAGACCGTCATGGTCCAGCACGCCCGCCAGGAGGGTCGAGCAACAAAACGCACTGTGCCAGATGAAGGCCGGCGGCGCGCTCTGAGGCGCATGCGTGACGAGATTCTGCACGGTCACAGACGCAAGCTCGTCCTCGGTCCGGCGCCATCTCTGATCCAGAAACGGGGCCTCGCTCAACCGGCTCCGCTCGGCGCGGACGAAAATCGCCTCCGCGCCGGTCGGGTCAAACCGGTCCAGCCGCCAGGCCGGGTCCAGATACACATCAGATGACGCCATGGACGCTATTCCGCTTTCGGCTTCCAGCTGTTCACATAATCAAGATTTTCTACGCGTGATGCGCCCTCGCCCACATCCAGCGGGTCGCGGGTGTCGATCATCACGGCGTATTCGTCGGTCGCAGGCTTTTTCTGTTCCAGCATGTTCGCCAGCGCCTTGGGGTGCGGACCATGGGTGAAGCCCGCCGGGTGGAAGGTCATCATGCCCGCATCGATATTGTCGCGGCTGAAGAAGTCGCCGGCATGATAGAACAGCACTTCGTCGTAATCGTCATTATTGTGAAAGAACGGCACTTTCAGCGCGCCCGGATCGGTCTCGAACGGACGCGGGGCGAAGGTGCAGATCACAAAGCGGTCGGACAGGAAGGTCGTGTGGGCGCTCGGCGGCAGATGATAGCGATGGCTCATCAGCGGCCGGATATGGCGCACATTCAGGCGCACCGGGTGCAGCTCGCCATGCCAGCCCACCGCATCGAGCGGATTATAGGGATAGGTGATGGTGGAGACCTGGCCGCGTTTCTTGATCAGCACCTTCCACTCATGATCCTCCTCCGCCTGCTGGGCCTTGAAGGCGTCATCCATGGCGGGCACGTCAAACATGGCCGGGTCGAACACGGCGTGCGGACCCACCAGCCCCTTGTCCGGCAAGGTGTAATGGGTGTTGGTCGCTTCCACCATCAGCACCAGCGTCGGCTCTGACGGCGACATGCGCCACAGCGTGCCGCGCGGCAGGACGATGTAGTCGCCCGCTTCATATTCCAGATGGCCAAAGTCGCAGAACAGCGAGCCTGCGCCGCGATGGATGAACAGCAGCTGATCGCCATCGGCGTTGCGCGCCAGTGTGGTCATCGGCTCGGCGAGCGACCAGAAGCGGATATCGGTGGCGGCGTTGAACAGAACGGAGGCGGACTCCCACGGCGTGTTCTGCGGCGTGCCAAGCTTATTGAGATCAAAGGCGCGCGGTTGCAGCGGACCTTCAAAATCCACCCAGCCCGTGGGCGGGCGCTTGTGATGCAGGAACGCGGCGGGGCCGAAAAACCCCTCCTTGCTCATCTCCCGCTCATAGGTGCCCTCGGGCATGTCGGCATGAGCCTGGCGCGAGGCGTTGCCTTCAACGCGCGATGCGTAAATCCACTTGCGAGCCATGAGGCGCTCCCTGACTGGCGAAACCGTATATCGGACAAGTTAGTTACATTTGAAACTAATTGGAAGCCGGGCGGCGGACCTGAATCCATGCAAACAGTGCAAACGCGATCTGACCAATCAGTCCAAGCGCGCCTGCAGGCGTCAGCCAATGCTGCAGTTGATCTGAAATCGTACGGTCAAAGGCCAAAGCCCCAAAGCTCAGCTCTGCCAGCATCAGGCAGGTGAAGGCGACGCCGCTCATAAGCAGCGCCGCCGCCTGACTGTTCGGAACGCGCAGCCGACGCGTAAGCCACCCTGCGATCAACCAACACGCCATCAACATGACGGGAAGCTCGATCAGCACAGCCTTGAACTCCCCAAGAGCTGGCGCGACCAGAAGAACCCGCACGCTTCCCAAACCAAAGCCGAAAACGAAAACAATCGCGAAATAGGCGAGACCGGCAAGCGCGGCCCGCTTCATCGCGCTTAGTCCTCATCGCCATAAATGGACACGACAGGCTCGTCGCCCGGCGTCCAGCTGGCGCGATACATCCCCGCCGTGTTGAAGCTCCAGATCGGCTCACCATGGCCCAGCATGACGACGCCGCCATCGCCGCCCATGTTGGTGAGCGCATCCTGGATCACGGCGTCAGCGGCTTGCTGGCCGCCCTCCTCGCCCAAAACCTCCAGCTGCGTGCAGATGCGCGCGGCGACATTGAGCCGGATGAAGTATTCGCCGGTTCCGGTGGCCGAGACGCCGCAATCTGGCGTGGCGTAGGTGCCGGCGCCGATGATCGGGCTGTCGCCCACCCGGCCCCAGCGCTTGGCTGTGGTGCCGCCCGTCGACGTTCCGGCGACGACTTCACCTGACACATCGCGCGCGACCACGCCGACAGTGCCGAAGGCGTGCTCGCGCTCCATCAGATCCAAAGCACCCTCACGAATGGGTTCAGCCTCTGGCGCGCCTTCAGGACGCGGCGGCACGGGCAGGCCCATGCGGCGCACCGCGCGCACCATCGACGCCCAGCGCCGCTCGGTGAAGAAATACGAATTGTCCACCAGCTCGAGCCCCTGATCGGCGGCGAACGCTTCCGCGCCCGGGCTCTGCAGCATCACATGGGGACTGTTTTCCAGCACCGCCCGCGCCAGGCTGATCGGGTGACGCACTGTGGTCACGCCCGACACGGCGCCGGCCTGCATGTCCGATCCGCGCATGATGGATGCGTCCAGCTCGTTTCGGCCTTCTGCGGTGAACACCGCGCCGACGCCGGAATTGAATTTGGGGTCGTCCTCAAGCGTGTGGATGACCGCTTCGACCGCATCCATGGCCGACGCCCCGTCCGCCAGCATGTCGCCGCCCAGCCGGATCGCGGCGTCCAGGGCGTCGCGATAGGCGGCCTCGGTCTCAGCGTCCATGTCGCCGCGCTCGATCACCCCGGCGCCCCCATGCAGGACGATCGACCAGTCTTGCTCTTGCGCCTGAGCCAGCGCGGCTCCATTCGCCAGAGCCATCGCACACACGCCTAGAACCAAACGCCGCATTTCACTCTCCCCGAAGAAATCTTTCGATGAGAGGACCAGCTTGCGCGCGCCTTGGCAAGGACGCAGTCACGCAGGAAAGCGCAGGGCGAAAAAACGAAAGGCGAGGCCCCCGACCTCGCCTTTCTCCGCACGTCTGAACTGCTGCAGTCTAGCTCAGTCGTGGCTGGGACAGCATGCCCACGCGCCCGAGCGCATACTGGGCTTTTTCACCAAACATTCCCGTCCGGGAGGCGAGGCGGTTGAGTTTTTGCGCGGTGTCCTTGCACAGAGCGCGAGCATGCTCAGCCGACCATTCGCCCACATCTGCGGATCCCACCGCTTCCTCAACAAGATTCAACGGGTGCATCCGCTCTTCAGCGTCATAAAGGGTCGCTGTCAGGGATGTCGGCGCGGAAAAGCCCATCAGATAGGCTGGCGCGCCCATGGCGCCTTCCAGAATGCCGGACAGATCCGGGTGCGCATAAGCGGAGACGCCGGCGCGCCGGAGCAAAATCTCGCCCGGACGCGGCTCACAGCCCGGCGCAGGTTGATGAAGACCGTTATCGGCCATGATCGGGCCGCCGGGATGAAGCTGGACATGCACGATAGACCAGTTCGCCGCGCGGGCCTCGGACAGGATAGAGGCGCTGACCTGAGCAACTCGTTCACCTTCAGGATCCGTCCAGGGACGACCTTTGGCGACGAACTCCATCTGCAGGTCCAGGCATACCAATACAGGAACTCCCAGGCTCATTTTGCTGTCTCCGTCTGTTTTTTGGCCGGCGCGGCTTTGGCTCCGCGTCCAGGCTCCCTCCCCTGTAACGGTGAAGCGCCACGCTTCACCGACTTGTCCAAGGGGCCGGGTTTGTCCCAATCCCCTTCGGGCCGATCCAGGATCAGCGGATCGGTATCAATGTGAAGCGCTTTGGGATGAGGGTCCGGACGCCCCTCCATTTCCGCATACGCCCTATCTGAAAATACGAAGACCCCGCGATGCTCGCGGTGAATAAAGCCGTAACGCTTCCAGTACGGGATCAGATGTTCCTGCACATGGCCCACGAATTTGCGGTAGCCCTTGCGGCGGATCAGATCGATCGCATCCTTCATCATCTGGCGCGCAACCCGGCCTGACCGATGCCCGTTGCGCACGCAGACCCGCTCAATCTTGGCGAAGTCGGCGAACCAGCGCACCCGCAGGCAGCCCAGCGGCTCGCCACCGGCTTCAGCCAGCAAATGTGTCGCGCCCGCAAGGTCGTTGCCGTCAAATTCTTCGTCGTAGGGGCAGTCCTGTTCGGACATGTAAACCAGCGCACGAACCACCGAGATCCGCTGCATATCGTCCATGGTTCGCGCCACGCGCACGATCACAGGCGGTTCAAATTCCTCAACATGCGTTCCGTCCATAGCCCCCTCCAAACCCTAAGTCTTGTTGGTGTCCGCAGCCTGGGGCACCCACCCCAGCCAGGCTGCGCCCGCCGATGGCGCATCAAGCGCGGCGGTCATCATGCGGCCCTCCCGGCTCATCGGCCGGGCGAACAGGGCGACATGCGGAAACGCCTTGCGGCGTGCTTCTGTGACAGCGCGCACCACGGCGCGTTTATCGGCTTCGCTGACACCCGCCAGGCACCAGACGTAAATCGCAGATGCGCGCTCATCAGGCGCAGTCAGCTGATCAAGGTCGGGCTGATCCGGCGACAAGCGCCCGTACATCAGCGCTTCGAACCCGACTGGATTGAGAAACAACAGGGCGATGAAGCCGCTGGCCTCGCCCGCTTCATTACGACGGATGAAAAAACAACGCCCGGTCTTGGCCTGGCAGGCCAGCACGATGTCTTTGGACGCCAGTGCGCCGCCCAGCGCGGTCTCTGCAACTGTGGAGGCGTCTGCGACGTCGAGAGGCTCTTCAGAAGATGTAAAGCCATGGCGCGCAAATATACGGAACAGTTCAGCGGTCGCTGGCGCATCTGGCCCTGCAAGCCGGTGTTGCTTATCCTGATCGCGCATGTAGCCCCTCATCCAATGAGACGGATGGTACCGGTTCTGATCCCTCATCCCCTCCAGCGAAGTCGACATGCCCCCTATTCATCCGCAAAGCGGACCCGCTCATGACCACTAAGCCGCAATTGTTTGACTGGGACGATCTGCGTATTTTTCATGCGCTGGTGTCCTCTGGATCCATGAGCAGCGCCGGGCGCAAGCTCGGTATCGGACAGCCAACCGTGAGTCGGCGTCTGGAGCAGCTTGAAACCCGCATCGGCGCGCGTCTGGTGACCCGCGGCGCCGATGGTGTGGAGCTGACCGATATCGGCGAGCGCATCTGGGCGCAGGTCCAGATCATGCAGAACACCGCCGGCGACATTGAACGCATCGCCCACCAGGCGGACCGCGCCGACGCCGGCACAGTGCATCTGGCGGCGCCTGAAGGCGTGGCCGGATACTGGATCGCGCGTCAGCTGCCGAGCTTTGTGGAAGCCAATCCGCTGATCAATCTGGAGATCAACACCCGCGTGGATGGCGAGCTGGCGCTCGATCAGAGCGATATCAGCCTGCAAATGACGGAATCCAAACGGATGAGCCATGTGGCGACCGAATTGGCGACGCTGCATTACGTGCCCTTCGCCGCGCGCGCCTATCTCGACACCTATGGCGCGCCCAAAAGCGTCGCGGACGTGCTCAATCACCGCATCGCGGATCTTGTGAGCTATCGCGAGCAGCAAACCCATTGGCCCAAGGAAGCCAGCGCCATCAAACAGATGATGAACCCGTCCCTGACGACGGATAATTCACTAGCGCTGGTTGAGGCGGTGCGCGCGGGTACGGCCATCTCGATGATCCCCACCTACGCCGCCAAGGTCCAGCCTGATCTGGTGCATGTGGATCTGGGGCTGGAAGTGCCGATCACCCTGTGGATGGTCTATCACCCCGATCAGCGCCGGGTGACGCGCGTGCGCAAGGTTCTGGACTGGCTGCGCGAGATTTTCGACGGCAGCCTCTATCCCTGGTTCCGCAAGGATTACCTGCCCCCCAGCACCTTCTCGGACGTGGATGTGGTGCATGTGCGCGGTGAACGCCCCAGGCCCCGCGCACTGGATTAGGCGCGTGGTCCGGTATGAGCGATGACGAGGCGGAGCGCCGCCCAGATCGCACTCGTGATGACGCAGGCATGAAGCAACAGAACGAAATCAGGCTGGTAAAGCGCCAGGCCGCCCAGCGTCGTCCCGAACAGGCGCGGCAACAGGCCCAGCAGAACGACCGCCAGCACGCCGGACATCACCAGCGGAAACCATAGGCTGAACGCCCCTGCGAGCCCTGACTTGGCGCGCAGGCCGTCCCGCAAGACCCAAGCCGAGACGCTGGCCGCGAGATAGGCCAGCGGCGTCAACAGCACGAACAGGTAGAGCGATCTGGGACCCCAGCCGACGCCGGCCTCATAGGGTTCGCCCAACGCCAGATTGGTGACGCCGAAAAGAAGCGGCTGCACCTCGCCAAACCCCATACCGCCCGAGGCGTTGATCAGCACGACAACGCCGCGCTGCTGCGCAGGCTCAAGCAAGGCGATCGCCTCAAACCCTGGCGTCAGCCCGGTGTGAAGCGCGTAGCCGCCCTCAGGATCGAGCGCCCAGCCCAGACCGTAATAGGGCGAGCTTTCACTCGCCGGACGCACCATCTCAGCCTTGCTGGCCGCTGAGACCAGATCGTCTTCGCCGTTGAGCATCAGGCTCAGATAAAGGGCCATGTCAGCAGCGCTTGAAACGATGCCGCCCGACGGCGCATGAACCCCATCTCCCCAATGGGTGTCATAGGGGCGGCGTCCGAACAACCAGGGCTGATGACCGGTCGCGAGGCCTTCAACCGGCTCTCCGTTGAGCACGTGGCTGTCATGCATGCCCGCTGGCCTCAGAATGTTGGTTTCAACATAATCGGGATAAGTCTGGCCGCTCACAGCTTCGATGACGGCGCCAAGGATTTGATAGTTCGCGTTGGAATAGGCCCAGCCCGTTCCGGGCGTCCGGGCGGGGCCGTCCTGCGCCAGCTGGACGCCGCGCTCAGACAGCGTCAGCCCGGAGGCCGCAGCATTCCCCTGAACTGTCGAATACCCGCTCATATGGCCCAGCAACTGGCGCAGCGTGATCGGCGCCTGCGCTTCAAACACAGGCAGATGGTTCGCCACCTCATCGTCGAATGTCAGGTGGCCCGCCTCGGCCAATTGCACGATGGCGAGCGCGGTGAAGCCCTTTGTAACCGAGCCGATGCGAAACAGGGTGTGCGGCGTGACCGGCGCGTTCTCGCCCGAGCGCATGACGCCCGAAGCGTCAGAGACGATGCCTTCCCCGTCCACAAAGGCGTAAGCCAGGCCCGGTGCGCCCGAGCTCGCCATGTGACGCGCAATGAAGGCGTCCAGATCGTCTGAAGTCTGCGCAAGGGCGCTCGTCGCCAGGGCAAGCAACGTCAGAACCGCTATCAGAATATGCCGCATGAAGTCCCCCTGTCCGAGGTCATCGTGCACCGGGCGTCTGAAATGACCAAGCCGCCTTGTCCGCTCATGAAAAAGCTCCCGGGCGAAGTCTCGCCCGGGAGCTTTGGATAGCATCAACGCTAGATCAGGTTACGGCGTCAGGACGACCTTGCCCTTCACGCGGCGCTCCAGAAGATCTTCGAACGCCTTGGCGTAGTCTTCGAGTTTGTAACTCGCGGAGACTTGCGGCTTGATCTTGCCGGCCTCGTAGAAATCAAAGATTTCCTTGAGGTTTTGCGCATTGGCGCGCGGGTTCTGGCCCGCCCAGGCGCCCCAGAACACGCCCTGGATGTTGCGGCTGTTGAGAAGGGCGAGATTGAGCGGAATTTTCGGGATCGGGCCGGACGCAAAACCGATCACCAGATAGCGACCGTTCCACCCCGTCGCCCGCAGCGCAGGCTCGGCGAAATCACCGCCGACCGGGTCATAGACAACATCCACGCCCTTGCCGCCGCTCAATTCCTTGGCGCGAACTTTCAGGTCTTCGGTGGTGTAATTGATCGTCTCGTCAGCGCCATTGTCGCGGCAGAACTGCAGCTTCTCTTCAGAACTCGCAGCCGCGATCACCTTTGCGCCCATGGCCTTGGCGAGTTGGACCGTGGCGATGCCGACGCCGCCGGCGGCGCCCAGCACCAGAACCGTCTCACCCTCTTTCAGCTGCGCCCGGTCTTTCAGCGCGTGATAGCTGGTGCCGTAAATCGTGGTCAGCGCCGCGCCTTCTTCATAGCTCATGCTGTCAGGCATCGGCACGACCTGACTGAAATGCACCGGCACCTTTTCCGCGAACGCGCCCAGCATGGTCGCCGCGATCACCCTGTCGCCTTCCTTGACGCCCTGAACCTTGTCGCCCAGCGCGGAGATGACGCCCGCCGCCTCCATGCCCGGCACGAAAGGGGTCGGCGGCTTCATCTGGTAATTGCCCTCGACCAGCAAGATGTCGGGGAAGTTCACGCCCGCCGCCTTGACGTCGAGCATCACCATGCCTTCACCCAGAGGCGGTTCGGGCGCCTCCTCCACGGTGAGATTTTTGTAAGGTGCGAAATCCTTGCAGATCAATGCGCGCATGAACGGCTCCTCCCTGACTCGTCTGTCTGTTTGAGGGCACGATAGAGCAGCAAACGCGTGGCGCAAGCAACTCCTTAACCGCTAAAGCGCCTGCGCTTCCCGAATCTCTACGTATGGCGCAGGGTGATGACTAACGACAGGCTGCATCCTTATTCAGACCCGAGCAGAAAGGCCGCTTCATGAGCCCCAAAGACATTCAGGCGCCCCAGACTTTCGCTCCGTCCGTGCAGCTCAATCTCAACATACGCGGGCTGGGCCTGTCCGCGACACTGGCGATCAACGAACGCTCCGCCGCCTTGATGAAGCAGGGCCGCAAGGTGTCAAAGCTGGGTCTGGGCCAATCCCCCTTCCCCGTGCCGGACATCATGCAGAAGGCGCTGCGCGACAACGCCTTCCAGAAGGATTATCTGCCGGTTCAGGGGCTCTACAGCCTGCGCGAAAGCATTTGCCGGTATCTTGAACGCACCCAGGGGCTCGATTTTGATCCCGAAGACATTCTGGTGGGGCCTGGCTCCAAAGAGCTGATGTTCTTGCTGCAGCTGGTCTATTATGGCGACCTTCTCATCCCCACACCGTCCTGGGTCAGCTATGCGCCTCAGGCCCAGATCATCGGCCGCCCGATCCGCTGGCTGCCGACCGCGCCTGACACCGGCCTCGGCGTCACGCCGGAGGTGCTGCACCGGGCGTGCGAAGCCGATCCTGATCGTCCACGGCTTTTGATTCTGAACTCGCCGGGCAATCCGACCGGCACGGCCTATACCCCTGACCAGATGCTCGGCATCGCGGAAGCCGCGCGCGAGCATCGCCTGCTGCTCTTGTCAGACGAGATCTATGGCGGCGTGCAGTTTGACGGCAAGCACCACTCCGCCGCGCGTTATTATCGCGGCGGCACCATCATTTCCGACGGCATTTCGAAATGGGCGGGCGCGGGCGGCTGGCGCCTGGGCTTTTTCGCCTTCCCCAAATCCCTCAGCTGGCTCAAGGACGCCATGGCGACCGCGGCGAGCGAGACCTACACCTCGGTCTCCGCCCCCATCCAGCACGCCGCCAAGCTCGCCTTTGAAGGCGGACCGGAGATGGAGCTCTATCTCACTCGCTCCCGGCAGGTGCTGTCCGCTCTAGCGGAATTCGTCACCGCAGAGCTGACCGGCGCCGGCGCGCAGGTCAATCCGATCCGCGGCGGATTTTACGGCTTCCCCAATTTTGATCCGCTGCGCAGCGCCCTGAACGCGCGTGGGATCACAACCAGCTCCCAGCTCTGCGAAGCGCTGCTGGAAGACACCGGCGTGGCCACCCTGCCCGGCTCGGCGTTCGGACGCCCCGAGAGCGAGCTGTCGCTGCGGCTGGCGTTTGTGGATTTTGACGGAGAATTGGCGCTGCGGGCCTTGTCAGAAGGCGAAACGCTCGACGAAGCCTTTCTGAACCGGCATTGTTGGCGGGTGATCGAGGGGATCAAGGCCATGGCGCACTGGGCGCGCGGCTGACCCTCACGCGCGGGACCGTCATGGACATTGACTGGAATGCGGTGATGGCCGCCGAGGGGTTCTCCACCTGGATCCGCATCATGATCTGGGTGTGGGTCGCATGCGTGATCTGGCTGTTCGTCGTGCTGTTGCGCGGCGGCTTCACAGACATGACCGAAGTGATCACCTCGCGCTACGCCACGGCGGGCGAACGCTCGCGCATGATGATGCGCCTGCCGACCCGGTTTTTGCTGCTGGGGGTCGCCGCCCTGTTCGGCGGCGCCAGCTTCGCCATCCCACTCTTTATCCAGGGCGCGGTGGTGCTGTTCTTCTGGCGGCAAGCCACAGGCGGATAAACAAAACCCCGCCTCCCAAAGGAGACGGGGTTTGTCAGCATCAGGCGTTTTGGCTTACGCGGCGCCGGCGTTCCGCTTGGGCAAGACCCAGTCGGGGCGCGGGAAATGGCAGGTATAGCCATTGGGATAGCGCTCAAGATAATCCTGGTGGAAGTCTTCCGCCTCCCAGAATTCACCGGCGGGAACCACTTGCGTCACCACCTGTCCGGGCCACAGGCCTGACGCGTTCACGTCGGCAATCGTATCTTCCGCGACCGCCTTTTGCGTGTCGTTCAGATAGAAAATCGCGGATCGGTACTGGTCGCCGATATCATTGCCCTGACGGTCCACGGTGGTGGGATCATGGATCTGGAAGAACAGCTCCAGCATCTCGCGATAGCTGGTCTGGGCCGGATCAAACACGATCTCGATGGATTCTGCGTGGCCGGTCTGGCCGGTCTTCACCGTGTCATAGGTGGGATTGTCTGTCTTGCCGCCGCTGTAACCCACGCGCGTGGAGATCACGCCGGGACGACGCCGGATCAGATCCTGCATGCCCCAGAAGCAGCCGCCCGCCAGCAGGGCGCGTTCGGTGGTCTCAACCATGACTAGGCCTCCTTACGGCCAGCTTTCACGAAATCGATATACTCGCCATAGCCTTCCGCCTCCATCTCTTCGAGCGGAATAAAGCGCAGCGCCGCGGAGTTGATGCAGTACCGCAAGCCTCCCGCCTCTTCCGGGCCGTCCGGAAAGACATGGCCCAGATGACTGTCGGCATGGGTGGAGCGCACTTCCGTGCGGACCATGCCGTGCGTGTCGTCGCGCAACTCATCCAGCGCCTCGGGCGTGATGGGCCGGGTGAAGCTGGGCCAGCCACAGCCCGATTCATACTTGTCAGCCGAAGCGAACAAGGGTTCGCCCGACACGATATCCACGAAAATCCCGTCGCGTTTTTCATCCAGCAGCGCGCCAGTGAACGGGCGCTCCGTTCCGCTCTCTTGAGTGACATAACGCTGTTCAGGGGTCAGCCGCGCCAGCGCGTCCGGCGTGCGGGCCCATTTGGGGTCAGTCGTCATCACGATCTCCTCAGCCTCTCACACGGATATGGGGCGCATTAGAGCGCCCGCCAGCTTGCTCTCTTCAATGTGAGGCGACAGGCTCATCAGACAAGAGGCGCAGAACGCGACGCTACAGAGCGCCGATGGCTTCCCAAGGGAACTCCACCCATTCATCGGCCGGCGTCTGACGCCCGATGACGACGCCTGGCGCGCCGCCGGTCTTGTCCACCAGCGCCGCCACGATGGCGTCGGGATAGCGCGCCCGGACGGCTTCCAGGGTCCGACCGGAATCAATGATGTCGTCGATCACGATGGCCGCGCTCTCTGGCGCCGCGCCATAGGCCTGCATCCGCCCCTGCGCGCCCTCAACGCCGTCCGCATAGGACATCAGGCCCAGAGAGGTCATCTTGCGCAAGCCCAGCCGGTGGGCCACCAGCGCAGCGGGGATCAGCCCGCCCCGCGCCACGCCCACCAGCACCGTGTCGGGATCAATCGGGCCATGCCGCTCGATCAGCTGATCGGCGATGTTGGCGGACAGGGCTTCAATATCGGTCCAGCTGAGCTTGAGCATAAGGCGTCCCTTTTCATTCTGACGAGGCCAACCGGTCCAGCGCTTCTTGAGTATTGGAACACCAATAGCAGTCCTCCTCGCCCAGACCCAAGGTCAAAGCCTGCCGGTAATGTCGGAGAGCCAGGTCATGCCTCCCGGTTTGCTCATAGGCATACGCCAGACTGTCCTGCAGATTACCGTTTCCGGGATACAGCTCGGCATTGAGCTCCAGCAGCGCCAGCCCCCATGCCCCTTGCCCCCGTTCTATCTGGTGCAGCCCCGCGCGGTTCAGCACCCAGGGCGCCGGCGCCGAACCTCCCAGGCGCGACGCCAGATAGTCAGGAAGCTGATTGATTCTCTCCGGGGCGTGCGCCGCCGTGAAGGCCAGCACTAGCCGCACAGGTCCTCCATGCACCGGATCAGGGACATAGCGCGGATCATCCATCATGCGCGCGATCTCATATCCCATGCGGCCGACAGATCCACGCGCGGCGTTGGTCATATGAAGGATCAAAGTGTCTGAGCGCGGGCCGTACTGAACGCTGACGAAGAAGACGCCATTGCTTCCTGCATGGCTCATCCAGGGCTCGCCAGACGGGCGGGCGCCCACGCCCCACCCGTAACTGTAATGCGTGAAGGACGGCGGATAGGGGGCATCAACCTGCATCAATGGCGCCTGCAACAGAGCCAGCGAGTCCGTGTTGAGCACGTCGCCAGCGGTAAGCGCCATCATCCAGCGGCGCATATCGGCGGGCGTTGAATGGAGCCCGCCATTGCCCAGCAAGCGGTATGAGACCGGCTCGTTCCGCCAACGCTCGAGATAAAACAAGCCCCGGTCTGCGCGATTCGGGTCCGCGTAAAAGTCATCATATCCGCGCGCGGCGTTCCGGGCGGACCAGTTCATCAACCGATACCCGGTCTGGGTCAGCCCGGCTGGTTCCAGAACCAACCGGCGCAGAGCGGTTTCATATCCCTCCCCCGTGGCGCGCTCGATCACCATGGCGAGCAAAGAATAGCCGGCGTTCGAGTACTCATAGCCGCTACCCGGCGACCGATTGAGCGGACTGGCCCAGAGCGGCGCCAGGAAATCAGCGTCGGAGAGGTAGGGATCGGAGTCGCGTCCCTCGAAAGCGCCGGTCTCGTCCGACACGCCCGAGCTATGCGTCAACAGCTGGTGGATCGTGATGCCTGCCTTGTCCTCAGGCGTTTCCGGGAAATAGCGCGCCAGCGGGTCATCCAGCGCCACCTCTCCCTGCTCCACCAGACGCAACACCGCCGCAGCCGTGAACGACTTGGTCAAAGACCCAATATCAAACAGGGTATCGTCTTGGAGAGAAACGCCTGATCGCCGGTCCAGGGCGCCGTGATAGCCCTCATAGACCGGCACGCCGCCTTGAAAGACCCACACGACGCCCGGCGTGGCGCCCTCAGCCATTGACGCCTGAACATAGGACCCAATCCGAACCGACAAGGGCGCAGGGGCGTAGGGAACAGACCAAGACGGCGCCGCCCCGAACAGCGCACACGCCGCTCCCAGCCATTTCCATACGGACATGGCGACCTCCTTAGGTTTGATGGTGTCAGAGACGAAACAGGGCTGGGCTATTTCCAGCGAAAGCTGACGAAGAAACAGCCCAGCGCGCCCAACAGGAACATGACCGCCGGCGCCAGGAACCAGCGCAGCGGCGACGGGGTGATCACCCGTTCAGAGTCCACAGGCCTGAAAAAGCGTTGTCCGCCCTCCACGCGCTCCAGATAGCCGTTTGCATGCATGTCCTGACTGACCCGCGCTTGCGGATCGGCTCGCTCCATCATGGCGATTTGCAGCGCTCGAGCGGCGGCCTCTTCGGGTCGGTCTTCGCCGAGATCCGGCCGCAAGCTGCGATCCAGAATGGAGTAGACGTTCATGTCCTCACCCGGCGCGATCACGCCCGGCGACGTGTAATGATAGACGGTGTGTTCGTCGTCCTCAGCCAGGCTGAAAAGCCCCAAAGACGCTCCGCCCAGAAACACGCTGGCCACCCCCGCCGCCAGCCAGCTGCGCGCCAGGCGCGTACTGCGCGTCTGGAGGGTGATGATGGCGGAGCGAACCTGCGCCACTTCGCGCAGATCCTTCAGGCTTTGCGCATCCAGGGTCCGGGCCACGGCTTCGGCGTCAAAGCCATAGGTCGCCGCCAGCCGCTCAAACACGTCCTGAGATGGGAAAGACTTCCCCGTCTCCAGCTTGGACAGATAAGACTGTTCGATCTCGGCCTTGGCCGCGGCTTCGGGCTGGGTCCACCCCTTTTGTTCTCGTTGGGCTCTCAGATACTCGCCGAATGTCATAACCGTCTCCGCTCAATGCGTACGCCAACCGTACGTCCTTGAGCGCAGTCTTGGAAAGTCGGGGCGCGACTGACAGATGAATATCAGCGCCTTAGGCATGAATATCGGGGCGTTTCAGAGGATAAAGTCTCGCCTGACACAAAAACGCGGCCCCCAAGGCAGGAGCCGCGTCGTTGCACCTGTCAGGTGTGCGTCTCAGCTATTCGTTGTCAAAGCCGAAATCGGTCAGGCCGCCGGCGGTGGTGACTGCGAAGCGGCGCATGCGGACGGTGTCCGCCAGCACCGCTGCGTCGGCGCGGATGCGGAAGCTGAGATCGCCGCGACTGAAATTGCCGCAATCCACGAAATCGGCGGCTCCGATCACATACTCATTGCGTCCCGCCCGGTTGGAGCGAAGGGTGATGGAACAATCTGAATAGGCGCCGGTGAACTGGCCATTGCCGCCCGCAGCATTGGCGATCGCCACCTCGATGGAGTCTGGCAGTCCGCCATTGATGCCCGTGATCCGGAACACGCCTTTCGTGCCCGCATGGGCGTCGCCCACCCATTCAAAGGGCCCGAACACCACTTCTTCGCGGCCACCGGAAATGGCGGTCGGGCTCACGCCCTGTCCGCTCTCGGCGTCAAACCCGAAATCGGTGATATCGCCCTGAGCGCCAAAGGCGATGCGCCGAATCTTGATCCGGCTCGCCATGTTCGCCAGAGAGGCCTGGACCGTGAAAGTCAGATCCCCCCGGCCGAACGCTCCGCAATCAGCGAGGTCTTCGCGCAGGATCAGATAATCGTTCGCACCTGCACGCTGAGGCCGGATCGCCAGAGAACAATCGGCCGTCGTGCCCGAATAGCCATTGGCCGTGGCGTTGGCGATGGAGACGTCTATGCGGGTCACCGCGCCATTCGCGATGCCGGCGATGCGGAACTGGTTGGAGGTCGCCGCCGTGCTGTCACCCGTCCATTCAAACGGCCCCACGCTGACCTGCCCCACACCGCCGCCAATGTTCACGGGGACCACGCCGGCGCTGGATTGAGCGTCGATATGAAAATCAGTCAGCGAACCGCTGGCCTGACGGATCAGGCGCTGCATGCGCATATTGTCGATGTCGCCGGGCGAATAATTGACGCGGCTATCGTCTGCGGTCACCCGGAAGGTGAGATCGGCACGTCCGAAAGCGCCACAATCAGCCAGGTCCTCGGGCAAGATCAGGAAATCGTTCTCGCTGCGCCGATTGGACCGGATGGTCAGCCGGCAATCAGAAAACGCGCCTGCATACCCTGACTGGGACGCGTTCGCGATCGCCACGTCTATCGTCAGGGCGTCCCCTTGCAGCACCGGCGTCAGACGAAACTCGCTGCGCAGGGCGCCGTTGGCGTCATAGGTCCATTCAAACGGGCCATAGTCCGCCTGGACAGTCGCTTGCGGCGCAGAATTGTCGCTTTCCGGGGTGGGCTGCAAATCCGCCGCCCTCTCAAAGGTCACGCTTGAAGGTCCTGCAACGGACCGAACCCGGACGCCGGACGTCCCGCTGGTCGCCGCCCCCTGCCCCCCTGAAGGGTCAAACGCGGCGTCCGTGATGCCGCCGTTGGAATTGAACAGGAAACGGCGCATGCGCACGCTGCTCGCATCGGCGGACTCCACGGTCACATCAATATACAGGTCGCCGCGATCAAACCGGGCGCAATCAACGAAATCTGACCCGCCGATAATGTACTCATTGCCCGAATAACGATTGGCTCGAACGTTGAAATCACAGCGTATGGACGCGTTGCTCACGGACTGCCCTGCGGCGTCGCCCCAGCGCTCGATATCCGCGCTGACGGCGCTGGGTATGGCGGTGTTCAGGCCGACCACACGGAATATGCTGGACGTGCCCTGATCGACGTCGCTGACCCACTCAAACGGACCAAAGCGGACGGTTTCCTGGTTCGCATTAAGCGCAGTCGCTACAAAGGCTGTCGCTTTCATACGGATACGCGTGCTTGCCCCATCGACGCCAAGCACCAGCTCGCCGGAATTGAACGCGTCGTTCAGGCCGTTATCGGCGATGCTCAGGCGCAGCTGCCCGGCTCCATTCGCCGACAGGGTCAGAGCCGTTGTTGAAACAGGCGAACCGGACGGCGCGCCCGATCCGGAAAAGAACTCCGTGGTCAGCCAGCTCGGCTTGGAGATGACGCGAACGGTGCGCGCCTGGAAACTGGCGTTGTTCAGGCCGCGGACAGCCGTGTTGAACGAAGAGACGGCGCTGGTGGTGTTGCGGGCGTCATAGCGCATCAGATCACTCAGACTGACGGAATTCACCACGCCAGCGCCCTCGTTCAGAAACGTAAAAGCGGCATCCACCTGAATGCGGGCATGAACACGCTGGGTCGCCACATCCATCACAGGCTCACCTGTGACTTTCAGCGCTTCGAGAAAATCGGCGACGCTGGCGTTCGGGAATGCGTCTCTCAGCAACGCCATGGCGCCCGCCACATGCGGGGTGGCCATGGAGGTGCCGTTTGAAGAGGAGAACCAGTGACAGAATCCCTCAGAATTCGGCGTTGCGTTGTTGATGACGCAGTTCTGCCCGGGCGCGGGCTCTTCAGAGCCAAAAGCGGCGTAAATGTCTACACCTGGCGCCAGAAGGTCCAGATAGTCTGCATCGTTTGAGAAGGACGGGACCTCATCGCTATCATCCACCGCACCGACGGAAATGGCGCTGCGAATACAGGCCGGAGAGCTCAATCCGTTCGCGAATCCGTCATTGCCAGCGGCGACGACCACGGCGATCCCAGCATCGTTGAGAGCGCCCATTGTGCGATCATATGAGCTGCTCGTGCAGGGAGACGCATTCGCCGTCGAGCCGCCCAGGCTCATATTCACCGCGCCCAGATTGAGCGTGTCGCGATTGAGATAAAGCCAGTCCAGAGCCGCAATCTGATCAGACGTATAAGAGAGCGTGCACGGCCCCTCGAGAGGCTCGCCATCCTCGACGCATTCCGCAGGCTCGAACCGGCTGAAAACATTGACCGCGACAATGCTTGCGCTTCGCGCTACGCCCGAAACCGTGCGGCCCGAGGAGAGGTTCAGCTGACGCCCGGCCACTGTCGAAGCCACGTGCGTGCCATGAAAGCAGCCGTCAATTCCGTTCTCAGAATCAAAATTATCTTCAACGCAGGCATCCCCCGCCTCGGCGGAGGTCAAGTCAGTCTGGACATCCTGCCCGTTCGGGCAAAGTGACGAGGACTCACCGGTGATGGTTGTGTTGTAACACGCGCTGGCGGTGATGGCGGGGCCGATCATGGGATGGTCTTTCTCCACCCCCGTGTCCAGAACAGCGACCGCCACACCGAAGCCAGAATACCCCCGAGCCCACAGGGCAGGAGCGCCGACCTGCTGAACCGAGGTGTCCGTCATCGGGCGCATGGGGACGTTGTCGTATACGTGCGCCACATCAGGATTCGCACGCAGCTCCGCGATTTCCCGAGCATTGGCCATAATGGTAAAGCCAGGCGTCAGCTCAAAGGCTTCATACCCCTCGACCGCGTCTTGCCGCCCAATGCTTTCAGCGTTTCGCGCAAACACGCGTGCGGTCACGGCGCGGCGCATATCGTCGATCTGCTGACGCATCATCTGACCGGCGAACCCCGGCTCGCCCGCCAGCAAGGTTTCATCCTGTGAGACGTTCAAAATGACGATGACGGATGTGCGCTCGCCCGACTGCAGCCGGCTCACCGCACGGGCGCTGACCGCCCCATCGAGCGCCTGGACGCCAGCCCCGGTCTCGGCTGTCTGGGCCAGAACAGGCGACGTTGCAGCGAGGCAAGCGACCAAACCGAGCGCTGCGGTGATCAAAAGGGTTTTATGAAAGGTCATTCAATCAAGCCTCTAGCCGTCTGACCGAGCGCCCATCGGGCGTGCGGGAACATCTTCCTGGAGGGTGCGAACCGCATCATGCCGGGCCAGGCGCCGGGCTTCATCCGCTGTCAGCCTCACTTCAAAAGCATAGGCCGAAATAAAACTCTGGCCAGAGCGAGGCAGGTCAGCATGGCCGTCTGCCGCCGCGACATACCCGTCTGCGCCGAAGACGTCAGACAGGACTTGCTCGCGGAGCTGATCAAGGCTTCGTCGTGCGCGCTCGACGCCTTCCGGCGTCGAGATGTCGCCCGGTCCGTCTTCGAGCGAGACGATGTAGTTGACCCGGTCCGCCATGGGGTGCTCCTGCGCGCCAGATTGATCAGACGCTGAGGGCGCAGCGCAACCCCCTGCACACGCCAGTGCAGCGCTCAAGGCTGTGATCATGATCACAGAATATGAGTGATTGCGCATACTGGTCCGCCCTCCCCTGAGCGTCACTGCAGCCTGCAGACAGGCCGCAAACGCGACCATTAGACCTTCAAACGCCTGAATGCGCCATTAACGGGTTTTTCAAGGGCCAATTCAACCCGAACAAGAGGGCTCGAAACGCAAATCCCGCCAGAATGACTAGCGGTGCTCTGGAAGCTTCAGCTTCACAGCGTGAAGACCGTTTGCGATTTGCTGATGTCAGGGGCGGGTCCGGCTTAACGGCGCCTCGCCTTCCGCCTGATGCTGGAACAGGCCGACCAGATCCATCACCGGCATGGGGCGCGCCAGGCCAAAGCCCTGCGCCCAATCAGCCCCAAGCCCCTGCAGCGCTGGCAACATGTCGGCATCTTCCACGCCCTCGACCGTGCATTGCATGCCCAGGGTGTGGGCCATCTCCACTGAGGAACGAACCAGCAAACGATCGCGATGGGAGTCGTTGAAATCTTGCAAGAAGAAGCGGTCGAGCTTCAATTCATGCGCTTGCAAATCCTTCAGATAAGCCAGCGAAGACTGACCGACGCCGTAATCATCAATAGACAATTTCACGCCGGCCCGAACCCATTGCTCCAATGTGTGCGCCGCGCGTTTCATGTCGTATACGATCGCGGTTTCCGTGATCTCGAAGATCAGCTGGCCCGGCGCTTGCGCCGCGATCCGGGCGGCGAGCGCGGCAAAATCGGGATCTGTAAGCAAAGACCCTGAAATATTGATCGACAAAGCCACATCATGACCCGCGCGAGACAAGGCGAGCTGATCGCGCGCGATGCGCTTGAGCGCCCATTCCGTCAGACGCCAGATATGGCCGGTTTCCTCAGCCAGCGGCACGAACTGGCCGGGCGAGATATTTCCGGTTTTGGGATCATGCCAGCGCGCCAGCGCTTCAGCGCCATCAAACTGGCCGGTGCGTAAATTCAACTTGGGCTGATAATGCAGGTCCATATGACCTTCGGAAATGGCGACGGCCATACGGCTCATCAACGCCAGATTCTCAGACGGGTCGCCGAACGCCTTGGCGTCAAAACGTGCAAAAGCCACATGCGTCTCACGCGCCTGTTCCACCGCGATCATCGCTTGCTTGATACAATCATTCCCCTCATGGGGCATGCCGCCGACCGTCACCGTCAGGTCGATATCGATGTCATCGATCTTGAACGGCTCCTGCACCAGCCGGTGCAAACGCATCGCCACTTGCTCGAGATAGTCCTCATCCAGCAAGGAGTCCTGCGGGGCGTAATCCAGGATCACGCCCAAATCGCCCGTGGCGATCAGTCCGACCTTCTCAGTCGCCGAATCCGTCTTCAAGCGTTCAGCCAGCTGCACACACAAATCAGCGAAGGCGCCAAAACCAAGCGCCCCGTTCAAGGCGTCGCGCCGGTTGATGCTGACCACGAGCAACGCCACTTCACGATCACGCGCCTGGGCTTTGGCGAGCGTGCGCTCCAGCGCGCTGCGAGAGGGCAGTCCCGTCATGGCGTCGGTGTAAAGCGCATTCGCGAGGATCGCCTGTCGCTCTTTGGAGGCCCGATAGAGATACAGGCTGAACAGCAAGGCGCCAAAAATGAGAAACAGGGCCGCTCCGGCGCCGATCAGCCGGGTTCGGCTGCGAGCCGTCGCCAGCGCCAGGTCTTGCTCAAGGCCTGTCGTGCGCAACTGGTTGATCTGCAATTCTTGCTCAGTGAATTCAAATTGCGCGGCCAGCAAGGCCGTGTTCGCGGACGCAGCGATATCGCGCGAAGCGTCTTCAAGCCGCTTGAAGGCTTGCGCATGGTCCAGAGCGCGCTCGAACTCGCCCAAACGGGTATAGATTTCGACGGCCGTTTCATGAAAGTCCGTGAAAGGCTGGGTCGACGCGTCCAGCGGCACGCCATCAAACGTGCGCTCGATCGCATCGCGGGCGGCCTCCAGCTCGCCGCGACCCAGCGCCGTCTGCGCCCGCACTCCATACAGGAAACGCGACCATTCGCCGGCTTCCTGCCCATCAAACAGCGTAAAAGCCTGATCAATCACCTGGTCGGCTTCGTCATAGGCTGAGTTGGCCGCATGCAGCGCCCCCAGATTGTTCAGGATGCGAGCCTGCAGCACCTGACTGCCCATGGAGTCTGCGATCTGAAGCGCCGCCTCAAATGCGGTCAGCGCCTCGTCATAGCGGCCCATTTCGCGATAGGCGTTCGCCATATTGTTTGAGGCGGCCAGTTCCAGAACGGGGTCTTCGTACCGCTCAGCCGCATCGGAAAAATGTTCGATCGCCTGCTGATATCGCCCGCTGGCGGAATAAATCGAACCGATGGTCTGAAGCACAATGGACTGATTTCTCAGCGCACCAATTTCAAGATAAATATCATAGGCCTGCCCCATGCTATCAAGCGCCAGCGCATAGTCTCCACGGTCTTTCGCGATGCGCCCGCGCGCGACCAGAAGATCGGCATACAATCGTGTGGGGGGCGGGGAAACGCCCAACAGGGATATGGCGCGGTCCACCACAGGGCCGGCGTCATTGGCGCGTCCAAGCCGGGTCAACGCTTCTCCTTGCAGCCAAAGAGCCGCCGCTACGGAGTGCGCATGTCCTTCTGTCCGGTTGTTGGTTTCCGCTTGGGCTTCAGCCGCTTGGGCGCTGGCCAGAGCCTGCGCCGGATCCGCCATCATGGCGGCCTGAGCCTCTTCAATCAGAGCATCATAGATAGACGGAGCCGCCTGCCCAAAAGATTGGGACGAGACGAAAGACAGCAAGATGAAAGCGGCCAGTACAGCTCGCAACATCAGATGACCCCCATAACAAAATACTAAGAATAACTTACACGTGTATTCTTAATATTCCCGGAATCATCCGTATCGACTTTGAGGCCGCACCGTTGAAGACAGTCCAGTCGGTGCGGCCTCAAGGTGATCAGAAGCGCAGGCGGGCTCGCATGCCGCCCGCCCAATTGGCGCCCGGCGCCTGGAAATCCGCGTTCGGACCTTCCACTCGCCCGAAAGCGTTCAGGCTGAGACGGCCGTCAAACGCGTCCATGCCATACAGCATTTCCATCGCCAGCGGGCGATCTCCACCCAGGCGCCAGCGCTGGGTTTGCACCCCGAGCGTCCCGGTTTCCGCGTCCGTCACGGCCAGGCCGGAATACTCGACCACGCCGCTTTCCACATGCAAAGGCTGGATGAAGGATGCACGCACGGCGTCCCCGCGTCGCAGGATGTTGTTCCGGCTGAGCGACACCTGGAAGGCGGTGGACAGAGCTGGATCAGACAAGGCCATGCCCGCATCGCCATACGCCGTCGCCGCCGTACGGGCGACTGCGCCTGAAACACTCAGCTGCATGCTGTCGCCAAGTCGCATATCAGCGCCGAAGGTCAGCGCGTCAGTTTCAGAGCCGCCGTCAAACGCCAGAACGCCCAGGCCCTGGCCGCCCAGAAGGGCCGCCTCTTCGGACAGGTGGGTATAGCCAGCCTGAAGCGAGGTCACGTCATTGAGCTGGTGGCGCAGATCCAGCGCCACAGCTGATGCGGCGTACGCGTCAAGAGTTTCAAAAATTGCGGTGCGTTCGCCCGTCAATGGATTGCTGAACGTATAGGAGTCGCGTGTCGTGCTGGCGGCGATGGACAGACGGGTATCCGTCCCCATGTCAAAGCCCGCCATGGCGAACGGACCGCCCGAAGCGTATCCCAGCAGCGGATTGACGCCGCCGGTTTCAGGGCGGAAGTCGCTCGCCAGCCCAAACCCGCTATCCTCGCTGAACGCCAAGGCGCCCTCGCCCACACCAAAGCGGACAAGATACCCGGCTTCCGTGTTTTCCAGCGCCATGCCGGCCTGGAACGGCAGATCGCCGTCCGCCCAGGCTTGCCCCGCATCGAGAGACGAAGCGAAGGCGCTGACCACAAGGCCGTTGCGCTGGTCCACGACGTAAGACCGGGCCGGACCCTGTCGGAAATCGACGCCCACAGGCTGACCGACCCGTTCAAAGACATAGCTTTGGTTGGCCGCGGCCGCGCTGGCGCTCACCGCCTCTTCGCCCAGGCTCAGCTCTGCCAGAGTCATTTCGAAATCGCGGAACGTGTCGCGCAAGTCTTCAAAGACCGTGATGCTGGACTGGTCTGTCAGGTTGAAGCGCGACTTCAAGAAGCCGACTTCACTGGCGGAGACGCGCTGTCCACGCCAAGTATAGGTGTACAAGTCATCACGGTTGATCGGCCCCAACGCCGCCTGCACATCCAGCAGACCGCGTCCATAGACCGGATCGACGCCCGGCGCGCCGAGATCCTGCGTGGTGGAGAGCAGCACCTCAGCAATATCGCCCGCACCCAGCCAGCGCCACTCGCCTTTGACTAGCGCAGCTGCGCCGGTCACCAGCGGCGCCGCGAAGGACGTGCCGGACAGACGCACATAACCGCCCTCGCCGTCCGGCATCAGGATCATTTCACCTGGCGCCACCAGGAAGCGGTCCATCAGGCGTGCGCCCTCGGCGCATTGATTGCGGACCGTGAAGCAGGCGTCACCGGGGCGGTTTGAGAAGTTGGAAATCTCGCCGGTCGGGCTCACAGAGCCTACGATCAGAAGGTTCTCGACCTCGCGGACATCGGTCCAGTTCACATCAATTGTCTGGGAGACCCCGTCATTGCCAGCAGCAAAGACGAACAAGGTGTTGTCTGCGAACCATGAAACAAACCTGTCTGACAGCACATCCGCCCAGCCTTCGTTGAACGTCCAGCCCGGCATGCCGAGCGACAGATTCATGATGTGTGACGTCATGACCTGACGACGCACGCTCGACCGCACATCCGTCCAGTTCGTGCTCAGGCTTTCATCAAACGGATTGGACAGGGTCAAGAGGACATCCGGCGCGACGCCCATCAGCCCCTCGCCGTCATGGTCTGCGCCGATCAGGCTGGCGACGCCGAGACCGTGATTGAAATTGAGATAGTCATTACCGTTATTGCGACCCGTCAGGCCCGACATCCGGTACGGGACGGAGAAGTCAACCAGACCAACCCGCACATGCGCTCCGGCGCCCGCCTCATGCGACAGTCGCGGCGTCCAGTTGATCTGAGGCATCCAGTGATCCACATGATCGCGGCCGGAATAGCGCATCAAGCCGTCATAGAATTCCAGGAAGAAACGGGCGCGGTCTTCAGCGCTGATATCTTCCAGAGTACGCGCATCGTCCAAATCAATGCCAAAGCGCGCGGTCAGCTCGGCCTGGAAGCCGCTTTCAAAATCCGTCCCCGTGACGCCTTGATAGGCCGGGCCGAAAATATCTTCCGCCCGGTCAAACAACGCGTTGAGATCGGTCAGGAGCGTGCCGTACTCGCTGTCATTAAAGGCGCCGATATCGCCCCAGAAGGCGTCGATATCCCCCCAGAAGGGACCGATATCCCCCCAGAAAGCGCCGATATCGCCATAGAAAGCATCGATGTCGCCGTAGAAGGGGTCAATGTCGCCATAGAACGCATCGATATCGCCCCAGAACGCGTCAATATCGCCATAGAAGGGACTGATATCCCCCCAGAACGGGCTGATATCCCCCCAGAACGGACTGATGTCGCCATAGAACGGGTTGATATCGCCATAAAACGGATTGATGTCGCCGTAGAACGGATTGATGTCGCCATAATAGGGTGAAATCAGACGCAAGGTGACTTGGTCATCGCTATCCGGCTTCTGGCCGTTATGCGCCATGGCGCCCGCTGAAAGCGCCAGGCTCAAGGCCGAAGCCGAAACCGCGCTCATCAGAAAGGTGTTCAGTGTCCGAATTGTCATTTTGGCGACCTCCATACCATGAGGATAAGAGGTCATACTGTTATGACAGCCTAACAGGCAGGGTTTGCAAAACCTTAATTTTGTCTTTTACTTAGCAAATATTAAAGCATGTGCGCGAACGCAAAAACCTGAAGATTTACAGCTCCCTGCAACCCTGCACACATGGCCCGAAAGCGCGCCGCCTAGCCCGCGCGAGCAAGGTCGGACTCATATCAAAATTCATAAAGTCCGGCTCGCCCCGGTTTTCACCTGCTGACCATCCCGGCTCTCATAGGCGCTGACAGAGATGCGTGGCGTCGCCCCGGAAACGGGAGCGAGGAAGGACTGCCAGGGCAAGGAAAAGAAGAATGGTGCCCGGGGGCGGATTCGAACCACCGACACGCGGATTTTCAATCCGCTGCTCTACCAACTGAGCTACCCGGGCGGCGAGACGCAAATCAATGTGCGTCGCGCTGAGGACGCGGTTTATAGGCAAGCGCGCCGGGGCTGTCCATGCCCTCCAATCAGTCTTGTGCAGTCAATTTCAGATTTGTCCGGTCTGCCTTCATGCTTGCCCATGCAGGCCGGGGGCTGCTACGCGCTCTGCAAGGAATACGACTAAAACCTCCGAGGCGAGCAATGAAAAACAAAGTCTGCGTCAGTGCGCTGGCCCTGATGGCCGTTCTGGGTGAAGGCGGCATGGCGTTCGGCCAGTCCGTCACCGACGATGTCATCACCATCACGGCCGGCCGCGCGCCCGGCGCGCAGACAGGCGACCGGCCTGTGATCACGCTTGATTCTGAGGCGCTCGCCGCTAGCGGCCTGTCTGATCTGGGCGATGCGCTGGCGTTCAACCCCGCGATTGTCGGCTCGGAGTTCAATGACGATCCGGGCACGCAAAACGACACCTCCGGCACGTCGAGCGTCAATCTGCGCGGCTTGGGCCTGGGCGCGACCTTGGTGCTGGTCAACGGCGTGCGCCAGACGCCCTCATCGGTCGCGTCTGACGACGGCGCCAGCTTTGTCGACATGAACGCGCTTGTGCCCGACATCGCCATCAGCCGAGTCGAGATCCTCAAAGACGGCGCCTCGCCGCTGCATGGCTCGGACGCTGTGGCGGGCGTGGTCAATGTGATCACTCGCGACCGGTTTGAGGGTTTTCAGGTCCAGGCCGAGGCGCGCGGACCAGACGGGTTTGACGGCGCGGGTTTCACCTCCATCCTCTCCGCCATCGCCGGGACCGAGATGGGCGCTGTGCACCTCACGGGCGCGATCAGCTATCGCGACACCGATGGCGTGGAAGGGTTTGAGACCGACTTCATCCCGGGCACCGGCCTGTCGGCTCTGGGCCAGCCGGGCGCCTATTACATCCTGGCGCCGGGCGGAGGGTTTGAAGTGACGACCCCGTCTGGCGGCCCGCAAGTGATCCTTGATCGCGACTGCGCGGCGGCGGGCGGCCAGCCGCTGGTGCTGGGCGCGGATACCGCATTCGGCACGCCGGGCTATTGCCGGCTCGATTACGGCCAGTTCTTCTCTCTGATCCCGGACGAGAGTCGGCTGAATGTCTATGGCGCGCTGTCGGGCGATTGGGGCGATACGCGCCTGACCGTGCGGGCGGCCTGGGCCGATACGCAACTGACCCGCGGCAACTCGCCTTCCCTGCCCGCCTTGAGCTTTCCCACCATCCCCGTCGCCCATCCGGGCAATTATTTCGGTCGGGAGCTGACCTGGAATGGACGCCCGCGCGGGGTGAACGCCGGCGCAGCGCGGCGCAGCTTTGACCATGACACGCTGCGCTTTGACGCCGGGCTGGAGCACGACTTTGATGCTCTGGGACGCGCATGGACAGGGGCGGCGACGCTCGCATATTCCCGCAACGAGCTGGAAGCGACCATCACAGACCATATCGGCGAGCGGCTCGACGCTGCGCTCAACGGCTTTGGCGGCGCCAATTGCCAGCCCGGCGCCAGCGCGGGCGATCAGAGCGCGGGCTGTTACTGGTTCAACCCGTTCGGATCCGGCGTCCTGGTCACAGACCCGTCAGATCCGCGCTATAACGACCCCGCGCTTCTTGACTGGATGCTAGGCGAGGATGTGCGCACCTCCACCTCCGAACTCGCAAGCCTGGACGCCAGCATGACCACGGCGGCGCTGTTCGCGCTTCCTGCTGGCGACGTATCCCTGACGCTGGGCGGCCAATTGCGCACCGAAAGCCTTGAGGTGGATCACGGCCAGACCTTCAATGACGACGCCTTCCTGTTCATTGTCGGCGGGCCCGATTATGCGGGCGAGCGTGACGTGGTCAGCCTGTTCGCGGAAAGCGTCATCCCGCTTCACGAGCGCGCCCGGCTGACGCTGGCGGCGCGATATGAGGACCTTGAAGCGTTCTCCTCCACTGATCCCAAAGTCGCATTGGCGGTGGATGTCACCGAGACCCTGACCCTGTCGGCGAGCTGGTCGCAATCCTTCCGCGCGCCGTCCCTGCATCAACAAGTCAGCGCCACCACGACGCTGCAATCGCTGACCATCGGCAATCAGAGCCTGTTCCGCCCGGTGCGCACTGTGGGCTCCACGGCGCTCGATCCGGAAACCTCTGACAGCGTCACGCTGAGCGCCAGCTGGCGCAAGGCCGGCTGGAGCGCACGCGTGGACGCCTGGCGGCTTGAGATCGAAGATCTGATCGTCGAAGAAAGCGCCAACGCCATCCTCGCCGCCGATTTCGCCGATGACGGCCTTTATAACGACCCGCGCGTCGAGCTGTCCCAGGCTGGCGACGTGGTGCTGGTGCGCGCCAACTTCGTCAACGCTCCCAGCGTCGAGGCGCAGGGCGTGGACTTTGCGCTCGCCCATGACGGCGTGGACCTGGGCCGGTTCGGCCTGATCAATGCAGGGCTGGACGCGGTCTATACCGACGAATTCACCCTCTTTGACCCCGTTCTCAACACCACGATCGAAGCCGCAGGCAACCGCAACTTCACCAACTTCGCCCGCTCCCTGCCGCAATGGCGCGCCAGCGCCCGCGCCGGCTGGATAAACGGGCCGTGGAGCGTCAATGCGCAAGCGCGCTTCATCTCGTCCTATGACGATGATGAAAACGGCGGCGCTGAAATCGACAGCTGGACCGCCTATGACCTTCAGGCGGGCTGGAGCGATGAGGTGCGCGGCCATGTGCTGACCGCCTCTCTGGGCGCCCTGAACGTCTTTGACGAAGCGGCGCCGACCGTGAACACGCCGCTGGGCTATGACACCAAGGTGCATGATGCGCGCGGTCGCGTGCTTTACGCGCGGATCAGCGTCCAGCGCTAGGGTTCAGAGCAAACAAAAGCCCCGCAGCATAGCTGCGGGGCTTTTTTTGTAGTCGAGAGCGGATCAGTGTTGATCGCCGCCCTCCTCATCGCCGCGCGCTTCAGGCGGCAGGGCTTCGGGCGGAACCGGTTCGCCGGGCACTGCATAAGCGCCTGAGAACCAACGCCCAAGGTCTGCATCGGCGCAGCGAGCCGAACAGAAGGGCTTGTATTGCGGGTCGACAGGTTTCTTGCAGATCGGGCAGCCGGGTTTGGATTTGCTCATAGCGGGCGCACCTCAAAATCGCGCGCCCCCTTGGCTTCATCCAGAACCAGTTCAAACCGGTCGCCGAGGCGCGATTTCATCGCCTTTGACCATCCGATGGGATCGGTTTCAAGCCAGGCGTGAACCTCTTTACCGGCCAGCAGCGCCAGACGACCGCCGCGCTTGGCCTGACCTTCCGCATCCAGACGACGCAAGGCGGCGAGCGCGCAGGTTTCGACACTGTCGACGCCAAAGCGTTCCCAGGCGATTTCATGCAGGGCGCGGCCCAGGCGCTGACGCGCCAGCTCGACGATGGCGAACCGGCTGGACGGCGCCACATCGACCTTGGCGGGGTCGCGCTTGAACGCGCCCTTCAGCGTCTGGTCGAGCTGGCTCTGGTCCTGTTTCTTCTTGAGCGGCAGGAAATCAATGGCGATGACGCCGCCAATGCCGCGCAAACGGATCTGCCGCGCAGCTTCGCGCGCCGCGGTCTTGTTCAGATCCAGCGCCATTTTCGGCGCGCCGCCCTGGGACTGGCGACCGGCGGCGTCCACATCGATCACGGTCATCGCGGTGACAGGTTCAATGACCAGCTTGCCGCCGCCCGGCAGCGGGACCACAGCCTCAAGCGCCTCGTCAAACAACTCATCAAGGGCGATATCCGCCTCTTTGGGCGTGCGCACCGGCGCTTCAAACATCATCGACAGACGTTCGGCCAATGGCGGCGCGGCGACCACGATTTCCGGCGCTTCGCCCGGCTCGACCTCAAACAGGGTCAGCGTGGGGCCTTTTTCCTGAAACTGTTCGCGCGCGATCTGAACGCCGATGGCGGCGCCTTCATGCAAGCCTTCTGGGCGTCCCGCCTTGCCGAACGGCAGGAAGGCCGTCGGGCCGCGTCCGATCTCGCAAAATGCGCCGTTCAGCGATCCGTCCACCTTGGTCACCCGGGCGCGAAACACTTCACCGCGCAAAGCGCGCTGACCGCGTTCGGACCAGCGCTCCAGGTGCAGCTCGATGGCGCGGTCACCATCGAGAACGGCGGCGCGGGTTTCTCCCACATGATCAGCAGCGACGATTCTCAAAACACATATCCCAATCCGACCAGCATCTGCCGCGCCTCATAAACCGGAAGTCCCATCACCCCGGTGTAAGAGCCGATCAGCTTGCTGATATAAGCGCCGGCGCGGCCCTGAATGCCGTATCCGCCTGCTTTTCCATCCCACTGCCCGCTATCGAGATAAGCGGTGAGTTCATCTTCGCTCAGCCGTTTGAAAGCCAGCCGGGTTTCGACCACGCGGCTGATCTCGCGACCGTCCGGCGCGCGCACGGCGACGCCGGTATAGACCCGGTGATTGCGACCGCTCAAAAGCCGCAGACACGCCTCGGCGGTCTCCCGGTCTTCCGATTTGGGCAGGATGCGGCGGCCGACGGACACAACCGTGTCGCTCGCCAACACAAAAGCGCCTGGGTGCCGGGCGGCGGCGAGCTTCTCAACCGCCAGCCGCAGCGCAAGGTCGCGCGGCAGCTCGCCAGGTCGCTCGCTCTCGTCAATATCGGTGGGCGCGATCTGATCGGGCGTCGCGCCGATCCCGACCAGCAGATCGCGTCGACGCGGAGAGGCGCTCGCCAGCACAAACGGCGCGCGCACGGAATCAGGCGTCACGCTCACCTTATTTGAAGCGATAAGTGATGCGCCCTTTGGTCAGGTCGTAAGGCGTCATCTCGACCAGAACCTTGTCGCCCGCCAGCACGCGGATGCGGTTCTTGCGCATCTTGCCCGCCGTATGAGCGATGATTTCGTGATCATTTTCCAGTTTGACCTTAAAGGTCGCATTGGGCAGCAGTTCCACGACTTCGCCTGGAAACTCCAGCAGTTCTTCCTTCGCCATGCAGCTCCTCTTGATCAATGGCGTATATCAGGCGCGAGTGCGCCAAACGCAAAAACCCCGTACGCTTTAGCATGAGATGTCATGCCAGCGTCGGGCGGTCTCGAGCCGCTATATAAGCGTGATCGCGGCGATCGTCGAGCGCGGTTGTAAGGACTAGTCCGGATTAAAGGCTGAAATACGCGCTTTTATGTCGTCGCGCGCAGCGCGATAGGCGTCCAGACGGGCTTCATGACGGCCTTCAGCCGCCGCCGGATCGGGAATCGCCCAGAGGTGATACTCCGCCCCGCGCGCCTCGGCGAAGGCGCTGGCGGCGGGATCAGCGTCCCGGGCCAGGCACACGACCAGTTCGACCGGGTCGTCAGCGGTGTCAGCCAGATCGCGACATTCGAAATTTGACAGATCGACGCCGCTCTCACTCATCACATTGATCATGAAACCGTCCGGCCAGGCGGCGGGCTCGACACCACACGATCGCGCCAGGCAATCGGCGCCGAAACGCGCTTTCCAGAAGCCTTCAGCCATGGGAGAGCGCACCGCATTGCGGCCGCACACAAAAACGACGGAGGGGACCGCCATGCTCAGGCGCCTCGCCGATGCAACGCGCATATCAGGGTGAACAGGCGCCGTGAGGTGTCGAAATCCACCTCGATCTTGCCCGCCAGACGTTCGCGCAGCAGCTCTGAGCCTTCGTTGTGAACCCCGCGCCGCCCCATATCGATCGCCTCGATCTGCCCTAAAGGCGCGTCGCGCACAGCCGCGTAATAGCTTTCACACATCAGGAAATAATCCTTGATGATGCGGCGCAGCGGCCCCAGCGAAAACACGAACATGCGAACGGCCTCGCCGTTTTCGCGCTTGATGTCGAAAACCAGACGCTGGTCCTCAATGGCGAGACGCAGCGCATAGGGTCCCGCCTCGGAATCGGCGGGATGAAACATGTTGGAATCCAATAGATCAGCAATAGCCACGCGGCGCTCATGCTCCACGGCCTCATCGGCCTTGCCGATGGTCAGTTGGTCAAGCTCGACCGCGACCAGGCGCTGATCGGTCATAAAGAACTCCTGTCGACCCTGCTCGGGGTCATGCCTCGTCTTCGTCTGGATGGCTCGGCCGCGCCGCCGCCCGCCAGGGCTCGGACACGTCCGCCAGAGCCATATCAATGCATTCCACCTCAAGACGCAGCTCACCGCCACCTGAAAAGGTGAAGCTGAGCACCCCGCCCGGCGCTTCGGCTGGCTCAAACGCCAACGCCAGCAGGCTGATCACCCCGTCTTCATTGGTCTGATTGAGACGTTTGGCCTGCGCCTTGAGCACAGAACCGACCTGCAGCGCGGCACGCACGCGCTCGCCATGCCCCTTGCTCGGCCCTTCCCAGCGGAACCGGTTGAGCGCCAGCGTGAACTGGCGCGCCTTCGGCTCATACTGAAAATCGCCCAGCAGCCCCACAGCGTCCTGCAACGCGGCCGAGAGCACAGCGAGGTCGTCCGGGGATTGCGCCAGCAGGCGCATCGGCGTGTAGCCGGCCATTCAGTTCTCCGCAGTTTCAGCGACGCGGCGAATCTGCGCGCCACAGGCGGACAGCTTGTCCTCCAGGCGCTCAAATCCCCGGTCCAGATGGTAGATTCGGTTGACCACTGTCTCACCTTCAGCAGCAAGACCGGCGATGACAAGGCTGACAGATGCGCGCAGATCGGTGGCCATCACCGGCGCGCCTTTCAGCGCACATGGGCCGCGCACCACCGCCTCATTGCCGCGCACGTCGATCCGGGCGCCCAGACGCGACAATTCCGGCGCGTGCATGAAACGGTTCTCAAAAATGGTTTCGCGGATCACCGAAGCGCCCTCCGCCAGGCTCATCAGCGCCATGAATTGCGCCTGAAGGTCTGTCGGGAACCCCGGAAAGGGCGCCGTTTGCATATCAACCGCCTTCAGCGCTCCACTGCGCCGGACACGGACGCCGCCCTCTTCCGCATGCACCTCGACCCCGGCCTTGCGCAGCAAGTCCCAAAGCGCGCCATTATGATCAAAGATCGCATCCTTGAGCAGAACGTCGCCGCCCGCCACCGCAGCGGCCGCCATGGCGTAGGTGCCCGTTTCGATCCGATCCGGCACCACGGACCAGTCCGCGCCATGAAGCGTCTCAACACCCTGGATGGTGATGGTGGCCGTGCCGGCGCCGCTGACCTTCGCGCCCATCGCGTTCAGGCAGCCCGCCAGATCGGCGATTTCAGGCTCGCGGGCGCAATTTTCCAGCACCGTCTCGCCCTTCGCCAGAACAGCCGCCAGCATGGCGTGCTCGGTGGCGCCCACAGAGACCATGGGAAAGACGATCCGCGCGCCGGTCAGCCCGCCTGAGGGCGCCTTGGCGTTCACATACCCTTCGGACAGTTCGATCTCGGCCCCCAGCGCCTCAAGCGCCTGCAAATGCAGGTCCACGGGCCGGGCGCCGATGGCGCAGCCCCCCGGCAGCGAGACCTTGGCATGGCCGACCCTCGCGATCAGAGGTCCGAGCACATTAAAGCTCGCCCGCATCTTGCGCACCAGATCGTAGGGCGCGAAGGGGTCTCCTAGAGCGTTCGCATGCATGAACAGCTTCGCACCGGCGCGCTCTTCCACAGTGACGCCGAGATGCGCCAGCAAATGCCCCAGAAAGCGCGTGTCGGCGAGCCGCGGCATGCGCGACAGCTCCAGCGGCCCGTCCGTCAACAAACAGGCGGCCATCAGCTTGAGCGCGGAGTTTTTCGCGCCTGAAATCTCGATGTCACCGGAAAGGCGCGATCCGCCGCGAATAGAAATGCTGTCCATACTGCCCTCATGGTCCTTGAAGCGTGCGCCGACGCCAGCGCCCCACCCTTCAGCGCCCGTATGTAGAGGCATTCGCACAATGACGAAATGAGGGCGTCACAGAGGCCATGATTTGTGGGCGCCGCGCTTGGAACGCAAGGGCGCTGAACGCTTTAAGACGCGTCGCCCGGTTTTGGCGCATCGCTCTTGCGCGCCGCCGCCTTGCGTCGTCGCAAATTGACGCGCAAGGCCTGGGCCAGACGCTGCTCTCGATCGGTGGGCGGTGTTTCGCCCTTTGCAGGCTTGTGATCTGAGGTGCTCATGGGCTCTCAACTGCCTTATATCTGCAAAAGAGGTCAAGCCCGGTCTTGGCGCGAGAAGAATCAAACGCTATAAGCCCGGCTCCGACGACGCGAGAGCCTGCTCTTGCTTTCCGGACGCCGCTATAGCTCAGGGGTAGAGCGTTCCCTTGGTAAGGGAGAGGTCGAGTGTTCAATTCACTCTAGCGGCACCATTCCCCGATTACATTCCGAACAGATGTCGATTCCGATCATAGGCGGGACGGTCTTGAGTGTTTTTCAACTTGACCGCGCACGCCTTGAGCGAAAATGCATGTGCGCTAAGGTCGACGCAACGCGCAGAGGCCTGAATCCCGAGAAGCGTTTCGCCAACAGGATTTGAGGCCTAAGCGTCCGGGGGAAAAATGCGCCACAAAACCTTTATAGCACTCGCCATCACGGGCTTGCTCATCGTGACGGCTAGCGACTTCTGGATCAGCCAAAAGGTGCGCAGCCAGCGCAGCACCCTATTCGAAACCGTCTCCACTGCCCGTCATGAGACCGCCAAACTCTATGAAGAGTTCGGATTTGGCGGCATGATTCACGCCTTCAAGAACTATGTGCTTCGCGGCGACGCCCGGTATTCGGACACGGTGAGAGCCAAAGCCCATTCCATCCTGATCCGCATAGACCGACTTCTACTCGCGAGTGAGTCGCTGGGCCTAGATGTCGAGCTCGGCAATCTTCGCAGAACCATCACAGCTTATAGCGATCAATTGCCTGTGGTGACACGCATGCGGGCGGAAAACCGTCCAATTGACGAGATCGATGATGCTGTCCGCATTAATGACGCTGCGGCCTTGCAAGAGCTGGCTTTTCTCGAAGCTCAAGTCGCTCTGGTCACCCGCACCCAGATTGCCCGGCTGAGTCGGACGAGCACCATCCAGGATATCCTGACGCCACTCCTGCAGATGACCATGCTGGCTTTCATGCTCTTCCTCTGGTCGCAAATGCACCGCAACCATGTGCAGTCGGCGCATCAGGCTGACCGCCAATTGCGCAATCTGCGCGCTTCACTCGACGCCCAGACACTGACGATCGGGCGCATCAAGAAGAGCAATGAAGCTCTGAGCCGGTTTTCAGGAATGGTCGCTCATGACCTGAAATCCCCACTTCGACAGGCCGCGATCTTCCTGCAACTGTCAGGTCGGACGACGGACAAAGCCGAGCGAGACGAGCGTTATGCGCAAGCGACGGAATGCATTACCCGGGCGAACACGATCGTTGACTGCTTTCTCAACCTGGCTCAGCTCGGAGATCAACCGCCCGATACAAACCTTGAAGACATCAGCTGCATCTTCAACGAAGCCCTCGATGAAGTTCAGGCGGTGCATAAAGTCGAATCGGACAGCGTAGAGATTTCACCCCTTGGCGAAGCCTTTTGCGACCGCGATCTAATTCGGCAAGTCGCCGTAAATTTGCTGACCAACGCCGTCAAATACGCGCGCCCAGATCAATTGCTGAAGATCAGCGTCGATGCGAGGCGTATCCATGACAGGCTCAAAATTACAGTGGCCGATAACGGGGTTGGGGTGCCAGATGATATTCGCGACACCCTGTTTGAGCCCCGGATTCGCGGCAAGGGTGAACGCGATAGAGCGCCGGAAGGGATCGGTCTGGGCCTTGCACTGTGTAAAGCCATCATCACCGCCCATGGCGGAGAGATCAGCGCAGAGGCTCATGAGGGGCAAGGCGCCCGATTTGCCTTCACACTGCCTTTAGCCCAACCGGGGCTTCAAATTTATTGAACAGCATGCACGACGAGGCCAAACCAGAATCGCGAAATTTCTTTGATCACACGCTCATAACCTTCGATCGATTCCGGTTTTCGGATATAAGCGTTTCCGAATGTACTATAAAAATCGCGGACATCGGATTTGTTATTTGATGTCGACAGCATCAGCACCGGAATACTGTTATATGCATCGTCGGATTTTAGCGCCTGGGTCAGCTCTATGCCGCTCATTTCAGGCATGGACAGATCCGTCACAACCAGATCCGGCGTTTTTTCTCTGAGAGACTTCATCGCCTCTACGCCGTTTTCACAATACGTCGCATCGATATCGAGGCCGCTCTCTTTCAAACTCATTTCAAGAAACATGCGATCAACCGCATCATCGTCCACGAACAACACTGAACGCGTCATGAGTAAGCCTTACCTGTCAAACATTTGCAGAAAGATAAGTAACATTGTTGAATGCGATCACCAAGATGGTTTCTTGCAATCAGAAGGTGTGCGCCTGTCTATGTGATTTGAAGTGAGTCGGATTATCACCACCTGACCAAGCGTTAGAAGAAACACAATTGATGCGCTGGACTACACACGCCAACCTTGTCAGGTCCCACTGAATGCCCTTGATGACACCGCTCTTTCCTGCGCTTGAGCCCTATTCCAGCGCCCAAGTTCAAGCCGACGATACGAACGCGCTCTACGTTGAGTGTTCGGGCAGCCCCGATGCGCCCACCGTTGTATTCGTTCACGGCGGGCCAGGCTCCGGCGCGAGCCCGAGGCACCGGCGGTATTTCAACCCCAGCAAATGGAATATCGTTCTGTTTGATCAGCGCGGATGCGGTCGCTCACGCCCCTTGTTCGAGCTGGAGACCAACACCACCGCACATCTGATCGAGGATATGGAGCGCGTGCGAGAGGCGCTGGGTCTGGAGCGTTGGACCCTGTTTGGTCCGTCCTGGGGCTCCACGCTGGCTCTCGCTTATGCGCAAACCCATCCGGACCGTGTTGAAACCCTCGTGATTGAAGGCGTTATGCTCGGCGAGCGCGAAGAGATGGACTGGTTCCATGATCCTGCCGGCGCAGGCTCGATCCGGCCTGACGCGCTCGAGCGCCTGATGCAGGGCGTACCGACCGCCTGTCAGACCCCGCTCGAATTTCGTCTTTGGGCGCTTGAACGGATGCAAGATGAAATCGCCGCCGGGCGGCCGCTTCTGGCAGGGCTTGAAGATCCGGATACTCCGCGGGAAATCCTGCAGAGGTCGGTTCTGTATCGCTGGAGCGAGTATGAAGAGACCCTGGGCTGGCTGGACAAGTCCAATGCTGAGATCAAGAAGGACTATGCCGAGCGCGGCGCCGACTGGCTGACTGCGCATTCGCTGTTAGAGGCCTGGTATTTCGCCCATGACTGCTTTCTGGAACCGGGGCAGATTCTGGACAACGCCCACAGGCTGACAATGCCGGTTCACATCATCCAGAGCCGTTATGATCTGGTCTGCCCGGGGCGCGCGTCCCAACGACTCGCCGAAGTCACGCCCCATGCGCGTTTGCACTGGGTGGAGCGGTCAGGGCATATCATGACCACACCGGTGCATCGCGAAGTCCGCGCCGTGTTCGAGGCGCTGGCCTCCAGTCGGCGCTAGGCTGAAGCTGTGCGCCCGCTCACCACGCGGCCAACGCTACGCGTCGCCACTGATTGGCCGCCACGCAGACATAGAGATAAGCGGCGTCCCAACAGAGTGCGCCCGCCTCGCCCGGCGCAGTCGCGCTTGCCGGCGTGTGACTGGCGCTCAAGCTCAGCCGATCTGAGAGCACCGCCAGCCCTGACAGCCGCACGACGCCATCCGCGTGCGACACCTTCAGCGCTTCCAGCCAGCTGGAGCCATCCTCTGAGACCTTGATGGAAAACGCCTCCTCGCCCGCCAGGCCGAACTCGGCGCGGCCGGACCAGTTTGATTGAAACACCAGGCTCGCCGTGCGCGAGGCGTCTGACTTGTTCAGTGTGAGGCGCATATCGCCGGGCCCGGCGTCATCAGCTGACATCAGAACGCCGGTGGACTTGATCGCGACGCGATTGACCGCATCCGCCTGCGTCCCCACTCCCAGCGCTTCAAGTTCGCCCAGCGTGCGGATCTGGTCTGAGAGCGCGGTCCATTGTGCGCCGTCATGCACCAGGTTCACCGCTTCATCGGCCACATAAACCGCGAGCCCGGCCCAAGGCTGAACGGCGGTCCAGACGCCCTCGTGAAACACCATCAACACGCCTTCGCTGTGCGATGACCAGACTTCGCCCTGAGGCGCGTCTGGCAGCAGATAGCCCTCGCCTTCCGCTGGCGCTGGCGGCTGGTCTGCAAGGCTGCGGCTCAGCACGCTGGCTTGCACCAGCATATCCAGACGCGCCAGCGCCTCATTGACGGTCACATGTTTCTGGGCCTGGGCCGGCATCAGCCATGGCAGGTCCAGCCGGGGGGTGCGATCTTGCATGGGGATGGGTCCTTTCACCGCTGACAAGGACCCAGCTTAGAAGGCGGAGCGGTGGTGGCGGATAAGCTGGGCCGCTTTCCGCAGTGGCGAAACGCCGACACGGGCGGCTTTTCTAATCGGCGAAGCCGGTGTACCCACACGCTATGACTGACTCTATCCGCCCCCTGGCCGAGGGATTTGAGGCCATCGACGACGCGCAATGGCGTGTCATGGCAGAGGCCGCCCTCAAGGGCGCCCCGCTGGAGCGGCTTGTTCGCAAAACCCTCGACGGTGTCGCGCGTGGACCGTTATTCACGCGGACAGACCGTGACCAGATCGGACCGCTGCCTACGCCAGGCGCCGCGCCCTATCTGCGCGGATTGACGGCGGAGCGTGACCCCTATCTGCCCTGGGGCATACGCCAGATCATTGACGATCCAGACCCCAAGGCCGCAAACGCTGCACTCTTGAGCGAACTGTCAGGCGGGGTCAGTGAGATTGCGCTCACCCTCGATCCTACAGGCGCCATGGGCGTCGCGGTCCGGACGCTCGACGAGCTGAAAACCGTGCTGGACGGGGTCATGCTCGATCTCGCGCCGGTTTATCTGCAGCCTTCACGCATGGCGCCGCAATATGCGGCTCTGGCGCTGGCTTATATGCGCGATCAGGGACTGGATCTGAGCACGCTGAAAGGCGGGCTCGGCCTGTCGCCCATCGGTCAGAAATCCCTGGCCGGCGGCGGCGCGGAAAACCTGCCTGAACGCCTGAAGCGAACGGCGGAGGCCGCCGCCTGGTGCGCCGATCATGCGCCCAACATCAAGGTCGTCTCCATCACCGCCAACGCCCCCCATGAAGCCGGCGGCTCAGCGGCGCAGGAGCTGGCTTTCGCCTGCGGCGGCGGCGCCAGTTATATGCGCGCCTTCATCGATCATGGTTTGACGCCGGATCAGGCGGCCAATGCGTTGGAATTCAGCTTCGCCGCCGATGCTGACGTGCATCTGACCATCGCCAAACTGCGCGCGGCGCGTCGTGTCTGGGCGCGCGTGGCGGAAGCCTTCGGCTGTTCGCCGCAAGCGCAAGGCATGCGCATTTGCGCCATCTCCTCCTCGCGCATGCTGACGGCGCGCGACGCCTGGACCAATCTGATCCGCAACGCCTGCGCGGGCCTTGGGGCTGCTGCGGGCGGCGCGGATTCCATCACTGTGCGCCCGTTCAACGAACCTCTGGGCGCGGCGACTCCCTTCGCCCGACGTGTCGGCCGCAATCTTCAGATCATGCTGATGGAAGAGAGCCATCTGGGCGTGACCGCAGACCCGGCGGGCGGCAGCTATCTGCACGAAACCCTGGGTCACCGGCTGGCGCAGGCGGGCTGGGACCTGTTCCAGCAGATCGAACGCCGCGGCGGCCTGTTTGAAACGGTCAAGGCGGGCTGGCTCCAGAACGAAGTCGCCAAGACCCGCGACGCCTATGTCGCGCAATACGCTGAAGGCCGCGAAAGCCTGATCGGGGTGACGCAATACGCCAATCTGGAAGAGCGTCCCGTCGAGGCGAGTCAGCGCAGCTATACGCCGCCCAAGCTCGATGCGCCGACGCTGGCGCCGCAACCCTTTGCCGACAAGCTTGAAGCGGCCGCCCAAGGCCACGCCATCCGCCTGCTGGAAGCGCCGGAGCAGAACTGGCCGCCCTTGCGGTATATGCGCATGGCCGAGCCCTTTGAAGCGCTGCGCGACGCCGCAGACGCCCATGCGGAAAAGACCGGTCAGGCGCCCAGGGCGTTCCTCGCCACTTTGGGCGCACTGGCGGATTTCAACGCCCGCGCCAGCTTCGCCTCAAACCGGCTGGCCGTGTCCGGCGTGGAAACCGATTCCGCGCGCGAATACGCCGACATCGACGCCTGCGCAGATGCGTTCGCCGAGTCAGGCGCCAAGCTCGCCGTGATCTGCGGTACGGACGACGCCTATTCCGACATGGCTGAAGAACTGGCTGAAGCGCTCAAACAGGCCGGCGCGCAAGAAATCTGGGTTGCGGGCAAGCCAGGCCTCATCACTGGCGTCGACCATTTCATCCATATGCGCAGCCATAGCCTGCATGATGGCGAACGCGCCCACGCCGTCCTGGGAGTGCGCTCATGAGCCAGCATCCTGATTTCACCCAGATCGGCCTCGGCCAGCCTGACATCCAGCCCGGCCCGGCGCCGGAGCGCGCGCCGCACATGACAGCGGAAGAGCTGCCGATCCAGCCCGCCTATACCGCCGAAGACGTGGCCGGGCTCGATTTCACCGACGGCTATCCCGGCGCCGCGCCCTATCATCGCGGCCCCTACCCCACCATGTTCGTGCAGCGCCCCTGGACGATCCGTCAGTATGCCGGCTTCTCGACGGCTGCGGAATCAAACGCGTTTTACCGCCGCAATCTCAAGGCCGGTCAGAAGGGCCTGTCGGTGGCTTTCGATCTGGCCACTCACCGCGGCTATGACAGCGATAACCCGCGCGTGATCGGCGATGTGGGCATGGCGGGCGTCGCCATCGACTCCATCCTCGACATGCGCCAGCTCTTTGACGGCATTCCGCTCGATCAGATGAGCGTGTCCATGACCATGAACGGCGCCGTGCTGCCGGTTCTGGCGCTCTATATCGTCGCCGCCGAGGAACAGGGCGTCAGCCCCAAACAGCTTTCAGGAACAATCCAGAACGACATCCTGAAAGAGTTCATGGTGCGCAACACCTATATCTATCCGCCGCGCCCCTCCATGCGGATCATCTCCGACATTTTCGCCTATACGGCCAAGGAGATGCCGCGCTTCAACTCGATCTCGATCTCCGGCTATCACATGCAGGAGGCCGGCGCCCCCGCCGATCTCGAGCTCGCCTACACCATCGCCGACGGTCTTGATTACATTCGCTCTGGCGTCGAGGCGGGGCTGGATGTGGACGCTTTCGCGCCGCGTCTGAGCTTCTTCTGGGGCGTCTCCATGAACTACTTCATGGAGATCGCCAAGATGCGCGCCGCGCGCCTGATCTGGGCCAGCCTTGTGAAGGCGCGGTTTGATCCCAAGAACGCCAAATCCCTCGCCTTGCGCACTCACAGCCAGACCTCGGGCTGGTCATTGACCGCCCAGGACGTGTTCAACAATGTGGGCCGCACCGCGGTCGAGGCGATGGCGGCGGTCGATGGCCATACCCAGTCGCTGCACACGAACAGCCTGGATGAAGCGCTCGCCTTGCCAACGGACTTCTCCGCCCGGATTGCGCGGAATACGCAATTGGTGCTGGAGACAGAGGCGCACCTCACCGACGCCATCGATCCCTGGGGCGGCAGCTATTATGTGGAGCGGCTGACCCATGATCTCGCCGCCCGCGCGCTCGATCACATCGCCGAAGTGGATTCGCTGGGCGGCATGGCCAAAGCCATCGAAGAGGGCCTGCCCAAGCTCAGGATCGAGGAAGCCGCCGCCAAGACCCAGGCCAAGATCGATTCCGGCCTGCAGACGATTGTCGGCGTCAACAAGTTCCGCCTCAACGAGCCTGAAGACATTCCGGTTCTGAAGGTGGACAATTCCAAGGTCCGCGCCGAACAGCTCGCCAAGCTTGAAAAGCTCCGTGCGGAGCGTGATCCGAAAGCCGTGGAGCATGCGCTTGAAGCGCTGACCAACGCCGCGGAACACGGCGGCAACCTCTTGCAGCTGTCCGTCGAGGCCGCCCGTGCCAAGGCGACGGTAGGTGAAATCTCGGACGCCATGGAAAAAGTGTTCGGTCGCCACAAGGCGGAAATCAAATCGGTTCAGGGGGTGTTCTTGAAAGCCTCAGGTGATGACGAAAAGGTCAAGAAGGCGCTCGAAGCCTCTGACGCCTTTGCTGAAAACGAAGGCCGGCGCCCGCGCATCCTGATCGCCAAAATGGGCCAGGACGGCCATGATCGCGGCCAGAAGGTCGTCGCCTCCGCCTTCGCCGATCTCGGCTGGGACGTGGATATCGGCCCACTCTTCCAGACCCCTGAAGAGGCCGCGCGTCAGGCGGTGGAAAACGACGTCCACGTTGTCGCCGCGTCATCACTGGCCGCCGGTCACCTCACCCTCGTGCCCGAGCTGAAGAAACAGCTCGCCGAAATGGGCCGCCCCGACATCACCATCATCGTCGGCGGCGTCATCCCGCCCGAAGACGTCCCGATCCTGAAGGATATGGGCGCGGCGGCGGTCTACCCGCCCGGCACGGTGATTGCGGATTCGGCGGTGGAGCTGATCTCGATCGTCGAGAAGGCAAGCGCGGGCTGAGGGGACGCGCGCGACTTCCCCCAACCCCCTGAGATAACCATGAAATTTTTGCGATTTACAGATCGCGATCACCTTGCGTTCATCTTTGACGGGGCAAGGTCCGCCTGCATTCGCCGCCACTCTACAACACAGGGCGGACGAGCCGGGCTGGCGACAGGCGCCAGACGAACAGACCTTTCTTGGGGGACGCCATGAACAAGACCTTTCTGACCGCCGTCGCGATCGCCGCAATCGCCAGCACCGCCGCCATCGCTCAGGATTACACCCTGAACCCGACCTATGGCACGCATTCGCTGGACGCCGGCTTCCTGCCTGATCCCGCCGAGCTGCAAATCACCGCCGGCGGCATGGTTGATGCGGGCAATGTGGGCTGTGCGGGCGCCATCGCCAACGCGCCGGACGCCCGCCTGATGTGGGGCGGCGGCGAGATGACCATCGGCGCCAATTCCAACGCCGACACCACGCTGGTGGTGAATGGTCCGGACGGCGAATGGTATTGCTCAGATGACGTGAATGGCCTCAATCCGGCCATCCGCTTCGGCGAGGCCGGCCAGTACGACATCTGGGTCGGCGTCTATGAAGGAACCAACGCCCCGGCGACCCTGTACGTCACCGAATACTAGGCGTTCCGCTTCGAACCGACCGCCCAAAGGCGGCGTCCATCCCGGGCGCCGCCTTTTTTCTGTTCAATCCCCGTCGAACACTCAAAGGAAATCTCGCTTCGCTTTGGACTGAAGCGCCCGCTCCGACACACGCAACACCCTCAAAAAGAACAAATTTATACAGTTTTCCAGAACGATCACCTTGCGTTCATGTTTAGCGGGGCATGGTGCCCCGGTACTCGCGTTCGACTTGCACCCAAGACGAAGCGAGCGCTACGCTGGCGATGATCGTCAGTTCAATTAATCTCTTTTGGGGGACGCCATGAAAAAGACCTTCCTGACCGCCGTCGCAATCGCCGCAGTCGCCAGCACCGCCGCCATCGCTCAAGATTTCAGCCTGAACCCGAATTTCGGCACGTACTCGCTGAATGCAGGATTCCTGCCGGATCCGTCTGAAGTGAACATTGTCGCAGGCGGCTCCATCAACGCCTCTCGCTTGGGCGGAAGCTGCGCCGGCAACATCTCCAACGCGCCGGACGTGCGTCTGCAGTGGTCGGGCGGTCGCATGACCATCGGCGCGCGCTCGGGTTCAGACACCACCCTTGTGGTCAACGGTCCGGACGGCAGCTGGTATTGCAATGACGACGCCAACGGCCTGGACCCGGCCATGGTGTTCAACCAGAGCGGTCAATACGACATCTGGGTCGGCACCTATAATGGCGGCACCGCATCTGCAGTGCTCTACGTCACCGAATACTAAGACGTTTCGCCTGATCGAACGACATGAAGCGGCGCCCGTAGCGGGCGCCGTTTTTTGTTGGTGACTGAACCTGTGAACACCGGAACCGTCATCCTTTACGCCCAAGCTTCGGGTTTGCCCCTGTTTCGCCACGACAATCAGGTTAGTCTGACGGCAAATCCGTTTCGGGAGATTTGCCATGCCTCGCGCCCTCCTTGTCAGCCTGACTGCACTCAGCCTCGCCGCCTGCGCTTCCAGCGCCGGGCCGGTCTATGGCCCGTCCAGCGCCTATTCCGATGGCGCAGGCTATTCCGACTATCGCATCGAGAATGATCGCTGGCGTATCCGCTATACCGGCGCGCGCGGTCAGGATGAGGATGATATCGAGCGGCTGGCCTTGCGGCGCGCGGGTGAGCTTGCGATTTCCAATGGCTATGACTGGTTCACCGTGGTCCACCGCCAGGTCGACACCGAGGGCGATGAAGACGAACGGCCGGTGCGCGTCGGCGGTTCAATCGGTCAGACCTTCGGCTCAGGCGGTTTTCGCGGCTCCAGCGTCGGCATCGGCATCGCCATCAATCCTGGCGCCGGCAAGACGGAAACCGAGCTGAGCCTCGAGATCATCGCCGGCCGCGGCGAGCCCCGCCCGGACGGCGCCTATGACGCGGCGCGCATGGCCAATCCCGCCGGCGCCTACGCCCCAGGCGCCCTCTAGGGCCTGACTTGCGAAAACCCGCGAACCGGTCGACTTTTCAAGACCAGTTGTCACAGGAAAGAGGCGGGCATGCGCGCGCTATGGCTCACCGGACCGCTCGCCCTGGTCGCTCTGACAGGGTGCGCCGTCACCTCAGACGCTTTTGTCAGCCCGCCGCTCAGCGCCTATGGCCCCGCCAGCGCCAGCGTGGACGGGCTGGGCTATGACGCCCTGCGGACCGGGCCTGACACCTGGCGGGTCTGGTACACCGCCCCTGCACGCACAGACGACGCGCAGGTTGAGCAGTACGCCCTGCGCCACGCCGCCGAGACGGTTCACACCGCCGGCTATGACTGGTTCCGCATCCGATATGATGCGACGCCGCGCCATGCAGACGGGTATCGCCCGGTCAACCGGTCAGGCGACATCACGCCCGCCTATGTGGACGAGGTGGAGCGCGCCGGGCCGATGGGGCTGGTGCGCAACTGGATTTTCCGTGAAGGCCCGCAAGGCCAGATCACCGCAATCCTTGATGTGGAGGGCGGGCGTGGCGCGCGTCCGGGCGGCGCGCATGATCCGGTGGTGATCATCGGCTCTTATCCGTAATCGCGGACGAATGTCACAATTGCGCTTGCCCCCCGTCCCGGCTCGCGTTTGAACAGACCCATGACAGACGCGCTCGCACACAAGCTGATCAACGGAGATCGCGCCGCCCTCGCCCGCGGCATCACCCTGGTGGAGTCCACGCGCCCCGAGCACCAGGCCCGGGCGCGGGATCTGCTCACTCACGTCATGGACCGCACAGGCAAGGCCTGGCGTGTGGGTCTGACCGGCGTGCCGGGCGTCGGCAAATCCACTTTGATAGAACGGCTGGGCGGGCATCTGACGGCGCAGGGCCGCAAGGTCGCCGTACTGGCGGTGGACCCGTCTTCATCACGCACAAAAGGCTCCATTCTGGGCGACAAGACCCGCATGGGCGCGCTGGCGGTGGACCGCAACGCCTTCATCCGCCCCTCGCCCAGCGCCGGGTCCCTGGGCGGCGTCGCCCGCAAGACCCGCGAATCCATGCTGCTGTGCGAAGCTGCAGGTTATGATGTGGTGATCGTCGAGACCGTCGGCGTGGGCCAGTCTGAAACTGTCGTGGCGGACATGGTCGATGTCTTTGTCGCGCTGATGCTGCCCGGAGCCGGCGACGAATTGCAAGGCATCAAGAAGGGTCTGCTGGAGCTGGCTGAAATTCTGTTCGTCAACAAGGCGGACGGTGAAAATGAAACCCGCGCGCGCCGCGCCGAGCGCGATCTGGAGGCGGCGTTGCATCTGTTCGCCCCGGTGAGCCCGCACTGGAGCCCTGCGGTTTTACGAGGCTCAGGCCTGACCGGCGACGGCGTCGAAGCGCTGTGGGACACGGTCAAGAAGCACCGCCAGGCGCTGGAAAGCGCTGGCGCGCTTCACGCCAAACGCTCCGGCCAGCAAGTGCGCTGGCTGTGGTCGATGGTGGAAGAGCGCGTATTGCAGAGCTTTCACGCCGACCCTGACATCAAAACTCTTGCGCCGGAGCTTGAACGCGCTGTGGCCGAAGGGCGTCTGCCCGCCAGTGAAGCCGCGGAGCGGCTGTGGCGGGCCAACCAGAACTAAAGCATATCAAAGCGCCTAGGCGGACAACGCTTTCGCCTGCCCCACCCAGTCATCGCGTTCAATGCGTCCGCGACCGTTGATCACATCGTCCATGCGCGCAATATCGTCCGCCGTCCAGTTCGCGATCTGGGCCAGGGACGTCACTCCGTTCTCAGACAGTTTCGCCGCCGCTTTGGGCCCAAGCCCCTTGATCCGGGTGAGGTCGTCGCTGACGGGCGCGGTCTCGGTTTCAGGCTCGGTGCGGGTCACAAGATCCGGCGCCGCTTCTTGCAACAAATCCGCGGCGCGCTTTTTCGGCGCCGCCGGTTCGGCCTTGAGCGGCTCTGCGTCCACTGTCGCGCTGCTGGCGTGACTGTGCGGCCCCTGGGCGGGTTCAAGCAGCCCCCGCGGGCCGGATTTCGGCGTCTCATCGGATTTGCCGTGCAGAATCCAGCCTGTCACCACGCCGCCGATAAAGGCCAGCAGCAACAGGATCCACATATTCCAGATCAGCCACATCATCAGCCTTGTTCCTCTTCAAGTTCGGCGGTCATGGGTTCGGGGGCGGGTCGAGGCGTCAACCGGAACTGCAATGCGTCCTGGGCGCCCAGCGGCGCCGCCTCAGCCAGAAAATGAGTGCGCTCCACCCCGGCTTCCGCCATGGCGTCCGCAGCCGCTTCACCGCGCATCAACGCCAGGCCTGCCCCTTGGTCGCCGGGTTCGTCAGCGCGCACGGCGATGATCAGATCGCCTGCACCCACGCAGGCGGCATAGACTTCGCCTGCACGGCGCAGCGCGGCGCGACTGTCCGCGGTCAAACCATTTCGGCCTGGCGCAAAGGCGATGGGGCGGCGCCCCAGCGCGCCCCGGATCAACAATTCACATAAACCTGCGTCGCTGAGTTCGGTCTGGTAGCTTTCGCCGTCCGCCCGAACGAGCGCGGCTGATTGAAATCCCGCTGGCGCATCCAGGAACTGGCGCCGCACTTCTCGCGCAACGGCGGAGCTGGGCGCAAGCCCGGTCAAGGCGGCGCGATCGCGCGTGACGAGCCCTGCCCCTGCATCCAATTGCCCCAGCGCAAGGATCACCTCAGACACCATCGGCTCCCAGCCCGCAGGCGCCGCACCGGGAGCAAGACGGAACTGGACGTCAACGCGTCCAGAACTTTGCTCGCGCGCCAGATCAGCCAGGCGCTCACCGGTTTCGGCATCGGGAATCAGACCGTCCAGACGCATGCGTCCGCCCGTCAGATCAAGCCGCAAGGCGAAGCTCCCCGCTTCGCCGGGCAAACGGGTCTGGTCGACCACTTCCGTCACGCCGCCTGCGACGACGCCGCCCGCCCAGCTGGCGGTGGCGACCGCCTGCAACGCAGAATCACGCGCCTGGCGCGACGGCGCCAGACCACTGAGCGTGGCGGACTGCCCGTTCATCTCGACACGCGCCCATTCATCCGCGCGCATGGCGTACAGCGCGTCATCCGCAGCGCTTTGAAGGCGCTCTTCAAGCACCTGAGCGGACATCGGACTGGCGTGGATGGCGACACCCCCGAGCACAAGGAACACTGCGCCCGCGATGAGAGCGGCTTTTCGACGTGGAGACAGCATGGCGGCGATCCGGAATCGGCGGCTGAAGGAGTGTGATCATACGACCTACTCCCAAGGATGGAAAAGCTTATTACTCCCCAAAACTGAACGGCGCGGCGCCGCGCAGATGAGGATCAGCGCGCAAGGCGCGTTGCATAGGGGGAAACGCACGCACGGCGCAATCGTTCCGATCACACAGACGGCAGGACAGGCCAATCGGGGTGAAGCGCTCGCCAGGGGTATAGATGATACGGTCCTGGGCGCTGACTTCGCATCCCACCGCGACCGCGTTCAGCGCCGCCCCGCCATCGGCCAGAGGGCGGGTGACCGCGCGGGAGATGGAGATGAAGCGGCTGCCATCGGTCAGCTCAAGCCCCTGCACATGCAGTTGCTCCGGCGTTCGGAACACATCATAGAGCCGCCAGCGGGCGCAACCGCCGCCTGAACGGGCGAAAGCCAGAACCCCGCCGCCGAACCGCTTGGTCACATTGCCGGCCTGATCGATCCGGATCATGAAAAACGGCACGCCGCGCGCGCCGGGACGATGCAGCGTGGTCAGGCGATGGCAGACCTGCTCAAAACTCACTTCGAATCGGCGGCGCAAGGCGTCGATGTCATAGCGGCTGCGCTCCGCCGCCTCGAAGAAGGTCTGGTACGGCATCATCAGTGCAGCGGCGGCGTAACTCGCCAAGGTCGACCGCAGCATGGCGCGTGCGTCATCGCTGAGCCCGGACGCCCGGTGCGCCTCCTGGTCAAGCACATCGCCCAATTCCAGATTGACCAAGGTCACCGCCAGATGAAACACCCGGCCCGACGGCTCCAACAAGTCAGAGAGCAACAGCTTGCGCGCGTGAAAATCAAACCGCCGCAAGGCGCCGCCCATCACCGCGTCGTCATACAGGCGTACAGCGGCGCCATGAGAGGACTTCAAACGCGCGGTCAGCGCCGCGCCCAGATCAACCGTTTCATCCAGACCGGCGCGGAACCGGTCGCAAGCGTCTTCAATAGCAGGGAAATAGTTTGAAGCGGCGTCCAGCGCGTCGCGCACTTCCTCAAGCGGACTGAGAATGGACGCTCCCTCCTCCCCGGTCGCGCGCAGGGCCAGATCGGCTGCGGCGGCGTTGCTCTCCCGGTAGGCCTGATGAAGCTTGGCGAGCGCTTCGGCGGCGCGCGGATGGGCGTCCGCCAGCTCCTGCACGTCGCGCGCGTCCAGATCCGCGCTCTTCAGCACCGGATCAGCGGCGGCCTCCTTGAGGTCCGCCAGCAATTGACGATCGCTCTCCGCGGCGAACGCGCGCACATCCACATCGAAAACATCTGCGAGCGACAACAGGACACGCGCTGTAACCGGGCGCTGATTGCGCTCAAGCAGATTGAGATAGCTGGCGGAGACATTCAGACTCTCGGCGAACTGAGCCTGTGTCTGGCCGAGCTCCTTACGGAGGCGACGCAAGCGGGCGCCGGCGAAAAGCTTTTCCTGGGACGCGCTCATTTGTAAACTTTGTTACATCCACACACTATGACAAGTGTGTATCGTATACCTCGTATCCTCTTTTTATGCAATGAGGTCATGGCCACGCTGCAACTGCGTTGTAAGGTCGTTGACAACAAATCTTGCAATGAAGGGGTAACCCCGATGACGACGTTTTATGATCTGGTTCCCGCCGCCGCAAAAGGCCGCTTTGACGGCATTGAGCGCAATTACTCCGCTGAGGATGTTCTCAAGCTGCGTGGTTCCGTGCAGATCCAGCACACCCTCGCCGAGCGCGGCGCGGCCAAGCTGTGGGAGCTGATCACCACCGAGCCCTATATCAACGCGCTGGGCGCCCTGTCGGGCAACCAGGCCATGCAAATGGTGCGCGCAGGCCTGAAGGCGATCTATCTGTCTGGCTGGCAGGTCGCCGCCGACGCCAACGTCGCCGGCGCCATGTATCCTGACCAATCGCTTTATCCGGCGAACTCCGCCCCTGAGCTGGCCAAGAAGATCAACCGCACCCTGCAACGCGCCGACCAGATTGAAGTCGCCGAGAACGGTGAAGCCAGCCGCGACTGGTTCGCACCGATCGTGGCCGACGCTGAAGCCGGCTTTGGCGGCACGCTGAACTGCTATGAGATCATGAAAGCCTTCATCGAAGCCGGCGCCGCGGGCGTTCACTTCGAAGATCAGGTCGCCGCAGAAAAGAAATGCGGACACCTGGGCGGCAAAGTGCTGATCCCGACCAGCCAGCACGAACGCAACCTCAACGCCGCGCGCCTGGCCGCCGACGTGATGGGCACGCCGACCCTGACTGTGGCGCGCACCGATGCGGAATCCGCCACCTTGATCAACTCTGACGTTGACGAGCGCGACCATGAGTTCATCGATTATGACGCGGGCCGCACCGCAGAAGGCTTTTATCGCCTGAAGCCGGGCATGGGCGTGGACCACTGCATCAAGCGTGGCCTGGCTTACGCCAAAGTCGCCGACCTTCTGTGGTGGGAGACCTCCAAGCCCAATCTGGATGAGGCCAAGCGCTTCGCCGAGGCCGTGCAGAAAGAATATCCCGGCAAGATGATGGCGTATAACTGCTCGCCGTCTTTCAACTGGGAAGCCAATCTGGACAAGGCCACCATCGAAACCTACCAGCGTGAGCTGGGCGCGATGGGCTACAAGTTCCAGTTCGTGACGCTGGCGGGCTTCCACCAGCTCAATTACGGCATGTTCCAGCTGGCCTCCGGCTACCGCGATCGCGGCATGGGCGCATATTCCGAGCTGCAACAGGCCGAGTTCGGCGCCGAGAAGGATGGCTACACCGCCACCCGTCACCAGCGCGAAGTGGGCACGGGCTATTTCGACCTCGTGAACATGACCCTGTCCGGCGGCAAGGCCTCGACCACCGCCATGGGCGCCTCCACCGAGACCGACCAGTTCAAGACCGACGCAGCGGAATAATCCGCTCTATCGACCTCAGGGATTGCGTTGGTGGACACGCAATCCCTGACTGAGGGCGCTGTGGCGGGCCGCTGGATGCCCGCCCGGCGCTCTCAAGCATTTCCGGACCCGAGTTTTCCACCTCTGCTTACCCCTGACCAGGAGACCTCCATGACCCCGGTTTGCGATTTATGCGACGCGTTCCCCGAGACTGTTCAAGTGCTCGCGCCCGTCCTCAAATCGTATGGCGGCGAACAGGCCTTCTACGGCCAGGTGGAGACCATCCGCACCCATGAAGACAATTCGCGCGTTCGCGAAGCGGTCAATGAGCCTGGATCCGGCCGCATACTGGTCGTTGACGGCGGTGGATCGCTGAAGCGATCGCTGCTGGGCGGAGACCTCGCCGGCAAGGCCGCCAACAACGGCTGGGCGGGCGTCATCGTCAATGGCGCCGTGCGCGATGTGGCGGAGCTGGAAAAAGAAGCGCTCGGCGTACTCGCCCTGACGCTGATCCCGATGAAAACCGAAAAGCGCGATCTTGGCGTGCGCGGCGTCCCGGTCACCGTGGCGGGCGCCGTCGTGCGCCGCGGCGACTGGCTCTATGCTGACCGGGACGGCGTCATCGTCTCCGCCGAGCCGCTGCATCTGCAAACCTGAAACCATAGGAGCGCCTCATGAGCGTCGCCCCCGAAGGCCTTGTCATCCATGGCCCGATGAAGCCCCGCTTTGAACAGATTCTCACCCCGGACGCGCTGACCCTGCTCGCTGACGTACACCGCCGTTTTGACGATGAGCGCCTCGCGCTCTTGCAAGAGCGGCTGAAGCGCCAGGCGCGTCTGGATTCAGGCGAGGAAATTCTCGATTTTCCGGCTGAGACCCAAGCCATCCGCAAGGGCGACTGGACAGTCCCCGCCGCCCCCGCTGATCTCCAGGATCGCCGGGTCGAGATCACGGGCCCTGTGGATCGCAAAATGGTCATCAACGCGCTGAACTCCGGCGCGAAATGCTTCATGGCCGACTTCGAGGACGCCTCGACTCCCTCCTGGGAGAACATGGTCGAGGGCCAGATCAATCTGCGTGACGCCAATGCGCGCACCATCGGTTTCACGGATGAGAAATCGGGCAAGTCCTATGCGCTGAAAGAGGATCCGGCGGTTTTGATCGCCCGTGCGCGCGGCCTGCATCTGGATGAAGCGCATGTCACTGTCGATGGCGCGCCGGTGTCAGGCGGCTTTTTCGACTTTGTCCTCTATCTCTTCCACAACCATGCCAGCACCGCGAAAAACGGCTCCGGGCCCTATTTCTACATCCCCAAGCTGGAAACGCGGTTTGAGGCGCGCCTCTGGTCGCTGGTGATCCGCCATTGCGAAGAACATCTGGGACTTGAGCGCGGCACGGTGCGCATCACGGTGCTGATCGAGACCTTGCCGGCGGCCTTTGAGCTCGACGAAATCCTCTACGAGCTGCGTGAGAACATCACCGCCTTCAACGCCGGCCGCTGGGATTACATCTTCAGCTATATCAAGCGCCAGAAATCAGACAGCGGCAAAGTGCTGCCCGATCGCGCCCAGGTCACCATGGCCGCCCCCTTCATGGCGGCCTACGCCCAGCGCGTGATCGCCGTCTGCCATCGCCGGGGCGCCCACGCCATGGGCGGCATGTCCGCCTTCATCCCGGTCAAAGGCGATGACGCGGCGAATGAAGCGGCCGTTGAAAAGGTGAAAGCGGACAAGACCCGCGAAGCCAGTATCGGCCATGACGGCGCCTGGGTGGCGCACCCCGCGCTGGTCCCGGTGGCCATGGCGGCGTTTGACGCCGTTATGCCCGGCCCGAACCAACTCGACAAAAAACCAGAGGTCAAAGAAGACCGAGTCGCGCTGACAGAGCCTTGCGAGGGCACGATCACCGAGGCGGGTCTCTACGGCAACGTCGATGTCGCCATCCGCTATATCGCCAGCTGGCTGCAAGGGCGCGGCGCAGCGCCCATTCATAACTTGATGGAAGACGCCGCCACGGCGGAGATCTCCCGCGCCCAGCTCTGGCAATGGCGCACGCACGGCGCGAAGACCGATGATGGTCAACTGATCGACGCCGATCGCATCAAGACGGTAATCGCCAAGGCGTCTGACGCGATCAAATCAGAAGTCGGCGACAACGCCTGGGCTGGCGGACGCTTCTCAGAAGCCGCTGACATCCTGGCGGAGTTGGCGCTGAGCGACACGTTTGAGGAATTCCTCACCCTGCCCGCTTACCAGAAAATCCAGTCGCGTTGAGCGACGCGAAATGACTGATTGAGGGCGGCCCGAGGGCCGCCCTTTTTTTGTTCTGCGGCAGGCCCGCGCCTCAAACCGGCGGCGCAAAAGACAAGGGCCGGAGCTTTCGCTCCGGCCCTCGCCGTCCTCCCTGACTGGTCTTTTCTCGCCAATCAGTTGTCTTGATCTTACCACTCCTTGCGAAGCGTCACACCCCAGGTTCTGGGAGCGCCCATAAAGGCGCCAAAGCCGCCAGACTGAGCGAACTGGTCGAACGCCACCTGAGCATAGGCTTCGTCGGTCAGGTTGCGGCCCCAGGCTTCGAGAGACCATTGGCCGTCTGCCTGTGACAGACCCACACGCGCATTCAGGATGGTGAAGGCGTCCTGCACCTTTTCCGGATCCAGGTCAGAGCCCGTATTGTACTCGCTGACATAACGGGCATCCAGGCTCGCCAGACCCCAGACATCACCCCAAAGCGGACGCTCATAGATCACCTGCGCCGTCAGGAAGTTTTCCGGCGACAGAGAAATCTGATTGCCACGCAGATTCGGCGCGATCGAGGCTTCATCGCCATACTCGGCGTTCACATAGGCGTAGCCGCCCGTGATATCGAGGCCGTCAATCGGCGTGGCGTAGGCGAAGTCGATTTCAACGCCGTAGCTTTCAATGCTCTCAATGGAGTTCACCACGAAGGAAATGCCGGTGAAGGTGTTGAGCTGGAAGTCCTCGACTTCCTGATAGAACGCGTTGGCGTTCAGCTGCAGGACATTTCCGAACAGCTGAGATTTGAAGCCGACTTCGTAAGCGTCGATGATTTCAGGCGCGAACCCGGAATCCACATCGGTGTATCCACGCACGGGATCAATCGGACCGTTGAACGAACGGTCAAGGTTGAAACCACCTGCCTTGAAGCCACGCGAATACCCGACATAGCCCATGACATCGTCCGAGAAATCATAGGTCAGGCGGATCGTACCGGACATTTGTTCGTCCGTGCGCTCACGGTCATAACCGGTCTGATCCAGTCCCGTCCGAGCGTAGGGCAGACAGATATTGCCTGCAGCCGTGGCCAGACCGGAAATTGACGCCGCCGGCAAACCTGCTGCAGTCGCAGCGGCGACGAGGCCCGCCACAGGATCCGGGCCGAAGGCCGTTTCCAGCGCGGAGCAAGCCGCAGGACTGTTTGTATTGAACGTAGCGAACACGTTCTTGGTTTCATGCGTATAGCGCAAACCAGCGGTCAGGCTGAGATTATCCGTCAGACGATAGGTGTTGTGAGTGAACAGCGCCCAGCTTTCAGCCGTCTGGTCATAGACGTCGCCAGCCACACCCGTGCCTTCAGGAATGGCCGCGCCCGGCGCGGGAACAGGCAGGAAGCCCTGCGCCCCCGGCACACCGATCAGAGCCGCGACCGGAGCAAGACCTGCGATGGATGCCAGCGTTGCGGAAACGCCTGCAGGCGTGCCCAGCGGCGGCACGCTGCCCGCCGTCAGCAGGCGGCCCAGATAGGCTTCCCAATCATCGCCGTACCGGATGGCGTCGCCCAGCTCCAGCTCCTCATGGGAGAGGAAGCCGCCGACCAGCCAGTCCAGATCACCCCAGATGCCCGTCAGGCGGACTTCTTGGGAAAAACGGCTCAGATCCGTGTAATTGCCGTCAGCCCGATAGGCGATGTCGGCGGTCGAATAGTCGATATCCTGGGTCCGGCTGTTTTCCCACTGACGCCAGGAGGTGACCGTGGTCAGCGTGCCGATCGGCAATTCAATGTCGAACTCGGCGGAGACACCCTTATCCTCGACGTTCTGAGCATATTCGCGGTTCGCATAGGAAACGCGCGCTTCAGGGTCTGCCGGTTGCATCACCTGCCCGCCGACAGAGCCGACGAAGACAGCCGGCGTTGCGGCGTAATCCCATTGCACCGCCGAACAGCAAAGCTCGTCACGCTTGGAGTAATCCGCGATGAAGCGACCTTCGACAGAATTGCTCGGCGTCCACAAGGCCTGTGCGCGGAAGGTGTAATACTGCTGCGTTTCAGAATCGGTGACTTCCGCCGGGCCGTTGCCGTCATCCAGGATCAATTGCTGGAAACCGTCACGTTCGCCCGAGGCGGCGAACAGGCGCAGGGCCAGAACGTCTTCAAAAACCGGTCCTGTGATCGAACCGCTGAAACGGCTGTAGCCATAATCGCCGACCGAGGCTTCCAGACTGCCGCCCGCTTCGAACTCAGGCGCCGCTGTAACCACGTTCAGAACGCCGGCGGAGGTGTTCTTGCCGAACAGCGTGCCCTGAGGTCCGCGCAGCACTTCAATGCGCTCGATTTCACCAAGGTCGCCAAAGCCGACGCCGTTCCGGGACCGGAACACGCCGTCGATATAGACGCCGACCGAGCTTTCCAGGCCGAAGTTGTCGCCCACGGTGCCGATACCGCGAATACGGGCGGTGGTGATGGTCTCGGACTGGGTCGAGGTCACCATCAGACCCGGTGCGATCGAGATCAGATCCTTGATGTCCTTCACACCTGCGTTGGCGAGCGCATCAGTGTCATAGGCGCCGATGGACAGCGGCACGTCCTGTGCGCTTTCTTCACGCTGTTGCGCCGTAACAGTGATGACGTCGACAGTGCGGCGCTCGCCGCCCCCGACCTGCTCAAAGACCTGCGCCTGCGCAGCCGCGCCCAGCACGAAAGTGGATGCGGCCGCATAAAGAGCGGTGCGCGTGAACTTAGACATCATGAATTTGTCTCCTCCCTAATTCAGCGCGTCCGGCATCGCCGGTGGCCGTTGGGCGCGAGTCCGCGCCATTCATCGCTGACTAATGTCCATACAAAGGTGACTGATTTTGCAAAGGCATGGAAGCACCCAATAGCGCTTAAGCATTCCCACAGAGGCCATATAGGGTGCTTTTTTGAATTTTGATATACAACTGTTGCGGCACAGTCACGATGACGCGAACGTCAATCTATGCTGCAGTCGCACAGTCCAATTGGATTATTTACTGAAAACACGCGCTGCACGTGCAGCATAACCCGTCAGCCGACTCAGCGTCAGAATCACACAAGCACAAAAAAGAAAAGGCCGATTCCTCTCGGAACCGGCCTTTCGCATCTGCAGCTAAGTCGCGAAGTGGGGTTTTACCACTCCGTACGCAGGGTCACGCCCCAGGTGCGCGGAGCCCCCAGGAAGGCCGCATAGCTGGCCGTGCCGCGTGCGTCGAGCGACGTGCCCGAGCCCGCGCGGCGGCCTTGAGCAAAGGCGTCGATCGCCACTTGTGCGTAGGTCTCGTCAGTGAGGTTGCGGCCCCACAGCTCGACCGACCAGGCGCCGTCTTCACGACCAAGGCCCAGACGGGCGTTCACCGTGGTGAAAGCGTCCTGAACCTTTTCCGGATCCAGGTCGGAACCGGTGTTGTACTCAGACGCCCAGCGCGCATCCACGCTGGCGCTGGCCAGCAGGTTGTCGAACACCGGACGCGAATAGATCACCTGAGTGGTGAAGGTCTGATCAGGAACCAGCGAGAAATCCTGGCCTTGCAGCGCATCCACAAGCGGGTCGCCCGTATTCACCTCGGTGTACTCGGTGTTGGTGTAGGCATAGCCCGCCGTCAGATCGAGACCATCGATCGGCGTGGCGTAGAAGAAGTCCAGTTCCACGCCATAGGTTTCAGCTTCATCGATGCTCTCAACCACAAAGGCGATGCCGTTGAAGGTGTTGAGCTGGAAGTCGCCGACTTGCTGGAAAAACGCCGAGCCGTTGAGCTGGACCACATTGCCGAACAGCTGGGATTTGAAGCCGATCTCGTAGGAATCCACGGTTTCAGCCGCAAACGAATTGTCCGAGTTCAGATAGCCGTCCGCGCCGATCGGGCCGTTAAGCTGGCGGTCCAGGTTGAAACCGCCCGCCTTGAAGCCGCGCGAATAGCCGCCGAAGACCATGACGTCATCATTGATGTCGTAGGTCAGACGCAGGGTGCCGGAGACTTCCTCGTCCGTGCGCTGGTTATCATAACCGTTCGCATCAAGGCCGGAGCGGTGATACGGCAGACAGATATTGCCGATGGCGGTGGCGCCGCCCTGAATGGTTGCTGCCGGCAGGTTCTGAGCCGTAGCTGCGGCGATGAACCCGTTGATCGGATCAAAACCAAACGCTTGCTCGACAGCCGCACAAGCCAGCGGCTGGTTGGTGTCGAACGTCGCGTAAACGTCCTTGCTCTCATGCGTATAACGCAGGCCTGCGGTCACCGTCAGATTGTCGGTCAGACGATAGGCGTTGTGGGTGAAGACCGCCCAGCTGTCAGCCGTCTGATTATAAACGTCCTGGTTGACGCCCTGGCCGCCGACATAGGCGGAGCCCGGCGGAATGTTGATCAGACCGCCCGTCAGTTGAGCCAGAACGGCGCTGACGCCCGCCGGAGTTCCCAGCGGCGGCACGGTGCCAGCCGTCAGCGAACGCCCAAGGAAGGCTTCCCAGTCGTCACCGACCCGGATGGCGTCGCCCAGAACAAGATCTTCATGGGAGTAGAACGCGCCGACAAGCCAGTCGAGATCGCCCCATTGACCGTTCAGGCGCACTTCCTGGGAGAGGCGCTCGATATCGGTGTAGTTGCTGTCGCTGTCGCGATAGGCCAGGTCCGCGCTGGTGTAGTCGATGTCCTGGCTGCGTGCATTCTCCCAGTTGCGGAAGGAGGTGACGGTGGTCAGCGTACCGATCGGCAGCTCGATATCGAACTCCGCGGACATGCCCCAGTCTTCAACCATCTGCTCATATGTACGGTTGGAGAATGCGACGCGCTCCTCCGGATCCGCCGGATACAGGGCGTCACCGCCAACCGAATTCACCAGTGCGATGCCGGCCGGGGTGTAATCCCAGGACGCAGCCGAACAACACACTTCATCACGCTTTGTGTAATCAGCGATCAGGCGCCCGGTGACAGACTCGCTCGGGGTCCACTCCAGCTGACCGCGCACGGACCAAAAACCCTGATCGTCAGAGTCCGTATCCGTGTACTGGCCGTTCTGGTCCTGAACATACAGGTCCATATAGCCGTCGCGCTGACCTTGCACCGCAAACAGACGGCCCGCCAGGACGTCTTCGATGATGGCGCCGGTCAGATGGCCGCTGAGACGCGAGTAGCCGTAATCGCCGACGGTCGCTTCAAGAGCGCCGCCGTTTTCAAATTCCGGGCCTGCGGTGACGATGTTCAGAACGCCGGCGGAGGTGTTCTTGCCGAACAGCGTGCCTTGCGGGCCGCGCAGGACTTCGATCCGCTCAAGCTCGCCCAGGTCGTTGAAGCCCACGCCGTTACGCGCGCGAAACACGCCGTCGATATAGACGCCGACCGAGCTTTCCAGGCCGAAGTTGTCGCCCACGGTGCCGATGCCGCGAATACGGGCGGTAGTGATGGTCTCGGACTGGGTCGAGGTCACGATCAGGCCCGGCGCAATCGCCTGCAGATCCTTGATGTCGCGAACGCCAGCGTTGGCCAGCGCTTCGGTGTCATAGGCGCCAATGGAGATCGGAACGTCCTGTGCGCTTTCTTCACGTTGCTGGGCGGTGACCGTGATCACGTCGACCGTACGGCGTTCGCCGCCGCCGACCTGATCAAAAACTTGCGCTTGAGATGCTGCGCTGAGCGTCAGGCTCGACGCCGCTGCAAGCAAGGCGATCCGATTAAAGGATGGCACCATGGAGACTCTCCCTGATTGAACGCAGTCTTCATTGACTGCTTGTCTATCTGATCAGCCTGAGGCTGGACGCGCGGACCATGACTGATTTGCAACGCAATAAAAAGATGCTGCATGCGCGCCATTCAATCGAGAATGGCTGAAAAAGGCCTTTTTGTTTGAATAATTTATTACCGGTGCGGCGCAGCAACAGATTGCAGCATCCTTCCCTCGCCCAGCGCGCAGAGCCGCAGCTGAAAACAGTTACGCTCTGACAACGCCTTCACGGTTAAGATCGGAAGGAACAAGGAAAGGCCCGGGCGTGAACGACGACGTGATGACCCAGCTCAAGCGCCATCTGGCGAGCGCGGAGCAGATTGACGTAAGCCGCTACCAGTTCGTGAATATGGACCGGGTGCGCGATGCGGCGGGCGATCGTTGGCCGGAATGGCGCGAGCGGGTTTTCATCGCCTCTCGCTCCATTATCGACAAGCGGGTGGCCGAAGACGACCTGATCATTCAATGCGCCAGCGGGTATCTGGTGATCTTCAAGGCCCTGTCCGGGCCGGAAGCGCAAAAGCTGACCAACAAGATCAGCCATGAAATGGAACAGTTCTTCCTTGGGGAAGCCTTCATCAACCAGCTCAAGGTTGAAGCCAAAAGCGAACAGCTGAGCGTTGAGGAATTCGCCGCGACGATGGCGTCCGCCGAGATCGACGAGCCCCGCCAATCCAAAACCGTCCAGACAGAACCCAACCAGAACAAGGCCTTCTCCTTGTTTTACCAACCGGTCTGGGACAAGAAGCGGGAAGCGGTCGCCAGTTACTTCGTGCGCGCAGTGAATGCAGACGTGGACTCCCCCTATCAGGCGCGCAACACCGACCTGATGCTGACCGATCTCAAGCCCGACGCACGTCTGGCGGTGGACATGGCGGTGCTTGGCGACGCTGCGGAAGCGCTTGAAGACCTGGTCCGGACGGGCACCCGATGCGCTTTGATCGTGCCGGCGGGTTACACCTCGCTGAGCAATCCGCGCACGCGTTCGCAATATGTCATGGCGTTGGCCGACCTGCCGGCCGAACTGCGGCAGCTTGTCTGGGTCCAGATCAAGGACGCCCCTGCGGACCCGCCCTCAACCGTGCTGGATGAAACCTTGCGCATCCTGCGCTCGCAGAGTGCGAAACTCTATGTGCATGTGCGCACGGACTGGCCGTTCTGGAGTCGGTTTGAGAATCTGGGCGTGGACGCCATCGGCGCAGACCTGCCGGAACGCCTGACCGAGAATGACCGTCTGGACATCGAGCGCTTGCTCGCCAGTGCAAAACGTGGCGGCAGCGCGGTGTATTTCAACCGGGTTGAGAGTTGGGAGACGTTTCGCGCGGCGACGCGGACCGGGGCGCAATTGTTCGCAGGACGCGCCGTCGGGCAATTGCCCCATCCGGCAGCGCCCTTTCGGCTCACACGCGCGCGACTGCTCAACTCGGCTCGATAACCTCCCCCTTGCCCTTAAGCAGTTCAGCGCCTTACGTTGCCAGATCAGAGATTAGGAGCGTCCACGATGAACCGTCTACTCCTTGCTTCGCTGGCCTGCGCGCTGGCGACCCCCAGCGCTTTCGCGTCGACCCAAGCCGCGGGCGGCCCGTTGCAAGCCGCCGACATTTTCAGTCTGGAAATGGCGAGTGACCCGCAAATCAGCCCGAATGGACGATTTGTCGTCTATCAGCGTCGCTCCAACGACATCATGACCGACCAGACGCGGTCCGCGCTGTGGATTGCGCCCTATGACGGCGGCTCGAACCGTCCGCTGATCACCGGCGCCGGTGATTACTCCTCGCCGCGTTGGTCACCGAACTCAAACCAGCTTGTCTATATCGCCAATGAAGACGGGCAAAGCCTGCTCAAGACCGTGTGGGTGGATAGTGGACGCAGCGCCACCCTGGCACATCTGCCAGGCGGCGCCGGAAATCTGAGCTGGTCACCGGACGGACGCTGGATCGCCTTCACTATGTTCATGAGCGCGCCTGAGCCCCAGGTTGATATCGGCATGCCGGCTCAGCCGCGCGGCGCCGAATGGGCGGATCCGGCGCTGGTGGATGAAACCACACGCTATGAATTTGACGGCGCAGGCGAGCTGCCCTCAGGTTTCACACAAATTTTCGTCGCCCCCGCAGACGGCGGCGCTCCGCGACAGCTTACACAAGTGAGCGACGGCTCCATTTCAGGCGTCAGCTGGGGCCCGGATTCCCAAGCGCTGTATTACTCGCTCGGCGGACGGCAAGCGGATGGCTTTGATTTCCGCGAAGCCGACATCTACTCCATCGCGCTCGATGCGTCCGACCCGGTCCAGATCACCGATTATCCGGGCGGAGAATCCAGCCCGCGCATCTCACCGGACGGCGAAACGCTCGCCTATATCTCCACTCCGCGCGTTGAAACCTCACATGCGGATACGGATCTGAAAGTCGTCTCGCTCAATGGCGGCGAGCCTCGTGAGCTATTGTCTGATCTTGATCGTGGTATTGACCAGGCCGAATGGGATGAACGCGGACGCGGCCTTTGGGTTCGCTTTGATGATCGCGGCCATACCATTCTGGGCTATGCAGGTCTGAACGGCGGACTCGACCGTGTGCGTGACGATCTGGGCGGCACGACCTTTGGGCGGCCTTACACCTCGGGCATCTTCACCGTGTCCGACAATGACCGCTGGGCGGCGACGCTCGCCAGCGCCAGCGACCTCGCCAATGTAGGCGTCGGCACACGGCGCGGCCTCGCAAACCGTCTCACCGATGTGAACGCGGATGTGCTGGGCCTCCGCGACCTGGCCGAAGTGGAACGCTTCACCTGGGACAGCTCTGCGGACGGTCAGGAAATCGAAGGCTGGATCGCCTATCCGCCCGGCTTTGACCCCAGCCAGACCTACCCGATGATCCTTGAGATCCATGGCGGCCCGCACACCGCCTATGGCCCGCAATTCTCTGGCGAGGTCCAGCTCTACGCAGCGGCGGGCTATGTGGTGCTCTACACCAATCCGCGCGGCTCGACCTCCTATGGCGAAACCTTCGCCAATGAGATCGACAAGGCCTATCCCGGTCAGGATGTGGACGACCTGTTGTCCGGCGTTGATGCGCTGATCGCCCGCGGGTTCGTGGATGAAGACCGCCTGTTCGTCACCGGCGGTTCGGGCGGCGGCGTCCTGACCGCCCAGCTGATCGGCGTGACCGACCGCTTCGCTGCGGCCGCCGTGGGCAAACCGGTGATCAACTGGACCAGTTTCACCCTCGCCGCGGATATCGGCCCGAGCATCTACCGTTACTGGTTCGGCGTGACGCCCTGGGACGCGCCGGAGGAATACTGGCGCCGCAGCCCGCTCTCGCTGGTGGGCAATGTGGAGACGCCGGCCCTCGTCTTTGTGGGCGGCGAAGACCGCCGCACGCCGGTGTTTGAATCCGAACAATATTACAATGCCTTGCAGATCCGCGGGATCGACAGCCGCCTGGTGCGGATTCCCGGCGCCTATCACGGCATTGCGGACAGCCGGCCTTCGCGCCTGTTGCAAAAAGCCGGGCATGTCCTCGCCTGGTTCGAGCAATACGATCCGGCGAACGCTGAAGACTGATGACGGATCGCGAGTCAGAAGCGGAGGCGCGCGGCGCCTCCGCAATCGCGGACATTTATGAGCGCCATGCCGAACGGTTTGATGCTCGACGGCGGTATTCAGAAACATTTTTGGAAGCAGGCTGGATGGCCCGCTTTCTTGCATCTGCAAGATCGGGCGAGCGCATACTTGATCTGGGCTGCGGGTCGGGGTTCCCCATCGCCGCTCACCTGATCGAACACGGCCTGAAAGTTGAAGGCGTGGATATTGCGCCGGCCATGATCGCGCTCTGCCGCGAGCACTGGCCGGATCAGAGCTGGCGCGTCGGCGATATGAGGACGGTGGAGCTGACCGGCCCCTATGACGGCGCCCTCGCCTGGCATTCCAGTTTTCACCTGCCCGCAGACGATCAGGCGCGCCTGATTTCGCGCGTCAGCCCTGCACTGGCGCCCGGCGCGCCCTTCATGTTCACCAGTGGAGACGGCGATGGCGTCGCCTGGGGCGACATGTTCGGAGATCCACTGTTTCACGCCAGCCTCTCCCCCGAACGCTTTGAACGCGTACTCGAGGATGCCGGACTGGAAGTCATCGACCGCCGCTTCTGGGATGACACATGCGGCGGCGCCAGCGTGTGGCTAACGCGAAAACGTCAGACCTGAGCGCTGGGCCGCGCCTTGCAGGCGTCCCGCCATTTCGCCAGCGCTTCCAGCTCCTCGCCGGGGACCATCTTCACCCAGGCTGCAAATTCCACGAACACGAAGGCGGTGATGTCAGCGAAGCTGAAGGCGTCTCCCGCGAGCCAGGGTGTTTGGGCCAGTCGTGCATCGAGCGTTTTGAAAAACCGTTGGCCGCGCATCATGCCGCGTTCAGCGAGCTGCGGGATTTGCGGCACCGGCTCCGGCCCCGGAAGCGCCCGATCCTTCATGGATTTGGAGGTGTTGCGCAGCACTTCCATAACGCTGACCAGGCCTTCAAACTCGGCCCGAAACACCCATTCGGCCACCCGCGCCTGCTCGATCGGGCTCACCCCCAGAAGCGGCGGATCGGGATAGAGCGCTTCGAGATAGCGAACGATGGCCGCATTCTCACACAAGCTCTCGCCGTCATCCGTCACCAGCACCGGCACGGTGCAGCCGGGATTGACCGCCATGAAATCAGGGCTGAATTGCGCGCCGGACCGCAAATCCACCTCGATGGTCTCTACGTCTACGCGTTTTTCAGCGATGACCATTCTCGCCCTGCGCGGGCTGGGTGCGGTGGCGCAATCATAGAACTTCATGGACGGTTCTCCCGGTTTTCTGGCGTCACTTGGCGAACGCTTGCGGCCGAGTATCGGCCACGCCCAGACGCGCTTCAATCTGCACGCCCAGCGCCCGGGTCACAACTTCGCGAAGCCAGAGGCCCCAGAGCTGACTGTGAGTCGCCAGCACCGGAAGCGCCCGCGAATCTGAGCGCGAGCATGACACGGCTGTTTGGATGTTCAGCTCCGGTTCAGCCGCCAGGTTGTTCATCTATGTTAACGGCGCTGATGCGCCAAACCTGCTCATGGAGGCAAACAGAGTGAAGTGCGTCCCATAAAAGGACACATTTCGTCGCTTTTCCGCCTGGTTTTATTTGATTTCGCCCAACTTAAGCTCGATTGTCAGGACATGGTTAACTCTTGGGCGCTGTGAACAGACTTACTCAAAAGGGGCCGGACCATGCACGAACAATCCCTACGCGATACGATTGAGACCCAAGATCGGCCGATCACGAACAACCTCCTCGGCTTCAACCGGGGACGGTCGGAGGATTCGGACGAGGTCATGGATACTGAAATTGATCGCAAGACCCATCAGATCGTTGATCGACTGACGGATGCGTATTACCGCGCCTCGGCCTGTTTTGACGCCTATCTGCATTTTCGCCAGACCCGCGGACGGATGTTTGAAGAAGCGCTGCCGCGCGACAAATGGGTCAATCGCTCTGCGACCTATCCTGAAAGCCATATCATGCACTTCTCCATCCTGGCCGGGATGGTGCTCGTGGAAGGGCTGATCAACGCATACTTCTTCTCCAAAAGTTCGGATCTGGGCCTGTTGGGCGGCTGGATCCAGGCCATCACCGTGGCCTTCACCAATGTCATCACCGCCTTCTTCCTGATCGGGTTTCTGGGTTTGCGACTGCTGCAAAACCCTGACCGCCCCTTCTCCTTCGCCGCCGCCATCATCGGCACGCCCCTGGCATTGGGCTTCGTGGTCTTTCTCAACTACACCGCCGCGCTTTACCGCGATCTGCTGGAAATCAACGCCGCGACTCTGGCGCTTGGCGATCTGGCGGAACCGACCGGGGCGATCCTGGCGCCCGTGAGTTCAGCCATGGCCGGAACCGGCATCCAGACGCTGGAAGGGCTCTTGTTGTTTGGACTGGGCATCACCTTCGCCGCCATCGCCGCATTCAAGGGCGCAACCTTTGACGACCGCCTGATCGGCTATGGCACCGCCCAGCGCCGGGCGATCAACGCGGCGGCGCATTTGTCTGGCGTGCTCAAGCAATTGCCGCATACCCACCGCGAAAACACCGATAGCGCCGTCGAGATCGAAGAAAGCCTGAGCGGGCCGACGCGTCGTGAAGCGATCGCGCTCAAGCGCAAGATCGACAAGTTTTTCGCCGCCGACAATTCACGCTCGATCCAGCTCTATGAGCAGGCGGCGGACACCGACCTCACCGATCCGGTGGAGGCGAGCGGGTCGGACAAACCGCCTTTTCCGGGCCGATAACGTCTAGCCATATGCGGGCGGGCGCCCCATGATGCCCTTCGCTATCGGCTGGCAGAGGGGGCGTCAGACATATGCGCGGCAAGGATATCCTGGGTATCATCAATATTGTGATCGTGGCCGGTGTGCTGGGCGCGATCAGCTATGCCGCGCTGGTGCTGCAACCCCCTGAATATGATCCCAATACGCTATGCCTGAGCGGCGAACAGCCTGCCCATATGGCGCTGGTGATCGACAAGACGGACCTTTATTCTCCTGAACAGGCCGCCCGCATCGAGCAACTTGCGCTCGACAGCCGCGACCGGCTGGAGATCGGCGAGCGTCTGTCCCTGTACGAGCTGGATGCGCGCGGCGAGCTGATCAACACCAACAGTTTCTCGCTGTGCAATCCCGGCCGTGGCGACCAGATCAACCCGCTCTATCGCAATCCGGCCCGGGTCGAGGCGCGCTATCAGGCCTTGTTTGAAGGCCCGCTGCAAAGCGCCCTCGCCGATCTTGTGGAGCCCAAGGAAAGCCCGGCGAGCCCGATTATCGAGGCCTTGGCCGATCTGGCGCTGGAAGAGGGGTTTGACCCCGACACCCCGCGCCGCACGGTCATCCTTGTCTCCGACATGCTGCAGAATTCACGCCTGTTCAGCGTCTATGGCCGCGCCCGCTCTGATCTGGCGAACCGCCTGCCGCCGCCCGGCCGTGTCGCGGCGTTGATCGAGGATGAATATGGCGACGTGCTCGCTGGCGTCCGGATCGAGATTTACCTGATCGAACGTCGGGGCTGGAGCGCTGAGCAGCGCGATCTTCTACAGGCCTATTGGTCGGAGGTTTTCCGCCAGCTCGGTGTGAGGGATGATTGGCGGACGCTCTGAACGCCCGCCAATGCTCAACACCTCAGACTTGCTCTGATCTCATCGCGCTTAGCCGCCTTCGCGGCCTCGTCTTTATTCAGCCGCTTGCGCAGGCTGTACGTCCGCAGTGCGGGCCAGAGCGCGGATCGCCTCGCGATCGGTTTCCTCACGGAAATCCCAGCGCGAGCCGTCAATGACGCGAATATCAGTGATGCCGACAAAGTTCAGCACCTGACGCAGATACGGCGTCGCGAAATCCACGCCCGAATCCAGAGGCACCCCGCCTGACGCCACCACGATCCAGGCTGTTTTGCCGGTCAGCAGACCTTCAGGCCCGGCTTCGGAATAGCGGAAGGTTTCTCGCGCCCGCGCGATCTGGTCGATCCAGGCCTTCAGGCCAGCGGGAATGGAGAAATTGTAGATCGGCATGCCGATGACGATCTGGTCGGCGGCCTTGAGCTCACCCACCAACGCGTCCGATCCTTTGAGAATGTCGCGCTGTGCTTCGGTGCGCTCAGCCGGATCGGTGAAATTGGCGCCGACCCAGTCCGCATCCACTTGCGGCACTGGCGTCTCGGCGAGATCGCGAACGGTCACCGCACCGGACTCACCGGCCAGGGCCCGGGAAAGCAGCTGCGACAGTTCGCGGCTGACCGAGCCCTCGAGACGGGCGCTGGAATTGACCTGAAGAATAGTGGGCGCAGACATAATCACCTCCATCATGTGTTGCGGCGGCGCCGCCTGATGTGAGGAGATATGCCTACGCCCCGATCCCGCGTGTAGCCCAGCTTCTGGAAGCTCATTGCTTCCAGAACGGAATTACTGGCTCGCCTCGGCTTGCGGCGCCTGTGGGCGGAAGTCCGTCTCGCTGTTGGCCAGCAGCCAGACCATCATGGTCCAGGCGGCGACGTTCTGCGCCATTTCTTCAGGCACGATCTTGTCGAAGGTGTCGTTTGGCGTGTGGTGGAACTCGAAATAGTCCTCGCCGTTCTGCTCCAGCCGCACCATGGGCACGCCCATAAATTGCAACGGGATCATGTCAGGTCCGCCGCCGCCTGAATTGTCGCCGCGCACCAGCCCCAGGCTTTGCAGTTCGCGGTGAATGGCGTCGATTTCCGGCACGGCGTGCTCGCCCACATTGGACCGCAGGCGCCAGACTTCCCGAGCGCCGAAATCTGATTCTGACCCGATTATGTGATCGCCCACCGTACCGTCTTCCATGCGGGCGTTGGCGTAGGCGCGTGCGCCCACCAGGCCCACCTCCTCGGCGCCGAACAGCACCACACGGATGGTGCGGCGCGGACGATGTCCGCTTTCCGCGATCAGGCGCGCAGCGGCGGTGACGATGCCCACGCCTGCACCGTCGTCGAGGGCGCCTGTGGCGGTGTCCCAGCTATCCAGATGCGCGCCGATAATGATGATTTCGTCCGGCGCTTCAGACCCGGTGATCTCGGCGATGACATTGCCGCTCATCGCCTCGCCCCGCCAACCGGCATAAGTGCGCATATTGATCGAAACGGTTTCGCCCATCTCGTGCAGACGCTCGAGCTGGTCCGCATCCGGCGCTGAAACGGCCAGGGCCGGAATGTCAGGGCGGCGCCCGTCAGGGAAGCTCATCATGCCAGTGTGCGCAAAACGGTTGGTGCTGGTCCCCACAGAGCGGATCAGCACGCCGACTGCGCCGCGGTCTTCCGCCAGCACCCAGGCGTCGCGGCGCTTGCGATTGGCCCAGCCATACCCCTCGCCCGTGCGGCTGGCGACCATGCGGTCATTGACGAAGACCAGCTTGCCATCGAGCGCATCTTCGTCCGCGTCAGACGCCAGAAGCGCGTCATAGCTTTCAAAGAACACCACTTCCGCTTCCAGCCCGCCTTCAGGTGTCGCGCCGGCGCCGCCCAGAGAGATCGCATAGATCGGCTGTGGATACGGCATCGTGATCGCCACTTCCTCGTAGACGGAATGCCCGCGCGTCCACAGATCAAGCTCGAACGGCTCGACCCGAACGTTTTCAAACGCGAGCCCTTCAAGCATCTCGACCGCCCAGTCACGCGCCCGCGCTTCTTGCGGCGTGCCCGCCAGACGGGGACCGACTTCGGTGGTCAGCGACTCGGTGATCTCATAGGCCAGATCGCTCTCGAGCGCGGCCTGTCCCAGAGCCTGGGCGATCTCACGGTTATCTTGTCCCAGATCGAACGGCTCGGTCTGGGCATGCGCCAGGCCTGCCGTTGATACCAGGGCGGCGACCGCAAACGTGCGCAGCATGATGTCTCTCCTCCTCAGAATTGAGGTGACCATAAAGGCGCCCAGCGAAACTGGAAACCTGATCTCGTGGTAGGCGCTCGGCCTCATTTGCGTTTATAAGTCATGGCATGACCGAGACCGCTTCAAACTCCGACCAGGCTTTGCCTGACACCGACGAAATGCTGACGATTCCGCCCGCTCCGCCTGAAGTGAAGCGGAGCCAGGGCGGGCCTGTGTCTCATGAACCGCCCGCCCCCGGATATGGCGCGTATGCGCCAGGGTTTGTCAGCAAGATCGGGCTCGCCATCGGACGCGCCTTGCCGGCCTCACGCGCCGGCTTGCGGCTGGCCGGCGCCGCGCGCCCTCTGGCGCTCAGCGGCATGAAAGCGGGCGTGGCGGATGTTCAGGCGCTTGGCTTGAAGCTGCGGCTGCACCCCACCGACAATCTGTCGGAGAAGCGGCTTTTCATGACGCCGCAATGCTTTGACCCGGCTGAGCTCGAAGCGCTGCGCGGCGTGATGGGCCCTGGCAAGGCGTTCATGGATATTGGCGCCAACGCCGGCGCGTATGCACTTGTGGCGGCGCTGGCGGGCGGCGACAAATCGCGTGTCATCGCGGTCGAGCCCCAGCGCGAAATGCGCCGCAGGCTCAGCTTCAATGCACGCCAGAACGCCCTCGGCCAGATCGAGATGGCGGGCGTGGCCCTTGCTGACTATGAGGGCGAAGAGGTCATGCGCATGATCTCGGGCAATCATGGTCAGGCCCGTCTGGGCGGATCTGAAGGCGAAGCGGTGCGCGTCACCACCCTTCTGACCTTGATGGACGAACTCAAACTCACCAAGGCTCACGCCATGAAGGTGGATGTCGAGGGCGGGGAAGCCGCCATCCTGTCCCATTTCTTCGCGAAAGCCGACAAGACACGCTGGCCGGACTTGCTGATCCTGGAGCGCGCCGACATGGCCGATGGCCGCACGACGCCCGACGCCGCCGCACTGGCGCTGAGCAAAGGATATCGTATCCGTCAAAGCACCCGGATGAACGTCATCCTGGACCGGGACGTGCGCTAGCTTTCTGCGCTCTCCCACCCAGCCCAGAGGACACCTGATGAGCCAACTCGAACGCATTCTTGAAGGCAAGAGCAAGGATCTGGGCGGGTTCTGCGTCACGCGCATCCTGCCTGTCGCACAGCGCCGCCATGTGGGTCCCTTCGTGTTTTACGACCAGATGGGGCCGGCGCGTTTCAACCCCGGCGAAGGCATTAATGTACGGCCCCATCCGCATATCGGACTGGCGACGGTCACCTATCTCTTTGACGGCGAGATGGACCATCGCGACTGTCTGGGCGTGCATCAGACCATCTATCCCGGTGATGTGAACTGGATGACGGCCGGCAAGGGCGTCACCCATTCAGAGCGCACGGGCGATGAAGCCCGCGCCAAGGGCATGTTCATGCACGGCATTCAGGTCTGGGTCGCCCTGCCTGAAGACTGTCAGGAGATCGAGCCCGAGTTTCATCATCATGGCGCAGAGGATCTGCCCGCGTTCGAGATCGGCGGCGCACACTTCCGACTGATCCTGGGAAGCGCCTACGGTCAGACATCGCCGGTGAAGGTCCACTCGCCCATCGTCTACGCCCATATCGAAGCGAAAGCGGGCGCGACATTTGACCTGCCTCAAGGCCATGAAGAGCTGGCGCTGCATGTGGTCTCAGGCCGCGTTGAAACTGCGGGCGAGCCCGTTTCCGGCGGCCATATGGCGATTTTCACACCTGGCCAGATTCAAGCGCGCGTCAGCGTGACGGAAGACTCCCGTCTGATGCTGCTCGGCGGCCAGCCCCTGGGTCAGCGCTATATGGAATGGAACTTCGTCTCCACCAGCAAAGAGCGGATCGAACAAGCCAAAACCGATTGGCGCGCCTCGATCGCCGCTGGCTTCAAGGACACGCCCTTCCGCATGCCGGTCGAGGAAAACGAATACATCCCCCTGCCCGGCGATCCCGAACCGGGCGAACCGCCCGCCTGCACGGAAGAAAACCCGACGAGCTGAGGCGCAGCCAAACGCAAAACGGGCGCGGTTTGAAAAACCGCGCCCGTTCTCGTGTCTCGTCGTGCGCCTTATTCGGCGGCTGTGGCGCTCGGGCCGCGGCGTTGACCTCCACCCGCGCCTCGGCGATGACGCTGAGGCTTGCCGCCGCCGCGTGCGCCCTCACCGCCCTGACGCGGCTTGCCGGAAGCGCCCCCGCGCTTTTGACCGGACGGCGCGCCATCACCCTGGCCTTGGCCCTGACCGCGGCGACCACCCCGGCGTCGGCTCTTGGACTTGGCGGCCTCGCCCTTGGGCATTGGCGGCGCATCGTTGAGGCCGGCGATAGGCACGCCCATGGTCTTCTCAATATCCTTGAGCATCACGCGCTCGTCCGGCGCGCACAAAGCGACAGCCCGGCCGGTCGCGCCAGCGCGCGCGGTGCGGCCGATGCGGTGGACATAATTCTCGGCCACATTGGGCAGCTCGTAATTGACCACCAGATCAACGCCGTCCACATCAATGCCGCGGGCCGCGATATCGGTCGCCACCAGCACGGGGGACTCGCCTGATTTGAACGCATCGAGCGCACGGGTGCGCTGGTTCTGGCTCTTGTCGCCATGGATGGCGTTGGCCTTGTGGCCGTATTTCACCAGACGCTTCGCCACCCGGTCCGCGCCATGCTTGGTGCGGGTGAAGATGATCGTGCGCTTGCCGGCTTCCGGCGCCATCAGATCAATCAGCGCTTCGGGTTTGTCGGCCGCTTCGGTGTAAAGCACCTTCTGGTCGATCCGCTCCACCGGTTTGGAGGGCGGGGTCACCGCCACCGTTTCCGGATTGGACAGGAAGTCGTCCGCCAGCTGGCGGATCGCCGGCACCATAGTGGCGGAGAACATCAGCGTCTGACGCTCTTTGCCGACCAGGCGCAGCAGTTTGCGGATCGCGGGGATGAAGCCGAGATCCAGCATCTGATCCGCTTCGTCCAGCACCACAAAGCTTGTGAGATCGAGACGGGCCTTGCGCTCGCCCAGATGGTCCAGAAGACGTCCCGGCGTCGCCACCAGAATGTCGACCCCGCGCGCCAGCACCCGGATTTGCGGGCCGGCTTTGACGCCGCCAAAGATCACGGCGCTCGTCAGACGCGTGTGCGCGGTATAAGCGCGAACCTGCTCTTCAATCTGGGCGGCCAGCTCTCGCGTCGGCGCCAGGATCAGGGCGCGGCAGGATCGGCCCGGCGCCTGTTTGTTTTCCGCCAGCAATTGATGGATCAGCGGCAGCACGAAGGCGGCGGTCTTGCCGGTGCCGGTTTGCGCCAGACCGATCAGGTCACGGCCAGCGAGCACCTGGGGGATGGCGCGCGCCTGGATGGGGGTGGGCGTTTCATAGCCCTGTTCGGCGATCGCCGAGAGAATGGAGTCGTTCAGACCAAGATCTGTAAATCGGGTCAAAGATAACCTCTTAGCAGCGCTCACGGACGATCTCCGGGCGCTATTTCGTTCAAAAATATAGACAACTGGATCGTTCAGCCGCCGTTCTGGGACGAATATCGCCCCCGCCCGGACCTCATAACGGGAGTGCTCTCACTCCGGCTGATCCGTCGCCGCGCAACCAGCCTCATGCTGGGCGCGTGCTTCGCGTGCCGCCTCTGTGCGCTGAATTGCCCGATAACGCAAGCGATCATTTCGCAAGCGCACCTCTCTGTTGAGCTCTAGCCGACGACAAAACGCCACGAGATAAATCTTGGGGCGCTTCGAATTTGCTCTGAACTGACAACGGCATTTGGATTGCGAGGGTGGGACCAGGCAGAAGCGGCCCTTCAGCGATAGGGGTGCGGGTCCGTGTGAAAACTCACCAGCCCCCCATTATGCTCGATAAGGAGCTGGCCTGCCTCGATACCCTTGCGCTCAATTTCATGAGCGATGTCCTTGGCCCGCCACTGGGTCGGAATAATGATCACATCCACTGGCGCTTGTTTGAGCACGTCAGGCGCCTGGATTTCCTGTCCAAGGCCCGGAACGAAAGTCCCGACCTTGGCCGGATCAGAATCCACCACGATCGGAAAACGATCCGGATCCACGCCGAACTGATGCATGAACGCCGCCGCCTTTCCAGTACCGCCCCAAATCGCCACCCGTTTCCTGCCCTCGTGAAGGCTTGAGAGCGTGTCGGAAATTGTCTGGCGAGAGACATCAACCGTGTCAAAGAACGCCCCGGCCGAAGCCGCTTGCTCAAGCGCCGCCTCTGGAACGCCCAGCTTGACGAGAGCGAAGACCACCTCGCCGTTATAGCCTTGCTCCAGCGTGATCACGTCTCCTGCCCGCTCCATGAGCGCGCGGAAGGAGCGCGTCGTAAAGTGCGACATGTGCTCATAGAAGAAATCCGCCAGACGCAGGGTCTCTGGAACACGATCAATACAGGGGGTCTCGGCGAACAGGTAGCAGGTCTTGCCCGCCCGGCTCGCCGCCCAGGCCAGCTCTTCCAGCAGTGAGGCGGGATCGGTGAGATGCTCCAGCACATGGCGAATGGTGATCGCATCGGGCTTGAACGCATCAAAATCATCAAGCGCATTGAAATAGCGGGCGTGAAACTCCACACCTTTGCCGCTTTCCGGGGTGGTGTTGGGATCAAAGCCGATAAACCGACCCGCACCAGAGCGTCCTTCTGCCAGCCCCCTGACGAAATGCCCCTCTCCGCAGCCAATGTCGATCACCGTCGGTGAAGCGTCCAGGCGGTCCAGGATCAGATCACGCGTTTGCGCCAGATGCCCCTTCCACAAACCGCCCGTATTGAACATCCGGTTGGCGTTGTTGGTGTAGGGCACATCATCGTATGTGAAAGAGCGGTTCCAGACATGTGTGCACTTCGGGCACTGAACGAAATCCTGCGGCAAGCCGGGCATGGCTTTCGCCGCCGCTTCACTGTCCGGCCATCCCAGCGTGGCAAGGGGGTGTCGCCCGGCATCCAGGAATTTCACGGCCACGCCATGATGACAGACCGGGCAGAGCGTCGCCACGAACTGGGCTGATTGGGCTTTGTTGGAGGACATGTCCGTCACCTTGTCGCCAGCAGGGAAACCGGCCTGAATTACAGCAGTGTTTTGAAGTAAGCGATTGTTTCTCGTAAGCCGTCCTTCAGTTCAACCTGAGGCGACCAGTCCAGCAGCTTGCGCGCCAGGGAAATGTCAGGTTGACGCCGGACGGGATCGTCGAAAGGCAGCGGATTGTAGACCAGCTCGCTTTTTGATCCGGTCAGCTCCAGCACGGTTTCAGCCAGTTCAAGGATCGTGCATTCCACGGGATTGCCCAAATTCACAGGCCCCACCGCATCATTCTGGTCCATCGTGCGCACCATGCCTTCAATCAGGTCATCGACATAGCAGAAGGAGCGGGTCTGGCTTCCGTCACCATAGATTGTCAGCGGCTCGCCGCGCAGGGCTTGCAAGATGAAATTGCCGACCGCGCGACCATCATGCATCTGCAATCGCGGACCGTAGGTGTTGAAGATGCGAATGATGCGTATATCGACTGCTGACTGGCGGTGATAATCAAAAAACAGGGTCTCCGCGCACCGTTTGCCTTCATCATAGCAGGCGCGAACGCCAATCGGATTGACGTGTCCCCAATAGTCTTCGCGCTGCGGATGTTGACGCGGATCGCCATACACTTCGCTGGTGGAAGCCTGAAGCACCCGCGCCTGTTGCCGCTTTGCAAGGCCGAGCATGTTGATCGCCCCCATCACCGAGGTCTTGGTCGTTCCCACCGGATCGGTCTGGTAATGAACAGGACTGGCCGCACAGGCGAGATTATAGATCTGGTCCACCTGCACATAGAGAGGCAGCATCACGTCATGGCGCATCAGTTCAAAACTGGGATGCCCCAGCAAATGGCGGATATTGTCCCGATTGCCCGTGTAGAAATTGTCCACACACAAGACATCATTACCGGCTGCGATCAGCCTGTCGCATAGATGCGAGCCTAGAAATCCTGCTCCACCGGTCACAAGCACGGTTGGTTTCAAGACACACCTTCTCTCAGATCACTGGACAGTGTTGCGTCACTGCCGCGCCAGCGTGTTGGCAATAGTTTTCCAGCCCGTCGCGCATCAAGGGCCGCCTGGACGAACTGGTCAAACTCCTCGATGGCCAGATCGTCCTCAATCAAATGAGCGCCGGCAGCCTCTTTCAGCTGCGCCGACAATGTCGCTCGACGCCCTTCGTCCTGAGCCAGGCTGATTGCAAGTGGAGCATACTCATCAAGAGACGAGGCGATCGGAGGATTCTCGATTCCCATCTGGGCATACGCGCCAGCCACAATACGCCCGCGCATGAAATCTCCCGGCCAGGTCACGATAGGGACTCCCATGGACATGGCTTCGTACAGCGTGTTTCCAGAGCCGAAATGTATCGGATCCAGCAGCACATCCATACTCTGCATCAGCGCCAGGAAAGCCTCTTGAGGTTGATGCGGTAGAAACACGCATTTCTCCAGCAAGGAGGGGGCGGATTGCGCCCATCGCGCTTTCAGGGCTCGCACCCAACTCGGCACCCGCCCCTCTAACAGTACGATATGTCCCTCAGGGTCCTGATCCACGATCGCGCTCAGCACTGCATCAAAATCAGGATGGAACTTGAACAAGGTCTGCGGGCAACCATACAGGCGTCCGGATGCCGGCAGCCCCAGGGCGACGCGATCCAGATCCGCAGGCCGCAAGGTTTTCGCCTGATAATAACAGGGGAGCCGCTCAAAGCAGATCAAACGTTCCGAGTAATGCGCTTGCGCATCGGAAGCCTCGATACTGTCTGCTGACAGATAATAGTCGAGCGTATCTATACCCGTGGTGTCCGGATGTCCCCAGCTCACCATCTGAATCGGCGCCAGCCGTGCGAAGGCCAGACTATAGGTATCTGGACTCATGCCGATATCTGGATAGAAAAGGATATCAAGTTCCAGATCCGCTATCTGAGTGTGCTGCTGGACAAGCTCAGAGCGCAAAGTGACGACACGCGCCGCCTGCCCCGCGAAGCGACGGGACATGTCATCGGGCTTGGAGCTCTGCAGCCGGATCAATGTGATCTCATAGCGTTCTGGGTCGAGCTTTTCGATATAGCCGCCGAACAGCTTGCCAATGGTGTGATTGGACAGGAACTCCGAACACACGCCCAGCCGGATCTTCTCAGCCGGGCCCGCCCAGTTGCGCACATGCGGCGCTTCAAAGTTCAGGCCCGGGCAGCTGGAGCGCAAGGTCGCAGCGATTTCGGACTTGATCGGCGCATCGTTCTCAGCGTGATACGCGAGGAAATAGGGTTCGTCAGACAGGCGCCGAGGCACTTGGTCCAAAGAAGCCTCGAGCGATGTGAGCACGCCGAGCGCCTTATGAACGCCCGCCCGGCTTTGCGCTATCATGGCCTTTGAGGTCATGATCGGATTCAGTCGCAAGCATGTCGCGAGCTGGCTCTCCAGATGAGTCGGATCTGAGGCTATCGCCTTCTGATACACTTGATCCGCCTCGTCATACCGGCCCAGTCGCACCAACATGTCGCCCAGGTCGCACAGATATCCAGCATTCTCGGGGTGGCGCTCACTCAATGTCTGAACGGCCCAAAGCGCCCGCTCCTCGTTGGAGCATTTCAGCGCCGTGAGTTTCAGAAGACGCAGGGCTTCATCATAGTCCGGTCGAAGCTCGAGCGCTTTTTCCAACGCGTCCATAGCTCCGGCGTGGTCCAGATTTTTATTCTGGCATATAGCGAGATTATACCAAGTGCGTGGGTGAGCATCACGCAGCCCCAAGGCCTGGCGCAGAGCCTTGGCCGCCAGGTCATAGCGTTGGATCCGCGCGCACTGCTCAGCGATGACCTGGGCGACGGCGAAACTTCCAGAATGACTGGCCAGCATGGCCTCGGCGAAGACTGCGGCTTCAAGTGGATTGGCGCTCTGGACAAGCGAAGCGAGTTGCGCTGCGGCATGCCGTTCAGTGTCATTCAGCTGCGCACTGAACGGCGTCTCCATGATGTGTTTGAGCCCCGCCCTCGCCCGTGCATTTTGCGGGTAGCTGGACAAAATCGCCTCGAACTGGGCTTCGGCCTCTTCAAATCGGCCGGATTTCAACGCTTTTTCCGCGGCCCTCAGCGCTCTGGCTACCGACACGCCCATTCTCCGCCTTGAAAGATTTGATGCGATTTCATGATGTTATCGCATTGCAGACCAGCCAGCAGAGACCAGCGATGAGACATCATCGTCAAAATAATAGCCCTGCATGGGAGGCTTGAAGCTGGCGTTGATCTCGGGTTTTTTCATTACGGCGTAGAGCAGAGAATTCTCACCGAGCGCCTGTTTCTTGTACATTGCGATGATGGCTTCCCGGCTCTGCAGCTGAACCAGCTTGAGCGGTTTGAGTTCGGCGTAGATCAAGGCCAGGACCTGGTAAGCGTTCGCTTTAGCCAAATCCCAGAAGAAGGTAGGCTGGAAGTTATAGAACCCATGGTCCACATACCCGGTAAACGGCAGCCCATGGACCATCAGTCCGCCGGGCTTTGTATGTTTGTGGATGCTCGTGAAAACCTGCGCCTGATTGAATACATGTTCGGCCGTGCCCAGATTGAGCACCATGTCGAACTTGTCCTTGAGCTTGAGCGGCTTGTTCAAATCCTGTTTCAAGGCGATCTCGGTGCCGTGAAAATCAATGGCGCTATAATTGGAATATTGCAGGAAGGTGGACCAGAAGACCTTGGCCTGCTCCCACCCCGCCTGCTTTGCTGAGGGGCGCAGGGTTGCTCCAAGCCGTTCATTCAGGCTCGCTCTTTGGGTTTCAGCGGCGTATTTTTGAATGTCGCCCTTCAGGCGGTTGATATCCACATCGCCATACCAGTTGGACTCGCCAAGCTCGAGCACGCTGCCTTGCAAAGGCAGCACTTGCTTGTCCCTGAACTCTTTGAACAAGGCGTATTCTATCGCCGTAATCGCCATAAACACCTTCCCCGAACTCACAACTCCGCATAGGAGGCATCCAACCTACTCGACGAACCCTTGGCTTTTAAGGGGCAAGGTGCTGCTGGAGCGGGAAAATTCAAAATTGACAGTAGATAAGCAAAAATCCCCGGCCAAATGGCGCGGGGCTTTTTAATTTTGGGTGCGGGGGTAGGATTTGAACCTACGACCTTCAGGTTATGAGCCTGACGAGCTACCGGGCTGCTCCACCCCGCATCAGGGCTGCAACACTTTTGTTTTAACAACAAATTGGCTGCAGAAGCAAACGTCGTTCTGAGTAACGGCGTCGGTCTCATTTAACACTGCAAAGGAGAATGTAATTGCATCGTGTCTAGCGGACCGGGCGGCGACCTAC
>NZ_JBHYFH010000001.1:0-2011107 GCF_051859625.1 Oceanicaulis sp. | reverse complement strand
AAGGAGCACCTGAAACTCGCGCTGAAAGCCCCCGACCGAGGCGACCTCCGCCACGCCGTCCACGGCGGCGAGTTCAAAGCGCAGGAACCAGTCCTGAAGGGCGCGCAAATCGGCGAGGTCGCGCTGGCCCGTGCGGTCCACCAGGGCGTACTGATAGACCCAGCCGACACCTGTGGCGTCGGGACCGAGCTCCGGCGTCGCGCCGGCGGGCAGTTCGGCCTGCATGCGCGAGAGCGCCTCGAGCACGCGGGAGCGCGCCCAATACTGATCCACCCCGTCCTCGAACACCACGTAGATGAAGGAGGAACCGAACATGGAGACGCCGCGCACGTCCTCTGTCCGCGGCAAGCCCAGCAGCGCGCTCGCCATCGGATAGGTGACGAGGTCTTCGACCAGCTGAGGGCTCTGGCCGGGAAACTCGGTGCGTACGATGACCTGGGTGTCGGTCATGTCCGGCACCGCATCGAGCGGCGTCGACTGGACCGCGCGAACCCCGCCGACCAGCAACACTACCGCGCCGATCAAGACCAGGAGCTTGTTCTGGATCGACCAGGAAATGAGGCCGGCGACCCAGCCCTTGGACGGGTCGCGAAGCCCGGAGTCAGTGGTTTGCATGACCACCCCCGGCGCGCATGGCGTCTTCGCTCATCTCTTCGGCTTGTTCACGCTCCGGCGCGGCTTCCGGCCACGACACCCGTCTTGCGTCTTCATCGCCGTAGGGGTTGAACGGCCGGGCGCTCCCGGCCTCAAGCCAGGCGCGCCCGTCAGCTTCATAAATCGACAGGCCGAGCGCTTCATAGCGTTGCGGCCGGCTCATCAGCCAGGGACGGATGGTCTCCACCAGAGCGTCCAGACCGCCTTGAAGTTCGAACGCGGTCTCCGCCTCGGTCAGATCCTGCAGAGTCGTAACCGACTCTTCCATGATCGATCCCAAACGCCCCGGATAGCGACCTGCGATCATCTCCGCTGCGTCGATCGCAGGCTGGAAGAAGGACGGCTGGACCTCGTAGCCGTCGCGCAGCGCCTCGTGGACGTAGAGCGCCGCGTCAACGACATGATCCACCATGGCGAACTCGGCCTCGGACAGTTCAAGGGCGCTCATGGGCGTGTCTGCGCCTTGCATGCGCGCAAAGCTCTCCCGCAGTCGGCTTTCACTGTCGATGAGGAACTGGCCGGAGGCGACGACCGTCTCGCCCTCCGACAGACCGCGGCTCACCTCGGTGAAGCCATTTTCGCTGAGCCCGGTTTCGATCGCACGTGGCTCGAAACGGCCGCCGCCACGCGCGACGACGACGCGCGCGCCATCCTCGCTGTAGAGCACCGCTTCGCTGGGAACGGCGAGCCGGCGCTCGCTGTCGCCCGCAAACGTGAGGCTGGCGAACGCGCCGGGGCGCAGCGCGCCGGACGGGTTCGGCACGACCACGCGAACACGACCTGTCCGGGTGCGCGCATCAAAGGTCGGATATATGTAGTCGACTGCGCCGCTGACCGCCGCGCCGCCGCGAGCCAGCCGCACATCGGCGCCCTGCCCCTCGGCCAGGTGCACCAGGTCGCTCTGCGGCGCCTCGGCGATCACCCAGACCGTCGAATAGTCCTGCAGCGTCAGAACGTCCGCGCCGACCGGCAGGTAATCGCCTTCCGCGACGTTCATCTCGGAAACGACACCATGGCGTTCGGCGAAGACTGGGACGATGCGCAGGGGCTCGCCGCGCTCGCGCATCCGGGCGATGGCGATCGGCCCCATGCCCAGCGCCTCAAGCCGGCGCAGCGACGCCTCGGCGCGCCGCGCATTGGAGGCGCGCGCCGAGAAGTAATCCATCTGCGCGGCCACAAGCTCGGGGCTGTAGAACTCGAACAGCAGATCGCCGGTGCTCACCTCGTCGCCGACGGCGCGCACGTAAAGCCGTTCGATCCAGCCCGGCGTGCGGGTGGAGACAGCCGACTGAAGCCGCTCATTGGCTGCGATCTGGGCGAACGCTTCGATACGGCCCCCGAACTCAGTGCGCTCGACCTCGGCGATCCGCACGCCCACAGTCTGGAGCATGGCGGGTGAGATGGTCACAGCCGGACGCGCGCCGGCCAAAATCCCACTTTCGGCGTCCGCTCCGCCACTCTCCATCGGCACCAGATCCATACCGCAGATCGGACAGCTCCCCGGGTCGTTCGAGATGTAATGGGGGTGCATCGGACAGGTGTAGCGCTGCTCGCCATCCTCAGACGATCCGGCCTCAGGCGATTGCGCGTGAGCGGCCGTCGCGGCGCCGAAGAACGGGGCCGGCGCGGTGAGAACGGCGATCGCCGCCGAAAGCATGAGCAGTGTGCGTTTCATCGGATCAATCCAGCGTAAGGGCGTGCATACGGGCGGCCGCGCGGTCGGCCTCCAGATCCAGCTGAAGCAAGCGAATCTCAACCTCGAGCGCAGTTGTGCGCGGTTCGAGAACCGGGCGCAGATCCCCATAGCCGGCCTCGTACTCGCGTTGTGCGGCGGCGGCGAGCGCCTGAAGGGCTTCGATGCGCCCTTCCAGTGCGCTGCGCGAGCGGCGGGCCGCGGCGTAGGCCGCCGTCGCCGCCCGAAATTCGTCAAGCGCGCTACGCCGGGCGTCGGCGGTTCTCAGTGCAGCCGCATCGGCATCACGCCGCGCCGCCTCCAGCGCAGGCTGCTGGTTCCACCGCGACCAGAGCGGAACCGAAACCCCAACCCGCGCCGACACCCAATCGTCCCCGTCGAACATCGCCCCCGACTCCCGCTGGAAATAGCTGACCGACACCTCGTAGCCGAGATCGAAATCGCGTTCGCGGATCTCGACGCCCGCCTCGGCCGCGCGCGCCTGAGCCTCGGCGAACGCGACCTCATGGAATCGGAGCTGCCCTTCGCTCATCGGCGGCTCGATGGTTTCAAGGTTTGGCGGTCTATCGACAGCGCCCACAAGGCTTTCCAGACGGCTGCGCGCCTGGGCCGCCATCCGGGCGGCGTCGGCGGCGGTCGTATCGGCGGCGGCGCGGTCGGCGTCGATATCGGCCAATGCAACAAACCGGCTTTCGCCCGCCGCCGCCGCGCTTTCCAGCACTTCGGCCAGATCGTCGTAGACCGCGAGCTGACGGGCGACGAGCTGTTCGATATCCTCAGCTGCGTCGATCTCCCGCAGCGACACACGAAGTGCGGCTTCAAGCTGGTCGCGGCGCATGCGCATCATCGTTAATGCGACGTGCGCGCGCGCCTCTTCGGCGGCCGAGCGGGCCTCACGCAGTCCACGGCTCGGCAGGGCCTGAGTCACCGTGACCGATTTCGAACTCGGCAGGTATTCGTCGAACTGAAGCGGGTCGTTCACGGGTACGTTGTTGACCCCGAGCGCGACGCTGGGGTTCGGCAGACCAAGCCGGCTGCGACCGTCAAGACGGCGAGCCTCAGCCTCGACCGAAAGAGCGGCGAGCGCTGGATGCTCGTCGAGGCGCGCGCTCAACGCCGCGATGTCAGGCGCGGGCGTCGCGGAAAGGGTGGCTGCCACGGTTGCGAGGATCAGCATGAGTAGTCATCCTGTGTGTTTCACTCTCCCCTACGCGCCGGGAGGCGGCGTCCCTCACTCGGCGTGCGGAATAAGCAGCTGGCCGATATAGATGTGAGGGACGACGCGCCGGCGTGCGTATCGTAGGCATGGACATGCACGGGAGCCGCGCGATGACGGATATCGACTGCGTACTCAAGAAGATCGCTGAAGAACCGGTTGAGGCCGACCTCATAACGATGGAGGCCGAGGTCTGGGAGCGCATCGAGAAGGAGCGGTTCTACGCCGAAACAGGGCTGACAGGGTTCTCGGGACCGGTCCGGATTCTGACCAGTCCCGCCGCGGCGATCCTTTCGGCCCTCCTTATTGGCGCGATGATCGGCGCCACTAGCCTTCAGGGTGCAGGCCCGGCCAGCCCCATGAGCGCCTTCTCAGCCTCGACGCCGTACGCACCCTCGACACTGCTTGGAGGCGCGCCGCGATGAGCAAGCTCGGCTTCTACCAGGCGCTCTGCGTAGTCCTCGCACTGGCCGCCGGCGCGCTCGGCGCTTGGTGCGTGACCCATTATTTTGCGCCAGCTGACACAGGTCCCTCTCTTCACCAGATGGTCCATAACGAGCTTGACCTTTCGGCCGACCAGGCCGACGCCATCGCCGGCATCGAGGCGCGCTACCAAACACGGCGCCGCGCCCTCGAAAGCGAAATGCAGGCGGCCAACACCCGCCTCGCCTCGGCGATCGACTCGGACAAGGCCTATACCGAAGAGGTCCAGGCCGCTATCGAGGACTTTCACGGCACCATGGGACGGCTCCAGCGTGAGACCATCGTCTTTGTTCTGGAAATGCGAGAAGTGCTGACCCCCGAGCAACAGGCGCGCTTCGACGCGACCGTCACGGCGACCCTGACCCAGACCGGGCAGTGATGCGCGACGCCGATGCATCGGACGGCGACCTGGCGGCCAGGGCGCTCGCCGGGGAGGACCGGGCGTTCACCCTGCTCATGCGCCGGACCAAGGAGCCGCTATACCGGTTTGCTCGCCGCCATATCGGCGATGAGGACCTCGCCTACGATATGGTCCAGCAGGCGTTCGTTGCGGCCTGGCGGTCTCTACGCAAATACGATCCCGCCTATCCCTTCGAGACTTGGATGCGCACCATCGTGCGCAACAAGTGCCGCGACGAACAGCGAAAGGCGCGCGTGCGCCGCTGGATCAGCCTCAGTCCGGTGTCCAGTTCCGGCGCAGAATGGGACGCGCCGCAAGACACCGCCGACCCGGAACGCGTAACGGTCGACCGAGACCAGCTCAAGCGGGCGAAGACGGCGATCAGTGCTCTACCAGATGGGTTAAAGACCCCGCTCATCCTCACCGCCTTCGAGGGGCTCACTATGGCCGAAGCCGCCAAAGAACTCGGCCTTACGGAGAAGGCGGTGGAGAACAGGCTATACCGGGCGAGAAAGAGATTAACCGCAGCGCTGATCCGCAGAAATTGATTAGCCCTTGTGAGGTTCGGGGTCGCATTCAACGGCCGCTGAAGAGACCCTCGCGTCCTCGCTAGCAAATTTCGTTGCACGCCGCAGCTCTTTTCTGACACTCCGCGCAGCCGGACTATAAACAATCGCAAAAGAAAGCCGGCTCAAAGAGCCCGGTCCTTCGGGTGTAAGCCACCCCTGAAATCGATTTGAACCATATGGGGTCGATCAGCCTCCAAGGAGCTTCGCCGAAATCGCATCAACCGCTGCGGCGTCGGCCTCCGGGTCGCGGAAGAGATAGCCGTAGATGTCGAACGTGACCTGAATCGAGCTGTGGCCCATTAACTCCTGGATGCGCTTGGGTCCCATGCCCTGCTCGATGAAGAGCGCAGCAGCTGCGTGGCGCAGATCGTGGAACCGAAAAGCTGGCTTCTCGACCTTCTTGCCGGTGTTGCCTACGACCTCGGTCGTCAGGCCGACAGCCTTCATCGCCGGAATGAAGACACGTTGCCTGATGTTTGAACCACTTTCGACATTCCCGTTGCCGTTCGGGAAGACGAGGCCCTTGCCTCCGACCGGGCACTGCAGTCGCCACTTTTTTAGCTCGAGACCGAGGACACCACTGATCGGGATGTCTCGATAGCCGCTAGCCGACTTCGTACCCTTCACTGATCCGTCTGAGCGGCTGGCCTTGCGCACACGGATGATGCGCTCATCAAAACGGACATCATCCCATGTCAGAGCGCGCAGCTCGCCCAAACGCATGCCGGTCAGCATCGCGGCCATCAGAAGGACTTGCCCCCGGTCATCCGTGTTCGCGAGTAAGCCGCTCAACTCATGGCGCTCAGGCATCCGCTTTACATACGGTTCGGCGCGGGGAGCCTTGATCGACTTGTCGGCGATGATGTTGCGGCCCACAAGATTTCGGCGCTGGGCATCCTTGATTACCCGGTTCAGCGTGCCAAGCACGCGTTTGGCCATGGCCGCCGACTGCCCTTCTACAATGTCGTCTAGAAATTCTTGGATCATCGGCTCGGTGAGCTTGGTCAACAGCACGTGGCCGAGGTGCGGTTTTATGTAGAGCCGGACGTGCTGCTCGTACTGGTCCTGCGTGCCCGGTTCGAGCGCGCGGACCGAAGCGCTTCCAAGATGCAAGTCTGCTGCCTCGGTGACGGTACAGGTGGCCTTGTCGTGGACGAACGTGCCCTCGCCAAGCTGGCGGCTAACCTCTTCTAGAAAGGCTTGCGCCTCTTTTTTCCGTCCGAAGTTTTTGTATCGCCATTTGCCCTGAGTGTCCTTGTACTTCGCCGTCCAGCGTTTCGCACCAGCGGGGGTGGTGATCGAATAAATTGCCATCAATCGTTCCTTATTGTCAGTCAGTGTTGATTTCCTATTGACGCAGATAACAATGTGAGGCATACATTCCCGCGCCGCCCATCGGTCAGTCCGGTGGGCACGCGGATACATTCCATTGTCTATGAGAGGCGTCAAGATGACTTTGTTGGACAGAGAGAAATTTTCCGATCCCGACTGGGTGGCAGACCAGTTACGGCTGGACTGGCGTGAGCGTCAATTCTTGACCGATGACGAGGCGACCGGCGCACCGCTGAAGGATGTGGCGACGCGCAAGGGCAAGGCAATCGCTCACGGTGGCGGAACCCTGTCTCGGTTCGCGACCGAGGCGGCGCTCAAGCACCTTCAGAGCGCCGGATGGATCACATGCCAGAAGTCTCGCAAGATCGACCTAGACACCTACACGCCGGTACGCGGTTGGATGCGGCTGTGGGAGCTGGATCAACTGCTCAAGGCCGAGATGGTTATGACGTTGGCGGATTTCGCCGACCTCTCGTTCCTGCGGCTTGCTGATCTGCTTGCGGCCGTGCCTGGACCGCAACATGATGAAAACGGCGATCCGATACCGCTGGCGATCAGCCTCGCAGAGCAATGGGTCGATTATGTGCTCTACTGGTTCGGCCTCGACAGCGGTGATGCCGCTGCGCGACGGGAAGCAAAGCAGGGAATCTCTGCAGCCCCTGCGAGCCAGATTGGTGCTGATCGCTCCCAGGACGCCCGGCTTCTTCTAATCGACCGACGCTGGCTTTTTGCGCGAGTACGTGATCTCCCGGACAGTCTTGGCGAGCCTGAGCTTGGCAAGAACAGCGAAAAGCTACTGCCTGGAGACGGCTGGCTTTTGCTCGCCGACATCCGCTCGCTTCGGTCCGCGAATTTCGACCTCGACTGGCTTCTGCACGCCTACCAGAGACATCGGACGGACGAGGGTACGTTTTTCTACACCTTCACAGACCCGCGCTGGGACGAGGCGCAGACCGCTCGCAAGCATGCGGCGGTCCGCATCGAACTAAACTTAGCCGAGCCACTGCGCCGCTTTATCCACCGCAACAGAAAGGAGGCTGAAGAACAATAAGTTACCTACCGCCTTGGCGCTCTGAAAAGAACTCGCGCAAGGATCAAACCTATCTGAAAACCATTATGAAGGGAGCTTCAAAACTCAAATGCTTAACAAGAAAACCATCGACGGCGAGTACATCGCCGCTCTCCTCAACCTCCCCCCCCACCTGGCCCGCGATCTCCAATTGGCGTCGATCAATCATCAAGCCCTTACCGCTCACGAGGGGGAGGTCACCTGATGATCATGACAATGACTACTGAACTGTCCCAGGCCTTGTGCGGTGGCAGCGACTACCTGTGGGGCGCTAAGGCTATAGCCGAGTATCTCGGCCTGTCTGAGCGTCAGGTCCGCTACGCAGAAGAACGTGGCGAGCTGCCCATCGGGCGCTCTTGCGGGAAGCTGTTTGCTTCGAAGCGCTTGCTCGACGGACACCTCGAAGAACTCGCCTCCGGACTGCAAGGGTACAAGGAAGGAGGTGCGGTATGAGTCTCGACCTGAAAGAGCGGATTCGCACGACCCGTCGCCGCATCCATGAGCAACTACGCCCTAACCAGCCGTTCATTGAAGAGAGGCCGCCGAAAGGGGGCGCTCATGAGCGCTTCATGCGTGACAATGATCAAGTGGTGGTCGCTGGTACGGCGATCAATACGAAGGAACGCGCTCACTGGCTTCTGAAGGCCTTAAAAGTTCCCCTTGGCGAAGATGGGCTGCCGCAGCAGGAAACGGATATGGAGGCGAAGCTGAAGCGTGAACGCGCGAGCAGCTGGATCGACAGGAATGGCGATCTGGTCCATGCGCCGCCACGTGCTCGTGATTGCTTCGGGCTGCCGCGGTTCGCCAAGCGGAAGTGGAAGTGCGACGATTGTAGACATAGGGTCACCTGCCAAGACGTTGTCGATGCTCGGCTAACCTTTGGAGGGCGCCAGCAGTTCGACGAACTGCTGGACGAGAACGGTCGGTTCAATCCTATCAATGCCGGTGCTCTCGGGGCTATTTCCATCCTTCGCGGCTGGGAGCCCCAGCTCGGAGACTGGCGCCTTCGTCGCGACGTTGAAGTCCAAGCGCGGTGGCGGCAAAAGATCGAAGAAGATGCGCTCGAACACAAGCTTGCATCCAGCATTGAGCGGCAGAAGCGTAAGGACCAGTTTCAGGCGCTGGTGGCGCAGTCCCTAGACAAAGCCGCAGCTGAATTTGAATCCAAGGAGATCGAGCAGAAGCTCACCCTCCTTGCGTCGTCTGGCTGGGTTCGCAATGCCTCGACCCGCCGCGCACTGACTGACCAGTTCGACCGGACCTGTGCGGTATGGAAAGCGGAAAAGACTGTTGTGTTGGCTGGAAAGTCACCCGACAAAAGGGGCTTCGTCGCAGAGGTCGCCAAAGCTTACGCCACCATCTCCGGTGATAGCCGAACTATGCAGTCTTGCCGCAGCACCGTGCAAGGAGCCTTGAATGCTCTGAACATACTTCGCGAGGCCGGAGAAGATGTGTAAAAAAGCGGAGGGTGAAATGCCCTCCGCACGCCTCCATGGAGATCAAAAACGGTACCGAAAAAGCTTCTTCTTATATATAGTATTATATTATATATAATAATTACTATAATTATATTTATAATTTATTATATAATAAACGAGGCCAGATTCGGTACCAGCCTTATCCACCCAACACTGACTCTTCTTTACAAGGCGCAATACTAAGCCATCCCTCCGGTCGAGACATATCCGGTCATGGCATTCGGTCAAACCAGAGAAGAAAACACCTCATTCGCATTGCAGCGCTCTTGGCTCTCCTGTTCACCCTCCCGGTCTCCGGCTGCCAGAGCTTCGTTCAGAATATCTATGACAAACAGGAGCGCCATGACCTGCCCGGCATCGAGGCTTTGTGAGCTTGCATCCACGGCCAGGAACGCGAACGCATCGAGCGGAAAAACCTGAAATCAGAGCGTGGCCCCTTAAAATGCCGCCATTCGCCCCTCAGAAGCTCACAGAGACGCGTTCTCCGCCCCGGATAGACATACCTACCCGAAGCAAAGAATTGCTCTCAGCGGCCATCTGAGAGCGAAATTTGGGAATTAGCAAAATATAGATTTCCCAAGAGACATTCACATTACTATGAATACACTTTCCTACGCGACGCAAATTTACGCGTTTCTATTTAAAGCTGAAGGAAAACATGAGCAACTCCAATTTAGATCGCCATCAAGACATCAATGACGTTGATGCGAGCTCTGCGCTCGCCGAATGGCTGAACGAGAACCTGAACGAGCGGTCGGGCCTAGCAAACGACGAGATCGCCACAGAGCTTGGCTATAAACGCGCCAACATCTGCGCAATGTGGAAGACCGGAAAGGCCCCCATCCCGCTTCACGCGCTGAAGCGGATCGCCCAGCTCACGAACACGCCGTTGGAACAGCTCTTTCCGATGTGGGTAGAACAATACGCGCAGGAGAAGCGCATGAAGGCAAAGCCCTACAGGGAGATGCTTTCGCGGATCGTCACGCCCGCCGAGTACAAGCTGGTTGAAGCTGTCCGAGGAGGCGGCCTAACGTGCGAACACCTGACCGACGACGAAAAGCACATCCTGTCGCTGATGCTGATCGGCCCGACAAGGCGGGCGGAGCTGTTCAGGGAGGACTAAAGGGGATTACAAGGCCGGAAGCTGAGGAAAGTTGTATAGAAGTATCGGTTTTTTCTCCGCTTTCGGCACTCCTCGGCAACCAGCAGCATCGCCACTCGCACCCTGCTGATCTTGGGCGCGCATTTTGAAGTCACCAGCTGGTCTGAATAGCAAACCGCGGCATGCACCCTGTGAGCCTCTAGCGAGGGTCAAAGGTGTGTAAGTCTGTTTTCTAGATTGCTGTGATGCGCATTCACGCGTCACAAAGCGCTTTATCGTAACGTCGCGTCGTTATTGTCGCCCACACACTCGGGAATCGCATAGTCCTTTAACTCCGCGCTGAGGCTGACCATTGGCCACGCTGACACATGGCGCGGCAACAAACCGAAATCGACGTGCAAACCAAGATTTCGCGCGATAGGGTCCCTGAAAACACCCAATTCGCGAGTCCGCAGACCACATGACTGATAACCTGGCCAGCCTGATCTATTCCCTGACCCCTGAAGATGGCTCCTCCATCGGCAACGGCGCGATGATTGCGCTGAGATTGCAAGCGCCTTACAGGCTTCCCGAAATTGGAGAGTTCCTGCGAGACTTATAATGGCCTGTCTGCAATTAGCGCTTTTTCGCAGACGAGAGGCGCGCTGAAATAGTTTTGCGCGTAAGCTAATCACACCATTCCATGCAGCATCCGTGCAGCACGGAGCAGCCGTCGACGCGTGTAAGTCGTTGGAATCGTGTGGAACCGTGCAGCACTCTGCAGCAGGTAGCGCTCCACATCCCCAACGGGCATCGCAACGCGATAAGCGTTTGATTTTATTTAGGGAAGAATGGCGCGCCGGGGAAGATTCGAACTCCCGACCCCCAGATTCGTAGTCTGGTGCTCTATCCAGCTGAGCTACCGGCGCCTGTTTCGTCGATGGGGGCGCGATGCGTCCCTGTCAGCGAGGCGCGGAAACTAGCCAAGGGATTTGGGCTTGGCAAGCGTCCGGGCTGCGCTTTTCTCACCTTTACTGCAAACGGGCCGGCTGCAGCCGAGACGCGGGGTCCCTTCACTGCCACCGACCCGCTTAAAAGCCTTACGCTGCGCGAACGGCGGAGAGGAATTCGCGCACCCGGCTGGCCAGCCCGCCCGCTTCCTGGCGGACAGTGGCGGCGGTTTCCTGCACGGTGCCGGCCTGACCGCTGGTCTCGTCCGCAGAACGGCTGACCTGTTCGATATTGGCGGACACGCGCTGGGTTTCAGACGCCGCGCTCTGGGCCGAGCTGGCGATCTCGTTTGACGCTGCGCGCTGCTCGTCGATGGCCGCATTGATGGCCGAGGCCACGTTCAGCATTTCCTCGATCACGCCGCGCACTTCATCCATGGCGCTTTCCACAGCGCCCGTGGCGGACTGGATCTGGGTGATCTGATTGGAGATCTGCCCCGTCGCCCGTCCGGTCTGTTCCGCCAGCGTCTTCACCTCGCTGGCCACGACCGCAAAGCCCTTACCGGCTTCACCGGCGCGCGCGGCCTCGATGGTGGCGTTCAGCGCCAAGAGGTTCGTTTGTTCGGCGATGTCGGAGATCAGCTTGACCACCTGGTCGATTTCATTGGCCGCGCTGGTCAGTTGGGTCATCTCCGAAGAGGCGCGCTCCATCCGGTCCTTGGCCTGGCCCGACACATCGCTTGAGCGTTCGACCTGAGCCGCGATCTCGGAGACCGAGGCGGACAGCTCTTCCGCCGCCGAAGCCACTGTCGCCACAGCTTGGGACGCCACGGCGCCGGCGCCGGAGACTTCGCCTGCGCGGCTGGTGGTGTTGGCGGAGGCGCCGACCAGAACTTCAGCGGTTTCCTGCAGCGCGCTGGCGGACATGGTCACCGCTTCCAGCGTGCGCTCCACAGCGGAGTCAAAGTCAGCGGCGAGGCTTTCGATCTTGCGGGCGCGTTCGGCTTCGGCCTCGGTCGCGCGTTGACGCTCTTCCTGCAACTGGAAGGCTTCCTGGCCGCTATTGCGGAATGTCTCGAGCGATTCAACGATCGAGCCCAGCTCGTCAGAACGCTTCAAATGGGTCACGTCGACGGTGTAATCGCCCGCCGCCAGCTTCTGAGTGGCGCTGGCGATGGATTTCACCGACCGGCTGACAGCGCGGCCAAAGCCGAAAGCGACCCCGGTCAGCCCCAGCGCCACCAGCAAGGTGACCAGGGCGAACATCCATTTGGTCTGCACGGCAGACGCCTTCGCGGCCTCCGCGCCGGCTTCCGCATCGGCGACAGCGCGCTCGCTGATCAAAACGATGTCAGCGTTCATCTGCGCGAAGACTTCGTCAAAGGGCTCGACGAAACCCACAGCGCTGGCGAAATCCATTTCCAGCATGGAGCCCACGACCTCAAGGCCGCCGGCGTACAGCTCCAGCTGTTCATCCAAATTGGCGAACACGGCCTGGCTTTCAGCGTCCGCCTCAGCCGCCATCGCGGCGAAGTTCGTGCGCAGCTCGCCCACGCGGGCGATATAGCCGTCAAAGGCGGTGAACACGTCCACCGATTGCCCTGCGGCGACGGCGGTCAGCGTCTGATAGACGTCGGCGTTCAGGGATTCAGTTTCAGTTCTCAGCGAGTCGAGCGCTATGACGCCCGTCAGTCGTTCAACGGTGGCTTCCTGGCTTTTCGCCACCCCGTTGAGGGCGAACCCGCCCATCAGGGCGATGCCGATCAGCGCCAGAACCGCCAGAGCTGGCGCGACGCCGAACTTGAGCGAAAACGGCCAGTCATTAAATCTCAGACGCTTGAACATGATAGCGCGACCCCTTGAAATCTCAGCGCGAGCATATGGTTATCACCAACCTAAGCCTGATAGTTTAATAGGTTATGGATGCTCGTCGTGGCGTTCGCCGCCCCGTCAGAGACGAGGCGGCGACGCAAATCAGGCCTTTTAGAAGTTCGCCCGCAGGCTCACCCAGTACCGCGCCTCGGTCTCATAGACCGGGCTGATCACTTCGCCATCGCCGAAGTTGACGTTCTGGGCCGTCAGGGACAGGTCCAGATTATCAGTCAGGGCGTAGCTGGCGCGACCAGAGAAGGACACGTGTCCATCAATCTCACGCGATTGCGCATTGCCGAAGTTTGGTAAGAAGGGCGACGTGGTGTCGGACGCAAAGTTCACATACCCGTCCAGGCTCAGGCGGTCGCCCGTCCAGCCCACATGCGCGTTGATCAGATGTTCCGGCGTCACGCCTTCAAAATCGATCAGGTGAGCGCTTGGGAAGCCCGGCAGATCATCATCAACTGATTTATAGGTGTAATTGACATCCCAGCTCACAGCCTCGCCGATCATGCCGGACAGCGACCCTTCGAAACCCCACAGCTTGCTCTCGCCATGATTGTCGAAGGTGTAGGACGGCAGCGGCGTGTTCGGCGGGAACAGGTTCGGCGCCGTGCCGAACACCCCTTTAACGTCATCGGTCTGCTGCCAGAACAATGCCGTGCGCAACTGCACGCCATTCGACAGAGTGCGATCATAGGCGACTTCCAAATTGTCCACGATGGACGGCTGGATGTTGGGATTGCCGATCAGGTTGGCGGCGCCGATGTTGAACAGGAACCCCATGTCAAACATGGTCGGGGCCTGGACGCCCCGCGCGGCGGAGAGACGAACCGTACCGCCAAATTCAGGCGTGTAGACCAGCGCAGCATTATAGCTGAGCTCTTCAAAGCTGACATCGAAGTCTGACTGCGCCCAAGGATACAGCGCCGGGTTCGGAGCGCCGTCACGGCTCCAATCCATCATGTCGTAACGCACGGCGAACGTGGTTTCGAGCTTGCTTGAGAACTTGTGGTTCCACATGCCCGAAAACGCCAAGGTGTCGGCGTTCAGGTCCCCAGCGGTCGGGTCCGGGAAAGAGCCTGCGACCGCGCTGCGGAACTCAACAGCCAGCCGGATCGTGTCGTCTGAACCGATTTTGATCAGGTCTTGAATCTTGAAAGAGGTCAGTTCGCCCTCAAGATCGCCAAAGACATATCCGATTTCATACTCGTTACGGTACGCGCCAACCGTGATGTAGCCGAAATCCGTGTCAGCGCCGAACTCGCCCTGATATGAAGTCAGGTCATAAGAGTTTGATGTGCCGCTATAGATGGAGTTGATTTCAAGTACATCCGCTTCAGACTGGGTGTACTCGAAGGTCAGGCCCACCTTGTCGGTGAATTGAACAGAGCCGCCCAGCGCAAAATGTTCACGCTCGAAATCCGGGTTGGCGGCGCGCAGGACGAGTGCATCAGTGACATCATCCTGGGCGTCAAAGTTCCGGCCGTCTGTGCGACCATAGCTGAAGCGCAGGGCGATCTGGTCATTCAGTGCTTTGCCGCCGGCCAGACGGTATTGCTGATAGCCGTTGGTGCCCACTTCCGCCGTGCCGCTGGCGTAGTCGCCGAAAGCCGGGTTGCGGGTGATGATGTTGATCACGCCGGCCACGGCGTTGAAGCCGTAAAGCGCCGACTGGGGCCCCTTGACCACTTCGATCTGCTGGATCTCGTCCAGGGTCACCGGCAGGGTCGACCAGGCGGTGTAGCCATAGCTGTCGAGATAGACTTCGCGGCCGTTCACCAGCACCAGCAGGCGCGGGGTGTAAGGCGTGGCGCCGGAGCGGATGCTCACTTCGCCCTGGCCCATGGAGAAACGGGCCACATCGACGCCGCTGTAATGGCGCAGAATGCCGGGAATGTCGTATTCCGGCGCGCTGGCGATATCGTCCTGGGTGATGATGATCATCGTCGCAGGCACTTCGGTGGAGCGCTGCGGCGCGCCCGTGGCGCCGGTGGTGACCGGCTCGCCGAACATGTCGCCCATCATCTGATAGTCAATGGACTGGGCGTTGGCGGCTGCGGAGGTCGCGATCAGCGCCGCCGCGGAATAAAGCAGGGTATTTTTCATCGTCTCGATTCCTTAGGAGGCAGCGTTAGATTTCTTCGACCATCATGGCGAAAGCGGTGGAGAAGCTGACGGAGGCTGAGCTTGCAGCCGCGTTGTTCACCACGATGCGCACGGAAGGCTCGCTCTGGACGCCCATGACGCAATTGCCCGCCTGCACGCAGGCCATGTCGGTGGAGACCGTCATCACCCCGGCTGACGTCGCGGCCTGGACGGCGCCGGCGTCAGAGGCTGCGCCCCCGACAAACATGGCGGCGTCGACGCCGCTGACCGCCTGGCCCAGCGGGACAAGCTGACCGTTCAGGGTCACGCGGCCTGCGCTGAGACCGCCGGCCATGGCCGCGTTCAGTGCTTCGGCTTCCGCAGCGCTGCCTGGATCAAAGACGATAGCGACCGTCCGGTCGGAGCCGGACGCGCCTTCAAGGAAGCTCAGCGCACGCCCGACGACCGCCAGGTCGCGCTCAGTTGTTTGCGCGGTGGCCGCGCTGTTCAGCAGCAAGGCCAGGCCGGCTGCACTTAAAATGCGGATCATTCTCAAACCCCAACACAAGTATAGTGAACTCATTCACTGCAGGGATGGAGCAAAGCCGTGAACAGCCTCTTAATCGAGTGTTCCCCGTACAGGGGAAATGGGATAAAATCCCTTTAAAAACAATTGTATACAAATATGCTTTTTTAGTTGGTGAGTTATTGCCGCATTCATCAAGGTCGTGCTTGATGCACCGCACGGGCGATTGAACGCGTTAAGCAATCGGCCGCGAGATTCCCCAAACGAGTCAGGGTGATCGGTCGAGGCCCCTCAATTTCTCGCGCACCGCTTGCAAGACCGAACACAACATCGCCATCAACGGGAGCGTGTACCGGCCGAATCGCCCGCGCCAGTCCATCTTGCGCCATCACTGTCAAACGCCGCGTTTCGTCACGGGTCAAAGCCGCATCCGTCGCCACAACAGCCAGTGTCGTTTGCGTCCGCAGGCCGGGATTGAGCTTGGCGGCGCCCCAGTCCTCAAGATCAGCCATCTGGCTGACATCCGGACGCCGTCCGCCATATTCATCGCCAACCTCGAACGGCCAGGCCCAGTAAACATCGTCCTGGCCTGGCATGGTGACCGAGCCGAAACAGTTCACGGCGACCAGGGCCGCCACAGTGATCCCATCCTCTCCGCGCCAACTGGCGGAGCCGACCGCCCCCGGCAAGGTTCCAGCGCTTGCGCCATACCCTGCGCCATAGGCGCCGATCATGACGGGACCGCCCCGATGCGCGTCTTCAAGCGCAGCAAAGCCCAGATCACGATAAGGCGGCGTGCGTCCCCAGTCTTTCCCGCCTCCATTGGCGAGATCATACAGACAGGCCGCCGGCACGATCGGTGACGCCGGAACGCCCGGCATGTCAAACAGGGCGTATCCGCGACCGCCTTCACCCAACGCGGCGGTGACCGCATCCGCCGCCGCCAGGCCATAGACAGACCCTCCAGACAGCACGATGGCGTCGACGGTCTCCACAAGACCGCCCGGGTTCATCACATCGGTCTCCCGCGTGCAGGCGCCGCCGCCGCGCACATCGACCGCCGCAGTGAAGGGCTGGTCACAGAGCACGACGCTGACGCCCGTCTTCGCGCCGCCGTTCTCGGCCCGCCCTACGCGCAACCCTTGAATGTCGGTGATATCGTTTCGGCTGGCCGGTCCGCCCATGGCGCTGGCTCCTGTCGTAGCGACGCACGCCAGGGTCGGCGCAAGCATCATGAAAGAACGTCGATCCAAATGCGGCGCAGGCTCCCCCATAGCGCTCGGCTCGCAACCTGGATACGTTATCTCAGCATAGCCTGAAGACCGACAAAAAAAGACCCCCGCCAGAGCACTCTGACGGGGGCCGCAATCACAAACAGGTGTGCGCTTACCAGGCGTAGCGAATGCGTCCGTAGACATAACGCCCCGAAAAGCCGAACGGGCTGAACCCCGAGAACGGGAAGATGTCCGAGAACGTCCCCGCCAGATTGGGATCGAGCGACGTGGCGTCAGGATACTCGTCAAACAGATTGTTCGCGCCGAAGGACACGGTCAGCCCTTCAAACACATCGGCGGAGAATTCCGCGTCCACAATGGTCTTGGGATCGAGCACTTCATCGCCCGATCCGTCCGCCGCCGAGCCCGGATCGACCGTCTCGCCAAAGCGGGTGGCGCGCAGCACGCCGCCAAAGGCGCCGCGGGTCCAGTTGACCGAGCCGATCAGCTTGTCGTCCGGCTGGCCTTCTTCAAAGCGCGCGATCTCGCGGCGGGCGAACAAGGTGACGCCCGGAAGCACTTCAGAGCTAGGCGCCTGCGTGACCTCGGTGTCGTTGCGGTTATAGCCCAGGGTGAAGTTGAAATCGCCGTAGCGTTCGGTGTCCAGGCCATAAGTCGCCACGATATCGACGCCGCGTGTCTCGGTCTCAACCCCGTTGATGAAGAAGCGCGCGCTGGTGACGCCATTGACGCCCGCCGCCTGCAAGAGGCTCTCCACCGTCGCGCCTGAGAGGTTCTCAGACAGAACGATGCGGTTGTCGATATCAATGGCGTAAGCGTCCACGGTCAGGCTGAACCCGCCTTGGGTGAACACGACGCCGCCTGAATAGTTCACCGACTCCTCGGCGTCGAGCGGCTCTCCGCCCAGCGCTGCTGCGACGGGGCTGTCAGCGGGGAAGGTTCCCACTTCCACAGGCGTCGGCGGCGTTCCGGTGAAGACTGTCGACGTGGAGGTGAAATAGGCCTGCTGCAGCGACGGCGCCCGGAAGCCATTGGAGATCGCGCCACGCAGGGCGAAATTCTCGCTCAGCTCATAGCGCGCAGACACCCGGCCCGTCACGGTTTCGCCGAAGTCGGAATAGGTCTCCGCCCGCACGGCGCCCGTCAGCAAGAGCCGATCCGTGACATCGGCTTCGAGGTCGAGATAGACGCCAAAGGAATCGCGGTCTTCATCAATCGCATTGCTCGGCTGGAAGCCCGGGAAGACCTGGCTGCCGCCCGCTTTGGTCGGATCGCCCGTGATGTAGCTGGCTTCCTCGCCCGCTTTGATTTCATATCCTTCAAGGCGGTATTCAGCGCCAAACGCCACCGAGAGCGGCCCGGCGAACCCGTCAAGGTCATAAGACCGCACGAAATCGAGATTACCGGTGATCTGGTCATAGATCAGCGAACCAGCATCAAACGATGTCGGGCTGGACGCCCCCAGAGAGGTGTTGAGCGAGTTCTCCACGCCATAGGCCAGCTCGTTGCGGCCATAGCCCAGGGACGCGTCCCAATCCCAGCCGCCAATGACGCCGCGTGCGCCGCCAACCGCCGATAAATCCTCGATGTCGGTGGTGATCAGGGGCAGGAAGCCGTCAGGATAGATCGCCGGCACATTGCGGCTGTCCTGAGCGCGGCGATAAAAGCCGGCCGCTTCGCCCTCGCGGGTCTGATAACCCGCCCAGCCGTAGAGCTCGGTGGTCGCGTTAATCGGCAGGCCCGCATTGGCGAAGAAGGAGAACGCTTCCGCATCCGCCAGGCCGAAGCGGTGATTGATGCGATCAAAGGTCTGCTCACGCGGGTCCAGCCCGCCGCCGGACAGGCTGGGATATTGCTGGCGCGGATCGGGACCGGCGCGGTTGGTGGGCGCGCGATCGAGATATTCCGCCGACAGGGTCAGGAACCCGTCTGCGCCCAGCGGCAGCCCCACCCAACCTGACAGGTTGACGGTTTCGCCGTCGCTGGCGCTGCGCTCGCCCGTGGTCAGCGGAATGTCTGTGGCGTAGCGGCCATAAGTGGCGCTGACCTGTCCGCCTTCGCTGGCTTCGCGCAATTGAACATCGATGACACCCGCAATGGCGTCCGAGCCATATTGCGCCGAAGCGCCGTCGCGCAGCACCTGAATTTGGCCGACAGCGGCGGTTGGGATGGTGTTGAGGTCCACGGCCGCGGAGCCGCGTCCGACCGAGCCGCCAAGATTGACCAGAGCGGAGGAATGACGGCGGCGCGAATTGACCAGCACCAGCGTCTGGTCCGGCCCCAGGCCGCGCAAGGTCGCCGGGCGCACATGGTCGGTGCCGTCGGTGATGGAGGGGCTGGGGAAGTTGAACGAGGGCAAGGTGTAAGCAAGCGCCGCGTTGAGCTCGGTGATCCCGGTGTTTTCCAGCGCGCTGACATCAACCACATCGACGGGAGCGGTGGTTTGAAGCGCGGTCCGACCCTCGGACCGGGTTCCCACCACCACGATGGTGTCATCCGTGTCAGCGGATTGTGCGTAAGCCGTCGCAGCCGTCAGCGCAGCTAATGATACGGCGCCTAAAATCTTCTTCATTGTGTCACACCCTTTTGCTCAAAAGACACAAAACCAGTGCACCCCTCAATGCACGCACGACTTCGTCATAAAATATACCTGCTATATCAAATGGCAGATGTACATACGACGATGATGTCGAGCGAAACGCTAAACGATGTCGCAGCGCAACACAATTGAGCAACACTGAAGATGGATTTAGAAAATCTAACTCTTAGCCATTCCTCGCCCTTGCCGCTCAACGCCTTGCGGGCGTTTGAGTGCGTCGCCCGTCACGGAAGCGTGACCCAGGCCGCCGCGGAATTGGGGGTGACGAGCGGCGCCGTGTCTCAACAGATCCGGCTGCTTGAAGAGCTGATCGGAACGAAACTGACCGTACGCGCCGGACGCGGCATGGCGCTGACCGCACAAGGGCGCGCCACCGCCGAAATGGTCCATGACGCCTTTCAGCGACTGCGCGAAGCCAGCATCCGGTTGAGCGCGCATCATGACCCCGGACTGATCCGGCTGGGCGCGCCCGGAGCGTTCGCCGCCCGCTGGCTGTCCTCGCGCATCAACCGCTTTGAAGCCGAACATCGCGACTACCGGGTGCAACTGGTCACCGATCCTGCGCCCGAAAGCCTGCACCGGTTCCAGCTGGACCTTGAAATCCGGTTCTCGGAGACACCCCCGACCGGCGTGCAGTCCCTTGAGCTGTTGAGCGAAAGCCTGACGCCTGCGGTCTCCCCAATGCTTCTGGGATCCGAGCCCGACCTTGTGAACTGGCGCACCGCCGTTGAGACCTTGCCGCTGGTCCATCATGAGCGCACGGGCGGCGAACCGGTGGGTCCCAGCTGGGCGCAATGGCTCGCGCAGCGTGGCGTGAAACGCGCCGACACGCTGAGCGGCGACCGCTATAATCGCCACGACCATGTACTGGAGGCCGCCGCCCACCAGCGCGGCCTGGCGCTGGCGCGTCGCAGTCTCGCCGAACCCGACATCGCCGCCGGTCGACTGGTGTTCTTGATCGGCTCTGGCGTGACCCCACTTGGCTGGGGGTATCATATCGTCTGGCCAGAAGGCCGGGCGCTGCATAGCGCTGCTCGGCGATTGAAAGATGACTTGATGGACGAGGCCCGTCCGTTTGAAACTCCCGGCCTGTAAACCGGCCCAGACGCGAAACCGGCCTCCAAAGGGCTGTGAAAGGACTCCATGACCCGCTTCACCCTGCTGACCGCCGCCTCCGCCTTCGCCCTTGTGGGCTGCAATGCGCCGTCTGAAACCGAGGCGACGCCTGCGCCTGACACTGACGCCCCGGCCGCCGCGACGCCCATCGCCGGCATGGTCGCCGCCGCAAACCCGGACGCGGTCGAAGCCGGGCTCGCCGCCCTGCGCGCCGGCGGGGACGCGGTGGACGCGGCCATCGCAGTGCAGACCGTGCTCAGCCTTGTGGAGCCGCAAAGCTCCGGCATCGGCGGCGGCGCCTTCATGGTCCATTACGAGGCGGATACGGGCGAGGTCAGCGTCTATAACGGACGCGAGCGCGCGCCGATGAGCGCGGACGAAGACCTGTTCATCAATCCTGAAACCGGCGCGCCCTACCCATACGTCCAGGCCTGGCGCTCGGGCCTGTCCACGGGCGCGCCCGGCGCCATCGCCATGCTGCACATGGCCCATGCCGAGCATGGCGCGCTGGAATGGTCGGAGAATTTCAATTTCGCCATAGACCTCGCCGACACCGGCTTTGAGGTCGCGCCGCGCCTGAGCAATATTTCCCAGCGCATGGCCGGCTTCACCGACATGGAAGAAAGCGGCGCCGCCGCCCGCTATCTGTTTGACGAAAACGGCGAGGCCTGGCCCGTCGGTCATGTGCTGACCAATCCCGATTATGCCGACAGCCTGCGCCTGATCGCGCAGGACTGGCGCAATTTCTATGAAGGCGACCTCGCCGAGGCCATCGTCGCCACGGTCAATGAAGCGCCGCGCCCCGGCTATCTGACCGTGGAGGATCTGGCGAACTATGAGCCTGAAAAGGTCAGCGCTTTGTGCTCGCCCTATCGCGGCTATCAGATCTGCTCGGCCCCGCCGCCCGCCTCCGGCGGGGTCGCGGTCGGCGCCATTCTGGGCATGCTGGAAACCTTCGACATGAGCGCGCATGGACCCGAAACCGCGGACGGCTGGACGCTGTTCATCGAGGCGAGCCGCCTCGCCTATGCTGACCGCGACCATTATGTGGGCGATACCGCGTTTGTGGACGTGCCGGTCGAAGGGCTTCTGGATCGCGACTATCTCGCCGCGCGCGCCGGGCTTATTGATCCCGCCCAGGCCATTCCCGCCGTCACCCACGGCACGCCGCCGGGCGCAGACGAGCAGCCCGAAGACGCCACAGACGACCGCCCGGGCACCAGCCATTTCGTGATCATGGATGCGGACGGCGATGTGGTCTCGATGACCACCACGGTGGAAAGCCCGTTCGGGTCGGGCCGCATGGTGGGCGGGTTCTTCCTCAACAACCAGCTGACCGACTTCTCCTTCATCGCCCGCGATGAAGAAGGCCGCCTGCTGCCCAACGCGGTCCAGCCGGGCAAGCGTCCGCGCTCATCCATGTCACCCACCATCGTGCTCGATTCAGACGGCGCGTTTGAACTGGCCACAGGCTCGCCGGGCGGCAATTCGATCATCGCCTACACGGCCAAATCGCTCGTCGGCATGCTCGACTGGGGTTTGAGCCCGATCGAGGCCGCCAGCCTGCCCAATGTGGTCGCCCGCGGCGACACGGTGAATATCGAAGAGGGCTTTGACGAAGCGCTCATGGCCGAGCTGCGGGATCGCGGCTTCACCATCCAGGGCGGACGCGGGGAGAATTCCGGCATCCATATCATCCGCGAGCTTGAAGACGGCACGCTGATCGGTGCAGCCGACCCGCGCCGCGACGGCATCGCCGCCCAGCCTTAGGCAACCAACCCAGACCTAAAAAGGGCCGCGCAGCGCGCGGCCCTTTTTGCATTCAGCGTCCAGCGGACAGGCGTTTTTCAAGCCGGGTCGAGAACCACTCGACGATCGCCTTCCACAGCGCGTCTTTCAGCACCGCGCCTTCGACGGAGTGTTCGAGATTGGGATTGTCATTGATCTCCATGACCATGACCCCCGCCTCGGTCTGTTTGAGGTCCACCCCGTAAAGCCCGTCACCGATCAGGCGCGCGGCGCGCACAGCGGTCTCCACCACCTCTTGCGGGGCGTCTTCAATGGCGAGGGTGGAGGTGCGCCCCGCGGTCATCTTCCCGTTCTCGCCATGCTTGACGATCTGCCAATGCCCTTTCGCCATGCCGTACCGGCAGGCGAACAGAGGCTGGCCGCCCAGCACGCCGATGCGCCAGTCAAAGGTGGTCGGCACAAAGCCCTGCGCGATCAGAAGCGCGGTCTCGCCGAACAGGCGTTTCGCGCCCGCCTGCAGCTCTTCAAGCGTGTTGGCCTTGACCATGTCGAGCCCGAACGAGCCGTCGGGCGTCTTCAGAATCACCGGGGCGCCCAGGCGCTCGAAGACCGTCTTGAGATCAGCTTTCTTGTCGATGATTTCGGTGGGCGGGATCGGCACGCCGGCCTTTTCCAGCAATTCCTTGAGATAGACCTTGTTGGTGCAGCGGATCATCGACACCGGATCGTCGATCACCGGCATGCCTTCCTGATCGGCGCGACGCGCGAAGCGATAGGTGATGTTGTCGATGGCTGTGGTCGCGCGAATGAACAGGGCGTCAAACTCGGCCAGGCTTGGCAGGTCGTTGGTGTCGAGCACCTCCACATCCACGCCCATCTTGCCCGCGACCTCCACAAGGCGGTTGATGTCTGAGGGTTGCGAAGGCGGGGTATGCTCATTGGGATCGACCAGCACCGCCAGCGACCATTTCGCCACGGCCCGCGCCTTGGGCGAGCGCACCGCGCTGCGCGTATAGCCGGCCAACGCCTCCAGGAAGAACGCGCGCTGATCCGCGCTCATCCTGTGAAGCGGGACGGGCCGGATGCGGGTGATACGCGGCGTGCGCTCATGGCTGATCTCAAGCTCCAGCGCCGGCGTGCGGAACCAGTCGCTGACCTCACGCGCCAGGCGCCCATAGCCGGTCTGGGGCGTCTTGGAGAAGGCGATGAAGACCTCCTCCACGGGCGCGACGCCCTTGCCCAGCACATCGGCCAGCCGGGCGTTGAGGTCCGGCAGGGCGTGGGCATAGAGATCCTTGCGCGACAGCTCGACCATGGTCTGCACCGTCGGGCTGACCCGGTGCCCCCGCGCCTCGGCCAATAGCGCCGCATAATACCCCGCGCCCTGATAGGCGTAGGATCGCGCCAGATTGAGCACATAGGGCCGCCGCTCCGCAAACAGGACCGGGCTGGTCAGATAATCTGACACCCGCATCACCTTGTGCGGCGTCTCGGTCTGCTTGAGGTCTGACTCGCTCTCAACAAGGATCAGCCAGTCCGTCATCGTGTCTTCGTCTCCGCAGGTCCGCTCGGAACCTCTTTGTCCATGATCAACGCAGCCGTTCCGTCCGCGTAATGCCCGGGCATGACGCCGCGATCCTCAAACCCGCTTTTGCGATAGAGGCTGCGGGCCGCGGCGTTGTCGGGCCGCACCTCAAGGCTCAAGCGCGCGCAACCAGCTTGCACGACCAGATCGCATGCGGCGTCGATGAGCGCCTTCCCGACCCCTCGCCCCTGAGCAACCGGATCCACCGCCAGCGAATAAATGCGTGCCGTCTGCGATCCCTTGCGGGTCAGCACGACCGCCGCGCCAAGGACCTCTCCCCCTTCCGTCACCGCCACGAGAACGCATCCCTGACGCGCGATAAAACGCCGCCAGCTGCGCGCAGAAATCCGGTCGCCTTCGGGGAAAAGCGTTTCGAGATGCATCAGATCGGGTAGGTCCGCGACCGTCGCGGCGCGGACGCTGACGCCTTGCGTCATGGACGCCAAAGCTCCACAGGCTGGCAGTCTGGTCCGTGCGCCCTCGCGCGGTTCCGCCATGACGGCGGTGCTTACGCCCGAAGACTGAAACCTGCAACTGAAAACAAGGGCAGACCCGACTTTGAAACAATTTGTTTTCAAGCGCCAAAAATCTCCACTTGCCGAAAACAGAGTTCAGTCGCCATCTATTGGACGTGACGCCGCACGCGTCGCGACGCCGTAGCATTCGCCGGCGCCTATCTTGTTATGGAGAGTGTGCGCCATGCGCACGCAGTATCAGTCCTCGATCGCCAGCTCGGCCCGTTCGGCCATGTTTGGCGGAGAAGCCGCCTCTCTTTACAGACCCAGCAGCTCTGACGCCCGCCTTCATCCCGGCGCGGAAACCCCGCGACCGCGCAAGGTTCGCGCACGCGATCTGTGGGCCATGCTGTCCGCCGTCGGCCGATAAGCCCCGACCGGACGCCTCGCGGGCGGGCCGCAGACCCGCCCGTCTTCCAACCCTAAACCTTCAGGATGATCGGCCATGGCCGGATTGAAAAAAACGGGCCCCGCCCAGAAAGCCAAGAAACGTCGCGCGGCGCCGCCGTGGACGCCCAGCTATCCGTTTGAAACGGACCGCTCGGTGCGCTTCAACCCGCATCGGTGGGACACTGTCGAGCACCGCTATGATGCGGAGTATGACGAGCTCTAGGCGCTGACAGAGCGAGAGAACGGACCGGGCAGGATCACCGCCTGTCCGGTCTAGCCGCCCATGGCCGGAAGGCGCACTTCAAACACGGCGCCGGGTTCGGAACTGGTCTTGAGATAGACATCGCCGCCCATGACCCGCGCCAGCTCGCGCACGATGGACAGGCCCAGCCCGGACCCGCCCTTGGACCCTGTACGCCCAAAGGGCTCAAACAGGGTTTCCGCGATCCGGTCCGGCACGCCTGGCCCGGTGTCACACACCTCGACCAGAACATGTTCGCCCTCGCGCGACAGACGGGCGCGGACATGGATCAGGGGAGAATCTGATTTTTCCATCGCCTGCAGCGCATTGCGAAACAGGTTGAGGAAGATGCGGTGCAGATGGTCCGGGTCCGCCTGAACCTGCATCAGCGCATCAATCTCATTGCGCCAGTCCGCCGCGCCCGTGGCCGCAAACGCGTCGCCCGCCGCATCATCGAGCGCCGCGCGCAGCCAGACGGGCTGCAGCTCGGGCGGACGTTCTTCAGATCGGCCATATTGCAGCGTGTCTTCACACAGGCGGATGCCGCGATCGACCGCGCGCACAAGGCGCGCGCCCATGGCCGCGACCCGCTCGTCAGCATTGGTGGAGAGCCGGTCGGAGATCAGCTGGGCGCTGGTCAGAACATTCCTCAGATCATGATTGATGCGCGCCACCGCCCCGCCCAGCGCCGCCAGCCGCTCACGCTGGCGAAAGGCGGTGCGCACTTCATCCTGCATCGCCGCCAGCGCGCTTTCCGCCTCGCCGATCTCGTCAGAGCGGCGAGATAGCGCCACGGTGCAGGCGGGATTGCCGGGGTCTTGCTGGAACTGGGTCATCGCCTGGGCCAGCTTGCGCATGGGGCGCACGAACATGAACATCAGGCACAGATAGATCAGCCCGCCGGTCATCACCGCGATGAAGATCGACAGCCACAGAACCCGGCCTGAATAGGCGTAGAGATCGCGCTTGAGGCCCGCTTCAGGCACCACGACGCTGATCAGACCCACCTCACCCGCCATGGGCTCGTCGATGATCAGCAGATACCGCCCCTCCGGCGCCAGGAACACGCCGATCGTGTTGAAAATGCGCTCGAAGAGGTTCTCCTCCGCCAGCATCACCTCCATCACCGGCGCCGCGCCGATGCCGCCCGGGCGCGCCAGCAGCGGCACGTTCATGCCGTCATACACCCGGCCGACGATCACGGCGTCGGCGCTGGTGAGAAGATTGGCGATCATCTCATCACCCAGCCCCATCTCGTCAGCCGTCTCTACGGCCAGCGAGGCGAGATAGGCGTCATCGGTGCGCTCTGAGAGCCAGTCCGAGCGGTAATTGGCGGCGGAGGGGAAGAAGATCAGGATTTCCGCCAGCAGCACAAAGCCGATGGACAGGCCCAGCAATTTGCCCGGCATGGACAGGACCGCCTTGCGCACGGCCTTGATCGCCTGGATCGCAGCGGCCTGGCGCGCGGCGCCGTGCTGGTTGTTGACCCTGATCTCCACGCCGCCTCCCCAGCCGGTTTCGAGCTTTAATGAAAGGCGCTGAGCACGCTGGCGAGCAGTTTCGCCATCGACCCGAACACCACCGGTTCATAATAGGATCCCGCCGCACGCTTGAAGATTTCGCCGCGGGTCGGATACGGCGCCACCGGGCTTGTGAGGTCACGCACCGTGCCGCCACGCGCCATCACGCCGCCGGCGATCTGGATCAGGTCGTCAGCGCGGGCGCCCGCCGCATGCGCGCCGAGCACCTTGCCGCCCTTGCCCAGGATCAGCTTGACGCCGCCGCGCACATCCGATTCCGCAATGGCGCGGTCGTTATCGTCAAACCCCCAGCGCGCGACCTTGATTTTATCGCCATGCTCAGCGCGCGCCTGCGCTTCGGTCAATCCGACCTGGGCGATGGGCGGATCGGTATAGACCGCGCCGGGAATGGGCTGAGAGGACTGGCCCGTGCTCAGGCCATAATAGAGATTGCGCAGGATGACGCTGCCATGCCAGCCCGCCAGATGGGTCAGACCGCCCTTGCCCGCAATGTCGCCCGCCGCCAGCACGCGCTTGTTGGACGTGCGCAAACGGTCGTCGCAGACAATGCCGCGCGCATCGGTTTCAACGCCGGCGGCCTCCAGATTGAGACCATCGAGCACCGGCTTGCGACCGGTGGCGACCAGGATATGGCTGCCGGTCACGCTCTGACCATCTGACAGAGTGACCGTAACGCCCGTATCGTCATGGCTGACCTTCGTGGCGCTGAGGCCCGCATGCAAGCTGACGCCGTCGCTCATCAGGGCGTCGGTCACCCAAGCCGCATGTTCAGACTCAAACCGCGCCAGCGGCACGCCGGCTTCGATGATCGTGACGTCAGACCCCAGACGCCGGAACGCCTGTCCAAGCTCTGAGCCGATCGGCCCTGCGCCCAGCACGATCAGATGCTCAGGCAGGGTCTCCAGCGACCAGATCGTTTCATTGGTCAGATACGGCGCCGCCGACAGGCCGTCGATCGGCGGGATGAAAGCGCGTGTGCCGGTAGCGACCACGATGCGTTTGGCTTTCACCTCGACGCTGTCTGAGACGATCGTGTCCTCGTTTTCAAACCGCGCGTATTCACGCACCACCTTGACGCCGAAGCCTTCAAACCGCTCCTGGCTGTCATTGGGTTCGATGGTGGTGATGGCGGTCTGGATGGTCTCGCGCACCTTGGCGAAGTCCACGCTGGGTTCGCCGACGGTGATGCCGTATTTGGACGCTTCACGGATGGCGTGAACCTTGTGCGCGGCGGTCAGGATCGCCTTGGACGGCACGCAGCCATAATTGAGGCAATCGCCGCCCATTTCGCCCGCTTCAAACAAGACGACCTTGCGGCCCAGCTGTGCGGCGCCCGAGGCGGTGACGAGACCCGCCGCGCCTGCGCCGATAATGGCGAGATCGGCCTTGATGCGTTCGCGGCTCATGCGGCGTCTCCCTTGGATTGCGTCATCCGGCGATACACCACTGGCAGCACCGCCAGCACAGCGAACGCCACCATGGCGAAAATCAGTTCAGGCGTCAGAAGCGATCCAAAGGACGGCACGCCGGTGTCAGCGGCGCGTTTGATGGTCGCGCCGACGGTCGCATACACATAGGCGCCGGGGATGACGCCCACCAGCGTCCCCAAGGCATAGGCGCGCACCGGAACGTTGAGCAAAGCGGTCGCGATATTGATGCCGAAAAAGGGCAAGACCGGGATCAGCCGCAAGATCACGACATAGGTGAAGGCGTCGCGCGAAAACCCGTCCTGAAGCTTTTTCACATAGCCGGGAAATTTCTCGCGCACCCAGTCAGCGAAGGCGTAACGGGCGGCGAGGAAGATGATCGTCGCGCCGGCGGTCGCGCCGATCACGGCGACGCCGGTTCCCAGATAGGGACCGAACAGGAAGCCCGAGCCGATGGTGAACCACAGCGCGCCCGGCACCGAAATGGCGACCGCGAGCGCGTAGAAGATCATGTACGCGACGAGCGCCAGCACCAGATGGTCCTGAACCCAGCCGTCCACGCCGCGCAAGACGTCCTGTGCGCGCTCCGCATCCAGATATTGCGGCCCGCCCAGCGCGAAAAAGGCGACCAGCCCCGCAATCAGGACGACCAGCGGCGCCAACCGGCGCCAGAGCGGCTTGGCCGGCTTGGCCGCAGCCGGCGCGTCTTCAATGGTGTGCTCGTCCGTTTCCATCGGGAAATCCCTTTTCTCGTCTCAGCGTTGTGACTGCATATAGACCGTGGTGTCGAGTAGGGGAAAACCACATCCCCACGACCGAGCATCACCTTGGTGTGAAAGTTTATTTCAAAATCACGCGCTTATGACGCGGCTGCGTAATTCTACGTGCGCAATGAACCGGATACCGCTCCGCGCCGTCACACGGCAGCTAGGTGCGCACAGGCGGCCTCACCGCCCTTTCCCAACGCGGGCGTGATCGCGCCCTGACACGAAGGACGCGCACCATGTCACATCCCGATATCCAGCTTTTTACCGCAGCCACCATGAATGGCTGGAAACCGCTGATCTTCCTGGAGGAAGCCGGTGTGGAGTATGACCTTGTCAGCGTCGATTTCTCCACCCGCGCGCACAAGGCGCCCGACTTTCTGGCGCTGAACCCCAACGGCAAGATTCCCGCCCTGATCGACCGGGGCAATGATGATTTCGCCGTGTTCGAATCAGGCGCCATGCTGTGGTATCTGGCCGAGAAATACGGACAGTTTCTCTCGACCGACCCCAAAACCCGGTCTGAAACCCTGCAATGGCTGATGCTGCAGATGGGCGGCGTCGGTCCGGCCATGGGTCAGGCCATGTTCTTCGCGCGGTTCGCGGAAGACGCCGGTCAGGCCAGCGCAGCCGCGACTGCGCGCTTCACCGGCGAATCCCGGCGCCTGTTCGAAGTGCTCGACACTCGCCTTCAGGGGCGGGACTGGCTGGCGGGTGACGCCTATTCCATTGCCGACATGGCGATGTTCCCCTGGGTGCGATGCCATTCCTGGGCGACCATTTCCATGGACGGGCTGGACCACCTCGCCGCCTGGATCAAACGCCTGGATGCACGCCCGGCGGTGGCCCGCGCACTGCAACTTCCCACCCCGGCGCCGAAATTTCTGGCCCGGTACGACTGAAAAGCATGCTAAAAGTGCAGTTCATGGCCGCTCTCAAAGGCGGTGGGGCGCTTGACTCAAGCCCCTACCTCCCGTATCCACCGCGGCTCGAATTTTGAAGCGCCGGGGGCCCGGCCGCTGATCCCAATGGGAGCCGAACCGTGAAACGTACATTCCAGCCGTCCAATCTGGTCCGCAAGCGCCGCCACGGCTTCCGTGCCCGCGCCGCCACCAAAGCCGGTCGTCAGGTTCTGGCGCGTCGCCGCGCCAAGGGCCGTAAGCGTCTGTCCGCCTAATTCAGGCGACAGTCGACACGACGATGTATCCAGATCGCGCCGCACGGATCACCGAGCGGCGCGATTTTTTGCGCGCGCGAGAAGCGCCGCGCATCGCCAGGCCATCTGTTGTCATTCAGATGCTTGCGCGCAAGGATGACCCCGACGGGCTGACCCGCGCGGGGTTCACCGCGACCAAGAAAATCGGCAACGCCGTGGTGCGCAATCGCGCCAAGCGCCGGTTGCGCGCAGCAGCGCGCCTGTTACTGCCCCTCCACGGGCGGCCCGGAACCGACTATGTGTTCATTGCGCGCGCTCAAACGGCGAACCGGTCATGGCCGGCCTTGCTTGACGATGTCAAAGCCGCGTTGATAAGCCTCGCGCGGCGTGAGCGTGGATCGACGGGCGATCTGCGGGATCACACGCCCTCAAAGACGTAAGGGATCGTTCCTCCCATGGGTGAGAACCGCAACTTCCTGCTCGCAGCCGTTATCGCGATCGGCATCCTGCTGCTGTATCAGGTGTTCGTGCTGGATCCGATGGCCCGCGACCGGGAGGCCGCTGAAGCGGCCATAGCCGCCAGCCAGGCTGAAACCACCACTACGGACGACGCCCCACAGGCGGAACCCAGCGCCTTCGCGCCCGGCAGCGGCGAGAACGGTCTCAGCCGGACGGACGCGCTCGCCCAATCCCAGCGCATCGAAATTCGCACACCGGCGGTGTCCGGTTCGCTCTCGCTCACCGGCGCGCGCCTCGATGACCTGCAATTGCTGCGGTACGACACCGAAGTGGATTCCGGCGAGGCCGTCACCCTTCTGAGCCCTGAAGGCTCTGACGGGTATCAGTTCGCCGCCTCCGGCTGGCTGGGAGACGCCAACGCGCCCCAGGGCCTGCCGGGCCTGAGCACGCAATGGACCCTGGCGGAAGGCGATGTGCTGACGCCGGACACGCCCGTGGTCCTCGAACACCAGGCCGGCGACCTGACCTTCCGCCGCACCATCACGGTCGACGACAATTACCTGTTCACCGTGTCCGACACCGTTGTGAACAATGGTTCGGCGGCCGTGTCGCTGCGCCCATATTCGCTGGTGCGCCAGCATGGCGTGCCGGAAGATCTGCAAAACTTCTTCGTGCTGCATGAAGGCGCTGTCGGCGTCGTGGACGGCACGCACTTCTCGCGCAAGTTCAAGAAATGGGAAGATGAAGGCCTGATCGAGCGCTCCGGCCCCGGCGGCTGGATGGGCATCACCTCCAAATACTGGCTCGCCGCCGTCGCTCCTCAGGATCAGGGCAATGTGCGCGCCCAGTTCCGCGTGGTCTCGCGCCCGGACCGTCCCGTTTTTGAAGCCAATTATCTCAGCGATGCGCAAATCCTGGCGCCCGGCGCCAGCCTGGAAGCGTCGAGCTATGTGTTCGCCGGCGCCAAGAAACAGCCCATCCTCGCCGCCTATGAAAACGAGCTGGGCATTGACCGGCTGACCATGGCGATCGACTGGGGCATGTTCTGGTTCCTGACCCGGCCCTTCTTCGCCGCCCTGCACTTCTTCTACGGACTTCTGGGAAATTACGGCCTGGCGATCATGGTCGTGACCTTGCTGATCAAGCTGGTGTTGTTCCCGCTGAACAACCGCGCTTTCGCGTCCATGGCCAAGATGCGGTCCGCCGCGCCGAAGATGAAAGAAATCCGCGAGCGCCATAAAGACGACCCCCAGGCCCAGCAAAAGGCCATGATGGAGCTTTATCGCAAGGAGCGGATCAATCCGGTGGCGGGCTGTCTGCCCATCCTGCCGCAAATCCCGATCTTCTTCGCGCTGTACAAGACCGTGTTCATCTCGCTGGACGCGCGCCATGCGCCGTTCTTCGGCTGGATTCAGGACATGTCGGCGCCCGATCCGACCATGTTCGGCAATCTGTTCGGCCTGCTCCCCTACGATCCGTCCGGCATTCCCATGATCGGTCAGATCCTGGCGATCGGCATCTGGCCGCTGCTGATGGGCGTGACCATGTGGGCGCAGCAATCGCTGAACCCGCCGCCGCCGGACAAGATCCAGCGTCAGATCTTCGCGTTCATGCCGATCATCTTCACCATCATCATGGCGCCCTTCCCGGCGGCCCTGATCATCTACTGGTCGTGGAACAACACGCTGACCATCGCCCAGCAATACCTGATCATGCGCCGTCAGGGCGTGGTGACCGAGCTGGACCGCAACTTCTTCAAGGTCCGCGCCAAGCTGACCGGCTCGGCCGTGCCCGCAAAATACCAGGGCGAGGACACCCCGACCGCCACCAATCAGGTGATCGAGGGCAAGGTGGAGAAAGCCGTCACCGAACTGGCGGAAGACGCCAACGCTGACGCTGCGATCACAGACGGCGAAAGCCCGGCGAACACCGAGACCCCCGCCAAGCCCGCGACTCCGGGTCGCCGGGTCAGCTCCAACCCCGCGGCCAAAAAGCCGCGCGGCGGCAAGAAGAAATAGGAGGCGGCCCTGACCGAGCCCTCTCCAGACGCCCAGGCTGAAACGGCGGCCCGCCTCGCGGCGGGCCGCAAGCTGTTCTCCGGCGAGATCGATTTCATGCTGGGCGTGGTGTCCATGGACACCTTGCCGGATTCCGACGTGCCCGAGATCGCGTTTGCAGGCCGCTCTAATGTCGGCAAGTCCTCACTGATCAACGCCCTGACCGGTCGCAAACAGCTCGCCCGCGCCTCCACGGAACCGGGACGCACGCGGGAGCTGAACTTCTTTGACATGCAAGGCCGGCTGCGGATCGTCGACCTGCCGGGGTACGGCTTCGCCAAAGCCCCCAAGGAGGTCGCTGCGCGCTGGACCCGCCTGACGCAGAACTATCTGCGCGGCCGGGTCAATCTCAAGAGGGTCTTCTTGCTGATCGACTCCCGGCACGGCATCAAGCCGTCTGACGAAGCGATCATGAAGGTTCTTGATAGCGCCGCCGTGGTGTACCAGATCGTTCTGACCAAGACTGACAAGCTCAAGCCCAGCGAAGCGCAGAAGCGCCTTGAGGAAACCTCGCAGAAGATCGCCCGGCGGCCCGCCGCTTTCCCGGTGATTTCCGCGACTTCAAGCGCCAAGCGTGACGGGCTGGACGAGCTGCGCGGGGAAATCTCCACCCTGGCCCTGTAGCGGACCGGGACCACGCCCTACTATGCAAAACAGGCGTGTGGAGCGACGGGAGCCTTGAGATGCTGAACCGGATCATTCTGGCCCTGGTGATGATGCTGGGCCTGGGCGGCGCCGCCCAGGCGGGCCAGGTGTGCAACGAGACCAGCTTCATGGTGGAGGCGGCCAAGGCCTGGCGCACGCCATCGGGACTGGCGGTGGAAGGCTGGGCGCGGATCGCGCCGGGCGGGTGCGCCGAAATCGGCCCCGCCACAGACACAGAACAATACCTCTATGCCCGCACGACACGCGCCTATCTGGGCGGCGTGCGCGAATGGCGCGGCAGCCTGGATATCTGCGTGGATGAGGCAGATTTCTCGTTCGAGGGCGTCGCTGATTGCGACTTGCTGGGGCTGGAAACCCGAAAGTTCCGGCAATTGAGCGACGCAGAGCGTGAGAGCGCCGTGCTGGTTGAAGTCGCCGATTTTGGCGACCGGGCCGAAGAAGCGGGGCTGCAGCGCCTTTTGCAATCAGCCGGCTATGACATCAACGTCATTGATGGCTATGCCGGACGCCGCACCCGCCGCCAGGTCGCCGCCTTTGAAGCTGATCTCGGCCGCAGCTTTGGCGCAGAGCGGAGCGAGCTGATCGAAGCGCTGCATCAGCGGGCGCTGGACCGTAATTCCGGACTGGGCCTTCAGGTCTGCAATGACGCCAATCTGCCCGTCGGGGTCGCAGTGGCGCGGGCGGTTGGAGACGGGTTTGAAACCCGCGGCTGGTGGCGCATTGCACCGGGCGGCTGCGCCCAGACGCTGTCCGCCCAACTGACGGGTGACGAGACCTATGTCTACGCCCAGCTGATCGACGGCGACGCGCTGCGCCCGCTGGCGTCCGGCACGGAAGCGTTTTGCATCACGCCCGCGCGCTTCACCAGCCAGACCCGCGGAGAGTGCGAGGCGGCCGGCTTTCAGCCCGCCCTGTTCCGCGCCGCGCCGGCCGCAGAGAACGGCGGCAGCATGATGCGGCTTGATCTTGATGACTTTGAGGAACCCCTTCCGTGAACCGAACCCCTGACCTGCACCATGTGGACACCTGGGTGTTCGATCTTGATGAAACGCTCTATCCCGCCGACGCGGCGGTGATGAGCCAGGTCATCGACAAGATGACGGACTGGGTGCAGCGCGAATTCTCGATGACGCGCGAGGAAGCCCACGCCCTGCAGCAGCATTACTACACCACTCACGGCACCACGCTGAACGGGCTGCTGGTCAACAATCAGGTGAGCGATCTCGCCGCGTTTCTGGATTTCGTGCATGACGTAGATCACTCCGTAATCACGCCTGATCCTGAATTGGCCGACCATATGGCCGCCCTCAACGGTCGCCGCATCGTCTACACAAACGGCTCGCGCAAGCATGCCGAGAAGGTCATCGACCAACTGGGGCTGAACGGCCTGTTTGAAGATCTTTACGACATCGAGGCTGCAGACTTTACGCCCAAACCACACCGGGCCGGCTTTGAGCGGTTCACCGGGCATTTCTCGATCACACCGCAAAGCACTGTGATGTTTGAGGATTCCGTCAAGAATCTGCAAACCGCCCATGAGATCGGCTTCACCACGGTGCTGGTGCATCCGCCCGTGGAAGCGCTGGCGGATGGCGCCGCGCCCGAACCGCTGATACATCCCGATCATATTCACTACGCCGTGGACTGCCTGCGCACTTTTCTGGGTGACTGGCATGTGGCTGCGGACACAGCAAAGAAGACGACGCCATGAACCATGATGCGCTGAAATCGGTCATCGACGCCGCCTGGGATATCCGCGACCAGCTCACCCAACAGACCCAGGGCGAAATCCGCGATGCGGTCAACTCAGCCCTCAACCAGCTCGACAGCGGCGAAGCCCGCGTCGCCAGCCGCGGCGAAGACGGCGTCTGGGCGGTGAATGAATGGCTGAAGAAGGCGGTTTTGTTGTCCTTCCGCCTGAACCCGAACCGGATCATCCCCGGCGGCGCCGATCATGGCCCGTGGTGGGACAAGGTCGCCTCGAAATTTGAAGGCTGGGACGCTGCGGAGTTCGAGCGCGCGGGTTTCCGCGCCGTGCCCCCCGCCGCTGTGCGCCGCGGCGCTTTCATCGGCAAGGGCGTGGTGCTGATGCCGTCCTACGTCAATATCGGCGCCTATGTGGATGAGGGCACGATGGTGGACACCTGGGCCACGGTCGGCTCCTGCGCCCAGATCGGCAAGAATGTGCACATCTCCGGCGGCGCCGGCATTGGCGGCGTTCTGGAGCCGCTACAGGCCAATCCGGTGATCATCGAGGACAATTGCTTCATCGGCGCCCGCGCCGAAGTCGCCGAAGGCGTGATCGTACGCGAAGGCGCCGTGCTGGCCATGGGCGTGTATCTGAGCGGGTCCACCAAGATCATTGATCGGGCGACCGGCGAGATGTTCCGCGGCGAGGTGCCGCCCTATTCCGTGGTGGTGCCGGGCAACCTGCCCGGCGAAGACGGCAAGCCGGGGCTCTATTGCGCCGTCATCGTCAAACGCGTGGACGCCCAGACCCGCGCCAAAACCTCGATCAACGCGCTGCTGCGCGATTAAGTCAGATCCGGTCGGTCAGGCATGGCGCCGCGCGCGAAAACGCCCTAAATCTGCGCCATGCTTGATCTGTCTTCGCTCACCGACCCCATCCCGCTCGCCCGCCGCCTGATTCAGGCGCCCTCCGTGACCCCCAAGGACGCGGGCGCGCTCGACGTGTTGTCAGAGGCGCTTGAGGCGCTCGGCTTTGTCTGCGAGCGGTTCAAGTTTGAAGAGGTCGACAATCTCTACGCCCGGCTTGGAAGCGCCGCGCCGGTGTTCTGCTTCGCCGGTCATACCGACGTGGTCCCGGCGGGTGATGACGCCGCCTGGAGCCGCGGTCCGTTCGAAGCGGAAATCGCCGATGACGTTCTTTGGGGACGCGGCGCTGCGGACATGAAAGGCGCCATCGCCGCCATGGTCGCCGGCGTCGCCCGGCATCTGCAAAGCCAGGGCGCGCCTGCAGGCTCGATCGCCTTCCTGATCACCGGCGACGAAGAAGGCCCGGCGATCAACGGCACCAAGAAACTGCTCAAGGCGATCACCGACAAGGGCGAAAAACTCGATCATTGCCTGGTGGGCGAGCCGACCAATCCGCACGCGCTGGGCGACACGATCAAGGTGGGCCGCCGCGGCTCGCTGAACGGGGTGATCACGGTCACCGGACAGCAAGGCCATGTGGCCTACCCCGAGAAGGCCGAGAACCCGATCCCGATCCTGATCGACCTTTTGAACCGTCTGACCACGCGCACGCTGGATGAGGGCGCGCCGCATTTTCAGCCCTCCAATCTTGAGGTCACAACGATTGATGTGGGCAACGCCCCCCATAATGTGATCCCGGCCAGGGCGAGCGCGAAATTCAATATCCGGTTCAACACCGCCCAGTCCGGCGATGACCTGAAACAGTGGATACGTGAAGAAGCCGCCGCCGCCGAAACCGGCACGTTCTGCGAAATTGCTCTCGATCTCACCGTCACCGGCGACGCGTTTCTGACCAAGACCGGCCCCTTCACCAGCCTGCTCCGCGACGCAGTCAAGGACCACACGGGACGCGAGCCGGCGCTGACCACAGGCGGCGGCACGTCTGACGCCCGCTTCATCAAGGATTATTGCCCGGTGGCCGAGTTTGGCCTGGTGGGCGAAACCATGCATCAGGTGGATGAGCGCGTCCCCGTCAGCGATGTGACCGGGCTCGCCGCGATCTACGCAGATGTCCTCGACCGGTATTTCAAGACGTTTCCATGATCCATCAGGCCCTCAAGGATATGCGCGCGGGCGTCGATGGTGTCTTTGCGCTGCTGGCGTTCAAATCCGATTGGCGCAAGCATTTCGACATGAGCGTGACCGGCGTCGGCCGGTCCTTCATCGGCGTTGTGCTGGGCTTGCCAGCCTTCATCTTCCTGATCTACGGCATCAATTATTTCATCGCCGACAACGCCAGCTATTTCGAAGCGGAGGCGAGCTATTCGCTGCTGGACGCCCTGTTTAGCTGGGCGCGGTTCTGGATAGTCTTTCCTGTGGTCGCCATGGGCATGGTGATGGTTCTGGGCGTGAAAGACCGCTACGCGAGCTGGCTTGTGACCCATAACTGGACGGTCTTGCTGCTGGTCCATGTCCAGGCGCTGATGCTGGCGCTCTACCCCGCAGGGTTGGCCGATGCGGGGGCCATGGGGCAAGTCACCTCGCTTTATAATTTCGTGCGTCTGTTCGTGCATTGGCGCGTCGCGCACGGCGCATTGGGCCTGCCGCCGCTGCTTGCGGCTGCGGCTGCGGGCGTGCCCCTGATCATCGACTGGATGATCATGACCGTGACCTGAGGGCCGCGCCGCGCTAGTTTCCCTCTCAGATCGTCCTGGGGAGGGATTTATGAACCGCACGTTGTCACTGGCCGCGCTGCCCTTGAGCGTTTGCACGCTGGCGCTCGGCGCCTGTTCTGAACCGCTCGACCCGCAAATTGCGCGCCCAGACGCCGCCGACCGGGTGTTCACCGGCGGCCCGATCTATACCGGCGTCGAGGCTAGCCCCAGTGCCGAATTGGTGGCTGTTGATGACGGACGGATCGTCTTTGTCGGTAGCGCCGCGGATGGCGAAGCGTTTATCGGCGAAGACACCCAAACCGTAGACCTGGCGGGCGCGACGCTGTTTCCCGGTTTCACCGACGCGCATGCCCATGTCATCGGCGTCGGACAACGCGAACGGTCCCTGAATCTTGAGGGAACCGCCTCCATCGCCGACCTGCAGGACCGCGTCGCCGAGGCCGCTTCTGACGCCAGCGCCTCGATCATCTCCGGACGCGGCTGGATTGAGACCCATTGGCCCGAAGAGCGCTTCCCGAGCGCCGCCGATCTGGACGCGATCGAAGCCGAGCGTCCGGTGATCCTGGTGCGCGCGGACGGCCATGCGCTGGTCGCCAATACCGCCGCCATCGAAGCCGCGGGTATCACCGCGGACACGCCTGACCCTGAAGGCGGCGCCATTCTCAAAGACGAAAACGGCCAACCCAACGGCATGTTCATCGACACCGCCATGGCGCCCTTCGCGGCGCTGGCGGGCGAACCGGGCGCCGAAGAGCGTGAGACGCTTTATCGGCTGGGCGCTGAAGTGATGGCGTCCCACGGCTGGACCAGCGTGCACGATATGAGCGTGCCCTATGCGGACGTAGACATCATGGCCTCGTTGGCTGAAGAGGGCGCGCTTCCCATCCGCATCTCGGTCTTCGCCAATCCGGAAGATTATGACGCCGTGGCTGCCCAAGCGCCCCGGATCGAGGGCGATGGACGGGTGATCGCGCGCGGCGTGAAATTCTACATGGACGGCGCGCTCGGTTCACGCGGTGCAGCGCTCTTGGAGCCCTATGACGATGCACCGGACACAACCGGCCTGTTCCTGTCTGAAGAGGATCGCGCCGAGGCGATGATGCAGCGCGCGCTGACGGATGGCGTCCAGCTCGCCATTCACGCCATTGGCGATGCGGGAAACCGTGAAGTGCTCAACTGGATGGAAGACAGCTTTGAGGCCGTCCCCGCCGAAGATCGCGCCGTGGCGGAGCCGCGCTGGCGCGTCGAACACGCCCAGGTGCTGCACCCTGACGACATTCCGCGCTTTGGCGAGATGGATGTGATCGCTTCAATGCAGCCCAGCCACGCCATCGGCGATCTGCATTTCGCGGCCAGTCGCATCGGTCTGAACCGGCTGGAGGGCGCTTATGCCTGGCGCACGCTGATCGAGGACGGCGCGATGATCGCCGGCGGGTCAGACGCCCCGGTGGAACGCGGCGAGGCGCGGATCGAGTTCTACGCCGCCGCCGTGCGTCGCGATCTGAACGGCTTCGCTGACGATCACTGGAATCTCGACCAGGCGCTGGACCGTGAGACCGCGCTCAAGCTGTTCACGATCTGGCCGGCCTACGCCACCTTCCGCGAGGATGAGCTGGGTACGATTGAAGTGGGCAAGCTGGCGGACTTTTCCGTCTTTGACCGCGATCTGATGACCGTGCCGGACGCCGATCTGGCAGAGGCCCGCCCGGTGATGACGGTGGTGGACGGCGAAATCGTCTGGCGCGCGGAGTAACTCAGTCCTCAGCCCGGCGCGGTGATGAGGCCGCGCCGGCGAGGATGCCGCCATCCAGATGCAAATCCGTGCCGGTCATGTAGCTGGAGGCGCTTGAGGCGAGAAAAAGCGCCGCATCCGCCACTTCTTCAGGCCGGCCGAACCGGCCCATGGGGATGCCAGCCTCCACATCCGCAATGGCGCGGTCGCGGGCGTCGCCTTCGCCCAGCATATCCTCCCACATGGGAGTCAGCACGGCAGCGGGCAGGATGGCGTTACAGCGAATGTCATAGCCTGCCTGCGCGCAATAAAGCGCCACGGTGCGCGTATGGTTCAGGACCGCGGCCTTTGACGCCGCATAGGCCGCAGCAGCGGGAATGCCCACTACGCCCGAGCGTGAAGACAAATTGATGATCGAGCCGCCTTGGCGCGCCTTCATCAGCTTGATCGCCCATTGGCAGCCCAGCATGACGCCATCGGTATTGACCCGATGCACGGCGCGCCAGTCCTCCAGCGTCACATGCTCGGGGTCGTGAAGGCCCTGCTCCGCCACGCCGAACCCGGTGATCCCGGCATTGTTGACCAGAATATCTAGTCCGCCCCAGCTTTGCTCGACCCACTCCGCCGCCGCTGACCAGTCGGCAGGCTCGCCGACGTCCAGGGTCCGGGCATGCGCCCGCTCCCCCAGTCGTGCGGCCAGAGCCTCGACGCCTGCGCCATTGATATCCGTAAGCAGCACATGAGCGCCTTCACGCACGAACGCTTCCCCGATCGCGGCGCCGATGCCGCGCGCAACGCCAGTGATCAGAGCGGTTTTGCCTGTCAATTGAGCCATGGGCGTCTCCTGTCGTCAGACAGGCTGCTTACCCGGTTCCAGCGCGTTGCGGAACCGGGCGCTCAAGCCAATGACTGAGCGAACGCTGACATTCGGCGCTTACTGGCGCGCTTGGCACTCGCCCTCATGCACGATGCTGGCGCCCGCAGCGGCGGCCGTACACGCATTGCCATAGGTCTCGCCGTCACAGCCGCAGACCGGGCGATATTCTCGCGTACACATTTGCGGGCGCGCGGTGCAAACGCCCATCTGGTCCGCGGCGCCACATTGGGCCGTAGGCGCATACGCGCAATAATTAGCGCCAGCGTCCGCGCCCTCGCACCTGACACCGGCCATGCCGCCGCAGGCTTCACCCAGCCCGACGACACGCCAGTCGCCGCCGTTCACGGGACCGCCATTGATCGGGCCGTCGTCCGGAGTCGCAGCGCTACAGGCGCCCAGCACAAAAATTGCCAGTAAAGTCAGAAAGCTCCGCATCTTATTCCCCTTTGAAATATCTCAGCCTTCGCAGCCTAGCACGGCTTGCTGACCCGCACCTGAACGGCGCGCCATCAGAAAGCTGGCGTCCTGTGATTTGACGCGCGACACTGAAACGCACAGCGAGAGGATAGGTTCATTATGACTGATGATCGCCAGCAGCCCGTCGACAGCCCGTTTCACATGCGCTCCACCGCCGCAGAGGTCGCCAAGGCGGCGGATCTGGCCGGAAAGACCGTCATTGTCACCGGCGGGTATTCCGGCATCGGGCTTGAAGCGACGCGCGCCCTGTCTGACGCTGGCGCACGGGTGATCGTCACCGTCAGAACGCCCGACAAAGCCCGAGCCGCGCTTGACGGACTGCCGGTCGAAACCGTGACGCTCGACCTGATAGAGCCTGACAGCGTAAAGACGGGCGCACAGGAGTTGCGTGAGGTGACGTCGGACGGCATCGACATCCTGATCAATAATGCCGGGATCATGGCGACGCCCTTGCGGCGTAATTCCAAGGGTTGGGAAAGCCAGTTCGCCACCAATCATCTGGGTCATTTCGCCCTGTTCGCCCAGCTCTCCGACCTGCTGCTCAAACGCCCAGGCGCCCGCGTGGTGGCGCTGTCCTCGATCGCGCATCGCCGCGCAGGCGTTGATCTCGAAGACTGGAATTATCAGACAGGCGAGTACGAGAAATGGGAGGCCTATGGCCGCGCCAAAAGCGCCAACGCCCTGTTCGCGCTGGAGCTGAACCGCTGCTATGAAGATCAGGGGCTGAAAGCCTATTCCGTGCATCCCGGCGGCATCGCCACAGACCTGCAGCGCGATCTGGATATGGAAGAGATGCGCGCCTTCGGCTGGTATGATGAAAACGATCAACCACACCCAATGTTCAAAACGGTCGAACAAGGCGCCGCTACCACAGTATGGGCCGCGACCTCGCCGCTATTGGCGGATCGCGGCGGGGTCTATTGCGAGGATTGCAATATCGCTGCGCCCAACCCGCCCGCAGACGCCTATAGCGGCGCTCACCCCCATATCCGTGATGCAGACCTCGCCCAGCGTTTGTGGACGCTGAGCGAAGAGATTACAGGGCTGAAGGCGGTGTAAGGCTTTTACTCCGACGCACTTCGGTCTAGGTGCAGGCCCGTAACCTGACAGCATTGATATTGAGCCATGACCCTACGCCTCGCCTTCATGGGCACCCCTGAATTCGCCGCCGCCTCGCTCGCCGAAATTGTCGGCGCAGGTCATGATGTGGTCGCGGTCTACACCCAGCCCGCCCGTCGGCGCGGACGCGGTCAGGCGACGGTCAAAACGCCCGTGCATCAGCTCGCCGAGTTGTTCGGCCTGACCGTCCATACGCCCGAAAGTTTCCGCGACCCTGAGGTGATCGCTCAGTTTGAGAGCCTTGATCTCGATGCAGCGTGTGTGGTGGCCTACGGTCAGATCCTGCCGCAACAAGCGCTCGATGCGCCGCGTCTGGGCTGCCTCAACCTGCACGGCTCGCTCCTGCCGCGCTGGCGCGGGGCCGCGCCCATTCAGCGCGCCATCATGGCGGGCGACGAGATCACCGGCGTTCAGATCATGCAGATGGAGGCGGGGCTGGATACCGGCCCTGTGCTAATGAGCGAAGTGGTTCCCATTGCGGAGACCGACACAGCCTCCACCCTGCACGACCGGCTGATGAGTACAGGCGCCCAGCTCTGGCCGCGCACCCTCGCCGCGCTCGAGCGCGGCTCGCTCAGCGCAACGCCGCAAAGCGAGGACGGCGTCACCTACGCCAGGAAGATCACCCGCGAGGATGCGCGCATCAATTGGAGCAAGCCCGCCGGCGAAGTCGCCGACCAGATCCGCGGCCTGTCGCCTGTCCCCGGCGCGTATTTCGAACTGGAAACCGAGACCAAGCCGGTGCGCGTGAAGGTCCATTTCGCCCAGCCGGAAAAAGGCGACGGCGAGCCCGGCGAAGTGCTGGACGACGCCTTGCTCATCGCCTGCGGGCGCGGCGCAGTGCGCCTGACCCGGCTCCAGCGCGAGGGCAAGGGCGTGATGGACGCGAAGGCGTTCCTCAACGGCACGGACGTGCCCGCCGGGACGGTTTTGCGCTAATCATGCCGCGCTACAAGCTCACCATCGAATATGACGGCGGCCCGTTCGTGGGCTGGCAACGTCAGAAGAACGGACCCTCCGTGCAGGGCGCGCTGGAGCAGGCGGCGGAAAAGCTTGATGGCGCGCCGCGCGAGATTTACGGCGCGGGCCGCACCGATTCCGGCGTTCATGCCCTGGGCCAGGTCGCGCATGTGGATCTGGACAAGGATTTGCCCGCCGACAAGGTCCGCGATGCGCTGAACCATCATCTCAAACCTCACCCGATTGCGGTGGTGGAGGCTCAGCGCGTCAACGATGACTTTCACGCCCGCTTCAAGGCGAACCGGCGCGGCTATATCTATCGACTGCAAGCGCGCCGGGCGCCGCTGACCCTGACCCGCGGTCAGGTCTGGCGCGTCTCGCAAGACCTTGATGTGGCGGCCATGCACGCCGCCGCCCAGCATCTGGTCGGCACGCATGACTTTACGACATTTCGCGATTCCCAGTGCCAGGCGGACAGCCCCGTCAAATCGCTCGATCAGATCGCGGTGTTTCAGTCTGTCGCGGAAATCCATGTGACGGTGGAAGCGATCAGCTTCCTGCATCGTCAGGTGCGCTCGATCGTTGGGTCTTTGGTGGAAGTCGGCTTCGGCAAATGGACGCCTGAGGATTTCAAGGCGGCGCTTGACGCAGCGGATCGCACGCGCTGCGGTCCTGTGGCTCCGCCGGACGGGCTCTATCTGGCGTTTGTGCAGTATCCAGGCGGGTTTGAGGCCTAGTCTTCGGCGCCCCAGGGCGCGGGCGGGGTCTCGACCGGCTCGGTGAGGTCAAACGCCACTGCGAAATGCCGGTTCGGACGGTCCAGCGCGTAGATGAAGCTGTCTTCTGACAGCGTAATCGACCAGACATTCGCCATGGAAACCGGGATGCCTTCGCGCTCGAACAGCGCCTGGCTTTCGGCGTCCGCCGGGAAATCGGCGCGGATCGCGCCGGCAGGGCCAACCGTATCGCCGCCATACTGGGTCAGCACATCTTCAGAGCCGTCTTCATGACGGTGATCATGCTTGAGGCGCAATCCGCCTTCCGGCAGGCGTGTGATCACCCAGGTGCGCGAGCGGTCCTCGCCCACATGAAACGGCACGCGCAGCTCGGTCTCGCCGCATTCGCGCACATGCATGACAAGGCGCTCAGACGCAAAGTCCGCATCGCGCTCATCTTCTGACGTGACTTCGCCCTCAAACGCCTGACCGCAATAAGCGCTCAAGCGATCAAACAGGTCCGGGTCTGACTGGGCGGCAGGCGCACAAGCGACAAGGGTCAACGGCGTCGCCGCCATCAGAACGCGTGACAGGGTCATTCCGCCGCCTCTGCGGGCGCGCCGCGTTGCTTGACGAGTTTCTGGACTTTCTTGACCGCCCGCTCGCGCTTGAGCCGCGACAGATAGTCGATGAACACCACGCCTTCGAGATGGTCCATCTCGTGCTGGATGCAGACCGCAAACAGGTCTTCGGCGATCAGCTCGCGCTTTTCGCCGTCATAGTCGAGGAACTCGACCTTGACCTTTTTCGGACGCTCCACGCTGTCATAGATATCAGGCACGGACAGACAGCCCTCCTGATAGGGTTTGAGATCTTCTGTCAGCGGCGTGATCACCGGATTGACGAAGAAGCTCGGCGTGGTGCGTTCATCCGTCAAATCCATGACGATGACGCGCTTGTCCACGCCCACCTGGATGGCGGCCAGACCAATGCCGTCCGCTGCGTACATGGTCTCGACCATGTCATCCATCAGGTCGCGAAGTTCATCATCCACCGCGTCGACCGGTTTGGAGACCAGCTTCAGGCGCGGATCGGGAACAGTGAGGATTTCTCGAATAGCCATGTCGCTTAGGTAATCGTGCAAAGGGTTAGGTTCAAGTTTGTCGCGCTGTCTCAGCGCCCCGATCAAACAAAGCGCTGGCCAACCTCGCCGGACGCGATAGCGTCAGACTTCAACTTGAGGGGATCATACCATGAAGGCGCTCATTCTGGCAGGCCTGCTGGCCGCGGCATCATCTACTGCGGCCCTCGCTCAAAGCCCGCAACCATTGTCCCAAAGCGACATCGTCATTGGTGAGAGCTTCGTTCTGGACGCGCCAAGCCTGGGCGATGAGCGGGAGGTCAATGTCTGGCTGCCGCCCTTTTATGACGAGCTGGAAGAGCCTCTCAACGTGGTCTACCTCGTTGACGGCGCGCAGGATCAGGACTTCGTCCATATCGCAGGGCTGGCGCAGCTGGGCGCGCTGAGCTGGCAGTATGAACCGTTCATCCTGGTCGGCGTTCAGACGAAAAATCGTCTTCAGGAACTGACGCGGCCCGCAGCCGATCCGCGCTATCAGGCCCAGTTTGCAGACCAGGGCGGGTCGGAAGACTTCCTCGCCTTCCTCACAGAGACGGTCATCCCCTTTGTCGAAAACCGCTATGAGACGTCTGACCGCCGGGCGGTGATCGGGGAGTCTCTGGCGGGATTGTTCGTCACCGACACCTTCCTGAACGCGCCGACGAGTTTCACCGATTACATCGCCGTCAGCCCGTCATTGTGGTGGGATGAGCAGGCGGCGGGCTTGGCGGCCGCGACCCGCCTTTCCGCCCATGACGACGCCGAGCGAAGCCTCTACCTCACCATGGCCGATGAAGGCGGGACCATGCAGGCCGGCCTTGATCACCTTCTGGAAGCTCTGGAAAACCACGCGCCGGAGGGGCTCGACTGGATCTATGTGGACCGCTCACAGACCGAAACGCATGCCACCATCTTCCATCCGGCGGCGCTGGACGCGTTCCGCACCTTCTTCACCCTGCCGCCCTATGAGTATGGCGAAGCGCCCTGGTATCTGGTCGAAGGCGGCGAACCGCCTGCGGAGGAGAATGCGCCCGATCAGCCCTGATCCGTCTCCGGCGCGGACAGAAGACGCGGCGATTCATCGACCTGGGCGGGCGGCTCCACCAGCTTCATCTGGCCATTGAGCTGGGCCATGTCGCGCGCCTTGGGCAAGACGCGGCTGTCAAACGAGCCCACGGCCTTGTTGTAATTGAGCGTCGCCGTCTTCAGCCCCGCGCCCACGCGGCCCAGATGGTCGGTGAAGGTCGTCAGGCGGCTATACAGCTCATCGCCCAGCGCGGCGACTTTCTGGGCGTTGTGTTCGAGCTTTTCCTGACGGAAGCCGTACGCCACCGCTTTCGCCAGCGCCAACAGGGTTGCTGGCGTGGTGATGATCACATTGGCCTTGATGGCGTCGTCAAACAGGCCCGGATCTTCCTCAATGGCGGCGGAATAAAAGCTCTCGCCGGGGATGAACAGCGCCACAAAGTCGATCGCGCCGTCCACGCTGGCGGCGTACTCCTTTTTGGCGAGCTGTTTGACGTGGGTCTTCACCTGAGCGGCATGGCGGCGCAGGGCGTCGCGGCGGGTGGCTTCGTCCTCCGCTTCCACAGCATCCAGATAGGCGGTAAGCGCCACTTTTGAATCCACCACGAACCGGCCCCCGCCCGGCAGCTTGATGACGAAGTCCGGCCGCAACGCCGCGCCTTCGCTGTCGCGGGTCTGGTGCTGGGCGTCGTAATCAATGTTCTTGGTCAGGCCCGCCAGCTCGAGAATGTTTTCCACCGTGCGCTCGCCCCATTGCCCGCGCATCGTGGATTTGCGCTGCAAGGCGTTCACCAGCTTGGAGGTTTCCTTGTGCTGGTCGTTAAGGCCCTGGGACAGCTTGGTGATCTGCTCGGCGATCGCGCCGGAATTCTGGATCCTGTCACGCTCGAGCTTCTCCACCTGCTGGCGGAACTGGCCCAATTGCTCGCGGATCGGGTCGACGAGCGTCTTCACACCGCCTTCGGCTTTTTCGTGCTGGGCCTTGAAGCTTTGCTGGGCCTGTTCGAGCAGTTTCTTGGAGGACGCGTCCAGAGCCTCGCCGGCCAGCGTCTTGAAACGGTCCTGCATCTCCTGGCTCAGCGCCGTCAGGCGATCACGCTCGGCTTTCACCGCAGCTTCGCGCTCTTCGAGACGTTCTTTCAACGCCCGGAGTTCTGACGAGGCCCGGGTCTCCGCCTGACGGGTCGCCTCAAGCTGCTCTTCCAGCCCGTCCACGCGGGACGCGGTGGTTCGCGCCTCCGCCAGCGCCTTCTCGGCGGCGTCACGCATGGCGCGTTCGCTGGCGAGTTCGGCTTTGAGTTCATCCACCCGCCGCGCCTCGGTCTGGGCTTCGCGCAACTCCAGCTGGGCCTCAGACAAGGCGCCCTGAGCGTCGCTGAATTGAGCGCGCAAGCCATCCGCCTCGCCCCACGCCTTGCGCAGGACCAAAGCGCCCACGATTCCCAAAACGAGACAGGCGCCGCCCAGGGCGATCAAGGCGATTGAAACGGGATCCATGGCGTACCTCGGCGTCAGACCAGAACGAAACAGGACCATACATGAGTCCCGTTCGGCGCGCGCCTTGCATTTTCACCTGCAAGAAGACTTCAGGGGGTGAACATGCGTCTGTTTGATACGCCTTTGTCAGCACTGGGTGTCCGCGATCTCGACCGCTGGCGCGATCTGGCACGGCCGGACGGTCGGCTGACCAGCCCCTATCTCCTGCCCGATTTCGCCCAGGACGTGGACGCCCAGCGCCACGACGTGCATGTCATCATCGCCGAAGAGAACAGCGCCCCGATCGGCTATTTCGCCTATCATGCGCCCCAGGGCGGCATTGCGCGCCCCGTCGGCGCGCCGCTGTCAGACTATCAAGGCTTCGCCGCCATCCCCGGCTTCAAGGTCTGTGAGAAAGCCCTTCTGTCGGCCATGGGCGCGGACGTTCTGGTCTATGACAACTGGCAAGGCGAGGCCCTGGGCCAGGTGCGCAGCCAGACCCGCTCTTCGATCATTGATCTCAGCGAAGGCGTTGACGCCTGGATGGCGCGCAAAGAGCAGACCCAGCACAAGCATTTCAAGAAGCTGCGCCAGCGCCAGCGCAAGGCCGAGCGCGAGTTCGGTCCGATCCGCATCGTTTTCGGCGACCCGCTGGGCGAACGCTTTGAAACCCTGCGCGCCTGGAAAAGCGCTCAATACCAGCAGACCGGGCTTCTGGACCTGTTTGACATCAAATGGGTGGACGCACTGATCCGCACTTGCGCCTCACGCAGTTTCGGACCGTTTCGGGGCCTGGTCGCCTCGCTCTATCTGGGCGACCAGCTGGCCGCGGTGGAAATGGGCATTGTCGCGGGAGACATCTATCATTCCTGGATGCCCGCTTACGACCCGGCCTTTCGCGCCGTCTCCCCTGGCCATCTTCTGTTGCAGGGCATCATTGAAGCCGCGCCTAATATGCGCATCAACCGCATCGATCTGGGTGGCGGCGAGTACGCCTATAAAGACGCCTACACTGATTATGAGACCGTGCTGCAAGGCGGTCGCGCCATGAAACCCAGCACCGCCATGGCGAGCCTGAAGGCGTGGGACAGTGCGGAAGCCGTCTGCAAAATCCTGCCCGGTCCGCTGTCGAAAGCCCCGCTGAAGCTGCGTCGGCGTTGGGCGCATACGGCGGCGGCGGAGCCTGTCCTGTCCCAACGCGTCAAGCGCATGGGCGCAGCCTTCCTCAAGGCGCCTCAGCGACTGACCGCCTGACCCCGCGCTGATTGCGTGTTTCATTTGGCGTCTGATCGCCTATCTTCCCCTCAAGCCAATTAGGGGAGAGCGCCATGATCCGTTTCGCCGCCGCCAGCCTGAGCGTGCTGGCCCTGTCCTGTGCAGCCCATGCCCAGGATGTCATTGAAAGCGAACAAGCCGACTTCATCATCGAAACCGTCGCGGGCGGACTGGAATATCCCTGGTCCATCGCCTTCCTGCCCACCGGCGAATATCTGGTGACCGAGCGCGAAGGCCGGTTGCGGGTCATTGATGCGGACGGCCTGAGAGACGCGCCGGTGAGCGGCCTGCCCGACGATCTTCTGGTCGAACGCCAGGGCGGTCTGCTGGACGTGGCGCTGGCGCCGGATTTCGCTGACAGCCGCATGGTCTATTTCAGCTATGCCGAAGGGATTGCGGGCGCGAACAACACCGCCCTCGCCCGCGCGCAGTTGAGCGAAGACCTGACGGCGCTGGAAAACGTCGAAGACATCTTCCACGTCAACTTTGAAAAAGCCGGCGGGTTTCACTTCGGCGGCCGGATTCTCTTCAACCCGGACGGCACGCTGTTCCTGACCCTGGGCGAAGGCGGCAATTATCAGGACGAAGCCCAGAACCCGGACAATCATCTGGGCGCGGTGGTTCGCCTCAATCTTGACGGCTCCATCCCGGGCGACAATCCGGTGATCGAGAACGGCGCGCCGGGCGTCTACAGCTTCGGCCATCGCAACGCCCAGGGCATCGCCCGCAATCCCGCCACCGGCTCGGTGTGGGAGCTCGAGCATGGCGCGCGCGGCGGCGACGAGATCAACATCCTGGCGGCGGGCGACAATTATGGCTGGCCGGTGATCACCTACGGCATCAATTACGACGGCACCATCATCACCGAGGAGCGTGAGCGCGACGGGCTGACCCAACCGATCTGGTACTGGAACCCGTCCATCGCACCGTCCGGCATGGATTTTTACACCGGCGACGCCTTTGAGCACTGGCAGGGCGATCTCTTCGTGTCCGCTCTGGCGGGCAGCAAGGTCGAACGTCTGGAGATCGACGGCGACCGGGTGATCAGCGTCGAGCCGCTATTGGCGGATATGGGCCAGCGCTTCCGTGATGTGCGCACCGGGCCGGATGGCGCGCTGTACGTGCTGACCGATGATTTTGAAGGCTCTGTCCTGCGTCTGGTTCCGGCCGAGGCTGACTAGGGCCCTCGCCTGTCCTCCTGTCGGGCGCCGATAAAAGAAAACCCCGCCGGTCAGACCGGCGGGGTTTTTTCGTCTCGTCCGGCCTTGGCCTAGAACTGCTTGCGCAGCGTCACGCCATAGGTCCGCGGCTGGTTCGGATAGCCCGAGAAAGAGCCAGCCTGCAGCGTCGTCGGGAAGCCTGACGTGTAGTACTCGTCTTCATTGAGGTTGCGCGCCCACAGGAGCGCTTCCAGACCGTTATCCAGATTCACGCCGACCGCTGCGTTCAGCGTGCCGACCTGACGCGTGATGTTGTCTGGCAGGTTGTCGAGCAGTTTGACTTCTGACTCGTACTGGTAATCGGCGCGAATGAACGCCTCACCGGCAGAGAACTGACGCATATAGGTGAAGCCGAAGGAGCCCGCGAACTCAGGGATCCCCGCCACATCCTGGCCGCTCAAATCGCCTCGGCCGTCAGCAACGCCGTCCGCGACGTCGATATCGCTGCCCGTCACCACAGGTGCGCCGGCATAATCGTCATATTCCGCATTCATCCAGATGCCCGACAGGGTCAGGGTCAGCCCCGGAATGGCGGGCGGGTTGATGGTGGCGTCAAACTCCAGCCCCTGGCTGGATTGTTCACCCGCGTTGATGACGGCGAAGCCCGCGCCCTGGAAGACCGAAGACTGGAAGTCTTCGATATTCTGATCAAAGATCGCCACATCCAGCGACCCCCAGGAGAAGCGCGTCTTGAAGCCGACTTCCAGCGTGGTGGTGATCTCAGGACGTGCAAAGCGCTGATTGCCGGCGACGCCGAGCGCTTCAGCCGTATTGACCACGGTCGGCAGGCCCAACGCATTGTCAGCCGCCAGTTCGCCAGCGGCGCGCAGGGCGGCGATGTCGGCGCTGTCCGGCCGCGTATCGGGCGTCAGGTTCCACGACGAGGCTTTAAAGCCGCGCGCATAGGACACGTACACATTCGTCCGGTCCGTTGCGTCATACGCCAGGCGGAAGGTGTAGGGCACGTCATTGTCGCTGGTTTCGCCCGACTCCACAGAGTTCGGGAACGGCGTCAGCGCGCCCAGCGGCTGCAGCCCCAGCTGGAAGAAGTCCAGCAGCGGGTTGGCCAGAGGCAGACCGGTCAGCGGATCGACCACCACACCGTTCACCAACACGCCGCCATTGTTCAGAGCGACAGAGTTGAACGTGGTCGAGGCATTGACAAATGCACCGAAAACGCCGGGCTGAGCGGCCGCAAATGCGCCCACTTGCGTGGGATCATTGGGATTGACGCCAACGCTCTGCAAGAAGCTGCCCAGACCCAGTTGAACGAAGTTCAGGTCCGAGAAGGGGTTCGTGCGGATGACATTGGTGAAATCGATTTCCTTGTTGGTCTCGAAATACGCAAGCCCCGCAGTCAGAACCAGACGTTCAGTCAGGTTAAAGTCCACCTGGCCGAAAATCTGAAACTGTTCGTCCGTTTGCTCCGCCGTAAATCGCGTGCCGCCGCCTTCTGCATAGAAGGTGCCCGGCGCAAAGCCGAGCGGGGTCTCAAACGCCGCGAGAGCGCCGCCGGTGAGAATGTCCACATAGGCGCGCGAGTCCGCGCCATAGATGCGGGCGTCCTCGACCGTCATGTTTTCGTCGGAATAGAACGCGCCGAGCAAGAAGAAGGCGCGATTGTTCCAATCCCCGGTCAGGCGGAATTCCTGGGTGAAGGTGTCCACATCCAGGCCGCGGATATTGGTGCCCAGAATATCAAGATCGGTGAAGTCGCCTTCATAATCGACGAAGTCTTCATACTGCCGGAAGGCGGTGATGGAGCTGAAGGTCAGACTGTCGCTAAGCTCCCAGTCCGCTTGCAAGGAAATGCCCGAATTCTCAATCTGGTTCTGGTTCGCCACATTCGTCGCGATCTGATACTCGAAATCGGGACCTGCAGAGGTCTGGCCGCCCAAGAGCCCCCGGATGGCCGGGCCTGCCGCCCCGTCAGTGATCCGGTCGGTCCCGCAGCACTGCTCGTCGATTTCGTCGTAATCCACGATCAGGCGCAGCTCGAGATTATCGGTCGGCAGCATCAGAAGCTGACCGCGGACCGCATAGCGGTCGCGATCATTGTAATCGCCGCCCGTGCCGACATTGTCATAATAACCGTCGCGCTGGTTCATGCTGCCGGACAGCGAGAACGCGACATTTTCAGACAGGGGCCCGGTCACAGATCCCTTGAAAATGGACTGGCCGTAATTGCCGAACGTCACTTCGCCCTGGCCGCCCCACTCAAACGCAGGCTGCTCGGTGACGATGCTGACCACGCCAGCGGTGGCGTTCTTGCCGAACAGGGTCGATTGCGGCCCCCGCAAGACCTCAACGCGCTCGATCCCCATCAGGTCAGACAAAACAGACCCTGCACGCGGGCGGAACACGCCGTCGATATACACAGCCACGGACGGCTCGATGCCGGGATTGTTGGCGCCATTGCCCTGGCCGCGAATAATGAAAGTGGCGTTGGAGCTGCGCTCCAGCTGGCTCACCCGCAAGGACGGGACGACAGACTGAAGGTCGATCGCGTCGATGATCTGTGCGTTCTGGATGGTTTCAGCCTGCACGACGGACACCGCGATCGGCACTTCCTGCAAGGTCTGTTCACGCTTTTGCGCGGTCACCGTAATGACGTCAGGCTGCTGAGCTTGAGCGATGCCGGTCAAACCGGCGGCGAGAGCGGTTGCGCCAAGCGCGACCGACCTGATCGAGTGCTTCATACTGTCCTCCCCGTCGCCCGGCAGCTTTGGTGCTGCACACTTTGTTTTGGCGATAGTAAGGTGAGGATAGTAATATCATCATTACGTTAGCAAGCAGGGAGCCCTATAAAAGCTCAAATTTGGGAACAGTGCGCTATTGATGCCTCAGCAGCAGGCGCAGCAAACACACTATGCTTAATCTCAGTGTTTATTGAAAATGCAGGAAGAAACAGCGCTTCGCACTGCACGATCCAATGACGCCGACGCGGATCTCCACTCAAGCGCAAGCGCGCTGACCCGCGCCAAAGTCGCCCCATTAGAGCCAACCCTTGTGGCGGAACCACCAGACCAGTCCGCCGGCCAGCCCCAGACACGACGCGCACACCAGCGCGAAAGCGTAGGGCCAGTGCGCGCCGGGCAGGCCGCCCACATTGATTCCCAGAAGGCCCGTCAGAAAGCCCAGCGGCAGGAAAACAGCGGCGACGATGCTGAGCAGCAACATCGCGGCGTTCATTTCTTCGGCGCGTGCATCCACAATCTGGTCGTTGAGGATGGAGCTGCGCTCTCGGATCATGTCGAGCTCTTCCACCAGACGTGCGATCCGGTCGGCGGTTTCCCGCAAGGTCACCCGCACATGAGGGTGATGCAACGGCCCCACATCCTCGAGAGACAAACGGGCCAGGATATCGCGTTGCGGCGCCAGATAGCGTCTGAGCGCAATGGTGGTCCGTCTGATGTCAGCCAGCTCGCCGCGCAACCGTGACGCCCGGTCCACGCTGCGCTCTTCCAGATCGTCGATCTCATCGACCAGCGCCTCCAGCACCGGCTCCATCCGCACTGTGAGCCCCTGCGCCAGGGCGCACACCAGTTCGGCGGGCGCAGCGGGACCTGAGCCTTCGGCCATGCGGTCAGCGATCTCGGACACCGCCATCAGGCGGCGCATCCGCGTGGTGATCACAAGCCTGTCCGTCACCCAGACCCGCAGCGAGACCATGTCTTCAGGGTCTGAGTTAGGGTTCAGATTGACCCCGCGCATCATCAGGATCATCCCGTCAGCATGTTCAGACATGCGCGGCCGCGTATCCGTGCGCATCAGCGCTTCCGCCACCACCGGATCAGCCTGTTCGGATATCCACGCCAGAGCGCCAGGATCGCTCAGATCCAGATGCACCCAGCGATACCCACGATCCGGCAAAGCCGCGTTCAGATCACGGACGGCGCTGGCGACGCCAGCATCTGAAACATCAAAAGCGTGAATAGGCGTGGGAGCAATCATCAGACATCCTGCCTGGCTGGGAACAGTCCGCGTCGAGGCTAAGCGGCGCACATACAGCCCGTACCATTGCACGTGAAGGGCGCGCACGAAAAAGCCCCGCGCCATAGGGCCCGGGGCTTTTTCAATCAGACCTGTCGAAAGACTAGGCGCTTGCGGCGCTGATCTCGTCAGCCGGATCGCGCAGCACGTAGCCGCGGCCCCAGACCGTTTCGATATGGTGGTCGCCATTGGTGGCCGAAGCGAGCTTCTTGCGGAGTTTGCAGATGAAGACGTCGATGATCTTCAGCTCCGGCTCGTCCATGCCGCCATACAGATGGTTGAGGAACATTTCCTTGGTCAGGGTCGTGCCCTTGCGCAGCGAGAGCAGCTCCAGCATCTGGTATTCCTTGCCGGTCAGATGCACGCGCTGGCTGTTCACTTCGACGGTCTTGGCGTCGAGGTTCACGGCGATGTCGCCCGTCTTGATGATCGACTGGGAATGACCTTTGGAGCGGCGCACCACAGCGTGGATGCGGGCGATCAGCTCTTCTTTATGGAAGGGCTTGGTCATGTAGTCGTCAGCGCCCGAGCCGAGGCCGCGCACCTTGTTGTCGATGTCGGCATTGCCGGACAGGATCAGGATCGGCGTATCCACCTTGGCCACGCGCAGGGTTTTGAGCACGTCAAAACCCGGCATGTCCGGAAGATTCAGATCCAGAAGAATGATGTCATAGTCATAGAGTTTGCCGAGATCGACACCCTCTTCGCCAAGGTCCGTCACATACGTGTTGAAGCCCTCGGACTTCAACATCAGCTCGATACCTTGCGCTGTCGCGCGATCATCTTCGATCAGCAGAACCCGCATCGGTTCCCTCCCATGTCCGACGCACGAATCACCGCCTTCGTACGACGTCACAACCGTTAACCTTGTTCGCTATGAGAGGCGAGAAACCCTTATGGGAAGTTAACGACTGTTTGACTCGACGAGTGGAATCGAGTCCTGCACGATGAGTCGCGCAATAAATCCTATTTTAATCATGAGCTTGGTTTTTTCAGAAAAAACTCACGAATCTTAAAAAAGCGCCCGCGGGAGCACCGCGGACGCTTTTCAAAATCGTGGAAAACTCGGAAAAATTCAGCCCTATTCCGCCGCCTGCAAAAGCGCCGGAGCGAGCGCCGCCAGCAGAGGCGCCCATTTGTCGCCAGCGTCATGAACGCGGCCGTCATAGAGGATGCGATCCTCGTATCCGCTGATCCATAAAGCGTCCGGATTGCGCCGCGCGATGACGATATCGCTCTGACGATCCGAGTATGGCGTGCGGTGCAGTCGGAAGATCACGAGGCCATCCGCCAGCGCCTCGCCCAGCTCGCCGCCCAAGGCGCGCAGACGCTCATCACCGTCGATGACCGAGACCATCTCCATCTTGCCCGCTTCGGTGGACAGGGCGAAGCGCGAGCGCTCGATCCCTGACAGGCCGTGCTGGCTTTCAGCATGCAGCTTCCAGGCTTTTTCCACCGGCACGGCGAAGGCGCGAAAGCCCTCGATCTCGCGACACTGGAAGAAATAATGGTTGTTGACGCCCATGCGCTTCAATTCGCGCTGCATCAGGCGCAAAGCGTCCGCGTCATCATTGACCCCGTCAATGATCGGCGTCTGGTTCTCAAGCGTCACGAAGGGCCGGGATTTGAGCCGTGTCGCCGCGCGCTCCACCAGCGGGTTTCGCAGATAGCCGCCGCGCTCATTGCGCACATACTCGCCCGCATCATTGAGTCGCAGGAATTCATCCGCGTGCGTGAAGTGAACCATGAAGGCGACCAGCACATTGGGGTGCACCTCATGGAAAAGGTCCAGCATCTCAAAGAAGTTGTCGTCAAAGCGCTCGGGGAAGAACGCCATCTCCTTGGTGCCGATGCGGATCACCTCGACCCCGGCTTCGGCCAGGCCGTTCAGATAGTCAAAGAGGTTCCGGTTCGACAAAACCATCGGATCACCGCCCGATAGCAGCACTTCGCGCACCTTGGGTTTGTCGGTGATCTCGCCGCGCTCGACCCTGGCGTTATGGGTCTCGATATAATCCTTCACCTCGTGGATCGAGGCGGTGTCCTTGCCGGTCTTGCCGGTAAGGAAATCGGAGCGGTAGCAATACCGGCACCAGCTTGAACAGGTGCGCACCACATAGACGAGGCACAGCTCGTATTTGTGCAGCAGGCCCGGCATAGGGCTGTATTTGAGCTGGTTGGACGGATCCGCCTCGCCCGACAGATCATCCATCTCCTCGGGACGGGCCTTGATCAGGTTCTTCACCGCATCCGAGCGTTTGGCGAGATCAAGATAATAGCCCGTCGCGCGCGGCGGCAGGCGATCAGACACCCCCGCCTCTTCCAGCGCGTCCAGTTCGTCAGCGGAATAGATCGCGGCGCCGCCCTCGCTGAGATATTTACGATAGCGCGGAAGATCGTGGACGACGTAGCGATTGAACTTGCTCTCGTCGATGCGCGCATAAAGATTGTCTTTGTTTTGACGCGAAACGGCTTTTTTCTTCGGGCGCGATCCTGCGATGCGCACAGTCTTGGCGTTGAGCGACATGTGGCTTCCTCGTCGTCGAATACTCGGCGGCGGCGTCTGCGCCAGCGATGTGAACTAGTGAGAAACGCCGAACGGCGGTCTCTCTCACGCGCGTCAGAGCTTTTCGCAAAAGCCTCGATCAGCGGCGTATCGGCTCGCAATCAGGCGCGTGGTCGCGTCAGCGCGTCACGGCGGCCCCTAAAGCCAAGGGGAACATAGCCATTCGCACTCAAAAGAAAACAGCCCTACGGTAGTTTCTTGCGCATGCGGTTCACGCATTTTCGCATCGACGTTTACGCGGCTGAAACCGCGTTTGGGTTAAGCAGGGGTTCAAGACGGGCAAAACGCCCGCAAGCTAACGCGAGAAGTGCGGTGGATAGCCTGATCGACCGGATCTCCAATCTGGAGACCCGAACGTTCAAAGGCCGCGTATCAGCGGTCAACGGCCTGTTGGTCGAGGCGGAGGGGCCGGCGATGGCGCTGACCCTGGGCGCACGCGCACATCTTGATGGTCCTGTGAAAGCCAGTTTCGAAGTCGTCGGGTTTCGGGGCGAGACCGCCCTGATGATGGCCTATGACGATCTGACGGGCGTCCGCCCCGGCGCCATTGCGACGCTGGACCCGCGCGGGGCCGCCATTCGCCCGCACAAGGCCTGGCTGGGCCGGGTGATGGACAGCTTCTGCCGCCCGCAGGACGGGCTGGGTTTTCTGCCCGAGGGCGATGTGGAGTATGCGCTGAAGGGCCGTCCGCCCAGCGCCCACACCCGCCAACGCCTGGGTGATCGCCTGGATCTGGGCGTGCGCGCCATGAATGTCTTCACGCCGATGCGGCTGGGACAGCGTCTGGGCGTGTTCGCAGGCTCGGGCGTCGGCAAGTCCGTGCTGATGTCCATGCTGGCGCGCGGCAGTGAAGCGGATGTCATCGTCATTGGGCTGATCGGCGAACGGGGCCGTGAAGCGCGCGAATTCGTTGAGGACGTTCTGGGTCCGGAAGGCCGCGCCCGGTCAGTCGTCATTACTGAAACCTCTGACGCGCCCGCGCTGGCGCGGCGCCGGGCCTGTTACACGACCATGGCGGCGGCGGAGTATTTCCGCGACCAGGGTCTGAACGTTCTGTGCCTGATGGATTCAGTCACGCGTTTTGCGCTGGCCCAACGCGAGATCGGCCTGGCCGCAGGCGAGCCGCCGACCACGCGCGGCTACACGCCATCAGTGTTCGCCGAGCTGCCCGGCCTTCTGGAGCGCGCAGGTCCCGGCCCCAAAGGCACCGGCACGATCACAGGCCTGTTCACCGTGCTGGTGGACGGCGACGATCACAACGAACCCATCGCGGACGCCGTCCGCGGTATTCTGGACGGCCATATCGTGATGAGCCGAGCCATCGCCGAGCGCGGGCGTTTCCCTGCGATCGACGTTTTGAAATCGATTTCTCGCTCCGCGCCCGAAGTCTATGCGCCCGAAGAGGCGCCGCTCGCGCGTGAAGCTCGAAAACTCCTCGCCGCCTATGCGGATATGGAGGAGCTGATCCGACTGGGAGCCTATTCCAGCGGATCGAACCCGGAGGTGGACCGGGCCATTGCGGTCAATGAACCGCTTGAAGCATTCCTGGGTCAGGGAAAAGACGAAACCTCGTCCATTGAGGAGAGTTTCGCGAACCTGGCCGGGATATTGGGTGATGGATAGGGATAAGACATGGCGACACGTTCTCACGCACCGCTGATCCGGCTGGCCCGGTTCAAAGTGGAAGAACTACAAAAGCAAATGGCCGAGATCGAACGCGCCCGCGCCTCGATCAACGACCAGATCGACCGGCTTGAGGAAAGCGTTCCTGAAGAGCAGGCGATCGCCGATGAAAACCGCGACGGCTATCTGGCCTATGGCAGCTATGCGCGCTCGGTGATCCAGCGCAAGGACAAGCTGCGCACGTCATTGGGTGAAGTTGACGCCCAGGCGGATGAGCTGCGCGGACGTCTTGAAGCGGCCTTCGCCGATCTCAAGAAATACGAATTGCTTGAAGAGCGGCGTTTGCTGCGCATCCAGGATGCGCTCAAGGCCGCCGAGCAAGCCGAAATGGACGAGATCGCAAGCCAGATGCGTCAACGCGCCCAGTAGGGCCGCTTGCGTTCGGCCTGACTTCTGATTCTCAAAGGCGGCGCACGCCTGACAGGAGAGTTTTAACTTGCCCCCATATGTTACCGAGGTATTAATGCCTTGGGGATGAATGACTTGGGCAGGTCTATGACGGGGCGTCGCATACTGGAGCTGAGTTTGGCCGCCATCATTGGCGGCGGCGGACTTTTTGCGGCTTTTGTTCCAGGGGCCGCACCCGAGACGCCCTCGCACGATCTCAGCTCCGAGCTGACGGGGCGCTCCCTGCCCACGCCGAGGCTCAACCCCGCCTCGCTTCAAAACCCTGATTTTTATCGGGACTTGCGGATTTCTGACACCTCTCGCCGGGTCGCCAATGCGATCATGGCGCCGTCGTCCAGCCCCCAGACCGTCACCAGCAGAACAAGAACCGACGCTCCAGAACTAACCATGGAGGGGTTTGCGGTGTCACCGCGCGCCCAGTCTGAATCCGGTGATGGCTGGTCAGCGACCGCGCTTGGCGTGCAGGTCCGTGTGACGCCGGACACCGGATCAACCGAACCGCAATGGTGGATTGTCGGCGGCGCAGGCCGTGAAAGCTATGCAGTCTCGCCCGGAAGCCTGCGTGAATACACGGTGGCGCCCTTCTCGTCTGAAACCGTGATCGGCGACACCCATCTGGGCGTCGCCGTCAAACTCTCAGACCGCGCCCACGCCAGTTTCGGCTATGTGCGCGAAAAGCGGGAGTTTCACCTTGGGCGCGAAGACTGGGAGGAAGATGAACACTTCCTCGGCGTCGGCCTGCATGCGCGTTGGTGACGAGACATCAGGCGGCGTTGGTCAGCTTCGCCGCCATCGCCGGCTTGGCGTAAAGTCCGCGATGCCCGCTGATCGGACGCAGATTGTCGGTCAGCCCGACAACCGTCTCCGCAGCGCCCAGCAGCAAGAAGCCGTCATCCGCCATTAGAGACGCCAGCCGATCCAGGATTTTCGCCTTGGTCTGGATGTCGAAATAGATCAGCACATTCCGGCAGAAAATCACGTCCATGCGGCCAAAGCGCGAAAAGTCATCCAGCAGGTTGGCCTGCTCAAAGCGCACTTTCTGACGCAGCTGGGGTTTGATGCGCCAGGAATCGCCCACCTGATCAAAGTTCTTCACAAGACGCTGGATCGGCAAGCCGCGCTGCACTTCAAACTGAGTGTAGATGCCGGCCTTGGCCTTCTCCAGAACGGGCGCGCTCATATCGGTCGCCAGAATGTCTGCGTTCAAGCCCGGAATTTCGTCCAGCAGCATGCCCAGGGAATAAGGCTCCTGGCCGGAGGACGCAGCCGCACACCAGATCTTCAGCGACCGTCCCATACGGGCCGACTTCAGCGCCGGAGCAATGACGTTTTCAAACAGATCAAACGGCGTCTTGTCACGGAAGAAGAAGGTCTCGTGCGTCGCCAGGGCTTCGCTGGCGGCCACGCAAATCCGGCTATCGCCCCGCATCATGGCGTCGATCAACGCTTCGACAGACGCAAAGCCTTCCTTCCGCGCAAGCGGGCCCAGCCGACTATCGACCAGATAGGCTTTTTCCTGCCCCAGAACCAGGCCGGAGCGCTTGCGGACATCCTGACAAAGAAAGTCAAACTTATTGGAAGGCAGAGCGCTCATAGCGATCCTTTCAGGCGCCGGGTCAGCTCCGGGCCAATGTCTTTCAGGCTTAAAATCTGGTCTGCGAGTCCCGCTTCGGCCACCGCGCCGGGCATGCCCCAGACCACGCTGGACGCCTGGTCCTGAGCGATCACCTGGCCGCCGGCTTCGCGGATGGTGCGAGCGCCGTCGCGTCCGTCATGACCCATACCGGTCAACACGACAGCGAGGACGCCATTGCCTGCGACCTTGGCGCAGCTGTTGAACAGCGGATCCACGGCGGGACGGCAGAAATTCACGGGCGGGGATTGGTCAATATGGGCGCTGATCACCCCATTGGCTGACCGCAGAGTCATGTGGAAATCACCCGGCGCCAGATAGATGCGCCCCGGACGCAGCGGCTCGCCTTCCTTGGCTTCAGCCGCCGGCATTCCAAGCTTGCTCAGGTGTTCAGCCAGAATGGCGGTGAACAGCTTGGGCATGTGCTGGGTGATGACAATCGGAACATTGGTGTCACGCGGCAGGGCGGCGATGACTTCGCGCAGCGCCTGAGGACCGCCGGTCGACGATCCGATGGCGATCAGGCTGGGCTTGCGCGCAGGCGCGACGGGCCGCGGCGTCGCCGGGCGCACAGCCGCCGGACGCGGCGCAATGCCGGCCGAACGCGGGCTGAGCGCGACCAGCTTTTCGAGCAATTCCTTACGGTAGGCTTCAGCCCCGGCCACGCGCCCGGCTTCAGGTTTGGGCGCATAATCCGCCGCCCCCAGAGACAGGGCGCGCATGGTGATTTCGCCGCCCTTCAGGGTCAGCGTCGACGCCATCACCACCTTGGCCTTTGGGCAGGCCTTCAGGATCTGCGGCAGGGCGGTCAATCCGTCCATGCGCGGCATCTCGATATCGAGCACCACGATGTCAGGCTGCAGTTCAGCCGCCTTGCGCACGCCGACTTCACCGTCTGCGCAAGTCGCCGCCACCTGTAATCTGGAATCGGCTTCAATCCAGCGCGAGACCAGACCGCGCACGACAGCGCTATCGTCAATGATCAGGACGCTAGGCAAACCGCTCCGGCTGGCTGGAGAAGGAGAAACGCTCACGCAAGCATCCGTTCTAGACCAGGCCGGTCTCAGCAAATTTGGATTCGATGATGTCGCCGTCAAACGGCTTCATGACGTATTCGTCAGCGCCCGCGCGCAGCGCCTGGGTGATGTGGGACATGTCGTTTTCGGTGGTGCAGAACACCACGACCGGCTTCTTCCCATTCGGCTCTTCACGCAGTTTGATCAGGAAGTCGAGCCCGTTCATGACAGGCATGTTCCAGTCCAGAAGCACCGCGTCAGGCATGGTTTTCTTGCAGAAATCCAGAGCCTGCTGACCATCGGCCGCCTCTTCACAGGCAAAACCGAGATCCTCGACGATTTTCCGCGCCACTTTCCGGATCACCCGGCTGTCATCCACTACAAGGCAGGTCTTCATACCCATGCTCCTCGATTAAGCCGCAAGACCGGCTTGCCAGGCGATCAGCGCTCTGATGTCCAGAACCGCCAACAGATCTTTTTCCAAGCGGTGCACCCCTTTGAGCAAGGCGCGCCATTGCGGGTCCAGGTGTGCCGGCGTGGGCTCGAGCGTGTCGGGTTTAAGCCGCATCACTTCGCCAACCTGATCCACCAGCACGCCAAACAGCTCGGTGCCCTCCTCAAGACCCAGCGCCATGGCCGAGGCGTCAGGTTCACGAGGCGGCAGGCCCAGACGATGGCGCGCGTCCACGGCGGTGACGATACGACCGCGCAAATTCAAAAGTCCGGCGATCTCGCCCGGAGCCCGGGGCACAGACGTGACATCCTGCGGAGAAAACACCTCCCGGATCTGCTTAACTTCGACGCCGAACAGCTGATCGCCGATCCGGACCGTGACGTATTCGAAGCTATCTTCAACAGACATGCCTGTTCTCCTTTAGGCCGCGCTGCGCGCTGCTTGGTCCAGCGCTGCAATCAGGCCGCCACGATCCCCTGCCGGCATGATGGCGACAAAACCATCACTCGGCGTCGCGTAATCGTGCTCACCCACGCCCAGTCTAGGCACATTGGTGTAAACGCCTTCTTCCTGAAGACGCGCAAGTGCAGCCGGATCTCCGACCAATACGTCGTATTCTGCGCCCATGGTCGCAGCGTCGCGTGCTTCATGCAGACCGCCGGCGACCGTGACGTCATAGCCCGCCGCCGCCAGAAGCGGGGCCAGCATGCGCCGGGAGAAGGCGTCCGCCTCAACCAGCAGCACCGCATTGCGGCCCGTGCCGGTCCGACCCTTGCGTTGCGGCGCGCCAGCCCAGGCGCGCTGCATGTGCCAGGCGATGTCGAGCACTTCAGTGGCTTTGCCCTTGATGATCGCGGAACCGATCACGCCGGGACGTTCGGATCCCATTTCCAGGTCGAGACGCTCTTCCACCACATCGAGGATTTCGTCCACGGCCACGCCCGCTGAGCGGCCGTCTTCGGCGAACACGAGCACCGGCTGGCGACCTTCGGTCTTGAAGGTGTCCATGCCGCCTGCGTGGGCCAGAGGCAACAAGCGACCGCGATATTGCACAACGTAACGACCATCGGTCTGTTCGATCGTGCTGGATTCAAAGTCTTCGAGACGGGTGATGAGGCTGACCGGAACCGCCTTGGGTTCTTCTCCGCCCGCACGCACCAGCAGCAGACGCTGGCGGCCATTGGCCGCTTCGGCGGCTGCGGCCTCGTCGCTTGCGGCTTCGCTCTTCTCTTCGTCTTCGGCGGACGAGGTTTCCTGAGCCAGGCCATTGGGATCAAGGATCATGATCACCGAACCATCGCCCAGAATGGTCGCGCCGGAGAACACGTTGATGCTGCGCAGCGGCCCGGAGAGCGGTTTGACCACAATCTCTTCGGTATCCAGAACGTCATCGACCACAAGGCCGATCTTGCGTCCCGCCGCTTCCAGAACGATCACATAGCCCGTCATTTCCTCAGCCGAGGTATGCGGGGCCGTGTTCAACACTTCGGTCAGCGCGATGACGGGCAGCAAACGGTCCCGCAGGCGGATCATGTTGGCGCCGTTCAGGGTCTCGACCGCCACGGATGAACCCGCGCCGACCCGCACCAGCTCTCGCACGGAGAGCTGAGGCGCTGCAAAGCGCTGTTCCCCCGATTTGACGATCAGAGCGGAAACGATCGCCAGCGTCAGCGGGATCTTGATCGTGAAGGTGGTGCCTTTGCCCTGTTCGGAGAACAGTTCAATGGACCCGCCGATCTGTTCGATATTGGTCCGGACCACGTCCATGCCGACGCCGCGGCCGGACAGGTTGGTGACAGCCGCCGCGGTGGAGAAACCCGGAGCGAAGATATAGCGCTGGATTTGCGCCTCGCTCATGGTCTCAAGTTCGGCTTCCGTGGCCAGGCCCTTCTCAATGACCTTTTCACGGATTTTCGCTGCGTTCAGACCCCGGCCGTCATCAATGATCTTCATGATGATGGCGCCGCCTTCGTGATAGGCGGACAGCTTTACGGTGCCCATTTCGCTCTTGCCGGCGGCCACCCGTTCTGCGGGGGTCTCCAGACCATGATCGCAAGAATTGCGGATCATGTGCGTGAGCGGGTCACGGATCAGTTCGAGAACCTGACGATCCAGTTCGGTGTCTTCGCCCTCTTGCACCAGGCGGATCTTCTTGCCGACTTCCTGGCTGACATCGCGCACGATGCGCGGCAGTTTGCGCCAGGCGTCTCCCACCGGCTGCATGCGGGTCTTCATCACCCCGTCCTGCAACTCCGCCGTGACGGAGGACAGGCGTTGCAGCGGCGTTTTCAGGGCCGAGTCATCGGAATCACGAACGATCTGATGCAGCTGGTTACGCGCCAGAACCAGTTCGGACACCGTCGTCATCAGGTTTTCAAGCGTGTCCACATTCACGCGGATCGTCGCCTGGGAGCGGTGCGAGGTTTGCTGTCCGGCATCGTCATTGGCGGGCGCCTTGGCCGCCGCAGCCGGGGCGGTCGCCGCCTTGGGCGCAGGCTCCGCCTCAGCTTTCACCTCGGCCTCGAGCTCTTCCGCCTCAGCGTCATTGTCAGATTCGGCTTCGGCTTCAGCGTCCGCCTCAAACTCCGGGCCGGGCGTCGACATGAAAGCCGCTTCCAGATCAGCCAGCGAGACTTCGCCCGGGCGCAGATCGCGTCCCAGATCGACGTCAAAGCCCGTCGGCGCTTCTTCAGCAACCACTTCAGGTTCGGGTTCGGGTTCCGGCTCGGGTTCAGGTTCGGGCTGAACTTCCGGCTCTGGCGCAGCTTCAGCGACCGGAGCGGCGGCGGCGCCAGCCTCTCCAGGATCGCCCTTGCCCATGGACAGCGCTTCAAGACGGTCGATCAGATCGCGATCTTCCCCTGCCGGCTCAACGCCGTTCTGTTCGAGGCCGTTGGTGATCTCTTTGATCCGGTCAAGGGATTTGAGGACCACGGTCACCGCCGTGGAGTCCGCAATCATGTCACCGTCGCGGAACTTGCCCAGCAAGGTTTCGCCTGCGTGGGCGATGGCTTCCAGTCTTTCCAGACCCAGGAAGCCGCACGTCCCCTTGATGGTGTGCAAGAGCCGGAAAATATTATCCAGCGTGGCGCGATCCGTTGGATCCGCCTCAAATTTTACAAGCTCTTCGTCAATGACGTCGAGGCTTTCCGACGTCTCTGCGAGAAACTCGCCGATCAATTCATCCATGGTCAGCCCCGGTGTTACAAAGCGGCTTTGTCACCAAGAGTGTCACGACCAGAGTTAACGCAAGGTTGGGAACCTGCGCATTCCGACAAAAGATGTAATGATTTATTCTGCGGCCTGAATCTGACCGCCATCAGGGCCGATCAAAGCCGCCAGTTCAACCCGGTCGCCTTCCAGCTGCGCTTCCGCCCGACCGCCGCTCTCACGTGCGATCAGTCCTGCATAATAGGGCTGCACGGAGCGACCGTCATACCCGTCTTCGGGGCGCTCGCCTCGGATGGCTTTCTGATAGGCTTCGTCCAGCCGCAAACGCGCGCCTTTGGCGATGACCCGCAAACGCGCGCCCCCGTCTGCACTGGCGGACGTTTCAACAATCACTTCGCCGCCGCGTGGCAGGCTGTCCACGCCGATCCAGATCAGGTTCAGCAGGACACGGGCTGCAGTCTTGCTGATCGCGGTGTTCTCTGACGGCCAGACAAGATCAGGGCGTGAATCCTCAAACATGGGATTCGCAAGGGTTTTGATCTCAGACAGCGCGACTTCACCGCCCCGGGAGCCAGCGGCGCCAAAACACACACGTGCATATTCCAGCTTGGCGCGGATCTGCTTTGCGCCCGTGCGCAACAGCGCAATGGCGTCGTCGCGCATGTCCAGCGCACTGTCATCGTCCAGAACGGACAGGGCTGCGCCCATGGCGCTGGTCGGCCCCGCTATGTCGTGACAGACGCGGGAGGACAGCAAGGCTGCGAGTTCGGCGGCGGTGGGGGCGATCTGAGTGCTCATGGCTCTATGCTTAATGCGATTCTCGACGGAAAAAGGGTTAACGGCCTGCGTCAAAATCAGACGCCTCAGGCGCCGTCGTCCAGGTCGTCATGCCCGCTGCGGCTGGAATGAAACACCAGGGCCATCAGCCCCACGCCCAGCCCGACAGTGAAGACGACGCCCAACCCCATGGCCAGCCAGCCATGCCAGCTGATGCTGAACGCAACGTCGCCGCCATCCATGCTGGTCCAGATATAGACAGAGACCCAGACCGCGCCCGCAAGCAGAACGCCCAATATGAGACTGAGGAGGAGAATACTCTTCACGGACAAACCTTTCCTGCGAACCGGCGCGGTGTCGCGCGTTCACTATCTTTGCAACCTGTTAAGCGATGCGCCCTAAATGCGAAAGACAAAGCTAACTCTTTGTCACGTCTTTGCGCGTGCGCCATGCCGAACTGGAATGAAGATTGCAGCTTAAGGCACTTCCAGATGCGTTTCAGGCGCGCTAGCATCCCCGGGCTGCTGGGGAGCAATGAGGGATAATCTGCGTACATGTCCGGATTTGATGTGCACTTGGCCGACGCCCGGCGTTCACGCTCGTTAATCTTTTTTGTCGCCGTTGGTGCAGCGCTTCTGCTGACTGTCGGCTTCCTGATCAGTCGCGATCAGTCTGACCCTCGTCTCTCCGCTCAGGCCCAGACCGAACAGGCTGAGCAGATCGAGACCGCCGCCGATACGGCGCAGCCTGCCCCCAGTTCCGAAGCCACGCCCGAAGATCAGAGCCGTTTTGACACGCCGCAAACGCTGGTGATGTCAGAACACGCCCTGTTCACGAACGCTGACGTCCGCCCCGAAGTTCAAAGCCGGGACGTCACCGTGCGCCGCGGCCAGACCTTCGCCAGCGTACTGGCGGACGCAGGCGCAGACCGCATTGACGCTGCGCGCGCGATCAACGCGCTTGATCCGCTGTTCTCGGCCCGCCTGCTGCGCGCAGGCCAGGACCTGACCTTGTTTTTTGAAACGCCCACAGCCTCAGAACTGCATCTGGCCGCGGCGACTGATGCACCCGCCGCTGAGACGCGCCTGGCGGGCTTCTCCTTCCGTCCGGATCAGGAACGCACGCTGACGGTTTCCCGCGATGGCGAGGGTCAGTTTCACGCCCGCGAAGCCACAGCCAGCCTCCAGCGCGAAGTGGTCCGGGTCACCGGCGAAGTCAGCTCCAGCCTGTATCTGTCCGCCATCGAGCTGGGCGCGACAGACCGCGTGGTGTTCGAGCTCGCAAACATTCTGGGCTTCGCCGTCGACTTCCGCACCGTGCAGCCCGGCGATCCGTTCGACGTGGTCTTTGAGCGCTTTGTGAACAGCCGCGGCGAGACCGTACGCACGGGCGACATTCTTTATGTGGTGTTCGACGGGCGCGGCGATCCGCTGGAATATTTCCGCTACGAAATGGAAGACGGCGAAGTCGGCTATTACACAGGCGAAGGCGAAAGCGCCCAGCGCCTGCTGATGCGCATGCCCATCAACGGCGCCCGCATCTCCTCATCCTTCGGCATGCGGTTCCACCCGGTTCTGAACCGGAATCGTGCGCATAACGGCACCGATTTCGCCGCCCCGCGCGGCACGCCGGTGATGGCGGCCGGCGCTGGCATCGTCGAACGCGCCAACCGGTTCGGCTCTTTCGGCAATTATGTCCGGATCCGCCACAGCAACGGCTATCAGACCGCCTATGCGCACCTGAACGGCTTCGCCAGCGGCATTCGCTCGGGCAGCCGTGTGCAGCAAGGTCAGATCATCGCCTATGTGGGCACCACGGGACGCTCGACCGGCCCGCACCTGCACTATGAAGTGCATCTGAACGGCAATCCCACCAATCCGATGAGTCTGGACCTGCCCACAGGCCGCCGGCTGGAATCTGACGAACTGTCAGACTTCATGAGCGCGCGTGATCAGCTGATCGAGATCCGTGACAGCGCACCGCCTGCGCTGGACGCCGCAGAAAATTCACCCATCCTGACGGCGGACAATGCGGGCGACGCCTAGCGCGCCCTAGCGTTGTCTCTGCAAGCGATGGCTGAGAAACGCCAGCACATCGCGCGCGGATTCATAGGTGGGTTGGCCATCCTCGGCGATCAAATCCTTTGTCAGCACGGCGTGGGGGAACGGATTGCCGTTCGGGTTCTTCGCCTCATCAGGCAGCACCCGCGTCTCCAGCTTGTCGCCCAGCACCGCTTGCAAGGCTGCGAACCGCCCGGCCTTGCAGGACGGATCACCGTCAAAGCGCAGGGCCATCACCTCAAGATCATCGCGCGCTGAAAGCGACTGCGCCTCGTCCGTATCCAGATGGACGGAATGGGCGGCGTTGAACGGCAAGGCCGGCTCACCCGCCACCGCCGCAATGACGCTCGGCTCAACCGCCACCGACCAGGCGAAATTGCCCGTCAGGCACAAACCGATCGCGCCGACGCCGGGCCCGCCGCACTCTTCATGGATCTCGCGCGCCAGCGTGCGCAGCCAGTCCGAGATGGGAGAGCCGCCGGTGCGCGCAAACAGCCGGATTTCCCGGCTGATGCAAGCGCGCGCCATGCCGCCCACCTTGCCATGGACCTGAACCAGTTCTTCGTGCGGCGTGCCGGCCGGGTCATAGAGCGCAGGCGCATAGACCCGGAAGCCCGCCGCGACCAGCCAGTGCGCCAGCCGCCAGAACTCCGGCACGAAGCCCGGCAGTTCATGCATCAACAGGACGCCCGGCCCCTCCCCGGCCACCAGGACAGGATGCGCCATGCCCTGAGCGTCCCAGTCAAACGCTTCAGTGAAGGGCGTCCGGTCATCCAGGGCCAGCACGTCAGCAAACAGGGTATGGCTGAATAGGTCTTTCGCCTGCGACATCGGGGCGCCCCTCCTGATGGTGTCCAAGCCTTGAGTTTGGCCTCTTTCTGAAGCGACGGACAGGGCCGATCCGGGGGCGGTCGCGTTTTACGGTCTATCTGGGTGCTTGACCCGGCGCGACCCAGGGCGTAAATCCCCCGCCGGGCTGGAAGCGCCCGCCGTCCGCGAGACCCTGTGGTCTTTGGTGAAGTCTTCTTTTTTCTTGTGCATGTCGTGCAGCTCATCAAGCGGCGCGGCGGCAATGCGGGCCCCGCCGAACAGGCCGCCTTGATGAAAGGCGCACACCATGACGACTCAAATCCTGCCCGACCTCACCGAGCTGAAGGCTCAGGCCAAACGCCTGCGCGCGGCGCTGGTGGATGACGGCGACTTCATCACCCATTCGGAATCCCTTGAGCTTCTGGCGAAGCAATACGGCTTTCGGGACTGGAACACGCTTCACGCTCAGGTCGGAAACCGCCCCAGCGAGCCCTACCATATGGGCGGCCAATGGGCGGGAACCTATCTGGGACAGCCCTTCACGGGCGTTATTCACGCCTTGAAAAAACTCGATGACGGGGCGCACTACGAGATCAGTTTCGACTTTGACGAAGCGGTGGATGTGGTGAAATTCGACAGCTTCTCCGCCTATCGAAAACGCGTGACCGTCACGATGGACCGCCAGGGACGCTCCCTGCAGAAAACCTCGGACGGTCAGCCTTATCTGACGCTGGCGCGGTGATCGCGCAAAAAAGAGGCGGAGCATGATGCTCCGCCTCTTCTCTTTTTGAGGCCGTCGCAGGCCTATTGAATGACCGCAGCCTTGGGCGGCTGGGCGTTCCGGCTCACGGCCTTGCCGTTCACCGTCAGCGCATCGCCTTCCGTTGAGACTTTCAACGTCTCGCCGTCATGCAGGCTGCCTTCCAGGATCAGCCGGGCCAGCGGGTCCTGCAGCTCTTTCTGGATCACCCGTTTCAGAGGCCGCGCCCCGTAAGCGGGGTCATAGCCCTTGGTCGCCAGCCATTGCCGCGCGCCGTCATCAAGCTCCAGCACCATGCGGCGATCTTCCAGCAGCGCTTCCAGACGCTTGAGCTGAATGTCGACAATCGCGCCCATATGCTCCTCGGCCAGACGACGGAACAGGATGATCTCGTCAATCCGGTTCAGGAATTCCGGGCGGAAGGCGCCGCGCACCACATCCATGACCTGATCGCGGGCGTCCTCGACATCGCCGGACAACAGGAATTCCGAGCCCAGATTGGACGTCATGATCAGAATGGTGTTGCGGAAATCCACCGTGCGGCCCTGGCCATCGGTCAGGCGGCCGTCATCAAGCACCTGCAAGAGCACGTTGAAGACGTCCGGATGGGCTTTCTCCACCTCGTCAAACAGCACCACCTGATAGGGCCGGCGCCGCACGCTTTCTGTCAGCGCGCCACCTTCTTCATAACCGACATAGCCCGGAGGCGCGCCGATCAGACGGGCGACGGAGTGTTTCTCCATGTATTCCGACATATCCATCCGCGTAATCGCAGTTTCGTCGTCAAACAGGAACTCCGCCAACGCCTTAGTCAGCTCGGTCTTGCCCACGCCCGTGGGCCCCAGGAACAGGAAGGAGCCGATGGGACGGTTGGGGTCTTTCAGACCCGCGCGCGAGCGGCGCACGGCGTCAGAGACCGCTTGCAGCGCCTCTTCCTGACCGACCACGCGTTTGCGCAATCCGTCTTCCATGGCCAGAAGCTTCTCGCGCTCGCCTTCCAGCATCTTGTCCACCGGCACGCCGGTCCAGCGGCTGACCACGGCGGCGATCTGCTCTTCGTCCACCACCTCTTTGACAAGGCTTGAGTCATTGGCGGCGCCGTCGGCGGCGTCCTCGGCCTCCTTGAGCTGTTTTTCCAGCTGCGGGATCTGGCCGTATTTCAGCTCGGACGCCTTGCCCAGATCGCCCCGACGCTCGGCGTCGGCGAGTTCAGCGCGCAGACGATCCAGCCGTTCCTTGATCTCGGTCGAAGAGGCCAGCTTGTCCTTTTCCGCCCGCCAGGCGGCGGTCAGCTCGGCGGACCGGCCTTCCAGCTCGGACAGCTCCTTGTGCAACGCCTCAAGCCGCTGCTTGGAGGCGTCATCGCCTTCCTTCTTCAGCGCTTCGGCCTCGATTTTCAGCTGGATGATCCGGCGGTCGAGCTCATCAAGCTCTTCCGGCTTTGAATCCACCTGCATGCGCAAACGCGCCGAGGCCTCGTCCATCAGGTCGATCGCCTTGTCAGGCAGGAAGCGGTCGGTGATATAGCGGTTGGACAAGGTCGCCGCCGCCACGATGGCGCCGTCCGCGATGCGCACGCCATGGTGCACTTCGTATTTCTCTTTCAGGCCACGCAGAATGGAGATCGTATCCTCCACGCTCGGTTCTTCCACGAAGACCGGCTGGAAGCGCCGCGCCAGCGCCGCGTCCTTCTCCACATGCTTGCGGTATTCATCCAGCGTCGTCGCGCCCACGCAATGCAGCTGACCGCGGGCCAGCGCCGGCTTCAAGAGGTTGGACGCGTCCATCGCGCCATCGGTCTTGCCCGCGCCCACCAGCGTGTGCATTTCGTCGATGAACAGGATGATCTGGCCGTTGGCGGACTCCACCTCGTTGAGCACCGATTTCAGCCGCTCCTCGAACTCGCCGCGATATTTCGCGCCTGCGATCAGCGAGCCCATGTCGAGCGCCAGAAGTTTCTTGTCCTTGAGGCTCTCCGGCACGTCGCCATTGACGATGCGCAGCGCCAGACCTTCGGCGATGGCGGTCTTGCCCACGCCCGGCTCGCCGATCAGCACCGGATTGTTCTTGGTGCGGCGCGACAGCACCTGAATGGCGCGGCGGATTTCCTCGTCGCGGCCAATCACCGGGTCGAGCTTGCCTTCGCGCGCCACTTCGGTGAGGTCGCGGGCGTATTTCTTCAGCGCTTCATAGGTGTCCTCGGCCGATTGCGTATCGGCCGTGCGGCCCTGGCGCAGATCATTGACGGCGGTGTTGAGCGCCTGGGGCGTGACGCCGGCCTGGGTGAGGATTTCCTCGGCCTTCTGGCCTTTCACAAGGCTCAGCCCCTGCAAGAGCCGCTCGGCGGTCACATACTGATCGCCCGCTTTCTTGGCGGCGTCTTCTGCGCTTGAGAATACTTCAGCGGTTTTCGGCGCCAGATAAATCTGGCCGGTTGCGCTCTCCACCTTTGGAAGCGCGCCCAACGCGCGTTCGGTCAGATCCACAGCCACATCGGGGCGTCCGCCAGCGGCCTTGATCAGATTGATCGCCAGCTGCTGGTCGTCATCCAGCAGCGCCTTGAGAATATGCTCGGGCGCGAAATGCTGGTTCTTGTTCTTCAGGGCCAGGCCCTGGGCCGCTTGCAAAACGCTGCGAGCCCGGTCGGTGAATTTTTCAAAGTCCATAATCATGTCTCCTGAGTGTCAGCGAGACAGGCGGGGTCGGTGACCTTCTTGGAAGCATCCCCACACCGCCTTGTCACCCTTCGAAGTAGGTGTTGCATATCCAGCACACAAGAGGCCGGGCGGGGAAAAGACGAACGGTCGCAGGGGACGGGGCAGTGGCGTTAGAGCGGGCGAAAGGCTGTTCTTCTCCCCTCCCTGAGGGGAGAGGTTAGGTGAGGGGTGAGCGGCGCTTCAACCGGCAAGCAGAATGCGTACTGAAGCGCACCCCCTCACCCGACCTCTCCCCCTTGGCCAAGGGGGAGAGGGGAAGTGACACCCAAACAAAAAAGGCGGCGCAGTCGCCTGCGCCGCCTCAACTCCGGATGCCTCGCCCTTACGCGATTTTCTCGGCGATATAGGGCGGCAGGGCGAAGCTGCCCTTGTGGATCTCGGGGCTGTAATACTTCGTCTTGATGTCGAGCGCCGCGAAGCGTTCGCGGATCGTCTCGATATCGCGATCAAAGGTCGCGCCGTCATTGGTGGCGAAACCCAGCGCCATGAAGCCGCCCGAGAAGGCCGGCACGCAGATCAGGTAAAAGCCTACGTGCTTGAACAGCGACTTGAAGCTGTCGGAGGTGGATTTCACCGGCTCGGGGTGGATCGCGGCGAGCCCGGACTGGGTGACGATGACCCCGCCTTCGTTCAGAAGCTTTGAGCAGGCGGTGTAAAACTCACGGGTGAACAGCACCGCACTCGGGCCGACAGGGTCCGACGAGTCAATCAGGATCAGATCAAACGTGTCCGTGGTCTCCTCGACATATTTCGAGCCGTCCGCGATCACCACATTGACGCGCGGATCATCGAACGAGCCCTGGGAGACATCCGGGAACCATTTTTTCGAGAACTCGATCACGTCCGGGTCGATCTCAACCAGCGTGATGGACTCAACACTGTCATGCTTGAGCATTTCGCGCATGGCGCCGCCATCACCGCCGCCCACGATCAGCACGCGTTTCACCGCGCCATGCGACAGCAGCGGCACATGGCTGACCATCTCGTGATAGATGAACTCGTCGGCCATGGAGACCTGCACCAGGCCGTCAATCGCCAGCACGCGGCCGTTCTCGGCGTTCTCGAATACGATCAGGTCCTGAACGTCCGACGCTTCCGCGTAGAGCAGTTTGTCAATGCGTAGGCCGTTGCCGATGCCCTCGCTCAGCGATTCCCGGAACCACAGATCGCCATTGGCGTCGCGATAGGTGTGCTTGGGGGTGTCGGTCATGATCGTCTCCTGAAAGTGCGTGCAGGACAGGCGGACGCGCCGCCTTGAGGGGATGGCGCGTTGCTTCGCGCTCCCGGCGTGCAAAGGCAAGAAAAAAGGAAAGGGAGCGGCTCGTGAGAACCGCTCCCATGTCTCAACCCATCGGGCGAAAAGCGCTTACGCGCCCTCGCCGCGCAGGATTTCAGTGACGCGCACCTCGGCGGCCTCAAAGGCCTCCTTGAGGATCGCCACAGCCTTGATCGGCTGGGCGTCGCCGCACATGAACACGTCGAACGCCGCATAATCGCGCTCGGGCCAGGTGTGGGTCGAGATGTGGCTTTCCGCCAGCACCGCCACGCCCGACACGCCGCCATTCGGCTCGAAGACGTGCGTATGGATGTGCAGAAGCGTCGCGCCGCAAGCGGTCACGCAATCGCGGAACGCCTGCTGGATGCGGTCTTCATCGGTCAGGTGACGCGCGCCCATCAGATCGATGATCAGATGGCGACCCGCCACCTGTTTGCCGTCGACCATGATGAAGTGATCAAGATCGTCTTTGGCGTTGGCGTCGACTGGTTCGAAGCCGGTGTTGTACTGGGGGCTGTCCGCCAGGGTCAGTCCGTCCATGAGAAGGTCCCTTCCATGTGGGAACGCGGCGCGTCGGCCGCGCTCAGTCCCGTGTTCTAAAAAGCGTCGTTGAAAAGGTCGGCGAACCGACGGCGGGGGCGCTGTTTCCAGGCGCCGCGGTGATAGACGTCCGAGACGATGACCGGGGCCACAGTGGTGGCTTCGGCGAACACCATCTGCTCCAGCGCCACATCCACCTTGCCCCAGGAACACGCTTCCTTGAGGGTCGAGGACGAACAGGCGCCGTCGCGAACGTCAGCCACGGTGATCTGCACCGCGTATTTGTGCATTTCCACGTCGTCGTGGCCGAGGATTTCTGCGCAGACGACCGTGTCTTGCGCGAAGTTCTTCGGCACGCCGCCGCCCACCATGAACAGGCCGGTCGAGCCCGCCTTGATCTTGATGTCGGTCAGTTCGCGGAAATCGGCGACGGAGTCGATGGACACATAGCCCTCGCCCGCCTTGATCCGGTTCACCTGGTGTTTGACGAGGCCGAACCCGGCCGAGCAATCAGAGAACGCCGGCACGAAGATCGGCACGCCATGGCGATAGCACTCTTCAATCAAAGAGCCCTCTTTCTTGGCGTTGCCGTCCGCGAGCCATTTGCCCATCGCCTTGATGAAAGCGCGTGAGCTGATCGGACCATTGGGCAGGCTGTCGGCGATGTCGCCGAGGATGTGGTCGCACGCCTGCAGGTCTTCCTCGTCGATATAGGTGTCATAAATGCGGTCGATATAGAGGTCGCGCAGCATCCGGTCGTCAGGAATCTCTTTGGCCTGGTAGTGCTTGAAGCCCACCGCCTCGAAGAAATCCATGTCCACGATGGACGCGCCCGTGGCCACCACGGCGTCGACCATGTTGTTGCGGATCATGTCCCGCCACACATGCATGCAGCCGCCCGCAGAGGTGGAGCCCGCCAGCGTCAGGATCACCGAGCAGTCGGGATCTTCCTGAGCCGCCTGCAGGATGCGCGCAGCCCGCGCCGCATCGCGGGAGGTGAAGCTCATCTTCTCCCAGGCGTCGATGATCACGCGGCCGTCAAAGCTCGCAATGTCGATATGTTCGACCGGGCTGGAGAGCAGCTCGGCCTTGCGATTTGAGGTGTCAGCCATCCTCAACGCCTTTTCATGATGCGGTTGCGACGGCGCCGGTTCAGGCGCGGAAAGGACACGACACGATCGCTATCGTCTTCGTGAGACAGTGCAGTATCCGCCACCGGCCGGTCATAGACGGAGACCCAAGGGAAGTCAGACACCATTTCGGTCTCCACCTCGCCAAAGCCATTGAAACGAGTGGCCATGGCGACCCCGTAAGCGCCCATCAGTGCGAACTCGATCACATCGCCCTCAGACAAATCCGCCGGCAACTCGATCGGCGCCGCGACCGCGTCAATGGCGTCACAGGTCGGCCCGTACAGCCGGAAGGCCGCGGTCTGAGCGCTCGGCTCGCCCTTCGGACGGTGCACTTCGATCGGATAGGGCCATTTCATGTGGACCAGATCAAACAACGTGCCGTAGGCGCCGTCATTGAGGTACACCTGATCGCCCTTGACCAGCTCGACGCGGGTCAGGATCGACGTTGATTCCGCACACAGCGCCCGGCCCGGCTCGCACCACAAATCGGCGTTCTCGAGGACCATCATCTCTTCGAACGCGTTTTCGATCGCGGCCACGTACTCAGACAATGGCGGCGGGGTCATGCCGGGATAGGCCACAGGAAAACCGCCGCCCACATCCACAATGTCCACGGTGACGGCCGCGCGCTTGATCAGGCGCGACACGTCCAGCATCGCTGCGCGATAGGCGCTCGGCGCCATGCACTGGCTGCCCACGTGAAAGCTCACGCCCAACTCGTCGGCATAGGTCCGCACGCGCTGGATCAGGTCCACCGCATCATCTTCGGACGCGCCGAACTTGCCCGCCAGCGGCAGGGTCGCGCCGTCATTGGAGACGGCGATCCGCACCACCAGGGTCAGATCCTGGGCATAGCCGGTCTCGGCGAGAATCTTTTCCAGCTCGGCTTCGCAGTCGAGCACGAAAATCCGTACGCCATGATCGAAATAGGCCGAATGGATGGCGCGGCGGCTTTTGACCGGATGCATGAACGCCATGGTCGCGTCCGGGCAACGTGATGCGATCAGCTCAACCTCGTTGAGCGACGCCACGTCAAACCAGCGCATGCCCGCGGCGTACAGAGTATCAATCACCCACGCGGACGGGTTTGACTTGACCGCGTAGAGCACTTCGCCGGGAAAATTGTTCTGGAACCAGGATGCCGCAATCGTCAGTCGATCGGGCCGCGCGCAGGCGACCGGGCCTTCGACAGGCCGAGAGCGGACCAGGTCCAGGGGCGTATGGTAATGAGACAACTCACGGAACCCCCTGCTTGTTGTTAACCCAATCCGGCATCGAGCGGATCGCCTCCGCCGGGACGGCGCGAATTAAATCCTGCGACCCCGCATGTAAAGCCGAAAATCCGTGCGCCTTGATTTTTTTTCGCGGCGGCGTGAGTCGATCCATCCACACATGCATCCATCAGCTTCATAAAGAGGTCACGTAATCAGACCCTTGGGCATTTCAAGGACGGCGCGCGCGCCATCCGCCAGAGTGAAGTCAATATTTGCTTGCGCGCGTGTCATAAAACTGATGCGTCCTTCACGTTAGAAGAACCAACGCTGCATCCGACGATAAGTTCCAGGAGAGACGAGATGCCTCAACTCCGCGCCGATCACCTTCTTATCGCATGCGCCGCGCTAGCGCTTATGGGCTGCGGCGAACCGCGAGAGGACATTGTGCTGCTGGACGAGCCGGCCGCGCCGGCTGCGCCGTCTGACACTGAATCACCCGTTCCAGGCGCTGGCGTCGGCGGACGAGACGGCCTGCGCATGGTGGGATCGTCCACCGTCTTCCCCTTCGCCACGGCGGTTGCGGAAAATTTCGGCGCCAAGAGCACGTTTCCGACCCCGGTTGTGGAAGCCACGGGCACGGGCGGCGGCATGAACCTGTTCTGTGCGGGCGTCGGCCTGGGCTACCCGGACCTGACAGGAGCCTCGCGCCCCATCAAGGCGACCGAATATCAGCTGTGTCAGGACAATGGCGTCGTCGCCATCACCGAAATACCGATCGGCTATGACGGCATCGTGCTGGGCAACTCGATCAGTGCGGACGCAATGGATATTGATCGTGTGCAGCTCTACCTGGCGCTCGCGGCGGAAACCCCAATGCCCATTACGGCCGAGGGCGAGTCGCTTTTTGACGAGCAGGGCGCGTTGAAAGCAGGCCGCAACTTTGGCGAGATCGCCGGCTTTTCATGTCACAGCTTCATCGCCAATCCCTTCCAGCGCTGGTCTGACATCTCGTCTGATCTGCCTGCACAGCGCATTGAAGTGTTTGGCCCGCCGCCCACCTCAGGGACGCGCGACGCCTTTGTCGAGCTCGACATGATCATGGGCGCGCAAGAGGTGGACTGCCTGGCCGCGCTGTCTGAAAGCGACGAGCACGCCTTTGAACGGCTTGCGTCGCGCATCCGCGAGGACGGCGCCTGGGTGGACGCCGGCGAAAACGACAACACCATCGTCCAGACCCTCGCCAACTCTCCGGCAGCCTTCGGCATTTTTGGCTATTCTTTTCTGGAGCAGAACGGCGACCGCATTCAGGCCGCCAGGATCGACGGGATCGCGCCGACTTACGAGAACATCTCCAATGGCGTCTATCCCGGATCGCGGTCCTTGTTCATCTACGTCAAGAACCAGCATGTGGGCGTCGCCCCAGGTCTGCTGCCCTTTGTGGAAGAGCTGACCAGCGAAGACGCTTGGGGTCCGTTCGGCTATCTGGCCGAACGCGGCCTGATCGCCCTTCCCGAAGCGAGCCGCCAGGACGCCGCACGCGATGCGCGCGCGTTGAGACCGATGCAGACCCCCGCCCAATAATCATTGCGTGCAAGGACCGTTTGGACACGCTCTGCGTTTTACACAGGTCGGACCTGCATGGACGCGGCCTCGCCAAGGCTGAGCGGGCGTGTTAGGCCGAAACGCTAGTGTACGGTTCGAACTGGGGACACCTATGGACGCGATGGATCTGAGCCTTTTGACCGCCTCTCTGGTCACATTTTTCGTGGTGATCGACCCGATTGGCGTAGCTCCGATTTTCGCGAGCCTGACCGAAGGCTCCACCCCCACGCACCGCCGGGTGATGGCGATCAAATCCGTGCTGATCGCGACCGCAGTCCTGTTCGGCTTCGCCTATATGGGCGAGTGGCTCCTCAGCGCTTTGCATGTGAGCCTGGACGCCTTCCGCGCCGCAGGCGGCGTGCTGTTGTTCATGCTGGCGCTGGACATGATTTTCGAGACCCGCTCCAAACGTCGCGAAGAACGCGCTGAAGCGCTGAACGAGGCGGATGAAGAGATCGCCGGCACCAATGAAGACATTTCGGTCTTCCCCATGGCCATTCCCATGCTGGCGGGCCCCGGCGCGATCGCCTCCATCATGCTGTTCATGAATGAAGCCGAAGGTCTGGGCGGACAGGTCATGGTGTTCGCCGGCATGGGCGCGAACCTGTTGTTGTGCCTTGGCCTGTTCCTGGCGGTGGGCGCGATCATGAAACTGATCGGCGACACGCTGGCGGCGATGATCACCCGAATTCTGGGCGTCATCCTGGCGGCGCTGGCGGCGCAGTTCCTGTTTGACGGCATACGCGGCGCGCTGCTGGCGGGCTAGTTGCGGCCTCTTACCAATTGTTAGGTGGTGCGGGTGTAAGCTCCCCTTCTGTTGATGTGGGAGCCTGCATTCCGTGTCGTTTCGCCTGATCATCCTCGCCTTCGCGGCGGTCGTCGCCATTGGCGGCCTGCTGGCGGGCGCGCTGAGCCTGATGGGCGGCGCGCTGGATCAGGCCGTGGCCTTCACCTGGCCCGGACTTGCGGGCGCGGTGGCGCTGGCGCTCATGGCCCCAGGTCGCCCCGCAAAATAAGATAGCCGCCTGGCGCTAGCCGCGGTCTTTCCAGACAATCCGGTACAGATCGAACCGGCGGTCGCGCAGATTGCGCACCGTACCCGAGCGCCGCGCCTGCACCAGGTCATCCAGGTGCAGGTCGGCCACCGCGATCGTCTCCACGTTTTCGCTGGTCTCCGCTGCAATGCCGTCCCGCGCAAACGGGAAGTCGCACGGCGTCAGGATGGCGCTCTGGGCGTAGTTGATGTCCATGTTCTCAACGCCCGGCAGATTGCCCACATTGCCCGCCGTCACCACATAAAGCTGGTTCTCGATGGCGCGCGCATGGGCGCAATAGCGCACCCGCAAATGCCCGCCCCGATCATCGGTGGCGTAGGGGGCGAAGATGATCTTCGCGCCTTCATCAGCGAGGCGTCGGGCCAGCTCGGGGAATTCGGTGTCATAACAGATCAGAACGCCGACCGGACCGCAGTCGGTGGGAATGGTGGCGACCGCGTCGCCGCCCTTGATGTTCCACCAATAGCGCTCGTTCGGCGTGGGATGGATCTTCTCCTGCGCATGCACCGAGCCGTCACGCAGGAAGACATAGGCGACGTTCTGGATGTCGCCGTCATCGGTGCGGGTCGGGTGGGAGCCGCCGACAATGTTGATGTTGTAGCGCACGGCCAGCGTGCTCATCAGCTCAACGAAGCCCGGCGTATGACGCGACAGGGCGGCGATGCTCTCCTCGGGCGTCAGCTTGCGCTTTTCGAGCGCCAGCAGCGCCACGGTGAACATTTCCGGGAAGACGCAGAAATCCGCGCGATAGTCGGAACAGACCTCGACGAAATATTCGACGTTGCGCTCAAACTCCTTGAGCGTCTCCATGGAGCGCATGGCCATCTGGATCGCCGCCACCCGCACGGTGTTGGGGGTGGGCCGGTTCACCGGACCATTGCTCTCCACATACATGGGATTGCGCCAGACCATGCGCGCCGCGGCGCCGCCTGAATCCGCATCATCGGGCAGATAGCCTTTCAGGACGCCCGCCGGCTCATACCCCATCCGCATCTGGAAGTTCAGCACCGGGTCGCGCAGCTCATTGTTGACCACGGCGTCGAGATAATCCTGCGGGGTCGGGTATTGCTTGCGCTTTCGGCGAAAGCCCGCCATGCGGCCGCCGAACACGACGCCCTTCAGCCCCCATTCCTCACACAAAGCCTTGCGCGCGTCATACAGGCGCTGACCAATGCGCAGGCGGCGGCGGCTGGGATCCACCGCCACTTCCATGCCGTACACCCAGTCTCCGTCGGGATCATGACGGGCGGCGAACCCGCCCCCGGTGATCGACGCCCAGCTATGGCGCGAGAACGCCGCCTCTTCGTCGATGATGAAGCTGGCGCACCAGCCCACCAGATCGCCTTCATACTCGACCACGAACTGGCCTTCAGGGAAGTTCGCGATCTGGCCGCGGATCATGGCGGGGGTGTCGGGGTCCCATCCCGGATAGGCGCGCTCCTGCAGGTCCAGAATGGCGGGGACGTCAGACAATGTGGCGGTGCGGACCAGAAGCTTTGCGGAGCGGCGGGTCTGGGTCATTCATAATCCCTTCTGGTCACCATAAACGGCGCCGCGCCATCTCGAAGATCGCACTGCGCCGTTGAAATGTGTCATGCCGGCGGAGGCCAGCGCGTATAAGCTTTAACGCACCGGACGCGTGAAAGTTTCCGGGCCTGCGCAGCGCCTAGAGATACAGATCCGGCCGGCGGTCGCGGAAGAAGCCCCAGGCAGCCCGAAACGTATCGAGGTCCTTGCGATTGAACGTGGCGGTCAGAACCCCGGTCTCGGTCCGGCCCAGCTCGGCTTTCACTGCGCCGGTATTATCGGTGATGAAGCTGGTGCCGTAAAACACCTGCCCGTCTTCGTCGCCGATCCGGTTGGCGGCGCCCACGGGGATGCAATTGGACACCGCGTGTCCCTGCATCGCCCGGCGCCAGGCCGCCGCCGTGTCCATTTCCGGCGCCTGAGGCTCCGCGCCGATAGCGGTGGGGTAGAGCAGCATTTCAGCGCCCAGAAGCGTCATGGAGCGGGCGGCCTCGGGGAACCATTGGTCCCAGCAAATGCCGACGCCCACCTTGCCGAATTTCGTATCCCAGACCTTGAAACCGGTATCGCCGGGTCGGAAGTAATACTTCTCCTGATAGCCCGGCCCGTCAGGGATATGGCTCTTGCGATAAACACCCAGCGCCTGTCCGCCGGCGTCCACCATCACCATCGAATTATAATACTGCGGTCCGTCACGCTCATAGATCGAGACGGGGATGGCCACGTCCAGTTCCTGGGCGAGCTTCTGCATGGCGATGACGCAGGGATGCTCCAGCGCCGGATAGGCCGTCGCGAACCAGTCCTCGACCTGGGTCTTGCAGAAATACGGTCCCTGGAACAGTTCGGGCGGCAAGATCACTTGCGCCCCCTGCCCGGCCGCGTCGCGCACCAGTTCTGAAATCGTCTTGATATTCTCGTCCATGCTGGCGTTCAGCGACGCTTGCAGAACGCCCATGGTGAAGGTGTCGGTCATTATCTCATCCGCGCGATCGCATCGTCGACGAAGGCCCCGGGGCCGTCGCCGGTGCGCATATCCATAGCCGTCGGCCAAAGCAGACGCGGCAATCCCACATCCGCATTCCATAACGCGACGAACGCAAAACCGGTTTCAGGCTCAAGCACGACCTGCGAGCCATAGCCGGCCAGCGCGCCGCCATGCACGATCAGCGTGCGCTCGCCCTGCCAGTCATAAATGCGCCAACCCAAGCCATATGACGTGTCCTGGACCCGGCCCAGGCGGCGCAGATTGCGGGTTTCCCGAAGCGAGCGGGTTTGCGGCGTATGCGCGCGCTCCACAGCGCGTGGCGACAAGCCATAGCCTTCAGGATCCATCTGCGCCTGCGCCCAGATGATCAGATCATTGAGGCTGAGCGATACGCCCGCCGCCGCCGGCAAGGTGTCATAATCGGTCGCGGTCCCGCCCAGCCTTTGCCGACGCCCGAAATGCGGTGCGGCATAGCTGTCGGCGCGCGCCAGGTTTTCCGCGCCGAACCCGGCGCTCTCCATCCCGAGCGGATCAAAGAGATAGGTCTGGACCGCCTCGGGATAGCTGAGCCCGGTCGCGTCCTCGACCAGATCGCGCACCGCGTCAAAGGCGACGTTCTGATAGGTGTAGCACCCGCCGGTCCGGCACAGGAGCGGCACTTCCGCCAGTCGCGCCCTCACCGTATGGGCGTCCTGTCCAGCCTCGATCAGATTGTCATAGGCGTTCGGCGGCAATCCTGTCTGATGGCTGGCGAGCTCGCGCCAGGTCGGCTGACGCGGGCCGCTGAGGTCGAGCACGCTCGTCGGCACCCGCGCATCCAGGCTGACCAGACCCGCTTCATCCAGAAGGCCCAGCATGGTGCCTGCGAAGGTTTTCGACACCGACGCCAGGCGGAACACCGTATCCGCCGTCACCGCCTCGCCTGAACCGCGCACGGTTTCACCAGACGTGTAGATCGCCACCGGCTCGCCGTTTTCCAGAATCGCCGCGGCGAAGCCCACCATGCGGTCATGATGGGCCACATCAGCGACTTCAAGCTGGAAGGCGTCCAGATAATCAAGCGCTTGCTCAACAGCCTGCATCGGCGCTTCAGGCTCCGGCGCAGGCGAACTCGCCGTCACATCAGACAGGGCCAGGGTCAGAACGCTGAGCGGTAAAGCGAGTGCAATCAATGTGTCATCCAGCCTGATCGGGTTGGTTACAAGTGACGCAATGGAATGCGCCGCCGCCTGTCAGGATATGGTTTGCGGGGCTGGCGACAACCTCATGATCGGGAAAAGCGTGGGAAAGTGCGCGCACCGCCGCCTCGGAATGCCGGTTATAAGCCGGCATCACCACATGGCGCGGCCCGATGATCCAGTTCATGTGAGACGCTGCGGCCGGGCCGCCATCCTCCCCCATCACAAAACCGGGGGAAGGAATTTCAATCACTGTCAAAGCCCGGCCCTTGGCGTCCTTCGACGCTTTGAGCGCGCGAACCGTGCGGGCGTAGAGCGCGGTGTTGGGATCGCCCGGCCCTGAAGGACGCTGGGTCACAACGACGCCCGGCGCTGCGAACCGCGCCAGATTGTCGATATGGCCGTCGGTATGATCTCCCGCCAGCCCGTCATCAAGCCAGATCACTTTCTCCACGCCGCAAGCGCGCTTCAGATCCGCTTCAACTTGGGCGGCTTTGAGCTTGGGATTGCGATTGGGGTTGAGCACTACGTCGCGCGTGGTGAGCACCGTGCCGTCGCCATCAAACTCCAACGCGCCGCCTTCACAAATCCAGTCGAGCGTCTCGATCTTGGCTCCGGCCTGTTTGGCGATCACGGCGCCGATGGTCTCGTCGCCCGGATATTCGTACTTGCCGCCCCAGCCGTTGAACGTGAAGCGAAGCGCTTTCAGCCCCTCTGAAGAGGTCACGAACACCGGGCCGGTGTCGCGCGTCCACACATCGCCATAAGGCGCGCGCACATAGCGGGCCCTGTCGCCCATGGCGCGTCTCGCGCTCGACTCGGTCTCGGCGTTCGCCACATAGATCGTGAGCGGCTGCGCCTTGCCGTTCGCGCCAGGGGCGGCGGCCAGGCTCAGGAAACGGGCGAATTCCTCGCGCGCGCCATCCAGCGCATCGGCCCAGTCCTTATGATAGGGCCATGCGGTATGAATGACGGATTGAGGGGCGGTTTCGTGGGGTACGGAGCGTGTGGTCATAAAACGCCAATATCACGCACCGCACCCCGGCAATAGCGGATTTATCGCTACGCTCAGACTTCCACCGCGCCGGGTTGTCCGGCTTCGATCACATACTGTTTCTGGTTGCGTGGCGCATACCCATCCCGGCGCGACACATCACCCACCACGCGCAGATCCACCTCGGCGCGCTCCCGGCTCAGACGGATCAGGCCATAGCCTTGCTCGCGGGTGTCGAAATGCTTGATATGCGGGTTATTGGGCAAGAAGGCGGCGGTGCTTTCATAGCCCCCGCGATGACTGGTGACCGCCGTGGTGACAAATTCAGAGGCCACGGTCGCCGAGTTCATGTCCGCATAATCCGCCTTCACATCGGTGACCCAGTAGCAATGCGTGTCGCCGCCCAGAATGATCGGGTTGGCGTTTTCACGGCGCGCCAGGGCGTCGACCAGGCGTTGGCGAGCCAAGGGATAGCCGTCCCACCCATCGGTCCAGACCATGGCTTCACCGGTTTGCGGATTGGAGAAATTGAACGGCGAGAACAAGGTCGGCTGAACGATGAAGCTCCAGATCGCGCCGGATCCGGCGACGCCGCGCGACAGCCAGTTCTCCTGCGAGCCGCCCAGATAGGTGCGGTTCGGGTCTGTCAGCTCCTCACAGCTCGCAGGCACGATATTACCGCCGCGATCGGTTTCGGACGGGCACGCCATCGGCGTCTTGAACTGGCGGCCGTCGGTCATGTTCACTTCCGCCAGATCGCCGAACACAGTCTGCCAGTAAATGCGCATCCGGCCCGACGCGCGCTCCAGCATGGAGCGGCGGCGCAGGGGCATGTTTTCCCAATAGGCCTGGTAGGCGGCGAGGCGACGCGCGCGGAACTCTTCCGCCGAGACAAACGGCTGCTCGCTGATATCGCCCGCGTAATCGTTATCCACTTCGTGGTCGTCCCAGGTCACAAGCCAGGGCGCGATGGCGGCGGCGGCCTGAAGATCGGGGTCAAGGCGATACAGCGCATGCACGCGGCGATAGTCTTCCAGCGTATAGGGCTCGGGCGTCACATGGCGGCGCACCTGCGGTCCCCAGCTGGATTCGTAGATATAATCGCCGGTGTGCACGATCAGGTCCGGGCGCTCTTCAGCCATGTTGCGATAGGCGTGGAAATAGCCCTGCTCGTAATGCGCGCACGAGCACCAGGCGATCTTCATCGCGTCCACGCCAGACCCATAGGCCGGGGCGGTCAGCGCACGACCGGTCGGGCTCGTCACTCCGCCCGCATGAAAGCGGAAGAAGTATTCACGTCCAGCCGGCAGTCCGTAAATCTCGGCATGGACGGAATGCCCCCAATCGGGCAGCGCCCGCTCGACGCCGGAGCGCACGATCAGGGTGAAGCCTTCGTCTTCGGCCAGCTCCCAGCTCACATCGACGGCTTCAGGCGCCATGCCGCCATCGGGATCGAGCGGGTTCGGGGCGAGGCGCGTCCACAGCACGAACCCGTCAGAGGTCGGCTCGCCAGACGCCACGCCCAGAGAGAACGGATCATTGCGAAAGACCGGTGCGGAGCCTTGCGTCACCGGCATGGTGCAGCCCGCCGTCAGGGCGGCGGCGGCGCCGGAAGCGGCGGAGGTCAGGACGAAACGGCGCGTCCATGCAGAAGCGAGAGTGCGGACCATGATCTTTTCCCATGCCAAGAAGCTGTCAGCGTGGGCTTTGCATACCGCGCAGGGGTCACAGTTTTGCGACGACCGGGACGTCGATGAAGGCCTTGCAGGCATAAAAAGAAAAGGGCGGCCCAAAGAGCCGCCCTTTCCCGTAATCCAGCCGTATCGGCGTTGGAGTTCTTAGAACTCGTAACGCAGGCCGATGCGGATTTCGTAGACCGAGTCATTGCGGTCCAGTTCGTTGATGTCGCGGCCCGCCGCCCGGAAGTCGTTATAGCGGTACACGCAAGAGGCCGCCGTGGTGCAGGTGGTGCGGATATCGTCACCACGCAGGGCGGCAGCGCCGTCAACACCGTTCAGAGCCACATCAGCCGCCGACACCAGGTCCGCATCAACTGCAGTGAACTGACCGAAGCCCGGACCATTGGTCTGGGAACCCCAATCAGAGTTCAGCAGGTTCGGGAAGTTCACGATGTCCATCACGAACTCGAAGTTGTTGTCGCCGACGAAGCGATCAACACCCGGAATGCCCGGCAGTTCCTGCGTGAAGCGAAGGTCCCATTGCTGGTTCCAGGCGCCAGAGGCGCTGTTCACCGGCATGATTTCGCCTTCAGACGCGCCTGCACGATCCACGAGGTCATAGAAGCCTGCGGTGTCGAAGCCGGTTGCGTACACAACGTTCGCATCGCCGCCACGGGTCGGGACGTAGATCGGGTTGTTGTCGTACGGGCTCTCGCCTGCGCCGGCGCGGCCGAACAGGGAGTTGGAACCGCTGACGTCGTAGGTCAGGAAGTACGGGGTGCCCGAACGGATCTGGCCGAACACGTCCACACGCGAGGTCAGATCAGAGATGATCTCACGCTCATAGGACAGGCCGATCTTGAAGGAGTGCTCGATCTCCCAGAAGGAGGTGCGCACTTCAGGATTGTTGCGGTCGATCGCAGACAGACCGCGCCAGTTGGAGACGCCGCGCGAAGAGCCGCCTTCAGAAACCCAATCCACATCCTGGTAGGCGTAGCTGGTGTAGAAGCCGAAGCCGTTCTCGTAGTCTTTCTGAACAGCGACGGAGAAGACGTGGCTGTCAGAACCGTCGGCATTGCCGAGCTCGGTCAGGTTGGCGAAGCCCAGATCGTCGAGGTCCGCATAGATGGTGCGGCCATCAGGAGCGACGCCGGTCGGCAGAGCCGCGGCCAGGTCCGTCTGAGCGCGGTTGCGCCAGATGAAGGCGTCTTGCGGGGTGGTGTAGAGCCAGGACGCGGACACCAGGTAACCATCGCCCATGCCGAAACGCTCAAGGTTGAGGTCGTAATCAACACGCAGAGACGCTTTCCAATCGGACGGGATCTCAAAGTCATCAGAGATGATGTCGATCACGCTGCCGGTGGAGCCTGCAACGCTGTCCAGCAACGGCTGGGGCACGGTCAGGCCGGCGGTCGGGGTGCCAGAGCTCTGGCGAGCAAAGCCGGTGGCGCCCTGGAATGCGTTGGAGATCCAGACTTTCGGCTCACCGCCGGCGAACAGGCCGAAGCCGCCCGTCAGGGTGGTGCGATCATTCGGCTCCCAGCGGAAGCTGGCGCGCGGCATAATCAGGTCCAGGCCGTCCAGGTTCTGGCCGGTGGTGCCAGCGCCGTAAGCGGCGTCCACATCCGCGCTGAGCGGCGGAACATCGTCCTGCTGATAGGTCTCGTAACGCACGCCGAAGCCGACTTCGAGATTGTCACGAACCTGCCAGGTGTCCTGGGCGAAGAGGGTGATCTTCTCAAGGCCGAACGCAGACGCGGCGTCATCAGCATTGTTGGTGTTGGCGTTGACGTAATCGATTTGCGGGGTGTTGTTCGCAATCTCGTCAAGCGAACGGTAGATAAAGCGACCGTTGGAGCCCGCGACGAAGAGGTTGAACAGCGAGTAGTCTTCGTACTCGGCGCCGAAGGTGATCAGGTGATCGCCCAGGATGTAGTCGCCTTGTGCGAAGAGCTGCAGACGCTCGTCGTTGAACTCGTTGGCGTGACGGAAACGGTCACAGCCGCCGACGAAGGTTTCTTCGCCGTTATCGATCAGAAGGCCTTCCAGCGGAGAGCCAACCAGATCACCCGGCGTCAGGCGGAATTCCAGATGCGCGGTGTCGGAACCGGCGCGGCAATTCTGACCGCGGATGAATTCCTTGTAGGTGGCGCGAACGGTGGTGGAGAAGTTGTCGCTCCAGTCAGAGAACACCGAACCGGAATAGGAGGTCAGTTCGACAGGAATGTCGTACCAGGCCGATTCAAAGTTCTGACGACCCGTGGAGGTGCCGCTTTCTTCCGTGGACTGGTAGGTGAACGACGCACGGTGGTTGTCGTTGATGTTCCAGTCGATCTTGCCGATCAGGCGCTCGGAGGTCACCGGGTTGGACGCGACGGTCGGACGACCGCCCATGTCATAGCCCAGGTTGTCCAGAACATACTGGTTCAGGGCGCCGTAGAAGTTGCTGTCGATGCCGTCATTGCTGTCGCCGACGGAGTAATCCGTGCCGGAAGCGGATTCAAACTCGTCATAGGACACGAAGAAGAACAGGCGGTCTTCAATGATCGGGCCGCCCAGGGTGATGCCGTATTCTTTTTCGTCAAACTCTGCAGTGGTGACAGGCTGGCCGTCGATCTCGTCGCCGAAATAGCCTTCGTCCTGATAGTAGTAATACAGAGCGCCGTCGAACTCGTTGGTGCCCGATTTGGTGGTGATGTTCACCAGGCCGCCGGTGAAGCCGGACGCGGTCACGGAATAGTCGGACGCCACCAGAGACGCAGATTCAACAGCGTCCAGGGAGATCGGCGAACGCTCGGTTGCGTAGGTGTTCGAACCCAGGCCGAAATCGTCCTGCTGCAGCGAACCGTCAATGGCCAGGCCGTTGAAGCGCGGGTTCACGCCGGCGACGTAGAGCTGGCCTTCGCCGTCAGAGAACGCCAGCGGGTCGCGCACCAGGGTGCCGATGACGTCGCGGTTGGCGGACGGCTGGTTGGCGATGTCGTCAGCGGAGAAGTTCGAACCGACGCCGTTGTTCAGGTCCGTGGTGTTGATGGCCTGGCCGGTCACCACGATCACGTCAGCGGCTTGCGGGTTCAGGGTCAGGGTCAGCGGGGACTGGTTGCCCGGACGCAGGTTGACGCCGTCCAGAGCTTCGCCCTGGAAGCCCGGCGCTGCGACGATGATGCTGTAAGGACCGCCAACGCGAAGACCGGACTGGAAGAACTGACCGGTTTCGTTGGTCACGGCGCGAGATGCGGTGCCAGACGGGCTGTGGATGATGGTGACGGTCGCGCCGGGCACCGGAGCGCCGGACGCGTCAACAATCTCACCACGCAGGTTTGCAGAAGTGGTCTGTGCGTGCACGGCGGCAACCGGCGCCAGCGCAGCAAGCGCGGCTACCGAAGCGCCGTAAGCGAACTTTTTGAACATCGCCATTGTGGAGGGTCCCCTAAAAATCGACCTGATGAAAGGCAGGGGCACTACGCCCTTGCTTCGAGGGGGGCCTTAAAATCCGGTGCTAACGATTGCGTGACGGGTATGTGAACGTTTTGCGACAGCGCTCAGGGCGCAAATCCGTCAACAGAGCGTCCCGTCTACGCCGTTAACTCAGTATTAGCGTGTTCTCGCAAGGAGTTTCAGGATTAGCTTGAAGCCGCATTAACAAAGGCAGGGTCGAAAACCCTGTTTGTCGTGTTTGTTGCTCTGCACCAAGGCGTTCTGGATCGTTGCATATAGGCCACGCTTTTTGAACGGTCCGGGAAGGGCTTTGACAGACCGGCGGCGCAGCCGCATGAAGCCTTTCATGGAAAAGTTCAGCCCCACATCCTCAGATTCGTCCTCACGCAGCTGGAGGCGTTTGACCGCACTCATCCTGGCCGGTCTTCTTGTCCTGCGCATCCTGGCTTTACTGGCTGATCCCAACAGCTTGTACGCGGACGAGACCCAGTACTGGTTGTGGTCGCGCGAGGTGGATTGGGGGTATTTCTCCAAACCGCCCATGATCGCCTGGATCATCGCCGCCACCACAGCCGTATTCGGCGACGCCGACTGGGCGGTGCGTCTGGCCGCGCCCTTCCTGCACACGATCACCGCCGTAATGCTGGGTCTGACCGCCGCGCGCCTCTTTGACGCCAGACTGGGCGCTTTCACCGCTCTGGGCTGGGCGACGATGCCGGCGGTCTGGCTGTCCTCCACCATTATTTCCACGGACGCCGTGTTGATGGCGGGCTTCAGCACGGCGCTTTATGCCCTCGTGCGCCTGCGCGATGGCCCGGACTGGCGCTTCGCGGTTTTGCTGGGCGTCGCCGCGGGATACGCCTTTCTCTCCAAATACGCCGCGATCTATCTGTTGATAGGCTTGGCCGTCAGCGTCGTCATCGACGCGCCGTCGCGGCGCGCGCTGATCTCGCTTCAGGGCGCCGCGGCGTTGGCGCTGTTCGGCATCATCATTGCGGGCAATGTGATCTGGAACGCCCAGCATGACTTCGCCACGGTCAGCCATACCGCCGCCAACGCCAATTGGAGCGGGAGCCTGTTTCACCCAGAGGAGCTGGCGGACTTCCTGTCCGGTCAGCTGGGCGTCTTCGGCCCGGTCTTCTTCTTTGTACTCATTGCGGCGGTCATCGCGGCGTTTCGCGCGACCACGCTGAAATGGGACACGGCGCGCCCCCGCCTGATGCTCGTCGCTTTCAGCCTGCCTGTGCTGATCATCGTCGCCGTCCAGGCCTTCATCAGTCGGGCGCACGCCAATTGGGCCGCTTCCGCCTATCTGACCGGGTTGATCCTGGTCATCGCGTTTCTCTTGCAAGGTCCTGTCTGGCGACGCTGGGCGCTCTATGGCTCGCTGGCGCTTCATACAATCGCGGGGCTGGCCTTGATGGCGTTCGCCGCCTCAACCCCGCTCTCAGACGCCGCAGGCCTCGCCAACGCCTTCAAACGCGTGCGGGGCTGGCCTGAAACCGTGCAGGCGGTCGAGCGCATGGCGCAAGAGCACAGCGTGGCGACGCTGGTCTATGACAACCGCAACGACTTTCACCAGATGCAACGCTATGGCCGGGGGTTTGACGGCCAGTTGTTCATGTGGGTGCGGGCGGAACATGCGCAGAATTTCGCCGAACAGACCTGGCCCCTGCCCGACAGCTATGCAGAGCCGGTGCTGATCATCTCGGAACGGCCCGAAGAAACGCCGTTGATGGATTGGGATTTCGCGCAATTTGAGCAGGTGGACGAGGTTTCGATCCCCTTGGGCGGAGACCGCTATCGCACCTATCAGGTTTTTCTGGCGCAAGGCCACCAACGGCGCGAACGCGACGCGGCCTATGAAGACCGCGTCGCAGAGATGCGCGCCGGATCGAACTAGCGGCTACTCGACGCCATTCCAGATCTGCCGCAAACGCGCATCGCGGCGACAGCCGAAGCGATAGCGCTGATAGCGCGCCGGACGCTCCAGATAATAATCCTGGTGTTCGGCGCCCGCTGGCCAGAACGTGCTCAAATCCTCGACGGGCACGATGATCGAACGCTCAAACAGGGCCTGAACCGATTGGCGGGACGCTTCGGCTGTCGCGCGTTGCTCGGCGTTGGCGGCGTAGATCCCCGGCGCATAGCCTGAGCCGCGATCACAAAACTGCCCGCCCTCATCAAACGGGTCCACATTGCGCCAGTAATGGTCGAGCAGCGCTTCATAGCTGACCACGCTGGGATCATAGATCACGCGCGCCGCTTCGTGGTGATCGCTGCGTCCACGGGCCACGTCATAATAGTCCGGGTTCTGCTGCGTGCCGCCGGCGAAACCGGACACCACTTCAACGACGCCGTCGAGCTTTTCAAAATCCGCTTCGGTGCACCAGAAACAGCCCGAAGAGAACACGGCATGGGCCAGCCCGTCCGGCAGGTCGGCGCCCGACGCCTGGGCTGGGCGGACATAGTCGTCTGACTGCGCGAGGGCGACGCCGGACAGGGCGAACGCGGCGCAAACAGCGGTGAGGACAGCTTTCATCAGGGCCTCCATAGGGGTTGATCCCTATAGAGTTGGGCCAAAGCCGCTCACCGCCAAGTCACGAAGCCGTCAGTTTTGCTGCGGCTCGAAGCCGGGCAGCCCCATCCCCAGACACAGATTCTGCATCGCCTGCACCGCCGCGCCTTTAAGGAGATTATCGAGCGCGCACACCATGACGCCGCGGCGGCCATCGTCACTGAGTGCGAACCCGCCCAGTACGGCGCCCGGATTATGCGCCCCTTCAATGACTTCCGGCGCGTCATCCTGAACCCTGATCAGCGGCTGGTCCCCGAAGGCGTCCTCATAGGCCGCGCGGAACGCGTCCGCCGTCACAGGCTCGCAGAACTCCATCTGCGCCGTCAGCACAATGCCGCGGAAAAACGCCGCCACATGGGGGCTGAAGCGCACTTCATGGCCCAGATGACGGCTCATCTCGCGCTCATGGATATGCCCCATCAGCGCATAGGGCATCAGATTGTCTTTGAGCGCGGTCACATCATTGCGGCGGTTGGGCGTGGTGCCGGCGCCGGAATAGCCCGAAACGCCGAACAGATGCGCAGGGCCCGCCAGAGCTTTGCGCATCGGGGCGACCGCCAACTGCCCGGCGGTGGCGTAACAGCCCGGATTTGAGATGCGCGTCGCGCCCTTGATCATGTCCTCGCCATACAATTCCGGCAGGCCATAGACCCAGGTCTCGTCAAAGCGGTAATCAGCCGACAGATCGACGATGACCGTATCCGGTTTCACCGCCTCGATCGCCGCCACATAGGGCGCGGCCTGGCCATTGGGCATGGCGAGGATCACGCCGTCGCACTGGCGTTGCGCCACATCTTCAGGGCTGAGCGCCTCAAACAGAAGGCCCGCAGGCGCTTCCGGGGAGAGATCAGTGACCGGTTGGCCGTCCATGGCGCGGGAGACAGCGAAGGCGAGCGACAGGTCATCGCGCTCCGCGATCAACCGGATCAGTTCGCGCCCGGTATGCCCGCGCGCGCCGACCAGTCCGAGGGTTTTCATGACCCGCCCTCCTCAAGTGTAGCCGGCAATGCAGCGATCCGTTCGACCCGCGCCGGGATTTTGGACAGATCATCCTCGCCGCGCCAGAACACCGTCCACGGCCCCGACTTCACCGCGCCGTCACAGGTCGCGAAATAGAATTCGTTGACCGGGTTATTGGTGCGCGAGCGCCAGTAGAGCCGCGGCGCATACTCGATCAGACGCCGCCAGACGGCGCCGCCCAGACCCTCGCCGCGCGCTTCATCGAGCACGGCGAACTTGTCGAGATAGACCATGTCGTCCAGGCGCGTGGTGATCGCCGCCGCCCGGTAGTTTTCGGTGACGAAGGCATGGTCAAAGTCGATGCTGTCGAAATATGAAACGACCGGCGCGCGCCCGAAGGCCTGGCGGATCAATTGCCGCGTGCGCTCTTGATCGAGCTGATCCAGCGTTTCGAGTTCCAGCATGCGTTCGCCGCGGCGCACCAGCGTTCCTGACCCGGCATGGGTGAACAGCTCTTTGGCCAGCTGATCAGGCCGGGTGATCGACACCGAGCTTGAGAGCGGCAGGTCATCGAGCAGGCGCTTGATCTCCTGCAGCTTGAGCCGCATGCCGCCCGCCACCCAGTCTGACGCCATCAGGTCATCATAATCAGTGGCGAGGTTGATCGCGGAGATCGGTTGCTTGTTCGCATCCAGCAACGCGCCCGTACCGGTCAGGAAGACCACCTTGTAGGGCTGCAGCTTGTGCACCAGTGCGCGCACGGCGCTATCCGCATTGATGTTGACCAGGCGTCCGTCAGCGGTGTCGCCCAGACAGGTCAGGATCGGCGCCTGACCGGCCTTCGCCGCCGCCGCCACCAGATCCAGCCGCACGCCGGTGGGCTCGCCCACCCGGCCCAGCCCCGCTTCGTCGATCAGCTCGGCCTCAAAAACGCCGGAGGGCACCGCCGCCGCCCGACCGCCGCAATCACGCACGGCCTGCACCAGTCTCACGTTCACCGCGGTCAGCGTGTCACGCACCACGCCAACGGCTTCAGGCGGGGTGATGCGCAGGCCGTCCTTGCGTTCTTCAGGGAAGCCCGCCGCCTCCAGCGTGGCGTTCAGTTGCGGACCGCCGCCATGCACGACGATAGGCGCGAGCCCCACCGATTGCAGGAACGCAAGCGCGGCGGCGAGCGCATCGAGATCTTCCTCGATGATCGCGCCGCCGACTTTCACGACCGCAAAGCGTTCCTGGTCGAGCTCGGAGAAGCGATTGAGATATTCGCGGATTTCCTTGCCGTCGCGCATATTGGACAACAGCTGCACGATGGCGGACCGGACCGGCGCGTTGGCGCCGCCCCGTTCAGGGAAGGATTTCACGTCCGTCATCCGTCAGAATCCTGAACCAGGCGCTCCATCATCGCCTTTTGAACATGCAGGCGGTTCTCCGCTTCCTCAATGCCGAGGAAGGCCGGGCTGTCGACCACGGAATCGGCGATCTTCACATTGCGGCGCATGGGCAGGCAGTGGCTGACGGTCGCATTGTCGGTCAAAGCCATCTTCGCATCATCGATCATGAACCCCGCCCCTTTGGCGCGGTAGGGGGCCTCCCCCTCCCAGGCGCCGTAGAACGGCAGCGCGCCCCAGCTTTTGGCGTAGACGGCATGCGCGCCGGCATACGCCTGTTCAATGTCCGTGGTGACGGAGAAGCGGGCGTTGTTCTCGCCGCAGAAGCGCTCGGCGGCGTCCATATAGCGCTCATCAAGCTGATACACCTCGTCAGGGATCAGCATGCGCACATTCATGCCCATCTTGGACGCCATCAGGATCGCGGAATTGGCCACCGCGGTGTTGAGCGGCTTGGGATGCGGCACCCAGGTCAGAAGGAAATCCTTGCCCGAGACGTCGCCATGCCGGTCCTGCAGCGCCATCATCATCGCCAGCTCCTGACACGGATGGACAATGGTCTCCATATTGATCACAGGCACCGTCGCATGCTTGGCGTAGGCGGTGATCAGCGGATCTTCGCGCTCGGCCTCCCAGTCCTGGAATCTCGGGAAACAGCGAATGGCGATCAGGTCCGCATAGCGTGACAAGACGCGCGCGGCTTCCTTGATATGCTCTTCCGGGCCGCCATCCATGACAGCGCCCTCTTCAAACTCCACCGGCCAGGTCTGGCCCTGAGCATCGAGCACAATGGCGATGCCGCCCAGTTGCTGGACGCCGATCTGGAAACTCGACCGCGTACGGAGCGACGGGTTGAAGAACATGAGGGCGACCGATTTGCCCTTCAGCGCATCGCCCATCGGGCTGGATCGGAGCTCTCGCGCACGATCAAGGATCGATTGCAATTCATTCCGGGACCAGTCTTCCGTCGACAGGAAATGGCGCATGGCTGCGGACCTTTGTCTGAACAAACAAAGTCAGCGGTGTAGTCAGAGACGACGAACTTGGCAAATACCGTGTGTAGACAGGCCGCCCCTGAACGGCTCCGCCTGTCAGGGCGAAGGGACGGTCCCTGCCTCAGCCTCGTTTTCCGGCTCGATCCCCGGCCCGGCCTCCAGCTCGCTCTCCCGCTCGCCCTCGGCGTCCTCGTCAGCCTCGGCCTGCCGCTGCTCGGGCGGGATATACAGCGGCGGGTCCGACAAGGCCGCAACCAGGGCCGCATCACGATCATACACGTCATGAATGAAGCGGATCCGCCCCAGCTCGTCAGACACAGCCGTAAAATAAAGGATATGAACCGGAACGACATTGCGAAGCCGGATCCGCCGCGTCTGGCCTGAGTCAAAGGCCTCGACCACCTCTTGAGCGCTCCACCCCTCGCCCGCCAGAATCCAGATCGCAAGGTCTTCGGGGTTCTGAACCCGCACGCAGCCAGAGGAATCATCACGCTGGGCGTTGGCGAACAATTCGCGGTGCGGCGTGTCGTGGATGTAGACATTATGCACATTCGGGAACAGGAACTTGACCCGGCCCATGGCGTTGTTCGGTCCTGGCACCTGAATGACCCGGTAGCGCCGGTTCGCCCAGTCCGCCTCATAGGGATTGACCCGCGCGCCGGTATCAAGATCCACCAGGCGATACCCCTGTGACAGGGCATAGCCAGGATTGGTGCGGAAACTACGCAGCCAGCGCGAGCCCAGGCTGCTCGGCGTCAGCCAATACGGATTGATCTCGATGATTGACATGTCTTCAGAGAAAATCGGCGTGCGCGAATAGCGCCGCCCGATCATCACCTCATGGGTGCGCACAACCGCGCCATTTTCCCACGCCTCAAGTCCGTAATCGGCGATGTTCACCCGGATATGGCGCGCGCCCAGCTCAGAGGGCAGCCAGCGCCATCGCTCCAGATTGACCCGGATCTGGTTGATGCGGCGGGCGTCTCCGGCGTTCAGCTCCGCCAGGGTGGACGCCCCGGCCTCGCCATCCGCCGCCAGATTGTGGCGGGTCTGAAACCGGATCACCGCGCTTTCAAGCCGTGCGTCAAACGGCGCGCCCGGCGCGGCCTCGCCCGACAACAGCCCCAATTGCCGCAAGCGGGCGCGCAAGGCGTCAACCCGCGGTCCCGCATCTCCCAGGCTTAGCGCTCCCTCGCCAGGGGGCACGCGTATTGGCGCGTCCTGCAAGGCCATGCGGCGCACCAGTTCAGCCCGCAAGGCCTGATAATCGGGATGAGACGGCGCGAGCGCTTCAAGGCTTTCATAAATCCCCGCCCCCTCGCGCGCCTCCGCATAAACCGTCAGCAAGTCCACATCACGGATGGGCGCGGTCCAGTCGGGATCAAGCGCGCGCGGATCAACCACGCCAAAGGCCAGGTCTTCAGCGAGGGCGAACCACACGGCGCGGGCGCGCTCATCTCGGGTTTCGCCATAGGGCAGAGCACGCAAGGCGTCAGGGTCAGCATAGGCGGACGGGTCAAGTCCATGCGTCCAGGCCTCAGACAACGCATATCCCAGCGCATCCACTTCCGCATCGGTCCAGCGCGCCGTCCAGTTGCGGCCGGCCGCCTGCGCCTGGCTGGCGCACAGACACGCCAGCAGCGCCAGACCTGCTATCCAATTTCGCCAGACCATGTCTTGTGCGCCCCCTCAGACGCCTCAGTCTTAACAGGCGTTAACGACTCACTCCAGCAAGCAAGCGTCAAAAAAAATCGCCGCCCCAGCGCGCGAACGCCAAGGCGACGAGTGAGGCAAGCTCATAGCTGAGCTGTGAGGTTACTCTGCAGCCCCGGCCGCGCCTTCGGCAGCCACCGCATGGATATAGTCGCGGCGCGCCTTGGCGGCGTCCACCTGCCCCGTGCGGTCCCCGTCGATTTCCCGGGCGATGCGCTCGTCTTCATCCTGAAGCGCCTGCGGGTCGAGTTCTGCGAAATGCAGCACGCCCATATCTTCGTAGGCGCGCTGGATTTTCGGTCCCCACAGGCCGATATCCTTGACGATCGGGACGATGCGCTGGAACAACATGGTGCGGTAGAGTTTGACGATTTCGGAGTTCTCGGTGAATTCCTGGCACTCTTTTTCGGGCAGACCCAGGACCTCATAGATTTCCTTGGACTGTGTCATGCGATCCCGCATCAGATAACAGGCTTCAACCAGGAACTCCTCGCGCTCATCGCGTTCCTTCTGGGTCAGCTGAGGATAGTAATCGCGCAGCGATAACCGGCCGAAGGCCACATGCCGCGCCTCATCCTCCATCACATAGGCGTTGACCATCCGCGCCAGCGGGTTCTGCGCCAGATCCCGGATGGTGCCGAAAGCGGCGAGCGCCAACCCTTCAATCACCACCTGCATGGCGAGATAGGTCACATCCCAGCGCGAATCTGACAGCGCGTCATTGACCAGCCTTTGCAAGGGATCGGTCATGGGATAGGCGACGCCGAACTTGCCCAGCAGCTTGCGATACGCCTCAACGTGGCGCGCCTCGTCCATCACTTGGGTGGCGGCGTAGAATTTGGCGTCAAGATCGGGCACCGCCTGCACAATCTTGGAGGCGGCGAGAAGCGCGCCCTGCTCACCTTGGAGAAACTGCGAGATATTCCAGGCTTGGGTGTGACGACGCAGCTCGATCCGTTCGGACTTGTTCATCTTGTTCCAGACATCCGAGCCATAAATGGAGACCGCCTCGTCGGGCATCTCCATCGGGTTCTCAGGGTCCAGATCCAGCTCCCAGTCGATGCGGTCCACCGCATCCCACTGCATGTCCTTGCCCTTCTGGTACAGGTGCATGAGCGTGGTGCGGCCTTCGTCGAAGCGCCAGTCGAACACGGACTCAAATTCGTTCGGCACATGCCAGTGCGGGTCGATACCGGGCATGGGATAAAGGTCACGCAAAGCCGTCATCAGGTCCTCCTGCCTGCTGCGAGAGGAGTCTGCGCGCCCGCGGATCAGCGATGAGCCGGACGCGCCAGCTCCACGCCGCCTGCTTGTCTTAGGCAAGCAATGAACGGCGTTCACTTCTCAACATTGGATCAACTGACCCATCCCTGTCCAGCGCAAGACCCGGCATTTTCAATGAAAAAAGGAATTAATTTCGCCGCAGGGCAACATAGTTCTTTCACGCAATTCACGCTGTGCGTTGATCAATATCACTATTCTTACATGCTGCACTGCACGCCTATTCAGCGGCGATGGGCGGATGCTTGTCAGACCGCGACGCCGCGCCGTCGCCTTGCTCTTCCAGCCAGCGGGCCTTCAGCATGGCGGAGGTGTCCCGGCTGCCGTCCGGCGACCAGCCCGGCGGGCCGAGCCAATAGCCCAGCACCTCCCGCGGCGAGCGGGCTGAGCGGACATCCTTTAAAATCCCCCACCATTCATGCAGGCAGATCGTCAACGGGTTGTGGGTGCCCAGATTTCGAACGATGCCATAGCGGATCTCTTCTTCGTCGGTTTCAGGCTCGAACGTGCCGAACATCCGATCCCAGATGATGAAGACCCCTCCGTAATTCCGGTCCAGATAGCGCGGATTGGTGGCATGGTGGACCCGGTGATGGCTCGGCGTGTTCATCAGCCATTCCACAGGCCCGGGCAAGCGCTTGATCGCTTCCGTATGGATCCAGAATTGATAGATCAGGTTGAACGCCGCGACGAAGGCGATCATGGCCGGCGGGAACCCGATCAGAACCAGCCAGCTGCCCAGAAAGATGAACTTCAGGGTCAGCGGGTTCAGCCAGGGCTGACGCAGAGCGGTCGATAGATTGTAGTGCTGGCTGGAATGGTGAACCACATGGTCCGCCCACCACCAGCGCACGGTATGCGCCCAGCGATGGCTCCAGTAATAGACGAAATCATCCAGCACGAAGGCGATGACGAACCAGTACCAGGCCCAACTGATGTCAAAGAGCGCAAACTGTTCGACGAAGACAAACCAGGCCACCACGATCCCGCCCAGCAGGACGCCGGACACCGTATTGCCCAGCCCCATGATCAGACTGCCGGCCGTGTCGCGCGGCTCAAACCGGGTCTTGCCTGTCATCCGGCCATAAATCATCTCGGCGATGACCAGCAGGATGAAGCCGGGAATGGCCCACAGGATCGGATCAGGCAGACTTGGCATAACGCGCCTCATTTCCGGGTGCGCCGCCCGGCGCACGCACAAAGTCTTGCAGACGGTCCGCCCAGTCTGTCGCCTGACCGTCCCGGCCCAGCTCCAGCACCGCACGCGGCAAGGTGTAATCAAAAAGCGCCAGCGTCAGGGTCGTCCCGTTCACCTGCGCCGAGCGCACATCCCCAGGACGCAGCGCGCGCACGACCGCATTGTCACCGCGCGCAAGCACCAGACCGATGCGTCCGCCATCGGCCTCGAGACACAGATATCCGCAACGGTCCGGGGTCAGAATCTGTTCAGTCCCGACTTTGAATCCCATGACGTCGCGCTTGAGAAAGCGTTGCGCCTCACCTTCCGTGTTCAGACGCAAGCGTGTCCAGCCCAGGGCCATGTTCAGCAAGATTATCAGGCCGATGCCGAACGCCGCTCCGATCAACGCCAGAACATCTGTCATGCTTTCATTCATGCCAAAAATTGAACGCCGTTCACCTCAAAAAAGCAAGGGATAAAACAAGGGCTGTCGCACAAAGAAAAACGGCGCCGGAATGCTCCGGCGCCGTCCATCCTGTCATCTATGCGCGCCTCGTTTAGAAGCGGGCCCGCAGGGTCACGCCATAGGTGCGCGGGTCGCCGGGATAGATGTTGAAGCTCGATCCCAGATAACCCACAGACGGGAAACCGCCCTTGGCGTAGTTCTCATCGCCAATGTTGCGGCCCCAGAACTGCAGCGCCCAGCTTTCATCCGCCGCCGACAGCGTCACAGACGCGTTGTACAGCGTGTAGGCGTCCTGATTGGCGATCGCGCGCGGATCCAGGCTCGCCACCAGATTGAAGTCCGAGGTGTGCTGGGCTTCGCCGCGCAGGATCAGGTCCAGACGGTCATTGACCGGATGGGTGTAGGTGCCGGTGAAGGACGCCACCAGCTCGGGATTGCCGCGCTCGACGCCGGACAGATCGTTGAAGGTGCCGGTCTCGCCACGATCATTGGTCCGCGGCGCATTACAATTGGAGAAGGTCGGATCGGCAGGATCCCAGACCGGACCGAACAGCGGCGAGCTGTCCGGGCAAGGCGCGAAGGGATATTCGCCAAACTTGTCGTCCAGCAGATAGGTGCCGCCCAGGGTGAAGAACAACCGGTCGGTAGGCGCATAGCTGAAATCGAACTCGATGCCGCTGACTTCGATGGAGCCGGCATTGTCGAGCGCAAAGCCTGTACCCACGAAGGCCTCGGACTGGAAGTCCTCGATCTCCTGATTGAAGTAGGTCACGGCATAAACGAGCGCGCCGTCCAGCAGCGAACCTTTTGCGCCCAGCTCCCAGGACGAGGCGGTTTCATCCTCGAACTCGAAAATGCCGGTTTCCGCCGCTTCATAGGACAGATTGAACCCGCCCGGTTTGAAGCCGGTGGAATAGCTCGCATAGATGTTGAACGTATCGGTCACATCATAGCTGAGGATGGCGTTGTAAGAGAAATTGTCGTCTGACCGCGAGCTCGGATACTGGCTGGCGTTGACCGGGCTGAAGTTCTGGAACGCCGAAAACCCGTTGAGCAGGTTGAAGGGCGTATTGGCCAGGAACGCCGCCACGGTCGGGTCATACACCACGAACGGATTGGAGAGCGTTGCGCCCGGAATGCCGGAGGCCTGAAGCGCGCCCTCGAGCTGAGCTGCGAGCGTCGGGTCGCCAGCCGCCTGCTGCGCCAGAACCGTGGTCAGCAGGAACGGGCACGAATTGCCGTCCGGGAAAGACGGGCAGAGCGACGCCTCAGGCAGGCGCAGATTCGCGCCCAGATCGGTAAAGCTCAGAGCCGAGATCGGATCATTGATATTGATCCGCGTCTCCATCTCCTTGTCTTCTTCGGTGTAGCGCCCGCCAATCGTCAGGGTCAGACGATCGGTGAAGTTGATGTCAAACTGACCGAAAGCCGACCAGGACGTGGTGTCGTACTGGTAGTTTTCCTGTTCGAGCGCATCACCTTCCTGCAGATAACCGCCGGTTGGCAGCAACGGCACGCCGTTCACGCCCAGCTGGTTGTTCGCGCCCACCAGGAATTCGGTCAGCGTCACGCCGCCCGTACCAGCCGGCAGGCCGAAGGCCGCAGCCAGATCGGCCACTTGATCTGCCGACGCCAGATCAAAGAACGCCTTGGTGTCCGCGCCGTAGACAAGGCGCTGATTGAACTCGAGTTCGTTCTTGTAATAGAAGCCGCCGAACATCCAGTCGATGAATTCGCCGCCATTGGAGGTAAAGCGCACCTCCTGGGTGAAGCTGTTGTATTCGTTGTCGATATTACGCGCGCCCAGCAGGTCGATATCGGAGAAATCCGCATCGATGTTCTGGGATTCGTCATAGGTGCGATACGCGGTGATCGAGGTGAAGGTGAAGCCGTCAAACTCATGATCGATCTGGGCGGACAGGCCCGCCGTATCGAGCTGGGTGTTCACATTGCCGTCGACCGCCATCTGGCCGTCAAACGGGTCTGCAGGCAGGGCCGTGCCGCCGAGCGCGACGATCGCGCCCTGGTCGATCGGGTCGTAATAACCAAACGGCGCCGCGCAGCAGTTTTCATCAATCACGCCCAGATCGGCGATGATGCGCACTTCGGTCGCGTCGGTCGGATACCACATCAGCTGACCGCGATAGGACTGGCGGTCGCGATTGTTGAGTTCCTGGCGCTGCGCCACAGGCGACACATTGTCCAGATAGCCGGTATTGGTGTGCGTGGTCGCATCAACCCGAAACGCCAGCACATCCTCGATGATCGGTCCGGTGACCGTGGCTTTGGCGACGAACTGGCCGAAATCGCCGAACGTCACTTCCGCATCGCCGCCCAGTTCAAACTCGGGCTCTTTGGTGATGAAGCTCACCACGCCCGCCGGCGTGTTGCGGCCGAACAGGGTGGATTGCGGACCGCGGATGACTTCGACGCGCTCAATCGACAGAAGGTCGTTGATGGCCGCGCCCGCCCGCGGACGGTAAACGCCGTCGACGAACACGCCCACAGAGGGCTCAAGCCCCGGGTTGAAGCTCGAGGTGCCGATGCCGCGCAGGCTGAATTCGGTGTTGGTGGACGAGGCGAACTCAGCCACGCGCAAAGACGGAACGAGAGTTTGCAGGTCCGCCGCGTCGCGAATTTGCGATTGCTGGATCGCGGTATCGGTGACCACGGCCACGGACACCGGTGTTTCCTGCAAGGTCTGTTCGCGCTTTTGCGCGGTGACGGTGATCACATCCGGTTGCTGAGCGAACGCTGGCGCAGCGACAACGCCTGCTGCGAGCGCCGTCGCCCCAAGAACGGCTGCTTTGGTCAAACGGTTCATACAGGTCTCCTCCCCTGAGTTGGTCTTGCGTCGCGATATTTTGTCTAGGATCGCTGTCCGCACTTGGTCTTAGCTTATGCAGGCTTTGATAGTTTTGTCATGCAAACTTCTTCTCACGATGACCCAAGCGTTGCGTAAACGTCACAGACACAGCCTGTGCGTGCAGTGCAGCATTTCCACCATGTAACTGAGATAAATAGTGTTTTTTGAGATAATGATTTTATGCTGCGCACAATAGGTCATGCGCCTGAGCATGACGAACAGTCATCGCCGCATCATGCGCCTTGGGACCCTACCGCCCCCGTTCGAATTAGGAATCAGTCTTTTAAGCTGAGGGTTTGGACCGAGGCGGCGCCGTCAGACGCACGAAAACCGCCCCCGCAAAGCCGCCCATGACCGCCTGGGTGAGCAACCCCGCCATGCTGCGCGCGCCCGCAATAACCTGCACGCCGAAAAACACCTCTTTCATCAAGGTCAGCATCACCAGCATGCACACCAGCCCGGCCGCGCCGAACACCCATACGCGCGGCACGGGCAGCAGGCGCCCGGCCAACGCCGCCATCGGCAGGGCGACGGCCAAGCCCAGCGCGATGAAGATCGCATAGAGCGGCCCCAATCCGGTCAGGTCGTCAACGATCATGGAGAGTGCGTCCGCTGCACCGATTTCGGCGCCGACCGCCATCAGTCCCGCCAGCACGAACAGGCTTTGCGCGATGACCGCCAGCGTCACCAGGATCAGCACCACCGCCAGATAGGCGCCGAAAACTCTGAGTATCGTCATGGCCATTCCCCCTTTGCGCGCACCGATTATAGCGCTCATAGTGCTTGGCGCTCGCGATAAAAGCGAGACTGCCGCAAACATACGCGCGAGGGAACCATCATGATCCGGCTGATCCAATCCGTCATCGCACCGAGCGGTCTCGCGCTTGTTCTGGGCGTCGTCAGCGCCTGCTCACAGGCGCCTGAAGCGGCGCCGCCCGCCACAGACCTGGACCCCGCCAGCTATCAGGTCGAACTGATTGCGGACGGCCTGCTCACCCCCTGGGACATGGCCTTTCTGCCCGATGGGTCTGCATTGATCAGCGAACGCAATGGCGGGATCAAACACCTCCGCGATGGCGTGCTCAGCGACGTTCCGGGCGGCCCGGATGACGTCTTCGCCGAAGGGCAGGCCGGCCTGTTCGACCTGGCGCTGAGCCCGGATTTTGAAACCACGGGCGTTATCTATCTCAGCTATGCTTCAGGCACGGCGGACGCCAATACGCCAGCGCTTTATCGCGCCCGTTTCGAGGCGGAGCGCTTGGTGGAGGGGGAGACGATCTTCCGCGCTGAGCCCATGCGCAGCACCAACGCGCATTACGGCGCACGCCTGGCCTTTTTGCCGGACGGCACTTTGCTGATGACCGCCGGAGAAGGCTTCGCCTATCGCGAAGAGGCGCAGGTGCGCAGCAATCATCTCGGCGCCGTTCTGAGGCTGAACCCTGACGGCTCCGCGCCCAGCGACAACCCCTTCGCCGATGAAGGCGGCGCCGCAGCCTATGTCTACAGCTATGGCCATCGGAACATGCAAGGCATCGCGCTGGACGCCGCGACGGGAACGATCTGGACCCATGAACATGGCCCGCGCGGCGGCGACGAGCTGAACGCGCTGAACGCCGGCGCCAACGCCGGCTGGCCGATCGCCACCATGGGGCTCGATTATAACGGCGCGCGCATCTCGCCCTTCTTTGATCATGACGGCTTTGACGCCCCTGAATGGGTGTGGACGCCCTCGATCGCGCCCAGCGGTCTTGCGCTTTATGACGGCGATCTGTTCGAAGACTGGCGCGGCGACCTTCTGGTCTCTGCGCTGGCGGGACAGGCGCTTCACCGGCTGGATCTCGAAGACGGGGTCGTGGTGGGCGAGGAGCGCTTGCTCGCCGAACGCCGACAACGCATTCGCCAGGTGCTCAATGGTCCGGACGGCGCAATCTGGTTGCTGGCCGAATCCCCTGACGGACAGGTGTTACGGCTGACGCCAGCGCAATGAGCGCGCTTTCATCCGAGACAGGAGAAGCCGGTTTTGACTGGCGCTCACTCTCTGAAAGGTGTTCACTCAAGGCTAACTGATTTGCCCGCCCCGCATATTGCGGCGAGATCGGGCGAACATGTTCGGGGAGAGATTGAATGAAGCGTATCCTGACAGCCGTATTGGGCGCGTTAGTTTTGCTCGGGCTCGTGGGCGCAGGCTGGTATTATAGACCCTGGTCTGCTTACGCGCCGGCGAAGATCCGGTCGCTGGACGACCCGGAGCAGTATCCGGTGACCTATCAGCGCATGGACGAATTCCTGCCGAGCACAGGGATCGACGCCGACGCCGCCGCACCCTTCCCGCGCAATGTTCAATCGCTCGACATCACCTATGAGTGGCAGGGGGAAACCAAAACGCTTGGCGAATACCTCGACGAAGCCAAAGTCACAGGTCTGACCGTGCTGTCGCGCGGCGAAGTGATCGCCCAGACCTACGCCTATGAGGCGGACGCCCAGTCTCGCTTCACCTCATGGTCCGTCGGCAAGTCCTTCGTTGCGACCCTGATCGGGAAGGCCCTGCACGAGGGCCTGATCGACAGTCTCGATGACCGGGTGGACCGGTATGCGCCGCAATACGCCGGGACAGATTATGGCGCGACCAGCCTGCGCCATCTGCTGATGATGTCGTCCGGCATGGCGTTTAACGAGGAATACAGCGCGGATGCGCCGTCTGACGTGCGGCCGCTCTTTTTCAACGCCTTCATCATGCGCCGCAATCCCGACGACATGATCGCGCTGATCGAGCGTGATCGCGAGCCGGGCGAGGATTTCCATTATATCAGCCCCAACTCCCATGTGCTCTCCGCGGTCGTGCGCGGCGTCTATGAAGGCCGGCTCGCCGAGATCATGCAGCGTGAGCTGTGGGAACCGCTGGGCATGCGCGATCGAGCCACCTGGCTGCAGCACAAGCCCGGCCCTGAAGGCGTCGCCATCGGCTATTGCTGTTTGCAGGCCAGCAGCGAGGATTATGTCCGTCTGGGCCAGCTCTACCTGCAGGACGGCGTCTGGAACGGCGAACGCCTGCTGCCTGAAGGCTGGGTGGACCTGGTGTCCACGCCGCCCACGCCGTCGCATGAACCGGGCGCAAGCCGATACGCCCATCGCGGCTATGGCCTGCACTTCTGGATTCCGGAAAACTATGACCGCGAATTCTACGCCGCCGGCGTGTTCGGTCAGTATATCTGGATAGACCGGAACCGAAATCTGGTCATCGCCCAGAATGCTGGCGACGCAGACTGGGGCGAGCGCAGCGTGGAGATGACCGCCGTCTTCCGCGCCATCGCCGAGACCGTCGCGCCGCGAGGCGTTTACCAGGAGGTTCAAAGACTGCCGCGGGACGGGGGCGACCAATGAGCCGCGCTGAGGACATGGAGTTTGATTATGTCATCGTCGGGGCCGGCTCGGCCGGCTGCGTTCTGGCCGACCGGCTCAGCCAGGATCGGGATGTAACGGTCTGTGTGCTGGAGGCCGGCGGGTCCGACAACAAGGCCGTGATCAAGACGCCCATGCTGCTGCAGTTCGCCATCACCAATCCGGCGATCAACTGGGACTACTGGACCGAGCCGCAGAAAAATCTCGACGACCGCAAGCTCTACTGGCCGCGCGGCAAGGCGCTGGGCGGCTCCTCCTCGATCAACGCCATGCATTACATGCGCGGCGCGCTTGAGAATTACGACGATTGGGAAAGCACGTACGGCGCTGAAGGCTGGAATGGCGACGCGGCGCTGGAGGCTTTCAAATCTGTCGAGAACAATGAAAATCACGGCGCACCGTTCCACGGTCAGGGCGGCCCGCTGAACGTGAAGACGATCGGCCCGCTCAACCCGTTGACCGAGCGCTATTTCGAAGCCTGCCGCCAGCGCCAGATCCCAGAGAACCATGATCATAACGGCGCCCGTCAGGAGGGCTTCGGCCCCTATCAGGTCACCCAGAAAGGCGGCAAGCGCTGGTCCGCGGCGGACGCGTTTCTCAAACCGGCCCTGAACCGTCCCAATCTCACCGTCGTCACCGGCGCCCTGGCCCATCGCATCGTGATCGAGGACGGTGAAGCCCGGGGCGTGCTGATCGAGGTCGACGGAGAGATGAAGTCCGTCACCGCCAAGCGCGAAGTGATCCTGTCGGGCGGGGCGATCAACTCACCCCATCTTCTGATGCTGTCAGGCATCGGCCCGGCCGACCATCTGCGGGAGCACGGGATCAGCGTCGAACACGATGCGCCCGGCGTCGGTGAGAACCTTCAGGACCATCTCGACATTCTGGCCCGCGCGCGCACGAAATCGGCCGTCTCCATCGGCTATTCGGCGCGCAAATTGCCCGCCACCGCCCGCGACGTCCTGCAATGGGCGCTGACGGGCACCGGCAAGTTCACCGTCAATCCGGTCCAGGGTTGCGGCTTTGTGCGGTCCAGCCGGGCGCGGGATCTGCCCGACATCCAGCTGGTGTTCATCCCCGCTCTGGCCAGCCCTCACGGGCGCGAGACCCTGACCGGGCACGGGATCAGCCTGCACGCCTGCCACCTCTATCCGCAAAGCACCGGCCGATTGCGGCTGGACAGCGCGGATCCGCGCGCGCCGATCCGCATTGATCCCAATTATCTCGACCATGAAGAAGATGTGGAAGTGATGACGGACTGCCTGGAGATCGCTCGCGATCTTCTGCTCAGCGACGCGTTTGACGGCGAATTTGATCAGCTGGATCTGCCTGCGGATCCTGGCGCCAGCCGTTCTGTACTGACCGATGAAGTGCGCCAGCGCGCCGAAACGCTCTATCATCCCACGTCCACCTGCGCGATGGGGAGCGGCCCGCTCTCGGTCACAGACCCGCAATGCCGTGTGCGCGGCGTAAAAAATCTGCGCGTAGTGGATGCGTCCGTCATGCCGCGTATAGTCGGCGGCAACACCAATGCGCCCACCATCATGATCGCCACACGCGCCGCCGATATGATCCGTGCGAGCTAGGAGACAGCCTCATGCCTGACACCAATATGCAGACCGCCACGGACTCCATCGACGCCATGCAGGCGATTTTCGATCGGCAAAAAGCCGCGTTTGAATCCGAGCGCCATCGCCCGCTCTCTGACCGCAAGGCGGATCTGGAGAAGATCGAAGAGCTGGTCAAAACCCGCGGTGACGAGTTCGCCGCCGCCATCGACGCCGATTTCGGCCGGCGGTCCAAGTCTGAAACCGCGCTGGCGGAGCTGGGCTTCACCATCGCCACGGCCAAGCACAGCCGTCAGCATCTCAACAAATGGGCGAGCTCAAAGCCTGTGTCGGTACCGATGACGCTGGCGCCGGGCAAGGCCTATGTGCGGCGTGAGCCCAAGGGCGTGGTCGGCATTGTCTCGCCCTGGAACTATTCCATGCAGCTGGCTTTTGCGCCGCTGGTCGCCGCGCTGGCCGCGGGCTGCCGGGTGATGATCAAGCCCAGCGAGTTCACCCCGCGCACCGCCGCCTTGATCAAGTCCACCCTGGGCGAGCTGTTCAGCGAGGATCATGTGGCGGTCATTGAAGGCGGCGTGGAAGAGGCGAGCGCCTTCACCGCCCTGCCCTTTGACCATCTGTTCTATACCGGCTCAACCCAGGTGGGCCGCATCGTCGCCAAGGCCGCGGCGGAGAACCTGACCCCGGTGACGCTGGAGCTGGGCGGCAAGTCTCCGGCTGTGATCGCGCCGGATTTTGACGGCGCGGAAGCGGCGAAGACCCTGGCCTGGGGCAAATTCCTGAACGCCGGTCAGACCTGCGTCGCGCCAGATTATGCCCTGGTCCCGCGCGGTTCCGAGCAAGACTTCGCCAACGCCGTCATGCACGAGACCGGAGAGATGTGGCCCGATGTCGCCACCAATGGCGATTACACAGCGATCATTTCCGAACGCCATCATGCCCGTTTGAGCGAGATGGTTGAGGAGGTGCGCCAGGCGGGCGCGGACGTGCACCAGCTGGCTTTCAACAAGGCGGACGCCGGCAATACGCGCATCTTCCCGCCCACCGTGGTGGTCAATCCGCCGCTCGACTCCAAACTGATGCAGGAAGAGATCTTCGGCCCGATCCTGCCCGTGCTGGGCCATGACGGACTGGAGGACGCTGCGCGCTTCATCAATGAGCGCGACCGGCCGCTGGCGCTTTATGTCTACGCCAAGTCCAAACAGACCGCGCGCGACTTTCTGGGGCGGACGATTTCAGGCGGCGCGGCGGTGAACATCCCGCTTCTGCACCTGTCGGTGGAAGACCTGCCGTTTGGTGGCGTCGGCGCCTCTGGCTATGGCAGCTATCACGGGGAGAGCGGGTTTCTGACGTTCACCCATGAGCGCGGCGTGTTTGAAGCGCCGGTCTGGCATCCCAGCCGACTGATCCGCCCGCCTTACGGCAAGATGTTTGAGTTCTTCAAGAAACTGCAAGCTGGCTAGTTTGCAATCGACCAGTTGATGTCAGAAATCGCCGGGGCGTCGTCCAGTTGCGGTTTGGAGAAATAATAGCCTTGAAACAGGTGAATCCCCAGATCGAGCAAGGCGCGCGCCTCGGCTTTGACCTCAATGCCCTCGGCGATGATCTTGATGTCAAAGCGCTCACAAATGTCCACCATGGCCGACAGGATCGTACGCTTGACCGGGCTGATATGGACGTTGCGGACCAAGGCCATGTCGAGCTTGATGATGTCGGGCATGACCGCCGCCAGAAGCGCCAGTCCCGCCCCGCCGGACCCGAAATCATCCAGCGCGGTCAGAAAGCCCATATCCTTGTAAGAGCGTACGATCATGGCGAAATGGTCGGGATCGTTGACCGCTTCATGCTCGGTCATCTCGAACATGATGCGATTGATCGGAAAGCCGTTCGCCGACGCCGCCGCCAACGTGGTGCGCAGGCAGGTCGCCGGATCATAGACCGCATTGGGCATCGTGTTGAGAGACAGGAGCTCGGACCGGCCAGACAGCGCTGTGCTTGCGGATTTGAGCGCCTGGATGCGGCAATGACGATCAAAGGCGTGAATATTGTCGGCGGTCACCTTGGACAGGACCGAACCTGCGGACTGTCCCTCCGCGCCACGCACCAGCGCTTCTTGCGCAAAGATGGACCGGGTCTTGAAGTCGATGATCGGCTGAAACGCAAACCGCAGGCGCTCGGGAATCGGCTCGGCGCAGCGGCAGACAGCGTCTTCACAAACAGCGACGGCGGGCTTGGGAACAGTCATGACACACCCTTGGAATTTTTCATGACTCTAACCCACACAACTTAATGAAGAGTATGGCGCTTCAAGAACAGGGCGCCTGAGTTAAAGCATCACGGAACGTCCGACTTTGGCCATGGGGAGGCCCCACATGAACACCTGGATCATTCGCATACTATTGGCGGCGCTGACGCTGGGCCTCATCTGCGTTCTGGGCGTCAGCGCCTGGATGGTGGAGCGGTTTCACGCGTCCAAACCGCGCGAGTCCGGCGAGGTCACGCTGACAGCGCTGGATCACCCCGCCCAAGTGGTGCGCGACGCCAACGGCATCGCCCATATCTTTGGAGACAGCGACGCCGATGTGATGGCGGCTCTGGGCTATGTGCACGCCAGCGAACGTTTTTTCCAGATGGACTTGGCCCGGCGCTATATGCGCGGCGAATTGTCGGCCTTGTTTGGCGAGGATTATTTGCGCGCCGACGCACAGACCCGGACCTATGGCTTCCGCCGCCTGACCGAGGAGATCGTCGCCAACACATCCGAAGACACCCGCGCGATGATGCAAGCCTATATCGACGGCGTGAACGCGCGCCTGGCCGAAGGCTCGGTCGCGCCTGAATACGCCGTATTGCGCACCGCGCCTGAAGCGTGGAGCCTGGAAGACAGCGCGGCGATTGTGGTGCTGCTGGCCCACGACCTGGCCGCCGGCGCTGGCGCTGACATGGATCGCGCCTTGCTCGACGATATTCTGTCCGCCGAGCAGCTCGCGCAGTTCACCATGAACTTCCCCGACTGGGCGCCGACCATGCTGAAGGCTGAGGACATGCGCGCCCGTTTCGGCGACGTGCAGACCCTGCCCCTGAGCGAGCCCGTGCAGCCGGGCGCGCAATCTGACAACCAGCCTGGCTCGAACGCCTGGGTGGTCTCTGGCGAGCGCTCTGAAACCGGCCGCCCATTGCTGGCGAACGACCCCCATCTTGGGCTGAGCACCCCGGCGATCTGGTATTATGTGCGCCTGAACCTGTCGTATGGCCCCGTCATCGGCGGCACCGTGCCGGGGGCGCCTTTCGTCATTCTGGGCCGCAACGCCCACGCCGCCTGGGGCTTCACCAATACCGGCTTTGACGTGATCGACATTCTCGAACGCGACCGCGACTCTGAAGAGATCACGAGCCGCACCGAAACCATCCACATCAAGGGCCGCTCCGAGCCGTATGAGCTGTCCGTCGAGGAAACGCGCGACGGCCCTGTGCTGGACCCGCAATGGTTTGACCTGCGCGGCTTTGACGAGGACGCCATCGTAGTGCGCCGCTCCACCGTGACGGCGCCGGGCAACCGGGTCGCGGACGCCACCCTGGCGATCATGCAGGCGCAGAATTTTGATGAATTTGTCGAGGCGGGCCGCGGCTGGACCGCGCCCATGCAGAACATGCATTTCGCCAGCGTGGACGGCACGATCGGGTACACTACCGCCGGCCTTCTGCCGATCCGGGACGAGACTGGCGACTGGACGGGTTTCATCCCGTTTGAAGAGCTGCCGCGCGTGCGCAACCCCGAAGGCGGCTTCATCGCGTCGGGCAATAATCTGGTGGCGGGACCGGACTATCCCTATCCGCTGCCGGGCTCATACGCGACCTATCGCGCGCCGCGGATCGAGCGTGAACTTGAAGCCCGCGAGCGCCATACGCTTGAGAGCTTCGCCGCCCTGCAAATGGATGTGACCAGCGAGCAGGCGCTGCGCCTCTTGCCGGTGCTGCTGGGCTCCGAGCCTGAAAGCCAGCTGGGGGCGGAAGCCCTGGCGCGGCTTGAAGCCTGGGACGGCGCGCTGGATATGGATGCGCCAGAAGCGCTGATCTATTCAGCCTGGCTGCGCGTGCTCTCGGGCGCGATCTGGAATGATGAGCTTGATACGCTCGCCTCCGCCTTCAATCAGCCTCGCCGCGCCTTCCTTGAAGAGGTTCTGGCGGGGGAGGCCTCGGCCTGGTGCGATGACGTACGGACGGACGCGGTGGAGAGCTGCGCCATCACCGCCGGACTGGCGCTCGACGCCGCCATGGCGGAAACCGCGGACGCGTTTGGCTCTGATATGAACGACTGGCGCTGGGGCGACATGCATGTGGCCGATTTCGACCACCCCTTTGATTCCCTGCCGCTGATCGGGTCGATGTTCGCCAACCGCGTGCCTGTGCCCGGCGACGGCGCGACCATCAATGTCGCGCATTTCAGCTATAACTCAGGCAGTTATGACGTCTATCACGCGGCCTCGCTGCGGGCGATTTACGACCTGTCTGATCTCAACAACTCGCTTTACATGTTCGCGCCGGGCCAGTCGGGCCACCCGCTTTCCCCCCATCATGGCGACCTCGCGCCACGCTGGGCGGCGGGTGAGTATTTCGAGATCCGCGATGACTGGGGCGTTGAAACCGCGCCCGAAGGCAGCCATGTGCTGACCCTGACGCCGTAACAGGACCCGCCATGATCAGCCTTGAAAACCAGACCCTTTTCGTCACCGGCGCCTCCCGCGGCGCCGGCGCCGGCATCGCTCGCCAGATTGCGGAGGCTGGCGGCAAGGTGATCCTGGGCTATGCCCGCAACTCAGACGCCGCCAAGGCCATGGCGAGCGAGCTGGGCGATCAGGCCATCGGTCTGGTGCAGGCCGATTTCTCTGACCCCGACGCCGCGGAGCCCGCCTGGGAGGAGGCGAAAACCCTCGCTGACGGCCCGATCCACGGCCTGGTGCTCAATCACGGCGTTTTTGAAGCAGCGAGCGTGCATGACCCCGCCGATATCTGGCGGCAGAACTGGGCGCGCACGCTTCAGATCAATCTGCAAAGCTGCGCCGATCTGGCCCGGTGCGCGGCTCAGGATTGGGTGGACAGCGCACAGGGCGGATCGCTGGTGGCGATCAGCTCTCGCGCCGCGCACCGCGGCGACGACGCCGACCACCCCGCCTATGCGGCCTCCAAGGCGGGCCTCATCGCGATGATCAAGACGCTGGCGCGCGCCTATTCCGGCCGGGGCCTGCTCGCCTACGCGATTTCGCCGGGCTGGATCGACACGGAAATGGCGCCGCAAGACCCTGACGACCGCAAGGCGGCCCTCGCCGAAGTCCCCTATGGCGATATGGCGAGCCCGGACGAGCTGGGACGCCTCTGCGCCTTCCTGCTGTCCGGCGCGTGCAAAAGCGCCACCGGCGCGACCTTTGACGTCAATGGCGCGAGCTATGTGCGGTAACCCCGATCACGATGTTTTCCACCTCAACGTCCCTGAGTCTCTCCGCCCCATCACATTGCGGAACTTGGGGCAGACACCACCTCTGGACCAAATGGTAGATGGTCTGCCAATGCCAGATAGCTTCGGTCCTACCTATATCGCTGTCCACTTACTGCGCTGGTATCGACGGGTGATCTCCCCAAGGCTGGGGATTCGCTGTGTCCTTGAACCAAGTTGCTCACGCTATGCAGAAGTTGCATTTCGAAATCACGGCGCCATAGTTGGCTTAAAGTTAACAATTTCTAGATTGTTACGTTGCCGCCCTGGAAAGGGGGGCGTTGATACTCAGCACTTGGGGGAGTTCTGATGCAATATTATGTCGAGCCCATCGGCGCTTCATTCGACAAGAAGGCGCGTGATCTTCTGACCGCCACGCTGAATGATCGGGCGCAGCAAGGCTATGAACTGCATACGGTGTTTCAGGTTTCAGAGCCGGGCTGTCTGGGAACGGCGCCCAGCTCCACATATCTGGCCGTATACCGTAAGCAAGACTGATCCGATCTTCTGACGGCCAAAAGGCGGACACCCGCCAACTTATCCGCCCCCTCCCAAAACTGAGCCATACTGTGCCTCGTTCCTTCCAAGGCGGGCGGCCGGCGCGTTCAGGCTGGGAGGGGCGGGATGTCCCGAGCATAAAGGCTGTAACGCGGCCTTTATGCGAAAAGGCGGGGTGTCATCGTACGGTCCAGGGCGGCGGCGTCTGATGAGGCGGCGACTGCACCGGCGGCGCGACAGCGCAGAAGTCTCCGTGCGGTGATCCCGACAAAACATCTCCAGCGCGGGAGCCGGGTTTGGCTTCCAAGACTGCACGCTATCAACACAAACGGCCCGCTCCCGCGCGACCCGTCTTTGGCTTCACCCTGCGTTTGCGCGCGGGGTTGGTGGCGCATGGGTCCCCGGGTCAAGCCCGAGGACCGAGAGAATAGAGCTTCAACATTTCGGCCTTCGGACTTGAGCCGGAGGCCCATTGGAGCGCATCACCCCTACTCCGCCGCCATCGCCTCTTGCCGCCCGGCGCGGACCAGACGCCCGGGACGCGCCTCCGTCACCTCGTCATTACGCACCACGACCTCGCCCGACACGATCGTCGCGCGATAGCCTTCGGCGTCCTGCAGCAAGCGTTGACCGCCAGCGGGCAGGTCCTTGACGAGGCGCGGCGGGTGCAGGCGCAAGCTCTGATAATCAATGACGTTGAGATCAGCCTTCATGCCCGGCTTGATGCGCCCCCGGTCTGACAGGCCCAGATAATCGGCGATGTCGCCGGTCAGCATCTGCACCGCGCGTTCGGGCGCGATGCGCGGGCCGCGGGTCCGGTCGCGGGTCCAGTAGCTCAACAGATAGCTGGGGAAGCTGGCGTCACAGACCGTGCCCACATGAGCGCCGCCGTCAGACAGGCCCGGAATGGCGAGCGGGTGCTGCATCATGGTCAGCACATTGTCATAGCTCAGCTCGGTATAGTTATAGATCGGCAGATAGATCAGCTCACGGCCGTCGCGGGTGATCACCGTGTCAAACAGCTCTTCCCACACCGAGACGCCGCGCGCTTCGGCCTTGGCGCCGATGGCGTTTTCAGGCGGCTGCTCGTAATCGGGGTTTTCCGACAGGGTGAACAGCTTGCCCGCCACCATCTCCATGTTTTCGATCAGAAGATCGGCGATGGGCGGGATCGAGCTGCCGGGACCGGCGAGCTTGTCCGATTTCTGGCTGAGGATCTTCTTGCGGAAAGCGTCGGTTTTCATCACCGCCACGCGCTCATCGAGCGGCAGATCGGCGATCTCCTTATAGGCCGGGAAGCCCATGAAGGGGTGGAAAGTGCATTGCAGCCCCAGGAAGACGCCGATGGCGCGCGGCGCGACCTGGGCGCGCACGGTGAAGCCTTCGGCATCGAGCTTTTCCAGGCCCGTCAGAATCTTGCGCCATTGATCCGGCGCGAAATCGCGCTGCATCAGGGACATGGAGAAGGGCCGCCCGCCGGCGGCGCGGACATACTCCTCGACCACTTTCCACTCCTCCTCGAAGCGGGACTGGTCGCGCTCAAGATCAAAGTCGGAGACGGCCTGGATGACGCCATGATCGCGGCCCTTGAAGGCGCTGGCGATGCCGGTGAGTTCCTTGGTGGTGGCCTCAGAGGCCGGGGTCCATTCCCCGTCTGCGGTGCGGTGCAGATCCGAGCGCCCGGTCGCGAACCCGATGGCGCCGGCGTCCAGCGCTTCAGAGACGAGGTCGCGCATTTTGGCGATCTCCTCGTCATTGGCCTGCTGGTCAAAGCTGGCGCGCTGATCCATCACATAAACCCTGAGCGGGTCATGGCCGACCATGGCCGCCACATCGAGGGTGCGCGGGGTTTTCTCCAGCGCGTCGAGATAATCGGGGAAGCTCTCCCAATCCCAGCTCAGCCCTTCGGCGAGCGCAGTGCCGGGAATGTCCTCCACCCCCTCCATCAGCTTTATGAGGCGCTCATGGTCGCTCTCGCGCACGGGCGCGAAACCGACGCCGCAATTGCCCATAATGGCGGTGGTGACGCCATGCTTGATCGAAGGCTCCATCCGGTCGTCCCAGGTCGCCTGACCATCGTAATGGGTGTGCACGTCGATAAAGCCCGGCGTGATGATGCAGCCCTTCGCGTCGATCACCTCAACAGCGTCGCCCGGCGCCTCGCCCACCGCAACGATACGGCCCGCCTTGATCCCGACATCGCCGATGTAAGGCGAGCCGCCCTCGCCCTCATGGATCATGCCGCCGGTGATTTTCAGATCATAAGTCGCCATGGAAGCCTCCCGAATAACTCGTTGTTTCAAGGCGCCGTTCGGGCGCTCTTGTGTGCGCGGACCGCATCGAGCCCGCGATAAAAACCTGTGAGCAGACCACCGCTGAACAAATGCCAGACCGCCCAGAGCGCGGTGATGGCCGCCGCCCCGCCCACGCCTTCAAACTGGCCGAGCAAGATCACAAGACCGAGCCCGGTGTTCTGGATGCCCACCTCGAAGGTCACCGATCGGCGACCCGCCACGTCATATTGCAGAGCGCGGGCGGACAGCGCCCCGACGCCGAATGCCACGGCGTTATGGATCATCGCGATCACCAGCACGGTTCCCGCCGTCGCGGTGAACAATGACCAATTGGACGAGACGCCGCCCACAACCATCGCCGCCAGCCCGAACAGACCCGCCGCCAGAAAGACAGGTCGCAAGCGGTGGGCGATGCGCGGATAGCGGTGCGCGATGCCCATCCCGACGGCCAGGGGCACGGCCAGCAACACAGTCATCTGGATGACGAAGGGAATAGGCGACACCTCGATCGCATCCACAAGCGCGTCAGCGGGGGCGTAGAGCGAGGTCCAGAACAGGATCGAGAGCGGCGTCAGCAGTGCGGCGGCGAGGCTGGAGGTCGCCGTCAGCGAGACCGACAGCGCGGTGTCTCCTCGCGACAAATGGGTGAAGAAATTGGAGACATTGCCGCCCGGGCAGCACGCCACCACGATCATCCCAAGCGCAATGGAAGGCGGCGGGTTCAACACGTAAAGAAGCCCCAGCGTCGCCAGCGGCAAGCCCAGAATTTGCGCCGCCGCTGCGCCCAGAAACCTGACGGGGCGCTGCTTGACCAGGGCGAAATCCGCCACATGCACATTCAGCGCAACCGCAAACATCAAAACGGCCAGCAGCATCGGCAAGATCACTTGCGATCCGGGCGCGAGCTCAATCTGCACGGCGTCTAACGCAGCTATGTCCATAGCGCGCTGTCTCCTCCCCTGTGACCGGGTCTGCGGGTCCCGGTACGCCCTCGCCTCTCAATCGGGCAAGTGAACGGCGTTCACTTAATCCTCGCATCCTTTGACGCGTCCTGTCGAGGCCTCGTCGTGCCGGGCTTGCACGCGTAGGGGATCAATGCACGATGCAACACAGAGAATTTCTTGTGGGGAGTCACAATGTTACGTTACTTAATAACGTCGAGCTTGGCCGCGCTGGCGATGACCGCCTGCAGCCAGCCCGCCAATACGCCAGCCGCGGAAGAGCAAGCAGAAGCCGCGCCTTCGCAAACGCAAGCCAGCAGCGCCTATCCGGCGCACCAGCCGAGCGACGCAGCCATCACCGAAGCGGATTTCGCTTATCGGATCTCGGCCCTGGCCGATGACCGGTTTGAAGGCCGCGGCCCGGCCTCTGAACATGGCGAGCAGGCGGCGACCTGGATCGCCGAAGAGATGGACGCAGTCGGCCTTGAGCCCGCAGGCGAAGAGGGCTGGTTCCAGCCGGTGCCGCTGATTGAATCCACCCTGGATGAAAGCGCATCGAGCTTTGACATCAGCATTGATGGCGAGGCCATGGGCCTTCAGACCAATGTGGACGTGGTTTTCTGGTCCCAGAACCCTGAAGAACAAGTCAGCCTGGACGCGTCCGAGCTGGTGTTCGTGGGCTATGGCGTGGTTGCGCCCGAATATGGCTGGAATGATTATGAAGGCGTGGACGTCACCGGCAAGACGGTGGTCATCCTGATCAATGATCCGGGCTTCGCAGACCCTGACGCCGGCTGGTTCAACGGCTCGGCCATGACCTATTACGGCCGCTGGACGTATAAATACGAAGAAGCCGCCCGCCAGGGCGCGGAAGGCGCGATCATCGTCCACCAGACCGCCCCGGCCGCCTATCCCTGGGGCACCGTGCAATCAAGCTGGACCGGGCCGCAGTTCACCCTGGCCTCCTCCGCCGGTCAGGAACGCGCCGACGTTCAAGCCTGGATCACAGAGGACAAGGCCGTTGAGCTGTTCTCAGCGCTCGATCTCGATTTCGCAGAGCTGAGCCAAGCCGCTGTCAGCCCTGATTTCACGCCTGTGGATATGGGCCGAGCGACGATGAGCGCGTCCCTCACCAACTCGCTGCGCACCCTGACCTCCAACAATGTGGCCGGTCAGGTCATGGGCTCAGAGCGACCGGACGAATACGTGCTGTTCATGGCCCATTGGGACCATATCGGCGTGCGTCTGAACTTCTCTGGCGACGACCAGATCTATAATGGCGCCATCGACAACGCCACCGGCGTCACCGCCATGCTGGAGCTGGCGGAAGCCTACGCCAAATCCGACACCCCGCCGGAGCGGTCCGTGATCTTCGTGGCGGTCACCGCCGAGGAGCAAGGCCTTCTGGGGTCGGAATACTACGCCCAGAACCCGCTGGTCCCGCTGGACCAGACCGTGGGCGGCTTCAACTTTGACGGCATCCTGCCCATTGGCCGCACCGAAGACATCGTGGTGATCGGCTATGGCGCATCCGAGCTGGAAGACCTGCTGCGCACCGAAGCGGAAGCGGACGGCATGTATCTCAGCCCCGATCCGAACCCGGAAGCGGGCTATTTCTACCGTTCCGACCACGTCACGCTCGCCCGTCGCGGCGTGCCGATGCTGTATGCGGATTCCGGCTCTGTCGCTGAAGAGGGCGGCGCGGAGTATGGCGCGCAGATCGAGGCCGCCTATCGCCTGCAGGCCTATCACAAGCCGGCGGACGAGTTTGACCCGAACTGGGATATGAGCGGCTTCGTGCAGTCCACCGAGCTGGTCTACCGCGTCTCGCGCCGCCTCACCGACTCTGAGGACTGGCCGAACTGGTATGAGGACAACGAGTTCCGCGCCATCCGCGATGCGATGATGGATGAGTAGGCAGTTCTAGACGCCGACAGCAGAAAGCCGGGCGGTCCTCCGCCCGGCTTTTTTATTTGCGCTGCAGCGCTTTAGCGGGTCAGGCGCAGGCGGTTGATGTCGGCGGCGATGGAGGAAAACGCCTCGGCGATGTCGAGATTTTCCACCTGATAATAGTTCTGGGGCTTGTTGGCGCAGTTGCGCATCAGATCGCGATTGGTGTCGCCGCTCAGCTGGAAGGCGATGGTGTAGATCTGCACGCCGTTCTCTTCGGCGACGTCACAAGCCTCGGCCATGTTCTCACGCGCCTGACGCGCCGAGTAAATCTCATAGCTGCGCGTGCCGGTCCGGCTACGGCCACGCCAGTCGTAATAGGTATACTCTTCGGTCCGGTATTGCGCCGTGGCCTCACCGTCGGTCATCACGACGAGGATCTTGATCGTATCACGATCCGCATAGGAGGCTGGACGATCGGAGAAACTACCGCCCAGTTGCCCGCGCCAGGCCGGGTCCAGCGCCCGAGCGCCCCACATTGTCGCCACGTCGAGACCGGTATTGCCACTGGCGCGCAGGGAGTTGATCAGGCCGCGCAAACGCCCCTCATTCTGGGAGAGGAATTCAGATTCCATATTGCTGCGCGGGCAGAACGACGAGTGATTATTGTTCCACTGGATATCGCCATTGTACTCCGTGTACGCCATCTGCCGGTAAGGCAGCTCCATCTCGATCGGATAATCTGTTCCCATATCGACACAGCCTGACCGGCGTCGCTCATTATTGCGCCCGTCAATCAGATCGTCATTCACATCGCTTGGCGTGCGCACGCCGCCATTATAGGGAATGACAGAGATCGACGTGCGTTCCGCCGCATCTGCCGCCAGCACAATTTCCACAAACTCGTTCGCCGCATCGATCAGCGCATTGATCTTGCTGCCGCCCATGGAGCCCGACACGTCGAGCACCAGGGAAATCTCCACATCGCGCACCTGTTCGATAGCTTCGGAGAAGTGTTCCAGAGTGAGAGAGTTGATGCCGACCAGGCCCAGTATGGTGGTCGGCATGGAAACGCTGGCGGTCGCGGTCACGATGCGTGAATTGAGCGAGATGTCCGCATTCACATCCAGCTGAAGGCTCCCCAGCAATTGCGGATGATCTTCCAGCGCGGCTTCCACATAGGCGCGCACCACATCAGCAGGGGCGCGATCCTGGGTCAGGGACGCCGCCGCCAAGGCGCCGGAATCCAATGCGCTTTGCAGTTCAGAGCTGACCGTGGCGCTACGTGAATAATCGAGCGCGCCGCCCACCGCCGTCACCAGAACGCCCGAGCACAGCGCCATGATGATGGCCACATTGCCGCGGCGGTCCGAAGACCAGCGAGAAAGAAAACTCAGGAGCGCCTGCATCTGAACGCCTTCGCCAAAACCGTTCCAAGCCGGAACATGCGAAGGTGGAGCTTGCAACAAACAGACCAAAAACCAGTTAAAACAATGGTTTATGAAAGATTAACGACTCTAGCGCGCCAGACGCAGGCTGTTGAGGTCCGCCGCAATGGCGTTAAAGGCGGAGGAAATGTCCAGGCTCTCGACCTGGTAATAGTTCTCGGTCTTGCTGGCGCATTCGCGCATCAAGGTGCGGTTGGTGGAGCCTGAAACCTGAAAGGCGATGGTGTAAATGTGCACGCCCGCGGTTTCCGCGTCGTCACACGCCGCTTCCATGTTCGCGCGCGCCGTAGCGGCGCTGTAAAGTTCGTAAGTGTACCAGTCGCCTTGCCAGTTTTGCGCCCGCCGATACTGGGCGGTGGCTGCGCCGTCCGTCATCACCACCAGAACTTTCATCGTGGATGTATCGTCATAGGCGGCCGGACGATCCGAAAAATCTCCGCCCAGACGCCCGCGCCAGACAGGATCGAGGGCCCGCGCGCCCCAGGCCGTCGCCAGATCAAGTCCGGTGTTCCCGCCCGCACTGAGCCCTTCGATCAGATCCAGCAAGACCGAACGGGTCTGCTCTAAAAACACCGTGGCCTCAGATTGATCCGGGCAGAATGAAGACGACCGCCAGCCGCGCTGGTCGCGATCCTGCCAGTCCAGCCAGTCATAACCATCAGACGCCAACTCCATCTCGACCGGGTCTGCGACCCCCAGCTCGATGCAGCCGCTATCATTGGGCGTGCCGGGCAACAGATCATTGGTGACCGTCGCCGGCAAGCGCACGCCGCCATTATAGGGGATGACGGACAGGCTGGTCAGGCCGTCCAGATCAGGGTCCATCATCAGAAGGACGAACTCTTCGGCGGCGTCGCGCAAAGCGGAAATCTTGGAGCCGCCCATGGAGCCTGAAATATCAAGCACCAGCGAAATCTCCAGATTGCGCACCCGCTCATTGGCTTCAGAGGTACGGTTGAGCGTCAGCGCGTCATACCCGATCAGCCCCAGCATCAAAGTGGGCACGCTGATCACGGCGTCCGCCGTCACCTCGCGTGAATTGATCGCCGTGTCCGAGCTGACCTGAACGTTCAGTCGCTCCAGCACGCCATTGTGTTCTGACAAGGCGGCGGTGATGTAATTGCGCACGACCGTTTCAGGGTCTTCGCCCTGGGTCAGAGACGCCGCCGCCAGGGTGCCGGCGTCCATCGCCGACTGGATTTCCGAGCCGATGGTGAAGGTGCGTGAATAATCCAGCGCCCCGCCGACGCTGACGACCATGGGCGCCAGCAGCATGGCGAACATCATCGCCACATTGCCGCGGGCATCACCCCAGAATTTCGCCAGCCGACAGCGCATCACCAGACCCTTCGCTGCGCCCTTGCGCAAAACGGATCCAGACTTCGCTCATCCCTGTTAAAACATTGAAAAGAAACAGGGTGAACGCCGCGTTCACCCTGTCCTAATTCAAGGCGTTAGCCCTTGGCGAAAAAGCCTTTGAGCGCGCGCGCCGCCTGACGGATACGCTGTTCGTTCTCCACCACGGCCAGGCGCACATGGCTGTCGCCGCGCTCGCCAAAGCCCAACCCCGGCGCCACCGCCACATCGGTCTCTTCCAGCAGCTTCTTGGCGAACTCCACAGAGCCCAGATGCGCGAAGCTTTCAGGGATCGGCGCCCAGGCGAACATGGTCGCGGGCGGGGTCGGGATGTGGAAGCCGGCGCGGCCAAAGCTCTCCACCAGCACGTCCCGGCGTTTTTTATAGGTCTCGCGCGCTTGCACCACATGATCCTGCGGCCCGTCGAGCGCCGCCACCGCCGCGATCTGGATCGGGGTGAACGCGCCATAATCGAGATAGGATTTCACCCGTTTCAGCGCATCCACCAGACGCGCAGAGCCCGCCGCAAAGCCCATCCGCCAGCCCGGCATGGAATAGGTTTTGGACATGGAGGTGAACTCCACCGCCACATCCTTGGCGCCCTCGACCTCGAGGATGGAGGGCGGCGGATTGCCGTCAAAATAGATCTCGGAATACGCAAGGTCGGAGATGAGAACGAGATCGTTCTCTTTCGCGATCCGCACCGCTTCCTTGTAAAAATCCAGATCGACCACCTGCGCGGTGGGGTTGGACGGGAAGTTCAGCACCAGCGCCGAGGGGGCCGGAATCGAGCGGCGGCAGGCATGCACCGCCTCGCGCAGGAAATCCTCAGGGTCCTTGAACCCCACCGGACGCACCGCAGCGCCCGCGATCAGAAAGCCGAACATGTGTATGGGATAGGAGGGGTCGGGCACCAGGATCACATCGCCCGGCGCCGTGATCGCCTGAGCGAGGTTGGCGAGGCCCTCCTTCGAGCCCAGAGTCACGCAGACTTCAGTGTCGGGGTTCAGCCCCACATCGAACCGGCGCTCATAATAGCGCGCCAGCGCCTTGCGAAGCGACGGCACGCCCTGGCTGGCGGAATAGCGGTGCGCGCGCGGATCGGCGGCGACTTCGGCGAGCTTGGCGATGATGTGCGGGGCGGGGGCGAGGTCAGGATTGCCCATGCCGAAATCAATGACGTCGCGGCCCTCGGAACGATAGGCCTGCTTCATGCGGTTCACTTCCGCAAACACGTAAGGCGGCAAACGCCGCTCGCGGTAAAATTCTTCGTCGTGGGACATCGGTCAAATCGCCCTGCTGTACTGCAACATGCAGCCTACTCCGCCCGCCCCTGAGGGCGTCAATGGGGCGCAGCTGTGGCGATGTGCAGAAATGCACGGACAAAATCACGCAAATCCGGATTTGGCGACTAAAACGCCCCGCCCGCGGGCCGCGTATCGCGCAAGGCGCGCTGACGTCGCCGCTGATCCGGCATCAACTCATCGAGCAAACGATGAAAGCGCGGCGAGTGATCCATCACCAGAAGATGGCACGCTTCGTGGGCGCAAACATAATCAATCAGCCCTTCGGGATAGGCGATCAGGCGCGCATTCATGCGGATCGAGCCGTCAGACGAGCATGACCCCCAGCGCGCCTTCTGTTCGCGCACGCTCACTTTCGGCCGCTTCGCGCCCAGCGCCTCGGCATAGGTCTCAAGCTTGGGCGTCATCAGATCGAGCGCCTCACGCTTGCGCCAGCGTTTCAGCGCGGCCAGCACCGCCTTGCGGCTTTCGGCAGGGTCGAGATGGCGGTCCACGCAAACGACCACCGCCTCCGCCTCGCGCATCACCGTGCTGCGCGCTTTGTCATGGGGGCGCACGGTCAGGCGCAACTCCTCGCCCAGCCAACCGATCATTTCGCCGTCCACGCCTTTCAGCGCCGGCGGCGTACGCGCTTGCCGTCGCTCCAGCCGGTCGATCACCCAGGACGCTTTCTCGCGCACGACGGCGTCCGCCTCGCGCACGCTCACGCGTACGGGCAAAGTCACCGTCAGGCCGTCCTCGCTGACTTTCAGACCGATCGTCTTGCGCCGGGCCGAGCGTTTGAGCGTGTACATCAGCGCCCGGTCGGCCAGCTCGATCTGGCGCATCTGCATGTCCGGCCCGGCCATGCTGGCGACCGCCTAAGCCGTGCGCGGCGCGGTCAACGCCACATAATGAAGCCCCAGCAGCATCACCGCCCCGCCCACATAGAGCCCGGCGAAGGGCGCATAGCCCACCTGCCCGACGATCAGCGCCATCACGGCCATGACCAGCCCGTACACCGCCAGCGCCAGAACCACGATCCGGCCCAGCGCGCGATCTTCCGCGCCGCGCCAGCGCGCCCGCGAGGTCCAGGTCAGAACCGGCAACACCACAAGTGCAAGGCCCAGCGCCAGATAGGCCGGCAAACCCGCGCCCGCGAGCGCGCCTTGGGCCACAAGCCCGCCCGCGCCCGCCAGCATCATCAGAACGCCCCAGACCAGGGGATGATTGATACGTTTCAACATGGAAATGAGCTTAGAGCGTGTCGTCAGACCACGCCAGATGAGGCGTTGGTCGCAGATGGGGAAAAGACGTAGGAGAAACGCCCGCATCCCGTCCTACTCGCTCGAGCGCACCGCGATCCGGTCCTGGGCGCGATCAAGCACGCCTTGGGAAAGCCCGGCCCAGAGCGGCCCCTCAAGGCGGGTTTCGATGATCTCGGCCATGGTCGAGCCCGTGGGCTCCAGATCCTCGATATAGATGATCATCAGCTCTTCGCGCGCGGTGTCGGGGTCCAGCAGATGCTTCATCGTCGCGTTGATCGTCTCCGCCGGCAGGGTGTAGCCCGCCTCGGCCAGCACGGCGCGCATCATGGCGTTATCCGAGCCGGGCTCGGGCGCATCGCTCGCGCCCTCTCCGAAACGGGCCCGAACAAAGAATTCGGCCTCGCCCAGCATGCGCGTTTCCAGATCCGAGCGGTGAAAGTCATAGCTCGCCTCGGGCCGGTTCGGCAGATAGGCCTCAAACTGGATCCAGTAGAGCCGGTCCACGATCCGGTCGGCGTCCGCCTCCACAAACAGATGCATCTCTGCATCCACAACATCATAGAGCGCCCAGCGCCGCCCGCCCGCATAGACCGCGGTCTCGGGCAGCTCAATGCGAGCGTCGGGCTGATAGGGCGAGGAGAGTTTAGCGCCTTCAGCCTGACGCATGGGCGCGGGCCAGGGCGTGTCGCAGTCAGTGGCGGCGCACGCCTGCAGGGCGAAGGTCAAAGCCATGGCGCTGAAGATCATGGGATGGTCCGATGCTGTTCAAGGATCGTAGATACAACCGTCAGCAGACCGGACAGGCTCAGCCAAAGCCAATGAAACATTGGTAAGATCAGGGGTGTGGGGCTCGGGTCAGAACCGGTTCAGCTTGCGCCCGGATACTTTCGCGCCATCACCGCCAAACCCGCAAAGCCGACCAGACCGCCCAGTTGCAGGCTGATGCCGATGACGGCAGGGCCGAAGAGCACGGCGGCGATCACGACGCTGACCAGCGCCGTCGCGAGCGCGGCGAGGCTGGTGCGGGTCCGCCAGAGGGTGGGCGCCGCGCGCCAGCGCTCACGATTGATGAAGCCGACCCCGATCAGCGCTGCGGTGCCGAGAAATGGCCCGAGCAGCGCGCTCCAGTGCGTCGTCACCAGAAGACCCGCCGAGGCGGTCCAGGCGAGACCGATGACGAGCAAAGCCGCCGCCAGCCAGTAAGGGGTCTGCAAAAGGCGTGTCATGGCCAGAGCCTAGGCGGGTTTAAGCCCCGCTTCCAGTGCGGAGGAGTCCGCCAGCGCGCCCATCGCCCAGACGCTGGCGAAGCCCAGAACCAGTTCGATCCCGAATGCAGCGAGCAAGCTGGCATCGGGCATGCCGTCAATGGCGATAGAGACCAAGCGCCCCAGCGCCCAGCCGAGCAGAATGAGGGCGCTCACTCCGCTCGCCGCTCTCATCCAGAGCCCCAAGGCGGCTGAAGCCAGCACAGACCCGCCGCCCAGGGCCAAGGCGCCGCCAGGCGCGCGCAACTCGCTGAGCAGATTGGGATCAAGGCTGAGCGTCACCCCGTTCAGCGCAAACATGGCGTGCGGGTCGGAGATCAGCATCACCCCGATCCCTGTCAGCACCACGCCGTTGATCCCCAGCAGCGCGCGAATAATCCCGTGTGTGTTCATGGCGTTTCTCCTGTCCAAAAGCCGGGAGGAGATTGCGTTCGCCGCTGCGAACAGGCCATGCTCGCCCGTCCGAGAAAATTGACCCTCCGTCCGGGGCTTTCATGAGCACGCCCAACACAGACCCTCGCCCCCGGCCCGATCCGCTGACGGCTCTGCTCGATCAGCTGAGACTGACAGGGACCTTGTATTGCCAGACCGACATGGCGGCGCCCTGGGGCATCGCCCTGCCCGCGTTTGAGGGTTTGACCCTGATCGCCATCGTCCTCGACGGCGCCTGTCAGCTGCAGCTGGAAGGCGAAGCGCCTGTGCGTCTTGAGGCGGGCGATCTGGCGCTCGTCCCCAATGGCGCGCGCCATGATCTTTTCAGCGATGGGGACGCTGAAATGGTCCCGCTGGACAAGCTGGACGTGACGCCGCTGAGCCAGAGATACGAAACCCTGACGCTGGACGGCCCCGGCCCGCGAGCGCGGATCACCTATGGCGTGGTGCGCTTTGATCAGGTGCTGGGCGCGCAATTAATGGCGCATTTGCCCAGGCTGATCGTCTCAAAAGGCGCGCAAGACGAAGACAGCTGGATCACCTCGACGCTGGCGATCATCGCGCGGGAATCCGAACAGCTCTCACCGGGCGGCGAAGCGGTGATCACGCGATTGACCGATGTGCTGGTGATCCAGCTGGTCCGCAGCTGGCTCGCGACCGAAACCCGCGCGCAGACCGGCTGGCTGGCCGCCCTGCGCGATCCGCATCTGGGCCGCGCCCTCACCGCGCTTCCTGACCAGCCGCAACGCGACTGGACATTAGAGGCGCTCGCGCGCGAAGCCGGACTGTCGCGCTCGGTCTTCGCCGCGCGCTTCACCGAACAGCTGGGCCAGTCCGCCATCAGCTATCTGACCCGATGGCGGCTCCTCCTCGCCCGCCGCGCCCTGTCTGACAGCTCCGCTTCGATGATCGAAATCGCCGAAACCGCGGGCTACAGCTCTGAAGCCGCGTTCAGTCGCGCCTTCAAACGCCAGTTCGGACACGCCCCCGGCGCCGTGCGGCGGGACGCTGATCCCGCCTAAGCGCGTTTCTCCTGCGCTTCCATGCCCGTGGCGGGCGGGAAGGGGACGACATGGCGGATGGCGGTTTTGCGGGTCTCCCAATCGTTGAGGATCGCGGCGGCGTGCAGGCTGCCGGTGGCGGCGTAATGATCCTCGATCAGGGCGCGGCAGCGGGCCTCGGCCTCGCCCGCCAGCACGTGAACGCCGACGCTTTCAGGGTTGAGGCGCGGTTCCAGCCGGTTGGCTTCATCGAGCACGAAGGCTTCCCCCCCGGTCATGCCGGCGGCGAAATTGTCGCCGACCTTGCCGAGGATCACCGCGACGCCGCCGGTCATGTATTCACAGCCATTGGCGCCGCAGCCCTCGACCACCACGGTCGCGCCGGAGTTTCGAACCGCAAAGCGCTGACCCGCCCCGCCCGCGGCGAACAGCCGACCGGAGGTGGCGCCATACAGCACGGTGTTGCCGATGATGGAATCGCCGGGGCGATGTTCCTTGCAACCGCCAAAGGGACGAATGGCGATCGTGGCGCCCGACAGGCCCTTGCCCACATAATCATTGGCGTCGCCCTCAAGCTCGATCCGCAAGCCCGTGGCCGAGAACGCGCCGAGCGATTGCCCCGCCGAGCCGCGCAGACGCAGGGTGAGCTGGCCGTCTTCGAGCCCGTCCGGACCGAAGGTGCGCACGATTTCAGAGGACACCCGCGCGCCCACGGCGCGGTCGGTATTTTTCACGTCATAGACAAGCTGCATCTTCTCACGACGTGAGAAGACCGGCTCGGCGTCTTTCAGGATCTGCTCATCGAGCGCCGGAGACACCGGATTGCGCTGGGTGCGGGTCGAGCGCGGCGGCCGCGCCTGCGGGTCCACGCGCACCAGAAGCGGGTTGAGATCAAGATCATCAAGATGATCCGCGCCGCGGCTGACCTGGTCGAGCAAATCCGCCCGGCCGATCACGTCTTCCAGACGCTCCGCGCCGAGGCCAGCGAGAATCTCGCGGGTGTCGCGGGCGATGAAGGTCATCAGATTGACCACGTGGTCGGCCAGCCCTGAGAAGCGCTTTCTCAGCTCTTCATCCTGGGTGCACACACCCACCGGACAGGTGTTGGAATGGCACTGGCGCACCATCAGGCAGCCCAGCGCCACGAGCGAGGTGGTGCCCACCCCGAACTCTTCCGCGCCCAGCATGGCGGCGATCACCACGTCGCGCCCGGTGCGGATGCCGCCATCCGCGCGCAGGGTGACGCGTTCGCGCAGACCGTTGAGCGACAAGACCTGATGGGCTTCAGAGAGGCCCAGCTCCAAAGGCGCGCCGGCGAACTTGATCGAGGTTTGCGGGCTGGCGCCCGTGCCCCCGACGCTGCCGGAAATCAGGATGATGTCGGCATGGGCTTTCGCCACGCCCGCCGCCACCGCGCCCACGCCCGCCGCCGAGACGAGCTTCACGCACACGCGCGCAATGGGGTTGATCTGCTTGAGGTCGTAGATCAGCTGGGCGAGATCCTCGATCGAATAGATGTCATGGTGGGGCGGCGGGCTGATCAGCGTCGCGCCCGGCGTCGCATGCCGCATCTTGGCGATGAAACCGGTGACCTTGAAGCCGGGCAATTGCCCGCCCTCGCCGGGCTTGGCGCCCTGGGCGACCTTGATCTCGATCTCGCGGCACTGGTTGAGATATTCCGCCGTGACGCCGAACCGGCCGGACGCAACCTGTTTGACCGCCGAGTTCATGTTGTCGCCATTGGGCATCGGGTGATAGCGCGCGGGGTCTTCCCCGCCTTCGCCCGAGACGGACTTGGCGCCGATCCGGTTCATGGCGACGTTCAGCGCGCCATGGGCTTCCTGGCTCAAGGCGCCGAGCGACATACCCGGCGTGACGAAGCGCTGGCGAATCTCGTTCACGCTTTCACAGCGCGACAAATCCACCGGCGTGCTCACGGGCCGCGGCTCCAGCAGATCGCGCAGCTGGATGGGTTGGTCCTCATGATTGAGTTTCACCACATAGGCGCGATAGGCGTCGTAATCCTCGTTCCGGACGGCCTTTTGCAACAGGCTGATCGAGGTTGCTTCCAGCGCATGGGCCTCGCCCGAGCTGCGCTGGCGATAGAACCCGCCCACCGGCAGGCGCACGGCGTCGTCATGCCGCCAGGCCCAGCGATGCAGTTCTGCGAGCTTTGATTCAAGCCCTGCCAGGCCAATGCCGGAAATGCGGCTGGTCACCCCGCCCAGATATTCGCTCGCCACGGCGCGGCTCAGGCCCAGCACTTCGAAATTGCAGCCGCCGCGATAAGAGCTGACGACGGAAATGCCCATCTTGGACATGATCTTCAGAAGCCCCGCATCAAACGCGGTCTTCATGTTCTTCGCCTTCTGCTCTGGGCTCATCCCCGACAGAGTGCGTTCGGTGCGCGCGGCCACGGTTTCAAACGCCAGATACGGGTTCACCGTGGTGGCCCCAAGGCCCACCAGCACCGCCAGCGCATGCGGATCGGTGACTTCAGAGGTGCGGGCGTTGAGCGAACAATAGGTGCGCAGACCCTGGCGGGTCAGATGCGTGTGCACCGCCCCCACCGCCAGCGCCATCGGCACAGGCGCAAAGCGCTCGTTCTGGCGCTCATCGGTCAGGATCAGGTGTTGGGCGCCGCCTTCGCTGACCGCCGCCTCGGCTTCAGCGCGAATACGATCAAGCGCCGCTTTCAACCCCGAGCCGGAGCCCGTGGCGTCAGCCGCCGGCAAGGTCACGTCAATCAGCGCGACCCCCTCGCCCAGAATGGCGCGCAGGCGATCATACATGCCGTTGGTCAGAACCGGAGAATTCAGCACGAAGACATCGGTCTGCGCCGCGTCTTCCTCCAGCACATTGCCGAGATTCTTGAACCGTGTTTTCAGGCTCATCACCCGGCCTTCGCGCAGCGGGTCGATGGGCGGGTTGGTGACCTGAGAGAAGTTCTGCCGGAAATAATGGCTGATCGGACGATAGCGGTTGGACAGCACCGCCAGCGGGCTGTCATCGCCCATCGAGCCGATGGCCTCCTTGGCGTCTTCGGCCATGGGCGAGAGGATGATCTCGATCTCTTCCATCGTCATGCCGGCGGCGGCCTGACGGCGGGCGCGTTCGGCGTCTTCAAACAGAAGCGGCTCAGGGCCGGGGCCGACCTCGGACTCGATCTCGCGGACGTTTTTCAGCCAGTCTTCATAAGGATGCTTGGCGGCGAGCTGATCAAGCATTTCGGTTTCGCGCAGGAATCCGCCCTCGGCCAGATCCACCGCGATCAGGCGCCCGGGCGCCACGGCGCCGCGTTCGATGACGCGCGCAGGCTCAAGCTCGGCCATTCCGGTTTCCGACCCCACGGTCAGAAGCCCGTCCTCAGACAGGCTCCAACGCAGCGGACGCAGACCGTTGCGATCGAGCCCTGCAATCGCCCAGCGACCGTCACACGCGATCACGGCGGCCGGCCCGTCCCAGGGCTCCATCACCGAATTGCAATACTCGTACAGCCCGCGCCAGGACCCGGGCATGATCTCGCCGCGTTTCGACCAGGCTTCGGGAATCAGAAGCGTTTTCGCCATGGGCGCCGAACGGCCCGCCCGCACTAAAATCTCAAACACCTCGTCCAGCGCCGCGGAATCCGACGCGCCGGGGCTGATCACCGGGCGGACAACATCCTCGGCGTCCTTGAACGCGGAATGCGCCATGAGGATTTCATGGCTCTGCATCCAGTTTCGATTGCCCTTCAGCGTATTGATCTCGCCATTATGGGCGAGCATGCGGAAAGGCTGGGCCAGCTTCCATTCGGGGAAGGTGTTCGTTGAATAGCGCTGATGGAAGATCGCAAAGGGCGACACGAAACGCGCATCGCGCAGATCGGGGTAGAACTGGTCAATGGCCTCGGCCAGGAACATGCCCTTATAGACCACGTCGCGTGCGGACAGCGAGCAAACATAAAGCTCCGGCACGGCCTCGGCGCGGGCGCGCTGCTCGATCCGGCGGCGCACCAGATAGAGCGTGCGTTCCAGCTCGTCCACGTTCCGGTCGGTCGCGTCCTCAAACAAAATCTGCTCGATCGCCGGACGCGTCGCAGCCGCCTTGGCCCCGAGACAGGACGGATCAACCGGCACCTGACGCCAGCCAAACAGGCGCAAGCCCGCGCGCAGCACTTCGGTCTCGACGATGGTGCGGCCCTTTTCCTGGGCGCCAAAATCGGTGCGCGGCAGGAAGACCATGCCCACGCCGATGGCGTGATCGCTGGGCTCGTGCCCGGTGCGGGCCACCGCCGCCTTGAAGAAATCCTGCGCGATCCCCAGACGCAGACCGGCGCCGTCGCCGGTCTTGCCGTCCGCATCCACAGCGCCGCGATGCCAGACCGCCTTCAGGGCTTTCAGGCCCAGCTCCACGGTTTCGCGGCGCGGTTCACCTTTGATGTCGGCGATCAGGCCGACGCCGCAGGCGGAGCGCTCGCTCTCAAGCTCATACGCGCCGGCGTCGATCAGGCGCTGGCGTTCGGTCAGATAATCAAACTGGCTCATTCGGCAGGCTCCGCAATCGGCTGCGCCTGCGCTGTGCGCGCGCCCGCCATCAGATCGGCATGGATGGTTTCAGCAGCGTCCAGGCCGTCTTTCACAGCCCAGACCACCAGGGAGGCGCCGCGCACGGCGTCGCCGCCCGCATACACGCCCGGCAGAGAGGTGCGGCTGCGATCGGTCACGCGGATCGCCCCGCGCGGGTTGAGCTCCAGCCCCTCCGCACCCAGGGTCTGTGGGAAGTTTTCCGGCTCGAACCCCAAAGCCGCGATCACCATGTCGGCGGCGCGGTCTTCTTCCTGACCGGCCATCGCCACCGGACGACGGCGGCCCGAGGCGTCAGGCGCGCCGAGGGTCATTTTCTGGATGCGTACGCCGGAGGCGGTTTCCGCATCGCCAAGAATGGCGGCGGGGGCGCTGAGCCAGTCAAACATCGCGCCCTCTTCCTCGGCGTGGACCACTTCACGGGCCGAGCCGGGCATGTTCACGCGGTCGCGGCGATACAGGCACGCCACGCTGTCCGCGCCCTGCCGGATGGCGGTGCGCACGCAATCCATGGCGGTGTCCCCGCCCCCGATCACCAGAACGCGCTTGCCGCTGGCGTTCAGGCGGCCGCCCTGTCCGCTCTCATCGCCGAAACCCGCCTTGTTGGAGGCGGTGAGATAATCGAGCGCCGGAACGAGGCCGCGTCCGCCGCCGCCAGGACAGGTCAGGGCCCGGGCCGCATAGGCGCCGGCGGCCACGTAGACCGCGTCATGGCGGGATCGAAGTTCGGTCAGGCTGGCGTCCCGGCCCACTTCGAAATTGAGCTTGAACACCACCCCGCCCTCTTCCAGACGCTGGGTGCGGCGCTCGACCACGGATTTATCGAGTTTGAAATTGGGAATGCCGTAGATCAGCAAGCCGCCGGCGCGGTCCTGCCGCTCATAGATCGTGACCTCGTGGCCATGCTGGGCGAGCCGTTCCGCAGCGGACAAACCCGCAGGGCCCGAGCCGATGATACCCACGGACAGACCGGTCTTGCGCGCAGGGCGGATCGGTTTGACCCAGCCATTTTTCCACGCGGTTTCCGTGATGAAAGTCTCCACCGAGCCGATGGTGACCGCGCCATGACCGGATTGCTCGATCACGCAGGCGCCTTCGCACAACCGGTCCTGAGGACAGATCCGGCCACAGACTTCAGGCATGGCGGAGGTGGCGGAGGAGCGTTCATACGCTTCTTCCAGACGCCCTTCGGCGACCAGCATCAGCCAGTCGGGAATGTCATTGTGCAACGGGCAACCCGATTGGCAGAACGGGACGCCGCATTGCGAACAGCGTTCGGCCTGCGCCTCACCCTGCTCCAGGCTGAAAGGCGCATAGATCTCGTCAAAGTCGGTCCGGCGCTCGTCTGCGGATCGTTTGTCCGGATAGCGCTGGTCCGTACTTGTAAACTTAAGCACAGCCGTCTCCTCATGCATGTCCGCGGCGTCTTTATGGCGCTCTTTGTCCGGACCTTCTTGCTGCATTGCATCATGAGACAGCCCGTCAGCGCAAGCGTGAGCCCGTTCAATCGAGCGTCTATCGCTTCAGATTCCAATGAAACAAGGGCGTTTACACCTGATAAACTTTTGACAGTTGCGCCCTCCGGATCGCCGTTGACACTCATTCGCAAGAATGACTATATTAGTTGCGAATGATTTGCGTACACACTCGCAACCCGCATCACGGATCAGCTCCATGTATGTCTGCCTTTGCAATGCGCTGAAATGCACCCAGTTCAAAGACGCCGCCAAGAACGGCGCCGGTGATGTGCCCAGCGCCTTCAAGGCGTGCGGCGCGAAGCCTCGCTGTGGCCGGTGCTTTGAAGAAGCGGCGCGCGTGATGGGGCATGACCGCGGGGAAGCGGCGGGAGCTGCGGCCTGATCTCGGCCTATTCGGCTGGCAGGGGCGCCGCCTGACGCTCAAGCTTGTCCGCACGATCAGCCAGCAGGGCCAAAGACAAGGGCTGCACCAGCGGCAGTCGGGTCAGCAAGGGCGCAATGAACGGCCCGCTATACCAACGCACGCCCAGCTCTTTCAGCACCATGAAACTGGTTCGCCGCGCAACGGCGGCGGCATAGGTGTCAGCCCCCTGACGCGCGGCGCGAGCAACCAGTTGCGCCAGTTTGTCATGCAGCTCTGATCCGATGGGCGAGCCGCGGGTCAGATCCTTCATGGCGCCGCCGAACGCCTGAACGCCGCACCCTTCATAACATTCAATCTCGAACTCCAGCGTATGACACTGGACCAGACATTTGATCTTCAGCGTCCGCAATGTGCCTGTGATTTCCTGCAGTCGGCTGATGGGCGCGCCGTCCGGCGTTCCGTCGATCCGGATCGTGACCGCCTTGTGCAAATGCTCGGGCAAGGCCCTCAGCCGGGCGTAGTATTCCTGCCTGTCATGAGGGTCGACCAGAGTGCGGTAATGCGGCGTCAGGCAGACGGCGGCGGAATGCCCTTTCGCCCAACACGCCTCAAGCGCGTCCAGCACCAGCATCTGAACGTCAAAATCGCGCTGCGCCGTCACATGCGCCTCAAACGGATATTCATGCCGGTGACCGAACCGCAAGACGCCACCGACATTTCGGACCGGCAGGCAAAACGATGAGATCAAGGCTTGGCGCGTCAGGTCATAGACCGGCTCATAGGCCACACGGGTTCGCAGGGTTTCAGGATGAAGCGCCTGTTCTTCCTTCTGACCTTCTGTATCGCCCGGCTTTGTGTCTGACACCTGATTGACGCCCTGGGCGGCGAAAAAGGCGGCCAGCTCGGTCTGGTCGAGCCGGAGCGCCCGGGAGCTGACCTTGAGCTTGCGGAAAATCTCGTCGCCTACGTAAAACCGGTTGAGCTCTTCAGAGATCCAGGCGGCTTGCGCTTCGGCTGCATTGGCCCGCTCGGTGTCAAAGATGACCAGAAAGCCTTCATCACACCGGAACAACGTATCACTGGGCTGCAATCGGCGCGCGATGAACGCTTCGCTGACATCGAAGATCTTTGACTTGAGATCCTCCCAGCGGCTGCCGGCTACATTCTTGATCAAGTCCAGATTGATGATCTGGAACTGCCCCAGCGCCACACTTTTCGAGCCGCGCAGCTGGTCTCGAATAGAGGCCAGGACATCTGCCGGTCTCGGCATCCGCTTCCTCCTCATCCTCAATCCATGCTGACAGCACGTCTTGCGATGCTCCACGAGTTTTCATTCTCATCGTGAAGAAAGACTGATGCATAGGAACGGCGGAAAGCGCGCAGTGCGACTTAGTTTCAGTCACGAAGATAATCCGTGCAAACCCCTTCCCTCACAGGCCGAACACGCTAACTTCGGGACCCGAATTCAACACGATGGAGACAGCCATGAAGGGCGACCCCAAGGTTATCGAGCACCTGAACAAGGCGCTGCGCCTGGAACTGACCACGGTCAACCAGTATTTCCTTCATGCGCGCATGTTCAAGGATTGGGGCTTCGCGAAGATCGCCAAGGTCGAGTACGAAGAATCCATCGATGAGATGAAGCATGCAGACGCGCTGATCGAGCGCATCCTGTTTCTCGAAGGCCTGCCGAACGTACAGGATCTGGGCAAGGTGCTGATCGGCGAAACCCTCAAGGAATGCCTGGAATGCGACCTTGAAGCGGAGCGCCGCGCGCATCCGGTCTACAAGGACGCCATCGCGTATTGCGAACAGGTCGGCGATTACGGCAGCCGTCAGCTGTTTGATGAAATCCTGAAATCGGAAGAAGAGCATATCGACTATCTCGAAACCCAGCTCGGGCTGATCGAGAAAGTGGGCGAAGCGCGCTATATGCAGAGCCAGATGTCGCCCGGCGAGATGAGCTGAGGCCGCCATTCAATCCAGACGCTGAAACGCCGCCCCTCGGGCGGCGTTTTTGTTTTCTGACCCCTTTTCAGGGGCCAAAAGTCGATCTCACAGCCCAGCGCGCTTGCCCCCTACGGCCACAGCCGCTATCAGAGTGAAACAATATAACACTCGGGTGTCCCGCTTCCGTGTCTGCCGCTTATCTCCTCACACTCAGCCTTGGGCTGACCGCCGCGCTTGTCTGTGCGTTGGCGCTGGTGCTGGTGCATCGCGCCAGCGGTTTCACGCGCGCGAACGCGCCCCTGTTCGCCGCATTCTCGGGCGGCGTGGTGGTGACCCTGGCGCTGGTGCGGCTGATCCCCGAAGCGCTGGTCCTGCATCCCTATGCGGGATGGCTGGTGCTCGCCGGGTTCGGCTTCGGACTGGTGCTGCACGTCCTGGTGGGCGCCACCATGCAAACGCAGACAAGCGCCGGACGCATGCGGGCGCTGGCGCCCGTTCTGGCGATCGCCGTGCATTCCACCCTGGACGGGACCGTCTACGCCGTCACCTCCGCGATTGATCCCTACACGGCGATCAGCACGGCGACGGGTCTGATCCTGCACGAAATGCCGGAGACGCTCATCTGTTTCTTGCTGCTTCAACGCGGCGGCTTTTCTGACCGCGCCGCGACCGTGCTGGCGTTTCTGGCGGCGGGCGCGACCACCCTTTTGTCCGCCGTCATTTCAGGTCCGTTCGCCCTGAGCGTTGATCCAGCCCTGCTGGGCATGTTGTTCGCGGTGGTCGCGGGCCTGCTGCTGCAGGTGGGCGCCTCGCATCTTTTGGGCGAAACCGCGCAGGCGGGCTGGCTCAAGGGCTTGAGCGCCGTCTTCGCCGGCGCCGCTGTCGCAGCGCTCATGACGCTTGGCCATTCAGATGGTCATTCGCATGCGCCCCATGGACACGCCGCGTCGAACCTGCCTGACTTTCGCCATTCCCAGTCCCAAGGAGACCGCTGATGCGTTTGGGTATCGCCTGCCTCACCGCCTGCCTTCTGTCTTCAACCGCTCTCGCGCAAAGCGCGGACCCGATGCGCCAGCTCGGCGCGCATGTGCATGGCGCCGCCCAGCTGGCGGTCGCCGCAGACGCTGACGGCGCGGTGCTGGCCGAACTGACGACGCCCGCCTTTAATCTGTATGTGTTCGAGCACGCCCCCGAAACGCCTGAAGACCGGGCCGTGGTCGCACAAGCGGCGCGCACGCTGGCGGAACCTTCGATGATCGGCCTGTCGCGCGCTGCAAGATGTGAGCTGACCGGAACGCAGGTGGGCGGCGGCCCGGCCGAAGCATCCGACGAACATGAGCATGAGCACGAGCACGAGCATGAAGCGGATCATGAGCACATGCATGAGGATGCCTCCGCCCACCATGATCATAATGACCACCATGACCATCATGATGACCACGATCACCATGACCATGGGGACCATGACGATCACAATGACCATTCCGGTCACGGCCATGCCGATGTGGTGGTGAGCTGGACGTTTGAGTGCGCCCGCCCCGAGCGCCTCTCAGAAGTGGATCTGTCAGGCCTGTTTGCCGCGTTCAACCAGTTTGAAACGCTGGAAGTTCAGTATTTTGACGGCGCACGCGCCGCGGCCCAGGATCTCACTCCGGCCCGCCCGGTCCTGCGGCTGGACTAGGACGCGCACTCTTTTCAGCCTCGTAACTTGCGCTTCAGCATTAGCGAGCGCATTTTGCGGGGCATGATGCGCAATCTTCTTCTCTCCGCCTTTCTGGCTGGCGCCGCGCTGACCGGCGCGACCACAGCCTTCGCCGCAGACCGCGCCGAGGCGCAGTCCACCCCTGAGTTCCTGGACCTGTCCTGGGCTGATCTCTTGCCCGAGGGCGAAGCCGAGCGCATCGCCCAGCTGCAACAGATGCAGGCGGTGCAGAATGGCATGGACCATTTCGGCGCCGAACGGATGCCCCAGGTTCAGACCTTCAACACGGTGACCGCGCTGGACGGTCAGATCGTGCGTCTGGGCGGTTACGTCCTGCCGTTTGACTTTACCGGTTCGCAGGAAATCAGCCGCTTCTTGCTTGTGCCCTATGTGGGCGCCTGCATTCACGTCCCGCCGCCGCCGCCCAACCAGCTGGTCTATGTGCATGCTGAAGAGCCCATCCGCATTCAGGGCTTATGGGACCCGGTCTACGTCAAAGGCGTGATGCACACCGACCGCCATGACAATGACCTGGGCGACACCGCCTATACGATCGAGCTGACTGAACTGCTGCCGTACGAGAGCTAGGACGCACTATTTCGTGTGCGCTTGTCCTAATTTCGGCGCCGTCTCGAACAGTTCCGGACACAGAGTTTCGCGAACGTGTATTGGCTGAGCTGCACGCTCTTTGCGTGTACCAGCTTGGGGCTCGTCTTGCGTGTACCAGCGCGGCACACAATCGTCAGAGGGGGGCGATCGAAGCCTGCGCGACCGCTCGGCGGGTCCCACCCGCGCCCGTGCCTTCATGAAGCGACGGGCCGGTCCCTCCAGTACAGCGTCACGGGCGTTCCGCTCAGGTCCGCCGTTTCCGCACGCCCGAAGCCCAGCTTCTCCGCCACCCGGATCGACGCTGTGTTCTGGTCCTGGATAATCGCGCAGGTCAGCGGCGCCTTGAGCACGTCATCCGCCCAGCCCATCACCGCCTGCATGGCTTCGGTCGCATAACCGCGGCCATGAAAGGCCGGTGAAATGACATAGCCGGCGTCCGGCACGCCTTCGATGGAAGGGGTCATGTCGCGTTTGAAATCAGCCAGACCGGCCTGCCCCACAAAGCGGCCGGTTTCGCGCTCGATCACGGTCCAATAGCCATAGCCCAGCAAGGCCCAGAGCCCCGGAAAGCGTAGCAGCCGCGCCCAGCTGTCGCTGCGGCTCGACGGCTTGCCGCTGATATAGCGCACGACGTTTTCATCACCCCAGAGCGCCGCGCTGGGCTCAAAATCCTCATAGAGCGTCTCGCGCAGGATCAGACGATCCGTCGTCAATGTCGGGCAAGCGGTCGCGGCCATAGAGGTCAGCTCCGGGATTGGCGGAAGGTGAAGAGGAGGACAAGCGGAATCACCCAGGGGAAGATCCGTTCGAACGGATCGCCGGCCACACCGGACAGACGCGACAGAAGCGCCGGAAGACCGCCCATGGACGCGCCATCCACCTGCCCGAAGACGTAAAACACCACAGTCAGCGCAAAACCGGTCAGGATCGAGGCCAGAATCGCCAGCCCTCGCGGCTCCACCGAGCAGACGCGCATCAGGATGACGGGGCCGAAGGCCGCGCCCAGCGCCGACCAGGAAAACAGCACCCGGTCAAAGATCGAAGCGGGCAGGCTGAGGGTGAGAGCCACCGCCAGCGCGCAGAGACCGGACATCACCGAGCGGCTGATCAGCATTTCGCGGCCCGGGAAACGCTGCGCCAGCCCCAGATCATTCACCGCCGCCGCCGAGGCCGCGATCAGCAGCGAATCCACAGTGCTCATCACTGCAGACAAGACGGCCGCGATGACGATCCCCGCCAACACTGCCGGCAAGACCATCGCGGCGATCTGGTAAAACAACGCCTCGCCGTCCGCGGCGTCCATGACGAGCGCCCGTCCAGACAGCGCCAGGATCGCCATGCCGGCGTGGACGATCACCCCCCAGCCGATGGCGATCGCGAAGCCGCGCTTGCGGGCCTTGTCGTCACGCACCGCCATCAGACGCGCCAGCAAATGCGGCTGGCCCAGCGCGCCCAGCCCGATTGAGGCGAGCCCGGTCGCAAAGCCGATAAAGGCGAACAGGCCGCGCCCGCCCATGGGATCAAGATAGGCGGCGGGCATGGTTGCGGACAACGTCGTCCAGACACCATCAATCCCGCCAGCACTGATCAAGGCCAGCAGCGGCAACACTACAGAGATCACCGCCATCACGCCCGCTTGCAGGGTGTCGGTCAGCGACACCGCCCAGAACCCGCCCATCAGCGCATAAATCAGGATCACCCAGGCGCCCAGCAACACGCCTTCCCAATGACTGATGTTGAACTGGCTCTCAAACGCGATCGCCGCGGCGCCGAACTGGGCGGCGATGTAGACCATGAAGGTGAGCAGCACGAGCAAACCCGCCAGGCTTCGCACCCAGACTTTCCAGCGTCCCGCGCCCGCCGCCATATAATCGCTGGCGGTGATGAGTTTGTCCTGTGCGGACGCGGCGCGCAGGCGCGGACCGAAAAACAGCCAGATGACCGCATAGGCGCCCAGAATGCCCGGCACCATCCAGAGGGCGGACACCCCCTGATCATAGACAAAACCGGTATAGCCCAGCAGCACCCAGGCCGAAGAGGTGGAGGCGGCGTAGGACAGGCCCGCCACCCACGGCCCCATCTTGCGGCCGCCCAGAAAGAAGTCGGTTTCATCATGGGTGAAGCGCGACGCCAGCACCCCGATCGAAATCAGCCCCAGCTTGTAAGCGATCAGTGTGATCAACACGACGCCGGCGGTCGATCCTAGGTCATCCATGCACATCCCCCATGCCTGCTCACCAACTATGCAAACTCAAAGCGCTGGCGCACAGCCCCTTTCTGCGCCGCAAGCGTACAGACAAAACTGGACAAGCGCCTAACCGGTCCAGCAAATGACCCGATCTGATTGCACTCACTCCCTGTCAGGCGTTCTCCATGCCGCTTTCCTCGTCTTCGCGCCCGCAAATCCCCGGCGTCGTCGTGCTGGCGGTCAGCGCCGCCATTCTGGGATTCGCGTCCATTCTGGTGAAAGCGTCAGACCTTGGCCCGCAAGCCATCGCGTTCTGGCGTTTGTCGCTGGGATTGCCGCTGCTCGCGGCGCTGCTGGGCCGACGCCTCTGGGCGAGGCGACGCGCGGGCGAACCCCTCCAGCTCAAGCCGCCGGGCTGGCGCGCCCTGGCGCTGGCGGGCGTGTTCTTTGCCGGCGATCTCGCCTTCTGGCACGCCGGAATCAAGATCACCACCGCCGCCAACGCGACCTTGCTGGCCAATCTGACGCCCATTCTGGTGGCGATCGCCGCCTGGTTCCTGTTTCAGGAACGTCCCACGCGCGGCATGTTCATGGCGGGCGTGCTGGCGATTTTAGGCGCGGTGTGCCTGGCGGGCGGCAATGTGCGCTTCGCCCCCGAACGGGTCAGCGGCGACATTCTCTCCGCCCTCACCGCCGTCTGGTACACCGGATATATTCTCAGCATCCGCGCGGCGCGCAAGGCGGGCGCAGCGACCGTGGAGGTGATGTTCTGGTCCGCCTTTGTGGGCGCGCCCATCGCGCTTCTGGTGGCGACAGGATTCAGTGAACCGCTCTTGCCGCCGGACCTGTCAGGCTGGTGGCCGCTGCTGGCGCTGGCGCTGATCGTCCATGTGGGCGGTCAGGGCGGGGTCGCCTACGGGCTGGGCCACACGCCCGCCGCCCTCGCCACCTTGATCATCCTGATCCAGCCCGTGGTCTCCGCCTTCGCAGGATGGGTTTTGTTCGGCGAAGCCTTCACACCGCTGCAATGGATCGGCGCCGCGCTGGTGATGGTCGGCGTTTACGCCGCACAACGCGCTGGCGTTCAAGTCTCGACCCCGGGCGCAGGCGCGGCTAAACCCGACCCATGACCGACACCGCTGCTTCCGCCTCCGCCCGCGCCCCAGGCGCCTCGTCCACGCCCAAGACCGGCGACGATCCGTTCCGCGCTTTGGGCGGCCCGCTGATCCGCGACATCTGGTATGTGGCGATGACGTCTGACGAGCTGAAGGCGGGCAAGCTCTACAAGAAAAAATTCCTGAGCGAACCCATCGTCATGGGACGCGACGGGCGCGGCGCCCCCTTTGCCCTGCGCGATTTATGTCCGCACCGGGCCGTGCCGCTGTCTTCAGGCCAGATGCTGGACGAGCCCGATGGCGGCAAGACCGTGGAATGTCCGTATCATGGCTGGCGCTTCCGCACGGATGGCGGCTGTGCGCACATCCCGTCTCTGGTGGAGGGGCAGCCCTTTGATCTAAGCAAGATCCAGGTGCGCAAATACGCCCTGCGCGAACAGGACGGGCTGGTCTGGATCTATATGCCCACCGACCCGGCGGGCGAACCCGACAACGAGCCGCCGCGCTTTGAAAACATGGTGCTCCACAAGGGCCAGAGCGAAGGCAGGGTGAAGTTCGTCCAGCGCGCCGAGCTGGCCTGCCATCAGGACCACGCCGTGATCGGCCTGCTCGACCCGGCCCATACGCCCTTCGTGCACAAGAGCCCGCTCTGGCGCAGCTCCAAGACCCTGAAGGAAAAAGAGAAGCATTACGCGCCCAGCGAAATGGGCTTCACCATGCTCTCTCACAAGCCGGTCAATTCCTACATTTACAACATTATCGGCGGCGAAATCCGCGTGGAGATTCAGTTCCTGCTGCCCGGCCTGCGCTCGGAATCCATCCGCAACGAGAAGTACGGCTTCATCGGGTTGGCGGCGATCACGCCGATTGACGAAAATCTGTGTGAAATCCGCGAGATCATGTACTGGGACGTGCCGATCCTGAACCTGGTCAAGCTGATCGCCCGTCCCTTCACCCATGCTTTCCTGCAGCAGGACGCCCGGATCATGAAGCTCCAGGGCGAAGGCCTGTCCTATGATCCGCCGCTGATGCAGATTCCGGACGCGGACACCTTGATGGTCTGGTATCGGCGGCTGAAACGCGAGTGGATGAGCGCGAAAGCGGAAGGCCGGGCGTTCAAGAACCCCGTCAAACCCGCCGTCCTGCGCTGGAGAACCTAGAGGCGTCTAGCGCGTCAGGATTCCCTCGATCACCAGGCGGACCCGGTCTTCCAGAGACACCATGGGGCGGTCTTCGAATTCGCTGCGGCGTTTCGCGCGCATTGCTCCCAGAAATTGATCGCTGAGCACCGCAATAATCGTGTCAGGGTTGGCATCCTGTCGCAATTCGCCAGAGGCGATGCCGGATTCAATCACGCGCCGGATAGGGCGCCAGGCCAGTTCCATCTGATCAAATGCAGCTTGATAAGTGGGATCCGCCACCATCCAGCTATGACCGACAGCGGCGGCGAACAGCTCGCTATTGCGCGACTGCGCTTCGAGCATGATCTGCAGCAAAGCGATGATCCGATCCGCCAAACCGCCCGATAGCGCAGCTTCCATCTGCTCGACGGATTCTGCAATGATCTCGACTTCATTGCTCAAAATCGCCATGAGCAGAGCGGCTTTTGAAGGTTCGGCGTTCAGCACGGTGCCCGGAGACACGCCGGCTTCATCGGCGATGGCCTTGATGGTCGCCCCTTCATATCCTTGAGACAGGAAGACTTTTTCAGCCGCTTCAAGTACTGCGGCCTTCGTCGCTTCACGCCTCATATCGCGGCGCGTTACGCGGCCTCCGGCAAGATCACGCATCTCTCTAGTCCTGGCGTTAAATGCATTCATCGATTCGCGGAGTATGAGGGCTTTCCACTCAGATGAACAGGCAGCGCCTTCATTATGCTCGTAAAAGGCGAGTTAGCACTCTCTTATCGCGGAAGTAGTGCGACCCTCTGGCTCACATCGCCCAGCGCCATTGCCTCTCCTGATCTTCCAGCCTACATGAGCGTCATGATCACATTTGTCGATATTCTGCTCTATGTCCTGCTTGCTGTTGTCTTCGTCGTCCTGTGCCTGGGCGTATTCTCCCTGTTCAAGGGCGGAGAGTTCGGCCGGTCCTGGTCCAACAAACTCATGCGGGCGCGCGTGGCGATCCAGTTCGTCGCCATTCTGGTGCTGGTCGCCGGATTCTGGCTGAAAAACCAGATGGGCGCTTAAGGCGTCTCCGCTTCCAGAATTTGCGTCAGCGCCCGCCCCAACACAGGCGACATCTGCTGGATGCGCCCATCATTGACGACGGCGGCCGCAGCGCGGCCTTGCACCGGGTCAATCCGCGCCCGGATCAGCCACATGGTGTTTGAGCCGCTATGCCCCAGCGCGCCCTCTGGCGTGACGCCCCAGCCCATGGCGTAGGCGTCCTCGCCCACCGGCTGATGCAGGACCTCCCAGCTGCGAGCACTCAGATACGGCCCGTCTTCAGCGTCCAGATGCGCCTGAAGAAAATCCAGCACGTCATCAAGGGTCATATGCGCCCGACCCGCCGAATTCAGCACCGGCGGGTTATCGGCCATCTCGTTCGGCTCTTGCGCTGACAGACCGCCAAACAGGCCCGCGCCATGACCGCGCGGCTGGTCGTTCGCGCCCACTTCGCCCGGCGGCCCCCACCCCGCGCTCTCCATGCCCAGGGGTGAGAACACCTCATCGCGCATCAGGATCTCATATAATCGACCTGCAGCCTGCTCCATCATCAATGCGGCGATGACATAACCGGCGTTGGAGTACACGAACGCGCCGCGCGACTGGGTCGGCGCTTGCGCCAGAAGGATTTCAGCGTAGCGCAAACGGTCCTCCTGAACGTCGCGGCTCTCATCTGATCCCAGAAAGCGGATTGTGGAGAACCGCCCCAGATTGGCCGGCAGCCCGGAGCGATGGTGCAGCAGATCCGACAACGTCACCGGGACGAACTCAGCGCTGATCTCAAGCCCCAAGTCTGACAGCGCCTCGCCCAGCGTGGTTTCCCAATCGATCACGCCCGCTTCCACCAGACGCGCCGCTAGCGTCGCCGTCATCGCTTTGGTGTTCGATCCCAGATGCCACAGATCGTCTGGCGTTACTTGGTCGGGCGCACCCTTGCGGCGCACGCCGGCGACCGCGACGCTGCGCGCGCCATCGCGGGTCACTCGCGCCACGCTTGCAGCCGGAGCGCCGCTTTCCGACAGCACAGAATCCGCAACTGACTGCAGCTCTGGAAGGGGCTGGGCATGAGCGACCGACAGACAAGCCAGCGCCGTCGCAGCGAAAACAACTTTCATGACAGGCTCCTCAGACATGTTACGCAAAGGTGACCTTTTGAGTTTTGCCCGCCTGGCTCGACCCCGTCAAGAGTAACTTCTAGGTGACACAAAGAGGCGACAGCCCGCCCATTGTCCAAGTCGGGCCGGCTCGATAGTTTGCCCGTGCAATCAAAGGAGGGCGCCATGGTCCGGCTCACAAAGATTTACACGCGCACCGGTGACACGGGCCGCACCCGGCTGGGCGATATGAGCGAGACCGACAAGCACGACCTTCGGGTCGAGGCCTATGGCGCGGTGGATGAGCTGAACGCGGCGCTGGGCCTGGCGGTGTGCGGCGCAGGAGACGACCACCCGCTCACGCCCGAGCTGACGCGCATCCAGAATGACCTCTTTGATCTGGGCGCGGATCTGTGCGTGCCGGACCGGGGTGAGACGCTCGACTGGGAGCCATTGCGCATGACGCCCGCGCAGACAGACTGGCTGGAAGCGCGCATCGACGCCCACAATGAAAAGCTGGAACCGCTGGACAGCTTCATTCTGCCCGGCGGCGCGGAACTGTCCGCGCGCCTGCATCTGGCCCGCACCATCGCCCGCCGCGCCGAACGCCGGACCGTCGAGCTGGCGAGCCGGGGCGACGTCGTGGGCGCGCCGGCGATCACCTATCTCAACCGGGTGTCTGATTATCTGTTCGTCGCGGCGCGGATCGCCAATGATGACGGCGCGCGCGATGTGAAGTGGATTCCCGGCGCGAACCGCTGACGCTCGAAAACGCCGCCCGCTCACCAACTCGTGAAGCGTTTCCATTCCGGAAACAACGAAATTCACGCCTGACGGGTAGCAAAGGGCGGGCGCCCCTCCCTATGTATCAGCGTGCGGCCCGTCGCCGCAGTTTCGCCGTTCACAAATAGGGACAGAGCATGATGAAGACCGCATACGCCGCCGCCTCGCTCGCGGCCTTCCTGGGCGCCGCCGCCCTCACCCCCACCGCTTTCGCCGATCCGGTCGAGTACGAGTTTGACAAGACCCACACCGCGATCCGCGCCACCTGGACCCATCTGGGCTTCTCTCATCAGGCCATCCAGTTCACCGATTTCGACGGCGTTCTGATGCTGGACTTTGAAGAGCCTGCGAACTCCACCGTGGACGTGACGTTCAACCTCGCGGACGGCTTCTGGGTCGGCGCCGACCAGGACCGTTTCGTGGGCCATCTGAGCTCGCCGGACCTGTTCAACATCGCCGAATACCCGACCGCACGCTTTGTCGCCACCGGCTTTGAAACCGAGGACGGCGAGACTGGCCAGATGATGGGCGATCTGACGCTGCTGGGTCAGACCCATCCGGTGACCCTGGACGTCACGCTGAACCAGCGCGGCCCGAACCCGTTCTCGCAAACCCCGACCGCGGGCTTCACCGCCACCGGCGAAATCCTGCGTTCAACCTGGGGTCTGGGCTATGCCGCGCCGGCCGTCTCTGATGAAGTTCGTATCGAGATCAACACCGAGCTGACTGTCGCCACTGAAGAGTAAGGGATGCGAGCTGGCTCGCATCTCTCACAATGATGAACGGCCGGCCTCCTGATGGAGCGCCGGCCGTTTGCGTCTCTCGCCCGGCTGGGTTGGAGGCGGCCTATGCAGGTGTGAAGTGCTGCGCTGCACCGTCTTGTCCGGACCTTGCCGCATGCCGCGTTGACTTATGGGGGTGGCAAGGGCAGTTTCCGCGCCTAAGTTCAAGCCTGACCATAGTCGGCGCCAGGTCTCGGGAGCAATCGGCTCCCTCGCGCCGAACAGTTCAAACGAAGAGAAACCGGAGCCGTCGATGAAGATCCTCGTCCCCGTCAAACGGGTAGTCGATTATAACGTGAAGGTCCGCGTCAAACCGGATCAGACCGGGGTCGACCTGGCCAACGTCAAGATGAGCATGAACCCCTTCTGCGAGATCGCTGTCGAAGAAGCGATCCGGCTGAAGGAAAAGGGCGTCGCCGAAGAGATCGTCGTGGTCTCCATCGGTCCGGCCCAGGCTCAGGAGACGATCCGCACTGCGCTCGCCATGGGCGCGGATCGCGGCATCCATGTGACCACGGACGCGACGGTTGAACCGCTCGCCGTGGCGAAAATCCTCAAAGGCGTGGTGGAAGCGGAATCCCCCGAGCTGGTCCTTCTGGGCAAGCAGGCGATTGACGACGATTCCAACGCCACCGGCCAGATGCTCGCCGCCCTGATGGGCTGGCCGCAGGCCACCTTCGCCTCTGAAGTCGAAAAGACTGACACAGGCTTCAAGGTGACTCGCGAGATTGACGGCGGTCTGCAGACCCTCGCCATCCCGTCCCCGGCGATCATCACCACCGATCTGCGCCTGAACGAGCCGCGTTACGCGTCTCTGCCCAACATCATGAAGGCCAAGCGCAAGCCGATCGACGCCAAGACCCCGGACGATTTCGGCGTGGACATCACGCCGCGCCTGGACGTGGTCAAGGTCTCCGAGCCGCCCAAGCGTGAAGCCGGCGTCAAGGTCGAGACCGTCGCAGAGCTGGTCGACAAGCTGAAGAACGAAGCGGGGGTGATCTAAAATGACTGTTCTGGTTATTGCTGAGCACGACAACGCGGAACTCAACGACGCCACGCGCGCCGCTGTGACTGCGGCCTCCAAGATCGGCGGCGACATCCATGTTCTGGTGGCCGGCAAGGGCGCGAGCGCTGTTGCCGACGCCGCCGCCAAGCTGGACGGCGTCTCCAAGGTGCTGCACGCGGACTCCGACACGCTCGAGAAGAAGCTCGCCGAAGCCATGGAAGCCGTCGTGGTCTCCATCGCTGGTGATTACGACGCCATTCTCACCCCGGCGACGACCGTGGGTAAGAACTTCATGCCGCGCGTCGCCGCCAAGCTCGACGTGATGCTGATCTCCGACATCACCGCCGTTGAAAGCGCCGACACCTTCGTGCGTCCGATCTATGCGGGCAATGCGATGCTGACGGTCAAATCCAACGACGCCAAGAAGGTCATCACCGTCCGCCCGACCACGTTTGAAAAGGCAGGTGATGGCGGTTCGGCGTCCGTGGAAAGCCTCGACGCGCCTGCGGCTTCCGCCAATTCCGAGTTCGTCTCCGAAGAGCTGTCCAAATCGGATCGTCCGGAATTGACCGCCGCCAAGATCGTCATCTCCGGCGGTCGCGGCATGGGCAATGGCGAGAACTTCGCCATTCTCGAAAAGGTCGCCGACAAGCTCAACGCCGCCGTCGGCGCCTCGCGCGCCGCTGTGGATGCGGGCTTCGTGCCGAACGACTATCAGGTCGGTCAGACCGGCAAGGTCGTCGCGCCTGAGCTGTACATCGCCGTCGGTATTTCCGGCGCGATCCAGCACCTGGCCGGCATGAAGGACTCCAAGGTCATCGTCGCGATCAACAAGGACGAGGAAGCCCCGATCTTCTCCGTCGCCGATTACGGCCTCGTCGCCGACCTCTTCGACGCTGTTCCAGCGTTCGAAGCCGAGCTCGAGAAAGTCGGCTACTAGGCCGCGGCTTCAGCTGAAAACAGAAAACCCCGGAAGCGGCGCTTCCGGGGTTTTTTGTGCTTTCTACCCGCTGAGCCTTAGCCGGCGGAAGCCGCGATCATGCTCACCGTGTTGATCAGCCCGTGCGCGATGACGACCGGCAGGAGATTGCGTTTACCGAACAGGAACAGCAATCCCATCAGGAAGCCCACAATGCCGGTGACCACCAGGCCATAAAGCCCCTGGGAGGGCATATGCATCACGCCGAAGGCCAGAGCGATGATCAGGCTCGCCGCGACCCCGGCCCGGCGGGTGTCTCCCAGCGCCCGCATCAGCGTATTCATCAGAAAACCGCGAAACAAGAGCTCTTCGCCAAAGGCGGCGTTGATCCACATGACCGCCAGCGACAGCGCCAGACTGAGCTGGGCGTTCGGCCCCTCCACCAGAAGCGAGGACGCGCCCTCAGGCGGACTGATCAGCCCGGCCGCACTCAGAAGGGAGACCGGCAGCGCCACCCCGGCCAGGATCAGCGCCCCGCCCACAAGGCCGGTCAGCCCGCCCTTGAGGATCGAGCGCGGACGCGACAGACCCAGACTGTCCAGCGAACCGCGGCGTTTGCACACGAACCCCATCACCCCGAGCGACAGGATCAACGACGCCCAGACGCTCCAGGAAATGGCGTAACCGCCTATGGCGGCATGTCCGAGGGTGAATTTGAGGGCGTAGCCCACGAGGAAATAGCCGCCGATGATGGCGACGATGCTCAAAGCCGCTTCACGCAGCTGAACCTGACCGTTCATGTCTGATCTCGTTTTTCTGTTCGACACAACCAACCGGCTGTGCGAGCTTACCTCGCATCTCTTTGCCGGATTGCGATTTCTTTAAATCGCATTTAAATTTATGTCAATCGAAGTTGGATTCCCAGCATGTCTCGGTCACGTCTTTTGCAAGCGGGCATTCTGCTTTGGGCCGCGCTCGTCCTGCTCGCGCATCTGTCGTACTGGTTGGGCGCCGCGCTCAATCTCGACAGCAGCTGGTTCCAGGTCGTCTACAGCCTGGGCGCGTCTGGCCCGCACCTTGGCCTGAGCGATTTCATCCTGACGAGTCTGACCACGGCGGCGCTACTGACCGTGCTCTGGCTATTGCGCGGCGCGGTCCGCGCCCTCGACACGGCGCAGGAACGCCCCGACGCCGTCATCAGCGCGATCACCCGGCTGGCGCTGGGTCTGGCGGTCTATGCCGGACTGAGTGTGATCGGAGACGTCCTGCTCGCAAGTCTCGCCAACTGGCGCGCGGGCGCCGTTGGCATCGCGCTCGTGCTGGACATGCAGTCCCTGACTTTTCTTGCGATCAGCCTTGTATTGTTTCTGGTCTGTCGTGAGCTCAGACGCGGGCAGGACGCCCTGTCTGAAAACCAGCAGTTTCTGTGACCGCCATGCCCCTGATCATCAATCTCGACGTCATGCTGGCCAAACGAAAGGTGAAGTCCAAGGATCTCGCCAAACATCTGGGCCTCACCGAAACCAGCCTGTCCCTGTTCAAGTCCGGCAAACTGAAGGGCATCCGGTTCAAGAATCTCGAGATGATGTGCGAGTATCTCGACTGCAAACCCGGCGACATTCTCGATTACGTGCCCGGTCCCTCCGAAGAGCCTTCCGACACGCCCCAGGACTAGACGCGAAAGCGCCTCGAACGCGCGCTCTACCGGCGAGCCTTCTGTTTCTGGACGCCAGACTACGGATCGGCCGGCTCGACCATCCCGTCATCCTCGTCTGGCGCAGCTGCGCTGAAGCCGCCCCGTCGCGCCTGTTCCAGAGTGGCCAGGTGCAGGATGTCGCGGGCCATCTGGGCGCCGATATAAGCGTAGGAAATCACACCGGTCACAATGGTCATGAAGGACGCCGCCAACGCGGTGAACGCCCAACCATCAAACTCCGAGGCCGTCTGATATACACCTATAAGCCCGCCCTCAATGATCTGGTTGAAGATCACGAGAACCGTTATCGGCGCCGTGAAATTGACGATGGCCGTATACCGGAACGCCGCCTCGGCCTGCTCCTTGTTCACAACCGCCAGGCCGTTGAAATAAGACAGCCCCGCGGCCCCAAGGCCTGAGAGCCCTTGCGCCAGCATCTTTGACTGATTTGAGCGCCTTAGAGCCTTCACGCGATTATTGCGCGTTCTGGCGTTGAAGCCGATCAGAGCGCCGAGATTAAACGCTGAACGAAGGATAGCGAGTACGCCATTCTGTTTCTGGGCCTGATCAAACAGGGCCTCAGCCGCTTCAATATCCTGAGATGCCGTCATTCTACATCAAACGCCCGTTCAACCGGCCAGTCCGGAGTCTCCGACCGCCAGGCCAGGCTCGCAATTTTCCACACCCCGTCCTGCCGCGCCAGCACGATGGTGTTCACGCCTGTCGCAACCGTCTCATCAGTATCAGCGCGGGTGGCCTCATAGGCGCTGAGGATCGTGGCGAGGCCGCCATAGACATGCGTCTGTCGCCGGGTCTCGGCTTCGGTGAAGCCCATCTCGGATAAACGCTCAGCATTGCGGCTGACATAGTCCTCGATGGTCAGGGTCACAACGCGCTCCCCGCCGTCGGGCATGGGCGCCAGCACGGTCATCTGAGCGCCGTCCAGGAACATCGCGCGGAACAGATCCCAGTCCCGCGCCTCGCCGACCGGGCCGGATATCACGTCATACAGAGCCTCGACGGCTTCACCCGGCGTCTCCTGAGCGTGCGCAGGCATCGCCCAGCCCAGTGCGGCGACGCCCGCGCCAGCGATCAGCAGAGTTTTCATGAGACCGTCCTCCCCAGACTGAAAGCCTCATTGGGGACGCTTCATCGCGCAAAAGGCAAGTGAAGCCGGGTTAATACCGCTCCAGCGCCGCCTCGATAAGCGCGTAGGCTTCGGGGCTGTTCCACTCGGCCTCGCCCGCAACCCGGCCGATCTCGATCCCGTTGCGATCATAGAGAATGGTGAGCGGCAGGCCGCGATTGGCGCTGCCCATCACGCCGAAAGCGATGCTCATGCCGGGATCAAAATAAAAGTTCAGATGATCCAGCTCATGCTCTTCAAAAAAGGCCTGCGGCTCTTCGATCCGGCGATCCATGGAGATGGTCACCACCTCGAACTCGTCCGAGCCGTACGCTCCTTGCAGATCGTTGAGATAAGGCATCTCGACCACGCAAGGCGCGCACCAGGTCGCCCAGAAGTTCACCAGCACGATCTTCCCGCGCTTGTCCGCCAGGGTGATTTCCTCGCCCTCGCCAGTGATCAGCGTATTGCGCGGTTGCTCGGGCGCTTCGGGCACGGTGCGGAACTTTGACATTGCGCCAACGGCATAACTGTCGAGCGGACCATGAGTGGAACTGACAAGCGCGCTGGAAATGACGTATAGGATGCCCAGCACGCCAATCGCGCCGACTGTGAGAATGCCTGTTTTCAAACTCGGCGCTTTCATAGCGACCCTCTTTTCTACCGGTTCCGCTGCAGAACCCCGCCCAAGGACGCATCGCCCATGACCGAAGATGTAAAATCCCAGAACGCAAAAGCCAGCGGCATCTGGGGCGGCCGATTTAACGCCGGACCTTCCGCCGTGATGCAAGCGATCAATGCGTCTGTGGACGTGGACAAACGGCTTTTTGAACAGGACATCGCCGGATCCCTCGCCCATGCCCGGATGTTGGCCGCCTGCGGCGTGATTTCAAGCGAGGACGAGCATGCCATCTCGTCCGGCCTCATCGCCATCCGCGATGACATCATCGCCGGGGATTTTGAGTGGAAGCCCGAGCTTGAAGACGTCCACATGAATATCGAGGCGGCGCTGCGAGAAAAGATCGGCGCGCCTGCGGGACGTCTTCATACCGCACGCTCGCGTAATGACCAGGTCGCGACCGATTTCCGCCTCTGGCTGCGCGGCGCGCTTGATGACGCCGCCAAGGGTTTGCGCGCCTATCAAGAAGCGCTGGTCAAACAGGCCGAAACCCATGCCGACTGGGTGATGCCGGGCTTCACCCATCTTCAGACGGCGCAACCGATTTCTCTGGGTCACCACCTTCTGTGCTGGGTCGAAGCGGCGGAACGCGACCGCGGCCGGCTTCTGGACGCCCGTGATCGTCTGAATGAAAGTCCGCTGGGCGCTGCGGCGCTGGCCGGGACCGCCTTCCCGATTGATCGCAGCATGACCGCCGCCGCGCTTGGCTTTGACGTGCCGATGGCGAACTCGCTGGACGCGGTGTCGTCACGTGATTTCGCACTGGAAGCGCTGGCGGCTGCGGCCATCACGGCGGTGAACCTGTCGCGCTTCGCCGAGGAAATCGTGCTCTGGACGTCGGGCCGGTTCGGCTTCGCCCAGCTGACCGACGCCTTCTCCACCGGCAGCTCGATCATGCCGCAAAAGCGCAATCCGGACGCCGCCGAGCTGGTGCGCGCCAAGCCGGGCCGGATTTCCGGCGCGTTGCAAGGCCTGATCATCGTCTGCAAGGGGCTTCCGCTGGCCTATTCCAAGGACATGCAGGAAGACAAGCAGCTGGTCTTTGACGCGTTTGACGATCTGGCGCTCGCCATTGCGGCGATGACCGGCATGGCGGCCGATCTGAGCTTTAATCGCGAGACGCTGGAAGCGGCGGCGGGGGAATCCTATTCCGACGCCACGGATCTCGCCGACTGGCTGGTGCGCGAGCTGGGCATGCCCTTCCGCGACGCCCACCATGTCTCTGGTTCAGCCGTAAAGGCCGCCGAAGCCAAAGGCCTGCCGCTCAAGGATCTGCCGCTGTCAGACTATCAGGCGATCGAGCCGAAGATCGACGACCGGGTCTTTTCGGTCCTGTCCGCGCGCGCGTCCATGGAAAGCCGCACCAGCTATGGCGGCACCGCCCCGGTCCGGGTTATGGAACAGGTCAAAGCTTGGCAGGAGCATTTCGAGTTTGAGATGGACCTGTATGACACCGGCGATGATGGAGAGATGGCATGAAACGACTGACCCTCGCCTTTCTGGGCTTCGCGGCGGCGCTGGTGCTGTCAGGCTGCGGCATTCGCGGCGATCTTGAACGCCCGCCGCCCTTCTGGGGCGCGGATGAACGCACTGCGGACGAGCGCGCCTATGAGAGCGATGAACCGGCGGAAAACGCCGAAGGCGAGTCCACTGCAAGTGAGCAAACGCGCTAGGCCATTCCCCCGTGCAAAGCCGCCCCTGACGGTCTAGCTTTCTCACCATGCGACGCGCTACCGCCTTCTTTAGAGCCCGCGCCGCGCTTTTATGGGAGCGCGCCGCCCCGGTGCTGATCGGCCCGGCGGCGTTGCTGGGCCTGTATCTGACCCTGGCGGTGTTTGGCGTTTTCGAGCGCTTGGGCGATCCATGGCGCCTGATCAGCCTGGCGCTGGCCCTTGGCGGCGCCGCCGCCTTTATCCGCTGGCGCCTGCCCGCCTTTTCCTGGCCCGATCAGACCGAAATCGAACGCCGGATCGAGGACGATAGCGGCCTGGCGGACCGCCCGTTCGAAGCACTGCGCGATGCGCCCGCTTCAGGGGACCCCGCCCTGTGGGATGCGCATATCGCCCGCATGCAGGCCCGGCTCGATCACGCCCATGCGCGCCGGCCCAAATCGGCCTGGGGCCGACTAGATCCTTATGGTCTGCGCGCCAGCCTGATCCTGGTGCTGATCACCGGCGTGTTCCTGTCCGGCGAGCTGGCGGGCCCGCGCCTGTCGGACGCTTTTGCGCCGCGCCTTCTGGCGGGCGGCGGGCAGGATGCGCGCGTGGATCTGTGGGTCGAGGCGCCGGAGTACACCAATCGACCCGCCTTGTTCCTGCGTGACCGGCGCAGCGCTGAAATCCCTGAAGGCTCGGTGCTGTTCGCCCGCATCGCCGGGCTGAACAGAGCGCCCAGCATTTCCGGCGCGCCGTCGAGCACCGAAACCCTGTCAGACGGCGTGCAACTGGCGCGCATCGAACCTCAATCAGATGGCGTGATCAGCCTGCGCGCCGGGCGCTTGCGCGAAAGCGTTGAGCTGACCCTGATCGAGGATACCCCGCCCCATCTGACCTTCGCGGCCGAACCTGAAGGTGATGCTCAGGGCCGTCTCAAACTCGAATTCGTCGCCGAAGATGATTACGGGCTGGAGACGATTTATCTTGAATACGCCGAGGCGCCGGGCAGCGACGGCGCGACCGTCTCAGACTTCAAGCGCTATGAGATCAGCCCCGGCCAGATCCGCCCCTCCGAGGAGGACGGTCTGAGCCTGGCCGAGATCGACTTGTCGCGCGATCCGCTGGCGGGCGAGCGCGTGGTGATCCGACTGGCGGGCGTGGATGGCGCTGGGCAGCGCGGGCAAAGCGGCGAGATGACGATCACTCTGCCCCAGCGCGTATTTCTGAACCCGCTGGCCCGCTCGGTCGCTGGCGAACGCCGTCGCTTTCTTCAGGTCTCAAACGATTATGCGGCCATGCCCGACGGGCCGCCACGCAATACCGGCTTTCTGGACGACCAGCCGCGCCGCCGTCTGGAACGCGCGCCGGATGAAGTTCAGCGGCTGGCCCTGGCGCTCAACGCGGCCAGCGACGCCCCGCCGCGCTATTTTGACGATCCCGTTGTCTGGATGGGACTGCGCACCGCCTTGATGGAAGTGCGCCGGGCGCGTGAGCTGGGCGAACTTGATCATATGGAAAGCGATCTGTGGGAGATCGCCTTGCGTGCGGAGCTGGGCAGTCTCGCCGATGCGGAAGCCGCCCTCGCCGCCGCTGAACGCGCTCTGGCGGATGCGTTGGCGCGCGGGGCGGACCAGATCGAGATTTCCGCCCTGCTTGATGCGTTCGAGCAGGCCATGGACCGTTATATGCAGCTTTTAATGCGTGAAGCCGCTGAAGCAGGCCGCTTCGCCGAGGGCGGCGGAGGCGGCGGCATGAGCGCGGACATGCTCGAACAGCTGCTTGAAGCCCTGCGCGAAGCGACGGAGCTTGGCGATACGCAAGGCTCGCGTCAGGCGCTGGCCATGCTCGCTGAACTTCTGCGCAACATGCAGGTGACCCTGGGTCAGGGCGATGGCGACGGCGAGGGGGAAAGCGCTGCGGCGCAGGCCCTGCGCGAAGCGCTGGAAGAGCTGAGCGACACCATCACCGAGCAACGTGGTCTGATGGAAGACACGTTCAACGCCCAGCGTGACAGCCAACAGGGCCAGAACGGCGAGTCGGGCCGTGATCCCTTGTCTGATCCGCTGGCGCCGGGCGAGGCCGAGCGCGGCGGATCTGTGGATGACGGCGAACAGAGTTTTGAACGTCAGGATGATGGCGCTGGCCCGGGCCTGCGCGATCTGGCCGACCCTCAGGAAGATTTGCCCGGCGGTTTAGGCGATGTGGACGATGCGTTGCCCGGCGGCGAAGCCGGGGAAGAGGCGCGTCAGGCGCTTGATGACGCCCGCCGCGCCATGGAAGGCGCCGCCCGCGCCCTGCGCGAAGGAAACGGCGAAGACGCGCTGGCCCTGCAGGATGAAGCTCTGGAAGGGCTGCGCAGCACGGCCCAGTCCGCCGCCCAGGCGCTGGAAGACGAGTTGAGCCAGGGCGAGGATGGCGACGGCTCAGATCCGCTCGGCCGCGGCGCCGCCGAGGGTCAGGACACGACCCTGCCCAGCGAGAGCGAGCGCCAACGCGCCCGCGATATCCTGGAAGAATTGCGTCGCCGCGCCGCTGAACGCGGTCGCCCCCAGGAAGAGCTCGATTATATCGACCGCCTGCTGGAACGCTTCTAGGCTTTAATGATGACCGGTTGCATGCGGCTCGGCCTGATGGGGCTCGCCCTGATCTGACGCGCCATGGCCGTCGTCATGTGCCGGCGTATCGTGACCATCGCCCTGCGCGCCATGAGTGTCGGCGCCGTTCTGATCATGAGACGCGGGCGCCGGATGGCTTTCATCTGCAGCGGCATCATGAGCGGCAGGGCCTTGATGCTCAGACACACCCTCTTGCGCGATGATCACCTCCACCCGGACCGCGCCTTCGGGAACGGCCTCGAGATGGGTGTAGAACCGCTCTGCGCCGCCTGCCGGCAGAGCCGCGGAGTCCAGCTGCACCGGCCAGCTGTTCAGAACCGCCCCATGTGAATCAAGCACACGGGCGTTGAGCGGCACGGTCGGGCGTTCCCCGCCTGTGATGTTTTCCAGCACGCCTTCCACATACAGCCCGCCCTCTTCAAAGCTGGCGGTCAGCATGCCCACTTCCAGGCCGTAGGGGTTGATGTCCATGCCCACCGCCGCATAGGCGCCTGCGGTTCGCGGCCAGGTCTCAACGATATTGACGCGAAAAATCACCGCGCTGATCAGGGCGACCGCGACACAGGCGGCGACCCCGGCCCAGCCTGCGCCTTCAACGGCCATGGCTTGCTTGCGGCGCTGCTGTTCGGCGCGGGCGCGCACGGCGGCGGCCGGTTTTTCCCGGATGGAGGGCGCGGGCTCTTCATCAAACTCCGCAGCAGAAGGCTCTGGCGCCGCCTCGTTCACGTCAAGGCTCGGCTCCACAGGTTCGTTCAGCGTCAGACCTTCATCTTCCACGACCCAGGAGTGTGCGCAGGCGGCGCACTTCACCTTATTGCCGCGTGCGGCCAGGGCTGCTGCATCCACGCGATATTTCGCCTCGCAGCTGGGACAGGTCACGATCATGGACGGACGCCTCGCTTGTCCTGCATAGTCGACTTCGAATTCTCGCCAAGCTGCGGTACCCCAGACCCATGAGCTCAGACCCGAACGATATGACGCCCGAAGCTCAAGCCAGTGAGACGACGGTGCGCTTTGATTCCGTGGGCATGCGCTATGGTCGGGGCCCCGAAGTGCTCAGCGACCTTAGCTTTGATTTACCAAGCGGAAGTTTCCATTTCCTCACCGGTCCGTCCGGCGCTGGAAAGTCTTCGCTGTTGCGACTTATTTATCGCGCTGAACGCCCCTCGCGCGGGTTGATCACACTCTTCGGGCGCGACGCGTCGCTCTTGCCGCGCGACGCCCTGCCCACCTTGCGCCGGCGAATCGGCGTGGTGTTTCAGGATTTCCGTCTGCTCGACCACCTCACCGTGTTTGACAATGTCGCCTTGCCGCTGCGCGTGGCGGGACAGGCGCGCGCCGCCTATGCCGAGGATGTGGCCGAACTGCTCGCCTGGGTTGGGCTGGGCGACCGTATGGACGCCTTCCCCTCGACCCTGTCTGGCGGCGAACAACAGCGCGCCGCCATCGCGCGCGCCGTCATCTCAAAGCCGGATCTGCTGATCGCGGACGAGCCCACCGGCAATGTGGATCCGGAAATGGCGCGCCGTCTGCTCCGCCTGTTTGTCGAGCTGAACCGGCTGGGCGCGACCGTTCTGATGGCCACCCACGACCTGACTTTGGTCAACAGCCTGAACGCCCCGGTGCTGGAGCTGTCAGATGGTCGTCTTGTGGGCAAGGTGCGCGCCGCATGAGTGAAAAGCAGAGCAAATCTCCACGCGTCGCCCCCTTGCTGCCCCCCGATTCGGGGCGGGATCGGCCCTTGTTCGCCGTGGCGGCCATTCTGGTCTTTCTCGCCTGTCTCTCCGCCTTTGGCGCGGCGGGCGCCTGGCGCGCCGCGGATGGCTGGACCGATCAGCTGACCGCCGAAATCACGGTTCAGATCCTGCCCGGCGATGGGCGGGACGCCGATGCGGACGCCGTTGCGGCGGCGGAGGCGATCGCCCGCCTGCCCGGCGTAACAGGGGTGACCGCGCTGGACCGGGCTGAGGCCGAGCGCCTGGTCAGCCCCTGGCTCGGCTCGGCGGACCTGCCTGAAGACCTGCCGATCCCGCGTCTGGTCGCGGTTCAGATTGATGCGGAGGCTCCACCGGCCACAGGCGCGATTGAAGCCCTGTTATCTGATGAGCCCTATGAAATTCTGGTCGATGACCATCAACGCTGGGAAGATGCGGTGCAGCGCGCCGCCAACGCCGTGCGCTATTTCGCCCTGGGGCTCGTGCTGCTGCTGACTGTCGCCGCCGCCGCCGTGGTCGCCTTCGCCGCCCGCGCCTCGCTCGCCGCGCGTTGGGATGTGGCGGAAGCCCTGCATCTTGTGGGCGCGCCGGACCGCTATGTCACCGGTCTGTTTCAGGAACGTTTCTTCTTTCTTGGCCTGAAGTCAGGACTGGCCGGCTCGGTCGCCGCAGCGCTCGCCGCGCTGGGCTTGGCGCAAGCGGGCGCGGCGTCGGGCGGTTTGTTCTTTGTTCCCACGCTGGAGCTGGGTTGGAGCGCCTTGCTGATCCCGCCGCTGGCCGCCCTGATTGCGGCGCTGATCGCCGCCCTGGCGGCGCGCTCCGCAGTCTCAAGCGATTTGAAGGCGCGATGGATATGAGCAGTGGCCGGTTCTTGCGCCTCACAGCGTTCATCCTGCTGACCGCCTTTGTGGTGGGCTTCGCCCTGTTCGTACGCCAGGCGCGCACCTTCACCCCCGAGCTTACGGTCAACGCAGAGGCCATCGTGGTTCTGACGGGCGGCCCCAACCGGGTCAGCACCGCCACCGCTTTGCTGCGAGACGGCTCGGGCGGCCGCCTGCTGATTTCCGGGGTGAATCCGGACAGCCCGCCAGCCGACATCGCCGCCGCCGCCGGCGCGTCAGAAGATTTATTCGAGTGCTGCGTGGATATCGGGCTTCAGGCGGCGGACACCATGGGCAATGCGGCCGAGACCGCCGCCTGGGCGCGGTCGCACGGCTATGAGCATCTGATCGTGGTGACCAGCGATTATCATATGCCGCGAGCGCTGCTGGAGCTGCAGGCGGCCATGCCGGATGTGCGCCTGAGCGCCTATGGCGTGCCGGCGCCGGCGCCCTGGAGCGGCGGCCACGAAGCCCGGCGCTGGATGGTTGAGTATGTAAAATACGCCGCCGTCTATGGACGTGAGCGCTTTCGCACGCTTTAAGCCCATCTGAACTATCAAGGAGATGTTTGTGGCCGCACTCAGGTCTGCGATCTTTGTATTCTGGATGTACGGGCTGATGCTGGTGATGGGGATTGCGTGCGCCCCGTTCCTGCTGGGTCCGCGCGCTGGCGTGAAGGCCTGCATGCGGCTCTATCTGAGCCTGGTGTTCGGCGGCCTGCATTGGATCTGCGGCATTCGTTACGAAGTGCGCGGTCGCGAGCACCTGCCTGAAGGCGGCGCGCTGATCGCCTCCAAACACCAGTCCATGTTTGAAACCCTGGCGTTCTGGGCGATCCTCGACGATCCCGCGATCATCTTGAAAAAAGAGCTGTCCTACCTGCCCGTCTTCGGCTGGTACGCCATGAAGCTCAAAAACATCAAAGTGGATCGCGCCGCCGGGGCCAAGGCTCTGCGCAACATGCTCAAGCAAGCGCGGGAGCGGGCTTCTGAAGGTCGACAGGTGGTGATCTTCCCGCAAGGCACGCGGCTGGAACCCGGCGCGCACGACACCTACAAACCCGGCGTGGTTGGGCTTTACAACGCCATGAAGACGCCCTGCATCCCCGTGGCGCTAAACTCGGGCCTGTATTGGCCCCCCCACGGCTTTGTGCGCAAACCCGGCTTGATCATTGTCGAGTTCCTGCCCGCCATAGCGCCAGGGCTTGGCAAAGACGCCTTCATGGCCGAACTGCAAACCCGGATTGAAACGGCGTCCGACGCGCTGTTGTCGGACACCCCCAGGAAAGACGCAGCATGATCGGCAAACCGGCCACCGACACACCGCCGTCAAGGCTTGGCCTCTACGTGCCTTTCGGGCTGCTGGCGGTCGCCATTGTCGTGCATGCCATCTACTGGGTCTTGATGTCCGGCCAGATCCATCAATCGGCGCAAGCCTGGATCGAGGACAGGATCGAAGCGGGATACGCTATCAATTACAGCGCGATGACTGTGCGCGGCTATCCGTTCCGCTTCACCCTGCATCTGTCAGACAATGAGGTCGCCGCGCCAGCGGACGCGGGCGGTTGGCGCATCGCCGTCGATCACGCCACCGCCAGCGCCCAGTTCTACAATCTCAACCACTGGATCGTCGGCCTGAACGAGCGCGTCGTGCTGGACACAGCCGTCAAAGGGGAGCCTGCGCAGTACGAACTGCTCAGCGAGCAGGCTCGGTTCAGCCTGATCACGCGGAACGGCGTCACCCGCCAGATTGGCGCTGAGATCACAGCGCTCCAGGTGCAAGCGCTGTCAGGGCCGCAACCGCTCGCCTCGGCGATAGAGCGGGTCGCCATGACGGGCCGCATCACTGAAACCGGTGAATTTCTGAGCGGGATCATCGTGGAAGGCCTGCGCTTTGACGACTCCCGATTGGACAACCCGCTTCAGGCCGCTTTTGGAGACACCGTCCAGCTCTACCAGCTCGACAGTGTCTTGACCGAGTTTGACACCTTGTCGCTGGCGGGAGATCCGCTGGCCTGGACCCGTGCGGACGGACGTCTGATCATACGCCAGACGCGCCTGGACTGGGGCCCGGCGGCGCTGACAGGGTCTGGCGAAGTGGCCCTGGACCGTCAGATTCGCCCGGCCGGACGGCTGAGCGTTGTGGTGTCTGATCCAGAAAGCCTGATCACCGCGTTGGAAGACGCCCGGCTGGTCTATGACGAACAGGGCGCCGCTTTGCGCCTCGCCGCGATGATGGCGCCGCGACGCGATGACGGCATCGCCCTGCCCTTCCTGCTGCAAGATGGCGGTCTGTTCCTCGGACCCGCAAGGATCGGCGATCTGGGCGCGCTGGACTAAGCGCCCCCGACTTTGCCCCATGAAAAAACCCCGGACGGTGACCGTCCGGGGTTTTTCGCTGGATCAGGGATGATCGCCTAGCCCTTGGCGAAAGCCTCAAGCGCGTCCACGACCGCACGATTGTGCTCTTCCAGACCCACCGAGATGCGAAGAGCGTTCGGCAAGCCATAAGGCTGCACGCCGCGCACGATCAGGCCGCGTTCGGCCAGGAATGTATTGGCGTCATCGGCGGTCTTGCCCGGCGTTTCGGGAAAATGAACCAGCACGAAATTGCACACCGACGGCGTCACTTCGAACCCGAGCCCGCCCAATTGCTGGGTCAGGAAGGCCAGAGACTGGTCGTTATGGGCTTTTGATTTCGCGACGAACTCCGCATCCTGGATCGCTTCAACCCCGGCCTCGATCGCGGGCAGGTTGACGTTGAACGGGCCGCGGACGCGGTGAATGACGTCCACCACCTCTTTGGGACCATACATCCAGCCCAAACGCAGGCCGGCGAGGCCATGAATTTTCGAGAAGGTGCGCGTGACGACCACATTGTCGTACTCATCCACCAGCGCCAGCGGATCTTCATAGTCCGGCGCGTCGACAAACTCGCCATAGGCGCAGTCAATCACCAGCAGCGTGGAGTCTGGCAGGCCTGCACGCAGGCGGCGGATTTCCGAGCCCGGAATCCAGGTGCCGGTGGGATTGTTGGGGTTGGCCAGGAAAACGATCTTGGCGTCGTCGCCCGCCGTCTCGATCAGCGCATCCACATCCGCCGTGTAATGCTTTTCCGGAGCGGAGACGATCTCGGCGCCCGATTGCATCGCCACCAGGCGATAGACCAGAAACCCGTACTGGCTTTGGACGACCTTGTCGCCCGGCGCCAGATAGGCCTTGCCGATCAGCTGCAGCAATTCATCCGAACCGGCCCCGCAGACGATCTGCTCAGCCTTGATGTTCTCCACCTTGGCGATGGCTTCTCGCAGCGCGGTGGCGCCGCCGTCCGGATAGGTATGCAGAACGCTCGCCGACGCCTTGAACGCCTCGGCGGCTTTCGGGCTGCACCCCAGCGCGTTCTCGTTGGAGGACAGCTTCACCGCCCCCTCGGGCGCAGCGGCGCCGGGCACATAGGGTTTGATGTCGAGAAGACCGGGACGGGGCTGAAGCGTCATGATGCGCCTTTCTGCTCATCTGAATGCGAGGTCGTATCTGAGCGAGGAGATAGCGCGGGCCTTGTCGCGCCTTCAAGGCTGTTTCTGCGCACACGCTGCGTCGCGCCGCCCGGACGGACCGCGCCCACATGTTTGACCGCCTCGCTCAGGATCAATCCGCCAAAGGCCGGCCAGAGCCGTTCGCCCGTCGATTCAAACGCGCGCACGGTCTTCGGGCCGCAAGCGAACCGCCAGGGCGGCGCGTAGAGCGCGCGTGACCAGGCGACCGGTTCAAACAAGGCGTCGCTGAGCAAGCCCCCAAGCTGGCTGCGCGAAAACGGGCGGCCATGGCCGAACGGGGTGGAATCCACACGGGACCACAATCCTGAGCGATGCGCGGCGATCACCAATAATCGTCCCTCAGGGGCCATGACCCGCCATACCTCACGCAGCAGCCGCGCCGGATCGGCTGCTTCTTCAAGGGCATGCACCAGGATGACGCGATCAAAGAGGGCTTCCTTGAAACCAAATCTCTGTTCATCGCCCAGCATGGTCAGTCCGCCCTTGCCGACGCCCTGGGACGGCCAGGGAACCGCGCCCTGAGCGGCGGGCATGAAGGCGATGGTGCGTCGCGCGCTGGCTCTGAACGGCTCAAGAAAAGGCGGCGCATAGCCAAAACCCAGCATGTCCAGCCCGTCCACATTGGGCCAGAGCGCCTGGATCCGGCGCTGCACCATGTCGCGCGCCGCCCGACCGGGCGGCGTGCGGTAAAAGCGGGCGATGTCCAGCGCGTCGGTTCGCATCAGTCAGCTCATGGAAACAGGGTTCAGCCCCATGCTAGGCTCTTGCATACATCTGGGTAAGGCTTGGCTCTATTCATAGAGTCCAATCTGTGAAAGGCGGCCTCATGGCGCTCGAAATCCGGCAGTTTCCCTGCCTTCAGGACAATTACGGCTTTCTGGTCCGGTGTTCTGAAACCGGCGCGGTCGCTGTTATCGACACGCCCGAAGCCGATGTGATCCTGGAGGAAGCGCAAACGCTGGACTGGCCCATCACGGCCATCTGGAACACGCACCATCACTGGGACCATGCCGGCGGCAACGCCGCCATCGCCAAAGCCACCGGCGCGCAGATCATCGCGCCGCGCGCCGAACAGGCCACAATTGGTCATGTGGATCAGCCGGTCAGCCCAGGCGACACAGTGATGCTGGGCAATGAGCGCGCGCAGGTGATTGATGTGGGCGGCCATACGCTGGGCCATATCGCCTACTGGTTCGAGGATGCGGGCGTGGCTTTTGTCGGCGACAGCCTGTTCGCCTTGGGCTGCGGACGCATGTTTGAAGGCACGCCCGAGCAAATGCAGGCCGGACTGGCGCGATTGCGCAATCTGCCGCCGGAAACCGTGATCTACTGCGCCCATGAATACACACAGGCCAACGCCCGTTTTGCATTGAGCGTCGATCCCGACAATCAGGCCCTGCAAAGCTATGCGCGCCGCGTGGACGCCCTGCGTGCGGATGATCAGCCGACCGTTCCCACCGTTCTGGCGGCGGAATGCGAGGCGAATCCGTTCCTGAGATGGGATGATGAAGGCTTGCGCGACCGTCTTGGTCTGCAGTCAGCCAGCGATGCGCAGGTTTTCGCAGAGCTTCGTCGGCGCAAGGACGCTTTTTGATCAGGCCGCCTGAGCGTGCGGCTCCAGGCTGAGCGCAGCGTCGAAATCCTCAAGCAGGCTTCGTGCTTCGGCGACCGGCAGGTCGGCCGGTTCCCGGTCCCCGACCCAAAACCGCCAGGAGGCGCACACATGCTGGATGCGGCTCATATCCTCGCCCATCTCGACAAACATGTCCGGCGCCATGATCAGAAATTGCGACAAGGCGGCGCCGTCGCCATCCTTTATGAAGCGCGAAAACTGGTCGTGGTATTGTGACAGGCGGTTTTGCACCCGCGCCCAGCGCTGACCCGCCAGCCGGGCGATGCCGCCCATAGCCTGGCGATACTCATCGCGGTCACCGGCGTTCAGCTGTCCCAGATTGAGCTGCTTCAGGGATGCGATGAAATCGGACAGTTCCGTATTGCAGCTGCCCGCGCGCCAGCAATAGTACAGCGTGCCCTTCCAGCCGTTGACGCCGTCACGATACTGTTCGGGCGACATATTCAGCGCCAGACGCAACACATCGAGCTTGGAGGAGGTATGATCCTCAAACAGGGTCGACGCCAGTTTGCGCGCCTTGGCCAGAGAGCCATCCTGGTCTGAGTTCATCGCCCGGCGAACCAGAAGATTGATCTGGCCGGCCACAAATTCGCTGATGGCGCTGAGCTCACGCTCGCTCATTTCAAAATAGGCGTCAGACACCGGCCGTTTCGCCAAACGAAAGTGATCAAACAAGAGATACGGATCAAAAGACGGCAGCTTCGCCAGCTCGCGCAGGCGCGTGATGTCATCGCGGAAACGCGGCAAGGCGCGCGATACGCCCAGATGGCTGCTCAGTTTCTCATCAAGCGCCGGGTCCTCGACGAAAATACTGTGACCGCCCGTATCCAGATTACGTTCGGAAATCGGGATGATGATCTTGGTGGCGGAGATGCGGGCGCCGCTCAGCTGTTCGCGCTCCCAAGGCCGCAAAGTGTGTTTCACAATGAAGCTGGTATTGAGGCGTTTGGTGTTGAACATGGCGGTCTTGCTGGTCATGCCCAGCGGGCCGGAGCGTTCGTGAACCGACAACAAATCAATCACACGGCTTGTCGAGCCGCCTGATTTGAGCAATTTCAGTTTTCCGAACGTGTTCTGGGCCATGGACCTGTACCTGTTCTACTCTGAGAACGTTTTGCAATATTCAGGCCAAAAGGAAGTGCATCATGACGCAATCCGGCGATCTGGGCGTGAACGAGATCATTCGCATGCTCGGCATGACGCCTCACCCTGAGGGCGGCCATTATGTCGAAACCCATCGCGCCGCGCCGGGTTCGGACGGCCGAGCGCGTTTCACGGCGATCTATTTTCTGCTCGCCGCTGATCAGGTCTCGGCCTGGCACAAGGTCGACGCCTCCGAAACCTGGCTCTGGCAGGCGGGCGCCCCCCTGTCATTAAGCTGGAGCGAGGATGGGGTCACCGCACGCAATCAAAGGCTGGGCCCCAATCTGCGATCCGGGGAACGCCCGCAACACATCATTCCGCCCCACGCCTGGCAGACAGCGGAATCCCTGGGCGCCTGGACGCTGGTCAGTTGCCTGGTCGCGCCTGGATTTGAATTTGAGGGATTTGAAATGGCGCCGAAGGACTGGCGCCCCGGCCCGGACGGCGCGCCCTGACACGCCCTGCTAGCGGTTCTGGCTTTCAAAGCTCTGTCGGATCAGGGCCGAGCTGGGCCGACCGCCATAGCCCATGGACGGCGTGATCGAGATGTCCAGAACCTGTCCGTCATAGGTGACGCGCGGACGCTCGCCCACGCCCAGCCGCACCACTTGCAAGTCACGGACAGTGCGCCGCGGCGCCAGGTCCGCGCCCCGCTGCACCATCCGCATGGCGTCCGCCATATAGGCGTTGCCTTCAGGGTCGAGCGCGGTCAGCTCAGCGCGCACTTCATTGCGCGACAGCTCGGCGAGCGCTTGCGCCATTTCGGTCGCGGCGCGTTCCAGCGCGCTGTCTTCGATAGGCTGGACTTCAAAACCCCGCGCCTGCCCGACCGGCTCCACGATTACGCCGTCAGGTCGGTCCGATGGGAAATAGGTCCAGCCGCCCAGATTGGACTGACGCAACATCACGCGGCCCGTATCGGTCAGCCAGACTTCGCCGCCGCCCGCTGCACGCGCCTGGTGCACGGCCAGCACTTCATCATCGCTGTCCGCCTGGATCAGCGGCATGCGCGCCGAGCGATCAAAAATGAAGCCGCCACGACCGTCGGCACGCTCGAACCATAACGAGCGCTCCACGGTCTGCACCTCCTGCCCCAGCATGCGCCGGAACGGGTTGGGTTGAGCGACGCCTTCTGCAGTCGCCAGCGCGCAAAGCCCGACGCTGACAGCAAGAAGGCCAAAAATACCACGTTTCATGGCGATGGAGTGTAAGCCGCTTCAGGGCGATTTCGAGGCGCAAGCAAGGTGTGTCTGCGACGGATCACAGTTAGGTCAGATACTGGCCGCCATTGGCCGTCAGCGTGGAGCCGGTGATGAACCCCGCATCGTCAGAGGACAGGAACACCACGCAACGCGCGATCTCTTGCGCTTCGCCCAAGCGCCCCACAGGAATTGTGGAGATGATCTGCTTGCGCACATCCTCAGGGACCGCCATCACCATTTCAGTGGCGATATAGCCTGGGCAGATCGCATTGACGGTGATGCCCTTGCGCGCGCCTTCCTGGGCCAGCGCTTTGGTGAACCCAAGATCACCGGCCTTGGCGGCGGAATAATTGGCCTGTGCGAACTGGCCTTTCTGACCATTGATCGAAGAAATCGTGATGATGCGTCCAAAGCCGCGCTCTCGCATGCCCGGCCATACCGGATGGGTCATGTTGAAGACGCCGCTGAGGTTGGTGTCGATCACCTCTCGCCATTGCTCAGGCGACATTTTGTGAAAGGGCGCGTCACGGGTGATGCCGGCGTTGTTGACCAGCACGTCCACAGGACCCAGCTGGCTTTCCACCTCTTTGAGGCCCTCAACGCACGCATCGTAATCGGCGACTGACCATTTGAAGCTTGGAATGCCGGTCTCTTCGGTGAATCCGGCCGCGACTTCATCATTGCCGGCATAGTTCGCGCCGACAGAGTATCCCGCCGCTTTCAGCGCAATTGAAATCGCGCGCCCGATCCCCCGCGTCCCACCTGTCACCAAAGCTGTTCGGCGCATCACGAATTCCCCTTTGTCCTTCAGACCCAAACCGGGTTATGCTGCGCAGCATAACAATGTGGCGCGCGCAGCAATCCAGTTGTGACCGCCACACTCCGACCCCTGGCGCCGCCCCCTTGATTAATGACGTTGAATTGCAGCTGAGTCGAGCCGGATGTTGTGGGACTATCGGAGTACTAGAGGGATCTTAGGGAGGACACCGCGTGACTGAGACCAAGAAGTCTGACGTCGTAACCATCAAGAAATATGCGAACCGGCGCTTATACGACACGTCCGCAAGTCGTTATGTGACGCTGGACCATCTGCGTGAACTCGTTCGGGAAGGCCGTGACTTCAAGGTCATCGACGCCAAGTCGGGAGACGATCTGACGCGCGGCGTTCTGGCCCAGATCATCTTTGAAGAAGAGTCCAAGGGCGAGACGCTGCTTCCGGTGGAGTTCCTGCGTCAGCTGATCTCGTTTTACGGCGACTCGATGCAATCCATGGTTCCCAGCTATCTTCAGATGTCCATGGACACCTTATCGCGTCAGCATCAGGCCATGCGCGACAAGATGACGGGCGCCATGGGGGATGCGATGGGCGGCAATTCCATGGCCATGCTGGAAGAACAAACCAAGCGGAACATGGCGATGTTCCAGCAGGCGATGTCGATGTTCACCCCCTTCTCCACCGGCGCCGCCATGGGCGACGCGCCCCCCGCCTCCGGCAATCCGCGCAGCGATGATGTGCAGTCCTTGCGCGATGAGCTGGAAGCCATGCGTCAAAAGCTTGATCAGCTGGCGGACAAGAACTGATCCGTTCCGTTTTGAAACGCCAACACGGTAAATGGCGCGTTTAGAGACGTAAACGAAGCGTTAAAACTGGCCTGGACCTTGCTCGGTCCAGGTCATGTTTGTTTCTGGCTCCAATTCTCCGCGCCGTCTGGCGCTGCCCGCGCCCGCCGCGTCCCGCGCTGATCAGGTCCAGCCTGCAACGCCGGGCGCGCCAAGCCGGCGTGAGGATCGCCGCACAAAAGGGCGTCCGGACCGTCGCGCCCAGCCTGACGCAGCCCCGGCCCCTCAACCCGCCATCTCGCGCGCAACAAGCGCCATGGGCGTTCAGGTGCAGGCGGACTTCCCGCATCCGCGGCGCGGCCTTCGGGCAGACGCCAGCGAGCGCGCCCGGTACGCCCGCGCCTATGACAGCGCCCAGCAAGGCCTGATCCGCCAGCCCGCCGCACGCGGCGAGGAGCGGTCGGCATGAGCGGCCTCTACACCCTCAATAATCTGCAGGACCGGTTCAGCCCGCTCTGGGACGGCTGTTGGGTGCTCGCGCTATTGTTCGTGATGATCTGAAGCAGCCTGAGCGCTTGATCCCTGATCCCAACAGCTTGCCTGAATCAAAAACGCGTGAAGGCTAGCCCGTGCCAAGGTCGCGTCGGGCCGAGATCGCCGTCACGGTGAAGCCCGCCACAACGTCCAGAAGGCTCATCACGATGAGCAGGAAGAAGGTTGAGGTGGCGAAGACCGGAACCAGCAAGAACAGCAGAATGCCCACCAGCAAGGTCGCCATGGACAGGCCGTGATTGAGCAAGGACGACGTCCCCGAGCTGGCTGATCCCACCATTTCGATGAACAGCATGACCAGAGCCAGCGTCAGGATCAGGTCAGAGGCGGACACCGCCCATTCGTCGCTGGGCAGGCCCAGGGTGAACAGCGGGTTGGTCAGCATGGATGCGCCCTCGCCGCCGAAAAAGGCGTCGCTGTAGGCGACCAAAGCGTAAACCGCCATGGGAATGAGTAATTTCGGAAAAATTGTAAACACGTTGAGCCCCCCGCTCTGTTGTACCTGCGCTTCAGAGCTGGCGAGCCCCACTGCGACACCTGAACCCGTCGGACCGGTCATGACCGTTCTCCTATCCCCGTCGCCCGTCCACCACCGACGCCGAAGACTTCGGGCGCCGGATCAGGCCTCGTCCCAGCCGCCGGGCTGACGCGCACGACTGTTGAGCCACATCATACCTAGCATATCGCTCAAAGAGGCGAAAAGACGTCCCAGGTTGGTATATTTTGATTGGCCGGCGGTGCGTGGCCTGTGGCCCACATCCCGAAAGTCCACATCAAAGCCTTCGCGCTTCATCAAGGCGGGCAGGAATCGATGCTGGTGATCAAAGAAGGGCAGCAGCAAATACGCGTCCCGCCGAAAGGCTTTAAGGCCGCAGCCCGTATCGTCGGCATCGTCATTGAGCAAGGCTTTGCGCACGCCATTGCCCAGCCGTGAGGCGGTTTTCTTCCAGGCGCTGTCCTGGCGTCCCACCCGGCGTCCCGCCACCATGCCGGTGGTCTCCGGCGCCGCCGTCAGGGCGTCGACCAGGGTGGGTATGTCAGCGGGCGGGTTCTGACCGTCGCCATCCAGCATGCAGATCAGCGGCGCCTTGGCGGCCAGAACGCCTGTGCGGATCGCACGCGACTGGCCGGCGTTCTTGCGATGGGTGACGATCCGAAGCGTCGGGATGGTGTCCTTCGCCGCCAGCAGCTCGGCCAACGTCTCATCGGTGCTGGCGTCATTGACCAGAACGATTTCGTGCGAACGGTCTTTCAGAACGCTATAGATTTCTTCGGCAAGACGCGCAGCATTACCTGCCTCGTTATGCATGGGCGCGATAATGCTCAGCTCTGGGCGGGGATCAGTCATGAAACGCTTCGTCTTGGACGGACTTGCTTGAAGAATATCTTGCCGCGTTTCATACCGATTATTCACACAGACGCACGACCTTTTTCTTTTTTCTCTGCGCCCGGGCCGTTCATGTCGTTGCAAGATCGCCTGATAAACACCGAACGGGCCAGCCTGTTCATCGCCGGTCTGGCCCTGATCGCCAGCCTTTTGGGCGTCTTCGCCCTGCCGGTTCTGGACCGCGATGAAGCGCGCTTCGCTCAGGCCAGCGCGCAAATGCTCGAGAGCGGCGATTTCGTCGAGATCCGGTTTCAGGACGAGCCGCGCCACAAAAAGCCCATCGGGATTTACTGGCTGCAAAGCCTGAGTGTCGCCGTGACCACCGGGCCGGAAGCGCGTGAGATCTGGGCCTATCGCCTGCCGTCGGTGCTGGGGGCGATCCTCGCCGCGCTGAGCGCCTTCTGGGCGGGCCGGCGCCTTTATGATCACCGCACGGGCGTTTTCGCCGGGGCGCTGGTGTCCGTCACGCTGTTGCTGGCGTCTGAAGGCGGCATCGCCAAGACCGACGCCCTGCTGTGCGCCATGACCGGGCTGAGCTTCCTCGCCCTTGTCGAGGTCTGGCTGGCGAAAACGGACTCACACCGCCGTCGCTGGGCGATGTTGATGTGGGTGTTCGTGGCGTTGGGGGCGCTGATCAAGGGCCCGGTGACGCCCGCCATGATGGGGCTGGCGGTCTTGACGCTTTGCGCGCTCGAACGCCGCGTGATCTGGCTCAAGGTGTTCTTCTACTGGCCCGGCCCGGTGCTGGCCGCGCTGATCCTTCTGCCTTGGTTGATCGGCGTGCAGCTCGCGACAGACGGCGCCTTCCTGTTTGACGCGCTGGGCGGCGACATGGCCCCCAAGCTCACCTCGGGACACGAAGGCCATGGCGCGCCGCCGGGCAGTCATCTGTTGCTCCTGCCCATTTTGTTCCTGCCCGCGATCGTCAGCCTGCCCACGGGACTGGCGAGCCTCATCAAGGATTGGCGCGACCAGACGCAAGACGCCCAGGCCGCACGCCTGCTGGTCGCTTTCATCGCGCCCGCCTGGCTGTTGGTGGAGCTGATCCCCACCAAGCTGCCCCACTACCCCCTGCCGATCTATCCCGCTCTCGCCGTCATCGCCGGGCTCGGTCTGGCCCGCTGGGGGCGGGTGGAACGCCGCTGGCGGCTTGTGGGGCTGGGATTGCTGAGCCTGGGCGTTGTGGCAGCCAGCGGCCTTCTGATCGCGCTCGCCTGGCGCTTTTCCGGCGCGCAATGGGCGGCGTTCCTGGCGACCGGGATCATGGTGTTTTGCGGGCTCGCCGCGACCTTCGCGCTCTACATGCGGCGCTATGACCTGGCGTTGATCGGCCTGGTGGTGATCGGTCTGAGCTGGCACGGGTTGGGACGCGGCGTGGTCGCGCCGTCCGCCGAAATCCTGTTCCCGTCCGCTCCCGCAGCAGCGGAAGTCGCCGACATGCGCGCGCTTGTGGGAGCTGCAGAGCTCGTGTCCACCTACACCGAACCCAGCTTCGTCTTCCTGACCCGCGGTGCGGTGCATTTGCGCGATGCGGATGAGATCGCTGCAGATCTGGCGGCGGGGCGCCTCGATTTCTCCACCCCGCGACTTTACGTATTTGATCTGAGCCGCTGGAGCGATAACGCAGCGGAGACTCTGCGCCCGTTTGTGCAGCGCGCCTGTGCGGTGCGGCTGGTGGACGGGTTCAACTATTCACGCGGCGACGACACGGTGTTGCTGATCGCCGCCACCGGCTGCGACGCCAGCGCCGCCGAAACCTCTGGGAGCTGACCATGAGCCGTTCCATCGAGATCGTTGAAGTCGGACCGCGCGACGGCCTGCAGAACGACCCGGTCCAGCTTGAAACCTCCGTAAAGCTCGACTTCATCGACCGGCTGATCGACGCCGGGGTCAAACGCATGGAAGCGGCGAGCTTCGTCAATCCCAAAGCGGTGCCCAAAATGGCGGATTCCATCGCCGTGATGGAGCAGGTCCCCCGTGACAAGGGCATGTCCTTCATCGGCCTGGCGCTCAATGAGCGCGGCATGCGCCAGGCGATCGAGTCACGCTGTGACGAGATCAATTATGTCATGGTCGCTTCTGAAGGCTTTGGAAAGCGCAACCAGAACGCCACCCCGCAAGACACCGCCGACCTTCTGGACCGGATCGCGGTGCTGGCCCATGACGCAAGCATTCCCCTGTCCGCCACCATCTCGGTCGCCTTTGGCGACCCGTTTGACGGCGACGTGAACCCCGCGATCCTGGGCGAGCTGGCCGGACGCGCTGCCGCCGCCGGAGCGAGCGAAATCGCGCTGGGCGACACCATCGGCGTGGCGACGCCCTGGCAGGTCAACCAGGCGGTGGAGATCGTGCGTGAAGCCGCACCGAAAGCGCGCCTGCGCCTGCACTTTCACAACACCCGCAACACCGCCATCGCCAATGTCTACGCCGCCGTCGAGGCGGGCGTGGATGTGATCGACGCCTCAGCGGGCGGGATTGGCGGCTGTCCATTTGCGCCCCGCGCCACCGGCAATGTTGCGACCGAGGACGTGGTCTACATGCTGGAACGCGGGGGCTTCAGCACCGGCATTGATCTCGACAAGATGATCAAGACCGCCCACTGGCTTGAGCAGGTCGCGCTCAAACATCCGATCGAATCCGCGCTCAGCAAGGCGGGGCCGTTTCCGCCGCGCTGACCCACAGGCGAAAACCGGAGCGTGCAGAACGGACGGTTTAGAGATCCGCAGCCGGCGCCTCGGCGCTCGCGCGCGCCTGCAAGCGCGACACCAGCGTGCGCGCGAGCGCGCCCACCAGGAAGATCGGCCCCAGCACGAACCCCTGCACCGGGCCGATCAGGCCGCCATGCAGGGTGAAGTAGCGCGCCAAACCCAGCGCCTTGAAGATTTCCACCTTCACCTGGCTGATCTTGGACGTTGAGCCCACATGGGCGATCTCCACGCGCGGCTCGAACACCACCTCGCCGCCCGCATCCCGAGCGCGCTTGCAGATGTCGATATCCTCCACATGGAGGAAATAGCCCTCGTCAAACCCGTCCAGCGCTTCAAATCCGCGACGGGTCATCACCATCGCCGCGCCGGAAACAGTCGGCATCTGAACCGGTTGGCTAGGCAGCGGCTCATGTTCACGATGGAAGGCGCAAGACAGTCCCAAAAACCCCGTAAAGGCGGATCCCAGCGTCAGGGCGCCGCGGCGCGCGCCGCGCTGCTCCTTGCCATCAGGCCCGATCAGACGGGCGCCGATAATGGCGGGCTCGGTGCGGCCCTGCAGGGTTTCGCGCAGACGCGCTGCGTCGCCGGGTTTCACAACAGCGTCAGGGTTCAGGAACAAGAGAACATCGCCCTGAGCCGACTTCGCCCCAAGATTACAGCCTCGGGAGAAGCCCAGATTGGCGCCGGTGTGAATCAGCCGCAATCGCCCGTCATGACGGGCGCGCTGTTCGAGCTGATCGACCATGTCGGATGGATTGTCGTGATTGACGAGCACAAGCTCGTCCACATCGGGCGCGGCCAGCACGGAATCCACGCACTCAAGCAGGACGTCACCCGTACGAAAGGTCACAATGACCGCCGAGATGCCTGATCGGACTGGTTGATCCACGTCCGTTCCCCCACTCATTCACGATCCGGCGTTTCACCCGCCGGATGTATGTAGCCTCGCCTGTCTCGCACTGGCCCCTCGCGCAGCGCCCAGACCTTCCACCACGCCGTCTTCGGGCGCGGCTCCGGGGCTGGATCATATCCCCAGCTGCCGCCAGGACGGCACCGAAGCACTCGTCCAGCCGCCAGCCAGGAACCGCGCCACAACCCTTGTTCACGCACGCAATCGGTTGCGTAGTTCGAACAACTGGGCTGGTGTCGGCAACGCACGCCAAACGCGTAAAGGATCGGAGACAGTCCGATTTGATAAGCGCGCAGCAATACCAGTCCAACGCGAGTCGGCAAGCGTTCAATTCCAGCTCGTCTACACATTAGAAGCCCAGTTCCGCACGTGATCAATCCAAAACTCGTTTCGAAGGCGTCTGTTAAGCCTGGCTGTGAGCGATTGCGGCTTCAAAAGCCTCCACCGCCGCATCAAACGCCAGCAGGATTGATCCATGACGCTGGCGATAGGCGGCGGCGGGTTGCAGGGCGACCAGGGCTGAAAATCGACCTTCGGGCGGCTCAGCCCCGTCCTTCAACATCGCCTTAAGCGCTTCGCGCGCCGCACGAATCTCGTCCTGATCCGCCCCGATCGCAGACCGGGCGAAGACGCTGGCGCTCGCCTGCCCCAGCGCACAGGCCTGCAGCTCGAGCCCAAGCTCGCAAATACGTCCTTCATCGAGCTTAAGGTCCAGCGTCAGCTCGGACCCGCAAATGCGCGACACTTTGTGGGCGCTGCCATGGGGAGCGCTCAGGCGACCGATATGAGGAATATCGGCCGCCAGTTCGAGCAGGGCATTGGAATAGATGTCGCTCATGAGCGTTATGTCCGCTCCCAAGCGGTCGATTTCAAGGCGTCAGCCTTTCAGCCGCCAGGTCGCGCCTTCCGGACCATCATCCACCTGAACGTTTTTCGACGTCAGGATTTCACGGATGGAGTCCGCCTTGGCGAAGTCCTTGGCCTGACGCGCCTCAAGACGCTCAGCGAGCAATTGGTCGATCTCTGCACGCAGCGCTTCATCGACCGTATCAAGGCCGAACCAGGCGTCCGGATCCTGATCAAACAAACCCAACAAACGCCCCGCCGCGAGCAATTCGCCCTTGGCTTGCGCCTGCTCTTGTTCACTCTCGGCCTTGTTGGCGCGACCGGCGATCTCAAACAGGGCGGCGAGAGCCTTGGGCGTGTTCAGATCATCGAGCAGCGCGTCGATCACCGCTTCAGGAACCTCGACCTCCGCCGCCTTGACCGCTTTCAAGCGCCGCAGGACGCCGTACAGACGATCCAGCGAGCGCTGGGTGACCTCAAGCAGTTTGGCGTTCCAGTCCAGCGGCGCCCGGTAATGGCCCGTCATCAGGGCGTAGCGAATGGTCTCGCCCTTCACCCCGGCCTGCAGCAGGTCATTGGGCTTGATCACATTGCCCAGAGATTTGGACATCTTCTCGGACGCCATGGAGAGGAAGCCGTTATGCAGCCAGTAATTGGCCAGCGCCGCGCCGCCATGGGCGCAGACAGACTGGGCCACTTCGTTCTCATGGTGCGGGAAGACGAGGTCGCCGCCGCCGCCATGAATATCGATGGTCTCTCCCAAGGTCGCCTCGATCATGGCCGAGCATTCAAGATGCCAGCCCGGACGTCCCGCCCCGAAAGGCGCGTCCCATTCCGGCTCGCCGGGTTTGGAGGGTTTCCACAACACAAAATCAGCAGGGTCGCGCTTATAGGGCGCGACTTCCACGCGCGCGCCCGCGATCATGTCATCCAGATCCCGCCCCGAAAGCTTGCCGTAATCGGCATAGGCGCTGACGGAAAACAATACATGCCCCTCAGCGGCGTAGGCGAAGCCGTCCGCCATCAGTTTCTCGATCATCGCGATCATCTGCGGCATGTGTGCGGTGGCGGCCGGTTCCAGTGAAGGCGGCAGGATCGCCAGAGCGGCGCTGTCTTCACGATAGATTGCGGCGTATTTGTCCGTGATCACGGAAATATCAACGCCGGCGTCAGCCGCCGCCTTGTTGATCTTGTCGTCCACGTCCGTGATGTTGCGCGCATAGACCACATGGTCCGCGCCATAGATGTGTCGCAGCAGACGGAACAGAACGTCAAACGCCACTGGCGGGCGGAAATTTCCTATATGGGCTTCAGAATACACCGTCGGACCACACACATACATCGTCACCCGCTCTGGATTGATCGGGACGAAGTCGCGCTTTTTGCGAGCGGCGGTGTCATACAGTCGAAGGACGGTCATCTGAGCTTTTCCAAAAGTCTGAGCGCAGCGCAGGGATTTGCGTTGCACCAGTGCGCCGGTCTACAACGTCGATCGCTTTGGAAAAAGACTTCTTACGGCATTGGACATTTCAAATGCCGAAACTAACTAAGCGCTGGACGCGGTGTTCACCGCTTCCCGGAGGAAACCATCTAGACCCGGCGCGCGTCGGCGGCAAAGCTCGTCACGCCCTGCTGGATCCGGAAACCGGTACTTCGTCGTCGTGTCTTGTGTGATGCGGCGGCGCCCGTCAACGAAAGGATCCGCCACTCATGGACGCCATGACTGATAAGAAAAACCTGGTGAACGTCACCGACGACAGCGTCGTCCGCCCGACCCGCGAAGAAGCCGAAGAAGCCGTGCGCACCCTGTTGCGCTGGGCCGGCGATGATCCGCGCCGTGAAGGCCTTCTGGAAACGCCCAAGCGCGTTGTGAACGCCTATAATGACTGGTTCCGCGGCTATGACGAAGACCCGCACAAGATCCTCGGCAAGCGCTTTGAGGACGTGCAGGGCTATGACGACATGGTCATGCTGACCCATATCGATGTGGAGAGCCATTGCGAGCACCACATGGCGCCGATCCTGGGCACGGCCTGCGTCGCGTATCTGCCCGACCGCGCCGTTGTGGGCATCTCCAAGATCGCCAAGGTGGTCGAGGCCTTCTCCAAGCGTCTTCAGACGCAAGAGACCATGACCGCCCAGATCGCCGATGCGATCGAAGACGCGATGAGCCCGCTGGGCGTCGCCATCTTCGTGGACGCCAAGCACCAGTGCATGACCACCCGCGGCGTGCACCACCCCAACGTCTCCACGATCACCACCATGTTCCGCGGCGAGTTCAAGGCCAACGCCGAACTGCGCCAGCGCTTCATGAATTTGTGCGAACAGTCCAAGCGCTAGGCGCGGACCACAGCGCAATCAGGCAAAAGCCCGGGAGTTTCGCTCCCGGGCTTTTTCTGTTGCAAACCGAGTTTCTCGCTATGCTGCCTACGATCTAACGGTGAATCGCGCTGGGGAAAACATGGGCTTCAATATCGGCTGGATCGGCGTTCGGTCGCCTGAGAGATCAGACATCCTGGACCTGCTTGGTGTTCAGGACACGTATGTCCATGACGAAGTGAATGAAACGCCGATGAGCTGGGCCCATCTGCCTACCGGTTGGACTATCCTGTTTTTCAACACGCCCGATGAGCGCTTTGAGCAGGCCTATACGGCCCTGGCCCAGACGTCTGATGTGATCGCCTGCGTCGCGCTGGAAACCACGATGGATTGCCACGTCCTTCGCGCTTGTCGTGGCAAGGCCCTCTGGAGCTTGCTCTATCAGGCCGAGCAAAAGCATCTTGGCGTGCAGGTTGGAGGAACGCCCCCTTCCTGCTTTCAGTTAATCCAGCAGAGTTTGGGTGAGGCTCAGGCTGTCTCTGATGCAAACGGAGACGATGTCGACCATCTGTTCGAGATCCCTCTACAAGTCGCCGAGCAGGAAACAGGCTATGCGTATGGTCGTTCGCGTTTTGACTGGGGCGAACCCCGCTTTACCGAGCTTCGATAGACGGCAAGCAAGACGGCCCGGCTAATCTGCCGGGCCTGTCTCTGGCTCAAAGGCTCGCCCCGAGAGCGCTGGCCCGCTCCAGCGCCGCCTGCATGCTTGCCTGAAAGCGGTCATCGGCGAATTCCTGATACTCCACCCCCACATGCTCGACCCGGTCCGCGCCCAGATAGCCCGACACCGCTTTCACATGACCCACCAGATGGCCCTGCCCGTCCCGCACGCCGCCCGGCTCAAAGCCGAACTCGCCCCAGGCAGTCGCGAGAACAAGCGTCTTGCCGGACAGGATAGGTTTCAAGGGAAAGTCGCCGCGCGCCAGATCAAACGTGAAGGTCTCGTCCTTGCGTACGACGCTGTCCACCCAGGCCTTGAGCCCCGCCGGCATGCCGTAATTATACATGGGGGCTGTGATCAGGATGATCTCCGCCTCGCGAAGCTCGGCGATGGCCTGATCACTGCGCTCCAGCAGCTGAGACTGCGCGGCGCTTCTGTCTTCTCGGGGCGTGAAGGCGGCCGCCACCCAGTCGGACGTGATGATGGAGGGCGGGTTCAGCCCCACATCGCGTTCGGTCAGTTTGACCGTGGGATGAGTTTTCCGGAGAGACTCCATAAAGGCGTCTCCGATTTTCCGGCTCAACGAACCATCCTTGCGGACACTCGCATCCACTCTCAAGACATGCATGTTTTTCACCTCTAGGACTTGCAGGGTTGAAAGAGGCTTATGAATTTCCTCATATTGTGATGTTGCGCTATAGAGATGACTTCATTCAGAGATGAGATTTTCTCATGGCGACTCACATCTCCCATCGCGGATTGCGAGCGTTCGAGGCCGCCGCGAGGCACGGAACCCTGGCGCGCGCCGCTGAAGAGCTGGGCGTGACGCCAACCGCGCTGTCACACGCCATCAAGGCGCTGGAGGCGCAGCTGGGCCTGCCCTTGCTGATCCGGTCTTCGCGGGGCGTGAGCGCCACGGCCGAGGGCCAGCAGCTGGCGGAGCGTCTGGCCGGCGCCTTCAGGGATATCGATATCGCCCTGTCCGAACTCAAACCTCAGTCAGGACGCATAACCCTGTCGGTCACGCCCGCCTTCGCCAGCCTCTGGCTTGCGCCCAGGCTTTCCCAGCTCGAAACGGAGCTTCCCGGTTTGAGCGTCAGGATCGAAACCTCCTATGCGCCTGTTGACCTGAAGCGCGCGACACAGATCGATCTCGCGATCCGCTATGGGCCGGTGAACGAGGACGAAGAGACCCTGGTCGAGGATGAGTTCGGCGCCTTCGCCACGCCTGCCCTACGCGACAAGGTGCTGGCGGGGCGCAGCGTGGATCTGCTCAGCCCAAGCTGGCGCATGCCCATTGGTGCTGCTCCCGCATGGCGAGACCTGTCAGAACATACGGATCTGCGGCTCAAGATCGCGCAGGACCGCGCCTTCGAGGACGAACAGTTCGCTGTTCAGTGTGCGCTCGCGGGACAAGGCGTGCTCTTGGGCAGCCCCCATCTGCTGAGCCTTCTCATCCAGCGCGGCTTGCTGGTCCCGGTGAGCCCCGTCATGCGGTTGAAAGGCCCCGCCTACAAGATCGCCGGTCGGGAGGAAGCGCTTCAGTCCGGAAAGGTCCGCAAATTCCTGCGCTGGCTCCGCTCTCAGTTTCAGGACTGACCCCCAACAAAAAGGCCCGGCTAAACCAGCCGGGCCTTCTCGTAACAGGGGTGCGTCAGCCTATTGGCTGATGCGGAAGGCGTTGCATTCCACGCAGCTGGCGTAAACGCCGTTGGGATCGTTCATCATGTTGATGGTTTCGATCTCGTCCTGCGCGTCGCGGGCCATATCACCCAGCCAACCCGAACCCAGCAGCCCTTCGCCGAACACGGCGAGACGGGCGTCCTGACCCAGCATTTGCAGGATCTGGGCGAAGGGGTCGACCTCGTCGCGGAATTCCACGACCCGGTAATCACCCTCTTCCAGACCCGCGCGCTCGGCGGCGGCGGCGATGGCGTCGTCATATCCGCCGAGGGAATCCACCAGGCCGCGGTCAAACGCTTGCTGACCGGTCCAGATACGGCCCTGAGCCACGGCGTCCACTTCGTCACGGGACATATCGCGCGACTCCGCCACTATGGACAGGAAGCGCTCATACCCCGCCTCGATGGAGCTTTGCAGCACGGTGTCCCATTCCTCGGTCACGCCACCCGTCATGGACGGCTGGCGTGCGATCTCCGTCGTGGCGACGCCGTCTTCAAAGACACCGATCTCGGCCAGAGAGTCCTCGAAGGTCGGAATGAAGCCGAAAATTCCGATCGAACCGGTGATGGTGGTCGGCTCCGCCCAGATCTCATGGGCCGGAGTCGCGATCCAGTAGCCGCCAGACGCCGCCACGCCGGCCATGGAGGCGATGACGATCTTGCCTTCAAGGCGGGCCAGTTCCAGCTCTTCGCGGATCAGTTCAGAGGCGAAAGCCGAGCCGCCGCCTGAATCGATGCGCAGAACAATGGCGCGGACATTGTCGTCCAGGCGCGCCCGACGCACCAGCTCGGCATGCTGATCACCACCGATCACGCCGCCATCGCCATTTCCGTCCACAATGCCGCCGACAGCCCTGATCACGACGATCTTGTCCGCCGGAAGCAACTGGAACTCACGGTTGGCTTCGACATAGTCAAAGAAGTTGCTGGCGACGATGCCGCCGTTTTCGCTATCGCGGCCAAAGCGCTCTTCGAGCAGGTTGCGATAGGCGCCCCGGCCGATCACATGGTCGACAAGGCCGGCGTTCAAGGACACTGCAGCCGTGTCGCCGCCCTGGGCCACCAGAAGTTCCGGGAACTCGTCAGCATGGGTTTGCAAGGCGCCGTCAGACAGGCCGCGCGCGGCTTCGACACGCTCCTGATAGGCGTCCCACAAATCGCCGAAGACGTAGAGGTTCGCTTCGGCGGCCGGTTCCGACATCTCATCGCCCAGATAGGGTTCAAGAGCGGATTTGAACGTGCCGACGCGGTATACGTTCAACGTCACATTCAAACGATCCAGAAGCGAGCGGAAGAATGTGCGATAGACGGCGTAGCCGTTGACGCTGGCGCCCCCCATGTCGTGCAGGTAGACCTCGCTGGCGTGCGCCGCCAGGAAATAGCCGCTCATCGAGAAATTATCGCCATAGACGATGATTTCCTTACCGGCCTCGCGGAAGGCCTCCATTTCGTGAGCGACCTGATGCAGGGCTGCGGGATAACCGCCGCCAAAGCGCTCCAGATTCATCACAATGGCTGTGATGTCATCATCTTCAGCGGCCTGGCGGAACCCGTCGACGACATCGCTGAGCAGCACTTCTTCGCCCGGGCCGCCGCCCAGCAAGGACGCGGTGAAGGCGTCATTGGGCGACAAGGTCGTCGGCTCTTCGACGATCGGGCCTTCGGGCGCGAAGATCAGAACGCCGCTATCGGCCATGTCGAACTCGTCACTGGAGAACAGACTGCCGATGAAGGCGATCAGGAAGAACGCGATCACGAAGATCCCGAAGACGCGCAAAATTCCGTGTTGGAATGCGCCGATATAGCGCCAGATGCGCGCCACAATATTTTCGTCAGACGACATGGGAACCCCTTATTTCACCCCCCGCACGAGCCTTCAAACTGGCCTACGGTCATGGCCCTGTCTAGGCGTATGAACTTTAAATTGACGCAACACCCGGTCAGACGCCGTCCAGTCGCTCGACGGCGGGGACCGCCCCGCCGGACGCCGGCGTCACCCGCCAGCGACTGTCCAGTCCCGCTTCAAACGCCGTATCCTTGATCGTGGAGACCGTCACGAAGTCGGCGACCGCTTCATCCGGCGTCAGGGTCAGCAAGACAAAGCCCTTGGCGTACACGCTGTGGTGGAGGATGTGCGGATTGGCCTGCAAGGTCATCTGACCGAAATCCACGCTGGGCGCATTGACGAATTCATAATCGGACGGGCTGGTCACCGAGGTGACGCCAAACTCGACTCCGACACGCTCGCCGGCGTCGGTCTTTAGATCCACCGTCCAGTAATTATGGCTGTCGCCGGTCAGCACGATGAAATCGGCGTTGGCGTTCCGAGCGGCTTCAAACAGACGCTCGCGTTCCGCCGGAAAGCCGTCCCAGGTGTCCAGCGTCATGGGAACGCCGAACTGGGTCTGACGGGCAAAATCCCAGATGTCGCCGCCCGCAAGCCGCATGCCCCAGCGCAGCCAGAACGGCGTCTGCCTGGTGTAATCCGGCGCTGTGGCCGACCCCATCAGCACCTGATTGGCGAAGATCCGCCACGGCTTGCCAGCCGCGACCGATTGTTCAAGCGTGCGAATGACGAAATCAAACTGTTCCGCGCCCAACAAGGTGCGGTCCTCGCCGCCGACCGTCTCATCCAGCCAGGCTTGCACTTGCGCCTGCACCTCGGGGTCCTCGGGATCGGAATCGAGCGGGATGGGGAAGCCCTCCATCGTCATTTCCTGAGAGCGCGCCAGCAGTCGGCTTTCCAGGAAAATCAGGGTGGCCAGATCGCCGATCTCCAGAGCGCCATAACGCGCCAGACGATTGTCAGGCTCGCGCACCGGCAGCCAGCCATAATAGGCGCGCATGGCGTCATTGACCCGCACAGGCCAAGGCCCCTCGCCTTCATCAGGATCATGATTTTCCGCGCCTGTGCGATGGGCGTTGTTCGCCGTCTCGTGATCGTCCCAGATCGTCAGCCAGGGCGCGGCGGCTTTCAGCGCCTTGAGGTCCGGATCGGCGTTATACTGAGCGTAGCGCAGCACATAGTCTTCATAGCTGACGATCTCATGGGCGGGTTCGACCACCCGGCCCAGGCGCTCATCATCGTCCATGGCGTATCCGCCGCGGCCATATTCGTAGAGATAATCACCCAGATGGACGACCAGATCGATATCGCCGCGCTCGGCGGCGACGCGATAGGCGTTGAAAAAGCCCGCCGGATAGTTCGAGCATGAGAACGCGGCGATCTTGAAGCTGTCTACTGCGCCTTCAGGCAGGGTGCGAGTCTGACCGGTTTCGCTCAGCTCCCCACCGAAGGAAAAGCGATACCAATAGGTCCGGCCCGGCTGCAGCCCGTCCGCCAGCAGCTTGAACGGCGTCATGGCGCGAACGGCCTCTGCGGCGGGCGCGGCCTCGGCGTCGATCAGGACGGACTGGAAATCGGGATCTTCAGCCAGCTGAACCCGCACCGGGGCGTCAAGGCTGTCGGCTGTGATCGCTGTCCACAGCATGATCGAGCTCTGGTCGGGATCGCCGCTGGCGACGCCATGTTTGAAGGGACCCTCTGCGGGCGGGCGCGGCGCAAAACTGGGCGCGGCGTCCTCGCGGCTGCAGGCGGTGGCCGCCAGTCCCAGACCGGCGACGCCCGCCAGCGCCGCCCGGCGCGTGAGTTTCATTTCGTCCGACATGGTCTTCCCCCCAAATTGCGCTCGCCCGCGACGAGTCGCGGAAAAGTAGAGAACAAATAAGAAGGCCGGCGCAAGGCCCCTCTCCTCGCGCCGGCCACAGCCCCGTCCCCCCGGACGAGCCTTTTTCGTTCAGCCGACCTAGAAGGTCGCGCCGACGCGGAAGCCGTAGGTCAACGGCGAACCGGCGATGAAGGTAGGCAGACCAAAGCCGGCGCCGGTATTACCGGCGTCGATCAGGTATTCCTCATCGGTCAGGTTGTTGCCGTAGACTTCAGCATAATAGCCTTCATCGGCGCTTTCGTACCGCACGCGCGCGCGCAGCAAGCCATAGGCGTCCTGGCGAACGCCGACGAAGTTATCATTATCGTTGTCGGTGAAGACGTGCGACTGCCAGGAATAGCTCGGCAGCACGGTCAGATTGCCCCAATCGCCCGCGGCCACTTCCCAGCGTGCGCCCAGTGCGACCGAATGCTCAGGTGCATAACGGAAACGGTTGCCGCCCAGCGCCTGTGGCTGGCCGCCCGACGTGTCGTTGAACTTGGCCATGTTGTAGGAATAGCTGACCATCAGGTCGAACGTGTCGGTGACGCGGAAATCGCCCTGGATCTCGGCGCCGGTCTGGGTGGCTTCACCATTGTTTTGCGGGGTGAAGGTCGCCGTCAGCGGATCAAAGACCGAGGTGCGGAAGTTTTCGTACTCGGAGCGATAAACCGATGCGGTCAGCGTGCCGCGGTCGAGGGTGACGAAGGCGCCCGCTTCCAGCGAGTCCACGATCTCCGCCGGGGAGGTCGAGAACAGGGTCGGTGAATTGCTGTCGAGCGACAGAAGGTCCGGGCTGCGGCCGCGGGCATAGCTGACCCAGGTGTTGATACGGTCGGTCAGCGTGTAGGCCGCGTTCACACGGTAGGTCCAGGCGTCGAAATCGGCGCTGTCGGTGAAGGCTGCGCCGCCCGGCGTCGCGGTCAGGATCAGAGCCTGACCGAAGGTCACGCGGTTCGGGCCCATAGCCGTGCCGCCATAACCGGTCGAGCTCTTGCTCTCATCGGTGTAGCGCACGCCGGCAGTCAGGGTCAGACGATCCGTGACGGCGTAGGATGCGTCCGCGAAGAAATCGAGCGCTTCGGTCGAGCCGGCGTTGGCGGATTCTTCGTAATAGTTCGGACGCAGCGGCACCTGACCCAGACCGCTGGTGAGGGCGGCGATGGAGAACGGGAACGGGTTGGTCACATCGGTGATGGCCGAAACCGGAACGCCGAGAGCGCCGGCGATGACAGCCGGATCACCGAACGAGCCCGCGCCGACGAAGAAGGCCTGCACAGCGGCTTCATTGTAGATGCCCGGAATGCGCTGGGTGTTGGCTTCGTAGAAATAGGTGACGCCGCCGAACGCGGTCAGCGGACCGCCATTGTCAAAGCTGAGGCGCATTTCATGGCTGGTCTGACGGCCGGTGGCGTCTTCAGCAAAGTTCAGGAACTCGATGCCGCCGCCGATCGGATCAAAGATCTCAAGGGAGTCGTATGCGCGGTAGCCGGTGACCGTGGAGAGGTTCCAGCTTGAGTTGATGTCCCAGCTCGTGAGCGCGGTCACGCCCCAAACCCAACGGTCCAGGCCCAGGCCCTGATCGCCGAGAAAGCCGTCGATCACACGCAGATCGGCTGCGGTGTAAGGCGAGGTGTCGCCGCCCACGGGCGCCAGAACGCCGGACTTGAACGAGGTGCCCGGACCGCTGTCCTGCTGCCAGTTGGCGATCAGGTCGAAGCTGAAATTGCTCATCGGCTCGCCCGACAGAACCAGACGGCCCGCCAGGACGTCACGGCCCTGCAGGTCGTCGCCGTCGCCGAGATTGTCGATATAGCCTTCGCGCACACGGTTCACCGCGGCGAAGCGCAGGCCGTAATTGTCGCTGAGCGCGTAGTTTACATGGCCGCCGACTTCATAGGCGTTGAAGTTGCCAAGGCCCGCAAAGCCGCTGGCGGAGTTTTCAAACTCGGCCTTGTTCTGGATGATGTTGATGCCGCCGATCAGCGCGCCGCGACCAAACAGGGTCGGCTGCGGGCCTTTGGCGACTTCCAGACGCTCGATGTCAAACAGCTCCACATAAGAGCCGCGCGAACGCGAGATGGACAGGCCGTCCTGGAACATGGCCACGCGCGCTTCAGCGGTGGCGACGCCGCTATCGGTGGTGATGCCGCGCAGGGAGTAGCCGGTATTGTTCGGGCTCTGCTCTTGAATGACGAGACCCGGGGTGAACAGGGCCATGTCTTCGAGATTGCGGATGTCGAGACGTTCGATCAGCTCTTCGTTAAAAGCCGAGACGTTGATCGGCACATCGGCCAGAGACTGTTCGCGGAACTGCGTGGTCACCGTGATCACGTCAGTGACCTGGGAATTGACCTCTTGTGCGAAGGCGGGCGCGGCGGGCGCAAGCGCGATCAGCGCAGCGCACGCAGACAAGCGAGCTTTGAACGTCATTGTAAGGACCCCTGAACTTGTTACATAGCGTTCACCGAGGCGAACGCTGACCTGGTGCTGTTAGGGGCGAAGTGTGACGCTTCGCTAACGGCTTCATCAAAGAATGATTACGCTATGAAGCAATGCAGCAGATGTCACCCAAAAGCCACTTAATATGCACATACGAATAGGCTCATTCATTTGAAACTGAACGAAAATACGCCAAGAGAACAGGTTGCGGAGCCTGAGGACGCAGGCGCGCGCCTCGATCGCTGGATGGCGCGTGTGTGGGAGGATTTGTCCCGCTCTCGCTGCAAGGCGCTGGTCGAGCAAGGCTGTCTGCAGATGGATGGGGAGAGCTTGACCGATCCCTCCGCCAAGGTGCGCGAAGGCGCCGTGTATCGCCTTGAAGTGCCGGCCCCGGTCGAAGCGACGCCGAAACCCGAAGACATCCCGCTCGACGTTCTGTTTGAGGATGACCAGCTCATTGTCATCAATAAGCCCGCCGGCATGGCGGTGCATCCTGCGGCGGGTCACTGGACCGGCACGCTGGTGCACGCGCTGCTGTTTCATTGCGCCGGATCGCTGTCGGGCATTGGCGGGGTGGAGCGCCCCGGCATCGTGCATCGCCTGGACAAGGACACCTCCGGCGTCATGGTGGCCGCCAAGACCGACAAGGCGCATCAGGGCCTGTCCGAGCAATTCGCGGCCCACACGGTCGAGCGCGCCTATCTGGCTTTCACGCGCGCCGCGCCACAGCCCCGCACAGGGCGGATCGAAACGCGGCTGGCGCGCTCCAGCCATGATCGCAAGAAAATGGCGGTGATCGACAGGCCGGATTCGAACGCCGGCAAGCACGCCATCACCAATTACGAGACGCTGAAGACTTTTGGCCAGGAGCCCGGCAAATCCGTAGGCCATCCCATGTGCGCGTTGGTGCGCTGCCGTCTTGAAACCGGGCGCACCCACCAGATCCGGGTGCACATGGCCCATATCGGCTGCCCGCTGCTGGGCGATCCGGTCTATGGCCGGGGCCGCTCCACCCCGCTGGCGAAACTCGACAGCGGCAAGGACTTCAAGGATTTCCGCCGTCAGGCGCTGCACGCCTCCGTGCTGGGGTTCACACATCCGGTGACCGGCGAGTCTGTGCGGTTTGAAACGGACCTGCCCAAGGACATGCAAAGGCTGGAAGGCTTTCTGGAGCGGATTTAAATGACTTTTGTTTACTGCCGGAAGTACGGAGAAAGAGTTTGCATTTGGTCAGACTTCGTGGTGACCGATGATAACAAAGGAAAAACAGAAGTATTTCCCGGAATGCTAAAATCCATAATTATTAATCACACATGTACAATAGCATTTTCAGGAAATATTAATCATGCAGTTGAGGCAATACAGTCCACAAAAAACATCAATAAAATAACTGACATCAGAAAGATCCTTTTAGATGCTAGCGCAGAAGTTGATTTTATTTTTGTTTACCACGAATCAGGCGCTTTCGTAGAAAAAATTTCTAATGCACAAGTCTATAAAATCGATAGTGAATGCTGGATAGGGAACCCTTCAGCATCAGCACTGTTTTCTAATCCTGACGAGTTAGAAATCGATGAGATACCCGACTTCATAGAAACCCACGAGATCAACATCAATAATTCAATTAGGAAATTTTTCTTCGATAAAGGTTTCAATCAGAATGACGGCTTCGGATACTTTTATTGCCAAACCATATGCTCCCCCTTTGGCCATTGTTACGAGAATTCCGCAATGGTATCTCACTTCGATACAATTGACCTAGATACAGGAATAACAAAACAGCAGGAGCACAACGCAAAAACCGGCGTGACCCAATTATCCATAAATAAGAATGGAGGAAGTAGAGGAAGCCACATATTTGGCGTTTATTTCGAACAAATAGAATTTGCCGTAGTTTACGACATTATGATATATAACTATAATGACAACTGGGGATTTAAGAAATTTAGAGGCTTAAAACTCTCAGAATTCACAAGCCAATTAAAACTCGAAAGCAAAAAATACGAATTAGACGATAATGAAGTTCATTACAGCGTGAGATCAGCCTATAATTTGAGAAAAATCGCGCATACCTTCTAATTCGTCAGCTTCAGCACTCAGTATTCATAGATGCGCCAGCGCATCGCCCTGACTCTGGAGCGGATCTAGCGCGCCATCGCCCGGGCGCGCACAGCCGCCTTTGACCAGCGCCGCGCCCACAGGATGAACACGCCCGCCGTGGCGAACATCATCAGGCCGTAGATCGCGGCGGGCATGGCGTAGTCGATATCGCCCAGCAAGGAACTCGCCACCACAATGGCGAGCGTGGCGTTCTGCAAGCCGCATTCGAGCGTCAGCGCGATGCGCTGGCGCATCTTGAACGCCATCCAGCTCGACACCGCGAACGCCACCGCCATGGCCGCCACATTCAGCGCCAACGACACAGCGCCCGCCTGCGTCAGGCGGCGCAGGGTCTCGCCGAGACCTTCATTGATGATCGTCGCCGCAACAACTGCGGTGAATACCAGGGCCGACATGAAGCGCGAATTGCGCTCAAGCGCCAGAGCCGCACCCGGAGCGACCTGTCGCAACACCATGCCCAGCGCGACCGGGATCACCGTCAGCGCAAAAATCACCACACCCGTGGACACCATGCCCACCTGGGGCGCATCCGGCCCCATGAACAGCGCCAAAGCCACCATCAGAACCAGCGGCACGGTCACGACGGACGCCAGCGACGTGACGGCGGTCAGAGAGACTGACAACGCCACATCCCCGCGCGCCATATGGGTGAGCAGATTGGAGGTGGTTCCCCCCGGACACGCCGCGAGCAACACCACGCCCACTTTCACGATCGGCGGGATCGGCAGGAACGCCACCAGCACGATGGCGATCAGGGGCAGGGAGATGAACTGAAGCGCCGTCCCCACAAGAAACGCCTTGGGCTGCAAAGCGATGCGTTTGAAATCGGCCGGCGTCAGTCCCACCCCGAGGGTGAACATGATGAAGGCCAGGGCGAGCGGCAGCAGAACTTGGGCGAACAGAGTATCCATGCCCACACCCTAAAGCGCTTAAGAGAGCGCATAAAGGCATATTTCAATTGTGGTTTTTGCGGTTCCTCGGGGGCCCTCAAACCGTCAGCGCCAACACCCAGTCATCATAGATGCGCCCACCCACATCAAACTGGCGAACACCGATTTTCTCAAACCCCATACGGTCATAAAAGGCGAGCGCACGGGTGTTGTTCTTGTAGACGCCGAGTAGAAGGCGCTTGGCGCTCACAGCGACGGCATGATCAATCGCCGCGTCCAGAAAACGCCGCCCCAGACCCGAACGATGCAGGCTCGCCAGCACATAGATGCGCTTGATCTCAAGATCGTCAGCGCGTGTTTCAACCGGCAGATCAGGAGCGGTCAGGTGCAGATACCCCACAGGCGCCGCGCCGGGGTCTTGCTCGGCCAGCCAGAGCGCATGGCCGGGCGTTTCCAGCGCCTGCGCATACACCTCCGGCGTATGCCGCTCGGCGCAATGGCGGATGATGGCGCCCCCGTCCACGACGCCGGCATAGCTTTCCAGAAATGTCGCTGCGCCCACCAGAGCCAGCGCATCATGATCGCCCGGACGGGCCTGTCTCACTGAAATAGTCATGCGGTGAGTTTTCGCGAGGCTCGTCCTTCAGGGCAATACATTCTTTCCGCGCCAGGCCTTAATCCGGGCGCCATTTTCTGTTCTAGTCTGCGGGCCCGAAGGATTGTGTTTCAGCCTCACTGGCTTGTGACCCCTGTTAATCTGGAAATGGGCTACCTAAATGAACGCGGCGCTGGTCATGTTGTCGGCGCCAAGGGCTCACTGGGGAGTGACACATGGCGAATATGAAATCAGCGCTGACAATGTCGCCGGAAGCCGGTCTGTCGCGGTATCTCGCGGAGATCCGCAAATTCCCCATGCTGGAAAAAGACCAGGAGTTCATGCTGGCCAAGCGCTGGCAGGAACACGAGGATTCTGACGCCGCCCACCAGCTTGTCACCTCGCACCTGCGCCTCGTCGCCAAGATCGCCATGGGCTATCGCGGCTATGGCCTGCCGATCGCGGAAGTGATCAGCGAAGGCAATGTGGGCCTGATGCAAGCGGTGAAGAAGTTTGATCCCGACAAGGGCTTCCGCCTGGCCACCTACGCCATGTGGTGGATCCGCGCCTCGATCCAGGAATACATCCTGCGCTCCTGGTCGCTGGTGAAAATGGGCACCACCGCAGCCCAGAAAAAGCTGTTCTTCAATCTGCGCCGGATGAAAAGCCAGATGCGCGCCCTGGAAGAAGGCGATCTGCACCCCGATCAGGTCGAGCATATCGCCACCAAGCTGGGCGTCACCGATGATGATGTGATTTCCATGAACCGGCGCCTGTCTGGCCCCGACGCCTCGCTCAATGCGCCGATGCGCGCGGACGGCGAAGCGGAATGGCAGGACTGGCTGGCCGACGACAATGCGGACGATGCTGAGGAAGAGCTGGCGGAATCTGATGAATTCAGCACCCGCATGACTTTGCTTCAGGAAGCCATGGGCGCGCTCAACGAGCGTGAGCAGAACATCATCCAGGAACGCCGCCTGACCGAAGAACCGAAAACCCTCGAAGACCTTGCGCAGGTCTATGGAGTCAGCCGCGAACGCATCCGCCAGATCGAGGTGCGCGCGTTTGAAAAGCTGCAAAACGAGATGAAACGGCTCGCTGAAGAACGCGGCCTGATGCCCGCCTAGGCGGAGACTTCCGTGTTCACAGTCTGAGCTTTCGCCCCGGCCCTGGCGCGCACCACGCCCAGGGTCAGGCACAGCTGCGCAGCGTAATAGGTGACCCAGACGATCACCCCGCCCCAGTCGAGGCTGTCTTCAAAGACCAGTACGTCGCGGAACCAGCGCATCGCGATGACGGAATCTGACACCACGAACAACAGCGCGCCGATGACGATGAGATTGGACGCCTGGACCAGGCCCGCCGCCATCGCCATCACCAGGATAATCCCCAGATAGAGACTGACGGGTACGGTCAACGCCCCCATGCCAGGGCTGAGCCACAGCCACATGGCGACGCCGAAGACGAACAGCCCCCCCGCCAGAACCAGCCCCTCGCGCTTGAGGCCGCCCCCCATCACCATCAGGGCGAAGATGGCGATATAGGTGAGATGCGCCGCACCGAAAAAGCCGATCCCGGCCTCCAGCTGCGGCGGTTTCATCGCCAGCGCATAATCCCCACCCGCTGACAGCATCAGGGCCAGCGCCAGCACGGGCGCACGTTTCAACAGCGCGTAAACACCCAGCAAGATAATGCCCAGGGCCTTGGTCAACGCCAGTCCCGGCATGGAATACGTGGTCAGGTCCAGACCCAGATAAATCACCGACGCCGCCACCGACACCCACAGATAGATGGGCGCCGCCCAGTCCGGAAACAAAGGTTCTGTGCGGGCGTAGCGATCAGAGGCAGGGTCGGTCATAAACGGTCTCGTCATGTTTGGGCGCCAATCAGGTCAAAGGCGTGCCGTTTTCCTGCGCAAGCGTCAAGTCACCGAGCCATTTTGCAGGTCCGGGGGTTTGTCACATTTCGTCGAGTGTGTTTATTTTCCTATCTCTGTCTGGAGTCCGCCGCCGATGATCTTGCCCGCTCTCGCCGCCTCCGCGCTCGCCCTGTCTCCGGCGGAGGGTCTGGAGCCGCCCTATCAGGCGTTGCTGACGGCGGCGGCGGCTGAAGAAGACGATGCGATTTTCACCAATGCAGTGAGCGTGTTGGCGCTGACCCGGTCTGCAGAACGCATTGCAGCGGGGGCCGCGCGCATCTCACACCGCCATGGCGTGACCGCCCGTCGCATTCTGGGCTTGCCAATAGCGCCCGTGACCCCGGCGCCGGAGCCGGCCGTAATCGCCGTCGGGACCGACGCGGCCATGGACACGGCGCAGGCCGCCAAGCGAGACCCGTTCTGGATCGCCGCGCCAGCCAGCGCCGTTCAGCTGATCAGCCGGGCGCAATCTGAACTCTGGACGGGCAAGGTGCGTCTGGGCGTGCGTGCGGATAGCGGTGACACCGAACGTCTGGACTATACGCTGGGTCTGGGCGCGGAGCGCGAACTGGTGGGCTGGGGGTTTGAGACCAGCGCGACCTATTCCTATTCCGAAGTCGACGACAATGTTGGCCGGGACGAATTGATCCTGAAAGCCCGCGGGGAACGGGAAGCCGGCGAGCGCTGGACCCTGTTCAGCAACACCGAATGGGAGCGTGACCAGGTGTCAGGCTTTGACTGGACGGGTTTTCTGGGCGTCGGCGCCGGTTATCGCGCGCTGCAAGGCGACAAGGTGGAGTGGACGCTGCGGGCCGCGCCAGGCGTGCGCTATATCAGCGAAGTCGACAATGGCGACTATCTGGAAGGCGCGTTCGACCTGTTGTCTGACATGGAGCTGCAGCTTAGCGACACCATGCGCCTTGAATCAGAGACGCGGCTTCTGGCCTCCAACAGCGCACGCGCTGACCAGCTATTCCGCCTGAACACGGATCTGGGCGAGCTGTGGTCCTTGGAAGTGCGCTATCGCTTTCGCTATGAATTTGATCCCGAACCCGGGTTTGAGGCCGGTGACAGCCGCACCGACCTCGCCCTGATCCGGGAATTCTAGGCGCGCCCTACTTCTTGACCGGTTCGGGCTTTCCGGGCTTGCCAGGCCCTTGCGGCCGCAAGCCGCCATTGCCGATGCGCCCCGCCGCAAAATCCTCGACCATCGGCGTCCAGCGGTCTGATCGCGCGGCGATGTAGATGAAAGGGCCGTCGGGGTTGGAGCGGAAGTTTGAATCCGTCGCCACAATCCGCCATTCGCCATTGCGCTCGGTCATGAACGGAGAGCCGGAATCGCCCCGTGTGGTGTCGCAATTATGCGCCATCGTATTGTCGTCAAAGACCTCGATGATGCGGCAATCGAGATTGCCTGACAGGTTTGTGCCGGTGTCCCACGAATAGCCCGCCTGGCGGATCGGCGCGCGCAAGGCGGCGCGCGATCCTTGATCATCGATCAGCGCTTCATAACCCACATGACCCAGCTCCGCGCCCAGCGGCTGGTCCAGACGCAGCATCGCCCAGTCGGTGCCATCCAGCGTATCGCCCGCGCTGAACTCCGCCTCATCCCAGTTTTCATCCATCAGATAGTCGATCACGCGCGCCGAACGCGGGCCGTCGGGCAGGTTCTCGCCCGTGTGGAACACGCCAGCCGCGTCGATCCGACCGTCTTCAGAAATGCAATGCGCCGCCGTGATCAGCACATCCTCGCCAATCAGGGTCGCCGTACAGGTTCCGCCTGCATCAAACTCGATATACCCCACCACGCTCCACGGAAACACGCCGGTATCCATCAAAACCCGGTCATCATTGCCGAAATAGTGGTCCTGGATCGTCATCGGGCGCTCGCGGCCAATGCAGTCCGCCCGATCTGAACGCTCTTCACACGCGCCATTGCCGACGCCCGGCTCTTCACAAATGCCGTTAAAGGCCGTGTCACACCGGTCATTGCGAAAGCGCAATTCGATCAGCGGGCCGCAATCGGTGCGGTCGGTGGCCTGAACGCAGGCGCCGGTGCCGAAGCCCGGCTCATCGCACTCGCCGTCATTGGCCCATTGGCAGGAATCGTCCTCGATCCCTTCCATCAATCGCCAGCAATCAGACCGGTCGGTGCCCGCTGTACACGCGCCCGTGCCCAGTCCCGGCTCGTCGCATTCATTGTCATTGGCGTAGCGACAGCTGTCGTCACCAGCCACGGCGCTGGCTCCGGCGACAGGGTTGGCCCCCGGCTTGGTCACCTGGTGCAGAAGGCGCTGATAATCGCGGCTGGAGAACGCGTCAGCCGCGCCTTGCGGCCAGTCGAGCTCCTGAGCCTGCGCGGCGCCCGCAATTAGCATGAGGCCCGCCGCGGCGGCCAAAACGGATTTGATCATATGGTGGTCCCCAGTACGTCTGTGGCGCGCCCCCTTGCGCCTTTGACCGACAGTATCATTCATCTGGTTGAATAGAACATGAAGGCATAGCCCAGCCCGCGTTCAGGTGCGAACCCCCAGAGTGCTCCCATCAGGCCGCCAGGCCAACGATGAAGGAGAGACACCATGCATATGTTCGCCAAACTTGCTGCGGCCGCCGCCTTCGCGGGACTGGCCGCCACCGCAACCCCGGCCGTCGCGCAGACGGCGACCGCCAGCGTCACAACGGCGGCAACTGCGACCGTTCAGGGTTATGGCCGCAATCGCGGACATGAACCGCATCATCGCGGCGGACGCTGGAACGGCCCGGAAGGTCATTTCGTCGTGTACGCCCGGACCTGCCCGGATCTGCGCGAAGACCGTCGCGACCGCCGCTATGACACCGGCTGGCGCGACCGCCGTGAAGATCGCCGCGACCGCCGCGTCATCGACTGCCCGGCGCGGTCATGGGAGTACGTCCCCAGCCGTCGTGAATTGCGCGAGGGCCGCACCGGCGAACGCCTGCGTCCTGATCGCGCCTATCTGGACCGCCGCACGGGCGAGTTCTTTGTGGAGACCCGCTGGGGCCAGGTCCCGGTCCAGGTGGTGCGAGGCCGTCAGGGCCGCGATCACCATGCCCGCGGCCGAGGCCGGGATTGGGATCATAACCGCCGTGGACATGGCCGCGGTCGCCACTAGAGCGCGCTAGATCCGGATGACGCCATCCAGATACCGTTTGGCGGATCCGACCAGCAAGACACGGCCCGCAGCTCCGGCGACCACTTCCAGTGCGCCCGGGCGCGGGCCGACTTGCCGGGCTTTCAGCGCCGTTTTTCCCAAACGGTCAAACCAGTACGGCGCCAGCGTGCAATGCGCCGAGCCCGTCACCGGATCTTCATCCACGCCGCTGGCCGGCCCGAAAAAGCGCGACACGAAATCAGAGGCTCGACCCGGCGCTGTCGCGATGACATTGGTGCGCGTCGCCGCCAGCGCCTTGATGTCGGGATTGAGCCCGACCACGACTGCTTCATCTGCATAGACCAGCATCTGGTAGCGATTGCCGTGCACCCGCTCGATCTCGTAAACGGCTTCGGGCGCCTCCTCCGCGCCCATCGCGGCGATCACAGCGGCGTCGCCCTGCCCTGGCTCGAACCCGATCTGCGGGAAATCCATCTGATACCGGCCAGCCTCCAGCGCGGTGACTTTCAATAGGCCCGACAGGGTGTGAAAGCGCGCCTCAGGGCCGATCACCCGTCCGGTTTCAAACAGCCAGGCGGCCGAGGCGAGCGTCGCATGCCCGCACAGCTCCACTTCCAGCCCCGGCGTGAACCAGCGCAGCGCCCATTGGTCCTTCTCGCCCATGGCCTTCAGATAGGCGGTCTCAGACAAATTGTTGGATTGCGCAACGCCCAGAAGGTCCGCATCGGGCAAGTCGCGATGCAGCAGCACGACACCTGCCGGATTGCCGGTGTGGGGGGCCTGTCCGTCGGGAAAGGCGTGTATCTCGGCGTAGGGAAATTCCATCAGTGCTCCACCCTGTAGCGTTCCAGGAAGCGGCCATCGAGCCAGCGTTTGAGTTTCAAGGCCGGCTTGCCCTGGAACGCCAGATCGCCATAGCGCGCCAGTCCGGTGCCATCGCCCACATCCAGAATCGACAGCCAGCGTGATTGCGGCGTGTAGTGACGACGCGCCTGACGCCCCATCGCGGCGTCGATCAGATTCTGGATCAGAATCGGCGCGGCGCGCACCCCGAACACGCCCAGCTTGGGGCGGGGATGTTTCACCATGCACGCGCAATCGCCAATTGCGAAGACCGCCGCGTCCCTGGTCCAGGATAAATCCGTGTTGATCGGCAAGCCCGCCTCTGACGCATCCAGCCCGTCTGGCACATTGGCGCTGAGGCCGGTCGCCGCCACCAGGATGTCCACCGGCGCGACCTTGCGCTGCCCGAAATGCACCAGGCCCAGCGACAAATCCTGCACGCGGTGGGGGACATATTCCACGCCGCAGCGGGCCATCGCCTCCAGCGCCAGACGCCGCGCCCGATCCGGCCAGCCCGGCATCAGCTCTGGCCCGGCCAGCAAGGTTTGCGGCCGCGCGCCCAGGCGTCGCTGCAAGCTGGCCATGGACAAGGCGATCTCGACGCCCGTCGCGCCAGCCCCCGCCACCGCCAGTCGCAACTGACCGAGATTGGCCTCCAGCGTCGCGCGCAGACCCGCCAGGGCGCTGACAGGTTTGGCCGGTATCGCCCCCGCCGCCAGCAAGGGCGTCTCGGCGATGCGGCTGCCCGTGTTCAAGGACAAGACATCATAGGCGCGGCGTTCGCCGTCCTCCAACGTCACGGTCTTCGCGTGCGGGTCCACCGAAACCACGCGCTGGCGCACATGCTCAAACGGTCCCCCCAGATCGGACGGATTCAGGCGGGCGGCGTCCGGTTCCAGCGCCCCCGACAAGACGCCCGTCGCGGCGCCGGAATACCAGAAGGCGCCCGGATCGATCAGGGTCAGAGACAGACCGGCGTTGGCGAAACGGCGCGCCTGCCTCAGCGCCTCCATATGGGCGTGCCCCGCACCGACCAGCACCACATGGCGTGTCATGGGGCGGGCGCCTCGGCGTAGACGGCGAGAAAGTCCGCAAACTCCTGCGGCCGACGCGAGCGGGCGGTGCGCCAGTCATAGGCGCCGCCGGGATTGATCACGCGGCCGTCGCCATCCGCCACGATAATGGCGGGGGCGCCTTCAACCTTGTCCAGTCCATAGCTGGCCGCCAGATCGATATTCTTGTCATACCGGCCCACATCGATCAGCACGACCTCATAGCGTTCGCTCAGAAAGTCCTGCAGCTGCGGCAAGGCGAGCACGCTGGCGAAGCGGCGTGCATCCGGGCACCAGTCCGCGCCAAACACCGCCAGCACTCGCTTGCCCGAGCGGGCTGCGTATTCAGCGTTTCCGAGCGCGCCCCTGGGATCAGGCGCAGAGCCATACGGCGTCGCCATATCCGCTATGTCAGTCGCGTCAGGCAAAATTGGGCGGTTCATCGGGGCGCTCCGGACTTCAGCGTCAAAATCTGCATCCAAACCTGCGCCCTTCAAGTGGAAAGGTCCAGATTGAGACGGCGCCGCCTGTGGTCACACCTGTGTCAGACGCTGAAAATCACAGTGAAGACGTTACGCCTCGCTTGCCCGCTGGTCGCTCCCTCCGCTACCACCCTCGGCCATGAACGAAGACAGGCCTCGGCCCGGCTGGCCTTGAGGCCGGTGACGGGCCATATAAGGCTGCAAGAGACGAAGAAGGATATCCTCATGGCGGCGAAAGACACCGGCCTCAGCTTTTCCTGGGAAGACCCGCTGCATCTGCAGCAACAGCTGAGTGAAGACGAGCGCATGATCGCCGACAGCGCGCGCAGCTATTGCCGCGAGAAGCTGTTGCCGCGCGTGGTCGACGCCTATCGCGAGGAAAGCTTTGATCGCGCCATCATGACCGAGATGGGCGAGATGGGCCTTCTGGGGGCGACCGTGGCCGAGGAATACGGCGGCGCGGGCCTGTCCCATGTGGCCTACGGCCTGATCGCCCGCGAAGTGGAAGCGATTGATTCCGGCTATCGCTCGGCGATGAGCGTGCAGTCCTCCCTCGTCATGTATCCGATCGAGGCCTTCGGCACCGAAGAGCAGAAACACAAATACCTGCCCAAGCTCGCCAGCGGCGAATATGTGGGCTGTTTCGGCCTGACCGAGCCCGATGGCGGCTCTGATCCGGGCGCCATGCGCACCACCGCCAAGAAAGTCGATGGCGGCTATGTGCTGAACGGCGCGAAGATGTGGATCACCAATTCGCCGATCTCTGACCTCGCCGTAGTCTGGGCCAAGCTCGACGGCGAAATCCGCGGCTTCATCGTCGACAAGGGCACTGACGGTTTTGATTGCCCCAAGATCGAAGGCAAGCTGAGCCTGCGCGCCTCGATCACCGGCTCAATCTCGCTCAATGACGCATTTGTTCCGGAAGAGAACCTGCTGCCGCATGTCAAAGGCCTGCGCGGTCCGTTCTCCTGCCTGAACAAGGCGCGCTACGGCATCGCCTGGGGCGCCATGGGGGCGGCCGAGTTCTGCCTGCACGCCGCCCGCGATTACGCCATGGACCGCGTCGTGTTCGGCAAGCCGATCGCCGGCACCCAGCTGGTGCAAAAGAAACTCGCCGACATGCAGACCGAGATCGCGCTGGGCTATCAAGGCGCGCTGCAGCTCGGGCGTCTCATGGACCAGGGCGCCTGGCTGCCTGAAGCCATCTCCATGATGAAGCGCAATAATTGCGGCAAGGCCCTGGCCATCGCCCGCGAGGCGCGCGACATCCATGGCGGCAACGGCATCGCCGAGGAATACCATATCCTGCGCCACGCCATTAACCTGGAAACGGTGAACACCTATGAGGGCACTCATGACGTTCACGCCCTGATCCTGGGCCGCGCCATGACCGGGCTTCAGGCGTTTTCCTGAGCCCCGCCTTCGCCGTCACAACAAAAAACCCCGGCGCCGAAGCGCCGGGGTTTTTTTATAGGGTCTGTCCGAGGATGAGCGCTTAAGAGCGCGTTTCCCAGTACGGACGCCGTCCCGTCAGGTTCAACGCCAGCGGATCCGGCCGTGTCAGCCGGCCAGTGGCGAACAGGACGACCAGGGTCAGCGCCATGCCGACCAAGGCCAGTAGGCTTGTCACTTCAGCTGACGCCAGACGCGGCGCCAACACAGCAAAAGCCAACCAGGCGGCGATCAGACCCACACCAACAAAATGAGACATGTGGACCTCCATTGATTGCTCACCGTTATAAAACTGTCACTTTACGGTTCGGGTGTCAAGTTTTTTGACAGGACACGGACAATTTTTCTACTCCGGAGACATTACGTCTCACCCCTAGTTTCTTGACGATTCACTGCAATCTGGCGCAAGAAACAATTCAGTTCGGAAAGCGTTCCAGGGCAAAACCATGCACGATGAACCGGTCTATCTCACCCGACACGACGCGGTCGCGTCATTGGTGCTCAATCGGCCCGCCAAGCATAATGCGCTGACTGAGGCGATGTGGCGGGAGATTTCCGAGCTGTTGGCGGAAGCCGAAGCTGACAGCGACATCCAGGTTTTGATTGTACGCGGCAAAGGCGGCGCATTTGCGGCCGGCGCGGACATCTCCGAATTTGAGGACGTCTACGCCACGCCCGAACGGGCAGAGGCCTATTCGCGCGCTATCGGAGACGCGCTGGACGGGCTCGCCCGCTTTCCCAAACCCACAATCGCGTCCATTGAAGGCGCCTGTGTGGGCGGCGGCTGCGCCCTCGCCCTGGCCTGTGATCTGCGTTTCGCCGCTCAGGGCGCGCGCTTTGGCGTCACCCCGGCGCGGCTGGGGCTTGTGTACCCCTTCAATGATACGCGCCGACTGGTGAACGCGGTGGGGTCTGCAGCCGCCAAAGATTTGCTGTTCACCGCGCGGTTGATTGATGCGGAAACCGCGCTGCAGATCGGCCTGATCAACCGGCTGACGCCGTCAGGCATCCTCAAGGAAACCGTCAATGATTACGCCAACCACATCACCCGCGCCTCCAGTCACACCGCCAAGGTGACCAAACAGATGATCGCATTGATTGAGGCCGGGCAGGACCAGGACTGCGAACGGACACGGGCGCTGTTTCTGGAGGCGTTTTCCGGCGAGCATTTCCAGGAAGGCTACAAGGCCTTTCTGGACAAACGGCATCCGGATTTCCCCAAACCCTGATCCTCGTGTTGCCCTGCACCATGCAGGCGCGCCTCGCATTCCTGGATGCAGCGATTATGTTAGCGGCGTCTTTTCAGGCGGGAGAATCCTGTGTCCGATCATTCAGGCGTAGAACCGATTTCCAGTGCGCCGCGCTATATGACGCTGGCGGAAACCCTTCGCTCCGGGATCGCATCCGGCCATCCGGCGGTCGGCGAGCTTTTGCCCACCGAGCACGCCCTCACTGAACAATATGGCGTGTCGCGCCATACTGTGCGTGAAGCGCTGCGCCTGCTGGCCGAGGCGGGTCTGATCGCGCGACGCCGCGGCGCCGGCACGGTCGTCGTCGCGTCCGAAGCGCGCGCGGGCTACGCGCAGCGCCTGGGCAGTGTGGACGATCTGATGCAGTACACGCGCACAGCCCGTCTGAAACCGATCCGTCAGCATACAGGCCCGCTGGACCCGGCGGTCGCGCGCGCCTTCGGCGTGGCGCCGGGCAGCGATTATCTGCATGTGCATGGTTTGCGCGGGCAGCCCGATCGGGCGCCGCTCGCCCTGACTGACATGTATATCCGGTCCGACCTGGCGCCGCCGGTGGACGTGTTCGTCGAGCTGAACGGCGGCGTCACCGAATGGATGGCGACCGAACGCGGCGCGCCCACCGCACGGATCGAGCAGACGATCTCTGGCGGGCTTCTGACCGATACCGAAGCTGAAGCGCTGGATGCGGAAGCCGGCACCGCCGTGTTGCGCACCATGCGGCGCTATTACGACAAGGGCGGGCGCATCATCGCCTTGTCCGACACCGTACATCCGGCGGATCGCTTCACCTATGAAATGACCATGCAGCGCGAAGTGGACTAGCCTATTCCGCCGCCTGGTCCCCATGGGAGTCTGACAGCATTTCATCGAGAATGGCGCGGGTGTCCTCGCCCAGCTTGGGCGCGCGGCGTGTCGGCGTCGGCGCGCCGTTGATCCGGAAGGGATCGCGGATCATTTTCAGCCCGTCTGGCTTATCGGGATGCGGCACGGTCTCGATCATGTGTCGCGCCTGGGGCGAAGACAGCGCGCACGCCATGGAATTGACCGGGGCCACGGGCGCCACGCCGCCCAGCACCGTCATCCATTCCGCCGTCGTTCGCGTCGACAAGAACGCGTCCAGCTCATCCTGCAGCTTCGCCCGGTTCGCCCGGCGCGCCGCCATGTCGGCATAGCAAGGATTATCCAGAAGATCTGGCCGCCCCACCGCCTTGCAGAACGCGCCCCAGAATTTCGGCAGCTGGCACATCACGAAGATCCAGCCATCCGCGGTCCGGAACAGCTGGCTGGGAGCGACCGAGGGATGGGCGGAGCGTTCAAGCCGTTCGGCGCACTTTCCCTCATTGAGAAACCATGTGGCCGAATAGGAGAGCTGGTGCAGGGCCGCGTCAAACAGCGATACATCCACATCACAGCCGCGGCCCGTGCGCTTGGCGCCCAGCACCGCCGAAACCAGCCCCAGCGCCATCATCGTGCCGCCCATATAATCAATCATCGACATGCCAAAGCGCGTGGGCGGCGTGTCCGGCTCTCCGGTCATCGCCATCAAGCCCGCTTCGGCCTGCATCAGATAGTCATATCCTGGCCAGTGCATACGCGCGCCCTGCCGGCCATAGGCGGACAGGTGCGCACAGACGATATCGGGCTTCACCGCGCTGAGATGGGCGTAATCCACCTTCAATTCCGCGGCCTGATCACCGCGCAGATTATTGGCGCAGGCATCCGCGCTCATCACCAGACGATCAAAGATCCTGCGATCACCGCGATCCTTGAGATCCAGCGACATGGAGCGCTTGCCCCGGTTGAAGGTCTGGAAAAACTCGCTGTCATGATCGCCGAGAAAATAAGGACCCGCGAGGCGTGCGCTGTCGCCGCCCACGGACGGGTTTTCGATCTTGATCACGTCCGCACCCAGAGAGGCCAGCAATTGCGTACCGTAAGGCCCTGCGCCGTATTGTTCGAGGGTTAGAATTCGAAGACCGCTCAAAGGCTGATGCATGGGGAACCCACAGTCTCACTTTCCATTTCCCGAAAATGTTAACGGAAAGACAGGAAGTGGCCAAGCACGTCTACGACTTTAGCGTGAATAGTCTCAATATCATCATGTTTTCAGCTGGTTGATTTTGGGTTCGTGCGAGACAGAGGGTCGCATTCCCCCGTTACACAGAGCCTGACAAGGTGGGAGCACGCCTTCAAAAAGAGATATTGAAATGAATCACAAGCACCGCAAAACCCTGCACGCCCTGTTCGCTCACCCGGAGCCCGCCAACCTCTCGCCCGCCGATGTGGAGCATGTTCTGATGGAGCTGGGCGCCGAGATCAGTGAGCGGTCCGGCGCGAAATTCGCTGTCACTCTGGGCGGCCATACCGCCAATTTTCATCACGCCTCTCACGCCCTCCCCAAAGATGAAGTCCGGCAGATCCGCAAATTCATCGAAACGGCTGGCGTGGATCCAGAACGCGACTACCCGCTTTAATCCCGCATGGCGGCCACTGGCCCTGCCCGGCGCAGGGTCAGTCCGCCAACAAGCGCCTGGGGCCGCTGCCCTGTTTGCCCATTTTGTCCCCGGGATTGTAGAGCTGGCAGGTTTCCAGCGACAGGCACCCACAGCCGATACAGCCGTCCAGACGGGTTCGGATGCGCTCAAGCTCTGCAATGCGGGCCTCCACCCGCACCTTGATGCCCTTTGAAATCCGCGACCAGTCCGCCTTGCTCGGCGTCCGTCCTTCGGGAAGATGCTCAAGCGTGCTGCGTATCTCCTCAAGGCTCAGCCCCAATTGCTGCGCAATCAGAATGAAGGAGACACGGCGGATATCGGCGCGCGCAAACCTCCTTTGACCAGCATTGGTGCGATAGGCGTGCACCAGCCCGCCATCGGCGTAATAGCGGATGGCGGAGACGGCGACTCCCGTCCGCGCAGACAGCTCTCCAATGGTGAGAAGTTTTTGACGCGGCGCCATCAGATTGTTTTTCCTTGACTTTAAAACCTTGACCTCAAGTTAGCTTGAGAAATTACGCTTGCCAACATCACAAGTCTGAGTGTTGGAGTTTCCCATGACCGCCGCCCTTGATTGCCCTCAACCGCATGTCCGCAACTGGCACGCGGATCGCGCCTTGTCCCAAGCCGCTGGAAGCGCGTTGAAGACCCGCTCCGATTATCGCCATCATGACGCAGCGCTCGAGCGTCTGGACGCGCTCTCACCGGCGCTGACCAACGGCTATTACAATCATGCGCCCATGGTGGTGGAGGCCTTGAGCGCCATGGGGCAAGGGCGCGAAGCTCTGGCCTGGCTGGACCGCGAACAGGACAGCTTCACCCCGGTGGAGGCTGAGACCGGTCCCATCAATCCCGACGACTGGCCCGACCTGATCGCCGCTCGGGGTCACTACGCGGACTGGCGTGCGTATTTTCAGGACGCCCTTGAGGCCCAACCCTGGCGGGAAGTCGCCGCCGTCTGGGTGAACCGGCTCGCATTCGGCTTTTCAAGCTCGGCCGCTCATGGCGTGCTTCAAACCGCGCACGCCGTGCGCGCCTTGCAGTCTGACGCCACGCCCGCGCGCTTGCGCGCTCTCGCGAACGCGCTGGCGGGATGGGCGAGCCGCCATAGCTCGCTGCCCATCAAGGACCAGCCAAACCAGGGCGTTCTGGATTTTCAGGCGGCTCTGAGCTGGATCAAGCCGTTAAGCGATGACCATGCGCCGGGCGAAGGCGCGATCACCACCGGATACGCCCAACTGGTCCACGCGCCAGGTTTCGCCGAGGAGGTGAGCCTTGTGGATCTGTCCGGCGATCTGAACGCCCGATTTGACGCGCTCATGGCGGTGATGGCGAAACTCTTTCTGTCGCTGGCGCGCACGCCCTACACCGTCATTGTCTTCACCCATGCAGTGACCGGCAGCGCCGCCGCCCGAACCCTGTCGCAGATCGTTCCTGACGCTGTCGGCCGGCAGCTCCTGTTCAGAGCCTTTGAGCATGGCGCGGCGCTGAAAGCGGCGTTCACTGCGCTAGCGCTACAAAGTGAAGCCCCGCGCAAGGCCCTGCCGCCCGGCGACCCCGCCCGGCGCGCCGCCCGGCATGGCGACGATCATATGATCAAGCTGACCGAGGCCGTGCTGGACGCCTACAAGCGCACGCATAACCCTGTGTTTCTGGACGTGATCGCTCAGGCGTTCGCACTTCTGCCGGGAGCGGACGCACACTGACCTGCCGCCCTGACTTGGCGAAACCGCGTCAGAAGGGGATAAGGCGGTATGTCCGCTGTCCTCAGCCCTCTTCTGACCCTGACCTTGCTGGGCGCCCTGATCGCCTTGTCGGTGATTGACGCCCGGCGGTTCATTCTGCCAGACCGGATCACCTTGCCGCTGATTGCGGGCGGGGTGATCGCCGCGGCGCTTCTGGGCGCTCCGGTCTGGCTGCATGCTTTGGGAGGGATCGCAGGGTATTCCGCCCTGGTGCTGATCGAGAAAAGCTATGAGCGCCTGCGCGGACGGCCCGGCCTGGGGCGGGGCGACGCCAAGCTGTTCGCCGCCGCAGGCACCTGGTGCGGCGCGCTGGCCTTGCCGGCGGTCTTGTTGTTTTCAAGCCTGGCGGCGCTGCTGTACGCGCTCACCTTGAAGCTCGTTTTACGCAAGCGCGTCACCGCTGACAGCATGATCGCCTTTGGCCCGTTTCTGGCCTTCGGGATCGCTCTTGTCTGGCTGTTGCAGCGCAGCGGCCTGTCCGGTCCCGCCGGGTTCTAGAGCCGCGACGCTGCGAGACGATCCGCGCCTTGGCGGCACGAATACACGCCGCCCAAAGGCCGCACGGTTTCAGAGCCATCGCTCTCGCGCACCCGCAACAAGACATTGGTCAGTCTCGGCCCGGATCCGGTCTCCTCGGCCACCTCGCCGCTCAGGGTGAAGGTCTGCGCGCTGGCCGAGGTCGTATACACCCGGGAAAAGCTCTGCCCCATAACGAAGGCGCCCGTTTGAGACGCCACGCCCAGCTCATGCACGGCGCCGTCATGAACGATCAGGGCGCGTCTTTCCCGTTCGTTTTCAAACACCACAAAGGGATGGCGCTCACCCACGCCAAACAGGAAAACGCCGCATGCCCCGTCCTGCAGCGATTGCGGCGGCAGGCTGGTCACGCGCTCAGGCGTGCTCTGAGCCGGCGCAGGCGCCGAACTGGGCTGGAGCGGGGTCGCAGCGCAAGCGCTCACCGCCAGCGCACTCAGACCTGCAAGAATCCACCGCATGCTCATCCCTCTCCCATCGCGCCGCTTTCGGCGACCCAGTCCGCACCCTCAGCCTGAAAGCCCAGCAGTGATAGCACCGGACCTGCCGCCGGGTCATGCGGCGTCGCCCGAACACGATATGACGGCTGAGGCGCACTCAGCACGATCATACCGTCCAGATCCAGCGTCGGGCCTGATCCTGTCAGACTGAGCGCCACATGCTCGCCTGCGCAAGACAGCGACATGTCGACGATCGGCAGATCCACATCATAACGCACGCCCAGATCGGCGAGCGCCGGGCTCATCATCGCGCCCTCAGCCGACAGGCATCGCCCGTCTTGATCAAGACTGACATCCACCCCGTCCAGCTGAACGACAGCATCTCCAGCCAGGCTGAAAGCCGGGATGGCGGCAAAGCCCGGCCAGGCGGACAATGCGACCACGCCTTGCGCGTCGCGAATATCGATCCTGTTGGACCCCACGCCGATGACGGCACGAAGCTGAACGCGCGGGTCCATGATCTCGGTCTGCACGCGCATCCCGCCCGAGAGCAGCGCGCCCGGATCAAGCGCGGTCTGCACCCGCTGAAGCTCCAGATCACCGCGGCGCGCCCGAAGCGCCTGCCCGTTCCAGACCGTGCCCTGCACCAGTCCCGCCTGCACGCCAGAGGGGGCAAGCGCGTCATAGACCAGACGCGCCGGCGCAGACATGATGAGCCCGGCGATCAAGGCGATGACGAACAGCACACCCAGAAAAACGCGCATCAATTCGCCTCGCTCACACGGCGCAGCGTCAATTGCGCCCGCACCCGTTCATCGGCCTCGCGATCCAGGCTGATCCGCTCAACCACCACGCCCTGCTCGCGCGCCAGAGCGTCCAGCCAGGCCAGGACGGCGTTGGCGTCCGCCTGCTCCATCCAGACGCCCAAACGACCATCTTCAAGAGGCTGAACGCGACTGATCGCCAGTGCGCGCTCGCGCGCTGTACGATCCGCCAGGGTGCGTAAGGGCTCTTGGTTTTCCGGCGCTGTGACCTGAGCGGCCAACGCGCGATACTCCTCGATCTGAACCAGCAGGGTTTCATAGCCTTCCGCCGAGCGTGAGAACGCTCGCAGCGCATCAGAGCGCCAGCTGATCACCGGCCCCAGAATCCCGAACCAGATCACGGTCAGCGCCAGCAAGGCCGCAAGGCCCGCCAACAGAACCTGCTCGCGCACAGTCCGCGCCAGAAAGGCCCGCCGCAGGGGCGTCAAAACATCTTGCCCGCTCATGGCAGCCTCACCGTAAATTCAGCCGATACGCCCGCCGCGCTCTGGCGCGCGCCGCCATCTTCCAGCACCACGCCGCGGGCTTCAGCCGCGCTGCGCAAACGCTCGAAATCGCCAAAGCCGGAATAGAGCGCGGTCACCGACAACTCGCCGCGGCTGGCGTCATAACGCACCGAATCCACCCGCACATCGTCAACATCGCGCATCATGTCAGCCAGCGCGGACGCCAACGGCAGAAACCCGGTCCCGCCGTCTGCGCCGCCGCGCATCGTATTGAGCGCCTGACGCATTTGAGTCGAGACATTGACGATGCGCGCATCGGGAAACAGCGTGCGGAAGGCCTCAGCCTGCGCCGCCTCATAGCGTTCGGCGCGATCATCCAGATACGCCGCCTGCACCGCCATCAATGCAGTCGCGCTGATCAAGGCGGTCAGCGCCAGCCCGGCCGCCCAGCGCCAGGGTTTGAGCAAACCCGCCCAATCAAGGCTCGTGGCGAACTCGTCGCCCAGCACGCGCGGCAGGCTTTCAAGGTGCGAGACGGTCAGGGCGGCCGCCTCAAGACGCAGATCAGGCGCCTCGATGCGCGTGGCGGAGACAGATGCGTCGCCCTGCGCCAGGGCTGCGAAGTCCAGATCAGGACTGATCAGAATACGACGCGGATTGAGACGGCGCCCGAGCCCGGACAGGACGGGAGCCAGCACTGGCGGCTCAATCGCGCCGCACACCGGATCCGACAACGCCGCTTCCAGATCGCGCGCCGGCGCGCCCTCGGCCCCGGCCAGATCGCCTGTCCGCGTCTTGAACACAATACGATCGCCATAGCTCATGACCGCCAGATCCGCGTCTTGACCCGTCAGCGCCAGGGCGTCGCTCAGCGCATAAACCGGCTTGACCAGAACCCCCGAGAGCATCTCACGCCATGCCTTCAGCGCGGTGCGGTCCACCGCCGTCAGCCAACGTGCGCCATCAGCGCCGACTGGTCCCAACGCGACTTGCACATCTTCAAGAGATTGCGCGAGATGATCTTCGATCAGGAACGGCGCCGCCCGGCGCGCATCGCGTTCAGACTGGCCCGGCACCGGAAGTCGGCGCACGAACACCTCTTCAGCTGGCAGCAACACGACGGCATGGTCGATCTGCACCGTCCGGGGCGGCTCCAACATGTCGCCTGGCGACAGAACGCCTTCAGCGATCACCGCGCCAGACCGGATCACGCTCCAGCCAAGGCCGGTCTGCTGCGCCCTGGCGCGGGGCGGCTGAAGGATCAGCACGTCAGTCATCAAAAGGCTCCAAAGCGCTGGCTGCGGCGGCGCAGATCATTGCTGTCGCGCAGCTCGGCCAGCTGCTCAAGTTGAAATTGCGTATCGGCGAGACGCACGCTCACCTCCATCCGAAACCAATGGCTGCGCAAGCCCAGCCGCGCCTTCGCCTCATCGCTCAGCTCAAGCGCGGCGATCAGGGGATCAGTCCAGACTTCCTCAAGGCTCTCATACCCTGCGGGCGGGCGGCGAAACAGCACAGTCTCAGCGTCGCCCGGGGTCAGACCGGCATCCAGCAGCACCGCCAACAGCACTGCGCGGTCCAGCGACACGGTGTTGATGTTGAGCGGCGGCTGCTCAGTCAGCGGCAGGACGCACAGATAGGGTTGGTAAAGCGCATAAAGCTCTGGCGACATGGCAGGCAGAGCGCGCAATTCCTCCAGCTCGACGAAGCGCTGATTGGCCGCCCGATAGGGCGGCGTGAATGCGGCGTAGACGCGATCTTCCGCGCCGCCCGGCTCTGTGGAGCCATCAATATCCACCCAGTCTATGATCTGGGCGAGCACGCTTTCGGCCTCGCCCGGCCCAACGCCGATTTCAGCAGACAGACGCAAGAAGCCCTGACGCAAATGTTCGGTTTCCAATTGCGCGGCCTCTGTTCCGAGCCGGTCTTCGCCCGAGGTTTCAGGCCGCACCAGAGCGTTGATGTTCAGACAGTTGTTAAGATCAAACACCTGCCCGACCACCTGGCCGTTCTCGAGCGGAAACACCACGGGACCCGCCAGCCAGGCTTCATCTGGGCGCATTATAGAGCGGCCGGGCTCGCCTGCGTTCAGGAAGGCCGCTTCGGCCAGCTCGCGGGCGCCGCGCGCCGTCCACAGGGCCTGGGCGCGCTGATCGATCTGGGCGGTCCTGAAGGCCGCGAAACGCGTCACATCCATCAGCTGCACGGCAACCGCCGCCATCAGCGCGACCAGCAACAAAGCCGCGATCAGCGCCGTGCCGCGCTCAGAGCGCCAGTCTGTCTGCTGCGCGCTCATGCGCCCCGCTCCGCTGCAGGCGACAACACCACATGCTCCATCGGCCCCAGCTCGGCCTGCGTATAGGACAGACGCAGCGCGCGTGGCGCCTGGCTGGTCCCCTCGCTGTTGGGGACAGGCCGAACCTGGACGATGTCGGTCCATACCGCGCCCATCAGCGCCGACAGGCGCAAATCTGAAACGCCCGACGCGATCAGCTGGCGCACCGGGGCCGCGCCGCGCGCCTGATCCGGATAGGCGCCCGCTTCACGCCACAGCTGGTCGCCGTCATAGATCCACGCCACACGCTGCAAGCCAGAACGCGGCTGCACGCCGCCCGGATTGGCCCAGCCTGTACGCGTCAGCACCAGAATTTCTCGCGCCTCGCCCTCACGCGCCGGCGCCAGCGGATCGGCGCCCTCGACATCCAGCGCGAACAGGCGCGGATCGGTCAGCCCGTCTTCATCGCGCACCGTGCGCATCACCATCTGCCCGACATCCTCGGCCATGAGCGCATGAATGCGCTGCACCGCCGCCAGATCGGACAGCACGGCTTCAGACGTCTCCTTCGCGCGTAAAGACGTGGTCAGCAGGCCGACGCTGATCGAACTGATCAACGCAAAAACCATCACAGCGGCCAGCACTTCGACCAGTGAGAACCCCGCTTCACGACGCCCGCTCATGACGTCCTCCGCAGGGTTTCAAGCGCCTGATAGACGGACTCGGTTTCAGGGTCGGAGACCACCAGACGCAGGCGAACAAGATCAGGCTGACCGGTGGCTTCGATCTCCAGCGTCCAGGAGAAGTTCAGCCCGCCCAGCGCATACTCGCCCGTCCGTTCACGCATCTGATCTGGATCTGTGTCGAGGATCTGTTCACTGAGAAGGTTCTGCGCGGCGATCTGCGCCAGGGTCATCTCCCGCGCCAGAGCGGCCGAGCGCGTGGACGTGGTCAGCGCGTTCATCAACGCCACGCCCGCCAGCGCCAGAATGGTCAGCGCCGCCAGCATCTCGATCAGCGAGAACCCGGCTTGCAGACGCCCGGTCATGACGCCGTCCCCGGCGTTTCAGGGTCCATAAGGCTCAGATGCCCCTGCCCGTCCCGCGCAATGCGGCGCACGCCCAGCGCGCTGCGCAACTCATAGACGAAGGGTTGGTCAAAGCCCGTCGGATCAAACCAGACTTCAGGCGCGGGAATGTCAGGAGCGCCGGAGGACAGACCGGTCTCGTCCCGTCTTGCGATCGCGCCGGACTGCACCGTCAGCACCAGATCAGGGTCTTCAAAGCGATGCGCGTCAAAGGCTGGATGGTCAGTGCGCACACGCCAGAGGCCGTCCTCAAACTGGAAGAACTGATAGCCGCGACCGTCAAAGCGCGCCGCAAAACCCACATGCCGCCCCGTCACCAGCGCATCCTGCCGCGCTTCATCGAGCGCACGCATTAGCGCCTCGCCCTCAATCTGTTCGGGCGCGTCTTCAGGGCGCAGCATCACCACGGCCACGCCCGTCACCAGCGCGATGATCGCCAGCGCCGCCAGCGTCTCCACCAGCGAGACGCCCGCCTGACAGGATCGGGGCGCAGTCCGGGTCACTACGACTCTTCAGTCCAGTTGCCGATATCAGCGTCCTCGCCCTCGCCGCCTTCACGACCATCCGCGCCATAGGTCCAGACGTCAAAACGGCCATGCTCGCCGGGATAGAGGTAGAGGAATTCATTGCCCCAAGGGTCGGCCGGCAGATTGTTGATGAAGCCGCCTTCAGGAAACCGGGTCGCCAGACGCGCATCGGACGGCGGGGTCACCAGAGCCTCAAGCCCTTCGTCGGTGCCGGGATACCGCCCCATGCGCAGACGATAGGTCTCCAGCGCCTGCTCAAGCTGGCTGATCTGGGTGGCGGCGGTCGAAGAGTTCGCCTGGCCCAGCATGGGCAGGACGTTCATGGTGATGATCGTGGCCAGAAGCCCGATGATCACCACCACAACCATCACTTCAACCAGGCTCAGCCCGGCTTCGTCGTCCTCGAGACGGCGCGCGTCATGATCGGTGAGCAGCATGTCTCAGTCTCCTTGCTGGCCGCACTATCCCAGCGCGGCGGTGTTCAGTTGCAGGATCGGCAACAGGATCGATAACACGATCCCGACCACCACCACGGCCATGGCGATGATGATCCCCGGCTCCAGAAGGCTCAAACCCACCGTGATGGCGCCGTCCACATCCGCTTCCATATGTTCGGCGGCGCGCTCAAACATCTCCGCAAGACGGCCTGAGCGTTCCCCGGCGGCGACCATGTAGACCATCAGCGGCGGGAACCAGCGCGCCTGACGAAGCGCATCGGCCAGCCCTTTGCCGGTCTCGACCTTGTCGATCACGCTGCTCATCATATCCTGAAAGGGCAGGTTGTCAGACGCCCGGCGCGCCGCGCGCAAAGCTTCCGGCAGCACAGCGCCGGCATTGATCAGGATCGCCATGGTGCGCGCAAACCGCGCCGCCTCGACCTTGCGGGCGAACCCGCCCAACCCCGGCAGCCCCAGTTGCGTGCTCTGCACCGCGCGCTTCACCGGCTCGCGCCGGATCGCGACCGCATAGACCAGCCCAGCCCCCAGAAGCAGCAACAACAGAACCGGCCAGCTCGCCTGCAAGCCATTGGACAGCGTGATCATGACCCGCGTCAGCAGCGGCAAGGTCATGTTCATGGTGTCAAACTGCTCGGCGATCTTGGGCACGATTGCCACAAGAAGCACGCACACCACCAACAGCGCCACGGCGCCCAGGACGCTGGGATAGATCAGCGCCGCGCCGACCCGGCGCTTCAAGGCGCCCGCCTTTTCCAGATACTCCGCCAGCCGGTCGAGCACGCGGCCCAGACCGCCTGCGCCTTCACCGGCCGCGACCATGGCGCGATACACGCCGGGGAAGCTGTCAGGATAGGCGGCCATGGCCTCTGACAGGCGTTCGCCTTCCGTGACCTTCTCGCGCACGCCCATCAGCACGCGCTCCACCTGCGCCTTGTCAGCCTGACCGCCAATCAGTCCGACTGCTTCTTCAATCGGCATGCCGGCGTCGATCAAGGTTGCGAGCTGGCGCGTGACGCCCGTCAGATCCTCTTCAGACAAGCCTTTAGGCTTAAACAGGGTTTTTAGAACGCCGCTCTCTGAACGATCGCTGGCGCGACCGACCGACAGCGGCGCCAGTCGACGACGACGCAACTCCTTGCGCGCAGCGGCTTCGGAGTCCGCAGACAACAGGCCTTTGGTGCGCTTGCCCGCCGCGTCCAGGGCTTCGTACTCAAACGCCGCCATCGCGCTCGCCATCCTCGCGACACACCCGCATCACTTCGGCCAGGCTGGTTTCACCAGCCTTGGCCAGCTCAACGCCGGACCGCCACAGCGTATGGCGTGTCTTAAAGGCGTGGCGCGCAATCTCGTTTTCGCGCGCATCCTCGTGGATCATCGAGGCGATAACGTCATCCACCACTAAAAGCTCATACACGCCCCGACGCCCGGAAAAGCCCGAACCGCCGCAGGCGTCACAGCCTTTGGGCCGATAGAGGATCGCGCGCTCGCCCTCGCCAAGCTCCATCATGCGGCGCTCACCCGCATCCGGCTCATAGGCCTCTTTGCAGGACGGGCACAGCCGACGCACCAGACGCTGGGCCACCACCGCCTTGATCGTGGTGGCCAGCAAATAACTCTCAACGCCCATATCGCGAAGGCGCGTCACCGCGGCGGCGGCGGAATTGGTGTGCACGGTCGACAGAACGAGGTGCCCCGTGAGCGAGGCCTGAACCGCGATCTCGGCGGTCTCCACATCGCGGATCTCGCCCACCATCACCACGTCGGGGTCCTGACGCAGGATCGCCCGCAAACCGGCGGCGAAGGTCATGCCGACCTTGGTGTTGACCTGGGTCTGGCCCACGCCCTCGACGGCATACTCCACCGGGTCTTCCACGGTGAGAATGTTGCGGGTCTGGTCATTGAGAAGGTTGAGTCCGGCATACAGCGTCGTGGTCTTGCCCGCCCCCGTCGGGCCGGTCACCAGCACCACCCCGTTGGGCTGGGCCAGCACGGCCTGAAAATCTGCAAGCTGCGCCGGGGACATGCCCAGCTGATCGAGAGTGAAGCGCGCGCTGTCCTTGTCCAGAAGGCGCAGCACCACGCGCTCGCCATAGCGCGAGGGCAGAGTCGACACGCGCACATCCACGCCCTTGCCCGCGAGCGTCAGTGTCAGGCGCCCGTCCTGGGGCACACGTTTCTCGGCGATGTCGAGACGCGCCATCACCTTGATGCGGCTGATCAGAGGCGGGGCGAGCCGCCCGCTCAGCGACACCATTTCGCGCAAGACGCCATCCACACGCAGGCGCACGGACACCCGGTCTTCAAACGGCTCCACATGCACGTCAGACGCGCCCGACCGCACGGCCTCGGCGATCAACCCGTTGATCAGGCGAATGATCGGCGCATCAGAGGCGCTGTCGAGCAGGTCCGCGGTCTTGGGGATGTCGTTGATGATGTCAGACAGGCTCTCGCCCGCCGCATCCTCAACCGTGTCGGACATGGAATGAGCGAGGCCGTCAAAGGCGTAGATTTCTGACAGGGCGCGATCAAAGGCGCGCGCATCCAGGGTGCGCATCTCGAGTGCGGCGCCCGCCGCCCGACGCGCTTCCAGAAGCGCCAGCGGATCAAAATCCTCGCGCAGCAAGAAGACCGGGGCGTCCCCGGTCTGGAGCGCCACGCCGCGCTCGCGCGCAAACCCGTAATTCAGAGGCTTCAAGACTTACTCCTGCCCCGCATCCGCGTCCGGCAACGGACGCGCGAAGGGGTCGCCGCCGCCCATCATCATGTCCACAATGGATTCAAGGCTGGACTCGCCACCCGTGGCGTCACGCTGCTGGCCGACCGCATAATCATAGCTGCTGCGGGTGACGTCGCGCATGCTCGCCGCGTCCCGCACAATGGTGGGGCGGATGAACACCATCAGATTGCGACGCGTGGTGGAGCGGCTGTCATTGCGGAACAGACGCCCCGCGCCCGGAATACGGCTCAGCCCCGGCACGCCGCTTTCCGCTTCCTGCTCGTCGGTCTCGATCAGACCGCCCAGCACGATGATTTCGCCATCATCGGCCAGTACGGTCGTCTCGATCTTGCGCTGATTGGTGATCAGTTCAACGAAATCTGCGCTGACCGGACCGGCCACCGAGGAGACCTCCTGACGGATCTGAAGCCGAATGGCGTTGCCGTCATTGATCTGGGGGCGGACATAGAGCTGCACGCCGACGCTTTCGCGTTCGATCTGACGGAAGGGGTTGGCATTGTTCGAGCCCAACGCCTCGCCCGTGGTGATCGGGATTTCCTGGCCCACCATCAGATTGGCTTCCTCATTATCGAGGACCATCAGCTGAGGTTTGGAGAGCACGTTGGAATCTGAATCCGTATCGAGCGCATTGACGATGACGCCGAACAGCGAGCCGTCATTCAGCTCGCCGCCAAACCCGAAGGCCCCGCCGCGGGCGTTCACCAGCGAGGACAGCGCCAGATTGCGCAAATTCACATCCGTGCTGCTGGTCGAGTCACCGTCCGATGTCAGCCCGCCGGTCAGAAGCGCGCCGGTCAGCGCCAGAAGGTCCGGCTGCCGGGTCGAGCCGTAGCGGGTATAGGCGAAGGGCGTGGCGTCATCGCCATCACCCGCCAGCAGAAACTGGACGCCCAGATCGCGCGCGGTCTGGTCAGATATCTCAACGACGATCGCTTCCACCTGAACCTGAGGGCGGCGCACGTCCAGGCGGCGGATGACCTGTTCAAGGTCGCGCAGCACGTCCGGATCTGCGTTCATGATGATGGCGTTGGTCGCGGGATGGTGCGCGATGGAGACAGGACGCCCGCCCGTGTCAGACGCGTTCATGGTTTCGGTGAACTGCTCGAGGATCGGCAGCAGATCATCACCGCGAGCATGGTTCAGCGCCACAACGCGGAAAGTCTGGTTGGAGGCGCTGACCGCATCAATGCGGCGCACCAGCGAGACCATCTCGCCCACCGCCGCGGGTTCGCCGCGCAACAACAAGGCGTTCGAGGACGGCACCGCCGCCATGGTGATATTGGCGGGCGCCTCCCTCTCAGAACTTTGAGAGCGCACCTGAAGCCGCCCGATAATCTCCGCCATCTCTTCCGCGGGAACGTTCTCCAGCGTCAGCATTTCGACTGTTGAGGTGTCACGATCCACTTCACGCAACGCCGCCTCGATGGCGCGCACATTGGAGACGAAATCCACGATCACCACCAGATTGCCCGATGCGATGGAATTGGCTGCGCCATACTCGCTGAGCATGGGCACGATCGCGCGCACCGCATCCAGCGCGGCGGCGTTCTGCAGGCGGTACACCGAGCTCAGCACGACGGAGTCAGACCCTGACGCGGACAGAGGCGCGCCCATGCGCACGCCGTCTGTCGCAGGGATGATCTGATAGACGCCCGGCGCCATCGGCAGGGCGGTGTATCCGTTCACCCGCAGCGTGGAGAGAAACACCTGAAAGGCTTCATCAGAGGTCAAAGGCGTTTGCGAGACGATGGACACCCGGCCGCGCACCTCGGGGTCAACGACGAAGGTATAGCCGGTCATCAAGGCCATATCGTCGATCACCGCGCCGATTTCGGCTTCACGGAAATTCAGGGTCTGGCCAGAGGATTGAGCGTAAGCCGGCGCCAGGGCCGCAAACGCTAGAACCATCGCTGTCGCGATGCCGGAAAATGATGTCATGATCGCCTGCATGATGCTTGGCCAGTCCCCTAGAGCGCCGCTAACGCAGCGACGTTTCCACAGTGATTTCTTCGCCGTCGCGCCAGATGCGCACAACCGCCATATCGGCGGATTCCAAAAGCGCGAAAGCGCGCACAGCCGCGGCTTCGCTGGTGAGCGGCGCCGCGTTCAAACTCAGCACCACATCACCGGGCTCAAGCCCCAGATTGGAGAGCTGACCCGTGTCGCCGTCCACGCGCAAGCCGCGCACCGCGCCGTTTTCATAAACCGGCTCAAGGCTCAGCCTCGACAGCCAGCCATGGGCCATTTCCCGTTCGCTCATCTGCACATTCGCGCCTTCAGGCGCGATGGACGCGGCGGCGGCCGGCGGCGCTGCGCCGGACTGGGCGCGGCGGCGGCCCGCATCGGTCAGAAACAGGCTTTCAAGCACGCCCCGGCGATTGATCACCACCCTGTCGGCGTGAACTTCCTCCAGCACGATGTTCGCACTCAGGGTTTCACCTGCGGCGACCCGCAGCTGACCTTCGCCGGGAATGTCGATGATGGCGGATCCGTCACCGGGCGCCGCGCCGACGCGCACCCCGCGCAAGGTGAAGCCGAGCCGGCTTTCCGGAGCGACGGGCGCCGTATTCTGCGCAAGAGGGGCGAACACGCCGCTCAGATCGCCGATTGTGTGCGGCGCAGACGCTGCGGACCGGGCTGCGCCGCTCAAGGGGCTGACATCCGCGCGCAAGGCGTCAGAACCATACAATCCAAACCAGACCGCCTGCGACACGACCAACGCAATCACGATGACCAGCACAGCCTCCACAGCGTGACGCAGCAAGGCAAGACTCGAGTTCGCCTCGGGTCTGCTGGCTGCGGTCTTGCTGGCGTGTGCGGTAAGCATCTGTGCGTTCAGGCCTCTGCGGCGGGATGGTGCATCGTACACGGACGTTGGATCGACGCGAACCCGTGATTTCGCGTCCCGCGTGTACGGCACGCTCTGAAAGCAGAGACAAGCGCGCAGACCATAAGGTCCGCCCGCTTGCATCCGTGTAGGATCGTCAATGTCATGACGGGGCGGCGCAAGGCCGCCCCGTCAATCGTCCTAGAACCGCGCCGTCAGGCTGACAGACACGGAGCGCCCGCGGGCATAGGTGTTGAACTGGGTCTCACCAATGCCTTCGCTGACCTGATACTCGATGTGATCTTCATCGAGCAGGTTGCGTGCATTGATGCTCAGCGACAGGCCCTCATAGATGTAGTTGAGGTCCCGGCGATAAGTGGCGTCCAGGATCACGCCCGGATCTTCCATCACGTCGGGAAGCTCGGCGCCAGGCTGGCTCAGACCCCGTTGCAGAACGCGGTCATCCACCCAGTTGAGAAGCAGGTTGAACTCGTCCTGATCACTCGCCCAGCCCAGCTGTGCGTTGATGATGTTCTCAGGCGTTCCCTGCAGCACAGACCCGTCGAGATTATAGGTCGAGGCCGCCTGCAAGCTCTGGCTGATCGGATCAAAGATCAGATCGCCAGCGCCCGCTTCAACTTCTGAGTCGGTGTAGGTGTAGTTGATGCCGAAGCGCCAATCGCGGTCCGACAGGAAGAAGATGTCGCCCGGAATGTTGAACTGGGTGCGATATTCCAGCTCGATGCCCTGAACGACAGCTTTGGGCGAGTTGATGAAGGTGGTTTCGAACACGAAGGTCGAGGTCGAGAACTGCACTTCTTCAATCGGGTTGGTCAGCTCTTTGTAGAACACCGCGCCGGTGATGAACTGATCGCGGCCCAGATAGTATTCCACACGCGCGTCATAGTTCTTGAACTCGGTGTCCACGAGGCCCGAGTTACCGCGATAGGCGCGGCCGGATTCAGGATCGAAATAGCTCGAACGCGCCAGTTCACGGAACTGCGGGCGTGCGATGGTTTCCGAATACCCGACCCGCAGCTGAAGGTTCTCAGCGAACGTCCAGGTGCCGGTGAAGGCCGGCAGGGTGTAGTCGTTCTCAAGATCGACCGTGCCCGCGCCCAGATTGCCGAAGCGATCAAAGGTCTGCACCGACTGGGTCGCTTCTTCACGACGCACGCCGAAGGTGGCGCGGATATAGTCGGTGAACTCCACATCGGCCTGGGCGTAGTACGCATCCACGTCCAGCTTGCCGGTATAGGAGTCGTTCGTGGTGGACAGTTCTTGCAGGATGAACCGCGTCGGCGCGATGTTGTCCGGCGAGAACAGGAAGTCAGGACGCGCCACACGCACATCGTCGGGCAGCGAGTTGCCGCCCACGAAGCGGAAGGTGTACAGATTGTACTCGCGTTCGGTGCTCGAGGTGTCGAAACCGCCCGAAAGAACCGTGTCCCAACCCATCAGATCGAGATTGTAGACCGCGTCGCCGCCAAAGCTGGTGGCTTCATCGGTCAGATCGCTGAAGCGGATGTCGTAGCTGTTGGCCACGAGATAGCTCGGCTGACCCGTCGCAGGATCGATCAAGCGACGCAGCGTGCGCTCATAAGGCGCGTCGCGGGTGGATTCCGCATAAGCGCCGCGCCAGCTCAGTTCCAGATCACCGAACACGTGCTCGCCGTTCAGCTGGAACATGGTGAGCTCGCGCTCATACCAGCCGGTCTGCTCGTCATGGATCTCACCCGTCGCGCCCGGCGCGTTAAAGTCCGTGCCAGTGGTGATTTCAGAGCGCTTGTCAGTGTCGTGCGAATAGAAGACGAGGCCCTGAACTTCATGGTTGTCCAGACCCGCAGACAGGGCGACCAGAGCGTTCGTGGCGGCTTCAAAACGGCCTTCTGCCGCCGTCTGGTCGTTACCGATGATGCCGCCCAGCACGCGCTGGCGGCTGGCTTCGCGGTATGACCAGTCGCTGTCATAGCCAGCGGTCGCCACAACACCCACTTCAAGCTGGCCCAGCATACGCGAGGCGCCGGCCTCGAAACTGAACGAGCCGGTCGGCAGGTATTCGGTGTTCTGGATGACGTTGACCGGAGAATTGGTCAGGCTCTCGCCAGCGTTTTCGATATAGTCATCGCTTTGGCTGTTGAGCGGCTGGCCCGAGGCGATCAGATCCGACAGCGGAGACGGCATGCTGCGCAGGCCGTCATCATAGCCGGTCCAGTCCTGATCCGCGCCCGCATGGGTCAGACCGTCCTGGAACGTGGCTTCGCTGTTGTAGGACACGCCGGCCTTGAGGCTGAAAAAGTCCTCATCGGGGCGGCGCACGGTGCTCATATTGATCAGACCGCCGCCGAACTCGCCCGGCAGGTTTGCGGAGTAAGTCTTCTGAACCTCGATGCCGTCCAGAAGGTCGGACGGGATCAGATCCAGCGGCACAGTCCGGCGAAGCGGTTCGGGGCTCGGAAGCACCGATCCGTTCAGCAAGGACGAGGAGTACCGGTCACCGAGACCACGCACATAGGCGAAACGGCCGCCGACAATGCTCAGACCGCTGACGCGCGCCAGAGCGGCGGCGGCGTCGGAATCGCCTGTCCGGGCCAGGTCGTCAGCAGACAGAAAGCTCGCAACCTGAGAGGTGCGACGCTGGGGTTCGGGGACGTATTGGTAGCGCACGACCACCACGTCTTCGACTTGGTTGGAGGCGGAGGCCGCCTCCTGATCCGTCTGCTGCGCGAAGGCCGCGGACGGGGCGAGGAGAACGCTCGAGGCGAGCAGCGCTCCACGCATGAGTTTCATCGTATTCATCATCAGAACCTTTTGTCAGGTCGTCACCAGCAGGCTGCAGAAGGCGGGGCCGCCGACGCTTTGCGTCGACGGCCCGCGCTCAAATGCGCTTAGCAGGGAGAGGACGCTTCCAGGCCGCAGGACCAGCCAGCCCACCAGCGGTCAGAGCCGTTCTCGACAGCGCCGATATAGGTGACCGGCTCGAACCAGCTATCCAGAGCGTTGGCGTCGAACACGGTCGCTGCGGTCTCGGCGGTGCCGTTCACGAAGACGCCCGTCAGCGATGAAGCCACAGCGGTGGTGTTGTTGCTGCCCTGATCCACTGCGCCTTGAGCCGCAGCTGCGTCAGAGTTCGAGGTGGCCAGGCCGCCATCGCAATCAAACAGCACGGAGTCAAAGCGCGGATCGTTGGCCAGGGAGTAGCCGGCGACGCCGTCACCCGCGCTGTCCTGGAAGCGGAAGCACTCTTTGCCGTAGTCGACCACACCGTTGAGGTAGCGGCCCACAGTGCCCGTGTTCAGGCGGAAGGCGTTGGTGCGGTTACCGATGAAGGTGAAGTTGGAGATCGTCGCGTTGGACAGCGGCGTAACGCCGTTACCGGCACTGGACGCTTCCACGATGTTGTCGCCGAGGTCAGCGTTCTGAACAACGATCGCGAACTGGATGTTGCCCTGATAGCCGTTATCGGTGTCGATGGAGTCGTCTTTGTTGCCGGTCAGGACCAGGTGACGAACATTGACGTTGCCGCCGAAGAACTCGACGCCGTCATCTTCGTTGTTGTGGACCTGGACGTATTCGACCGTGGTGCCGCGACCAATGCCGCCGAACGTGATGCCGTTCAGCTCGTTGCCCGCGGTGTTGATCGCGAAGCCGGCATATTTCAGCTGCATGAAGCGCAGAGCGCCGGAATTGTCGTCTGCGTCTGCACCGCCGTAACGCGCATCCGGGTTGGTCACGCCTTCAACGATGTTTTCGCAAGCCGCCGTACCCGGGGTCGCCGAGCCGCTCAGGCAGCGGTTGATCGGCGCCTGGCCCAGAAGCACCAGACCGCCCCATTCCGCGGTTGCGGTGTCGGGATCAACCTGGTTGCCGGTCAGATCGTTCTCAGAGGTGAGGATCACCGGGTTTTCACGGGTGCCGTTTGCGAAGATCTGGGAGCCACGGTTGACCACGATGTAGTCAGCGCCGCTGTCGCCGAACAGGGTCACGCCCGATTCGATGGTCAGCACCGCAGTGTCGCCGCCAGCGGCGGAGCCGTCAGCGCCGACATCGATGCCGACATCCACGCGACCGGAGATTTCGTAGACGTTGCCGCGCGTCAGGCGCAGATCGTCGGTCAGAACACCGGAAACGCGGCAGATGGTTTCGCCATTCAGCTCAAGACCGGTATCCGCGGTGCCCGTCGGGCAAGCAGCTTCCGGGAACAGGCCGAAGGTCCAGCCAGACGCCCAGTTGGAGGTCTCGGTTTCAGACGCGCTGAATGCGCCGGCATAGCTGGCCGACTGGAAGAAGGAGCCCAGCGTGGTCGGATCGACCGGCGTGATGCCTTGCTCGACCGGACCCGGGAACAGGCGAGAGGCCAGCGAGTTGGAGCCCAGGAGGTTGTTGCTGTCCGCAGCAATCGCTGCGTCCGGGACGCCTGCGACAGAGTTGGACGTGGCCACGCCCGCGTCGCAATCAAACAGAACCGAACGGAAGCTCGGATCGGTCGCTGCGTTGAAGCTGGTGTTGCCGTCGCCAGCGCTGTCCTGCCAGCGGAAGCATTCTTTGCCGTAATCAACGACGCCGTTCACATAGGTGCCGACGGTGCCGGTGTTCAGGCGGAAGGCGTTCGTACGATTACCAACAAAGGTGAAGTTGGAGATCGTCGCGTCAGAGGCCGGCAGGGCGCCCGGGGCGACGCTGGAGGCTTCCACGATGTTGTCGCCGATATCGTCATTCTGAACAACGATCGCGAACTGGATGTTGCCCTGGTAGCCGTTATCGGTGTCGATGGAGTCGTCTTTGTTGCCGGTCAGAACCAGGTGGCTCACATTGACGTTGCCGCCGAAGAACTCGACGCCGTCATCTTCGTTGTTGTGGACCTGGACGTGATTGACTTCGGTGCCTGCGCCGATGCCGGCGAAGGTGATGCCGTTCAGCTCGTTGCCCGCGGTGTTGATCGCGAAGCCGGCGAAACGGATCTGAAGGTAACGCAGGATGCCTGAATTGTCGTTGGCGTCGTCGCCACCGTAAATGGCGTCAGGGTTGGTCACGCCTTCCACAATGTTTTCGCAAGCGACGGTGCCCGGTGCGGCCGCGGCGCTCAGGCAGCGGTTGATCGGCGCCTGGCCGAGCAGAACCAGACCGCCCCATTCCGCAGTGTTCGAACCGCCAAGGTCGTCGGCGTCAGCAGCGCGACGCTCAATGTCAGCCTGGCTGGTCATGATGACCGGCTGAGTAGCGGTGCCCAGCGTTTCGATCTGCGAGCCGCGGTTCACAACGATATAGTCAGCGCCCGAAGCGCCGTAGACGACTGCGCCCGGCTCGATGGTGAGGCGTGCGGACTGGCCGCCCGCCTTGTTGCCGTCTGCGCCGATATCCGCGCCGACATCAATGCGGCCGTTGATGCGATAAGCGACGCCATCAACAGCTTCCAGGGTCAGGTTCGACAGGATCTGGCCGCTGACTTCACAAGCCGTGAAATCGCCGACAGAACCGGTTTGGGTGAAGCCGGTCGGGCACGAAACCGTGCCGCCATTGCCGCCACCGCCATTGCCGCCGCCGCCCGGAGGCGTGCCAGGGGCCGACGGGCCAGGAGAAGCGATATCGGATCCTTGCGAACACGCAGCGATCACGGCGAAGGACGCACCTGCAAGCAGCAGTTTCAGCTTGGACATTTGAACTTTCATCAGAACCCCCCGAGGGACTTTATGTGGCGCAACACTCAAAACACGCCGCGCTGGCTACAAGCACAGGCGGTCGCTCGGGAGGTGAAAAGACAGCAAGATTGTTACGTAGGGTTCTCAATTGCGTGACGAAGCCGTGACACGCTTTTTGAGGCGGTTCATTCCCGCATCGAACACATGCGCCGCCCCTGAAGAACGCACGCATTCACCAGCCCTGACTGGCGCTCACGCGAGTGTGGCGCCTATGCACGTCTCGTTAAGGCTTTTGTGAAGTTTGGATGACGAAGGGCGTTTTCACCGTTGACGAGAAACGTCTCAGGCTCCGAATCCGTAACGAGTCTCGAACGCGCTGCAGAACGGCGACAGGTCATGTCCCGCCGCTCGCGCCAGAGCGATCACGTCATCCGCCGGTCGGTCTTGCGACTGAGCCAGCGCCCATCCCAGCATGGAACGCGCGCCAGAACGGCAAAAGCCCAGCACTTTTCCGGACGCCTGTCGGGTCATCTGATGAATCTGGGTGATGTCGTCTTCACGGATCTGCGCCCCCTGCATGGGAGCGTGCAAATAGTCCAGGCCCGCAGCACGAGCCGCCGCCTCGATCATCGCTGAAGAGGGCTGCCCCGGCTCTTCGCCGTCCGGCCGGTTGTTGATCAGCGCGGTAAAACCCTGATCGGCGAACGCTTGCACCTGGTCGGGCGTGATCTGGCCCGAAATGAAGAAGTCAGACGTTACCGGAACACAGGCCATCGTCTCGCTCCTAAAGCGCGTCGAAGGGGATTTTCAGATAATGGACGCCATTATCCTCGGCGGGCGGCAATTCACCGGCGCGCATATTCACCTGCACGCTGGGCAAAATCAGATTGGGCATGTCCAGCGTCGCGTCACGCCGTTCGCGCATGGCGACAAAGCTGTCTTCATCTACGCCGCCGCCGACATGGATGTTGGAGTCTCGCTCCTCCGCCACCGTGCTTTCCCAGGCGTATTCATCCCGTCCCGGCGCCTTGTAGTCATGGCACATGAACAGGCGCGTCTCGTCAGGCAGGGCGAAGATTTTCTGGATGGAGCGATATAGCGTACGAGCATCACCCCCGGGAAAGTCGCACCGCGCCGTGCCAAAGTCCGGCATGAACAAGGTGTCGCCGACAAAGGCCGCATCCCCGATGACATAGGTCATGCAGGCCGGCGTGTGCCCCGGCGTATGCATGGCGCGCGCTTCGAGTTTGCCGATGAAGAAGCGTTCGTCGTCTTCAAAGAGATGGTCAAACTGGGAGCCGTCACGCCGGAACGCATCCTCGGCGTTGAACACATCACCGAAAACCGACTGAACGGCGCGGATATTGGCGCCGATCGCCAGTTGTCCGCCCAGCTGGGCTTTCAGATAAGGCGCCGCGGACAAATGATCGGCATGAACATGGGTTTCCAGCACCCAGTCCACATCCAGCCCATGCTCTTTCACATAAGCGATGACGGCGTCCGCGCTTTTATGCGCGGTGCGTCCCGACTTGGGATCGTAATCAAGAACGGAATCAATGATCGCCGCTTTCGAGGTGGCCGGATCTGAGACCACATAGCTGATCGTGAACGTGTCCGGGTCGAAAAAGGCTTTGACCGTCGGATTCAGAGTTGAAGCAGGATCTGTCATCTTTAAACAACGCCTCCTTTGGAAACCTGGGGGCCGAAGGCCTGACACAAGGCCGACACCAGCTTCTGGATGCGCACATCCGCCAGGCTGTAATAGACGTGCTTGGCGTCCCGGCGCGGCAAGACCAGGCCGGCTTCCCGCATGCGCGCCAGGTCCCGCGACAGGTTGGGCTGGCGCACGCCGGTGCGCGACTCGATTTCAGAGACCGAGCACTCGCCTTCCATCAACTCGCAGGCCACCAGCAAACGCCCCGGATGAGCGAGGATTTTCATCAGGCTGGCGACTTCATCCGCGCGGTCGCGCAACTCAACCAGATCTAATTCGGCGCCCATGGATCGGGACCCTTGTCTACTCGATTTGAACTTTCGTATTTTGATAATTGAAATCCTGGCCGCCAGTGACAAGTCTTCCTCACAGTCGAACTTTCTGATCCTATGACGCAGGCGAGCACCGCGTTCGCGTCAATGACGCATTTCCCGTGACCGGAGGTCGCCGAGCCAATGAACCCCATCCTCCTGCTCACCCTCAATCTCGGCTTTGTTTTACTATTATTTTCAGCGCTTTGGACGCTCGCCCAATTCAACCGCGACCCCAGTTTCATTGACGCCTTCTGGGCGTTCTCCATCGTCCTGATCGCGGTTCTGAGCTTCACTCTCAGCCCGGGCGCGACATGGCGACACATGCTGATCGTCGGGCTCACGGGCCTGTGGGGGATGCGGTTGGGCGTGCATCTGTTGATGCGCTGGCGGCATGAAGGCGCAGACCGGCGCTATACCAAGTTGCTCAGTGATGTGCGCGAAAAGCGCGGCTGGAGCTATGCGCGGACCACGGCGCTGTTCGTTTTTGCGCCCCAGGCCGTTCTGTTGTGGCTGACCAGCCTGCCCGTCCAGCTCGGCCAGGCGTTCGCCAGCGAAGCGTCGTTGAGCGCTCTGGGCTATGCCGGAGCGGCTTTGGCCGTGTTCGGAATTGCGTATGAAAGCCTCGCGGACGCCCAGCTCAGCCGGTTCAAACACGATCCCTCCAACACCGGGCAGGTGCTTGAAAGCGGAGTCTGGGCCTGGAGCCGGCATCCCAATTATTTTGGTGAAGCGTGTGTGTGGTGGGGGCTGTGGCTGATCGCGGCGGAAACCGGCTGGGGCGCGCTTGCCCTGCCTGGTCCGGTCTTTGTGACCTTTACGCTGCTCAAACTGTCGGGCGTCACGCTCCAGGAAGCGGACATTGAAGACCGGCGTCCAGACTATGCGCGCTACAAGGCAAGGACCCCAGCGTTTGTGCCGCGTCCGCCCAGATCAAAGTCTTAAATCGAGGAATCAGGTCCGGCGTGTGGGCGGGATGTTGAAGCCGTCAGGCGCGCTTTCAAGGAAGCGCTCCACAAAGCGCACGGCGTCTTCCGCCCGGCCTTGCGACATATCAGAACAGAACCCGTAGAGTGCAGTGCCGCTGAGTGCGAGACTCAACAGGCCGACGCTCGCCATCACTACCAGTAGCCGCATATCGCCCTCCCCGGCGTTTACGGGGAAAGACTAACATTACGCGATGTTCATTAACAAGCGGAAAGGTTCAGGTCAGACCGAATCCCGGTCTTCTTCCTCAAACATGTCGCTCGCAGACGGCGTGGCCATTGCGGAGCTGGCGCTCTTGAGCGCTTGCAAGGCTTCCTGGACGCTCGTTTCCATCAAGGCTGCAGCGCTTTCCACGCGCTGACTGGCGGCGTCATAGCGGTTCACGTCCAGCTGGCCGACCGCAGCTTCAATCCGCTGCGCCGCGCCATCAACACGTTGGCCGATTTCACCGGACAAGGTTTCAAGGCCCGCACGGAAATCCGACAGCGCCGCATCCATGCCGCCCGAAGGAATGGACTGGGCGATCGTTTTCATCTCTTCACGAAACGCGCTCAGTTCAGCTGCGATGTCGACCTGACTTCCAAGGCGGGTCTCATGCAGCGCCGAGGCCGCGATGTCATCAATATCGACCGTATCCGCATTTTCATCCCAGATGCGCGAGGTGGCGTTGATCTCGTCGAGCGCATCTTCCAACACGTTGGCGAGTCCGGCGTCCGGCGCCATCGCATCAAGGTCCGCCGCGTCATCCAGATCATCCCGCGCCAGAACAAAGTCATCATCTTCGCTGTGGTCGAGCGAGCCATTGGCGTCTTCCGGCGCGTCTAAAGCGAACGCACCCTCATCAACGTCCACGTCGTCTGCGCTGTCGTCACCCGCGTCGGCCAGCTCAAACTCTTCTTCCGCGTCAGCGCTCGCTTCATCATCTGCGTCGGTTTGATCCTGCTCTTCGAAATCAGCCTCTTCACCGGTCAGGGACGCGTCTGAAACCTCTGTCTCAGCTTCCGGCTCAGCTTCCGGCTCAGCCTCAGCTTCAGCCTCAAGCTCAGTGTCTTCAGAGCCCTCATCAAGGATCACGACCGGGTCTTCATCTATGGGTTTGACGAGATCCCAGTCATCGTCTTCAGACGCGTCAAAAGCATCAAGATCAATCGTCGGGTCATCCAGATCGAAGCTGTCTTCATCCGGGTCCGCAGCCGGATCTGCGCTCTCGGGTTTTGCGTCGAGATCCCATTCGTGTTCGGCCAGGTCCTGCATCACCGCTTCGCCCTCTTCATCAGACAGCGCCTGGTTCTGAATGCGGTAATCTTCCTGTCGGGGCTGGTCTGGCTGTCGCGCCAGATGGACGGCCTCGCTCGCCGGGTCACCAAACAATGTGCTGGCCAGCTCATCACAGGCGGCGTCCACATCGTCCACATGCTCAGTCGGCGCGCACAACGCCCAGGTCAGAGCGCCAAGCGGGGAAAAGCGCACCTGGTCGCTGACCGCCCGCTCCAGGAACAAAGACGTGAAGCGATCCAGTCCTGAAGCCAGCGCGTCCGCGTTCGCGGTTTCCGGCGGTCGCAATTGCAGAATGAACGCGGCCTCGCCCTCGCGGGGTTGAACAGCATCTGCGGTGGCGAGCTCCATGAGTCCCTTCCCGGAGCGAATCACCCCGGTCCCTGCGTCAGTTAGACTGACACCAGATCGCACTCACCTTGCGAAGGTCTTAACATAGCGTGAAATGGATTAATCGAAGCCTATGGCGCTAGGCAGGCCCTGACCGCCGGGCGACATCGCCACCCCGTCCGCATGAATGATCGCCACGGGATTCTGTCCCAGATGCGCGCCGCGCATGGAGGGCGCATCATCAATGGCGTGCACCACCAGACCCGGCGCGAAGCGCGGCTCCTGGCGTGGAGCTTCCGGTGCGATTTCAGCGCGCGACACCTGCAACAAGGTCAGGTTGGACAAGGCCCGCACGTCCGCATCCACCCCGGCGCCGGTCTCGATGACCAGCCGGTCCGCATACACCCGCAAGGGCGCCTGCGCATTCACGGGCGTGTTGTTGATCGCCAGGAAGGGCCGCTCCACCGGGCCGGAACGACCATTATCGGTGCTGGAGAACACATAGGTGAGCGGCGCGTTGGAGGGCGCGAACAAGGCCAGCGCATCCGCCGTCACACGCGCCATGACCAGCCTCTGCGACGCACTCATCACGTCGGGCAGCCGCACTTCCAGACCGTCCGCAAACCGCTCGGGCAAATGGGTGAAACCCTGACCCGCTTGCGCGCTTTCAAACAGGAGCGCGCTGTCGCTCGCCAGCTGGACCGGATACCGCTGCTGGGAAATCTCACACCCGCCATCATCGCGCTGGCGCTGCAGGGCTATGGCGACATCATTCAAAAGACCCTGCCGCGCCGTCGGCAATTCCACGCGATAGCGGTTCTGGCCCGAACCGTTCAGCCGGCGAGAATCAATCAGCTCACCATTCAGCGCGACATGAGCGACAGTCGTCACCCCCGTCGGACCATCCGGCAGCCGGAAATCAAGTCCCACGGCATCGGCGACCCGGCCTTGCGGCGACTCCGCCAACACATAGCTGAAGCGCCATTCGCGACGGTCCGCGACCTGCTGCACGCTGGTGTCCACGCCCAGCCGGTCAAGCGTCAGCACCGACGGGCCTTCAGCAGACAGGAATTGAACCGGATTGACCGAAATCCCACGGGCGATGGCAGACAGCTCGCTGGTGAGAAAGCGCACGGTGTCGATACGCTCCGCATCCGTGACGGCGACCATGGTGTGCCCGGCGCGCCGCCACAGGCTGGCGCCCGCAGGCGCACGCTCATCCACTGACAGAAACCCTGCGCGCTGCAGGTTTTCACGCGAACCCGCCAGGATCACGCCTTCCGCGCCCGCTTCCACGACCGCCGACGCGTCGGCGAGATTGATCATGGTGACCGCAAAACCGTTCCGATTGAGCCGCGCGCCCAACCGGGTCGCGAGCTCGAACCAGGCTTCGCCGTCATCCATGGCGATCACCACCTGGCGCGGGGTCAAGGCCAGCACATCCCGCACCGACGTGAGCGGTCCCTCCAGCTCGATCTCCAGACCGGAGGTCGGAGCCAGGCTGAGCACAGCGCCCATGGAGCGGTCCGAATGACAGACCTGGGCGGACACGTCTCCTGCCAGCTGCACGCCGACGCGTGCATCCGCGGCGCCTTCAAGCTGTTCGGTCAGGTCAAACACCCAGGTGAAATCCCGTTGGCCTGGCGCCAGCACGCGCTCCATCACGCGTCGGCCATTCACCGTCACCCGCAACGCCGTCACGGCGTCCACACTCACATCCTGACGGCCGCTCAGAACGAGCCGGACCGCACGCGATCGCTGATCGCGCACCAAAGGCAGGCTGGCGGAGGCGTAAGAGGGGTATCCAGACACGACGAGGCCGTCTTCATGGCCCGCGTCAGCCAGACTGATGTCATAAAGACCATCACGGCCCAGCGCGGCCTGCGCGCTGGTCATTCGATCAAAGACCTGGCGCACGAATAATCCGAACTCGCCCTGTCCGGCGTTCAGCTGCCCCGAGACGAAGAGCGTCGCCACGCTGGCGAGCGCGACAATGCCGAGGGATGCAGAAAACCAGGGGAATCTGCGCTTGTACTCACGATTGGTTTTCATGCTGGATTAGCCCCGGACCTGTCGCCGCCCCCGCAGCGATAAAACGCCTCACGACAAGGCCTGTGAGCCTTCGACGCGTTTCTTACCCAACCCTTAAAGACGTCAAGTCGGGCGGCGTCCCGGCGATACTGTGTCATCATTGTGGTGACCGATCATATCCGGAAAGAAAAACCGGCGCGGAAGGTGGCGCCGCCATAATCGCGGGTCTGGATATTGGACTCATTGTCCAGATATCCAGCCGCCACAAACGCGCTGACCCGCTCTGCGATCTGGCGCTCGTAGCGCGCCTCGATCTCAAAGCGCTGATCTGAACGCGCGACCGGCTGAAGCGCCGAAAACGCGTCGTCATAATCGCGGTCACGATAGTCAGCGACCAGAGCTGCGGAGCTTTTGTCGTCGAGCGACCAGATCACTTCACCGCGCAAGCGGGTTTCATCAAAGGAAAAGCGGTCTTCATCCGCTTCGGCCTGTTCGAAATAGGCCGAGATGCGCAGCACCAAATTGTCATCCACAGGCCGGAAAAACTGCTCGAGACCGACCCGCACTCGCTCTGAGTCCAAGCCCTGAAGATCGGCGCGCTCGAAATCATAGGCGTTGGCGCGCACGCGGAAGACGGTTTCAAGTCGCTGATCGCCTTGCGGACGCCAGCGCAGCTGCGCCTCGGCTTCGGGCCGCGTCCAGTGCGCATCGCCATCCCGGCTCAGCGCGCTATAGCCCGCCGCCAGACGCACCTGCAGGCGGTTGTCAGCGGTCGTGTTCCAGTATTGAACCCGCGGCGTGACCAGTACGGAATTGAGTTCGTCCCGGTCAGCGTATCCGCGCACGCGCAGTTGCCCCTCAAACCGAAGCACCTGCCGACCTGAAAGCGGCTGCACGCGGCGCAGCCAGGTGTTTGAGTCAACACCTGTCTCAAGATCGAACACCGCCGGACCTGCGTAGGCCAGCTCCTCATCAGCTGAAAACGGATCAGACCGGGCGATCATATTGGTCGATTGAAGCTCAAAACGCCCCTCAGCCTGAGCGGCGCCGGCGCTGACAACAGCAAGTCCAGCCGCCAACATGCTGGTACGCATGGAATTCGTCATGATGTCACCCGTCTTCACCCGTCAGTCCGGATGAATTGCCCTTCCGAATTCCGACTGTTAATGCTTCGTTAAAAGCTGCAGTCAACCAGTACGCGATCAATTCTGAACGCGCCATGAAGCGGTAGGGCGTCCCGACCATGCTCAAAGACACCGACCCGCCGCTTCGCGATTCCACTCGCAAGGCGCATGCCGCAGACGCACAGACCGAACCGGTCCTGAAACGGGACGCTCCGCAGATACGTCTGGATGATCAGGGGCGTAAGGCGGACTTCTTCCGCTCTGTGGACTCCGCGCCCGTCGGCGTCTCCGTCGCGCGGCCCAGAGAGGTTCAGGACTTCGCCCTCGCCGCGTTCGCTTTCTTCTCCATCATCCTTCTGGCGCTGCCCGAGCTGAGCCGCGCCCTGTTTGACGTCGCCATACCGCGAGACTTCGTCGGCTTCACCGCAGACCGGATGAATGCGGTTCTGCCGGTCCGCACCTTTCTTCTGAGCTTTTTTCTGACCTATGCGCTGTTCGCCTATGGCACGCCGGGCAAACGGGTCGTGCTGGCGATGAGCTTCCTGCTCAAGCTTGCGCTGGCCTGCATTGTGATCGACCTGGCCGCCTGGCTGAGCTGGCGATGGGTGAGTGCGGTCTGGCCGGTCCATTTCCAGCAATTTCTCGCCGGCATGGCCGGGCTGATCATCTTCCCGCACACCCTGATCAGCCAGGCGCGCCTGCCGACCGCTTCAGGAACTCCGGTGCTGCGTGACGGCAAGCTTTACGAATACAGCCTGTTGTTCGTCACCGGCGGCGTTGCGGCGATCGTCGCCATTCTGGTGTCGTCCGTGTTCCAGCCTGAAGCTGATTACTTGCGCTCGATCGCGCTGCTGGGCGGGATGGGCCCCGGCGTGTTCCTGGCCCAGCAAGTGATGGGGGTGCAATTGGCCGTTCTGGGATGGGGACGCAACCAGATCTCACGCCGCCGCGCCTTTTCGCCCCCGGTCGCCGTGATGATCCCGGCGCACAATGAAGCCCACCAGATCCGCGAGACGCTTCTGGCTGTGGATGCGGCGGCGGCGCGCTATGACGGCGATGTGCGGGTGATCGTGATGGAGAACTGCTCGCACGACGACACCGCGCAACTGGCGGAGACGACCCTGGCGCGGTGCGAAAACCTGGCGGGCTGGCGCGTGGACACGAGCACCATTGCGGGCAAGGCCCGGGCGCTCAATCGAGGCCTGGACCTGATTGAGGAAGGCTTTGTCGTCCGCATCGACGCCGACACGGTGATTGCGCCCAACACGCTGAAAACCGCCATGCGCCATTTCGCCCGGAATGCCGTGGGCGGCGTCGGCGGGCTGCCTCTGCCGCATGCGGACGAGGGGCTGTTGTCCAAGGTGCGCGCCATCGAAGTGCTGATGCGCCATGGCTTCGTGCAAGTGGGCTTCGGCGCGTTCGGCGGGGTGTTCGGCCTGCCCGGCATGTTCGTGATCTATCGCAAATCGGCGCTGGACGAGGCGGGCGGCTTCACTGAAGGCATGAATGGCGAGGACACCGACATCACCTTGCGCATGACCTCGCTGGGCTATCGCATGGTCGCGGACCCCAAGGCGAAATTCTACACCGAGACGCCGGACACGCTCGCTTTCCTGCGCGAGCAGCGCACACGCTGGTTCCGCTCGCTCTACCATGTCACCGCGCACAACCGGGACATGCTGTTTCGCAATGGCTCGGTGATCGGCAATGTCGCCTTGCCGTTCACCCTGCTCAATGGCGCGCGGCGCGCGATGATGACGCCGCTGCTGATCTACGGCCTGATCGTGTTCTTCCTGTTTGGCGGCGTGTACGGCCACCCCGGCTTCGCCACTGTCGTGGCCGTGGTGATGGGCATGCCCTTCGTGCTGGCGCTGTTCGTGCTGATCGTCTGGAGACGGCTCGACCTCATCCCGATCCTGCCGCTCTATATGGGCTTCAGGTTCCTGCGCTCGTATTACACGCTGGGATCGACGCTTTCGCTGATCTTCCCGAGCCGGAAGGCCGAGCGCGCCTTTGACGCCCCCAAGCCGCGCCAGAAACCGCCGCTTGTCGGCTAGGCCGCCACCTCGTCATCCTTGATCCTGAAGAACAGGGCGTAGAAGACCGGCGTGGCGATCATGGTCAGGATCGTCGCGAAGGCGAGACCGCAGATAATGGTCACCGCCATGCCCTGGAAGAAGGCGTCAAAGATCAGGGGCGTCATGCCCAGGATCGTCGTCCCCGCCGCCAGCAGCACCGGCCGCAAACGGCTGACCGAGCCCTTCACCATGGCGTCAAAGCGCGGATCGCCGCGCGCAATGCGCTGATCGACCTCGTCCACCAGCACGATGGCGTTCTTGATCAGCATCCCGGACAGCGACAACAACCCTAACAGCGCGGTGAAGGAGAAGGCCACATTGGTGGCCAGAAGCCCCATGCTGACGCCGCAGATCGCCATAGGAACGATCAGCCAGATGATCAGGGGCTGGCGCACGCTCTGAAACAGCACGAAGCTCGTCATCAGCATCACCAGCAAGCTGACGGGCAAGACGCCGCCCAGCGATTCATTGGCTTCGCTGGAGGCTTCGTGTTCCCCGCCCCATTCGACCGAATAGCCATGAGGCAGGTCAATGCCGTTGATCACTTCTGCAAAGCGGGGGAATGCCGAGGCCGCGGTGGTGTCTGCAGATGCGGGATTGCCCTGCACCGTCAGGGTGCGCACCCGGTTGCGACGCTGGATCAGGCTTTCATGGGCCTCCAGTTCGAACCCGCTGACCACCTGGCTGACCGGCACATAGGCGTCCTGGGAGGGGCTCCAGATCAACCGGTCGGTCAGGCTGTCAGGCTGAACCCGCTCATAGTCAGGCGCGCGCGCCACGATGGGGATCAGCAGATCCCCCTCACGGAACACGCCCACTTGCGAGCCTGAGGTGGCGTAGCTGAGCGCATCCGCGACATCCGCGCGGGTGACGCCGATGGTTCTGGCGCGATCAGGCAGGATCTGCGGCACCAGCACCAGCTCGCGATTACGCCAGTCCGTCCGCAGGTCGCGGAACTCGCCCGCCTCGCTGAGCCGCCGTATGGCGTCTTCGGTCAGCGAGCGCAAAACTGCGGCGTCCGGCCCCATGAAGCGCGCCTCCAGCTGGGCGCCGGAAGGCGGGCCGAACACGATCCGCTCCGACCGGGCTTCGAGCTGAGGGTAGGTTTCGGTCACATACGCCATGATGGCGTCCGCCAGCGGCGGAATTTCGTCCAGCGCTTCGGTCTGCACGATCAGCTGGCCATAGGCGGGATTGGGCTGTTCGCTGGAATAGGTCAGCATGAAGCGTGTGGCGCCGCGCCCCACAAACGCATCCACCGAACGGGCGTGCTCCTGTTCGCCGGCAAAGCGCGCCACGTCGCGGATCACCGCGTCTGTCGCCAGAATGTCCGCGCCCTGGGGCATGGTCATGTTCACATAGAACATCGGCGTGTTTGAATTGGGAAAGAAGGCCTGCTTGACCGAGCCGAACCCGATGATGGAGGCCACGAACACCGCCACCAGCGCGGCGACCGTGACGATCCTGTGCTTGAGCGTCCTCACCAGCATATTGCGGTAAAGGCCATAAATGCCGAGCCCATGCGGGTCGTCAGGATTGGCCTTCTCCCCCTTGAACAGATGATAGGCGATCATCGGGGCGACCGTGATCGCCAGAATCCAGCTCAGCACCAGCGAAATGCCGATGACGGCGAAGAGCGAAAACAGGAACTCGCCCGTTGAGTCAGGCGACAATCCGATCCCGGAGAACGCCATGATGCCGATGATTGTGGCCCCAAGCAGCGGCCATTGGGTGGAGGAGACCGCGTCTTCGGCCGCCTTCATCCGGTCGTCGCCACGCTGCACGGACACCTGGATGCCTTCGGTCACGACGATGGCGTTATCCACCAGCATGCCCATGGCGATGATCAGGGCGCCCAGCGAGATGCGCTGCATGGTGATGTCAAAGGCGTTCATGAAGAACAACGTGCCCAGCACCGTCAGCAACAGCACGACGCCCACCGTCACCCCGGCCCGCCAGCCCATGAACAGGCACAACACGCCGATGACGATGGCGACCGACATCGCCAGATTGACCAGAAACCCGTTCGTCGCTTCCGCCACGACCGTGTGCTGCTCATAGATCGGCTTGAGCTCGACGCCGACCGGCAGATCCTGCTCCAGCTCGGCCAGCCGGGCTTCCACAGCTTCCCCCACATCGACGATATTGGCGTCTTCAAGCCCCGCAACGCCCAGGGTGAAGGACGGCTCGCCATTATGATAAATGTAGACATCCGCCCGCTCGACGGGCGCGCGCGTCACGTTTGCGATGTCGGATAAACGCAGCGTCTGGCCTGCATCACGGGGTGAAATCAGCAGGTTCTCGATGGATTCAACGCCGCCGATGGACTGGGGCATTTCAATGCGCAGCAAACGATCGCCCGAAGGCGCTTCGCCGGCTGAGACCACCGCGTTTTCATTGGAGAGCGTGGAGAGCACAGCCTCGACCGGCAGCCCGAGACGCGCGAGGTCTTCCTGTGATATCTCGATATAGATGCGTTCTTGAGTGACGCCGGCGACCTCAACCTTGGAGACCCCGTCCACCACCAGCAATTCACGGCGCAGATCATCAGCGATATCGCGGATTTCACGATCGGAATATCCCGGCGCGGTGACGGCGTAGAGAATGCCGTAAACATCACCAAAATCATCAAGAACCTGCGAGGTTCCAGCACCGGGCGGCAAGGTTGGCGCGGCGTCCCTGACCCGTTTTCTCAGCTCATCCCAGATCTGCGGCAATTGTGAGCCGTCAAATTCATCACGCATGCGCACGTGAATCTCGCTGACGCCCGGCGAGCTTTCAGAGAACACCTCGTCAAGCTGGCTCATCTGCTGGATGGCGGTTTCCAGCCGCTCGGTGACCTCGTCTTCAACTTCCTCCGCCGTCGCGCCGGGATAGGGCGTGATGACGATGGCTTCCTTGATGGTGAAGGCTGGATCTTCCAGGCGCCCGACCGACATGAACCCCTGGATCCCGCCAAACAGGCAAAACAGTATGACAAGCCAGGTCAGAACCGGACGTTCGATGGACAGTCGGGCAAGATTGAACTTGCCGCCGACCCCGGACTGGGCGGTTTCGGTCATGATCAGACGCTCCGTGTCTCGGTCGGTCAGCGATTGCTGGGCGTGATGGGGCGCACGAGCATCCCCTCATAAAGCGCGTTCACACCGGCGGTGACGATTTCATCTCCCGGCTCGAGCCCCGTATGGATGACCACCTGCCCCCCCTCGATCGGGCCCGCGAGCACAGGCTGACGGCTGACGGCGCCGGACTCCGCGTCAAAGACCCAGACCGAGAAACTGCCGTCGGGATTGGACGCCAGCGCGGACAGCGGCGCGACGACGCCCTGCGCCTGGTTTGACAGGCTTTGCGGCAGATTGACCGTCACAGAGGCGGTCATCCCCGGCAGAATGTTGGCTGGCACGGAGTCGGGCAGGGCAAACAGAGCGGTATAGGTCTGAGAGGCCTGATCCGGCTCGGCCACCAGCTCACGATACTCAAGCTCGAAGCTCTGGTCGGGCAGGAACGGGAAGCGCGCAACCATCTCCGGCTCGTCACCGCGGTCCACCTGAGCAATCAGGCTTTCGGGCACCTGAATGGCGACCCGCAGCTCACTGACGTCCTGGATGCGCACCACAGGCTGGCCTGCCGAGACGGTGGTGTAATTGTCTACAAGCCGTCGGCTGATCAGCCCGTCAAAGGGCGCGTTGATCGTCGCGTACTCCAGGTTCTGACGAGCGGTGTCGAGGGCGACGGCGCGCAGATCGTAAGCTGTCTGCGCATCTTCCAGCGCAGCGTCAGACGCGATTCCGCGCTCATTCAGCGTACGTTGCCGATCCAGATTTTGACGCGCCTGTTGCAACTGAACCTGCGTTTCGCGACGGGCGCGTTCGAAATCCTGGGTTTCAAGCTGGGCGACCAGTGCGCCCTGCTCGATCAGCTGGCCTTCCGACACCGGAAACTCCGCCAGGCGACCGCCGACCTGAAAGGAAAGGTCGACGGTGAGGCGCGCTTCCACACGTCCCACGAATTCTCTTTGGTTAGACGTCGCAGCCGCCTGCACGGTTTCAATGCGCGCGGCTCTGGGCGGCGCCTGTTCTTCCGTCTCCGCGGGCGAGCACGCCGCCAGAACGCCCAGGGCGCTCGCTGCCAGCAACAGGTTACGTATGATCATCGGGGAGGCTCCGTCACAAGAGCGATCAGGCGAGCTTCTATGGCTTCGCGCTCATCAGTCGAACAGGTTTCAAGGCCAAGAATTTCCGCGAAATGAAGTCCGTCCGCAGCCAGCATGGCGATGCGGGCGAGCACTGCGTCCTTAGCTTCCGCCAGAATGTCTTCGCGAATTTTCTGATGCACCTGGCTGACCGGTTTGATCAGCTCGGGATTTTCCGCGAGCGCGGCCAGAAGGCCCATATAGACTTGGCGATCCACGCTCTTGTCATCAAAGAACGCCCGGAACAGGGCGGAAGCTGACGGCGCGCCTTGCGCTTGAGCCGCAGTCTTGGCGTCTTCATGCCGCTGCAGGAATCCGTGGGTCATGCGGGCGATCATCCCTTCGATCAGCGCCTGCTTTGACGGGAAATTGTAAAGCACCCCGCCTTTTGAAAACCCGCTTTCGCGCACCACCGCATCAATCGTCAGATGAGCGCCGTCGCGCGCGACTACGCGCTCGGCGGCGTCCAAAATCAAATCCGAGGTGCTGACTTTTTCAGTCGGCGCAGCGTCAGGGGCGGCGTGCTTCAAGACCGGGGCTCCAATTTCACGCGATTATGCTGCACTGCATCTATACCGTCTGGACGGTTTTTCAAGCCCAAACCGACCAGACGGTACACACTTTGTTTCAAAGGGCGCCCGTTTGGACCCTCATGTGACAGAATCTTGAAAAAGACGGCTCCAGCCGATGCTTTGACTTCCCGCATCGCCTCGCCCTTGCTATCGGGTGGCGCACAACAGCGCTCCGGTGCTGCGAGGGGCCTGAACAATTAGGATATGATCTCATGGCGGATCTTGGTCAGCTGGGCGTTTTCGGGGTCCCGCTATTTGGCTTGATAGGCTTTATGTTCGCCGCCTACGCCATCGTGGCGAACGATGTCATCCAGACACTGGGAACATTTCTGGCCTCAAACGCCAAACGCCCCTGGCTGGTGCTCTGGGCCTTCGCCGCCGCCATCATCGTCGCGGTGATGCTCTACGGATATTTCGGCCATGACGGCGATATCGCCTTTGGACGCCTGAACCGCATCCCCTATCCCGAAACCGGCATTCAATGGTGGCATATCCTGCCGCCGCTTGTGTTGTTGATACTGACGCGGTTCGGTATCCCGGTCTCCACCACCTTCCTCGTTCTGACCATTTTCACCCTGACCGGCGGCTCAGCCACGGCGGGCGTGCTGGGCAGCATGATGATCAAATCCCTGCTGGGCTATCTGGTCGCCTTCGGCGCCGGCGCGGTGCTCTTCGCGCTGATCTCACGCATGTTCGAGACCTGGGTGTTCAAGACGGATGTTGAAGACCATGGCGCACCCAACTGGGCCATTCCCATCGTCGCCGGCCTGACGGCGCTGCTTGTTTATCTTCTGGTGAACGGCCCGACCCTGCCGGACCTCGCCAACGCCAACTGGATCGCCACGGGACTGGTCCTTGTCGGCAGCATCGCGGTGGCCCTGGCCACGCATCGCTTCAACACCTGGTACGTTCTGCAATGGCTTTCGACCGGCTTCTTGTGGTCGCAATGGCTGATGCAGGATCTGGCGAATATTTTCGTCTACCTGCCGCGCGAGACCGTTGTGGACCCGGTGTCCGGCGATGTCAGCGTCACCTTCTCGTTCGGACTGCTGATCTTCGCAACCTTGCTGATGCTAGGCCTGCACGCTCTGATCTTCGCGGCCCGGGGCGGCGAGATTCAAAAGATCGTTTTGTCCAAAACCAACACCGTGGATGTGCGCGCAGCCACCGTCGTTGATTTCGCCTTTGGCGTCATCTTGATGTATTTCAAGGAGATCAACGATATCCCCATGAGCACCACCTGGGTCTTCCTGGGCCTGCTGGCGGGGCGCGAACTGGCCATTTCCTGGGTTGCGAAACTGCGCGGCGTTAAAGACGCCGCCTTTGACGTGACCACTGACATTATCCGCGCATTGATCGGTCTTGTGATTTCAGTGGCCATGGCGCTGGGCCTGCCCTTCCTGGCCACAGGCCATCTCCCCAATATCGGCGAGGCTCTGGGCTTCGCACAGGTCGAGTCGACTTCATCTGAGGCTTCCGACCTGGCGCAGGCGTCTGAAGCGAGTGCTGACGTGCGCTGACACCCCGCGCCGGGGTGTCCTTTCAAAGACCCCGCCACCCGGCGGGGTCTTTTTTTGGCGTCGCTTCTCCTCTGAGCTGTAAAAATCGCCATTCAATGATGGCGGGTCTTCAGGTCCGTGCTAAATCCGATCCGGGCAGGATTTATAAGGGGATTGGTTGGGCATGCAGATCTCGACCAAAGAGGATGGGGCCGAGCCGGAGAAATCAGGCTGGGTCGGCTGGATACAGATCGCCGCGATCGTTGCAGTCATCATACTCGCCATGATCATGACAGCGGTCTTATCGTCTGGCGGCGGGCGCGAGCCCCAGGCCGCGCCAGAACGCGCTGCAACGCCCGTGCAGATCATCCGCCCGACGCAAGCCGCCCATCAGGTGGAAATCGCCCTGACCGGGTCCGTCGCCTCCCCGTCTGACGTCACGCTGACTCCGCAAGTCAGCGGACGCGTCATTGAGGTGTCGGAGGCCGTGCGCGCCGGCGCTCACTTTGAGCCGAACGAGGTCTTGTTTCGCATCGATCCACGCGATTACGAAGTTGCGGTGTCCCGCGCACAGGCCAGCCTCGCTGATGCGCGCAGCGCACTCGACCAGCTTGAGGCTGAAGCCGAAATCAACCGCGCTGAATGGCGCCGCCAATACCCTAATCGCGAGATCACGCCCCTCGCCGCCCGCGAGCCGCAACTGGCCGCGGCGCGGGCGCGCGTCGCCTCCGCTCAAGCCGACCTGTCCCAGGCCCGCCTCAATCTTGAACGCACCGCGATCAGTTTTCCCTTCCGCGGCCGTGTGATTGATAGCCGCGTCGAAGCGGGGCAACTGGTCAGCGCCGGTCAGAGCTATGGCTCGGTCTATGACATTTCCCGCCTGGAAATCGTCGCTCCGATCGCTCCTGCTGATCTGGAACGCCTGACCCCGGCTGTGGGACGTCAGGCCGAGCTGTCTGTCGGCGAGAGCGCCGTCACGCTTCAAGGTGAAATTGTTCGAGAGGGCGCCAGCCTGAATGCGCGCACCCGCTTCATCGACCTGTTCATCGAGCCGACGTCCCCAGACGCCCTGCGTCCCGGGCAGTTCGTTGATGTTCGGGTCTCTGGACCGGATCTGGATGAGAGCGTCGTGGCGCCTGCGTCCGCGCTCGCAGGCCTGAACCAGGTTCGGATCGTGCGCAACGGCCGCATCGAGGAGATCGAAGTCGTCGTGCTGGATCGCGTCGGCGATCAGGTCTTTCTGCGCCCCTTCGATTTCGGGCAGGGCGTGATCATCACCCCCGTCCCGGAAAACGCTCTGGGACGCCGCGCCAACATTCTCACCGCTGACGGGGCGGCTCAGTGACCGACCCTGTTCTGCCCCCTTCCGCGCATTCAACCTGGCCCGGCAAAGGCTTGATCACCTGGTTCGTCCGCAATCCCGTTGCGGCCAACCTGTTAATGATCCTGTTTCTTCTGGGCGGCGCCATCACCGCCTGGACCTTGCAGACCGAAGTGTTTCCCACCTTGCAACCGCGCAATGTGCAGGTGGCGGTGATCTATCCCGGCGCAACGCCCGGGGATGTGGAAGATTCCATCACCCGCCGCATCGAAGAAGCGGTGATCGGGCTGGAAGGGGTGGACCGGGTCCGCTCGGTCGCTTCGGAAGGTCGCGGCACGGTGACCATCGAGCTGCAGGACTTCGCCGACGCCCAAGTGGTCAAGGACGACGTGGAAACCGCCGTTTCCGCCATCGCTGATTTCCCGCCCGCTGACGCCGAGCAGCCCCAGATCCGCGTGCCCCAGCCTGTCACCACCATTCTCACCTTCGCGCTGACCGGTACGGTGGATGAAGCGTCCTTGCGTGAGACAGGCTCGCGCATTGAACGCGACATGCTGGCCGAAGACGGCATCTCCACCGTGCGTTTGCGCGGCGTGCGGGCGCTGGAGATTTCGATCTCTGTCTCCGAAGATGCTCTACGCCAGTACGGGCTGACCTTCTCGGAGGTCGCCAACGCCGTGCGCGCGGCTTCCGTCGACCTGTCGGGCGGAGAAATCCGTACCCAGGCCGGCGACATCCTTCTGCGCACCAACGCCCGACGCGAGACCGGCGCCGAGTTTGAAAACATCATTCTGCGCTCGTCTGAAACCGGGGCGCGGGTCCGTCTGGGCGATGTGGCCGAGATCAATGACGGGTTTGAGGAAGACCCGCTGATCTCACGCTTCAACGGTCATCCCGCGGTCTTCATTGATGTCCAGACCCAGGGCTCTGAAGATCTTCTGGGCGTGCGCAACACTGCCATGGCGTTCGCGGACGCCCTGGACTTGCCGCCCGGCGTGCAGATGGAGCTCGTGGTCGATCAGTCCCAGATCTTCCGCGACCGGATCTCCTTGCTGGCGCGCAACGCCATCATCGGCTTCACCCTGGTGTTCCTGCTTCTGGTTCTGGTGCTCGATCTGCGCCTGGCCTTCTGGGTGTCCATGGGCGTGCCCATCTCGTTCCTGGGCGGGTTCGCCCTGTTCGGCATGGCCGGGGTGACGCTGAACTTCATCACCACATTCGGCCTGATCGTTGTTTTGGGGATCGTGGTGGATGACGCCATCGTGGTGGGCGAGAACACCGACCGCGAACGACAGAAGGGCCGTTCTGACGAAGACGCTGCCATCGCGGGCGTCACGGGTGTGGCTGCGCCGGTTCTGGTCGGGGTTCTGACCACCATGGCCGCGTTCGGCCCGCTGATCTTTTCCGGCGGCACCTTTGGCGAGATCACGCGCCCCATCCCGATCGTCGTCATCTCGATCCTGGCGGTGTCCCTGATCGAAGCCTTCCTGATTCTACCGTCCCACCTCGCACACGGCGGTCATTGGTCGCGCGGTCCGCTGGCGCGGATTCAGGAGCGGGTGGCCCGGCTTCTCACCGCCTTCGCTGATGGAACCGTCAGCCGCTGGGCGCGCTTCGCGGCGCGCATGCGCTGGCTGGTGGCGGCCGCCGGCATCGCCATCCTGGTTCTGGTGATGTCGCTGGCCTCCTCGGGGATCGTCCGCTTCGTGTTCTTCCCGGCGATTGAATCAGAACAGATCACCGCCGATATCAGCCTTCCCGACGGGGCGCCCTTCACAGCGACGCGTGACGCCGCCGAACACATGATCGCCGCCGCGGAAAGCATCCAGCGCGAATACGCCGAGAACGGCGAACCGGTGTTCAAATCCATCGAAGCGACCATTGGCGGTCGCACCAGCCTGTTTGGCGGGCCAGGCTCCAGCTCGACCACGACCATCGCGTCCAACGCCGCCCAGATCCAGATTCAGCTGACCCCGTCCGCCGACCGGACCACCAGCTCGTCCGAACTGGAAGCGCTCTGGCGCCAACGCACCGGCCAGCTGGCGGGCGTGGAGCAGCTCTCCATCATCTCCTCGGCGGGTCCGCAGGACTCAGACATCGCCTATGAATTATCCCACCCTGACACCCCGTCTCTGGAAGCTGCGGTGCGCCAGCTCGCGGAATCCCTCGCCCAGCTCGACGGCGTGTCAGAGATCGAGGACGGGCTCGACATCGGCAAGCGCCAGCTCAACTTCACCCTCACCCCGGCGGGCGAGGCGGCGGGCCTGAGCCCGCGCGATGTGGCCCGACAAGTGCGTCAGGCGTTCTTCGGTGAAGAAGTGCAACGCATCCAGCGCGGGTCCGATGAGCTGCGGGTCTTTGTCCGCTATCCAGAGGACGAGCGTGTCGGCCTGTCAGACCTGACCGATCTGCGCATTCGCACCGCAGACGGACAGAGCCTGCCGCTCAGCGTCGCCGCCACCCTCACCGAAAGCCGCAGCTATACCCGGATCGAACGCATTGACGGACGCCGCATCGTTGAAGTGACCGCCGATGTGGACGAAGCGCGCCTGACCCCTGGCGAAGCGCGAGCGCTGGTTGAAACCAACATGCTGCCGCAACTCGTGGAGCAATATCCAGAGCTGCGCTGGACCCTGGCGGGCGCCGGGCGCGAACAGGCCGAGGATTTCGCGAGCCTGGGCCGGGGTCTGCTGATCGCCATCGTGATCATGTACGCCCTGCTCGCCACCCAGCTGCGCAGTTATGTGCAACCCATCATCATTCTGATCGCCATTCCGTTCGGCATTGGCGGTGCGATTCTGGGGCATTTCATCCTCGGCTATCCGCTGTCCTTCCCATCCATTTTCGGCATGGTGGCGCTGTCCGGCGTGGTGGTGAACGCCTCGATCGTGCTGATCGACCGCTATAATCTCAACCTCGCCGAACGCAGCATGTCGTCCGTGGACGCGATCGCCGAAGCCGCCGGCCGCCGCTTCCGCCCCATTCTGGTCACGACGCTGACCACCGCGCTCGGCCTGCTGCCGATCATCGCCGAGCAAAGCCCGCAAGCGCAGTTTCTGGTCCCCATGGCGGTGTCGCTGGGCGCGGGACTGGTCTTCGCCTCCATCTCCATCCTGATGCTGTTGCCGGCGCTGGTGCTGATCATCGACGATCTGCGCAGCGCGCCCCTGATGTCACTGGCCGGGATCGCCGGACTTATCGCCGCGCTGGTCCTGCTCAATGTGGCGGGCGTGATCGGATTACTGGTGCTGGCGGCCGTCGGCGGCGGGATCGGCTGGCGGGTCTGGCGACGCCGTCAGCGCGCCCCGGCGCTCTGACCATCCCACTCCTTGCGCATGCACACAAAAACGCCGGCCCGATGGGCCGGCGTTTTCTCTTGCTGCTACGCGCAGTCTATTCAGGCTTCGGCAAATCCGCGCGTCCCGATTGCTCCTTGGCGATGCGGGCGATCAGGTCTTCGACCTTCATCGTGCCCAGATCGCCATGATCGCGGTGACGCACGGCCACTTCGCCGTTCTCCGCTTCCGCATCGCCGACCACCAGCATGTAAGGAATTTGGCGGTTCTGGGCGTTGCGGATTTTCTTCTGCATCCGCTCAGAGGCGAAGTCCGTTTCGACACGGACACCGGTGTTCACCGAATCCACCTCGGCGAGGAAGAGCTTGTCCTTCACCGCCTGCGCATACTCCTCGTGACGATCCGCAATCGGGATCACCACCGCCTGGGTCGGGCTCAGCCAGGTCGGGAACTTGCCGGCGTAATGCTCGATCAGGAAGGCGGTGAACCGCTCATGGCTGCCCAGCGGCGCACGGTGGATCACATAGACCGGCTTTTTATCGCCATCAGCGGCGGTGTACTGAAGCTCAAAGCGCTTGGTCGCCATGAAGTCGAGCTGGTTGGTGGAAATGGCGTATTCGGTGCCCACCACCGACTTCACCATGAAGTCGACTTTCGGACCGTAAAAGGCCGCCTCGCCCTCCACTTCCTTATACGGATAACCAGACTCGTCCATGGCCTGCTTGAGGATGTCGAGCGCCGTCTTCCAGCCCTCGGCGTCATCGACATATTTATCGAGGTCTTCCATGTCCGGCAGGGACAGGCGCATCCAGAAATCGTCGATGCCGAACAGGCGATAATAGTCCGCATGCATGTGCATCACATCCAGGAATTCGTCCTTGGCCTGGTCAGCGCGACAATAGATGTGCGCATCGTTCTGGCAGAAACCGCGCACCCGCATCAGGCCCGACAGACCGCCGGACGCCTCATAGCGATAAACCTGGCCGTATTCGGACAGACGCACCGGCAGATCGCGATAGGACCATTGGTCATGCGCGTAGATCATGTGGTGGTGCGGGCAGTTCATCGGACGCAGATAGTATTCCTGCTCGTCGATCATGATCGGCGCATACATGTCGTCCGCATAGAACGGCAAATGCCCCGAGCGGTGATAGAGCTCGCCCTTGGTGATGTGCGGGGTGGAGACGCGGCGATAGCCTGCGCGGTGCTCGGTGATGCGGGCGAGCTTCTCCAGCTCGTCCCGGATCACATTGCCCGCGGGCAGCCACATGGGCAGGCCGGCGCCCACTTCTTCCACCAGCGTGAACAGGCCCAGCTCCTTGCCGATCTTGCGGTGATCGCGCTTGGCCTGTTCTTCCAGGCGGGTCACTTCCGCCTCAAGCTCGTCCTTGGTCTCGTACGCCAGGGCGTGAATACGCTGCAGCTGGGCGTTCTTGGCGTCGCCGCGCCAATAGGCGCCGGCGATGGAGCGCAGCTTGAACTCACCCACCTGGCCGGAATGGTCCACATGCGGTCCGCGGCACAGATCGACGAAATCGCCGGTGCGATAGAAGGTGATCTCGTCCAGACCTTCACCCGCGACGGATTCATCACCCGTCTCCTTGGCGATGGCGGTCGAACCCTTGTCACGCAGCAGTTTCAGAAGCTCGACTTTGAAGTCCTGGCCTTCCTTGGCCATGTAGTCGATGGCTTCGTCAATGCCGTGCGCTTCGCAATAGAATTTCTTTTTCTTCTTGCGCAGCTCTTTCATGCGCTTCTCGATCTTGGGCAGATCCTCGACCGTCAGCGGCTCTTCGAGCTGGATGTCATAGTAAAACCCTGTGGCGGTCGCCGGACCCACGCCAAACTTGGCGTTCGGCCAGAGGTCCTTGATCGCCGCAGCCATCAAGTGAGCTGCGGAGTGACGGCGCGTCTCTACCGGGAAGTTATCCTGCGACATGATTTTCAGGCTTCTATGACAAAAAGAGGTTGGGATGAACGTAAGAACATTACGCTCATCTCCGTTTAAATCCTCACTTCGGGCCTGTCCATAAAGCGTGCTGCGCCGCACGCCTTCAAATTCCTAGACCGAGACCGAATGCCGGGCTGCGCTTGAGGCGAGATAACCGTCAAACGCCGCCGCCACGAGCCGCGCCAGCGGACGGTAGGCCGGGTTGACGATGACCCGGCCGCTCTCGATCGTCACCACGCCGGATCGGGTCAGAGCCTCAAGATCCGCCCGGGGCGCAGGCAAGCCATAGCAGGCCGCCACCGCTTCCGGATCAACGCTGAGATAGGTCATCACCTGTTCGATGATCACAGCGCGCATGGCGTCTTCCCGGCTGACCATTACGCCTTTGCCGACAGGCAGGCGCCCGGCCTGCACATCCAGCATCCAGCTGCGCACATCGGCCTTGTTCTGCATATAGCCCTGCGGCGTCTGACCGATGGCGGACGCGCCCAGCGCGATCAGGGTCTCGGCCTTGTCCGTGGTGTAGCCCTGAAAATTCCGGCGCAGGGTTCCGGTTTCAAGCGCCCGCGTCATGGGGTCATCCGGGCGGGCGTAGTGATCAATGCCAATCAACGAATAACCGCACGCCGCCAACGCCGCCTCCATGGCGTCCGCCTGTTTCAGGCGCGCCTTGGCGGCGGGCAGATCCTCATCCTTGATCAGACGCTGATGCGATTTCATGTGCGGCACATGGGCGTAGCCGAACACCGCCAGACGGTCCGGGTTCAACGCCGCCGCAGCCTCCGCACTGGCGCGAGCGCTATCCTCGGTCTGAAGCGGCAGACCATAAAGAAGATCGGCGTTGATCTTCATCACCCCGGCCTCGCGCAGCCTGTTGAACGCCGCTTCCACCACTTCATAGGGCTGAATGCGGTTGATCGCGCGCTGCACCGCCGGATCAAAGCTCTGCACGCCCGTTGAGGCGCGGGTGAAGCCATTGCGCGCCAGACCCTGGGCGTCGTCGCGCGTGAAATGCCGCGGATCGATCTCGATGGCGAGCTCCGCGTCCGCTACAAAATCAAACCGCTCACGGATCGCACTCATCAGGCGGTCCATCTGTGCAGGGGTCAGGATCGCCGGCGTGCCGCCGCCCAGCGCCAGATGCGACACCGTCATCCGGCCCGGCAAGCGATCCGCGACCAGCGTCAATTCCTGCAAGAGGACCTTCAGATACGCCTCGACCGGCCCGTCCTGAGTGGTCGCACGGGTATTGCAGCCGCAATACCAGCACAGGGATTTGCAATACGGCACATGAAGATAGAGCGAGATCGGTTTGCCGCGATCCAGCGTGTCCAGCCAGTCTCCATAGACGTCGGCATTGACGCCCTCATGAAAGTGCGGGGCGGTGGGATAGCTGGTGTAGCGCGGGCTTCGCTCTTGGCCATAGCGCAGCAAAGTATTGATCCGGGACGCCATGACGGGCTCCACTTCTGTACAAGATGGCCCCGCTGTAGCGTGCGAGGCCCGGACAGAGCAGAGGACCGGACGTCGCACGCGGCGACCGGTCGCAGGCCTTAACTGAGGGTGCGGCGCACCGCGTCATGCCAGCCCGCCATCTGGCGCTGGCGCGCGGCGTCTTCCAGCTGCGGCGCGAACGCCCGTTCGGCCTGCCACAGCGTCGCGGCTTCAGACAGGTCCGAGAACATGCTGATCCCAAGCCCCGCCAGGAAGGCGGCGCCCCAGGCGGTGGCCTCGGCGTTCACCGGGCGCACGGTCTCGACCGCGCAAATGTCCGCCAGGCGCTGCATCAGCGCGTCATTGACGGCCATGCCGCCATCCACTTTCAAGGTGCGCACATCCACCCCGTCACTGGCCACGGCCGTCAGAAGGTCCTGGGTCTGGTACACGGTGGAATCAAGCGCGGCGCGCGCGATCTCCGCCCGGCCCGCCCCGCGGCTGAGCCCACACAACAGGCCGCGCGCATCGGGATCCCAATGCGGCGCCCCGAGCCCTGAAAAGGCGGGCACCAGATAGACGCCGCATTCGGGGTCTGCGCTTTGCGCCAGCGCTTCGATCTCAGACGAGCGTGCGATCATCCCCAACCCGTCACGCAGCCATTGCACTGTCGCGCCCGCCGACAGGATCGAGCCTTCCAATGCGAAGGCGGACTGGCCGTTCAACCGCCAGGCCGTGGTCGCCAGAAGCCGGTTTTCAGACCTGACGGGCGTGTCGCCGGTGTTCACCAGCAAGAACGCGCCAGTGCCATAAGTCGATTTCACCTCGCCGGGATGCAGGCAAGCCTGCCCCAGCGCCGCCGCCTGTTGATCTCCCGCCGCAGCGCAAATGGGTATCGCCCGGCCCAGAATGGACGCGTCGCTCTCGCCATACCGGCCCGCGCTGTCCACGACGTCCGGCAGGACCGACCGCGGGACATTGAACAGGCGCAGCAAATCCTCATCCCAGTCCGCGGCCTCTAGCGCGTAAAGGCTGGTGCGGCTGGCGTTGGTGGCATCGGTGATGTGAACACGGCCGCCCGTCAGGCGCCAGATCAGAAAACTGTCCACCGTGCCAAAGGCCAGCTTGCCCGCCTCAGCCTTCACCCGCGCGCCGGAAACGGAATCGAGGATATAGGCGAGCTTTGACGCGGAGAAGTAGGGATCAAGCACCAGCCCCGCCCGGTCGCGCACCAGCGCTTCGGCGCCTTCGGCGCGCAAATTGGCGCAGGTTTTGGCCGTGCGCCGGTCCTGCCAGACAATGGCGTTGTGGATGGGCTGACCTGTCTCGCGGTCCCAGACTAAAGTCGTCTCGCGCTGATTGGTGACCCCAATGGCCTGAACCGTCCACCCTTGGGATTCCGCAGCGCTCATGGCTTTGCGGGCGGTGGACAAGACCGTCGCCCAGATCACTTCGGGATCATGCTCAACCCAGCCCGGCTGGGGATAGCCTTGGGCGAACTCTTCCTGGGCTGTGGCGATCACACGCCCGGTCTCGTCAAAGACCAATGCACGCGACGACGTCGTGCCCTGATCAAGAGCCAGCAATGCAGGACGGGACATGGTGAAACGCTCCGGGCAGTCTATGGTAGAGGTCAAGCTAAGCTGTTCTGACCGGATGGAGAATGCCCTCATGGCGTTTGTTGCGGAAACTTTTGAAAGCCCCACGGGCGCAAGCCTGCGCCTGCATGTGCAAGAGGCCGAAGGCCAACCGCTGGGCGTCATTCAGATCCATCATGGCCTGGCCGAACATTCCGCGCGTTACGCCCGCTTCGCCGCCTATCTGGCGGGCCGCGGCTTTCATGTGGCCGCCCATGACCATCGCGGCCATGGCGAAACCACAGCCGAAGACGCACCCCGCGGCGTGTTCGGCGCGCCCAAGGGCTGGAACAAGGTCATCCAGGACGCGTTGGCGGTGGAAGACCATCTCAAGGCGCGCTTCCCCGGCCTGCCCCATATCGTCTTTGGTCATTCCATGGGCGGGGTCGTGGCGATGAACCACGCCATGGAACGCAAGGGCGAGATTGCAGGGCTTGCGGTCTGGAACTCCAATCTGGCGATTGGCGGCCGGGCGGGCCTGATGCGCGGCGTGCTCAATATCGAAAGCCTGTTCAAGAAACCCCAGTCGGCGTCCACCTGGCTGGAAGGGCTGACCTTCAAAGCCTGGGGCAAGCAGGTCAAAGGCCATCGCACTGACTTTGACTGGCTGTCGCGCATTCCCGAAGAAGTGGACGCCTATATCAATGATCCTGATTGCGGGTGGCCGGCCTCGATCTCGCTCTGGCGCGATCTGATCGAGGGCACGGAGCTGGGTGAAAGCGAGAACCGTTTGCGCGCCATGCGCACAGACCTCGCCATCCATCTGGCGGCGGGCGGCGAAGACCCCGCGACCGACAAGGGCCAGGCGGCGAAAGTGCTCGCCTCGCGGCTTTACAATGCGCGCTTCTCTGACGTCACCATGCGGCGCGATCCGCAAGCGCGGCACGAGACGCTCAATGATATCGGGTATGAAACCGCGCAATCTGACTTCGCCGACTGGGCGGAACGCGTGGCCCGCCAGCAAGGCTAGGAGACTTTCGCCTCTCCCGGCAGTCCAGCGTCTTCGGTCTTTGACTGCGCGCCGGGACCCGTGTTCTCGGAAGGCGAGAGCCCAAGCGCTTCACGGTCCATCATCGCGCCGTCAAATCGCGCCGCATGGGTGGACGCGCCATCAAACGCCGGCAGGAAGGCGCGACCTGTATTGCCGGTAAAGGCGCGCAAATCGGCTGATTTGAAGATGGCGTGATTGAGATTGCAGTCCTTGAAGTTCACACCCTTCAGATTGGCGCCGGTGAAATTGGCGCCGCGCAGATCAGAGCCGGCGAACACAGCGCCGATCAGGGACGCGTTGGAGAAGTCCATGCCGACCGCGCAAACCCCGCGCAGATTGGCGCCGATCAATCCTTTCTCACGAAAAGCCTGACCGAGAACGCGCAGGTCTTCGCCCTCGAAATTACCACGCTGCCCCTGTTCGCCGCGGGAGCGTGTGTAAAGATCGCTCATCTCGAGCATTTTGCGAAGATCATCGGCGCGCGACAACGCCGCCTCAGCCGGGTCACGGACGACCTTTTCCAGATTCGCGCCGTCCAGACGTGTGCCGTTCAGATCCGCGCCCGTCAGGACTGCGCCTTCAAAATTTGCATCGCGCAAATCAGCCTGGTTCAGTTTGGCGCCGTCCAGCATGGCGCCAGAAAAGTCTGCGCCCTTAAGCTTGGCTGCGCTCAGTCGAGCGCCTCTTAGCGTGCAGTCGCGGAAGTCCACGGCGCCATCACGGCCATCACCCTCCGCGTCAATCAGCCAGTCATTGTGCTTGAACTCGGCGTCGCGCTCGTCCTTGTACAGAACCGCCTTGCGGAAGTCCGCGCCGTCCAGATTGGCGCGATACAGATCCGCACCGCGCAAGATCGCGCCCCGCAAATCCGCGCGCGATAAATCCGCGCCTCGCAGATCGGCGCGCTTCAGGCTTGAACAGTAAAAGGAGGCGGTCACCAGCGAGGCCAGAGCAAAGCTTGATTCAGATAGGTCGCAGCCGATGAACTCAATGCCGTCGAGCTTGCGCTTCATCAAGGACGTGCCAGCGAGATCCTGAAAACGGAAATACGCGCGGCAGCCGCCGGCGCGGCCAGCGATGAACGCTTCATGAGCCGCGATGACCGACAGGTCCAATGGCATTCCAGTCTCTCCCAAAATCTCCTTCCAGTCTCAACAGTTGAACTTAATGTTCCGTTCCACGCCTGATTGAAGACCCGCGAAACGGCCACGAAGCGCTTGTCACATCGAAGAAATACGGGAAGGCTATTTGTCAGGACATTGATGGAGAGAAGCGTGATCGAACGGGTTCCCAAACAGAGCGCCGTCAGCATCCGGCGCCTTCTGGCGCGGCACATGGCGCGCACCGCCGGCAAGACAGTGATGTCGCCTGAAAACCCCAGGCAAATCGCCCGCAAGCGCATGGATGCAGGCGCGGACCGTTTGCCCACGCCCGATGACGTCAAGATCGAAAGCACGACACTCGCCGGTCTGAACGCGCTGAGCTTCACGCCCGATGATCATCGGCCCGGATTATTGCTGTTCCTGCATGGCGGCGGATACTGCCTGGGCTCGTCCAAAAGCCACCGCCCCCTGGTGACCCGTCTCGCCAAGGCCCTGAAGATCAAGGCGATCTCTGTCGATTATCGCTTGGCGCCTGAGCATGTCTTTCCCTGCGCCGTCGAAGATGGAACCTCTGCGCTCAACTGGGCGATGTCGCACAGCGACGGCCCCGTCCTGATCGCGGGCGACAGCGCCGGCGGCGGTCTGGCGCTGGCCAGCATGTTGCGACAGCGAGAGCAGGGGCGCCCCATGCCACAAGGCGTCTACCTGATCTCTCCGTGGACGGACATGACGGCCAGCGGCGAAAGCACGCGGACGCGCGCCAAGTCCGATCCGATGCTCAAGCCGGACTGGCTGATGGCTGGCGCTGCGCTCTATCTTGAAGATACGCCCGCGGACACCCCGGAAGCCTCGCCGCTCTTTGCAGAGCTCACAGGATTTCCGCCGGTCTTCATTCAGACCGGGGATGCGGAAATCCTGCGCGATGACTCCATCCGGTTCGCCGAAAAGCTCGAACAGGCGGGCGTTCCCGTTCAGTGCGAGATCTGGGAAACGCTCTGGCATGACTTCCCGCTGTTCGCGCCCCTCCTGCCCGAAGCGGATATGGCGCTGGAGCGCTTGACCCAATGGGCGGAGCCGATCCTGACCGCGTCTGCGGACTAAGGCGCTTCGAGCACGAAAGCGTCTGTGTCCCGCCCCGATAAAGCCAGCGCATACCGGCTTGCGGGACCGGCCCAGTTGCTGACGATAATCCCGTCCGGGCTCTTGTACCAGGACGGGCATTCGCCCGCCCATACGGTCTGGTCAAGACGGTTTTGAAGACTCGCATTGAACGCGGCTTGCGCCTCGGCTTTCACTTCAAGGCTGATCGCATCCGCGGCCAGCAACCGCATGATCTGACGACGGACAAACTCGGTCTGGCGTTCAATCATGAAGATGATCGAATTGTGTCCCAGATTGGTATTCGGTCCATACAGGGTGAACAGATTGGGAAAACCCGACAGGGCCACGCCCTTATAGGCGGTGGGGCTGTCGCCCCAGACGGCTTTCAGGCTCTGCCCGCCCCTGCCCCTGACATCCAGATTGGGAAGAAACTCGGTCGCCTTGAACCCTGTGGCGAGGATCACAAGATCAGCGTCGATGGCCTCGCCGCTTGTCGTCACCACCCCCGTGGATGTGAAGCGCTGCACCCCGTCAGTCACCAGACGTACATGAGGCTGGCTCAGGGTTTCAAAAAAGTCATTGGAGAGCAGGATGCGTTTACACCCCGGCGCATAATCGGGCAGCACCTGGTCCAGCACCACCGCGTCCTCGACCTGAGATTTGATCCGCCGGGTCAGGCGATGACGGGTATAGGCGGCCGCAAGACCGCCCGACCGAAAGGCTGGCCAGCGCAACTCATGCAACGCAAAACTGCCCATACGGTAGAGCCAGTGATACCCGGGCAAATGGCGAAACAGCCATTTCTCCACGCCCGTAAAGGCCCGGTCAGGCTTGGGAATGATCCAGTTGGGCGTCCGCTGGAACACCGCCAGCGCGGAAGACGCCTTCGCCGCATGCGGCAGGACCTGAATGGCGCTCGCGGCGCTCCCGATCATCACCACGCGTTTGCCGGTCATGTCGATGTCCGGCGTCCACTGCGCCGTGTGAACGATCTGGCCCTGGAACTGATCGCGCCCTTCGAACGCGGGCGAAAACGGCTCTGACAATTGGCCCACGGCGCTTATGACGGCGCGCGCGATGAGCGTGTCGCCATTGTCGAACTCGACGCGCCAGACGCCTTCAGGCTCTTCGTAAGTCAGTGCACGGACACTTTTGTCGTACCGGATGTGCGGTTCAAGCCCGAATGCTGCGCTGGCGCGCTCGAAATAAGCCTTGATCTCGGCCTGGGGCGCGAATTTCCGGCTCCAGTCCGGATTGGGATAGAACGAGTAGGAATACAGATGGCTGGGCACATCGCACGCCGCCCCGGGATAGGCGTTGGCGCGCCACACGCCGCCCGGTCCGTCTGCGCGTTCGGCGATGAGGAAATCCTCCACCCCGGCGCGCTTGAGCTGGCGGCCCATGGCGAGGCCGGACATGCCGGCCCCGATAATGAGAACCTCAGTGCGCTCAGGCGAACCCGCCTCAGTCATGGGCTTCGGCATACATTTCGTCCACAAGCGCCTGATTGCGAGCGGTCACCACATTCCGCCTCACTTTCAAGGTCGGCGTCAGCTCCCCCGTCTCCACACTGAGCGGCGCGTCGAGCACCCGGAATTTGCGGATGTTTTCAACGCGGGCATAGCGCTCGTTCATCTCATCGACCGCCGCTTGCAATTGCGCCTGAAGCGCCTCGCTCTGGCGCGCCTCCTCCACGCTCAAGCCTTGCTTTGAAGCAAAATCCGCCAAGGCGTCCTCACTCAAGGTCAGAAGGGCGCTGAGATAAGGACGCGCATCCCCGACCACCACCGCATGCTCCACCAGAGGCGCATTCATCAGATCGGTTTCGAGGTTTGCGGGCGTGATATTCTTGCCGCCAGACGTGATGATGATGTCCTTGATCCGCCCCGTGATGAAGACAAAGCCGTCCTCGTCAATGCGCACCACATCACCGGTCTTCATCCAGCCGTCCCGAGTGAAGGTGTTCTCGGTCGCTTCGTTGTTATTCATATAGCCGGCGAAGACGTTCGGCCCGCGCACCTGAAGCTCGCCCTCTTCGGAGACCCGAGCCTCCATGCCGTCAATCATCTTGCCGACCGAACCGATCCGGACAGAACCGGGCATGCTGAACGCCGTGGGGGCGCTGGTTTCAGACTGGCCATAGCCTTCACAGATCAACAGATCGAGCCCGGTGAAAAAGCGCAGGACTTCGGGGCTGATCGGGGCCGCGCCGGAAATCAGCAAACGCGACTCTTCAAGGCCGAGGGCCGCCTGCACCTTTTTGACCACCAGCGCATTGGCGAGGGGCTTCTGCATCGATACGAGAGGCGAGGGCGAACGACCATCCAGCACGGCTTCATGCCATTGGCGATTCACGTCCATCGCCCATTTCGCCAACGACGCCTTGACGCCAGACGCCTCGGACAGGCGCGCGCGGATGGTTTCAGACATCTTCTCCCAGACCCGCGGCACGCCGAAAAACACGTTCGGGCGACACGCCTTCAGGTCGTCGGCCAGGGTCTCCATGGACTGGGCGAAATGCATGATCGCCCCGCTCATCACATGGTTGTGGACGCTCGATTGCTGCTCCGCCACATGGGCGATCGGCAGATAAGAGAGGGTCCGGTCGCCGGGCTGGGCCTTGAACATCTCGCTGAGCTTGGCGGCGCTCCATGAAATATTGCCATGGCTGAGCATCACCGCCTTGGGCGGTCCTGTGGTGCCGGAGGTATAGATCAGCGAGCCGACGCGGCTCTCATTGATCGCCGCCATGCGGGCGCTGACGGCGTCGTGATGGTCTTCCACGCCCAGCGCCATGAATTGCGCCCAGCTGAGGACGTCCGCATGATCGCCCGCCACGCCATCCATGACGATGATGTGCTCAAGCGCCGGACAGTCCGCTTTCAGCGCAAGCGCCTGCTCCACATGCTCTTCGGTCTCCACCAGCAGCATAGGCGCCTGGGAGTGTTGCAGGATGTAGGCGATCTCGGGCGGGGCGCTGGTCCAGTAGACGCCGGCCGGACGACCGCCCGCCATCATCGCGGCGATCGCCATGATCGTCCATTCAGGGCGGTTATAGCCCAGAATGGCGACGGTCTCGTCTTCGCCCAGTCCCAACGCAACAAGCGCACGGGCGGCGGTCTGGACCTGATCGGCATAATCCGACCACGACGTATAAGCCCAGCCCTCGCCCTGCCGCACGGCATAGGCGGGGTCCGAGCCTCGCGTTTCAGCTTTTTCCAGCAATCGGGCCGGGGTGGACGGATACCAGTTGTCCGCCCCTATACGGGGCAAATCACTCGCGCGCGCCTCCATGCGTCTCCTCCCTAAAGAACATGTCAGGCATGAGCGGTCTCCGCCGCGTTCAGGCCCATAATTTCGCGCGCCTCAGCAGGCGACGCGACCTCACGCCCGGCGTTCCGGGCGCATTGCGCCAGAGCCTCGATCAAGGCTCCGTTGCCCGTGGCGCGTTCGCCATCAGGTAGATAGAAGGTATCCTCAAGTCCGGTGCGAAGCATACCGCCAAGATCGGCGGTCGCCTGATGAACCGGCCAGATCTCCTGGCGTCCGATCAAGGTGGTCTGCCACGGATCGCCTTCGCGCTTGTAATCGAGCAGCAATTTGAGAAGCCGCGCATCCACCGGCATGCCCGAGGCGACGCCCATCACGAAATTATAATGGGCGGACGGCGCCATGCCGTTCTCGATATACATGTTCACACAGCGCACGATGCCCACGTCAAAGCACTCAAACTCAGGGTGCGCGCCCACCTCGGCCATGGCGTCCAGCATGGCCTGAACCTTCTCGACCGGATTATCGAACATCATCGGCGGCCAGGCCCAGGACCCGTCACGCTTGAGCTTGAGATAGTTGAGCGAGCCGGCGTTACACGCCGCGATTTCCGGCTTCACGCGCTTCACACAAGCGGCAGGACCAGACACGTCGGGTCCGACAACGCCTGTCGTCGAATTGATGATCACGCCCGGGCAGGCGGCGCGGATCGCATCCACCATGCTGGCCGCCACTTCAGGGTCCCAGCTGGGGAAATGGCCGTGATCTTCATCCTGCATGCGGTAATGGACATGCATGACGCTGGCGCCGGCGTCATACGCTTCGCGCGCGCTGGCGGCCATCTGATCAGGCGTGACCGGAACGGGATGGGTTTTCGGATTGGTCAGCACGCCGTTCAGCGCGCAGGTCAGAACTGCCTTATCCATCGGTCTACTCCTGCGTTTCTATATTTAGCTCAATCAAAACAGCACCGTTCGCGGCTTGCCCGCCCTGTTGGGCGTTGACGGCGGCGACTTCGCCATCCGCCTGCGCGGTCAGGCGCATCTCCATCTTCATGGCTTCCATCACCATCAGGACGTCCCCCGCCTTCACCCGGTCGCCGGGTTTGACGGTCACCGCCACCACAGCGCCGGAGACGGGGGCTGTGATCCTGGACGGGTCAGACGCCGCGTCCGCGCCCCAGGGCGAGGCTTCTTCCAGCACGATGATCTGCGCACCCAAGGCGATATGAAGCGCGCCGTCCGCCGCGCGCGCCACACGGGCGCGGGCGTCCACGCCGTCAAGACGGTAGGCGATCTCGCCGGGCGTCTCTTCGCCCAAGAGCGCAACCATGCTGGAGGCGTCTTCATTTTCGAACCCGACGCTGACAGCATCCGGTCCCGTCTGCTCCAGCCGCACCGTCAGCGCGTCGCCATTGACCGTCAAAGGCAGATCAAACCGGCTGACAGAGCCGGACCGGATCACGCCCTGAGGCGCTGCGCCCAGAAGCGCGGCGCCGAGCGCGACCGCCCTGCGGTCCGCATCAGGCTTGGTGAAGGGGCCCGCGCCCTCTTCCGCCCATTGATCCAGATCCACCGTACAAATCTCGCCCTTCCGGAAAGGCGCGCCGTCCAGCAAAGCCAGCAGGAAATCACGATTGGTGGTGACGCCCAGAAGCGGGTCATCCATCAAGGCGGCGCGCAGGGATGCAATGGCTTCTGCGCGCGTCGCGCCCGTGCCGATGACTTTTGAAACCATCGGATCGTAATCGGTTCCGATCCGTCCGCCGGTTTCAACGCCAGCATCCACGCGTCCGCCGGCGCTGGAGACATCCCCGTCATAAGACAGGATCAGGCCCGATTGCGGCGCAAAACCGTTATAGGGGTCTTCCGCGTACAGCCGGGCTTCGATGGCCCAGCCGTCCAGCGACACGTCGTCCTGGCTCAGCGGCAGCGGCGCGCCGGAGGCCACCTCAAACTGCCATTGAACAAGGTTGGTCCCGGTGACTTCCTCCGTGACCGGATGTTCCACCTGAAGCCGGGTGTTCATCTCGAGAAAATAATACCCGCCACTCTCATCAAGCAGGAATTCGACCGTACCGGCGCCCACATAGCCCACGGCTTTCGCCGCCGCTACGGCGTCCGCGCCCATCTTTGCGCGCAAATCAGCATCAACCGCCGGGGACGGCGCTTCCTCAATCACCTTCTGACGGCGACGCTGAGCCGAGCAATCGCGTTCGCCCAGATGGATGGTTTTGCCATGCTGATCCGCGAAGACCTGCATCTCCACATGGCGCCCACGCTCGACGAATTTCTCGATCAGAACCGCGTCATCGCCAAAGGCGGATTTCGCTTCGCGGCGCGCCGAAGCCAGCGCGTCTTCAAACTCGGACGCCTGGCGGACAATGCGCATGCCGCGACCGCCGCCGCCCGCGACCGCCTTGATCAGGAGCGGATAGCCGATCGTGTCGGCTTCGGTCTTCAGATTGGCGTCCGATTGGTCCGCGCCCTGCCAGCCCGGCAGGGTGGGCACGCCCGCCTTGATCATCAACTCCTTGGCGCGCGCCTTGTCGCCCATGGCGTCAATCGCTTCGGGCGGCGGGCCGATCCAGACCAGCCCCGCCTCGATCACCGCGCGGGCGAAGGCGGCGTTTTCAGACAGGAAGCCATAGCCGGGATGGATCGCCTCGGCGCCGGTTTTTCGGGCCGCATCCAGCACCGCATCAAAATTGAGATAGCTCTCGCTGGCGAGCGCCGGACCGATGCAGACCGCCAGGTCCGCTTCACGCACATGCAAGGCGCCGGCATCCGCCTCGGAATAGACAGCGATGGCCGTACGGCCGCTATCGCGCGCTTCGTTCAGCACACGGACAGCAATCTCGCCACGATTGGCGACCAGCACGCTGTTGAAGGGCGTTTCAGCCATGACTTATCCCTCTTGAGCCCAGCGGGCGGGACGTTTTTCCAGAAAAGCGGTCATGCCTTCAGCGCCTTCGTCAGACCGCGCCGCCTTGGCGAACGCCGCGGCCGCGTCCTGAACCAGGCTGGCGGGCGCTTCCAGACGCGCCCGACGCATCAACGCCTTGGTCGCTGCGATGGCGTTCGGCGCGCCCTTGCGGATTTGCGCAAGCTCGGCCTCCAACGCCGCATCCAGATCGGCTGCAGGATGCACGGCGTGCACAAGGCCGACATCCAGAGCCTTCGCGGCATCCAGCTTGCCGCCGGTCACCGCCAGGCGCCGCGCTTCTGAATAGCCAAGGCGCTCCACCAGGAAAGGCGCGATCTGGGCCGGCACGATCCCGAGCCCGGTTTCCGGCAAACGGAACAGAGCCGTCTCGGACGCCAGCACCACATCAGCCACGCAAGCAAGCCCGAAGCCGCCGCCCATGACCGCGCCCTCAACCACCGCCACCACAGGCAAGCCGGTGCTGGCGTAGGCCACGCACAATTCGCCGAAGCGGACGTTGACGTTTGCGATGGGGTCGACGCCGTCTGAGACAGGCTGGCCTTGAGCCGCACCCATATCCTTGATGTCGCCGCCCGAACAGAAATGCCCCTCGGCGCCGCGCAGGACGATGGCGCGATCGCCAGCCTGTTCAGCGTCGGCGAGCGCATTGATGAGCTCGTCCACCATCTCAAGCGACATGGCGTTGCGCAGGGCGGGCCGGTTCAGCGTCACATGCAGAACCCGGGCGCGGCGCTCGACCAATAGAGTACGCGGCGCGGACATGGCTATTTATTGCCTTCAGGCTTGCGGCGCTTGGGCAGCGTGCCTTCAAGCTTGGCGATGATGCCGAGCATGATCTCGTCGGCGCCGCCGCCAATGGAGATCAGGCGGCCGTCGCGGAAGGAGCGGCTGACGAGGTTGTCCGCCGTGTAGCCCATGCCGCCCCAGAACTGCAGGCAGCTGTCAGACACTTCACGCGCCAGACGTCCGCATTTGAGCTTGGCCATGGAGGCGAGCTTGGTGATGTCCTTGCCCTGGTTGAAATCATCCACGCAGCGATATGTCAGTGACCGGAGCATCTCGACTTCAGTGCGCAACTCGGCGAGGCGGAAATGGATCGCCTGATTGTCCAGAAGCGGCTGGCCGAAGGCGTGCCGGTCACGGGTGTACTCGATGGTCAGATCGATCTGCTTGTCGAGGCTTTTCAGAGACGACGCCGCGCCATAGATGCGCTCTTCCTGGAACTGCAGCATCTGATAGATGAAGCCTGCGCCCTCATCGCCGATGCGATAGCGCTTGGGCACCCGCACATCATCAAAGAACAATTGCGCGGTGTCAGAACTGTGCATGCCGATCTTGTGGATCTTCTGCTTTTCAATGCCTGGCAGGTCCATCGGCACCATGATCAACGACTTGCTCTCATGAGGCTTGCCGTCGGACGTGTTGGCCAGCAGGCAGCACCAATCCGCCTTCAGGCCATTGGTGATCCACATCTTGGTGCCGTTGATGATGTAATCATCGCCGTCTGATTTCGCATTGGTCTTGACCGCCGCCACGTCCGAGCCGCCGCCCGGCTCGGACACGCCGAGACAGCCCACCATGTCGCCTGCAATCGCCGGCGCCAGGAATTGCTTGCGCAGATCGTCAGAGCCGAACCGCGCCAATGCCGGGGTGCACATGTCGGTTTGCACGCCGATGGCCATGGGCACGCCGCCGCAATCAATCATCCCCAGCTCTTCGGCCAGGACGAGCGAATAGGTCATGTCGAGACCGGCGCCGCCAAACTCCTCGGGATAGCGCAGGCCCAGAAGGCCCAGATCGCCCATCTTCTTGAAGACTTCATGAGAGGGGAACTGGTCGGCCGCCTCCCATTCATCCACATACGGATTGATCTCGTTGGCGACGAACTTGGCGACGGTGTCGCGAAGCTGTTCGTGTTGCTCGTTGAACTGCATGGCGTGTCCTCCCGTTGGTGGGCCGCGTCTTCTCAGAACCGCGCGACTCCGAACGTGTTGGGGTTCAGCTGACGGCGATCCGCCTCAGCACAAATATTCAGGCATTCGATCAGCACCGCGCGCGTGTCGCGCGGATCAATGATCCCGTCATCCCAGAGCCGCGCCGTGGCGAAGAGCGCCTGGCTCTGCTCATCAAGGCTCTGGGTGATCATGGCGCTCATCTGGGCGAGCGCCTCTTCATCGGTCTCCACGCCCGCGCGCGCATTCTTGCCGCGAGTGACGATCTCCATCACCTTCGCGGCCTGCGCGCCGCCCATCACCGCCGTACGGGCGGTGGGCCAGGCGAAGATGAAGCGCGGATCAAACCCGCGGCCGCACATGCCGTAATTGCCGGCGCCGAAGCTGCCGCCAAGCACGATGGTGATCTTGGGCACGCGGGCATTGGCCACGGCCTGGATCATTTTCGAGCCATGCTTGACCGCGCCGGCGCGTTCCGCCGCCGACCCGACCATGTAGCCGGTGGTGTTTTGCAAGAACAGGATCGGGGTTTGCGACTGGTCGCACAGCTGGATGAACTGGCCCGCCTTGGTGGAGCCTTCCGGCTGGATCGGGCCGTTATTGCCAATGATCCCGACCGCCTGGCCGCCGATGCGGGCATGCCCGCACACGGTTTCAGACCCGTACCGCGCCTTGAATTCCAGAAAGTCCGAGCCGTCCACCACGCGCGCGATCACATCACGCACATCATAGGGCGTGCGGTCATCAGCCGGCACGATCCCCATCAGCTCTTCAGCATCATAAAGCGGCGCTTCGCCGCCCCCGGACAGGGTGGCTTCGCTCCAGTTGAGCTTGTCCATGATGTCGCGCGCATAGGCGAGCGCCTGCGCATCATCATCAGCGACGTATTCGCCCAGCCCCGTCACTTCGCCATGAAGGTCGGCGCCGCCCAGAGACTCGTCATCGGCGTCCTCGCCAATCGCGGCTTTCACCAGCGGCGGGCCGGCGAGGAAGATTTTCGACTTCTCGCGCACCAGCACCACATAATCGCTCATCCCCGGCAGATAGGCGCCGCCGGCGGTGGAGCTGCCATGCACCACCGCGATCTGGGGGATGCCCGCCGCGCTCAAGCGCGCCTGATTGGCGAAGCTGCGCCCGCCATCCACAAAGATCTCGGCCTGATACAGAAGGTTTGCGCCGCCCGATTCCACCAGATGGATCATCGGCAGCTTGTTTTGCAGCGCAATCTCCTGCGCTCGCAGGGATTTACGCAAGCCCATGGGCGCAACGGTGCCGCCCTTGATGGCGCTATCGGACGCCGCGATGACGCAGCGTTTGCCCGAAACAACGCCGATGCCGATCACGGCCCCGCCGCCTGAAGCGCCGCGCCCGCCGTCATCATCATGCATTTTCAGACCGGCGAGCGGCGCAATCTCGAGAAAGGACGCATCGCGATCCACCAAGCGCGCCACGCGCTCACGCGGCAAAAGCTGGCCGCGCTCGTCAAAGCGGGACTTCTTGGCGGCGGAGTTGGAGCGCACCTGCTCTTCCGCGTCACGCGCCTCGTCGAGCTTCTCGGCCATATTGGCCCGCGCCGCGGCGAAGTCGTCAGAGCCCGGATTGATCCGGCTTTGCAGAACCGCCATTACTCTGCTCCCTCACCGCGCAACACCGCCGGATCCACCGCCCGGTGAAAGCCGTTGAAGACCTCTGATTTGTCATGCGCGGTCAGCGGATAGTGCCGCTCGCCCAAAGGCGCGCCGCCATCCACTTGCAACTGAACACCCGTGATGAAAGCCGCGCCCGGCGACAACAGATAGGTCACCGCCGCCGACACTTCGGCTTCCGATCCCATGCGTTGCGCGGGCAAGTTCTGCTTCAATAGCGGGATCATCGCCCGGAAGGCGCCGCCATAAGTGTCCATGCCCGAGCTGGCGATCCAGCCTGGCGCGACGGCGTTCACCCGTACGCCCTTGGGCGCCCATTCAAACGCCAGTGTCTTGGTCAGATTCTCCATCCCCGCCCGCGCCGCGCCTGAATGCGCCATGCCCGGCATGCCGTGATGCATGTCGGCGGTGATGTTGACGATGGCGCCGCCATGTTCAGCCATTGAAGCCTTGAAGACCTCGCGGCTCATCAGAAAACCGCCTGTCAGATTGGTCGCGATCACCGCGTCCCAACCCCTTTTGGAGATGTCTTCAGCGTTGGCGGGAAACTGCCCGCCGGCATTATTCACCAGGCCATGGATGCGGCCGTGCCGCGCAGCCATGGCAGAGATGGCCGACGCCACCGCCTCTTCATCGCGAATATCAAACGACGCGGTCTCGCACGAGCCGCCGTCATGGGCGATCTCTTGCGCGACGGCGTCGAGCTTTTCGGGCTTGCGCCCCACCAGAATAGCGTGCGCGCCGAGCGCTGTCAGCTCATGGGCGATGCAGCGCCCGATCCCCGATCCGCCCCCGGTGACGATGATCACCTGTCCTGAAAACAGGTCTGGCCGAAATACGCTGTCATAGCGGGCGTGTGTGGCGTTATCGCTCATTGTGCGCCCGTCTCCTCCCTGACTGGTCCGGTCTGTGTTCGCCGGTGTTGAGGAGAGCTTCGCAGGGCTTAACGTATACGTCAAGTGCATCTTGTTTGCGGCAAGACTTCATCGTATGAAGGAGGCGCATAAGGACAGGCATCATGACTCACGCGCCCGACACCAAGACCCACGACACCCTGTTCGGCATCGCCGAGCTGGCCGATGCGTTCGGCATCACCACGCGGACGATCCGGTTTTATGAAGACAAGGGGTTGCTCAAACCCCAGCGCGTGGGCGGGCAGCGGGTCTACACCGAAGCCGACAAGAAGCGTCTCGCCCTGATCCTGCGCGCCAAGACGATCGGCACCAAGCTCAGCGACATCAAGACCTTCCTCGAGCTCTATGGCCAGGAAGGCGAAGGGCGCGTGCGCCAGCTCGAATTCGTGATCGAGATGACCGCGAAAGAAATCGAACGGCTGGAAGAAAAAAAGGTCGAGATCGAAACGACGCTCAATGAGTTGCGCGTCATTCATGACGGCTCGAAAGCGCGCCTGGCCCAGCGCAAAAGCTCAACAGGCCAGACGCGCTGATCGGTTAGGCGATGCTTTTCGCCGCCTGATCGAGTTTGAACGTCGCCTCTCGCGAGGCTTCGGACGCCTGGGCGATTTCCGAGACATTGCGATTGACGGTCTGCACGCCTTCAGCGGCGGTTTGCATATTGGAGGAGATGTCCGCGGTCACCGCCGTCTGCTCCTCCACCGCTGTGGAGATGCCCGTTGAGATCTCACTGAGCGTATCAATCACCTTGCGGATCTCCTCGACCGTGCCGACCGCCTGACGGGTATTGCCCTGCACGGTCTCAATCTGTTTGGAGATCTCGTCGGTGGCCTTGGCCGTCTGACTGGCGAGCGATTTCACTTCGCTGGCCACGACCGCGAAGCCCTTGCCCGCCTCGCCGGCGCGCGCCGCCTCGATCGTGGCGTTGAGCGCCAACAGATTGGTCTGCTCGGCGATATCGGTAATCAGACGCACCACTTCGCCGATAGACAGGGCTGCGCCTTCCAGCTTGGAGATCACCTCCTGGGCTTCCCCCGACTTTTCGACCGCGCTTTGCGAGATGCTGGCGGCGTCCGCCACCTGGCGGCTAATTTCGGCGATGGAGGAGGCCAGCTCTTCCGCGCCGGACGCGACCGCCTGCACATTCTCGGAGGCGGCATGAGTGGCGCCGGCGGAATCATTGGCCAGCTGAGAGGATTGCACCGAGGCTGCGGCGATCTCGGAAATTTGCTCCGCCATTTCCGCCATGACGGTCTGGCGATGCTGACGCGCTTTGACCGCTTCAGTGACGTCAGTCGCGAACTTCACGACCTTGTAGACCCGCCCCTCATCATCGAGGATCGGCGTATAGGTCGCCTGAATGAAAATGGGCTGGCCGGACTTGGCGATCCGCTTGAACTCAGCCGTCTTCGCGACGCCGCCAGCCAGTTCTTCCCAGAACTCCCTGTACTCTTGTGTGCCGCGCATCTCGGAGGGAACGAACAAGGCATGGGACTGCCCCACAACTTCATCAAGCTGATAATCCAGCGTTTTCAGGAAGTTCTCGTTCGCGTCCAGAATCTCGCCATTCGGCTTGAATTCGATCACGGCCTGGGTTCGGCGGATAGCGTCCACCTGCCCGCGCAGATCACGCTCCCGCCTGAACTGATCGGTGATGTCCGTCGCCAGTTTGACGACTTTGGTCACCTTGCCGGACTGATCGCGCACAGGCGTATAGGTCGCTTGCAGATAGACGCTCTGGCCATCCTTGCGCAGGCGCTGGAATTGATCGGTCTGGGCTAGGCCGTGCCGCAGATCCGTCCAGAACCGTTCATAGGCTTCAGTATCGCGCTCGGCTTCGCGCACGAAGATTGAATGATGGCGCCCGACGATCTCGTTCGCGCTATAGCCCATGGTTTTCAAGAAAACGTCGTTGGCGGTCAAAATACGCCCGCTCGGATCAAACTCGATCACCGCCTGCGTGGCGTTAATCGCGTCTATCATCGCGCCTGAACTCTTGTCTTTGAAGAACATCCTTGTCCCCCCCTGCGTCACGGGGAAGAGCCACGGATGATGCCGTCTATTCGTCCCCAAAAACAGGGGGGCGCAATCACGCTTAATAAAACAATAACTTCGTACTTCCAGAACGTTTTATTAAGACTAAATTACCTGAGGTGGCTCGAAACTCCCCTTGCGGTAGCATATTACCGCCGCGCCGGATGCCGAATCGTTTGTGTCTCCCGACGGGTCAACCATCGCACCATCGGGGCGGGCGAAAACCGCATCAGCCACATCACTCGGCGCATGGCCGCGCCGGTAATCACCTCTGACGCGCCCCGGTCATAACCTTTGAGAATATCAGACGCGACCTCGCCCGCCGTGGTGGCGCTGAAGCTTGAGAAGGTGCGCACATCCTTGGCCGCCGCACGCTCCTTGAACGGCGTGTCTGAGACGGCGGACGGACACACCGTCATGACGCGCACCGCACTGCCGCTCTGCTCCAGTTCCTGGGAGAGCGCGTTTGAATAATGCCGGACGAAGGCCTTGGTCGCCGCATAAGCCGCGAGCCCCGGTGTCGGCACGAAAGCAGAGTTGGACGCCACATTGATGATGGTTCCGCCGCCCGCCTGCTCCATCAGAGGCAGGAAAGCCCGCGTCATTGCGTGCAGGGCGCGCGCGTTGACGTCAATCATGGCCTGCTCGGCCTCGACCGCCATGTCCCTGGACGCGCCATAGACGCCAAAGCCGGCATTATTGACCAGAAGGTCGAGCCCGCCTTCGCCCTGCGCCCATTGCACCAGCCGCGCCACCGATTGCGGATCAGCGAGGTCCATCGCCCGGCCTTCAATCTCGGCGTCGGGATGACGCGCCAAGAGCGATTGGCGTGCGCGAGTTATTTCATCGGCGTCCAGCGACACCCAGAGCAAACGATAACCGCGCTCCAGAAGGCGTTCAGACAGGGCCAGGCCAATGCCGCTGGACCCGCCCGAAATCAAGGCTGTCCCGCTCATTGGAGACGATCGGGAAGGGCATAGGCGTCCACGCCGTCACGCTCCAGCCCCGCCACCCAGATCTGGCCGCGCCACGGGGTCACCGTCGTGACGCCGAAAGGCGCATCATCCGGCCCATACAGCGCATGGACAGGTTCGCCATCGGCGTTGACGGCCATTCCCATAACGGGACGTGGCGGGAAGGGCGGCAGTCCGGCGATCTGGATCCACCGCCAGGCGAGGCGCTTCATGAAGGGGTTGGGATGCAGGCTCTCGATCTGGGGCGAGCGTTGCGACGGCAAGGCGATCCAGATGAGCCCGGTCTCTTCATCAAAGGCGAGATTGTCAGGATAGCCCGGCAATCCATCGATCAGCACAGCGTAATCGCCGGTTTCAGGATCAAGGCTGATCACCCGGCCCGCCCAGGTTTCGTTGACGAAGACGCGGCCCGTGCTGGGGTCATGGTCGACGCCATTGATGAAACCAAAGCCTTCCGCGAGCACCTCATACTGGTCTGGCGCCGTGACCTTGTAGATGACCCCCGTCTGCTCGCCTTCCAGCAAAGAGGTCATGTACTCGCCATAGCCATAGCGGCGCGAGGCGTCGGTCAGGATCACCGCGCCATCGCTCAGCACGGTCAGATCGTCTGTGAAGACCAATGGCCCGCCTTCGCTCTCATCGGCCAGCCAGACATCGAACGCGCCATCGCTCTCCAGCCGCAGCAAGCCCTTGAGCGCATCCGCGACAAACAAGGCGCCGTCCGGCGCGAACGCCAGCCCGAGCGGACGTCCATTGGTGTTGGCGTATTCTGACCAGCCGCCGTCTGTCTCCCGCACCATGATGCGGCCATCGGCCAGGCTGGCGTAAAGCCGGCCGTCAGGTCCGGGCTCAAGGTCTTCCGCCCCGTGCAAATTTGGAACTTCACGGCGCTCAGGCTCGGCGACCGTCTCGTAAAGCTCCATCAATGCAGGATCGGGCGCAGTGGGATCAAACTTGTAAGCTTTCAGCGCGCCCGGCCCGTAGGCGGCGACGACCAAGATCACGACAAGGACGGCGAGGCCGCCCAGAATCCAGCGCAGCATCGCGCCCTCCCCTGATGTTTTTTCTTTTACTCTGGGGGAGAAGCGTGAAACGGGCAAGCGCGATCAAGTCACCGCTTTTTTGGCGAGGAATTTCGGGTCGTCCCATGCGCCGGACTGGATCACATCCGCCAGCGCCTGGGTTGCATCAAAGACTTCTGCATAGGAATTATAGAGCGGGTTGAATCCGAACCGCATCAGGTCCGGCGCGCGGAAATCACCGATAATCCCGCGATCAATCAGCGCCTGCACAATGGCGTAGCCCTGCTGATGGCGCAGCACCACATGGCCGCCGCGCCGCTCGCCCGGACCCGGGCAGGCATGATCCAGCCCCAGCGCCTCCGCTTGCGCGAGCATGATGTCGCCCAGCGCGATGGCCTTGGCCTCCACCTGCGCCATGTCCACGCCGTCATAGGCGCTGACCGCGCCGTCTAGCGCGGAAAGCGCGAGGATGGAGGGCGAGCTGGTGCGCCACCGCACAATGGTGTCGTCGGGCTCGTACGCGTCTTCAAAACCAAAGGGACGTTTATGGCCCAGCCAACCCGAAACCGGATGCTCCAGCGTCTGGATCTGATCTTCCGCGCAATACAGGAAGGCCGGCGCGCCGGGGCCGCCGGAGAGGAATTTATAGCCGCAGCCCACCGCGTATTTCGCGCCCCAGTCAGACAGCTTGAGATCAACGAGACCGGTGGCGTGGCTGAGATCCCAGATAATGCTCAGCCCGCGCGCCGCCGCTTCACGCTCATAGCCTTCAAAGTCGGCGATCTGGGCGGATTTGTAGTGCACGGCGGACTTTATGAAGACCTTCACGCCGTCTGGCAGGTCTTTGGGACGGGTGTTGGGCGCGACCCGGTGCATGGGCGCGCCGGTGATGCGGGAGATTCCCTCCATCACATGGTTATCGGTGGGAAACTCGCCCGCTTCCGCAGCAATGCCGCCGCCATCGCGCGCCTGCAAGGCCGTGGCGAGCTTGAACAGATTGATGGTGACGGTGTCGACCGCAATGACTTCGGAGGCTTTGACGCCCATCAGCCCGGCGAGCTTGGCGCCGAGCGTCAGCGGCAGGTCCATCCAGCCGGCGTCGTTCCACGACCGGATCAGACCCACCGCCCATTCGGATTCAGAGGCTTCACGCAAACGCGCGAGCGCCGCCTTGGGCGGCACGCCCAGCGAGTTGCCGTCCAGATAGATCACGCCCTCAGGCAGCGCGAACAGATCGCGTTTGTCTTTCAGCGGATCAGTCTGGTCCAGCGCCTCGCAGGCCTCGCGCGTCAGCATGTTTTCTTTCCCTTACAGCGGTCCACGCTGGGTGATGCCGCCGTCCACAACAAATTCCTGGCCCGTCATATAGCTTGATGCGTCACTGGCGAGGAAGTGGATTGCAGCGGCCATGTCTTCAGGTTGGCCGACGCGCTTGATGGAGAAATTGCGGTTCATCATGTCTTCAAGGTTCGGATCGGACGTCAACGCCGAAGCGAGCTTGGTTTCGGTCAGACCCGGGCACAGCGCATTCACCCGCACGCCCAGATGGCCGCACTCCTGGGCCAGCACCTGAGTGAGGGAAATGACGGCGGCCTTCGAGATCGAATACGCGCCCTGAAAATACCCCGGGCGAATGCCGTTGATCGAGGCGACATTGACGATCGAGCCTTTGCCCTGATCCTTCATGAAGGTGTTGATCGCAAGGCTCGACAGGAAGAACGGGCCTTTGACGTTGACTTCAAACGTCTTGTCCCAGGCGTCTTCGGGCGTGTCCTTGGCTTCGCCGAAATACGGGCTCGTCGCGCCGTTATTCACGAGCACGTCCAGACGGCCTTCGGTCTCCTTTATGTTGGCGATCGCCGCTTCGCGATGATCAGCTTCGCCCAGGTGCAACACCATGGCGCGCGCCTTGCCGCCCTCGGCCTTGATCTCTTCAGCGACGCGTTCGCAATCGGCGATCTTGCGGCTGGAGCAGATCACCATCGCGCCATTGCGCGCCATGCGCTTGGCGGCGGCTTCGCCAATGCCGCGGCTGGCCCCGGCGACCAGAACCACTCGGCCTTCAAGAGACAGGTCTTTCTCTGACATGATTGTCCTCCCGTTCACGTCACTTAATGCGTTAAGCGCCACGTTAGCGGCGGAATGAGGCCATGGCGAGGGGGCGCCGATGCGGATTTCATATCCTGTCGCCCCGCCAGTCCAAAAAGATAAAGGGAGGCGTTTCCGCCTCCCTTTTCCAGCGCCTTAGTCGGCGTCTTCAAGTCCCAGCCGCTCGGCCAGGTCGAGCTCCGGCGCCGGCGGCTCGCCGCCTTCGCCTTGCAGATAATGCTGCATCCAGCGCTGCACCCGCAGACCATAATCATACTGGGCGGCGGCGCGGCGGTTGCCGTGGCCTTCGCCCGGATAGGTGACGAGCCGCACCGGCGCGTCAGAGGTCTGTTTCAGGATGCGGTAGAGGATGAAGGACTGGCTGGTGTCCACCCGCGTATCCGCTTCACCGTGCAGGATCAGCGTCGGCGTGGTGGAGCCCGGCGCATGATAGGTCGGGCTGTGCTCGAGATAGCTCATCCAGTCCTCCCAGGGCGGCTGCATGAAGTGCACATCCACCATCTCGATCGGAATCTCGGTGGTGCCGTAAAAGCTGATCAGATCGGTCAACGCCACGAAGGGGGCGGCGGCGGCGAAATGCTCGCTGGCCACGGTCGCGCCCCAGGCCGAGGCGAACCCGCCATAAGACCCGCCGGTGACGCCCACACGGTCCGCATCCACGATGCCGGCCTCGGACAATGCGCCGATCGCATCCACCAGATCCCAGAACTCCTCGCCCGGCGCATCCAGATGGTCGAGCTTGGCGAAGCGTTCACCGCGACCGGTCGAGCCGCGATAGTTCGGATAGAAGACCGCAAACCCCTCACCCGCGCCGATATGGCCCAGACGCGAATAGCCGTTCACCCAGCCATTGCTGTCATGAGCTTCCGGGCCGCCATGCACGGTCATGATCATCGGCCAGCCCCCTGCAGGCGCGTCGCCCTGCGGGGTGACCAGAACGCCTTCAATGCGTTCACCGTCACGCGCTTCAAACTCATACACGCGCTGATCGCCCCAGGCGATGTCTTCGAGCTGCGGGTTGTGATTGGTCCACTGACGCAAATTGCGGCGGTCGCCGACAAACAGCTCACGCGGATGGGTCGCCGCATGCACCGTCGCCGCCAGGACCCGGTCATCGCGATCATAATCCATGGACGCGATCACGCCGGCCTCTGTCGGGGTGCGCCGCTCTTCACGGCCATTGATATTGTATTCGACGAGCGCCGTGCCCGTGCCCACGCTGGCCAGGGTCAGCACGGAATTACGATCAATCCAGGCGAGCTGGTTCACATGTTGCTCGGCGTCGCGGGCGATGGCCATGTATTCGCCGGTCTGCGCATCCGCGATGTGCAGCGTGCCTGCCGTGGGGTCGGCGCGGTCGGCGCCCGCGATGAAGGCGAGACGCGACGCGTCCGGCGAGAACGCCGCCATGCCGATCTTGCCCGGCGTCTCGATGGACGAGACCACTGAACCGTTTGCCGCGTCCACGACAGTCCACTGACGCTCCATCAGCGAGTCGTCCACCAAAGTGGTCGGCGCCAGCGCCACGGCGAGGCGAGAGCCGTCTTCGCTCAAGGTCAGCGAGGAGGCGTGACCCGGCAGGTCAAAGCGAACCGGATCGGCGTCGGGTTCGGTCAGGTCGGCGCGCCAGACATAGGAGAAGATGTCGCTCTCTTCATAGACATTGGCCATGAACCCGCGATCATGCAGCGTCTGCTGCATGGGATCGGCCTTGTCGCGTGCAATGAAATAAAGGCTCTGGCCATCGGGCGCGATCACATAGGACTGGATCGACTCGTCATGGCTATAGATCCGGCGCGCTTCGCCGCCATCCGCCGCAATCTCATACAGCGCCGATCCGCTGTCGCCGTCGCGCCGCGCCAGAAAGGTCAGCGCATCGCCATCCGGCGTCCATTCCACACCGCCGACGCCGCCCTCAGTGATGAAGGGGCGCGCAGCATCCGGGCCGGACGCGATAAACAGCGCCGATTGCGGCGTCCCGTCGTCCTCACCGGCCACCACATTGCGCGGCGTGGACACGGTGAAGGCGACATGGTCGCCATCAGGCGAGATGTCGATTCCTGACACCTGGCGAATTTCGAACAGATCTTCCAGCGTCAAAGCGTCTTGCGCCTGCACCTGCGCGCCGAGCGCACAAGCTGCAGCAAAACCCAGAACGCCGGTGAACAGTGGACGGTTCATGGCGAAAGCTCCTTGGTCAACAGAAGGCGCAACCTAAACAAGGCGAGGTTTGCGCGTCGAGGCCCGGCGCCATCAGCGCCGGTCGCAATGCTGCAGGGTTCAGACCCCGCATATTGCATATCCTAACGAAATCTTAATCGCGCTTGGGGGCTTTGGAAAATGCGGCGTATTTGTTCTTCTTCTCGCGCACTTCGTCCGCGCCCTCGATCACGATCACGGCTTCGCCCTTGGGCGGATCGACAAGCCGGGCTTCAAGCTCGGACAATGTTCCGCGCCAGACCCGCTCAAAGCGCTTGGTCAGCTCCAGGCTCAGCGCGGCGCGGCGATCGCCCAGCACGGCGCGGGCGTCCGCCAGGCATTCCGCCAATCGCTGCGGGCTCTCCATGACGATCAGGCTGGCGGGCAGCTCGCCATACATCTCAAACAGCGCCTGTCGCTTGCCGGATTTGCGGGGCGGGAAGCCCAGAAAGGTGAAGCGATCCGTCGGCAGGCCCGAGATCGACAGCGCCATGATCACCGAGGACACCCCCGGCGCAGCGCTGACCGTCAGCCCTGCATCGACCGCCGCCTGCACCACCCGAAAACCGGGATCGGAGATCGCCGGCGTGCCGGCATCACTGACCAGGGCCACCGTCGCGCCATCCTCGATCAGCTTGACGATGCCGGCTGCGCTCGCCGTCTCGTTATGATCATGACAGGCGATCAAGCGTTTGTCGGTGACGCCGCCATGCTCCAGCAATCGGCGCGTCGTGCGCGTGTCTTCGCAAGCGATGGCGTCCGCTTCACGCAGCACATCCCAGGCGCGCGGCGTCATATCCCCCAGATTGCCGATAGGCGTGGTCACAAGCACCAGGCGCGGCCCGGCCTCGGGCGGGGCGTCAAGATCGGCGGATATCGCGGAATCACTCATGTCTGCACCCTAGTCGAGCCGAGCTCAGAATGCAGCGCCAGCGGCTGCGCCTCTACCATGTTCCCGACCGCCAGGCGCGAACGAGATCGGTCCAGCGGGCGGCGCCAGACAGGGTGCGCATGACGCCATCGGCCGGCGCTTCATAAAGCAAAGCCCGCAAGCCCGCCGCCGCTTGGCGCGGGTCGCGCCGGATGATCATTTCGATGCGCGCCGTCGATAACCGTGCGGACAGGGGCGGCGGCGACGGCGCATGCAGGCTGAGCCCATAACTCAACCGCCGCGCCTGTACTTGCGCCCAATCATGCAAGCGGAGCGCCGCCATGCCTGGGGCGAATCGCAAGCCATACGCATCCGCCGGCGCCAAGACGACGCGCCCGCCCTGACGGTTCAAGGCGCGATAGCTTAAAGGCCACACGCCCTGGGCGTGACGCACATCTTCCAGTCGCCCGCCCCATTGCAGCACTGCATCTGCATGCGACTGCGGCGGCAGCTCCGGCGGAGGCGCCAGCACAAAACGCGCCTGCTCATGCACCACTCGGTCCCGGCTCAGGCTTAATTGCTCAAGGCCTGGAGACTCAGATCCCATGAGTTTCAGACAGAACCGTTCTTCATGCCCGCCTTCAACAGGAGCGGTCATCAGGCGAGACAGCTGCACCACCCGGCCCGCCGGCATGCCCACATCCTCGAGCGGTCGCGTGTCGACCAGCCAGCTGGTTCGGACCCGGCCATCGCTGGTCTCCAGCGCCACGTGAGCGCGCCCGGCTTGCACCTGATCAACGCTGACCCCTTCCTCCAGCACCATACGCGGTTCGGCGGCGACAGCGTCCAGCGCCGCCTCCTGCACCGTCTGTGCAGGAATCCGCGCCAGGATCATCCGCTTCAGAGGTCGATGCAGCACGGCGCCGGTCGGGCTCTCCACCTCGAACCCGGTCAGGCGGCTGCTCTCGTATCGGCGCAGCCCATGCTCGGGCGCAGCTGGAAACATCCAGTGTCGCGGGTTCGGCGCAAGACGTCTGGGCTCGAGGATCAAGGTGCGCAAGCGGCGGCCGCTCCGGGCCACCGCGCTCGCCAACGCCAGCCCGGACAGCCCGGCTCCCAGTATGACAAGGTCAAAGCGTTCAGACATGACGTCCTTGATAGACAGGCCGATGCGCGTCACAGGCAGGCGTGAAAAGGTTATTCCACAACATGTGCTTGGCGCGATCACATTAACAGGCTTTAATGTTGGGACGTATCTCGACGAACGACATCCCCATCAGACCGGGACTGAAGACAGGCGAACGAATGAACCTGCCAACGACAAAACGTGCGCGCCAGAAAGCGGCGACCCGAATCGCGGTCTTGCGCGCGGCGCGGGAGGAGTTTCACCGGCAAGGGTATGACCGCGCGAAAATCGTCGACATTGCTTGCGCGGCCAATGTCTCTCCGGGAACGGTGCTGAATGCGGCGCCCACCAAGATCGCCTTGCTGTGTGAGGTGATGGTGGATGATTTCGAACGCTTGCGTGTTGAAAGCGCTGAACTGGCGAGGCGCTGTGACGGCGATGTGGTCACCTGCGTCACAGCCGTGCTGGACTATCATCTGGATCGCCACGTCAACGATCTGGAGCTTTTCCGCGCCGCCATCGGCCATAACTGGCTGACCAATGAAGCCGATTTCAAAGCCCTTCATATCGGCCTGGAATCCGCATGGTCGCCCGTTCGGGACGTATTGACCCGCGCCGCCCATGACCCTGCAGTCGACCTGCATGAATGCCCGGACTTGCTGACGGAAAGCCTGCTTGATCTTTACCTGGGCGTTTTGCGGCGCTGCGTGATCTATAAGTTGAGCCCGCAAGAGGCCCGCAGTCAGATGCACCGCCGGTTGAGCGTGGTGTTCCACTCGGAAACCATGTCCGGGCGCGCGCCAAAAAAATACGGCCGACACGAGGGGGCGTCGGCCGCACAAGGACGCGCTGGTTAATGTCTGGCGCCAGCGCAGGGGAGCCCTTCAGGGCGGCGAAAAGCCCGGCCCGCCGTTAGACGCGCCAGGCCAGCCGCATCAGAAGGGGTATTTCGTGGAAAGCGTGGCGCGGGTGATCGTCCCGCTCTGGCCATTCTCCAGTTCGCGTTCGCCGAACAGGATTTCCGCTCCCATGGTCACAGGACCAACCGGGAAGAAGTAAGCGCCAAAGGCCGACCAGGTGCTCTTGGTCACGCCAGTACCGGTCAGCGTGATGTCATTATCCGCTTCCAGCATCGAGTAACCGACCGACAGTCGGCGACCCTGACCCAGCTGCTGACGCCAGGCCACCAGCCCGCCATAGACCGGAATGGCTTCCAGATCGCCCGACGCCGTCACCACAGCGCCATTCACGGCGTTCAGGCCGATATAGCGGCCGATGCCTTCACCGCCGGTCAGCGAGAAGCGCAGGTCTGAGCCGTCACCCACATTCACGCGGCCGGACCAGTTGACGCCCCAGCCGAACGCTTCGCCATCTACGCCGCCGCCTTCATAAGCGAGATTGCGACCCAGCGCCGAGACGGTCATGGCGCCGAAATCGCCGCTCCAGTTATAGCGCGCCACAACGTCGGGAAGCGCGCCGTCGCCGCCATCGATCCGACCGCCGCCGCCAAACGGGGTGACCGTGGTGTCCGGGTTCTCAAGCGCGAACTGGAAACCGCCATTGGTGTAGCGAATCTGCGCCTGGCGTCCGAACAGCATGCCGTCCGAGCCCACAAGGAAGCTGGCGCTTTCAGGAATCACGGCGGTGTTGGTGAAGGTCGACCAGTCCTGACCCACGCGCCAATTGCCGATCTGGGCCCAGGCGACGCGCATGCGCGGATTGTAGGAGTTTGACACTCGCTCATCCCCGCCGGGCGAGCCCAGGAAGTCAAATTCGATCCGCCCGGTCACCGTGCCGATGTCTGATTCGGTGGATGTGGCGAAGAAGAAGCGGCTGGACTTGGCGGTGAAATCAAAATCGGTTTCGCCATCGCCCGTCCCGCCGACCGGCGTCGCGCCGGAGATATAGAAATCGCGCGCAATCGAGGTCGCCCCGAAATCTCCGTCGCTGAGGTCTGTCACATGAGCGTCCAGATCCACAAACCCGCCATAGGTCACTTGGGTGTTGCCCATGGTGAAGCCGCGATCAGACGACGACGCCGCGGCCGGCGCCGCCGGCGCCGAGGCCGTTCGCTGTTCGATTTCAATAACCCGGTCAGTCGCAGCATCCGCCTGGGCGCGCGCATCCTCCAGCTCATTGCGCAAATCCGCCACCATGGCTTCCAGCGCTGCAAGTCGGTCTTCAAGAGCGGTGACGTCCTGCGCCTCTGACGCCGCCGTCAGAACCAGCGCCGAGGCGGTCGCCGCCAAAACGCTTCTAATACCTAGCTTAGTCATAGAGATGTCCCTCCCAAGGATAGCCATGAGGCCCGTGCCGATTTTTCGGCTTTATTATGAAAGTATCGTTGTACAGGGGGCCCTGCGGTATGGGACGTTCGTCGAAATTTAGGACTTCACATGTGCTACTTTTTGCTCAGACGACGGCCCTGGACGAAGCCCTTTAGACTTCACCTTCAGACGAGGAGGCGTGTGTGATCCCAGACTCCGCGCAAAGCCGGGTCATTCTGGCCGATGACCATCCGCTATTCCGGGGCGCGCTCAGCACTGCGGTCAGCAAAGCTGCGCCTGGACGCACGCTTGTGGAGACCAGCACGCTGGCGGAAACCCTGAGCGCCCTGAAAGACGGTCAAACCGATCTGGTGTGTCTGGACCTGCACATGGCCGACAGCTCCGGCTTTATTGGTCTGGCGGAGCTGCGCAAAAGTCACCCCAGCGCGCCGGTGGTGGTCATCTCCGCCAGCCAGTCGCCGGGCGTCGCGGCGCGCGCGCTGGAGTTTGGCGCATCGGGCTTCATCCCCAAAACCGCCAGCATGGCTCAGCTGGTGGAGGCCCTGACGGCGGTTCTGAACGGCGATGTCTGGGCGCCCGATGAGAGCGGCGACCCCCAGGCGCAGGAGGCGGCGGAAGCGGCGTCGAAAATCGCCCAGCTCACCCCGGCGCAAATGCGCGTGCTGCATGGCCTGGCTGCAGGGCGCCTGAACAAGCAGATCGCTTTTGACATGGGCATTTCCGAAGCGACCGTGAAAGCGCATGTGACGGCGATTTTCAGAAAGCTCGACGTGATCAACCGCACCCAGGCCGTGCTGGTGGCTCAGGCGCTTAACGTCGAACCGCCCGCCGAGCAGTCGGTCTAACCCGCCTCTATTTTTCGTTTGAGCGAAGTGAGGCTGGCGCGCAGAACAGCCGGAGACGCGGGCTTTCGCACCAGATCCAGCCCTGCCGCACGCGCCTCATCCCCGGCGGCGTCATTGCGCTCCGCGGTGACCAGAAGCCCCGGCGGACGTCGCCCCCAGTGCGCGCACAGCGACTCATACAATTGCGGCCCGGTCATCTCTTCATTCAGCTGATAGTCCAGAATCACCAGATCTGGCGCATGATCTGAGACAGCGGCGATCGCCGAGGCGGCGTCCTGGGCACCACGGACATCGCATCCCCAACGCTCCAGCAGCGTGCTCAACGCCTGCAGCACGCCCGGATCATCATCCACACACAGAACGGTCAGCCCCGCCAGGTCGCCGGGGCGACGCCGCGCCTGAACCACGGTCTGCCGGTCCCGCGAGGCCGCGCGCGGCAATATCACTTCAAAGGTCGCGCCTTCTCCCAAGGCGCTTTTCAGGGTCAGCTTGTGACCCAGAGACGCGCAAATCCGGTCCACCACCGCCAGACCCAGCCCCAGACCCTGGTCTTCCCCGGCGTCAACCACGCCGCGGTGGAACTCCCGGAAGATCGCCTGCTGGCGATCGGGCTCGATACCCGGCCCGGTGTCGATCACCTGCAGGCGCACCTGATCCCCCTGACGCCGGACCCCCACCAGCACCTTGCCGCTGGGCGTGTAGCGGATGGCGTTTGAGATGAGATTTTGCACCACGCTGGTCATCAGGCCGCGGTCTGACAAGACGGCCAGCCGGCTCGGGACGACCCGCAGCTTCAACCCCTTCACCAGGGCGCGCGCCTGGAACTGGGCGGCGGTCTCTTCGATCAGCTCATCAATGGCGAACACGCTGGGACGCGGCGCGACGCCGCCCGCATCCAGACGTGAAATATCCAGAAGCGCGCGCAGCAACCGGTCCGCATGATCAATGGCGCGTTCGATCTGATGGGCCAGATTGCGATTGCCTTCAGACCCGCTTTCGCCCAGCGCGCCTTCCAGAGCGCCGGCATAGAGCCGGGCGGCGGACAAGGGCTGCAGCAAATCATGACTGGCCGCAGCCAGGAACCGGGTCTTGGACTGGGTGGCGGCCTCCGCCTCGCGCCGGGCCGCTTCCAGATCCTGCGCCAGCTGCAGCCGCGCCTCGCTTTCCGCCTTCAGCGCCGCCGTGCGTTCCTCCACCCGCGATTCCAGCATGTCGTAGGCACGTTTGAGCCCTTCTTCCGCCTCGCGTCGGGCAGTGTTGTCCTGATAGACGCCAAAATAGCCCACCACCTCGCCGTTCTCGGTGCGGGGCTGGTAGACCACCTGCCAGGAGCGAGCGCGACCGCCGCCCTTGCGGCGTGAAATGTCAAACACCTGGCGCTCGCCATTCAGCGCCGCCTCCATATGCGGCCGACGCAGGGCGTATTCGTCCTCGCTCATGAATTCGGCCAGCGGACGACCAATCACGGACGCATCCAGATCAAAGAAATCCAGATAGCCCTTATTGGCGAAGCGCAGACAGTAATCGCGGTCGGCATAGCTGAGCAGGACCGGCAGATTGTCGGTGTAAAACCGGATCGAGCGTTCGCTTTCCTTCAACCGGTCCTCGGAGGAGCGCAATTGCTCAGCGGTTTCGTCAATCAGCTTGACCACGTCGCCGGGGCTGACGCGAGCGCCACGCAACACACGCGTCATCAGGATGCGGGCGGAGGCTGCGCCCACCGCACGCGCCAGACGCGCTTCGGCCAGCCCGGCCACCGCAGAGGTCAACGCATCTCCCTGCCGCAAGGGTCTGGCGACCGCCCGAGACAGGTCTGATAACGCCAGCGCCGCCTGATGGGCGCCCAGAACCCGCACCAGCACAATTTCGAGATCTGAAATGCGCGAGCCCATCGCGGGCGCGGTCTCCAGCGGACGCACGCCTGTGAAGGCGTCCGCCTGCAATTCATCCACCAGCCCCGAGGACGAAAACGCCACGGCGACAATGAAGGCGATGATGTTCGCGGCGAGGCATATGATGGCCGCGAAGGCGAACGGGTCCACGCCCTGAGGCGCAGGCGGCGGAGCGCCGGCATAGCTGGGGATCAAGATCAGCGCGACCCAGAGCCCGATGCCGGCGCCCATGCCCGCCAGCGCGCCGGCGCGGTTCGCCTTGCGCCAATACAGCCCGAACAACAAGGCGGGGGCGAGCTGGGCGACCCCGGCGAACGCCACCAGACCGATACCGGCCAGCGCCGCCTGTTGATCCAGTCCCAGATGAAACAGATAGGCGAGCCCGACCAGCCCCAGAACCATGGCGCGCCGCCACATCAGGAACCGCTTGGCCAGTCCGCCGCGTTGAACCTCCGCCAGAAACAAAGGTCCCACCAGGTTGTTCACCAGCATGGTGGACATGGCGAGCGCCGTGACGGTCACCATGCCCGCAGCGGCGGAAAACCCGCCCAGAAACACTAAAACCGCCAGACCTTGCGCATCCAGCTCAAGCGGCAAGGCCAGCACATAGGCGTCCGGATTCGGGCCATCCAGCAGCGTGCCGCCCGCCCAGGCGATCGGTGGAACCAGTATGGCGACCAAAGCCAGATACGCCGGAAAGCCCCAGCGCGACAGGTTGGAGTCTCCGGGTTTGGAGGCCTCCACCACCATCATGTGAAACTGACGCGGCAGACACAGCGCGGCGAACGCGCCCAGAACGGTCAACACGACAAACCGGAAATCCACGCCCGGCGCCGTCAGAGGCGATTGCGCCAACGCTTCCAGACGCATTTGCGGCGAAGCGTTCACCCACACCTCGACTGCGAGCCAGCCCACAGCCAGCATGGCCGCGAGTTTCACAAGGGATTCAAACCCGACCGCCAGCACCAGCCCCCTGTGACTGGCCGCGGTGTCGGTATGGCGCTGACCGAACACCATGGCGAAGGCCGCCAGACTGATCGCCACCGGCAAGCCCCAGCCGCGCCCCAGAGGATCGCCGGTCAGAAGGTCAAGCGAGGCCGCCGCACTTTTGAGCTGAAGCGCGATATAGGGGATCAGCGCCAAGAGCAGCGCCAGCGTCGCCAGCGCGCCCACCGCCGCGGATTTGCCATAGCGCAGAGACAAGAAGTCTGCGATCGAGCTGGTGTCGTGCTCCCGCCCCAGCGCCACAAGGCGGCGGATGATGGGAAAGCCCAGCAAGAACACCAGCGCCGGCCCCAGATAGATGGGCAGATAGTCCCAGCCTGCGCGGGCGGCCTCGCCCACCGCGCCATAGAAGGTCCAGCTGGTGCAATACACCGCCAGCGCCAGCGTATACAGAACGGCCCGGCGCTTGGCGGAGCGGTCAAAGCGCGCCGAATGCGCGTCCCCCCAGGCGGCGAGCACGAACAGCAAGGCCACATAGGCGCCAAGCACCACTAGCGCGAGACTGAGCGGCAAAACCTCTCCTCCCTGCCCGTCCGGATTGAGTGTTCTGGATCAGACGGTCTTGAACGATAGACGGATTTCCAAAGCGCTGACCAGCCAGCGCCCCGATCACACACAAACGCGGCGGCTCTGAGAGCCGCCGCGTCCGGTTACAGACAGTGGGTCAGGCTATTCAGCCGGGCCCGCAGCCTTGGTGTGCGTGACATGGGTGACGGAGGACGGCATGCGAATGTCCTCCACCATGTTCTGGATCTCGGCTGGCGGCGCCTTGGTCGCCAGAGCCACCACCGTCGCGATGATGAAACTGATCACCATGCCGACCGAGCCAAAGCCCTCCGGCGACACGCCCAGGAACCATTGATCGGTCGTGCCTTGGGGAATGTTGGGCAAGATGCCGAACAGACCGCCCAGGAAGATCAGTCCGAATACGATCGAACCGATCAGCATGGGCCGGGTCTCCCCCTCCTCCTTGAGGCCGAAATACATGATCAGCAGGATGACGCTGATGATCAGGGCGACCACGCCGAGCACGATCGGGCTGAAGCCGATCTTGAAGTGCACGATATAGGCCGCAGTGATCGACAGACCGACCACCATGCCGGCGATGGCGCCTTCCTTGTTCATGCGTTTCCAGAAAATCCCCAGGAAGATCACCGGGAAGAAGCTGGCGGCGGCCAGACCGAAGGCGAAGGCCACGACCGCGGCGACGAAGCCAGGCGGATTGATGCCCGCATAGATCGCCACGACCACCGCGCCCACGGCCGCAATCCTGGCGACCAGAAGCTCCTGGGTGTCGGTCATGTTCTTGATCAGCACCTTGCGGCACAGATCGTGTGACACCGCCGAACTGATCACCATCAACAGACCCGCAGCGGTGGACAGGGCAGCCGCCAAGCCGCCGGAGACCACCAGACCGATCACCCAGCCCGGCAGGCCGCCGATCTCGGGATTGGCCAGCACGAAGATGTCACGGTCGAGCGTGGTCACCTCGTTCACATCCGGGTCGGCGCGATACTGGATCTGGCCGTCGCCGTTCTTGTCGGTGAAGCCCAGAAGACCGGTGCGCTCCCAGTTGTAGAACCATTGCGGAGTTGCGCCCTCACCCATTTCCGAGGCGCGCGCCTGCTGAGCAGCGACCTCGGTGGAATAGGTGCTTTCATTGACCGTTTCGATGAAATTCGTCCGGGCGAACACCGCCACCGCCGGAGCCGTGGTGTAGAGCGCGGCGATGAAGATCAACGCCCAACCCGCCGATTTGCGAGCGTCAGAGGCGCGCGGCACGGTGAAGAAGCGGATGATCACGTGCGGCAGACCCGCCGTGCCGACCATCAACGCCAGAGTGATGGCGAAGACGTCGATCATGGACTTCTGCCCCTCGAGATAGGAGCTGAAGCCCAGTTCTGACAGCGTCCGGTCGAGATTGACCAGCAGGGGCGTTCCATCCGCCGTATTGCCGATAAAGCCCAGCTGGGGGATCGGCGTGCCGGTGATCTGAAGGCTCAGGAAGACCGCCGGAACGGTGAAGGCGAAGATCAGCACGCAATACTGCGCCACCTGGGTGTAGGTGACGCCCTTCATGCCGCCCAAGCCCGCATAGAACAGCACGATGATCGCGCCGATGATGACGCCCATCTCGATCGGCACGCCCAGGAAGTTGGAGAAGGCGATGCCGGTGCCGCGCATCTGGCCGGCGATGTAGGTGAAGGAGATGAACAAGGCGCAGATCACCGCCATGATGCGGGCCGCCTGGCTGTAATACCGGTCGCCGACGAAATCGGGCACGGTGAATTTGCCGAACTTGCGCAGATAGGGCGCCAGGAGCAGCGCCAGCAGCACATAACCGCCGGTCCAGCCCATCAGGAAGACTGAACCGTCATAGCCCATGAAGGCGATCAGCCCCGCCATGGAGAGGAATGAGGCGGCGCTCATCCAGTCTGCGGCGGTGGCCATCCCGTTGAAGACCGGGTGCACGTCATGGCCGGCCACATAAAAGTCTTCCGTGGTCGAAGCGCGCGCCCAGATGGCGATGCCGATGTAGAGGCCGAAGGTTCCGATCACGAAAAACGCGGTCCAGAACAAGGTGGTGTCGAGACCCAGAATGGTCGATTCCATATCAGCCTCCCTGACCGTTTTCAGTTTCATCGTCGTATTTGCGCTCGATGCGATGCATCAGCGCGGAATAGACGAAGATCAGAATGACAAAGACGTAGATCGCGCCTTGCTGCGCGAACCAGAACCCCAAAGGCGCGCCGCCTATGGAGAAATTGTCCAGAATGTCACGGAACAGGATCCCGAATCCGTACGATACGGTGAACCAGATCGCGAGAAGAATCCCCATCAGGTTGAGGTTTTCCTGCCAATAGCGCTTGTAGCGCTCCTCGGTGATGTCGTGATCCCGGGGCGGCCCTTTTGGCGGCTCGCCCGTGGTCGGATGGTCTGAATCAGCCATCGTGCTCCTCCCTTTTCATCGGGGTTTTCCCCGTATGACCAGAAGGGTGTCAGTCAGACACCGGAGCGGGCAGCCCGACATTGGTCGAAGCCGGATCAATGATCCTGAGGGCTTTCGGGGCGCTCGAACAGCGTAGCAAGATGGAGCGACGTCAGTAGGCGCTTATATTTTTCAGCGCTTTATGACGAGGGACTGAGAGCCTCTAAAATCTCAAAGCCATCAGAGCGGGTTTGCCGCACGCCAAACACTTCGGCCAAAATCTCGTCGCTAAGCGCCTGACACGGGCCGGCGGCGATGCGCAGGCGCCCGCGATCAAGAACGGCGATCTGATCGGCGTGGCGGCGGGCGAGCTCGAGATCATGAAGGGCGCAGATCACCGTCGCGCTCTGATCCGCCTGTCGGCGCAAGACCGCCATGGCTTCCAGCTGATGGCGCGGATCAAGCGCCGCAATGGGCTCGTCCGCCAAAAGGATCGGCGCATTGGACGCCAGCGCGCGCGCCAGATGGAGCCGCGCCTGTTCTCCCCCCGACAGATCATGAACCAGACGGTCTTTGAGATGGCTGGCGCTGGCTTGCTCGAGCGCCAGGTCGACCTGAGCCCGGTCATCGTGAGACAAGCGATCATACGCCGCCCCGCCCCAGGCGAACCGTCCCAACGCCGCCAGATCCCCTCCCGTCATGGACCAGGCCAGACTGCGGTCTTGGGGCAGATAGGCCATGGCCCGCGCGCGCGCCTTCGCAGACAACATTTCAACGGGGGCGCCATCCACCCATACCGCACCGCTCTCGGCCTTCAGCAGACCCAGTAGAGTCTTGATCAAAGAGGACTTGCCCGCCCCGTTCGGTCCGACCAGAGCCGTCAGCTGACCGCGCTCCGCGACCAGACTGACATCGTCGAGCACGCTCACGCCGTGGCGTTTCACGTTCACATGATCCAGAACAATGCTGGTGGTTCCCGCCTCGCTCATCGTCCCATCCCCCGGCTGCGCGCGGCGATCAGGATAAAGACCGGCGCGCCGATCAGAGCCACCATGACGCCCAACCGCAACTCCTGATCAAGCGGGACCAGACGCAACACCAGATCCGCCAAGCCGATCAGGACGCCGCCCAGAAGCGCGCTGGGCCAGACCAGGTCAGACGGGTCATGCCGCACAAAGGGCCGCACAATGTGGGGCGCGACGATGCCGACAAAACCGATCACGCCTGAAATCGCGACGGCGGCGCCGGTCAACAGCGCCGCTGCGTTGATGACCCCGGTCCGGGTGCGTCCCAGATCAACGCCCAGGGTCTGCGCCGTCTCTTCGCCCAGCGCTAAAGCGCGCAGATGCGGCCCCGTCAGCACGGCGAGTATGGCGCCCACGACCCAGAACGGAGCAATCACAACCAGATCATCCATTGAGCGATTGGTGACCGATCCCAGCATCCAGGTCACCATGTCCGCCAGCGCAAACCGGTTCGGCGCCAGATTCATCGCCAAAGCGCCCAACGCGCCGGCGAAACTTGAAAGGCCGACCCCCGCCAGGATCAGCTGCACCGCACTGATCCGCACCATGGCCAGAACACTCAAGACACAGGTCGCCGCCAGCGCGCCCGCAATGGCGAAAACCGGCACGGTGAATGCGCCCAGTGCGCTGATCCCGAAATAGAGCGCGATAATCGCGCCCAGGGAGGCCGAGGCCGACACGCCCAGAACGCCCGGCTCCGCCAGCGGGTTTCTGAGCAAGCCTTGCATCAGCGCCCCCGACGCACCCAGCGCCATGCCGACGCCCAAAGCGGCCAGCGCCCGCGGCAGGCGGATCTCCCAGACGATGATGCGCGAGGTTTCATCGCCGCCCCCCCACAGCGCCGCAAACGCCTGCGTCATGGAAAGCTCCGAGCTTCCCAACAGCGCCGAGGCCAGCATCACCAGCACGGCAAACACCCCCAAGGCGGCGGACAGGGTCAGTCGCGTCATGTCTCGGTCTCGTCCATATCCAGGACCAGCGCATTGGCGGCCTGCCGCGCCCGAAGCGCCTCATCCGCCATGAACCAGGCCCCGCACGACAACGCCGCAGCATCCAGTTCAATGACAGGCGTGGTCTCCATCATCCGCCGGAAAACGGAATGCCGGCTGGCCGACCAGCTGTCGATCGGCGCGGTTTCGCCATCAAAGAACGCCGCGAGAATAACGTCCGGCGCCTGCTCATGCAGCTGTTCAAGCGGCACATTGATCCAGCCGGCCTTGCCCTGCTCGGCGATGATGTTCTCAAAGCCCGCCGCCGCCATGAAAGCGTGCATCAAGGTGCCTGACCCGGTGGTAAGCCCTGACGGCGTCATATACAGCGCGCGCAGTCGCGGCCCTTCAGCGGCGCGCGCCAGCTGGCTGCGCATATGCGCGATACGCGCCTCGCCGCGTTCCAGCTGGCCGAGAGTCTGGGCGGTGCGCCGGATTATGGCTTCCACATCATCAAACCCTGCGCTGAAGCCCAGCTCGAAAGTTTCAAGACCCAAGCGCTGGTAGTATGCGCCGGCGCGGCCGCCCGCGTCATAGCCGCGCACGATCAGGTCCGGCGCGAGCGCCAGAACGTCTTCGGCGTCATCTCGAATTTGGGGCAGACCACGCGCTTGGTCGCGCAGATAGGAATGACGATCATCGGCATGGGTGGAAACCGCCGCGATCGCCTCCCGGTCCGCCAGACCCAACACATACTGATCCGCGCAATAGTCCAGCGAGACCACGCGCGGGGAGAGCGCCGCCGCCGAACTGACGACGGCGCCCCCCAACATCAAGCCGACAACAAAGAGCGCCGCCCGGATCATTACGGACGGAACCGCAGGCCGAGCGTCACCGCACGCGGCGCACCGGCGAACCCGGCGGCGGGTTCATAGGTCTCATTAAAGAGGTTGCGGACGCCCAGCACCAATTGAAGCTTCTCGCGCACATCCAGAACCCCGGTCAGATCGACGGTCTCATAGGACGGAACGGCGCCCGATCCGCTGACATAATACCCGTCATCATCATAGGTGGCGTCCACGCGTTCGCAGACAGAGCGCCAGGTCGCGCTCAGCGACGCGATTTCGATGGGCCGCCAGGTCCCGGTCACCGCCCAGCTGTCTTCAGGACGGCGCAGCAATTGCGCCCCCGTGCTGGCGTTGGTCGCATCGGTATGGGTGTAGTCCACACGCACCGAGGCCTGGTCAACCGGGGCCCATTCGGCGAAGGCTTCATAGCCTTGAATATCCGCTTCACCGACATTGCGGTTCTGGCCGATGAACAACGCGCCGTCATAGACATACTCGATCAGGTCCTCGATCTCGCTGTCATACCAGACCGCGCCAATGCGCAAGGCGTCTTCGCTCCCGAACAGATCAAACGCGCTGTCAAAGCCGATCTCAAAGGTCTCGCCCTCTTCCGGCTCAAGGTCGGGATTGGCGGCGACATAGGCGGAACTGGAAAACCGTTCAGACAGGCTCGGCGCCTTGAAAGACGTGCCATAGCTGGCGCGCAGGCGCGTGTTGAGCACGTCCAGACGATAGACCGCCCCCAGATTGTAGGTGGTCTGGTCGCCGAACGCTTCGTAGTCATCGAGACGGATCGAGCCGGTGACGTCAAACCGCTCCGTCAGTCCCGCCTGCACCGCGGCGTAGGCGGACCACAGGTCCTCGCTGACCGACAAGGGCGCATTGAACGCGGTGGTGGTGTCCGCCTCCTCATCCTGAAAATCGACGCCAAAGCTGATTACAGGCTCGATCAGGGCGGACAGGGCGTCCGGCGTCCAGACATTGGACCACTGGAGGAAATCGCGCGCGCCGTCATACGCATCAGTCGCCGCGCCGTCATTGAAACTCTCAAGCGACATCTCCACGCGGCCCGCGCGCAACCGGCTCTCAAAATTCTGGGCCGGGCGGGCATAGACGAGCCCGAGGCTCCACAGCGTCTGGGAGTCTTCACTGCGCAGATCCGTGTCGTCGGCGCGCTGGAAGCCCGTGGGTCCACCGGAGAACGTGTCGAAATCCACCTCGGACTCGCGATGCCGGATCAGGGCCTCAAGGCTGAGCGTCTGGGTGAAGGCAAACCCGCCATTGGCCGAAAACACGGTGAATTGCGACGGATCCGGATCGCCTGTGCGGGTCGAGATGCGATCCGGCGTCACGTCATAGCCGTCGCTGTCTTGATATTCTGCGGTCGCGGCGAGATTGAACCGCCCCTCGCGCACACCGCCGCCGATCAGAGCGTGATAGGTGTTGAACTCACCCACGGACGCTTCGCCGTAAAATTCAGACCCGCTCTCGGGCGCCCGGCGTGGCAAGATGTTGATCACGCCGCCCACAGCGTCTGAGCCATACAGCGAAGACAGCGGGCCGCGCACCAGCTCGATCCGGCCGGCGTCGCCCACCAGATCAGAGCCGAAATTGAACGCGCCATTGGACGCCGACATGTCATTGAGACGGATGCCGTCATACAGCGCGAGGATATGTTTGGAGTTCGACCCGCGCACAAAAACGCTGGCGGTTGATCCGGCCGGGCCGGACTGAACCACGGCGAGACCCGGCGCAGCGGACAGCGCTTCGACCAGCGTGTTCTGATTGTTCAGATCGAGCGCGGCGCGATCAATCACGTCCAGCGTGGCGGGCAGGCGCTCCAACAGGCTGGGCGCGCGCACGCCGGTGACGACGACGGTGTCCTCGGGCTGGTCTTCAGCGAAAGAGGGAGCCGTTGACAGTGCGACGGCCAGCGCCGCGAGAGAGATTTGGGCTTTCATCAGGAAGCCTCCGTTGGCGCCGGGAGCGTGAGCGGCTCTCGGCGTACAGCGATGCAACGGCGCTTCGCTCCGACGGAATCGGAACGACGCTCGACGCGCCGGTCGTCGCTGCAAACGGAAGGCGTCCGCGTTCTCCTGGTGTGTTCCCGCACCCAGAACGAGCGACCGCGATGGCAGGTCTCCTGGCTTGCGGGTCAATGCGATGCGCCGCCTTCCCAGATCTGACGATCCAGTGGCATGAGGCGCATCCCTCGCCGCTCACAGTTGCGGGTACAGCCCCGGACCAGACGCTTGCGCGTCGCACCGGTGTTCCCTCTTCGCTCCCTCGCGGGAGAACCGTCGCGTAATCAGGGTGTTTAAGCGGGGCTTGGACCCAAGGTCAAGCGCGCTAGCCCTGCTCTTCAGGCAAACGCACGATCAGGCCGTCGAGAGTCGCGCTCACCTTGATCTGGCACGACAGACGTGAGGTCTCCTGAACGTCGCTGGCGAAATCGAGCATGGATTCCTCCATGGAGGAGCGCTCGCCCGTCTTGTCCGTCCAGGCCGGGTCCACATAGACATGGCAGGTGGCGCAGGCGCAGGCGCCGCCGCAATCGGCGTCAATGCCGGGGACCATGTTGCGGATCGCGCCTTCCATCACGGTCAGCCCGTCCTGAACATCAACCTGATGCTCGGTTCCGTCATGCTCGATATAGGTGATCTTGGCCATGGTAGAGGTCTTCCAGAATCTGTGAGGCAGGCTGCGCCCGCGTTTGGGCGCTATTTAGGACAGGAAGTCGCGCATCGCCACTCCGGGATCGCGCAAGCGGTCCGGATCAGGCTCGGCGTTCGCAGCGATCATGCGCTGAGCAGCCATGTATTCAGGGCCGCAATTGACCGCCTCGCAGGCGATCAGGCGTCCGCCCATCAGGTGAAACAGCGCGAACTTGCCCTCTTCCGGGTCGCCGCGACGGATCATCTGGTCCGCGCCCTCGATCAGGCCGGCGATTTGCAGCTTCATGTCGTACTGGTCTGACCAGAACCAGGGCACGGGATCATAATCGACCTCGAGCCCGCATATCGCCTGAGCCGCCGCCTTGCCCTGATCAATGGCGTTCTGCACCGATTCCAGCCGGATCGAGCGTCCATAGCGTTTGGAATGAAAACGCGCGACATCGCCAATGGCGTAAATCCGGTCATCGCCTGTGCGGGCGGTCTCATCCACTAAGATGCCGTTCTCGCACTCAAGCCCCGCGGCGCGCGCCAACTGGTCGTTCACCGTCAGCCCGGCGGCCACCAGCACCGTATCGGCGGTCACGATCTCGCCATCGGCCAGTTCGACGCCGGTGACCTTGCCGTCCTCGCCAGCAATCGCCTTCACCGGCGCCTGAACGCGCAGATCGACGCCATAGCCGCGGTGGATCGCCCCGAACCAGCCGCCCAGAAGCGCGCTCGCCGTGCGCGCCATTGGGCGATCAGCGGCTTCCAGCACCGTCACGTCCAGACCGCGCTTGCGGGCGGACGCGGCGACTTCCAGCCCGATATAGCCCGCGCCGATGATGGCGATGGAGCGCGCGTCATGAAAGGAGGCTGCGAGGTCTTCGGTTTCCGCCAGCGTGCGCAGCACATGCACGCCGGGAAGGTCCGCGCCCGGAATGGGCAGGCGGCGCGCCTCCCCGCCCGTGGCCAGGATCAGACGGTCATAGGCGATGCGTTCGCCGGTATCGGTGATGACGTCGCAGGCGCTGCGGTCGAGGGCGGTGACGCGCACGCCGGTGCGCAGATCAATCTCGGCCTTGTCATACCACTCAGCCGGTTTGAGCCAGAGCCGGTCCACCGGCAGTTCACCCGCCAGATAGGATTTAGACAGCGGAGGGCGCTGATAGGGCGCTGCGGCTTCGCCCGCCAGAATGATGATCGGCTGATCATATTTGCGCTTGCGCAATTCAGCCGCTGCGGACAGGGCGGCCTGGCCGCCTCCGATGATGACCGTTCCGGACACTGCGATCCGCGCTCCCTGTCTGTCTCGTTTCTTATGGGTCCATGGCGCCGCGCCCTTGGGTCCAAGTCAAGCGCCGGACTGCGCAAACGAGGCTACGCCAAGTCTTGCCGCCATGCGCAAGCCGTCCTATCAGCCTCATCATGACCGTCCTGACCCTGACCTTGCCAGACCCTGAAGCCAATGCGCGGTTGGGCGCGCGCCTGGCGCGCCTGCTCCAGCGCGGCGACGCCGTCTTGCTCGAAGGCGGTCTCGGCGCTGGCAAAACCACGCTGGCGCGCGGCGTGATCAAAGCGCTGACCGGCGAAAAAGATGCGCCCAGCCCCACCTATACGCTCGTCCAGCCCTATGAGACCGATCAGGGCCTCATGCTGCTGCACGCCGATCTTTACCGGCTTGAGGATCCCGAAGAGCTTGATGAGCTGGGGATGGACGAAGCGCTGGATCATGGCGCCGCCCTGATCGAATGGCCTGACCGCATGGGACGCTGGCGTCCGGCGGACCGGCTTGAGATAATCCTGACTGAAACCGAGGCTGGCGGGCGCACCGCACGCCTTGAAGCTTTTGGAAGCTGGGAGACACGCCTTGGCGGACTTGCAGACTGACGCCCGCGCGCAAGCGCGCGCCGACTTCATCAAAGCCGCAGGCTGGGGCGATGCGGATGTGCGCGCCTTTCCCGGCGACGCCTCCAGCCGGTCCTATTTTCGGCTGAACCGCGGCGACGACACCGCCATACTGATGGACGCGCCCGGCGGATCAGAAGCCCCCGCCTGCCCGATTGACGCCAGCGACGCTGACCGGCAAGCGCTGGGCTATAACGCCGTCGCGCGCCTGGCCGGCAACAACACCGCTGCCTTCGCCGCTATCGCCAACGCCCTGACCGCGCGCGGATTTTCCGCGCCGCGCATTTTTGAGGCCGACATTGATCAGGGTTTTCTGATTATCGAGGACCTGACCGACGCCCTGTTTGCGCGCCTGATCCCGAGCGTCGCTCATGAAGGCGCGCTCTACGCCACTGCGGTCGAGACGCTGGCGGCGATCTATCGCTCCTCGATTGAGCGCGAACCCACAGCTTTTGGCCATAGCTGGACCCTTCAGGACTATGACGCGCTGGCGCTCAGCGCGGAGACCGAGCTGTTCACCGACTGGTACGCCCCCCATAAGGGTCAGACCCCGTCCGAGGCGGACAAGACGGACTGGCGCAAAGCCTGGGCGCAAGTCCTGCCCGCCCTGAACGCCCATGCGCCGGGGCTGGTGCTGCGTGATTATCATGCCGAAAACCTGATCTGGCTGCCCCAGCGCGAGCATGAGGCCAAGGTCGGGCTTTTGGACTTCCAGGACGCGCTGTTCGGCCATCCCGCCTATGATCTGGTCTCCCTGATCGAGGATGCGCGCCGTGATGTGGCGCCCGATCTGGCGACGCCCTTGACGGACCGCTTCTTCAACGCGGCGGGCCTCAGTGATCGCGAGGCGTTCGACGCTGCGGCAGCCGTACTGGCCGCCCAGCGCAACGCCAAGATCCTGGGGATTTTCGTGCGCCTCGCCCAGCGCGACGGCAAACCGCGGTATCTGGATCTTCTGCCGCGGGTGGAGCGCCATTTCGCACGCGATCTCGCCCATCCGGTTCTCGCTCCCGTCCGGGCCGTCGCCAGCGCCCTGACTCCCGCCCTCTTCGAGAAGGCCTGAGCATGATCCCGACGCCGACCACAGCCATGGTGATGGCCGCAGGCCTGGGCACCCGCATGCGCCCTTTGACGAATGATCGCTGCAAGGCGCTGGTGGAGCTCGACGGCAAACCGCTGATCGACTGGACGCTCGACACGCTCGCTCAGGCTGGCGTTGATGCCGCCGTGGTCAATGTCCATCATTTCGCCGACCGGCTTGAGGCGCACCTTGCAAGCCGCACCGCGCCCAGGATCGTCATTTCCGACGAGCGCGAACACTTGCTGGAGACCGGCGGCGGCCTCGCCAAGGCGGCGCCGCTATTGGGCGAGACGCCGATCTTTGTGGCGAATATCGATTCCGTCTGGCTTGAGACGGGCGGATCGAGCGAATTATCAAAGCTCGCCCAAGCTTTTGATCCCGAGCGCATGGACGTTCTGCTGCTGATCACGCCGGTTGAGAACACGCTGGGTTTTGACGGGCCGGGGGACTTTTTCCTTGAGTCGGATGGCCAGCTGACTCGCCGGGGCGACCGCCCGACCGCCCCCTATGCCTATACTGGCGTTCAGATTCTGCATCCGCGCGTCCTGAAGGGCCTGACCGTCGAGCCCTTCTCCACCAACCTGATCTGGAACACGGCGCTCCAGGCCGGGCGCGTCCATGGCTGCGTGATGGAGGCGTTCTGGATGCATGTGGGCGATCCTGATGCGCGTGAAGCGGCCGAGAATCGGCTACGCTCGCTCGCATGAGCGCTGATCATCTGTTTTCACATCCTTCGCCGCGGGTTTTCACCCTGCCGCCCGCCGCGCCGTTCCTGACCGAACTGGCGCGCGGGCTGAAAGACGCCTTTCCCGATCCTGACGCGCTGAGCCGGGTGACGGTTCTGATCCCCACCCGCCGCGCCGGGCGTGAGCTGGCCGAAGCGTTCACCCGATTGTCGCCAGGCGCGGCGCTGTTACCGATGATCCGTCCCATCGGGGATGTGGACGCGGACGAGCCGCCGTTTGAACCGGGTGAGCTCGCCGACATAGCCCCCGAAGCCGTCTCGCCCGCCCGTCGCCGGTTCGAGCTGGCCAGCCTGATCCTGCAAAAGGAAAAGGCGGTTGGGCGGTCCATGGGCGCGGGCGGCGCTCTGGCGCTGGCGGATGATCTGGCTCGCCTGCTCGATGATCTCGCCACCGAGGATGTGGACGATCTGGGCGCGCTGACCGAACAGATCCGCGCCGCCCTCCCCGCCCATATGCAGGAAGCGGCGCTGTTTCTCGATATCGTGCTGGAGGCCTGGCCCGCGCGTTTGAAAGAGATGCAGCGTGTGGACCCGGCCCGGCGACGCTCGCTTCTACTCAAGGCGCTGGCGGCGCGCTGGCGCGAGACCCCGCCCGCCGATCCCGTCATCGCAGCGGGGTCGACCGGCTCCATCCCCGCCGCCGCTGAGCTTTTGAGCGCGGTTGCGAGCCTGCCGCAAGGCTGTGTGGTCCTGCCGGGCTTTGCGCGCGACATGGATGAAGACGCCTGGGCGGCCATTGATGACGGCCACCCCCAGCGCGCCATGAAAACCCTGATCGAGCTGATCGGCCTTGATCGCGATCAGGTCCGTTTCTGGCCGGGCGCCGAGGAAGGCCGCCAGGACGCCCCGCGCGCCCGCGTGATCGCCGAAGCGCTGCGTCCCGCCGAAGCCACGGCGGACTGGCTGCGCCGGGTGGACGATCTGAAAGAAGCCTGGGGCGAGAACGTCTTTGAAACCGCGCTTGCGGGTCTGAGCGTGATTGATGCGCCTGCGCCCGCAGAAGAAGCGCGCGCCATCGCGCTTATGCTGCGTGAAACACTGGAGACGCCGGGCGCACGCGGCATTCTGGTGACGCCTGACCGGAACCTCTCGCGCCGGGTCATCACCGAAATGGCGCGCTTTGGCGTGACGGTGGATGATTCCGCCGGTCAGCCCTTATCCGACACCCCGTCCGGGGCCTTCCTGATCCGCGTTTTGCAGGCCGCGCTCGACCCCGGGTCAGCGCTGGCGTTTTCTGCGCTGGCTGCCTCGCCGCTGTTTGCGCTGGGCGAAGAACGCGCGCCCTTGCGCGCTGTGCTGGGGGCGATGGAACGGCGCGCCCTGCGCGGTCGCCGTCCGGGCTATAGCTGGATGGCGCTGGCCGGGCATGTGCGTGACGCCGCCGGCGATGATGAAGACCGCCGCGACCGTTGGGGCGGGATTATCGACACGTTGGCGCAGGCGCTGTCGCCGCTGAGCGCGCTTGAGGGCGCGCACACAATGCGCGCCTGGACGCAGGCGCTGGTTGAAAGCGCTGAAGCGCTGGCGCGCACGGACGATATGGCGGGCGCAGACCGCCTCTGGGCGACCGATGCAGGTGAGAACGCCGCGCTGCTGATGCGCGAATTCATGGAAGAGGCCGAGGCGCTGCCGCCGCTGAGCCTGCATGACTTCGCCCGCGCCGTGCTGGAAACGGCCCGCGCCCGTCTGGTCCGGCCCCGCTATGGCGCGCATCCGCGTTTGCAGATCCTGGGGCCGCTCGAAGCGCGTCTGGCGGAAGCCGACCGGGTGATCCTGGCCGGGCTCAATGAAGGCGTCTGGCCCGCCGCGCCCAAATCAGACCCCTTCCTCAGCCGCGGCATGCGGATGGCGGCGGGTTTGTCCGCGCCCGAAGAACGCTTTGGCCTGGCCGCCCATGACTTTGCACAACTGGCCTGCGCCAGCGATGTCACCCTGACCCGGTCCGCCAAGCTGGATGGCGCGCCCACGGTCGCCTCGCGCTGGCTATGGCGCCTCAAAACCCTGGCGCGCGGCGCGCTGGGAGAAGCTTCTGAGCAGGCCCTGACGCCGAAGCGCGATTATCTGGCGCTGGCCGAAGCGCTGGACGCCACCACGGCTCACACCTTCATCAAGCCGCCTGAGCCCGCCCCGCCGGTCGAGGCGAGACCCCGACAATTGAGCGTCACCCAGATCGAGACCTGGGTGCGCGACCCCTATTCGATCTTTGCGCGCAAAATCCTGCGCCTCGACAAGCTTGACCCGCTGGACCGCCCCGCCGGTCCACCCGAACGCGGCACGGCCTATCACGCCGCGCTGGAAACCTGGGTGCGCAGCCTTGGCGATGCCGACACCCTGCCGCGCGATGCGCTGGAGCGATTGCTGAAAGAGGGTGAAAGCGCGCTGATCCAGGCCGGGTTCAGCGACAATGCGCTGGGCGTCGAGATGAAGCGCTTCGAGCGGGTGGCGCAATACATGATCGTCTTCGAAGAAGAGCGGCGCGATTACGGCTTTCTGCCGACCGCCCTTGAAGCGCTGGGCGACATCACGTTTGAAGCGCCCGGCGGGCTGTTCACCCTGACCGCACGCGCCGACCGGATTGATCTCAGGCCCTCGGGCGCGCTCGACATCGTGGATTACAAGACCGGACAGCCGCCTTCAGCCAAGGAAGTCGCCGCAGGCTTCGCCCCGCAATTGCCGCTGGAGGCCGCGATGGCCGCACGCGGCGCGTTTGAAGATGCGCCCAGCCATGAGCCGGGCGATCTCATTTATGTGCGCCTGTCCGGCGGGCGCGTGCCGGGCGAGCCCAAATCCATGGTCAGAAATCCCGATGGCGACGATGCGGGCATTCTGGCCGAGCAGGCTTTGGAACGTCTGGTGAAATGGGTGGCGAATTTTGATGATCCACGGCGCACCTATCCCAGCCAGCCAAGGGTGAAATTCGTCAATAAATGGGGCGATTACGACCATCTCGCCCGCCGCAAGGAATGGGCGAGCGCGCCCGGCGACGATAATGGAGAGGGAGGCGCGTCATGAGCCAGCCCGGATTTGATCCCGCCATCGTCTCTAGCGCCAGCGCGGCGCAATCTTTGGCCGCGGACCCGTCCGCCAGCGTCTTTGTCGAGGCGAACGCCGGCTCGGGCAAGACCCGCGTTCTGGTGGATCGGGTGGCGCGCCTGCTGCTCGCAGGCGCCAAGCCTGACCGCATCCTGTGCGTGACCTTCACCAAGGCCGCGGCCGGCGAGATGCAGACGCGCCTGTTTCGCAAGCTGGGCGATTGGTCGACCCTGCCCGATGACGCGCTGACCGCAGAGCTGGATGCGCTGGTCACCGAAGGCCAGCGCCCGGAGCTGGCTGAAGCGCGGCGCCTGTTCGCCCGCGCGCTGGAAACCCCTGGCGGTTTGAAAATCCAGACCTTGCACGCCTTTTGCGAACGCCTGCTGCGGCGCTTCCCGCTGGAAGCGGGCCTGCCGCCAGGTTTTGACGTGCAGGATGATGCAGCCGGTCAGGCGCTGCAGGCTGAAGCGCTGGATGCATTGTCGGGACTGGCGCACCAAGACCCTGAAGGTGAAATCGCACAGGCGATCGCCGCGCTGATCGACAATGCCGGAGCGGACGCCCTGCCAAGGCTCGCCAGCTTCGCCATGTCCAAACGCCACGAAATCAATCAGGCGCTGGCGCAAGCGGGATCGCTGGACGCTTTGCTGGAACAGGCGAGCGCGCTTCTGGGCGTGGACCCCGAGCTTGATGTGGACCAGGTGCTCGCCGAAGCCTGGGCGGACACCGATGTGGGCGCGCTGGAAGCGGCCTTGAGCGCGCTGCAGACCGGCGGGACGAAAACCGATCAGGCCAGCGCGCAAGCGCTGCTGGAAGTGCTCGATGTGGCCGATGAAGACGCCGCCGAGGCCTTTGATTATTATATCGAGTTTCTGACCACCAAGACCGGCGCGCTGAAAAAGCCCAAATCCATCTTCTCCAAGAAGACCGGCGAGAATTACCGCATCCTGGTGACCCTGTTCGGCGATGAAGGCGCGGAAATCCACCGGGTGGGTGATGAAATCCTGCCCAAGCTGGCCGCCGCCGCCGCCAACCGGATGACCCGCGCCGCCTTGCGACTGGCTGAGCGCTTGCTGAGCGATTACCAGGCGCGGCTCAACCGTCTGCGCCGGGTGGATTTCTCTGACCTTGTAGAACGCGCGCGCCTGTTGCTGACCGATTCCGAAGCGCGCGGCTGGGCGCTCTACAAGCTCGATCAGGGCCTGGACCATGTGCTGGTGGATGAAGCTCAGGACACCGCGCCTGAACAATGGTCGGTGATCAATGCGCTGACCGAGGAATTCTTCGCCGGTGAAAGCGCCCACGCCGATCAGCATCCCGGCGCGCTTCAGCGCACAGTGTTTTGCGTCGGCGACGAGAAACAATCGATCTATTCGTTCCAGAACGCTGATCCGCGCGAGTTCCTGGCCCAACGCCAGCGGCTTCAGACCGAGGCCCGGCTGGCGCGCCTGCGGTTTGAGAGCCCGCCGCTCAATGTCTCTTTCCGCTCCAGCCCCGAAATCCTGGCGGCGGTGGACGCCTGCTTCGCCGCTGAAGCCGCCGCCCTCAGCCCTGAGCGCAAGGATGTGGTGGAAGGGCTCGAAACCAAGCTGTTGATGAGCGACCCTGAAACGCTTGAGCGGCGCGATCCGCTGGCGTTTCATCGCTATGACGGCCACCTCGCCGCTCGCGCAAACGCGCCGGGCTGTGTGGAGATCTGGCCGGCGGTCCCCAAACCTGAAGGCGGCCAGGAGGACGAGCTTGATCTCAGGCCCGTGGACGCCGAGCGCAAGGATTCCGCGCGCAATCAGCTGGCGGAAGCCGTGGCCGCTGAGATCGCCGACATTCTCAAACGCGGCGACGGCGTGTGGGAAGAGGGCAAGCCCTGGCGGCTGCGCCCGGCCCATGCCGGCGACATCATTGTGCTGGTGCGACGCCGGGGCGGATTGTTTGAAGAGATCATCCGGCGACTGAAGCTGAAAAACGTGCCCGTGGCGGGCGCGGACCGGATGACCCTGCCTGACCAGCTGGTGGTGGAGGATTTACTCTCCCTCGCCCGTTTCGCGCTGTTGCCCGAAGACGACCTGTCGCTGGCCGAAGTGCTGAAAAGCCCCTTCTTCCATCCCGTGGACACGCCCGCTCCGCCCATTGACGACGACGCCCTGTTCGATCTCAGCCGCAAGTCCGGCGCGCGGTTGTGGGACAAGCTGCGCCAGAGTGAGGACCCACGCTTCGCCGAGGCCCGCAGCGTGCTCGACAAAGCCCGCGCGCGTGTGGAGACGGACGCCCCTTACGCTTTCTTCGCGCGCTTTCTGACCGAAGCGAGCCCTACAGGGGAAAGCCGTCTGGCGCGGCTTTATGCGCGCCTGGGCGAAGAGGCTCGCGATCCGGCGGAAGAGTTTCTCAACCGTGCGCTCGCCCATGAAGTGGAAGGCGCACCGTCGCTGTCGCGCTTTGTCGCCGAGTTGCAAGCCGATAACGCCCAGATCAAGCGCGAGATGGAAGCGGGCCGCGGCGAAGTGCGGGTGATGACCGTTCATGGCGCGAAAGGTCTGGAAGCGCCGATCGTCTTCTTGCCCGACACCACCCAAATGCCCAAGGACCGCTCGGGCGGCCTGTTCGCCCATGAAGAGGCCGGGCTTCTATGGGCGCCGGACATGAAAACGCCGCCGCCGCTGATGGCGTCCATGGCCGAGCGCAAGGAGCTGGACGCCGATGGCGAATATCAGCGCCTTTTATATGTCGCGATGACCCGCGCCCGCGATCGCCTGATCGTCTGTGGGCATACCCATGGCGTTGCGGGCAAGGTGGATGCGGGCAGCTGGTATGACCGCTGTCAGCGCAGCTGGACCGGCGAAGACTGGCGTCCGGTACGCACGACGCTGGACGCCGTGGCCGAAGAAAACGGATGGACCGTCAGTGAGGGTCTGCGCTTCGGCGCCGATCCCAAACCGCTGGTGGCCAGCTCTGCGCCGCCGCCTGCCCCTGTGACCCTGCCCGATTGGGCGACCAAGCCGCCGCCGGTTGATCCGGCGCCCGTGCGTTCGGTCGCGCCGTCACACCTTCTGGGCGAGGAAGACACAGGGTTTGAATCCGCCTCCCTGTCCCCTCTGGCCGAGGGCGGGCAATCGCGCTTCCGCCGTGGCGAGCTGATCCACAAGCTCTTGCAGACCCTGCCCGATATCGAGGAGAGCCGCCGCGAGGCCTCGGCCCTGCGCTATCTTCAGAACCAGACCGATCTTGAGGACGCCCAGCGCCGCGAGATCGCCTCTGAAACCCTGAGGGTGATTTCTGATCCCGCCTTCGCCGCCCTGTTCCAGCCCGGCTCACGCGCCGAGGCGGCGGTGGCGGGCCAGGCGGCGGGATTGCCGGGCGGCATGGTGATCAACGGCCAGATCGACCGGTTGGTGGTCACCGATCACGAAGTCCTGATCGTCGATTACAAAACCAACCGTCCGCCGCCCACACATGTCGAGGACGTCCCCCGCGCCTATCTGGCGCAAATGGCTGCGTATCGCGCGCTATTACAGGGACTTCACCCCGACAAACCGGTGCGTTGCGCCCTACTTTGGACAGATGCGCCGCGTTTGATGGAACTGCCTGGAGACCGGCTGGACGCGGTGCTCAGCCGCGCCGGGCGCCCAGCGGATGCTTGACCGATGCGCTGGGGCTTCCTAGGTCTCCGGTCAACTTCAAACCCGCAGCCGCGCCGATTCCGGGCGGAGACGGACATTTTGGATTTTTGTTAAGGAGCAAGGCTCATGGCGACCCAAGCGGTGACCGACGACACGTTTGAATCTGATGTTCTGAAAGCCGACGGCCCGGTGCTGGTCGATTTCTGGGCGGAATGGTGCGGCCCCTGCAAGCAGATCGGCCCGGCGCTCGAAGAGATCGCCGCCGACAAGGCAGGCGCGCTGACCATCGCCAAGGTCAATATCGACGAAAACCCGATGGCCCCCAGCAAGTACGGCGTGCGCGGCATCCCGACCCTGCTGATCTTCAAGAACGGTGAAGAAGTCAGCCGCAAGGTCGGCGCCATGGCCAAGTCCAAGATCGAGGAATGGATCAACGAAGCCGTCTAGGCGCTGATCCTTTTTGCGAACACAGAAAACCCCGGAAGCGGCGCTTCCGGGGTTTTTCGTGTCAGGCTTTCGCCATCTCGTCGGCGATCGCTTGCGCCGCCGCGAAGGGATCATCGGCCTGGCTGATGGGGCGTCCGATCACCAGATGCGAGGCGCCCGCCTTGAGCGCGGCTTCAGGCGTCGCCACGCGCACCTGATCACCCAGCGCCGCGCCCGCCGGACGCACGCCCGGCGTGACGATCAGAAACTCATCAGGCACACGGGCGCGAATGGCCTCAGCCTCCTGCGGCGAGGCGACAACCCCGTCCAGTCCGCAATCGAGCGCCTGGTCGACGCGGCGCATCACCAGATCCCGCGCGCCATAGGCATAGCCCATCTGGGTCAGCATCGGATCGTCATAGGCCGTCAGCACGGTGACGCCGAGGATTTTGAGATCAGACCCCTCACGCCCCTCCACCGCCGCGCGCATGACGGGCGGTTCAGCGTGGACGGTCAGAAGATCGGCGCCGGCTTGCGTGATCGAGCGCGTGGCTTTCTCGACGGTGGCGGGAATGTCATGGAGCTTGAAGTCCAGAAACACGTCATGACCACGCGCCTTGAGCGAGCGCGCCAGATCCATGCCGCCAATGGGCAGAAGCTGGAGCCCGATCTTGTAGTGTGCGCAGGCCTCGCCCAGCGTCTCCACCAACGCCTCAGCATCTGAAATGGTGGGCAGGTCAAGCGCAGTGATCAGGCGGCGGTCGGTCATGGTCACCCCTAAGGCAAAGATGGTCGCAGCGACCTAAACCGCTGCGCCAGCATGATCAAGCGTCAGGATGCGGCGTTGGCCTTGGCCTTCGCGACCATGCGCTTTTCCTGCATGCGCATGATCGCCTGCCCCACAGGGTCAGGCAGAACACGCGACACCGCGACGAGGAATTTATACCAGGCGCCCGGCACGCGCAGCGGCACGCCGCGCTCCACCGCGTCATAGCCGGACACGGCCACGTCCTCGGCGGTCAGCATCCAGAAAGACGGCAGGTTGGAAACGGTGCCGCGCGCGCCGTTCACATCGTGAAATTCCGACCAGGTATAGCCCGGCGCCACGGCTGTGACGTGAACATTGCGGTCCTTGAGCTCGAGCCCCAGCGCTTCGGACACCTTGATCAGAAGGCTTTTCGCGCCCGGATAGAGCGTGCCTGAATAGCGGGTATGGGCGTTGGCGGCGGGCAGCAGCGCGGACACCGAAGCGATGTTGATGATGCGCCCAAACCCGCGTTCAGCCATGGGCTTGGCGACCAGATGCATCAGCTTGAGATAGCTGGTGACCATCAGCTCCATGAACTGGGCCTGATCCTCCCAGCTCAGCTCGACAAACGCCCCCGGACGTCCCACGCCGGCATTGTTGACCAGGGCGTCGATCTGACGGCCTGCATCGGTGACCGCCTTGACGATCGCCTCCGGCGCGTCAGGCTTGGACAGGTCGGCTGCGATCACCAGGCTGTCCACGCCGAACTGGGCTTTGAGCTCCTCGGCCATATCCTTCAGCCGGTCTTCGCGACGCGCCACCAGCGCCAGATCCCAGCCCCGACGCGCAAATTCACGCGCAAACGCTGCGCCAATACCGGAAGACGCACCTGTCACAAGAGCGAGACGACGGGCCATGAAATCTCCAATCCGCAGATAATTTTCAGATCAGGAGGGTGACCGTTCCGCCCTGCTCTGTCCAGAACCAAGCGCGAGGCTCAGTCTGTACACGCCTGATCAATCAGGGTCCGGGTTTCCTCGATAAGGATCGCGCGCGCCGCAGGCGACAGCGCATGACCCGCTGCGCCATACTCTGCTGGCGAGCCGGTCTCGCTGTCCTCAAAAATATGATCCACGCCGGGCACGATGACGGTGCGGGTAGGATGGTCGCCGCGCGCCTCGATCAACGCGGCCTGCGCCGCGTCAGGCAGCACCTGCAGATCACGCTCGGCGAACAGCGCCAGGATCGGGCCGTCATACGCGGCGGCCGCAGCGCCGGGATCTGCGTCAAACATGGCGACCGCATAGGGCTGCCCCCAGATCGCGCCCTGCTGCCGGGCGAAACTCTCTGGCATTCCTGCCTCTGTCAGCGCCGACTGGATGGCGCCGGGCGCCTCACCCGGTCCGGCGTTCGCAATCGCCTCAAACACCAGAGTCTGCAGCTGACGGTTCGCCTCGACAGCCGCCTCATCCTGCCCGGACGCCCGGATCAGCGCTTCTGACTGGTCATAAAGCAGCGTCTCCATGTCCTGATGCTGACCGGCGAGCGTGATGATGAAATCGGCATCGGACCTCTGCGCCGCCAGCAGCCCCAGAAAACCGCCTTCGGAATGACCCAGATAGCCGACGCAGGACAGCTCCGTTTCTGCTTGCAAAACGTCCAGCGCCGTCGCGGCGTCCGTCGCCAGCTCGGACGGCGCCTCCGGGGCAGGCGCCTGAGACCCGCCTACGCCGCGATCATCCAGACGCAAGCTGGCCACGCCCGCTTCACTGAGCGCATCGGCGATGGCCGCGTAGAGAGGATGTCCGGCGATGTTGCCGTCACGGTCCTGCGGGCCGGAGCCGCTGATCAGCACCAGGCCCGCGCGGGGCGCGTCCGGCGCGGTCAGCGTACCGGCGAGCCGCCCATCCTGAAGCGGAACGACGAGCTCCCGACCGGGCCCCGGCGTTTCGGCGCGACCAGCGTCAAGCGTTGAGCCATCGGCTTGAAGGGGCTCAAACACCAGGGGCGCGCTCAAACCACCTTGATTGAATGTGCCTGTGATGACGCCGTCTTCGAGCACGCCGTCATACTGCAAGGCCATTCCCGGCGTTGAGATATGCAGCTGCACGCCGTCAAACCGGACGACAGACATGGGCAAGCGGGCGCCGCCCTGATCCACAGAGATCAGGATGACCGAAGGCTCAGCGCCGGACAGGTCAATCTCCAGCTCCAGGCGCAATTGCTCTGCGCCAGCGTCAAGAACCCCGGCCCAATCTCCGGCGAAGCCCGGATCGGCTGGCGTTGCATCCGCCGCCATTTCGCTGTCTGGCTGCGTTTGGGGCGGCGATTGAACAGGCTGGGCATCACAGGCAGCCACCAGCAATAAAACAGGCAACAGGGCGATCGACGTGCGGATCATCAGGGGCCTCCATGATTTGAGGCCCCAAACTTAGCATTGACGCTAATTAGCGTCTAGGCTAAATAAAACACATGAGCGATGTCTTCTCCGCCCTGGCCCATCCCGTCCGACGAGAGGTGTTGCGCTTGCTGCGCGACGGCCCGATGACAGCCGGCGAACTGGCGGCGCAATTCGAGGTGGCCAAGCCCACAATGTCGCGTCATTTCGCAACCCTGAAAGAGGCGGGTCTGATTCAGGCGGAAAAAGTCGGCAACACCATTCGCTATCGGTTGAACGCCAGCGTCGCTGAAGAACTGCTGGGCCTGATGATGGGTTTGTTGCAATCGCCAGACGCCAAAAAGGAGTCCTGAAATGATCCGCAAAGGTTTTCTGTACGCGCTGCCGCCGCTCGCCCTCATCCTGGCGCTATCGGTCTGGGGTTGGGTCGGCATAGGCGAGGCAACGCAAGTCCCCGTGCATTTCGGGATGGACGGAACACCAGACCGCATGGGCGGCAGGCTGGAAGGCTTTGTCTTGCTGCCTGGCGTCGCACTGGCGCTGTGCGGTCTGTTCGCCCTGATGCCGCTGATCGATCCGCGCGGCGACAATCTGCGGCGCTCCGCGCCTGCTGTCCTGACGGTCTGGGCGGGCGTGTTATGGGTGTTGGCGGCGGCGCAAGCGCTGATCACGCTGACCGCGCTCGACCATCTGCAAACGCTGGATAATCCAGGCGTCCTTGTCGGGTTCGCCAGCACAGTGCTCCTGGCGGTCATCGGCAATGTCCTGTCCAAGACCCGGCCCAACTGGCTGATCGGCATCCGCACGCCCTGGACATTGTCGTCGGACAAATCCTGGGACGTGACCCATCGTTGGGGCGGCCGGCTGATGACCCTGGGCGGCGCCCTGTCGGCGCTTTGCTTTCTGTTCGCGCCCACACAGATCGCCTTCACGGTGCTGGGGGTCACGGTCATCACCATGGTCGGCGTCAGCCTGGTGCTGTCTTACTGGGTCTGGAGAACGGACCCGGACCGGGATGTCTACTCCGCGGCTTCGGAATGAGCCTCGTCCAGCCGATCACCAAACATCAGACGCCGCGCGACTTGCGTCGCCGCGCTGAGCGCCTCGCGGTCTTCGTCTGAAAAACGGAAAAACGGCGCAGTGTCCACAATCGCCATGGCTCCAATGGTCTGCCCGTCCGGCGACACCAGAGGCTGACCGCAATAGGCGCGGACAAAGGGCGGATTGACGGCGGCCGGATGCTCGCTGAGCTCCGGGTGGGTGGACAGGTTCAAGAGTTCGACGGGCGCATTTTCGCATACGACTTGCGTACACAGAGACTCGTTCAGCGCCACCTCACACGCATCCAGACCGAACTTGCCGACAAAGTGGACCGCCGTGTCGCTAACAAGCGAAATCACGCAAATCGGCGCCTTGAAGGCGAACGCAGTGAGGCGCGCCAGATCATCGAGATCCTCACGGTTCTCAATCCCCTTGCTGATCAGGGCCTCCAGCGCATTCAGGCGGGACGGCTCGGTGATGATCGAGCAACATGGCTCCTTAGGCGCCTCAGTCACGTTTGAACTCCTGTGTTGTTATACCAGCATGCATGTTCAGCCTTGTGAGTCAGTTAAGCGACTGACGCTTTCGCTGCACCGCCGCAGGGTCTAGATTGCCGCCCGTTTGAAACCTCGTACTCCGGGACGCGCCATGAGCCAGAACATCAAGAAAATCGTGCTCGCCTATTCAGGCGGGCTGGACACCTCAGTCATTCTCAAATGGCTGCAGGACGCCTATCAGGCCGAGGTGGTGACCTTCACCGCCGATCTGGGCCAGGGCGAAGAGCTGGAGCCGGCGCGCCGAAAAGCCGAGAAGGCCGGCATCAAGGACATCTTCATCGATGATCTGCGCGAAGAGTTCGTGCGCGACTATGTCTATCCCATGGTGCGCGCCAACGCGGTCTATGAAGGCCAGTATCTCTTGGGCACCTCCATCGCCCGGCCGCTGATCTCCAAGCGCCTGGTCGAGATCGCCCACGAAACCGGCGCCGACGCCGTCGCCCACGGCGCCACCGGCAAGGGCAATGACCAGGTCCGCTTCGAGCTGGGCGTGGCCGCGCTCGACCCCAGCCTGAAAGTCATCGCGCCCTGGCGCGAATGGGATCTCAATTCGCGCACCAAGCTCATCGCCTACGCCGAAGAGAACGGCATCGAGGTGCCGTCCGACAAGCGCGGCGAAGCGCCGTTCTCCGTCGACGCGAACCTCTGGCACACCTCGTCTGAAGGCAAAATGCTCGAAGACCCCGCCGAAGAGGCGTTCAACGAGGTCTGCCTGCGCACCTGCCATCCGGAAGATGCGCCCGATCAGCCTGAATACGTCACCATCGGTTTTGAGCGCGGCGATGCAGTCAGCATCAATGGTCAGGCGATGAGCCCGGCGACCATCCTGACCAAACTCAATGATTTGGGCGCCAAGCACGGGATCGGCCGTCTGGATCTCGTCGAAAACCGGTTTGTCGGCATGAAATCGCGCGGCATCTATGAGACGCCCGGCGGCACGATCCTGATGACCGCGCATCGCGGCATCGAACAGCTGACGCTCGACGGCGGCGCCATGCATCTCAAAGACGAGCTGATGCCGAAATACGCCAAGCTTGTTTACAATGGCTTCTGGTTCAGCCCCGAGCGCGAAATGCTGCAGGCCGCCATCGACCATTCCCAGCGCCATGTGACGGGCGAGGTTCGCCTCAAGCTCTATAAGGGCAATGTGCTGGTGGTGGGCCGGTCGTCGCCGAGCTCGCTCTACTCGCTCGAGCACGTCACCTTTGAAGAAGATGATGTGTACGACCAGAAGGACGCGGAAGGCTTTATCCGCCTGAACGCTTTGCGTCTGAAGCTTCTGGCTCAGCGCAAGCACCGCTTGGGCGACAACGACTAACACGTCTGGCCAGAATCGATGCGTCCCCGGCTCCCAGAAACCGGGGACGCACGCGCCAGCGGGCTGAACAACGATGCGGTGGAGCGCCCCTCAACGCTCCGCCAGGCATCTACTCCGCCGGCAGGGTCTTGGCGCGGGGCCGCAGCACCGGCGCGATCAGCGCCGTGCCGTGATCCACAAACATGCGCAGCGCTTTCTCCATCGGTCCTTGCTGGAACCGGGAGAGCCACAGATTGCACGTCACGATGATGAAGCCGCCCGCCGGGATCATCAGACCCCACAGGGCGACGCGGTCAAACCGGCCGTAAAGCTCCAGCCCGAACCCGGTGAACAGCCACAGCATCATCAAAGAGCTGCCCATATAGGCGGTCAGCGCCATCTTGCCGACCGGCTCGAAGATCACTTTGCTGATATGAGCGAACAGCTCGGACCGCATGGCCAGCACGAAACCGGCCAGCATGGCGATGACGATGAAGGGTTTGGAAAAGCGCATCACCGGGTGAAGGCTGGCGTCAAAGATGAAACCGGAGAGCGCCGCATGGATCGCCGTGCCTGCAGCCAGCGCCACGCCCACGGCGCCTGAGATCGAGACGACGCGCACCAGCGTTTGCGAAGACAGATTGAGCGCGCCCGAGCGCATCAGCCCCAGACCCAGCAGCATATAGCCGCCTGCTTCCGCAATCCGGCCCAGCACCGAGGCGTTGGTCATCATCATGATCCAGGTCTCAACTGAGGCCTGGACATGAGGCCAATAGCCCTCGGCATGGGCGGCCTGAACCGCCATCATTTCGGCATAGGTCGGGGTTTCGGTGGCGATGTCGCGATAGCCGGCATAGGCCACGACCACCGCCCAGCCCACAGCCGCGAAGGCGAACAGATAGCGCGGCGGCAGCCAGGACAGGATCAGAACGCCCATGCCCGCAACCGCGTAGATCGCCAGAATATCAGAGGACCAGGCCAGAAGGCTCATATGCACGACGCCCAGCACCAACAGGCCGATACAGCGCACCAGAAAACCCGCCCGGCGGGTCAGCATGTCGCCGGAGCCTGACAGGATGATCGCCATGGAGGCGCCGAACAGGCTGGCGAACACGCCGCGCATCACCGCGTCGATGAAGACCGCTTGCGTCCCCCAAAGCCCCATCTCCCAGGGCGTCCAGCCCAGAAGACGCGGATCGGAAAACGCGAAATTCGTCCCGCCCGTGGAGGGGAAATGCGCGATCAACAAACCCAGCACGGCAAAGCCGCGCAGCGCGTCCAGAACCCGAATTCGATCTCGCATTGGCACACCTCCATAAACGCATTCACGTTTCATCAAGGTGTCTGCAAGCGGCGGGCCACGGCAAGTCCAGGCTAAGCGGAACAGAGAGAGACAGACACGCCCATACGCCTCGCGCCCAAGGGGCCGAGGGGCGAACGCGGGAAAGCCGGTCCGGCTGGATAGTCTGGGGTGAACTTGCGAAAGCGCCGATCCGGCCGTCCCTTCGGCTGGCCTCGCCTGTCACACGCAAGGCGTCGCCGACAGCTTGCGCCGCCTCTCCTCGCCCCTCCCGACGGTCGCGATCCGCCCTCTCACAAGCGAAGAGAACGTCAGCATAGAGCAGGATGAACAGGGGGCGGATAAGCGGGATATTCCCCTCTCCCCTCAAGGATGGGAGAGGGGCGCGCACCCGCGTCGCAGTGTTCCAACGCAGGTCGACGCTTTGAAAGAGCCCTAAGCCACGCCGCGCGAATGATAGAGCGGCATGTCGTCGTCGAGATCGCGGGCGATGTCGCCGGCGAGATCGGGCAGGAGGGTGGTCGCCATTTCGTGGCGGATAATCCCCTCGCCGCGCTGACGGCGCCAGTAATTCCAATAGGTCGTCAGATGGGTCAGCGCCGCGACGTCATCGCCGATCCGGCTGAACAGGTTCGGCGCTTTGAGCAGCAGCATCCGCATGGCGATGGGGTCGCCGTCATCAAGGAAGGCCGAGACCACGCGGTAATAATTCTCCCGCCCGGCCTTGAGGTCTTCCCAGCGCAGGCGGATCGAGCGGCGAATACGGCTGATGGGCGCCGCCAGCGGACGGAAGGGCGCGGAGCCGTCTTCCTTTTCCAGGCGCGCCAGATCGCGCAGGAAGCCCGCCAGCTCGTCGGTGATGATGTTCATGCGCCACAGATAATAGAGCAGCCCCTTCCACCCGAAGACGCCGACGGTGAAGTCTTCGGGGTCCATGCGCAGGGCGTTGCGCAAATCCTCACGCTGGGCGTGGCTCTTGGCGTTGAACAGAACGGCGGCGAGGCGTTCGGGGCGTTTGCGCGTGGTGGTCTCGCCCAGGGCCTTGGCGGAGATGTCGGCCATGTGCCGGGCGGCGAACATCTTGAACTCGGCCTCGTCGGCCTTGGCCATGGTGAAATAGCGCGGGTCCAGCTCGCGCTCTGGGAACAGGGCTTCCAGCAGGAAGGGATCAAACGCCGGCGCGGATTTCAGCCGCGACAGCGTGCGAACATCCTCGGAAAACTCTTCTTCGTAGAGATTGCGGTCCCGCCCCAGCGCCTCTTCAAGCCAGGCTTCCAGATTGGGCGCTTCGATAAAGGTCCAGAACGCGCCCGCGCCCGGATCCTTGGGGTCGATGGGCAGAACCAGCTTGGTCACGATATTGCGGCCCGAGCGCACCAGGGAGCGCTCATTACGGCGCAGATTGTGCTTGATCAGGAAGCACCGGTTGAGACCGCGATGGCGGAACAACGGATTGGGGGTCTGTGCGAGATCCGGGAAACGCTTGTGCAGACCACACAGGTCGAGCACGCGCGGCGTTGAGCCGCCACGCATCAGGTTCTTCAGATCATATGGACGGCGGCTGAACATGAGAGCCGGTCTCCTACCCCACTCAACATGTGAGCATGGGCGGAAAACCGGCCCTGGCGCCAGCAAATCCGGGCGGCAGGGTTAATGGCGCGATAAGCCCGTCAGTCCCGGTGTTCAGGCAGGAAGATCTCGCGCTTGCCGGCATGGTCGGCGGGACCGATCATGCCCTCGTCCTCCATGCGTTCGATCAAGGTCGCGGCGCGGTTATAGCCGATCTGAAGACGGCGCTGGATATAGCTGGTGGACGCCTTGCGATCGCGCGCGACCACGGCGACAGCCTGATCAAACAGGTCATCGCCCGAGCCGCCGCCCACAAGATCAAGCGCGCCCTCGCCGCCCTCTTCATCCAGGTCCTCGGTGACCGCGTCGAGATATTCCGGCGTGCCCTGGGATTTGAGGAAATTGGCCACATCCTCGACTTCGCGATCGGACACGAACGGGCCATGCAAGCGCCGGATGCGGCCCCCGCCCGCCATGTACAGAAGATCGCCCATGCCCAGAAGCTGCTCGGCGCCCTGCTCGCCCAGAATGGTGCGCGAGTCGATCTTGGAGGTGACCTGATAGCTGATCCGGGTGGGGAAGTTCGCCTTGATGGTGCCGGTGATCACGTCCACGGAAGGCCGCTGGGTCGCCATGATCAGATGGATGCCCGCCGCCCGCGCCATCTGCGCCAGACGCTGGATCGCGCCCTCGATATCCTTGCCGGCGACCATCATCAGGTCGGCCATTTCGTCGATCACCACGACGATATAGGGCATGGGATCAGGCTCGATGATCTCGGTCTCATAGACGGGCTCGCCGCTTTCCTTGTCAAAGCCCGTCTGAACCGTGCGGCTGAGCACGTCATTCTCTTCACGCGCCTGACGGGCCTTCTCGTTGAAGCCCTTCATGTTGCGCACGCCGACCTTGGACATCTTCAGATAGCGCGACTCCATCTCGCGCACGGTCCATTTCAGCGCTGCGACGGCCTTCTTGGGATCGATCACCACCGGGCTCAGAAGATGCGGAATGCCGTCATAGACCGACAATTCCAGCATTTTCGGATCGATCATGATCATCCTGCACTCTTCAGGCGGCAGCCGGTACAGAAGCGACAGGATCATCGCGTTCACACCCACCGATTTACCCGACCCGGTGGTGCCCGCGATCAGAAGGTGGGGCATTTTGGCGAGATCGGCGGTGAAGGGTTCGCCGCCGATCGTCTCACCCAGCGCCATGGGCAGCTCGGCCTTGGCGGCCTCAAAATGTTTGGACGCCAGCAAAGCGCGCAGGAACACCGTCTCGCGATGCTGGTTGGGCAGCTCAATCCCGATGGCGTTGCGGCCCGGCACGACCGAGACCCGGCAGGCCACCGCCGCCATGGAGCGGGCGATATCATCGGCCAGGTTGATCACGCGGCTGGTCTTCACGCCCGGCGCCGGCTCCAATTCGTACAGCGTCACTACCGGGCCGGGGCGCACTTGCACCACTTCACCCTTTACGCCGAAATCCGCCAGCACGCCGGTCAGAAGCTCGGCGTTCTGGGCCAGGGCGTCCGCATCCACGGTGTCGGCGCGCGGCGGCGCCGGCGACAACAAGTCCAGGCGCGGCAGCTCAAACCCGGACGAATCGCCGTTGAAGGGCAAGGCGCCCTGGGCCTCGCGGGCCTCACGATCAGATTCGCGCACGCTTTTCTTGCGCGCCACCTTCACAGGGCTGGGACGCGCCGGTGCGCCGGTGCTGGGCATGTGAGCATCATCATACCCGTCATCATCGTCGTCAGACACGGGCGCGCGATTGATGCGCGGCGCAGCTGTGTCTGACTTGCGCGCACGCTTTAAAAACGCCGGCGCGGTTTCCGCGCGGCCATCTGGCGAAGCCGGGGTCTGCACCTCGATCTCGCCGCGGCCCCAGGCGCGCGGAATGGCGCCCAGAACCTGATCGATCCAGACCCGGACCGTCGCCCAGACCAGCTCGGCGGCGTCGCGCGCGGCGGTCAGATCACGAACGGTCAGGCCAAAGCAGAAAAACACGCCAAACACCGCCAGCGTCAAACCCAGACCGCCCGCGATCACCCGTCCGCCCGGCGCATTGATCTCTTGGGTCAGCGCCTGGATCAAGCCCAGCAACCCGTCGCCGACCAGCCCGCCCAGACCGGTCGCGAACGGCCAGTTCGCGGGCATGGGCAAAGCCGAAACCGCCATGGCGAACCCGCAGACGCCGAGAAAACCCGAAATGATCCGAAACGCCGAAACGGTCTTTGTGCGGCCGCGCGGGCCCCGAACCAGCAAGATCAAACCCCAGCCCATCAACGCCAGCGCCGCCGCAGCGCCCGCCCAGCCCGACACCTGCAAGACAAGATCAGACGCCACGGCGCCCGGCCCGCCCATCCAGTTTGTAGCGGCCTGGCCCGTCGCCGCGTTAAAGCTGGGATCAAGGGGGTTATGGCTCAGCATGGACACGATCACGAACGCGCCCAGAGCGGTCATCACCGCGCCGATCAATGCGGTGCGGACACGCGCGATCAGCCCCGGTCTGCGTCGCACCGGGGTTTCAGACTCCAAAGAAGGATCGGCCGCCATGGTCATGGCCTCCAGACTGCCTCAAAGAGTCTTCCCGACGGGTTAATCCCCGTTAACCGACAACAGTATTTACGGGATCGGAAGCGCCAGGATCACCGGCGAACGCCGCGGCCCGTCCGGCGCCGCGCCGTCGGCGGGAAACTGGTCCCAGGGCGCATCCGCATTCACAAACAGACGATCATCCGCGATCCGCGCCGTCGTCGGCTCGCCCAGACGCGCATCACCCGTCAAAACCGGCTCAAGCCCGACAAGCTGGTTTGCGTCATCAAACACCAGTTCAAAGACGCCCGCAGGCGCTGCGCCATTGCGCACCACGAACAACCGCCCCAGCCGATCCGCCACCAGACCGTCCATCCCGATCAGGCTGGCGCCGTCCGGGCTGGGTTGCAGATGCGCGACCCGGCTGACCGGATCAATCCGCCACACCCCCACAGCGTAATCGATGACCCACAAAGCGCCGCGCGCCTGAGCCAGACCTTGCAAAGATGCAAAGCGCTCATCCTCGGCATAAAGCTCCAGTTCGGCGCGAGGGCCGTTCAGCCGATAAATCCGCCCGGCGTCAGCATCAGACACGAACACCACGCCGTCGCGCACGGTCAGATCGCCCATGCGCGCGGCGCCCTCGATCGTATGGCGCGCAATCAGCTCCCCGGTTTCAAGGTCCAGCACAAGCAAGGCCGTGCCAGGCTGTTCGCCCGGAGCGAGCGGGGTCTGATCCACCACGCCCTCAACCGCATAGAGCCGGCCGTGCCGTCGGTCCGCGACGAGCCCGAAGATCGAGCCGATGGGCTCATCCTCGCCCGCGAAGACTTCAAACTCATCGGGCGCAAACGGTTCGACGCGATAGATGCGGCGTTCAGCGACCCCGCCCAGATACAGGCGCTCGGTCTCGTTATCGACCGCCAGCGCTTCAATCAGCGCATTGCGCAAGGGCGGCGTGGCCACAGCCACCGCCTGACCGACAGGCGCAGCGTTCTCAGCGAGCGCCTCGCGTATGGCGTTCAATCGCTCAGGGTCAGCGGCCTCAAGCTGCGCCAGATTACGAACCGCCGCCTCCAGGTCATAACCGAGACCAGCGCGAGCGAGGGTCTCTAGCGCCTCGAACTGATGCTCCGTCTGCCCGGCCATGGCCCCCAGCAGCACCGCATTGTTCAGCAATCCCGGATGGCCGGGCTGCAGCTCCAGCGCCGCCGCATTCATGCGATGCGCCGTTTCGAAATCCTCGATCTGAGCTGCCGCCCGCATCTCTTCACGCAGCAAGCGTGACAGATCGAGCGCAGATCGCGATTGAGCCAGAGCGGAGGCCGAGACGCCCAGAAGCAGGGCGCATGCGGCGAGACAAGAGGTTAGCGCTTTCATGAAAACAGTGTGCCTAATCGGGAAGGGCGTCAGCAAGGCGGCAAAGCGGCAAGAGCGTGCAAAAACGTCCCAAAGACCGATCCGGCGCTATGCGGGCTCGATCATCAAGGCCTCAAGCGCCTTGCGGCCCTCTTCGGGGATTGGCGCGGGCTTTTTCCCGTCGGTGTTCACCAGCACGGATTCGCAGGCGCCCACGCATTGGCCGTTTTGAAACAGGCCCTGACCGATCGTGTAACTGGACCCGCCAATGCGCAGAATGCCGGATCCGACCACCAGGTCGCCAGGGTGGAACGCCTCGGCCAGATAGGCGATGTGAACGTCCGCGATCACCATGCGCATCTTGTTGGCCTTGCGCAGATCCAGCGAGAACGCCTTTCGGTTCAGCGCGCCGCGCGCTTCTTCATAAAACGCGCCGATCGCCACATTATTGATATGCCCCAAAGGGTCGAGATCCTGAAACCGGCTGGGAACGGACACCACCAATGGATAAGTCTCTAGGGTAAGGCGATACGCGTCAGGCTTCATGATGATTTTCCGGGAACTGAGTGTGCTGCAGTGCGTTATGCCGTGAGCGACCGGTCTTGAAAAGGCGCGCGCCCTTAAAAGTGGAAGGGCCTTTTACCCATCGGGCTTCGAGGCGTAGAGTGCCGGCATGATCGAGTTTCTGACCGACCCCGCAGTCTGGGCCTCCTTCGCCACGCTCGCCTTTCTCGAAATCGTGCTGGGCGTGGACAACATCATTTTCGTCGCGGTCATGGCCGAGCGCCTGCCCGAGCACCAGCGCGCCCTGGCGCGGCGGCTGGGCCTTTTACTCGCCCTGGGCTTTCGCATCGCCATGCTGGCGGGACTGGTCTGGATTGCGCGCCTGTCCCAACCGGTCTTCGAACTCTTTGATCACGGGTTCAGCTGGCGCGACATCCTGATGCTGGGCGGCGGCGGCTTTCTGCTGGCGAAGTCCACGTTGGAAATTCACCATGATGTGGAAGGCGATAATGAAAGCCATGGCGGCGGGGCATCCGGTCTCTTGCCCATGGTGATCGTGCAAATCGCGCTGATCGACATTGTCTTCTCACTCGACAGCGTCATCACGGCGGTGGGCCTGACCGACCGCCTGCCCATCATGATCGCCGCGGTGATGCTCGCGATCGGGGTGATGATCCTCGCCGCCGACAGCGTCGCAGCCTTCATCGCCCGCCACCCCACCACCAAAATGCTGGCGCTGTCCTTCTTGCTGCTGGTGGGCGTGGCGCTGGTCGCGGACGGGCTCGGCTTCCATATTCCGCGCGGCTATATCTATTTCGCCATCGCCTTCTCACTGCTGGTGGAAGTGCTCAACATCCTCGCCCGGCGCAATCGCAAACCTCAAGGCTGAGGGCTTGCGCCCAAGCGGGTTGGGGGCTATCGCCAGACCATGACCCAAGCGCCAAAGCCCCGTAAAAAGCCCGTCAAACGCCGCCCGCCCGGACTGAACCGGGAGCAGGCCGAGGAAATATTCGCGCGCCTGGCCGAGGATCGCCCGGAGCCGGAGACCGAGCTCAATTACTCAAACCCGTTCACTCTGGTGGTCGCTGTGGCGCTGTCCGCCCAGGCCACCGATGTCGGCGTGAACAAGGCCACCGAGAAACTGTTCAGGGTCGCAGACACGCCCGAAAAGATGCTGGCTTTGGGCGAAGAGGGCGTACGCGAGCACATCAAGACGATCGGTCTGTTCCGCAACAAGGCCAAGAACGTCATCGCCCTGTCCAAAATGATCCTGGAAGAGTTTGGCGGCGAGGTGCCGCAAACCCGTGACGAATTGATCCGTCTGCCCGGCGTCGGGCGCAAAACGGCGAATGTGGTGCTCAATGAAGCCTTCGGCCAGCACACCATCGCGGTGGATACTCACATCTTTCGGGTCAGCAACCGGACACGGCTGGCGCCGGGCAAGACGCCTGATGAGGTGGAGGAGCGTCTGGAACGCATAACCCCGCCGCAATACCTCAAAGGCGCCCATCACTGGCTGATCCTGCACGGGCGCTATGTGTGCAAGGCGCGCAAGCCTGAGTGCTGGCGCTGCCCCATCGCCGACCTCTGCAAGTTCAAGGACAAGACGCCCGCGCCGTAATTGGAAGCCGACAGGCTTTTCCAATTACGGATGATTTTTTGTCCTCCCTCGCCTCCGCTCGGTCGGTCCTCGCTTCGCTGCGGGCGCCCAGTCGCGCTTGCGAACCTCCGGTTCGGGGAGGGAACTTGTTCATGCTCGCGCCCACGAGCCCTAAGGGCTCGCAAGGCCAAAGGCCGCCCGCAGCGAAGCGAGGAAGAACTAGAAAAGACTCAACCGAGCGGAGCGAGGGAGAACAGGAAAAAGACTCCCTACTCCGCCGCCAGAGCCTCCGGTTTGGCGCGTCCGCCGCTCCAGCTTTCATGACGCAATGCGCGGCCCAGGGGCGTTCGGCCCGCCGCAGGGGTGAAATCACCCTGCGCGTAAACCGGCTCACCCGCCACCAGCACAGTGCTCACCACCCCGTCAGAGCGATTGACCATCTGCTCATGACCATAATCCTCGCGCCAGATGAAGGTGCTGCCCGCTTCGGAATCATAACGCGCCAACGCCTCGGGATTGACGACGGTCAGATCGGCGCAATCGCCGATTTCGATGCGGCCGGCCTTGACGCCCAGAAAATCCGCCGGCTCCCGCGTCAGGCGCCGGATCTGGCTCGCCACGCGCTCCAGGCCTTCGTCCTGCGCCAGCTTGAGCGCCCGCAGATTGCCGTCATAGAAGGCCATATTGGTGATATGGGCGCCGGAATCGTTGAAGCCCGGCAAGGTCAGGGGATGGTTGATCAGCTCCCGGATCGTCTCGGGATCGCGATTGGCGGACACCGTCCACCAGCGCAGCCCCAGATCAAATTCTTCAAACAAGGCCAGTACGAAGCCGGCTTCGGTCACAGCGGTTTCAGGCAGGCGCTCAAACACGCTTTGCTCATCATGGGTGCGGGCGAAAGCCGGATCCACGCGCCAGGCCCGATAGCGATCAAAGACCTGCTGGAAGCTCTCGCCTGTCCAGATTTCCGGACCCCCAGAGTGAAAGATCATCTGCTCGAAATCGCGGTCGAACGCCAGGCTCTCCATCTTCATCATGCGCTTGAGACGGGCAGGCCCGAACCCGGTCTTACCGGTCATCCACATCTTCGAGAAGCGCGCCTGGAACGCCTTGTCTTTCAACAAGGCCTTGCGCCCGTCCACATCTTCGAGATCCAGCTCGTTCAGCTCGCGCAGGGCCGGCACTTCTTCGGCCAGAGGATTGATGGGCCCGTCCCAGAACACCTTGAACGGCGCGGCCAAAGCCTGAAACCGAAAATGCCCGTTCAAGAGCGGGGAGTTGAACAGATGGCTGAGGATCATCGCCAGTTTCTTCAACGACCGGTTCGCCGCCACGTCCAGCGCCGCCACCGCCGTCACCTTCAGCGGCCGTCCATGCAAACGCCCTGAGGTCAGAAGGAAATTACGGAACACCGCCAGCGGCTTGTCCTTGGGCGGGGTGGCCTGCCAGATCCGGTCATTGCGGCGCAGGATCGCTGTCAGACGCTTGAGTTCTTTATACTGACCAAACTGGGACGGGATCTTTACGCGGCGGTTCGGATCTTCCGACAAAAAATGGAAAGGAAGGGAGTCAGTGGAGAAGCCCGCATAGCCTTCAGTCATCGCCTGTTCGAGCAAGCTTTCCATCTCGCGCAGATCCGCTTCGCCGGCGGTGCGGCTGACCGACCCGTTCAGCCCCATCACCTGGGCGCGCAGCATGGAGTGCGGGATAAGCGGGATGACGTTACAGCCCAGCGGCAGGTCATCCAAATGGGAGAAATACCCTGCGGAACTGGTCCAGCTGGCGCGCTCGGCGACCTTGCGCAGGACCGGCTTGGGCATGTTCTCGACCCGCGCGAAACAATCCACCAGCGGGTCTTCGCCATTGCGGCGCTGATTGCCGTAAGCGAGCCCCAGCGAGCAATTGGACATCAGAACTGTGGTCGTGCCATGACGCACCACTTCGCGCAGGGCCGGGTCAAACTCCACTTCCAGATCGAGATGGGTATGGATGTCGAGCAAGCCCGGCATCACCCATTCGCCATGAGCCTCGATGACAGTTTCGGCCTGTGTCCGATCCAGATCAGGCCCGCGCGCCGCAATACGACCGTCCTTGATGGCGATATCTTCAACGGCCGGAGGCGCTCCGGTTCCATCAAACACAAGCCCGCCGACAATCACCCTGTCCCATTGATGGATCATGGCGTCCTCCCAATTGAAGGGCCCTGTTATCGAGCCTTGGGCATAGCGGACTGGAAATTCATAAATCCGTCAAGCACAGCCTTGGGGTCTTCCCAATGCGGATAGTGACCCACATGGGGCAAAACGAGAGTATCCGCATTCGGAACAAGCTCGCGGTATCGCTCGACCATGTGTGCGCCCGACACCGGATCGAGACCCCCGTCGATCACTGTCATCGGCAGCGTCGAATGGACGAGCGCCCCCACCCATCGCTCCCGGTAGCGGCGCCGCTCGGTGATATATCCTAGAAGCTTGTGTCCGATGCGCGGCATGCCGCCCTTTTCCTGAGCCAGGGCCCAGAAGGCGTCCATCTCGTCAGGGTCCGGCTGGGTATCGGGGCCGAACACTTCGCCGAGCCCTTTGGCGAATTTGTCCCGAGTCATCAAGCGCGCGAGAAACGGGCCGAGCGGCGAATGGAGCAGTTTCTGCGTCAGTGTGGCGCGATGCTGTTCAGGGAACAGGCCGCCATTGAGAAAACAGATCGACTGAAGCGTCACCGCCGCCGCATCCCCTTGCTCCAGATAGCGCGCCAGCAATTCCTGCGCGACCGTATCGCCATAATCATGGACGAAGAGATGGCACGCCCTGATCTCGAGATGCGCAAAGAAGGCGTCATGCAGATCCGCCTGATCCATGATCGAATAGTCATAGCGGACCGGCTTGTCGGAATAGCCGAAACCGATCATGTCCAGAGCTGCGACCCTGCAATCCCTACACAGATCATCCCAGAGCCGCACCCAGTCCCAGCTGGCGGTGGGAAAGCCATGGATCAGGACCAGAACCGGCTTGGAATCGTCAGACCAGTCGCCGCCGGTGCGATAAAAGATGTCGTGACCGCGATACTTGAAAAACGCGCCCGCGGCGCGCCAGGCTTGCAAACTCGCCTGTGCCTGCATGATCTCTCCCCTTATGCGAACCGCTCTGTTTCCGGCGGCTTGTCTGGGAAGAGCATGGAGCGCGGAGGCGCCAGGTTCAATGAAAACCCCGCCGCAGAGGAGTGCGGCGGGGCTGTTTGACCCTCTCACTGTCGAGCGGTGCTAGCGCATGACAGCGAGGGAAGCCTGCGTAGATGCGGTGTTCAGCTCGGCCCGGTTCATCGGATAGCTGTCTTGCGGAGCGGCGCTGGGATAAGCCTGAGCCAGCAAGGACAGGGCGTCCCGAATGCGTGCGGCGCCTTCAGGCAGCTCTGCGTCGATCATCGCTTCATGGTCTTCAAACGCCGTCTTGCCGGCATGGTAAAACCCATAGCCGTCCAGATACGGCCCATAGGCCGGGTTGTCCTGGGCGATCCGATACATATCCACCGCACGGTCGATCTGGTCTGCGGCGATGCCGGCCGCGATCCGGGCCTGAGAGGCGCCGTCATCGGGCGCCTGGGTCATCGCCTGACGCAAGGTCGCGATAATGGCGTCCGTGCGCGCGACAATTTCGTCATGGCTGGCGTCGTTGAAGACCGCCGCTGACGCGTCCAGAAACTGGCCTTCAAACGGTTCGACGCCCAGTTGCTGGAAGGTGTCTTCCATATCAAACAACACTTCGCTGGCCGGGTGCGCGAACATCTCGCCCGCCGCATCGATCTCACCCACGGCGTGGGCGTCACGGGCGGCGATCACATGCGCTTCCGCCACCGCAAGAGCCGACCCGTAGACCACGGGATCGGATGCGGCGTCTTCCACGACCACGCCGCCTTCACCCTCTCCGGTCATGCCGGGAGGCGTTGCAGAATGCTCAGAGGAAGCGGCGGCGTGCGCGTCATCCGGCGCGGACTGGGTGGCTGGCGCCTGGGCGCCGCCATCAGCGGCGGGCTCGCATGCGGAAACGAGGCCGCCGGTCAGCACAAGGCCCAGCCCCATGGCGGTGACGCGTTTGAACTGCTGTTTCATGGGAACCCCTGTTCACCCCGAAATTGGAAGGATACAGTAGAAACTGCAAATCGTTCGCAGGAAGTCAACATGCATCTGACAATCGGTAGCATCTTAAGTGCAGAGAGTTTGGCGGAGGCCCGCGCCCTGATGGACCAGCTGCGCTGGAGTGATGGCGCCAAGACCGCCGGCCCGACCGCCCGGCTGGTCAAACGCAATCGTCAGGCGGATTTGAGCTCAAAAGCCGGCGCCAAACTCAAATCCCTGCTGGAGAAAGCGCTCGTCACACACGTGACGTTTAACGCGGCCACACGTCCCAAGCGCTTTTCAAAACTCCTGGTCACCGAGACGTCAGACGGCGGCGAGTATGGCGCCCATGTGGACAATCCCTTTATGGGGCGCGGCGATGAGCGCATTCGCACAGATGTCTCCTTCACCCTCTTCCTGTCCGATCCGGAGAGCTATGAAGGCGGCGAGCTGATCATCGACCAGGCCGGCGCCACCCAATCGGTCAAAGGTCAGGCGGGCGACGTTTTCGTCTACCCCTCGACCTATCTGCATGCGGTGTCGCCCGTCACCTCGGGCGTGCGCCGGGTCTGTGTGGGATGGATCGAGAGCGACATTCCCGACGCAGGAGACAGGGAGTTATTGTTCGACCTTGAAAACCTGCACGCCAGCTTGAGCCGTCAGTATACGCCACACTCGCCGGAAATGCTCACTGTGACGAAGCTTTACGCCAATCTCAGCCGACGCCTCTCGCGCTGATCAGGCCGGCACGCGGAAGCGCCGCAAGGCTTCAACGCACTCCGGCAGGCGGCCGCAACACGGTTCGGGATCGAGTGTCTGCGCCAAGGCCTGAGCCTCGTTTAACGCAGCCTGCATCATCGCCTTGCCGCCAGTCGGCGCCGCCATGCCGATCGCTTCAACCTGCCTCCGGTTGCGCCAGGCTCCGGTCGCAGCGTTAAAATTATAGAGCGGCAGGAATTTCGCCCCCTGCTCGGCGATGAACAGCACCGCCGCGATCAGATAGTCGATCTCGGCCTTATCCATCACCCAGTGCAGGCTGAGCCGGCACCAGCCTGGACGCAGCCCGGCATAGCCCGACAGCACCGCCTTGCGATGTTCGCCTGTGGTCTGTTCGTCCAGATCAAGCAAATGATGGGCATAAGGGCCGGCGCAGGAACAACCGGCGCGGGCCTGCACGCCAAACAGATCATTGAGCAAGGTGGCCACAAATCTCGGGTGCAGCATCTCGCCGTCCCCGGACCGGATATTGAACGAGACAATGCCGATGCGCCGGTCTGGATCGCGCGACCCCAAAATGTCGATGGCCGGATCTGCGCTCCAGGCGGCGAACGCCCGTTTCAGGGCGTCCTGTTCGCGATGCTCGATACGGGCATAGCCCAGCTCACCCAGCGCCGACAGGGACAGCGCGGCGCGCATCATCTGCATCACGCCCGGCGTGCCGGCCCGCTCTCGCGCGGCGATGTCGGTGATGAAATCATGACTGTCCGGCGTGACATAGGTGACGGTCCCGCCACCGGGCAAGGTGGGCGGCAAGTCGCTACGGTACAGCGCCGCCTTGAACGCCAGAATTCCGCAAGCGCCCGGCCCGCCAATCAGTTTATGCGGCGAGAAATAGATCGCATCCGGCGCCGCGTCCGCGCCTTCGATCGGATTCATGTCGATCGGCAGATAAGGCGCACTGGCGGCGCAATCGAGACACAAGATCGCGTCATGGGCGTGCAGCAGTCGCGCCAGCCGCGCCACATCCGTGCGCATGCCGGTGACATTGGAGGCGGCTGAAAACGCGCCGATCTTCCGGCGATCAGCAAAAGCGGGGTCTGACAGGGCCTGTGCCAGATGGTCGAAATCCACGCCGCCGTCTGCATCAAGACCGATGCGGACGATCTCGACCTGCGCCTCACGCCAGGTCAACTCGTTGGAATGGTGCTCGTACGGCCCGACGAAGACAACTGGCGCGCGCGCCCTTAACGCAGCCTGGAGTCTGTCAGCCTCAGCCGGCCCCAATATCTCAACAAGCTGGGCCTCGCGCGCGGCTTTCGTCGCGGGCGCTTCGATCACGCCCAGTATCTGTTGCAGACGCTCAACGGCGCCCGTAGCGCCGGAACCGCAAGCGACCACCACATCGTCTTCGCCCGCATTGATCGCGGTCTTCAACAGGGCTTCGGCGCGATGCAGCCAGGCCGTCGCCTCACGCCCGGTGGCGCTGTCATCACTGTGGGGATTCGCGTAAAGCGGCTGCAGCGCGTGAAGCTGGTCTTCAATGCGTTGATCGCCCCGGCCCGACGCCGCGTAGTCAGCATAGACCAGCGGCTTGAGCCCGAAAGGCGTGCGCAAGACGGCGTCCCCGCCGATCAGGGCGTCGCGTGCAGCGTCAATCGGGTCCGGGGTGTGAGCATGTGTCATGACAGGGCCTTTCCATTGCCCCCATGAAACACTCGCTTGCTGAGTGATAATCGCTCAATTCTCTACTATAATGCCTGATATGTAGAGAAATTCACTCCGAAAGGCGATTTTGATGACGCTTGATGACTATGACAAAAAGCTTCTGCGTCTCATGCAGGATGACTCAGACCGGACCGTGCAGGACTATGCGGACGCCATCGGGCTGAGCGCCACGCCCACCGCGCGCCGGATTAAACGGCTAAGCGACGCCGGCGTGATCCGCAAGCAGGTCAGCCTGCTTGATCCGGACGCCTTGGGCCTGAAAACCACCTTGTTCGTCTTCATTCGCACCAGCCGACATGACGGCGACTGGCTGGACGCTTTTTCCAAGGGGGTCAAACGGATGCCCGAAGTGGTGGAGTTTTACCGGATGGGCGGGGATGTGGATTACCTGCTGAAGATCATGCTGCCGGAAATCTCTGACTATGACGCGGTCTACAAACGGCTGATCGCGATCGCGCCGCTGTCAGACGTCTCCGCTTCCTTCGCCATGGAAGCGCTAAAAAACACCACGGAATTACCGCTCTGACGGTCAGATGAAATGACAAGGACGGGCGCTTGGGCCCGCCCTTGCTGCATGCAATCCTTACTGTCCCAGGCTAAGCGGGAAGCGCACATTGAAGCGGGCCGAGTTCGCTTCAAAATCAGATTGTCCGATCCCGGACATTCCCACAGAGACCTGCAAGATGGCTCCATTGCGCAAGATGGCTGAAACTCCGAGTTCGCCGTCCGCGCGGAAATCAGAACCTTCATCCGTGAACAATCCGCTCTCGGTGAGCAGATCCGCCGGCTGGTAATCCCAAACCGCCCTCACGCGCGAGCTCAGCTCCCAGCGGGCGCCATTGCTGCGCTCATGCCGCCAGATCAGCTCAGGTCCGGCGGACAGACGGCCCAGCTGGACGCTTTGACCGGGTATCGTGATCCCCAGGCTGTCGGTATAGGCGTCCTGGCTTTCTTCAAAATGGGTGAGCGTCGCCTGCGGCCGCACCACCCAGGGACCGCGCGCGTACTCGCCGGTCAGATTGGCGCGCACCATCCAGCGATCTGTCTCGAACTCGTCCTCATAAAGCCCCAGCGGGTTGACGGTGTTTGAACTGGTTCCATACATCGCCAGGCCATCAAGAATGACCCGGTCCGCCAGTTTCCAGACCATATAGGGCCCGGCCATCCAGCCTTCGCCGTCAACGCGTGCGCCGGCAATAGCGCCCGCCTCTTCAAAGACCTCCCGAGCGGTTTCATCCATCCAGTCAAACTGGACCATCGCCCCGATCAACACATCATCGGACAGAGCCCAGTCAGCGCCGAGCTGCGCCACCCCGAAATCACTCTCTGCGCGCTCACCGGCGCGATCATCGGTGACGCCGGAAACCTCCGCCGACAGCCAGACATCCAGTCGCCCCTCATCATCGCGCATATGCGAGGGCATGCCGGGCGCGTCCGCATGACGGGACTTGGCCTGATTGCGCGCGCCTGCGAGCGACGCCGTCAGGCTCATATTATACCGCCCACGATCCACATCCGCGGCGTACAGACCCGCACCGCTTTCATTTCGTGCCCCGAGCCGGGTCGACAGATCGGGCGCCGCATCAATGATGCGGTCGGCCCGTCGCAGCATGAAGTTACGGATCGCGCGCTGGGTGGCGAGCCGGACCACATCCTCGTCACGCGCATTCTCGAAGGTGCAGACAAGGGTTTCGCCCGGATCAAGATCAAGGCTCAGAACCCCATTGGCCAGATCGGCCGCGGAGCCGCCATCGAGATCGCCCGCGCAAGTGATCGCTTCAACACGCCATCCCGCCGGAGCGCTCTGGCGGACCTCGTATACACCCTCGTCAAGCTCGACCGACGCGCTTTGCGCCTGACCGTTCACCGTCGACAGCTGCAAGCCGTCAAACGCGGCGATGCTCGACGCATAAACGAAATCTGCATCCCCCGAGACGCCCGCCGGCGTCGTCGAGATCAGCTGCACCGCGCCTTTTCGAGTGGTCAACACCAGAGTGATCGGAAAACGCGCCAGCACAACCTCTTCAACCGCCTGCGCGCGGGACGCCCCCGCAGAAGCGGCTGAGGCCGGACCGCTGACCGCTTCACGCACAATCGTCACCGTGCCGGTATAGGAGCCTGCATTGAGCGCCGCCGCCATGTCATTCACTGCGACCGAGAAATCGATGTCAGACTGCGCCGGGATCACGCCTTCCAGAGGTGTGACGGTCAACCATTCCACATCGACGCTGGCGCGGAACCGAACCAGCTCTGTGCCTGGATTGGTGACCCTGGCGGTCGCCGCGACGCCCACCGGGTCATTCTGGTCAATGTCGACTTCAACCTCGACCTCGACATCCTCAGCCACCGCGTCGACGCGAAGATCAGCGGCCGCGCTCGAATTGCCGGCGTCATCGACACTTGCGCCGGCCGCCAGTGAAAGGGTGATCTCGCCATAGGTTTGCGGAACAATGCGCACCGTAAAAGTCTGGGCGTTGACTTGCGTCACACTCGACGCGGCGCCGTTCTCAACGCTCAAAGCGTTCAAATCCGGTGTTGTAACCGCCTCGTTGAACGCCAGGGTCAGATCAAAAGGCCCGGTCACTTCAGCGGAATCCATCGTCAGCTCCGCAATCGGAGCCGTGTTATCGAGACGAATGGTGGATTCATCTGTACCCGTCGGCCCCTCACCTTCATAGGCAAAGCCGGACAGGTCCTTGATTGAGCTCGAGGCATTGACTGACAAACGCACAGCGCCATCAAGATCCGGCAGCCCGCCGCCCGACGCGATAACCTGATAGTTCGCCCCAGAGCCGGACACCGACAAGACCGCGCCATCGGCGCCCGACACTGAGAAACTGGATGCATCGACGCCAGTCACGACTTCATTGAATTCAACACCCCAGCGCACTGAATCGGCATTGGTGACGAGCCCGGTCTCAGCCGTAATGTTCGTCACGACAGGAGCGCTCTCGTCCACTTGAAGCGACAGGACGTCTGACGCCGGGTTGGGATTGCCCAGGCTGTCCGTCACCGTATCAGACGGCAGAGCAATGCTCAGATCCCCAGATGCGGGCGGCGTGATCAGGACCGAATATGCGGTCTCCGATTGCATGACCAATGGCCCGCTGGAAGCATTCACGATCGACAGATCCGACAACTCGAACCCGGTCACCGCTTCATCAAATGTGATGGTGACGGTAAAGGGTTCGAACACTTCAGCGACACTGCTGGCCAGAGTTGCGACGGGGCCGGCATTATCAAGCAAATACGTCTCCGCACCTGCCGGCGTGCCGCCTGTGAGAGGATTGGAGGCCGTATCTTCAATGCTGGCGCCGCCTGAAAGCGCCAGCCCGACCGTTCCGTTCAACTGGTCCAGGTCACCGCCAGACGCCGTCACCTGATACGCCGCGCCGGATCCCGAAACGCGCGTCACACTCGCGGTCGTACCGGACAGGGCGAAATCCTCCGCCCCGACATTGACCACATCCTCGCTGAACGCGACGCTCCAGATCAACGTGTCTGAATTGGTCAGCGCTTCAACAGGCGTCAGTCGGCTGATCGCGTTGAGGACAGGTCTCGTGGTGTCGACGACAGCAGAATCATCTGTGGTGATCGTCCCCGTCGCCGTTGCATCACCTATTGTGGCGTTGCCCGGATTGGACAGGGTGAGCACCAGGGTTTCGTCCGGCTCGATCACCGCATCGCCCGAAACCGTGACAGTGACCGTTTTGGTGGTCTCGGAAGGCGCGAAGGTCAGCGTTCCGGTGGTCGCCGTGTAATCGCTGGCGCTCAGCGCCGTGCCGTCAGACGTCGCGTAATCCACCGTGATGGTCAGGGGCGAAGCCGGGGACAGAGTGACCGTGAAGTCCAGGTTCGCTGTGCCGGCGTCGCCTTCAACAACGCTGGCATCACTGACGCTCAGTACAGGCTGGGAAACCGTCAAGCTGGCCGAAGCCGTACCGGAATTTCCCAGATTGGAGGTCAGAGCGCCCGTCGTGTTCGCATACGTGTTCACGCTCGCTGAACTGACATCCACCTGCACGGTGCAGCTGGCGCCTGTATTCACAGATCCGCCCGAATAACTGATGGTTCCTGCGCCCGCCACAGCGGTCACACTGCCCCCGGTACATGTGGTGCTGGCGTTGGGGGGCGTGGATATAGCCAGCCCCGCTGAAAGCGTATGGGAAAACGCCAAAGACGATGCAGAAACCAAACCAGCGCTATTATCAATCGTGTAAGTGAGCGTTGACGCCTGCCCCACAAGCGACGTCGTGGGTGAGAACGCCATGGAGAATGCGGGCGGCGTAGCCGATTTGGTCACAGTCGCGGCGGCGGTCTGGTTGGTGACGTTCCCGCCCGCATCCGTCAGCGTGGCGGTCAGCGTCAGGGTTCCGTTCGCAAGCCCGGAAACATCAATCGTCACATCCTGAGTAGCGGTCGTGATGGCCGCAGTGCCTGTCACCGTCGCGGCGGCGCTGTCCGTCACCGTGTAGGCATAGGTGGTCCCAACTTCCGCCGTCGTGAAGCGGATATCGGTCGCCGCCTGATTGGCGGCGGTGATCAACGCGTCCTGCCACGCGATGCCGAACGCGGCGGGGGCGACACTATCCACGGTGTGAACCGATCCGGACGTGTAGGCGTTCGGCCCTGAATTTCCTGACGCGTCCTGAATATCGGTCGACGCATCCAGATCCAGCCGGATCGTGCCGGCGCCGGAAATTGAATTCACCGTCACGGTGACGCTGGTCCCGCTGGATGCAGAAACCGACGCGATCGTGCCCGCCGCCGACCCGGTCGTGGTCAGCGAGAAGTCGTCCGTCGTGATATTGGAGGCGGCTTCGGTGAAGGCGACGGTGAATGTCACGCTGGTCGCATTGCCGGCGGGAGACCCGGCCAGCGTGATCGAATTGATCTGCGGCGCCTGCGCTTCCTTGGTTGTGGTGTCGGTGGCGGCGCTGCCGGCGTTACCCGCCGGATCGGTCAGCGTGACGGAGAGGGTCAGCGTGCCGTCTGGCAAACCGGATACGTCAATGCTCGTGATCTGATCCGTCGCGGTCGCAATCGTGCCTGTATTGGAGACCGAGCCCGCCCCGCCGGACGAGGTGATGGTGTAGCTGTACCCAGCGCCCACTTCCGCACTCGCAAAGGTGAACGACGCCGCACCCTGATTGCCTGAATTCACGGGGTCCTGGTCCAGCGTCACCGAATAGCCGGAAGGCGCGGTGTTATCGAGCGTGTAGGTTTCTTCAGACCCTGGCGTGGTGTTGCTGAGCGCATTGCCCGCCGTGTCGGTGATGTCCTGGCCGCCGGCGAAACCGAGATCCACGGTCGCGTTCAGGCTCGCCATGTCTCCGCCGGAAATCGTGATGTCATAAATGAGCGCGGAAGCCGCACTCACGCCGATGGAGGCGCCGCTGGGTCCGCTGACGCTGAAGTCCGCCGCTCCGACAGCGGTCACGGCTTCGGCGAACGTCACCCGGAATACGACACTGTCGGCGTTGGTGTTTTGACCCGCCGGAGTTTGCCGCACGATGGACGTGACCGTCGGCGCGGCGACGTCAATTGAGATGGCCAGACCGCTGGAGGCGGACGAGACATTGCCGGACGCATCTGTCGCTATAGCGGTGATCGTGTGCGACCCCGAAGACAGAGCCCCGGAGGTAAATGTCCAGTTGCCGGAGCCGTCACTTGTGGTCACGCCCAGAGTCCCGTCAGCGGACGAGCTCACCGTCACGGTCGCATTGGCTTCCGAAGTTCCCGTGAAGGTCGGCGTGGTGTCGGATGTGAGATTGTCAGTGTCGCTCGCGCCGAGATCCGAGGCGGCGCTCATGTCCGGCGTTGAGGGCGCGGACGGGGCCGAGGCATCGATGGTGATGGAGAGTCCCGAAGACGCGGACGACACATTCCCCGCCGCGTCAGTTGCGGTCGCGGTGATCGTCTGAGCGCCAGCTGACAAAGCGCCGCCGGGCGTAAAGCTCCAATTTCCCGCCCCGTTCGCCGCCGTTGTGCCCAGCGAGCCGCTGGCGGACGAGCTGACGGTGATGGTCGCGTTCGCCTCTGACGTGCCTGTGAAGGTCGGCGTCGTATCGCTGGTCAGATTGTCCGTATTGCTGGTTCCCGTGTCCGTCCCGGCCGTCATGTCGGGGGTGGAGGGGGCGCTGGGGGCGTCGCGGTCCACTGTATGCGTCGAGCCGGAGGTGAAGGCGGAAGGCCCGGAATTGGCGGAGGCGTCAGAGATATTGGTGCCGCCGTTGAGGTCCAGCCGGATCACGCCCGTGCCCGTGATGCTGTTCACGGTGACGCTGATCGGATCACCGCTGGAGGCGGAGACGCTGGCGATGGATCCGGTGGCGGAGCCCGACACCGTCGTCAGGGTGAAATCATCGGTGCTGACATTGTTAGCCGTCTCGTCAAAATCGACCGAGAACGTCACGCTCGTCACCCCTGCTGCGGGAGAGCCGGACACGGTGATTGATTGCACGGCAGGCGGCGTGGTGTCCGGCGCCACCGGAACACCAAAGGCGAAGGTGTCCAGAACCCCGGAATTGAACCCGGCGCTCGCCTGAATGATGACATGGTCGACGGAGTTGAAGCCCGAATCCGTCATCGTCAGCGTGCTGGCGCCGGTATAACTGTTGAAGGTGTCCCGGGCGACTTCTGTGCCTGAACTGTTATGGCCGGTGACGGTGATGTTCGTGGCGGCCCCCTGATTGTCATACCAGAAGGAATTGAAGTCGAAATTATCGCCGGAATAGTCGATTCTCAGAGTTTCATTCGGTGTGTCGTCAAATCCGAAAATTCCCGAGGTGCCGCCTTCGCCTCCGCTGCTGTCACTCGCGAAGGTTCCTCCGCTATAGGTAAAACTGAAGCTACTCTCTGAGTAAGGATTTGCGATCGCGCCAGTAGATCCGAAACTGAACGTCACGGTCGTCGGCGAACCCAGATCCTGCGCCTGAGCCGTCGCCACGCACGCCGCCGAGAACGCAGCGAGCACGACGCCGCGCGTTAAGGCTTTGATGAAATTAAACATATTCCCCCCGGAGCGTGCTGGCGACGCCATTCAACCTGATCCTGGCTGAGTTAACAAAGCCCTACACTACAGGAGAGCAGGGCCATAAAAAATCCCCCCATAGGGGATTTTTTTACAGTGAGTGATGATGGGGTGGGTGTGGGTGGCCGTCTGGCGAGTGCACAGGACTGGGAGAGTTCTAGTCCACGCCTAGGTCGATATCGTCATCGCTGTCATCGCGACGCTGGCGCTGTTGCTCGAGCCCCATGCCGACCGCGACACCCGCACCCGCAGCGTCCTGCACGTCTTGCCTCGGTCGTGACTGGCGCATCAGGAAACGGTACAGCACGACAGGAACGAGCACGGCCCCGGCGGCGAGAAGCGCAAAGACGACCCAGCCGCCCAGACCGACCGGTTCGATCTGCAAGAGCACCGCCAGCAGAACGATCAAGATCGCGCCAGACAGAACAAGCGCCAGGAGTCGTGTGAAAAACCGCTTCATGGGTTCACGATAACGCGGTTAACGCCGCAAGGCTTCCGGTTTTTATGACGCTCAGGCGGTTTTCGCCTCATCCGCCTGATAGGTCAGCGCCAGGAAGACGTCTTCGAGGTCCGGCTCTTCGGTGCGCAAATCGGCGATCCGAGCGCCGGAGGCGCGATAGGTTTCGATCATGTCCGCAACCGACGCTTCGCCGAACTTGTAGGTGATGGCGAGCGAGCCGTCAGGGCGGATGATTGCGTCCTGGGCCTCGAACCCGGACGGAATCGCAGCCAGCGGCTCGACCGGTTCGATCACCAGGGTTTTGGAATCCAGACGCTTGAGCAGATCCGCCTTGGGCTCACAGGCCACCACTTCGCCGTGATTGACGATGGCGATCTGGTCGCACAACTCCTGAGCTTCCTCGAGATAGTGGGTGGTCAGAACGATGGTGACGCCCTGCTTGTTCAGCTCGAGCACATATTCCCAGAGCTGGCGACGCAGCTCGATATCCACCCCGGCGGTAGGCTCGTCGAGCACCAGAACCGGCGGATTATGCACCAGCGCCTTGCCCACCAGCAGACGGCGCTTCATCCCGCCCGACAGCTGGCGCACATAGGCGTCGCGCTTGTCGTCCAGCCCCAGCGCAGTGAGAATCTCCTGCGTGCGGCGCTCGGCCTTGGGCACGCCGTAAAAGCCCGCCATCAATTCCAGCGTTTCAGAGGGCGTGAAGAACACGTCCATGTTCAGCTCTTGCGGCACCACGCCGATGGCGGCGCGGGCGCGGCGCGGATCCTTGTCGATATCCACGCCCCAGATCTTCGCCGTCCCTTCAGACTTGGTCACAAGGCCTGCGAAGATATTGATGAAGGTGGATTTCCCCGCCCCGTTCGGTCCCAGCAGCCCAAAGATCGAGCCGCGCGGGATCTGCAGGTCCACACCCTTGAGCGCCTCCTTGGCGGGCGATCCCTTGCCGCCGGGATAGGTCTTTTTCAGGCCATAGGCTTCAAGGGCGAATTCGGGTTGGCTCTCGGACATGGACGGGCTCATGATCTGCAAGCGAAGAGGGCGGGCCGCGCGTGCGCAATTGACGCCTGCACGCCGCGCGCCTTAAGACGGAGCGGACCCTAGCGGCGTGCGCAGGCCTCGTCCACGCCGCGTGGCTGTCTATCTTCTTTCACCGGACCCCTCTCAGACCGGCAGAGCACATCATGACCGACACCGCCAACGCCTCATCCCTGCCCGCCCCCGAAGTGATCGTGGTCGACCAGAAGCGCGTCATGTGCGATGGCGGCGGCGGCGCGCTGGGCCATCCCCGCGTCTGGTATGATATGGGCGAAGACGACTTCGTCGAGTGCGGCTATTGTGACCGCCGCTTCGTGCTGCGCGGCTCGAAATCCGACCCCAAGGCGTAAGCCTCACCGGCAAATGTCATTGAATTATTCCGGTTTCGATTGATCCCGGAAACCCTGCCCCTATACCTGTTTGAAACAACAGACGGGGGAGCATGATGAGCCAGGCCAATGCGTCGGCGATGCGTCAGCGTATCGGATTGATCACGGGATTGGTGCTCGCGGTCGGGCTGCAATTCCTGCCCGTGCCGGAAACCCTGGACCGCTCCGCCTGGCTGCTGGCCTCCCTCGCCTTGATGATGGCGTGCTGGTGGGCGACCGAAGCCATTCCCATCGCCGCCACCGCGCTCGTCCCGCTCGCCCTGTTTCCGGTGGTCGGCATCCTCAGCATGCGGTCCGCCTCCGCGCCCTATGCCGATCCCATCGTCATGCTGCTTCTGGGCGGCTTCATCGTGGCGCTAGCGATCGAGCGGTGGAATCTGCACACCCGGATCGCGCTCAATATCGTGGCGGCTTTCGGCTCGCGCCCGGCCTTGATGATGCTGGGTTTCATGACCGCGACCGCAGTGCTCTCCATGTGGATCTCCAACACCGCGACCACGCTGATGATGATCCCCATCGCGTTGAAGGTCGCTGATGCGCTCAAGGACGAAGGCGTGGACGCAAGTCAGTTCGCGCCCGCCCTGGCGCTGGCCGTCGCCTATTCAGCCTCTGTTGGCGGCATCGCCACACCGGTCGGCACGCCGACGAATCTGATCGCCATGGGCTTCATGCAGCGCGAATACGGCGCGGTGATCAGCTTTCCCCAATGGATGATGATCGGCCTGCCCGCCGCCGCGCTCATCATCCCCGCCATGTGGCTGATCCTGACCAAATGGGTGTTCAAGGTGGACGGCCACGCCCCCAATGAGGCGGGCCGCGAGATCATCCTGCGCCACAAGGCGGAGCTGGGGTCCATGACCACGCCGGAGTTTCGTGTCGCGATGGCCTTCGGAACCGTGGCGCTGTTGTGGATGGGACGCACCCTGCCCGGCTTCCTGATCGGCCAGCCCGAGCTCACCTTCGGCTGGAACCCGCTTCTGACCTGGATCAGTTCGCAGCTCGACTTGCCGATCGTCCTCAGCCTTGGCAATGCGCAGATCGCCATGGCGGGCGCACTCGCCATGTTCCTGATCCCGGCCGGCGGCAAGCTAGGCACAGGAAAGGCGCTGATGGATTGGGACACCGCCAAACGCATCCCCTGGGAAGTGATCTTGCTGTTCGGCGGCGGGTTGTCGCTGGCCGCGGCCATTCAGGCGACCGGGCTTGCAGGCTGGATCGGCGGGCATCTGAACTGGGTTTCCACCCTGCCCTTGCCGCTAACGGTGCTGATCCTCGCCTTCATCGTGGTCTTCCTGACCGAGCTGACCTCGAATGTCGCCACGGTCTCCGGCTTCCTGCCGGTGCTGGGCGCGGTCGCGGTCTCCGCCGGCGTGCCGCCCGAACACCTGATCGTGCCCGTGGCCCTGTCGGCCAGCTGCGCCTTCATGCTGCCCGTCGCCACTGCGCCTAACGCCATCGTCTACGCCTCTGGCGCGGCCAGCATGACCCAGATGATCAAGGCGGGTTTCCGCATCAATCTCGTCGCCGCGCCCTTGATTGCGTTGGTGAGCAGCCTGATCAGTTCGGTCGCGTTTCCGGGGTAGGGAAAAGCGTTAGCAAGGCCGCGACTTCAGGCGTGTTCCGCACTTGCGGACACAGCTCGAGATAACCTGCCCCTTCGCCGAACATGGCTTGAGGCCCGCCTCCAGCCTGCGGGAGCCATTCTGACTGTTGAGCGATTTGGCAGCTGTCCGCGTCAGCGCTTGACCCTCTCAAGGCATGCGCCAAACACAACTGGGCTTGCCTGGTATCTTCCCTCCACTGAGGCCAAATGTACTGGTGTTGCATGTTCGCAGACAGAAGCGCGACCAGATCATTGGCTTCCTCACCCGGTACCTCGCAACCACCTATTTCGGCTTTGAGTCTCAGGCGCGTGAAACGATAGGTCAGCAATTCATTGGCTGGTTCGTAGGATGGGGCGTGGCGCGATGGCGTCGTCAGAGACCGATCGACAAAGTTGACGTCTAGCGCCCCCACACTCCTCCGAGGAGCCTGACGCCTCTCGCCTAATCTTGGCTGCTCGAAGCCTTGTTCACCACGCTGCCAGAAATTCTCCTCACGACGAAGAGTCAGCTCAAGCGCTTCTGGATAATCGCCCCCCAAAACAGCCAGGTCATACTGAAGCCCAAGAATCTCACGACGCTTGTCCAGCTCATCAAGCTGATCCAAGAAGGCATAGGACTGCAGGCACTCGACCAGTGCGCTGGCGCGATCAATATGATCGCTCCTGATCGCAGCTCGCGTCAGCAAAATCAGAATGTCTGACTCAACGACCGAAAACCCTTCCGGGCAATCAAGCGGCAGGCCGCGCGAAAACCGTGAGACTTCATGGCCCCAGAGATCATATTGCTCATTGGCCGACAGCAATGAAGCATTAGCGGCGCCCGTCAGTGGGCGGAACCGGCATTCAAGATCGTTCGTTCCACAGAGGTGATCAGCCCAATACAGATACGCTTCGTAGCGGACCTGTGCATCCAGTCGGCTGATCGCAAAAGAGCGTTCATGCAATGCCATTTGATCCAGGCTACCGAAGTCGAAGCCTTCGTCTTCGGTTATGGACTGCGCGAAGGCAGAACCGCTCACCCAAAGGGCAATCACCGAAACGCCAACTAAAAACGCCTGCATCAAGAACTCTCCGCCCTCAGTTCTCGTAGTAGGCTAACTCAACTTGCCAAGCGGCGTCCAACGCACCCGCCCGATTGCCCCCTCACCCGACGCCGCATAGGGTGACGCTCCCTCGCTGACCTGCCGCCGGAGCGCTTGTTATGGCCGTCACTCGTCCTGTTGATTCATCCAGCCATGTCTATCTGGTGGACGGGTCGGGCTATATCTTTCGCGCCTATCACGCCCTGCCGCCGCTGACCCGGTCTGACGGCACGCCGGTGGGCGCGGTGCAGGGCTTCTGCAACATGCTGTGGAAGCTGCTTGAAGACCTCAAGGGCGAGGACCAGCCCACCCATCTGGCGGTGATTTTCGACCATTCATCCAAGACCTTCCGCAATGAGCTTTACGACCAGTACAAGGCGAACCGGCCCGAACTGCCCGAAGACCTGGTGCCGCAGTTCAAGCTGATCCGCGAAGCCACCCAGGCGTTCGAGCTGCCCTGCATCGAGATGGAAGGGTTTGAGGCGGACGATCTGATCGCGACCTATGCCCGCCTCGCCGCCGAGAAGGGCGCGCGCGTCACCGTGGCCAGCTCTGACAAGGATCTGATGCAATTGGTCAATGACCAGGTGACCATGCTCGATCCGATGAAGTCCAAGCGCATCGGCCATGACGAGGTCATCGAAAAGTTCGGCGTCGCGCCGAACCGCGTCATCGACGTGCAATCGCTGGCGGGAGACAGCGTGGACAATGTGCCCGGCGTTCCCGGCATCGGCATCAAGACCGCCGCCCAGCTGATCAATGAGTATGGCGATCTGGAATCGCTGCTCGCGCGCGCCGAAGAAATCAAACAGCCCAAGCGCCGCGAAAAACTGATCGAGCATGCCGATGACGCCCGCATTTCGCTGAAACTCGTCACCTTGGAGCCTAACGTTCCGATCACGGAAGAGTTGGACGTGTTCGGGGCCGCAGACCCGGATGCGGAGAAGCTCGTGGGCTTTCTCAAATCCATGGAGTTCCGCACCCTGACCCGCCGGGTCGAGGAAGGGCTGGGCGCCCCGGTCGCTGATGAAACCGGCGACGCCACCGCCCCCATCGACCGCTCCAAATACGAAACCGTCCAGACTGTTGAGGCGCTGGAGCGCTGGATCGAGAAATCCAAGGCCGCTCGCGTCATCGCGGTGGATGTGGAGACCGACGCGCTCTCCGCTGTCGCGTCGCGCCTGGTGGGCGTGTCGCTCGCCACCGCCCCGGGCGAAGCGTGTTACATCCCGCTCGGCCATGAAGGCGGCGATCTGGCGGATGGCGGCGGCAAGCCCGAGCAGATCGATGAGGGCGAGGCGCTTGGGCGGCTCAAGGCGATCTTGGAGAACGACGCCATCCTGAAGGTCGGTCAGAACTTCAAATACGATCTGGCGGTGTTCCAGCGCTATGGCGTGCGCGTCGCGCCCTATGACGACACCATGCTGATCAGCTATGTGCAGGCGGCCGGCCTTCATAATCACGGCATGGACGAACTGTCAGAGCGCTATCTCGGGCATAAGTGCATCTCGTTCAAAGAGGTGTGCGGGTCTGGCAAATCCCAGAAACGCTTCTCTGAAATCGATCTCAAGACCGCCACAGAATACGCCGCCGAAGACGCCGATGTGACGCTGCGCCTGTGGGAGCTGTTGAAAGCCGGGCTCGCCGGCAAGGGCCTGCTGACCGTCTATGAAACCCTTGAGCGCCCGCTGCCGCAGGTGCTGACCGATATGGAATTGGCGGGGGTGAAGGTGGATGTCGCCCAGCTCTCGCGCCTATCCTCGGACTTTGCGCAGAAAATGGCCGAGGCCGAAGAAACCGCGCACGGTCTGGCGGACCACAAATTCAATCTGGGCAGCCCCAAGCAGATCGGCGAAATCCTGTTTGGCGAGATGGGCCTGCCGGGCGGCAAGAAAACCAAGTCCGGCGCCTGGTCGACGGACGCCGCCGTGCTCGACGAGCTGGCCGAGCAGGGCCATGATCTGCCCAAGGCGCTTCTGACCTGGCGACAATTTTCAAAGCTCAAATCCACCTATTCAGACGCCCTCAAAGAGGCGATCAATCCCAATACAGGCCGGGTTCACACCAGCTTCTCGCTGGCCGCGACCACGACCGGGCGCTTGTCGAGCTCGGAGCCGAACCTTCAGAACATCCCCATACGGACGGAAGAGGGTCGCAAGATCCGTGAAGCCTTCACCGCCGAGCCCGGCCATGTGATCGTCGCAGCGGACTATTCCCAGATCGAACTGCGCCTGCTGGCCCATATCGCCAATGTGGAAGCGCTGAAACAGGCCTTCCGCGAAGGTCAGGACATTCACGCCCTGACCGCGTCGGAAATGTTCGGCGTGCCGCTGGATCAGATGGACCCGACCACCCGCCGCAACGCCAAGGCGATCAATTTCGGGATCATTTACGGCATTTCCGCCTTCGGCCTCGCCAACAATCTCGGCATCGGGCGCGATGAGGCCAAGCGTTATATCGACAGCTATTTCGAGAAATTCCCGGGCATCAAGGCCTATATGGACGCCATGAAGGAAGAGGCGAAAGCCAAGGGCTGCGTCTCGACCATCTTTGGCCGCCGCATCCATCTGCCCGGCATCAAGGACAAGAACCCGTCCGTCCGTCAGTTTACGGAACGTCAGGCGATCAACGCGCCCATTCAGGGCGCCGCGGCCGACATCATCCGCCGCGCCATGGTCCGCATGCCCGATGCGCTGGCCGAAGCGGGCCTGAAAACCCGCATGCTGCTTCAGGTGCACGATGAACTGGTGTTTGAAGCGCCTGAGAGCGAAGCGGATCAGGTGATCAAGCTGGTCACCGAGGTGATGATGGGCGCCGCCGCGCCCGCGCAATCCCTGTCCGTGCCGCTTGAGGTCGAAGCCAAGGCCGCGAGCACCTGGGGTCAGGCGCACTAGCCTGTCACCTAAAGCGCCGACTCTCAGACGGCCTGCAACGCACGTCCAGCATAGGCTGCAAGCTCTTCCGGAACGCCCCTTGGAAAGGCCTGTTTGAGGCTCTCCAGAAAGGCGGAGACCCGCGCACTGAGCAGTCGCCGGGACGGATACAGCGCCCAGAGCGCAATTTCAGGCGCATCCGCCTCGCCCCACTGAACCAGCGCGCCATCAGCCAGATCATGACTGACCAGAGAGACCGGCAAGCGGCCCACGCCCACACCGGCGCGGACGGCGTCACGCACCATGACAAGGGAAGACAGCCCCATGACAGGCTCTATAGCGAGACTTTCGGGGCCCCCTGAGGTTTTCATTGACCAGGCTGACCCGTCCGCCATTGATCTGACAATGGCCGGAACGGCTGCGCCCTCCTCGGGCCGCCGCAAATCGGGATGGGCCACAATGACGAGGCGATCGCGAAGAAACGCCCGCCCCACCAGGCTCTCATCGGGCGCCGGATTCACCCGAATGACGAGGTCATAGCCTTCCTCGATCATGTCTACCGGCCGGTCTTCAGTCGTCACCTCAAGTCGCACATCCGGATAGGCCTTCACGAAATCCGCCGCAATCTGGCCCAGCGCTGTCTGCGCAAACAGCAGCGGCGCGCTGATCCGCAAGCGCCCTTTTGGCGTCTCGCCGCCCGAGGCGATGGCGGTCGTCGCCTCTTCCATTTCCTGCAGCAGCCGGCTGGTGCGCGCATAAAGCGCCCGTCCCTCTTCGGTCAGCTTGAGCATCCGTCCGCCGCGTTCGAACAGCCGAAGGTCAAGCGCAGCTTCAAGCTCGGCGACCCGGCGCGACAAGGTCGCCTTGGGGCGCCCTGTAGCGCGGGCCGCCCGACCAAATCCCTCGTGGCGGGCGACCAGCGTGAAATCGGACAGTGCGAGCAGGTCCATCAGGGTCAATCCGAAGCTGTTTAGTCGGACGCTGAATGTCTCATGAGTGAGACGAGGCGTCCAGATTGAAAGACTATTGGACAGATTTTGGATCAGTAGATTTCTATTCGTCCCCAGGACGCAACACAAACACAGGAGCTTCCCATGACCATTCTTGTTACAGGCGCCACCGGCACCGTTGGCCAACAAGTCGTCCACAATCTCGTTCAACGCGGCGCGCAGGTACGGGCCTTCGTCCGCGATCCGGAAAAGGCCAACTTCCCGGCCAGCGTCGAGATCGCCAAGGGCGATCTGCTGGACGTGGATTCCATGCGGGCCGCCTTCCAGGGCGCGTCCACCCTCTTCCTTCTGAACGGCGTCGTGCCTGACGAATTCACCCAAGCGCTGGCCGCCCTCGCCATCGCCCGCGAAGTCGGAATTCAGCGGACCGTCTATCTGTCGGTGATCCACAGCGATCTGTACGTGAACGTGCCCCATTTCGCCGGCAAGTACGGGGTGGAGCGGATGATCGAGCAGATGGGCCTGAACGCCACCATCCTGCGCCCCGCCTATTTCATGGACAACGAGATCACGATCCGGGACGCGATCCAGAGCTACGGCGTCTATCCGATGCCGATCGGCGCCAAGGGCCTCGCCATGATCGACGCTCGCGACATTGGCGAGATCGCAGCCCTTGAACTCATCCGGCGCGAAACAGCGGATGCGCCGCTGCCGATGACCCGGATCAACCTGGTCGGTCCCGATACGCTGACCGGGCCTGACGCCGCCGCCATCTGGTCCGACGTGCTGGGCCGAGAGGTCGTCTATCCGGGCGATGACCCCGCCGGGTTCGAGCAAACGCTGCGCCAGTTCATGCCGTCCTGGATGGCGCTCGACATGCGCCTGATGGCCGAAGGCTTCATCAGCGAAGGCATGACGCCTGACGCTGGCGATGTCGAGCGGCTGGGAACCCTGCTGGGCCGCCCCCTGCGCACCTATCGCGACTATGTCGCGCAGATCGCAGGCTGACCTTCATTTCGCGCAGGGGCGCTGCCCCCCAAGGACAAGTATCATGATCTATTCTACCGCCACCGTGCCCGTGAACCCGCAGGGCGAAACACCCTTGAGCCGGGCGCAGGTCTGGGCCGGGCTGGAGTTGAAGGCGCGCGACGCCCGCGAGTTCCTCCCCGCCGGACTGTGCACCCGCTGCGATGTGACAGAGCAAAGTCTTACGCATTTTGTCCGTAAGGCGACCATCGGAGGGACCGATGTTCGGGAGATCATTGCGCTCGAACCCGAGAGAAAGGTCACATTCTTCCAGGCCGCCGGCCCGCGGGAAGGCGTGATCATCAATGAGATCATCGAGGATGATGACGGCCAGCTTCAGCTCAGCTTCTACTGTTATCTCGGACTGCGCGACAGGGCGCCGGGCGCCCCCGAGGAACAGGCCGAACAGGCCCGGTTCGACAGTGAAAACGGCTATAGGGCCGCACTTGACTCGACCCTGAAACGCACCCGGGATCTCGTAGTCGAGGGACGGCTCTGATGGCCATCGCCTGACAGTTTCAGGGGATAGGCCGGGTCTGGGTTGACGCGACATGCCTCGCGCGGCCTTGGCCCGGTCTGACTCGTCACCCAGCCCTAGCGCAGCGGATCGAGGGCGCCGCCGACGCTGGTGTTGACGCGGAACCAGCCCGGAATGGCGTAGCGGGTCGCGTGGGACAGGCGCACCTCGTGCGGGATGGCTTCTGACAGCATCAGCACCAGACCGCCGCCTTCAGGCTGAAGCTCCGCCACGGGCGGAACGTCATCGAGCTGGCTCATATCCGGGCGTCCGTATACGTCCAGCGGCGCGCGCTCCCACACGGCCAGCTGGCCGCCATCTTCACCGGACCAGTCGGAGTTGAGATACGCCACCATGGACACAACGCGCGAGCGTTCGGCCCGTGGTCCCGCGAAGGCGCCCGCGCTGGCGGTGGGCAGGGTGAAAGCGTCCATGTGACGGGCGTAGAACCCGCCGGGCGGATAAACCGCGAAATGCGCCTCGAACTCAAACAGCCCCAGAAACAGGCGGCGGTTCATCGCGACACGCAGGGCGTCCGCCCCGGCCATGAAGCGTTTCTGCGCCTCGCTGGCGCCGTCCAGCCAGGCGATGTGCGTCTTGCGAATGGACAGCGCGCGGGTCTCGTTCTGCGCCCGGCCGACCCGGCCCATATGGGTTTCGCCAGCCTGCTCCAGCGCTTCGGCTTCTGTTCGCAAGGCCGCGACCAGCTCCGGATCAAGCGCACCGGGCGCATGGGCCCAGCCACGCGCCTCAAGATCGGCGATCAGGGACGCCGTCAGATTGTCAGAAAAGAACGGCTGCAGGCAGACATCCATGTCCACAAAAGCGTCTCCGGGCAAAGGGTGCGCGCTTTTGAACCCGGCGCACCGCTTTGGCAAGACAATTCGCGATAGCCCGGCCTCAGCCCAAAATCATCTTGCGCAAAACATCGACGCTGTCGGCGAAGGCCGGCGCCTTGGCCCGCACCGGCGCGCGCGCCGTCACGCCGCCAAACCCGATAAAGCTGTCCGCCGCGCCCTTTTCGAACGCTTCGTAATCGGTCATGCCGTCGCCGATCATGATCGCCAGCGGCTTGCCGGTCAGGGTCTTGAGAGACGCCACGACCGGCGCTTTGCCCCCCGACCGTGACAGCGGATTCTGGCGATCAAACCCGGTTACGTCATCACCGTCAAAGACGAAGCGATTGGCGCGCATTTCGCCCTTGTCAAAGCCCAGATCGATCAAAGCCGGCTCGATCAGGTCCTGAAACCCGCCCGAGACCGCCGCCACGTCATTGCCGCGAGACCGCAAACGCTCGATCAGGTCGGCCATGCCATCGGTCAGCTGACTGCGCAGGATTTCACGCGCCGTCTCGACGGCGTTTCGGGTCAGCCCGGCGATGGCCAGCCGTTCTTCCAAAGAGCGCCGGAAATCGAGCTTGCCGGACATGCCCTGATCGGTCAGCGCCTTCAGGCGCGCGGTCCGCTCGGCCCCATCGGGCGCATGAGACAACGCATGCTCGACCGCAAAGTCGAGGCTCTCGACTTTCAAAAGTGTGGAATCCACATCAAAGACGATTAGCCGACTCATCAGGTCCTCATGCTTGCTGGGCCGTGCATGTACGTCACCTGTGACAGCCTTGGCTATAGGGATTTGCAACTTTGCGGTGGACGAACACCGCGCAATCTCGTCGCATCGGCCCCGGACATGGCCTATGAAGGCCCCATCATGACACAAGAACGCTTTGACATCTTCCTCACCTGCCCTCCAGGGCTAGAAGCCGCCCTCGCCAGCGAGCTGGCGGAAAACGGCTTCGCCAAATGCCGCCCCGGACAAGGCGGCGTCACCATCAAGGGCGGGTGGGGCGATGTCTGGCGCGCCAATCTGCAAATCCGGGGCGCCACCCGGGTTCTGGCGGTGGTGGATCAGTTCAAGACCCAGCATCTCAACCAGCTTGGGCAGCACGCCCGGCAAACGCCCTGGCAAACACTCTTCCACCCCGCAACGCCGGTGAAGGTGGAGGCGACCTGCCGCAAATCGCGCATCTATCATGACGGCGCCGCCGCCGAACGTGTGAGCGACGCCATCGCCCGCACGGCCCTGGCCGAGATCAGCGACGACGCCGAGATCACCGTCCGCGTCCGGATCGATCATGACGACGTCACCCTTAGCCTGGACACGTCCGGGGAGCCGCTGCACAAGCGCGGCTACAAGCAAGCCGTGGCGAAGGCTCCTTTGCGCGAAACCCTCGCCGCGTTGGTGCTGCGTGAAATAGGGTATGACGGGCGCGCGCCGCTGCTCGACCCCATGTGCGGGTCCGGCACCTTCGTCATCGAGGCCGCGCAGCTGGCGGCGGGTCTGGCGCCAGGCCGCGCGCGCAGCTTTGCGTTCGAGCGCCTGGCCAATTTCGACCGCAACGCCTTCATGGCCCTGCGCAACCAAAAGCCCCATGCCCGTTCGCAGGCGATCTGTCTGGGGTTCGACCGCGATCCCGGCGCCATCCGCATGAGCACGGAAAACGCCGAACGCGCCGAGGTCTCAGACCTCACCCGGTTCGCTGAAGGCGCGCTCAAGGATCTGGCTCGCCCCGATGGCGCGCCGGGCTGGGTGGTGACCAACCCGCCCTATGGCGCCCGTATCGGCGACAAATCAGCCGTCTTCAGCGCTTACAAGACGTTTGGCGAGGTGATGCGCGAGCGCTTCAGCGGCTGGCGGGCGGCGTTGATCACCACGGATGACAAGATGGCCAAAGCCACTGGGCTCGCCTTCGACACGATCAGCGCCCCCATTGATCACGGGGGTCTGAAGATCCGGATCTACGTTACAGGCGCGCTGAAATAGCGTTATTGCACCGCGTAAAAGGACCGCGCCAGCGCGCTGGATACGATGGGATGCAACGCCTGCGCCAGGGCTTCATAGCCGCTGATAGAGGACGGTTTCTGGATCAGGCAAGCCACGTTTGAAAACGTGTCCAGCTCCGGATGCTCTGACCGGTCCCCGCTGAAAACGATGACCGGGATGTCTTTGAGAGCGTCATGCGCCAGCATCCACTTGATCAGCGTGGCGCCGGACCCATCCGTCAGTTTGAGATCCACCAGCACGCAGGCGATGTCGGCAGCCGCATTGAGACGGGCTTGCGCCTCCTGAATACGGGTGACGGACACAACCTCACCGCCATACGGCAGGTCAGACAGGTGCCGACGCACAAGAAAGGAATCCTGTGGGTCATCCTCAACAAGCAGGACTCGAGGCGTGAAAGACATCATCATCACCCCTACTTCCTGACCCCAAACGGGTTACAGAGGACAATACCCGTATTGCGTGCATACGGATTTACCCATGTCAACAATTGATTAATATGTGTAAATTGGATTCAGTTGACGGGCTCACTCAAACGCAACACCTGCTGCGCTGTCGTCATTGAACTTGAGCCCATTGCAAGCTACACACTCATCGCGTCCGCACCCATAGCTCAGCTGGATAGAGCGCTGCCCTCCGAAGGCAGAGGTCTCAGGTTCGAATCCTGATGGGTGCGCCATCTTTTGTGCGGGGCCGGATCACGCCGGAGCACAAGAATCCGGTCAATCGCCTTTTGATCGCGGGCTATCGGCCTTTCATCGGTCTTGCGATCCGCCGTCCTGTTGCCGTGCTGCTCGCGGCCGGCCTGGTGCTCGCCAGTGCCGCCGTGCCGTTGTCCCGCATGGGAAGAGAGTTCATGCCGGATCTCGATGAAGGTGACATCCTCTACATGCCGAGTGCTTTCCCCGGCGTGTCGGCGGGCAAAGTCACCGAATTGCTGCAGCAGACCAACCGCCTGATCATGACCGTGCCGGAGGTCCTGACAGTGCACGGAAAGGCGGGGCGAGCCGAGACCGCCACAGACCCGGCTCCGTTGACCATGATTGAGACCACCATCCAGCTGCGACCGCGCGAAGAGTGGAGGCCGGGCATCACAATTGACGACATTCGAGCCGAACTGGATGCCGCTGTGGATGTGCCCAGCCTCACCAATGCCTGGATCATGCCGATCCGCGGTCGAATCGACATGCTGGCGACAGGAATCAAGACGCCTGTCGGTATCAAGATTGCCGGCCCGGACCTGGATGTGATTGCCGAGATTGGCGAGGAGGTGGAAGCCATTATCCGGACACTGGACGGAACCGCATCGGTTTATGCCGAACGGGTTACCGGAGGCCGGTTCGTTGATATCGACGTCAATCGGCTGGAAGCCGCCCGGTTCGGGCTGAATGTCGCCGACGTCCATGATGTCGTTCGGACTGCGATCGGTGGCATGACTGTTGGCGAGAGTGTCGAGGGCCGGGAGCGTTATCCCATCAATCTTCGCTACCCGCGTGACTATCGTAATTCTGTGGACTCGATCCGGGATCTGCCGGTGGTCACGCCGACCGGTGCCGAGATTCCGCTGGGGCGGGTTGCTGATATCTCGATCGCCGATGGCCCTGGTGTGATCCGCAGCGAAAATGCCCGTACCAATGGCTGGGTTTATGTCGATATCAATGGGGTCGATATCGGGAGCTATGTTGAGGAAGCCCAGCAGGCTTTGGCCGAGTATATGGAATTGCCGCCGGGATATTCGATCAGTTGGTCCGGTCAGTTCGAATACATGGAGCGGGCACAGGCAAAGCTGGCGGTGGTCGTTCCGGTGACCCTGGTCATCATCTTGCTGCTGCTCTTCCTGAATTTCCGGAGGCTGACCCCGGTCCTGATGATCATGGGGACGCTGCCGCTGGCTTTGGTCGGCGGGGTCTGGCTGCTCGACATGCTCGGGTATAATCTCTCCGTCGCTGTCGGTGTGGGTTTCATTGCCCTGGCAGGCGTTGCTGTCGAGATCGGGGTGTTGATGATCGTCTATCTGGAGCAAGCGCTCACCCGCCATCAGTCTCTTGCAGATGAAGACGGCCGGCCGCTGAACAGATCGGATATTGACGAGGCGGTGATCGAGGGGGCCCTGTTGCGGGTGCGCCCGATCATGATGACTGTCATTGCTACGATTGCCGGCCTATTGCCGATCATGTTCGGTGATGGAACCGGGTCTGAAGTGATGCGACGGATCGCGGCACCCATGGTCGGCGGTATGACCAGCGCCACCATCCTGACCCTTCTGGTTATTCCAGCGGCGTTCCTGATCTGGAAACGTGTGGGGCTGGCCGGGCCGACACAATCCGCCGCAGTGGCAGGAGGCGTGCAGTGAATGTGAAAGACGTCTCCCGTGCGACCGGCCTGCCCTCGAAAACCTTGCGGTATTACGAGGAGGTGGGCCTGGTCGCGCCGGCGCGGGCGGACAATGGATACCGCGTCTACTCAGAAACAGATGTTCACAAGCTCGCTTTTGTCGGTCGGGCGCGAAGTCTGGGCTTTTCGCTCGACGACTGTCGCGCTCTGCTGTCGCTGTACGAAGACCGATCGAGGGCGAGTGCCGATGTGAAGGCTTTGGCGATGGATCATGTTGCACAGGTTGATCGGAAATTGGCCGAGATGACGATGATCAAGTCAGAGCTGCAACGTCTCGTTCTGGCGTGTCATGGCGATGACCGGCCAGACTGTCCGATCATGAACGGGCTGGCCGGCGATTAATCAGAAACGTGCCGCTTGACCTTCCAGCCACTGGAAGCCTCACAACCGGGAAATCCAAAGGAGGACTGCCCGATGAGTTGTCAGCATTGCACATCAGATAAGGCCGACGAACATATGCATCACCAGCCCGTCGCGACCGATCCGGTCTGCGGCATGGAGGTGCGGCTGGGTGCCGGCAAGCCCAGCTACGAGCACGCGGGAGACGCATACCATTTCTGCTCGCAGCGCTGTCATGATCGTTTCGCTGAGGATCCCGAGCATTTTTTAAGCGGAGCCCATCGTGACGCGTATGAAGACATGCCGGCAGGTACGACATACACCTGTCCAATGGATCCCGAGATCATTCGCGACGAGCCGGGTGATTGCCCGATCTGCGGCATGGCGCTCGAGCCGATGGGGGTGCCAACCGGTCAAGAGGGGCCCAATCCTGAGTTAATCGACTTCACACGTCGCTTCTGGTTCGGTGCCGCCCTGACCCTTCCGGTCCTGGTTCTGGCGATGGGGCCGATGCTTGGTCTCGGCTTCCTGCGCGAAGCCTTGGGTGAGACCCGCGCGGCTTGGGCTGAGCTGGTTCTGGCAACACCTGTCGTCCTGTGGTCGGGTTGGCCTTTTTTCGAGCGTGGCGTGAAGTCAGTCATTAACCGTCATCTCAACATGTTCACCCTGATCGCGATGGGAACCGGTGCGGCCTATCTTTTCAGTGTGGTGGCGGTGTTGGCGCCTGGACTATTTCCGGACGCCTTCCGCCACGCGAACGGTCATGTGGGCGTCTATTTTGAAGCGGCGGCGGTGATTATCGTTCTGGTGCTGCTCGGGCAGTTGATGGAGTTGCGGGCCCGGGAACAGACCGGTTCGGCGATCCGGGCCCTTCTGGATCTGGCGCCCAAGACGGCATTGCGGGTCAATGTGGATGGGGACGACGAGGAAGTGCCTCTCGAGCATATCCGTGAGGGCGACCATTTGCGTGTCCGTCCGGGCGAAAAAATTCCGGCCGATGGTGTTGTGGTCGACGGCCGGTCCTCGGTCGATGAATCGATGATTTCCGGTGAGCCCGTCCCGGTCGAGAAGGTCAAGGGCGAGGCGGTCACCGGGGCGACGGTCAACGGCAATGGGAGTCTTGTGATTGCGGCTCGCCGGGTCGGCAAAGACACGGTGTTGAGCCAGATCGTGGAAATGGTTGCCAATGCCCAGCGCAGCCGAGCGCCCATCCAAAAGTTCGCTGACTTGGCGTCGGGTCGTTTTGTGCCGGCCGTGATCGTCGTCGCGGCGATCGCGTTCATTTCCTGGTCGGTCTGGGGGCCTGAACCGGCTTCGGCCTATGGTCTTATCGCGGCCGTTTCCGTCTTGATCATTGCCTGTCCCTGCGCCCTGGGCTTGGCCACGCCGATGTCCGTGATGACCGCAACGGGGCGAGGCGCCCAGGCCGGAGTTCTGATCAAGAATGCTGAGGCATTGGAACGATTCGCCAAGGTCGATACCCTGATTGTCGACAAGACCGGTACGCTGACCATGGGGCGCCCCGAACTCGCGGCCGTGATCGCGTTCGCGGGTTATCTGGAGGATGACGTCCTGCAAATGGCCGCAAGCCTCGAGCGCGGGTCCGAGCATCCACTCGCGGAGGCCATAGTACAAGGCGCCAAGAGTCGCGGGACGACGATGGAAGTCGCCGACCAGTTCGAGGCCATCACGGGCAAGGGCGTGACAGGCCGGGTCTCCGGAAAGGCTATTGCTCTTGGCAATGCTGCGCTCATGGATGCCGCGGGCATTTCGGTCAGCGAGACCGCAACCGCCGACGCCAATGCTCGCCGGGACGAAGGTGAGACCGTGATGTTTGTTGCGATTGAAGGCCAACTGGCCGGCATGGTCTGCGTGGTTGATCCGATCAAACCGAGCGCGGCCCAGGCGCTTGAAGATCTTCAAAAGCTGGGATTCCGGCTGGTGATGGCAACCGGCGACAATGAGCGCACGGCCAGATCGGTTGCGGCCAGGCTCGGGCTGAACGATGTGCGGGCTGATGTATTGCCGCGCGACAAGGCCCGGATCGTGGAAGAGCTCCAGGCGGACGGGTGCAGGGTCGCCATGGCCGGCGATGGCGTCAATGACGCGCCCGCTCTTGCGCAGGCCGATGTTGGCATTGCCATGGGGACTGGCGCTGATGTGGCGATTGAGAGCGCCGGCCTGACCCTTGTGAAAGGCGATCTGACCGGCATTGTCAGGGCCCGCAAGCTTGCCCTCGCGACTATGCGCAATATCCGCGAGAACCTGTTTTTTGCCCTGGTCTACAATGCTGCTGGCGTCCCGGTGGCGGCTGGCATTCTCTACCCGGTCTTCGGCATCATGTTGTCACCGATGATAGCGGCTGCGGCGATGAGCCTGTCTTCCGTCTCGGTCATCACGAACTCCCTGCGCTTGAGGTCGGTCCGCTTGGGCTGAGGGAAAACTCGTGGACGTGCGTATCTCCATCAAACCAAGGTGGAGATACGCGTGTCCGGATTTCGAATAGGCATGATGGCGGTGTGTGCCATCGTTGCAGCGGTCAGCTTTTCCGCAGGGGGGTGGAGCCATCCGCCTGCGGAACACGATCCGCCCGCTGCCGGACAAGTTGAGCCAGCGACCACGTCACGAGATGCTGAGCCAAGCGTGCGACCCGCGTCCGAACCGGCTGCGATGCAGATGGATGGGTCTGGTCATGTGCATGATGGCGAAGAAGCTCTTCATATCGATGAGCTTGATCACGCTGACGTGTTGTCCACGACGGCGGCCGGGCACGCCCATTGGGGTGAACGGGGCGCTTCGACGCCTTTCGAGCGGGCCATGTCGCGACTCGGGGCTTTCCACTCGGTTGCCGTACATTTCCCGATTGGCCTGATCCTCGCCGCTGCCCTCGCACAGGCACTCACATTGGCTGGGCGTTTGCCCGCTGGAGCGGAAACGGTCCGCTTTCTCGTTTGGACAGGCGCGGCGGCAGGAGCGCTCGCTGCCCTGCTGGGTTGGGCTCATTCGGGGCCAATGGCAGCCGGCGAGACGGGGGTGATGTTAGCGCACCGGGTCATCGGCACCGGCCTTTTGGTCGGCTTGGCCGGGCTTGCACTGCTGGGGGAATGGGCGCGCAAGACTGACAGTCAGACGCCGGCGCTTCTCTTCTCGCTGACGCTGTTCGCACTTGCCGCAGCCCTCATGCTCAACGGCTTTCTTGGCGGGGCGCTCGCCCATGGCGGCTTGCGCCACCTGTTCGGTGGCTGACACGAATTCGAGACCCGCAAAGGAGATTGATGATGCATCGTACTTTGGCTTTGACGATGGTTTTGGCTACGAGCCTTTCGACAGCCGCCCTCGCGAACGAGGTGGACGAGATCGAACAGGTTCTGGAAAACTATTCCGGCGCCCTGTCGGACGAGGATGTCGTGGCGGCCGAACGCTGGGTGATGGCGGACGGAGAAGACTTCACCATTTTCGAGGGAAGTGGCAGTGATATCGGTTGGGCCGTATATCGCGACCACCATCTCGTGCCCGAATTTGCCGCCGAGCACGTGACATTCCATGTGTACGACTGGTCAGGGTATTCTGTCCAAGTTGATCAGGAAATGGCATTTGCGACCTTCGACATCCGGATGGAGTATGAAGTCCGGGGCGAGGCCCGTGAACGGGATGCCCACGGCACCGCTATTCTGGTCCGCACCGGAGATGGGTGGAAGCTTGCCCATCTACACACATCCTGACGGAGGGCTTTGATGTCCGATGAACACATGAATGATGTCCTGGAGCGGATCGCTGCCGATCATACAAGTCTGGACCTCGAGCGCTTCCAGAAGAATGTTTGGGACGGTCTTGAAGCGCCGGCTCGTCGTGTGCCGGACATTTCGGGGCTGTCAACTGGCCTGGCGATCCGTGCCGCACCTGCCGTTCTGGCGCTACTGGTCGGTAGCGTCGTCGGGGTTGACCTGGCTCCGTCTGGCGAACCCGACTTGCTCGCTGTATTTGGCGCCCGTGCCGAATTGCCTTTGACAACCCTAATGGGCGAGGGGACTGAGCTGTGATCTGGCGCGCAGGCGTTACAGCGGCAATCTTGGGGCTTCTGGGCGGTCTGGCAGGCGTGTGGCTGGGCGCGCAGCTTGGCAATCGTCCCGATACCGTGACGGTCAGCCTTCACGCCGTGATTCACGACCAGCTCCATTTGACCCGCGATCAGGAAGCGGAAATCGAGGCCTTGGAAGCGGATTTTGCTCGCGAAAAATCTGCCTTCGACCAACGGCTGGCGGAAGCCCGGCACGCGATCGGCACGTCCTTGATGGAAAGTCGGGAAATGTCACCGGAAGTCGTCGAAGCTGCAGAGGCCCTTCATGATGTGATGGGCGAATTGCAGCTGTCCACGCTCAATCACATCCTCGCCATGCGCGCCGTGATGGACGTCGAGCAGCGCGAAATATTCGATGCGCGCCTGGCGGCGGCCCTTGATGCCGAACGCTGACGCCCCCGGTCTGACGCCCAGCGACGAACAATTGGCTTGCCGGGCGCGGGCGGGCGATCGAATGGCCTTCAATCGCCTGATGCAACGCCACGCGCCCCGGCTGGTGAATTTCCTCGAACGGCAGCTCGGCAGTCGGTCCGATGCCGACGATGTTGCGCAGAACACTTTTATCGCCATCCACCGAAACCTTCACCGCTTCGACGAGACCCGCGCCTTCGTAACCTGGATGTTTGTGATCGCCCGGAACAAGGCGAAGGACCATCATCGCCGCCGCGCGGTGCGCAACTGGATAGGCCTGGAAGAACCTTCGGTGCCCGCGCCAGTCGATCCGACCACACCTGAACGGATCGTTTCTGACCGGGATGAGCTGGCGCGCGTGAATACTGCCATCCAAGCCATGCCCGAGGGTTTGCGGACACCGCTCTTGCTTTCCGTAATCGACGGGATGAGCCACGCTGAAATCGGATCGGTCATGGGCTTGTCTGAAAAGGCTGCGGAAGTGCGTGTCTACCGGGCGCGCTGGCGGTTGCGGGACAGCTTTCCGCCTGAGGGATAACCCGATGGGCTGCGTACGGGACGTTCTGATTGCTCGCAGATCGCCCCGGAGGCCCCCATGACCGTGCTGCTTCGCTGGACCCTTCGCATTCACAAGTGGCTCGCCCTGGTGGTCGGAATTCAGATCGTACTATGGATTGCCGGCGGCGTTGTGATGAGCGCCTTGCCGCTGGACCGGGTTCGCGGGGAACACAACATCGCGGAGTTCACGGCACCGGCGCTCGATGTGTCAGGGGTCCTGCCAGTGCAGGCCGCACTCTCTGACCTCGCGATCGGAGGGGCGCTTGAAGCTATCGATCTGCGCGTATGGCAGGGCCGTGTCGTTTACTGTGTCACCGAACTGAGCGGGGCGAGCGTACTCGTGGACGCCGAGACAGGGGAACGCCTCACACCGATTTCCCGTGAAATGGCGATTGAGATAGCCAGCGCCGATCATGCTGATCGACCGGAAATCGCTGCCGTTCGATTCTTCGATGAACCGAGCTGGGAATACCGTCGCTCCGGGTCGGCCTGGCGGATCGATTTCGCGGATGGCGAGGGCACGCGCATCTATGTGTCTCCGGAGACAGGGATGGTGACTGCGCGCAGGAATGATACCTGGCGCGTCTTCGACTTCTTCTGGATGCTCCACATCATGGACTATGAGGAGCGGGAAAACTTCAACAATCCCCTGCTGATCACAGCGTCGGTGTTTGCATTGGTTACGGTGCTCGCCGGCTTGCTTTTGCTCGTCTTGCGTTTGCAGCGCTTGGTCCGAATGGAATTGGCAAAGCGCCGTTAAGCAGATCGTCGGCTTGAGGGATGCGCGCGTCCTCCGCGTATTCTGGCAAGGGCCGATGGAGGGACTGACATCGCAGGTTTGATAACGATCGGGACGGCATTCGCGGGTCGCGACAATCGGCTCACGCCGATCCGTCTGGTGTTGGCGGCTGCCGTGCTTGCTGAACATGCAATTATCGTTACGCAGGGGCCCACGTTGCCGCCCCCATTGGTCATCAATGGCTGGTCGCTCAGTTATGCGGCGGTAAATGCTTTTTTCGTCCTGAGCGGTTTTCTGATCGCCGACAGTCTCGAGCGTCGATCCAATCCATTCCAGTTCGCCGCGGCGCGCATGCTTCGGATCTGGCCAGCGTTGCTCGCTCTTTCGCTTCTGGCCGTCCTGGCCATTGGTCCAGTTGTAACAGACCTGAGCGCCGCATCTTATTTCGGCTCATTGCAGACGTTGAGCTTTCCCGTCCAAGTACTTGGCTTTCTTGATACGAGCCAGGGCCCCGCAGGCATCTTCTCGGACAATCCTTGGGCGGGCGAGTTCTCGGCGACTCTCTGGACCTTGCGCTATGAGGTGCTGGCCTATGCTGGTGCTGCGCTGATTTTCTTCTCTCCGCTGCCTTGGGGGCGGGGCGCTAAACTTTTCCTTTTTGTCGGAGTGACCGCCGCTTATTTGGTCGTCCGGTCCTTCTGGTCCGATGCGCCGGCCATGATCGAGAGCGGCCTGCGTCTGGCGTCGGCGTTCACTCTGGGCATGCTGGTTCATGTTTGGCGTGAAAAGATTCCGGTTCTTCCTTGGCCGACCCTAATTGTATTGCCGGTCTGGATTGCGTTGGGCAGTCATCCCTTGGCAGAGGTATTTCTCAACCTCACACTGGCGTCCATATTGTTTGCGGTCGCCTTTGCAGGGCTGGGGCGCTGGCCGACCGGCGCCCGCCTGCCCGACTGGTCCTATGGTATTTATATCTGGCATTATCCGGTCATGCAGGTGGTGCTGTACTGGTATCCAGCGGCGGACCCGCTGGAGGTCGCCATTTATTCAATTCCCGTTACGCTTTTGATTTCCGCCGCGTCCTGGTCCTGGATCGAGAAGCCCAGCTTGGCGGGCAAGGCTGGATTGGGCCGCTGGTTGGAGCTGGCTTTCAAGGGGATGCGGCCATCCCCCTGAGGCCGGCATGGTCAGTGGTGTGATAATTCGGCGTCAGCGATCTGGAACCCGTCCGCAGTATTCACGACGGTAATCATCAGGTGTGCACCTGGCCGGAAGAGATCGAAATCCACGGTCTCAGCTACAGAGAAGCGCATCGTCATGGCCGACATGCCCAGCTCGGTAAGAGCTTCATGACTGACGACAGCAGTGCGCCCATCAGCGTCGGCTGTCCGCACCTCCGCCGCGACCGTCGAGCTGGCCTCGGTATGCCCGTGATGGTTTCCATCGTGGCTAGGCTGATCATGGTGGTCGACTGTCGTGAAGATCAGGGCAGACGCGGCAATAAGTGTGATCATGGGGTCTCATTTCTGGGTTGATGAAGGGACTTCAGCATTACGCGCAAACTGGCGTCACCCCTCACGCAAGCAAGCCGCCAGCACGTTGGCCAGCGCCGACTTTACCCCGAGCGTAAGCCCAGCAAAACAAGATATCACCGGCCTATGAGGAAGCGCGCCGCATCACATGGGCAATCTGGCAGCTGCGGGTTTAAGGTGCATTTTGAAATAGTCCGCATCTAGTTGGTTTGGAATTTGCGGGATGCTCGAGTTCTTCCCGTAGCGCCGGGGAAGATGCGCTGTTGGTTGAACGTGTGAAACGCAAGGTGTCCCGGGCAATGACATCCATGTCTACATGAATTGACCCGACAGTGGGGAGATCGCGTTGCCAAATCGGCGCCCGCGCTTCAGCCGGCGTCTTCTTGTCAGGCGACAACTATGGGGCGTCGGTTCGCTCAACTTTCCTGTTGTCACCGCGCCGTTGCCAATTGGAACTTATTGTTTTTCTTGCATTATTGGAATTCTGTGGTATGGTCATCACAACTCTTATTCAGAAAATATGGAGGTCGCCGTTGCGGCTCTTTTGTCTCCGCCTGCCGTCGGAAGAAACGGCTATTGCGTCGCTCAGTGAGTGGGTTGGCCACGCGGGCTCGCCCAGACGCATTCCGGAATGGGTCGGTGGAAAGCGGCAGGCCCTGGATCAGCATTTCCCGTGCTTCTTCGGGCAACCTGGCAGTATCTCCCGCCGCATGGTCCGCTGCGAGCGCTTTCCAGACGATGCCGAGAGTGTTCGCATCACTCAGTCCGAGCCGTACATGCAATCGACGGAGCGGGCAGTCCTAGCCATCGCGGCGATTGAGGGCGATTGTCGTAGTTTTAATTTTGACGGTCACCTGGATGTCACTAGTGCAGAGGGATCTATCTTATTTCTCGCTGGTGAGGTGTACCGCGCCAGGAGCTATGATGCTGATCCGGTGTTCTGGCCTTGTATCGTTCAGTCGCCGGCGGACATTGGTCGAGCGACGCCATGGTTTCCCTTGATCCTGCGCCCATTCGAGCTTTCCGAGTGGTTTCGTCCTACCTACGGTCACACTGACTTGATCCGTGATCTCCCAACTGGTTCGCTACGCGTGAAGCATACGAGCTATACTGCGGAGCGACCGAGGTCGGCTTTTGAAGTGAAGCCAGCTCGCGAGGCATGGGAATCCTTTGGATAGCCTAGCCTAAGCATAGCAGGGTTTCAGCTCTCTCGGGCCCCGGCTGAAGTGGGGCGGGCTTTACGTAGTCGGCCCCACCTAAGCCGACACCTGTTCAATCTGGGTAAAATTTGGCGGGCGCGATCTACCAGCTGTGCGCGAGGCTCGTGGCGCATCGAGCTGGTGGCCGCCCTAGAAGGCTTATTGATTTGCAGGGTTGAGCGTCTATCGAAGGTTTCTGAGCCATTTCGTTGGAGTTTTTAGAACGCCAAGTGGTCTTCCCGTCAGGCGAGGTGCCTGCCCTCCAAAACGCACTAGTAGATGAGTCTCTCAATAGGATTAGATCAGGCGTCGAGAGCTTTGATCAGAAAGAGTGGATGATCAGCTTGATCAGCGACCCAGTCGCCGAGTGCGATCAAATTTAACTGTCGCATCGCGATCACTTCATCGAGCTCGTTTGCTCCCGGCACGTTCTTGTTGAGCTCTGGCGGGCCGTTGTCCGCCCAAGTAATTGAGATAACTTGCTGAGTGTCGCCGAGACCGCTCACGCCCCGTGCGATATGGTCGTGCTCGGAATATTGCGCGAAAAACTCGGCCACTGCTGAGCGTGTCCCCTCTACTTTCAGTGTCGAAGGCGAGTTGATAATAGCAGCGTATAATACGCTCGCCGCTGTTGCTTGGCCCAGCTGCTCACTTTCGCGCGGCGGAAAGCCAAGTGACGAAGCCCAAGCGCGGACCGCGAGAGCCGCGACGGACCTTGTCCTCATTTTTCCACGCGTGCCATCGCTCGGACCTAGGTGCCCTCGGTGTCGCCAGTTCCGTTGACCGTCCATTGCCAAGCTCGTCATTTCCGCAACTCGCTTAGGTCCGTGTAATGTCTCTTCAATTTCGAACTTCATTGCAGCTCTTGTCCTTGCCCAGCCGCGAGCATTAACCATAGACTAAAAAAATTTGTCAACTTCCTTAAATTGACATTGACAATTTTTACTCGTCATCGCAAATTATGGTCATGACCGATAAAGCCACATTCGCGCCGCGGGGAAGCCGCGCTTCAAAATTTCGCCAGCTCGGACTCTATCAAGGCGCGGAGCCCACGAGAACTTGGAAGCCCGGAAAGGTTTGGGTCGCACGCGACGGGATTTTCGCCAAAACTCCCAAATGCCTGAATTCATACGCGCCGTTTGAAAGCCACCTCGAAAGCTTAGGCCACCTCCTTCTTTCGGTAGACCCTCGCATTCAATACTATGTCTGCCAGCCGAATCCGCTCCTCTATTGGATGGAAAGCAATAATAGCGGGCGAGTTAGGCGTGAATACACACCTGATTTCATCGCTTTGAATAAAGACGAACGCCTTTTTGCTATTGACACGAAGGCAAGCTACTTCGCTGAAGCGGACCAATGGGTGTCGCGAGTAGCCGCTATTCGCCAAGCATATCGTTTTGATCACGGCGTTGAATTGCTCGTCTGGACGGAGCGCGACCTTTACGCAGAGCCCAGGCTGTCAAACGCGCGGACGATGTACCGCCACCGGCATGCACCGCAGGATCCGTCGAGTGAATACACGGTGCGACGTACGCTTGAAGCACACGGCGGCGTCTCAAGCATCGGCCAACTCTGCGAAGAAGCATCAATCGAAGCGCGTTGTCAGATGGCCGAGGCCTTTGGCTCGGTAATGCGCTTGGGCCTTGCCGGCGAGGTCGTACTCGCTTCAGGCGCAAAGTATGGGCGCAACACTGAAGTGCGGTTCAATGAGGCCGCTGAATGACCAGTTCTCACCTCAAATCAGTCGAGGTTCCACATGGCAATCTCTATCCCCGGCTGAGACTTGTTGTCGGCGATAGTGTTTGGATTAACGGTGAGGAGCACTTTGTCCAAAAGCGCCAACGCGACAAGTGGATACTTATTCACCTCGAGACACAAGAATTGCTGATCGAAACCGATCTTCGGTTGGTCGACCTCTATGGCTCTGGGAAACTTAAATACCGATCCCGATCATCTATGTGCCCACCCCTTTCTCCGATGGCACCGCACCTGGAAGACCCACACGCGCGAGCCGCCGCGGCGCTCAAACATGACTACGTGAAATATGTGATGCAGCATCCGACCGGATTTCGAACAAGCCGGAAGTGGCTCAAGGATCGGATCGCCGAGAAAGCCCTTGAACGCGGTGAGGAAACCTCGCCCTCGCCTACCTCGGTGCTCAACTGGAAGCGCTTGCACGACGCCCATTTCCAAGAAATCGGCCTCGCCGCTTACGCTCCGCGTCATGACCTGAAGGGAAAAAGGGGCTCAAGGCTCCCCGAAGCGAAAAAGGTCGCGCTTGATCGCGCTGTCGACCGGTACCTTCAGGGCGGTTCGATAAAAGATGCTCACCTCGAGGCACTGAGCTACATCTCTGACGTCAACCGCTCGGCGGAAGGCAAGAAATATAGCGAGTCCGCTCCGCTCAAACACCTCGACGAGAAAGGACTTCTGACGCCGCCGAGCCTGTCGACGCTTGAGCGCGAGATTCGCAGGAAGGTGTCGCCTTTCGTGAAACAGGCGGGACGTATCGGCACATACTATGCGCGTAAGAATTGCCAGAGCTACCAGACGCGTGGGTTGCCTGATCGCCCTTACGGCGAGGTTGAGGTCGATTTTACGCCTGTGGATCTCATTCTCGTCGACGACAACCGCGTCATTCTCGGACGTCCTTACCTTATCGCGTTTCTGGACCGCGCCACCCGCATGGTTGTCGGGTTTTCGATCTCGTTCGACGTCCCGGGCTACGCTTCCGTTCTAGACGGTCTGCGCAATGCAATCTTTCAGAAGCGCATTGACCATATCGATGGCCTCAATGACGAAGACTGGCCTTGTATGGGCCGGATTGAGAATCTCTACATCGACAACGGAAGAGAGTTTGCCAACGGTCACCTCTTGGCCGCTGCTGCGGACCTGGGCTTCAATCTCATTCGCCTTCCCCCGCGTGAACCCTAGCACAAGGGCCTTGTCGAACGCTTCATGCGCGAAGTGGCGCGCTTTAGCCACCGCTTCCCCGGCACGACCCACTCTAACGCGGTTCAGCACCGCGATTACGAGGAGCCGGAGGCGCCTGTTTTGACGCTGTCAGAGTTTCGTGATCTCGCGACCAAATGGATCGTCACGGACTACAATCGGCGGCCGAACCGGGGACTCGGCAGGGCGCCGGGGGTTCCAAGGGCACCGATCGACGCGTGGCGAGACAAGCTGGACCTTCTCGACAGCCCGAGCCTTCCCAGCGAGGAGCTCTTCATCGCGCTCGCTGGGCAGACCGCCGAGCGTACGGTCCAGAAGTACGGCGTTGAATGGGATCATATCAGGTACTGGTCGCCTGACCTGGATCGCATTCTCGCCCATCCCGATCACAGAGGTCAGTCGTCCAAGGCTTGTTCAGCCAAGTACCACGTCCGCCGCGATCCCTACGATGTCTCTAAGGTGTACCTCTACAACCATCACGCCAAAGAGGTCATCGAGCTTCCGGTCGTCGACAAGTGGCGGAAGTACACCAAGGGGCTCTCTGTTTTCCAGCACCGGCTTTGCCGCGAGCACGAGCTGATGCGGGAGGAACACCGCAGCGACCCGGAAGCGCTCTGGAAGGCTAGGGCGGCCCTGATAAATGCAGGGATGGGTGCCCTCCGGTCGGGCCGCCGCAAGCAACTCGAACGCAAGCTCACCCGCTATCTCTACGGCAACCGTGCCCATCCGGGCGTAAGCGAGCTCGTATTCGAGGATCAGTGTGGAGGCGAAGCAGATCTCATACCCCTGACCGCAGTCCACGAAGAGCCTGTGCTTGTGACCTCGGATCCGACCACCGGTTTGGAAACGCCTTCTACCGGCGAAACCCAAATTTCCAAGATCGAAATCAACTCGGCTGCCGGGAGCGACGACATGGACGAGATCCTCATGCTCGCCGCGCAAGTCAATTCAGGGAGTAGAAGTGATGCGTGACTTCAAGGAACGGCTGCCGGCGGATCGTCAGAGGCAGATGACAAACATCTTCGTTGACCATGCCAACCATCAGCAAGCAACGAAGGCCATTAGGCGATTCTTCAAACCCGTCGAAGGTGGAGTGCCGGGTCGGGGCAATATCTGTGCGCTGATCGGCGAAAGCCGGACCGGTAAGACTTACGGCGCATCTGAAGTTCTGGCGGAATACAAGCCGGAGATCGGAGCAGATGGGATTAAGCGCAGCGTTTTGCTGGTCGATTCTCCCATCGAGGGCGGAGCTCGCGCAGTGCTGGACAGCATCGCCAGCGGACTTGGCATGCAGGTCTCGCTGCGGATGACTAACTCCAACTTAATCCTGGCGATCCTGCGGGAACTCCAACGGTCGGAAGTTCAGTTTGTCATCTTTGATGAGGCTCAGGAGCTCTTCCCTGAGAAGAACAGGAAGGTGCTTAGTTTTTCGCGCAAACTGCTGCGCAAGATGCTCAACCTCAATCAGTTCAACATCCTTTGCATCGGACTGCCGGAGACTTATTCGATCATCGCAGAGGATTCTCAGCTCATCGGGCGCGGCGGCCTGCCTTACAAGCGGCTGCGTCCCTACGACTGGACGGACCCCGTAGACTGCCAGCATTTTCGGGTCCTTTGTCACAAGTTCGACGAGGAAATGCCGTTCGAGCTCTCTGATTTTGCCTCAATGGATTTTTCGAGCCGACTCTTCAAAGCGACAAAAGGATGTATCGGCATCCTCAAGGTCTACATGATCGCCGCGGGCGAAATCGCGCTCGAAGCCGGTTCGGATAGGCTGGAACTCTGCCATTTCGCGGAGGCATACGACGATCGCAAGCGCCCCAATGAGGTTTTCAATCCATTCCGCAACGACCCGTCGCTCTCATGACCGCGGCAATGGAAGGAAATAAGATGGTCAGTGCCCATCAAGACGTAGTGGATATCGCTAGGCTTCCCATGTCGAACTGGCCGGGTGAGGTCTATCCGCACGAGCCCGTTTACGGATTTTTGCAGCGGGCAGCGACCGCCAACTACGCGTTCAGTACCGAGGCCTTTCTGCTCTCGCTAGGCCTGAACGGACTAGACTGGGATTTCGACGAGCAGTTGGAGGTTGTGAACCAACTCCCCATCTACGGTAGCGACGAACTCGCCTGGAACACGCCCAGGCGCACGACTCAAGGCTATGAAATCTGCGGTCATCTGCTCCCCAGTCGGACGTTCTCGAAGGGTCGACGCCGGGTCTGCCCGCTCTGCCTGGAGGAAGAGCGCTATATCCGGATTTGGTTCGACATCGTGCCGGTGGCCGCATGCCCCATCCATGACGTGAGGCTGATCGAGGGACTCGACGGCGACCCGATTGATTGGCGGTACCCGGAGGCCGGCTGGACCCAGCGGGGTGTAATGATTGGCCAAGACCACGCCATACCCTACCCCGCCACCGCGTTGGATCGTCACGTCTTCAACAAGGTAACGGGGGTGGAGACGGCAGAGCCTTCTCACTTTGCTGGACAGTCCTTGCATTCCGTTCTCCGGGCTGCGGTCGTCCTGACCAAGCTCCACCGAGGGATAGAATCGCCTTCGCACACACCATGTGAGCTCCGAAATTTGGCGCAGTTCAGTTTTCCGTCACTGCTTGCGGGCCGAGACGCAATCGTGAAATTTCTCGCGGAGGCTAAGTGGCTGCAGCCTGATTCCGATCAGACTCGCTATCACTCGCGCTGCCACTACGCCCCGCAGCTCACTCGCACCATTCCAACGGAAGGCTTGCGTACGCTGGTCAGCGATTGCTTTGGCGAAGTTCGGGTTCGTAGTGGTCTTGCTACTCCCTCCGGCAGGCTGTCTCAACATGACGGCGCGGACGGGGCCTGGACTTTGGAATCAGTCGCTACTGACTTGAAGCTCGAAAGCAAATATCTGCGCAAGATTTTGGAGGCGGCGGCGGTTCCGACTCAGCGATGCGCTCACACACGGGCTTATCGCCTCAGTAGTGACAACATCGATGCTGTCAGGCGCTATATTGCCACCGCTTTATCTTTGGAGCACGTCGCGGCGGAGCTGGGCTGCACAATTGATGAGGTCGACGAGCTGGTCAGCAGGGGGACCCTCAAAATGGACTTCCGGTGTGATGGGCAGCGCTATTTCCAGGAAGACGCGATCAAAGCCTTTATCGCCCGGGCGCACCAGGGGCGGCGCGAGGGCTTCGACCCCAAGGGAATGCCTCTCGCGTCGTTTGCCGCTAAAGTCGGCATCTCGCTCCCCGCAGCCTATTCACAGCTCATTCGGAATAATACCATTGGCCTGATCGATTATGATCAAGATGCGCCGTTCTTCCATGGTGCGAGGGTCGCCTATTTCCAAAAGACACGCCTTCGGCCCGGTGCCCAGATCAAGAACGCAATCACGTTCGCGAAAGCAAAGGCACGTCTCGGAACGGAAACTGACGGTTTGGCCCAGCTGGTTGAGCTTTCTTACCTGAAGATTGTCGAGGATGAATCTGGCCGATCACGGATTTGCGAGGCGTCTCTCGATGCATTCGAGGACGCCTACGCCAGGGCGGCTGATTATGCCCCGTTGTTGAGATGCTCTGCGCGGAGCGCGCTCAAGTTGCTCAGAAAAAAAGGCGTGGAGCCGATCAACGAGTATGGGAAACGTGTAGTTTGTTTCGTCTCTCGGGAACAGGTTCACAGTCTTGTGGGCATTAGGCTAGAGAGTCGCACCGGCTTCCAAGCCCTTGAGGTACTGCGCGATGAACTTACCGAGAAGTTCGCATCGGCATCGGTGCCTGGAACAGCTCGCGTGATTACTGATCCTGCGATTGTAGTGGAGGCGACATCGCGGAATTGGTCATTCAAAGTTACCCGCAAGCCGACACTTGATCGCTATGACCTTGTGGCATTGTTCAGGTCTGTCAATGAGGGCGGCCGTTTGCGGAAGATCCTCGCTGCTGCTGTTGAGCCTGAGAAGATCTGGCCTGGAGCCGAAGTGCGGCGGGAACCTGGTGGCGGCTTCGTACTCGTTGATGGTGTTGGATTCGGTGTTTCGCCGGAGTCTGAAACCTCTCATCTCGTCGACCGAATTGTGGGTCGTGCGCACGAACTTCACCGCTACCTCTAATCGATACAGCCAAATCGTCTAAGGGCCGCCCCCAACTGGGGCGGCGCTTTTTTGCCCGATGAGAGGAAGATCCAACTTGTTCTGCTGAATGAGACGTTTTGTCCAAACTGATTTGACGTTTGGTCTAGCCAAATTGGACGCACGCTTCGGCTAAGATATTGAATGTACTTGCGCAACGTCCAACGACTTGTGACGTCCAACATCTTTTCCAGGACATTCTCGCTAAAGCTGCGGACGGGCATTCGCCCTTGCGAACCCTTTTGGTTCGCATTTTGTCCCTCAGGGCGCGCCAGTTCCCCAATGACGCCGCTCGCCCGCTCAGTCGACCCTGGAAATCGCCGGGATCAGAGGCCTCGGGCGTCATTTTGGTGGTCGAGAAACCATGCATAGGCGTCCTTGAGACCAGCCTCCAACGAGATGGAGGGCGACCAGCCCAGACTGCGAAGCTTGTCGGCGCTCATCAACTTGCGCGGCGTGCCGTCCGGTTTGGACAGGTCGTGCGTCAACGCCCCCTCGAACCCCACCACGTCCATGACCATTTTCGCCAGGTCCCGGATCGGAAGATCCTCGCCCGATCCCACATTGACGTGTTCGGCGCCGGAATAGACCTTCATCAAATGCACCAGGGCGTCAGCGCAATCGTCCGCATGCAGAAATTCGCGGCGCGGTTCGCCCGTACCCCAGATCTCAATGCTGTCGGCGCCCGCCTGTTTGGCGTCATGCGCCTTGCGAATAAGGGCTGGAATGACGTGGGAGGCCTTGAGGTCGTAATTGTCGCCCGGCCCGTAAAGATTGGTCGGCATGGCTGAGATGAAGTCCGCGCCATGCTGTTTTCGATAGGCCTGACACAACTTGATCCCAGCGATCTTGGCGATCGCATACCATTCGTTTGTCGGCTCAAGCGCACCGGTCAGCAGCGCGCTTTCGGTGATCGGCTGCTCAGCGAATTTGGGATAAATGCAGGACGAGCCCAGAAACAGGAGTTTCTCGACGCCAACCGCATGCGCGGCGTGAATGCAGTTCGCTGCGATCATCAGATTGTCGTAGAGAAAGTCGGCTGGATAGGTGTCGTTGGCCAGGATGCCGCCGACTTTCGCGGCCGGCACGAAAACGGCGTCCGGTTGCGCACGCTCCAGCCAGCGCCGCGTCGCAGCCGGATCAATCAAATCCACCTCCTGGCGGGTCACCGTCAGGAGTTCAGCGGGCTGCTCGCGCTCGAGCCGGCGCAGCAAGGCGGAGCCCACCATGCCGCGATGGCCCGCGACCCAGATACGTTTGTTGGCGAGTTGATAGGTCATGACTTACTCGACGCTGAACGGCACGGCCAGGTCATGCTCTCGCAGGAGCGCCACCCGGCGAGCCGCCTTGTGGTCTTCGGCCACCATTTCGGCGCACATCTCCTGAGCTGTGATCTCAGGCGTCCAGCCAAGCACGGCCTTCGCTTTGGAGGGGTCTCCCAGCAGGGTCTCCACCTCCGCAGGACGGAAGTAACGCGGATCAATCCGCATGATCACGTCGCCCGGCTTCAGCGCCGGCGCCAGATCCCCTTCAACGGCGGCGACCGTGGCGATCTCATCAATCCCCGCGCCTGAAAACTCCAGCGTGACGCCTAGATGCCCGGCGCTCCAGATGATGAAATCGCGGACGGAATACTGGACGCCCGTCGCAATGACGAAATCATCGGCCTCATCCTGTTGCAGCATCATCCACTGCATACGGACATAATCCTTGGCGTGCCCCCAGTCCCGCAGGGCGTCGATATTGCCCATGAACAGGCATGGTTCCAATCCCAGCGCGATATTGGATAGGCCACGCGTAATCTTCCGCGTCACGAAGGTTTCGCCCCGGCGGGGCGATTCATGGTTAAACAAGATGCCGTTGCAGGCGTACATCCCATACGCTTCACGGTAATTCACCGTGATCCAGTAAGCGTAGAGCTTCGCCACCGCATAGGGCGAGCGAGGGTGGAAGGGCGTGGTTTCTTTCTGAGGCGTTTCCTGAACCAGTCCGTAGAGTTCAGAGGTGGAAGCCTGATAGAAACGCGTCGTCTTCTCCAGTCCCAGAAAACGGATCGCCTCCAGCAGGCGCAAAGCGCCTGTCACATCCACATCCGCCGTGTATTCAGGCGCTTCAAAACTGACGGCCACATGCGATTGCGCCCCCAGATTATAGACCTCGTCCGGTTCGATATCGCTCAATAACCGTGTCAGGTTCGAGGTATCGGTGAGGTCGCCATAATGAAGCTTGAAACGCGCCTTGTCCGCATGAGGGTCTTCATAGATATGATCGACGCGCGCCGTGTTGAACAATGAAGCGCGGCGCTTAACACCATGCACTTCATAGCCTTTTTCCAGCAAAAACTCCGCCAGATAGGATCCGTCCTGCCCGGTGATGCCGGTGATGAGAGCTTTTTTCGTCATATCTTGTGTACCGTCACGTGGGTGTGGAGCGTCGGGCTGTGAGGATGAATACATAAGCAGGTGAAATAGGACAGCGTCTAATCAAGCGGCGACGTCCTTGCCCTGAAGCCTGGACAAGGGCGCAGCACGGGACCACTGAGCAAGACGGGCTTCGAGCTCTTGCAAGATTGCGTCCTGCCGCCAGACCGCGAGAGCACGCTCGCGTGCTTTGCGTCCGAAGCGCTCAATCGCGTCGAAATCGTCGGCCAGCGCCATGATCGCCTCACTCAAAGCCTGCGGGTCGCCGGGCGGAACGACCGCGCCACACTCTCCAACCTCGTGCGCCAGCCCGGAATCCTCCGGCGTCGTCGCGATCACAGGCCGACCAGACGCCAGCATGCCCGTCAGCTTGCTGGGCAACACCAGGTCTGCAGCGCCTTCAATTTGCGGCAGGAGATGGATATCAGCCGCCGCCAGCAAGGCGGAGAACTGGTCCTTGGGCTGGAAGGGGCCGAACCGCACATTGGCCAGGTCTTTCGCCGCAGCCTCGAATTCGGCCTTGGTCGGTCCATCGCCATAAATCAGGAACACCAGATCTTCGCGATCGCGCAGTCGTCGCGCCGCATCCAGCACAGTTTCCAGCCCCTGTTTGCGCGACAGGGTGCCTGCATACATCAATACGGTCTGATCAGGCGTTATGCCGAGCTCGGCCCGAAAGGCCCCCTCCTTGAACGGGGCGCACTGAATAGCCTCAACATCCGCCCAATTGCGCACCAGCGCGGTGCGGTCTTCGGGGACGCCGAACTGGTCCAGCTTGGCGAGCATCGCGTCGGAGATCGTCGTGATGTAATCGAACCTGCGCATCAAGGTCCGTTCCACCCAGGACGCCATGCTCAACAGAGATTTAGAGCGGATCAGACCTGAAGCTCCGGCCGCGCCGACTTCAAAGTCCTGTACGTGCAGAACAGCGGGAACGCCAGCAGCGCGACCCGCCGCCAAGGCTGCGGGCGCGCCAATCAAGGACGGGGCGATGGACAGGATCAGGTCCGGCGCAAATTCACGGGCTGAGCGAACAAGCGGGCCACGTGAAGCGGCGAGCCAGGACAGATGGTGGCGAATGCGATTGAGCCCTGACGGATTGGCGGGCACATAAATCTGACTGCGCCTGACATCCACGGCGTTGAGCATTTCATGATCGAGCTCGCCGGAGTCATACGGCGCCTCGACACGCCATTGGGGGTAATAGGGCCGCGCCGTGTGAACGCGAACCTGATGACCGCGCGCGGCGAACCATTCCGCCATTTCCGACGTGTATTTGCCGATGCCTACAAATTCAGGCGCATAATTGATGCCGTGGATTAAGAGACGCATTCGATCATCGCCCTGTCACTGCCCACGCATGAAGATGACTTCACGAACGGTACGGACGATTATTACGATATCGCGCCAGAGTGACCAGTTGCGAACATAAAACGCGTCAAGTCGCGCGCGTTCTTCGAACGTGGTCTCATTGCGTCCATTGACCTGCCACATGCCGGTGATGCCGGGCCGAACCCGTGTGTAGGCCTTGAAAGCCTCGCCATATTCTTCGATCTGCGGGACCGTCATGGGCCGAGGGCCCACAAGGCTCATATCCCCCTTCAGCACGTTAATGAGCTGCGGCAGTTCATCCATGTTGGTCTTGCGGATAAACCGGCCGACCCAGGTGATGCGCGGATCCTTCTTGAGCTTCTGGAACGCTTTCCATTCCTGCGCCACGGCCGGATCCGCCTTGATCATGTCGGCCAGCTTCTGTTCCGCGTTCATCACCATTGAGCGAAATTTCAGGCATTCGAAAACCCGGCCGTCCTGGCCGACGCGCTGTTGCCGGAACAGGGCGGGACCGCCGTCAGAACGGATCGCCAGAGCGATCGGGATCAGGAGCGGAGAGAAAAAGACCAGGGCGAGAACAGACAAAACCCAATCGAAGGCCCGCTTGGCCGCGCGCGCAACGCGGCGGTCAAGCGGATCATGGACTTCGATCAGCCCGATGTCCTCGGGAGGAAACTCCAGGATTTCTGCATGATTGGGAACGGGGCCGATCGGCGGCGAGAGGATGAACGGCACGCCCGCCAGCAGCAAGCGCTCAACAATCGTCGATTGATGAGGGTCGCAGATATCTGGCGCGTAGATCACCGTCGCACCCTCGCCATCGGCTTTGCACATCGCCTTCAGCAATTCATCCGGTGACTGATCATTGGTGGTGCAGACGCCGGAAACCAACGCGCCGATCTCATCACGACGATGGACGAGGGCTGAAATTTCAGCGGACCGGGAGACAGCCGTGAACAAAACCGCCGGGCTCGACCAGACATTCGTCGCGCGCAACAATCGCCGCGCCACCATACGCGCCACGATCACGGCCGGCGCCAGCAGCATCCAGTAAGAGAGCGTCAGAACGCGCGAGCCCACTTCAACAGTGGCGAATTGCGTCGTCGCCACGCACATCATGGCCAGGATGGACCCCGCCAGCACCGCGCCCAGCTGGTCGGCTAGCGCTTGCCGGCGGCGATAATGGCCCTTCGTGTTGAACCAGAAAAACAAGGCGCAGGTGAAAGCGCCGATCATGCTCAGGTGCAGCATGATCCCGGACGCTGTCAGGTCCAGCGGATCCAGGCCGACCCAGCGTCGGGCGAAATTCGTGATGGTGAAGGACGTCACAACCGCCAGCAAAGCGGCCGTCATGTCTGCGAAGACAAGGCTTGTGGTCTTGGTGCTGCGTACGGCGCGAGACGCGGGAAGATCAAGCTGCCCGAAACTGTCGATACGCATCACCCCCTCCCCTGGCTGAGCCCTCAGACGCAATTATGTCGCAACGCAATATACGCTGGCGCACAACCTAAATGCAATTTCTTTCTCTATTTTCTGGTGCGAAGCTGAGCGCGACGTCCACGAATTATAACACGCAATCAAAGCCCTTTCAGGACAAGGCGACAGCCATTCACTCGCGCGTAGCCCGCAAGGGTCGGACCAAACGCCGCCGGAAGCCTGCGACAGCGCAACCGAAACGGGCGCAAGAAAATCGCGATTGTGCACCTGCGAACGAGTGGCGCAGGCGTCGCAGATGCGCTAAACCTGAGCTTGTCGGACGTCAGGGCGCTGCAAAGCGTCATACATCTGACGGCTTTGGGGACGAGCGGGGAAACCATTGATGAGCGTGCGCTTGTGAGCCAGACCAGCGGATCCAACGCGCTTGGCCTCACCCGCCAATTGCTGCGGCGCATCAAGGCGCCAGGAGGCGCGGGCGCTGCGGGCCGTGTCGGCGCAGGCATGATCGATCAGGTCATGGCGTCAGCCGGCAATTTTCTGCTTATCATCATCTGCGCGGTCAGCCTTCCCGCCGCCGAACAGGGGCAGCTCGCCTACGCGGTGGCCCTGTCCGTGGCGGCGCGCACCCTGATGCGGCTGTCGGTGACGCAAACCCTGTTTGTCGAAGCGCCCGCCCAGGACCGAGACACCTACAGCGCGACCATGGCGGGTCTTGCTCTGGCGGTGGCGCTGGTCTGCGCCGCGCTGGCGGCGGGGCTGATCAGTTTCATTTTCGCGCCGGGCGTAGAGGGCTGGACGCTCAAGCTCGGCAGCGTCTGCGCGCTGTCTCTGTTCGTGTTCGCCTCTGCGTTGTTTGACTATCAGCGCGCCGCCGCCCTGGCCTTCTCCAGCGCCACGCAGGCCGCCGTCCTGTCCAGCGCCGTCTTCCCGCTGCGCGCGCTCGCTCTGTGGCTGGTCGCGCCCAGCGAACACGGCGCCGCTCTGTGGGTGGCCGCCGGAGTGACCCTGGCGCCGTGCGTGCTGATGGCGCCCGGGCTGGCGCGCGCCGCAGGGCGGGCGCGTCAAACCCTCACCGAGAGCTGGGCCCACCTCAAGCACTCAAGGCACCTGATTGCGTCCATGCCGGGCCTGTTCCTGCGCAATCAATCGCCGGTCTTCTTGCTGGGTGCGTTTGCGGGGCTGACGGCCAGCGGCGCGTATCTCACCGTGCGCAGCGTCATCAATCTGGGCAATGTGGGGCTGGAGTTCCTCAGCACGTTCCTCGCTTCCGGGCTGGGACGGCTGCACGCCGGGGACCGGGCTGCCTATCAACGCCGCATGCGCCTGATCGCGGTGCTGGGCGCCGCCGCCTGGTTCGCAGGCTTCATCGTGCTGATGATCGCCGGACCCTGGTTCCTCGAACGGGTCACCGGCGCGCCGGGCCAGGATCTACGCATGCTGCTGGCGCTGTTATGGGGAGCGATGCTGTTCACCTTTGTGGAGCGCCTGTCCAGCATCCATCTCAGACAAGAGCGGCGCACCGCCGTACTCGGCTGGGGGCAATATGTGGCGGCGGCGGTCACCGTTCTGGTCATCACCCTCCTGGCGGCCGAGCTGCAAGCTCAGGCGGCCGGATACGGCGTTCTCGCGGGCGCGTTGACCATCGCAACGCTTTCGCTCGCCGTCGCCCTCCGCCGTGGAGAGAGGACATGACAGAGCCGATCAAAGTCTTGTTCATTGCAGGCGCAGGGCGGTCGGGCAGCACCTTGCTGGATCGATTGATCGGCCAGTTGGACGGGTTCTTCTCCTGCGGCGAACTCCAATTCATCTGGAAAGCCGGCTATGGCGCCAATCAGCTGTGCAGCTGTCACGCGCCCTTGCGGGAGTGCTCCTTCTGGGGGGCGGCGCTGAAAGAGGCCTTCCCGGGCGATGACCTGGACGCCCTGATCGAGACCGGCGCGGCGCTGACAGATCAGGTCGGGCGCCGCAAAAGCCTTCCGGCCCTGATGGTTCCGGCGCTGCAAACCCCCGGCTTCAAACGCGCGCTCGCCCGCTATCAGGACATGACGCTGGCGTTATATCGCGCGGCCGCAGCACGCGCGGACGGCGCCATGCTGATCGATTCCTCGCTCGATCCCACCCACGCCCTGATCTTGATGGGCATCCCGGAGATCGAGCTGCACACGCTGCACCTGGTGCGCGACCCGCGCGCCGTCGCCTATTCACGCACCAAACCGAAAGTGCGCACTGCGATGGGAGAGGACGCCAAGCCCATGCCGCGCACGGCGCCGCCCGTCACGGCTGTGAAATGGACAGGCGTAAATGCGCTGAGCGAACACCTCTTGGGGCGGACGCGCTATCAACGGATCGGATATGAAGAGCTGGTCCGCGCGCCCGAAGACGCGCTCGCCCGCATTCTCGACCATGTCGGGATTGAGGCCGACATCGCACAGGCGGTGACCGGCGACCAGGCGCACCTGAACACCACCCATACCGCGCTGGGCAATCCCAACAAGTTCAAGACCGGCGATGTCACGCTGGCCGAAGACGCCCGGTGGAAAGACGGCCTGCCAAAGCTGCAGACCGGTCTGGTGAAGGCTTTGTGCGGTCCGCTGATGACCCGCTATCGGTATGACTAGGGAGGGCCGGATGTCCGCATTCGTCAACGGGATCTGGAAGTCCGGCAACAATCTGCTGCTCAAGCTTTGCAACGAGCTGGGCTTGCCGACCGCCAATCGCGGCGTAGCCACGCACCTGTTTTACGGCAAGGGCGCGCGCCTGCGCCGCCTGATCCGCTCAAGCTTTCTGGACACGCCGATCCCGGTCGGACTGGAAACCCCGTTCAATGTGGGCGAGCCCTGGCTGAGACGGCGCTTGCGCGGCGCCGCAGGAACGGCGCTCGGCGGACACGCCGCCTATTCCAGCCGGATGGTCGACGTGCTCCGGTCTGAGGGTTTTCAAGCTTTGAGCATAATCCGCGACCCGCGTGATGTACTGGTGTCATACGCAAGGTGGATACCAACCAGACCAGACATGTATTCCTTTGCTTACTTCAATGCACTTGAAGAACGAGATCGTATCAAGGCTTTGATCACGGGAGGCGCGGGCGGAGGCTTCGTTTTTGACGACTTTGGCAGCGTTCTCGATCGCGCTCAGGGCTGGATGCACGATGACCGAGTTTGTCATGTCAGATTCGAGGACCTTGTCGGCGCTTCTGGTGGTGGAGATACGTCCAAACAGCTCGAAGCAGTGGCAGCCATAGCAGCAGCACTTGACCAAAAAGACGCTGACCTTGAAGCCATTTCAGTTAGACTATTCGGCGGAACGAAGACATTCCGGGCTGGACGGATCGGTGCTTGGACAGATGTGTTTGACGATGAGTTGACCGAGCTTTTCAACGCAAGCATCGGGGCGCGTCGCCTTGCACTTTATGGTTATGAATGACTCCAGGGTGACGAGCATGAACGAGCAGACCAATACTCAGGCGGAGCCTCAGCGCGACATACCCGTCTCGGTCATCATCATGACCAAGAATGAGGAAGCCAACATGCAGGCGTGCCTGTCACGCCTGACCCGGTTTGAACAGGTCTTTGTGGTCGACAGCGACAGCACCGACCGAACCTGCGAGATCTCGAAAGCGCATGGCGCGGAAATCGTCAATTTCTCCTGGAACGGACAATACCCAAAGAAGAAACAATGGTGCCTGGAAAACCTGCCCTTCCGGCATGACTGGGCGCTCTATGTGGACGCCGACGAGCATCTGTATCCCGAACTGGCCGATGAGATCGCGGCGCTGTTAGCCGCGGGCGAGCCTGAGCATGCCGGGTATTTCGTGCGGTTTGACGGTTTTTTCATGGGCAAGATCCTGCGCCACGGCCATTTCAATCTGAAACTCGTGCTGATGCGCCGCGACAAGGCGCGCTTCATCGATGTGGAGGATCTTGACGTCGCCTCCATGTGGGAGGTGGAGGGCCATTACCAGCCGGTGATCGAGGGTACGGTCGGGCAGTTGCGCGGCCGCATGCTGCACCGCGATTTCAAAACGCTCTATCATTATTTCGAGCGCCATAATCGCTATTCAGACTGGGAAGCGAAGCTCAGATTGCGCGACGCCCTGTCCCAACCCGACGAGGCGCAATTGCCTGGACGTCGCACCCTGAAATACATCTTTGACCGTCTGCCGGCGAAGGGGATCGCCCTTTTCATCTTCAATTATTTCGTCCGCCTGGGCCTGCTCGACGGATGGGCCGGGTTCAATTACGCTATGTCACGGTCCATCTATTACTGGCAGATCGAAATGAAGATGACTGAATTCAAGCAAAATAAAGAATAGAAATAAAATGCTTCCCTCAACAGTTTCGATTCCAAAACTAATTTCCTATAGCATTTTTTTAGCGACAGCCACCTTGCTTGTGGTTGGAATTTTATCCCCTTATTCGCACAACATATTACCCGTAGCGCGACTATTTGATGCGATAATTATTTTTATTGCAGCTTTCACGATATACAAAATTAGGATTTCAAATATTGAACTGCTCGCAATAATTCTTATATCAGCATACTTTATATACTACACACTATCATCAACATTGCTCGGAAGCGCACACATACTGGATGTATTCCAGTCTTCGAAATTTATTGTCTATATTATAATATTCATAATGCTGTCCAAAGTTCCCCTAATGAGAGAACGTGAAATTAAGTACTTACTATTCATATCTTTATTCGCTTTTTTTGTAAAGTATGCATACAGTATCACATTAGAATTTACAGATAGCATGTCTAGGCGACCAGGAGTTCTGACAGAAAACAATTTTGAATTGATATATCTAGCTGGGCTATTTTTCTTTGTTAAAGACTCCCTTAAAATTAGGGAGCATGTATTATGTCTTTTGATATTGATCGCGATTATGTTGATGGGCGGATCGAGAAGCGCAATTGCATCATTCATGATTGCTTCTGCGATAATATATGTGAAAGGCAATCCCGTAAGGATGATCGCATTTATTATTCCCGGAATGGCACTATTTAGTGCAGCTTACTTCATATTTGAATCAAGGGGAGGCTTTGACCTAAGCACAATTGACAGATTTAGATTCTTCAATCTATTTATGAATGAAATGAATAATAGAAATGCTCTAAATTGGATTTTCGGCGACTCACAGCTAACACCAATGATGCCATATACGTGCCAAATGCTTTCCTTCTATGAGAAACTATTCAGCTTCAATTACGACAGCACATGCTACTCAGTCATTCTCCACTCATTTCTGTTTAGGGTTATAATTGATCATGGGTTATTCGTATATCTAATGACCATATTTATTTCATATTATGCCATAAAGAAGAATACAGGCGATATATATCTATCACTAGGAATAGTAGCACTTGTAACCGTATCGGGTCTGTCAGTTTCTTCCTTTAATAGTTCAATTGCAGCATTTATGATCTTGCTTGCCATCACATCCGAACAAAAAACTCAATCCACAGAAAGGTATGATACCGTAGATTTGACCATAGAGTAATTACCGGCCTGAGACTCGCCAATATGCAAATTATGATGATGCGGCATGGAATAGTCACTTAATACATAAGATGAGCCGACCGCCAAAGACACTGTATCCAATCCCCAATTCAATTCAGCTTTTAAATCTACGACCTGATACTCGCTCGAAACAGATAATACACTCTCCCCATTATACGTGCCGATCTGGGTGTCGCTATTGCCGACGAAGTTGAGCAGCGAGGCGCCGTTGGGGCCGTCCGTGCCGATGATGCGGGCGGCGACGCGGCCGCGCCGGTGTTCGCCCAGTTCAACCCGCAAGGACCCTTCGCCGAGATCGAGGCCCAGCGCGGCCCTGGGAAAGCTGATCTGATCACGAGTCCGCACCCCCGCCGCGCCATGGGTGGGGATATAGCTGCTGACCCAGTCGCCGGTCTCCATTTGCGGGCACGCCACCCAGACCCGTTCGCCGGGGGCGGCCTCCACCCACAAAAGGTCATTGGCCGACCGCACGCCGCCGGCAAGCCCGTCAGACTGCAAGGCGGTGACGCGCCGATACCCGTCCGCCGCGGTGAAGCCGCCGGCCTGAAGATCGGTGAAGGCCGTGCGCAACCGCCCCGCCCCGCCCCGCACATAGGCGGACAACGCCAAGGGCTGATCGTCGGGTGAGGCGCCCTGGAACTGGATGCGGGCCGGGGTTGTTCCCATTCGATTGTCGAGCATGTAGGCGCGCCCGCCAGTGATCGAATCCAGCCCCGCCGCTTCAAGAGCCTGTCCGTCTTCTTCCAGGCTCAGGGCGGCGGGCCCGGAGCCGCCCGCAATCCGCAGGCTGACCCTGGCCAGATCCAGAGGCGCCGTATAGGCGGCCAACCAATTGGTGCGCGGATCCTCTATGAGCAGGCCTGCATCGCCGACCCGGGGGGCGTCGGTCGGCGTCAGTCGCCCGCCCCGAAAGATCGAACCGCCCGCGCCGGACACGGTCCCGGCCTGAAAGAACTCCGCCTCATTGACCCAGCGCCCATTCAGGCGATAGGACCGGCGCAGGAAGTCCGCCTGAGTGCGCGCCCGGACAGGGCGCGGCTGATTGCGGGCGGACAATCCCAGACCCAGCGCGCCCATCAGACCAACCCCACAAGGCCGGTCGCTGTCGTGCCCGTGGCGCGCACGGCGCGCGCGCGGATCGCGTATTGCACCCCCGGCGCCAGGCTGGGCAGAACCCCTGCAGCCCCGGACAGCGTCACCAGGGCGACGTCGCCGCCTGTCGTGACCATCAATCCGCGGATGGGTTGGGGCAGGTCAGCACTTTCGTCAGGGACGATGTTGAAAAGCCCGATGGGCGGGCTGTCCAGCCCGGACGCGCGGTCGTGAAAATCGGTCATGTGGGTCTCCTGTTGAAGATGCGCCAAGGCTAAGCCCTGCGCATCGCCCGGGGGAGAAACCCGGTCCCAAAAGTCTTGTCAGGCGAAAGTTCTCAGCAAACAGAAAGACTTCTTCGGCTGTACGCTCAACGCCGCCCGTGGATAGGCGACGCTGCGCTGCGCACCTGTCCGCAGAGACGAAAAATCTTGAATTTCCAGCGGTGTTGGCTAGAAGAAAAAGGGGATCTCGCAGATGCGAGCCCGCAGTTGAGGGGCGAGCGCCATGTTTAGATTGTTAGTCATCGCGGTCATCTCCGTTCTGTTCAGTGTTGCGTGCACCACCACGGGCGCGCCGGGCTCCGCCGGACCCGTCGCCGCTTCGGGCGCGACCGGAGCGCAAGCTCAAGCACAGGACCAGGCGGGCGCATTTGAACCCTCCCTCGCTCCCTCCTACCGCCTGGGCGCAGGCGATCAGGTGCGCATCATCGTCTTCGGGGAAGAGGATTTGTCGGGCGAGTTTTTCGTCGATGGGTCCGGCATGGTGTCGCTGCCGCTGATCGGCGAAGCGCCCGCCGCCGGCAAAACCCTGGCGGAATTCCGGGCCGAGCTGGAAGCGCGTCTGTCTGACGGGTATCTCAATGATCCCCGCGTCAGCGCGGAAGTTCTCAATTACCGCCCCTTCTACATCCTGGGCGAGGTGGAGGAATCCGGCGAGTATCCTTACACGGACGGCCTGACGGTGATGAACGCCGTGGCCCGTGCGGGCGGCTTCACCTATCGCGCCAACACACGCGTCGTCTTCATCAAGCGCGCCGACACCGAAGCTGAAGTGGAAGTTCCGCTCACCGCCACTGTGCGCGTCATGCCGGGCGACACCATCCGCATTGCAGAACGCTTCTTCTAGACCCCGCGCGAGCGTCGGCATGCTCCGCTTGCTCTGGCCGGCCGGGCTGATTCCTGTCGCGATCTGGCTGGCCTCTCTGACGCTGGGCGCGGATCAAGCTGCGGCGTCCTTGATGTTCTCCGCGCTGTTGCTGGCGTTATGCGCAGCCGTTCTCGCCGCCCCCGGCTCGCGTCTGACAGGTCTGGGGGCTTTATGGCTGGCAGGAGCGCTGGCCCTGTTCCTTGTCGGGCTTGTTCACGGATGGGCGTCGACGGGCGCCGGGGAATACGCCTCCCTGATAGCGGGCGCCGGCATATTCATCGCCGCCCAGACAGCAGGTCGCCAGCCCGATCGGGCTCGAGCGCTCTGGACGCTGATCCTGGTTCTGGGCGCCGGACTAGGCCTTGCAGCCTTCATCGACTTCTTCATTGAGCCCGACACCGTGTTCGGGCATCGGCGCACATTCGGCTTTAATCGCCTGTCTGCTCCGTTTCTGTCCGCCAACACAGCCGCCAGCTTTTACGGCATGATCGCACTGATGGCGCTCGCCGACCTGCTGCGCGCCTTGCGCAAGGCAGGACGGATCGACGCGCGGATCCAGCGTCTGGCCCTGCCTGTATCGGCCTTGCTCGTCTGTGCGAGCTGTCTTCTGCTGTCCGGCTCACGCGCCGGGGTCAGCCTGTTCATGGTCGCAGCGCTGCTCTTGCTAGGATGGGACCGTGCGGCGGCCTGGCGGCAAGAGCTGGGCGCAAAGCCCGAGGCGGAGCAAGTGCGACGCAATCGGTCACGCGGTTGGCGGCGTTTTGTCGGCCCCGGCCTGCTCATCGCCGCCGCAATCCTCGTGTTCGGCGTGTCAGGCGGACTGTATATCGACCGGATCGAGCATCGCGGTCTGATGGTCGACAATGACGCTCGAAGCGTCATGTTCGCGCGCTATCTCGACGGCGTATGGCTCGCGCCCGTCTTTGGCGCGGGACTGGGCGGCTTCCAGTTCATCAATGACTTTCTGGCGACCGGCGACGCTGGTCGCGTCCTCACCAGCCAGAACGCCGCCCACAACGTCATTTTTCAATGGCTCTTGCAAACAGGCCTCCTCGGCACGTCCGCCGCCCTGGGTGTGCTCCTCCTGACCGTGTCGCGTCTGCGCCAGGGGCTGACCCGGCGTCGGCGACAGCGGTTATTGCTGCGCACAATCCTGATCATCGCCGTCTTCGTCTTCGCCCACGGCATGGTGGACTATGCGCTCGAGATTCCCGCCCTGTTCTGGTTTTTCGCCCTGATGCTCGGACTGGGCGTCGGCATCGCGGACGCCGGGCGCTCACGCCAGTCCGCCTCTGGCCTGCCGGCAATCGCCAAGCCTGTCGGTGTGGCGATCTTGCTGATATCCGCAGGCGCCAGCGTCTATGTCGGGCTCGACCGGAACGCCGCCGTCCGCACTGCAAGCCTCACGGACAGCGCCTTCTCCGCTCAGTATTCCGATCCGAATGCTCTGTCCGGCTCCGCTATTCGCCTCGAGGCCATCGGAGATCGCGCGCTACGCCTGGATTCCCCCGATTTCACTCTTGCCCGGGCAGCGTTCTTCGCCAGCCTGGAGCGCGAAAATCGCGACGGGAAGGTCTGGGCGAAGGCCGCCTACGCCAATTACGCCATCATCCCGATTATCGCCGGCGAAACGGAGGACGCCTTGCGGCGATCATACTATCTCACGCCCTACGCAGAGCGGGGCTTTATCGAATGGCGACTCGGCTTCATGGCCACGATCTGGCCCGGACTGCCCGAGGATTTGCGCAGTGCAGCAGAGCGAGAAGCGCGCATCCTGCCGCCAAGGGACGCGCAAGAATGGCGCGAGCGCGTGAGAGCACAAGCCATTGATAATTAATATTTTTTATTCATACTTGGAGCGTTGCAGGCAGCTTACTCCCTCACAACTTGTGTTGCGCACCCGCAACATCGCCTGAGCGGCGCACAAAAAAGACGAATCTGACTCGATAAATTCCGCAGTATTTGATAGTGTGTTCTTAAGAGTTGTTAACCATTCGGCTGAATGCTCGAGGGGACAGTTATGAAATTCTCAATTTTTAAGAACACCGCATCGGTTCTGGGTGCAGCCCTGCTCGGGTCTATGGCGCTGATCGCCGCACCTGCTGCGGCTACCGCCCAGCAGGCCAGCCAGCCAGCCTCCACAGACACAGCGCCAATTGACGCCACCGCACTGGCTTCGATTGTCCAGGCAACCATCGACGCGCTGCCGGAAGACGCCACGGAAGAACAGATCGAAGCCGCCATCGCGCTGGCTGTTGCGAACTCCGGCGCTGACGCGACGGTCACGGCGCAAGCCATGGTCATCGTCGCCACCAACAACGCGACCAACCCGGCTATTGTGGTTGCAGCGACGAATGTTGCGACCAACCCGCCGAGCCCTAACGGCAATGGCGTCACGGCTGGCGGCGCTCCTGGCGGCAATGATGGTCCAGGCGTTCCTCCTCCTCCGCCTTATAGCGGCGGCGGTAACTCGGATTACTGATCCGAACCAAACCTATGCGTAAAATTGGGCGGGGTGATCATCGCCCCGCCTTTTTCATGACAGATGACCGGCCTGTAGCGCCCGGTGGGGGATTAACCATGATGATGAAACTGGCGAGCATCGCTTTGTTGACCTTGGCCGGAGCAACAGTCACGGCCCAGGCGCAAGCCCAGACAGATCGCAACGACAGCATGTTCGCACGCGACAAGAATGTCAGCGTGCTGCAGCGCCCCCGTCCTGATTATGATGCGGGCGGCGTTCAGAACGGCGCTCTGCTCATCTACCCTGAACTGACCCTGGGTCTTGAATTCACCGACAATGTGTTCGGCACCTCCTCCAACGAGGAATCCGACACTATCGCGGTCATAACCCCGGCGATCTCGTTCGACACCACCTGGTCGCGCCACGCCCTCTCCGGCGACGCTTCGGCCACGCGTCGCGAGCATTTCGACTTCTCCGATGAAAGCGTGTGGAACTTCACAGCCGGCGCCGGCGGGCAACTCGACATCACCCGCGAAGCCAATCTCGTCGCAGGCGCACGGTATTCATCCCTGACTGAGCCGCGCACCTCCGCCGGCGCGGCAGGCCAGGCGGCCGAGCCCATCGAATACGACACCTGGGCCAGCTATATCGGCGGCGAACGCGCCTCCGGTCGGCTGCGCGCGCTGGGTCGCGTGGATTATTCCACGTTTGATTATGACGACGCCCCGCTGTTCGGCGGCGGTATCGCCGATCAGGATTTCCGCGATCGCGAGGAACTGCTCCTGACCGGCCGCGGCGATTATGCCGTGAGCCCTGACACCGCCCTGTTCGCCCGCGTGCGCTACAATGATCGCGCTTACGACCTGTCTCCGCCGGATGTGCCGCTCCTGCGCGATTCTGACGGCTATACGTTCGATATTGGCGCGGATTTCGATATTCGCGGCGTCGCTCGCGGCGTCATCGGCGTTGGGTATACCGAGCAAGACTATGAAAGCCCGGCCCTTCCTGACATTGACGGCCTCAGCGTCGAAGGCCTTGTGGAATGGTTCCCGACCCAGCTCACCACCGTCAGCTTCAACGCTTCACGTTCGGTGCAGGATTCAGCTGTGGCCGGATCAGGCGGCTTCTTCGGAACGAGCGTCGGCGTGAATGTCGATCATGAATTGCGTCGCAATGTGATCATTTCCGCCGGCATCAGCCTGAGCGAAGATGACTATTCAGGCATTGACCGGACTGACGATCGGCTCAACGTGACTGCTGGCGTCACCTATTTCGTGAACCGGACTGCCGGCATTCGCGCCAGCTACAGCTATCAGGATCAGGACTCCTCGGGCGCCGCAGGCAACCAGGACTTCTCCAAGAATGTGATCGGTCTGAGCCTGGTTCTTCGCCGTTAACACCACTCGGCCTTACACATGACCTGGCCCGCCACGTGCAACGCGTGGCGGGTCGTCCCATGCTGAAACATTGACCCATGTCCGATGTAAATACGAATAATCAATCCACGCAAATAGATGATTTGATTGACCTTCGGGAGCTTCTAGCCGTCTTTCAGAGGCGTTTCTGGACCCTGATTTCAGCCGGATTTCTGACCTTTGTGGCGGTGGTTATCTTCACCCTTCAGGCCACACCGCTCTATACGGCGACCTCCAGCGTCGTTCTCAATGTCCGCCAGTCTCAGGTCGTTGATATTGAAGCCGTGCTATCGGGCATGCCGCCGGATTCCGCGATGGTCGACACTGAAGTCGAAGTCTTGCGCAGTCGATCCCTCGCCGCGACCGTGGTCGAGCGCCTGGATCTCGTCAATGTGCCGGAATTCAACGAAGCGCTGCAGGAACCCAGCGGCCTTGGCGCCTTGGCGCAAGGCCTGAAGTCCTTCCTGTCGGCATTGCTTCCCAGCCAGACCAACGCCTCGTTGACCGCTCAGGATCGCGAACAAAGAACGCGCGAAGCCGTCGTGTCCAGCTTGATGGAGGCGCGCAATATCCGTCGGTCTGGAATGACTTATGTCATTGAAATTTCTGCGACATCAAAAACACCTCGTCTGGCGCGCGACATCGCGAACGCCTATGCCGAGGCGTATCTGACCTCTCAACTGGAAGCCAAGTTTGAAGCCACGGAGCGCGCCAATTCCTGGTTGAATGATCGCGTTGAATCCTTGCGTGAAGAAGTTCAGACCCGTGAAGAAGCCGTCGCCCGCTTCCGCGATGAAGCCGGCCTGATTGACGCGGAAGGCGCGACTGTGGCCGAGCAGCAGGTGGCGGATCTGAACAGCCAGCTCGCCATCCAGCGGGCTGAGTTGTCCGAGGCGCGCGCGCGACTGGACGCTGTCCGCAGCCAGCTGGAGCGGGGCGTCGCGTCTGACACGATCGCTGAAGTGCTGGCGTCTGAAGTCATCCGCGAACTGCGCCGCCAGCAAGCCGAAGTCGCCCGTCGACAGGCTGATCTCAGCGGTCGCTATGGCCCTCGTCACCCTGAAATCCTGACGGTCCAGCGGGAGCTGGCGGATATCAACTCCCAGATTGACGCCGAGATCAATCGTATCGTCGCCAGCCTTGAAAATGAGGTGAATGTCTCAGCCCAGCGGGTCCGGTCCTTGCAGGGCAGTCTGCTGGAGGCGCGGAGCGAACTCTCTGACAACAACAGCGCCATCGTCCAGCTTCGCGCATTGGAACGCGAAGCGGACGCGAGCCGGGCGTTGTTTGAGAGCTTCCTGAACCGCTTTCGCCAGACCAATGAAACCGGTGGCTTGACTGAAGCCGATGCGCGGGTCGTGGCTGAAGCCTCAACGCCACAAAATCCAAGCTCGCCGAATGTCATCCTCAATCTGGCGCTCGGCGTCGTGCTTGCCGGCATTGTCGGCGTCGGTCTCGTCTTTGTTCTGGAAATGCTCGATACCGGCGTGCACACCGATGCGGATATCGAAAAGCATTTTGGCCTGGCGCACATCGCATCCGTGCCGCGGCTCAAGGTCGGACTGGCGGACCGGTTTGGCGGCAAGGTCATAGACCCTGCACAGTATGTGCTCGACAAACCGCTATCCGGCTTCTCTGAAAGCTTCCGCACCATACGCTCCGCCATCCGGATCAGCGGCATCGACAATCAGAACACGATCGTGGCGATCACGTCAGCGCTTCCCGGTGACGGCAAGACCACCACTTCACTGTGTCTGGGCCGGATTTCCGCCATGGCGGGATCGCGGACACTGGTCATTGATTGCGACCTGCGTCGCCGTCTGCTGACTGAAGCCCTGACACCTGACGCGGAAAGCGGTCTTCTGGAAGTCCTGTCCAGCGCCGCCGAGCTTGATAGCGTGATCGTCAAGGACGCCCAGACCGATCTGGACATCCTTCCGGTGGCGCAAACCACCTTCACACCGCGTGATGTGTTTGGCTCGTCCGCCTTTGAGGCCCTGCTCGAGCAACTGCGCCAGCGCTATGACCTCATCATCCTGGACACCGCGCCGGTCCTGGCCGTCGCCGACACGCGCGCCATCGTCTCCAAAGTGGACGGGGTATTGCTGGCGGTGCGCTGGAAGAAAAGTGCGACGGGCATCGTCCGCAAAGCGCTTCACGAAGTGCAGGCGTCCAAGGCCAATGTATTGGGCATCGTTCTGAACAATGTCGATCTCGAGGCCCAGGCCCGGTATGGCTATGACAGATCCGGTTATTATTATCGGTCCTATCAAAAGTACTACGCCGACTAAACGCGATCTCGATTGAAAGGCCAAATTGGATAGATGAGATCCATCATCGATCTATTCCGGCGAACGCGTGCTTACGAGCCGCCGTCCCGGACCGTGTACGCCATTGGCGACATCCATGGCCGCAAGGACCTGCTTGAGCGCCTGATCGAAACGATAAAACGCCACGCCGGGCGCACAGATTACGAGCTGATTTTCCTCGGCGATTATGTTGATCGCGGACCGGATTCGGCGGGCGTCGTCGACTATCTCATCCATTCAGAGGCCTTGCAGGGTATTGATTGCACGTTCCTGAAGGGAAACCATGAAGCGACCTTGCTTGATTTCCTCGACAACCCTGAAGTCGGCGCGTCATGGAGCACCTATGGCGGCTTTGAAACCCTTCTGTCCTATGGCGTGCAAGATATCGGGCTGAGCAAGGACGAAGCCCGTTGGGCCACAACGTCCCAGCGGTTTCGTGAACAACTTCCACCCGCCCATCTCGAGTTTTACAGGGCGCTTGAAAGCTTCGCGATACGAGGCGACTACATGTTCGTGCACGCCGGGATCGACCCCGGCAAACCGCTGTCAGAGCAAACTGACGCAGATTTTCTCTGGATCCGCGATGCGTTTCTGAGCGATACGCGCCAGTACGATTACATGATCGTCCATGGACACACGCCGCAGTCTGAACCCAGCCAGGATAACAGACGGATCGGTCTGGATACCGGCGCCTACCAGACCGGTGTCCTGACGGCTGCCGCGATCAACGCCGCAGGCGTCGAATTCATTTCGACGCGCTGAGCCGCCTCACATGTCAGCCTGCCGTATAAACCTCTGCGCTGGATGGCTGCGGCTCATTTGAAACCGTAGACCATTCAAGCAGACTCGGACCGGTTTGAAGCGACCGCCACTGATACCGGGTTTGCCCCACAGTGAGGATATGAGGCGTCGTGTTATCCAGCACGTAATCACCCGCCGCCAGGCGCAAGATCAGCACCGCATGCTCGCCCGTACCCGGTGACCAGGCCGTCGCCATGCGCATACGATCCGCAGGCGCGCCCGCCTCAAGAAGCGCGGCGCGCTTTTCAAGGGCGAAGTCCTCACAATCCCCGTAAGACACGCCCTCAGAACTCAGCGGCAGAACCCAGCGCTCTTCCATGTTCCAGGTCAGCGCATCGCTGCGATAGGAAATCATGGTGTTGATCGAGGCGTTGACCACGCGCGCCATGGCCAGCAATTGCTCGTCAGAATAATCCCGAGCAGACACCGCATCAGCCGTCTCTGACATCTCCACCCCCGCACTCGGGGAAGATTTGCTCAAGTCTTTTGCAGCCGTCTCCGCCTGACCTTGCACAGGACCGCAAGCGTCCTGGTTTTCCATACAGAAGGCGAACGCGCCCACAGGAGGGGCTGTCACCTGATGGGCCACAAGATGAGGCGCGCCTGACGTGGTGGCCGAGCAAGCCGTCAACCAAAGACCTGCCAGGGCAAGGCCAAGAAGAGACAAAAGGGTGGGCCGGGAGCGTCGCTCATTCTGAGTAGACACGTTTATTCTCCTGCGTGCTTCTGCGCACGAGGAGACTGGCCTTTTAACTTATAATATCAGGAATATTTACTTGCTTAACGCACATTTACCCTAACGTTTTATTTAATTTACTTGGAGATAACCTTAATGCATCCTAAACACCAACTTAGATTTAAGATTCTGATTTTTATGAATTATCTGACACCGCCCAATCAACCCGCCCAGGGAAAATGCGCTTTGGCCGCGCTTCAGCTTCAAAGTATAGTCAAATCGCCTGGATTTATAGATAATGAGGCGTTAACCAGGCCTGACGCCTGAGGCTTGCCACCTACGGCGCTGACCGCCAGCGGACAAACGGCCCCGAAACACGCGCCTCAGCTTGCGCTGGAAGCAAGCATGAGGCTCGCACTTTCCGGACGCATTCTTTACACTGCGGCGCAACACAGGGGGCGTGGATGCGTGTACTGGTCGTTGGCGGCGCGGGCTATATCGGCTCGCACATCTGTAAAGCGCTCGCAGAAAGAGGCGATACGCCAATCGTTCTCGACAACTTGTCGAGAGGCCATCGCCATGCCGTGCAATGGGGGCCTCTGGTCGAGCAAGATGTGCGCGATGTAAACGCCGTCGCAGAAGCCCTTACAGAGCATGACATAGACGCTGTCATGCATTTCGCCGCGAATATTGAAGTGGGCGAAGGCCAGCGCGAGCCTCTGGCCTTCTGGGACAATAACGTCGCCGGGGTGGTGTCGCTGCTCAACGCGATGGAGCGCTCGAACGTCCGCCACCTCGTCTTCTCTTCGACCTGCGCGGTGTATGGCGAGCCGCAAACACTCCCCATCACAGAGGATGAGCCCCGCACGCCGGTCAACGTCTATGGCCAGACAAAGCATGTGGTCGAGCTGATGCTGGAGGATGTCTCTCGGCTGGGCGCACTGAAATACGCGGCTCTGAGATATTTCAACGCTGCGGGGGCCAGCCCTGACGGGGAAATCGGGGAGGAGCACGACCCGGAAACCCATCTGGTGCCCAACGCGCTCAAGGCCGCCGCCGGGCTGGGCGGCCCCATGCACCTGTTTGGTGATGATTACGATACGCCCGATGGCACCTGCGTCCGCGATTACATCCATGTGGCGGATCTCGCCCAAGCCCATCTGAAAGCGCTTGATCGCTTACGAGACGGCGCACCGTCTTTCGCCTGCAATCTGGGAACCGGGGCAGGCATCTCGGTCAAACAGATTCTGGACGCCGTCGAAGCGGTCACCGGCAAGCCTGTCCCCCACACCATCTCTCCGCGCAGGGCGGGAGACGCCGCGCAACTGGTGTCTGATACCCGGATGGCGCGAGACCTTCTCGGCTTTGCGCCGACCCACTCTGACGCCAAGACCATTATTGAACACGCCTGGGCGTTTCATGCCCCCCGGTGGGGCGTGTCGGCGACATGAGGCCGCATGTCGGCTTTGATGTTTCAGGGGATTACAGGCTGACATAGTCTTCAGACGGACCGATACTGCATCGACAGGCGGCGATGTCAGGCGGACGCTCTGTCGCGGACCCTGCGAACACCGTTGAAAGGCGATCCAGGCCCATGGCCGACTTCAAACGCTATTTCCCCATTTTCGAATGGGGACGCACCTATGACAGGGGCGCGCTCGGTCATGATCTGACAGCAGCGGTGATCGTCACCTTGATGCTGATCCCGCAATCCCTGGCGTATGCGCTGCTGGCGGGGCTGCCGCCTGAGGCGGGGATTTACGCCTCGATTGTCCCCATCCTTCTCTACGCCCTGTTCGGAACCAGCCGGGCGCTGGCGGTCGGACCGGTGGCGGTGGTGTCTTTGCTGACCGCCTCCACCATCGGTCAGGTGGCCGAATCCGGAACCGCCGGTTACGCCGCGGCGGCGCTGACGCTGGCCTTCCTGTCGGGCGGCTTTCTGGTGGTGCTCGGCGTCTTAAGACTCGGGTTCCTGGCGAACTTTCTCAGCCATCCCGTCATCGCCGGCTTCATCACCGCCTCCGGCGTTCTGATCGCCGCAAGCCAGCTGAAACATGTGCTGGGCGTGCCGGCCGAAGGCCATACGCTGATCGAGATGGTCATCTCGCTCGCCACCCATGCTGGCGATATACATGTGCTGACGGTCGCCATTGGATTTGGCGTGATCGCAGTCCTGTTCGGGGTGCGCTCGGGCTTGAAGCCTCTACTGACGGGGCTCGGCCTGAATGTGCGACTGGCCAATTTCATCACCAAGGCCGGGCCTGTGGTGGCGGTGGCCGCCACCACCGCCCTCGCCTGGGGGTTTGATCTTGAAGCCCGCGGCGTCGCGCTGGTGGGCGCCGTGCCCCAGAGTCTGCCGCCCCTGACGGCGCCGGATTTTTCACTGGAGCTGATGCGCGCTCTGTTCATTCCCGCCGTGCTGATCTCCATCATCGGCTTCGTGGAATCCGTCTCGGTGGCCAAAACCCTCGCCGCGAAAAAGCGCCAGCGCATCAACCCCGATCAGGAGTTGATCGGACTGGGCGCCGCCAATCTGGGCGCAGCGTTCACCGGCGGGTATCCGGTCACGGGCGGATTTGCGCGCTCGGTGGTCAATTTTGACGCCGGGGCGCAAACCCCCGCCGCCGGGGCCTTCACCGCCATCGGCCTGGCGCTCGCCGCCGTGTCGCTGACCCCGCTGATCTATTTTCTGCCCAAGGCGACCCTGGCGGCGACCATCATCGTCGCGGTGCTCAGCCTGGTGAACTTCTCGATCCTGAAGTCGACCTGGCGGTATTCCACCTCCGATTTCATCGCGGTGTTCGCCACCATTTTGCTGACCTTGTCGCTGGGCGTGGAGGTGGGCGTCGCGTCCGGCGTGGTGTTGTCGGTCCTTTTGCACATCACCAAGACCTTCAAACCCCATATCGCCGAAGTGGGACGCGTGCCGGGCACCCAGCATTTTCGCAATATCCACCGTCACGCCGTGGAGACCACGCCCTCACTGCTGACGCTGCGCATTGATGAGAGCCTGTACTTCGCCAACGCCAACTTCCTTGAGGACATGATCCTGAACCGGCTCAGCCGGGACGCCCACACGATCCGGGATGTGGTGTTGATGTGCTCGGCGGTGAACGAGGTGGATTATTCCGCGCTGGAGACGCTGGAAACGCTGAACACTCAACTGTCGGAGATGGGCGTTCGCCTGCACCTGTCCGAGGTCAAGGGACCTGTCATGGACAAGCTCAAGGACACCCATTTCCTCAAAGCCCTGAGCGGCGAGGTTTTCCTCTCCCAGCATGACGCCTGGGCGGCGCTGAGTGGCGAGGCGCTTCAGGCTGATCCAGCCTGAGACAGGCGCTCAACGGCGCCGAAGATCGCCACGGGGCGCCCGCTTTGGCGGCTCTGCAAACAAATCGTTGCAAGGCGTGTGAGCACCTGCGATAGCTGACAGGCGTTCAGGCGCCGAATTGACCATCCGGGGGAGAGCGAACATGACCAAAGTCACGCCCGTCATATTGTGCGGCGGCGGCGGCACTCGCCTTTGGCCCCTGTCCACGCCTCGTACTCCCAAGCAATTCCTGCCTCTGACCGGCCCGCAATCCATGGTCGCGGAAACCCTGGCGCGTGTCAGCGATGACGGCTTGTTCGGCCCCGCAATGGCGATTGGCTCCAGCCGCCACCGTGATGCGTTGCAGCAAGAACTGCCCGGCGTTCGTCTGGTGCTCGAACCGATGGGCCGCAATTCCGCGCCTGCGATCGCCGCGGCGACCTTGCTGGCTGATCCTGACGAAATCCTGCTCATCCTGCCGGCGGACCACCACATCAAGGATGTGGCCGCGTTTCACCGCACCATCCGCAACGCCCAGCCCGCCGCCTGCGAGGGCCAGATCGTCACCTTCGGGATCAAGCCGGACTTCCCCGCCACCGGCTACGGCTATATCGAGGCCCTGCCTGCCGACAGCGCCGCCAAGCCTGTGGCGCGCTTCGTCGAGAAGCCTGATGTAGAGACCGCGCGCACCTATATCGAAACCGGCCGGTTTTACTGGAACGCCGGCATTTTCATGTTCACCGCCCGGGTGATGCGCGAAGCGCTGGCCGCCCATGCGCCCGACATTCTGGAGAGCGTGCAGGCCGCCTTGACCGAGGACGGCCAGCTGGACCGCACCGCTTTTTCCAAATGCCGCTCTGAATCCATCGACTATGCGGTCATGGAGACCGCCAACAATATCTCCGTCCTGCCTGTCTCCATGGGATGGAGTGATGTGGGTGATTTTCGCGCCGTGCACGCCCTGCACGCCGAAGCGAGCCATGATCCGGTAGTCTTGCGCGGCGCCGTGGTCGCGCCCGGCGCCGAGCGGGTGTTCATCCAGTCCTCAGGCCCCAAAGTGGCCGTACACGGCCTGGACGCCATATCCGTTATCGCCACACGCGATGCGGTGCTGGTGTCCAGCCTGGACGGCGCCGCCGGCATCAAACCGGCCGTGTCCGCCATCCAGACTCTGGGTCAAACCCTCTTGCGCGCCGACCAACGCCAGCGTCTGGGCGATTGGCTGTGGAACACCGTGATGCCGGGCTGGGCCGCGCGGGCGATCGATCCCGCAACTGGCGGCTTTGTTGAAGGCCTCGACATGGCTGGCGAAGCCGCTAGCGGCATGCCCCGTCGCGGACGGGTCGCACCCCGGCAATTGTTCAGCTTCGCACGCGCCAAGCAACTGGGCTGGAACCCTGACGGCTCCGCCGACGCCGTCATCGAAGCCGCCATCAAATTTCTGAACGGCCCGGCGCGCGCGCCTCAGGGCGGTTGGGCGCATGGTTTTGACGGCCAGGGCCAGATCAATGATCCCCGTCGTGACTTTTACGACCATGCCTTTGTGGCGCTGGCGGGCGCGGAACTCGCCGCTTTGGGCGATGCGCGCGGGCAGGCGCTGGCGGAAGAAGCCTTCGCCCTGATCGACGAATTGTTCGGCGACAATCTCTATGGCGGCTGGGTGGATCATGAAACGGGCGGCGGCGGCAAGCTGTCCAATCCGCACATGCATCTTCTGGAAGCCAGCCTGCGCTATTACGAGGTTATGGGCGACCCCGCCTCGGCTGACCGCATCCAGACCATCGCCACCCTGTTCGAGCGCTTCATGTTCGCGCCTGAAACCGGCGCCGTGCTCGAACGTTTCGGTCCGGACTGGACGCGCATTCGCGATGACCGGATCGAACCGGGCCATTGCTATGAATGGATCTATCTGTTGAGCGAGACCGACCGCCTTGTGGGCCGCGATTGCGGCAGCTGGCTGCGCCGGATTCACGCCTTCACAGAAAGCCATGGCATCCGCGACGGCATGGCGCTGAACGTGCTGGGCAATGGCGATGTCGGCTATCGACTGTGGCCGCAGCTTGAACGGCTCCGCACCTATATCACCCTGGGTTCGCCCCAGGCGCCGGTGAAAGCGATGATCGACGAGATTCATGATCGCTTCCTCAACCCAGGACCCGCCCATGGCTGGGTGGACCGGCTGGATCAGGATTTCGAACCTGCGGTCTCTCATGTGCCCGCCAGCATGATCTACCATCTGATGACCGGCATCGCGCCCTTCGTCGCACGCCCGACATCTGACCGTTAGACGCTGCTGAATGCGCATCGCCTCCCTGCTCGCCAGCTCGACCGAGATCGTCGCCGCCCTGGGTCTGACCGAGGATCTGGTCGCGGTCTCCCATTGCTGTGACTGGCCGCCTCAGGTTCAGGACTTGCCGTCCTTGACCAGCGCGCTGTTCGAAGCGCAGACCGCGCGCGACATCGACGACGCCGTGCGCGCCAAGCTCCAGGGCCAGGACGCGATCTACGCATTGGACTCGCAGGCTCTGGCCGCGCTCAAGCCGGATCTGGTGATCAGTCAGGCCCTGTGTGATGTCTGCGCGGTCTCCGGCGCCGAGGTCAGCACGGTTCTGAGCCAGCTCAACCCGCAGCCGACGCTCGTCAATCTCGAGCCCTATTCACTGGGCGACATCCTTGAAACGATTACCATGATCGGTGACGCCGCCGGGGTCAGTGATCGCGCCGCGGCGCTCCGCACCAGCCTCCAGTCACGGATTGACGCTGTCGCCGAGCGTACGCAGGCCTTGCCCGGCCCGCGGCCACGCACCGTGCTTCTGGACTGGACCAGCCCGCCTTTCATTGGCGGCCACTGGATGCATGAGCTGATCACGCTGGCGGGCGGCGAGGATGCAGGCAATACGTCCGATCGCCCCAGCTGGACGACCAGCTGGGCGGAGGTTCTCACCCTCAACCCTGAGCGGCTGGTGATCGCGCCCTGCGGCTTTTCCGCCGCGCGCACGGTGGAAGACATCGCAGGCGATCCTGACGCCATCACGGCATTGCGCCAGCTCGAGGCTCAGGGTTGTCAGCTGACCGTGTTTGACGGCAACCGCCTGTTCAGCCGCTCCAGCCCGCGCATTGTCGACAGCCTGGAAGCGTTGGCCCACTGGCTGTGGCCCGAGCATCATCGCGCACCCGATATCGAGCCGGACATGGGGCCCGTTCACCCGCTCTCCGCCTTGGAAAGCTGATCACAGCTCGCCAGCAAGGTCCTGACGCGCCGCAGCGCACGCCTTGAGATGATGGGCGATGCGCGTTGCCGCGGCGGATGGGGATCGCCCGGCGGCATAGTGAAGGAAATAGGCCTGATCGCTGGGCTGGTCGCCATTGGCGAATACCGGCGCCAGTCGCCCGTCGCGGATGGCGTCATAGGCCAAAGGCTTGCGGCCCAGCGCGATCCCGGCCCCCTGTTCCGCCAACGCCAGCGCGGCCTGGGACTCGCTGACTTTCAAGCGCGCTTGGGCCTCAAGCCCATACCCGCCCCGCGCGCTAAGCCAGTCCGTCCAGCTCAGCCCGCTGCGGCTATCCTCGATCAGCGGCAGGGTTTCAAGCACCCCCAGCCCGGCATCCGGCTGCACAAGCCCCGGCCGCGCCAGCGGGGTCAACACTTCATCCATCAATCGCTCCGCCCCGGCAGGCGCGGCGGCGACACTGGAGCGCGTCAATGTCAGGTCCGCGTCCTCGCCTGAGGCGACCAGGCGGATCGCGACGTCGACGCCTGGCAAATCCCGGCTGAGCCAGGCGGTCATGATATCGTGATCCGCCGCCAAGGTGAGGGTCGGCGTCGCCTGCGCAGCCCGCAAGGCCGCGCTCGCCTCCCCCATCAGCTCGAACCCGCGCCGTAACGGCTCCAGCGCCGCCGCTCCGCGCTCGGTCAGGACGAGTTTGCGGCCTTCGCGCTCAAACAAGGGCGCGCCAATCAGCGCCTCCAGCTGACGCACCTGCTGACCCACGGCGGCGGGCGTGACATTGAGCTCCTCCGCCGCGCCGACAAACCCGCCCTGACGGGCGGCGGCTTCAAAAGCGCGCAGGGCGTTGAGAGGAGCGAGACCGGCCACACATCACCATAGAAAAGAATTTCTTTCTATATGACGCAAAAATACTGATTTGTAAAAAGTTCTAATGATGACGAAAGTCGGGGCCGATTTATAAGAGGCCTCTGACTATGGACCAGTTCCTGCCCGCCATCCCCCTCTCCGGCGCCCGTGTGGTGGTGCTGGGCGCCGGCGAACCCGCGCTGAACAAGCTACGCCTGTTTCGGACCGCGCCCTGTGAGCTGATCTGGTGCACGCTGGGTGTGTCGCCGACCCTGCCCTCGGACCTCAACCCGAACACGCGCATCGACACCCGCGCGCGCCCGCATGACGTCTTCAAGGGGGCGAAGCTGGTCTTCATCGGGGTCGAGGATGAAAAGCGCGCGGTGAAACTGGCGCAAAAAGCCCGCAAGGCGGGGGCGCTGGTCAACGTGGTCGACAATCTGCCGCTATGCGATTTTTACACCCCCGCCCTCATTGATCGCGGCGCCATCACCATCGCCCTGTCGTCAGGCGGTGCAGGGCCTGTTCTGGTCCGCGATCTGCGCAGCGCGCTTGAAAGCGTGATCGCGCCGGGCGTGGGCCTGCTGGCGCAAACCGCCAAGGGGCTGCGCCGCCGCGTCATGGACGCGTTCCCCAGCGTCGACGCCCGCCGGAAATACTGGGAGCGCGCCTTGCGCGGCTCCGCCGCCCAGCTCGCCGACGCCGGGGATGAAGACGGCGTGCGCGCCGCGCTTCTGGACGCCCTGAAAGACGATGCGCCCACCCCCAAAGGCGTGGTGCACCTGGTGGGCGCCGGTCCCGGCGATCCTGAACTTCTCACGGTCAAGGCCGCGCGTCTGATCCGGGACGCCGACGTGATCGTGCATGATCGGCTTGTTTCGCCAGAAATCATCGACCGCGCCCGCCGCGACGCGCATCGGATTGATGTGGGCAAGCGCCAGGGCGACCATCCGGTGCCGCAGGAGCGGATTTGCGAAATCCTGATCGAGCAGGCCCGGCTCGGCCGCCGGGTCGTGCGCCTGAAAGGCGGGGACAGCTTCATTTTCGGGCGCGGCGGCGAGGAAGTTGACGCCGTCCGCGCGGCTGGCGTCGAAGTCCATGTGACGCCCGGTATTTCCGCGGCCCTGGCCGCGGGCGCACAAGCCCAGATCCCGCTGACCCATCGTGACGCCGCTCAGGCGGTGACCTTTGTGACGGGACGTCCGAAGCTCGGCGGGCCGGACCTTGATTATTCCGCCCTCGCCGCCGCCACCCACACCCTTGTGGTCTATATGGGCGTCGCCGTGGCCGCGACCCTGTCGCGCCGTCTGGTCGAGGCTGGCCGCTCCCCCGCCACCCCTGTGGGGATCATCGAGAACGCCAGCCTGAGCACCGAGCGGCGGGTTTTCACCACGCTCGACGCGCTGGCGCACACGATTTCGTCTGAAAAGCTCAGCGGTCCCGCAGTCCTCGTGATCGGTGACGTGGTCGCATACGCGCCCGAGCACCTCGCAAGCCTGAGCCAGAAAGCGCTGGAGCACGCCGCATGAAAACCATCACAGCAAACCGCCTCACCGATGGCCGGGTCGTCTATCTGACGCCTGACAATCACTGGACCGAAAGCGCCGACCAGGCCGCCCGTCTGAACGATGATGAGGTCGAGGCTGCGCTCAACGTCGCCCTGCGCGACATCCTGCTCGTGGTCGGCCCCTACCCCATCGAGATCGATGCGGGCGCGGACGGCTTTGCGCCAGCGGGCCGCAAGCATGTGCGCGAGACCATTCGCCTGTCCGGTCCCAGCGCGGGCTCCACCAAGCTGGCCTCGAGCACGGGAGGCCCGCATGTATAAATATGACGAGATCGACCGGGCGGTGCTCGATGCACGCACAGCGGAGTTTCGCGAGCAGGTGCATGCGCGTCTCTCCGGCGCGCTGAGCGAAGACGAGTTCAAACCGCTGCGCCTGATGAACGGCGTCTATCTGCAGCTGCACGCCTATATGCTGCGGGTCGCCATCCCCTATGGCGTTCTGTCGTCGGAACAATTGCGCTCGCTCGCCTATGTCGCGCGCACCTATGACCGGGGCTATGGCCATTTCACCACGCGCCAGAACATCCAGTACAACTGGCCGGCGCTGGTGGATATTCCCGACGTGCTTGATCATCTGGCGGGCGTGCAGATGCACGCCATCCAGACCTCTGGCAACACCATCCGCAACACCACGACCGACCCGTTCGCGGGCGCTGCGGCGGATGAGATCGCCGATCCGCGCCCCTGGTGCGAGCTGATCCGGCAATGGTCCACCACCCATCCTGAATTCACCTGGCTGCCGCGTAAGTTCAAGATCGCGGTCACAGGCTCTCCCGAAGATCGCGCCGCCATCGGCGTGCACGATATCGGCTTGCGTCTGGTGAAGAACGACGCCGGCGAAACCGGGTTCGAAGTGCATGTGGGCGGCGGTCAGGGCCGCACGCCTGTTGTGGCGAAAATCATCCGTGATTTCCTGCCCCAGCGCGAACTGCTCGCCTATCTGACCTCGATCCTGCGCGTCTATAATCTCGAAGGCCGCCGGGACAATCTTTACAAGGCGCGCATCAAGATCCTTGTGGACGCCATGGGGCCGGACGCCTTCCGCGACGCCGTCGAAGCCGAGTACGCCGCGAGCCGTGGCCGCGCCCTGACCCTGCCGGTGGAAGAGATCGAGCGCGTCAGCAGTCATTTTGCCCTCCCCCCGGAAGGCCAGCCCCTGACCGACATCCCGACCGGCACGGCTTTCGCCCGCTGGCGCGCGGTGAATGTGAAGCCGCACAAGGTGAAGAACCGCGCCGTCGTGGTGATCCCGCTCAAGGCGCCCGGCGCAACGCCGGGCGACGCCAGCGCGGATCAGATGGACCTGATCGCCGACATCGCCGACCGGTTCGCCCTGAGCGAGATCCGGGTCAGCAAGGAGCAGAATCTGGTTCTGCCTCATGTGGACAAGGCCGCGCTGGGCACGCTGTTCGCGCTGCTGGATGAGGCGGGGCTCGCCACGCCCAATGCGGGCCGCGCCAGCGATATCGTCGCCTGCCCGGGGCTTGATTACTGCAATCTCGCCAACGCCCGCTCCATCCCCATCGCGCAGGCCATCTCGACCGGGCTGCACCAGGCGGGACTGGATGACGCCACCGGTGATCTGACCATCAAGATTTCAGGCTGCATCAATGCCTGCGGCCATCACCATGTGGCCAATATCGGCCTTCTGGGCGTCGATAAGGCGGGCGAAGAAGTCTACCAGCTCACCCTTGGGGGCGTCGGGGACGGCGCCGCCGCTATCGGCAAGATCCTCGGCCCCGGCCTGTCGTCGGATGACGCCGTCACCGCCGTCATCGCCTGCGTGCGGGTCTATGCCGAGCACGCTCAAGCCCAGGAAACCTTCATCCAGACCCTCAACCGTCTGGGAACAGACCCTTTCAAGGAGGCCGTCTATGGCGCGTGATGCTCTCGCCCGGGTCGAAACCCAACCCGTGGAACTCGCAGGCGACATGTCGCTGACTGAAGCCCAAACCGTCATTTCAGGCGCCGAGCGCGTTGTCATCCGATTCCCGAGCTTCAAGGATGGGCGTGGCTTTTCGCTCGCCGCGCTGCTGCGCCGCTCAGGGTTTGAGGGCGAGCTGCGCGCGGTCGGCCCCGTGCTCCCTGATCAGGTCGACGATTTGTTGCGGATGGGCTTTGACGCGGTGGATATCGAACGCCCCGACGGCCCCGCCCGCAACCGCAATACGGGCGGCGCGCCCTATATCTACCAGCCGGATCCCGGCGCTGTGAGAGCGCGCCCGACCGCCCTGCACATTCGGGCGCTGGCGGCGCGCAAGGCGACCGCCGAAGCTCTGGCGGCGGAGCTGGACGGCGCCTCGCCTGAAACCATTCTCACGCGCGCCGCCGAGGTCTATGGTGGACGCATGGCCATGCTGTCCTCCTTCGGCGCAGAGGCCGCGCTGGGGCTGGCGCTGGTGGCGCAGATCGCATCAGGCACGCCGATCCTGTTTCTGGACACCGGCCTGCACTTTCCGCAGACGCTGCGCTATCGTGATCGTCTGGTCGAGCATCTGGGATTGTCCAACCTGCATGTCCTGACGCCCGATGAAGACGAGGTGCGCGCCCAAGACCCTGACGAGACGCTGTATGACCGTGACGGCCAGGCCTGCTGCGATCTGCGCAAGGTCCGCCCGCTGGGCCGGGCGCTCGATCCCTATGACGCCCTGATCACGGGCCGCAAGCGCTATCATGGCGGTCAGCGCGGCGAGATTCCGGCGGTGGAATTTGACGGTGAGCGGGTGAAGATCAACCCCTTCGCTTTCCTGAGCCCCGAGGAGGTCTCGGCGCGTTACAGGGCGCTCGACCTGCCCCGCCATCCTTTGGCCGAAGACGGCTACGCCTCCATCGGCTGCTGGCCCTGCACCGCGCCCTCTGACGCGCCCGGCTCCCGTGATGGGCGCTGGGCTGGCCAGGACCGCGAAGAGTGCGGCATCTTTGATCCGGTTCGCGCCGCGCGCGCCAAACGCGCTGGCGCTGTCCGCCTGATCTGAGGCGGCTGATCAAAGAGGACGCATCATGACGGCAACGATTGTGGAGCTGATCGGCGATACGCCGCTGATCCGCCTGAAAGCTGCGTCTGACGCCACGGGCTGTGAGATTTTCGGCAAGGCCGAGTTTCTCAATCCCGGCGGCTCGGTGAAGGATCGCACGGCGCTTGGGCTGATCCGTGCGGCGGAAGCGGACGGATCGCTCAGGCCCGGCGGCGTCATCGTCGAAGGCACAGCGGGCAATACCGGCATCGGTCTGGCGCTGGTCGCGGGCGCGCTCGGATACAAGGCGCTGATCGTGATGCCGCGCGGGCAGAGCGCGGGCAAACGTGAAGCCCTGGTCGCAGCAGGCGCGCAGATCATTGAAGTCGACCCTGCGCCCTATTCCAGCGAGCACCATTTCGTCCACACCTCGCGCCGGATCGCCGCCAGCCTGTCCAATGCTGTCTGGGCGAACCAGTTTGACAACCCCGCAAACAAGGCCTTCCACGCCGCCACCACCGGCCGTGAGATCCTTGAACAGACAGACGGCCAGGTGGACGGCTTTATTTGCGCCGCCGGGACGGGCGGATCACTGGCCGGGATCGCCTCCGCCCTGCGCGCGGCCAAGCCGGCCGTCACGATCGGCCTCGCCGATCCCGCAGGCGGCGCGCTCTATTCGTGGTTCACCCAAGGCGAACTCAAATCAGAGGGCGGCTCGATCACCGAAGGCATCGGCGTGGGCCGAATCACCGGCCAACTGGAAGGTCTTGAGGTCGATCACGCCTATCGCATCGAAGACGCTGACTTCCTGCCTGTCCTGTTTGACCTCATCCAGACAGAGGGCTTGTCGCTGGGCGGGTCCGCCGGGGTGAATATCGCGGGCGCTATCGCCCTCGCCAAAGACCTCGGACCGGGCAAGACCATCGTCACGCTCCTGTGTGATTCCGGCGCGCGCTACGCCGGCAAACTCTTCAACCCTGACTTCCTGCGCGCCCGCGGGCTGCCGGTTCCGCCCTGGACGGAACCGGACGCCAGCGCGAACCTGAGCGCCTGACGGAGACTGATATGCTCGATACCGCCCAAGACGCTGACGTGATTGACCAAGGCGCCTTCTTCGCCTGCAAGGTCACAGAGGTGGAGCATTTCACCGATGATCTGTTCCGCTTCCGCACCGCGCGGCCTTCGACCTTGAGGTTCCGGCCGGGCGAGTTCCTGATGATCGGTCTGGAAGGCGAAAAGAAACCGGTTCTGCGCGCCTATTCGGTCGCGAGCCCGAGCTGGGACGACACGCTCGAATTTTACTCCATCAAGGTGGAGAACGGCGCGCTGACCTCGCGCCTGCGCCATATCCAGCCCGGCGACCGCGTGCTGGTGGGACGAAAGCCTACCGGCACGCTGGTGACTGACGCGCTCAAGCCCGGAAAGCGCCTCTACATGCTGTCTACCGGCACCGGCGCCGCGCCGTTTGCGAGCCTGATCCGGGAACCGGGCGTCTATGAACAGTTTGACGAAGTGGTCTTCACCCATACCTGCCGCACCAGCCCGGAGCTGACCTATTCGCGCGATCTGGTCGAGGCGCTGAAGACCGATCCGCTGGTGGGTGAGGCTGCCGCGGGCCGGCTAATCTATTTTGACAGCGTCACCCGCGAGGACGGGCCGCGCACAGGGCGCATCACGACCTTGATCGAGACCGGCGAACTCTTTGAGCTGATCGATCGTCCCGCCCTCAACCCCGAAACCGACCGCGTCATGATCTGCGGCTCCATGGCCATGCTGGGCGAGCTGAAGACCATGCTGGAAGCGCGCGGCTTTGAGGAGGGCTCGAACGCCAAACCGGGCGATTTCGTCGTCGAGAAAGCGTTCGCCGGCGAGGGCGTTTAGGCAACGCCTGCGCGCGCAGCGACCAGATATGGACGCTGGGGACGGCTTGGGGCATGGTCTCGCTAGGAATCAGTCGTCTTTACGAACGGCTGATCATCTCTGCGCGACTTGATCGGCTTCGGTCGTCCATTTTCTGACCTGACGCAGACGATGAGGTTCATAACGCCGTTCGCGCGCCCCTCGGCGTCCCGCGACGGGGAGGGAGACTGCAGGCATGACCTCGCCTGTGATCGTCACCGGCGCCGCCGGTTTCATCGGCATGCATACGGCGGAGCGTCTGCTGGCGCGTGGTGAAACCGTCATCGGAATTGACGGATTCAACACCTATTATGACCCCGCCCTGAAAGAGGCGCGCGCCGCCCGGTTGTGCGCGCACAAGGGTTTTGAGCTGGTCCGCGCCGACATTGCAGACCACGACGCGCTCCATGCGCTGGTCGCGCGCACCGGCGCCAAGCGGATCGTCCATCTCGCCGCCCAGGCCGGGGTCCGGTACTCCATCGACAATCCCTTCGCCTATGAGCGCTCGAACCTCGCCGGGCACCTGTCTGTGCTGGAGGCGGCGCGTCATAATGACGTTGAGCATCTGGTCTACGCCTCATCCAGCTCGGTCTATGGCGACCGCCCCCTGACAGGCGAAGGCTTCAAGGAAAGCGATCCCACCATCTCACCGGTTTCGCTGTACGCCGCCACCAAGCAGTCCTGCGAGCTGATCAGCCAGAGCTACGCCCATCTTTACGGCTTTCCGCAAACGGGATTGCGGTTCTTCACCGTTTACGGCCCCTGGGGCCGCCCGGACATGGCCTATTACAAATTCACCGAGATGATCGCCCGCGGCGAGCCGATCGAGGTCTATGGCCAGGGCCGCATGGCGCGAGATTTCACCTATATCGATGATATCATTGACGGTGTGATCGGCGTTCTGGATGCGCCGCCTGCACGCGGCGCGCACGAAATTTACAATATCGGCGACAGCCAGCCCGTAGGGTTGATGGATATGATCGCCTCCCTTGAGGAGGCTCTGGGCATGAAAGCGGACAAAATCATGCGCCCCATGCAACCGGGCGACGTGACGGCCACCTATGCCGACATCAGCCGGCTGAACGCGAAAATCGGCTATAAACCCAAGGTCATGCTCACCGAAGGGTTGCAACGATATGTGGTCTGGTGGCGGTCCTATAAGGGTCGCCCGGCCTAGTCTTGCCTGATTTTACGTCCATGATTTAGAGCCTGTTAATACTTTGTTTACAACGCTGGTTGGGGCTTTGTTCAGCTTTTTCGACTACCTTCGATAATCATGGAGGAACGTCATGCAGGCACACCGCAAGACTGAATCGTACGCCGGATCCGCCCCTTCCGAAGCCTCGGAGAGCGCGGTTCAAGGCGTTGTTCCTCCGTTTCCGAAAGCTGATCCATCAGCGGCCTACGCCATACCCTCTCCGGCGCACGCCCTGCAGGAGCGTCTGGAAACCGCGTTCGCCGAGCCGGTGGTTGAAAACCGCTGGAGCCCGCGGCGCACCCTCGCCTTTCTGGTCTTCACCTGCGGCGCCTTCTGGGGCGCGATGGTGGGCGGCGCGATCCATCTGTTTGGTTGAACTCCGCAACAGGTGACATCTGTCACCTGCGTCGTATGACGCGCGTCACTCCTATCTCTTGCCCAGGCCTGACAGAATTTGGTTTCAACTGAACCAAGCTGTGAGAGCCCATGACTTCATCCCCCGACATTGCGCCTGTCTTACAGGCGAGCGCGCTGACCCGGCGCTATGGCCGCAAGACGGCGCTTGATGGGGTGGACATGAGCGTGTCCGGCGCCGGCGTTCTGGCGCTTTTAGGGCCCAATGGCGCGGGCAAGACCACGTTCGTTCAAACCGCTCTTGGCCTGGTTCGTCCCAGCTCCGGCGCCCTGCAAGTGTTCGGCGCCAAGCCAGGTGACCGCGCCATCAAGACGCGTATCGGCGTGATGATGCAGGACACAGACCTGGCGCACACATTGACCGGGCGTGAATTGCTGGAGCTGTTCGCCAGCTATTACCCGGACCCGGCGAATCTCGACGCCCTGATCACGCGCTGCGCGCTGACCGATTTCATCAAGCGGCGCTACGGCCAGCTGTCTGGCGGTCAGAAACGGCGCATCCAGTTCGCGCTGTCTCTGGTAGGCCAACCTGACCTGTTGTTTCTGGACGAACCCACCACCGGGCTCGACATCGAGGCGCGCCGCGCCTTGTGGGCTGTCGTCCGCGACGTAGCGGCGAACGGAACCCTGGTGGTGCTGACCACGCATTATCTGGAAGAAGCGGACGCCTTGGCGGACCGGGTGGTCGTTCTGCAAAACGGGCGCATCATCGCCGATGATACGGCGGACGGTCTGCGCACCCGCATGGGCGGCGCGGTGATCAGCTGCGTCACCAGCCTGTCTGATGAAGCGCTTCACGCCTTGCCCGGTCTGATCGCGATGACCCGGTCAGGACGCAAGGTCCGCCTGCAAGTAAGCGAGTCAGTCGCCTTTCTCAAAGCGCTCTTGGACGCTGATCCCGCGCTCAGCGATCTCAGCGTCGCTCAACCGACCCTGGAAGACGCCTTCGAAGCGCTGACGGGCCAACCTGACCCAGAGGGAGCCTGATCTGATGGCGAATGCATATCTGGCTGAAATCAAGGCTGAAGTCCTCAAACTCTCGCGCATGCCCGAGTTTGCGATCCCGACGCTGATCCTGCCGGTGATGTTCTTCACCCTGTTTGGCGTGATCATCCCCGGCAGCCGCGACAACGCACCTTACCTGCTCTCAACCTTCGGCGTTTTCGCGGTGATGGGGCCGGCCTTGTTCGGCTTCGGCGCCGGCGTGGCGCAAGAGCGAGAGCGCGGCTGGCTGACCCTGAAGCGCGCCGTGCCGGCGCCGGCGTCCGCTTTGCTGGTGGCGAAAACCACGGCGACCGTGCTGATCGCCAGCGTGTCGCTGGCTGCGATCTACGCCGTGGCCGCATTCGCCGCCGATGTCAGCCTGCCCGCCGCGGTCTGGCTCGGTTTGCTGCTGGTTCATGTGCTGTCCGCCATTCCCTTTGTCCTGATCGGATTGGCTCTGGGCTTCGTGTTCGGGGCCAACGCCGCCGTCGCGGTCGCCAACATTCTCTATCTGGGGATGGCGGTCCTGGGCGGTTTGTGGATGCCGGTCAGCATCTTCCCGCGCATCATGGGGCAGATCGCCCAAGTCCTGCCGAGCTTCCATCTCGCCGAAATCGCGTTATCCATCAGCGGAGCCGCCGGAGACAAAGCGATGCTGGGCCATATCCTCGCAACGCTTGTGATCACGGCAATCGCAGCGGGCCTGGCGCTTCTGGCCTGGGCGCGTCAACGCTAGACGCTGGCTCTGAGTTGCGGAGCAGGGCAGGGTGAACCCTCGATCCGGCTCCGCCGCTTGCCTACAGGAAACGCGTTCATCATGGCGTCAGAACCGACCCACAAGCCCCACAGAGCGTCCGCTGGCGCCGCATCCCATGATCCAGGGCCGAAATGGACAGGCCGCGTGCGCGGCTTGTCTGAAAGCCCGGCCTTCTACCTGATCTATCTGGTTTTCTATTTCACACCCTGGTTTTTCCAACTGCCGGGGCTGCGCGATGCCCTGATCAGTTTTGCGGCCGTGGGCAGCTTCATCCCCGTCTATCTGTACGCCAACGCCGGCGACCCGTATCGCAATGGCGTGAAAACCCACCGCATTCTACTGGCCGCCGGCTACGCGTCCTTCCTGTCCCTGGCGCTGATCCCTGTGGTGGGGATGAGCGGCAATTTTCATATTTTCGCCGTCACCCTTCTGGCCGGTCTGAGGCCGCAGAAAACCGCTCTGCTGGTTATGGCGGGAGCCAGCGCGTTCTATCTGTGCGCCTCCTGGCTGCTGGATGTGACAATCTTTGAGATGGTGCTGTCGCAATTCATCGCCGTGATGGCGGGCATGGCGACGCTCGCCGGGTATGAATCCGCCGCCCGGGTCTCCACGCGCGAGCGCAATCTGCGCATGGAGGCCGAACTGGCGGCGCTGCGTGAACGCGAGCGCATTGCGCAGGATTTGCACGATCTGTTGGGCCACACGCTGACGACGATCGCCGTCAAATCCGAACTGGCCGCGCGTCTTCTGGATGCTGATGCAGACCGGGCGAAAACAGAGATCATAGAAATCCGCGACGCCGCCCGCATCACCCTCAAGGATGTTCGCGCTGCAGTGGCGGGCATGCATGTCACGACCGTCCATCAAGAACTGGCGCGCGCCCGATCCGCGCTCGCCGCCGCCGAGATCCGGTTAAGCGTCGAGGGAGAGCCGCCCGAGCTCGACCAGGCCGCCCATTCCACGCTGGGTCTGGCTTTACGCGAGGCGGTCACGAATATTATTCGCCATTCCGGGGCCCGGAGCGCCCGTATTCGTTTTGCGCCAGAAGGCGCGCTGGTCATCGAGGATGATGGCTGTGGCGGCGAGCTTCATGCCGGAACCGGACTGGACGGCATGCGTCGGCGTATTGAATCCCTGGGAGGAGAGATGGAGATCGAGAGCCGGGACTCCGGCGTGCGCGTCACCCTCAGCCTGCCTCCCGCCAAACCCGGCCAACAGAGCCTGGAGCCCGTCTCATGATTTCCATTGTCATCGCTGAAGACCAGTCGCTGCTGCGCGGCGCGCTGGCCGCCCTTCTGACCCTTGAACCCGATATCGAGCTACTGGCGCAGGCGCAGGATGGCGAAGAGGCGGTGCGCCTTGTGCAGGACCTCAAACCTGACGTTCTGGTGACCGACATCGAAATGCCGGGCCTGACCGGGATCGAGGCGTCCGAAGCCTTGCGCCAGGCGGGCAGCGAGACCCGTGTCCTGATCGTCACGACCTTCGCCCGCCCCGGCTACCTTCAGCGGGCGCTTCAGGCAGGCGTGCTGGGTTATGTGCTCAAAGACGCGCCCAGCGAGGAATTGGCGAACGCCGTGCGCCGAGTGGCGCAGGGTCAACGCGCCATCGCCGCGGAGCTGGCGGAGAGCGCCTGGAGCGCGCCGGTCATGCTGACTGCGCGTGAACGCGACATTCTCAAACTGGTGGAAGAGGGCAAGTCCAACAAGGACATCGCCCGCACCCTCAGCCTGTCGCCTGGCACGGTGCGGAACTATCTCGCCGACGCCACTCAAAAGCTGGGCGCAGCCAACCGTATCGAGGCGTTTCAGATCGCCCGCGAAAACGGTTGGCTCTAACCCTGACCCCCCAGCGCTCCGGCTAGCTCTTGTCCACAGTCGCCGCCAGCTCACGCAATTGCGTCGAGCAAATCGCGACTTTCGACAGCGTCCAGCCCCCCGTGGCGGAGATTTCCTCCAGCGCCCGGTCAGCGCGCGCCACCATCAGTTTCTGGGCTTCCGCCCAGGCGCTGACGACCTCTGAGGCCCAATCCGCATCCGGCGCGCTCAGATCCTTGACCAGATCCGGCCGCTCCGCCTTGGCGTAGGCCATCATGCCCTCGCAGATCGCCTGCTGGCTGCCATACAGATCCTCGATCAGGCGACGCATGGCCAAGCGGTCCCAGTGCAGGTTGGACGACAGCTGATTGCCCGCCGCTCGCAGCTGGTCAAACATGAAGCGGGCGCCCACAGCGTGATAAAGCCGCCCCGCCGCCGCCAGCGGCCAATCGGCCGTCTTGCCCAGATCAATCACATCCGAAGACGAGGTCAGCGGACGCAGCCGCGCCACATCGCGGGCGATATCCTCAGGGGCGCCGGCCGCCACATAAGACTGGAACCGGCCTTCCAGCGCTTCGCAATCAAACGGGCTGGCGATTTCCGTGACCAGCGGTTTCAACGCGTCCACGCCGGGCTGATAGGCCGCGATCACATCCGCAATCGGCAAAGCGTCCTGCCCCAGCGTCCGACGCGACAGCCAGTAGGTCTGGCGGCGCAGCAGACGGATCACCTCGTCATGAAGCGCGATCTGGACTTCGGCCGGAGCCTTGTTGTCCAGCGCATTGATCCGGTCGCTATAATCCTTGAACCGGAAAATGCTCCGCCCCGCCTCAAACGCCCGCGCGATCGCTGCAATATCCGCGCTGGTGCTTTCGATGGCGCGGTTCACAAACGTCGGCCCGCCCAGATTGACCATGTCATTGGCGAGGCGGGTGGCGATGATCTCGCGCTTCAGCCTGTGGCCCTGCATGGCGTCGGAGAATTTCTCCAACTTGTCAGGGAAGTAGGTCACCAAAGAGCGGTTGAAATGCGCGTCATCGGGCACGTCGGATTCCACCAGCGCATCAAACAAGGCGATCTTGGCGTAGCTGATCAGAACGGCGATTTCCGGCCGCGTCAGGCCCTGGCCCTGATCCTTGAGCTCGCGGATCTGTTCAGGGGCCGGCAGGCCTTCAACCTTCCGGTCCAGACGCCCCGCCTGCTCAAGTCGCTCCATCATCCGCTCATGCGCATCCAGATCTTCAACCGCATGTTCCTTGGCGATGGTGATCGCCAGGGTCTGGTCGTAATTATGCTCCAGCACATGGTCGGCGACCGTATCGGTCATGGATTCAAGCAGCGTGTTGCGGTCTTCGAGCTTCATCGAGCCCTCGCGCATCATCGGGTTGAGCAAGATCTTGATGTTGACCTCATGGTCGGAGCTGTCGACGCCCGCTGAATTGTCCACGAAGTCCGCATTCACCCGACCGCCATTGCGGGCGAACTCAATCCGCGCCGCCTGGGTGACGCCCAGATTGGCGCCCTCGCCGATGACCTTGGCGTTCAGCTCCTTGGCGTCGATGCGCAGTGCGTCATTTGCCTTGTCGCCGACCTGATAGTTCTGCTCGGACGACGCCTTGATGTACGTGCCGATGCCGCCGAACCACATCAGCTCCACATCCGCCTTCAGAAGCGCGCGGATCAGATTGGTGGCCGAAGCGGTGTTGCCGGTCAGCCCGGTCAGTTCGCGAATTTCATCGGACAGTTTGATCGACTTGGCCGAACGCGGGAAAATACCGCCGCCCTTGGAGATCAAGGACTTGTCATAGTCCTGCCAGCTTGACCGGCCCAGGTCGAACAGACGTTTGCGCTCTTCCCAGGTTTTCTCGGTGTCAGTTGGATTCGGGTCAATGAAGATGTCGCGATGGTCGAAGGCCGCGATCAGACGGATCGTTCTGGACAACAGCATGCCGTTGCCGAACACGTCGCCGGACATGTCGCCAACGCCGATGACGCTGAACGGTTCAGACTGGATGTCCTTGCCCATCTCACGGAAATGGCGCTGAACGCTGACCCAGCCGCCCCGCGCGGTGATGCCCATTTTCTTGTGGTCATAGCCTGCCGAGCCGCCCGAGGCGAACGCATCGCCAAGCCAGAAATCATACTCGTCCTGAGCGACGCCATTGGCCATGTCGGAGAAAGTGGCCGTGCCCTTGTCGGCGGCGACGACCAGATAAGGGTCCTCGTCATCCCAGCACACCACATTGTCGGGGCGTTTGACGGCGTCGTCGACAAGGTTGTCTGTGATGTCGAGCAGGCCGCGCAGGAAGGTCTTGTACGCTTCCTGGCCTTCCGCCAGCCAGGCGTCGCGATCGCTACGGTCGGGCAATTGCTTGGGATAGAAGCCGCCCTTGGAGCCCACGGGCACGATGACGGCGTTCTTGACCTGCTGGGCCTTCACCAGACCCAACACCTCGGTGCGGAAGTCTTCGCGACGGTCCGACCAGCGCAAGCCGCCGCGCGCGACGGGGCCGAAGCGGATATGCACGCCTTCCACGCGCGGGCTCCAGACAAAAATTTCACGATAAGGCTTGGGATCAGGCAGTTCGCGCACATCCCGGCTGGAAATCTTCATCGAGATCCACGGCTTGGAGCGCCCCTTGTCGTCGGTCTGGAAGAAATTGGTGCGCAAGACCGCTTCGATCAGGCGCAGCATCCGGCGCAGCGCCCGGTCATGATCCAGGCTCTCCACCCGCTCCAGCAGGATGCGGATGGCCTTGCTGACATCCTTGGCGTGGCTTTCGCGGCTCTCACCCCCAAAATCGAGATCGGGATTGAACTTGGTGTTCACCAGCTCCATCAGGCCGCGTGCGATTTCAGAGTTCTCCGCCAGCGCTTCTTCCTGAATGGCTTGAGACGGATCCAGGCCGGTCTGCTGGCGATAACGCGCCACCGTGCGCAGGAAGGCTGCTTCGCGCCAGCTCACACCGATGCCAAGCACCAGCTTGTTGAAGCCGTCATCCTCGGTCCGGCCTTCCAGCACGGCCAGCAGCGCGTCTTCAAACGCCTCCGCTTCCGTTTCGATTTTCTCGGCGTTCTCACCGCTCAGCGAAGCTTCGAACTCATGCACCCATACCGTGTCATCGCCAGCTTCCGAGTGGCGTTGCACCGAATAGCCCGCCTCGGCCAGCACATGCAGACCCAGATTTTCAAGCACCGGCATGACGCCTGACAGCGCGATGGGATCGCCGCAGCGATACAGCTTCACGCGCAGCCGGTCATCAGCTTCGCCCTCCACACGATAGGCGCGTGCGGCGGTCTCGCCACGCGCGGTCACGCGCTCCATCCGGCCGATATCGGCCAGCGCCTCTTCGGGGCTGAACCGCTCGCGATAGCCGGCGGAATACCCGTCCAGATAGCGCGTCACCGCCCGGCGCAAATCCGCCTCGCCCGAAGCGCGCGCCGCCTGATGCAGCTCGTCTTCCCAAGTGCGCGCCAGTGCGGCGATCTCGCCGTCCAGTTCGGACGGGTCGGGTTCGGGGTGGTTGAACGGATCGAGCCCGATGATGAAATGCACCCGCGCCAGCGGCGCATCGCCGAACTGCGGATAGAACGCCGACAGGCGTCCATTGAACGCCGCCCGAATTTTCTCGCCCGCCAGCTCGCGCACCTTGGAATTATAGCGATCACGCGGCACGAACAGCAGGCACGAGACAAAGCGGTCAAACTGGTCGCGGCGCATGAACAGCTTGGTACGCGGGCGATCATGCAGGTGCAAAATGCCCAGCGAAATGTCCAGCAGGTCCTGTTCGTCGGTCTGGAACAGCTCGTCGCGGGGATAGTTTTCGACGATGTTCTGAAGCTTCTTGGCCGAGTGCGAACCGGGTGCTTTCGCAGCCTTGTCGAGCACGCGACGCACCTTGCGGCGGATCAGCGGCACTTCACGCGCCATCTGGTCATAAGCCTCGGCGGTGAACAGGCCCACAAACCGGGTTTCGCCCACCACATTGCCGTCGGCGTCATACCGTTTGACGCCGATATAATCCATGTAGACCCGCCGGTGCACGCGGCTCTTCATGTTCGCCTTGGCCACGATCACCGGCGAAGGCGCACGCATATACGCTTCAATCGCCGGGGTCAGCATCATCGGCTCTGCGCTTTTACGCAGCACCTTGCGGTCGGGATCGCGCAGGACGCCGCGCCCGGATTCCGACTTCACTTCCGGCTTTTGCGAGGTCTCGCTGTCAGCGTCAAAGTCAAACTGATAAGTGCGGCTGCCCAGAAAGGCGAAATGGTTGTCGCGCAGCCAGCGCAGGAAGGCGACGGCTTCTTCCTGTTCTTCCTTGGACGCAGACGTGTTGGCGTTAGTCAGATGGTCGATGGCGTCGTCCATCTCCGCGCGCATGTCGTTCCAGTCCTCGACCGCATCGCGCACATCGTCGAGCGTGGCGCGGACGCCCGCTTCCAGACGCTCGCGGACATCGTCGCTGAGCAGATCGAGATGCACCTGGATCATGGATTCGTTCAGGCACCGACCGCCTGATTGCACCCGCTCGCCGTTTTCACCGCGACGCACCTGAACCACGGGGTGAAACATCGCCATGACGTCCAGGCCCTGGCTGGCGATTTCACCCATCACCGAATCCACGAGGAAGGGCCGGTCCTGACCGATCACTTCAAGAATATCGCGATCCAGGCTGCGTCCGTCCGCGCCATGGGCGGTGCGCACGCGAATCAGGATCTTGTCCGCGGCGCGCTCCTCGCCATATCGCCAGAATTCCTCGGCCAGCGAGATCGCATCCTGATCGCTCACGCTCGCCAGGTCATCCGCCAGCGCATCGCCCCAGAGCTGGTCCAGGAAACTCTCTGAATCCGGCCCGTTTTCGCCAAACGCCGCTTTAAACCGGCTGCGTGCGGCCTTTAAAAAGGCCTCTCTGTCATAAGCGTGCCTGACGCTGACCACGGCGTTCATAATAGAGGGCTCCTGAAACGGAAAAGTGGTGGACGGTGGACAATGTTCATCGAAAAAGGCTGAACATATGCTTCGCAGCCTACTCCCGCACGCGCTGGGTTCAAGCGGTACTGAGCGGCTAGACCTGCAATCATGGCTGTGCTTGATTTCAGGCTAGAAAAACAACAGATTTCCGTATCGGAGACGACCATGCCCCACGCTCTCATCACCGGCGCCAATCGCGGCCTGGGCCTTGAGCATGTCAGCCAACTTCTTAAGCGCGAATGGACCATCAGCGCCGCCGTGCGCGACCCTGAGGGCGCCGATGCGCTCAAGGCGCTCGATCCCGGCGATGGCCGACTGAACATCCTGGCCTATGACGCAAGCGATCTGAACGCCGCCAAGGCGCTCAAGGAGCAGGTCAAGGGTCCGATCGACATCCTGTTCGCCAATGCCGGCGTCATGGGACCGAAGGAACAATCTTTCGGCGAAGCCGCCAATGACGGCTTTCTGGACACGTTTCGTGTGAATACGCTGGCGCCGCTGGCGCTGGCGGAAGCGTTCGCCGATCAGGTGGCGCAGAGCCAGCTCAAGGTGATCGCCCTGCAATCCAGCCGCATGGGCTCCATCGCGGACAATGACAGCGGCGGCCGATACGCCTATCGCGCCTCCAAGGCGGCGCTGAATGCGATCGGCAAATCGCTGAGCATTGATCTCAAGGACAAGGGCATCGTCGTGCTGACCTTGCATCCGGGCTGGGTGCGCACGGATATGGGCGGGCCGAATGGCCTTTTGACGCCCACCGAAGCCGTCAGCGCGCAGCTTGACCTGATCGCTCGCGCCAATCCGGCGATGAGCGGCCGCTTCTTTCATGTCAGCGGCGAGGACCTGCCCTGGTAGGAAGATCGCTCTTTAGCGACATGAAAAACCCCGCAGCCTGAGGCTGCGGGGTTTTTTTATTTTAAGCGGCGCCGCCGGACGGGGACAGGCATGTCCGGCGGCGCCTGCAGGCCTCATCGGGCAGGCTGGGGGGACGCACTCTGAGGCCTGTAAGGCTCGCTGACAGGTTTCAGCGAATCTCGTTCATTAAGAGCTGATGTAGAGACCATTGCCCGAAGCGCAAGCGGCGACGAGGCTGACAGTCAGAAAAATTCCAGTTGCGATCACCAGTGAAACGGCGCGGGCCATGGTTGAACCTTCTTTCTTTTCTTGTTTTCGGCGTGAAGCCAATTGGCCAAGAACGGCGCGGGGAGGCGAGAAAACGCAGTTGCGTTCCGAAGCCTTCCGGTTGGGGAGGAGACCGATGGGCCCCGTTCCGTCCTTGGCGAATTCACATATGGGACGGGGCCGCCGTCATTGCCACACACCTCAGCTCACGCTTGCGTGAAATGTGTGTTTCCGGATCAGCAACACTCGGCAGAGGGCAAACGTCGCAACCGCCTCCATCAGGCGCCAAGACAAAGCACATCAAGAGATTTTCAATCCGATCAAGCAGTGCTAGTCCGCGTGAATGGCTATGGGTGTCCGCTTGCCTATGACGCGCCTTCTGGCGACGTTCGCAATCGGCCTGCAAATGATCTTGCAGGGCGCGCTTGCTGTGGGGCCGTCACACGGCTTCGACGTCACAAGCCTTTATTGCGCAAGCCCCGACCTGCAACGCGACCCGGATGTGACCGCTGCGCTGCAGGAGCTGGCGATCAGTACGGGGCTTGAACAGCCCGCCGACCAGACAGACTCCGACCATTGCCCCTTATGCGTGCTGGCACATGGCGCGCCTTTGCAGGCTCAACCCAGGCTGATCGCCCCCGGTCGTGCGCTCAGCGCCATCACGACCGCTGTGTACGAGTCAGCGTTCCACACCCTGGCCCAGGGCCCTCCACTCGGCTCCCGCGCACCACCCGCTCTCACCTGAACCTGCGTCATCCGCCCTGACCTTCAGGGCGTTCCGGCCGCGCCTCGCCGCGGCCTGCCTTGTTCTATGTGAGAGTCTCAATGAACGCGTCTATCGCCCTGCGCCTTGCAGGTATTTCCCTTGCGGCCCTGTCCGCCGTCAACTCCGCTCCCGCCCTCGCCCAGTCTTCAGCGTCTGAGGACGTCATTACGGTCACGGGCAGCCGCATCTTGCGCACCGATCTGACATCGGTCGGCCCGCTCACCGTGCTGGACGCCGATTTCATCGACCATTCCGGCGTCGTGAATCTGGAAGACCTGCTGCAGGCTGAACCCTTTTCCGCCGGTTTCGCCGGCAACGCCAATAACGCCTATTGGGTTGGCGGCGGCTGGGGCACGGCCCAGGTCAATCTGCGCGGGCTTGGCGTCAACCGCACGCTGATCCTGCTCAATGGCCGCCGCATTGTCGCGGGCGGGTCAGGCGCGAACGACTCTGTCGATCTCAACATGCTGCCGGTTTCGATCCTCGAACGCGCGGAAATCCTCAAGGACGGCGCCTCCGCGCTTTACGGCGCAGACGCCGTCGCAGGCGTGGTCAACCTCATCACCCGCCAAGACTTTGACGGCTTCCAGATCGAAGCGCGCACCGGCGTCACTGGCGAAGGAGACGGCGAACAATACGGACTGGACGCCAGCTGGGGCGGTCATACCGAACGCGGCGGCTTGCTGATCACGCTGAGCTATCAGGACAATCAGGCGGCGCCCCTGTCGCCGCGCGCGCCCTGTGCGCTGGCGGATTCCAATGGTGACGGTCAGCTGACCTGTACGCCGGGCAGTTCGTCCACCGCAGGCGGACGCGCGGTTCTGCCCAATGGCGACCAGATCAACTTCATTGGCGGCGACGCCTATGAGCCGTTCAGCCTTCAGGCCCACGGTTTCAACTCAAATCCCTATTTCAACGCCTCGAACCCGGTCGAGCGCTTAAGCTTCAGCGCCTTTGGCGATTATGAGATCAATGAGGCCGTCTCGGTCTTCACTGAAGTGCTGTTCAACTGGCGCTCCTCCACCCAGCCCGCCTCTCCCGCCACCTTGCGCGACATCGCCATCGCGGCGAACCACCCCACCAATCCGACGGGCGAGGACCTTGTGGTCCTGCGTCGCCGCACAACCGAGTTCGGCGCTCGCACGTTTGAACAGGATGTCGAGAGCTGGCGCGTGGTGACCGGTCTTGAAGGCGTTCTCGCTGGTCGCTGGTCCTATGATCTGGCGCTCAACTGGGGGCGTAACACCGCCACAGATGCGCTTTTGAACAATATCAACACCCGCCGCTTCGCCCAGACGCTGGACCCGAACCAGTGCGGCGCCAATGGCGTTCCCTGCGCCGATATTCTGGGCGAAGGCGATCTCACCGCCGAGGTCGGCGACTACGTGCTGGTCAATCAACGCGACACGGGCGGCAATGAACAGGTCAGCCTGACCGGCAATCTGTCCGGAACGGTGATGCAGGCGCCTGCCGGCCCGGTCGGGGTCGCTGTCGGGTTTGAAATCCGCGAAGACAAGGGCTGGCTGGAACCTGATTCCCTGCTGATCGCAGGCGATGTGCTGGGCAACGCCCAGGACCCGATCCGCGGTTCGATCGAGGCGCGCGAGGCCTATGCCGAGCTCAACCTGCCGCTGGTGCGCGACCTGCCCTTCGCTGACTACGCCGAGCTGAACGCCGCTGTCCGCTATTCAGATTATGATCTTTTTGGCGGCGACACGAATTACAAGCTGGGTCTGAACTGGCAGGTCATTGCTGCGCTGAAGCTGCGCGGGACATATTCCACCGCCTTCAGAACGCCCAGCGTCCGGGAGCTGTTCTCAGGCGTCAGCCAGGCCCAGCTGCCGACCACGGATCCGTGCTCGAACTATGGCGCGCTCGATCCGTCCAGCGTGATCTATCAGAACTGCCAGGCCGCCGGCGTGCCGCTGACCTATCAGCAATTCGGGTCGATCATCCTGACCAATCAGGGCGGCAATCCCGATCTTGAACCGGAAACGGCGACCACCTTCACCGCAGGCGTGGTGGTTCAGCCCGCGCAGCTTCCGGGGCTGTCCCTGACGCTCGATTATTTCGACATCGAGATCGAGGACGCGATCCGGCAGACATCGGGCTCAGCCAAGCTCGCCAGCTGCTATACGACGCCGGGCTTCAGCCACCCCTTCTGCGCCTCAAGCCAGCACACGCGCAACCCGCTGACCGGGGACGTGAACTTTCTCTCCGCCCAGAGCGCGAACACCGGCGACGAGCAGATGCGCGGTCTGGACTTTGCGCTCATGCACACCGCCGCGTTCGGTCGGTTCGAAAGCACGTTCCAGCTCAAGGCGTCCTATCTGATAGCGTACGAGACCCAGGCGTTTGAGGGCGATACGCCGTTTGACTTCACCGGCGGCGTCGGCTGTTGCGATGGGGGTTATCCCGAATGGCGCGGCCAGGCGAGCTGGACGCTTTCGGCCGACCAATGGGGCCTGACCTGGAACGCCCAGTATATCGGCGAGGCACATGACCTGTATGGCGACCCGGATGCGGTCGGCTACACAATTGATCCGGTCGTCTACCATGATGTGCAGGGCCGCTACCGGATCAGCGAGACGACAGAACTGGCGGTCGGCATCGACAACCTGTTCGATCAGGACGCGCCCTTCGTGCAATCCTGGTCAGACGGCAACACCGATACTCTGACCTATTCATTGCTGGGGCGTTTCTTCTACGCCCGGGCCAGGCTGAGCTTCTAGCAGGCAGGACGGGGTGGCGCTTGCGCCGCCTCGTCTCTCCTCAAGAGAGACATAAGTGATGATGATCCTACGCAATACTGTCCGCCTGCATAAATGGCTCGCCCTGCTGATCGGCTTTCAGGTCTTACTGTGGCTGCTGGGCGGCCTGGTCATGAGCGCTCTGCCCATTGAGCGTGTGCGCAGCGAGCATAACATCGCCAGCCATCCGCCCTTATCCGCTCAGATCGACAGGCTTGTGCCTGTATCGCAGGCTGCACAGGCCGCCGGTCTGACAAGCCTGGATGAGGCTGTGCTGACCGGAATAGCCGGACAGCCTGTCTGGCGATTGCAAAGTGGTGAGACCATCAGCGTCGTATCTGCTGTGGACGCCCGCATCCTGTCGCCGATCACTGCAACGCTCGCTGAGGAAATCGCCAATCACGATTTCTTGCCGCAGAGCGCAATTCAAAGCGTCCGATTACTGGATGCTCCCCCCTCTGAATACGGTCCGGGCGGGCCGGTCTGGCAAATCGTGTTTTCCGATCCGGACAACACCCGGCTGTATGTCGATCCGCAAACGGGTGTCGTTCGAGCTCGCCGCTCAGACACCTGGCGGCTCTTTGACTTCTTCTGGAAGCTGCATGTGATGGATTATGACGACGGCGCGGACTTCAACCATCCGCTGCTCATCGGCGCTGCGTTTCTGGGCGTTCTCGTTTCGCTCGCCGGCCTGATCATCCTGTTCTTCAGAATGCGGCGCAGCTTTGCAGTCTGGCGAAAGACACGCGGGACATGACCGATCCTGGCCTCGCCCCCCGTAAGGATGGGGCGGGGCGGATCAAGCCGTAGGCGGTCCAGAGGGATTGGAGCCGTTTGACGCCTCGGGGGAAGGCTGACGATTGATCCGCCCCGCAAAGTCCATCCTGAAACGCGGTCTGCGCCCGCCCCTGCTGATTGGCAAGAACAGGAGACGCAGCCTCAAACGCATTTCGCCGGCCCACGGGCCGGCGACTGGGGGCTTGTCCGGGCATTACGCCCGGCTGCAGGTACAAGCCTTATGGTCGTCTGAAGAAAATGGAGCGGGCGATGCGATTCGAACGCACGACCCTCACCTTGGCAAGGTGATGCTCTACCCCTGAGCTACGCCCGCTCACTACCTGCGTACAGGGTCCGGCTTGCGCCGAGGCCGGGTATATCGCTTATCGAAGTTCGTTTTGCAAGCCTGTCCTGTACAGCTTTTGCAGTATATGCGCAGCTTGCCTCATCAAACGTGTCCTGCTGAGCTGACGCCATGACCCAAACGCCCCCGCTTCCTGTCCGCCCTGTCTCACGCCAAGCCTTGTTTGAGTATCTGGATGCGCTCGGCATCCGGCATGAAACACATGAGCATGCGCCTGTCTTCACCGTCGATGAAGGCGAGGCCATCAAGGCCCGGATGCCGGGCGGCCATACCAAGAACCTCTTCCTGAAGGACAAGAAAGGCGCGCTGATCCTGATCTCGGCCCTGCAATCCACCCAGATCGCCCTCAAACAGCTTCACAAGACGCTGGAGTGCGGACGGTTATCCTTCGGCAAGGCTGAATTGCTGGAAGAGGTTCTGGGGGTGACGCCGGGATCCGTGACCGCTTTCGCCTTGATCAATGACCCGGAACACAAGGTGCGCTTCATTCTCGATCAGGCGCTCATGGACCACGACATCGTCAATTTCCACCCGCTGAAGAACGACGCCACCACCGCCATTCGCTCAAGCGATCTGGTTCGGTTTCTCACAGCGCTCGGCCGCGCTCCGGAAATTGTGACCTTGGAGGAGTGAGTGGATGCGCTTGCATCGCGGCGCTGAAGCGGCCACCTAAGAGAAAACATTTTCGCTCCCTGCAGGAGACTCCCGTCATGGAAAATTTTGGAACGAACAGTCATCAAGCGCCCGCTGGCGCTGACCTGATCAAGGACGGCGCCGACCAGACCTTCATGACCGATGTGATCGAGCCGTCCAAGGACGTGCCGGTGCTGGTGGATTTCTGGGCGCCTTGGTGCGGGCCCTGCCGTCAGCTGGGGCCGACGATCGAACGCGCCGTCACCAAGGCGGGCGGCAAGGTGAAGCTCGTCAAGGTCAATATCGACGAGAACCCCGGCATTGCGGGTCAGTTGCGCATCCAGTCCATCCCCGCCGTCATCGCCTTCAAGGATGGTCAGCCGGTCGACGGTTTCATGGGCGCGCTGCCCGAAAGCCAGGTCAATGACTTCATCAACCGCATGACGGGCGAAGTCTCTGAAGAAGAGGTGACCGCCCTGGTGGAGCGCGCGCAGGAAGCCCTGGACCAGGGCGATCTGGGCGGCGCGGCGCAAGATTTCGCCACCGCCCTTCAGATGGACAAGGACAACGCCGAAGCCCTCGCCGGCATGGCGCGCGTGCATCTGGCTGGCGGCGATCCGGTGCAGGCCAAGGCCATTCTGGACAATGCGCCCGAAACGCTGAAATCCGCCCCCGCCATCGCCGCCGTGCGCGCTTCCATGGAACTCGCCGGCGAAGCCCAGGACGCGCCAGAGGTCAGCGAGGCGGAAGCCGCCGTTCAAAGCACGCCCAACGCCGGGACCTGGCACGCCCTTGGCCGGGCGCGTCTGGGCGCTGGCGACATGGACGGCGCAGCGGATGCGCTACTTGAGTCGATTGCGCTTGATCGCGATTATGATGACGCCGCCGCGCGTCAATTATTGCTGCGCGTGTTTGAATCCGCTGGCGCCGGGTCCGAGCTGGCCAAGAATGGTCGCCGCCGTCTCTCCTCCATCCTGTTTTCCTGAACCCGCATCTGGGGACTGCAGCGCTCGACTGCGGTCCCGATCGGGCTATCTGGGTAAAGACGACAGCATGAAGAGCGACTTCCCATGTCCCAGATCATCAATCCGCCGAGCGAGATCAAACTCTTCCCCATTCGCGGCTGCATCCTGCCGCCGGGGGAGCATCTGCCGCTGAACGTCTTCGAGCCGCGTTATCTGAACATGGTCGATGACGCCTTGGCGGGCGACAGTTTCATCGGCGTCATCCAGCCTGCGCCCGGCGGCCCATCCGACAAGCCCGCGCTGGAGCAGGTCGGCGGCGCCGGTCGCATTGTCAGTCATCAGGAGACCTCCGACGGCCGCTATCTGATGGTGCTGGAAGGCGTGATGCGCTTCGCCGTCGATGAAGAGCTGGATGTGCGCAAACCCTATCGCGTCGCTCGCGCCGATTACCGCCCTTTCACCCAGGACCTGGTCGAAGCCCATCTCACGCCCATGATCGAAGTGGCGGGTCTTCTGGATCGGTTGCACGCCTATTTCGATCTTGTCGGAATAGAAACCGACTGGCCGGCGCTGGAACAGGCGCCGCTGTCACTGGTGATCAACAAGACCGCCATGGCTGCGCCATTCGATCCTGCCGCCAAGCAACGCCTTCTGGAAGCGAACTCCATCCCCCAGCGCGCGGAGCTGCTCGACAGTCTGATGCAAGACAGCCTCAGCCAGGCCTCAAGCGGCTCCACAGGCTAGACGCCCGCCAGAGGCCCGCGTAAGAAGTTGTGTCATGAGTGATGTGAAATCTGAACATGCCGTTCTGGATCCCAAATTGCTGGAGATCCTGGTCTGCCCGGTCAGCCGTGGCCCGCTCGACTATGATCGCGAGGCCAATGAGCTGATCTCAAAACAGGCCCGCCTCGCCTATCCGATCCGCGAAGGCGTGCCGATCATGTTGCCTGAAGAAGCCCGCAATCTGGACGATTGATCCATGAGTGATCGCCCCTGGCCGACCCGTCTCAGCTTCAAGGCGTCAGACGGCGTGCTGGACATCGCCTATGACGATGGGGCGCGCTACGTCATCCCGTTCGAACTGCTGCGCGTGGAAAGCCCGTCCGCAGAAGTGCAAGGGCACAGTCCCGACCAGAAGAAGCTGGTGCCCGGCAAGTCAAATGTCCGGGTCACCGCCGCCGATACGGTGGGTCGCTATGCTGTCCGGCTGAGCTTTGACGACGGCCATGACAGCGGCATTTTCTCTTGGGACTATCTGCGCGAACTGGGCGAGAACAGCGACGCATTGCTGACCGCCTATAAAGACCGGCTGAAAGACGCAGGCCTGCCGCGCTAGGCGGCTGTGCCTTCTTCCGGCGCGCTCTGGGTTTCAGGCGGCGCCAGCTGCGCCAGCAATTGCTGCACCGCCAGCATTTTCTGCTCCCCGCCCGGCGACGCCGCCGCGACCCGGCCCTCATCGCTCTCCATCATGCGCACCGCACGCGCCTGCGCATCATAGCGGCACCGCCCTTCGGGCAGCACGCCCGTGGCTGCAAGCTTGAGCAGCGCTGCGGCACGGTCGAGCACAGGCGCATTCGAGCCCGCCACCCGGTCCATGACTTTGGTGGCGTCCAGAATCGCCAGCCCCAGCGTATCAAAGGACTCAACCAGTTCACGCTTGTCCGCTTTGGGAAAGCCGCCCTTCATGGCGCGCGCCTGAAGATGGGTCACTTGTGACAGACGTTCGAGCGGCTGGCCCGCCCCGCGCAGGAAGAAATTCACCGTGGTGTTCGCCTGAACCTTGCCGCGGATATAGCTGGCGAGTTTCTTCTTGTTCTCTTCGCCCACCAGATGGTCTTCCATCGCGAACAGGCGCTCGATCTGATCCACCGGCGTGTGGGCGCCCGACAGGGCTTCCTCGATGGCGTCCGGCTGCAACAGCCGCGCCGAGCGGTGTGTGAACGCCTCCACAAGCGCATCGGGATTGAGGTTGAGATTCTGCCCGGCTGAAACGATCAGCCGTTGGGCGAGTTTCCGCGCCAGTTCGATCTCCGCCATCACAGAACGAGGGCGGAACCGTTTGGGCGCGCGCAGTTTTTCCAGGATTTGCTGGGCCAGCTCGTCGTGAGCAGCGGGCAAGGAAGCCTGCTTGATCTGGGTGGCGAGCCGACGCGCGGTTTCCGGCGCCCGGCTGAGATCAGGACTGTCAGGCGCGCCTTCATAAATCCCCGTGAGGCGCAAAACCTCGTCGCCCAGATCCACCGTATCGCCCAGAACCCGGCGCAGAGCGGAATCAAAGGACAGGATTTCAGCCATGAAGGCGTCTGTGTGCGTCGCCGCCAGGGCCCGCGCCTGAGCGTCCTCAGGCAGGTCATCATGCATGTCGAGCAGATGACGGACCTTCTCGCCCATGTCATAGGATTCAGACAGTTGATCCGCGATGGCGCGGCGCATCTGTTTTTCCGGCGCAGATTTGCCGGCCACCAGGATGGCGGTTTCTGCAAAGGATTTGCCGCGAGGCGGCTTTCCGCCCGCTTTGGCTTCCTTGCGAGATTGCTCGATGCCGCGCTGGACCAGTTCGGTGATCAAACGCACATAGGCATGCACCGATGCGTCGCTGTTTTGCGCCCGCGCGATCGCCACTTTCTGAATGGCGTGCTGCAGATCGGTGTCTGATCCGTCCAGCTGTTCGATAAGGTCAGGCCGATGCAGCAACTCCATCGGGCAAACCTGAGAGCGCTCAAGCCAGTCTGATAACGCCCGGCGCAACGTATCGCGCGCCGCAGGCCCTGACAGGTCATCCGGCGTCAGGCACGGAATGCTCGCTTCGGCCGGCTTTTCGTCGCCCGCATATTTTTCCGGGCCGACTTCAAAGATCGAACCGCCCCGAAAGCCGCCTGATTCCGCATCCCAGACTTCACGCACCACGCGGATCGACCCGCTGGAGTGATTGGACTGCAGCTTCTTGGCCAGCCCCATGGCCGCATTACGATCCTTCAGCGCCTCGACCAAGGTCCAGGACGCTTTGACGTTTTTCTTCAGAAAGACCTCGTAATGGACGTCTTCGTGCGCCATTTCCGCCTCATTCCCCAGCAGTTTCGGACAGTAATGCACTACCGGCCTTAACCCTAGGTAACCATGTCTTTGCTTGATCTTGCGCAGCAAATAGTATGAAGCGCTATAGACATCGGTTTGACCGAGAGAAGACAGGATACGAACGATGGCGACCATCGCCCTTGTGGACGACGACGAAAACATCCTCACCTCCGTTTCCATGTTCCTGGAAAACGAGGGTTATGACGTGCGCACCTTCACCGACGGCGCCGAGGCGCTGCCGCATCTGACCGAAACGCCGCCCGACCTGGCGATCTTCGACATCAAGATGCCGCGCATGGACGGTCTGGAGCTGCTGCGCCGCGTGCGTCAGTCCTCCAACCTGCCGGTCATATTCCTGACCTCCAAGGATGGTGAGTTCGATGAAGCGCTGGGCCTTGATCTTGGCGCGGACGACTACATCGCCAAGCCCTTCTCCCACCAGCTGCTGGCGCGCCGGATCAAGGCCGTGCTGCGCCGCGCCCAAGCTGACCCTGCCGGCTCGGAGGATGGCGAGACCGGAGAGCACAAGGTCATCGAACGCGGCCAGTTGCTGCTCGACCCCAATCGGCACACCTGCACCTGGGCTGGAAAGCCTGTGCGTCTGACGGTGACGGAATTTCTGATCCTGCATGCGCTGGCCAACCGGCCCGGCTTCGTGAAAAGCCGCGACAGCCTGATGGATGCGGCCTATGACGATCAGGTCTATGTGGACGATCGCACCATCGACAGCCACATCAAGCGCATCCGCAAGAAGTTCCGCGACGTGGACGACACATTCGACAGCATCGAGACCCTGTATGGCGTCGGCTACCGTTATAAGGAGGCTTAAGGTCGCGCGCCGCGCCGCCCTGCGCCTGTCCTCCCAGCTCAAACCGCTCCTGCTGTCACGCCTGGGCGCCACCATCATCCTGACCAATCTGTTGGCGCTGAGCGTCGTGATCGGCGGCATGTTCGCCATCACTGAGAACAGGCGCGGACTGGTGGAGGCCAAGGTGGATTCACTGTCCGCCCAGGCTGAAATCATCGCCAACATCATCACCGAGACCGCAGTCTACGGCGATGCGCCCGGCCCGGAGATGGATCGCGATGCGGCCCGCGAAGTGCTGAGGCGCTTGTCAGGGCTCTATGTGCCTGACGAAACGCGCGCGCTGCTGCACGCGCCGGGGCCCGTGCGCATTGCGGATTCCGATCTGATCGCAGGTGATGTGGACCAGATCGAACTGCCGCCGATCACTGACCAGTCAGAAACGCCGCTCTCCCAGGTTCAGGGTTTCACCCGCTCTGCACTGGAGCAAATCGGCCAGATGTTCCTGTCCCCACAGGATCGGGCGGCTCTGGATCGCACTCTGGCTGATGAGGTGCGCGAGGCCTTCCAGACCGGTGAGGCGCAATCGGGCGTGCGCCGCGACCCTGACGGCGGGCGCGTGGTGTCAGTGACCATTCCCATCCAGCTCATTCAGGCGGTCGTCGGCACCGTCACCTATGAATCCTATGACCTGGACGCACTGATCGCCCAGGAGCGCGCCGCCATTCTGCCCTATGTGCTGGTGGCGGCGGCTGTGTCCCTGGTGATGGCGCTGGTGCTGACCGTGCAGATCGCCTGGCCGGTGCGGCGCCTGGCGGAGGCGGCGCGCGAAGTGCGTCTGGCCGGCGGACGGCGCGTGCCGCTGCCTGACATGAAAGGCCGCCGCGACGAGATCGGGGATATGGGGCGCGCGTTCACCCAGATGACTAATGCGCTTTATGACCGGTTGGACGCGATCGAAGCCTTCGCAGCGGATGTGTCGCACGAGATCAAGAACCCGCTGACCTCGATCCGCTCCGCCTCTGAAATCCTGCCGCTCGCCAAGGATGACGCCAAACGCGCCCGACTGATCGACGTGATCCAGCACGATGTAAAGCGTCTCGACCGGCTCATCACTGACATTTCAAACGCCTCGCGACTGGACGCCGAGCTGGCGCGTGAAGACCTCGAGACGATTGATCTCGTGGTCTTGCTCAATGATCTCGCCAGCTTGCAGAACGATCCCGACGCCGATGCGCCGCGCGTGAGCGTCAGTCACGACAATGATCGACACTGGGTGCGCGGGCATGAACATCCGCTCAGCCGCGTCTTCATCAATCTGATCGAGAACGCCGTCACGTTCTCACCCGCCCAGAGCGTTGTGAAAATCACTATCGAACGCGGTCCGGGACAAACCCATCAGGTTCGCGTCGAGGATGACGGCCCTGGCATTCCCGAAGACAACCGTGAAGCCATTTTTGACCGGTTCTACACCCAGCGACCGAAAGGCGCGGCCTTTGGGGCGCATTCCGGGCTGGGCCTCGCCATCGCGCGCCAGATCGTGACCGCGCATGGCGGACAGATCGAAGCTGCAAACCGGCTCGATGATCAGGGCACGGTCCTGGGCGCCTGTTTCACGGTGACCCTGCCCGCCTATATTCGATAAGCATGTGTGGCGCGAAAACGGCGCCTGTCATCCTCGTGCAGCAGACTGTTGCACGTACGTCGCACAGGGCTTTCGCCCGACGCAAAACCGGGTTTACATGGGCGGGATACTTTTACGTCTGAGGACCAGTCTCACACCATGATCGGCATTGTCGTCGTCACTCACGGCCGTCTCGCTGACGAACTTGTCGCCGCCACTGAACATGTGGTCGGCCCGCTTGAAGCCTGCAGCGCCATATCCATCGGTCCCGATGATGATATGGAGCGCCGCCGCGATGACATCCGCGAGGCGGTGGAAAAAGCGGATCAGGGCGATGGCGTGATCATCCTCACCGACATGTTTGGCGGCACGCCGTCAAACCTGTCCATCTCGCTCCTGGAAAAAGGACGGGTCGAAGTCATCGCCGGCGCCAATCTGCCCATGCTGATCAAACTGGCTGAGGCGCGCTCCCGGTTGAGCATGAACGCGCTGGCGGAAAGCGCCAGTGAAGCGGGCAAACGTTATATCGCCGTCGCCTCCCAGATCCTGGACGGCGCGGCGTGACCACAGAGCGCACGGTCACAATCTGCAATCAGCGTGGCCTGCATGCGCGGGCCTCCGCGAAGTTCGTCGCAGAAGCCGCCCGCTATGACGCCGACATCAGCGTCTCGCGCGACCATGAACAGGTTAGCGCGGATTCCATCATGGAATTGCTGATGCTCGCCGCCGGGCCGGGCGTCCAAATCACCATCAAGGCCGACGGGGATGACGCCGCAGAGGCGGTCGACGCGCTCAGCGCTCTGGTCGAATGCGGCTTTGATGAAAACGACTAGGTCGATCATGCGCGCATGAAAAACGCCGCCGGGAAATCCCGGCGGCGTTTTTCGTTGTGTATCAGAGGCTGCGCCCCGTCAGGCGTCTTCATCCTCTTGCGACCGGCTGGGCGCGGGCGGCGCCGGCGGAGCGGGCGGCACGACCGGATTGGAAAACAGCGACAGCACCCGGCTGGTCAGTGGCGCGCTTGGCCGCAGCTCGCGCGTTTCACGCGTGGTGGGCTGCGCAGGCGCCAAGCCGTCGCCTTCGCTGTCTTCAGCCGAAGGCATGGGCGGCGGCGACGGCAGCACAATGGCGCGCGCGGCATAGCGCGGATCATTTTTCATCCGCTCGGCTTCTTCAGCCTCCAGCCCGGCGAGCTCCGGCTCAGCTTCCGGCGCGTCACCGGCTTCATCGACGGCGGGGTCCTCCGCTGCAAGAGACAGCGCAGGCTCGAGGTCTTCATCCGCTTGAGCGGTCAGGGCGTCAGCCTCAGCGTCGTTGTCGCTGGGCGTTTCAAGTTCAGCCTCGACGTCATCCGCTTCTTCTGGCGCAGCGTCGCCTGTTTCTGCGTCCGGCTCCGCAACGACGACAGAGGTGTCGACAGAGGCGTCGGCGACGATCTCTTCATCGACCGTCCCCGCCTCTTTCTCAGCTGGCGGCTCAGCCTCAACCAGGGCGGGTTCGACCTCATCCTGATCCGAACTGATGACTTCAGCTTCGGTTTCGGCGTGAACTTCAGGTTCAGCGGCGACTTCAGGCTCGACCTCAGCGTCTTCGGAGACGGCCGAGGCGTCCTCCACATGTTCAGCGTCAGCGCTCGCTTCATCAGCGCCCGGCTCAACCGGCTCAGAGGGCGCCGCGGCTTCTGCGTCTGTCGGCGTTTCCTCGGCAGGCAATATGTCAGCCGACGCGTCCGCTTCGGCGACGGCGACATCCGCGTCATCAGACAGATCCGCCACCGCCTCGTCAGCCGTCTCCATCTGGGCTTCGTCAGCTTGGGTTTCGTCAGTCTGGGGCTCGTCTGCGCTTTCGCTGAGCGCGGCGCTGACCGGGGCCGCGACGGCCGCCATCGACGCATCATCTTCGGTCGTGTCTTCGGCGGTCTCTTCAGGCGTCTCGGCTTCAGTCTCAGGTGCATCCGTGCGCGCAATGGTCTCCTCGGGCGCATGACGCTGCAGGTGATCGGCGAGCAGGGCGATGCGTCGCTCCAGACGCGCTGCATCGCGAATACGATTGATCAAGCCGCCGACAACGAAGAGCACGGCGGAGAGCCCGTAGGCGATGACGGCATCGCCCGGCGCATCGGTGACGCCGCCAAGCCCCAATGCGGCGGCGGCGACCAATCCTACAAACAAAGGCGCCCACAGCAGACGCCAGGATCGCGTGGCGAACACCACCAGCGCAGCCAGACCGGACAGGGCGTAAAACACGATCAGATCGGCTTGTTCCGCCATGGACGGGACGCTTTGCGCAATCAATGCGCTGACTGGACTGACAGTTTGCGAGAAACTCCAATTGCCCAGATCGGGCAAGGCGCTGAGCGCCAGAGCGAAAATGTTGAAGGACGGCGCAGCGCCGAACAGGGACGGGTCCACTTCAACGAGGAAGGTGCGCAGATACGGCCAGACCATCACCAGAGAGGCGAGCGCGAACAGAAGAACGGTGAGGAACCAGTTGACGTTGCGGGCGACGCCGGCGCGCGACAGCATGGCGCTGGCGCCAGGATGGGTGCGCGACCACCCCTGACGGGTGTGATTGACCACGGCGACCGGACGCGAACGACGGGACGGGCCCGTCTGCATGCGCAGGACGGAGGCCTGGTCGCCGGCTTCGAGCGCGAAATCGCGGTCCGTCACGCGCACGGTATGTTTGGCGCCGTCATAATCGGTCAGGCTGTGCTCATCGGCGCGTGCGCGCGGATCCGCTCCGCTCACCTCACCGGCGGCGGCGTAGAAATCCAGCGTCTTGCGTCCAAAATCCTGGCTCGCATAAGCGGTAGGCAAGTTCGCCATTTCAACAGTCCCCTCAGTCCGTCGCACAGGTCCGCCGCCCCTCGGCGTCTCCTGCGGCCATGCCGCACGAACCCTTATCACGGGTCCCGAGCAAAAAGCTTACCACAAAGTTTATACAGATTTAGGACCATTTTAAGAAATGGCGCGTTTTTCCCAGCCTTTTACGATGAACACGCCAGATGGTTTGCCCGTTTTGGCACGCGTGTTAAGAGGTGCGCTGTCTCAAATGGAACCATCAGGCTCTGACCTGATCGAAGTCAAAAACAAGGCGCCTTCCCATGACCCTGCTCAATGCCGCCAACACCGGTGACGACCGCTATGTCAAAGACCTTTCGCTGGCTCGTTGGGGCCGGCTGGAAATTGAGATGGCCGAAATTGAAATGCCCGGCCTGATGGCCCTGCGCGAAGAGTACAAAGGCAAAAAGCCTTTGGCCGGCGCGCGCATCGCAGGGTCGCTGCACATGACCATCCAGACCGCGGTGCTGATTGAAACCCTGGTCGAGCTGGGCGCGGATGTGCGCTGGGCGTCGTGCAACATCTTCTCCACCCAGGACCACGCCGCCGCCGCCATCGCAGAGCGCGGCATTCCGGTGTTCGCCTATAAGGGTGAAACGCTGGAAGAGTACTGGGAATACGCCGACGCCATTTTCCATTGGCCGAACGGCGAAACCGCCAACATGATTCTCGATGATGGCGGCGACGCCACCATGTACCTGCAGCTGGGCGAAAAAGCCGAAGCTGACCCGAACTTCCTGGGCGAGCCGAAGTCTGAAGAAGAATCCTTCCTCTTCCAGACCATCCGCAATCGCATCAAGATGTCCCCGGGTTGGTTCGCCAAAGCCAAGGCCGCCATCAAGGGCGTGTCTGAAGAAACCACCACGGGCGTGATGCGCCTGTATCAGCTGGCCAAGAAGGGCGAGCTGGCCTTCCCGGCGATCAACGTCAACGACTCCGTGACCAAGTCGAAATTCGACAACCGGTATGGCTGCCGTGAAAGCCTGGTGGACGCCATCCGCCGCGGCACCGATTTGATGATGGCCGGCAAGACCGCCGTCGTCTGCGGTTATGGTGATGTGGGCAAAGGCTCCGCTGAATCCCTGCGCAACGCCGGCGCTCGCGTGTCTGTCACCGAGATCGACCCGATCTGCGCCCTGCAAGCGTCCATGGACGGTTTCGCCGTGGTTCGTCTCGAAGACGTGATCGACAATATCGACATCGTCGTCACCGCCACCGGCAACAAGGACGTCGTCACCGTCGACCATATGCGCACCATGAAGCACATGGCGATCGTGTGTAATATCGGTCACTTCGACAACGAGATTCAGGTCGAGGCGCTGAAGAACTTCCAGTGGACCAACGTCAAGCCGCAGGTCGATCTGGTCGAATTCCCCGACGGCAACAAGATCATCCTGCTGTCCGAAGGCCGCCTGGTGAATCTGGGCAACGCCAACGGTCACCCCAGCTTCGTGATGTCCGCCAGCTTCACCAACCAGGTGCTGGCCCAGATCGAGCTGTGGACCCGCGGCGATCAGTACGAGAACCAAGTCTACATCCTGCCCAAGCATCTCGATGAAAAAGTCGCCGCCCTGCACCTGGACAAGCTGGGCGCCAATCTCAGCGTGCTGTCCACCGAGCAGGCCGAGTATATCGGCGTCGAGCAGAAAGGCCCGTTCAAGGCCGAGCACTATCGCTACTAGGCGCTAGTTACTCCTAAAGACGAGAAGCCCCGTCGGAGCGATCCGGCGGGGTTTTTCATGCCTCGACCTTGCCCTTCCCGCCGTCCCGTCACACTGTGCGCGCCATGCGCCAAATCCTGCCTCCGATCTGTCTCGCCCTGCCGCTTGTGCTGAGCGCCTGTGTCTCGCCAGAGGCGCTCAATCCGATTGCCGATCCGCGGTCCCAGCCCTTCATCGCCACCTCCGACATGCCCGTCCCGCCCAATGTGGAGCGGGCGGCGAGTTCGGATCAGTGCGCGGGCGAGCCCCTGCGGGCCATCGACGCCGGCCTGCCCGAGTATCCGGCGCGGGGCTGGTCGCGCGGGCTGCAAGGCTGGTCGATTGTGCAGTTTGACGTGGTGCAAGCGGGCGAGACTGAAAATGTCACCGTCGCCCGCGGCGTGCCCGGCGGCAGCTTTGACCGTGAAGCCCGACGCGCTGTGGAGACCTGGCGGTTTGCGCCCCTCAGCGAAGGCGCGCATTTGATTGGATGCGTGGTCCTGTTTGAATTCACCCAAGGTGAAGTGCGGATTCGCTGAATCTGATTAGTTTAGCAAGTATTGAACTTTAAGCCTTTATTCACCTTGTCCACAACGTAACCCGGACAAAACCGGTTCGGGATTCCACCCCCCATCGCGTCTCAATTCACCTTCCGGTAAGATGTGATTCGCACGTGTGCGCGTTTTCAGCGGGATGGCGCACCAGGCAATTGGGGATATGGCGCGACATGACCGCAGCCGAACCGGTACAACTGGCCACTCTCATCGTCACAGGCGGCTCCGTCGCCTTCGCCCTGGCGTCCTCGGTCTGGGCCTACAGGCTGACCGCCGGCGCCCGCAAAGCCCGCAAGCTCTGGCGCGACCGGATCCTGGCCGCAGAAGACCGCGCCGAACGCAATGACAGCCTGTTCGCCGCCCATCCGGGCGTGGTGGTGGTCTGGGACGGCGCGCCGCAAGCTGACGCCGAGCACTGGTCCGCGCCCAGGCTGTACGGCTCTCCCGCCGCGCTCGCCTCGCTGCTGCAATTTGCAGAGCTGAGCCAGTCTGGTGGTCCGAACGGCCAGATCGCGACCGATATCCTCGACAGCATTTCCGACTTCACCGCGCGCACGGCCAATGGCGACACCACGAGCTTCCGCGATCGCGCCCGCGCCCTGATGTCGGACGGCGCGCCGTTCTCGTTGACCATTTCCGGCCCGTCTGGACGGCAAATCCAGGTCGACGGCCGCCCGGCCGGGCGCCAGCTGGTGATCTGGCTGACCGACACCGCCTTGCGCCAGGCCGAAAACGCCGCGCAGAGCCCGGACGCCATCGGCCATGACGATCCCATCGGCTTCATGGACATGATGGGCCGCAACCCCGTTCCCGCCTGGCGCCTGGATGAAAAAGGCCGACTGACCTGGGTGAACGCCGCCTATGTCAAAGCGGTTGAGGCCAGGGATGTGGCCGAAGTGATCGAACGGCAGGTGCTTCTTGAGCCCAGCTTGGGCGATCAGGCGCGTGATGTGCTCAACGCCGTGGAAACCCGCACCAGCGCCCGCGGCGTGGTTCTGGCGGGTCAACGCCGGGTGATGTCGGTGACCAGCTATCCTGTGCAAGGCGGCGTGGCGGGCTTCGCCGTGGATGTCACTGATGGCGAAGAGGCGAAAGCCGCTCTGAACCGGTTCCGCGAAGCGCATGATCTGACGCTGAACCATATGACCGAGGCGGTCGCGATCTTTGACCGCGCCAAGAAGCTGGTCTTTTACAATCAGGCCTTCAGCCAGATGTTCAATGTGGAAGAAGCCTTCCTCAATGACCGCCCGGCTCATGGCGTATTGCTGGACCGCTTGCGCGAGAAACGCCGCCTGCCCGAACAGGCCGATTACAGCCAATGGCGCACCGCCGAGCTGGCTCGCTATGAAGCCGCGCCGGGCTCGGAAGCCGAGCCCGATGAGCTTTGGGCTTTGCCGGACGGTCGCACCCTGCGCGTGGCGCGCCAGCGTCACCCCATGGGCGGCCTGCTGGTAATCTTTGAAGACATGACCGACCAGCTGTCGCTGCAGGCGCGCTACAACACCCAGATCAAGGTGCAACGCGCCACGCTGGACAAGCTGCATGAAGCGGTTGCGGTGTTCGGCTCCGACGGGCGTCTGAAGCTGCGCAACGCCGCCTTTGAAACGCTGTGGAAGCTCGACCCCGATACGCTGGACGGCGTGCATTTCGATGATGTGGTCACCGCTTGCCAGCCGCTGTACGATAATGGCGAGGCCTGGGGGCAGCTCAAGGCGCGCATCACCGATCCCAGCCCGGAATCGCGCAAGGCGATGACGGGCGAAATTCGCCGCGCCGACAATTCTGTCCTGACCTGGCTGACCCGTCCGCTGCCCGATGGCGCGACCGTCATCGCCTGGGACGACATCACCGACAGCCGCCGCATTGAATCCGCCTTGCGCGATCGCGCCGAAGCGCTGGAAGCCTCAGAGCGCATCAAGACCGAGTTCGTCGAACATGTGAGCTATCAGCTGCGCACGCCGCTCACCACGATCCACGGTTATGCCGACCTTCTGGCGGGCGGGTTTGCAGGCGATCTGTCGGATCGACAGAAAGAGCATATGGGCGCGATCCAGACCGCGTCTGGCCAGCTGGGCAAGCTGATCGACGATATTCTGGACATCGCCGCCATCGACGCGGGCCAGCTGGAGCTTGAGCTGGGAGATGTGAATCTGCACGCCCTGGCCGAAGAATCCTCCGAACTCATCGCCTCGCGCGCCGAGCATTCGGGCATCAAGCTGTCGCTGAACGCCGACGAAGACGCCTCTCTGGTCCGCGCGGACGCCAAACGCCTCAAGCAGGTCTTCTACAACCTGCTGACGAACGCCATGGATCACGTCAATCCCGGCGGCGCGGTGGAAGTGGGCGCAGACGTCACCGGCGAGGATGTCTCCATCTGGGTGGCCGATGACGGCGTCGGCATCGCGCCTGACCGTCAGGCGAAGATCTTTGAGCGCTTTGAACGCGGTGATGGCGGCGGCGCAGGCCTGGGTCTGGCGCTGGTCAACGACATCATCCGGCTGCATGGCGGCTGGGTGGAGCTAGAAAGCGAGCCGGGCGAAGGCACGCGCGTGACCTGTCACCTGCCCCGGATCACCAGTTCCGAGACAGCCCCCGAGCTCGACCTGCCCGGCCGTCATTCGCTCAGCGCGGAATAAGCCGGGCGGGCGTCAGGCGCCCGCCGAGACAGGCTCCGCCTGATCGCCTTTCAAGCCCAGATCAGACAACAGGGACGCATCCGTGTTCTCGTCCGGGTTCGGCGTGGTCAGAAGCTCCTCACCGACAAAGATCGAGCCGGCGCCCGCCAGGAAACACAGCGCCTGAAGCTCGCGTGACATGGTTTCACGGCCCGCCGACAGGCGCACCACGCTTTTGGGCATGATGATCCGGGCCGTCGCGATGGCGCGGACAAAATCGAGCCCGTCGAGCGGCTGGGAGCCTGACAGCGGCGTCCCGTCCACATCCACCAGATGATTGACCGGCACGCTTTCAGGATGAACCGGCAAGCTCGCCAGCTCCGCCAGAAGCCCGATCCGGTCATCCTTGCTTTCACCCATGCCGATAATGCCGCCGCAGCACGTCTTCATGCCCGCAGCGCGCACCTTGGACAGAGTGTCGATCCGGTCATCCCAGGTGCGGGTGGTGATGATCTGCTTGTAGTATTCAGGCGAGGTGTCGAGATTGTGATTGTAATAATCAAGCCCTGCTGCCGCCAGGCGCTCCGCCTGTCCGTCGCCCAGCATCCCGAGCGTCATGCAGGTCTCAAGCCCCATCGCTTTCACACGGCGGATCATGTCGTGGATTTTCGGCTCGTCGCGTTCTTTGAGTTCGCGCCAGGCCGCGCCCATGCAAAACCGGGTGGCGCCTTGATCTTTGGCTTCTTGCGCCTTTTTCTCGACCTCTTCGGGATCCATCAACTTGGACGCCTTAAGACCGGTGTCGAAATGGGCGGACTGATTGCAATAGCCGCAATCTTCCGCGCAGCCGCCGGTCTTGATCGACAGCAGGCGCGATTTCTGGACCGTATTGGCGCGATGCCCAAGACGGTGCAGGCTTTGCGCGGCGAAGATCAGGTCATTGAACGGAGCGTCATGGATGGCCGCGACCTCGGCGCGCGTCCAGTCATGACGCGGGACGGCCAATTGGTCGAGATCGTTGAGAAGTTGGGACATGAGCGCCTCTGGACCTGTACAAAACGACCGCGACTGTAAGAAGCCCGCCTCCAGGCTGCAAGCCATGGAACTCAGTGTTTTGCAGGCAAGACTGGCCTTGCTGATCACCAGCGTCGCGGTTTTCGGGCTGGCGCTTTTACCTGCACACTTTGAGAGCCCCACCCTGTTCGGGGAGGACAAGCTCAAGCATATGGGCGCGTTCCTGGTGCTCACCCTTCTGGCGCGGGCAAGCTGGCCGGCCTGGCCATTATGGCGGCTGGCGCTCGGCCTTACCGCTTTCGGCGTCGCAATCGAACTGGCGCAAGGGCTGAGCGGTTGGGGCCGCACGGCGTCCCTCGCAGACCTTGTTGCGGACCTGATCGGGATCGGTCTGGGCTTTGTATGGCTCTGGGGCGTCCGCAAGGTGCGCGCAAAGAAACACGCATCCGCCGCGTAACCTGCTTTCCGAATACGGCGAAAGAAAACCCCCGGCGCGATGCGCCGGGGGTTCGGGTCCGTCGGATAAAACGATCAACCGATGATCGATTCGCCGCGTTTGACCTTCTCGTCAGCTTCGCGCGCCATGGTGGCCACGACGCCTGACAACAGAAGGATGGAAACGAGGTTCGGGAACGCCATCGACGCGTTCGCAATATCGCCGAAGCGCCACAAGGTGACGGTGTCCACCACCAGACAGCCGGCGAAGACAATCAGCACCCAGATATAGCGGATGAAGTTGTTGACCCAGTCGCCGAAAAGATAGCTGGCCGCCTGTTGAGCGTAATAGGACCAACCGATAATCGTGGTGAAAGCGAACAAGGCCAGAGCCACAGTGATCACGAACTGACCGCCAGGAATGGCGCTTGCGAAGGCCGCTGTCGTGATCGCGGAGGAGTTCAGCGTCGATTGCCATGCGTAAGAGACGACGCCGCCGCCTTCCGCCGGATAAGAGCCCTCGGCCATCAAAATGACCAGCGCCGTCATGGTGCAGATCACGATGGTGTCGATGAAGACGCCGATCATCGCGATTTCACCTTGGGCCACCGGGCTCTTGGTCTGGGCCGCAGCATGCGCGATCGGGGCCGAGCCCTGACCAGCCTCGTTGGAGAACAGGCCGCGCGCCACGCCATAGCGCACCGCTTGCATCACGCCATAGCCAGCAGCGCCGCCGACGGCTTCATGCCAGCCGAAGGCGTGGCTGAAGATCAGTCCGAAGGCTTCAAAAACATGCTCGATGTTGATGATGATAACCACGAAGGCCACGGCCACATAAAAGAGCGCCATGAACGGCACGACCTTGCCGGCCACAGAGCCGATGGACTTGATACCGCCCACGATAACCAGGAAAACCAGCGCCGCCAGAACCAGGCCCACGCCCCAGGTCGGGATGGCGAAGTTCAGCTCGTTACCGGTCTGGATCACGGATTCGGTGATCGAGTTCGCCTGAATCATGCCGCCCGTCGCAACCGCGGAGATCAGGGTGCCGATGCAGAACAGCATGGCCAGCCAGCCAAACCAGCCGCCAAAACCCGCGCGGCCTTTGTTCAGGCCGTTCTTGATGTAGAACATCGGACCGCCATGGATCCGGCCGTCAGGGTGGGTCTCACGGTATTTCACCGCCAGGCTGGATTCCGCAAAGGCGCAGGCCATGCCCAGCAGCGCGGTGATCCACATCCAGAAGATCGCGCCAGGGCCGCCTAGCGAGATGGCGGTCGCAACACCCGCAAGGTTACCGGTGCCCACCTGGCCCGACAACGCCGTTGAAAGCGCCTGCCAAGGGGTGATGTCGCCCGCTTCGCCTTGGGATTTACGACCCGCCCACAACTCTTTTACAGCGGGTACGAACCGTCGGACCGGACGTCCGCCCAGCCGCACCATGTAGTAAAGCCCAGTGCCCAGCAGGACGACTGCCAGGAAGCCCAGAGGCAGCACTTGCGCATCGCCCCAGGTACCGCCCCAGATGAAATTGGAGACGTTATTGATAAGGCCATCAAGGCCAGAAAAAAGATCGCCCACGCCGCTCCCCTTGCGTTGGTTGTGTGTAATCGTTGCGGCGGACTTTAATCGTCTTAATCAAAAGTACAAAGTGCGCAGGCGCCATCGTTATTATGTTTATGCAAAACCGACTTTGTCTGTCCAAACGGGTCCTGTCGCCACGCCGCCGCGCCATCTAGCCGCCCTCGGCGGATTACTGAGCAGGTCAGGCGAGCCGCCGATCCAGAAAATCCACAAACCGGCCTTCAGTCTCCCGGGTCGCCTGAGCGTCATACCGAAGCGTTGAGTCCGGGTGGTGGTCGGGCTCGTCAAACGCATGTGTCACCCCGCCCAGAACAGACCAGCTGATCGGCGCGCCATGCTGACGCGCGCGCATGAACACGACCGAGGCGTCCGCCTCGCTGGCCATGGAATCGCGTTCCACCAGAACTGATTCAACCGGAATGGATGGGAGCCAGTCATTGCGGACCGCCAAAGACGGCCCGCTGACATAGGGATAGACGAGAAACGCGCCCCTCACGCCCGCAAACGGGTGGTCGGGCGCATCCGCCAGCCCATCAGGCGGGCGCTTCATCTGCGCCAGCGTCAGCGCGTCCAGAAGCGTCCAGCCGCCATGGCTCCAGCCCGCCAGCGCCAGATGCTGCGGGTCGATCTTTTGATCGCGGCGCACAAGCTCCAGCGCGGCGTAGACATCAGCAGCCCGTTCACGCCCCCAGAGCCTGTGCCCCGTGCAGACCTGGGCCAGCGCCTCTTCATACGAGATGTTTCGGGCCCGGAGGCTGTCCACAATCACGGCCGCCACGCCGGACTTCACCGCCAGCGCGGCGTAATTTTCGGTCACCTGACGCACGCCGCCGCAACCGTGAAACAACAACACCGCTGGAAACGGGCCATCGCCGGGCGGATAGGACACCCGCACATAGGGCTCGAGAAAGGCGACATGGTCGGCGAAGGGCTTGCGCGCGAGATGTTGCCCGCGCAAGCGCCGGTACAAAGACCAGGCGATGTGCAGCGAAAACGCCAGAACACCGGCGCCGACGACCGCCAGAACCCAGATCAGCTTGTCCATGAAGGCTCGCCCCTGATGATCATGATACAAGACCTAAGACCATCAGAGGCGAACGCCAAGATCACAGCGTCAATCGCGCTTAGTGACGGAAGTGACGCATCCCGGTGAAGACCATCGCCAGACCGGCTTCATCAGCGGCGGCGATCACTTCTTCATCCCGCACAGACCCGCCCGGCTGGATGATGCAGCGCGCGCCGGCCTTGGCTGCTTCCAGCAAACCGTCAGGGAAGGGGAAGAAGGCGTCTGAGGCGCAGGCGGAGTTCGTCGTGCGCGGCTCGTCCCAGCCATTTTCCTTGGCGGCGTCCTCGGCCTTGCGAGCGGCGAGACGCACCGCCTCGACGCGGGAGGTCTGGCCCATGCCGACGCCGGCGGTCGTTCCGCCTTTGGCGAAGACGATGGCGTTGGACTTCACATGTTTGACCACGCGCCAGGCGAACAGCATGTCCGCCAGCTCTTCTTCGGTGGGCGCGCGTTTGGTGACCACTTTCAGGTCTTCAGCCAGCACATGGCCGGTGTCACGTTCCTGCACCAACAGACCGCCGGCCACCGCCTTTGTGGTCCAGCCCGGCTGGGTGGGGTCGGCCAGTGCGCCGGTCAGAAGAACGCGCACGTTTTTCTTGGAGGACAGGATATCCAGCGCGGCTTCGTCGGCGTCCGGCGCGATCACGACCTCGGTGAAGATCTTGGTGATCGCATCCGCCGTCTTGGCGTCGAGCGTGCGGTTGAAGGCGGCGATGCCGCCGAAGGCTGAAATCGGGTCGCCTGCGAACGCGCGCTCATAAGCGGTCGCCAGATCATCCGCCGCTGCTGCGCCGCACGGATTGGCGTGCTTGATGATCACGGCTGCGGCGCGCTCTTCGGGATCAAACTCGCTGACCAGCTCGAACGCCGCGTCGGCGTCGGCGATATTGTTGTAAGACAGCGCCTTGCCCTGAATCTGGCGCGCAGAGACGACGCCCGGACGCTGCTCGGGCGCCTGATAGAGCGCCGCATCCTGATGCGGGTTTTCGCCATAGCGCAGTTTTTCAAGCCGCGGGCCGCCAATCGTGAACCAGCTATGGGCGGGTTTTTCCACTTCCGGCTCGAACCGTGCGGCGATCGCGCTGTCATAAGCGGCGGTGCGGGCGAAGGCCTTGCCCGCCAGATGCCGTCGCATGGCCAGGGTCGTCTGGCCGTGATGTTCGGCCATCACCTCGAGCACCTTGTCGAGATCTCGCATATCCGTGCAGACCGCCACATGATTGTGGTTCTTGGCCGCAGCGCGGATCATCGCCGGACCGCCCACATCAATCTTCTGGATGCAGGCGTCGATATCGGCTCCCGAGCGTGCGGTTTCTTCAAACGGATAAAGATTGACCACCAGCAGATCGATTTGAGGAATGCCATGCTCGGCCATCGCCGCCAGGTCGTCCTCATTGTCCCGGCGCGCCAGCAAGCCGCCATGAATGCGCGGATGCAGGGTTTTCACCCGACCGTCCATCATTTCAGGATATTCGGTGACGCTGGAAACGTCGCGCGCGTCCAGGCCGGCGTCGCGCAGCGCCTGCAAGGTGCCGCCCGTGGACAACAGCTCGACCCCGGCGTCAGCCAGCTTGGCGGCGCGCTCGGCGAGACCGGTCTTGTCGGAAACAGAAATCAGAGCCCGCTTGAGCGGGGCGAGGCCAGAAGCATCCATGGAAACGTCCTCCCATTCGGCGCTCTTCAATCTACGCCAGGAACGAAGACGGCCCCATTATCACGCGTCACGCGCGGCGGGAAGCGTCTGACTGATCGCCGCGACACCCTCTGGCCAGCCGGCTTCAATCACCAGATTTAGCCGGTTACGCACCTGATCGTCATCGCGGCGTTGCGCCGCGGCGATCAATTGCTCCAGTGCGGAGTCCACGCGCGTCAGATCCAGATCCGGCGTTTCTATGCGCATCACCCCCGGCGGGCCGGCAGGAGAAACGCTCTCAAAGGCGTGGGTCAGCGCTTCGTGCAGCTTTTCACCGGGACGCAAACCGGTGAACACGATCTTCACATCGCGCTCAGGCTCCAGCCCACGCAACCGGATCAATTGCCGCGCCAACCGTGAAATCAGCACAGGCTCGCCCATATCGAGCAAGAAGATATCGCCGCCCGACAATCCGACCGCGCCCGCCTGGGCGCCCGCTTCCAGAACCAGGCCTGCGGCTTCCTCAACGGTCATGAAATACCGCGTGGTGTCGCTGTCGGTGACAGTGACGGGCCCGCCTTCGGCGATCTGGCGCTCAAACAACGGCACCACCGAGCCCGCCGAACCCAGCACATTGCCAAAACGCACAGAGGCGAGCTTCATGGGCTCGACCTTGTCGGCGGCGGCGGCCAGATACAGCTCCACCGCGCGCTTGCTGGCGCCCATGATCGAACTGGGGTCCACCGCCTTGTCAGTTGAGATCGAGACCACAGCCTCGACGCCGGCTTCAGCAGCGGATTCCACCACATTGCGGGTGCCCATCAGATTGGTGCGGACAGTCTCAGAGACATTGCCCTCCATCAGCGGCACATGCTTGAGCGCGGCGGCGTGCAGCACCACTTCGGGGCGCTCCTCGGCCATCAACACATCAAGGCCCTTGCGGTCCTTGATGTCGCCCAGAACCGAGCGCCAGCTGGGGGCGTCCTTCAAGGTCTGCAAGACCATGTCGATTTCGTAGAGATTGGGTTCAGCGGAATCGAGCAAGATCAGACGCTCCGGCCCCAGAGCCGCCGCCTGCCGCACCAGTTCGGACCCGATCGTACCGCCTGCGCCGGTGACCAGAACCCGTTTGCCCGCAATCAACCGTCGCGCGCCATCGCGCGACAGCGCGCGGGGCGGGCGGGCCAGAAGGTCTGACGCCTCAACCGAGGTGAACCCCCGCGCGCCATTGCCGCCCCGGGCGCGGCTCAACTGAACACCCGTGCGTCCCGCAACGCGCGCCACTTCATTGACCAAGGTCGCATCAGGCATCGGATCAGCCAGCACGATGCGCACCGCGCCATCCCCCGCCAGACGCTTCACCCGCAACACGGCGCGCGTCAGCTTGTCCGGCCCGCCCTCGATGGGGATTCCATACAGCGCCCGACCGCCCGCCTGGCCTTCGGTTTCCACCAGCGCCCGGAAGCGGAAGCTCGGACCTGATGCGCGGCGCAAATGCGCCTTGAGAACATCCGCCAGATGTTCGCGTGCGCCGACGAGCACCGCCATGGGGGCGCTTTCATCGCCGCGCTGGACCAGCGACCGCAAATCGCCCGACCGCCAGGCCGCCGCCGCCACCCGCGGCGCGACCAGTAAAAAGACCAAGAGGGGTGCGGACAGCGCGAAGGTTGAGCGCGGAAAATCCTCCAGCCGGTTCATCACGAAGAACACTGGCAGGAAGATCAGATGTGACAGCAGGACCGCCTGAATGATCGGCAACAGGTCCGGCATGGACATGTGTCGCCACAGACCCTTGTGTACGCCGAGCCCCAGGAAGACAGCAGCGCTGATCGGGGCGAACACGGCCGTCGCCAGATATTCCAGCGCGCCCGGCGGTTCATTGTACTGAAAAAAATGATACCGGATCACGAGGCTGGCGAACATGGCGCCTGCAGCGGCCAGCGTATCATAGAGCAGCACCAGGCTGGTGGTCAGCGCTACGCCCTTCATCGCGGACGGCGACTGGACCGCCCCTTCGGGTTTATCGCTCATATCGCCGGCTCCCCCCTGCGACAGCGAATTCGATCTGTGATCCGCCCGTCATGTCTAACCCGCCGCCCCCACGCGACCCAAACGCTGAAACGCCCATCTGACCCGGTTGGGAGGGCGTTCGCCGCCGCCATAAGGCTCGGCTTCGCCCGAAACGACGAGCTGGGTCGAACGTTCGGGCTTCCCCCCTGCCGCCAGATAGACAGACCGCTCCAGACGCACCGGGCCGCCATCGGTCCGGAACCGCCATCCATCACCATTACCCGCAACCAGAAGTGCGCTCAAGGAATCCCTTGAAAGCGACGCGCGAACGCTGGGATGAAGATGAAAGCGGATGGAGAAGCGATAGCGCAGTTCGGGATTGTCCGGCGCCCCATCCTCTACAGGTCTGAACAGGCTGTCCTCACCGCGCAGATCCCCGCCGTCAGACGCCAGAAACAGGCGTCGACGCAGCGACAATCCGAACTCGCGCCGATAGCCCTCATGGCTGGCTTCCAGCCAGACGCCCAGGTCTTCTTCATTGCGCCGGGCCTTCACCGGCTCTGGTCCCGATGCGACGCGCGGCCCCAGCAGCGACCGCCGCCAGCCTTGCGCCAGAAGCCGCGTCGAGGAGGTTTCTTCCAGCGTCAGCACTGAATGCGCCGCCGTTGCGCGCACCGCCTCCCGCCAGGTGCGGGGCTGATCCTCTGACCAGCCGCAATTGACCACCAGCCGACCGCCCGGCGCGGCGAATTCAAACGCCAGCGCGCTCGCATGCACATCAGCGGAGTGCGGCCCAGTGGGCGGACCCGCAGAATCCATGATCAACACGGCGCCGCCCGCTTGCACGCGGTTAAACCCGCTGTGCGGCGCGACATTGAAGCCGCGCCCCTCGCCGCCGCCCACATGCTTGAGCGCGGTTTCAATGGCTCGGGAGTCGCCTTCATCGCCGCCATGAAACACGCACAATCCACCGCCCGGCAAACGGCAAAACCGGATGAAGGCCGCCGCCCGGTCCATGGCGCGATTAACCTCGGCCGACAAGGTGACGCCGCGTGCATCCGCCGCCTGATCCAGTACAACAAGGGCGATCAGAACATCTGCCGCCACGCGCGGATTGCGACTGGCGTGACCGCCATCAGGCAAGAGTTGCGCGGCCAGTTCATGGTCCAGCGCCGCCTGCGCCCGCGCTTGCAGCCCCGCTGGCATGTCCAGCGTCAGCACGGCCAGCCGCAAGGTGATCGCCGCAAAGAGCCGCGCCTTGTCCTGCGGCATCAAGGACAGACAACGCGACAGCCGCAGCGTCTGGCGAACCGCGGATCTGAGCCGCTTGGGCGTGTTCTCGTCGTCCGCGGAGAAGAGCGTTTCGCTCGCCATCATCCAGGCCCACAAACGCCCTTCGAGAATATGCGGCTCCCAGCTGAACCAGTTCCATTTGCCAAAACGCGTCAGCCAGTCATCCGCCAGCCGGCGCGCCATCAGCGGCGCTTCAGGGTCCTCGACCGCTAGAAGATCAGCGAGCCAGTCAAAGCGGTGCAGGCTTTCCGCGAAGCGTTTTGAGGGCGCCGTGCGATCCCAGACAGAGTCCTGTTCAGGGATTTCCACGATTTCACCGGCCAGGGCGAAACGGCCGCCCAGCAACGCCGCGCCATAAGCCTTGTCGCCTTTGACGAACGCGCGCGGAGGCTTGCTGAGGCTCTCGGGCGCACGCTGGTTCTGCGTCAGCATGCGGTACGGGGGCGCTGCATTGAGAAGGTCTGACAACTCCCGACGACCGCGCAACGCCAGGGCTGCGGCGAGTTCGCGGGTCTTGGCCTGGCGTTTCATCAAAGCCTCATGCGCCCCGCAAGGCGGCGATGTTCTTGGCGTAGGCGTCCGGACCGCCTTTAAAAACCGCCGACCCGGCGACCAGCGCGTCCGCGCCGGCGGCCAGGCATTGCTGCGCCGTTTGCGGGTTCACCCCGCCATCCACCTCAATCATCGTGTCCAGGCCGCGACGGTCAATGGTCTTGCGAAGCGTGTCGATCTTGCGCAGCTGGGAGCTGAGAAAGCTCTGCCCGCCAAAGCCGGGATTGACGCTCATGATCAAGACCAGGTCGAGCTCGTCCAGCACATAGTCGATGCAATCCAGTGACGTGCCGGGGTTCAGCGCCGCCCCAGCCTTCACACCGTGATTCTTGATCGATTGGACGGTGCGGTGAAAATGCGGCCCCGCTTCGGGATGCGCCGTGATCATGTCCGCGCCGGCGTCAACGAAATCAGCAATGTAGGCGTCCACTGGCGAGATCATCAAATGCACGTCGAAGGGCTTTTCAGACCAGGGCCGCAGGGCTTTCACCACCGCCGGGCCAATGGTCAGATTCGGCACGAAATGCCCATCCATCACATCAATATGGATCCAGTCGGCGCCGGCGGCGTCGACGGTTTTGACTTCCTCCCCCAAGCGGGCGAAATCAGCCGAGAGAATCGAAGGGGAAATAATCGCGGAATGGGCCATGCTGATTGCGTATCAGCGGCCCGCTTTTTGGGCAAGGCGTCCCGTCCGCTTTCGCTTTGATCGCGGCAGTTGTTTCAGTCCGTTCAGAACGCTCTGAAAGGCGGATGGCCAATCCGCCTTTCAGATCCGTCTCAATGATCAGCCGATGGCGCGATGCCCCCGCAAGCGCAGGCAGTCCACAACCATCTGGCGGCGTTCGTCGCGCGTTTCGAGCGCACCGCTCATCCCGCCGACCGCCGCCCCCACAAGAGCGCCCGCCAAGGCGCCTTCCGTATCGGTGACATCATCATCAGCCAGTCCGGCGAGCGCGCCGACCCCAGCGCCGATGGCCATATCGGTTCGCGTGTCGGCGTTCATGAAAGCGCGTTCACGCGCCAATGCCTGACAGGCCTGCAAATCCGCCTGGTAAGCCACCGAGCGGGGTCCATCCACGACCGGTGCGTAATCCGCGCCGCCGCCTGCGCAGGCGCCTAACGCCAAAACTGCAACACCTGCCGCCAACAGGGCGCACCCGCCCCGCAACGCGCACAGAGCCGTGCGCGCAGTCAAACTGCGTTTCATGTTTCTCTCCTGAGGAAAAGGGCCGCCTAATCGGGCCCAGGGTCTTAGACCGCGCGCACTCCGCGCAGCGTCCGTGAGCTGTCCGGGCCGTTTCTCGGCGGACCAGAGACAGCATGCGCAGCGCCGGGCGGCGCTGACGACATCGGGTTGAAGGGCGCAATGAACGCCCGAACTGCCATGTGCGCCATCTCGGCGTCTCCTGCAGTCTCCGCCCTCCCGGTTTTCCGGCGTTCGGGCGAAAGGGTTGACCAACCAGCGGGAGCGAGGCCCCCTAGTAGACGCCGCCCTTCCAATCGAGGCGGGCCGCGCTACGTATTATGTAGCAAAGACTACCGCTACGCTTTCCGTAGCGCAAGTGACCATTTCTGGGAGAAATTGTGGCGAAACTGACCGAAACCTCGCGCCCCGTCCTGGCCCTGTTTGATGTGTTGGGTCAGAAATGGGTGCTGCGCATCATTTGGGAGCTGCGCAACGGCCCGCTGACCTTTCGCGAGCTGCGCGCCCAGTGCGACGAGATCTCGCCCACCGTGCTCAACCAGCGTCTGGCGCTCTTGAAAGACACGCTTTTGCTGGAAAGCACGGATCAAGGCTACAAACCCACCGCCCTCCTTGAAGAGCTGGGGCCTGTTTTGTACGCCTTGCGTGACTGGTCCAATAGCTGGGCGGAAATCCGTGTCGCCCATGGCCATGAGCTGTAACCTCATTTCACGCATCCGCCGCCGGACGGTTCGGGCGAAAGCGCTCCCGGTAAGACCGCACGGTCACCCCCAGATGCTTGTGAAACGCCCGACGCATGCGCTCGGCGGCGCCAAAGCCTGATTTGAGCGCGATGAGGTCAATCGTGTCATCTGACTGCTCGAGCCGCACACGCGCATCCTGAAGCCGGGCCTGCTCCACATAAGCGGCGGGAGTCTCTCCCGTCTCACGTTTGAACTTGCGCGCAAAACTGCGCTCGGACATGCAGGCCAGTGAGGCAAGGTCGGCCACGCTCAGCTCATCGGTGAGATTTGAGAGGATGTGCTCAAGCGTGCGGTTGATCGGGCCGTCATCCACCTGCTGGGCGACCAGCTGGGCGCTGAACTGAGCCTGCCCGCCCGGACGCATCATGTACATGACATTATAGCGCGCCACTTTGAGCGCCATGTCATGCCCCCAGTCGGCCTCAACCAGCGCCAGCGCCAGATCCATGCCCGAGGTGACGCCCGCCGAGGTCCAGTATTTGCCGTCGCGCACATAGATCGCATCGGCGTCCAGCTCGACCGCGGGATAGCGTTTCGCCATCACGGGGCACCACCACCAATGGGTTGCGGCGCGCTTGCCGTCCAGAAGCCCCAGCTCCGCCAGGATGAAAGCCCCGGTGCAGATCGAAATCACACGTTTGGCCTGCTGATCCGCCCAGGCCACGAACTCCATCAACCGGCGGTCCTTGAGCGCGGCCTGGGTTCCATGACCGCCAGCGATCATCAGAACATCGATGGGCAAACCGCTGCCGCGCACCTGCTCAAACGTCATATCAGGCGCCAGAGACAGGCCGGACGTGGTGCGGATCGGGGTCGTCTCAGCGGCGACCAGGGTCAACTCATACCCGCCCACGCCGCCATCGCGGAACAGCTTGACCCCGGAGAGCACCTCCATGGGGCCAGTGATGTCCAGCACATGGGCGTCAGGATACGCCACCATCACCACATGAATGAGCGGCGGCTCGGCGAGCGGAGAAGAAACAGGATATGTCATAGGCTGATAGTGCGCCCAGCACGCGGAATCCGAAAAGCCTGCAAACACGCAGATTCCGCCAAACTGCTCCTATTGCCGTCCCAACAAGATCGGCAGGACGTTTGTGACGCTGCGCAAGAGCGAACCCTTGCCCGCTGCACGCTCCAGATCATCCAGCTCGGCGCGATCAAGCCAGATCCCGTTCACCATCACAGCGTCGGGAAACTCGACCACGGCCACATCGCTCAACGGATCGCCGCTGACCAGCACCAGATCCGCGCGCAATCCCGGCGCGATCCGGCCGCGATCGGTCAGCCCCAGAACCTGCGCGCCATTCGCGGTGGCGGTCTGCAACGCCGCATGCGGGCTCAAGCCCGACATCACCAGCAATTCCAGCTCGCGCGTCATCGACCGGCCTGGAAGATTGGTGAAAATGCCCGCATCCGTGCCGGCGATCAGCGTCACGCCCGCCTCATGCATCATGCCTGTGGCCTGGCGATAGAACTGGCGTCGCGCCTCTTCCCGGACGGCTGGGTCCTGACGCGCCCAATACGCGTAAACATCTGCATCGATGCGCACATAGAGCGGATTGAGGGTTTCAACCCCAGGACGCTCCAGATAGGCGCCGCCGGTTTCCGCCACCCGCACCAGATTGTCATGGGCGATCAGGGTGGGCGTCACGACAACGCCGGCTTGGGCCATCTCGCCCGCCAGCTGCTGCATGCGTTCCGCGTTCAGACGGTCGCGCAGTCCGTGCCAGACGATGGATTCGGTATGCTCTATGGTCAGAAACCCGTCATCGAGCACGCTCGTGAAGGGGATCAGAAAATCGCGCTCCAGCGGAATGCCCGGCTCGCGCACGCCTTCAGGCGTATGGCCCGACACCGTCAGCCCCAGAGCGCGCGCTTCTTCAAGAACGCCGCGATAGGCGTCTTCGGTCAGGTTTGAATACACTTTCAAATGCCGGTAGCCCTGTTGATGCTGACGGCGGACGGCGGCGCGCGCCTCATCACCGGTCATCACCAGAACATGGTTCTGCTGGGCGTTCGGACCCGGCGAGTTCAGAATCGGCCCGGTGGTCAGAAGCGTCGGCCCCAGAAGGGCGCCGTCCTCGATCCTGTCCGCCCAGCGCAAATGCACCGGCAGCCCGGCGACATTGCGCACGCTGGTGACGCCATGGGCGAGATACCCGGCCAGCTCCGGCATATCCCAGACATGCACATGGGCGTCGATCAGCCCGGGCAACACCGTGCGACCCGCGGCGTCAATGTGCTCAGCGCCCTCAAGGCGTGGATCGCCGGCCAGGGCGCCATGAGGGACGCGCGCGGCGATGACGCCGTCGATCACCAGAATATCCTGAGCCTCAAGCGCGTCAGGCTCGCCTGCGACCATGGAGACCAGGCGCACATTTTCGATCAGGATGGCGGGCGCCGGCGCACGGCCGGACATCTCTGACGGCCATCGAAACGCCACCGCCCAGATCAGTCCGGCGAGAACGCCCAGACCGACCAGCACCCCGAAGACAATCCGCATCTCGCTCTCCCGCCTAACACCCCTTCAGTCTGGAACGCAGGCGCGCGAGACGAAAGTGCAGATTCGGACAATCTTGCTGAAAGCTATGCCGAGCGCGCCGGACCTAGTCGCTCAGTCTCGCGCGCAAAGGCGCGGGAGCAGCTCGCCCTCCGGCCCAGACCCCGCCCAGCACCAGAATCACGCCCGCCATTTGAACCGGGCTGAGGCTTTGTCCCAAAAGCAGCCAGCCGATCAGCACCGCCGTCAGAGGGCTGAGAAAACCGAGCGTGGACACTGCTGCCGGATCAAGACGCTGAACGCCGCGAAACCATAGCCCATAGGTCAGCGCTGCTCCGATGAGGCCAAGCCAGAGCAAACCCGCAATCGCCTCACGATCAAGGGACGGCAAAGGTGGCTCAAGCAGCAAGGCGAACGGCAGAAGCAGCATCCCGCCAGCGGCCAATTGCCAGGCGGTGAAGGTCAGAAGCGGAGTGTCGCGCCGCCATTTCCGGCTCAACACCGTACCTGTCGCCATCGACACTGCGCCGCCCAACCCCGCGGCGACGCCAATAGGATCAAGACCTGCGGCTGGCCCCAGGACCAGGCACGCCACGCCCAGCACGCCCGTGATACCGCCCATCACCGCCAGACGCCGCACCGGTTGGTCCAGCACCACTCGCGCCAGTCCAATGACGATCAGCGCCTGAAGCGAGCCCATGGTCGCCGCCACGCCGCCGGGCAAGCGATAGGCGGCGACGAACAGGCAGGCCCAGAAAATGGCGAAATTGACCGCCCCGAGCACCGCCGCCTCGCCCCATTGCCGCCCGACCGGCAGCCGGCGCAGGACGACCAGCAACAACAGGCCGGCGGGCAAAGCGCGCAAGACGGCCAGGGTCAGGGGATAACCCGCAGGCAGCATCTCGGTGGTGACGATATAGGTCGTCCCCCAGACCATGGGCGCGAGCCCGGTCAGGATCAGGTCAAACATACGCGGCATGATGATCCCCTTCCCTAGCGCAGGGGAAAGGCGAGCGGACGCATCGGTGCGGCGTCCGCCCCACGCAGGCGCAAACCGCCACCAATAAAGGCGAACTCATAGACCTGATCGCGCGCCAACGCCTCCAGAAACACAAGCTCGATGATCGGGGCGCCTTGTTCCGCCAAAAGATAGGTGTGCACCGGCACGTAATTGGCCGGATCTTCACTGGGGAAGGCCTCAAAGCTGAGATTGTCAGCGCCAACGATCATCGCCCCGCCCTCCTCAATCAGGAAGCGGGCGGCCTCCATGCCCAGACCGGGCGGGTTCTGCATGTAAGCTTGAGCATCGTCATACACCTGCATGCGGCCGGTTCGGATCAGCACCACATCACCTTCAGCCAGAGACACCTGTTGAGACGCGAGCGCGCCGATCAGGTCCGACCGGCTGATCCGGTACCCGTCAGCGAGCTGATCGACGCCAAGAAACGCCGGCAGATCAATCAGTACGCCGCGCGCAACGATGGGCGGCAACGCCTCAGCCCCGCCCACGCGCCAACCGCGATCTCCAAGATGCTCCTCCGCCGTGAAGCCGTTCCACACTTCGCCATTGAGCCCGAAATGGACCAGGGCGTCGATGTGCGTGCCGGTATGGGTGTACATCGAGACCGCCGCGCCCGTGTAGCTGACATGGTCGTTCATGGCGTGGCCCACCCCCAGCGGGTCATCCACGCCGGTGCCGTGCGGGGTGTGGGTCATCCAGATCCGATAATGAGGATCACCCGCGGCCTGCCAGCTGGGCATGCCGATGAAATACTCCACCGACAGATCATAGGGCGCGCCGCCCGAGATCCGGCCCAGAATGGCGGCCTGGCTGACCGGCGTCATCAGGTTGAGCCGTCCGATTTCATCGTCCGCCCCCCATGGGCTCACGCCGACTTCAGGACGATCCGATTGCGCCGTTGCGACCGCGCACAGGACTGCGGATAAAGCGGCGCCGATCAGCGCCGATGACAGCCGTGTCATAGCATTCTCCGTAAACTGAATGATTGAACGCAAAGGCCTCAGGCAGGCTCTGCGATCTTCGCGCGACCTGCGGCCATACGCTGCGTCAGCTCTGCGACGCGGGCGCCGAGCCGGGCCGCGCTTTCACGGTCCGCGGCGGGCGGGGCGAGGTCCGGTCCCTGGTCATTATTGGCCTGGGCCATGGCGCCCAGAGACGCCCCGATACGATTGAGATCGTCCACGCTGGCGGTCGAGCTGTTATTGCCGGGCAACTGGTTGAGGCTCACCCACAGCATGCCGTGCTGGGCCGCCAGCGTGGCGAGCTGGCTGAGCGTGGCGAACTTGTCGCCGGCCTGCGAGCTGGAAACGGTGAAGCCCGCCGCCAGCTTGTCCGCCCAGCTTCGCGCCAGCCAGATGGCGGAGGTCTGGTCCATGAAGGTTTTAAACGGCCCCGAGACCGCGCCCATATAGGTCGGCGAGCCAAAAATGATCGCATCTGAAACAGCGAGCACAGCCCAGCTCTCAGAGTTCATGTCGGTGACGTCGATCAACTCGGCCCGCGCGCCGGACTGGCGCTCGACCCCTTGAGCGACGGCCTCGGCAAGAACGCGGGTATGTCCGTAGCCAGTATGATAGGCGATTGCGATTTGCGTGCGCATGGCGCTCTCCCGTGTGATGACGGGTCGAACCTTACTGCACGGCAAATTGAAAATAATTCAGGCTTTTGTTGATTTATATTTCACGAAACGTGAAATATAAATCCTAGCTCTGCATCGTCCTGAAATGCTCGACCAGAAAGTCGAGGAAGACCCTCACCTTCCGTGAGACCTCGCGCTGTTCGGGATAGACGGCGTATAATGCCTGCGCTTCACCGCGCCATCCGGGCATGGCGTCGACCAGGGCGCCGGACGCCATGTCCTCACGCACATAAACATTTGGCAGAAGTGCGAGGCCCAGCCCTTGCTTTGCAGCGGCCTTGAGCGCGATCGAGTTGTTGATCCGCAGTCTCGGCTTGACCGGGACCGCTTGCATGCCGTCGGCGCTGAACAGCGGCCAGGTTTCCGGCGCTCCTGACCCGGCGAACACCAGGCAATCATGCGCACTCAGATCCTGAGGGGATGCAGGACGCCCCCGAGCTTCCAGATAGCTCGGCGCGGCGCAGACAATCCTGTCCAGATCCAGCAATTTGCGCACTTTCAGGCTGGAATCCTGCAACAAGCCTCCTCGGATCGCCAGGTCGAACCCTCCGCTGACCAGGTCCACATACTCATCGCTCATATGCAGGTCGAGAAGAATGTCCGGGTACTGACGACAGAAATCTGGCAAGGCCTCAGACAGGGTCGTCAGCCCCATCGACATGGGCGCTGACACTTTCAGTCGCCCACGCGGGCTCGCAGCTTCGGCGCGCACCTGCTCGTCAGCTTCCGCCAACGCGTCCAGCACCGCGCACGTCTGATGATAATAGGCCGCGCCCGCATCGGTCAGGTTCAGAGAGCGGGTGGTGCGCACGATCAACTGGACGCCAAGCCGGGCTTCGAGATCCTTGACCGCCTTGCTGACCGCGGCGTTGGACACGCCCAGATCCCGCGCCGCCGCGCTGAAGCCGTTACATTCGGCCACCCGCCGGAAGACCTCCAGCGTTGATAATCGGTCCATGGCCCGGCCCCTGCTCGATGCGACTCATAGGTGATCATCAATGATCGCCCACTCCTGATGCCGGACTCAAGTCAGCATCGTCAAAGCCGTCAGGAAGACGGCAAAGCTCAATGTCGCTCCCAGGGTCCGGATATGGTTCCAGGCAGTCCAGACGCGCCGATAACGCTCCCAGACATCCTCCGCACCGCCACTGGCCTCCAGCGCCTTGTTCATCGGCACATTCGCCACAAGCGTGACGCCGAAGACCAGCACCGCGTAAACACCGGCGCCCAGTCCCATAAGCCAGCGGGCAGCTGCCGGCGCCGCATCCGGCGCCCACCAGACCAGCCCGGCCGCAAACGGGATGATGAGGAAGAAGCTGGTCAGAAAGACCGATCGCAACACCGTCCGGTTCAGTCCGATCATGCCAGCCGCGCCGGCGCCGGGCGCGGCCTGAGACAGGCCGCGCATGATGAAATCTGAAAACGCCAGGAAAACGCCCGCCGTCAGGCCTGTCGCCAGAACCAGTCCCGCAAGCGCAACGACATACACCGTCATCTCACCCTCCATCATCGCTCTAGACCCGCTCAGCCGCCAGCCAGACGCCGCGAGCGGCGGTCTTGCGGGCGTACGTCTCGAAATCCGTGGCGGGGCGTCCCAGGGCGCGCTGAACGCCGTCACACACCTGGGCGTTGCGGCCGTCAAAGACCGTGGTGAACAGGTAATCCATCAACCACACCACGTCTGACGGCGCTCCGGAGGCTTTTGCGCCGTCCAGAAAGGCCTCATGAGGGATCGCAACGAAGTCGATGGTCCGGCCTGTGGCCTCAGACAGGGTTGCGGCCACATCCTTGAACGTCATCAGACGGGGACCGGTGACCTCATAGATCTCGCCGTCATGACCTGGCTGGGTCAGCGCTGCGACCGCGACTTCAGCGATGTCATCAGCGTCCACGAAGGGCTCAGGCGTGTCGCCAGCAGGCAGTGTCAGCTGGCCGGCGCGCACCATGTCCGCAAACGCGCCCTCGGAGAAATTCTGATTGAACCAGCTGGCGCGCACCACACTCGCTTCCAGCCCGCTATTGAGCACGATCCGCTCGCACGCCTGCGCTTCGGCTTCGCCGCGGCCTGACAACAGGACCAGGCGTTGCACGCCCTGCTTTGCCGCAGCGTCCACAAAGCGCGTGATCGTCGAGACCGCGCCGGGGACCGCCAGATCCGGCGCATAAGCGATGTAGACCGCCTTCACGCCGTCCAGCGCCGCCGGCCAGGTGTCCGGCTGGTTCCAGTCAAAGGAAATGTCCGCCCGCCGCGAGCCCAGACGGATCGGGTGGCCCTGCTCGGCCAGGATTTGCGCCACGCGGCCACCAGTCTTGCCGGTCGCGCCCGTGATCAGAATGGGAGAGGTGCGCGTGAACGCACGGCGGACTGCGTTGAAAATTGTCATGTCATGCTCCTTGCGCCACTTGACGCGATGTAAACTTTACACAGCGTCAAGTACGTGTCTCTTGACACGGTGTCAAGCGTAATCGAAGGTACGCCAACTTTTAGCCCCCGGAGATCCTGCAATGGCCGCCGCAGCGGACACCCGCACCAAGATCCTCAACGCCTGTTACACCCTGCTGGTCAGCGATAACGGCGCATCGACCCGGATGAGCGACATCGCCAAAGCCGCCGGGCTCAGCCGGCAGGCGGTGTATCTGCACTTCAAGACGCGTGCGGAGCTTCTGATCGCCCTGACGCGTCATATTGACGAGGTGGAGGATGTGGCGGGCCGGCTTGCGCCCAGCCGCGCAGCCACGTCCGGCGTTGATAGGCTGGACGCCTTCATCGAGGCCTGGGGCGGCTATATCCCGATCATCTATCCCGTAGCGCGCGCCCTGATGGCGATGGCCCCCAGCGACGAAGCGGCGGACCTGGCCTGGAGTGATCGCATGACCGCCATGCGTCAGGGCTGTGACGCGGCGGTCAACGCCCTCGACAGGGATGGCGATCTGCGCCCCGAACTGGATGCGCAAACGGCGGCGGACCTGCTTTGGGCCTTGTTGTCCGTGCGCAACTGGGAAGCGCTGACCCAAAGCTGCGCCTGGCCGCAAGCAAGGTATCTGCATCACATGAAAGCGCTGGCCCGAAGCTATCTGTGTTCACAGGAAGCCGCATCATGACGACCAATACCTTCACTTTTCGCCGAGCCGGTCGCGACGATCTCGTGGCGATCATCGCGCTGCTCGCCGATGACGATCTCGGGCAAAGCCGGGAACGCGTCAGCACCCCGGTTGATCCAGCCTATCTGTCCGCGTTTGACGCGATCCAGTCTGATCCCAACCAGTATCTCGCCATACTGGAAGATGACGCAGGGGTGGCCGGCTGCTTGCAGCTGAGCTTCATCCCCGGCCTGTCGCGCCTGGGCATGTGGCGCGGTCAGATCGAAAGCGTTCGCATCGCCCGGCGTCGGCGGGGCGACGGGCTGGGCCGCACCATGATTGAGTGGGCGATCGAGCAATGCCGCATCAAACAATGCGGACTGGTGCAACTGACCTCTGACAAGACGCGCACAGACGCTTTGAGGTTTTACGAAAGCCTGGGCTTCGTCAGCAGCCATGAAGGGCTGAAGCTCGCTCTATGACGCGGGCGCATCTGTTGATTCAGGCGTCGTCGGCGGGCCCTCTTTCACATCCTCAAGCCAACGGTCCATCACCACGCAGGCGGTCAGATCGCCGGTGACGTTCACCGCCGTCCGGCACATGTCGAGGATGCGGTCCACGCCCAGCAAAATCGCCACGCCTGCCGCCGGAATACCCATGCCCTGCAAAATCGTGGCGAGGATGATGATGCCCACACCCGGCGTCGACGGGCTGCCGATGCTGGCGCCCACCACAGTGATCACCAGCAGCGCAAACTGGGCGACCGACACCTCGACGCCGAACAGCTGGGCGATGAAAAGCGCAGCGACCACCTGGTACAGCGCCGTACCGTCCATATTCACGGTCGCGCCCAGCGGAATGACAAAGCGCGCAATCGGCGGCGCAATCTTGAGCCGGTCTTCAGCCACCCGCAGTGAAAGCGGCATGGTCGCCGCCGAGCTGGACGTCGAGAACGCCAGCAGCTGCGCATCAACGATCTTGCCGGCGAACGCGAACGGATTGCGGCGCCCCAACACCAGTACGATCACAAGATAGCACGCCAGCAAAGCGGCGAGCCCGATCAGAACCGAGACGATATAGGCTGATAACCCCACCAAGGCGTCAACACCGGCCCGGATGACGAAATCAGAGATCAAACCCAGCACGGCGATGGGCGCCAGGCGCATGGCCCAGCCAATGATTTTCATCGCCACTTCCTGCACGGTCTGCAGCAATCGGCTGAGCGGTTCGGACCGGTCCGGGCCGATGATCGACATCGCCACGCCAATGAACAAGGCGTAGACCACGATTTGCAGCATGTTGCCGGTCAGCATGGCGTTATCGATATTGGCCGGCACCAGATTGGCGATCTGGGCGGGCGCCGACAACAGTTCGGAGGAGCCGTCCAGAAGCGCCTCGGCGGACCCTTCAGCCTCGGCCATCGCGGCGTCTGCAAAGCGCTCGCCGTCAATAAACCGGCCTGGCTTGATCAAGGTCGCCACCGCCGCACCCAACAGAACCGCCAGTGTGGTCGTGCCGACAAAATACGGCGCGATCCGCAATCCCACCTTGCGTAGAAACGCCGGATCTCCCGCCGAGGTCAGCCCCAGAATGATCGAGCTGATGATCAGCGGGATCACCACCATCTGGATGACGTTGAGGAAGATCTGGCCGGGCAGGCGCAGCCATTCCGCCAGTTGCTCCGCGGCGGCGGGATCCAGCGAGAGCGGTCCTTCAGTCTGCGGCGAGAGCAGCAATCCGACGCCGACACCCACGACCATGGCCACAAGAATCTGCGCCCACAGGCGCGATTCGATCAGGCCGCGGATATCGCGCACCCGCAAATTGCGCCGAACATTCATGGGCAAGCTCTTGTCACCTGTCTGAAGCTATTGAGACCTGTGACGTCAAACCTGGCAAGGCTTTGCCAGAAGTCTGCACTGCGTCCGATCACCTCATCAACAGATGGCGCGCCAGTATAGCGGCCGTCTTCGCCGTCACCCCGTCCTGGTCACGGGCGGGACAGAGCTCAACCAGATCGGCGAGCGCCAGACGGGCGCCGGCCTTGGCGAGGACAAAGCCCACAATCTGCTCGATCGTCGACAGCGGTACGCCCCGCGCCGCCGGCGCGCTGACGCCCGGCGCCTGAAAATGGCTGAGCACGTCGATATCAATCGTCAGATACACATGATCATTGCGCGCGATCAGCTCGGATATGGCTTGATTTGCGACCAAAGGATCAGCGATCAGTTCATGATCGCGCACCAGCCCGACGCCCCAGTCCTGCGCGCGCTTCAGGAGCGCCTGGGTGTTCGCCTCCTCGGCATACCCTACGCACAGATAATCAAACCGCTCGGGATCAAGCGCCCGGATCTGGGCGAAGGGCGTCCCGGACGAGCCGCCCGCTTCGCCCGGCAAGCGCAGATCCAGATGAGCGTCCAGATTGATAATGCCGATCCGCGCGTCTCGATGGCGTTTGCGCAAGCCTTGATAAGACGCGAAAGCCGTTTCATGCCCGCCGCCCAAGACCACCAGCCGGTCATGGCGGTGGAGCGCGTCCGCAATCGTGTTCGCTAGCGTGTCCTGTCCCGCCTCAAGCGCGTCGCCCGTCACAGCCACATCACCGAGGTCTGAGAACGCCAGGGCGTTGTGAGGCGCTGCGAGGATCGCCAGCGCCTGCCGCAGGGCGGCGGGGCCGTCCCTGGCGCCGACCCGACCCTTATTGCGCTTCACACCGGCGTCGCACGCAAACCCGATCACGGCGCGATTGGCGTCCGGTTGCACGAGCTGATGCAAACGGATCGCGTCGGGCCCGTCTTCGGGGTCCATGCGGCCGGTCCAGTCCGGAGCTTGAGTGCGGGTGACGCTCATGCGGCGCTCCTAGAGAATGCCGGGCAGATTGAGCCCGTTCTCACGCGCGCAGTCGAGGGCGATCTCGTATCCAGCGTCCGCATGGCGCATCACGCCCGTGGCCGGGTCGTTCCACAACACATTGGCGAGGCGTTTGTCGGCGGCTTCTGAACCGTCACAACAGATCACCATGCCCGAATGCTGGGAGAAGCCCATGCCGACCCCGCCGCCATGATGCAGGCTGACCCAGGTGGCGCCGCTGGCGGTGTTCAGAAGCGCGTTGAGCAACGGCCAGTCCGACACCGCATCCGAGCCGTCCTTCATCGCTTCGGTTTCACGGTTCGGCGAAGCGACAGAGCCCGAATCCAGATGGTCGCGCCCGATCACCACCGGCGCTTTCAGCTCACCGGTGCGCACCATTTCATTGAAGGCGAGGCCCAGACGATGGCGTTGGCCCAACCCGACCCAGCAGATGCGTGCGGGCAGCCCCTGAAAGCTGATGCGTTCGCGCGCCATGTCGAGCCATTGGTGAAGATGAGGATCATCGGGGATCAGCGCCTTCACCTTGGCGTCGGTCTTGTAGATGTCTTCAGGGTCGCCCGACAGCGCCGCCCAGCGGAACGGGCCGACGCCGCGGCAAAAGAGCGGGCGGATATAGGCGGGCACGAAACCAGGGAAATCGAAGGCGTTCGCAACACCCTCTTCCAGCGCCACCTGACGGATATTATTGCCGTAATCAAGTGTCGGCACGCCATCGGCATGAAAGGCCAGCATGGCCTCCACATGGGTCTTCATGCTGGCGCGGGCGGCGGCTTCGACGCGCTTGGGATCGCGTTCACGCGCATCGCGCCAGTCCGCCACGCTCCAACCCGCCGGCAGATAGCCGTTCAGCGGATCATGGGCGCTGGTCTGATCGGTCAGCATGTCCGGGCGCACGCCGCGCGCATAGAGCTCTGGCACGATCTCGGCGGCGTTGCCCAGAAGGCCCACGGACTTGGCTTCACCCGCCCTGGTCCAACGCTCGATCATCTCCAGCGCCTCGTCCACAGAGGTCGCTTTCTCGTCCACATAGCCCGTGCGCAGACGGAAATCGATGCGAGTCTCGTCGCATTCAATGGCGAGGCAGCATGCGCCCGCCATCACAGCCGCCAGCGGCTGGGCGCCGCCCATGCCCCCAAGCCCTGCCGTCAGGATCCAGCGGCCCTTGAGGTCGCCCTCATAGTGCTGGCGGCCCGCCTCCACGAATGTTTCGTACGTACCCTGAACAATCCCCTGGGTGCCGATATAGATCCACGAGCCCGCGGTCATCTGGCCGTACATGGCCAGACCCTTCTTATCGAGTTCGTTGAAATGGTCCCAATTGGCCCAGTGCGGCACCAGGTTGGAGTTGGCGATCAGCACGCGCGGCGCGTTTTCATGGGTGCGGAACACCCCGACCGGTTTGCCGGACTGAACCAGCAAGGTCTCGTCATCCTCGAGCGCCTTCAGGCTCTCGACGATCTTGTCAAAGCTGTTCCAGTCCCGCGCGGCGCGGCCAATGCCGCCATAGACGACAAGCTCGTCGGGGTTCTCGGCCACGTCCGGATGAAGATTATTCATCAGCATACGGAGCGGAGCTTCGGTCAACCAGGATTTGGCGTTGAGCTTGGTCCCCATTGGGGGGCGGATTTCACGGGCGTTCTGGCGGCGATCGGTCATCACACACTCTCCAGGTCTGAGGGCGTCACCCCGGCGGCGTCGAGGATCGCCATGCCGCGCACCAGGCGCGCCGAGGCTTCAAGATCGGGGGCGAGATAGCGGTCCTGCAACAGCGGACGAATGTCGGCGTTGAACACATCAAGCATCGCGCAGAGCGGCGCGCTGGTGTTTAACGGCGCGCGAAAGCGCACGCCCTCAGCCGCGCAGAACAACTCAATGCCCAGAATATGGAAAAGGTTCGCCGTCATCCGCATCAGGCGCCGCGCGCCATGGGCGGCCATGCTCACATGATCTTCCTGATTGGCGGAGGTGGGCGTTGAATCCGTCGAGCAGGGATTGGCGAGATGCTTGTTCTCACTCATCAGCGCCGCGCTGGTCACTTCCGCGATCATCAGCCCCGAATTAAGCCCCGGATCGGCGGCGAGGAAGGGCGGCAGGTCAAAGCTAAGCGTGGGGTCCACCAGCAGCGCGATGCGCCGCTGGGCGATGGCGCCGATTTCCGACACGGCGAGCGCGATCATGTCGGCCGCAAACGCCACCGGCTCGGCGTGGAAGTTACCGCCCGACACGATGACGCCCTCATCGGCGAGCACCAGCGGGTTGTCGGTGGCGGCGTTCGCTTCACGCTCCAGCATGCGCGCGGCGTTATCCAGCATGTCCATCGCCGCGCCCACCACCTGGGGCTGACAGCGCATGCAGTACGGGTCCTGAACGCGTGGATCATCGGTGCGGTGGGACTGACGGATCTCGCTGTCCTCGAGCAGCTCGCGCATCACGCGTGCGGCTGCGATCTGGCCGGGATGGCCGCGCAGGGCGTGAATCTCCTCCAGCAAGGGCGCGGTGGAGGCCATGGCCGCATCCATGCTGAGCGCGCAGGTCACGAGCGCCGTCCTTGCCGCGTGGCGCGCTTCAAACAGGCCCGCGAGCGCATAGGCGGTCGAAAACTGGGTGCCGTTGATCAGCGCCAGCCCTTCCTTGGGACCCAGCACCACCGGGCTCAACCCGGCTTGCTCAAGCGCATCAGCGCCGGACAGCACCTGACCCTGAAAGCGCGCTTCGCCCTCCCCGATCATTACGGCGGCCATATGAGCCAGCGGAGCGAGATCGCCCGACGCGCCGACCGAGCCTTGCGCGGGCACGACCGGCATGACGCCCTTTTCCAGCATGGCTTCGATCAGATCGACGATGTCTTCACGCACGCCAGACGCGCCCCGGCCCAGCGAGATGAGCTTCAGGCTCATCATCAGGCGGACAACGGCTTCAGGCGTCTCTTCGCCCACGCCGCAGCAATGCGACAGGATCAGATTGCGCTGCAGCGCGGCGGTGTCTTCAGGCGCAATGCGGATGGAGGCGAGCTTGCCGAAGCCCGTGTTGACGCCATAGACGGCCTCGGACCCGCGGGCTGCGGCTTCGACCTGCCGAGCCGAGCGGCGCACGCCGTCGCGCGCGACGGGGTCCAGGCGGATCTCTCCGCCCTTGCGCCAGATATGCTCAAGCGTGTCGAGCGTTACGGAACCGGGCGTCAGCACACATCGCCTCCCAGATAACGAGCATGAAGCGGAGCGTCGCCCATGCGATAAGTGAGTTCAGCCGGGTCGGTGACGTCCCAGACCGCGAAATCGGCGAGACACCCCGCCGCCAGTCGCCCCAGCCGGCCCTGATTCAGCGCCCGGGCGGCGTTCACCGTCACCCCCCGCAAGGCTTCTTCCGGGGTAAGGCCAAAGAGCGTCGCCGCCATGTTCATCGCCAGCAGCAGCGAGGTCATGGGAGACGAGCCGGGATTTGAGTCGGTGGAAACCGCCAGGGGCACGCCCGACCGTCGGAAAGAGTCGATCGGCGGTTTCTGGATTTCTTTGAGAAAGTAGAAGGCGCCGGGCAGCATGACGGCGACGCTGCCCGCCTGAGCCAGCGCGCGTACATCTTCATCACTGACATATTCAAGGTGCTCGACGGATTTCGCGCCATAGCGCGCCGCCAACGCGGCGCCGCCCTGATCAGACAATTGCTCGGCATGCAGCTTCACCGGCAGGCCCAGCTCGACCGCCACATCAAAGACCCGCGCGATCTGGGCGGGGTTGAAGGCGATGGACTCAACAAACCCGTCCACCATGTCGACAAGGCCTTCGGCGGCGGCCTCTCTGAGCGTGGGGATGCAGACCGTATCGATATAAGCGTCCGCCTCCATGCCTTTCGGAATGGCGTGGGCGCCCAGAAAGCTTGTCACCACCCGCACCGCGCGCAACTGCCCCAGACGGCGCGCCACGCGCAGCTGTTTGAGCTCGGTCTCACGGTCCAGCCCATAGCCGGACTTGATCTCCACGGTGGTGACGCCGTCTGCGAGCAAGCGATCCAGCCGGGGCAGCGCCTGTTCGACCAACGCCTCTTCGCTCGCCTTACGGGTGGCCGCCACGGTGGAGACGATGCCGCCGCCCGCCTGAGCGATGTCGGCATAGCTGGCGCCGGACTGGCGCATCTCGAACTCACGCGCCCGGCTGCCGCCATAAACCAGATGCGTATGGCAATCGATCAGGCCCGGCGTCACCAGGCGTCCGCCCAACGAAACCGGCGTCAGATCAGCATACCGGTCAGGGAGATCAGAGCGCGACCCGCTGAACGCAATCGCATCGCCCTCCAGCACCAGAACGCCAGCATCTATGCGTCCATAGGGGGTTGGAGCGTCAAAGCCGGCCAGCACAAGATCGGTGAGAAGTTTCATGAAACGCCCATCTGAGTTTCAAATATGTCTATACATATAAAAACTGCGGATCAAGCTAGGCTTTGCTCTTGTGACAAGCGTGCTTAAAACAGCGTCATGCACCCGTATGAAATCATCCGCACCGAGATGTTGCGCCGGATCAACGACCAGACCTGGCCGGCGGGTCACTCCTTGCCGCGTGAGGATGATCTGGCCGAGGAATTCGGCGTCGCCCGCGGCACAATCCGGCGCGCCTTGTCGAGCCTGTCTGAGGCCGGGCTGATCGAGCGCAAGCGCCGGGCCGGCACGCGCGTTGTGGACCGGCGCGGACACAGCTCCACCCTGACCATCCCCATCGTGCGTCATGAGATCGAAGCCCGCGGCGCTGTCTACGGCTATCAGCGCCTGTGTGTGGATGACGGCGCGTCATCGCCGCTGGACCAGACCCTGTTCAAGGGCGCGCCGCTACGGCATGTGCGCTGTCTGCATCTGAGCGACGGCAAGCCGTTCCAGCTTGAAGACCGGCTGATCAATCTCGACACGGTGCCTGAAGCGGCGGAGGCGCCCTTTGAGACGGTCAGCCCCAATGAATGGCTGGTCCAGCGCGCACCGTATTCCTTTATCCGGACCGCGCTGCGCGCCGAGCTGGCGCACCCCATCGATCAAGCCCATCTGGGCTTGCCCGCCAGCGATCCGGTCTTCGTGATCGAAAGGCAGACACGGTTCAGGGATGCGCCCCTGACCTTGGTCCGGCTCTCGCATGCGGCGTCCGCGTTTCAGATCGTCACCGAGACCGGCGACCTGGTCTGATCCAGCAGCCCTAGTTCACATTCACCAGATGGTGGATCCATTGGCGATGCCGCTCATAATGGCGGATCACATCGCGAATGACCTGCATTTTGGAATAGCCATAGATGCAATAGTGCTGACCGCCTTCGGTCAGAAAGACCTCGCCGCGTGAGTTCTGCTGGCTCGGGCTGGCGCCCGGCGCCGGCGCCTCATCATAGCTTTTCAGCTCAACGCCATAGATGAAATCAGGCTGATCCCCATGCTGGATCGTCAGCCAGACGCGATCCTGATCCTCGCTCCACTCCATCCGGGCGCTGAGCCCCTGACGCTCCATTTCGGGGATCACGTCCTGAAAAGCAGGCTCCACGGACTCCTTCATCCAGGCGCGGACATCATCAGGTTTGGGCGTGGAGAACATCAGCTTCAGCCGGGTCCGCCAAGGCACGGCGGCTCCTTCCACCGGCAATTGCGGCGCAGACTTCGCCCCGGCCTGACGCGCCGTCTCCATGGACCAGGCGCGCAGCAGCCCGATGAAGGCGAGGAAAATCACAAACGTGAAGGGCAGCGCCGCGGCGATCGTCGCCGATTGCAAAGCCGCCAGTCCGCCCGTCAACAGCAACACCGCCGCCACGACGCCTTCCAGAACCGCCCAGAAGAACCGCTGCCAGAGCGGCGGGGTCAAATCCCCGCCAGACGCCAGGGTCGCTTTCACCAGCGAGCCGGAATCCGATGAGGTGACGAAGAAGGTGGTCACCAGGATGATGGCGAGCACCGAAGTGATGGAACTGAACGGCAGACTCTCAAGGAAGGTGAACAGAACCAGAGGCGTATCCCCGTCCCGCACCAGCTGCAGCAAAGGCTCGGCCGTGCCGCTCACCGCCTGCAGAAGCGCCGTATTGCCGTAAATCGTCATCCACAGGAAGGTGAACAGAGTCGGGCCGAACAGAACGCCCAGAATGAATTCCCGGATCGTGCGGCCGCGCGAAATACGGGCGATGAACATGCCCACGAACGGCGACCAGGAAATCCACCAGCCCCAGTAAAACAGCGTCCAGTCATTCACCCAGACGCCGTCGCCATAGGCGTCGACATTGAAGGTCAGCAGCGCCAGCTGATCGATATAATCACCGATATTCTGAACATACGCGCCGATCAGGAACAGGGTTGGCCCAGCGATAAAGACGAAAACCATCAAGCCAATGGCGAGAAACAGGTTCAACTCGCTGAGCCGTTTGATGCCCGCGTCCAGCCCCGCCAGAACAGACGTCGTCGCCAGCGCCGTGATCAGCACGATCAGGACCACCTGGACCCAGGGTGCAATCGGTATGTCGAAGAGCGAGTGGAGACCCGCATTGATCTGGCTGACGCCATAGCCGAGCGACGTCGCCACGCCGAACAGCGTTCCCAGGATCGCCACCACATCGACCGCATGCCCGATCGGACCGTAGATCCGGTCACCGATCAGCGGATAGAGTGCGGACCGGATGGTCAAAGGCAGATTATGACGGAAGGCGAAATAGGCCAGGCTCAAGCCCACGATGGCGTAAACCGCCCAGGCGTGAATGCCCCAGTGAAAGAAGGTCAGGACCATGGCCTGTTCAGCCGCCGCGACCGTTTCAGGATCGCCATTGGGCGGCGAGACGAAATGGGTCAGCGGTTCTGCCACCGCGAAGAACATCAGGCCGATGCCCATGCCCGCCGAGAACAACATCGCAAACCAGCCCAGAAACCCGTATTCGGGTTCTGAATCGTCTGGCCCCAGCTTGATCCGCCCCCAGTCTGACAGCGCCACGATGACGGCGGCGACCAGGAATATGCCGACCCCGATCGAGTAAACCCAGCCGGCGTTCTCGGTGATGACGGCGCGGACATCGCCAAACAGGGCTTCCGCCTGATCGCCCGCCAACACCGCGTATGCGACGCCGGCGAAGATCAGAACAGCGGCCGGGATGAAGACGGCGGGTTCAAACTTTTTCATGGGCGAACGGTCTCTCTTCAGGAGCGGACGGCGGGTTCGGTCGGCGCATCCCTGCGCCAGTCGTCTCGTACAGGGCCGAGCGCCTCGCGCAGCGGGTCAAGCCAGGCGTCATACGCCTTCCACTGCTCAAGGCCTTTGGTGTTGATGGGCTGGCGCACCTGCTCGGAGCTGGCGGTGCGCACTTCGCGTTTGGTCTTGTGAAAGTCCACGCAGGCCTGCTCGAACGGCAAGCCGCAATAGTCGAGGATCCGGCGCACCTGGTTCTCCAGATCGCTGACCACATCCTCGTGGATCACCCGCAAAACCTGGCCCGGCATTACGGCGTCCCAATGGTCCATCAGGTCCACATAGCCGCGATAATACGCGCCGATTTCCTCGAGCCCGTAGGTGAACTCCTGGCCTTCGGCGAACAATTGCTTGAAGCCCGACACGCAGCACGCCATGGGATGGCGGCGCGCGTCGATGATCTTCGCCTTCGGCAGGATTTTCTTGATCAGGCCCACATGGCGGAAATTGTTGGGCATCTTGTCGGTGAAGAACGCCGCGCCCTTCCGATGAATGGCGGTTTCATCGAGATAGCGCCGCCCGAGCTTGCCCAGCTGGTCTTCGTCCAGCTCTGACAGGATGCGCGGATACCGCGTCTTGTCGCTGGCGCGATCGCGGCCGCGCAGTCCATGGCTGATCGAGATGATGTTGGGCAGCTCCAGCGTGCCGTCGACCTGACTATGAGACGCCAGAATCTGTTCGAGAAGGGTCGAGCCGGCACGCGGCAAACCCACGATGAAGATCGGGTCAGGCGCCGTATCGCCCCTGGGCGCCTCAGCGCTGAAAAGCGCGGGCGTGCAAAACTGCTTTTGCGCGTCGAACTCCACCATGATCTGTTCGGTGGTGTAGCGCGTCTGGCGGGTCTTGAGCGCGTTGCCGCGCTGATAATGGTCAAACGCCGCCTCAAACTCGCCCTCATCCTCGAACGCTTTGCCCAGCGCGAAATTGAGATTGATCCGGGTCTGAAGCGTCTGTCCCGCCCGCGCTTCTTCTCGCTGCATGACAGTGCGCTCATCAGCGGAAAATCGATAGGTTTTCAGATTAGCCAGGCCATACCAGGCGTCGCCATGAGACGGGTCGGACGCCCAAGCCGCCTGATAGGACTGAATCGCCGGTTCAGACCGGCCCCAGGTTTTCAAGGCATGCCCGCGCGAGGTTAGCGTCGAGGGATCACCCGGCGCACGCTCCAGAACCTCATCAAACAAGGCGACGGCCTGTTCATAATCACCGGTTTGCATGCGCTCGATGGCGAGTTGGGAGGCGAATACCGGGTTCTCTGGGTCGCGCTCATACAGCGCTTGCGCTTCGCCCAGCGCCTTTTCAAACTTCTGGCGCTTTCGCAGGATGCGGATGTAATCAACCCGCAGATCGGCGTTGTCAGGCTCAAACGACACAGCGCTTTCCAGCAGGAATTCCGCATCTTCCAGAACCCCGAGGCGCGAGCCGATCTCGGCCAGCAGCCGCATGCCGGCCACGTCCTTGGGATGCTTTGTGAGCCAGGACCGGCACAGGCTTTCCGCTTTCAGCAGCCGGTTTTCATGCAGATGGTGCATGGCCGCCTGAAGCGCAGGCGGCAAGGTCTTGATCTGTTGAGCTTGAACGCGCGCCAATCGGGCTTCGTCCCCGTGGCCGCTCGTGTCCAGAATGTCAGCTTGCGCAGTCCAGGCGGCATGCAAAGCCGGGTTGGCGCGCACCGCCGCGCGGTAACAGGCCAGCGCGCGGTCCCCATCACCCTGATCGCGATGCAGATGCCCCTCTTCCTGCAATCCACGCCCGAAATCAGGGGCGACCCGCAAGAGATGGTCCAGCGTAGCGCGCGCAGCATCGATCTGTTTGAGATAACGCTGACAGACCGCCGCCATGTACAAGGCGTCCACCATGTCAGGATCTGATTGCAACACCGGCTGCAACGCTATGAGCGCTGCGTCGAACGCGCCGGTTCGCATCTGCGTTTCAGCGGCGCGCAAGGCTGGTGAGTGCGGATCGTCAGTGGACATCACGTCTCCATAAAACACGATGGGCGTCCCATGCCAAATGGGACGCCGCACACGTGAGAACGCCCGGCCTGCGAAACAGGCCGGGCGTCAGAGCCTAGTAGGAAATGCCGAAGCGGATCCCGTAGGTCCGCGGACGCATCACGGTGACGCGTTCACGGTCATTGATGTAATTGTTGGCGAGCTCAGCATTTTCGTTGGTCACATTGTCCACGAACAGCTCAGCGCTCCAGGTTTCAGACGTCAGACCTGTGCGCAGGCCAAGCGTCGCATAACCCTCAACGTCCGCCGCGTTGATCTCGATGATGTCCGAACGGCTGTCGCTCGAATAGATCACCTGACCTTGCACATGGGCGGTCCAGCTGTTTTCAAGCTGCCACTCATAGCGAGCGCGCGCATTGAGCTGCAGGTTCGGCGCATAGGCCAGCTCCTCGCCCACGACCACGTCATTGGTCGGCACGAGCACTTCGGTGATCTCGCTGTCGAGGATCGAGAAGGCGCTCGAGACCGTCAGGCCCGGCACATTCGCCGGCGCCCAGGTCACATCGCCTTCAAGGCCCATGATCTCAGCGTCCGCCGCATTGTCCGAGAAGAACAAGTTGACGATGGACGGATCGAAAATGGTCGTTTGCAGGTCTTCGATTTCAACAAAGAAAGCGCTGCCGTTAAACCGGACCTGATCATCGAACAGGTCGAGTTTCCAACCCAGCTCGTAATTGGTCAGCTCGTCAGAATCGATGGCGAAGGGCACGGTGTAGCCGTTCGGCCCAGGCGCGCCGCCCGGACGGTTCAGCAGACCCGGACGGAAACCTTCCGAATAGGTCGCGTAAAACAGCATGCCGGCCGCCGGCGTCCAGGTGCCGGTCAGCTTGAAGATCGAGCCTTCACTCGCTGCAACGTCAGGCGCACGCGCCGCGTTGAAGATCTGCTGGGCCTGAGCCTGGCTGAGCGCCGGGTCGATCGCCAGAATGTCGGCGATGGACTGGGTGTCGTTATAGGTGATGTGGCGGCTGGTGTCGCACGTACCCCGGAAGGTGTACTGACCGTCTCCGTTATACAGGTCCGAAATGTCGGTGCCGAACGCGTTGGCGTCGGTCCCGCCGGAGTTACAGAACGACGCGTTCGCGCTGCCGGCCAGATCCACTTCGATATCGTAGTACCGCGCACCCGCCGTCACCGCAAAGACGCCCGGAACCAGGTCATAGCTGACCTCGCCGAACAGACCCATCTGCTCATCGGTGCGTTTGACGTCATTGCGGAAGATCACAGGCTCCGGGAAGGGCCCGCCATCAGACGTAAAGCCGGTCTGGAACGGAAAGTTCGGCGCAAACGGACCAAACGGATCAGCGTCAACGCTGCCGTAATAGGTGAAATCGTTGCGCTCTTGCACTTCGGTGCTGGAGTAGAAGCCGCCCGCCGTCACACGCCAGCGCTGATCCTGCGGCGTGTTGAAGCGCAGCTCATGGCTTTCAACCTGGGTGTTCGTGGTGGAAGCCACGACCGATTCCGGGCTGTAGCAGGTGCCCGACGGCGCTGCCGCGCCCGGATAGGTCACTGAGCCTTCACAGGTGTAGTACGGGAAGTACTGACCCACGAACATATACTCGGTGTAGTCGATGACCTGCTCGGAATCACGGTCGGTGAAGGCGCCGGTATAGACCACGTCCAGCATGGCCAGACGGCCTTCGAGCGTCCAGGACGCGTTGACGAAATCATCTTCCAAGAACTCGTCATTATAACGCTGAACGTCATAATCCTCGAGTTCGGGATCCTGGAAGAAGACGCCGTCGGTATCGAGCTGCTGGCTCATCGCCGAGACGGTGAGACGCCAGTCAGGATTGAACTCGTAACGGCCCGAAACCCGGAAGCCGGCATACGTGGTGTCGTTGAAATCATCTTCGACGAGCGCAGAATTGTCCGCGTCGATGAAGGTGACGGCCGACAGATCGGCGCCGGCCTGGAAGCCGCCGCGATTGGCGTTCACAGGCACGCCGTTGGAGCGCACCGTGCCGGACGGACGGAAACGTGCGGACTCAGACGTGTTCACCGTGCCGGCGACATTGTCGATATAGCCGCCCTGATGATCCCAGAAGCCCACCAGACGGAGCGCAAACTTGTCGCTCACCGGCACGTTGACCATGAGATCTGTGGAATAGCTCGCTTCACCACCCTCGGTGAAGGACAGGCCGAAATTGGCGGCCGCTTCATAAACACCCAGCAAAGGCTTGTTGGTGATCATGCGCACGGTGCCGGCCTGAGAGGACGCGCCGAACAGCGTGCCTTGCGGACCGGGCAGCACTTCCACGCGCTCAAGGTCCACAGCGTAAACGTCAAGATTCCGGCCCGGCTGCGCCAGCGGCTGTTCGTCGAGATAGAACGCCACGTTCGGCGCGAGGCCGGCGACGCCCGCCGTCGTCAGGTTCGGCGTGGTCGATGCGACGCCGCGGATGTAAATCGTGTTCTGGCCGGGGCCGCTACCGCCGGCGGTCACGCCGGGCAGCTGGACCAGATAGTCGGCGAAGACGTCCACATCGAGTTCAGCCAGATCATTTGCGCCGATCGCGGAGACGGCGACAGGGATGCTCTGGGAATCCTGCTCGGTCTTGGTCGCGGTGACGACAATGCGATCCACCTGCGCGCTCGCCATGCCGCCCATGGCGACGCCCATGGCTGCGGACAACATGGTGCTCGCGAGAACTCGTTTTTTGAGACTCATCTTTTAGCGCTCTCCAATTGATTATGATTATGCCGATCTAGACAAACCATGAGGCGCTGACCAGAATTACTTTCAACCGTAAGCTTTTGGCGTCTTGCCAAGTTGTCCGCATGACATTTGATTGAGTTTTTTTATAACAATAAATCAACTACTTGTATGAAAAGTGGCCGAAAAACAACACAACTCTAAAGTTCCCATCGCAAGCAAGTCCGAAGTCACACCCCTGGCGATCGCTTCCAATTGAAAGTTTCTGGATGCGGTATCCATGAGCCCGATCCTTGAAGGTTGCAGCATGCCCCCTGTCCGCTCCACATCTCTGGCCACCACGATCCTGATCACCTCAATCGTGCTGTCGGCGTGCCTGTCAAAGCCGCACTCGCAGATGGAAACCTCCCTGGACGAGTCTTTTCCTGACAGCGTGAACGCCTTCGGCGACGGCTTTCCTGACGCTGGCGCACCCTGCCGTCGCCTGGGCGAGTCCTCCGCCACGTCCGCATATCTCGATCACACGCGGACGCTGGCGGGATGCCTGTCTCGATCAGACGCCGAAGCTCTGGGAGGCGAGATTGTGGGACATCTTGACGGGGTGTGGCTGATCTCAATCCCGAACGAGCGCCCAACCCCTTGACGCAGCTGACGCCCCGGCGCTGAAAACGGCTATGCGCTGACTTGGAAACAACGCTAGCATCAAAGCGGCGAAGGGGGCATGCGGCCATGATGAAGACTTCTGTGCTCTATGGCGCAGGCGATGTCGCGTTCGTCATATTCTGGCAGGGCGCAGCGCTATTTCTGCTCTATTTCTATACCGACATTGTCGGCTTGCCCCCCCTGCTGGCAGGCGGCGTGATCTTGCTCGGCCTGATCTGGGACGGCGTCACCGACCCCGTGTTCGCCGCCCTTGCGGATCGCAAAATGGCGCAAGGTTTCGGCTATCTGAAAATGATAAGCCTCATCGCGCCCATTATCGGGATCAGCTATGTCTTGTTATTCACCAGCCTGGACGGCCCCCTTTGGCTGAAAGCAGGCTGGGCCTTGCTCACCCATTTGGCGTTTCGGACCGCTTTCGGGCTCGCGAGCATGCCCTATAACGCCCTGCCCACCCGATTGAGCCTGCAATCCTCGCATCGGGATATGCTGACGGCGGCGCGCGTTGTCGGCGCCGGTCTTGGCGGATTGAGCGTGGCCATCGCAACCCCCTTGATCGTCGCCGCATTCGGGACTGGCGTGACTTCATACACGCTGGCGGCGGGACTGTTCGGCGTCGTCGGAACAGGCGCGCTTCTGACGACGGGGCGCGGACTGACCGATCCTGGCGTCGCGCCCCTCACGCCCGAAGCCGACACGCCGGTCCATCTGGCGCTGCTGGGACTTGTTCGCTCTGTAAAAGCGAACCGCCCTTTCCAGCTGCTGCTGGGCGTGATGGTGACCGCCATGCTCGGTTTCGGGGCGTTTACGACGTCACTGGTGTATTTCGTCAACGCCTCGCCCATGATGGCCGATCTGGCGCCGGCGGCCCTGGCCGCGCCGACACTTGCGAGCATTCTCGCCGCCCCTGTCTGGCCGGTGATCGCCCGGCTGAAATCCAGGCGGGCGGCGCTGGTGTCCGGCATCCTCATCGCCGCCATCGCCCTGACCTCTCTTCTGGCGGCGAACTCCGCCTTGATGGTTCTGACGGGACTGGTCGTGGCGGGCGCCGGGCTGGCCGTAATCCCGGTGATGTTATGGTCCATGACAGCCGACACGGTGGATCACGGTCATGTGCTCACCGGGGAGCGTGTGGAGGCGCGCGCTTTCGGGCTGATGACCCTGGTTCAGAAAATCGCGAGCGGCATTGCGGTGCTTATCGTGGCGGCGGGTTTCACATTTTTTGAGCCTGCAGCCGTACAGGCTGAAACCCCGGCGCTCATCGCGCGGGTGTTCATCAGCGTGTTCCCCGCAGCCTGTCTGATCCTGACGGCCTGGATCGCCTCACGCTATCCGCTTGAGGCCAGAACCCATGCTGATGCGGTGAAAGCGCTGCAGCCCTAACCGAAGCACCCGCCCATTAGGGTGATTGCAGAGCGGGTTCGGCTTGGACACACTCCAGACTGCGCCTGATCGGCGACATCCGAGCTGCGAAAGAGAGCCATGTCCGACACTCCTCCGACCGCAGATCGTGATATGCGCGCCCATTCCACAAAGCTGCACCTGGCCCAGGCCCGGCTTCTGTATCAACGCAACACATCATCATGCCTGATCGTGGAAGCGGTCATCGTGTATCTCGCTGTGCTGATGATGCTGGCGGGAGATTTCGCCTATGGCGCGCTCTGGTTTGTCAGTACGTCCATAATGGTCGGGGTGGTCTGGCTGCACTCCCATCTCACGACGCGAAACGGGCTCACAGATACAAACGCCCGGGCCTATTTGAATCGACACACGCTTATCGCCGCTGCGACAGGCCTGACCTGGTCTGCGCTGGCCATAGGATACCTTGATCAGGACTCGCTGCTGCGCCTGTTCATCACCTTGAACATCGTGTGCTCCATCACGCTGGGCGGCATGGCCCCCAGCGCAGAGTACCGCCCTGCTTTCGTCAGTCTCTCGACGGCGATGATAGTCCCGTTTTCGCTCTATTGGCTTGTCGCGCTGGACGGACCTGTCAGAGGGATCGGGATTGGCCTTCTGTTCTTTTACGGATTTGGCCTGCTCGTCAGCGCCCGGGCTGAAATCCAGACCCGAGAGACCCTGGCGGCGGAACGTCAACGCAAACTCAGCGCACGCTTGCAGGCCAAGACCGAGGAATTGGAAAAGGCCAATTTCGCCAAATCGCGCCTGCTCGCGGCGACCAGCCATGACATGTCCCAACCCCTGCAAGCGCAAGGGTTTCTGATGACCGCGCTCCGAGCCTATCTCGACAAGCCCGAGCAACACGACATGCTGAACCGGATCGAGGCGGCGTGGCGGAGCCAGAAGGAATTGCTGGATGCGGTTCTGGAAGGCGCCCGCCTGGAAGGCGGCGCCGTACGCGCACAGAAGCACTCCGTCGCCCTCACCCCTCTGCTCGATGACATCTGCTCGGTGTTTGAAAATGAAGCCGCCCGGCGCGGCGTCAGCTTGCACCGTTGCGGGTCAGACATGGCCGCCTACACAGACCCCGCGCTGCTGGCGCGGGTGGTGCGCAATCTGACCGCCAACGCCGTCAAATTCACACCGTCCGGCGGTCGCGTCGAGATCTGGTCGCGCGAGAACGGGGACGAGGTGATTGTCGAAGTGATCGACAGCGGCCCCGGCGTCTCGGAAGCGGACCATGCGCGCATCTTTGACGCCTATGTCCGCCTTGCCCCTGAAGGCGGCGAAGGATTGGGACTGGGCTTGTCGATCGTGGAAAGTCTCGCGGCCGCGCTTGAAGCGCCGTTGCATTTCATCAGCGCGCCCGGCGCCGGGACGCGTGCGGGCCTGACGCTGCCGTCCACGCCGCCGGTCACGGTGCAGACCATGGAGGCCGCGCCAGGCGAGACCCCTGACGCTCTCAGCGGCGCCCCGCTTGTTCTGGTGATCGAGGATGACGACGCCGTGCGCGACGGCCTGTCCCATCTGCTGACCGAATGGGGCTGCCGCGTCATCGCGGCTCAGAGCGCCGAGCAAGCCTTGACCTTTGTCGCCCTGCTGGCGACGACGCCGGATTTCGCCGTCATCGACAAGAGGCTTGGCGATGGGGCCGATGGCGTCACCGCCCTGAGTCAGGTGCGCGAGGCGGTTGGACAGAGCTTTCCGGCCGTGTTGCTGACAGGTGATTTGACGGGGTTTGACGCCGCCGGGACCGAGGCGGGCTTAAGCGTCCTGGCCAAACCGGCTGATCCTGACCAATTGCGTGCGCTGATCGCCAGCGCGACCACGCAAGCCAGCCAGATTCGCGTCTAGATCAGGCCGAGCTGCTGCGCCTTGCGGACTGCGCCCGTACGGGTATTTGCGCCCAGGGTTTCATAAAGGGCGCGCAAATGAGACTTCACCGTGTTCTCGCTGATGCCCAGCGTTTCAGAGATATCCCGGTTCGTCGCGCCCTGACCGATCAGGGCCAGAACCTGTTGCTGGCGCGCCGCCAGCACCGGGGCCTGGAAATCCGAGGCGAGACCCTCCGCGTCTTCCGCGGCTTCGAGGTCAAACAGCGTCCCGCCCGCCAGCAAGGTCTCGATGGCGTCCAGAAGATCATCCTGACCAGCGCTCTTGTGCAGAAATCCGTTCGCGCCAAGCGCCCGCATTTCCGCCAGCGGCGGCGCATCCGCCATGCCCGACAGCATCAGGACAGGCGCCTTGGAGCCATGCTGTCGCAAGGCTGACAGCAGCGCCAATCCGTTCATCTGCTTCATCACCAGATCCAGAATGAACAGATCGGGCGACAGGCCGTTCGCCAAAGCCTTCAGAAACACCTCTGGCGCGTCATACACGTGAATGTCGTAAGGCCGCGCTGATGCATCATTCAGCGCGACGAAGCCGTCTGCGAACATCCGATGATCGTCGATAATGACGAGCCTGGCGGGTCTTTGAGCCATTGTGTGCGGCGTCCAGGCGCGCCTGGATTCTCCTTATGAAGATGAGTGGACCATAGGTGGCGCAGGCCCCGTGTCAACGCGGTCATTTGGCCCCCACTCACCCGAAAGGGTGAGGCGAAACGGACACATAGGCAGAAGTAAACAGCACGTTAACCATCTGATGCGCCTTACGAACCGCTCACTCACCCGAACGGGCGATTGCGCGGTTCCGCCCCCTGATCATTGTCGCCTGCATATCGAAACAGGCGTTGATCCGCAGAACCTTGACCGGGCCTGCGGGCGGCGTGCGGTCCGCCCGCCCATCGGGCGCCGCCGCCAGCCATTGGGGGGAGGGCGTCATGCTTTCTAGACTACATCGCACAATCGCCACAGGCGCTATCGCCAGCTTGATCGCGCTGACCGGTACAGCCGCCAGCCTGGCGCAGCAGGTCTTTTCCGTGACGCTGCGAACCGAAGGATCATGCACGGCCTCGAACCCAACCATATTCGACGTCAGAGCCTATATTCCGACCTCCACCACCAACGACACAGGCGATGGTCGCGATCTCTGGCACTATTACCTGCTGGACCACAATAAGACGGTGCTGGGACGCAACAGCATCGCGATCACCATTCCTTATGCGAACCCGAACGCAATCCGCTCTGTGGCGACCAACGCCGACCCGGCCGTCGGTCTATTCACGGTCATGTTGCGTAACGAAGATGCTGGCTTTGATCTGAATGTGGGCGACACCGCCGACACCACCGCCTCGCTGGTGCGCGCCTTGTATCAATTTAACGCCTCTCTTTACGACTCTGATTGCCCGGGCTTGCCCGACACCACCGCCCCGAGACCCACCTCCATCGTCCGGCAGACGCCTGCAGCCGAAGCGACCAACGCGGACTCCCTGACCTGGCGGGTCAGCTTTGACGAAGCCATGCAGAATGTGGACGCTGCCGACTTCGCCGTGACCGGCACGACGGCGTCTTTGTCGATCAACCCGGTTTCCACGTCTGTCTATGATGTCACGGCTTCGGGCGGGGATCTCGCTGATCTGAGCGACTCCGCCTCCCACACCACCGTTTCCCTGGGCTTTTCAGCCGGTCGGGATCTGACCGACCTGGCGAGCAACGCTCTGTCGAGCACGACGCCCAGCGGCGCGCACGAGCACTATAACGTGAACAATCTGGCGCCCGTATTGGCCGGCATCACGCGCGCAGCCCCGTCCCAGGAACTCACGAATTCGGACGCCCTGATCTGGGAATTCGAGTTCTCACAGATCCCTGACTCGATGAGTTTGACGGCGGCGGACTTCACGCTGACCGGAACCACGGCCAGCCTCGTCGTCAACCGGTATCCAGATGGATTCAATGTCACCGCCACCGGCGGAGATCTGGCAACCCTGAACGGCACAGTCTCCATCAGCCTCAAGGATGGCTTCGTGACCGATTACGGCAACGCCATGGCGACAGGCGCGCCGTCCGGGACCAATGAAAACAGCTTTGTCGTCGACAATGCCGCCCCGACGGTCACCAGCATCGACCTGTACTCGGGCACGACCACTCCCACGGGAGCCGATGTCGTCTCCTGGCTGGTCACCTTCAACGAGGCGATGAACCCGAGCTCCATCACCAGCGCCGATTTTCAAGTGTCCGGCACCACGGCCACTCCCACTGTCAGCCATGTGACGGATTCCACTTATGAAATCTCGCTCGCCAATGGCGATATCGCTACGATGAACGGTTCGGTCGCGCTGAGCTTCGCCACTGGAGCGGTCATGAGCGACACAGTGGGCAATGCGCTCGTCAGCACGACCGTCAACGGGACGAACAACAACACCATCCAGATGGTCAACGACAGCCTCGCGCCGACCGTCACCTCCATCGTGCGCTCCACCCCGGCCACCGAAAACACCAACGCGGATTCTCTGACATGGCGTGTGAGCTTTAGCGAAGTGGTTCGGAATGTCTCGGCAGACGATTTCACGGTTAGCGGCACGACCGCCACAGTTACGACAGTCGACACGACAAGCTCACCAAGAGCGTTTGCGTCTCCGGCGTCTGCGTCGCCCAGCGGGTCCCGTTCAAGCGCTTCCTATCTTGTCACCGCATCGGGCGGCGATCTGGCTTCTGTCGCAGAAAGCACGGTATCGCTCGGCCTCTCCAGCTCCCATAACATAACAGACGACGCGTCCAACTCCCTGACCGTGACCACACCCGGCGGCGCGAACGAGAGCTATAATGTCCGCAATGCGGCGCCGGTTCTGGCCAGCATCACGAACAACACGCCCACGGCGTTGGTGACCAATGCCGACAGCCTGACCTGGGACTTCCAGTTCTCCGAGATTTCCAGCTCGATGAGCCTGGCGCCGTCTGACTTCACGCTGACGGGAACGACTGCAACACTCAGCGTCACGCGGTATTCCATCGGATTTTATGTCACAGCTTCAGGCGGCGATCTGGCGGACCTGGATGGCATCGTCCGGATCGTGCTCAATAACGGCATTGTTGATGAGTACGGCAACGCCATGGCCACGGCCGTCCCGACGGGAACCTACGGTAACAGCTATATTCTCGACAACACAGCTCCGACGATCGCCAGCGTTGACCTGGATCCCGGAACAGTCTCGCCCACGGACGCCGACACGGTCTCCTGGCGTGTGACGTTCAGCGAAGAACTGTCTCAAAACCAGCTCACAGCAGCAGATCTTGTGATCACTGGCACGACCGCCACCCCGACCATCACCTATACTCTCAGCAAGCCGGAATATTATCTGGTCACCCTCGCCAATGGCGATCTGGCCAATATGAACGGCACGATCTCTCTGGCGGTCGCGCCGGGCAACTCCATCACCGACGACGCCGGGAACACTCTGCCGAGCACCCGTGTGACGGGTGTGAACAACAACACCATCGTGATGATCAATGATGCGGACGCGCCGAGCGTGACCCTCTCAAGCAGCGCCAGCGGCGATGTTTCAGGCGCTTTCCCTGTAACCGTCCAATTCAGCGAGGCCGTCAACGGCTTCAACGCCAACGACCTCTCCGTCAGCAATGGCGTGGTCTCCGGCTTCAACGCCGTCAGCACATCGCAATACACCGCCGAAATCACACCCGACGGCGACGGCGCTGTGACTGTGAGAGTTCGAGCCAATGGCGCGTCTGACGACGCCGGCAATGGCAACACCGCCTCAAATACGCTCTCCATGACGGCGGACACTGTCGCGCCCACCGCGGTTCTGTCCGCTTCTATCGGTAAGGTGGCGTCAGGCCCCTTCGAATTGTCTGTCACCTTCTCGGAAGCCGTCAGCGGCTTCACACTCGATGATCTTGAGGTGACCGGGGCCGTCGCAAGCGATATGGCCGGTTCAGGCGCAGCCTACACGCTGGTGCTCACCCCGGATAACGCCGAGATCGTCACAGTCCGTATGGCTGCGGGCATGGCGGCGGACGCCGCCGGCAACACCAACCAGGCGGCTGAGGACTTCTCCATCAAAGTGGATGCTGACTCGCCGTCCCCGGTTCTAAGCGGCCCCGGCGAGACCGTCGAAGGCTCCTTTGACCTCTTCATCGACTTTGGCGAACCCGTCACCGGGTTCAGCATGGACGCCCTGGTTCTCAGCAACGCTGACGCCACTGACCTCGTCACCCTGGATGACGGCCGCTTCAGCGTCACCATCACCCCGCGCACAGTGGGACTGATCGACATCCGTCTGCCGGTCGGCGCCGCCAAGGACGCCGCGGGCAATGACAGCCTCGAAGCCCGTCTGGGCGTTGAAACCGTCGCCCCGCCCACTGAAGTGGTTGTGGAAGTGACCGCAGACACACCCGATCCCACAACAGTCTCCGCGCAAGCGAGCGTGACCAATCCAGGCTCCCAAGCCATCCCGTTCCGCGCCTTCGCCGATGTGAGCTGGCTGATCGTCACGCCTGACAGCGGCGTCGTCCCGCCGCTGGGCGAAATCGACTTCACGGTGGAAGTCACCAATGCGGTCAATGACCTGCCGCCGGGCGATTACACCGGCACGGTGACGGTTGTCCGCGAGAGCGCCACGGGGACCTCCAGCGTCAGCGCGCAGTCCGCCACCATCCAGGAAACGATCATCATCGAAATCCCCATCTCCCTGTCGCTGGAACCGCGGTACGGCTCGGTGACTCTGGTCGCCAAGACGGCCTCTGGCCTGTCAGGCGACACCGGCTTTAGCTATTCAAGCGACATCACGGAGTTTGACGGCCTGACCCTGACCCCGCAGACGGGTTCAGCGCAGGCTGCGATCTCCGAGCTGATGTCAGGGACCTACACGCTCACCCAGAGCATCCCGCAAGGCTGGCGCGTGGAGTCCATCAGTTGCGCAGGCGATCTGGATGGCGGCTCCAGTTTTGACGCCGAACAGGGCGTGGCGGTGATTGATCTTGATCCCGACGAAGCCCTGGTGTGCACGTTTGAAAACGCCCGTGATGAAGACCTGGTGCGGCTGGCCACCCAACGCGCCATCCGCAACTTCATGCTGCGCCGTGCTGACCGCCTGATTGAAGCCGCGCCGGACCTGTCACACCGGTTTGAAGCGCGGGAAACAACCCAGCGCGGCGCCTTCGCCGCTCAAGTGGAAGGCTCCGGCCGCTATCAGATGAGCCTGGCCGGTTCTTTGGCGGGCGCCCGCAACGCCGCAGCGCAGACGCCGTCCGGCATGAACGGCCCCGGCAACCCGGAACGCCCCGTGCTTGAAAACTGGGATGTCTGGTTCGCCGCTGAACTGTCCGGCGTGTCCGACAACCGGGCGGGTGAACGCGCGAACAGTGATTTCGGCGTCGCTCAGCTGGGGGCTGATTATCAGCTCTCTGACGATCTGATCATCGGCGCCCTGCTGCAGTATGACTGGATGGATGAGCGTGCGGGCGAAATCTTCGCCGAGGCGGGCGCCCTTCGCGGCGCACGCACCGAAGGTCAGGGCTGGATGGTCGGTCCTTACACCGTCTGGCGCATGACCCAGTCCCTGACGCTCGACGCGATGGCGCTGTACGGCCAGTCCGACAACACCGTCGACCCGCTGGGTTATTATCAGGACGATTTCGAGACCGACCGGTTGATGGTCCGCGCCAATCTCAGCGGCGAAGTCGCCAAAGGCCCGTGGCGCCTGCGTCCCCAGGCCGGGATCACCCATTTTGAAGAGCAGCAGAAAGGCTATGTGGACTCTCTGGGCTTTGACATTCCCGAGCAAAGCGTCGCCCTGGGCCGCTTCCGGGCCGGGCCTGAAATCGCCTGGCGCCGTGAAACCTCTGACGGCGGCTGGGTGGAAATCAACACCAGCGTGGCCGCGGTCTGGGATTATCGCTCAGCCGAGCTGATCAATGAGCAAGGCGGCTTTAATGGCGGAGATGCGCTCCGGGCCGACGCCCGGGTGGGCATTGCGGCGCAGACGGGCTGGGGCGCCAGGGTGCGGCTCGAAACCGGGCTGTCCGGCCTGGGAGTCGGCGAGTTTGAAGCTCGAAGCGCCCGGATCGAAGTCCGCATTCCCTTCGGCGCACGCTCCGCGGGCGGCGGCGGCGGAACGCGCTTCGCTCAGGAAGGACCGCCCGCATTCAACGAGGCTTGCCTGAACGTCCAGTCCGGATTCGAACAGGCTGTCCGCGGACATGCAGGCTGTCTCTGACGCCTGCACCCACCCGCCCGGAGGCTGCAGAACTCTACGGGCCCATGCAGGCGGGCGCCTTGAACAAAGGCGCCCGCCTCAATCGCCTGAGAGCACGAGTGAACGCAAGGTTGGGTCCTGGCCCAGCTCATCAATCAGCCAGCGTTCAAATGCGGCGACTTTCTCCAGCCCGCGCTTGGCGTAAGGCGTCGCGAAATACCAGTTTCCCGGCAAGGCGGTGCGCCGATCCGGAAACAGCTCCATCAACGCGCCGCTTTCAAGTTCGGCTTCTGCGAAGGGTTCGATCGCCAGCGCGACGCCCATTCCGCCAACCGCCGCGTTCAAAGCCAGGTCATAACTGTCAAACAGACCTTCACCGGCCGGACTGACCCCCGACAGGCCGGTCGCCGTCAGCCAGGTCGACCAATCATCAGCAGACGGATAAACCTGCAGCAAGGGATGGTCGCGCAGGTCTGACGGTTCCGAGATGGGGCCGAACCGTTTGACATACTCAGGGCTCGCCACCGGAAACACCTGGGAATTGAACATCGGCCGATAGGCGACTTGCGGGTCTTGCGGGTGCCCGATCATGATGCAGGCGTCCACCGCATCCACATTGAAATCCACATCGCTTTGTGAGGTCACCAGGCGGATGGGTTTCTGTCCGGTCGCCCGGCTGTACTTCGCCAGACGCGGCACAAGCCAGCGAATGGCGAAGGTGGAATAGGTCTGCAAGGTCAGACAATTGCCGGTGTCAGACAACAGGTCTTCGGTCGCTTCCAGAATGCGTTCGATTCCGCGCATCACGCCAAACGCATAACGCTCGCCTTGCGCGGTCAGGACCACGCCATTGCGGTCACGCTGCATGAGGCGGCAATTGAGCTCGCTCTCCAGACGGCGAATCTGGTGGCTGATGGCGGAGGGCGACACATTCAGCTCTGCAGCGGCCGCCTTGAAGCTGCGCAGGCGCACCACGGCCTCAAAGGCGCGAAGAGAAGCGAGGGGCGGCAAGCGTCGCTGCATGAATAAACGTCTGACTGGCTTGAAAAACGAACAGATAGTCGTGCTTGATGTCCCCTCGCGTCAAACACAAACATCGGAGCCTTTCATGACTGCAGCCCGCTCACGCCCGCGGCCGACCCTGGCCGGACGAAGCGGCCGCACCTTGGCGTCCTGGGTGGAACGTGAACCGCAGGCCGCACTCGCAGCGGCGCAATCAGAGCGCCTGAAGGCGCCTGAGAACCTGCTGGCGATGCATGTGGAAGTGGAGGCGACGCGCCGGATGGGCGACCCGAAGCGGGCGCTGGAACTGGCGGATGCGGCCCTTGGCCGACATATCGGACACCCCGCGCTGACGCTTGAGGCGGCGCGGGCCCTGGCGGAGCTGGGACAGCTTGCAGACGCGATCAACCGCGTTGAAGCGCTGACGAACGCCGTACCGGACTTTGCGCCAGCCTGGCGCACGTTGGCCGAGCTGCGCGAGAAAGCGGGCGACAAGGCAGGCGCGCTGGACGCCGCACGGCGCCAGGCGGAGGCCAGCGCACGCCCGCCTGAATTGATCGAAGCCGCCGAGCTGATCCAGGCCGGAAAGCTGGGACGCGCCGAACACCTCCTGCGCAGCTTCGTCAAGGCGCATCCGACCGATGTGTCCGGCATTCGCCTGCTTGCGGACGTCGCCCTGCGGCTGGGCGTGCTGGAAGACGCCAGACGGTTGCTGGAACGCGCGCTGGAGCTGGCGCCGGACTTTCACATGGCGCGGCATGATTACGCCAATTGCCTGATCAAACTGCAGAAGTTTGATGAAGCCGAGCAGGAGCTGGCCGCTCTCGCCCAAGCGGAACCCGATCACCCCGGTCACAGGGTCCTTTTGGCGCTGCTCCGCGTCAGAACCGGCCGCCATGAAGACGCTTGCGAGATTTATGCGCGTATCCTGGCTGACAACCCGCATCAGGCCCGCATTCAAATGAGCTATGGCCACGCCCTGAAAACCATTGGTCGACGCGATGACGCCATCAAGGCTTACCGCGCCGCGATCGAGGCGGAGCCGACGCTGGGCGAGGCGTATTGGAGCCTCGCCAATCTGAAGACCGTCACCTTTGACGACGCTGACATCGCGCGTATGCGCGAAGCGCTCTCTCAGGGTGAGATCAATGTCCAAGACCGCTATCATCTTCAATTCGCGCTCGGCAAAGCGCTGGAAGACAAAACTGATTTCCCTGACGCTTTCAGGGCCTACGAAGCCGGGAACGCGCTGCGCCGCAAAACCGTGCTGTATGACGCCGACCGCACACGGGCTGAAACCGATCGCGTGACGCAATTCTTCACAGCAGCGTTTTTCGAAGCGCGCAAGGATTGGGGCGATCCGTCGCCCGACCCCATTTTCATTCTCGGTCTGCCGCGCTCCGGCTCGACCTTGCTTGAACAGATACTCGCCAGCCACCCCGAGATCGACGGCACGTTCGAGCTGCCCGACATCATCTCCATCGCCCGCCGTTTGTCAGGCAAGAAACATCGAACCGATGAGTCCGTGTATCCCGGCATCCTGGAAACGCTTGGCCGGGACGAGATTCGTGCGCTCGGAACCGAGTATCTTGACCGTACGGCGACGCACCGGCAGGGCGCGCCGTATTTCATCGATAAAATGCCCAATAACTGCATGCATGTGGGCCTGATCCGGCTGATCCTGCCCAACGCGAAGATTATCGATGCGCGCCGGCATCCCCTCGCCTGCGGCTTTTCGAACTTCAAGCAACTCTTCGCCCGAGGGCAGAACTTCAGCTATGATCTGAAGGACATAGGCCAGTATTACGCAGACTATCTGCGGGTGATGCGAGCCTTTGACGCGGCGCAACCGGGGGCGGCCTTACGGGTGATCTACGAAGATCTGGTCGCAGATTTCGAGCCCAGCGTGCGCCGCCTGCTCGCCTATGTCGGTGTTGAGTTCCATCCAGATTGCGTGAACTTTCACTCAACAGATCGTGCTGTGCGCACCGCGAGTTCAGAGCAAGTGCGGCAGCCCATTTACCAAAGCGGAACAACTCAGTGGCTAAATTTTGAGGACCAACTCGGCCCCTTGAAGACTGTCCTGAAATCCGAGCTGACCCCCCAGAGAAACTGGGACAGGTGAATTTGATTCACCTATACGCGAGATTTTTCCGGTCGTCGGCCTGACCGTCCCTCCCCTATGGTCTGAGAGAAATGCGCATGAAATGACGCATCGTTAGATCGAGGGAGGACGCACAATGGCAGGTTCTGAAACGGCCCTGAACCCGCGCGCCAAAGGTGCGCGCGCAAAATGGTTGATGACCACCACATGCGCGGCTGCGCTGGGTCTGCCCGGAGTCGCGCTGGCCCAGACGACCGCTGAGTCTGACGCTGCGCCCCGCCGGATCGAAGTGATCACGGTGACGGCTCAGAAGCGCGAGGAAAGCCTTCAGGACGTGGCCTTGAGCGTTCAGGTGCTCGACAACACCTTCCTCGATCAGCAACAGATCACCGACTTTGAGGAATACGCCCAGCTCCTGCCCAGCGTCTCGTTCAACGCCGTCGGACCGGGCTCGGCCCAGATCTACATTCGCGGCGTCTCTGACGGCGGCGACGGCAACGCCTCGGGCTCCCAGCCCAGCGTGGGGCTTTACCTCGACGATCAACCCGTCACCGCCATCGGCCGCAATCTCGACGTTCACATCTACGACGTGTCGCGCATCGAAGTGCTGGGCGGCCCGCAAGGCACGCTGTACGGCGCGAATTCGCAGGCCGGCACCCTGCGCATCATCACCAATGCGCCGGACCGCAGCGGTTTTGAAGCGGGCTATGATCTGTCCACGGAAAGCGTCAGCGAAGGCGGCGTGGGATATTCCGCCGAGGGCTTCGTCAACCTGCCGCTGGGCGACCGCGCGGCGCTGCGCCTGGTCGGCTGGCATGACCAGTCCGCAGGCTATATCGACAATGTCCCCGCCACGCAGACCTTCTCACGGTCCGGGATCACCGTGGACAATGCAGCCTATGCGGAGGAGGACTTCAATGAAGAGACCACGTCCGGCGCCCGCGCCGCGCTGCAGATCGATCTCGACGACAACTGGACCCTGACCGCCCGCGCCCTGCATCAGACGCAGGAAACCGAAGGCGTCTGGGATCATGACCCTGAAGATGTGGGCGATCTGGAAGTCGCGCGGTTTTTCAATGACCGCTCCGAAGACACCTTCACCCAGGTCGGCGCGACCATCGAGGGCAATATCGGCGGCGTGGACCTGACCTATTCGGGCTCCTATCTCGATCGCGAAGTCGAGTATGACAATGATTATTCCGCCTATGCGGAATATTCGTCCTTCATCGACTATTACACCTGTTATTACGCTTATGACTCAGCGGCCGGCGCGTATGATTTTTACGCCTGTGAGGATCCGCGGATCCAGTATCAGGACCGCAGCCAGTATACCCGCGACAGCCATGAATTCCGCATCGCGACGCCCCAGCAAAACCGCCTGCGCCTGATCGCGGGCGTCTTCTACCAGCGCGCCGAGCATGATTTCGACTTCGACTGGAACATCCCGACCATCAAGCCGGGCATGGCGGTGGACGGCGGCACGGCCTATTTCACCACCAATCAGGTGCGCGAAGACACGGAAGCCGCCCTGTTTGGCGAGCTCTCCTATGACCTGACCGACAGGGTCACCGCCACATTGGGCGGACGCGTGTTTGACACCGAAAGCTCGATCCAGGGCTTTGTCGGCACCGTGTTCACCGCCAATCCTGAAGTAGATGTGGAGCAGTCTGAATCGGGCAGCCTGTACAAGTTCAATCTGACCTGGCAGCCCAGCGCCGACCGCCTGTTCTACGCAACAGTCTCTGAGGGCTTCAGGCCTGGCGGGGTCAATCGGGCCTCGACCTCCAACATCCCCGGCACGTATGACTCCGACCTGATCACCAATTACGAGTTCGGGTGGAAGACGACGCTGGCGGATGGGATCCTGCGCTTTAACGGCTCGGCCTTCCTGATGGATTGGGAAGATGTCCAGTTCACCCGCTTTGATCCGTCTGAATCCCCGCTGGGACTGACCCAGAACGCGGGTCAGGCGCAAGTGCTCGGCCTTGAAGCGGATGTCAGCTGGCTCGCGACGGACGCGCTGACCCTGACGGGCGCGGTGACGCTCTTGCAGGCGGAGCTGAGTGAAGACTTCACCCAGAACATCAACGCGGCGACGCCCGATGCGCCGGACGGTACGGAGCTTCCGTACATTCCGTCCGTCAAAGGGTATCTGAACGCCCGTTACGAGTTCGCCTGGCGCGACTTTGACGCGTTCTGGAACGTGCGCGGATCCTATGTCGGCAAATCCTACAATGACCTGTTCATCGCCTCGCGGTCCGAGCAGGACGCTTACGCCTTGCTGAACCTGTCGGCGGGGCTGAGCCGGTCGAACTGGACCGTCACCGCCTATGTGCGCAACGCCACGGATGAACGCGCCGAGCTCTATCGCAACGCGACAGATTTTGACAGCCGCATCACGACCAACCAACCGCGCACCTTCGGGCTTAGCCTGTCCCAGCGGTTCTAGTGCTTGGCTCTGACGAGCCAAAAGAAGGATCGACAATGACCCAAGACAAACCGGCGGCGCCCAAAGGCGCCGCCGCTCCGGTCGCTCTTGTCACCGCCGGCGCCTCGGGCGTCGGGCGCGCCATCGCCAAGGCCTATTATGATGCAGGCTGGGCTGTTCATGTGTGCGATGTGGATGAGCGGGCGCTGACGGACTTTCTGGAAGCCTATCCCGGCAGCGGCGCCCGGCGTGCGGATGTGTCAGACCCCGCAGCAGCCGAGTGCGTCGTCAAGGAAGTCCTGGCCTCCTATGGTCGTCTGGACGCTCTGGTGAACAATGCCGGGATCGCAGGTCCCACAGGCCCTGTCGAAGACCTTGATGCAGAAGGGTTTCGCCAGTGCCTGGACGTCAATCTCGTGGGCGCTTTCAACTTCATCAAACACGCCGCGCGGGCGATGAAGGAAGCGGGCTCCGGATCCATCATCAACATCGCCTCCAACGCCGCCCTGTTCGGCTTTCCCTTCCGCACGCCTTATGCGGCGTCCAAGTGGGCGCTGATCGGAATGACGAAAACCCTGGCCATGGAGTTGGGACCGTACGGCGTTCGCGTGAACGCCATCTGTCCCGGTTCCGTCGAGGGGCCGCGCATCGAAGGCGTCATCGTGCGTGAAGCGGCCAGCCGCGGGGTCAGCCCCGACGAGGTGCGACGCACCTATCAAAGCCAATCCTCGATGCAGACTTTCGTTCGCGCTGAAGACGTCGCCAATATGTGCACCTTTTTGAGCTCCAAAGGCGGCGAACGCATTTCCGGTCAATCCATCGCTGTTGATGGGCATACGGAATCCCTGTCCTTCCCGGTCAAATGAGGCGGCCATGAAAGCCATTTATTTCGAAGCGTTCGGCAAGCCTGAAGACACGCTGATTCTGGGCGACAAGCCTGTCGGCGAACCCGGCCCCGGCGAAGTGCGCGTCAAGATCGCCACCAGCGGCGTGAACCCGTCTGACGTCAAGAAACGCCTCGGTTCTTTCCCGAACCTGCTTGATGACGGCTATGTCATCCCGCACAGCGACGGCGCAGGCGTCATTGAAGCGGTCGGAGAGGGCGTCGACCCGTCACGCGTCGGCGAAAAGGTCTGGCTCTATCAAGCCCAGTACGGACGCCGGTTCGGCACCGCCGCGGAATACGTGGTGATCGAGGAAACGCGTGCGCCGGCTCTGCCGAACGGCGCCAGTTTCGAAGTCGGGGCCATTTACGGCATTCCGGTGATGACGGCCCATCGCTGCGTGTTCGCCGAGGGCGACCCCAGCGGCAAACTCATCCTTGTGACGGGCGGCGCTGGCCGGGTCGGCCATTACGCCATTCAATGGGCCAGCCGCGCAGGCGCGACCGTGATCGCCACCGCCAGCAACCCCGAAGACGAAAAAGCCTGCCGGGAAGCGGGCGCCGCCCATGTGGTCAATCACCGTCAGGATGGCTGGAGCGCTGAAGTGCTGAAAGCCACAGGCGGACGCAAGGTGGATCAGGTCGTCGAGGTCGAGTTCGGCGCCAATCTGGGCGAAGTGCTTGATTGCATCCGCATCGGCGGTGCGATCTGCACCTATTCCTCAGCCCAGGACATGAGCCCCACATTGCCGTTCTACCGCATGATGTTCATGGATCTGACCGTACGGATGATCATTGTTTACGCCATGCCGGAAGACGCCAAAGCTCAGGCCATTCAAGATATCGCCCGCGTGGAGTCCAGCGCCAAGGACGGGCTGATCCACAGGATCGCCGAAACCTTTCCGCTGGCTGAATGCGCCGCCGCTCATGCAGCGGTGGAGGCAGGCGACCGCCGCGGCGCGGTCATCGTCAACGTGCAAGAGGTATGATCGGTTGAAGGTTCGAAGTCTCATCACCGGGGCGGGTTGCGCCCTGCTGGCCCTGAGCGCCTGCACCACGCAGACGTCAGGGCCCCCGCGTGTAGAGACACAATCAGGCCCGCTGATCGGCCTGACCTTTAATCGTCACCCGAATGGCGGGGTGTTCAAGGGCGTGCCCTTCGCCGCCCCGCCTGTGGGCGCTCTGCGCTGGAAAGCGCCTCCCCCCGTCGAGGCGTGGAGCGTGGAGCGCCCGGCCCAATCCTTCGCCCCGGCCTGCATGCAGACCCGATCAAATGTTGATTGGTACGCCGATATCGCGGAAAGCTTCGGCCAGCCAAGAGATCGCGCCCCTGAACCGCTCAGCGTGAGCGAGGACTGCCTCTACCTCAATATCTGGACGCCGGATCTGCAACCGGGCACGAATGCGCCGGTCATGGTCTATATTCATGGCGGCAGTTATACGGGCGGCTGGTCCTACGAGCCCGATTATCACGGGAACGTCTTTGCGGACCATGACGTGGTTCTGGTCTCCATCGCCTACCGTCTTGGCGCCTTCGGTTATCTCGCTCCGGATACGCCCGACGGCACGGCGAACGCCGGATTGCTTGACCAGATCGCGGCGCTTGAATGGGTGCAGGCCAACATCAACGCATTTGGCGGCGACCCGGACCAGGTGACGATTTTCGGCGAAAGCGCCGGGGCGGCTGCGGTCGGCGCACTGATCGCGTCACCCGCCGAAGACGGCCTGTTTCATCGCGCCATCAGCCAGAGCGGCGGCTTTGAGTATGCCGCCGACCGTCCAGCCAGGACCGCCCACGCAGCTTTTGACCGTCTGGCGGAGGCGCTTGAGGGTGATCCGCTGGACGCTTCCGCTGAAGACGTGCTGCAAACCGCAGGCGAGGTTTTGCCTGACTATGATTTCGGCCCGGTCTATGGGCCCTCAGAGCTGCCTGTCTCTCCCGGAGACGCGCTCCGGCAAGGCGCGCTCAACGCGGTCCCCCTGATCATCGGGACGAACCGGGACGAATGGCGGATGTATGTGGACGCCGACCGGCTGGACGCGACGCTTGAAGGCTGGCGCGAACAGGTGGGCGACGCCGCCGTTCAGAGGCTAATCGCCGAAGAGGGCTCGCAATTGGGCGCTGTTGACCGGCTTGAGACGGCGCAATGGATGCGCTGCCCGGGTCAGGCGCTCGCGCGCGGGGTCTCGGCCCAGGGCGCGCAGGTCTATCTTTACCGGTTCGAGCGTGTGCGTGACGGAGCAGACGACGCTTTGCGCGCCTATCATGGCGCCGAACTGCCTTATGTTTTCAACACCCATGACGCCTGGATACCGACCAACACGACCGACCGTGCGCTTAGCGCATCGATGAATGAAAGCTGGGCGCGGTTCGCGCGCACTGGCGATCCGAACCCCGTTACAGAAACGACGACCTGGCCTGAATATTCAGCAACAGGCGCACTCCTGATCTGGGATGAAACAATAACCGAAGGTGCACCGCTGGACGGGGCTTTATGCCCGCGTCTCGGCTGGGAGGATGCACAATGACACAACGCGTACGCACGGACTGGATCGCTTTCAGCGTCAGCGCCGGAATTGTCGGACTGGTCTGTCTGGGCCTGATCCTTGATCCGGACGCCGGCGCTGTGTTGCTGCCGCAGATTTATGGCTTCGTCGCAGAAACGATCGGACCGCTCTATCTTATTCTGGGCATGATCCTGATCGCGTTTCTGGTCTGGCTGGCGCTGAGCCGGTTCGGCGCGGTGCGTCTGGGAGACCCCGACACGCCCGAGGAATTCAATACGCTGGGCTGGGCGTCCATGTTGTTTTGCGCCGGGATCGGCGCGGGACTGATGTATTGGGCCGGCATTGAATGGGCCTATTATTTCCAGACGCCGCCCTTCGGGCTGCCGCCCGGAACGCCTGAAGCGATTGAATGGGCGTCCGCCTATGGCCTGTTTCACTGGGGGCCGTCCGCCTGGGCGTTCTACTGCCTGCCGACCCTCGCCATCGGGTACGCCTATCATAATCGCGGCATTCCTCTGCTGAGGCTCAGTACGGGCTGCGCCGGGGTGCCCGGCTTCGGCGCGCACCAACCGATGGGCCGGATCGTGGACACCATTTTCATGGTCAGCCTGCTCGGCGGCGCCGGCACTTCGCTGGGGTTCTCAACCCCGATGATCGCCGCCCTCGCCGCCCGGATCATGGGCGTCGAAGCCAGCTTCGGGCTTGAAGTCGCAACCCTCGTGGTCACCATGGTGCTGTTCGCGCTCAGCGCCGCCGCAGGCCTGCGCAAGGGCATCCAACGTCTTAGCGATCTGAATGTCGGACTGATCTTCGCCTTTCTGGCGCTTGTCTTCATCGCCGGGCCGACCGGCCTGTTCATCGAGGCCGGCGTGACCGGCTACGGGCTGGTGGCCCAGAATTTCCTGCGTCTGAACAGCTGGGCCGAACCCTTTGGCGACACCGGTTTCGTGATCGACTGGACGATTTTCTACTGGGCCTGGTGGATCGCCTACGGGCCTGTGGTCGGCCTGTTCGTGGCGCGCATCTCACGCGGCCGGACCATCCGTCAGGTGATTTTCGGCATGATCGGCTATGGCAGTCTGGGCGCCGGACTGTTCTTCGTGATCCTTGGCAATTACGGGCTGAACCTGCAGCTGACCGGCGCGGTGGACGTGGTCGAGCGTCTGAACGCGGATGGCGGCGCCCAGGCGATCGTGGCGATCATGGACGCCTTGCCGCTGGACGTGTGGGCGATGGGATTGTTCGCCGTCGCCGCTGTGGTGTTTTCGGCCACCACCTATGACAGCGCCTCCTACATTCTCGCCTCGAGCGCGACCCGGTCGCTGTCGCCGGGCCAGGACCCCGCGCTCTGGCAACGCCTGTTCTGGGCCGCCATGCTGGGCGCCCTGCCGATCACGCTGTTGTTCGTCGGCGGCCTGCGCGTGGTGCAGACCGCCGCGCTGATCGCGTCCGCCCCGGTCGTCCTGATCGGTCTGGTGATGGCGCGATCGCTGATGGCCCAACTGATTGAAGACCAGCCTCCCCAGGGGAAGGACCGTTCTGGCGTTCCCCGCCCGCAACCACCGGAGTGATGTATTGACCGTTCAAGATCAAAAGCTGAACCGCAATGTGATCCTGACCTGCGCTGTGACAGGTTCAGGCGAGACGGCCGGCAAGACGCCGCATGTGCCCGTGACGCCCGAAGAGATCGCCAAGGCCTCCATCGAGGCCGCGAAGGCCGGCGCCGCCATCGCCCATATTCATGTGCGCGATCCGCAAACCGGTGCGCCCAGCCGTGATCCGGAACTGTTCAAGGAAGTCGTCGACCGCATCCGCGAACACGACACCGATGTCATCATCAACCTGACCACCGGCATGGGCGGGGATTTGTTCCTGGGGCCTGATGACGACCCCACGAATTTTGACCGCAAGGACACCGATTGCGTCGGTCAGGTCGAACGCATGGAGCATGTGGAGATGCTCCTGCCGGAGATCTGCTCGCTTGATTGCGGCTCGTTCAACTACAACGTCCCCAACTATGTCTACGTCTCCTCCATCGGCATGTTGCGCATCGGCGCGGAGCGGCTGCAGAAGATCGGCGTCAAACCCGAGCTCGAAGTGTTCGATCTGGGCCATATCTGGTTCGCCAAACAGCTGATGGCGGAAGGCCTGCTCGAGCAGCCGCCGCTGTTCCAGCTCTGCATGGGCGTGAAATGGGGCGCAGAAGGCCTCACCCGCAACATGCAAGCGATGGTCGACAATCTGCCGGAAGGCGCCAACTGGGCCGCCTTTGGTCTGGGCGCCAATGAGATGCCGATGGCGGCGCAGGCGGCCCTGATGGGCGGTCATGTGCGCGTGGGCCTCGAAGACAATCTCTATCTGGCCAAAGGCCAGCCCGCGACAAACGCGCAGCTGGTCGACCGCGCCAGCTCCATCGTGGAAATGATGGGCGCCAGCATCCAGACGCCTGAAGAGGCGCGCAAGACGCTTGGCCTGCGCAAGCTCGAAGAGATGAAAAAGCTGCGGGCGGCGGCATGATCGCCCCGTTCCGCGCCGTCGCGCACCCCTGGCTTTGCGATGTGATGGGGCATCTGACGACCCGCTATTACATGGCGATGTTTGATGACGCCTCCTATCACGCTCTGAACGCCGTGTTCGGCTGGTCTGGATCGGACGCCGAGGCGACCGGGACCGGGTTCGTCGATGTGCGTCATGAGCTCGATTATGAAGCCGAGGTGCGCGCCGGCGACCTGCTGGAGATCAACGCCCGTCTCGAACGGCTCGGCGGCAAATCCGTCACCCTGGTCTATGACATGATGATCATCGGCCGGGACCAGCGGGCCGCACGGATGACCGCCGTCTCGGTCTGTTTCGACACCCAGGCGCGTCAGGCCGTCTCCCTGCCAGCAGACTGGCGCGCAAGAGCGGAACGCCTTCTTCAGGCCAACGCGCAAGACTAAACGACGCGCGTCAGTCTCGGCCCGGCTTCAAGAAAGATTGACGCCGACCTGCGGTCTCAGGCACACGCGAAAGCGTATGGCGAAGGAGCCGGCCCATGACGGATCTACAACAGACCGGGGAGCGCAGCTTGCTGGGCGCTGTCGTTCAGCTCTGGGCGCTCCTGCTAGGGATCGCGCTGCTTCTGGCCGGCAACGGCTTGCAAGGCACGCTTCTGGGCGTGGTGGCCGAGGACTCCGGCTTTTCCGCCACCCTGACGGGCCTGGTGATGACCAGCTATTTCGCTGGGTTTTTCGCCGGCTCCGCCAGCGCCGAACGCCTGATCGCCAAGGTCGGTCATGTGCGCACCTTCGCCGCCCTGGCCTCGATCGGCTCTATCGCGATCCTGGTGCATGGGCTTCTGATTGATCCCATCGTCTGGTCCGGCATGCGCTTTCTGACCGGTTTCAGCTTTGCTGGCCTGTATGTGGTGGCCGAAAGCTGGCTGAACCGTGAAAGCTCCAACACCTATCGCGGGGCCTTGCTGGCGATCTACATGATCATCACCCATGGCAGTCTCGCCATCGGGCAGGGGCTGATGAACACCGCGCCCACAGCCAGCCTGACGCTCTACGTCCTCTCCTCCATCATCATTTCGGGCGCGCTGGTGCCCATATTGCTCAGCTCGGCCCCGCAGCCGCACTACATTCTGGAGGTGGAGCGCCTGACCCTGCGCAAGCTGTTCGCGATTTCTCCGCTCGGACTGACGGGCAGTTTTTGCGCCGGCGTCGCCAATGGCATCATTCTGGGCATGGGCGCGGTCTATGCGCGCCGTATCGGGCTGGAGATCAGCGGGGTGTCGTTGTTCATCGCCGCGACCCTGGTGGGCGGCGCCGCCCTGCAATGGCCCATCGGGCGGTTGTCTGACGCCATCGACCGCCGTGTGATCATCGGCGCTGTCGCTTCCGCAGCCGCCGTCGCCGCGGCGCTGCTGCCCATGGCGGCTGAGATGGGCCTGATCGCCCTGACCATAACCGGGTTCTTCGCCGGCGGACTGACCATGACGCTCTATCCGCTATCCATGGCGCACACCCATGACTGGCTTGAACCTGACCAGATGACGGCGGCGTCGAGCGCGTTGGTCATGGTTTACGGCGCAGGCGCGGTCATGGGGCCAATCGGCACAGGCGTTCTGATGGGGCTGATCGGCCCCAGCGGCTTCGCCTATTACCTGATCGGCTTGTGCCTGCTGCTCTCCGCCATCGCGGTCTACCGGATCACGCGCCGTGACGCCCCTGACGCCACCGAGGATTATCTGATGGCGCCGGCCGCCATGGTCGGCGGCGAGTACTGGGCGGAAACCGCCGTCGAGGAAGCCGCAGACGCCGAGAGCGATCCCGCCTGACGCGCAATACCCCAGGCGATGTGATCCGGTCGGCGCCGGACTGCGTAGACCGGGGCATGTTCAAACGCTTGATGGTCTGTCTCGCGGCGACTTGTGTCGCCTCTGCCTGCTCGCAGGAGCCCTCTGCCGCCTCCGGTCCATCGGACGCGGAAGGGGAGCCCAGAGGCGTCGGCGTGATCGCCGAAGAGGTGACCGTGGAGCGTGAAGCCGAGCGCATCGAGGTGCTGGGCACAGCCCGCGCCCGCGCGAACGCCACGATTTATCCTGAAACAGCCGGACAGGTGGAGGCGGTCGCTTTCTCCGCTGGCGAATGGGTGGAGGGGGGCGCGACTCTGGTGCGTCTGGAGGCAGACCAGGAACGCCTTGAAGTGCGCCTGTCCGAAGTCGCGGTCCGGGAAGCCGAGCAGCTTCTGGCCCGCTATCGGCGCATCGAAAACACCGGCGCAGTGTCAGACAGCCAGATCGACGAGGCGGAAACCGCGCTGGATGCGGCGCGCATCGAACTTGAACAGGCGCGCATCGCCCTGGCCCGCCGCACGGTCCGTGCGCCGTTTTCAGGATATCTGGGCCTGACTGATATTGACGCCGGCGCCCGCATCACGCCCAGCACCGCCATCACCGAGCTGGATGACCGGTCAGTCCTGTATGTGGATTTCGACCCATCCGAGCAGGTTTTCAGCCGTATCTCTGTCGGCGACCGCGTGCAGGCGACGCCCTTCGCCGGCCCCGAGCAAACCTATTCCGCCCGCATCATCAATGTGGACAGCCGGATCGACCCGACCTCGCGCACCTTCACCGTCCGCGCCGAAATCGACAACCAGGCCGACGCCTTGCGTCCGGGCATGAGCTTCCGGGTCGGCTTCGAGCTGCTCTCCAACGCTCGTCCGGTCGTGCCTGAAGCCGCGATCAGCTGGGGCAGCGACGGCGCTTATGTCTGGCTGGTCCGCGAGGGGCGCGCCGAGCGTGAAGCCGTCACGCTGGTCCAGCGCCGGCAGGGCCGTGTTCTGGTCAGCGGTGATCTTTCAGCCGGCGAGCTTGTGGTCGCCGAAGGGGTCCAGCGCATGCGCGAAGGCGCAGCTGTTGAACTTCTTGATATCCGCCGCCGTTCTGAAAGCGAGACACGCACATCCTCCGGCGCCGCTGCTGTGAGCGACAGCGGGCTGGCGCAATGAAAACACCCGGATCCGATCTTCCCGCCCTCGCCGTCAAGCGCCCCATTCTGGCGGTGGTGCTCAATCTGATGATCGTGATCGCCGGCCTCGCCGCTCTGCTGGGCGTCGAAGTGCGTGAATTGCCCGATGTGGACCGGCCCATCGTCACGATCACCGCCGCCTTTCCCGGCGCCGCGCCCGAAACAGTCGATGCGGAAGTCACCAGCGTTCTTGAAGGCGCCGCGGCGCGGGTGTCCGGCGTCCGTGAAATCCGCTCGTCCAGCGAGGAAAACTCCACGCGCATCCGTGTCGAGTTCAATGCGGGCGTGGATCTGGATTCCGCCGCGTCCGACATCCGCGAAGCGGTCAGCCAGGTCAGCCGCCGCCTGCCCGACCGGGTCGAGCAAGTCACGGTCGTCAAGGCCGACAATGACGCTGAATCCATTCTGAGCCTGGCCGTGCTGAGCGACGTATATGACCAGCAGGAACTGACGCGCCTGGTCGAAAATGACATTGTTCCTGAAATCACCGCCGTGAACGGCGTGGCCGCCATCAATCTGTTCGGCACGCGCGAGCGCCAGCTGCGCGTGGTGATCGATCCGATCCGCCTCAGCCGGTTCGGCCTGACGGTCGGCGATGTGGCGGACGCGCTGCGCCAGGCGCCGTTTGACGTGCCGGTGGGCAGTTTTCGCTCTGAAGACCAGCAATTGATCGTCCGCGCCGAAGCGACGGCCGCGACCCCGGAACGGGTCAAGGACGTGATCATTGAGGGTCAGACCCGCGTCGGCGATGTGGCGGAAGCCTTTTTCGCGCCTGCTGACGCCTCCAGCTTCACCCGCCTCAATGGCCGCAACATCATCGGCATGGGCGTGATCCGTCAGGCGCGGTCCAACACCATCAACATCTCGGACGCCGTTCAAGCGCGGGTCGAACAACTCAACGAGCGCTTTGACGACCTTGAGATCCAGGTCACCTCCGACGATGCGCAATTCATCCGCATTTCCGTGCAGGAAGTCATGCTGACCCTGGCGCTGACGGTTCTGATCGTGGTCAGCGTCATCTGGGTGTTCCTGGGCAAATTCCGGGCGACGCTGATCCCGTCCGCCGCCATTCCGGCCGCCCTGATCGGCGCCATCGCCGGGCTCTGGGTCTTCGGGTTCTCGATCAACCTTTTGACCCTGCTAGCGCTGGTCCTCGCCACCGGCCTGATCGTCGATGACGCCATCGTGGTTCTTGAGAACATCCACCGCCTTCAGTCCAAGGGTATGGGACGGCGCGCCGCGGCGGTGATCGGCACGCGCCAGGTCTATTTTCCCGTGGTGGCGACCACCGCGGTCCTGGTCGCGGTTTTCGTCCCGATTTCCTTCCTGCCCTCCACCGCCGGGCGCCTGTTCCGCGAATTCGGCTTTCTTCTGGCCCTGGCGGTCATCATCTCATCCTTCGTGGCGCTGACAGTCGTGCCTGCTTTTGCGGCGCGTCTGAACCTGACCGCCAATGATGACAAGCAAGGCCCGCTGCGCCGGATCGGCGGGTATCTGGATCGCACCTATGGCGTCGCGATCCGGGGCGCGCTGAACCATCCCTGGATCACCGTCGGGATTTGCGTCCTGGCGGGCGTCGGAGCCTGTTTCGCCGCCTTCGCGCTCGACCGCGAGCTGACCCCGGAGGAGGATCGCGGCGTCATCTATGTCTGGGCCGGCGGGCCGGACGGGGTGGGCCTTGATTATATGGATCGCCAGACCGACGCCATTGAAGCGGTGCTGCAGCCTTATGTGGACGATGGCACGATCCAGTCGCTGTTCACCGTGGTGGGCCGCTGGGATCCGAACCGGGTCTTCATCACGGCGCCCCTCGCCCCGTGGGAAGACCGTGACATCAGCCAGCAGGAGCTGGTTGAAGCCCTGCGCGGTCCCTTGTCTGAAATTCCCGGCGTGCGCGCCAGCCCGTTTGGACGCGGCAGTCTGAATGTGGGCGGCGGCCAGCGCAGCGGCATCGAAGTGGCGCTGACCGGCGGCGATTATCTGGAGATTTTCGAGGCGGCGCGGGCGCTGGCGGACGCGATCAACGCCCGGTCCGACATTCTGGAAAATCCCGACATCAGCTATGAGCCGACCCAGCCCCAGCTCTCCATCCAGATCGACCGCCGCCGGGCGGCGGATCTGGGCGTGCCTCTGAGCGAGCTGGCGGTGACCCTGCGCGCCATGGTGGACGGCGATAATCTCGTCGATCTGAACGTGGACGACCAGGCCATCCCGATCATCCTTGAAAGCGAAAGCGGCGCAGTGCGCGACCCTTCCGACCTGCGCAATCTCTATGTTCGGTCAAACACGGGCGACCTGATTCCGCTGTCCGCGCTGACCACCATCATCGAGGAAGGCGTGGCCGCCGAGCTGGATCGCACCGAACAACGCCGCGCCATCGAGCTGGAGGCTGACATTGTCGGCGGCGCGACCATCGCCGAAGCCGTGGATGAAATGCGGCGTCTGGGCGACGAGACCCTGCCCTCAGACATCGAAATGCTGTTTGCAGGCGAGGCGGAAACGCTGAACCAAGCCACCCGGGATCTGGCTTTAACCTACGGCTTTGCGCTGATCATCGTTTTCCTCGTGCTGGCGGCCCAGTTTGAAAGCCTGACAGGCCCGATCGTGATCCTGATCACGGTGCCGTTCGCCCTGGCCGCCGCAGTTTATGCGCTGTTCTTCACCGGTACGTCGCTGAATATCTTCTCCCAGATCGGGCTGGTCATGCTGATCGGACTGATGGCGAAAAACGGCATTCTGGTGGTGGAGTTCGCCGACCAGCTGCGCGCCGAAGGCAAATCGGTGCGCGCGGCGATCGAGGAAGCGGCGACCCTCCGCTTGCGCCCCATCGCCATGACGCTGATCTCGACCGTGCTCGGCGCCCTGCCCTTGATCCTCGCGACCGGAGCGGGCGCCGAAGCGCGCGCCTCCATCGGCTGGACAGTGTTCGGCGGGCTGGGATTGGCCGCCGCCTTCACCCTGTTTTTGACGCCGGTGGTGTATCTGGGGCTGGCGCGCTTCGGCACGCCGCGCATCGCCGCCGAGCAGCGTCTGGCCGAAGAACTCGACACGGCTGAAAAAGCCGGGATCGAGCCGGGGCCTGCGCAATGACCCTGATTCAGAAACTGTCCCCCGCCTTGCTGACGCTCCTGCTCGCAAGTTGCGCCGTCGGTCCGGACTATGTGGCCCCGCCCACCCCCGAACCGTCGCAATACAGCCGCACGCTTGAACGCGAGGCCGTCCGCCCGCTTGAAGACGCCTGGTGGACCGGCTTTTCAGAGCCGGAACTTAACGCGCTTGTCGAAACTGCCCTGACCCGCAATCTCGACATTCGCCAGAGCGCAGAACGCCTGGCCGCCGCCGAGGCGCTCGCCGGAGCGGCGCGATCAGATTTCTTCCCCACGCTGGATGCGGGCGCAGACGCCAGTGTGCGGACGTCCGGTCGGGATACAGCCTCCGCCGGCCTGAGTTTCAGCCAGATCGTGGATGTGAACGGGCAGTTGCGCCGCACCGTTGAACGCGCCCGCGCCAACGTGCTGGCCACGCAGTTCGAGCTTGCGGACATCCAGCGCCTGACCGCCGCCACAGCAGTGTCTCTCTATGTGGACGCCCGCCGCGCCCGGGCGCGATTGACGCTTCTGGACACCTCGCTCGAGCTTCAACAGCGCACGCTCAATATCGTCGAGCGTCGCGCCGAGGCGGGCCTGTCCGCCGATCTCGACGTGCGTCGGGCCACCGCCGACCTGGCGCGCACCCGCGCCCAGCGCGGCGCCTTGCAACTCCAGGAAGTCCGGGCGCGCAATGCGCTGGCGGTGCTGTTAGGGCAAGCCCCCGGCGGCGTGCTGGACGCACTGAGCGCACGCACCGACGCCCCCAGTGACGCGCTGGGCCTGTCCTATGACGCGATGATACCTGTCGGCGTTCCCGCCGATCTGCTCCGCCAGCGCCCTGACTTGCGCGCCGCCGAGGCGCGATTGATCGCGGCGACTGCAGATATCGGCGTGCAAGAGGCGGACCTCTATCCGGCCTTGCGTCTGCCCGGCGCCGTAACCGCAGACCTGTCAGACGGTCCGGGCGATGCGATCGCCGCCAGCCTGTCTGCGGTTCTGGACGTGCCGCTATTTGATTTTGGCCGCCGCCAGGCCGAGGTCGACGCGGCGCAAGCCCGCGCGGCGGAAGCGGCTTTGGCCTATCAGCAGGCCGTGTTGGGCGCTTTGGAAGAGGTCGAAACCGGTCTGGTCGCCATTGAGAGCGTCGAAGCGAGGCTCACCGATCTGGAGATCGCGGTGACCGAGAGCGAGCGCGCTTATGACCAGCTCAACGCGCTCTATCGTGAAGGTCTGGCGAGCTTCATCGACGTTCTGGACGCCCAGCGCACCCTGATCGGCAGCCGCGAGGCGCTGGTGGACAGCGAAGCGGATCTGGCGGACGCGATCATCGCCCTCAATCTCGCATTGGCCTCGCCTACGGCCTGACGTCGCGGCTCTTCATGGAAGACCTCAAATCGAGGGCGGAACCGGGGTGCACCGCAGTCCCGCCCTGATTGGATCTAACGGTCTTCGTAGGTGGCGATCTGACGGGCGGCGAAGTCGATCAGATCCCCCATGGCCACATGCATGTCCACAAGGTGCAGGCCCCAATCCTCCAGCACCTGACCATTAACCACCACATCGCCGACCAGCACGTCGGTGCGCGGATCCTGCGGGTCGGCGTTCACCGTCACAGAGAGGTATTGCGCGCCGCCTTGATCAAGGCATTGCGCGGTCAGGAAGCCCGGAAGCTTCATGAACCGCTCCTCGACCCTCGCAGTCGCCGCATCGCCTTGCTCGCCATAGGCGTCCGGCAGATTGCTCAGATACGCTTCAAGCGGAGCGGCCTCAGCCGAGCCCGGCGCCGCCGGATTGACGCAGGCCACCGCCATGCCGTCCGTCCCGCTGCGGCCAAACCGCGTGCTCGCAGGCGGCGGGACGTCATCGCGGAAGGATACGTAAGAGAGAATGCATCCGGCTTCGTCGCCAGAGGTGCAGACCGGCATGACGGAGAAATCCCCGCCTACGGCTTCGCCTTCTGGCACCAGCACATTATAGCCGATCAGATAGGCGCCGATGACCTGATCCACCGCTGGTCCCGTCTCGATTTCCTGCGCGATCAGGGTTTTGAGCATGCGCGCGCCCTGGCTGTGACCCACCAAGATGACGCCGCGCCCATCATTGTCATGCGCCATGTAATGCCGCCAGGCCTCGCGCACATCGCCATAGGCCAGCACGCCGGCGGCCATCGTGTCGCCCTCGCCGGCCATGGCGGCGCGCAAGGCGGGAATGGTCACCTGACGATACAGCGGCGCAAACGGTCGGCAGACTTCGCTGAAGCGGGCGAACTGGGCGGCGACGACCGCATGCTCTTCCGGGCCGGCCTCAAGATCGCTATTGGCGCCGGGATCGAGGGATACGGTCGGATAGACGTAAAAGCAGTCGACAGCCGGTGCGCTCGCAGCTTGGTGGGTCTCGATCGCCACGGATCCGTCCGTGGCGATGATTGCGGCGGTCAGATCAATGGCGCAGGAATCCTCCCGGCCTGGCCGGCACAGCCAGGTCGCGCCGTCATCATAATCAGGCGCGGCGGCGACGCCCTCTTGCGCCAAGGCGGGACCTGCAGCGCCCAGAACAGCGAACACAGCTGCGCTCGCCAGCGTTCTCATCACAGGTTGAAGCTTGGTTCTCATACGGGTCCTCCCCAGGACTTTTGTTATTTGAGTATGCATGAGTGTGGTTGATGGCATTGATAATGTCGACCATAAAGAGAGCCATATTGAGCCCTGCGCGCGATTGCGTCATAAGGCTCCCGAAAAAATAGAAAAACTGGTATGGCGAAACGGGGCTTGCCCTGACGCCCTTGAAAGGACCCGCCATGGCGCGCGAAGCCGTCATCGTCTCCACCGCCCGCACGCCCATCGGCAAAGCGCATCGCGGCGCCTTCAACGCTACCGCGCCTGACCGGCTCGCCGCCCACGTGATGAACGCAGCGGTGGACCGGGCCGGGATTGATCCTGACCGGATCGACGATGTGATCTTTGGCGTCGGCAACCAGTACGGACCGCAATTTTACAATCTGGCGCGCATGAGCGTCTTCACCGCCGGTTTGCCCAAAACCCTCCCCGCGACTTCAATCGACCGCAAATGCGCTTCAGGTCTGACCGCTATAGCCTTCGCGGCGCGCTCGATCCTGTCCGGAGACGCCGATATGATGCTCGCTGGCGGGGTTGAATCCGTCTCCTCGACCCGGTTGCCAGGCCTGCCGGACGCCAGCTGGCGCTCTGACAGCGTGCTCGAAGCGGCTCCCGACGCCTATATGGCCATGATCGAAACCGCCGAAATTGTCGCGCAGCGCTATGACGTCAGCCGTGAAGCGCAAGACCGCTACGCCGCCGAGAGCCAGCAACGCGCCGCGGCGGCCATCGAGGCGGGGCGTCTGGACGCGGAGATCGTGGCGCTGGAGACTGAAAAGATCGTGCGCGCCAAGGATGGCGGCGACGCCGGACGAGAAATCGTCCGATTGACCGCCGATGAAGGCGTACGCCCCGGCACGACCTATGAGGCGCTCTCGGCCCTGAAGCCGGTGTGGAGCGGCGGCGAGACCATTGCTGAGGGCGCATATGTCACAGCGGGCAACGCCAGCCAGCTCTCTGACGGCGCAGCGGCGCAAATCCTGATGGATCGCGCTACGGCCAAGGCCGAAGGCCGCGAGGTGCTGGGCGTGTTTCGCGGGTTTCAGGCCGCTGGCTGCGCGCCGGACGAAATGGGCATCGGGCCGGTCTTCGCCATTCCCAAGCTTCTGGACAGGGCGGGCCTGACAATCGGCGATATCGGGCTGTGGGAAATCAATGAAGCGTTCGCCAGTCAGATCGTTTATTGCCGTGACCGGCTGGGAATTGATCCCGAGACGCTTAATGTCAACGGAGGCGCAATCGCCGTCGGGCATCCGTTCGGCATGACCGGATCACGCCTGGTGGGCGCGGCCTTGCTGGAAGGACGTCGGCGCGGCGTGCGATATGTGGTCGTGTCCATGTGTGTGGCTGGCGGCATGGGAGCGGCCGGACTGTTTGAACTGGTCGACCAATAATAGCGGGAGGAGACCATAATGGATCTCGATTTTACCGAAAAAGACGAAGCCTTCCGCGAGGAAGTGCGCGCATTTCTCAAGGACAAGCTGCCTGCGCGGCTGTCTGACAAGGTGCGCCAGGGTCAGCACCTGACCAAGGCGGACATGGAGGAATGGCACGCCATCCTCAATGACCGCGGCTGGCTGGCCCCGCACTGGCCTGAAGACCGCGGCGGCACCAATTGGAGCGTGGTGCAAAGCTTCATCTTCGAGACCGAAACCGCGCTGGCGCATGCCCCGCGCATCGTGCCGTTCGGCGTCTCCATGCTCGGCCCGGTGTTGAACAAGTTCGGCACCGAAGAGCAGAAAAACCACTGGCTGCCCCGCATTCTGGACGGCACCGATTGGTGGTGTCAGGGCTATTCCGAGCCGGGCGCCGGCTCTGATCTCGCCTCCCTGAAGACCTCCGCCGTGCGTGAAGGCGATCATTATATCGTCAACGGGCAGAAGACCTGGACCACGCTGGCCCAATACGCGAACAAGATTTTCTGCCTGGTGCGCACTAGCAAGGAAGGCAAGAAGCAAGAGGGCATCTCCTTCCTGCTGATCGACATGGACACGCCAGGCCTGGAAGTGCGCCCGATCAAGCTTCTGGACGGCGACCACGAGGTCAACGAGGTCTGGTTCTCTGATGTGAAGGTCCCTGTCGAGAATCTCGTCGGCGAAGAGAACAAGGGCTGGACCTGCGCGAAATACCTTTTGAGCTATGAGCGCACCAATATCGCCGGGGTCGGCGCCTCCATGGCCGCGTTCGAGCGGCTGAAAGAGGTCGCGCGGACCACACGTCGCGGCGACGCCGCCTTGATCGAAGATCCGCTGTTCGCCGCCCGCATGGCCGAGATCGAGATTGATCTGGAAAACATGCGCACCACCAATCTGCGCGTGCTGGACAGCGTGGGTCGCGGCCAGACGCCGATGGCGGAATCCTCCATGCTGAAAATTCGCGGCACGGAGATCCGCCAGAAAATCACGGCCCTGATGCGTCGCGCCGCCGGGCGCTACGCCCAGCCCTTCCTGGAGGAAGCGCTGGAAGGCGGCTTCAATGGAGAGCCGGTGGGCCCGGACTGGGCGGCGCCGGTGGCCTCGCAATACTTCAACTATCGCAAACTTTCGATCTTCGGCGGCTCCAACGAGGTGCAGCGCGAGATCATCGGCAAATCGATGATGGGGCTCTAGGACATGGATTTTTCCTTGGGTGACGATCGCCGCATGATGGCGGATTCGCTGTCACGGTATTTCTCCGACACGCTGGACTGGGAGGCGCGTCAGGCGGCCGCTCACAGCGAAGACGGCTTCAGCCGCGACATGTGGTCAGGCCTGACCGAGCTCGGCGTGCTGGGCATGCTGTTCTCTGAAGAGGCGGGCGGTTATGGCGGCTCGGCGTTTGACGCCGGCGCCGTGTTTTCAGAAGTCGGCAAGGCGCTCGCCACCGGCCCCTTCCTGGCGACGCTGATGGCGGGCAAGGTGCTGGAAGCCGCGGGTGACGCGGACACTCTGGCGGATCTCATCGCCGGATCGCGCATCATCACCTTCGCCGACGAGCCTGCCATCAATGCTGACGGAAGCGTGGTCGCTCCGGTCCGTGCGACCCAGGACGGCGACACCTGGCGACTGAGCGGCGCGAAAGGCGTCGTTGACTATCTGGGCGCGGCGGATCTGATTGTCGTGACCGCTGAAACCGATGCAGGCCCCTCCACCTTCCTGATGGACTCCGATGCGGACGGCCTCAAGCGCCGGTCCTATCGGCTTGTGGACGGCGGCGCAGCCGGCGAGCTGACGCTCGAAAACACGCCTGCGCGCCTGATCGGCGAAGCGGGCGGCGCACAAGCGGTCATCGACGCAGCCCGCGCCATGGGCCTTGTGGCCACGGTCTGGGAAGCGGTGGCGATCATGGAGGTCCTGCGCGACGCCACGATCGACTATCTGGGCACCCGCAAGCAGTTCGGCGTGCCGATCGGCGCGTTCCAGGCGCTCAAGCACCGCATGACCACCGTCGCGCTGGAAATCGAACAGGCGCGTTCGTCCGCCATCAACGCGGCGGCGTACTTCGCCAAAGAGCCGGCGGTGCGCGACCGCTTCGGCTCCGCGGCGAAATACACCATCGGCAAGGTGGGCGCGCTCACCGCGGAAGAAGCGATCCAGATGCATGGCGGCATCGGCATGTCGTGGGAAATGCCGCTTTCGCATTTCGCCAAGCGTCTGATCATGCTCGACCATGTGCTCGGCGATGAGGACGCGCACATGGCACGCTATCTCAAGCTCGCCGCGTCCTGACGGCAGGACCGTCGGCGGCTCAGACGAGCACGCCGGCGGTCACCCCGCCGTCAATCACCATCATCTGCCCGGTCATCCAGGCCCCCGCCCGCCCGGCCAGATAGACCGCGGCGCCAGCGATATCGTCCGGCTCGCCAAGCCTCCGCAAGGGCGTCCGCTTTGACACAGCCGCTTCGGCTTTCGGATCTTCCCAGAGCGCACGGGCGAAATCGGTTTTCACCACCCCCGGAGCAATCGCGTTCACCCGGATATTCTGAGGTCCGGCCTCCAGTGCATAATTGCGCACCAGCTGAAAATCCGCCGCTTTGGAAATGTTGTAAGCGCCGATGGTTTCAGACCCGCGCAAACCGCCGATGGACGAGACGACGATGATCGACCCATCCTGTTTCGCGCGCATGTCGGGCAAGGCCAGCTGAATCAGCCAATGGTTCGAAATAACGTTGTTGTTCAGCACCTTGCGGAACTGCTCGTCACTGATCGTGTCCATGGAGCCGTAATGCGGATTGCTCGCGGCGTTGCACACCAGAATGTCCACCGGACCGAATGTGCTGCGGGTCTGCGCGAACAGGGCTTCAAGATCAGAATTTGACGAAATGCTCGCCGCCATCGCCATGGCGCGCTGCTCTCCATGGGTGTGGTTGATGGCGTCCGCCACCGCATCACAATCAGACTGGGTTCGGCTTGAAATGACCACGCGCGCGCCCTGCCGGGCCAGCTGCTCGGCTATGGCGCGGCCGATGCCGCGAGAGGATCCGGTGATGATCGCGGTCTTTCCGGTCAGATCAAAGAGGGACATGTCTGGATTTCCTGTTGCATCGAGTCAAAAAAAAGAGGCCGGGACTCGCCCGGCCTCAGGGGGAGATTTCCAAGACCCGCTAGAAACGCGCGGTCAGCCCCAGCCGGTAGACCCGCCCCAGCGGGTTGCCGATATAGGGATCATAGCTCAGCTCGAGCCGCGCGGCAGGCGGATCGGTGTCGAACATGTTCTCCACCCCGACCTGCAATTGCAGATCCGCCCCAAGCGCTGACAGATCCACCGAGCCCGTAAGATCGTGCTGGGTATAGGACTCCACCGTTCGCGCGAAATTGGTGTCTCCAAACTCCGGCGTTTGCGTACAGGCCGCGTTCGACGGGCAGCGGTTATCTTCCACGCCGTCGATATAGGTCACACTGTAGGTCGCATTATACCGACCCCGGCTGAGGCTGGCGAAACCGCTCGCCCGCCAGGGCGAGACCGTGCCTGGCGCGCGGTTGTAGTTTGCAAAGCCGGCCGCATCATACGCCCCGTCAAAGGTCAGGCCCTCATAGACGAACTCGCCAAACTCGTACTCGGCCGTATAGGTGGCGTTCAACCCGCCGGAAAAGGCGTACGGACCGATATCGCCGGTATAATTGAGCGAGAAATCGAACCCGTTCGTGGTCACGTCCGGACCGTTCACCACCTGCACGAGAATGCGCGAGATGTCGTTGGCGGTGGTGCTGGCGTCGCAAACCCCGCCAGCGAACACGACGAACTCGACGAACGGGCTGGCGCAATTGACCGCCTGAGTGCCGTCCGTCACCGGGCCGGGCGCGACCGCGCTGGCGATCGCCTGGACCGGCAGTTCCGTGAAGCGGCCTTCAAAGTCATAGTTCCAGTAATCGACGCTGGCGCTAAATCCGCCCGCCTGGAACAGCACGCCGAAATTATAGGTCAGCGCCGTTTCAGGCGAGAGGTTCTGATTGCCGGCGATCTGGTTGGCCTTGAAGGCGCCGCCCGCCGCATCAATGCCTTCCACAAGGGTCAGGCCGTCGCCTTCAAGATCGCTCGGCAACGGAGCGCGGAAGGTGTCGCCGACAGAGGCGCGGAGCGCCACGCGTTCGGTGACCTGCCAGCGCGCGGAGAGCTTGGGATTGAACGTGGAACCCACCGGATCGCCATAATCCTCGTACCGCACCGCGCCAGTCACCTCGAACCCGTCAAACGGTTCGATCAGGGCTTCGGCGAACAGGGCGTAGACGTCCTGCTCCACATTCACGGTGGAGTACTGCCCCAGGAAGATGAACGGACCGATCGGCAGGTCATTGTCATTGGGGTCATCCAGGCAGGTCCTCACGCCCTCGACGGCGCACGGATAGCCTTCCGGATCGCTAAAGACGTTTGCAGGCAGGGATTCATATTCGGTGCGGCGATACTGGGCCCCGAACGCGTAATCCACCTGCTGGCCGAACACCGTGTCATAGCCGCTGAAGATCAGATCAAGGATGAACTGATCCTCGGTCTGATCGGTGCCGCTGGGTTGATACATCCAGTTGATCAGATCGAGATCGTTCTCATTGCCCGGCACATAGGCGGGATTATCAAGGCCGAGCGCGGGATGACCCGGCGCGGAATTGATGAACGGGTTGAAGTACAGGCAGCCATTGGCCCCCGGCGTCGTCCCGGAGCACTCTGCTCCGCCCAGGCCATTGAGCGCGCGTTGCAGACGATCGCCCACAAAGTCGCGCACCGCATTCTTGCGATTGGAATGAATGACTGTGGCGTAGAGCTCCGCACTCAGGCTCTCGGAGAAATCATGCTCAAACCCGGCAGACAGACGCCAAGCCTCGTTCTCCGCTGACCCCAGGCCTGCGCCACGCTCATCCAGCGGATTGCCGCCCAGCGCGAAGGGACGGAAGAACAGGATGTTGGAGAGCGAGGACAGATAGGCGGGCGAGCCCGCCGGAAACGTCTGCGACAGGAAGGCGGCATAGCCTGGATTGCTAGCCGGCACGCTGAACGCGTTGGCGCTGCCCGGCCCCAGGGGCCCTTGCACCGGCGGATAGCTGGGCGAGCCGGCATAGTTGATCATCTCCATGCCGGCATAGATCGCCTCGGCATGGAAAGAGGTGGCGGGCCCCAGATCCATGTCGATCTGGCCATAGATCTGATAGCGGTCCTCTTCCTCCACCAGGTTGGTGAAGTCGACATAGGAATACCGGCACACCGGATAGGCGGTGGTCGGCGAGACCGGGAACACCCCGTCAAACCCGCCCAGCGCGTTGCAAGTATCCAGTTGCGCGCCGTCCACGCCCAGTCCGACCACGCCGAAGCCCGGGATGATCGGCAGATACGTTCCCGGATTGGACAGAAAGGAGTACCCCGTCGGGTTCACGGCGTAGTCGGCTTGTGTGAAATCACGCTCGGTGTTGGGCAATTCATTGCGGCGCTGCCAGCCTGCGCCCACCATCACGTCCACGGCGCCGAAGCGGTCACCGGCAAGCACGCTCGCCTGATAGTTTCCGTCTGATCCGTCGACGAAATTATAGCTGCCGGACACCTCGACGCCCTCAAACGCGTCATAGGTGACGAAGTTGGCCACGCCCGCGATGGCGTCAGAGCCATAGGTGGACGCCGCGCCGTCCTTGAGCACCTCGATCCGCTGGATCGCAAAGAACGGAATGAGATTGGTGTCGGTCGACCCTGTGCCGGGGCTTGAGATCGTACGGCGGCCATTGAACAGGACCAGCGTGCGCTCGCGTCCCAGGCTTCGAAGATTGATCGAGCCCACCCCCTGTTCCGTACCGGCGGCGTACTGGTTGGAATCGCCCATCACCGGCCCCACGGACGGCAATGTCTTCATGAATTCAAGCGGACTATCGATGCCGCGATTATCCAGTTCCTGAGCCCCGAACACATCCACCGGCAGCGCGCCGTCCTCGCCGCGGCCGCGGATATAACTCCCGGTCACCACAATACGGTCTGCATGGCGGGTTTCGGACTGTTCGCCCGCCGCTGCGTCTTGCGCAGTTGCAGCCGCCGTCAGCATCAACGGGACGCACACGGCGCTCAGCATGAGCTTCGCCTTGGTCTGCATATTGATCTCTCCTCCCGACCTACGTTGAGGTCTTGTTCGCCGCATCATTGGCGGCCTGCGCCTTTTCGGCGCCTTATCCTGATGGTCTGGCCGCTGAGCGCTTTCGCGCGCCGGTTGTGGCGCTTCCTCAACACTTGAGAAGGTCTGCCCCTGTGCGGCGATCCGGCTGCTGTGCTCCCCCAAAAGCCTCCATGAGGGAAACGCTACAGCTTCCATGATTGCGTTCAAGAAAAAAATAGAATGACCGGTATGTTCAAAATTCCCATACAGGGCGCCGCAATCCGCGTTTATGCTGATCCGGTTTGAACTACGAGTTTGCCATATACATATAACATGCGGCGCGCACAGCTTGGCTGTGAGCGCACGTCAGGCTCTCAAACAGTCTGGTTTTCAGACGTCCTGGATGATCCCGCGCGTAATGATCGAGGCGTAGGTCTCGATGGCCACGTCAGGAGATTGATCGGCCGCCCAACGGCGCATCTCAAACGCGGTGTTGAGCGTCGCCATGACCATCTGGGCGGCGATCAAGGGGTCTATCGCCTTGATGGAGCCTTCAGTGATGCCGTCAATCAGCACACCGGCATACCGGCGGGCCATACGGTTGGAGCGTTCGATGACGCCCGCTCGCACATCGGGCGGCAGCGCGTAAAGCGCCGTGGTGCGCAATAAGGGAGACTCGCCGTGAAGCTGCAAATCGAGCAACGACGCCACTGAGGAGCAGAGCTTGGCATGGTGGTCGCCCTCGATCCGCTCCGCCGCGCGCTGCGCCAGCGACACCCGTGCATAGCTCAGATCAAAACAGGCCAGCACCAGATCATCCTTGCTCTGCAAATGATGATAGAAACTGCCCTTGGTGACGGAGAGCTCGGCGGCGATTCGATCGACCGAGGCGCCGCGATATCCCCATTCATTGATGGTGATGGCGGCGGATTTGAGAAAGGCGATATTCATCTCGCCCAGCCCTTCAAGGGTCTCTGGGCGGTCCACCGTCAGCGCAACCGGATCCCAGCGAGGCCCCTTGGCTGACACCCCATAGGCGAGGACTTCGCTGAAACGATGGGCGACGCGTTCGAAATCCCCAAGAGAATAGCGCCGCAGCCAGGCCTGGGCCCAGAACAGGTTTTCCAGCAACACATGAGTTTGCGCCGTGGCGAGCGTCTTGCGAGCGGGTTCATCGCGATCAAAGAAAGTGCGCACCCGGCGAAACAGGGCGATGTATTTGTCGCTCAGTTGCGAACGCAGGGGCTCTTCCAGGCTGCGGATGTGTGAGAGGTTCGCCACCGGCGGCGCATCGCCTGAACGGATCGCCGCGAACAACTCCAGCACCGACCAGACCATGCAATGCAGCTTGTCATAAGGGTCGCGCTCCAGCGCAGCGCGCTCAACGATGTCTGAATAGCGCTGGATTGCGTCCGACAGGATCGCCTCGGCCAGCAAATCCTTGCGCTTGAAGTAATAGGTGATGCTGGTGGTGTTCAGATCGATGGCGTGCGCCACCTTGGTCAGGGTCATGCCCTTGAAGCCAAGCTCGTTCATCAGCTCGGTCGCGGCGGAGACTATCTGGTCGCGCTTGCGATCAAAGCGACTGGCGACGGCTGGGGGAGCGATCTCGTTCATTTCGACAGCTTATAGCGCGTCTCGCGCAAGGTCACCGCTCTAGCCCCCTTCACGTTCAGGCCGGGCGTCGCCGGACCGCCTCAGCCGCCAGGATCCGGCGCACCTCAGCCTTCAGGATCTTGCCGCTGGCGTTGCGCGGCAAGGGCGCGTCATGAACCTGGATAAGCACCGGCGTTTTAAACCCTGCGAGCCGCTCTCGCACGAAAGCCTGAAGCGCCGGCTCGTCTACCGACGCGCCATGCGACAGCGTGATGAGCGCCGCCGGCTCTTCTCCCAAGATCTGGTGCGGGATCGCCGCCACCGCCGCATCTACAACGGCGGGATGCTCATACAAACGGTTCTCCACCTCGACCGGATAAATATTCTCGCCGCCGCGGATGATCACATCCTTGGACCGGTCGACGATGTAGCAGAATCCGTCCTCATCCAGACGCGCGACATCCCCGGTGCGCACCCATCCGTCGATAAAGGTTTCGGCGGTGGCGTCAGGTTTGTTCCAATACCCCGTCACCACCATCGGCCCGCGCGCCCAGAGCTCGCCGACTTCGCCGACTCCAAGCTCGCGAGTCCCATCCAGACTCATGATCTTCAGCTCCGCCACCGCCACGGGCGGGCCGCAACTGTCGGGACGGTTGAGATAATCTTCTCCGTCATGCCGAGTGACGGTGCCGCTGGTCTCCGTCATGCCCCAGCCCGTGCCAGGCTCGCAGCCCAGATCCTCATGAAGCCGACGCACCAGCTCGGGCGCCGCCGGCGCGCCGCCATAGGCCACGCCTTCAAGCGAGGAGAGGTCAAATTCACCACGCTGAGAATGCTCAAGAAGGCTCCAGGCGATGGCGGGCACGCCGCCTGTGTAAGCGATCTTTTCGCGCTCGATGATCCTGAACGCCTCCAGCGGGTCCCATTTGTTCATCAGAACGATTTTATGGCCCACATGAAGGCTCGACAGCATGCGCGCATTGCAAGCGGTCACATGAAAGAGCGGGATCGGCAAGAGCGAGGCGCGCGGTTGCGGCTCGGGAATCGGCTCACCCCGCCGCAGCGCCGCGAACGCCCCGGCATAGGCGGTGGCCAGCACATTGCTCATTGAACTCCGGTGCGTTCCCAGAGCGCCTTTCGGGCGGCCTGTGGTGCCTGAGGTGTAAAACAGGGTCGCCGGATCATCCGCCGCGATGTCCACATCCGGCAGGGATTGATCAGGCAGAGCCGCCCAGTCGTTCGGCGCGCCGATCACGTCTTCAAGGCGATCTGCATCGACAGGGGCGTCCGCGCGGCACACCAGCGCATCCAGAGACAGGCTTGCGTTGGCGAGCACCGCCCAACGCTCAGCATCGCAGATCAGGCTTCGCGCGCCGCTATCATCTAGCGCATAGGCCAGCTCGTCCGCCGTCCACCAGGCGTTCAAGGGCACGATAATGGCGCCGACCGCGGCGGCGGCGAAAAACGCGACCGGAAACTCGGGCAGATTGCGCATGGCGATCGCGACCCGGTCGCCCTTGACCACGCCCCGCGCGCGCAGTGTTTGCGCCAGCACGGCCGCGGCGTTGCAAAACGCGCGGAAACTCACCCGGTCATCATCCAGGACCAGAAATTCGCGGTCGCCATGACCCGCCGCAGCTCTCACCAGGTCAGGCAGGGTTTGCGGGCCGTTCTTCCACACGCGCACCGGCGCGCCATTGATATCACGCACTTCAAATTCGAAAAGAGACCCCGGCTCGCACAAGCGTCGCCGCGCTTCACTCACCGACAGGACCGGCCACGCGGTTCCGCCCATCATCCACCTCCCTTTTTTATTGTATGTATTGTTTTTCTCACGTTATCCGAACCCGCAAGACCCGGCAATCGCCCCCTGTCGGCGGGCAAGTCTTGACCCCCGCGATACAGGCAATAGAAAACCGGGTATGACACTAGTCTGACAGAAGGAAGAGCGACGATGAGCGTGAACACACACATCACCAATGGCGTCCTTGTGGTGGTCTCCGACAACCCGCCCGTGAACGCCCTGTCTCACGCCGTGCGCTCTGGCCTGATGACCGCCATCGAGACCGCGCGAACCGACCCGGCGATCAAAGCCGTGGTGATCGCCTGCAACGGCCGCACCTTCCACGCCGGCGCGGACATCACCGAATTCGGCAAACCGCCGCAAGCGCCTTCGCTGCCTGACCTGATCGAACAGATCGAGGCGCTGGACAAACCCGTGGTCGCCGCGCTGCACGGCACGACCCTTGGCGGCGGGCTGGAAGTGGCGCTTGGCGCGCACTACCGCATCGCCGCGGCGGGATCGAAACTCGGCCTGCCGGAGGTCAAGCTGGGACTTCTGCCCGGCGCTGGCGGCACCCAGCGCCTGCCGCGCCTTGTGGGCGTCGAAGCGGCGCTCGGCATGATCGCCAAGGGCGATCCGATCAGCGCTGAAAAAGCCCAAGGGCTGGGGCTCGTCGACAGACTGGTCGCGCCGGAAGACTTGCGCGAGAGCGCCATCGCCTTTGCGCAAGAGAAAGTCGGCCAGCCGATCCCGCGCACGGGCGCTCGCACAGACAAGCTTTCGACTGACCGGGAAGCATTTGACGCGTTCGCCAAAGCCAATGCCCGTCGCTTCCGGGGCCTTGAAGCGCCGCAGGCCTGCATCGAGGCCGTGAAGGCCGCGACTGAACTGCCGCTGGAAGACGGGCTGAAGACAGAGCGCGCCCTGTTCACCCGGCTGATGACCGGGGACCAGTCCGCCGCCCTGCGCCATTTGTTCTTCGCCGAACGCGCCGCCGCCAAGATCTACGACGTGCCCAAGGACACGCCGCGCATCCCGGTGAAAGCAGTCGGCGTTATCGGCGCCGGCACCATGGGCGGCGGCATCACCATGAACTTCCTGTCCGCCGGCATACCGGTGACCCTGGTGGAACGCGAACAGGACGCGCTGGACCGCGGCGTCGCGATCATTCGCAAAAACTATGAGGCCAACGCCGCCAAGGGGCGACTCACCGAAGCGCAGGTCGAACAGGCCATGGCGCTGCTGACGCCGACGCTGGAGATGGAGGCGCTGTCAGACTGCGATCTCGTCATCGAGGCGGTGTTCGAGCTGATGAAGATCAAGAAAGAAGTCTTCAGCCGCCTTGATTCCATCGTGAAGCCGGGCGCGATCCTCGCCACCAATACGAGCTATCTCAATGTGGACGACATCGCGGCCACGACCGAACGCCCGGAGGCGGTGGTGGGGCTGCATTTCTTCTCGCCCGCCAACATCATGAAGCTTCTGGAGATTGTGCGGGGCGCGAAAACCTCTGACTCCGTGCTTGCCACCGCCATGGATCTGTCGCGCAAGATCGGCAAGGTCGCGGTCGTCTCAGGGGTATGTGACGGATTCATCGGCAATCGCATGCTCGCCCAGCGCCAGGCCGAGGCCAACAGCCTGATCCTGGAAGGCGCCAAGCCCTGGGATGTGGACCGGGTGCTTGTGGAGTTCGGCCTGCCCATGGGCCCCTTCCAGATGGCGGACCTCGCCGGTCTCGACATTGGATGGGATCCGGAAACAACTGCGTCCTCCACCGTACGCGAGATCCTGTGCGAGGAAGGTCGGCGCGGACAAAAAACCCAGGCCGGTTTCTATGATTACGACGCCAACCGCCGCGGCGTTCCCTCCGCCCATGTGGAAGAGGTGATCGCGCAGTTCGCCGAAAAAGCGGGTTATGTCCGCCGCAAGGTCGAAGACCAGGAAATCCTTGAGCGCCTGCTCTACCCGATGGTGAACGAGGGCGCGAAAATTTTGGAAGAAGGGATCGCCCAGCGCGCCTCCGACATCGACGTGGTCTGGGTGTACGGCTATGGCTGGCCCAGCTATCGCGGCGGTCCGATGTTCTGGGCCGACCAGATCGGGGCCAAGACGGTGCTCCAGGGTCTGGAGCGGCATGCCGATCGCCTGGCCGATGGCTTTGAGATCAGCGCGCTCCTGCGTCAGACGGCGGAAACGGGCGGCGCATTCAACTAGCGCCGCCCGCGCGCCTTACGCCACCAGATCCTGCTTGAGCTTGCGCGCGCACAGCACGAAAAAGCCTGCCGCGACAATGTAGATCAGGGCGATGGTGACCATCGAGTATTCCGTGCTCGCCGCGTTCGCCTCGACGCAGAACCCATAAAGCGCATCCGACGCTCCCGCGCTGGCCTCCCCGGCCAGCCGGGCGGCGTTTGCGGCCGTTTGCGCGGCGTCGCACGCCGCCCTGTCCACCGCAAAACCCAGATCCGCCGCACCGCGCATGCGTGTGAACCAGAAGTCACTCACCACGCCGGCGAACAGCGGGCCCAGGCCATAGCCCAGCAAATTCACCACGAACAACAGGATCGCGGTGGCCGTCGCGCGCACCCGCGTGCTCACAACGCCTTGGCCAATCGTGTATTGCGCGGCGAGATAGCCGTATTTGATGAAGCCGCCCAGAGACAGGGTGAGCACGCACAGCCAGGCGATCTCCGTCGTGAAAGCGACCAGATAGAAGGGCACGGACAAGGCCAGACCGCCTGCAGCGAGCCAGGCGATCGCGGCGGCGTTGCGCTTTTGCAGGCGCGTCGCCAGCCACCCCAATGCAAAGGTGCCGATGGCGCTGGCCAGCGCCGCGGGCGCATTGAAGTACACCGCCGCCTGCCCTGTGGTCAGCTCAAAGCTGCGCACCACGTACAGCGTCAGAAAGCTCGAAATGCCGTATCCGCAGAAAGCGGCGACCGTCGCGCCGGCGGTCATGGTCCAGTAGGACGGCTTGGCCAGAAGCTCTTTCATCGCCGCGCCGAAATCGGCTTTCTCAGGACGCGGCGCGTTCGGCGGATCGGTATAGCCACGCGGCGGCTCCTTGATGGTCAGCCACAAAATGGCGCCGATGGCGATTCCCGGCAGACCGAGGATAAAAAAGGCGGCGCGCCAGCCGAACGCATCCGTGACCGGGCCGCCGATCAGGCTGGCGAGCATAGAGCCGAGCGTTACACCCATGGCGTAATAGCCGAGCGCCGAGGAGCGGTTTTCCGGCGCATAATAATCAGCGAGCAAGGAGTTGGCGGGCGGCGTGCAGCCTGCTTCGCCCAGCCCGACGCCGATGCGGAACAGCAAAAGCAGCCAGAACCCGCCGATGACGAAGCCGAAAATCGTCACATCCATGGCCAGGCCGCAGACCGCCGTCATGAGCGACCAGAACGCCACCGAGACTGCAATGATGATGACCCGGTTCTTGCGTTCCGCCAGTCGGGCGATGGGAATGCCCGCCAGCGTGTAGAGCATGGCGAAGCCAAACCCTGTCAGCAGGCCGAAGCCGGTGTCATCGATCCCCAAATCCGCCTTGATCGGCGCTGCGGCGACCGCCAGCAAGCCCCGATCCACAAAATTCAGGATGTAGACCACGAGCAAGGCGTTCAGGACATAAAAGCGATAGCGCGGCGTACCGTAGTTTCGACCCGCCTCACTTACACCGCCGCTAACGGCTTCGCCGTCTGCATCATTCGCCATGTATACCCCCTGTATGCGCTCGTTTTCGTGCGGCGCTTATTTGGTTCATGACCATACCGTAGTTTCTGATCATTCGCGCGCAAGAGCGCCCAAGGGAATTTCAGGCGCAGGTTCGACGATCTGCGGTCCACAACGCCAAGACGCCCTCACAAGAACAACTGAGGCGAAGGCGCGCGCTCGCGACAGCTGACGCCCTCAAGAGCGCCCTTGAGAAAGTCTGCACCTACCAGTCGCATTTCAAAGCGCTTATAAGAGGATGCATGCTGACTCTGACCTGTCTAGGCGGTGCTGGAACCGTCACCGGCTCCAAGCATTTGCTGACCCATGAGGGGCGGCGGATCCTGATTGATTGCGGCCTGTTCCAGGGCTTGAAGAATTTGCGTGAGCTGAACTGGACGCCGCTGCCCATTGATCCGTCCAGTATCGACGCGGTCGTACTCACCCACGCTCATCTGGATCATTGCGGGTATCTGCCGCGCCTGATCGCAGACGGCTTTGAGGGGCCGGTCTTCGCCACACCTGCGACGTGCGACGTCGCCGAACTGATCCTGCGCGATTCCGGTTACCTTCAGGAGAAGGACGCCGAATACGCCAACCGCAAGGGCTTCTCACGACATTCGCCCGCCTTGCCGCTGTATGATCTTGAGCAGGCCGAACACGCGCTCGATCACTTCACCCCGACCGGGTTTGGAGAGGTCACGACCCTGCCGGGCGGCGCAAAGCTCTTGTTTCGCCGCGCGGGCCACATTCTCGGCGCAGCGACGGCCGAAATCGAATGGGGCGGTCGGCGCATCGTGTTTTCAGGGGATCTCGGGCGCTATGGCGACGGCATGATGGTCGACCCGGAACCTGTGGAACGCGCAGACTATGTCGTGATTGAATCCACCTACGGCGATCGCTTGCACACGCCGGGGGATCCGATCGAACAGCTGGGCGAGATCATCGAACGCACCCTGAAGCGTGGCGGCAACGTGTTGATTCCCTCTTTCGCCGTGGGGCGGGCGCAGTTGCTGCTGTATTATCTGTGGCGACTGAAGCAGGCAGGGCGCTTGAAATCAGTTCCCATCTATCTCGACAGCCCGATGGCGATTGACGCGACCGGTCTGCTGCACGCCCATATCGACGATCACCGCCTGGACCGCGACAGCTGCCGGAAAATGTGCGCCATCGCCGAATATACGCGCAGCGTCGACCAGTCGAAGGCCGTCACGGCGAGCCCCTACCCCAAGGTCGTGATTTCTGCGAGCGGCATGGCGACTGGCGGTCGCGTGCTGCATCACCTCAAAGCCCTGGGCGGGGATCATCGCAATACGATTCTCTTCGCCGGTTACCAGGCCGCCGGCACCCGCGGTCGCGCCCTTCTGAACGGCAAGCGCGAGGTGAAAATCCACGGCGAGTGGCTCGCGATCGAGGCCGAGATCGCTGACCTGTCACAGCTCTCAGCCCATGCCGATAGCGATGAACTGATCCGCTGGCTGTCCGGCTTCAAGACCGCGCCCAAAGAGGTGTTCGTCGTGCACGGAGAGCCTGAATCCTCTGACGCGCTTCGCGTACGCATCAAGCGTGAGTTCGGCTGGGACGCCCGAGCGCCGCGGCAAGACCAGGTCTTTGAACTGTAGCCAGTAAACAGGCTGACGTCTCAACGCACAGCCATGGCGGCGTTGGCGATCATGACCGCCAACGCCGCAGTCTTGGCCTCAGGCCGCGGACTTGATCTCGACCAGTTTCAGATCGAAATGCAGGTCTTCGCCCGACAGCGGATGATTGCCGTCAGCGGTGACCGTCTCGGCGCCGACTTCGGTAATGGTGAGATTCACCGTCGAGCCGTCAGGCTGGGCCGCCGTCAGGGTCATGCCCGGCTCGGGCGAATTGTCGCCCGACAATTGTGCGCGCGGGATCTCGACGATCAGGTCTTCGCGGCGCGGACCGAACGCGTCGGCGACGCCGACGGTGACCGATTCTTCGTGACCGACTTCCATGCCGTCGAGAACCGCTTCCACAGCCGGGAAGATCTCGGCGCCGCCAATGGTCAGCGCGGCGGGCTCGTTGTCATCGGTCTTTCCGACGACCCGGCCGTCAGTGGTGCGAACGACGTAATTCACCAGGACGGTGTCGCCCTTTTTTGCTGTCTGCATGATAGAACCCTTTGTGAGGGTGAACAGGACAGACGCATCAGCGAGCTGCGTTACGGGCAGCTGCATGCACGCCTACGGCCTGCTTTGGTCGCAATCTGTGCGCTCAAAGTCAAATCGTGCGGTCAGACCAATACTGACCGCCAGCGGCAGGCTCGATAGAGATTGAATAAAGAATGGCGCTGAGAATTCGGCGCTCGCGCCCCAATAATTCCCAATCAAATTACCCGAAATCTGGGCGCCCTGATCTACCGAGGCTGCACGCTTAGACTCACGCATCGCCCCGTCATTCTTGGAAAATTTCATGCCGTCAAAGAAATCCATTTAAAGCGCCTGAATCTGCGAGCGTTTCCAAACGCGGACGCCCCAACCGCGACCATTCAACAGTTGCCCTGAATTTAGATACGTTGGAGAACACGAGCAATGTTCGACACGTTTTCGACAATCGCCTACGCCATCGCAACCGGGTCCATCGGCTTTGCGCTCGCCATGGCGCTGACCCATTCAGGTCAGCGCGTCGACCGGGTCTTGTTCTTCTGCATGCTTCTGACGGCGCTCTTGGCGCATGTGCTTGGTCAGCTGCTCATTGTGTCGGGCCTGTATCGGCTCGCGCCGCATCTTGTCGGCGCCGACCTTGCGATCAAGACGCTGCTTGGACCAGCGGTCTTCTTCTACACTCGCGCCCTGGTCTCTTCTGACAAACCCGGATTCGGCGGCCTCGACTGGATGGCGCTTGCCGGTCCGGCGCTGGTCATTCTCGCAAGCCTTCCTTTTGCGGGTTTGAGCGCAGAGGAGAAACTCGCGCTTGCGGACCCGGCGACCCGAAATCCCGACCACTACAGGATCGCCATTTTCACCTGCACCGCGTCGCTAGCCATTTTCCTCGCCTCGACCGCGCTCTACCTCGTCGCCGCCTTGAGGCTGCAACGGAAGCACAGGCGGGAAATGATGGCGCAGTTCGCCAATATCGAGCGGCGATCCCTGGATTGGCTTCGCAACATCCTGTTCGTATTCGCCGCGGCCTGGCTGTTTTTCGCCGTCAAGCAAGCTCTGTGGGTGAGCGGCGTCTCGATACCGGCTTTCAACATCACTCTGGCGTTTACAGAATCCCTGGCGATCGCGGCCCTCGCCTATCTGGGCATGCGCCAGCCTGACCTGACGTCTGACCCGGCGCCCAAAGTCATGACGCCGGCCCGACGCCCGATCCTGTCCGAGCAGCGGATGGATCGAACCGCCGCCAAGCTGGTGGACGCGCTCAACACCAACAGGCTCTATGCCGACAGCGACTTGTCGCTTCGCAAGGTTTCCGACATCACGGGCGTCACCAAAAACCACATCTCGGAGACGCTCTCCCAGCATCTGGGCGTCAACTTCTTTGACTTTGTGAACAGCCACCGGACCGCTGAGGCCAAACGGCTGCTGGCGGAGACGGACCTCAGTATTCTTGAGGTCGGACTGGAGGTGGGATTCAACTCCCGCTCAACCTTCAACGCGGCGTTCAAAAAGCATGTGGGCTCACCCCCGAGCACATATCGCACGCACATACGCAACGCCCCTCCAAATGACGCTGCGAAACCCGACAGAGTGAGCGTGACGACGTCCGAATAGCCCCATCCGGACGACGGACGACTGGATCGGCGCCAGTCTCGTCTCGCCGGTGCGCGTTGCCGGCCTGGATCATTCATCGTTCTAAGGGGCCGCTCACGCCATGTCCGCCATAAACCCAGCCGAAAAATCCGCCAGCCGCATGGCCCGATTGGCCGGCTTGTCCTACGCCCTCTACACAGCAGCAGGGCTTTACATCACCTTCGGGCCGATCCCGTCCTTCAGCCGCTTGGCCGATCAGGGGGCGGAGACAGAGACGCTCGGCTTCCTGTTCCGCACAGGACTTCTGGCCGAGGTTCTGCTCTACACCTTCGTCATCGTTTCAGCGGCCGCCATGTATGTCTTGCTGAGATCTGTAAGCCAGGGCGGCGCTTTGATCGCCGCATTCTGCCGCCTCATCGAAGGCGCGATGGGCGCAACCTTCATCATCTTCAAATACGCCGCTTTCGCGGCGGTGATGAACCCGGAACTGACCCCGGCCTTTTCAGGCGAGGAACGGGTTTCACTGATGCTGCTCCTGCGGGACGTCACCAGTTCCGCGCTCTATTTCCTGCTCATTCCGATGGCGTTCGGCGGGGTCATCTTTTTCGCCCTGTTTTTCCGGTCCCGCTATATCCCGCAATGGCTGTCAGGCTGGGGCATGCTCACCTATTTCATCGTCGGAACGCTGGCCGCCTCAATCATGCTGTATCCGTCCCTGGAACAGCATGTCATGCTCTTTTTCCTGCCCGGCGCCCTGTTTGAATGGGTCCTCGCGTTCTGGCTCATCTTTGCTGGCGTCAATACTCAAAGACTGAAGACCCCGTCACCAGCCGCCGACTAGAGTCTGGCTCAGACGCCCTGCCGCAATCCCGGACCATGCCCGCGCTCAGCTTCACTGAGCGCGGGCGCAATCAATCCGGATCGGACAACGTTTCGATTGAACGCTTGCGTCATTGCGGAACGCGATCGGCGAAAGGTTCTAAGATCGCAATCAGACCAGCGTCCGCCATCTGCGGCAGAGCTTGCGGCGGCCCGCCTCTGCAGCGTCAGGCATGCGCGCCCTCTCAAGCCGCTCCGCCTTGCGGATCAGCCGCCCTCAGCGGGCACGAGCAACGCCATTGAAAAGGGAATGGCGGTGAGGGTGGGACGTACCGTCATTTTATTTTCAGCGTCATTATGCATATAGGTAATTGACCAATATGATGAAATGCGGCTCCTTGCGTCACACAATTTGTCACACATGACGCGACACAGAAATGCCCAAGAAGATTCCCAATACCATCGTCCGAAACGGTGTCTACCAGTTCAAGAAACGGATTCCCGAGGCTCTGCGCACGACCCGCGTTTTCGGAGGGAAGCAGTTCATACAGAGATCGCTCGAAACCGGCAGTTATGAGTTGGCGGTGAGGCGCGTGAATGAAGCCTTGAGGGAGTACGACGGCAAAGTCCGACTGGCGGAACTTGAGCTGGCTGGTAGTGGCCCGCGCTCAAATGCTGAAGAGGCCGAATGCTACCGCCCCACGCTGATTGATCAGACCGCCACACTTCCATCGGAGGTCATCGTGTATCGCGCTAGTCGTCACTGGCAAGCGCTGGTCGGTATTGATGCTAAGTATAGGCGAGCCGCTAGCCGCGACCCTGATGGTCTCGGTGGGGAGTGGCTTGAAGAATGGGATGAAAACCGCATCGGCATTGACAACGTTCCAACCTATCTTGCCCTCAAGAAACGCGATTACAGTGCAGTGAAGGAAGATGTTCGGTGGGCTATGAACGTCGAAGGCATTTCCGACCCGGATAGCCACCCTCAGTTCGATGATTTCTGTGAGAAATTCCTAGAAGCGACAATTGACGCCTATGAGGTGATCACAAACTTTCACCAGAAAGGGCGGCTAGAACCTCCGCCCACCCGAGAGTGGCTGCGGGACGCACCTGAAAAGCACCCAATCAGAGAAGCAATGAAGCTTCATGATCTAATGGATCGTTATTCGAAGACGATTGATTTCAGCACGGACTGGGCGAAGAAGCTCAGACTTGCAGTGGACAGCTTTATTGAACTCCACGGAGACCTGCCTGTACAGAAGATCGAGCCTAGGCATGTCCGGGCTTGGGTCGATAGCCTTTTAAAACAGGCGGCTTATCAGGGCCATCGAACAGGTGAGACTGACACAGAAGCCAAACGGAAATTATCACCGGCGACTGTTAGAGACGGTTATCTCGCGGCATTACGTCGATTGCTGGCACATGGGGTCTTCATCGGCGAAATTGAACGAAACCCCGCCGAACGCATCCAAGTCCCTCAACCAAGATCGAGAGGCGTTCGCCCGCGTCGCCCCTTTACTACAGACGAACTCAATGCCCTGTTCAGGCTTCCCGTTTTCACAGGATGCCAGAGTACAAAAAGAATAAATCAACCCGGATTGGTTCTACTTGATGACCATAGATATTGGGCACCAATTATCGCGCTTTACACTGGCGCTCGGGCTTCTGAAATTGCTCAGCTAACACTGGATCGCGTCAAGGAAAGCAGCGAGTATCCACACCTTCGGATTGATCTCGACCCTGCCGATGCTAACAGCTCTCTGAAGACAGTTGCAGCTCACAGGCTGGTTCCAATTCATCCGGACCTGCTCGAGCTAGGCTTTGACGACTATGTGAAACGGATCAGAAAGAAAGGATCGGCACGCCTATTCCCTGACTGGAAGCGGGCTAGCAATAAGCGGTACTCTGACAGCCGCAGCCAGCGGAACTTCAACGAGAAGCTCTGCACCGCAATCGCTGAGTACCAGCCCGCGCCGAGCTTCCACTCTTTCCGCCACCACATGAAAGGCCTGATGATGCGCTATAGCGTCCCGACACAGGTCCAGAACTTTCTCCTCGGGCACGAGCAGTCCGGAATGGACAAGACATATCTTCATCAACCGGGCATCGAGGAACTAACACCGCACATGCGCGCTCTAAAGTTTGAGGGAATAGACCTTACCCACTTGCTCCCTGAGAGCCGCCAGATAGCGAAGTCTTAGAAAATTCGCGCCTCTATAACCCTGATCGCTTCAACGTAAACCGCTTCCCAAAATGACTATGCCCATAGAAGTCCCGGACTTGGGCGGCATTAAACGCCGCATCTCTGACCTTCGCAGGTCGTCTGAGTTTGATTGCAATGCGCGGCTGAAAGCAGCAATCGAAGCGCTTGAAACGAGCTACGGAGATGAAGGGATCGCGGCTGCGGGAATCCTTCAAAAACAGAATCTCCTAGCTACTACGATTGATGAGCTGGCGATCCGCTATCTGCTTCCTCTGCGCCTTCACTCTCGGAAACACGATCCAAACGCGACCGGTTTCAGGAGAAAGCTTCAAAACTCCCGTCCGTCATGGCGTACACTCGCCTTCAGTATTCCTAAGAAGTCCAGTCAACCCGGACCGGATAAGCAGGCGGCATTAGATCACCCGGAATTCCTGACGAAGCCTGAACATTGCTCGGCGCACGCCTTCACGCTCGCAAATGCGACTATCTCAGAAATCGCGATGGACCTAGCCGAGGCGTATGACGCAGCGCGCAGAACTACCCGCTATTTGAATCAAAGCCGGAGCCTTGAGCTAGACGACATTGTCGTCGCGCTCGGAACCGAATTGCTGAATTTTGCGAAAATATCGCCACCAGAAGGCATCGAGAAACACCGCAAGATCGCAAATGCCTACAGGCGCTTTGAAGAAGTATCGGAAGCGGTGCGCGGGGAGGCTCTAGTTATAGAAGGAAGGAAGGCATTTGAATCAGAAGAAGAAGAGAAACATGAAACGGATGTCAGAGAGATTGTAGGGGTAAACGATAAGACCGTTTCTACTACACAGATCAGGCAGTTTATTCGGACACTAGGAAATCTTCCTGCCTATGGAACATGGGACAGGAGTGAACTTCCATCTCGGACTATAGCAATGGCAAGAGCGGTTCAGGGCCTAGGGTTCGAAGGTATCACTTTCACCCTGAACCTACACGCGGTGAACTTTGGACGGTTCCTAGGGGCATCACGCAAGACCCACTCGGCCATTCAAGATCAGCTCTATAAGAGCCTCAAGAAGGCCTTCGGTCATCCGGTGGAATTCTACTTCGTGCTGGAACAGGGCGTAGACGAATCCCCTCACCTCCACGGCGCTATCGCACTGGCCCCGGTCAAGGCAAACATCGAAGCGGTGAAAGCGTGCCTCAAGAAACTTGGACGCGCCAACCAGAAACGCAGGGCACCGGAACGCCTCGTGAAGGTTGATCCGCTCTACACTCCGGGGCGTTGGGGTGGATACGCGGTCAAGGCATCGAACGTGAGCGCGATCCGGTCTGGCGTTCAGAATACCCTCTGCGCCACGCAGGGCCTGAAGCGACAGGCCAAGGTCGAATGGGAATTGATGAGAGCCGAGCAACGCGACGCAAAGAAGGTGCTTCGCGAGACCCGGACGGCGGCATAGCCGCCAATCGCTCTCAGAAGCTCACTGGCGCGCGTTTGAGGGTCAGGCTAGGCACACCTACCTGAAAAGCTGTATCGAGCTGTACGAGCGCCATAGAGCGATTTACGAAGAGCAGAATCCTTACGTTTCCCGCGAGACCCCCTACTCATCCTGAATACACTCTCCTTCATGACGCGATTTAAAGCGTCCAGATCAACAGATGAAGGAGAAACCATGAATAAGACTGGCCCCGGACGCCCCCAGACCTCTGTGAACACTGGATCGAGCTATGCGCTTGCGGAGTGGATGAACGAAAACCTCAACGAGCTGTCCGGCATGACCAACTCCGAGATTGCTTCTAAACTAGGATATGCACGGCCAAACATCTGCGCCATGTGGAAGACTGGAAAGACTCGCGTCGCACTCCACGCTCTGAAGGGCATCGCCCGGCTTACGAATACGCCGCTGGAAATGCTCTTCCCCATGTGGGTCGAGCAATACACGCGCGAAAAAGGTGTATCTGCTCAGCCCTACCTCGAAATGCTGTCGCGGATCATTACTCCTGCCGAGTTCAAGCACATTCAGGCGATCCGGGACGCCGGTATGACGTGTGAGCACATGACCGAAGATCAGGAACGTATCATGTCGCTGATGTTGATCGGTCCGGAGGGGCGAGCGAAGCTTTTCGAACCATCTTGATTGGCCCCGCCTACACGCAATAAGCTAGTGCGCATCTACTTTGAGGAGCAAGCAATGAGCAGCAAGCTGAAAATGCATCGCGTGGCCTGGGACGGCCCACAGGATTCGTATGGTAATCCGTCGGAGTATCTCAGCTTGCTGTTCTTTGTCTCGCCAGTGAACGGAACGAACGAGAAGCAATTCATAGTGACTGTAATGACCATTGCAGCCAATGGCGTACCCGCGATCCACCGCCATATCCCGGTTGACGCTTCAAACGCTCACGACGCACTGAAATCCGTGAACGAGAAGATCGAGGCGGAATACAAGATTCCCAAAAACGGATTCCAACACATTGAGCCGCTTCAGAACCTCACTGATTGAGCGCCTCGCCTGCCCCTGAAGGTCCCAAGAAGCGATACAGCGTCGCCCGCGACACCCCTAGCTGCTGTGCGATCTGAGGCATGGAGTGCTTACCACTCGCTCTCATAGCTCGCGCCATCTCAACCTGAGCTTCAGTCAAAGCCGTTGGACGGCCAAGTTTGCGCCCCCTAACCTTGGCAGCCTTCAACCCTGCCTTGGTGCGCTCCCTTATCATCTCGCGTTCAAACTCTGCGAGCGCTCCGAAGATGTGGAAAACAAGCTTTCCACCCGGTGATGTCGTATCAATCCCCTCGGTTAGCGAAATAAAACCTATCCCGCGCTCCTGAAGGCCTTCTACCGTTTCAATCAATTGACGAAGTGAACGCGCAAGACGGTCCAGCTTCCACACAACCAGCACGTCTCCGGGCCTGAGATATTCGATTGCCTTCTGAAGTTCCGGACGCTCCCGCTGTGCTCCAGAGGCCTTCTCTTCGAAAATCCGCTCACACCCGGATTCAGTCAGTGCATCTGTTTGAAGGTGCGCTTCCTGATCCCGCGTACTTACCCGTGCGTATCCAATTTTCATCACGAACTCCGTCTCAGAAACCCATACCCATAATATTGAGACGGCATTGAGTTTCAAGACTATTTTTGAGACGTATTTTAGTTAGTCAGAAGTTCACCGTAAGTTGCTCGGAATTCGGTCTCAAAAACGTTCGTATATGAGACTCTCAGCGCCTCCCCTTATAGAAGCCGAGGCCGTGGTCTATGGTGAGGGGACAAAGAAGCAGCGAATCGAGTAGCCAGACCGAGAATGCCAAAGCCAGCCCAGACCGTGCTTGACCTCTTTTGTGGCCCCGGTGGACTTTCGACTGGGTTCGAGATGGCTGGTTTTGAGGTCATCGAAGCGTATGACTACGAACGGTCAGCCGTCGAAACATTCTCGGCAAACCACAAAGCCAACGCGACACTCGCGGACCTCGGGCAGTTCGACATGTCTGAGATGCCAACCGCCGACATCATTCTCGGCGGTCCCCCATGCACACAATTCAGTAGCGCCAAATCCAATAAGACGCGGAACGTGCTTGAAGGCTTGCTACTAGTTCAAGCTTTCCTCCGCTGCGTATACCTTAAGAAGCCTCGCTACTGGATCATGGAGAATGTGCCGACCATCCAGAAATATTTGCCGGACTCGATTCCTCTTCGCTGGATCGGGATAGATGAAGATGGTGACCTAGAAATTCCGCAACGAGTCGAGCTGATCGCTAGCGACTACGGAGTCCCGCAAAAGCGACGCAGGTTTCTGATAGGATGCTTTCCAGCACCCAAGCCGACGCACACGGCCCGAAGCGAGACTGCTGACCTCCTAGACGGCGACCTGCCACCATGGAAAACGCTTGGCAGCGTGTTGAATGCTCTACCGTCTCCATCCGGGGCTTCGACCGGAATGGTTCGCGACCCGAACTATGGCTACCAGATCGACGCCGACGATCTGACGGACCACTTCTACGATGCCTCGCTGAGCAGCCATGAGGCTCGCTCCATCAAGCGTGCGAAACTTGAGCATCCTTACATGGGCAAGCTGGCCTGGCCGGACAAACTCGATGAACCAGCTCGAACGGTAGTTGCCACCCAGCTCGGTCGAGAAACGCTTATCATCGCGGACAAGAGCCGATCCGGCGATACAGAAGAGGGCTTCAGGCGCGCCACTGTTCGTGAATGTGCGACCCTTCAGTCATTTCCAATCACCTACCAGTTTCATGGCTCATCATACACAAGCCGGTATAGGCAGGCAGGTGACGCGGTGCCGCCCATGATGGCCTATGCAATTGCACGTGAGATTGCTTGCTCAGAAGGACGCGCCGTATCGGCGCCGCTGGTCCAGTCAGAGGTGAAACAGAAATCGATAGCGCTCGGGCCAGTGTTCACCAACAAGCGCCGCAAACCGAACTTCCGCCGAAAAGTCCGCCTCATGTTGCCCGGCAAAGAGGTCCGTGGCTACAGAGCCGAACTACTTGTTCAGGAGTTCACCGATTTATCCGTTGATTGGGGAGGCTACAAGTTCAACGCACCGAGGTGGACGAACCATCTTATCCTTGGTGAAGGAAAGTCAGACACCCAACTTTATCACCCGTCGCCAGCCCTACTAGCGTCGATCCGGCAACGTCTATGCAGAGACACACTTGGAGAGCAGGCTTGGGCGAACTTTGAAAGCGAGTTTGATGACATTCTCGCATCTATTACCGACCCCGCTAGCGTGTATGCGGCGCATGTCCTTGATCGGTACGAAGGCTCGCCTCTTTGGCTTGCGGATCAGTTTTCAGCGGTCGTAGATTTCTACCTGCCGAAGCAGAAATTCTCTGAAAAACTTCTCGATCTCTCCGACATGATTGAGCACCCACGCGCGACGCGCATCCGGGTGCGGGTCGCTGTAGGTTTGATCTTGGCGGACCGCAGCGCAAAGGCACTCAACGCTCTATGGATGGCGAAAGAACGTGCGGCCAGCTGACGTGCGACCTTCAATGTACACAGTGCCCTCGATTTCGGTTGCACCGACCTCTTCAATCGTAAAGAGCTTTCCATCTTCACCAAGGTAGGGCGCTTCGTCCGAGAAGCCGTCTGGCGCGAAGCCTATATCAAGCGCAAGGTGTGAGCGTAGCTGATCATAGCGTCGAGCGAACAGCTCTTCGAACGAACCGTTTCGATTGGAGACGGGCCATATACGAGTCGAACAGTCTCGCTTGTTCAAACTTGTGATGAATACGCCTACATCGATTTCGTCAGAAACACTTAAGAACTGAAGCTTCTGAATCGCTCTGAACGAACTCGCTATGTTTCCAGTTTCAAATTCAAGTCCAACGCGCACTCGTGGCCTGCCGGACTTCACTTCGAAGCGCTCTCTGACCGTGTTGAGAAATGCAGGCATGTAGAACGCTTCACGAGTGACGAAATCGCGAAAAATCTCAGATGCTTTCAAGCCATAGGTAGCTTCGCCGCGATCTTTCAGTTCGGACAAGACACTGATGAAGCGATCTTCTCGCAACGAAAATAGCGTCACATCGAAGTCCGGAGATATCTCGGTGTAAGCGTCTATCGTTTGCCCTCCGAGAGTCTTCTCAATACTCCACCCTTGCGCTTTGAGGTCTTCTTGGAAGGCTCTAGATATATACTTTGCAGAGTTCACAACAGCGGGCTTTGGCCGACCAAGCTGGTTCTTAGCATACCAAAGCGTTGGATTGACGATGAACTCGTTTCCGCTTGTAACGACGCTCTGAAGAGCGGCCTCTACGGGCAACCGTACTAGGGACGCTATCTCATCAACTAGCCGCTCGTCTTCGTAGACCGTTTCTATCCGCACACCATAGCCCCCTTCGTTCGCTCGGAGGGTAAGTGGCGAATCGCCTACACGCCAGCGGAGAGTTGATGATGCTTCAGCTCATGACACGTTGGACAAAGGACTAAGAGTCGCCCGATCCTGCCATTTCGCCCTCGGCGCGCGTTCAACTCCGGTATCGGAGCTTCGGAATGCGTTTGGACAAGCACCGGCCAGTCTCTTCCCATCAGGTCTACGAACTTCTCTCCGCAGCCATCACATGTCTCATTCCAGCCCTCGTAAACACGACGGGAGACAAGTCTCTGCGCACGCCTCGGATCAGTCTCCAAGGCACGGTGCAGAGCGAACGGAAGCCGACCGAATTGACTATCGCCTGCCTGATTAAAAACGAGTCTCAAGTCCTCAAGCGTGAACCACTCAAGCGCGATGTGCCGGATCAACGCAGCGACCTTCTCAAGAAGCTCAGAATTGCCCCCGAAGGTCGCGATCACCTCAAGTTCAATAGGGTGAGGCGGCTCTGAAAGCACGCGCCCAGCCGCAAGGTCAGAAAGACGCCGCAGTTTCGAAGCACAAGAGGACTCGGTCCTGAGACTTGGGTGACCAGAGGCCAGCCTCGGCCACAAAGAGCGAAGCTCTCGCGACAGAGCTACCGCTGCGGCTTCGATTGACGGGTATTCGCCGCGTTCAAGGTTCCGGAGCGTCGAAAGCGCTAGGATGAACTCGTCTCGTTGCCAGTGGAGTGTCATCGCCATGAAGCTCGCGTCACACAATCAACGACACGGCGCGTCACACAGCGGCCAGATAAAACCCCTCAAGCTATTGATTTTTATAACTTGAGAGATTTATGGCGGTGAGGGTGGGATTCGAACCCACGAGACGGTTACCCGCCTACACGCGTTCCAGGCGTGCGCCTTCGACCACTCGGCCACCTCACCGTAAGGCGGCGGAAAGTAGCCAATACGCCGCGCCAGTCAAGGACCTAACGCTGCTCTATCTGCGCGAAAAACCGGTCACGGCGTCTTGCACCCGAAGCGCGGTATTCCCAATTGCTGCCCCACGCATATTTCAATCTCAAACGGACGGACGGCCACACGCCGCGCCGACCCCTCACACGACGCAAAGGTCCGCCATGTTTGACGTAAACAAAATCATCACCGCCCTTCAGACCGATCCCAACGCTCAGCGCACCGCGCTGGCGGGCGGCGGAGGCGTCGCAGCAGGCTTCGCCGCCTCCATGCTGATGGGAAAATCCGGGCGCAAGATGATGGGTAAAGCAGCCAAATACGGCGCCGTCGCCGCCATTGGCGGCCTCGCCTATCACGCCTGGCAAAAGAGCCAGCAGAACAAGCAAGGCCAGGCCGCAGCGCCCGCCACGCAGGCAGCGGCTCAGGATGCGGACTTCACGCCGGCCCCGGAGAACTCCGCCTTTCTGCCCGCCCCGTCCGATGAAGCGGCGGTCGATCAGCTCGGCAAAGCGCTGGTGCGCGCCATGATCGCGGCGGCCAAGGCGGACGGCAAGGTCGACGCCGAGGAGAAAGAGGCGATCTTCGCGCGCCTCAACACCATGGATCTGAGCGCTGAAGACAAGGCGTTCGTGTTTGACGAATTGTCAGCGCCGTTTGACATCAACGCCGTCGTCGCCGCTGCGGATACGCCCGAGCACGCCGCCGAGATTTATGCGGCGTCGCTGGTGGCGATCGAAGTCGACACCCCCGCTGAGCGCGCCTATCTGCAAATGCTGGCGGCGCGGCTGGAGCTCGACCCCGATCTGGTCAACGAAATCCACAAGGCTGCGGACGCTCAGCCCGCCTGAACGTCCAACAGGAAGATCGCCCGTCCCTAGAACCGGGCGGGCTCATCTTCCAGAGCATGCGCCAGGTGATCGGCCAGGCGTCGGGCGGCCAGTCCAGCGTCCGCCGCGGTCAGCAACACCGCTTCGGCGTCATCGAGCGGCGGCATGCGCGCGCCTTCATCGATCGCGAGGTCATCCGGCGCAAAATCACGCGGCAGCACAGCAACGCCGAGCCCCGCTCGCACCGCCGCCAGCGCCCCCGCTAGAGAGCCGCAGACATAGGCGGCTCTCGCCCGACCGCCGGCCCGACCCAGCGCTTCCACTGCGCGCTTGCGATAGACGCAAGGCTCGGGGCTCACCACCAGCGCCGTGACGCCGTCCGCTTTGAACACGCTGTCATTGGCGCCGACCCAGACCAGGGGCTCTGACCAGACGCGCTGGCCGTCCACCGCTGCGCTCGGTTCGCGCTTGACCAGCGCCACATCCAGACGTCCGGCGTGAAACATATCCATCAGGTTCAGCGTCAGGTCGCAGGTCACTTCAAGCTGAATGCCCGGATGGGCGCGGGAGAATTCCGCCAACGCCTTGGGCAAATGCGCCGTGGCGATATCTTCAGGCGTTCCCAAACGGACATGGCCGCGCGCCTCGCCCTGACGAAAGGCCGACAGCGCTTCGTCATTCAAGGCCAGCATGCGCTCGGCATACCCCATCAATCGCTCACCCGCCGGCGTCAGGGTGACCCGCCGCGCCGTTCGGCTGAACAGGCGCTCACCCACGATCTGCTCAAGCTTGCGGATCTGCAGCGAGATCGCCGACTGACTGCGAAACAACAGCGCCCCGGCGCGGGTGAAGCTTTGAGATTGCGCCACCGCCACAAAGGCGCGGAGCAGATCAAGGTCCAGACGGTCAGTGTGCATGCTATGAGTTTCTCAAATGCATGGACGCATGACAATCAATTTTTCAAATTCATCTGACTTGCTAAAACCTGCCTCACACAGCGACTGATCGCGTCCACCCGCGCCCGTCGTCTGCTCACTCACGCTGGAATGAGGAAACCCGAATGAACGTCCACGTCTCCGCCTCGAACGCCGCCTCCATGGCGACCCGCACCCCCACCCCGATCACCGTCGCGTACGGCGATGGCATCGGCCCGGAAATCATGAAAGCCAGCCTGAAAGTGCTCAACGCCGCAGGCGCAGCGCTCAAACCGGAGCCGATCGAGATTGGCGAGCAGGTCTATCTCAAGGGCGTGAGCGCGGGCATCGAGGACAGCGCGTGGGACTCCCTGCGCCGGACGAAAGTCTTCTACAAGGCGCCGATCACCACGCCCCAAGGCGGCGGCTTCAAATCGCTGAATGTCACCGTACGCAAATCGCTGGGTCTGTTCGCCAATGTGCGCCCCTGCGCCGCGCTGTCGCCTTTCGTCGCCACCCGCCATCCCGACATGGACGTGGTGATCGTGCGCGAGAACGAGGAAGACCTCTACGCCGGCATCGAGCACCGCCAGACCGATGAAGTCGTGCAATGCCTGAAGCTGATTTCACGCCCCGGCTGCGAACGCATCGTGCGCTATGCGTTTGATTACGCCCGCGCCAATGGCCGCAAGAAAGTCACCTGCTTGTCGAAAGACAACATCATGAAGCTGACCGATGGTCTGTTTCATGAGGTGTTTGACGAGATCTCCAAAGAGTATCCCGACATCAAGACCGATCACTGGATCATTGATATCGGCACCGCCAAGCTCGCCGACGCGCCGGAACAGTTCGATGTGATCGTCACCTCAAACCTTTATGGCGACATCATTTCCGACGTCGCCGCCGAGATCACCGGCTCGGTGGGCTTGGGCGGCTCCGCCAATATCGGCGAGCACTGCGCCATGTTCGAGGCCATTCACGGCTCGGCCCCGATGATCGCCGGCCAGAATGTGGCGAACCCGTCCGGCCTGATCCTCGCGGGTGTTCAGATGCTGGTCCATATCGGTCAGGCCGATGTGGCGGAAAAGGTCCATAACGCCTGGCTAAAAACCCTTGAGGACGGCGTTCATACCGTCGACATCGCCTCTGAGGGCATGACCAAGCAAAAAGTGGGCACGGACGCCTTCGCCGACGCCGTGATCGCGCGTCTGGGCCAGGAGCCGACCCATTTCACGCCCGTGCGCTACAACTCCAAAGCTGGCGGCGTCGCCATTGCGCCCTACAAGCGCCGCGAGCGCCAGACCAAGACGCTGGTGGGCGTGGATGTCTTTGTGGACTTGCCGACCCAGAACCCCGACGAACTCGCGAGCAAGCTGAACCTTGCAGCCGGCGGCGCGGCCTTGTCCTTGAAGATGATCACCAATCGCGGGGTGAAGGTGTGGCCGCAAGGCTTGCCCGAAACCTTCAAGACCGACCATTGGCGCTGCCGCTTCATGGGCGATGGCGTGCGCAAGAACGCCGACGTGGTCGATCTTCTGGCCCGGCTTGAAAAAAGCGGCGTCGACTTTGTGAAAACCGAACAGCTCTACGAATTCGACGGCAAGCCCGGCTACTCGCTGGGTCAGGGCCAGTAAGGACCACATCCAACACAAAACCCCGGCCCGCATTGCGGATCGGGGTTTTTCGTCACATCCAAAGAAGAGACTTACGCCTTCACCAGCCTTGCGATGTAAAAGCCGTCCATGCCGCCGCGTTCATCCCACATATCGGGACGGGTGCGGACGGCGCCGTCCGGGCGCAGCGCTTCTTTCAGGCCCGGCAGCTCGTCCGCCGTCACCGGATCAAGGCGCGCGTCCGGTGTGCGCTTGAGGAAGGCCGCGATCTGGTCTTCGCCCTCTTCAAGCTCCAGCGAGCAGGTGCAATAGACCAGCCGCCCGCCCGATTTGAGCTGGGCGAAGCTGGCGTCCAATAGTCGGCGCTGAATGTCGGCCAGATTGGCGATGTCGCCGGGCTCTTTCGCCCAGGCGGCGTCCGGACGACGGCGCAGCGTGCCGGTGGCCGAGCAGGGCGCATCGAGCAGAATCGCGTCCATGGGCTCCGGCGCCGTCCAGTCCGCCACATCGGCGGTGACGATCTCGGCTTTGAGTTTGGTGCGTTCGAGATTTTCCGCCAGACGCTTGAGGCGTTTCGGCGAGGCGTCGACCGCGATCACCGACGCGCCTGTTGTGGCCAGCTGCAAGGTCTTGCCGCCCGGCGCCGCGCAGAGATCGGCGACCTTTTCACCGGGTTTGACGTTCAGAAGGCGCGCCGGCAGAGCCGCGGCCACATCCTGAACCCACCAATCGCCCGCTTCAAAGCCCGGCAGGCCGTCCACGGCGCCAATGTCCGGGCGACGGATCGTGCCGGTCTCCAGAACCTTGGCGCCGATTTCGTCGGCGAAGCCCTGAGCGTCAAAGCCCGGCTTGGCGGTGAGATCGAGCGTCGGCGGGACCGAGCGGGCGATAGCGATGGCGCGCGCGACCGGCTCGCCATACGTCTCCACCCATCGCTCGGCCAGCCAATCGGGCAGGTCTTCAAGCGGATCTGAATCCAGAAACGCGCCTTTGCCCTGATCAACAACGCGGCGCAATACGGCGTTCGCAAGGTTCTTGAACCGGGCGGTGTTGGGGTCCTGCGCCATCAGGCTGACCCAGGCGTCCACGGCGGCGTGGGCCGGGGTCTCAAGGATCAGGCGCTCGGCCGCGCCGCAGCGCAGGATCAGATGCGCCTTGATCTCTTCATCCGGCAAAGGCTTGTCGAGCACCTGCATGAGGGCCGCGTCAAGCGCGATCGGGCGACGGATCACGGCGGAGGCGATGGCGCGCGCAAAGGCGCGATCGCGCGGCTCCATGCGTTTCCATTCCGGGCGACCGGCCAGAGCGCCGTCGAGCGGCACGCCCTTGGCGAGCACGCCTTCGACCGCGCCGAGCGCGGTGCCGCGAGGCATCAGGTTCTTGGTGGAGGATTTGGGTTCGGGCCGATGCGGCCCTTTGCGCATCTCAGTCATGACGAGGCGGTAGCACGCATAGGCCTTTCAAGAAAGCGCATCCCGCACGGTCCGGTCTAAAGCGCAGGCTCTTCGCCGCGCCTGAACCAGCCCGTAATCGCGTAGCGTGCGCCTTTAGCGAAGGGAGAAACAACACTGACCAGATGGGGTTGAGGCACTTTGAACAAGGTGAGTCGGTTGAACGCCGGCGTCAGTCCTGCGCGCACATCCCCCGCTTCATCGAGAAGATTGAGCACGCCGCCATAATCAGCGCACCAGTCCCGCGTGAGATTGAGGACGAAGGCGGCGCTGCGGTTCTTGCCCTGCACGCCGTCATCATGACGGGTGAGGAAATGCCCCGGCCTGTAACGGGTGAGCTGACAGTCGGCGAACGTGATCGCCTCATCCCCGGTCAGCGCCCGTCCCATTTCGATGAACGCGGCGGAACGGGTCAGCTCAAAAGCCGCCTTGAAGACGGCGTTGGTTAAACGCCCTCTCATGCCAGCGTCATAGAGCGGCACATTCTCAAAGAGATAGCCGAAACCCGATTGAGCTTCGCGCAGGACCAGCTGATCAAATGGGGCACGGCGCGCGGGCTCTAGCCTATCCATCTCAGCGCCGACGAAATCGCGATGCTGGCCCTCTATCAGGGCGACAAGATTCCACTCAGCCCAGTCTGACGCCGCCTTGTGCAGTCGGCGGGCGTCGGGCGTGACCAGCACGTCGTTCACCGCTGCAAAACCGGACCTGGCGTAGGCTTGCGCAGCCTCCGAACACTCAAGCTCGGGATTGAGTTTGATTGGTAAAGCCATGATCTGGCGGTACGCGATCAGACGGCGAGACGCAAGTCGCCATAGGCCTGTGATCGCCCCGAACCCTCCCTGACCTCAAGGCTTAATCCTGAGACGCCTGATCTTCCTGGTCGGCGTCTTGTTTCGCTTCAGCTTCGCGTTCCAGACGTCGGCGTTCACTGGCCCGAACTTTCTGGCTTTCGCTTTTCAGCTGTCCGCAGGCGGCGAAGATATCGCGGCCCCGCGGCGTGCGGATCGGGCTGGCGTAACCGGCCTTGTTCACCACATCGGCGAAGGCTTCGATCTGATCCCAGTCCGAGCATTCATACGGGCTGCCCGGCCAAGGGTTGAACGGGATGAGATTGATCTTGGACGGGATGCCGCGCAGCAGTTTGACCAGCGCCCGCGCCTCGGCGAGGGAGTCGTTCACGCCTTTCAGCATCACATACTCGAATGTGACGCGCTTGGCGTTGGACAGGTCGGGATAGGCGCGAATGGCGTCCATCAGCTCCGCGATCGGGTATTTCTTGTTCAGCGGCACCAGTTCGTTGCGCAGCTCGTCATTGGTCGCGTGCAGGCTGATCGCCAGCATGGCCTTCGTGCGTTCACCCAGCTCAGGAATTTTCGGCACCACGCCGGAGGTCGACACCGTGATGCGGCGGCGGCCGATGCCGATGCCTTCATGATCGGAGATCACGTCGATGGCGTCCGACACCGTATCAAGGGTGTAGAGCGGCTCGCCCATGCCCATGAAGACGATATTGGTGATCTGGCGGTCCTCATTGGAGGTCGGCCATTCGCCCAGATCATCGCGCGCTATCATCACCTGGGTGACGATTTCAGCAGCGGTCAGATTGCGCACCAGCGGCTGGGTGCCGGTATGGCAGAAGGTGCAGTTGAGCGTGCAGCCCACTTGAGAGGACACGCACAACGCGCCCGAACGACCGACGCCGGGGATGAAGACGGTCTCCACCTCGATGCCGCTTTCCAGCTTGATGAGGTATTTTCGGGTGCCGTCCACGCTGACCTGGCGTTCGGTGATCTCGGGACGGGCCAGCGTGAACTTCGCCTTGAGCGTTTCGCGCAAGGTCTTGGACACATTGGTCATCTCATCGAAATCGGTGACGCCGTGATGATAGATCCAGCGCCAGAGCTGCTCGGCGCGCATCTTCGCTTTTTTCTCTTCCACCAGGTCATGCGCGATCAGCACGTCGCGCAATTGCGCGCGCGTCAGACCGGCGAGCGGAACCGGGCCGGACATCTCTGGCCGGTTGGAAAAAGACAGGTCGAGTGTTTTCAAAGGTGCGTTCATAGCGCCGTCGTATACTGGAAAACTGAACAAACTTCGAGAGGCGAGAACGCATGGCGGGCTTGCGCCTGCAGACACGCTTGTTTGTTCGCTGTCCCGAGCCAGCCTCATCCGGACCGATTGTCAGCGTCAGCCGCCGTCGAGCGCCTTATTTGCGCACCAGCGGCCAGAGCAGCTCGCGACCGGCGCTGACCGGCGCCATGCCTTCAATACCGAAGGTTTCGGGATAGCGGCGGGTGATTTTCGCGGTGCCGAACAGCACGTCCCAGAAGAACAGCAAATTGCCGTAATTGCCCTTGTAATGGGTGACGCCGTCCTCTTTGTGCAGGCCATGATGGGCGCTGTGGGTGGCGGGCGTCGAGATGACGCGTTCCAGCACCCACATCACCGGGGCGAAGACGGGAATTTTGTATAGCGCCGCATCCCAGCGCCAGGATGAATGCGCGCCGAAAATCACCGTCATCTTCACCACCAGATACACGGCATAGACCGGGTAGAACCCCAGATGCACCAGGACGGCGGCGATCCACAGCCCCGGCATGAACAGGTAATAGAAGAGATTGTTGCGATAGGCGGTGCGGATCGACAGATAGGCGCCGGAATGATGCGCCCGGTGCAGGTTGTAGAGCATGGGGAAGGTGTGGCTGGCGCGATGCCACCAGTATTGGGTCATGTCATCACCGACCAGCAAGATCGCCACCATCAGATACCAGGGCAGAAAGGCTAAAGCGTCTTTCGAGCCGGGCCGGGTCACCTCCACCAGCATGGGCGCCACAGCGAAGATCACAGGCACGGTGACCAGGACGATGGTGAGCGAGGACAGCACCTCGATGATCACGTCCCGGCGCGAACCGCGCTCTTTTTGCAAGAACCGACCCGTCACCGCCTCCAGCACGATGAAACCGGCGAAGATGGCGGGTACGAGGATTTTTTCGTTGATCATGGCGAACGCCTCCCGCACTCAGCCTCACGGGTTCATGGCATAACTTCCAATACAAGTTTTGCATTCTTCCATAACCAATGGCTATATTTAAGCATGCTCAGCCTGCGCACCGCCCGCCTGTTTCTCACCGCCGCCGACGCCGGCACGCTGACCGCAGCCGCCGACCGCCTGCATGTGAGCCAGCCTGCCGCCAGCAAGGCGTTGGGCCAGCTTGAGAGCGATCTGGGCGGCGCCTTGTTTGATCGCGCCGGGCGCAAGCTGGTCCTGACCGCGCTGGGTGAAGCGCTTTTGCCTCGGGCGCGCGCCCTGATCCAGCAGGCCGAGGACCTGAAAGCCGAAGCGGAGCGCTGGCGCGCAGGCGAAGATGGGGTTCTGAGCGTGGGCGCCGGCCCAAGCGTCACCTATCGCCTGCTTCCCGAAGCCGTGGCGCGCTTTTACCGGGCTGGCCGGACGGTTCAGCTGACCGTGCGCGCGGGCGCAGCGGGGACATTGGTTGATCAGGTGCGCCGCGGCGCGCTCGATCTGGTCGCCGCAGACATGGGGGACGCCATCAATGATCCGGAGCTGGTGGTGCATCCCCTGCCCGAAGAAGGCGTGACAGCGCTGGTGCGTCCCGATCACCCCGCGCTGAAAGGCGAAGCGCTTGCCGGGTTTCCGCTGGCGACCGCCACGCCGCCCGAACGCCTCAGCCGGCAGCCTCTGCCCTGGGGGCGGGCGCGCCCGGGGCTGGTATGTGATGATTACACCGTGCTGGCGCTGGCCTGCTCAGCCTCTGATCATATCCTCGCCGCGCCGCGGTCTGTGGTGGACCGGCTGACCGCCGAACATGGCCTGATCCCGCTGGCGCCCTCCTCACCGGATCTGGTGGTGCGACCGGCGCTGATCTATCGCGCCAACGCGCCGCACAGCGCCGCCCGCCAGCATCTGTTTGAGTGTTTCGAGGCCGTCGCGCGACGCGCCTAGCCGCACAAATCGTCTACTTGCTCAAGCGCCGCCGTCACGCCCAGAAGTGAAAACGTATAGGCCGTGGCGGTCCCGCGAGCGCTGGTGGCCTCCACGCGCATATTCGAACCCCGGCGCATGGCGCGCACAAGCTGGCTTTCCTCGCCCGGTTGTTCCAAGAACCCCTCCTGTTCAGACACGAACATCTCAAACCGGTCCGAGCCGACCCGCACGCGGGGCGGGCTGTCAGGGCGCAAGGCGTATCCGGCGAGGAAGCTGGGCTGGTTCTCGGCGGCGCCGCTTTGCCAGCTCGCGACCAGGAAAAACACGTCGCCATGGTCCACATTCGCCGGCAAGGCTTCCTGAGGGCGGCTGAGCGCGTAACACACCTGACCGTCACCAGAGCCGCGCGTGAAGACGCGCCAGTCACGGTGCGCCCCCTGAAATTCAGGTTCGGACGCCTCCTGCGCCTGCACAGGCGACAGTGCGGAGACGGTCAGACACAGGCTGGCAAATAGAACGCGCATGTGGATTTCCATTCAGATATGAGCGGTTTGACGCTGGCTTGGTCGACTGGCGCCGATCCGTGTTCCTGTTTAAAGCGGTCTGAGACGGCAGTTTCAAGGCAGGATCTGGCTTGATCGTCATGTGTGCGGATGTGAGAGTGATCTGCAACGAGCTTCAAGGGTGAAACTTGCCTGACGCCCCCTTTTCCACTGGCGCAAAGCCGGATCGTGCGACCCTGAACTCGCTTGTGCTGGCCACCGCACAACGTGACCGGCAGGCGTTCGCGGCGCTGTTCAATTTCTATGCGCCGCGGGTGAAAGCCTATCTGCTGCGCCTGAACGCGCATGACAGCCTGGCTGAAGAACTGGCGCAGGAGATCATGCTGACGGTCTGGCGCAAGGCCGAGCAGTTTGATCCTGACCAGGCGTCGGCCTCCACCTGGATTTTCCGCATTGCGCGTAACCGCCGCATCGACGCGGCGCGGCAAGCCAACAAACCTGCGCTCGACGGCGAGGATCCCAGCCTGCGTCCGCCTGACATCCAGCCGCCCGACGACGCCGCTCATGAAAATGATCGCGATGACCGGGTGCGCGAAGCCATGCTGGATCTGCCAGATGAACAGGTGGCGCTGCTGCGTCTGGCGTTTTTTGACGGCCTGTCCCACCGCGACATCGCCGACCAGCTCGGCATGCCGCTGGGCACTGTGAAATCAAGGCTTAGACTGGCTTTTGACAAGCTCAGACGGGTGCTTGATTCTGAAACCTTGTAAGAAATAATGCACGCACGCGCATTAAAAGACGTTCCATCACTTGACGTCAGACTGAACTGATCAATATCCGCCACGCTGTACCAGACGCCGACTTAGAAGAAGACCATGACGAACCATCCGCTGGGTGACGAAATTTACGCCGCATACGCTTCGGGCGCCCTGTCGGGTCCGATGCGCCTGCTGCTGGACGCGCAATCGGCTGTGAATGTCGAGGTTGCGCGCGCGCGTCAAACCGTCGAGGCCGCCGCCGGCGTCTTGCTTGAGAGCGAAACCCCCGCCGAGATGGCGCCGAATGCATTGGCGACGCTGTTTGACATCATCGACACCGAAGAAGCGGGTCTGGGCGAAGCCGGTCCGGCGCGTTTTACCGCTCGCACCGGGTCTGAAACCTCTCGCAACGCCGCCCAGAAGGCCGGCCAGGCGATTGATGAACTGCTGGATCTGCCGGGCTCCGTCCGCGATCTGGCGCTGGAAGCTGGCGGCTGGTCTTTCGCCGGCCCCGGCGTCCGCACCATGCCGCTGATGACCGAAGACGGCGCGAAAGCCGAGCTGATCCGCATCGAACCGGGCCGCGGCGTGCCCCATCACGGCCATGACGGCACGGAATTCACGCTCGTCCTGTCCGGCGGCTTCAGTGACGGTCGCGGCAGCTATGCCCCCGGCGATGTGTGCATGGCCAATCCCGACACGATCCACAAACCAATCGCCGACGAAGGCGAGGTCTGCATCGTGCTCGCTGTCACCGACGGCCCCCTCGCCTTCACCGGCGCCCTCGGCTGGATTCAGCGCGCGCTGAGCCGGTAGGCTCCCTGCGGCGCCGCGCCGCTTTCTTTCGGCGGGGGCGTTGTTATCTTAAGCCCCATGAGCAAACCGATCTTTTCTGGCGATGTGGTGATTTCCGGCGGCGGGCTCGCCGGTCTCACTCTGGCGCTGGCCCTGCATAAAGCCGGGCTGGCTGTGGCTGTTGTGGACGCGATGGAGCTGTCTGATCAGGTCGCGCCTGAGCATGACGGTCGCTCCTCGGCGCTGGCCTACACCTCCATGCGCATGCTCGATACGGTCGGCGCCGGCCAGCATCTGCGCCCGCATGTGCAGCCGATTGAAGACATTCTGGTGGTTGATGGTCGCCCCTATGATGGGCTCAAACCCGGCGGCCCCGGCCCGGACCAGCTGCATTTTGACCGCCGCGAAATCTCGCCCGAGGATGACGGCGAAGCGCTCGGATACATGGCCGAGAACCGCTGGACGCGCGTGGCGCTGGCCAAGGCCGCCGATGAGGCGGGCCTGACCGTGTTCGCCCCTGAACGCGCCAGCCATATGGAAACGGACACGACGCCCGGCAAGAACCGGCTGGTGCTCGAAAGCGGCAAGGTGCTGGAAGCGCCGCTGATCGTGGCCTGCGAGGGTCGCCAGTCCGGCCTGCGCCGTCAGACGGGCGTGCGCACCATGGACCATGCCTATAACCAGAAAGCCGTGGTGCTGACCGTCGAGCATGAACACAGCCATGAGGGCGTGGCCTATGAATGCTTCATGCCCACCGGCCCGTTCGCCATCCTGCCCTTGCCGAACAACCGTTCAAGCCTGGTCTGGTGCGAGAAGCCCAAGGCGGCGGACGCGCTGAAAGACATGGATGACGAAGGCTTCCAGGAAGCGCTGGAAGCGCGCTTTGGCGATTTCCTGGGCTGGGTGAAGCCGGTCAGCCCGCGCTGGACCTATCCGCTGACGCTGAAATTCTCCGAACGCTTCATCGATGACCGGCTGGCGCTGGTGGGCGACGCCGCACGCGGCATTCACCCCATTGCCGGACAAGGCTTCAATCTGGGGGTCCGCGACGCAGCGGTGCTGGCCGATGTGCTGGTGGACGCCAAACGCGCCGGGCTCGATCTGGGCGCCCCCGCCACCCTGCAGCGCTATGAGCGCTGGCGGCGGACGGATTCCGTCGCTGTGGGGCTGGGCTCGCACGTGTTCACCTGGCTGTTCTCCAATGATCACAGCCTGATCCGCACCGCGCGCGGGCTGGGCGTGTCGATCGTCGATCAGATTCCCATGGCGCGGCGCTTTTTCATGCGCACAGCGGGCGGTGAAGTGGGCGATCTGCCGGCGCTGCTGCGCGGAGACAGCCTGCACCTTTAGCGGTCAGGACGACGGGTTTCGCGCCACGCCCCAGAACACCAGCTCCCAGATCAGGCTGGCGTTTGCGGCCTGCCGTTCCGCCTTCAGCCGGGCGTCGAGCCCCTCGATGCGCTCGGGGTCATCATCGACGACGCCCTGCGCCACCAGCCTCGGCCAGACGGCGCGAACGATCCCCTCGATGGGATAGTCTGTGGCGGGCGTCAGAATATTGGCCCGCGCCTCGATACGCTCGACCTCCAGTCCGGCTTCAACATACGCGGCGTAAAGATCATGCCCCATGGCGAGATGTGCGTGCTCGGCTTCCAGCATGGCGCGCAGCCAGGACCGCACTTCTCGATGCAGCGGCAGGTCTGCGCGGGGGTCATCCGCCATCGTCATGTCATGCTCGTGCAACAAGACAGCGCCGCCTGGACGCAAGGCAGCGCGCAAGGCCGACAGCGCCGCCGCCGGCTCGGCCTGATACATCAGGACGCGACGCCCCATGACGCCGTCCCATTGCCCGCCATCAAGCGGAGCCGCGTCAAACCCGGCTTGCTGGAAGGAGACGCGGTCGGAGAGGCCGTTCTGAGCAAACCGATCCTGCGCCAGCGCCAGCATGGACGGCTCGATATCGGCGCCGCACACATGTCAGTCCGGGCCGACGCGCTGCGCCAGCATTTCCGTGACGACGCCGGGGCCGCAGCCGATATCGAGCCAGCATTGCCCTGGCTCAGGCCCCGAAGCGTCCAGCCCGTCACATGTGATCTGATCGACGATAGTCACGCCACGCTCCGTTATAATATTACAGAGCAACCCTGCGGCCTGCTATCTGTGGCGTCAAGCGGGCTGACGCCAGAACCGTCAGGTGCGCTTCTTGGGCGCGCCCCAGATGTGCGCCTTGTCCTCCAGCGGCCCCCCCGGCATGACCGGGCGCTCTGGGTAGCCGCCCAGACATAGCGTGCGGTCATACAGCGCGATGGCGGCGGCGACCGACAGGTTCACGCAGAACTTGGTGGGGATTTTCACCACATGTGAGCACCGCGCGAGCATGGCCGGGCTGAGATCGCCACGCTCCTTGCCCAGCACATAGGCGGCCATGCGCGGATGGCGGAAGCTCGGCAGTTCGACCGCATCATCGGTCAGCTCCACCCCGACGATCTGGCAGCCGCGCGGCAAGAGCATGTCGTCCACGCTCTCCCAGTCGTAATAGGGCAGGTTCTGGGTGGTTTTTGCGGTGTCGGTCTGAAACATCTCGCGCGCGCGGTTGGCCGCGCCCACGGTGAACACGAAGCTGCCGCCAAAGGCGTGCGCCGTGCGCATCACCGCACCCAGATTGCGCGCCTTGGAGATACCCTCGACGCCGACTGCAAAATAACCTCTCATGAAAAGGGATTTAGCCGCGTCCACGAGCGGAGGCAAACCGCTCTTTACACACAAAAACGCCCCCTGCGCGAGCAGAGGGCGTTCGTTCAGGGATAAACCGAGCCTTAGTGTACGCTGACCGGTTCAGCGCCGTGATCGCGCGCAGCCGCAAAGGCCGCCTCGCGGTCAGAGAACACCGCCATGCGCTGGCCGTTCTCGTCGTGAATGGCGTACAGCGTGGCGTCAGAGTCCAGTTTGACCCCGGCGTTCGCCGCCTGCTCCATCACTTCAGACGCGTCGATCGTACGCACGTACACTGTCGGCGTCGTATCCAGTGTCAGATCTGTTTCCATATCCATCCAACGCCTCATGCATAGTCATCTTGGAATATCACATGGGTTTTCTTGTCAAAACGTTCAAGGCATGCGTCTGCGGTGTGATCGCGGCAAAGAAAAACCCCCGCGCGCAGCGCAGGGGTTCTTTATTTGGTGGAGCCAGACGGAATCGAACCGACGACCTCTTGCATGCCATGCAAGCGCTCTCCCAACTGAGCTATGGCCCCGAAACGCTTTACGATGCGGGCGGGATAGGGACCCCGCCGTTTCGAGAGCGCGGACGTTATCCGCGCCTTTGACTGCAATCAAGCCTGTTTTCAGCACTTGGCGCAGTCAATGACAGTCGCTCTGATCAGACGTCGTCCTCGTCATCCTTGAGCGCGATGTCGTCATCCAGATCGTCATCATCATCGCCGAGAAGGACGCTGTCATCATCGTCATCCTCGAGATCGGCTTCATCATCAGAGAAGCCGTCCAGATCGTCATCGGCGGGCGTGGCGCGCTTGGCGACCGGCGCCTCGTCCTCATCCTCATCGCCGCCCAGATCAATGGGCTCTTCATCGAGTTCTGGAGCGTCGTCGTCTTCATCCTCGTCAGAGGAATCATCGGCTTCCGGCTCGGCCTCTTTCTCTTCTTCCGGTTCAGGCTTGGGGGCCTTCTTCGTCAGAGTCGCGGAGACTTCCTCGTAGTAGGAAAGCGGATATTCCATTCCCGTGAACGGCGACACAATCGGGTCTTTGTTCAGGTCGTAGAACTTTTTTCCGGTTTCCGGACAAACGCGCTTGGTGCCAAGTTCAGCTTTCGCCACGAGTCCAAATCCTTTCACAGAGAAGGGCGATAAATCGGCGCGCCAGTTGCCATGTTCTGGAGCGGCTGTCAAAACCCGATTGAAGCCTTCCCACATCTGCACACTTGCGGAGTCCGCATGACCCACGCCACGCCCACACCGTCCTCAGCCGCAAACGGGCCAAAAACCGCCCGGCCTGTCAATGCCCTGAAAGGACGCCTTCAGGCTGCAGCCGATAAATCATGCTCGCATCGCGCACTGATATTTTCTGCGCTGGCGGATGGGCAAAGCCGCATTGAGGGCCTGCTGGAGAGCGAAGACGTGCTGGCCACCGCCGGCGCCGTCGCCGCCCTGGGAGCAAAGGTGGAGCAAGACGGGCCCGGCGCCTGGCGCGTCATCGGGCGAGGCCGCTGGACCAGCCCGGCCCAGCCTCTTGATCTTGGCAATTCAGGCACGGGCGTGCGTTTGCTGATGGGCGCTGCGAGCCGGTTTGACCTCAAGGCGGAGTTTGTCGGCGATGAAAGCCTGTCTTCGCGCCCCATGGCGCGGGTGCTCGATCCGCTGGCGCGCATGGGAGTCAAAAGCCAGGCCAGCGATGGCGGGCGCTTGCCGGTGACCCTGCGCGGCTCAAACCACCTCAATCCAATCGACTACACGCCGCCCGTCGCCTCCGCCCAGGTGAAAAGCGCAATCTTGCTGGCCGGGCTTGGCGCGCAGGGAGAAACGATCGTGCGCGAGCCGCGCGCCACCCGCGATCACACAGAAATCATGGCTCCGGTCTATGGCGCGGAAATGAGCATGGAGCGCGAGGGGGCGGGGCTGATTGCCCGCGTGCGCGGCGGCAAGACGCTGACCCCGGCGAACGTCTCCATCCCCGGCGATCCGTCATCCGCCGCCTTCCCCCTGGCCGCCGCCCTCGTCACGTCCGGCAGCGAGGTCACGATCACCGGCGTCATGACCAACCCCGCACGCTTCGGCCTGTATCAGGTGCTGAAGATGATGGGCGCCGACATCCGTTTGACCCCGGCGGGCGAACGCTGCGGCGAGCAGCTGGTGGACATCCGTGTGACGTCTGGCGCGCTCAAGGGCGTGGAAGTTCCGGCCGCCCTCGCCCCGTCCATGATCGACGAATATCCGATCCTGTCCGTCATCGCCGCCTTTGCGGACGGCGTGACGGTGATGAAGGGGCTGGAGGAATTGCGGGCCAAGGAAAGCGATCGCCTTGCGGCCAGCGCCGCCCTGCTGGAAACCAATGGCGTGAAGATCGAGCTGGGCGAGGACAGCCTGATTGTTCACGGCTGCGGCAAAGACGGCGTTCCGGGCGGCGGAAGCGTTAAAACCCATCATGATCATCGTCTTGCCATGAGCGCCCTGGTCATGGGCTGCGGCGCGCAGGCGCCGGTCGGCGTCGATGATGTCAGCATGATCGCCACCAGCTATCCTGACTTTTTCGATCACATGGCCGCTCTGGGCGCTGAGATCGGCGCCGTTTGAGTCAGCATCATGGGGCGGCGCGCCTTGCTCTGACAGCAAATTTGCGGTAAGTCCGCGCGCGATTGTCTTACTGCGCCCTCAAGGCGTCAGCAGGCTGATCGTTCGCCGGGCGGGCGATGTTCCGCGGCCAGGCGTGCGCATCCTTCATGTTTGTCGGTTCAGACCCTCGGCACGATGTGCGCCGCCCTGTCGTTTCGCTCCGCTCATTTTGAAAGCGTATTCCGGCCGTTCGCGGCTGCTTTGGAGATTTCCAGCCGCTGCGTGCGGCAAGACCGCCGGAACCAACCGGCCGGCCGGAAACGACGACAACCCCTGGAGCCATCCTCTAATATGTCTGACACCCAAACCTCGGCCCCGAGCCGCGATGATTTCGCGTCAATGCTGGAAGCGAGCCTTGCCGGCCGCGACCTGATGGAAGGCGCTGTCGTGCGCGGCACCGTCACCGCCGTGCTGCACGACACCGTCGTCATCGACGTCGGTCTGAAAACCGAAGGCCGCGTGGCCCTGCGCGAATTCACCGGTCCTGGCTCGGAAGCGCCGAAACTGGGCGAACAGGTCGACATCTACCTTGAGCGCATCGAAAACGCGCTCGGTGAAGCCGTCCTGTCGCGCGACAAAGCCCGTCGCGAAGAAGCCTGGGACCGTCTGGAGACGACGTTCGAATCCAAAGAGCCGGTCAACGGCGCGATCGTAGGCCGCGTCAAAGGCGGCTTCACCGTGGATCTGGGCGGCGCTTCGGCCTTCCTGCCAGGCTCTCAGGTGGACATCCGTCCGGTGCGCGACGTCGCGCCGCTGATGAACAAGGAACAGCCGTTCGCGATCCTGAAAATGGACCGTCCGCGCGGCAACATCGTGGTCTCCCGCCGCGCTGTCCTGGAAGAATCCCGCGCCGAACAGCGTGCTGAGCTCGTCGGTCAGCTGGCCGAAGGCGAAGTGCGCGAAGGCGTCGTCAAGAACATCACCGATTACGGTGCGTTCGTGGATCTGGGCGGCATTGACGGCCTGCTGCACGTCACCGACATGAGCTGGTCGCGCGTTGGCCATCCGAGCGAAGTGGTCGAAGTCGGCCAGACCGTTCAGGTGCAGATCATCAAGATCAACAAAGAGACCCAGCGCATCTCGCTCGGCATGAAGCAGCTGCAGTCCGATCCGTGGGACGGCGTGGCGCTGAAATACCCGAACGGCGCTGTGTTCAAGGGCCGCGTGACGAACATCGCCGAATACGGCGCGTTCGTGGAGCTGGAGCCGGGCGTCGAAGGCCTGGTGCACGTCTCCGAGATGAGCTGGACCAAGAAGAACGTCCATCCGGGCAAAATCGTCTCCACCTCTCAGGAAGTGGACGTGATGGTGCTCGACGTGGATCCGGACAAGCGCCGCGTTTCGCTGGGCATCAAGCAGACCCAGCGCAATCCGTGGGAAGTGTTCGCTGAAGCGCATCCGGTCGGCTCTGAAGTCGAAGGCGAAGTCAAGAACATCACCGAATTCGGTCTGTTCATCGGCGTCGACGACGAAATCGACGGCATGGTTCACCTGTCCGATCTCGACTGGGATCGTTCGGGCGAAGACGCCATCCAGGACTACAAGAAAGGCGACTCCGTGCGCGCCAAGGTCCTGGACGTGGATGTCGAGAAAGAACGCGTCTCCCTGGGCGTCAAGCAGCTGGGCGGCGATCCGATGGACGAAGGCGGCTTCAAGCGCGGCGAGACCGTGACCTGCACCGTCACCGAAATCACCACCGGCGGCGTGGAAGTCAGCCTGGGCCCGGACAACCTGGTCAAGGCGTTCATCCGCAAGTCCGACATCTCCCGCGATCGCGCCGAGCAACGTCCCGAGCGCTTTGCGGTCGGCGACAAGGTCGACGCACGCGTCACCAATATCGACAAGGCCTCTCGCCGCGTTTCCGTGTCCATCAAGGCGCTGGAAATGGCGGAAGAGAAAGAAGCCGTCGAACAGTACGGGTCTTCTGACTCCGGCGCGTCCCTGGGCGATATCCTGGGCGCCGCACTGAAAGGTCAGGACGAGGAGTAATCCTCTGACCGGCTGAACCTCCCCGTCTGAGGGAGCTGGAACCCCCAATGCCCTGCATTGGGGGTTCTTTTTTGCCTGCAACACGGGGTTGATGATTGACGTCGCTCTTGTGGTGTTCCTACACTGATCATATCCAAGGGGACTGCACCATGATCAAATCCGAACTCATCGAGAAGCTCGCCGAAGACAATCCGCACCTCTACCAGAAGGATCTGGAGCGGGTGGTCAACACGGTGCTGGAAGAGATCACCCAGGCGCTTGAGCGCGGCGATCGTGTGGAATTGCGCGGCTTCTGCGCCTTTTCCGTCCGCAACCGTCCGCCGCGTCAGGGCCGTAACCCACGCACCGGCGACCCGGTGTCGGTGAAGGAAAAGCACGTGCCGTTCTTCAAGACCGGGAAAGAACTGCGCGAACGCGTGGACGGCAAGGCCTAGGCCTTAACCCGCATTACCAAAGCTTTAAGGGTTGTGCTCCATTCTCTCCGGCAGGTTGTATCTGTCGGGATGATCCATGGCGCTTTCGCCCGTGAGCTTGGGCGGCGCCGATCCGGCCTACACAGGCGGACCGGGCGTCGCCTTCCCAACGCGTGAGCTGACCGCTCAAGCGAACAGGCTGACTCCATCCCCTGATCGCTCCACGGCTGCGGCTTCGCCCCGCACGGCGATCAATGATCCGGTCTCCCTGTCCGCCGCCGCTCAACAACTCAGCGACCCAGCCTCCGCCGCACAATCCTCCAGCGCCGCCAAGGCCTCGCAGCCGGGGGAGCAACTCTCTGACGCTGAGCAAAAACAGGTCGCCGAATTGAAAAAGCGCGATCGTGAAGTGCGCCAGCACGAGCAGGCGCACCAGGCGGCCGGCGGCCAATACGCCAGCGCCCCGTCTTACAGCTTCCAGCAAGGCCCCGACGGCAAGCAATACGCCGTCGGCGGCGAGGTGCAGATCGACGCCAGCCCCATTCCCGGCGACCCGGCCGCCACCATCGAGAAAATGCGCGTGGTCAAGGCCGCCGCCCTGGCGCCGGCTGAACCGTCTGGTCAGGATCGCAAGGTCGCCGCCGCCGCTGACGCCGCCGCCCAGCAAGCCCGCGCCGAGCAGGCCGCGCAGGACCGTGAAGAACGCGAGGCCGTCGCGCGCGGGGATGCGCCGTCCGATCCGTCACAGCCTTCGACAGGCCCGCAATCGCCAGATACCCAGAGTCCGTTCGCAGGCCCAAGCGCCGAACAGGCGGACGGACAAGCTGCGCCCTTCGGGTTCAGCGGCGGCGCCCAGCCCGCCCAGATCAATCAGGCCAATGGCGCTTATTCCGCTACGACACGGGCTCAATCGGTCAGCCAGCTTGTGGGTCTGGTCGCCTAAAGCCAACACACAGTCCTGACTTGGCGGGACCGCGCTTCAGCGCTACATCCGGCGCATGACACAGACGCGCACGCCCCTGATCAAGATTTGCGGCCTCAACTCCGCCGACGCCGTGGACGCCGCAGTGGACGCAGGCGCGGATTATCTGGGCTTCATTCATTTTCCCAAAAGCCCGCGCCATCTCTCGCTTGAGCAAATGGGCGCGCTCGCCAGACGCAAAGGCGCCGCCAAATCGGTCGCCGTGCTGGTGGATCCCGATGAAATGCTGATGGGCGAGGTGCTGCGCCATATGCGGCCCGACTTTATCCAGCTTCATGGCGGGGAGAGCCCGATGCGGTGCCTGGATGCGCGCCATTATGCCGAAATCGGGGTGTGGAAGGCCTTGGGCGTCTCCACGTCAGACGACCTTCAAAAAGCCCTGACCTACAAAGACCATGTGGACGGCTTTGTGTTTGACGCCAAGCCGCCCAAGGACGCGGACCGGCCCGGCGGGCTCGGGCAAGCGTGGGACTATGGCGTGCTCAAGGATTTTGATCCCGGCCAGCCCTGGCTGCTGGCGGGCGGACTGACGGTTGAGACCGTCCCCGACGCCATCTCTCAATCCGGCGCGCCGGGGGTGGATGTGGTATCGGGCGTCGAAGCTGAGCCGGGCGTAAAAAGTCTAGACAAAATCAAGGCGTTCATCACTGCAGTCAAAGCGCTCTGACGCCTTGCGCCGCCTCGCTTTACCGGCTTCTCTGAAGCTGACCTTTAGAACCTGTCAGGGCTGCGCGCCTCGCGCCCCTGAGCGTCGTGAAAGACCGCTGTCATGACCCAACCCAACGCCTTCTCCCAACAGCCTGATGCTGAGGGCCGTTTCGGACAGTTCGGCGGCCGCTATGTGGCCGAGACGCTGATGCCGAACATTCTGGCGCTGCAGGAAGCGTATGAGCACTACAAGACCGACCCTGATTTTGTGGCCGAGTTTGACGAGTTCAGCCGCGATTTCATCGGCCGTCCGAGCCCGCTCTATTTCGCCGAGCGCCTGACCGAGGAATTTGGCGGGGCGAAAATCTGGTTCAAGCGCGACGAGCTCAACCATACCGGCGCGCACAAGATCAATAACTGCCTGGGTCAGGTGCTGCTGGCGAAACGCATGGGCAAGACCCGCATCATCGCTGAAACCGGCGCCGGCCAGCATGGCGTGGCGACCGCGACCGTGGCGGCTCGCTTCGGCCTGCCCTGCGAGGTGTTCATGGGCGCGACCGACGTCGAGCGTCAAAAGCCCAATGTCTTCCGCATGAACTTGCTGGGCGCGAAGATCCACGCCGTCACCTCCGGGCGCGGCACGCTCAAGGACGCCATGAACGAGGCGCTGCGTGACTGGGTCACCTATCCCGATGAGACCTTCTACGTGATCGGAACGGTGGCGGGCCCCCACCCCTATCCGGCGATGGTGCGTGATTTCCAGTCCGTCATTGGTCGCGAAGCGCGCGAGCAGATGCTTGAACGCATCGGACGCCTGCCCGACGCCGCGGTCGCCTGCATTGGCGGCGGATCGAACGCCATGGGCCTGTTTTATCCGTTCCTTGAAGACGAGGGCGTGCGCCTGATCGGCGTGGAAGCCGCGGGCAAGGGCCTTGATACGCCTGACCATGCCGCCAGCCTCAATGGCGGCCGCCCGGGCATTCTGCACGGCAACAAGACCTATCTTTTGCAGGATGCGGACGGCCAGATCACCGAAGGCCATTCCATCTCCGCCGGTCTTGATTATCCCGGCATCGGGCCGGAACACGCCTTCCTGCATGATGTGGGACGGGCGGAATACCGCTCGGCCACCGACGCCGAAGCGCTTGAGATGTTCCAGCTCTGCTCACAGAAAGAGGGCATCATCCCCGCGCTTGAACCCGCCCACGCCCTCGCGCGCGTGCGCGGTCTCGCGAAAGAACTGGGCAAAGACGGCGTCATCTTGATGAATATGTGCGGCCGCGGTGACAAGGATGTCTTCTCCGTCGCCGATGCGCTCGGTGTGGAGCTTTAAGACCATGACCCGCCTCGCCCCCACCTTCGCCGCTTTGAAAGCTGACAACCGCGCCGGGTTTGTCGCCTATGTCATGGCGGGTGATCCCGATGCCGACACCACGCTCAAGATGATGCAGGGCCTCGCCGATAAAGGCGCGGACGTCATCGAGCTGGGCGTGCCCTTCACCGACCCCATGGCGGACGGGCCGACCATCCAGCGCGCCGCGATCCGCGCGCTGGCGGGCGGCATGACGCTTCGCGGCGTGCTGGGGATCGTCAAACGCTTCCGCGAAACCCATGCCGACACGCCCGTGGTGCTGATGGGCTACGCCAACCCCTTCTTCTCTTACGGCTACGCTGAGTTCGCTGCTGACGCCGCCGCGGCGGGTGCGGACGGGGTGATCTGCGTGGACATCCCGCCCGAGGAGGACACGGAGTTCCGTAGCGCGCTGGACGCCAACGGCCTGTCCTTTGTGCGCCTGGCCGCCCCCACCACCGACGACAAGCGTCTGCCGCAAGTGGTCGCACACACGTCCGGATTTGTTTATTACGTATCCACAACGGGCGTGACCGGCGCTGGATCGGGCGCGACCGGAGATATATCTGCGGCTGTGGCGCGGGTGCGCGCCGCGTCGGGTTTGCCGGTGGCTGTGGGCTTTGGCGTCAAGACGCCCGAGCGCGCCGCCGAGATCGGCAAGGTGGCGGACGCGGTCGTGGTCGGTTCGGCGATTGTCGAGGAACTGGCGCAAAACGGCGTGGACCAGGCCTTGCATCTCGCCGGATCCCTGGCGGACGCCGCCCATTCCGCACGCTAGCGGGTCGGGCGCTCAGCCGGGTGTTTTAGAACGTGTTTGAAGAGGTGTGACGCGATATGAGCTGGCTTCAGAAACTGACCCCGCCGGGCGTCCAGAAAATGTTCGAAAAGCGCGACACCCCGGAAAATCTCTGGGTGAAGTGTCCGATTTCCGGCGAGATGGTCTTTAACAAGGATCTGGAAGCCGCCCAGCACGTCACCCCCGCCGGCCACCATATGCGCATCGGCCCGGCCCTGCGGTTCAAATACACGTTTGACGGCGATTACACCGAAGTGGAGCTGCCCGAGGTCGCCAAGGATCCGCTGAAGTTCAAGGACGACAAGCCCTATACAGGCCGCCTCGCCGCTGCCCGCAAGAAAACCGGGCGCGAAGACGCGATGGCGATCGGCGTGGGCTCGATCAAATCCATCGAGACCACCGTGCTGGTTCAGGACTTCTCCTTCATGGGCGGCTCTCTGGGCATGGGCGCAGGCGAGGGCTTCCTCAAGGCTTGCGAAACGGCTGTCGAGCGCCGCACCCCGCTGGTGGTGTTTACCGCCGCAGGCGGCGCGCGCATGCAGGAAGGCGCGCTGTCGCTGATGCAGATGCCGCGCACCACGCTGGGCGTTCAAATGCTTAAAGACGCCAAGCTGCCCTATCTCGTGGTCCTCACCGATCCGACCACGGGCGGCGTCACCGCGTCTTACGCCATGCTGGGCGATGTGCAGATCGCAGAACCGGGCGCCCTGATCGGCTTCGCCGGTCCACGCGTGATCGAGCAAACCATCCGCGAGAAACTGCCCGAAGGTTTCCAGCGGGCGGAATACCTTCTGGACAAGGGCATGGTGGACAAGGTCGTGCATCGTCACGAGCTGCGCACCGTGCTGGGCAATCTGATGCGGACTCTTCTGAAACGTCCCGCCGCCGCGGACAACACCCCGGCGCGCACCGAGTAAGCGGAGAGAGCATTTTGGCGACCGCTGAAACCATTGAGGCGGCGCTGCAACGCCTCTCGCGCCTGCATCCCAAAAAGATCGACCTGTCGCTGGGCCGGATCGAGCGCCTGCTTGACGCGCTCGGACGTCCGCAAGACCGACTGCCGCCCGTCATCCATGTGGCCGGCACCAATGGCAAAGGCTCCACCTGCGCCTTTCTGAAGGCGATTTCTGAGGCCGCCGGCGAGCGCTGCCATGTCTATACCTCCCCGCATCTGGTGCGCTTTAACGAGCGGATCGTGCTGGCGGGCGAGATCGTCGATGACGCCCGGCTTGAAGACGCGTTCGCGCGGTGTGAAGCCGCCAATGGCGATCACGAGATCACTTTCTTTGAAATCACCACGGCGGCGGCCTTCTTGCTGTTTTCCGAAACGCCAGCCGAGCGCCTGATCCTTGAGACCGGCCTTGGGGGCCGGGTGGACGCCACAAACGTTCTGGCCAAGCCCCAATGCACGGTGATCACCCCGGTCAGCCTCGATCATCAGGACTTTCTGGGCGACACCATCGCGGACATCGCCGCCGAGAAAGCCGGGATCATCAAGCCGGGCGTACCGGTGATCGTCGGGCCGCAAACGTCAGACGCCGAGGCTGTGATCCGCCGGGCCGCCGAGCGCCTCAAGGCGCCGCTCTCGATCTGGGAGCAGGATTTCCGCGCCTACACCGAACACGGTCGGCTGGTGTTCGAGGCCGAAGACGAGCTGTGGGACCTCAACCCGCCCAGCCTTGCGGGGTCGCACCAGATCACCAATGCGGGCGTCGCCGCCGCCACGGCCCGTGCGTGCGGCTATAGCCCTGAAGCGGTCAGCACGGGGCTTGAAACCGCGCGCTGGCCCGCGCGCCTGCAGCGCCTGACCGAAGGGCCGCTGGCCGGGATCGTCTCCGAGGGCGAAGGCGCGCTCTGGCTTGATGGCGGGCATAACCTCTCGGCCGCAGAATCCCTCGCCTCAAGCCTAGGGGAGATGGAAGCCGGGCGCGAGCGTCCGCTGGTGCTGATCTGCGCCTTCTCCAACAACAAGGACGCGACCGGTTTTCTGGCGTATTTCGAAGGTCTCGCCGCCCGCGTCATCGCCATTGATTTTCAAGGCGGACGCGACGGCGCGCAAAGCCCTGGCGCCGTCGCGGAAGCCGCCCGCAACGCCGGTCTTCCCGCCCAGACCGCGTCTGACCTTACAGAAGCAGTGCGCGACGCCATCAGCGATTATCCGGGCGCGCGCGTGGTGATCTGCGGCTCGCTTTATCTCGCCGGTCAGGTGCTGGCGCTGAATGAAAACGGATCGGTGCAGACCACGCCGGGCTAGTCATAGGCTTTTTCGATCAACTTGATCAGAAGCATTCATATGACAAATGGAATACGGCTCTCTATCTTCCTTCTTGCGAACAGTTCGCATAAGGAAGCGCGTGATGACCGAAATTCTGCAATCCATTCCCCGGACCGCCCTGCCGTTTGAGCTGCCGGTGCGGGCATTCAAGCCAGTGACCTACGGCCTCATGCACCTGATCGTCGCGATCAGCGTGGCCTATGCGTTGACACAAAACTGGAAAGCGGCGCTGGCGATCGGCCTGATCGAACCAGCGGTGCAAACACTCGCCTATACGGTTCACGAACGCGCCTGGAGCCGGTCAGGCGTCTAACGGGGGCGCGATTGCACGGGACCACTGACTTGCGCCGGTCGGCACCAGGGGCCGTCTTCGCCATAGGGCACGGCCAAATCCGCCGCCAGCAAAGCGTCCGACAAGCCCGCAGGCTCTGACCCCGTCGGCGCCTGTGCGCGCAGGTCGGCGATCACCCGGCCAGCGAAACTGCCCAAACGCACATTATGCAAGCTGATGTCAGGGTGAGCGTCCAGCCAGGCGCGCGTAAAGGCGGTCGCTTCATGGCCCGCCGAGCGCTCGGCTTCGCACTCAGGCCTGCGGGTTTCGGGCGTGTCCACCCCATCAAGACGCACCCGCGTCTCCACATAATGACCCGGCCAGATATGCGCCCTGACCGCAATTGTATCCCCGTCGATCACCTCAACGAGTTCTGCGGCGACAGGCCCTGCAACCTGGCTTGCACCCTGAAGGTGCATTGAAGCGTACATGCTCGCAGTAAGGGCGACAAATCCGATCATATCGCCAGTATAGGAAAATTATCTGAGTCGGAAAAGCGACACTGCCGCCTGTCCCGCAATCAATCCGTCAGACATTCAGGGCGCTTTAGTACGCGCGGCGCTCGGTCCAGTGAGGGCGGTGATGGGTGCGAACCACGATGATCCGGGGCGGAGCTTGCTCGACGCCGCCGGTCAGCGGACCGTAAAAGAACCCAGCGTCCAGCCGGATCGGATCACCGGCCTTCACGCGATCAACGGCGTCATCCGGCGCTGTCACGGCGCGCGTCTGACGCCCATAGGCTGAAGACTGATAGGTGTAAGCGCTCCCATGATGCTCCTGAACGACGCGGGTCTGAACGCGCGCCACCTCCGGTCCGCCCAGCAAGGGCGCGGGATCGGTGACGATCAGGGCGAGGGCGAGAAGACAGCTCATTGTTCCAATATAGCACACAGGGCGCAGCGATGAAGCGACGAAGAAAGCGCCTCAAAAATCGTAGGTGATGCCTTTTTTCTCCCAATCGCCAAAGCGGGTCGGCTCCGGCCCTTTGGGACCGCCAAGCTCTTTGGCGCGTTCGGCCTCCGCCTCCGCCTCGCGGCGGCGCTCTTCGGCCTCAGCCAGGGCGCGTTTCGCCGCCTCGCTCAACGGCTTGCGAGGGGCCTCGTCTTCAGGCGCTTCTGCATCGCTCATCTCTTGCAGTCCTTCTTGTCTACGCCCAATTACCTAAGTCGCGGAGGCCGCTCCGCCAAGACAGGTGACGCCATCAATGACTGCTAACACGCTTCGCACTTTCGTTCTGCTCGCCGCGCTGAGCGCCCTGTTCATGGGCGTGGGGTATCTGATCGGCGGACCTGGCGGCGCGATGATCGCGCTGGTCCTGGCCGGCGCCATGAACCTGTTCGCCTATTGGAATGCGGACAAGATGGTGTTGCGCATGCATGGCGCGCGCGAGATCACGCCTGATGAACGCGATCCGGTCTTGCGCCAGTTCGCGTCTGACACGGTGGGCATGGCTGACCGGGCCTGCCTGCCCTATCCGCGCGTTTATGTGATCGAGAGCGATCAGCCCAACGCCTTTGCTACCGGACGCGACCCGCAAAACGCGGCGGTCGCGGCGACCACAGGGCTTCTGAGAACGCTGAACCGGCAGGAAGTGATGGGCGTCATGGCGCATGAGCTCGCTCATGTGCGCAATCGCGACACCCTGACCATGACTGTCACCGCGACCCTGGCGGGCGCCATCGGCTTCCTGGCCAATTTCGCGCTGTTCTTTGGCGGCGGACGCGACCGCGGCGGGTTTATCGGCGCGCTCGCTCTGGCGATCCTGGCGCCGATGGCCGCTGGCCTGGTGCAGATGGCGATTTCGCGAGCGCGTGAATATGACGCGGACAAGGGCGGCGCCGAGATTTGCGGTGATCCGCTCTGGCTGGCCTCGGCGCTGGAAAAGATCGAACGCGGCGCGCGTCAGACGATGAATGTCGCCGCTGAGCGCAACCCGGCCACCGCCCATATGTTCATCATCAACCCCTTGAACGGACAGGGCGCAGACAATCTGTTCTCGACCCACCCGGCCACCGCGAATCGCATCTCGCGGCTGCGCCGTATGGGCGGCGCTGCGCCGTCATCGGCTACGGGCCCCTGGGGGGATTTCGGGCCCTGGAGCAACACCGGATCAGACGAACCCTCTTCTGGGGGGAAGTATGGCGGCCCCTGGGGTTGAATCGGACAAGACCTCAACCAGTGCTTAACAATATTGGCGCATCCCTGAATGAAATCATTCAGGGAATCCGACCATATGGCGAAGCGCCTTCCACAAATCTGTCTGGGCCTGATGGTCGCGTTGATCACCACTGTACCGGTGACCGGCGCCATCATGGACGCCCCGGATCAGGGTCAGGCTGCTGTCTTCCTGGATCCGCGCCTGAGCCGCTCTGAACAGCTTGTCCGCATCGCGGAGGCTGGCGCGGAACTGGTGCGGTTCGGCGCCGCGCCTGGCGCCGTGATCGTCAACATCACCGACACATCCAGCCCCGCATCGCTGCGCGCCGCCGGGGCCTGGATCATTGCGGATCCAATCATTCTGGGCGGATGTTCCGTCAGCGGATCCCAAACTGGGGGACTCTCCTAAATGACCCGTCTCGAAGCCCTGCAAGCCAAAGCGATGATGGTGCTCGTCGGCATCCAGGTCGCCGCCATTCCTGTCTATCTCGCCAGGGCGCTGTTCCTGGACGGCGGCAAGGCTCTGTTCGGCGCGATTGTGCTTGCCCTGATTGCGGGTCTGTCGGCCTTCGTCTGGAAAACCGCCCCGCGTGAGGCGTCCAGCCGCATGGTCGTCGGGGCCGGCATGGTCGGACTGCCCGCCGCCCTGACCTATATGATGGGTGGGCAAGCCTGGCAGATCGACATGCACATGACCTTCTTCGCCGCGCTGGCGATGGTCACCTTGTTGTGCGACTGGCGCGCTCTGGTCGCGGCCGCCGGCGTCACCGCCGTGCATCACCTTGGCCTGAACTTCATCCTGCCCTCCGCGCTCTTTCCGGGCGGCGGCGATGTACTGCGCGTTATCTTCCACGCGGTCGTCGTGGTGGGTGAAACCGCCGTGTTGATCTGGCTGGCCCACGCGGTGTCCAAAGCGCTGACGGACGCCGATCAGGCGATCACCGAGGCTGAAGCCGCCAATATTCAGGCGCGCCAATTGTTTGAGGCCGACAAGGAACGACAGGCGCAAAGCGATCAGTCGCGCGAAAACATCTCCCACATCGCCAATAATTTTGAGCAGACGGTCGGCCAGGTGCTGGATCGCCTGCAGACCGCATCGGGTGAGCTGAGCGAACTGGCGGGACAATTGCGCACGGATTCAGGCGCGACCGCGAGCAGCGCCGGCTCCGCGTCGGATCAGGCCCATCAGACAAGCGGACATGTGGAAGCTGTGGCGTCCGCCGCTCAGGAGCTGGCGGCGTCCATCGCAGAAGTGACGCGCACCCTTGAAACCTCTGATGAGATTTCTGTCCGCGCCGAGTCTGAAGCAGGCCGGGCGGACGGCTCCATGCAGGAGCTTCATACCGCCGCACGCGAAATCGAAGACATCGCCAAGCTGGTGAGCGATATCGCCGAGCAGACCAATCTGCTGGCGCTGAACGCCACGATCGAGGCCGCGCGCGCCGGCGAAGCGGGCAAGGGCTTTGCGGTCGTCGCCAGCGAAGTGAAGGAGCTGGCCGACCAGACTGGCAAGGCCACCGAGGACATCCACAAAAAGATCAACGCCATGCGCAGCGCGGCGGAATCGGCCAGCTCTGCGCTCAACCAGATTGGTTCGACCATCGGCGATATCCGCGACGCCTCTTCCAGTGCGCGCGACGCGTTCAGCCAGCAAGCCAGCGCCACAGACGAGATCGCGCGCCTGGCGGCGGACGCCGCCCAGTCCACCGGACGGGTCAGCGATGAAGTCACAGCCGTGTCCGGCGCCGCTGAGCGCGCCAACCAGGCGGCGGGTCAGTTTGATGAGGCTGCGGAAGGTTTGCGATCTGCGGCTCAACACCTGTCAGAAGAACTTGGCAAATTCCGCACGGATCTCGATTCAGCGGCCTGATCCAGACCCGACCGCGACACCCTTCTGAATAGATGCGGCGTTGAGAAAATCCCCAAAAAAGGGAATTTTTAGTTGCAGTGAGGCGTCCGTCTGTCACTCTCCCTAACTCAAAAGGGAGGGACGTATGGACGCCTATATTTCAATGATCACCCCGTTCGGATGCAATTTCATCATCCGCAATTGGGGCGCCTGCGCCGGCGGCATTATCGCCATCAGTCAGAATAACGCGTTGTTTTCACTGATCAGTGATTTCTATGGCGGCGATGCGCGCACGACTTTTGGACTGCCTGACTTGCGCGGGCGCGCACCCGTAAACTTCGGGACCGGTCCAGGCTTGAATCCTGTCAGTCTCGGGCAAAGGGCTGGTCTGGAATATACAAGCATCGGCACTCATAATCTGCCGCCACACAATCACGCATTCAACGCTACGGGCGCTACGAGTAGCGAGGTGACCTACTTGCCTGTTTCGGCAGATCCTGCGTTCAGCACCGACCCGAACGGCAACTATCTGGGCATGACCCCCTCAAGCACCCGGATTTACGCCACCACACTCTCCACACCCCCTGGTGAGATGGGTCCGATCCCCATCCCGTCCCAGTCTGTTTCAATGTCCGGCACCACGTTCAATACCGGGCTCGGAGACGATCTCTATGTGCGGTCCCCGTATCAGGGCGTGAACTTCCAGATTTGCATGTTTGGCCTCTACCCCTCGCGCAGCTAGCGCTCACCCGTTCCGTCAGCCTTTCTGACGGGGCTCAATAGCGCCTGACAGCAAGGCGAACTCCTGTGAATGGAGACTTCCATGAACACATTCATATCGATGATCTCGGCGTTCGGCTGCGGGTTCATCATCCGCAACTGGGGCTATTGCGGCGGCAACCTGCTCTCAATCGCGCAAAACTCCACACTCTTTTCGCTGATCGGCACACAGTTTGGCGGCAATGGCCAAGTCACTTTCGGGCTGCCTGATCTGAGAGGGCGCGAGCCCGTCAACCACGGCGCGGCGCCGCCCTTTAATCCAGTCCTCATGGGACAAAGGAGCGGGATTGAAAACACCCAACTGACTCAGCTGGATATGCCGCCTCACGCCCATAGCTTCCAAGCAACCGGGCAGACGACGGGCGGTTCAACGACGATGCCCGTCTCCAGCGACCCTGCCTTCGGCACGTCGCCTGACAACGCCTATCTGGGCGTTACTTCATCGAGCACCCGAATCTACGCAACCACCATGTCCGACCCAGCCGGAATGATGGCCCCCATTCCCGTCCCTCCCCAGCCATTTAATGTGAACAACATCACGGGGACGACTGGCGATGGAGATCCGCTCTATGTCCGCTCGCCCTATCAGGGCGTGAACTTCCAGATCTGCATGTACGGCCTCTATCCGTCGCGCAGCTAATCAAGAAAGACCTGATATGACCACGATCGAAAAGCTGACAGCAGACGTTTTCAAACCGCTTGTGGGTGAAACCTTTGACATGGAAGGCCGCAGCCTGACGCTGAAGACCGTCACCGAAGGCAAGGCGCCGACGCCGTCCCTGCCGGCGCCGTTCACGCTGGAATTCAGCGGACCGGAAGACTTCCACCCGATGAGCGCCTATGCGCTGAGCCATGATGCGATCGGATCGCACGATCTGCTGATCCATAGGGTCGGACCGAGCGACGAGCCGCTGTTCGAAATCATCTTCGGTTAAGTCGGTGCATTACGGGGATTGCGCCGGACCATGGCGCAATCCCAAAGCTCTGAGCTAAACAGGATTCCCATGTCTGCGCCCCAAACCTCACGACCGGATGTCAATCCGCTCGACATTCACTTGCGCCCCGCTCAGGCCCGGGACGAAGCCTTTTTACGCCAGGTGCATGATGCGGGTCGGGCCTGGGAGTTTGAAATGTTGCGCGGGCAGGTGGACGATCATTTGCTCGCAACCGTCTACAAACAGCAATACGGCGCGCAACATGACGCCTATTTCAACGCCTTCACGCTGGCCAAATACGCTGTGATCGAATGGTGCGGCGCCCCGGTCGGGCGCGTATACGCCGACTTTCGAGATCACGAGATCCGTCTGCTCGACATCAACGTCCTGCCCGCCTATCGCGGTCGCGGGATTGGTGAAATCGTCATTCGCGGGCTCTGCGGCGCCGCTTCCCAACAACGCGTTCCGCTGACCCTGCAAGTCAATCCGCTCAACCCGGCGCGTGCGCTTTACGTCAGGCTGGGCTTCATCTCTCAAGGGCTCGCAGGCGAGGGTTCGCCCGGCGCCGGGGCCTTTATCGAAATGGCCTGGCGCGACCCGCTGACGACGCCTGATCAGACTGAAATCAGCCCAGGCTGACGCTTTGCGTCGGGCTGCTCAATCGGGAAACAGGATCGCGCCGACCCGCTCGGCGATCACAGAATTGGATTCGCCAACCACATCCTTGGCTTCTTGCGCGATGATCCGATCGGTCAGTGCGGGCTCCATCACGGAACGAGCGACACCCAATGCGCGCGGCGCAGCCAGAATGATCAGCTCCCCAAAACGCTTCGCCTCGGCCTCAGCGTTCAAATGACGAATAAAGTCGCTGACAAACTCGGTCTCGGCGAGATCATGCGCGCTGGCATGCTCGACGCTGGACGCGCCAACCGCCACGCCCTTTGGCAGCCCGGCGCCGCCGCTGCGCCCGGCGCCGTCCGCGAGACGTCCCGGCGCGTCACTGACCTGATCGCGATCCGGCGGATTTTCGATCTCGAACTCCGCTCGCACAGCCAGATCTGGCGCCGTGCGGGGGCCGGTGTTTTCAAAGATCCTCGCCTTGCCGCCATCAAACGCAGCGACCCAGAGCGGCTCCTTGTGCAAAGACATCGGTCTGTCCTCCCTATCAGGATGGGAAAACCAGTGTATCGAAAACGCAGAGAACGCCCAGCGGGCGAAAAGTCGCGGCGCTGATCAGCTGGATGAGGCGACCGGCGCAAACGTTTGCAGGCAAGCGTCCGACAGGCGCCAGCCATCAGGGCCTTGCTGATACCGGCAAGCGATAGAATCGAGCCCCGGCCGACCACGCTCCAGCCCCTCAAGGTCAGGATTCTGCAAGGCCTGGAATCGCGCTTGCGGGAACACATAGCTGATCCGCTCGCCATTGCTTTCAGGCCCGTCGACAACGCAAAGCGGCGGCTGCATCAGCACCGTACGCACTGCGGCATCGCCCATGCGAACGCCGAAAATCTGCGCTTCCACGCGCGGGTCCAGAGCGCGCACCCGCTCCGCGCCAGGGCCTTGCGCCATCAATTGCGCCAGACGCGCTTCATCATGCGCGACCAGAGCGCCAAAAGCGGCGCGTTCGCCCATCTCCGCCGGACGACACACTGGCTCGGAGGTGGCGCAGGCGGTCAGGGCGAGGCCGGATGCGGCGCACAGGACAAGCGAACGGATGATCATGGGCGGCTCCGGGGCAGGCGGTGAAACTTCAGGCACTTTGCCCAATGCCGCTCCGCCCGCCAAGCCCTAAACCCCGAGCGCTCAGCCGCAGCCGCCGCTCATCGCGTCAATCCAGGCCGCGATCAGCGCCACACCCTCATCATGGCTGAGCGCGCGGCCAAGCTCTGGCATCATCACATCAGACTGCACGCTGGCCAGACGGTGGCTGAGAATGGACTCCTCTGACGCGCCCGGCACAATGTCATAGCGGCGATTGCCTGTACCGCGGCCCGCCGCGATCGGCAGCTTGCACACCCCCAGATGGGGCCCCACAGGCTCTGACGCCTCCAGATACAGGCCCGACGTGTCACCCGGGCCTGTGCGTGAATGGCAATGAGAGCAATTGATGTCGAGATAGGCGCGCGCCGCCTCATCAAGAGCGACGCCCGCCAGCGGCAGCTCGCCATGCCACGACGCATTGCGCGGCGCGTCTTGTGATGCTGGCGCACCCGCCAGCAAACCCAGCTCAGACCAATGGTCAATCTGGTTCGCCACACCGTCAAAATACTCAAAATCGGTGTTCATATGCCGCGCCCGGGGGCCGATCGGGCGCGCGCCGACGCCGTCAGTGGTATCGGTCTCATGGCAGCCTGCGCACTGGTTCACATTCGGCACCAGATAGCCCAGCGCTTGCTCGCCCGCTTCTGAAACCAGCGTCAAATCAACGAACGCCCCGGCTCGCGACAGGCGCGCCTCGGTCTGATCGTCATTCCACACATAAGGCAAGGTTTCCCAGCCGGTCTCGCGATGCACCAGCACCCGGGTTTCGATCAGCCGGACGGCGTCCAGATCGATCTGCCGTTCCGAATAGTGCGCCATGCCGGGCCCGGCCTTGAGCACACGCTCAAAACCCCCCGTCGCGCGCGGATAATAGAAGGTCTTGGTGATCACCGTACCCACGGGGAAATCAAAGGCGACCTCCGGATCATACCCGGCCGGCCCGGCGCTGGCGGGAATCCAGACCGTGCGCAATTTCTGGGCGTAGTCGGTGAACAGCCCTGTGGCGAGCGTATAAGGCGTCACCTGGTCGCCCAGCACCAGCACCCCGCCGCCGACAGCCAGCTGACCCCAGTCCGACAGCATTTCAGGGCGACCGTCGGCGATAAAACTCGGTTGAGGCGGCGCGGGCGGCGCCTCCTGTGCGCAAGCGGCCAGAAGGACGCTCACACACAGGCTCAGGACAAAACGTCTGATCACAGATCAAGCTCCACCGCGGGGCGCGGATCATGGCTGCAGTCAAACAGGGCGGCGTCCGCCATCTGCGGGCTGGAGAAATCGTTCGGCGCGTCCGCATTCAGCACCTCGGCGTCGGTCACGCACAGGCGCAGGTCGTCAGGAAGCGAACCGTCGACCATCTTGGCCTCATCCACATACCCATCCCAAAGCACGCCCGGCAGTCGACCGGTCGGGCCGAACAGCGCAACCCGCAAAGCCTGCAGGTCCAGGCCGTCAGGATTGCCGCCGCCGCCTTCATAAGAGTTGGAATGGATGTGGATGGTCTCAGGGTAGGGATCAAAGCCTTCGGTGACGCCGAGATCTTCATAGCCGGAGGTATAAAGCGAAGAGATGATCACATGGGCGGTGCGGTTATCGCGCAGCCGGTTGTTGAAAATCTCCACATCATCATTGGAGTTGATCAAGATGCCCGAGCCGGCGGGAACGCTGGCCACCGGTGTGCCGGCATGGCCGAAATTGCCGGTGTTGTTCTCAAACACGTCATTGTCGAACACCCGCGTGCCAGCGCCGGGACGCGGCAGATTGGGCATGTTGAAAATCAGGATGCCGCCGGTGTTGTTCGTCGCCACATTGCCGTAGACGTCAGCATTGTTGCAGTTCTCGATCTCGATGCCGGCCACATTGTATTCGGCGCGCGAATTGCGAACGATGACGTTTTCAGACTGGCCCACATAGATGCCGGCGTCCGACGCCCCGATCGCCACCGCGCCCTCGATCAACACATTGCTCGACTGGACCGGGTAGAGGCCGTAAGCGCCATTGTCCGTTGACGGACCATTGGTCCATTCCACGCGAACATTGCGGATCACCACGTCTGTGGAGTCCGAGATTTTCACGGAATCCCCAACCGTGTCCTCAAAGGCGAGGTTTTCCAGAGTGAACCCGTCCACCCCGGACACCAGAAGCCCTTCTGCGCCCTGGCGCTGTTCGGCGAAGGAGAGCACGGTCTCCTCCATGCCCGCGCCGCGCAAGGTGACATTGTCCACGGTCAGCGACAGGCCGCGCTCGATGATGAACTCGCCCGCCGGAATGTCGATGACGTCGCCGGGCTGGGCGTCCAGAAGCGCGTTCATCAACGCGGTCTGGTACTCCCGGTCAAAACCCGAGACATCCCGGCTGTCTTCAGGACCGCCGCACGCCGCCAGGGTGAGAATGCTCGTCGCGATCAGGATTGATTTGAACTGTTTCATGATTTCGTCCTCTTAGGGGTCTAGTAGCGAATCCGAAGATCCACGCCCCACATGCGCGGCGGAGTGATCTGGGCGTGCGTCGTACCGAACGTGTCCGCGGTCAGACTGCCCACGCCGTCGAGATATTGCTCATCAAAGACATTGTTGACGTAGGCGCCAAGCTGGAACCGGTCCGCGCTGTCGCGCCAATAGGCTCGCAGATCGAGCCGCTGCTGGGCTTCGCCATTCTGAATGCCGGCGATCACCGCACAGCCAAGCTGCTGGCGCGCTTCCTCATTGCAGCGGTTTTCGCTGGTGTAAGCGTAAGCGCCGAGCACTTCGAACTCGGAGCCGTTTGACAGCGACCAGGTCTGGCTGGCGCCCGTGGAGATCGACCATTCCGGCGTGCCGGTGGGCTGACCGGACAGATCCAGTCCCGACCGGGTGATCCGCTCGTCAAAGGTGACGTCGATATATTGCAGGTTGAGGTAAGCCTCGAACCCGGCGAGCGGCGCCCAGTCGACCTGGAAGTCCACGCCCGTCCCGCTCTCGTCACTGGTCTCCACCACATATTGCGGCACGCCCGATCCGCCCACATTGGCCACCAGGCGCACGGCCTGTTTGTCCTTGTACAGATAGTGGAAGATCGAGGCGGCGATGCGCATGGAGCGATCCGGAGCGGTCCATTTCAGACCGGCTTCGAAATTGTCCACGTCTTCATTTTCAAAGCGCGATCCGACCTCGACGCTGTTATAGCCGCCGGCCTTGTAGCCTTGGGTGTAGGACGCAAAGAGCAACAGATTGTCCATGGCGTTGAAGTTCGCCACCAGACGCGGGCTGATATCATCCCAGCTGTCTGAGCGTTCGCACAGAACGCCCTCGGCCACGGTTACGCCGTTATCACAGGCGAGCCCGGCGGCCCCGGCCAGATCAAACACGATATCGAACCCGAAATCGGACGGGCTGACGCCGGCCAGACCCAGCACGCCCAAGGCGTCCAGCTCAGCCAGCGCCTGATCCAGATCCGGCGCGACACGCGGGCCGTTGAGCCAGGAGAAAGTCTTCTCGTCACGCGTATAGCGCGCGCCGCCGATCAGGGAGAAGCGGTCGGTCAAACGCAATTCCACGTCGGCGAAGGCGGCGAAGGCCGAGAAATCACCGCGATTGTACATGGACTCGGTCCATTCGTGCCCCAGCAGGCGCTGCGGCAGGTCGAACGGGATCAACAAGCCGTTCTCAAGATCGCTGAAGGGCGTACCCGCCCCCAGATTGAACAGGGCGGTTTCGATCGAATTGGTGAACGCGCCGGTTTCGCTGACCTGGGTGGCGTTTTCATCGTAATAGCTGACGCCGGCGACCCAGTCGAAACGGTCATTGGCGCCGGACAGGCGGAATTCCTGATACCAGCTCTGGTTCTGCTCGATATTGTTGGTGTCGAAATAGAGCTCGATCCGGTTGGTGCCGTCCTCATCCTGACGGTTGGAGGTCTCGAAATACCGGAAGGCGGAGATGGATTGCAGGGTGAAGGCCCCGAAATCATGGGTGACATGGATCGAGGCTTCATCCAGATCACGCTGTTCCAAATTCGGTGAGACGTCATTGTAGATCGGCGTCTCGAACGGGTTGAGCAGAACTGAGACATCCACGGGCACAGCCGGACGACCAGGCGCTGCAGGCAGCGGCGTGATGCCGATGGCGGGACGAGCATCCTCATCCAGCTTTTCACGGGTGTAGCGGAAAATCACATCGGTCATCTCGGTCGGGGTCCATCCGACCGCCGCCCGCACCGCCCAATTGTCCTGGCGGTCATAATCTTCGCCGGTGGCGGCATCGGTCAGAATCCCGTCGCGCTTGTTGACCACCATGTTCAGGCGCAGGGCGAAATCCTCGGCGAAGGGAATGTTCAGCAGACCCTCGAAACGCCGCAGATTATTTTCGCCCATCCGCAAGGCCAGCTCGGCCTCCACCTCATCAGAAGGCGCATTGGACGTGATCGAAATTGCGCCCGCGGCCGAGTTGCGGCCAAACAAGGTCCCTTGCGGTCCCTTGATCACCTCGACCCGGCTGACATCATTGAAGGCGAGCAAGGACGCGCCCGAGCGCGCCGCATAAATCCCGTCCACATACACGCCCACCGCCGGGTCCGTGCCGACGCCGAAATCGGATGTGGAAACGCCGCGAATGGCGAAACGCGGCTGGGTCGGACTGCCGCCGCTGACATTCAGGCCCGGTACGAACTGGTCAAGATCGCTGAGATTGGTCGCGGCGATGGCGTCGATGTTTTCCGCCGTGACCACTTCGATCGCCAGCGGCACGTCTTGAATATCCTGGGTGCGTCGCTGAGCCGTAACGGTGATCGTGTCCACGCCTGTATTGGACACGCCTTCCTGGGCCACAGCCGACGTCATGGGCGCCGCCAGAACGAGCACACTGGCGGATACGCCGATAAAGAGCGCATATTTCATAGTTTTTCTCCCCCTAGAGACCGGCGGGGTTTTTCCCTCTGTCCGGTATCAGAAACAGAATACTATTCTCATTTTGCAAAACTGATCAAGCCACACTAGTTACTGGCGTCAAACAGCAAGGATCATCTCGTGCCCGGAACACCCGCCAATGACATAGCGCCGCGACAAACCCGGTTGCGCGACAAGCCTCAGCAACGCCGTGCGCGGCAACGGCTCGACGCCCTGTTGACCGCCGCAGAGGCGCTGGTGGAAGAGATGGAGGCGGAAGCGATCACCACAAACCTGATCGCGGATCGCGCCGGCGTGCCCGTCAGCTCGGTGTATCGCTATTTCAAGAACGTCTCGGCGGTCTTCGCGTATCTGTTTGAAGACCTGAACGAGGAAATCATCGCCGTCATCGAGGACGCCCTCGCCCAGTCACAACCGGGATGGGATGACTGGCGCGAGGTGACCGGATCGATCATCACACGGCTGCATGGCTTCCTGATGGATAATCCCAGTTACTGGAAACTCTTGCTGGTGATGCAATCCAGCCAGGAATTGCGCGACGCCAAGGCCGCCATGATCGACCAGGTGGCCGGCATGTTGAGCGCCCGCTGGGCGCGCGGGCTGGACGGATTTGCGGGGGGCGACCCGTCGCTCGTCGGCCGGTTCACCGTCGAGATTTTCATGTCCATCGAGACGCGCTGCGCCCAGCTGCAAGACCCGGCGGACGTCGAGGAAATGTTCGTCGAACTGGTGAAGGCGCTGGAAGCGTATCTGTCGCTCTACCTCAACAAGGTTCCGCCGGGCCCCGATGGACGCCCGGCGGACTAGCCTCGCCTAGCCGGACGCCAGCACCAACAGCACGTAGAAGACAAACGGCAGGGCCAGAAGCGCAGGAATCACCAGCACGGTGAAGCCGAACAGCGCCACCAGAACCCCCAGCAGCAGCGCCAGGTTCAGGAGCAAGAGGGGCACGCCGCGATGCGGATCGCGCCCCGCCTCGCGCAGCAAGCCGCCCAGCAAAGGCACATAGAGCAACAGACGGCCCAGCCCCATCACCGCGCTATCGAGCCATTCACCGGGGCGCACATGCAGCACCGCCGAGCGGGTGGGACGCCGCGCCGCGACCATCACGCCCGCCATCATAAGACCGCCCAGACCCACGGCCAGCGCCGTGATCCAGCCCTCGCCTGACTGCTTGAGGAAAGCCACCGCCAGCACGGACACGACCAGCGTCAGCGGCGCCATGGCCCGCTGCACCCAGCGCGCAGGGCCCCAGACCGGCAGGACTTCACCGGCCTGACCGCTCATGGAATTGGCCACAAAGCCCAGCCCGGCGATGTAATGAAACAGCACCAGCGGCAGAGAGACCGCCACCAGAGAGGCGGTCAGCGGGGCATCGGTGATGCCGGGTTTGTCGCCGGGAAAGGCCATGAAAAGACCGGCCCAGAGCACGAAGGGCAACAGCATGAAGCCGCCGACCCAATAGGGGAGATATCGCATGAGGTCGTCCGTTCTTATGGTTTTGATGCGCTGTATCTAGACGCAGAACGACCGCGCCGGGATGCGACCCTGGCGCGCTTAATAATTATAGGAATATGAGAAGTAGGGTTATGGGGGCATGAACTGCGTCCATGCCCCTGGCTCTCTTACAAGAACATGCCGCCGGAGGCCTCGATCCGCGTCCCGGTGATCCAGCGCGCCTCATCCGAACACAGAAAAGCGACCACCCCGCCGACATCCTCAGGCACGCCCACCCGACCCAGCGCGGTCTGGGCGGCCAGCGCCTGGTTCAGATCCGGAGTGTCGCGCACCGCACCGCTGTTGAAGTCAGTCTCGATAGCGCCCGGCGCCAACACATTCACCCGAATGCCGCGGGCTCCGAGGCTTTTGGCCATGTATTTGGTCAGGGTTTCCACCCCGCCTTTCATCGTGGCGTAGGCGTCATAACCGGGATAGCTGAAGCGAGTGAGCCCGCTTGAAATATTGACCACGCCGCCGCCATTATTGAGCAACTCCAGCGCCCCCTGGGTGAGGAAGAACGCCGATTTGAGATGCACGTTCATCATCAGGTCGAAGTCCTCGACCGTTGTTTCCTGGAACGGCGTGTTGAGACCCACGCCGGCATTGTTGACGAGATAGTCAAAACGCTCGGCGTCAAACACTGAACGGAGCGCGGCGCGCACGGTTTCAAAAAAGGCCGGGAAAGCCTGTGCGTCCGCCACATCAAGCGGCAACGCATGGGCGCGACGTCCCAGAGCCGTGATCTCGGACACAACAGTCTCCGCCGCCCCGGCGTTGCTGACATAAGTCAGAAGAACGTCATGGCCAGACTGCGCCAGTTTCAGCGCCATATCCCGGCCCAATCCGCGGCTGCCGCCGGTTACAAGTGCGATGCTCATTGTCTTGCTCCTGAAAAGCTTGCGATGACCGGGTTGTAAATCGGTCGACTTTTCAGAAACAGACAGGCAAATTTGTCTTCACTTGTCGAAAATAGCGAACAATTAAATGGACCGTATTCGTCAGTACCAGATTTTCATCCAGATCCTTGAGAGCGGGAATTTCACACGCGCCGCCGAAGCGCTCGGCCTGCCTCGATCAACCGTCTCCACGACCTTGCGCCTGTTGGAAGACAGGCTGGGCGAGCAATTGCTGCACAGGACCACAAGGCAGGTCAGCGCCACGCCGCAAGGTGAGCAATTCCTGCAGATCGCCCGCGAACTTGTGGAGTCTGTAGATATTGCCGAGAGCCTGTTTGACGCCAGCGGCGGCCCGGTCAGCGGACGCTTGCGCGTCAACATGACCAGTCAGCTCGCCACTCAGATCGTCTTGCCACACCTGGCCGCGTTTCAGACCCGACACCCCGCCCTGGAACTGGAGCTGAGCGCCAGCGACCGATTGATTGATCCGGTCTATGAAGGGGTGGATCTGGTGGTGCGGGCCGCGGAGCTGACGGATTCAGAGCTGATCTGCCGCAAGATCGGCGATATCGCCATGGCCAGTTGCGCGTCGCGCGCCTATCTCGATCAGCATGGCGTCCCGGAAACGCCGGAGGATCTGAGCCGTCACTTCATCGTCGGCTACGGACCATGGGGCGGCGCGGACACCCATCTCTGGGAGGGGTTAGGGCCGAACGGGCGCGTGGCGTTGACGATGAAGAGTCTCGTCACGGTCGACAACACCGAGGCCTATTCCGCCGCAGCGCTTTATGGTCGGGGCATCGTGCAGATTCCGCGCTACCATCTGGCCCTGAAGGCGCAGTCCGGCAGCCCGCTCGTCGAAGTGCTCGCCGATTATCCGCCGCCGAACCTGCCGCTTTCCTTCGTCTATCCACGCCGACGCACGGTTTCGCCGCGCCTCACGGTCTTTATGGACTGGTTGAGCGCGCTGGTGAGGTCAGAAGGCTTCATCACCCCCTGACCTCACGACAGATCAGACCTGACCGGTCGAGATCTTGTGACCTTCGATCAGGTCATCGACCACGCCGGGATCGGCCAGAGTGGAGGTGTCTCCGAGTTTGTCATATTCGCCCTCGGCGATCTTGCGCAAAATCCGGCGCATGATCTTGCCCGACCGGGTCTTGGGCAGGCCGGGCGAGAACTGGATCACATCCGGCGTGGCGACCGGCCCGATCTCCTGACGCACATGGGCTTTGAGCGTTTTCTCGGTCTCGCCCGTCGGCTCCAGCCCCGCCACCAGCGTGACATAGCAATAAATGCCCTGGCCTTTGACGTCGTGGGGATAGCCGACCACCGCCGCTTCGGCGACCAGATCATGAGCCACCAGCGCGCTTTCGATCTCGGCGGTGCCCAGGCGGTGGCCGGACACGTTCAGAACGTCATCCACCCGTCCGGTGATCCACCAGTATCCATCCGCGTCACGGCGCGCGCCGTCGCCGGTGAAATACATGTTTTCATAGGTGGAGAAATAGGTCTCGACGAACCGTTGATGATCGCCATAGACCGTGCGCATCTGTCCCGGCCAGCTGCCCAGCAACACCAGATTGCCTTCCTGCGCGCCTTCATCGGGCAGAAGATTGCCCTCAGTGTCCACCAGAGCCGGCTGCACGCCGAACATCGGGAAGCTCGCAGAGCCCGGCTTGAGGGCATGCGCGCCCGGCAGCGGCGTGATCAGATGCCCGCCGGTCTCGGTCTGCCACCAGGTGTCGACGATCGGGCAGCGCTTGTCGCCCACCACCTCATAATACCAGCGCCACGCCTCGGGGTTGATCGGCTCGCCGACCGAACCCAGAAGCCGCAAGGACGAACGGTCATGCTTGCTGACCGGCTCATCCCCCTCGCGCATCAGGGCGCGAATGGCGGTGGGCGCGGTATAGATGGTGGTGACCTTGTGCTTGGCGACGATGCGCCAGCACCGGTCCGGCCCCGGCCAGGTGGGCACGCCTTCATACATCAAGGAGGTCGCGCCGTTCGCCAGCGGGCCATAGACGATATAGGTGTGCCCGGTCACCCAGCCCACATCGGCGGTGCACCAGAACACGTCGTCCTCGCGATGATCAAACGTGTATTCATGGGTCATCGACGCCCAGACGAGATACCCGCCCGTGGTGTGCAGCACGCCCTTGGGTTTGCCGGTGGAGCCTGAGGTGTAGAGGATGAAAAGCGGGTCTTCCGCCTTCATCGGCTCGGGCTCGCATTTGGCGTCCACTTCCAGCGCCAGATCATGGTGCCAGAAATCGCGACCTTCGACCCACGGCACCTGGGCGCCGGTATGGCGGATGCAAAGCACCGCCTTGACGCCCGGCGCCTGCTCGAGCGCCTTGTCCACATTGGCTTTCAGCGGCACGCCCTTGTTGCCGCGCACGCCCTGATCGGCGGTGACGACGAACTCGGACTGGCAGTCATTGATCCGGCCCGCCAGCGCATCGGGACTGAACCCGCCAAACACCACCGAATGCACCGCGCCGATGCGCGTACAGGCCAGCATGGCGTAGGCGGCCTCGGGGATCATCGGCATGTACAGCGTGACCCGGTCGCCTTTCTTGACGCCGATCTTTTTGAGCTCGTTGGCGAAGCGGCACACATGATTGTGCAGTTGGGCGTAGGTGATGGAATGGTGAAAGGCCGGATTATCGCCTTCCCAGATCAGCGCAACCTTGTTGGCGCGCTTGGGCAGGTGCCGGTCAATGCAGTTATAGCTGACATTGAGGACCCCGTCCTCGAACCAGCTGATATGCAGGCTGTCCTTGGCGAAGGACACGTCCGAGATTTTCGTAGGCTCGGTGTACCAGTCCAGACGCTTGGCCTCATCGGCCCAGAACGCGTCAGGGTCGTTGATCGAGCGCGCATACATCTCTGTGTAGCGCTCAGCATTGATCTTGGCGTCCGCAAAGCTTTGCGGCACTCCGATGATGGTCTCGGACATGGTCTGCTCCTCCCTCGGGATTAGTCTTTTCCCTAGATGTGCGCCACGCGCCGCGTCCTCGCAAGACAGACGAACGTGTTACGCGCGCTTGTGAACGGGCGGCGTCTGGTATCCAGTCCTGTGACGCATCGTCTTGTCCGGAGTCTGTTTCATGCTGTTGCACACCGCCGCCTGGCCTGAAATCGAAGCCTATCTGAAAACCAGCACCGGCATCATCATTCCCATCGGCTCAACCGAACAGCATGGCCCGAACGGGCTGATCGGCACGGATGCGATTTGCCCGGAAGTGATTGCGCGCGAAGCCGGCGACGAGGCTGGCGTCCTTGTGGGACCCACCTTCAATGTGGGCGTCGCCCAGCATCATCTGGGCTTTCCGGGCTCGATGACCTTGCGGCCGACCACCATGATCGCGGCGCTCAATGACTGGATCGACTCCCTCGCCCGGCACGGATTTGAGAAGATCTATTTCCTCAATGGTCATGGCGGCAATATCGCCACCATCGGCGCGGCGTTTGCGGAAAGCTATTCCAACTGGTCGTTTGACGGCGAAGCCTGCCCCTATGAGCTGATGCAGCGCAATTGGTGGGATCTGCCCGGCGTCATGGATGTCTGCCGGTCGCTGTTTCCGGTGGGAGAAGGCAGTCACGCCACCGCCTCTGAAGTCTCGGTGACCTATTACGCCTATCCCGAACACGTCAAAGACGTGGCGATGGATCCCAAGATCGCCCCCAATGGGCGCTTCACCGATGCGGATAATTACCGCAAGACCTTCCCCGATGGCCGGATCGGGTCCGACCCCGCCCAGGCGACGCCGGAAAAGGGCGCGACCATCGTTCAGGCAGCGCGCAAGGCGGTGATCCAGGATGTGACGGCGTTCTTCAGCCGCTAACCGCGCCTGGCGTGTTCAGGCCGCCACCACCTGACCATCCACAACTGTCACCGCAACCGGTTTCAGGACGGATTTGCCAGCCGGCCCGCCGACGCAGGCGCCTGTGGCCACGTCAAAGCTCGCGCCATGAAACGGGCAGACGAGATACCGGCCTTCGCTGACCAAGGTCTTGCCCGAGGGCAGAGAGAACGGCCGGCCCGCATGCGGGCAGACATTGAGATACGCCGTCACCGTCTCGCCCGTTCGCAGGATGACGATAGGCGTCGGCGCGAAATCCGCCGGCAAGCCGCCCGGATCGGGAATATCGCTGAGTGTTTTGAGCACCGTGCCCGGCGCGGGCAGAACGGTTTCGGTCTCGTCGGACATCTAGAGCCCCTCCGGCGCCTTCACGGTCCATTTGAACGGAATCCAGAACACGTCTGAAAACAGATCCGCCTTGGCGTAAGGGTCGGTCGCCAGAATATCGCGCAACGCCGCTTCATCCTCAGCCTCAACAACGAGAAGCGAGCCGACGGGATCCCCCTCAGCGCTCAGCAAAGGCCCCGCCATCTTGACGGGCGAGTCCTCTCCTGACGCCCAGAGCAAGTGCTCGGAGCGGTGCTTCAGGCGCATATCCAGCGCGCCCAGACGGTCGGTGCAAGTTACGGCAAACAGCATAAGTCTTTCCCTGATCAGTCAGTTTCAGGCCCGAACGGGCGATTGAGCAACGCCTGTATCGCGTCATCGACGCTGATGCGCCCCGCCAGCACGGCGTCCACGGCGGCGCAAATGGGCATGTCGACGCCTTGGGTCTTCGCCATCGCCACCACGGCCGGCGCCGTCGCGACGCCTTCAGTAACCGCCTTTCGGGCGCCCAGAACGCTTTCCAGCGTCTGGCCCTGCCCGAGCGCCAGTCCACACGACATGTTGCGCGATTGCGGCGAGGAACAGGTCAGAACCAGATCCCCAAGGCCGCACAGCCCGGTCAGGGTTTCGCGTTTGGCGCCCAAAGCCAGCCCAAGGCGGGTCATTTCTGCAAAGCCGCGCGCGATCAGCGCCGCATGGGCGGACTTGCCAAGGCCCCGGCCTTCCACGATGCCGGCGGCGATGGCGAGCACGTTCTTGACTGACCCGCCGACTTCCGCGCCCACAAGGTCACCCGACCAATAGGGGCGGAAGGTTTGCGAGCCCACAGCCTCCATCAGCGCTTCACCGGTGTCGCGATCCTCGCACGCCAAAGTCACCGCCGTCGGCAGGCCTTTCGCCACATCAATCGCGAAGCTGGGACCAGACAGAACCGCCGGAATTGCGTGCGGGACGGTCTCACGCAAGACGTCCGTCATCAAAGCCAGGCTCTCGCGCTCGAACCCCTTGGCGCACAGCAAAACCGGCGCGCCTTGAGCAATGTGCGGGGCGAACCGCTTCAGGATGCCGCGGGCGTGCTGGGCGGGCGCCACCATCAAAAAGGCGTCGCAGTCCGAAAGGTCTGACGGATCGGAACTGGCGGTGATGGCGGGATTGAGCGGCGCGCCGGGCAGGAAGACCGTGTTTTCATGAGCGGTGTTGATCGCCTCGACCACCTCCGGCTCATACGCCCAGATTTTCACAGAGCGGCCCGCCTGAGCCGCGGACTGGGCGAGCGCGGTGCCCCAGGCGCCCGCGCCGATCACGCCGATGGTTTGATAACTCGCCATGTCCGTCCCCTTCATTCGCGCGCTTACGCTTTTGGCCCTTTTCGGCCCGACCCGCTGGCGGGATCGTGTGCGGCGGCGTCCTGATCCAGCGGCCAGCGTGGCCGCGCGGGTGCGTCGAGCCCGTCTGTCAGACCTAACGCCAGTCGCTCCGCACCGGCCAGCGCGATCATCGCCGCGTTATCGGTGCAGTATTTCAGCGGCGGCGCAATCAGCTCGAACCCATGGCGCTGCGCCTCGGCCTCCAGCGCTTCGCGCACGGCGGTGTTTGACGCCACACCGCCCGCCGCAACCAGCGGCAATGGGCTACCCAGAGACTCAAAGCGGCTTTTGAAAATCTCCATCGCCCGACCCGCCCGCTGCGCCAGATGACGCGCGATTGCGGCCTGCATGGACGAGGCGAGGTCGGCGCGGTCCTGATCATTGGGCGCATCCAGCCCGTCCCAGTGTCGACGCGCCGCAGTCTTCAGGCCCGCGAACGAAAAATTGCACGATGCGTCGCGCGCCAGCATCAGCGGCAGGGGAAAACGGTCCGGCGCTTCGGCGTCTTGCGCAAAGCGTTCAACCGCCGGGCCGCCGGGAAAGCCCAGCCCCATGACCTTGGCGGTCTTGTCGAACGCTTCGCCCGCCGCATCGTCAAGCGTGGAGCCGAGCCGCGTCATCCGGCCCACGCCTTCCACGATCACCAGCTGGGTATGCCCGCCCGAGACCAGAAGCAGCAGATAGGGAAAGGCCAGAGCGTGGGTCAGGCGCGGCGACAGGGCGTGACCTTCCAGATGATTCACCGCCAGCAAGGGCAGGTCAGCGCCCAGCGCGATGCCCTTGGCGGTCATCAGCGCCGCCATCACCCCGCCGATCAGGCCCGGCCCGGCTGTCGCGGCGACGCCATCGAGATCAAATGGGCTCAGCCCCGCCTCGTTCAGCACGCCTGCAGCCAGACCGTCCATGCGCTCGGCATGAGCGCGAGCGGCGATCTCGGGCACCACGCCGCCAAATGGGGCGTGGGCGCTATTTTGTCCCACCACCGCTTCGGCCAGAATTTCGATGCGGCCATCACCATGACGGCGCAGCACAGCGGCTGCGGTGTCATCGCAGCTCGATTCCAGACCGAGCACGGTTAAAGCGCCCTGCGGCGCCGCGCCCGGTTGCGGGTGGACTTGATCATGGGATAACGCCATGACCTTGCAGTACCCTCGCTGGCGTTTCGGCGCAATCATCAGCCTCTGCTGGCGAGATCTTGAAGCGCGTGAAGGAGTGCGTCTGTCGTGAACCTGTTCAATATGCCGATTGCGACCCGCACCTCGCCCCTGGCTCTGGCGCAAACCCGCGATGTTCAGGCCCGGCTCGCCCGCGCCCATGGCGAAAAAGAGCCCGAAGAGAGCTTCCCGATTCTGGGACTGACAACCACGGGCGACAAGATCACCGACCGCGCATTGTTGCTGGCGGGCGGCAAAGGCCTATTCACCAAGGAACTTGAGCGCGCGTTGCTGGACGGCAAGGCGCGTTTCGCCGTGCATTCCATGAAAGACGTGCCGACCACCTTGCCCGACGGCCTCGAGATCGCTTGCGTGCTGGAGCGCGAGGATCCGCGCGACGTGCTTTTGACCCGCGACGGGATCAGCCGGATCGAAGACCTGCCGGAAGGCGCGACGCTGGGCACCGCCTCGATCCGGCGGCAATCACAAGCGCTGGCCCTGCGCCCCGACCTCAATATCGTCCTGTTGCGCGGCAATGTGGACACCCGGCTTGAAAAGCTGCGCTCGGGCGAGATGGACGCTACTTTTCTGGCGCGCGCCGGTTTGCGGCGCCTGGGCCGCGAACAGGGCGAGCTGCCGCCGCTGGAGCTGTCAGCCGTCATCCCGGCGCCGGCCCAGGGCGCGGTCGGGATCGAGATCTGCTCAGATGACGACGAAGCGCGCAAAGCACTGGAGCCGCTCAATCATCTGACCACCCAGATCTGCATCGCCGCCGAGCGCGGATTCCTGCAAGCGCTGGACGGGTCGTGCCGCACCCCCATCGCCGCCCATGCCAGCCTCGACGGTCTGGAAATCCATCTGCGCGGGGAAGCGCTGACGCCGGACGGCTCCAAGCGCTGGGCGAATGAAACCCGCACGCAATTGCCTGAGCTTGATCCCGGCGCCGCGCGATTGCTGGGCTATGAGCTGGGTCTTGAGGTGAAACGCGCGGGCGGTGATGCGCTGGCGCGGATCGTCGCCGAGACGGGCTGACGTGTGAGCGCCGTGTCCAAACCCTGCGTGCTGGTCACACGGGCCGAGCCCGGCGCGGCGCGCACCTGCGCGGCGCTGAGCGAACGCGGCTTTCAGACGATCAACGCCGCAACCGCCCATCTGACGGCGCACCCTGTCACGCTGAACCTTGAAAGCGTCGGCCTGATCGCGGTCACCAGCCCGTTTGGCGCAACCTGTCTGGCGAACGCCACATCTGATCGCAGCACTCCTGTGATCGCTGTCGGCGACGTAACGGCGGCGCGGCTTCAGGAGACAGGCTTTGAGCATGTCACAAGCGCCAGCGGCGACGCTCGTGACCTGCTGGCGATGATCCGCGAGCACCCGCCGCACGGCGAGGTCCTGCATGTGCGCGGGTTCGATCAGACCGGTGATCTGAGCTCTGAGCTTAACGCGCACGGCCTGAGCGCCCGCTCTGAAATCTTCTACGCCGCCGAGCCCGTAGCCGGACTGCCGGACACAGTCTGGCGAGCTCTTGAAACCGGGGCGAGCGTGCTGATCCACTCCGCAAAAGGCGCGGAACGGTTCTGGGCGTTGGCGCAGACCGCAGGTCAAACTGAAACGCTGCGCGCTGCGCCTGTCATCGCAATCTCAGAGGCGGCGGCTGAACCTTTGCGCCGTCACGGCGTTTCAAGGCTGAGCATCGCCGCGCGACCCGATGAAAGCGCGCTGTTTGACGCGCTGGAAAAGCAGTGCGGCGAAACGCGCTGATGGTGGCGTCGCGACACGACGCAGCCTAGACTTGCCGACACGTAACAACTGGCCCCGCGCCCCCGAGGACATCATGAGCGCCGACACTTCCCGCCCAGACGCTGCAGAGCCGGTCGACGCCGAGTTCGAGCCCGCGCCGGATAGCAGCGGCTCACGCGGAAAATCCAAGCCCAAAAAACCAAAAGCCGCCAAGTCGGGCGGCGGCAAAACGCCTGTCCTCGCTTTTCTCGGCCTGACCGTGCTGGCGGCGAGCGTGGGCGGCGGCTCAGGCTGGGTTCTGGGCCGGTATCTGCCAGCGCCCGGTGAAGGCGCCGCGGACCCCGCCCTGATCAGCCGGATCGAGGCGCTGGAAGCCCAGACCGCCTCGGCGGACCAGCTCGCTGCGTTTCAAAACCGACTGGAAACCGTCGAGGAAGAGACCGCCGGCGCACCGCTGCGTACAGACGCGTTTGAGCAGCTGATCCGGGACGTGGCGACCCTGCGCAGCGAGCTTGAAGCGCTCGAGCCGGGCGCCGAGGGCGGCGCGGGTCTCAGCGATCAGATCAATACGCGTCTGGAGAGCCTTGAACGCCAGCTCAGCACCACCGCTGACGACGCGCAGACGGCGCTCGCCGCCGCTCAGACCGCGCAATCGGCCCTGCAACAAGCGCTCGCTCAACCTGATGACCGGGCGGCGACCCAGACGACCAGTGTTTCCTCGGACGCCCTGTCCGCGCTCCGTCTTGATCTTGCAGCCCTTCAAAGCGCTGTGCGCGACCTGCAAGCCGGAGCGGGCGATACGCAGGCTTTGGCGGCGCGGATGGATGCGCTGGAAAGCGTGATTGAAGGGCTGGAAACGCAAACCGGCCAGACGCAAACCGCCTCGGTCTCTCTGGCGCGGCAGGCGCTGGCTTTCTCAGACCTCGCCGAAGCGGCGGCTCAGGCCCAGCCCTTCGCCATGGAATACGCCATGCTGAGCCAGATCTGGCCCAATCGCGCCCATCTGATCGCGCTGACCGAGCCTGCGCGCACGGGCGCGCCCACGCTTGATGATCTCACCGACAGCTTCCCGGCCCAGGCGGTGCGCGAAGCCCTGGGCCAGACCCAGCGCTTTTGGGGCGTGATCGAAGTGCGCCGCGCTGGCGATGACCACGGCGCCGCCGACCGGATTGTCGACCTGCTGGAGCAAGGCGCGCTGAGCCAGGCGATCCGGGAGACCGAAGCGCTGGACGCCGAGGCGGCGCAAGCCCCGCTGGAGAGCTGGCTGAACGAAGCGCGCAAACGCGAAGCCCTGAACGCCGTGCTGGATGATATGCGCGGCGCCCTGAATCGGCAGGCCGAGCAAGACGGAGCGCGATAAGCCATGATCCGCCTGATCCTCACCGTCATCTTGTGCGTGCTGACCGCCATGCTGGCGGTTTTCCTGACGCTCAATCCGGGCGTCGTGACCATCGACTTTCTGGGCATGAACGCCCAGGCGCCCTTCGCGCTCGCGATAGGGGCGCTGCTGGTCGCCACCTTCCTGCTGGTCGTCGCCTGGTGGGTCATCGCCAAGCTCTGGGCCGCGCCGGACGCGTGGAAACGCTTCTCCCTGCGCCGCCGCCGCGATCAGGGTTTTGACGCGCTGGAACGTGCGCTGATCGCCTCCGCCGCTGGTCAGGGCGATCTGGCCGTCCGGCAAGCCTCGCGCGCTGAAGCCTTGCTGGACCGTCCCGCCCTGTCGCGCCTTCTGGCGGCGCGCGCGGCAGAAGCGGCCGGCGATCTGGAAAGCGCACAAATCCATTACGAAGCCATGCTCAGCGACGCGAAAACACGGCTGGTCGCCCAGCGCGGGCTGGTGGGCATCGCCCAGAGCCGGTCTGATTCTCAAGCCCTGCTGACTCATGCCGCAGACGCCTTTGATCAGGCAGGACAGGCACGCTGGGCCTTTGACGCCTTGTTTGAAGCCCAGGTCAACGCCGCCCAATGGGCGAAGGCGGAGACCACGCTGAGCGAAGGCGAACGCCGCGGCCATGTCGATCGCGCCGAAGCCGCCCGGATGCGCGCGGTGCTTTTGACCGCCGAAGCGCGCCGGATCGAAGCCACGGACCCTGAGCTGGCCGCAAAACTCGCGGATCGCGCCGCGACGGCTTCGCCGGGTTTCGCGCCCGCCGCTGAGCTCGCAGGGCGATTGCTCGCCGCGCATCGTCGCCACCGCCGCGCCGCAGACGTTCTGGAAACCGCCTGGGAGCACGCGCCGCACCCGGCGCTGGCGCGCGCCTTCGCCAATCTGCGACGCTCGGACACCAAGGCGAAACGCGCCGAACGCCTGCGAGAGCTGGCCGCGCTCAATCCTGATCATCGCGAGAGCCAATTGCTGCTGCTGGAAATCGCGCTCGACCAGGGCAATCGCGAAGCCGCGCACGCCGCCCTCAAACCGGTTCTGGAGACCGGGCCCGTCTCCGCGCGCGCCTGCGCCCTGGCTGCACGCCTCGCCAAGCTCGAGGATCAAGACGCAGAGGCCCAGCGCTGGATGGCGCGCGCCTCCCATGCGCCCGCTGAAGCAGACTGGTCTGACATCAACGAAGACGGTGAGGCGTTTCTCTACACTGACGCCGACTGGAAACGGATGGTGGACAGTTGGGGACGGCATGCCGTGCTGATCCATCCGCGCCATGAGCGTTATGAAATCGCCGCCGCCGCGGCGCCCGAAGCCATGCTGATCGAAGCGCGTCCCACTGCAAACGATGCGAGCAAGCGCAGTGAGACGGAGGACAAACCGGGTCCGAACTTTTATGTACCCGGACCCGCGCCGGATGATCCCGGCGCCTCTGATCGCGACATCTAGGGTTTCTCAGCGCTCATGACCGCATCTGCTTCAGCTCGCCCGCGCCTCATCATCGGCGTGACCGGAGGCTCGGCTTCAGGCAAGACCGAAATCGCGCGCTCCGCCGCCCGCGCAGCGGCCCCGCTGAGCGCTCTGGTCCTGTCAGAAGACGATTACTACGCCGATCACGGCTCCAAGCCCGATTTCGACCCGTCAGACTTCAATTTCGACCACCCTCAGGCGCGCGACCATGCGCTGTTGGCCAAGCATCTGGCCGCACTGAAGACCGGCAAGAACATCAAAGGGCCCATCTACGATTTCACCATCCACCGCCGCCGCAGCGATACGCGCACCATCGCGCCTGCGGATGTGATCATCGTGGAAGGCATCCATTTGTTCTGTGACGCCGCCGTTCGCGATTGCCTGGACCTGAAGGTCTATGTCTCGGCGCCCGACGATATCCGTCTGGCCCGCCGTCTGTTGCGCGATGTGAACGAGCGGGGCCGGACCTCGCACTCGGTGGTGCACCAGTATTTGCGCACGGTGCGGCCCATGCATCATGAATGGACCTCGCCCAACAAGGAATACGCCGACATCCTGATCCGCAATGACGCGGCGGCCGCCCGGCCGGCCGATCATCTGAGCAGTTTTTTCGACACCCTGGCGGCGCCCATCGTCGACAAGGTCAAAGCCTTCGGCAGAGCCTGAGCCAGACTCATTCCAGCTGGCAAAACCGGCTTGCCCCCATCGCCGTTCAAGGCTAGTTTCCGCGCCCTCTGAGGCAGGCTTTCGCCTGGTTCCGGCGCCGCATTAGCTCAGTTGGTAGAGCACATCATTCGTAATGATGGGGTCAGGTGTTCGAGTCACCTATGCGGCACCACTTTTTTCCTGGTCTTCCTCGCCTCCGCTCGGTCGATCCTCGCTGAAGGTTCGGGCGCGACGCCTGCTTTCCCTCGCCTCCACTCGGTCGATCCTCGCTAAAGCTGCGGGCGGCCTTCGGCCTTGCGAACCCGACAGGTTCTGGGTCAGGCGGGATGGGAGTGTTTCAGACAGCGTTCACAAGCGGCGATCAACTCATCCTCGATAATGGGTTTGGGAATGTAGTCATCCATGCCCATGGCGAGGAAACGTTGACGCTCGCCCTGTCCGGCATGGGCGGTCAGCGCGATGACAGGCACGTGCGCGCCCGCCTCATTCAGGGCGCGCAAACGCTTGAGAGTTTCTTCGCCCGACATGACCGGCATGCTGGCGTCCAGCAGCACCAGATCAAAGGGATCGTCAGCAAACAGCCGCAGCGCCGCAGCGCCGGACGCGGCTTCAATCACCTCCGCGCCCGTCGGCTCCACCATATAGCGTGCGACCATGCGGTTGATGTCGTTATCATCCACCAGCAAGACACGCGCGCCTGACAGCAAAGTTGCGCCGGGATGGGCCGCGTCCGCCTGTGATTGCGCCGCCAGAGCGACCGTATTCTGCACATTGACGCCAGCCGTCAGGGTCAGCGTAAAACACGAGCCTTCGCCAGGCTGGCTATCAAGGGTCACATCACCGCCCATCCGGCGCGCCAGCTCGCGCGTGATCACCAGTCCGAGGCCCGACCCCGCGCTTTTCTGGCCATTGGCCTCTCCTGGTCCCTGCTCAAATCGATGGAACAATTTGTCGACATCAACGCGATCAATGCCAGGCCCTGTATCCTTGATGGAGACGGTGATGCGGCACTGACCTCGGGGCAGAGACTGGGCGGACGCCTTCAGGCTGACGCCGCCCGTATCGGTGAACTTGATGGCGTTGGACAGAAGATTGAAGACGCACTGGCGAAACCGAGTCTCGTCCAGCTCCACGCTGGCGGGCAAGGCTTCGATCTGTTCTTCGAGGATCAACCCTTTTTGTTCGGCGCTCGGCCGGAACAACATGGTGATTTCGGTCAGTATCCGTGTCGGATCCGTTGCGGCGGGTTCAAGCTGGAACCGGCCCGCCTCAAGACGCGACAGGTCAAGAAGATCGTTCAGGACACGCAACAGCTGGTCGCCCGTGACATTGAGCAGCTCGACCTTGTCGTGCAGCGCCGGCTCAAGCTCCGCTTCAGACAAGACCCGCACCAGCCCCAGCATGCCGCTCAACGGAGTCCGCAGTTCATGGCTGACATTGGCGACGAATTCAGTTTTCGCCGCACTCGCCCGTTCAGCCGCGCTTTGCGCGTCGCGCGCGCTTTGCGCCAGGGTGCGCGCGTTCAGCACCAGCTCGGCGACGACGATATAATTGGCCAGCGCATAGATCAGCGCCAGTTCTTCAGGGGTCCATTCATGATGTTCGCCCTTCAGGCACACGCTCAGTACGCCACTGACGCCATGCTCTTGCAAGATCGGAGCGGCGAGCACGGCCCCTTCTGAAACAGTATGAAGCGCCTGCCCCAATGATCGGGCGTCCTCATGCGCCATGGCGATATCTGAAGACTCGATATAGGCGCCGCGGCGAGCAAACCGAAAAGCGAGCGGGGCGGCGTGTTCCGTCACGCGCGGTGCGTTGAACACTTCACCTTCCGTGCGGCTCCAGACGCAATGCGGACGCAGCGCACTCTGATCGTCTGAGAACAACCACAAGCCCGCTTCCTGCACGTCCAGCGCTTCGATGAGCCGCTGAACCACCTGGCGCGTCATGTGATCATAATTCCACCCTTTTGTGAGGTGGTCTTGAGCCAGTTCGCGTTTGATCTGATTGAGCTCGCGGGAGCGATCTAGGGTTCGCAGCAAGCTTTGCTCGGCCGCCTGACGCGCCGTGACTTCGCTGTCGATGCGGCGCAGAAGCGGCAGCCACCGGAAAAACCCGACGCTGATCAGAAGCAAGCCCAAGGCGTCGCCGATATAAGACACGCCTTCGATCCAGTCATAAACCGGCTCGAGCTGGCCTAGCGTATACGGCACGAAACCGTTTGAGGCGTCGATCAGGGCCGACACGCCGATCACCAGCAATCCGCCGACGATCAGCTGACTGCCCCGTCTCAACCGCGTCATGTGACGCAGATTTAAAAACAGGATCGCACCCGCCGACAGGCTGGTTATGGCGATCAGGATTTCAAATAGCCCGCTCACGCGTCCCCTCCGTAATACGGGCATACAAGCAAATCGAGGTAAAGATCGGGTTGTCGACTCAGGCTCAAAACACCTCAGGACGAGCCGTCTTGCATCCAGTCTAGGGAGTTCCCCTTACGCACAAAAACGAATTATGCGAGCGGCGTCCGCTGCGTATCTCTTGTCCCAGAGCAATCATCCTCCTCCCCCCGGAGACGTCCTTGCTCGCAGATAAAGGATACGGACCATGCGTGCTTATAAAACCCTCTCCCGCACCGTGCTGACGGGCGCCGCCGCCGGCGTCGCGCTTTTCACCGGCCAGGCTCTGGCGCAACTGCCCGATCCGGGCATGCAGATCGAGCGCGGCGTCACAGCTCTGGTCGTCACTGACCCGCAAAACGACTTTCTCAGCCCGGATGGCGTCACCTGGGGCGTCGTCGGCCAGAATGTCACCGAAAACGGCACGGTGGAGAATATCGGCCGCCTGTTCGAGACCGCCCATGAGGTCGGCATGCCGGTCTTCGTCTCGCCGCACTATTACTACGAGCATGACCATGAATGGCGCTTTGAAGGCGCTCTGGAAGCGCTGATGCACTCCATCGGCATGTTCGATCGCGCCGGCCCGCTCGATCTTGAAGGCTTTGAAGGCTCGGGCGCAGACTGGCTGGAAGAGTATCGTCCGCATATCGAGCATGACCACACCGTGGTGACCTCGCCGCACAAGGTCTATGGCCCTGAAACCAACGATCTGGTCCTGCAATTGCGCAAACAGAATGTGGATCGCGTGATCCTGGCGGGCATGTCGGCCAATCTGTGCACCGAATCCCATATGCGCGAACTGATCGAGCAAGGCTTTGAAGTGCTGGTCGTCACCGACGCCACCGCCGCTGCGCAAGTGCCCGGATATGACGGCTACGCCGCCGCCATGACCAATTTCCGGATGATCGCCAACCATGTGGGCGACACCGACGAAACGGTCAGCGCCATCACGGCGGCCTACAGCCGCTAACCCGATCCCCGTCCTGAATGTCTGCCCCTCCACGAGGGACGGGTCCTAAGAGGGTCCGGCGGTCGTCCCCCATCGCCGCCGGGCCCTCATTTTGGCTCCAGAACACAAGAACAGATAAGAAAATGGCCACCCAACTTCTCCCCCCGTTCACCGAAGAGACCGCCCGCGCCAAGGTGCAATTTGCTGAAGACGCCTGGAACAGCCGCGACCCTGAACGCGTCGCGCTGGCCTATTCAGAAGACTCCGAATGGCGCAATCGCGATCAATTCTTCAAAGGACGCGCCGCCATCAAGGCCTTCCTGCGCGAAAAATGGTCCGTAGAGGACCATTACAAGCTCAAGAAAGAGCTGTGGGCTTTCACCGGCAACCGCATCTCCGTCGCGTTCTTTTATGAGTGGAAACAGGTCGAGACCGGCCAATGGTTTCGCTCGCACGGCAATGAGCAATGGGAGTTCGACACGGACGGCCTGATGCGCCGTCGCGAATCCAGCGTCAACGATATTGCGATCAAGGAGGAAGAGCGGCGGCTCTAGCCTCCGCCTCCCCCGTTTCCGGGAGTAGATCATGACCCGTCCCGCCCGCCCGACCGACACCGAATTCGAGCGCACTTACCGGCGCTGGATGCTGATGCATGGACTGACCCTGCCGCTGGCCGGGGCGCTCTACGCGTTGGTGTTGATCGCGCTGTACGCCATGGGCGTCGAGACCCGCACGGCGGTCCTGAGCGCGGCGTGCGTGGGCGGGCTGGGCCTGTCCCTGTCCGAAGGCGCCGTCTGGCTCGAAACCCATAACGGGCTCGATCGGCTGTTTCGCCGGGTGAACATGCGCGCCTCCATCGCGGCGGAGCGCCTGGCCCGCGATGACGACCAATACGTGATCGAAGGCGTACAGGACGTGGTGTTTGAATGGCGCCATGTGGAAGTGATCCAGCGTGACCGCGATTGGGCGGGCCTGTCTCTGGCTGCGCTGAACCTGCTGAGCCTGGCCGCCGGACTGGCGCTGAGCGCCGGTCTGATCCGGTTCTGGGGCTGGGTGACTGTCGCGCCCTTCAGCCTTCTGACCCTGGCGTCCGCCGCCGCCGGCTTCGCCCTGGCGCGCAGCGTGATGCGGTATCACTGCTTCACCGACCGCAACTTCGACCCCACCGACATTTTGCAAACCCGGCTTCTGGACCTGCTGTCCGAAGTCAAAGCCCTGCGTCGCGCCGGCGTGCGCAGCTCGGCCTGACCCCACACACATTGCGAGACTGACCCATGACCCATCATTCAGACCTTCTGGTTCTCGGCACTGGAAACGCCGGCATGGCCGCCGCCGGAATCGCTCATCGCGAAGGCAAATCCGTCACCTTGGTTGAATCGCGTGATGTGGGCGGCACCTGCGCCATTCGCGGCTGCGTGCCCAAGAAAGTGCTGGTCGCCGCCGCCGCCAGCCTCGATGTCATCGCCCGCGCGGGCGAACACGCCATCACCACAGGCGGGGTCCAGCTCGACTGGCCAGCCCTGATCCGGCGTGAGCGCACGTTTGTGGACGGCGTGCCGGACATGTTCAAATCCTCGATCCTCAATCGCGGCATGACGCTGGTCACGGGCAAGGCGGTGTTCATCGGCCCGAACGCCGTCGAGGTGGAGGGTGAAACCTATACCGCCGACAAGATCGTCATCGCCACCGGATCCGAGCCTGCAACCCTGCCGATCAAGGGCTGGGCTCATACCGTGACCAGTGACGACCTTCTGACGCTGGAGACCCTGCCTGACGAAGTGGTCTTCATCGGCGGCGGCGTCATCGCACTTGAATTCGCCCATGTCCTGATCCGCGCCGGCGCACGGGTGACAATCCTGGAAGCGGCGCCGCGGGTCCTGCCGCGTCTCGATCCGGACATGGTGGATACGCTGGTGGACTACACCCGCAGCCTGGGCGTCACGATCCATACGGGCGTCACGGTCCAGTCCATCGAGCGAGACGATGAGGCCTTTGTGGTCGAAACCGTCATCGGCGATGAAACCATCTCGTTGAACGCCGATCTGGTGGTCAACGGCGCCGGGCGTCGTCCAGCGGTTGAGGCGCTGGATCTGGAAGCAGGCGATATCAAAGCTGATCGTGGACGGATCGAGGTGGACGCCAATTTGCGCAGCGTCTCCAACCCTTCCGTCTATGTGGCTGGCGACGCGCTGGCCACCTCGCCGCAGCTCAGCCCCGTCGCCAGTTATGAAGGCCGTATTGCGGGCGAAAACGCCATTATGGGCGCAGACGCTACGCCGGATTATTCAACAATCCCGTCAGCCGTTTACACGGTCCCCGCCATCGCCAGCGTCGGTCTGGACGAAGCCGCCGCCAAGGCGGCGGGCTATGATCCGGTCGTGAAGGTCAATGATCTGCGCGACTGGCGCTCCGCCAAGACCTATGCCGAAGCCGTCGCTTTCGCCAAGGTGCTGATAGACCCTGACACCGGTCTGATCCTGGGCGCGCATCTGGCCGGGCATGGCGCGGAAGAGGTGATCCATCTGTTCACGCTGGCCATGAAGACCGATTTGACCGCAACCGATCTGGCGACGATGACCTATGCGTACCCAACCTTCTCGTCAGACCTGAAGTTTCTGGTCTAGAAAGACCGTCAGAGGGGAAAGACTCGCGCATGTCTGACACACACCAAAGCTCCGGCGACAATCCGGCTGACCTGTTCCGCCGCCAGCGCGATCTCATCTTGATGGCGTCTGGCGACGGGATTTACGGGATTGACGCACAGGGGGTCTCCACGTTCGTGAACCCCGCAGCGGCGCGCATGTCAGGCTATTCGGTGGAAGAGATGCTTGGGCGCAACCTGCATGAGCTGGTGCATCATTCCCATGCCGATGGTCGGCATTTCCCCAGTGTGGAATGTCCCATCCACGAGGCCACGCGCGACGGCAAGATACACCGCATCTATGACGATGTGTTCTGGCGCAAGGACGGCACGTCTTTCCCGGTGGAATATGTCAGCACGCCCATCTGGGATGACGGCCGGATCGCGGGCGCCGTGGTGTCGTTTCGCGATATCACCGAACGCAAACGCGCCGAGCAGGAATTGCGCGATAGCGAGCAGCGCTACCGCGCCATGTTTGACGGCTCGAACGCCGCCGGTTTCCTGATCGACGCCGAGACCTGCTTCGTTCTCGACGAGAACAAGCGCACGTGCGAATTGTTCGGCTATAGCGAAGCGCAATTACGATTGTTGCGCGCCGAAGACCTGTTTGTCGGCGCACCCGGTGAAATCCCGGCCTTCTGGAGCAAGGTCCAACGCGAGGGCGCCGCGGAAACCGAAACCCCTTATGCCGTCACAGCCGAGGGCGACCGCATTCCGGTGCGCTTGTCCGCCAGCCGCATCCGCTACGCCAACCGGACCGGGCTTCTGGTTCTCGCCACGGATCTGAGCGTCCGTCGTGAGATTGAAGCGCGGGCGCGGGCGCTGCAAAGCGAGTTGCACCATGTCTCCCGCGTCAGCGCCATGGGAGAGATGGCCTCGGCCATGGCGCATGAGCTGAACCAACCCTTGTCGGCGGTGATGAACTATCTCGCCGCTGCGCGTCGGCTCTCGAAAACCGAGTTTGACGGCGAATCCCGCACCCTTCAAATGGTCGAGAAGGCGATCTCGCAGGCGTCCCGGGCCGGTGAAATCATCCGGTCCTTGCGCACTTTCCTCGACAAAGGGGAATCAGAAACCGAATTCGCCAGCCCCTATGACGTGATCCATGACACCCTGCCGCTGATCGAGCCGGCGGTCGCCGCCGCCGGATTGTCCCTGTCGTGCGAGCTGGATCCGGACGCGCCGCACACCTTGTTGCAGCGGGTCAACATCCAGCAGGTGTTGCTCAATCTCATCCGCAACGCCGCCGAAGCCATGAGCGAGCAGGGGCGGGGCGTCATCAATGTGGCGTGCTGGAGCAGCAATGAGCAGATCTGGGTCGAGGTCGCCGACCAAGGCCCCGGCCTGTCGCAAGCCCAGCAGGCGAAACTGTTTCAGCCCTTCAACACCAGTAAATCCGATGGCATGGGCGTGGGTCTGTCGATCTGCCATTCCATCATCTCAGACCATGACGGCGAGATCTGCGCAGAGAACCGCCCCGATGGCGGTGCGGTCTTTCGCTTCTGCCTGCCCGTCATTACGCCAGGAGACAGAGCATGACCGACATATCCCCCCTCGTGTACGTCGTTGATGATGACGCCGCCGCCCGCGAATCCCTTGAGGCGTTGTTGCTCTCTGCCGGTCATGAGGTGAAGACCTTTGACAGCGGCGAAGCCTTCCTGGCCGAGTATGCGCCAGACTGGGCGGGCTGCGCGGTTCTGGATGTGCGGATGCCGGGCCTGTCCGGGCTGCAGGTTCAAGAAGAACTCAGCGCACGCAGTTCCACCCTGCCTGTGATCATTGTCACCGGACACGGGGATCTACCCATGGCCGTGCGCGCCATGCAGGCTGGCGCGCTCGACTTCATTGAAAAGCCGTACGAAGAAGAGCGCCTGTTTGAAAGCGTCGAGCTGGCGCTGCAAGCGGGCCAGGAAAAAGCCGAAGCCAGCCAGGCGCTGGCCTCCCTGGCCGAGCGGTTTGAAAATCTCACCCCGCGTGAATCCGAAGTGCTGATCGAAGTCGCCGCAGGTCACCCCAACAAGGTGGTGGCGCACAAGCTGGGCATCAGCGCCCGGACGGTGGAGATTCACCGGGCGCGCGTGGTGGAGAAGATGCAGGCGCGAAGCCTGTCGCATCTGGTGCGGATGGCGATGCAGCTGGGCCTGCTCAAAGACGGCCTCAGCTGAACTCCGAAATCAGATCCAGCGGTTTGTGACGCACCAGACGACTGTCGAGCACGGCGGCCTGACGGTGCGGTACGGCTTCGCCCTGGTAGACGGGGTCGGTCACCATCTCCAGAAAAGCAGCGGCGTTGGGATAGGCGGCGACGAAAGACAGATGCCAGCTTTCGTCTGACGGACCGATCAAGGTGAGTTGCGGCGCGCCGCGCCAGACAATCGTACCGCCCACACGTTTGAAAATCGGGCCTGAGGTCTGACCATAGGTCTTGTAGGCTTCGAACCCGCTCACATCCCGGCCATCGGGGTAGACCGCTTTCTCACGCAGCCGCAACAGGTTGAGCATCTGAATCGGTTCGTCGCGCGGCAAATCCTTGAACAGCGCGAACGCCTCGCGTGCGGGGTCGATGTGTCCGGTCATGATGTCCTCCCTGACTTCGTGAGACAGGGAGGAAAACCCCTCTGGAAGAAAAGCTCAAGTGCTTAAGGGTCGATGATCTCGCCGGCCCAGTCAAAAACACAGCCGCTTTGCTCCGCCGTCGCCTGATCCAGAACTTCCAGCAAGCGCGCCGCGCTATACTCGGCGGTAAACAGCTTGTCGTCTGGCACATTGCCTTGAAACGGCTCTGACAAGGCGGTGTCCACAGTTCCGGGATGCAATCCGATGCAGGCGGCGTGCGGGCGTTTGCGCGCGAGCTCGATGGCGCAGGTTTTCAAAATCTGGTTCAAGGCCGCCTTGGACGCCCGATAGCTGTGCCACCCGCCCAGCCGGTTGTCCGATATGGAGCCCACACGCGCGGACAGGGCCGCGAACACAGCTTTCTGGGGCGCGGTCTTGTCGCCTTTCGCCAGCTTGTCCAGCGCGCTGCACGCCACCAGAGCCGGGCCGATTGTGTTGACCTTGAAAACCTCAGTCATGTGCGCGGCGTCAATCTGTCGCCAGGACTTTTCCGGTCCACGCCCTTCGCCATCCACCAAAACCCCGCTGGCGACGACCACCAGATGAAGCGGACCATCCTCAGCAGCCGCCATCACCGCATCTTCGACGGATCCCGGGTCATCAAAGTTGATGGACAGGGGCTGAGCGCCAGCGATATCGACTCCGGATCGGCTGGCGGCGAACACCTCTGCACACCTTGGATGATCCACAAGCTGCGTGGTCAGAGCTCGCCCCACGCCACCGGACGCGCCCACGATCAGGGCGCGAAACCCGTCTGGAAATGTCGCTAAATCAGTCATGGACCGGCAGATAGGCTGCGCGCCTTCCAGGTCCAGCGCGAGATCAGATCAGATCTCGTAAGTTCCTGATGAATCATCAAGAACAACATTTTCACTTGGGCCCTGGGCGGTGCTTTTCACCCAGAACAGCAATTCATGGCTCTTCTCGTCGATATCCTTGTTCAGGAAATCATTCTTGTCGAGGAACTTCACCTGGTCGCCCGTGCTCTGCAGGTCGACACCCGCAGAACCGCTGAGCACCAGGATCGGCGTGCCCTTCGCCTGACGCTCCAGCAAGCTCACCGTTTCACTGGGCTGGGTGGAATCGGGCAAACGAAGATCAGCGATGATCAGGTCATACGTCTTGCGCGAGAGCTTGAAGCGGGCGTCACGCAGGGTCCGGACGACCTGCAGCTCCATGTCATAGCCTCCTGCATCACACAGCGCATGCTGGAGCAACATCGCGTCCGCGAAGTCATCTTCAATATGAAGAACCGACAAACTCTGCGGCATGACTCTCTCCCGTTCGGACTAAACTACTGGATGCATGATTAAGCAGGTTTTAACCCGGCAAAACATCCTTGAGGCTGTCCGGTACAGATACGTTAGCACGCCTGGCTGCAGCGGCGACCGTGTTCGCCAGCAACATGGCGATCGTCATCGGACCCACGCCCCCGGGCACAGGCGTAATGAAACCTGCGGTTTCAATGGCCTGATCAAAATCCACATCGCCCACAAGACGGCTTTTGCCCGCCTCGCCCTCAACGCGATTGATCCCGACATCGATGACACAGGCGCCGGGTTTGATCCAGTCGCCCTTGACCAGATTGGGTCGGCCGACCGCCGCAATGACGATATCCGCCTGTCGGCACACCCCGGGAAGGTCCTGCGTGCGCGAATGGGCCAGAGTGACCGTGCAGTTTTCAGCCAGGAACAACAGCGCGGCCGGCTTGCCCACCAGGATCGAGCGTCCGATGACCACGACGGACTTGCCCGTCAGGTCGCCCAGCGCCTGTTTGGCCAGGAATACGCTGCCTGACGGCGTGCAGGGCCGCATGCCGGGCGCGCCCAGCACCAGGGCGCCGGCGCTTTGAGCGGTCAGCCCGTCCACATCCTTTTCCGGGCGGATGGTCTGGACGACTTCAGTTTCATCAAGCCCCTTCGGCAACGGCAACTGGACCAGAATGCCGTCAACGCCGTCGTCCGCATTCAGGGTCTGCACCAGAGCGACGACGTCGCTCTGACTGACGTCGGCGGGAAGGCGGTGCTCCACCGAGCGCATGCCCGCGGCTTCGGTGCGGCGGCCTTTATTGCGCACATAGACCTGGCTGGCGGGGTCATCCCCCACCAGAACAACAGCCAGGCACGGCGGACGGCCCAAAACGGCTTCAAGCTGACGCGCGCCGTCTGCGGCGGCGGCGTCAACGGCGGCGGCGGCGGCCTTGCCGTCAATCAGCTTGGCGGCCGCGTCGGAGGACGTGATGATGTCGGTCATGGAGCGGGGTCATGAAGCATGGCCGTAACGGCGTCAAGCAGCGCCTTTGTCTCATCAGAGGCCACCCACAGGGTTTTCTCACGCTGGGTGGAGCCGCTGACCACGCTGACTGCGGATTTGGCTACGCCGAACGCTTTGGCCGCCATCGCGCACAGTTCTGAATTGGCCGCGCCCTTGTCGGGCGCGGCGCGGACTTTCGCCGTCAGACGCACCCGACCGTCGGCGCCCTCTCGCACGCCGCCAAACCCGGCGCGCGACGCTTTGGGCTGAACCCTGACGAACAGGCGCACGCCGCCATGTCCGAGCTGAGCGGGCAGGCCGCTAGGCGAGGCGGGGGAAGATTTGTCCAAGGATCAGCCAGTTGCGCACGAACATGATCAACAACAGCAGCACAAGCGGCGACAGGTCCAACCCGCCCAGAGGCGGCAGGAAATTACGGATCGGACGCAGCAATGGCTCGGTGATGGTGCTGGTCAGACGCCAGATGGTGCTGACAAGCTGGTTGTGCGCGTTGACCACGTTAAAGGAGATGAGCCAGCTCAGGATCACCCCCACAAAGATGACATAGACCAGCAATTGCAGCGGGATCAGGAGGAACAGGTAAACCAGGACCTGCGCCAGAGACATGTGTTCCATGGATATCAGCGCTCGCGTTCAGAACTCTTTTCACTGGGTGCTGGTCTAGCCTTCACCGGCCTGCGCTGACAAGCGGCTTCGGTCAGACTCAAGGCGCAGCAGGCAGCGTGAACACAAACCGCGCCCCGGCGTCATATCCGGGATCATGCCAGATTCGCCCGCCAGCAGCCTCGACAATCTGTTGGCAAAGCGCCAGTCCCAGCCCGACGCCCTCTACCGGACCGGAGGACATGCGGAACAGGACGTCGAAGATCATTTCGCTCTGGCGCGGATCAATGCCAGGACCTTCATCCTCGATAACGATCTCCACCCACCCGTCTTTGGCGTCCCGCGCATAAATCCTGATGACCGGCGGATCCTTGGAGAATTTCAACGCGTTCTCGACAAGGTTATGCAAGACCAGCGCGACAAGCTGCTCATCCGCCCAGACCGACGGCATGGGCGCGACTTCGATCACTGCTTTATGGCTCTCGATCTCAAGCTCGAGTTCTTTGCGAACCGAGGCGAGAATGTCGCGCAACTCAAGCCGGGCGGGGGCATGCGTCGCACTAATCGCGCGCACATACTCCACAAGGGCGTCCGTCAAACTCTGCATCCGTATTACGGACGTGTTCAGACGGTCCAGATAGTCACGACCGGCGGGCGTGAGCTGGGCGCCTTCCTCGCGCTCGATCAGGCCTGCGAACACCGAAATATGCCGCAGCGGAGCGCGCAGATCATGCGACGCAGCCGTGGCGAAGCGCTGCAGTCCTGCATGGGTTCGATCCAGCTTCGCCTGTAAAGCCTGATAATCGGCGCGACTGACCATGTTGACCGGCGTCAGTCGCCGCTCCTGCGCCATGGCCAGCATTTGCGGCAGCCAGTACCAGAGCAGGATCGCGCCACACAAACCAAACGCCGCGCTGAGCAGGTGCACCACGGCATCCAGACGTGGATGCGGCATGCCGACCGACAGAAGACCCGCCAGGTGCGCAAGCCCCGCCAGAGACGCCAAGACGATCACAATGCGCACCATTTTCAGGCGCAGCAGTTTCTTGTTTCGACGGATTTGCCAGATCAGCGTGCCAGCGATCAGGGTATAGGCGCTGAAGACCAGGGCGTGAGTCAGCATATGGAAGATGAGCGGTTCTGCGCCATCTCCCATACCGAACTGGTGAAGCAACGCTTCACCGGAATTCCCTGTCCCCTCACCCATGGCGCATGTTTTATAACGAAGTTCCGTTTACGCAAACGTCAATCATCCGCGACCTTGGTCGCAATCCTTGACAAGGCCGGGCGAGGCTCTTACCTCACGCCCGCTCTGGAACGGGGCCGTAGCTCAGTTGGGAGAGCGCGTCGTTCGCAATGACGAGGTCAGGGGTTCGATTCCCCTCGGCTCCACCAGATCCTTGCCAAGCCCGATTAATCGACATATCGGACCAGCGCCTTGATCAAAGGCGCAGATCGGTTTTCTCCCGGCGCCCTTTCAAGCACAAGTTCGAACCGGCAGTGATGACCGTCAGGCGTTACGACTGTGAGATCATGGTCATCGGCGGCGGACGCCATCTGGTGCCGCGCGAACTCAGGGCCAAACTTTCGCGGCGGCAATTGGGTGCTGATCAGCGCCTCAATGCGCTCAGCGCCGGAAACATCCCCATATGGCGAGGCGGTCGACCAGATCCCGTCGGGATGAAACAACGCCGCCGCCGAACGCCCGTCGCGCCGGTCGACACAGTCGAGAAATTGCATCAGCAACGTCCGTTTGGAGCGTCTCCCGGCATAACGGGTATGGAGCAAGGCATGTGCGGCGGCTGAATTGGGACGCCCCAGCTCTTCAGCGTAGAGCGCCTGCACATCGGGATTTTCAAACGACCGGCGACGCGGCGCTTGTCCATCCACCTCGTAAATCGCTCGGGCGCGTTTGGTCAGCACGTCTGGATCCATGGACTTGGGCTCGCCGCCGCCGCCGAGACAGCCGCCGACGCACGCCATGACTTCAATCGCGACATACTGATCGCGCCAGTCCTGCGTCTGCAGCAAGCGCTGGGCGACGGCGATGCCATTGCAAACGGCGACAGCGCCGACGCCAGGAACCTGTGCGGTTTTCACCCCTGCATTCACGCCGCGCAGCTGACGCCAATCAATCGCCGGCGCCGAGTCCGGGTCCACAAGATGCGCAGCCGTGCGCGCCATCGCCTCCATCACGCCGCCCGAAGCGCCGAAAATTTGCGCCGCGCCAGTGCTCTCACCCAGCGGGTTATCGAACTCGCCATCCTCGTCCAGGGCGCCGAAGGCGATGCCGCGCGAGCGGATCATCCGGGCCAGCTCGCGCGTGGTCAGCACATGATCCACATCGCCAGACTGACCAGGCCGTGCAGCCTCGTCTTTCTTGGCCGTGCAGGGCATCACGCTGACCACATAGGGCTCTTTGACGCCGTCGGCGTACTCAGGTCCCAGCGAGCGGGCGAACCGGCTGCGCTTGGACAGGGCGCCGTGCATCTGCTGAGGCGATTTCGTGGTGCTCAGATGCGGCAGCAGGTCTGGCCGGTGCAACTCCACCCAGTTCACCCAGCCCGGACAGCAGGAAGTGAACAGCGGCAGGTTCGTCTGGGCCTTCACCCTGGCAAGAAGCTCTGACCCCTCCTCCATGATCGTGAGATCAGCCGCGAAATTGGTGTCAAAGACATAGTCAAATCCCAATTGCCGCAAAGCGTTGATCAGCCGGCCGGTGCTGACCGTCCCCGGCTTGAAGCCGAACTCTTCGCTGATCGCGATCCGCGTCGCCGGCGCCACCTGAACCACAGGGAATCGAGCCGACTGAGCACCTCATGCCAATGCGGCGCCTCGATCAGCGCTCCGACCGGGCAAACAAGCGTGCACTGACCGCACGAAATGCAATCGGTCTCACTCAAGGCCTGATCAAAAACGGTGACCGGACGACGTTCCTCACCGCGATCGGCGAACCCGATCACATTCAGTTGCTGCCCCGGTTCGCCGCACGCCTCTGCGCACAGACCGCACTCAATGCATTTGGACAGGTCTCGCCAGATGCTCGGCGAGGTATGGTCGGTCAGGTCCGGGTCATGCGCGTCAGGCGCCCGGCCAGCGGATGCAGGCCAATGGGTCTCCCATTCATGCTCGCGCACCAGGCGTTGGAACTGGCAACCACCATTCACCTCGCAATGCAGGCAATCATTGGGATGGCGCGCCATCAGCCATTCAGCGTTGGTCTGGCGGAACGCGCGCAGGGCGTCCGTTTCTGTTTCGATGCTGTCTCCGTCTGTGATCACGGTGACGCAGGCTGGCTGTGGCTTGGGATCGCCGTTGATCTCCACAAGGCACATGCGGCAGACCGCATGGGAGGGCAAACCCGGATAGCTGCAGAGCGTCGGAATTGAGACGCCAGCCACGCGCGCCGCTTCAAGCGCGGTCGCCCCCGCTTCAAGCTCAACAGGACGCCCATTAACAGTCAGCTTGATCATTCGGGCCTCAAGACCGCTTCATAAAAACCCTTCTCAGTGTAGGGGATTGAGCCTGCTTCCGCCATGCCTTCAGTCTGGCGAAGCGGTCTGCATACGAAAACGCCCCTGCAGACGCGTCTGCAGGGGCGAGTATAACGGCCTGAAGCCTGTTTCTAGAACCGCCGTCCCAGCGCCAGACCCAGGAAGACCTGATCCTCACTGCCGCGCTCGGTCACAATCGGGCTGTCTGCGTAATCACCCAGAAGCCGCGAATAGCCCGCCACGCCCGTCACAGACCAGTTGCGCGAGATGGAGACGTCCACAATTGCGGTCAGACCCACATCCCGGACACCGCCTTCAGCGGTATAGAGCGACAGGCCCGTCGCGGCGGCGTCTACCGCGTCCACCGAGAACAGGGTGTCGGCGTAATCATCGGAGAAACCGCTGGCGGACAGCGACAGGGCTGCAAACACGCCGCGCGAAACCATGACGCCGTAATCGGCGGAAGCGCTCCAGGCGAGCCCGTCAAAATTACCCAGCGCGTCCACGCCCAGATCCACGCCGATGCCAAACCGGTCACGTTCGGTCAGAACGCCTTCCGCAACCGTCAGGCGCGCATACCCGCCCGCAATCAGGGAAGAGTCCACATCACGCATGCGGTCGACGATTTCATCTTCCACATCATCGCGGCCGCCCGACCAGCGCACATAGGCGCCAAATTCCCAAGGCCCGGTCTCGTAGAGATTGGCGGCCAGGCCTGGTCCTTGAGTGCGGAATGAAATCCCGCCCAGTTCAAACCGCGCCGCGCCAAAGGGGATGACGCGATAATCGTCAGAGCCAGCGTAATCGGGCAGCATCGCCGCACCGGCGGCGATGTAGTTGGTCGGCACGGGGCTGGCTTGCGAGCCTTCCGCAATCTGGGCCTGAGCTACGCTCGTTCCGGTCAGGGCCAGTGCGCCCAGAACCAGCGCCGACGAGATAATTTTATTCATTTCATTCCCCCTCAGGGCGTGAACGCACACAACTCCGGCAGCATGCACGCCAACTCATACAACCATACTGTTTCTTTACCTCGATGTGTCATTACGAGGGTATGAAAGTTCTGGATCATATCCTGCGGTTACTCGCCGTTTGCGCCCTGCTCTGCGCTGCGCCCGCCCATGCTTTGGGCGGCGGCGGAGGCGGTGGCGGCGCGCCGGCGGCCGAGGCGGCGCCCGAAGAGGCGCTCGGCCGCTCGCTCAGCCATGCGAACAGCTATGTGCGAATCGAGCCGATCCGGGCTTCGGTGCAAGCCGATTACCGCATGCGGGGCCTGTTGCAGGTCGGCCTGGCGCTCGATGCGCCGCACAGCCGAACGCGTCAGACCATCGCCGAACGTCAGCTCTGGCTGCGCGACGCGTATTCCCAAGCCATGCTGATGTATTCAGGCCGAATGTATCGCTGGGGCGACATTCCCGACGCGGACGCCATCGCCCGCCTGCTGCAAGCGGAAACCGACCGCCTGATCGGGCCGGGACAGGCGACTGTCGTGCTCGACACCGTGATCATTCACGCCAACTGATCGCCTGGGCGTCAGTCTCAGGCGTTCAGGATCGCCGCGCGCTCTTCGATGAACCGCGCCAGCTCCACATCCAGTTCGGTGACGCCGTCGGCGTCATGCGTAGACAGCGTCACATCCACAGTGTTGTAGACATTGAACCATTCTGGATGGTGGTCCATCTGCTCCGCCTTCATCGCGACCTGGGTCATCAGGGCGAAGGCGCTTTTAAAATCTGAAAACTTGAAGACTTTGCGCACGGCGTCGCGATCTTCCACCGCCGTCCAGCCGTCAAACTGCCTGAGAAAAGCGTCTGCGCCGATCTTGTCCGCCATGATGTCCTCCTGAGCTGATGTGGGGGAAGCTGGCCGCAATCGGTCCGCGCTTCAAGGGCCAGACCCTGCGTTTACGAAAAATGAGGGGGTCAGGGCGTAAGCTTAACCTCCTGATTGCAATTCACGGAGGCGGACATGACGCGCTATCTGGTGTCGCACGAAAACCCGACCGGCCGAAAGCTGGAAGACATCCTGATGGAGCTGCGGGCGGACGTTCTCATTCGCTGCACCAAGATCTCCAGCGATGAACGCCCCGAAGCCCTGCACGTTCTGGCCAATAATGTGAAAGTGCTGGAGCACCTCACTGAAGCCATTGAACTGGCGCAGGATTCAACCCAGCTTCTGAACCGCGCCTTTGGCCCCAGCGAAGCAGACAAGGGCGGCCCGCCGCGCATCGGCGAAGCCTAGGCCTGCGTCCATTCCGCGGCGACGTCTGGATCAGTCTCCGCGTCGCTGCGCTGCGCCTTCTCAAACGCAAAGCGCTCGGCGTCCAATCGCCCCAGCGCCCAGATCGCCGCGCCGCGCACCAGTTCTGACGGGTCGTCGAGCAAGGCAGCGGCCTGCTCAGCCAGCGCTGGCTCGCCAGAATTGCCCAGAGCGATCAATACATTCCGGACAAAGCGGTCCCGGCCGATGCGCTTGATCGGCGAGCCCCTGAAGAACTCCCGAAATCCCGGATCATCAAGCTGAACCAGCTTTGCGAGCTTGGGGCCAGTCAACGCCTCGCGCGGATGAAACGCGGCCTCGGAACTGGCCTGCGCGAACTTGTTCCACGGACAGACCGCCAGACAATCGTCACAGCCATAGATCCGGTTGCCCATGGCGGCGCGAAACGCCTTGGGGATCGGGTCTTTATGCTCGATCGTCAGATAGGAGATGCAGCGCCGCGCATCGATCTGATAGGGCACGGGAAAGGCGTTGGTCGGGCAGATATCAAGACACGCCCGGCACGAACCGCAATGATCGGTCTCCGGCTCATCGGGCGTCAGCTCGGCGGCGGTCAGCATCACCCCCAGAAACAGCCAGCTGCCATGGGTGCGGCTCACGAGGTTGGTGTGCTTGCCCTGCCAGCCAAGCCCGGATTTTTGCGCCAGGGGTTTTTCCATCAAGGGCGCAGTGTCCACAAACACCTTCACCTCCGCGCCGGTTTCGCGATGAAACGCGCCGGCGAAACGCTTGAGGCGTTTTTTCAGGACGTCGTGATAATCCTTGTTCTGCGCATAGACGCTGATCGCGGCCTCATCCCGGCGCTCGAGGATCTCCAGCGGGTCATGATCGGGTCCGTAATCAAGCCCGACCACCACCGCGGATTTCGCATCCGGCCACATGGCGGTGGGGTGAGAGCGTCGCTCCAGCGTGTCTTCCATCCACGCCATGTCGCCATGGCGTCCGTCATCGACGAATTCACGCAAGCGCGCGCCAGCCTCCCACGGCTCATCGGCGCGGGTGACGCGCACGACAGAAAAGCCGGCCTCCAGCGCCAGCGCCTTGACCCGCTCAGCCTGGTTGTCAGGCGCTGACATGCTCAGAAATCCAGATCCTGATAGCCGTCCACGGGCGGGCAGCCGGGCAGGCGATCCGCCAGGACGGCGCGAAAGGCGGGGCGGCATTTGATGCGCTGATACCAGGCCTTGGCGGCGGGAAAATCATCCCAGGGCACATCGCCCAGATAATCCACGCACGACAGATGCGCTGCGGCGACCAGATCGGCCAGCGTATAGCGCGGCCCGGCCAGACCGTCGCGCTGATCCAGAAGCCCGCACATATAATCCAAGTGCCAGCGCAAGGCGTCTCGCCCGATGCGGATCGCCTCCATATCCGGCGCGCCGAGGGACTGCACCCGCTTTTCGAGCTTTTCGTGCAGCAGATAGGCGTTCACCTCGGCGGAGAACTTCACATCAAACCACGCCGCGAGCCGCCGCGCCTCGGCGCGGTCCGCAGGGCCGCCCGGCAACAAGGCAGGCTCGGGATGGGTTTCCTCAAGATATTCCAGGATCGCCCGGCTTTCGCACAGGGCGGTGCGGCCCTTCTCGGTCTCTTCGACCAGAACGGGCGGCAGGCCTGTGGGGTTGAGCGCCAGCAAGTCGTCCGGCGCATCCCAGAAACGTTGGTACTCGGTCTCGAAATCGAGCTTTTTCTCCGCCAGGGCGAGGCGGACCTGTCGAGACCAGGGGTCTAGGGGCCAATGGTGCAAAATACGCATGATGACACCCTAACGCGGTTCGCGATACGGCTTAAGCCGGTTCATCGGCTGGACCTGCACTCGAAGCGGCGTCCTTGTCGAAATAGGCGTTGCCATGAGGGGCGGCATGCCCTCTCGGATCCGGATGAATCAGAACATCGGCCGCCGGATAGGCCGCCATGACGCGCGCTTCCGCCGCCACCAGAATATCGTGCGCCTGGGTCAGGGTGAGGTCGGGATCAAGCTCCATATGCATCTGGATATGGATGAAGGGACCAGAGGCGCGGGTACGCAGATTATGCACGCCCAGCACTCGGGCGTCGTCGCCCGCAAGCGTCATGATCTGGCTGCGTTCTTCATCGGCCAGCTCTCGATCCATCAGCGATTCCACGGCTTCACGACCCACAGTGTAGGCCGTCCAGAACAGCCAAAGCACCACGACAAATCCCATGATCGGGTCAGCGCGTTCAATCCCGACCAGCGCCAGAACGAGGCCGCCGACCACGACCATGTTCGAGCTGAGGTCTGCGAAATAGTGCGCGCGGTCGCCCGTGACCGCCAGCGAGCCTGTCTGTTTGACCGCGCGGGTCTGGGCCCAGACGAGCCCGAGGGTCAGGGCGATGGACAATCCCATCACCGACAGGGCGATGGCGCCCGCATCCAGCGGCTGGGGGTTGGTGAACCGGTTCCACGATTCATGAATCAGATAACCTGCCGACAGAGCGACAAGGAGCGCTTGCAACAAGCTGGCCAGGGCTTCCGCCTTGCCATGGCCGAACCGGTGCTCGGCGTCTGCAGGGCTGGCGGCATAGCGGACGGCGAAGAACGTCGTCAGCGAGGCCACGAGGTCCAGAGAGGAATCCGCCAGCGAGGCCAGCATCGCCACCGATCCCGACATCAGCCAAGCAATCAGCTTGGCCACGACCAGCGTGGCGGCGACGGCCACCGACAAGCGCGTCACCTGACCAGTGATTTTTCGGGCTTCGGCAGGCTCGACCTTGCCCGGGCCGGCGTCCAGCGCATCATGCGCCATGGCGATCTTCCCTTATATGTTTTCCAAGAGGAATTTGCTCTTGGCGATCCGCTCAATCACGCGCACTCTGCCGCCACTTTCTGACGGGGAAATGACACGCGATGGGCCTTCTTCATCTCATTATTCTGGCGATCGTCCAAGGGATCACAGAGTTTCTGCCCATCTCATCTTCCGCTCACTTGATCCTGGCGCCTCAGGTTCTGGGCGACGCGGATCAGGGACCGCTGATCGATGTGATGGCCCATCTGGGCACCTTGTTCGCGGTTCTCGTGTATTTCCGATCTGATGTCACCAATATCGTCACCGGAAAGCTGGCGCTGCTGCAAGGCCGGATCACGTCGGGCGGCAAGCTGGCGCTTCTGATCGCGGTCGCCACCCCGCCGGTGCTGATCGCGGGCGGCGGGCTGTATGTCTCCGGCATGGCGGATGCGTTGCGCGCGCCTCTGGTGATCGCCTGGGCGACGTTGATTTTGGCGCTGCCGCTTTGGCTGGCGGACCATTTCTGCAAACAGACAGTGACGACCGAAACCCTGAGCTGGCGCGGCGCCATTCTGATCGGGCTGGCGCAGATGTTCGCCCTGATCCCCGGCTCCAGCCGGTCGGGCGTGACCATGACCGCCGCCCGCGCCCTGGGCATGACGCGCAGCGAGGCGGCGCGCTTTTCCATGTTGATGGCTGTGCCGGTGATCGCCGCGTTCGGCCTTCTGGCCGTGATCGAGCTGGCGCGCGGGGCGGACACCGCCCACTCGTTGACAGACGGGCTGATCGTCGCCGTCCTGTCCTTCTTCGCCGCGCTCGCGTCTATCGCGGTGCTGATGCGCGTGGTGGACCGGTTGGGCTTCCTGCCCTTCGTGATCTACCGGCTGGGGCTGGCGGCCTTGCTGTTCTGGTGGGCGCTTTAACGCCTAGCGGCCCCGGCGGCGGCGGTCGCCGCCCATCACGTCTTCATCATCAAGGATGAACTGGCGCGGGCTGATGCGCACGCCGGTTTCGATCTCGCTGAGGCGCACTTCGGTCATGCCGCCCATGGCGTCCACCGTGTACCAGCCCGCCAGCATCATCTGAGCCGGCGCTGCGTCAGGATCCGCATCGTCAAACACCAGGGTCAGACGGCCCTGAATCTCGCCATCAGGATCTTCCAGGGTCACATAGAGCCGGCCATCATAGCGACCGGCGTCCTGAACCACGCCTGCGCCGGCCAGATTGAGCTCGTCTTCAAGCAGAAACCGCAAGGGCGTCGCGCCGATGGGTGCGCGGTCAATGGTCTCCAGGTCAAAGTCGGCGATGGCGACCGTGGACCCGTCCGCGACGACCAGAACCGGGTTGGGATCATCATAATCAAACCGGGCGCGGCCGGGACGGTCGATCTCAAGCACGCCGGAGGTTTCAGAATTGTCCGCTGCGATCTGGTCAAACCGGGCGCGCAGGGTGTCGAGCCCTTCCAGCCAGGCCTGAGCGCGCGCGGCGCCCGCTTCGGGGCTGATCTGGCCCGGCGCGGCCTCGACCGCTTGCGGTTCGGGCAGCGCCTCTTCCACGGCGGCAGGCGCTGGCGTTTGCGTTTGAGCAGCAGCGTCCACAGGAGCTTCGGTCGCTTGAGCGCCTGTGAACAGGCTCAGCGCGGCGGAGAGGAGAAGTGCGGTCGTGTTCATGCCCTCTGTCTAGACCCTGAATTAGGCGTGAGAAAGGCCGGAGCATTCAGATTCACGTCAGATATCAGCACCTCGCTTGCACGCCCTGGCGGAACCCGGTCTTATGCCGCCCCAATTGAACGGCGTTCACTGCGACAGGATTCCGCCCATGTCCCTGGCTGAAATAATAACCGAAGCCCGTCCCACCGAGGCCGGGTTCACGCTGGATGTGCCAGACAGCTGGAAACAGGGGCGGACGGTCTATGGCGGGCTCTCCACAGCGCTCTGTCTTCATGGGGCGTTGCCGCATGCGGGCGGGCGCCCGCTGCGCAGCGCGCAAATCAGCTTTGTCGGCCCCAGCGAGGGCGAAGTGGAGGTGACGTCGGAGAAACTGCGCGAAGGCCGCACGGCGTGTTCGGTGCGCAGCCGGCTCACCAGCCAGGCGGGGATCGGGCTTGAAACCGTCTTCACCTTCTGTGGCGAGCGTGAGTCTGCGCTGTCGCTCGACCCGGCGCCCATGCCCGAACGCGCCACGGCGCCGACCGAGGCGAGCGAGCTTCTGACCTTCCCCAACGGCGCGCCGGGCTTTACCCGAAATTTCGATTTCATCTGGGCGGGCGGCGGCATACCGTTCCTGAATTCGGGCAAGGCGGTGGTGCGCATGTGGGCGCGCCATCAAGACAGCGCCTCACGCTCGCATCCGCTCAGCCTGATCTGCATCGGCGACGTTCTGCCGCCTGCGCTGACCCCGATGCTGAGCAAGCCCACCCCGCTATCATCGATGACCTGGATGATGGATCTGCTGACTGATACGCCTGAGACCCGTGATGGCTGGTGGCTCCTGGAATGCCGCGCTGACCATTTGCGCGGCGGGCTGTCGACCCAGGACATGACGATCTGGAACACGGACGGAGCGTGCGTGGCCAAGGGGCGGCAGATGGTCACCGTGTTTGCCTGAGTTTTTGGGTCCCTTCGCCACCAACTGGCCAAGGCTGACCCTGCGCCCTATTTTGACAGGTATGGAACGTCGCCGGATTTATGAAACCTGGCCTGCAGACCCTTCAGCCCCGCCGCTGGCTGAAGACGAAGCGCTGTTCATGGACGCGCAGGTCCGCCCCAACCGCTCCTTGCCCAATCCCGGTTTCATCGCCCTGATGATCGCCATGGGAGTGGTCAGCTTCTCCGCCGGCATCGGTTTCATGCTGATGGGCGCCTGGCCCGTACTGGGCTTTTTCGGTCTCGATGTCTTTCTGATCTGGCTGGGCTTCAGGCTGTCCTATCGCGACGGGCGACGCCTGGAGACGATCAAGATCACGCGCCGCGAAATCCGTATCACACGGCGCTATCCGACCGGCCACCGCACCCAGTTCGTGCTGCCCAGCGCCTGGACCCGGGTGAGCGTGGAAGGCGAGGGCGAGCCCGATGTACAAGCGCGGTTGAGCGCCATGGGCAAAAGCCTGATCATCGGCAGCTGGTTGTCGCCCAAGGAGCGTGAGACCCTGGCGGACGCGGTTCGCACTGCTCTGGACGATGCGCGTCGGGCGCGCGGCCCGCAGCTGGCGCAAGAATCAGGTGGCGGCGCCTGAACGCGGACTGCACTGTGCGCTCATGACGACTGATTTGACGCTTCCCGCTGATGTTGACGGCCTGCAGACCCGCGCTGCGGATTATGAGCGTGTCACCGCTGCGCTCGATTACCTGTCTGAGAACTGGCGCGAACAACCCGACCTCGCCGCCGCCGCGCAAGCCGCCGGCCTGTCCCCGCATCACTTCCAGCGCGTCTTCACCCGCTGGACGGGCGCCAGTCCGAAAAAGCTGGTTCAGGCCCTCACCCACGCCAGCGCCCGCAAATTGCTGGTGGACGGGGCGAGCGTTCTGGACGCGGCGCTCGAGACCGGCCTGTCAGGTCCGTCGCGCCTGCACGATATTTTCATCGCCGAGGAAGCCGCAACGCCCGGCGAAGTGAAAACCGGCGGGTCCGGGCTCGATTTCAGCTATGGCTTTGCGCCTTCGCCCTTTGGAAGCGCAGTGTTCCTGATCGCGCCTCGCGGTCTGTCGGGGCTGGCCTTCTGCAATCGTGGGGAAGAAGACGAAGCCTTTGATGATCTCGCCCGGCGCTTTCCCGAAGCGCGCTTTCTGCGTGATGACGCGCAGGCGCGGGACTGGGCTTGCCGGGTGTTTGACGCCGCTGCCGGAGAAACGCGCCTGCCGCTGGCCCTGTATGGTGCGCCATTCCGCCGGCAGGTCTGGCGGGCCTTGCTGGCGATTCCCCCAGCCCGCACAGTCAGCTATGGCGATATCGCCCGCGCAACCGGGCGCGACAAGGCGGCGAGAGCCGCCGGCGCAGCGGTCGGCGCGAACCCGATCAGCTGGCTTATTCCCTGTCATCGCGTGCTCGCCGCAGACGGTCGATTGACGGGGTATCACTGGGGGCTCGATCGTAAGCGCGCAATGCTCGCCTATGAGGCCGCGACGGGTTAAAACCCGTCCCATGTTTGATCTGTCGCTATACATTCTCGGGGGCGTTTTCGTCCTGTTCATCCTCGCCAGCCTCAGTCGCTGGGCCTTCGCCGTGCGCGGACTGACCCAGGAAGCGACGGAGGAATACCAGACGCGGTACGCGGAAAAGCCCGCCAGCGTGCGCGGCGTGAGCCAGGACGAGTTCGTCCGCCTGTTCGTCACCTGCTTTCAGCCGCGCTGGACGCTTTACGCCGCCGCCGCCGCTGCGACCGCCATCATCGTCAGCCCCGCCGCCCTGCTGGCGGTGCCGGCGCTCTATGACGTGATCTGGCGCGCCAACGGGGCGCCCGATTGGGGCGGACGCACGGGCTATGTCTTCATGTTCTCGCTGTTCTTCGGCGTGGTGTTCATCTGGGCGGCGCTGGCGGCCTTCATCGCCCGCCTGCATCATCTGCGGGCGCCTGAACCGTTCAACCACGCCCTGGCGCGGGCGCGCGGCGAACCGATTGAAGACACCGGATGGCGTCCGCGACCCAAATGGGCGCGCAAGATCAAGATCGACGACGATTCAGAGACCGACAGTTAAGCCCCTCAAAAGGAGCCTCACATGCACTTTCTGCATTCCATGGTGCGCGTCACCGATATTGACGCCTCACTGAAATTCTATTGCGACGGTCTGGGCCTCAAGGAAGTGCGCCGCAGCGAGAACGAGGCGGGCCGTTTCACCCTCGTCTTTCTGGCCAGCCCGGATGATATCGCCAAATCAGGCGTGAATGCGGACTCCAAGCTTCTGCCCAGCGGCGCGCCGATGATCGAGCTGACCTATAACTGGGACCCTGAACCCTATTCCGGCGGCCGCAATTTCGGCCATCTGGCCTATGAGGTGAAAGACATTTACGCCCTGTGCGCACGCCTCGCCGCCATGGGTTATGTCATTCATCGCCCGCCGCGGGACGGCCGGATGGCGTTTGTCAAAAGCCCGGACGGCATCTCGGTGGAGTTGTTGCAGCAAGGCGAGGCGCTGGAGGCCTCAGAGCCCTGGGCCAGCATGGAAAACACCGGCAGCTGGTAAAATCCTCTGCGCTCAAAGGCCCGCCCGCATGGCGGGCCTTTTTGCAGACCTCTTGACGTTCCACAATGTTCCGCTTATGTTCTACTTCATAAGGAGTGGAACAATGGCCTATGCAACCAAGTCCGCAGGGTATGCGCGCAACGCCGGCAAGCGCTGGCGCGGCGAGGATGTAAAACTGCTCAAGGCGCTGGCGCGCCAGGGCGCCAGCCTGCGTCTGATCAGTTTGAAACTGGGCCGTCCCGACAGCGCCATTCGCACCAAAGCGGCTGCCTTGGGCCTGACGCTCAAAGCGCCCGCTCCCATGGTCGCTCCGCCGCCAAGCCGCACGCTCACCCGTCTGCGGCGTCCCGCCCAGCGCATGGATTTTGAAACCCTGACGCGCCAGCCGGATTTGTTCGGTCACGCCTGAATTCAGGACAAGCGGTTGAGCACGAGCTCCGCCGCCGCCGAGCCGAACCAGGCCAGGACCGGGATAAAGCCATAAAGCGCCAAACGCCGGGTCACCGGCGCGGAAATCGGCCAGACCGGCAGTTTCTCAAGCCAGGCTTCATAGGCGATCAGCTCAGAGACTGGCGCCGCGTCGTTCGATGTCTCAGCCATCATGGCGCTGGCGCGGGCCTGAATGCGCTCGCGCACAGCTTTGAGCGCGTCATCGCGCACGCTGGAGCATTTGCGCACCACAGGCCCTATCGTACTCGCGAAGGCGTAGCCTGCCGCAAGCAAAGCGAGCCCCAGCGCCGTCGCCGAGATCGGAATGGGTGTTGAATCCACAAAGAACAGCAAGATGACCGCCGTCATCACCAGCCAGGCCAGGGCTCCGCGCAAAGCCAGCCGTCCAAACACCTGATTGCGTTCCAGATGCGCAAGATCAACCTGAAGATGGTTTTCAACCAGGCGCTTCATCTCGCGATCTTCGTAACGGACCATATAGGCGCCCCGCGCCGCGAGCCCGAACACCACCGTATTCATGATGGCGAAGAAGGGTGAGATGGAGGTCCAGTAGTCGCGCCATGGCATGTTGGGCGGGTTCAGCAGCCAGATATTGACCAACAAGCCGACAATCGCCCCGATCGCGAAAGCTGCAAGAGACGTCCGCGACTGTCGCCGTGTCGGCCCGATGGCGATCTGTTCGGATTTGTTCTGTCCTTCCGCATCCAGGACCGCATGCAATTGAGCCAGGGAAGCGCGCCATTGCGCTTGCGTGATCGCCGGCATGGTCGTGGCTACGCCGAAGATCAGGCAGATGACCAACGCCGCCCAGGCCGCCGGGTTAAACCGCACGCCCTGCTCCGCAGGCTCGATGATCGGCTGGCCCACTTTCATAGAGAGCAACAGATACAAGCCATACAGACAGGCGCTGACCAACAGCCCGTTCAGCACGGGGGGCAAAGGCGACATCTGGTGCAGCCGAACCTCGAGATATGGTCCGCGCAGCGTGTCAGCCGTCTCAGTCACCCAGAACGTCCTGCATGCAATACAGCCCCGGCGCCTTGCCCTTGATCCAGCGCGCCGCTTCCAGCGCGCCCTGGGCGAAGATGAACCGGTCATAGGCCTTGTGGGAAATGCTGACTTCTTCAAACGCCGAGAGGAAACGCGCTTCGTGCTCGCCCACGACGCCGCCGCCGCGAATGGCGGAAAACCCGATAGCGCCCATCGGGCGATGCCCGTCATGGCGCGGCCTGTTGAACTGGGCGACGTCCTCAAGCGCCACGCCGCGGGCGCGCGCCGCTGTTTCGCCCAGGCTCAAGGCTGTCCCCGACGGCGCATCCGCCTTGCGCTTGTGGTGCGCCTCAATGATCTCGATATCAAAATGTTCCGCCGTCAGCGCCTTGGCCGCCTGTGCGAGCAGACGTTCCACCAGCGCCACGCCGAGCGAGAAATTGCTCGCCTGCAAGACAGGGATGACCTCGGCGGCCTGATGCAGAGCCGCCTGCTGCTCATCATCCAGCCCCGTCACGCCGGTGACCAGGGCGCGATGGCCCATGGACGCCAGTCGCGGCGCGATCGCGCTTGTCACTTTGGGCAGGGACGCGTCGATCAGGACATCCGCCTGATCCGCCGCTTGCTCGAGGGAGACCACAGCCTCGATGCCCATGAACCCGGCGGCGCACATCTCCCCCAGGTCTGCGCCCAGATTGGGAGAGTCAGAGCTGACCATGCCGCCGACCAGCGACAGGTCATTGGCGCGGATCACTTCTGTCGCGATGGCGCGCCCCAACCGGCCAGAAATGCCGGTGACTGCGATATGAATGCTGGATCCTGACATGACGCCCCCTCACAACCTAACGATTGGTCATCGCGCGATTGCGTGAAGAAAGCGTAACGCCCCTTAAGCAAAGAGATCAGGCTTCGGGGCGCTGGCCGTGCTCGTCTTCGCCGTTGAGGTCATCCCAGAAGCGCCGAACCTTGTTAAAAAACCCGTCGCTCTCAGGATTGCAGCCATCGCCGGAGATCTCGCAGAACTCGCGCAGGATTTCCTTCTGCCGCTCGGTCATCTTGCGCGGGGTCTCCACAAACAGCTCCACATACATGTCGCCGCGGGCGCCGCCGCCATTGAGCTTGACCATGCCCTTATTGCGCAAACGCATGCGTTCGCCGGTCTGGGCGCCTTCGGGAATGCGGATCTTGACCTTGCCGCCATCAATGGTCGGCGCGTCGATCTCGCCGCCCAAGGCCGCTGTCACCATGGACACAGGCGCGCGGCAGTACAGATTGGGGCCGTCACGCTCGAACAAGTCATGCGCGCCGACAGAGACGAAGATGTAAAGATCGCCCTTGGGGCCGCCGCGTGCGCCCGCCTCGCCTTCTCCGGCCAGACGAATACGCATGCCGTCTTCAACACCGGCCGGGATCTGGACGCGCAGATCGCGGGTTTTGCGCACCCGCCCCGCCCCGTCACATTCCTGACAGGGCGTTTCCACGTAAGAGCCGCGGCCGCCGCAGGTGGGACAGCTCTGCTCCATGGTGAAAAAGCCCTGGGTGCGGCGAATCCGACCCGCGCCCCCACAGGTTTCACACGTGGTGACGCCCGTGCCCGGTTCAGCCCCGTCGCCTTCGCAACGCTCGCAGGTCACGGTGGTCGGCACGCGGATATTGGCGTCCTTGCCGTGATAGGCTTCTTCCAGGCTGATCTGCATGTCATAGCGCAGATCAGAGCCGCGCGCGGGTCCGGACCGACGCCCGCCGCCGCCGCGGCGTCCGCCGCCCATGCCAAAGGCGTCGCCAAACACCTGTTCGAAAATATCGGCGAAGTCCGCCGATCCGGCGCCGCCGCCAAACGGATGGCCGCCGCCAGCGCCGCCTTGCTGGAAGGCCGCGTGTCCCATGCGGTCATAGGCGGCGCGCTTGTCCTCTTCAGACAGGACAGAATACGCCTCGCCCACTTCCTTGAATTTGGCTTCGGCTTCGGCGTCATCCGGGTTCTGATCGGGATGGTATTTCATCGCCAGCTTGCGATAGGCCGATTTGATCGCCTTCGCGTCTGCGTCCTTGGCGACGCCCAGAACCTCGTAATAATCGCGTTTGCTCATGCGTAGGGTCCGCTTGCTTGACGTTTAGACAGAAGCAGCGCGGCCCCGCCCCGGGTGCGGGACGGGGCCGCGCGCCGCGTCTGGATCAGACTTAGGCGCTCTTCTTGTCGTCGTCGTCGTCTTTCACCTCGGTGAATTCAGCGTCGACCACGCCTTCTTCGGCATCAGAATCCGCTTTCGCAGCCGCTTCGCCGCCATCAGCCTGCTGAGCCGCATACATGGCTTCGCCCAGCTTCATGGCCGCTTGCATCAGGGCCTGCGTCTTCTGCTGGATGGCTTCAGGATCTTCGCCGTCCTTGACGCCTTCCAGTTCCTTGATCGCATCTTCGATCGCGGATTTGTCTTCCGCGGACACCTTGTCGCTGAACTCCTCGACCTGTTTCTGGGTCTGGTGGATCAGCGCTTCAGCGTTGTTTTTCGCGTCCACGAGCTCACGGCGCTTCTTGTCAGCATCCGCATTGGCTTCCGCGTCTTTCACCATCTGGTCGATGTCGCTGTCGGACAGACCGCCAGAGGCCTGGATGCGGATCGCCTGTTCCTTGCCGGTGGCCTGGTCTTTCGCCGACACGTTCACCAGACCATTGGCGTCGATGTCGAAGGTGACTTCGATCTGCGGCATGCCGCGCGGCGACGGCGGGATGCCCACCAGATCAAACTGACCCAGCAGCTTGTTGTCCGCCGCCATTTCACGCTCGCCCTGGAAAACCCGGATCGTCACAGCGGTCTGGTTGTCGTCCGCGGTGGAGAAGGTCTGGGACTTCTTGGTCGGGATGGTGGTGTTGCGGTCAATCAGACGCGTGAACACGCCGCCCAGGGTCTCGATGCCCAGAGACAGCGGGGTCACGTCCAGCAGCAGCACGTCCTTGACGTCGCCCTGCAGCACGCCCGCTTGGATCGCGGCGCCCATGGCGACCACTTCATCGGGGTTCACGCCCTTGTGCGGCTCGCGGCCGAAGAAGCCTTTCACCGCTTCTTGCACCTTGGGCATGCGGGTCATGCCGCCGACCAGCACCACATCGTCAATTTCAGACGTCGAAACACCGGCATCCTTCATCGCAGCCTTGCACGGCTCGATGGTGCGCTTGATCAGGTCCTCGACAAGGCTTTCCAGCTTGGCGCGGGACAGCTTCATGTTGAGGTGTTTCGGGCCAGACGCATCGGCGGTGATGAAGGGCAGGTTCACTTCATAAGAGGTCGCGGACGACAGCTCTTTTTTCGCTTTTTCAGCCTCTTCCTTCAGACGCTGCAGGGCCAGCTTGTCCTGGCGCAGGTCGATGGAGGTCTCTTTTTTGAACTCGTCAGCGAGGTAGGAGACGATGCGCATGTCAAAGTCTTCGCCGCCCAGGAAGGTGTCGCCATTGGTGGCTTTCACTTCAAAGACGCCGTCGCCGATTTCCAGCACGGACACGTCAAAGGTGCCGCCGCCCAGGTCGTAAACGACGATGGTGCGGTTATCACCCTTGTCGAGGCCATAGGCGAGCGCCGCAGCCGTCGGCTCGTTGATGATGCGCAGCACTTCAAGACCGGCGATCTTGCCGGCGTCCTTGGTGGCCTGACGCTGGGCGTCGTTGAAGTAAGCCGGCACGGTGATGACGGCCTTCTCGACGGTCGCGCCCAGATAGCTCTCGGCGGTTTCCTTCATCTTTTGCAGGATGAAGGCGGACACTTCGCTCGGCGCGTATTTCTTGTCGCGGCCTTGGACCCAGGCGTCGCCATTGGGGCCTTCCACGATGCCGTAAGGCACCATGTCCACGTCTTTCTTCACGGTCGGATCGCTCATGGTCCGGCCGATCAGGCGCTTGATGGCGAAGAAGGTGTGATCCGGGTTGGTCACAGCCTGACGCTTGGCCGGCTGGCCGATCAGGCGCTCGCCGTCCTCGGTGAAAGCGACCACGGAGGGGGTGGTGCGCATGCCTTCGGCGTTTTCGATCACTTTCGCCTGGTCACCGTCCATGACGGCGACGCAGGAGTTGGTGGTCCCAAGGTCAATCCCGATAACTTTGCTCATCGCGTGCGTCTCTCCTGTTTAGCGGCGGGGCGGGGCGGGGTGGTGAGAAGCCCGAAGCGCTTCCCTCTCGCCGGAGCCGCCCCCCTATTTGCTCGCGTTCAAATTTTCAACAACTTGGTCCTCAAGCAACTGCTCTTGGACCGCTTTGATGGTCTTCACTGTCACGGCTTTGTGAAAAGCCATGCGTGTCATGGGGCGATTTAGGAAGGCGGGTGCGGAGGCGCAAGGGCTGCTTACGCATTCAGGCGGTTATGTCGCCCTATCCGATGCAGCGCCAGCATGGCGGCATGGGCGAGATTCAAGAACTCACAATGTCGCTGAGAGACGCAGCGGAGCTCAGCCTTCAGTCTCCACCTGCGGATAAGGCATGATCTCATCAAGCGGCCGGGTCGTCCCGTCCGCGCCCACCACGCGCACATGCTTGCGTTTGAGGGCGCGGGGCTCGGGCACGCCGCACGAATGCGCGATCATCTCCACATCCTTGATCATCGCCTTGGCGTATTCCGCCGCCTTCACCGATTTCTGCTTGGGCTGAAGTCCGCGCTGAAGCGATTTCTTGTGCGTGGTCACACCGGTCGGGCAGGTGTTCTTGTCGCATTTGAGCGACTGGATGCAGCCGATCGAGAACATGAAACCGCGCGCGGAGACCACCGCGTCCGCCCCGACCGCCAGGGCCCAGGCGACCCCGGACGGGGTGATCATCTTGCCCGAGACCACAATGCGTATCCGGTCCTTCAGTCCTTTGCGGATCAGGATGTCGCACACCAGCGGCAGAGCTTCGCGCACCGTCAGCCCCACATTGTCCATCAGCGGCATGGGCGCGGCGCCCGTCCCGCCATCGCCAGAATCAATGGTGATGAAGTCAGGCGCGCTCTCAATGCCGCGCTCCCAGATCAGATCACACAGCTCCTCCAGCCATCCATAGGCGCCGATCACCGTCTTGATGCCCGTCGGTTTACCGGTGACGCTGCGCACATGGGCGATGAAATCGAGCAGCGAGCCATTATCGAAGATTTCAGGATGACGATTGGGCGAGACAGAATCCTTGAACGGCTCGATGCCGCGAATCTTCGCGATTTCCCGGTTGACCTTCTCGCCCGGCAAAAGGCCGCCCTTGCCCGGCTTGGCGCCCTGAGCGAGTTTGACCTCGAACATCCGCACGGTGTCGTGGGCGGCGATCTCGCGCAGCTTGTCGTCCGACATCAGCCCATCCTTGTCGCGCACGCCGTATTTGGCCGTGCCGACCTGGAAGACGATGTCGCACCCGCCTTCCAGATGCATGGGACTGAGCCCGCCTTCGCCAGTATTCATCCAGATCCCGGCCTTCGCCGCGCCCAGCGACAGCGCGCGCACTGCGGGTTTTGACAAAGCGCCATAGCTCATGCCGGAAATATTGAAGACAGAGGGCGCCATATACGGCGTGTCGGCATAGGCGCCGAACTCGCAGGGCTGGGTTTGCGCCACATCCTGTTCCAGCACCGGATAGGGACAATTGACGAACAACACCGTGCCCACAGGCGTCAGCAGTTTGGTCGAGCCGAACGGGATGATATTGCCATGCCCCTGGCTCATCCGGTTCACCGCTTCACGTTCGGCGCGGTTGAACGGCAATTCCTCTCGGTCGAGCGCAAACATATAGGTTCGGAAAAACTCGCCCAGCCGGATGAACAGCGAGCGGAACCGGCCAACAACCGGATAATTGCGGCGCACCGCATCGGCGCGTTGATTGGAATCAATAAGCCAGAACAATACGATCAGAGCAGCGATGGCCCCGACCAGGACGATGAAGAGCTGCGCCATCACCCCCAGAACATCCAGCACCCAGGACGGTATCATGTCTTCCCCCGCAATAAAGCTGATCCAGCCTAGACCGGCGGGCCGCAAAGCTGAACCATGCTGGCGAAGTCGTGACGGGGATGTGATCACGCCATGATCGAGACATCAGACGGTTTCGCCCTTCACACGGGCTGGTTTGATCGCGACGCGCAACACGCGCTGGCGCGAGAGATTTTAGAACGTGTCGCGCGCTCACCGCTATACCAGCCCACCATGCCGCGCACCGGCAAACCCTTGAGCGTGAAAATGACCAATCTGGGTCCGCTGGGCTGGATGACCGACAAGCAGCGCGGCTATCGCTATCAGAGCTGTCATCCGGTCACCGATGAGCCCTGGCCCGATATTCCCGAAACGCTGCTCGCCTTGTGGGACGCCGTTTCAGGCTGGCCCGATCCGCCCCAGGCCTGTCTGGTGAACTGGTATGGTCCCGATGCGCGCATGGGGCTTCATGTGGATGCGGATGAAGACGCGAAAACCGCGCCGGTCGTGTCCGTATCCCTGGGCGATTCAGCCCGTTTCCGTCTGGGCGGTCCGACCCGTAAAGGACCGACGCGCTCGCTGCGCCTCAACTCGGGCGATGTGGTGGTGCTCGGCGGGGAAAGCCGCCGCTTTCATCATGGCGTGGACCGGATTTATGCGGGCGGCTCGACGTTGCTGCCCCCGGACTGGCGGCCGGGACGCCTCAATCTGACCCTGCGCCGGGTGAACTAGAAATTTCAACAAACAGACACGTCAGGGCCTTGTTTCCGCCCAGCTTGTCCTGACATGATCCAATATAGCGTCCGGCTGGGAATGGGCGCGAGCAAAGGAGTTTGCGCCATGAATAAAAAGCTTATCGCTGTGATGATCGCTGCGCCGCTGGCGCTGACCGCTTGTGCGACCAACCAGGGCGTTCGCGGCGCCGGTGTGGGCGCAGGCGTCGGGGCGGTCGCAGGCGCGATCATCGGCAACAATGTGGGCTCGGGTAACGCCGAAACCGGCGCGCTGATCGGCGCGGGCGTGGGCGCCGCAGCGGGCGCGGTCTATGGCTGCACCCGTCCGGGCGGCTGCGGCTATAACGCCAACAACCCCAACCATTCCGAGCTGATCTATGATCAATACTCCAACCGGTATTATTATACCGATTACCGGACTGGCGACACATTCTGGCAAAACGGCGAGCCGCGGACCCGCGCCCCGCGCCGCTAGGCGGATCAAACCTCTAATCGCAAAAGGGCGGCTCGATGAGCCGCCCTTTTTTTGTCGCCCGGCAAACCCCCTCGAAACGGGTACTATTTTTATTCACATTCCCCCATGGGTTGATATTCTGAGGCCCTCAACCAGCTCTGGGGGCGTTCATGATCCGAGTTCTTTTCAGTCTTGCTGCTGGGGCCTGTCTGACAGGCTGCAGCTCGTTCAGCGACGCGGTTGACGGGATGCCGCAATGGCGGCCCTTGACGCTCTCCGCTGACACAGCGCGCAGCCTTGAGATCAACCATACCGGCGACGAACCGCTGGAGGCGTCGGCTGTTCTGGCCGCCCGCGCCAGCGCGCCGCGCGACGATCGTCTGGACCGCGCCACGGCCATGCTGCTGATTTCGGAATCCGACCGGCAGTGTGACGAGTATTTCGCCTCCATCACCACCACAGCCAACACCACGCGCGCCTCGCTCAGCCTGGTGGCGCTGGGAACTTCAACGGCGGCCGGCCTGTCCGCGCCGCAACGCAGCGCCAACTTGTTGGCGGGCATCTCCACCTTCTTCACCGGCGCCCAAAGCACGCTGGAAGACACCATTCTGGAAAGCCAGTCGACGCGCACGCTGCAAAGCGCCGTGCGTTCACGGCGCACCGAGATGCGCACTGAACTCAGCCAGCGCATCCTCGCCAGCGACGGAGAGGGCGCGCTGACGCTGATTTCAGGCCATATCCAGGATTATCATGCGCGCTGCGGCCTGGCGTACGGCCTCGACGCGGTGTCTGAAGTGGTCACGGAATCCGTCAACACCGCCGAGGATCGCGGGCAGGAAGCCGCAGACGTGGCGGAAAAGAACGTCAGAATCTTGCGGGACGAAGCATCGCGCTAATTCCTTCACGCCAAGAAAAGGGAGGCTCTACGAGCCGCCCTTTTGCTATTGCGCCATTGTTCATGCCAAGAATTGAGACCACTCCCAATGGTCAGGACCGATTCACGCACTGTAGATGACAAACCTCTCATGACATGAAGTTCACTTGTTCGTCTTACGATTACTTATAGCGTTCTGTTGAAAATGAATTTTCAGAGGACGTTATGTTTTCCACGATCCTGACCAGCCTGGCGCTGGCTTCAACCACGCTTTCGCAGTCAGACGCTTCAGACATTTCAGATGCCTTGAGAACTGAAATCGAAACCATGAGAGCGGCATATGGCGTCTCGGGTCTCGCCGTCAGCGTCGTCAGTGGAGACGATGTCATTCTGTCCGAGGGCTTCGGGTCTTTCGAAAACGGCCCGGTGACGGCTCAGTCGCAATGCGGGCTTTTCTCAGCCACCAAGGCCTTGACCGCTTTCACACTCGCCTCGCTGATCGAAGATGGCGACGTCAATCTGAACGCCCGTCTGGGGGAGCTGCTGACAGATAGCCCGGAGGCATGGCGCGATATCCCGCTCTGGCGTCTTTACAACCATACCAGCGGACTCGCCATGATCGTCACGCAGGAGGCGTTCAGCGGCATCGCGGATGATCCCGAGGCCGGCAACACCGCCATCTATGAAATCGTGCGCGAGTTGCCGCTTGATTTTGAACCCGGCGCACATTCCCGCTACCAGCAAAGCGGATACGCGGTCTCCGAAATGATCGTCGAGGCCAGATTGGGGCAGCCCTGGCCTGCGCTCGTCGAGCAGCACCTCACCGGCCCGGCGCAATCAAATGACACGGTTTATGCCCAACTCACTAACGGCTCGAAGTCCGTGCCCATGATCAGCTCGGCCGGCGGTTATGTCACAACATCGTCAGACATGGCGCGGATCTTTGAGGCCCTGAACACAGGTCTGATCGCAAATCGCGACTTCCTGACGGACCTACTGTCGGACCCGGCCTATGTGCAAGACAATTATGGGCTCGGCGTCATCCTTGAAGATGTAGCTGGAGAATTGACGATCGGCCATCGCGGCGGAGGCGCACGGGCCAATCTGCGCTACGCACCTCAAGCGGGCCTCGGCGTGATGGCCTGCACCGACCAGGTCGGCAATCGGGACCTGACCATTCATGTTGGCGAGATGGTGATGCGTGCGCTGTTGTCAGGCGAGGCTCCGCGTCCTCACATCGCCAGCCTTCTGTACGGATCAGAAGACGCGTCTGCGCAAAGGCTGGTTAGCCTTTTCGAGCGTGAGTGGAACAAGTCCGACACGCGCTATGGCTTTGAAGGCTCAGAAACTGTGCTCAATGCGCTCGGCTACGACCGCCTTGAGCAGGCGCCGGCCGAGGCGCACACCTTGTTCACCCTCAATGCACGCCTCTATCCAGAGTCGGCGAATGTCTGGGATTCGCTGGCGGACGCGCAGCTGGCGCTTGGCGAAGAGACCGCCGCGCTCGACAGCATGCGGCGCGCGCTCGACCTGCAACCCGGAAATCCATATTTCCAGCGTCGGGTGGCCGAACACGCACCGGATTAAAGCGGCAATCAGGCGCTGACGTCGACGCCGCCTTCGGCCTCACCACCTTCAGGCGGGGTGGCGGGGCCGGCGCTGACCACCACCATGGCGGCGCGCAGCGTGCGATCACCGATCTTGTAGCCAGGCTGCATCACATGGGCGATGGCGCCCTTGGGCTGATCAGCGGGAATCTGGGCGGCGGCCTGGTGCATGTTGGGGTCGAGCGCATCGCCGGGGGCGGGCTCGACCTTCTTCACGCCATGGCGTTCCAGAGACGACAGAAGACGACGCTCGGTCATCTCCACGCCTTCCAGCAGGGTTTTCAGCGCTTCGCCGGCTTCGGACTTGGCCTCGTCGCTGATCGACTGCAAAGCGCGCGACAGATTGTCGGCCACGTCCAGCATGTCGCGGGCGAAACCGGTCACAGCGTAAGCGCGCGTGTCCTTGACCTCGCGCTCGGCGCGCTTCTTGGTGTTTTCCATCTCCGCCAGCGCGCGCAGCAGCTGGTCCTTGAGGTTGGAAATTTCCTCAGCCGGATCGGGCTCTTCAGACGCGGAATCTTGCGCTTCGGCATCAGCGGCTTGTGCAGCGTCAGCCTCGGCGTTCAGGTCAGCGTCTTCGGTTTCAGGTGTCTGGTTTTCGTTGCTCATACGTGCGGTCATTCAAGGCTAGAGGGGCGGGCGTCAACCCAAAGGTTCACCAAGACGGGTGATTATCGCGGCCCGGACAAAAGTCGGCCGACCATTTGGGCGGTGTAATCAACAATGGGGATGACACGGGCATAGTTCAAACGCGTGGGACCGATCACGCCGATCGCACCGATGATCTGGTTCTCGCGATTTCTGTAGGGCGCGACGATCACCGACGATCCTGACAGCGAAAACAACGGGTTCTCGGACCCGATAAACAGACGGACGCCCTGCGCCTGCCGCGCTTCGTCCAGAAGCGACAACAGACCTTCCTGACGTTCGATATCATCAAACAGTAGCCGGATGCGTTCCAGATCCTCCGCCGCCTCGACGCTTTCCAGCAACCGCGACTGGCCGCGCACGATCAAGGTGCGTTGCTCAGGCCCCGCCCAGTCGGCGAGACCGGCCTCCACAAGCGCGGACGCTGCGCCGTCAAGCTGGGCCTGCTTGGCGGATATCTCTTCGCGAATGGCGCTCAGCGCTTCGGCCAAGGTGCGACCGCGAAGCCGGGCGGAGAGATAATTGCCCGCTTCGATCAGCGCGGCCGGCGGCAGACCGGGCGGCGGGCGCATCAATCGGTTCTCGACATTGCCGTCTTCAGTCACAAGGACCGCCAGCACTTCAGTGGGCGACAGGTTCACGAACTCCACATGGCGCAAGGGCGCGTCATGGGCAGGGCTCGCCACCAGACCTGCGCCGCCCGCCAGGCCCGACAGAAGGTTTGAGACTTCTGACAGAACATCTTCAGGACGGCGTCCCACAGCGGAGACGCGAGTGTCGATCGCGGTGCGGTCATCCGCCTCCAGGTCCCCCACCTGCAGCAAGCCGTCCACAAACAAGCGCAAGCCGGCATGCGTGGGCATGCGGCCAGCGGACACATGCGGCGAGGCCAGCAAGCCCGCCGAAGTCAGATCCGCAAGCGTATTACGGATCGAGGCCGGCGACAGGTTGAGCCCGGAGGTCTTGGACAGGGTGCGCGAGCCCACCGGCTCGCCGGTATCAAGATAGGTCTCCACCAGATCGCGAAAAATCGAGCGCGAGCGCTCATCAAGCGCCATCAGGCCAGAGGAAGAAGACGTTGGATGGGTCATCACGCTTTCAGAGTTAGTGTCGCTCCCCGTTCGGCGCAATCACCAAGATTGCACGCAAAGCGCTTTGCGCCTTCGCGTCCGCTCGGTTAACACGAGAGCCACAGACACACGAACATCCGGAGATGACACATGCGCCCTGAAGGCCGCCAACCCGACGCCTTGCGCCCGCTCAGTTTTGAAATGGGCTGGTCGCCTTACGCCGAAGGCTCCTGCCTGATCAGTTTCGGCAACACCAAAGTGTTGTGTACGGCGTCCGTGGAAGAAAACGTGCCGCCCTGGCTGCGCGGCCAGGGCAAGGGCTGGGTCACAGGCGAATACGCCATGCTGCCCCGCGCCACTCACCAGCGTAATCGCCGCGAAGTGCAATCGGGCAAACCCTCTGGCCGGACGCAGGAAATCCAGCGCCTGATCGGCCGCTCGCTGCGCGCGGCGGTCGACCTCAAAGCGCTGGGCGAACGTCAGATCGTGGTGGATTGCGATGTGCTGCAGGCCGATGGCGGCACCCGCACCGCAGCGATCACCGGCGCCTGGCTCGCCCTGAAAGCGGCCGTCGCATACCTGATGGAAGAAGGCGTTCTGAAAACAGATCCGGTCATCGCCCAGATCGCCGCCGTCTCTGCGGGCGTGGTGAACGGCGACTGCGTGCTTGATCTCGAATATGAGGAAGACCGGGTCGCTGAAACCGACGCCAATTTCGTGCTGACGTCCAATGGCGGCGTGATCGAGGTGCAGGCCACGGCGGAAGACACCCCGATGACCCAAAGCCAGTTCGATCAGATCTTCGCGCTGGCGCGCCGGGGCGTGACCGATCTATGCGCGGCCCAGCTGAAAGCGCTCGGTCAGTAAGGTCGGAGGTCAGGCGGACGGCTAAGCGCTGTCCGCCGCCTCATCTTCGTCTTCAAACACAAGAAGATCAGCGGGCTGGCAATCCAGCTCGCGGCACAAGGCTTCAAGGGTTGAGAAGCGCACAGCCTTGGCCTTGCCGGTTTTCAGGATCGACAGATTGGCCATGGTGATGCCGACGCGGTCGCAGAGCTCTGTCAGCGACATGCGGCGGTCCAGAAGCATACGGTCCAGGGTGACGCGAATGGGCATGTGTGTGATCCGCGCTCCCTAAATCGTCAGTTTCTGCTCTTCGCGCATACGAGTGCCTTCGCGGAAAATTTCCGCCAACACAAGCATGGCGAGCACAGCAAACCAGGCGCCTAGATTCAGGCTGAATTCGGGAACGACGCGGGCGCCGCCTTCTACGGGGCGGCCCAACAAGGTGATCATAAGCGACAGAACGCCATGCGCGCCGTAATGCAAAAGCTGATAAACGGCGATGCCGATGGCGATCGCGCGCAAATGATTGGAGTTTTCTTCAACGAACGGGTCACCGGCGATCAAGGTCGCCATGATCCGGCGCAACCGGTCCACCACGAAGGTGACCGCCGCCAGCGCGGCGATTGCGAGCGGCAGGGCGAGCACCACATCCATCGCCAGAAACTGGCGGATGCTGAGCGGCAGATCAGAGCCAAAGCCCAAAAGGCGGGAAATCCCGCCAAACACAATGAGCACGATAATGAGACTGGCGAGTCCCAATACCGCCCACAGTAGATAATAGACGATGTCGAGGAGGACCTTCAGCAATGAAGCCAGCGATCCCTGACCCAGCGTCTTCATACATCCCCCAAGGGCTTGTTGGCTGGATCGTCGACCGGGCGGCGAGACATCTTCCGCGAGGGGAGGAACGGCGTGTCTCGTCTCACCCGGCCTTCGATCCGGACATTCATTAACCGACCAGCGAGCTGACCGCAGCGGCCATACCGGCGAAAACGCCCGCCACCAGAGCCAGATTGATCACCATTGCGATTGCGCTGTGACCGGCATTGTTTTTGGACCTGACCATCTCATACTCTCCTAAGTCTCTTGTTCGACCAACCAGTTTCCGAAGCCGTTCCGATCCTTTATCGCCGGGGGTCTTCGGTGTGGTCCGGGGTGTTTCCCCCTCGCCACGAGTATCTATGTAGACCACGTCCTATCGCTTCGCAACAAAAAAATATCGAAAATCGATATGAATTTTTCGAAAGGCGATATGTACGGATGAAAGGACGCCCACCCATGACCCTTTTCTCAACGGCTCCCAAATGGGCGATCGCCAGCCATAATAAAGGTAAAATCAAAGAGATAGCCGAACTGATCGCGCCTTATGGACTGGTTGCGGAAGGGGCGGATTCGCTGGGTTTGCCAGAGCCTGAAGAGACTGAAAAAACTTTCACCGGCAATGCGCTTCTCAAAGCGAAGGCCGGCGCCGAGGCCTGCGGGCTGGTGTCTCTGGCCGATGATTCCGGGCTGGAAGTCACGGCGCTCGACGGCGCGCCAGGCATTTATTCCGCCCGCTGGGCCGGCGAGCCGCGCGATTTCGGCGCAGCGATGGACAAAATCCGCACAGAGCTTGAAGCCCGCAAGGCGACAGATTACAGCGCCCGCTTTGTCTGCGCGCTGGCGCTGGCGCACCCTGATGGCGAGACCCGCGTCTATGAGGGCGAGGTCCGCGGGCATCTCAGCTTCCCCCCGCGGGGCGACAAGGGCTTTGGCTATGATCCGATCTTCATACCTGTCGGCCATGAGCTGACCTTCGCCGAGATGGACCCGGCGATCAAACACGCCATGAGCCATCGCGCCCACGCCTTCCGCCTGCTGGTTGAGGATGTGTTCGGCGCATGAGCCCCGCGCCCGATCGCCTGGGTCTTTATGTTCACTGGCCCTATTGCGCGCGCATCTGCCCGTATTGCGACTTCAACGTCTACAAGGCCGCCCATGCGCAGCCTGAGGCGTTGCTGGCCGCCATGCTCGATGATCTGACGCACTGGCGTGACAGGCTGGGCCCACGCGCGATCCACAGCGTGCACTTTGGCGGCGGCACGCCCTCTTTAATGGAGCCGGCGGCGATCGCCGCCATCCTGGAGCGCGCTGACGCCCTGTTCGGGCTGACACCAGGGTGTGAGATCGGCCTGGAAGCCAATCCGATGGAGCATGAGCGTTTCGCCGGCATCGCCTCCGCCGGGGTGGAGCGAATGTCGCTCGGGGTGCAGGCGCTCGATGACGCCAGCCTCAAACGTCTCGGCCGCGATCATGATGCGCGCACGGGGCTTCAGGCGCTTGAGAGCGCGCAAAACCTGTTCAAGCGTGTGTCGCTTGATCTCATATACGCCCGTGAGCACCAGAGCCCCGACGACTGGCGCACCGAGCTGGAGACAGCCCTTGGCTTCGGGACTGGTCATATGTCGCTTTATCAGCTGACCATCGAGCCCGGTACGGCGTTCGAGCGCAAACTCAAGCGCGGCGCGCTCACCCCGCCCACGGACGACGCGGCGGCGGACATGTATGCGCTGACGCAATCTGTTTGCGCGCAAGCGGGCCTGCCCTCTTATGAGATTTCCAACCACGCCCGGAGTCGGAGTGATCAGTCGGTGCATAACCGGCTCTATTGGGAAGGCGAGGACTGGATCGGAATCGGGCCGGGCGCGCATTCCCGCACGGGCGGGTTCGATGACGGCGGACGAGAAGGCGCGGCGGCCCGACTGCGCCCGGACGCCTATATCAAGAGCGTCGCCGCGGGAGATGGCCATGAGCGCGAGCGGCTGGACGCCGAGGCGGAGCTGACAGAACGGTTGCTGATGGGCATCCGGCTCACCGAGGATGGTCTGGACCTTGATCGCCTGTTCGCGCGCACAGGGCTGAGACCTGACCCTGACGGACTTGAGCGCATGACCGGCCAGTCGCTGATCACGCAACTCGGATCAAGGCTCATCCTGACAGAGCATGGACGCGCATTCGCCGATCATGTCGCCGAAGCGCTGATCCCCGATTTCGACGCCTAGAAAGCCGGTTCAGAGACCGGCTTGTCCATCATGTCCGCGCCAGACATGTCATCATCAGACATGTCGGCCGGGCCAAATCGTTCCGGCGCCGGGTCGAGAACCCGGAAGCCCCCGCCGCGGACGGTATAAACGGCGAGGCCACGCTCGATCGTGCCGTCTTCGCGGAAGCGGAACAGGCCGTCCACGCCGACAAATCCGTCCGCTCCGGTGAGACGATCCGCGCCATAGCCGCCATCCGCCAGCAAGGCCGCCAGAGAAGCCGCGTCGTACCCCAGCCCTGCAAGGCGAGAGGGAGTCGCGCCGTAATACTCTTCAAACACCTGCTCAAACCGGATGCGCGCCTCAGGGTCGGGACCGGCGAAATAGCCATGCGACAGCGCCGGTTCCCGCGCCAGAGACTCATCAAGCCATTGGCCTGTGCCGACAAATTTCACCAGAAGCGGGTCGATATCCTGATACAAAAGCACCGGCGCCAACATACGCAGCTGATCGCCACCTTCAGGCAACAGCACGACCTGGAAGGCGGATCCCGGAGACGGCGCCCAGTTTGCGCCGCTCATTCTCGCCGCCTCAGCGGGGTCAAGCTCTTCGACCCCCACAGAGGCCAGACGGGCCGCAGCTTCAGTCATCGCCGACACGCCGCCATCATAAAACTGGCTGGAGACCAGACCGGTGTCGAAGGTGCGTTCTACTCGAATGGTGTTCGCATCGTCCTCGTCAGAAACCGGTTGTTCCAGCATCACCGTTTCCGGCAGAGGAAACTCGCCGAGCAGGTCTTCAATGGTTTCAGCGTAGGCGGCCTGGGTCACCTGGCCATAGGCCGAAGCCGGGCCGATGAACGCGAAGCGGGTCGCGCCCAGCGCACCGACATATTCCGTCACCCGGCGCACTTCTTCATCCGGCGGGAAGCTCAGCTGATACACGCCATCGCCGGCCACGGCGCTGGAAGAGGACAGGCTGAGCATCGGCACGCCTGCGTCACGGGCGGCGCGACCGGCTTCAGCGACGGCGTCCTGAAACAACGGCCCAATGATCAAGTCCGCGCCGTCTGAAATGGCGGATTCAGCGGCGGTGCGCGCTCTCTCAGGATCACCGGCCGTATCCTTGGGCAACAGCACGAGATTGCGTCCGCCGCGTTCAAACACTGCAAGCTCTGCAGCGCGCAGCAATTGCGCCGCTTCATTTCTGGCCGCGGACGATGACGCGCTGAACGGCAAGAGAAGCGCCACCCGCACAAGATCAGGCTCGCCCTCCAGAAAAGCGGGGGTGTAACCGCGATCCGCCAGCTCGACCGGCAAGGTTGCGGGCGCCGGAGGCGCGCCGACCACGGGGCGGTCTGGCGCGGTCTGGACCGGAGCACTGGGCGTCGTGGCCGTACAGGCGCTGAGCACAAGCGCAGCGCCGAGCGCTCCAAGCGCGGCGCCGACTCGCGTCTTGCCCGCTGCAGGTGTACAGTTTTCAACCATGACGGCCACCTCTTCCCCCCGATCGGCGTATTGCAACGCCGCCCTTGTCCGCGCTGAAGCTAACGCCCGGCTGCGTCAGGGGCAAGCATGCGCGCAGCGGGCGACGTGCTGATGACACAGGCCCGGCGGAACGCTGAACGCCGCGGACGGCGCAGCGAAATGCTGAGCGCGCTCTGGCTGCAGCTCAGAGGCTGGCGAATTCTCGATCAACGGGCCCGCACCGGGGCGGGGGAGCTTGATCTGGTGGCGCGACGCGGACAGGTTCTGGCCTTTATAGAGGTCAAGCACCGCGCCAGTCTCGACGCTGCGCTGACCGCTGTCACACCCCATCAGAAACGCCGATTGCTACGCGCCGCCAGCCTGTGGCGCAGCCGAAATGGCGCGCTGTCAGAGTTACAGCCCCGCTTTGACGTCATCGCCTGGCCCGAACAGGGCTGGCCGCGTCACATAAAAGGCGCCTTCATGGTCGAGACTGATGATCTGGCCGGATTGATCTGACCCGTGCGGATCACTGCGGCGGTAACGCCTGGTTAACCCAATTCTCACGCGTCGCGCCTACATTGACCCTCTGCGTTTCACACAGAAAGACAAATCCCATGACCTCGATCCGAATTGTCCTTCTTGTTCTTGCGACTGTGACCCTGACGAGCTGCGCCGCGTTTCAGCCAGGCCGCTCGGTGGGGCGGCAGGTCGATGACTTCAACGCTTCGGTCTCGCTCAAGTCAGCCATGTTGCGCGCCGAGGGCTACGCGCTCAATGGCGTGGATGTGGAGATCACTGAAGGCGTTGCGCTGCTGACAGGTCACGCCCCGCGCGCGGAAGACCGGGTGTACGCCGAGTGCCTCGCCTGGTCCGTGCAGAGCGTCCGCTCGGTCTCCAACCAGATCGAACTGGGCGGGCGGCGCGGCATAGCAAACGCTACGCGCGACAGCTGGATCACCCAGCAAGTGCGCTCGCGACTGGCCTCCGACAGCGCCATCCGCAGCCTCAATTTCAACATCGAGACTCATTCCGGCGTCGTTTATCTGCTCGGCTTCGCTCGCAGCTCGGAAGAAAGCGACCGCGCCGCCGCTCACGCCGCCCTGGTGGAGGGCGTTGAGCGCGTGGTGGTCCTGACCCGGGCCCCTGATGTGGCGCCCGACTTGCCTGCACGCGGCGCGCAACAGGCTCAAGCGTGTGATTTAGCCGGCGAACCTGACGCTTAACCGGCCTTCAGACCTCTTAACTTTTGGGTTGCAGATATAACCCAGAACGCGTTTTATAGAATAAATTTCCCCAACAGGTTGACCCTCTCTCGTCATTTATTCTATTAATGTTCTTGTTTTGAACATCTCTGTTCCGGACAATGTGGATAACTCGCGTTAACCGTGTTGTTTGATTGATCAAGTTCATTGAATGAGGGCGCCATGGGCATCCGCACATACTCCGCCGCTTTCGACGGCGCGCAGGCGCGACTGGTGGATGTTCAGGTCCAGATCGCTGGCGGCATGCCGAACTTCATGATTGTGGGTCTGGCGGACAAGGCGGTCGCGGAAAGCCGTGAACGGGTCCGCGCCGCGTTCGCCGCCGTTGGTCTGTCACTGCCCTCCAAGCGCCTGATCGTCAATCTCGCGCCCGCCGACCGCCCCAAAGAGGGCGCCCATTACGATCTGCCCATCGCGCTGGGCCTGATGGCCGCAATGGGAGTCTTGCCGGTGGATATGCTGGCCGAACATCTGGTGATGGGTGAGTTGGGGCTCGATGGCGGATTGTCGCCCTCGCCCGGCGCCCTGCCCGCCGCCATGCTGGCGCAAGAAAAGGATCTGGGCTTCATCTGTCCGGAAAGCTGCGGGCCGGAAGCCGCCTGGGCCGGCGGGGAGCTGCCCATTCTGGCGCCGGCTTCACTCATCCAGCTGGTCAATCATTTCAAGGGCGGACAAGTGCTGTCCCGGCCCGCGCCCGGCGATCTCATAGAAGCCGATCCCTGCCGGGATTTGCGCGATGTTCGCGGACAGGAAACCGCCAAGCGCGCGCTCGAGGTCGCCGCCGCCGGCGGACACAATCTGCTCATGGTCGGGCCGCCCGGCGCTGGAAAATCCATGCTGGCCTCGCGCGCGCCGGGCCTGTTGCCGCCCCTCACGTCTTCGGAATTACTGGAAGTGTCGATGGTGCAATCTGTGGCGGGTCTGCTGGAACGCGGGCGCCTGTCGCGCAATCGCCCGTTTCGCGCCCCGCATCATTCCGCCTCCATGGCGGCGATGGTGGGCGGCGGCACACGCATTCGCCCCGGGGAGGCGTCCCTGGCCCATCACGGGGTTCTGTTCCTGGATGAATTGCCCGAGTTTCATCCCCAGGTGCTCGACAGTCTGCGCCAGCCGCTGGAAACAGGCGAAATCGCCGTGGCGCGCGCCAATGCCCGCATCACCTACCCCGCCCGGTTTCAACTGATCGCGGCCATGAATCCGTGCCGATGCGGCTGGGCCGGCGAGAACGGACAGGCCTGTGCGCGCGGCCCCAAATGCGCCCAGAGCTATCAGGCACGCGTCTCCGGCCCGATGATGGACCGGATCGACCTGCAAATCGACATACCCCCCGTCACGCCTGCGGACCTGGCTTTGCCGCCTGCGCCTGAAGGCACGGCCGAAGCCGCGGCGCGCGTCGCCGCCGCCCGCGCCATCCAGAACGAGCGGGGCGCGCTGAACGCCCATCTGAGCGGCGAAGCCTTTGATCAATACGCCAGCCCCGACGAACCCGGCCGGGCGTTGCTGTTGCGGGCGTGCGAGGCGATGGGGCTGACCGCGCGTGGCTATCACCGCGTCCTGCGCGTGGCGCGCACCCTCGCCGACCTTGATCAGTGCGAACAGGTCCGCCGCATCCATGTGGCCGAGGCGCTGAGCGCCCGGCGCGCCGCTTCGCAGGGACAGGCGATCTCCACCCCCGCCGCGCTGAAAAGCGCCCCTTCGGTTTCGACGCTTCGTTAACGCGCTGCGCGTAAACAGGGTTCATGGAGCGTGAATGGGACACCGCAGCCGAAGACCCCCATCACCAGCGCAGTCTTCTGGACGCGATGGCGGAGCTGGTGCTTGCACGGGATTCATCAGGGCGGGTGACCGAAGTCAACGCCGCGTTCCTCAAGGCGTTTGGCGGCGCCCGCTCTGACTGGATCGGACGCTGGTTCGCTGTCGCTCCAGCCCCCAGCATGCCAGGTCAGGCCCGCCGCTATGACGCCGCCATGCGCACGCGGGCTGGCGCAGCCTGGATTGAATGGTCGGAAACCACGCTGGAAAACGGCGGCACGATCGCGATCGGACGCGATGTCAGCGACGAACGCCGCGAGCGCGCCGAAGCCAGCGAGGCTGCAGCGGGGAAATCGGTCTTCTTCGCTTCGGTCACCCATGAGTTACGCACGCCATTATCGGGCGCGCTCGGGGCCGCGGCGTTGCTCAAAGACAGTGGTCTGCATCCCGATCAGGCCGCCTATCTGGAAGCGGTTCGGTCCAGCGCCCAGCATGCGCTGAACCTGATTGACGATATTCTGGACCTGTCGCGTCTGGAGGCCGGACGCCTGACCTTGCGCGCCGAACCGGTCGATTTGCGCAGCCTGATCGAGGATGCGTGCGAGATTCTCTCCACCCGCGCTGCGGAAAAAGGCCTGGCCCTGGCCCACGCCATCAGCGCGGACGTTCCGGCTGAAATTCGCGCCGACCCCGCCCGACTGCGGCAAATTCTGTTCAATCTGGGCGGCAACGCCGTGAAGTTCACGGAAGACGGCGGCGTGCTGGTGCAGGCGAACTATCATGAGGGTGAGCTGAGCCTCGCCTTCAAGGACACAGGGCCCGGCATCGCCAAGAGCGAACAATCAAGCCTTTTCAAACATTTCGAGCGTGGCGCAGCCGAGCACAACGCCACGCCCGGCGCCGGGTTGGGCCTGGCCATGGTCAAGCGCCTGACCGAGGCCATGGACGGGGATGTGGGCGTCAGCTCTGAACCCGGTCAGGGCGCAGTGTTCTGGACGCGGTTTCCCGCGCCCGCCCTGTCGCCGCCGCCCAGCGAGCGCCCATTGGCCGGCCGCACCATCATCATCGCCTCCGCCTCCAGCATTCGCCGCGAAGCGTTGACCCTCAAGGCGCAAGCCCTGGGCGGAGACACCCGGGAAACCGCGTCGATTTACGCCATCTCCGATCTGGCGTCCCAAACTGACGACGCCGCCACCTTGATCCTGGATGCGGACTGGGCCGACCAGGCCCCCGCGCTCAAAGCGCAGGCGCCTCACCTTCGCATTCTGGTGCTGGCTGAACCGCGCACCAAGGACCGCTTCACACACAAGGACGGCCCGCCCGGCATTGACGGCTGGCTGGTCTCGCCCGTCCGGCTCAGCTCGCTGGCCGCTTACGCGCAGGGCCTTGAGATCGAGCCTGAAGAGCCCGTCGCCCCCAAAACGCCCGACCGCGCGCTCGAAGGCCTCAATATTCTGGTGGCTGAAGATGACCCGGTGAACGCCATGATCGCGCGCACGGTCCTGACGCGTCTGGGCGCGGACGTGTCGGTGGTCGATACGGGCCGCGCAGCATTGGAAGCCGTCGCGGGCGGCCAGTTTGACGCCGCGCTTCTGGATATGCGCATGCCTGAAATGGGCGGGCTGGACGCCGCCGCCGCCATTCGCAGCCTGAAAAGCCCCGTCGCGGCGCTGCCTTTGATCGCGCTGACAGCAAACGCCACCGAAGACGACCGCGAAGCCTGCCTGACGGCCGGCATGGACGCGTTTCTGACCAAGCCCTTGCAGCCCCAGGCGCTGATCGAGACCCTCGCCGGCTTGTGCGCCCCGCAAAACCGGGCCAGTTTCGGCTAGGACCAGACGAGGGACAGCCATGACAATGGAAACAAACCCGCCAGCGCGCAGCTGGGCGCAGACCGTGCGGGTGTATTTCACCCCAGTCATGCTCTCGATGATCGTGCTGGGCTTCGCGTCCGGCCTGCCGCTCTACATGGTGTTCCAAAAGCTGTCCTACTGGCTGCGTGACGCCGGAATCGAGCGCTCCACCATCGGCTTTTTCTACTGGGTGACCCTGTCCTACACCCTGAAATTTCTCTGGGCGCCGATCATTGACCGGGTCCAGATACCGTTTCTCGACAAATTGCTGGGTCCACGCCGCTCCTGGATCGTCACCGCCATTTCCGGCACGGTCATCGCGCTGGTCATTATCTCCCAGACCGATCCCACCCAAGGCCTCGCGCCGGTCGCGATCGCCGCGTTTTTGCTCGCCTATTCCAGCGCTACGCTGGATGTGGCCATCGACGCCTGGCGTATTGAAAGCGCCCCCAATGACATGCAGGCCAATATGGCCGCCGCCTATTCGCTGGGATATCGCGTCGCCTACATGACCTCAGGTCTGGGGCTCGCCATTTCCGAATGGGCGGACTGGAACTGGTCGTTCCTGGCCATGGCGGCGGCCATGGCGCTGTCCGCCGGCCTGGTCTTCTTGATGAAGGAGCCCGCCACCGGAACCTATAAACACGCCCTGACCGGCTCCCTGCCCCAGAAAATCGTCAAGGCGGTGGTTGATCCGTTCAAGCAATTCCTGGGGCGTCTTGGCTGGTGGCTGCTTCCGGTCCTGTTGCTGATCACGCTCTACCGGATCAGTGATTTCACCATGGGGGTGATGGCCGCCCCGCTCTATTCCGATCTGGGCTTCGCGCGCGACGCCGTCGGCGGCATTCAGGGCGGACCCGGCCTGATTGCGACCATGACAGGGTTGTTCCTGGGCGGGATCGCCAGCATGCGCTTTGGCATGATGCGAGCGCTGGTGATCGGTCTCGTGATCACCCTGATCACCAATGGCGCCTATGCCTGGCTGGCGGCCACGGCAGGGCCGGACGATCTGGGCAAGCTGACAATTGCTGTCGTGGGCGACAATCTGGCCGGCGGCTTTGTGACGACGGTGTTCATCGCCTATCTGTCGAGTCTTGTGGACCCTGAGAACGCGGCGACCCAGTACGCCATGCTCAGCTCGTTTTACGCCCTCTTGCCCAAATTCATGGCCGGGTTCTCCGGCGTGCTGGCGGATTCTGTGGGCTGGGTGTGGTTCTTCATTCTGACGGCAAGCTGGACCATCCCCGCCGCCATCTTGCTGGCGCTGGTGCTGGGATGGGGGCCGACGGCGGCGAAGGGTCAGTTCAAATTCGCCGAACGCCGGACCACCGAAAACAGCCCTGAAGAGCCTGAAGGCGGCAAGGCGGAGTAATCACTCCGCCGCCTTCTCCGCCCGGTCCTCTGACAAATCATGCGCCGCCAGCGCCGCGAGCGTGAGGATGTCGTTCACGCTGGCCCCCAGGCGGGCGATCTGCACCGGCTTTTCCAGCCCCACCAGCATCGGCCCCAACACGGTGGCGCCGCCTGCGGCCCGCATCAGCTTGGTGGCGATGGAGGCGGAGTGAATGGCGGGCATGACCAGCACGTTCGCGGGGCCGGTCAGGCGCGAGAACGGATAGAGACGCCGATGATCGGGATCGAGCGCCACATCGGCGTTCATCTCGCCCTCGTATTCAAAATCCACGCTCCGCGCATCCAGATAGCTGACCGCTTTCTGGATCGCGTCCGCCCGGTCGCCGGACGGATTGCCGAAGGTGGAGTAGGACAGGAAGGCCACGCGCGGGGTGACGCCGAAGCGCTTGGCCGCCGCCGCCGTCTCCACCGCAATGTCCGCCAGCGCTTCAGGGCTCGGGAATTCAGTGACGTTGGTGTCGGCGATAAAGAGGGTCCGGCCGCGTGACAGCACGAGACTCATCCCCATCACGCGCTCGTTTTCAGCCGTGTCGAGCACCAGCTTCACATCGCCCAGCGCCTGGGCGTAATTGCGCGTCACCCCGGTGACCATGCCGTGCGCATCGCCCAGCGCGAGCATGCAGGCGGCGAAGACGTTGCGATCATTATTGACCAGGCGCTGCACGTCGCGGCGCAGATAACCCTGACGCTGCAGGCGATGGAACAGGAAGTCGGCATAGTCGGCGTTTTTGTCTGACAAGCGCGCATTGACGATGCGAATGGCGTCCGACTGAACGCCCAGAAGCCTCATATTCGCGTGCACGGTCTCTTCACGCCCAATCAGGATGGCTTCGCCCAGACCCTGGTTCTGGAAAGCGTAGGCGGCGCGGATGACAGACGGCTCCTCGCCTTCAGCGAATACAATCGTCTTGCGCTCGCCCGCTCGCACATCGTCCTGGATGGACTGAAGGATTGCGGCGGTGGGATCGAGCCGCCGCGCCAGCGCCGCCTTGTATTGCTCCATATCGGAGATCGGCTTGCGCGCCACGCCGGACTCCATCGCCGCTTGGGCCACATAGGGCGGCACATGGCTGATCAGGCGCGGATCGAACGGGGCGGGGATGATGTATTCCTTGCCGAAGGTCGGGCGGGCGCCGTGATAGGCGGCGGCGACCTCATCGGGCACGTCTTCGCGCGCCAGCTCGGCCAGCGCCTTGGCGGCGGCGATCTTCATCTCTTCATTGATAGTGCGCGCACGCACATCCAGCGCGCCGCGGAAGATATAGGGAAAGCCCAGCACATTGTTGACCTGATTGGGGTAATCAGACCGGCCCGTGGCCATGATCGCGTCCGAACGCGCCTCACGCACTTCTTCCGGGGTAATCTCTGGATCGGGGTTCGCCATGGCGAAAATGATCGGATCAGCCGCCATGGAGCGGACCATTTCCTTGGTCACCGCGCCCTTGACCGACAGGCCGATAAAGCAATCCGCCCCGTTCATCGCCTCATCCAGCGTCCGCGCATCCGTGTCGGCGGCATGGGCGGATTTCCACTGGTTCATGCCGTTTTCGCGGCCCTTGAAGATGACGCCCTTGGAGTCACACAGGATCGCGTTGTCGTGCTGAACGCCCATGGCCTTGAGCAATTCAAGCACGGCGATGCCGGCGGCGCCGGCGCCGTTCACGACGACTTTCAGCGCCTTGATATCCTTACCCGACAGCTCGCACGCATTGATGATCCCGGCGGCTGAGATGATCGCCGTGCCATGCTGGTCATCATGAAAGACCGGGATATCCAGAAGCTCGCGCAGCTTCTCTTCGATGATGAAGCAATCGGGACCCTTGATGTCTTCCAGATTGATGCCGCCGAAGCTGGCGCCGAACCGGCGCACGCATTCGATGAAGGCTTCAGGATCGTTTTCATCCACCTCGATATCGATGGAATCCACATCCGCAAAGCGCTTGAAGAGCACCGACTTGCCCTCCATCACCGGCTTGGACGCCATCGCGCCCAGATCGCCGAGGCCCAGAATGGCGGTGCCGTTGGAGATCACGGCGACCATATTGCCCTTGGAGGTGTAATCGTAGGCGAGGTCGGGATCCTCGGCGATCGCCTTGACCGGCGCGGCCACGCCCGGGCTGTAGGCCAGCGACAGATCGCGCTGGGTCGCCATGGGTTTGGTGGCGGTCATCGCCAGTTTTCCGGGCTTCGGGAAACGGTGGAAGTTCAGGGCTTCTTCGTCATCGACACGGGAGCGGCGGTCAGTCATGGCGGATCCGGAAAAAAGGGCGGTGGACAGGTGTGGACCTGCACACTAGCCGCTTCGCGGCGTACAGCAAATCACGCGCTGTCACACTTGCGGCGGACGACGGCGCGGTTACCTTGCGCCCATGACGTCACACGCCGATCCAACCGCCCTGAACGCCCGCGCCTTCCCGACCCCTGAGGGCGGGACGCCGATGATGGTGCAGTTTTTGGAGCTGCGCGCCGAAGCGCCGCTGGACGCCTTGCTGTTTTACCGCATGGGCGATTTCTACGAGCTGTTCTTTGACGACGCCGTGCGCGCCTCCGAAGCGCTCGACATCGCCCTGACCAAACGCGGCGAGCACCAGGGTGAACCCGTGCCCATGTGCGGCGTGCCCGTCCACAACGCCCCCGTCTATCTGTCGCGTCTGATCAAGGCGGGCTTCAAGGTCGCCGTCGGCGAGCAGATGGAAGACCCCGCCGAGGCTAAAAAGCGCGGCGCGAAATCAGTCGTGAAGCGCGGCATCACGCGCATCGTCACCCCCGGCACGCTGACCGAGGATGACCTGCTGGAAGCGCGCGCCGCCAACCGCATCGCCGCCATCGCCCGCCTCGCCACAGGCGAGTGCGCCCTGTCCTGGGCGGATGTGTCAGACGGTGAGTTCGCCAGCATGCGCGTCGGCAATGACGGGCTGGAGGCGGAACTGGCCGCGCTCAACCCGTCTGAAGTGCTGTGCTCTGACGAGGACGCCAAGCTGGCGTCAGAACTGGCGCCCCATGCGGTGATCACGCCGCGCGCTCGGGCCAAGTTTGATTCAGCCGCCGGCGACCGCCGCCTCAAGCAGCGCTTCAATGTGCAAAGTCTAGATGGGTTTGGCGCCTTCACAAAGGCCGAGCTGTCCGCCCTCGGCGCGCTTCTGGATTATCTCGAGCTGTCGCAAGCGGGCGCTCCGGCGCGCCTGCGCCCGCCGCTCAGCCTGCCGTCCGGCGCCGCGATGGTGATTGATCCTGCGGCCCGGATGAGCCTTGAGATCGATCGCACGCTGCAGGGCTCGCGCAAGGGCTCGCTCATCGACGCCATCGACCGCACTCTGACGGCGCCCGGCGCGCGTCTGCTGGCGGACCGGCTGGCGCGCCCGTCCATGTCCCTGACCGAAATTCAGAACCGGCTCGACGCGGCGCACTTCTTTTTGAAGAACCGAAGCTTGCGCGAGCAGACGCGCGACAGGCTGAAAGCCGCGGGAGATCCGGCGCGCTGCCTGTCACGGTTGCTTCTGGGCCGCGGCGGGCCGCGCGACCTGGCGCAATTGAGCCGGGCGCTGAAAGAAGGCGAAAAGCTGATCGCCGGATTCGCCAAGGATCCGCTGAACGCCCCGCCAGCGCCGATCAACCGGGCGCTCGACGCCCTGTCGCTGGCGCAAAATCCTGAATTGGCGCGCCTGGTGCAGGAGACACAACAAGCTCTCGTCGCAGAGCCGCCGCTTCTGGCGCGTGATGGCGGCTTCGTCGCGCCGGGCTGGACCCCGGCGCTCGATGAAGCGCGCGGACTGAGAGATGAATCGCGCCGCGTGGTGGCGGGTCTGCAAGCCACTTACGCCCAGCAGTCCGGCGTTAGCGCGCTAAAGGTGAAGCACAACAATGTGCTGGGCTATTTCATCGAGGTCAGCGCGAAAAACGCCGACGCCCTGATGGGTGACACGGCTTTCATCCACCGCCAGACCATGGCGAACGCCGTACGCTTCTCGACGCCTGAGCTGGGCGAGCTGGAAGCGAAAATCGCCCAGGCTGGCGAGCGCGCCCTGGCGATGGAGCTTGAAATCTTTGACGCGTTTCGCGCGCGCGTTGAAGCGCTGGATGCGCCCATCCGACGCGCGGCCGAAGCTCTGGCAAGCCTGGACGTCGCCGCCGCCACCGCCCATTGGGCCGAGGAAACCGGCGCGGAGCGCCCACAGGTGGATGACAGCCTCGCCTTTGATATCGAGGGCGGCAAACACCCTGTCGTCGAACGCGCGCTGGAACGATCCGGCGAGGGACGCTTCACCCCCAATGGCTGCCATCTGAACGGCGCAGGCGGGGATCATCCGCGCCTGATGCTGGTCACCGGACCGAACATGGCGGGTAAATCGACCTTCCTGCGCCAGAACGCGCTGATGGCGATCCTGGCGCAGGCGGGGCTGTATGTGCCCGCAAAATCAGCGCGGATCGGGTTGGTGGACCGGCTGTTCTCGCGCGTCGGCGCAGCCGATGACCTGTCGCGCGGACGCTCGACCTTCATGGCGGAGATGATCGAGACCGCCGCCATTCTCAACCAGGCCGGGCCGCGCGCTTTGGTGATCCTCGATGAAATCGGGCGCGGCACCGCAACCTTTGACGGCCTGTCCATCGCCTGGGCGGCGGTCGAACACCTGCACGAGATCAATCGCAGCCGGGCGCTGTTCGCCACCCATTACCACGAGCTGACCCGTCTGGCCGACGAGCTGGACGCGGCGGGCAATTGCTCGCTCAAGGCCAAGGAATGGAAGGGCGATCTGATCTTCCTGCATGAGGTTCAGAAAGGCCCTGCGGATCGCTCCTACGGGGTGGAGGTCGCCAAACGCGCCGGCCTGCCTCAGGCGGCGGTGAAACGCGCCACCGAGATACTCACACGGCTGGAAAGTGATGACGCGCCAGCAGCGGCGCTCGCCGATTTGCCGCTGTTCTCAAGCCTCGCTCCTGAACCGGAATTCCGGCCCAGCGCCAGCGATGAGCGCCTGAAAGATATCGATCCTGACAGTCTGACGCCGCGCGAAGCGCTGGACGTGCTGTATGCGCTTAAAGCCTTGAGCCAAAACTCTGGCTGACGCGCCGGTCGCCCTCGCGTAGAATCAACGCCATGAGACCCACAACCCTCCCCGCCAGTCTTGATGGGCTGCGCTTGCGCGCCGAACTGTCCGCCGCCACCCGCGACGGCTGGGACAAGCCCGCCAATCGCCAGCTGGCGATGACTCGTCTCAAACGCTATCTCGAGAAAGGCCGGGCCCTGGCCCAGACGCGCCTCAATGGCGCGGAAGGCGGGCTGGAGGCGGCGCGCACCTGGTCAGGCGTGATGAACGCGGCGCTGCGCGCCCTGTTTGATTCCATCACCTCTGATTACACCGACGATCCGCTGGACGGCCTCGCCCTGTGTGCGCTGGGCGGCTATGGCGCGGGCGAATTGGCGCCGCAATCAGATATCGATCTGGTGTTTCTCACCTCAAACACGCCCCCCGACTTCGCTCAGGCGATTATCGAGCAGACCCAGTACGCGATCTGGGATAGCGGCCTGCAAATCGGCGGCGGCGCGGTGCGTACCCTCGATGAAGCCATCGCGCTCGCCCAGGACGATCTGTCTGAACGCACGGCCTTGCTCGACCTGCGCTCCATCTCGGGCGATATCCGCCTGGTGCGCCAGATGCATACGCGGTTTGACGAAGAGATCCGCATCAAGAACGACGCCGAATTCGCCGCCGCCAAACTGGCCGAGCGCGATGAGCGCGTGGATCGTCAGGGCGATAGCCGCTATGCGGTCGAGCCCAATATCAAGGACGGCAAGGGCGCGCTGCGCGACCTGCAGACCCTGCGCTGGCTGGCGCAAATCCTTTACGGAGACGATGCGCTGGAACGCTGGGTGGTGGCGGGCCTGTTCTCCATCGACGATGTGAAACGCTATCTCAGCGCGGCGGATTTCTTCTGGACCCTGCGCTTTCACCTGCACACTCTGGCCGGGCGCAAGGATGACCGGCTGACCTTTGACCTGCAGCCTGAAATCGCCCGCCGCATGGGATTTGAGGACACTGACGACCAGCTGGGCGTCGAAGCCTTCATGCGCAGCTATTTCCTGAAAGCGATTGATGTGGGCGCCCTGACCCGTCTGGTCTGCGCCAAACTCGAAGCTGAAGAGCTCAAAGACCCGCCCGGCGGGCGCTTCCTGCCTGCGGACGGCAGCGCCAGCGAAACCGAACTGACAGAGCGCGGCTTCACCTTGCATGCCGGACGGCTCGACTTCACCGATCCGCAAGCGCCGGAAACCGATCCGGTGATGATGCTGCGCCTGTTTGAAAAAGCCGCCGCGCGTCATCTGGATCTGCACCCTGACGCCGTCGCCGCCATCAGTCGCGGCCTGCGCCAGATCGATGACCGCTTCCGCACAGACCCGCGCGCCGCGCGCAGCTTTTTTGCGGTGCTGATGGACGCCGATGACCCACGCATCATCCTGCGCGCGATGACCGAGGCGGGGCTTCTGGGCGCCTATATCCCCGAGTTCGGCGACATTGTCGCCCGCACCCAGTTCAACATGTATCACCGCTTCACGGTGGACGAGCACACGCTGAACGCGCTGGGCCTGTTACGGCTGCTCGAACAGGGCAAGCTCAACGCCGACCATCCGCTGGCCAGCAAGCTGGCCCCGGAAATCCTGCATCGCCGGGCCTTGCATCTGGCGGTGCTGCTGCACGACACCGGCAAGGGCAAGGGCGATCAATGCGTTGAGGGCGGCGAGAACGCCCGCCAGGTCTGTCCGCGGCTGGGGCTTGATGATCACGAAACCGATCTCGTCGCCTGGCTGATCGAGAACCATCTGGAAATGAGCGATGTTGCCCAGCGCCGGGATCTGTCGGATCCGCGCACCGTGCTCGATTTCGCCCAGAAAGTCGGCACGATGGACCGGCTGAATCTTCTCACCATCCTGACCGTGGTGGATATTCGCGCCGTGGGTCCGGGCGTCTGGAATGGCTGGAAGGCCCAGCTGCTGCGCGATCTCTATCAGGCGACCGCCGCCGTGTTGCGCGGCGGCGAGCGCCGCGACGAGGCCGAAGCCCGCGCCCGCCTCGCTGAGCGCGCCGCCATTGCGCGCGATCACTTTCATGACGCCCTGTCGCGCATTGATCCTGAGTTCACCCGCATCTGGACTGAAGTTCTGGATACCTCGTATTGGCTGGCCTTTGGCGAAGATGACCGCTTCCGTCACGCCGCCTTCGCCCGCGCCGCCTTTGAGCGCGGACAGGCGACCAGCGTCGGCGTGCGCACCGACAAACGCCGCTCGGCCACGGAAGTCATGGTGCTGACGCCCGATCGCCACGGATTGTTCGCTGACATCGCCGGCGCGCTGTCCAGACAGGGCGCCAATGTGGTGGGGGCGCAAGTGACCACCACCTCCGACGGTCGCGCCTTTGACGTGTTCTACATTCAGGAACAGGGCGGGCGGCCCTTCGGTTGGTCAGACAGCTTCATCCAGGACCGCTTGCGCGACAGCGTCCAGGACGCCGCCGAACACGGCCTGTCTGAAGATGATGCGCGCCCGGCGCTCAAGCCGCTCAGGCGGCGCGAAGCGGCGTTCACTGTCACGCCCTCGGTCAATCTCGATCTGGAGGCGTCCGACACCGCGCTGGTCATCGAAGCGACCGGTCGTGACCGGCCTGGCCTTCTGCATGCGCTCGCCAAAACTCTGTCTGACATCGGATTGTCTCTGGAGGCCGCGCGGATTGACGGCTATGGAGAGCGCGCCGTCGACACCTTCTACGTCACTGAACAGGGCGGCAAACCCTCTGGCGACGCCCGGCTTGTGGGCATCAAGGTGCAGTTGATGAACGTTCTCTCCGACGCTGAAGACGCCGTCGCCATGCACCGCGCCAAGCAAGGCCTGGTCGCCACGCCCGCCAGCGCAGGGCGCTAGAGGATGCGATTGCTGCGCTCCTCTGCTGTTGTTGGCGGGTTCACCCTGCTCAGCCGGTTCTTCGGGGTGGCGCGCGATATCCTGCTGGCCGCCCGCCTGGGCGCCGGCCCCTTGACCGACGCCTTCTTCGTCGCCCTGACCTTCCCCAATCTCTTCCGGCGCATCTTCGCCGAAGGCGCGTTCAATTCCGCCTTCATCCCGCTCTATGCGCGCCGGCTTGAGGGCGAAGGCGCTGAGGAAGCCGATCGGTTCGCCTCTGAAGTCCTGTCGGTTCTGACTCTTTCGGTCATGGCGCTGGTCGTCCTCGCCCAAATCCTCATGCCGTGGCTCATGTATCTTCTGGGACCGGGATTCATCAGCGATCCGGGTCTGTTCGGCTTCGCCGTTCTGATGACCCAGATCACAATGCCGTACCTCTTGTGCATGTCGATGGCGGCGATGATCTCAGGCGCGCTGAACACGCACGCCCGCTTCGCCACCGCCGCCGCGGCGCCGATCCTGTTAAATGTCGTCCTGATCAGCACGCTTCTGGCGGCGCCGGGGTCGCGGGAAGATCTGGCGCTCTGGCTTTCAATGGGCGTCACCGTCTCGGGCGTGCTGCAAACCGCCTGGCTGTACTGGGCCTCTCGGCGTGCGGGCATCAAACTGACCTTTCAGGCCCCCCGCCTGACCTCGGGCGTCAAACGCCTGATCGTGCTCGGCGTGCCCGGTGCGGCGGCCGCAGGGGTGACCCATATCAACCAGCTTGTTTCGGGATCCATTGCGACGCTTCAAGAAGGCGCGCGGTCCTGGATCTACTATGCCGAGCGCCTGTATCAGCTGCCTCTGGGCGTCATCGGCATCGCCATGGGCGTCGCGCTGTTGCCCGCCCTGTCCAAGCGGCTGCGCGCCGGGGACGACGCGGGCGCCATGGGCGGCCAGAACCGGGCGATCGAGATTTCCATGGCGCTGACCCTGCCCGCCGCCGCCGCTCTGCTGGTGATCCCTGATGCGGTCGTTGCGGGCCTGTTTCAGCGCGGCGCCTTTGAGGTGTCGGACACGGCGCGCACCGCGCTGGCGCTCGCCATTTATGCGGCGGGGCTTCCGGCCTTTGTCCTGATCAAGGTCTTCTCGCCCGGCTTTTTCGCCCGCGAAGACACGCTCACTCCGATGAAATTCGCCGCCGCTTCGATGGCGGTGAACATGATTGTCGGGGTGATGCTGTTCTTTGGTCCCATGGGCTATGCAGGGCTGGCGCTGGCCACAACATTGGCGGGATGGCTCAACGCCGTCCTTCTGGGCTTCACCTTGATCCGACGCCGGCAATTCATGCCAGACGCCCGTCTCACGCACCGTTTGCCGCGCATCATTCTGGCCTGTCTGGTGATGATGGGGGCGTTGTGGGCGCTCGTCGCATACGGGGAAGCGCCCATTCTGGCCGCACTCCAAGCCTGGCTGCCGACCCCGTTGATCGCCCTCGTCTGGATGGGGCTGCTCGTGCTTTGCGGCCTCTTTGTCTTCGGCGTCAGCACGCTGGCCTTGGGCGGATTGAGACCGCAGGAGCTAATGGGCGCGCTCAAGCGCGAGCCTGCCCCAGCGGTGACCGATCAGGCCTCAGACAGCACGGACGCCTAGCGAAAACTCTAACGAACGCCTTGCGGGGAATTAACGTGCATAAACGTGGAAGGCTTTCTAGATCATATTTCGCAACATATTGCGAACTTGATTGGAAACCTCACATGCCCTCTTTTTTCTCCCGTTCATGTTGGATCAGCGCCTGCGTGGGCGCCCTTCAGATCAGTCTGGCGCCGCAGGCACACGCTGATGAGCTGGACACGGTTCTCGACCAGCTCAACAGCGCCCTCCACGCGCACTATGTCTATCCAGAGAGAGTCGATCAGGTGACGACCGAGGTCGGCGAAATCCTGAGAGCCCTTCCGGCTTCGGAGCGGGACACCCCGGAAGAACTCGCGGACGTCATGGGTCTGGCCCTGGTTGAAGCCACAGGCGACCTGCACTTTGCTCTGGGTGCGGACCGCAACTGGGTCGCCGCCTATCGCGATCAGGAGACCGGCGAGGACGAAATCTACCAGCAAGACCTTCAATGGGAGCGCAGCACCAATCACGGGCTTCACACCCTTTCAATCCTCGAAGGCAATGTCGGCTATCTGCGGTTTGACTATTTCGCCGACCCCGAGAAGGCCTATGACTCCCTTGTGGCCAGCATGCAGTTTCTCGCCCATGTGGACGCGCTGATTATAGACCTGCGCTATAATCGAGGGGGGTATATGGAGACCGGTCAGCTTCTGAGCAGCTATCTGTTTGAGAGCGATGACACCGCGACCTTCCTTGAGTTCTTCTACAATGAAGACGGTGAACGCATAGAGCGCAGCCATTGGGTGCTGCCCGCTCTGCCTGGCGAACGCCACCCGGACACGCCCGTGATGATCCTGAACGGCGCCACGACCTTCTCCGCCGCTGAATGGATGGCCTTCAGCCTTCAAGAGCTGGGCCGCGCGACCCTTGTCGGCGAAGTGACCGCCGGCGGCGCCCATCCGGTGGACCGCTTTGTGTTGAACGACGAGCTGTGGATCCAGATCCCTATCGGGCTGGTGAGCAGCCCTGTCAGCGGATCCGACTTTGAAGGCGTCGGCGTTGAGCCAGATATCGCCGTACCCGGCCGGGATGCGCTTGAGGTCGCCCATTTGCGGTTGCTGCGCGCGCTGGCCGAAACGCAGGACGAGCCGGCGCTGACCTGGCTGGAGCCAATCCTGCAAGCCCGGATCAATCCGGTTACGCTGAACGCTGAACACCTGGACCGGATTGCAGGTCGCTACGAGGGACGCGAGCTGTATCTTCAAGACGGCGATCTGTTGTATCGCTGGAATGACAGGTTCACGCTCGAATTGACGCCGCTGTCTGACACCGTCTTCGCCGTCGAAGGCGGGGATGGGTACCGGATTGAGATTATTGAGCAGAACAATGAGGTGACCGGGCTGCGCCTGGTTCAGAAAACAGGACAGACCGCCGTCTATGACCGACTCCCCTGATCTGGAGCGCGCCCTGAAAGCGCTTGACCGCACGGCCTTCATCGGACGTCGCAGTGAAGCGCTTTCGGACCTTATCCAGGACCAGTCGCAGGCTGTGTTTGACTTGGCCGGGATCACCATCCCGGTCAAATCCTGCTCGCTGATGATCGCCATCAAGGCCATGGGGCCTGCCTCGATCACCGATCTGGCCGAGGCCTTGTCCCGGTCCCACCAGGTGCTGCTGCAGAAAACCCCGCGCCTGATCAAGCTGGGACTGATCGAGAGCCGGCCCGATCCGGACAACCGCAGACGCAAGCTGTTTGAGGCGACCGCGCACGGCGCTGAACAGCTTGAACGCCTTCAAGAGATTCTGCCCCGTATCGAAGCCGCTTATGAGGATTTGGTATCTGAAACCGGCGAGATCGCAGGCGTGCTCAAGGCGGCTCTGACTGCGCTTGAAAAGACGGACCTCAAAACGCGCATGGGGCTCTAGGCCGCAATAGAACAGGCTTGCACTTGAGAGGGGGCGCGCCTCGGTCTATCACCGCGTCTTCATTCTCTGTTCTCTAGCGGAAACTCCCATGACTGACGCGACGCCCGTCTATTCCGGCCCCGAACGCATTCTGTCCGGCATGCAGCCCTCTGGCGGCCTGCATCTGGGCAATTATCTGGGCGCGCTGAAGAACTGGGTGCCGCTGCAGGATAGCGGCAAGGAGTGCTTCTTCTGCGCCGTGGACATGCACGCCATGACGGTGGAGTACGACCCCGCCGTGCTGCCTGACCGGGTGCGCGGTGTGGCCGCCGCCTATATCGCCGCCGGCGTTGACCCCAAGCGCAGCGCGATCTTCGCTCAGTCCGCCGTGCCTGAGCATGCGGAGCTGAACTGGGTGCTCCAGTGCGTGGCCCGCATGGGCTGGATGGAGCGCATGACCCAGTTCAAGGACAAGGCCGGGTCCGGCAAGGACGCCGAGCGCGCCAGCGTGGGCCTGTTCACCTATCCCGTGCTGATGGCGGCGGACATCCTGGTCTATAAAGCAACCCATGTGCCCGTCGGCGACGACCAGAAACAGCATCTGGAGCTGTCGCGCGACATCGCCGCCCGCTTCAACCGCGACTTTGGCGGCGACCAGATCATCCTGCCCCAGCCTGAACCCGTCATCATGCCGACCGGTGCGCGCGTGATGTCGCTCAAGGACGGCACGAAGAAGATGTCGAAATCCGACCCGAGCGATAATGCCCGGATCAACCTGCACGATGACGCGGACACGATCGCGCGCAAGATCAAGAAGGCGAAGACCGATCCCGAGCCCCTGCCCGAAACCGCTGAGGGTCTTAATGATCGCCCGGAAGCGAAGAACCTTGTGGGTCTGTACGCCGCGCTGACCGGCAAGTCCGTGGCCGAGGTTCTGGGCGAGTTTGGCGGCGAAGGCTTTGGCGCGTTCAAACCGAAACTGGCCGAAGCGGCGGTGGAATACATCGCTCCGGTAAGCGAGGAATACGCGCGCCTGCTTGATGACAAAGCCGAGATCGACGCAGTGCTGAAAGACGGCGCCGAGCGCGCCCGCGCCGCTGCGCAGCCTGCCATTGCGGAAATCCGCAAACTTGTGGGCTATTGGGGCGCGTAAACGCCGCAGGCTGCGCGCTTGCGCGAACGCGCGCCACGCGCCAAATCTGAACACGACCGGTTTCGGGCGGCGCCATCGGCGTCGCCCGTCTCATATGGAGAGATGACATGCTCAAACGCGCCCTCTACGCCCTCGCCCCCTTAAGCGTTCTCAGCCTCGCCGCCTGCTCGCCCGCTGAAGAGGCCCCGGCCAGCACCGAGCCGGCCGACTACGCCGTGATTGAAGGCTGGGTGCGCGCGCCTCTGGGCGGGCGGGACGTGACCGCCGGCTTTGTCACCCTCACCGCAGGCGCGCCGGGCGGCCAGCTGGTCAGCGCGACGACCGGGGAAGCGGACGCGATCGAGCTACACACCATGGCCATGGATGGCGCAGTAATGCGCATGCGCCATGTGGACGCCATCGACATTCCCGCCGGCGGCGCGGCGAGCCTCGCGCCCGGCGGCGACCATCTGATGATCTTCGGCGTGAACCCGGCTGAGCTCGAGGATGGTGAAATGAGCCTCACCCTCACTTTCGCCGACGGCGAAACCCTATCCGTCACCCTGCCTGTGCGCGACACCGCCCCAGAGCTTGATCCGGAGATGGGCGCGATGAGCCATGAGGGTCATGATATGGCCGAAGACGGTGAAACCGGAGCGTCTGAAGGTGACGGTCACTAGCGACGATATCCGGTCCTGAATGCAAAAGCCCCGGCCGATGGCCGGGGCGTAGTCGTGCCCTGATTAAAAATCAGAACATATCATGAATCTTTCCTGGACTGCGTGGCCGTATGCTGTCAGATTGACAGAAACCGTCCCAGGATAGAGCAAGTGTCTGATTCCGATTTCAAAACCCTTCGCGAACGTATTCCACTCGACGTCACCGAAGCCGCCAGATTCTTGCAGGTTTCGGAAGCGACGGCCTATCGCTATGACCGCGGCGAAACCGAGCCACGCTTCAGTGAACTTGAGCGTCTCAAAATACTCGCAGGTCCTTCACCCAGGTCTTCAGACAGGCCTGCAAAATTCAAATTCATTGATCTCTTCGCCGGGATCGGTGGTCTGCGCCAGGGATTTGAATCCATCGGTGGCGAGTGTGTGTTTACGAGCGAATGGGATAAATTCGCGGGCCAGACCTACAAGGCAAACTTTCGCGATGATCCCGAAACGCACACATTCGTCGGAGATATCCGCCCATACAGCGCATCCCCGGAATTGATCCCAGCTCACGATGTCCTGCTGGCTGGGTTCCCCTGTCAGCCATTTTCCATCGCTGGCGTGTCCAAGAAAAATGCGCTCGGCAGGGCACACGGTTTCGAATGCGAGCAGCAGGGCAATCTGTTCTTTGATGTACTCAGTATCCTCAAACACCATCGTCCTAGCGCCTTTATCCTTGAAAACGTCAAGAATCTCGAACGGCATGACAAAGGCAGGACCTTCGCGATCATCAAGGATCGGCTGGAAAACGAGCTTGGCTACAAGATCGACTGGCGTGTGATTTCTGCGCGTCCCTGGGTCCCGCAGAAACGCGAACGCATCTTCATCGTCGGCTTCCGCGAAGAGCAGGGCTTCAGCTTTGATGATTTTGACCGGATGATCCCGCCAGAGCATGAATGGCCCGTGCTTGGCGACATCCTCCAGTCCCATAACGAGGTGGATTCAAAATATACCCTGACGGCCCACCTCTGGGGATATCTCCAAGCGTACAAGGCAAAGCATAACGCCAAGGGTAATGGATTCGGCTTTGGCCTGTGTGGCCCGGAAGATGTCGCACGCACCCTGTCTGCCCGATACCACAAGGACGGATCGGAAATTCTTATCAAACAGCCGACCGGGGATCGCCCCCGGCGGCTCACACCCACCGAATGCGCTCGCCTCATGGGTTTTGAACGCGACGGGAAGGAATGGAAAATTCCTGTCTCCGATACACAGGCCTATCGCCAGTTCGGCAACTCGGTCGTTGTTCCCGCGGTTGAAGCGGTCGCCCGATATGTCGAGCCTTTCCTGCTCCGGGCCCTGGAAACTGGCCCGGCGTTCGCTCAGTCAGACAAACAGGACGAACCCATCCGGGCGCATGGCTGATATCGTTTCCAAAGCCAAACGCTCCCGGATGATGTCCGGTATCCGGGGCAAGGATACCAAGCCCGAGCTTATTGTCCGACAAGGGCTTCACGCGCGTGGTTATCGCTTCCGGCTCCACCGAAAGGACCTTCCTGGAAAGCCCGATATAGTCTTGCCGAAATATCGCGCTGTGATCTTCGTGAATGGCTGTTTCTGGCACGGCCATGATTGCCATCTCTTCAAATGGCCGAAGACGCGAGAGGAATTCTGGCGGGAGAAGATTGACCTGAATCGCAAACGAGACGCTACAAGTATCTCGGATTTACTCTCCCGAAACTGGAGAGTTCTCGTGGTATGGGAATGTGCGCTAAAAGGACGCCTCAAACAGGAACCGGATGCATTCTGGAACCTGACATCGCAGTGGCTGGACAACGGCACGCCATTCCTCGAGATCCGGAGCCCGGAACACAAAGATGATGGACAATACCCAACTGCCTATGATGGGGCGTGAAGCGGACCTTCTGAATGAGCTCTTCAAAAAAGCAGACAGAATTCTTGTAAAAAAGCTTTCAAAAAATGACCGAGACTGGGCCCGTTACAAGAACAAGCATCAGGGCGGTGTATACATTCCTTATGAAAACCGTGATGGCGGTTTCTTCCCCACCCTGGAACAGATGAACCGTGCTGATCCCACAGCAAAGCCGATCTGGCACGTTCACTTCCAAACTATCTGGCCTCAAGCCGGGCCTGTGCCAGTCACCAAGAAAACGCGCCTTGTGAATTATACCAGTAAGGGTGAAGAAACACACATGACGGGTCTGCCGCCGTCCGTGTTGTCGGAGCTGCTTCCTGCATCCTTCCTTATCATGGGTCGAATACAGGACGATAGCGAAACGGCATATGAGTGCCTGACGATTGACTCTGCCAGTGAAGAGGCCGCTTTGCTGGCAGAGATGTTTGATATTGGTCCGGATTTCCTGGTCGACGAGTTCAACCCGAAAGAGATCACGCAATCTGAACATGACCGGGTTCTGGACTTCGCTGAGCAACTCATAGCCGCCTGGCATGATGGGCGTATTGACCTGTTCGCGCGAGATCATGCTGCCATGCCTGCTACAATTGATCTCGCCAATCTCGCCCGGCAAGAGTATCTGACAAAGCAAGGCCTGACCTCACTGAACCCTTTTGAAATCGACGCCCCAGGTGATGCTCTCAGAGACATCAGCCGCAGCATCGAATGGGAGCTTTTCAGAAAGTACCAGCGCAGGGAGCGGGCCGTCGCTCTCGTCAGACTTGTCCTTGGTGACGAGCCCGTGAGCATCAGCCTGTCAGACGTCATCCGCCGGCTGGTGGATACACTCCCGGCTATTGATGCTCTTATGCTGTCTGCCACCCAGCAACGAAAAGCACGGGCTGGTTATTCATATGAACATCACATCGAAGCCATGCTGAATGATGGAGCGATACCTTTCGAAAAGCAGGTCGTTATTGCCGCAAAAAAGCGACCTGATTTCATTCTTCCATCTCTGAGTTTCATGGAAAATGAAACCCATGAAAAGAAAACCGCGCTTATTCTCAGCGCCAAAACGACGTTGCGAGAGCGCTGGAAACAGGTCGAACGGGAAAAAGCTGACCGGAACCTCTATCTAACGACGGTAGATGAGAACATTGCCGGAAATGCCATTGAGGATATGGCGTCATTCGGCGTTTGGTTGGTAATCCCCGAAGCCCTCAAGGATTCCAAAATGGCTGAATACAAAGGCCATGAAAATGTCCTGAGTTTCAGAGAGTTTTGCGATTCAGTTCTCGCGCCCAATCTTGGGGATTGGCCTGCAACTACGCTCCTTTGAATGACAAAAGCCCCGGCCATCGGCCGGGGCTTTTTCGTGTCGTCAGGGCGCTTGAGGCTTAATCGTCGTCCATTTTCAGCGCAGCGATAAAGGCTTCCTGCGGGATTTCGACATTGCCGTACTGGCGCATCTTCTTCTTGCCGGCCTTCTGCTTGTCCAGAAGCTTGCGTTTCCGGGTGGCGTCGCCGCCATAGCATTTGGCGGTCACGTCCTTGCGCATGGCGGACAGGGTTTCGCGCGCGATCACACGGCCGCCGATGGCGGCCTGGATCGGGATCTTGAACATGTGCCGCGGGATCAGCTCCTTGAGCTTCTCGCACATGGCGCGGCCGCGCATGTCGGCGCGCGAGCGGTGCACGATCATCGACAGGGCGTCCACCGGCTCTTCATTCACCAGGATCGACATTTTCACGAGGTCTTCCTCGCGATGCTCGATGAACTGGTAGTCAAAGCTGGCGTATCCCTTGGACACTGATTTCAGCCGGTCATAGAAGTCAAACACCACCTCGTTGAGCGGCAATTCATAGACCAGCATGGCGCGCGAACCGGCATAGGTCAGCTCGAGCTGGATGCCGCGGCGGTCCTGACACAGCTTCAGCACGCCGCCGAGATACTCGTCCGGCACCAGGATCGTGGCCTTGATCCAGGGTTCTGAAATATTGTCGATCTTCACCGGATCGGGCATGTCGGCGGGATTGTGCATGTCCAGCTCGGACCCGTCGGTCATCTCGATCTTGTAGACCACCGACGGCGCGGTGGTGATGAGGTCGACATTGTATTCGCGCTCGAGCCGTTCGCGGATCACCTCAAGGTGAAGCAATCCCAGGAAGCCGCAGCGGAAGCCAAAGCCCAGTGCAGCCGACGTCTCCATCTCATAGCTGAAGGACGCGTCGTTGAGCGCCAGCCGCTCCACCGCGTCGCGCAGGTCTTCAAAATCGGCCGCATCCACCGGGAACAGGCCGCAGAACACCACCGGCACCGCCGGCTCAAAGCCTGGCAGCATGGAATCCGTGGGGCGTTTTTCCTCGGTGATGGTGTCGCCGACGCGCGCATCGCGCACCTGCTTGATCGAGGCGTTCAGGAATCCGATCTCGCCCGGACCCAGCGTATCGCGGTTTTCCTTGGCGGGCGTGAACACGCCCACCCCGTCCACGCCATAGCTCGCCTCGGCGCCCATCAGGCGCACGCGCATGCCCTTTTTCAGCGTGCCTTCGATGATGCGCACCAGACAGATCACGCCCAGATACGGGTCATACCAGCTGTCCACCAGCAGCGCCTTCAAGGGCGCGGTCGGATCGCCGGATTTCGGTGCAGGCAGGCGGGTGACGATGGCTTCCAGCACATCCTCGATCCCCAGGCCGGTCTTGGCGGAAATCTCGATGGCGTCAGACGCGTCGATGCCGATCACGTCCTCGATCTGGGCTTTCACCCGGTCAGGTTCGGCGGCGGGCAGGTCGATCTTGTTGAGGACCGGCACGATCTCGAGATCGACATCAATGGCGGCGTAGACATTCGCCAGCGTCTGGGCCTCAACGCCCTGGGCGGCGTCCACCACCAGCAGCGCGCCTTCGCAAGCGTACAGCGAGCGGCTGACTTCATAGGCGAAGTCCACATGGCCGGGCGTGTCGATCAGGTTCAGCGCGTAGGTCTGGCCATCCTTGGCGGTATAGCTCAGACGCACGGTCTGCGCCTTGATGGTGATGCCGCGTTCGCGCTCGAGCTCCATATTGTCGAGCACCTGTTCCTTCATCTCGCGGTTGGTCAAACCGCCAGTATGCTGGATCAGGCGATCGGCCAGGGTGGATTTACCGTGGTCGATATGCGCGACGATGGAGAAATTTCGGATCAGGGACGGATCTGTGCTCATGCCGCGGGAGTTAGCACTGGCAAGCCTCCGCGCCAAGCTTATTGGCAGCAAAGCCAGCGTGCGGGCTGCGTGTTTACGCAGCGTTTACCCTTTCGCCTCACCGAGGCCCTAATTGACGTTCAGCGTCCGGCGCATGAAACCGGTCAGACAAGGCAGGCGCACCATGATGACACGATCGCTCATTTCCATAATCGCTTCGACAGCCCTGGCGCTGGCGCTCGGCGCCTGTGCGAGCCCGGGCGGAGCGCAGACCGCCTCTCGTGCGGACGACCCTGATTACGGTCAGCCGAGCGAGTACCAGTCCAATATCGACACCTATTCACGGGAAGAGCTGGTGGAGGTCACGGCCGACTTCTTCGGCGTCACCGCCGAAGCCGCCGCCTCCGCGCTGGAGCGCGTGTTTTCAGACCTCGGTCGACCCGTGGGCTATATCGCCGGTGAGGAAGTCTCCGGCGCCGCCGGCATCGGACTGCGCTATGGCGAAGGCTATCTGAGCCTGAAAGGCAGCCCCGACCAGCAGAAGGTCTACTGGCAGGGTCCCAGCATCGGGTTTGACGCCGGGGGCAACGCCAGCCGGGTGTTCACGCTCGTCTATCGCCTCAACGACACCGACCGGCTCTATCAGCGCTTTCCCGGCGTCGAGGGCTCGGCCTATTTCGTGGCGGGGCTGGGCGTGAATTATCAACGCGCCGACGGCATCACCCTGGCGCCGATCCGCTCAGGCGTCGGACTGCGCGCCGGGGCCAATGTGGGCTATCTGGCCTATTCGCGTCAGCGCAACTGGATCCCGTTCTAAGGGTAAATCCCGATTAACCATTGCTCGCATCCGTCACCAATTGCGGCTAGACTCCCCATGAACCTCAGCTTTCAGGGCCGGGGTTCAGAGGGGGGCCTCGAGCATGGACGGATGGATGACTGTCACTGGGTTTGTAACCGGGCTGGCCGCTGGGCTGTTTCTGGCGCTGATCGCCTATGGCTTGCGCCGCTACGCCTCCCGGCTGGGCGCCGGGCTTTTGCGCGGCCTGTCCTTCCCGTTCCGACTGGTCTTGCGCCTGTTCGGGCTCGGCAAGAAGGCCACGCCCAGCCGCGCCAGCGAAATGGGTCCCGGCGCCTGGGCGGCGGCGGTGTCAGGTCACAAAACCCTGCTGGAAGGCGCGCTGGGCGATGATTTCGACCATGAAGAGAGCTTCATTTCCCGCCAGGGCCTGATTTTCAAATGGATGGCGGTGCGCGTGGGTTTCATGCGCATGCCTGAAGAGATGACGGACGCGCTGGCGAAAGACTATGCCGAGCTCGCCGACCGGTTCCTTGGCGCGCAGGTGCCCATCGCCTCTGATCCGCGCGCCCTGTTTGAAGATGTGGAAGGCGCGGTGATCGCCCGGCAATTCGCCGACAGCGAGCATGGCCTTCTCTACATGCTCAACGAGACCCGCAAGCTGATGAACGCCAATGTGCGACGCCTGTCGATCTGGTTGTCGGCCATTCTCTCCATCGTGCTGATCGCCAACGTGCTCTTGAATGCTGTGGGCGTGGTGGACGCGTTCGGTCCGCTGCATGGCGATCTGTTCGGGGAAAGCACGGCGGGGGCGCTCAACTCGCTCCTGTTCGGGGCGGGATCGTGCGTGCTGGCGGCGCTGGTGATGTGGGCGCTCTATTATGCGGAATACAGCCCCTATCAGCGCAATACCGCACGCGAGATGGCGAACTTCCTCACCCGGTATTGCGCGCGCCTCAACGATCATTACCGCACCGCGATCGGCCGCGCGAAATCGGTCACCGTGGGCGAGGAGCGCGATTCCAAACAGCTGTCCGCCGAAGCGCGCCTGTGGACGCTCAACATCAACTGGATCGCGCTGCGCGTGTTCTTCATCGAGAGCTATGTGCGCAATGTGGTGTTCCAGATCACCCGGAACTCCAGCTATTACCTGCTGTTCGTGCCTGCGGGCTTCATCCTCGCCGGCACCGCGCTGTTCGGGCTCGCCGCCGCGCTCGGCCTCTTCAACCCCTTCGCCACCATTGTGGCGCTGGGCTGGGTCTTCCCGGTGCTCTTCATCCTGATCGCCATGCTCTACGCCTTCTTCCTCAGCAATTCCATGAAAGCGCTCGAGGAGATCGATCAGGGCGAATGGATCAGCTTTCACACCCTCAAGCTCAACCAGGTGCTGGGCGAGGTCGTCGGCAAATACGCCGAAGATGTAGGCTATTGGAAAAACCGCGTCGGCGGGGGTTTGTAGGGATAAGCTCTCAAGTCTCATCCCGGACGCCTTAGGCGATCCGGGATGAGACTAACGGGAAATCTCAGGCCACAGGTCTTTCCACCCCGGATTGGCCGTCTCGATCAGGTCGAGTTTCCAGTCCCGCCGCCAACGCTTGATCCGCTTCTCTCGCGTGATCGCGGCCTCTGCGTCCTGGTGCATTTCAAACCAGACCAGTTGTTGAGCGTCATAGCGAGTGGTGAAGCCCTCCACCACACCTTCGCGGTGCTGCCAGATGCGCCCGACAAGATCGCTCGTCACGCCCGTATAGAGAACGCCTCTGGGCCTGTTGGTGAGGATGTAGACGGCGAACGACTTCATCCGCCTAGTCTCCCCTCACCTCTCTATCTTGTCATCCCGGACGCGAAGCGATCCGGGATCTACCGGAATCGCTCTGTTCTGATCACAGAGACGCCTGCAGTAGATCCCGGCTCAAGGCCGGGATGACAGCGAAAAGAATAGACCAAACACCGCCATCCCCGCCTTCAAAAGGCGAGGGTATGAGCAGGGCGCGCGGGAGCAGTCCGGGCGAATATCGGGTCTGGTGTTATGTGTTATGGAGCCCGAAAAGGCTCCCGCGCGCGATGGTGTTTTCTACGGCCTCGACCGGCTTGCTGACGCCATTTCTACGCAGCCTGCCCAAGCTGGACGGTTGTCAGTCGTCCGCCCAAGGGATTCCTGCCCCAAGGGCACGGCTCCAACAGGATCGCCGGAATGTACGAAGTCCCGCCTTTTCGCTGCGACGCGGTGCGTTAAACCGCGCCCGCTCGGGACACCACCACCCCTCCCGAACCCAACGCGCCGGCCGCCCGCTCTGGAGGAGTGGGGAGAGTATGGGGGGAGGTTGAGAGGGTGGGGATAAGTGCTGCTCTATCCACACATCGTCATCCCGGACGCCATAGGCGATCCGGGATCTACCGGAACCGCTTTGTTCTGATCACAGAGACGCATGCAGTAGATCCCGGCTCAAGGCCGGGATGACAAAGTGAGAGGGTGACGCAACAGCCCCCACAAACAAAAACCCCGGCCAAGCGAGCGCCGGGCCGGGGTTCTGATCAGATCGTAGAACGCAGACGCCTAGGCATCCACCTCCGCTTCCAGAGCGAATTCCTGGATGAAGTCGCGGCGGGGTTCGACCACGTCGCCCATGAGCTTGGAGAACAACTCGTCGGCCACATCGGCTTCGGTGACGGACACGCGCAGCAGCGAGCGCGCTTCGGGATCGAGGGTGGTTTCCCACAGCTGGTCGGGGTTCATCTCGCCTAGCCCTTTATAGCGCTGGATTTTCAGGCCCTTGGCCCCAGCGGCTTGCACCGCGCTGACCAGTGCGTTCGGGGAGAAGATCTCGGTCTCTTCGCCCTTGCGGCGGAAGATGGCGAGGCCCTGGTAATCAGCTGCGATCGCGTCGGCGCGATCAGACAGGCGCTTGGCGTCGGGGCTGGCGAGGATCTTGTCGTCCAGCGTGATGGATTCCACCACGTCGCGCACGGTGCGTTTGAACACCATGCCGCCTTCGGGCAGAAGCTGACCCACCCAGCCGTCTTCGCCTTCATCAGACTGCGCGGCGAGGCGGCGCGCGGCGGCGTCCACCTGGTCTTGCGTGGCGTCGGGATGCAGCGCGCCGGTGAGGGCGGCGGCTTCCAGCGCGAATTTCGGCGCCCGCGCCGCGAGACGATCGAGCGACAGGGCGATGCCGCGCGCGGCCTTCACCCGTTCGGCCAGATCCTGGCCATAGACTTTTTCGCCGGTCGCCAGCTCCAGAACTGCTTCGGAGCTGCCTTCCTCGATCAGGAAGGCGTCCATTTCGGCCTGGTCGGTGAGATAGCGTTCGGACTTGCCGCGCATCACCTTGTAGAGCGGCGGCTGAGCGATGAAGAGATGACCGCGTTCGATCAGCTCGGGCATTTGCCGGTAGAAGAAGGTCAGCAGCAAGGTCCGGATGTGCGCGCCGTCCACGTCAGCATCGGTCATGATGATGACCTTGTGGTAGCGCAGCTTGTCATAGTCGATCTGGTCGCGGCCGATGCCGGTGCCCAGCGCCGTGATCAGCGTGCCGACCTGATCAGATGACAGCATCTTGTCAAAACGGGCGCGCTCCACATTGAGGATCTTGCCCCGCAGCGGCAGCACGGCCTGGTTCTCGCGATGACGGCCCTGCTTGGCGGAGCCGCCGGCGGAGTCACCCTCCACGATGAACAGTTCGGATTTCGCCGGGTCCTTTTGCGAGCAGTCCGCCAGCTTGCCGGGCAAGGAGGTGATGTCGAGCGCGGATTTGCGCCGGGTCAGCTCGCGCGCTTTGCGCGCGGCTTCACGGGCGGAGGCGGCCTCGACGATCTTCGTCACGATCTGGCGCGCTTCGGCGGGGTGTTCCTCAAACCATTCGGTCAGCGTGTCATAGACCGCGCTTTCGACCGCCGGACGCACTTCAGACGAGACCAGCTTGTCCTTGGTTTGCGAGGAGAATTTCGGATCCGGCACTTTCACCGACAGAACGCAGGTCAGGCCCTCGCGCGCATCATCGCCGGTGATGGACACCTTGGCTTTGGTCGCAATGCCCGAATTGCCCGCATACTGGTTCACCACACGCGTCAGCGCGCCACGGAAGCCCGCCAGGTGCGTGCCGCCATCGCGCTGGGGGATGTTGTTGGTGAAGCACAGAACGTTCTCGTGATAGCTGTCATTCCACTCAAGCGCGGCTTCGACGGTGACGCCTTCGCGCTCGCCGGTGATCAGCACCGGGTCAGGGAAGATCGCGGTCTTGGTGCGGTCGAGGTGTTTGACGAAAGCGGCGACGCCGCCCTCATATTCCAGCACTTCTTCAAAGGGTTCGGCTTCGCGTTCATCGCGCAGCACGATTTTCACGCCGGAATTGAGGAAGGCCAGCTCGCGCAAGCGATGCAGCAGCCGGTTTCGCTCAAAATCAATGTTGGAGAAGGTTTCCTCAGACGGCATGAAGCGCACCTGGGTGCCTTTTTTACCGCCCGCATCGCCCACTTCGCGCAGATCCTGACCGTTTTCAGGGTCGCCGCGCCTAAAGCGCATGGTGTGTTCGCGGCCATTGCGCCAGATCGTCAGGTCGAGCCAGTCAGACAGCGCGTTCACCACAGAGACGCCCACGCCGTGCAGACCGCCGGACACCTTGTAGGAGTTCTGGTCGAATTTCCCGCCCGCGTGCAGCTGGGTCATGATGACCTGCGCCGCCGACACGCCTTCTTCGGCGTGAATCTGGGTGGGAATGCCGCGTCCGTCATCGGTCACGCTGGCGGATCCGTCGGCGTGCAGGCACACGGTCACTTGCGTACAATGCCCGGCAAGCGCCTCGTCGATGGCGTTATCCACCACCTCATAGACCATGTGATGCAGACCCGAGCCGTCATCGGTGTCGCCGATATACATGCCGGGGCGTTTGCGCACGGCGTCGAGGCCCTTGAGGACCTTGATCGACTCCGCGCCGTATTCCTGATTCGGTGTCTCTGACATGACATACTTTTACCGCGTTCGCGGCGTTGTCACCATGTCTGAACGCACTGCAGGTGTGGACTTTTTTGAACGCGGCTCTATCGCGCCAGCAGCAAGATCGCCACAGCCGTCATGATCACCGCCGTGACGAGGTCCGCCCAGCGTTTCACGCCCTTCTCACGCAGCCAGCCGCGCGCGCTGTGCGCCAACCCCACATAGATGAAAGCGAACAGCACAAACATCGCGCCCATGACGGCGATCATCGCCAGATAGCTGAGCGGTCCGACGACGGTCAGGTCAAAAAACGCTGGCAGGAAGGTGAGATAGAAGATGATCGGCTTGGGGTTCGTGAGCGGCATGGCGACCCCCGCCGCATAGGTCACCGCCAGACCCCGCTTGCTGACCGGCGCCAGGGGCGCATCCGCCGGCGCCGGGTTTCGCCAGCCCTGAAAGGCGCCCCAGGCGAACCACAGCAAGATGCCCGCGCCGATGATCTTGGCGATCCAGAAAAACTGCGCGTACTCGCCGGCGACCTCGGCGGCGGCGGCCAGACCGAACACCGCCAGCGTCAGCCAGAAAATATCGCCGGTCAGAATTCCCAACCCATAGGTCACCCCATGGCTCGGCCCGGCGTCCAGCGTCCGGCCCACCATGGCGATGTTGCCCGGTCCGGGGGTGAGAAACAGGATGAAAATGGCGCCGGCGAACGCGGCCAGGGTGATCAGGCTCATGGGCGCGGGAGGTAACGCGGAACTCACCTCAGGGAAAGCGCGAAGATGCAGGCTTCAATCATGATTGACGTATACGTCATCCATATTACCATTGGGGAAAATAGACGTTCGGGAGATCCTCATGTCCAACGCCCCCACATCCGCCCTCGCCCGGCCCTTTGACACGCCCGAACGCAAGGCGTTCCGCGAGAGCGTGCAGGGCTTCATCAATCGCGAGATCGAGCCCTTCGCCAATGACTGGGACGAGGCGGGCGATTTTCCCTGGGACTTGCACGAGAAAGCGGGCGCGCTGGGCCTGTTCGGCTTCGGCATCGACGCAGACTATGGCGGCAACGGCTTTGAAGATGCGCTGATGCGCGTCGATGCGGGCATCGCCATGGGGTATGCGGGCGTGGGCGGGGTGAACGCTTCGCTCGGCTCGCGCGGGATCATGACCGGCCCGATCCACACCCTCGCCACAGATGAGATCAAGGCGGAAGTCTTGCCCGGCATCGTGACGGGCAAAACCGGCGGCGCCCTGGGCATGACCGAGCCGTCGGGCGGCTCGGACCTGTCGCGCATTCAGACCAAGGCCCGCAAGGATGGCGACGACTGGCTGATCAATGGCGAGAAGACCTTCATCACTGGCGGCATGAAGGCGAGCTGGTTCGTGGTCGGCGCGCGCACGGGCGGCGAAGGCTTTGGCGGCATTTCGCTGTTTCTCGTCCCCGCAGAGGCGCCGGGCTTCACCCGCACCGAAATCAAGAACAAGATGGGCTGGTGGTGTTCAGACACCGCGACCTTGCATTTTGACGAGTGCCGCATCCCCGCCCGCTATCAGCTGGGTCAGGAAGGGCTGTGTCTTTTGGCGATCATGGACAATTTCAACTATGAGCGCCTGTCCCTGTCGGCCGGGTGTCTGGGGATAGCGAAACGGTGCCTCGATGACGCCATCACCTACGCCCAGGCGCGCGAGACCTTCGGCAAGCCGCTGATCAAGCACCAGGCGATCCGCCACAAGATCGCGGATATGTCAGGCAAGATCGACGCGCTGGACGCCTATCTGCAAATGGTCGCCTGGCGGGTGAACGAAGCGACCGACAACGGCGCCGCCATGCCCGCTGCAGAGCTGGCGAAAATCAAGGTGTTCGCGTCCAAAACCGCCGAGTTCTGCGCCAATGAGGCCATGCAGATCCTGGGCGGCGCGGGCTATCTGCGCGGCTGCGCGATCGAGCGCATCTATCGCGAAGTGAAGGTGATGGCCATTGGCGGCGGCTCGGAAGAGATCATGCGCGACCTGGCCGTCAAGCAAATGGGGCTTTAGGGGTTAAACCCGCGAAATCAGGCCCTGACAGCCTTTTTCGATCAGGTCGAGCACGCGCTCGAATTCGGCTTCGTCGCCATAATAGGGATCGGGGATGGAAGTGCGCGCCAGACCCACTGACCAGTCCATCAGCAGGGATATCTTGGTTTCGGGGAGTTGTCGGCTGCTGCGCGCCTCGGCCAACCAGCGCCGATGGCCCTCATCCATGGCCACCAGATGGTCAAAGCGGATGAAATCATCATCGGTGACGGCCCGCGCGGATATGCCCGACAGGTCATAACCGCGCGCCTGCGCCGCCTGAACAGCGCGTGGATCGGGGCGTTCGCCCACATGCCAGTCGCCCGTACCCGCAGAATCAAGCACCAGATGCTTCTCAGCCTTTTGCGCCAGAGCCTTTGCGACCGCTTCCGCTGTGGGTGAGCGACAGATATTGCCCGTGCACACAAACAGTATCGATGTTTCGCGCGACATCTTCCCCTCCTGACGCTGCGGGCAGGGTCGCCCCGGACCCGCAGGGCTCAGAAGACCGCGTTCCCCGTGAAGCTGACGTTAACGACCGCCTCAGGCGGCGGTGATCCGCGCCGGAACGCTGAATTGCGGCGCGATCTTGAGGTTTTGCGCCCAGCGCAGCTTCTCAAACACCAACAGGACCGTGCCGTTATAATCGAGCAGACGGTTCATCAGCCCGCGGCGCGGCAGGTGCAGCGCGCTGACCGGCTCGTCATGGTGATGATCGTGAAACGCCTCGCCGCCCGTCAGGATCGCCAGCAGGTAATCCGCCCAGAGCGGGGTTTTGAGGTGACCGAACACATTCACCCCGAGGATTGTGGCGTGAAACTGGATTCCTCGCGCCGTCACCGCCGCGGCGTGCAGGATGAAGGTCAGCAGCAGCGAGCCGCCCAAGCCCCAGACCGTCAGATAAATAACCGCGGGCAGCACCAGATGCACCAGAAGCGTGATCAGCGAATAATGCCGGTCGAGAATCTGCACCGTCTTGAGATCCTTGAGCCACATGGCGGTAGGGCGCTGAAGATCGTTGGGATCGCGGAAGATCAACCAGCCCATCCACGCCCACATCTTGCTTTCATGAGGGTTGTGCGGGTCACCGGCCTTGTCGGACAGGCGGTGATGCTGGCTGTGATAATTCACCCAGTCCTTCAGCCGCCCCTGCATGGCGATGACGCAATTGAGCGCGGTCAGGATCTGGGCGGGGGCTTTCAGCTCGCCCGCCTTGTGCTGCCAGACCCGGTGCAGAACGCCGATGCCGAAATTACAGATCACCAGCGTCACGGCGCCGACGAACAACGCCAGAACCGGATACCACCAGTAAAGGGTCAGCCCGTTCAGAGCCAGTCCGAGCGTGAAGGCGGTGATGAGCCCCAATACGCCCAGGGCGGGGTAGATGATGGCGGCGAAAACGCTCGCCCAGTCCAGAGTGCTCCAGCGCTTCTGGATCGCCACGGAGCGTGGCGTCGGAGTGGCTTTCATACGTGTCCTCAATAGTCCTGATCCGCAATCGGCGCCCGTTCGGCGCTTGATCGCCGACCCTTTGATAGTCTGACATGAAGGCAAAAGTTTAACCAACGCCAAAACGCTGTGACGGCGATCACGCTTCAGTCAATCTCGACACCCCCGCCCGGTGTGCGCTATCAGCGAGCCCTGACACCGGGCGCACCGCACCGATATGCGCTGCGCCGTCCATCCAGTTTGCGCCTGATTGAACGGCGCCACCGCATAAAGAAGGGGACGGCCATGGCCGAGACCGAGTTTCCGACCGGCACGTTGATGAAGGGCAAGCGCGGCCTGATCATGGGCGTGGCCAACAAGAACTCCATCGCATGGGGCATCGCCCAGCAATTGCACGCCCAGGGCGCCGAGCTCGCCTTCTCCTATCAGGATGAAGCGCTCGAGAAACGCGTGCGCCCGCTGGTGGAGAGCCTGGGCGACGAGCCCTTCATGGTCACCGCCGACGTCAGTGATGACGCGTCCATGGACGCCTGCTTCAAGACGCTTGAAGACAAATGGGGCAAGCTCGACTTCCTGGTTCACGCCATCGCCTTCGCCGGCAAGGACGAGCTGCAGGGCAGCTTCACCCACAACACCACGCGCCTGGGCTTCCAGCGCGCCATGGACATTTCCGCCTTCTCCTTCGTGGACGCCGCCAAGCGCGCCAGCGCGCTGATGCCGTCCAAGGAAGACGGCGGCGGCGCCATGGTGTCGCTGACCTATCTGGGCTCTGAACGCGTCGTGCCGAACTACAATGTCATGGGCGTCGCCAAGGCCGCTCTGGAAGCCTCCACCCGCTATATTGCAAGGGATCTCGGCCCGCTCGGCATTCGCGTGAACGCCATCTCGGCCGGCCCGATGCGGACCCTCGCCATGGCGGGCATTTCCGGCGGCCGCACCTTGATGAAGACCGGCAAGGACTGGTCCATGCTGAAAGAAGACACCACCATGGAAGGCGTCGCCGGTTCCGCGCTGTACCTGCTCAGTGATCTGGGCAAGTCGTGCACCGGTGAAATCCTGCACGTGGACGCCGGCTTCCACGCCGTGGCCGTGCCGGATATCGAAGACTAACTCATCCGCGCTGAAAGGCGCGAGCCAGGATCGGTCGAGGGCCAGACAGGCCTTGGGCATTCGCGAAGACCTACAAAGCCGACGCAACCCGAGGAGCCTCCCCCATGACCGATCTATTGGCTCGCGCCTGGCGCGGGACGCGCCTCGGCGTCTTTTTCGCGACCGCCGGATTTTGCCTCGGGTTTTGCGCACTGGCGGTGTTTGACCTCGGCGCGTTGTCAAACTGGGTGGATGCGGGATCAAGCCTCGTCGCCCGCGGGTTCGGGCTGTACTGGCAGATTCTGCTGCCTGCGATCTTCCTGATCGCTCTGGTCATTGCTCTCTCACCCGCTGGCAAGGTCCGTCTTGGCGGTCGTGACACGCCCGAATTTCCCTATTTCCAATGGTCGGCGATGATCGCTTGCACTCTGTTGGGGGCCGGCGGCGTGTTCTGGGCGGCGGCGGAACCGCTGGCGCATTTCCTGACCCCGCCTCCGAACGCTGATGTGTCAGGCGGCGCAGAAACGGCAGTAGATGTCGCGCTGGCGCAAAGCTTCCTGCACTGGGGTTTCCCGGCCTGGGCGAGCCTCGGCGCGCTCAGCGCGATCCTTCTGATGTATTACGAGCAAACCAAGGGTTTGCCGTTGGCGCCGCGGACGCTGCTGTATCCGGTATTGGGCCGCAAGCTCACCGACGGCCCGCTCGGCGGGGTGGCGGATACCTTTGCGCTGATCGGCGTCATCGCGGGCACCGTCGGACCGATCGGCTTTCTGGGGCTACAGGTCAGCGCCGGCCTGTCCAATCTGTTCGGCTTTCCTGAAGGTCTGCCGACCCAGATCGGCGTGATCATCGCCCTGGCGTCAATCTACATCACCTCCGCCCTGACCGGCCTGTCGCGCGGCATCCAGATCCTCAGCCGCTTCAACATCATCCTGACGGGCCTCTTGCTGGTCTTCATTCTGGCGGCGGGGCCGACCGGCTTCATCATCCGGCATTTCCTGTCGGGGATGGCGCACTACCTCGTCAATTTCTTCCCCATCGCCCTGCAACGCGACGGGGCGGGCCTGTTTGGGGAAAGCGGGTGGCTGAACGGCTGGACCCTGTTCTTCTGGGCCTGGTTCATCGGCTATGGGCCGATGATGGCGATCTTCATCGCGCGCATCTCACGCGGCCGCTCGATCCGGTCGATCATCCTGACCCTGTCGGTGGTCGCCCCTCTGGCCACCCATTTCTGGTTCACCATTCTGGGCGGCAGCGGGCTGGCGTTCGAGCTGGCGGAGCCGGGCTCGGTGTCTGGCGCCTTTGAAGGCTTTGACCTGCCCGCCGCTCTACTCGCCATCACCCAGAGCCTGCCGCTGGCGCTTCCGGTCTCGATCCTGTTTCTGATCCTGACCACGGTGTTTGTCGCCACGACGGGCGATTCCATGACCTTCGCCATCTCCAGCGCGCTCAGCAAAGAGGGCGAGCCGTCCGGCGGCATGCGCGCCTTCTGGGGACTGGTGATGGCGGCCATGGCCATTGTTCTGGTCAGTGCGGGCGGCGGCGGGGGCGCCGTGGGCAAGCTGCAGCAATTCATCGTCATCACCGGCGCGCCGGTATCGTTGATGCTGCTGCCCTCGCTGTGGGACGCCCCGCGCATCGCTTTCAAGCTGATGCGGGAGACACAGAGCTAGCCCGCGGAGACCGCGCGCAAGATATCAACCGCTTGCTGAGGGTCAGCGCATGGGAAGCTGGCGTCCATGACTCCGCCTGCGCTTTCGCTATGAGACCGTGAGCCGTCGGCGAACACTGTAAAGCCGATCTGCTCCATCGCCTCATACCGATAGATCAGGGCGAACGCCCCGTCTTCCGCCAGAAGGTCTCTCCAGCTCAGCGGCGCGCGGTAATAGGTGATCTCTCCATGTTCCGTGGCGCTGTGAACCGTCGCCAGCGTCAGATAGAGCATCGGCTCGGACGAGCCCGCCAGGCTCTCCCCGGACATGTCATGATAGATCGCCTCGCCAAACCGAGCGTCCATGTCGAACTCCGCTGCAATCAGGGTCGTCCGGTCATCCTCAAGCGGAACCGCGCCGCCCGCGGGCGCGCACGCCTCGACCAGGCCGTCCACGCGCGGATAGACCCAGTCTTCATAGCCGTCCCCGACCACAAAGGCGTTCAGCCCCGACCGGATTGGATCCACCCTCGCGCCGGACGCTGCGAACTCGGCGTTCAGCGCATTGGCCGCCGCAGAGGCGTCGTCACAGGTCAGCGCGATCCGGGCGCGTTCCAGCAAGGGCTCGGTGAAGATCACTTCGCCCGCGTCATCGAGCACAAAGGTCCGGCTGTTGAAGGCCCCGTCTCCGGTTTGCACGAACAATTCGCCGTATTCACTATAGGCCACCAGAGTGTCAGCCGACGCAGTGAAACTGCGCAGCACATGACCCTCACCGGGTTCCGCGCGGTAAATCCCCAGAGCGCCGGGCGCATCGCCGACATACCAGAACCCGCTCTCGCCCGCAGACAGGGACTCGCCAAAGCCGCACGCCGCATTCGCGGCCGCCGCCCGGTTTTGTAATTCCGAAGCCTGAATGAAGCGATCAAACGGCGTCGTGGCTGGCGCGACGGCGGCAGGCGCGCCCGCCTCGCCCGGTTCGGGCAGATAGCCGGCGTCGCGCAAGGCTTCCGCCCCGAACACCGCAGCCACGCCGCCCGCAAGCGACACGCCCAGTACAATAGCGGCTCGTGATAAAGCGCCCATAGTCATCTCCCCCCAGAAAAGCCCGACCAGTTAAGCGCTTATGCGAAAAGAGTCGAGCTGTTCCGGGAGAGCCGAGACCTAGAGCTTCAATCCAAACACCGGCCTGAGCGGCTTGATCCGCCGGATGATCTCAAACCCGGCGAACGCGCCGCCATAGGTGATGAGAGTGACCAGCGCGAACTCGGTCCAGACGTCAAAGCCCATCCGGGTCAGCATATACCCCGCCGAGACCGTGATCGTCTGGTGCAGGATATAGACCGGGAAAATCGCCTCGGTCAGATAACGCCGCACCGGGCCGTCCGTGTTCAGAAACCGCCGCGCCAGACCCAACAGCGTCACGATCATGGTCCAGGCGTAGAGCACGCGACCGGCGCGTGCGAGCCAGAGCACGACCTCATGCTCGGCCACCTGATCCCACCAGAGCGCCCAGACCGGGGTCAGCACGACGCCCAGGACGACCGTCAGCCCCAGCGCCAGCGGCAAGGCCCGGTCAACCGCGGACCAGAACCGCTCGGATTTGGCGGCGAAGACGCCATAGAGCAGATAGGTGAAACTGATGGCGTGGTTCGCCCAATCCCAGGTCAGATTGTGTGTGGTTTCAAAATGGGGAACCAGAACAATGCGGTAGATCATCATCGGCGCAAAGCCGAGCACGATCAGCCAAAGCGGCCCGAAGCGGCTGTCCAACACCTGACCCAGCAGGGCGCCCGGGCCGCGTCCAAAGGCTTTCAGAAGCCCCATAACCGGCGCCAGGAGCAACGCATAAACAAAGAGATAGACCACGTACCACAGATGGTTCCAGGTCGGCACGGCGATGCCGGCGATCTCCCAGTCCATGATGTAGTGCGGCCAGAAGGCCAGAATGCCCGGCTCGATCTCGCCCATCTCACGCAGCTGGAAATAGGTCTGCGGCATCACCACCACGAGCATGCCGAACACGATCACCGGCAAGAGCCGCCAGGTCCGCTCGCCTGCGAATTTGAGGGCGCCGGACTTGTCATGGAGATAGCGGAACGCCACGCCTGAAATGAAGAAGAGCAGGGAGAGCCGCCAGGGATTGAGCAAGCTCATCAGCGGCTCGGCGCCCGGCCCCGCATGCACGCTTTTCACGTGCCAGCCCCAGGGCACGTAGAACATGCCGACATGATACAGCACCAGAAGGCCGAACGCGATGATACGCAGCCAATCCAGGTCATATCGGCGGGTCGGGGACGCGCTGGCGCGCGGGCCGGTTTCAGTCATCTCAGTCTCCCAATCGAACCAGCGGCGAGACTGACCTCAACATCTCATGAAGGCAGGTCTGAAAGGGCGAACGGCGGACCGGCGGGACCAATACCGGCGCCCAGGGACGAACCGCGGCTTAAACGGGATGAAACACGGCGCCCCAAGCTGGCGAGGCCAGACGCATCAGGGCAAGATCAGGCCATGCACACGCCCGATCTTGAACGCCGCGTCCTTCGAGGCGCCTTTCTGTTTTATCTGATCGCCTCGCTGGGCTTCTGGCTGGTGAACGGTCTGTCCCTGGCCGAGGAATGGCGCCGGGCGGGCGAAGCCGGCGTCTGGCTGCGCGCCCTGACGCTGGAAGGCACCAGCAATCTGGTCATTCTGGCCCTGTTCGTACCCGTCGCCTTGCTGGAGCGTCGCTTCCCCGTTTCACTGGAACGCTGGCGCACTGCGCTACCGGTTCATGCGCTGGGGGTCACGGCCTTCTCACTCGTGCATGTCGTGAGCATGGACAGTCTGCGCGCCTTGCTCTGGCCCCTGCTCTTCGGGTTTTCCTATGAAACCTATGGCGGTCCGTTCGGCGAGTTTTTCTATGAATTTCGCAAAGACGTGCTGAGCTATGGCCTGATGCTCGCTGTGCTTGCGATCATGCGCGAGCTTGAAGACGCCCGCCAGCGCCTGCGGGCCGCCCGAGAAGACGCCCGCGCTGATCATGTGATCACTCTGCGCAGCGGCGGGCGGGAGATTCGCTTGCCGGCCCGCGAAATCATCAGCGCCAGCGCAGCGGGCAATTATGTGGAAGTCATCACGCCCACCGGCGCGCATCTGGCGCGTATGACGCTCACCCGATTGATCAGCCTTCTGGAGACCGCGGGCGCAGAGCCGGTGCGGCTTCACCGGTCTCACATGACCGTGCGGCCTGCGATCCGCGAACTGGTTCCTACCGGTGATGGCGACGCTGAAGCGCGCCTGTCTGACGGCCGCAGCCTGCCGGTCAGCCGAGGGTATCGCAGCGGCGTGTAGCGACTCTCTCCCCCTTAAAGGCTTCATTAACCCCATAAGTATTAGGCCCATTCAGATAGAGCGCTCGGGACGGCGCCTCACTTAAATTGATTGGGGACACTCATATGAAAATCGCATTGATCGCAGGCGTCAGCCTGCTGTCGCTTGGCATGGCCGCTCCGGCGCTGGCTGATGACGACGCCCGCATTGAAGAGCTGGAGGCCCGCCTCGCACAGCTGGAAGCGACAAACCGGCAATTGATGAATGTGCTGGCCGCCCAGGGCCTGCTGCCGCAGTCGGACGCGCAAAGCTCGCCCGCCGCCATGCCGCACCATCCCGCGCCCGCCCAGGCGGACGCGCCGATGCACACCGCGTCCCATGACCATCACGCCGAAACCGGCTCGCATGGCGCCCATCATGGCGATGACTTTCACCAGAACCTGGTCGGTGTCAGCCCCGAATACGGCTATCAGGTCCTCGATCATGCTGAAGGCGTGAACACGCGCGCCCTGACCATTCTGAACGCCATCGAGACCGGCGATCTGGATCGCCGGGTGACCCTGAGCGGCAATGTGACGGCGCTGGGCGATTACCAGGAAAGCAACTCCAACACCAAATTCGGCTGGCTGATGCGTCACCCGACCTCGGCCAACCAGATCGGCGAGACGGTGTCTGAATTCATCGTGCATTCCGCCCAGCTCGCTGTCACAGGCCGGATGACGGACAACATCACGCTGTATTCAGAGATGCTTTATGATCCCGAGCAGAGCTTCGGATCCGGCACGCTGACCGATCTGAACCGGAACCAGATCCAGCTGCGTCGCGCGTTTGTGCTGTTCGGCAATCTGTCAGAGCGCCCCTGGTACGCCGCCATCGGCAAGATGGACACGCCGTTCGGCCTGAACGACACCGTCAGCCCGTTCACCAACTCCACCAGTTGGCACGCTTTCGCCGGTCTCGCGACAGGCGGCATGGTCGGCTATTACAATAACGGCCTGCATGTGCGCGCCATGGCCATTCAGGGCGGCTCGCAATTCCGCGCCCATAACGCCCCGGTCGAGGACACGAACGTCCCCAGCCGGGTCAACAATTTCGCCGTGGACGTGAACTACACGGCCGCATTGTCTGAAGGCCGCACACTGATGGCGGGCGCGAGCTACACCGAAGCCACCGCCTATTGCCAGGCCTATCCGGTCTTCCACTTCAATCCGTGCGACGAGAGCAATCCGGGCTGGGCGATCTACGCCCGCGCCGATCTGGGGCGTCTGGAGCTTCTGGGCGAATACGCTTCAACGACAGAAGACTGGGCGGGCACAGCCTCGCCGGTTCCGATCTATTCCGCGTTTGAAGCGGTGGCGCCGAACGCCTTCACCCTGGGCGGGCGCTACTGGTTTGACCTGCAATCGAGTGAAGACTTCGCGCTGTCGTTTGAATTCAGCCGCTTCGTCTCTGGTGATAGCGGCGCGCCCTGGGAGAAACAGGACCAATGGGTTCTGGGCGGGTCTTACTTCATCAGCCCCTCGGTCAATCTGTTCGGCGAGCTGATCCGCACCGAAGGCTGGGTGCCGCTGAACTTCCTCTCAGGCGGCAATCTGCCCACCGGAGAAAGCTGGTCGGAACGCGATGCGAGCACAAACGTCCTCGCGCTGGGCGTTCAGGCGAGCTTCTAGGCTTCCCCCCTTGGACACAGAAAACCCCGCCGGATCGCTCCGGCGGGGTTTTTTTAATGTCGGCTCTAGGGTCTAGGACGCTTTATCGAGCGTCGCACCCCGCTCAAGCTCATTCAGCTTGGCCTGGGTGGACACCACCACGCGAGCGATCTCGTCGGTGGATTTGGAGGACCGGTCCGCCAGTTCGCGCACTTCAGTCGCCACCACAGCGAAGCCCGCGCCATGCTGGCCGGCGCGCGCCGCCTCGATGCTTGCGTTGAGCGACAGAAGGTTTGTCTGTTCGGAGATGTCGCGCAGGCTTTCCGCCATATGGCTCACCTGCTCAAGCACGCCGCCGACAATGTGCCGGGTCTCTTCACTGGCCTTGCGTTGGGCTGTGGAGTTCGTGGCGTACATGGTGAAACGCTCCACCTGTCCGCCAAAGCCCATGATCACCTGAACAGCGCCGGACAACCAGGCCACATCACGCCCGCCTTTCAGGGAAATCTCATCCGTCACGGTTTCGCCGCGCTTCATCCGCACCACCTGGTCCGCACTGAACAGGGCGTCAAGCGACAGCGCTTTGCGATCAGGCAGCGCGATCTGATCAAGAACCTTGTTCAGATTGTCATTGCCCTGAACCAGCACGCCGTCAGGACCCCATTCCATCACCACATTGGACTCGGTGATGGCGGCCATGCGGGTTTCAAACTCCTTGGCCTTGAGTTTCACCTCGGTGATGTTCGCCTGCACGGAGACGAAACGGATGAGCTCTCCTGCATCATTGCGCACCGGGTTGATGGAGAGCGAGATCCAGTAGGGCTCTCCCGCCTTGGTGTAATTGAGGATCTCGTCATAGAACGGCGCGCCGCGATGCAGTTTGTCACGGATCTGCGCGCGTGTTTCAGATGACGTCTCCGGGCCTTGCAGGAAATCGCCCGGCTTGCGGCCTATCACCTCGTCCGGCGTATAGCCGGTCAGGTTGCAGAAACCCGGATTGACGTATTCGATCAGACCGGTCGCATCGGTGATGATCACCAGATTGTCGGTTTCGTCCGCCACCAGAGACAAGAGTTTGAACTGCTCGCGATTGCGGACCTCCTGGTCCACATCCTTGACGAAAGCGGTGTAGGAAATTTCTCCGTCCACATTGATCTTGGACAGCGACAAGGCCCCCCAGACGCGCTCCCCGTCGGCGCGTTCAACCAGAACCTCACGCGATCGACCGACGATCTTGTCGACGCCCGTCGTCCGGTTGGCGTTCACAAAGTCATCGTGCTTGCTGCGGATTTCGCCGGGCACCAGCATCTTGACGTTCTGTCCCAGCACCTGATCAGCCGAATAGCCCCAGAATGTCTCCGCGGCCTTGTTGAAAAAGATCACTTCATTGCGCGCATTGATCGTGACCACCGGGTCGATCGCCTGTGACAGGGTCTGGCTGATGGTTTCCCGGCTGCGGCGCTGTTCGGTGATGTCCTTGACGAAGGCGGTGTAGAAAATCTTCTGTCCGGAGCGCACTTTGGACAGGGACAGATTGGCCCAGACCCGCTCACCGTCCTTGCGCTCGATCTCCACATCACGCGAGGTCCCGACAATCTTGTCCTGACCCGTCTCGCGATTGGCGTTGACGAGGTTGTCGTGATTAGGGCGGAACTCGCTGGGAACCAGCATCTTGACGTTCTGGCCTATCACCTCGTCCGCGTCATAGCCCCACAATTGCTCGGCGGAACGATTGAAATAGGTGACGATATTGGCCTCATTGATCGACACCACGGCGTCCAGCGCCTGATCAAGGATCTGCCGGGTGGTTTCGCGCGCCTCTTTCTCGGCGCTGATATCCTTCACGAAGGCCGTGTAATAGAGCTTGGAGCCCGCCTTCACCCGCGAGAGGGCCAGATTGACCCAGACTTTCGTACCGTCCTGACGCTCAAGCTCGATATCACGCGAGGTGCCGGTTGGCGTTGATCAGCCCGTCATGCCCGCTTTGTATATGCGGCGGGACAAGAATGCGCACATTCTTGCCGATCACCTCGGCGCGCTTGATATTCCAAAGCCGCTCCGCCGCGGCGTTGAAGAACACGATCCTGTTTTGAGGATCGATGGTCACCACGGCGTCTACTGATTGTTCAAGAGCTTGTTTCTCAAGTGAACTGCCAAGCAGATTCAACATGAAGGTCTCCCGGGGGCTTGCGCGTATGCTTAACGCCACCTTGGCGAGCATTCGCCTTAACAGGCGTTGAAGCATGCGCGTCAGTCCCGACGCATCCGTGTTGAACTCTCGCCAATAAAAAACGCCCCGCCGGCTGTGCCGGCGGGGCGTTGATTGGAAGGAAACCGGAAGCTTTACTCGACTTCGCGTTCACCCTGGTCCGGCGTATGCGGCACCATGGGTTCCTCCGGCTGCACATACGTATCAAGCCAGTCAATGGATTCCGCCAGCACATGCAGAACGCTCTCACGGGCGCGGTAGCCATGGCTTTCATAGGGCAGCATGACCAGGCGCGCCGTGCCGCCATTGCCTTTGACGGCCGCGAACATGCGTTCGGACTGAATCGGATAAGTCCCCGAATTATTGTCCATCTGACCGTGGATCATGAGCATGGGCTCATCAATGTCATTGGCGTGCATGAAGGGCGACAGCTTGTAATAGGAGTCAGGCGCCTCCCAATAGGTGCGGCGTTCGGACTGGAAACCGAACGGGGTCAGCGTCCGGTTATAGGCGCCCGAACGCGCGATGCCGGCGCGGAACAGATCCGAGCCCGCCAGAAGGTGCGCCGTCATGAACGCGCCATAGGAATGGCCAGCGACCGCCACGCGCTCGCCATCGCCAAATCCGCGCGCCACGCTGTCGGCGATGGCGGCTTCGGCTGACATCACCAGCTGGTCCACGAACGTGTCGTTCACCGTCAGCGGATCATCGCCCACGATCGGCATGGTCGCCCGCTCCATCAGCGCATAGCCCTGAGTCACCATGAAGCGCGGGCTGGTGCCTGACACGCGAGAGAAGCGGTATTGCGAGCCGCGCACCTGACCGGCGTCGGACGCGGAGTTGTATTCAAGCGGATACGCCCAGATCAGCAAGGGCAGGGTGTCGCCCTCTTCATAATCGGCGGGCAGATAGAGCGTCGCCGACAGCGGCACGCCGTCCTCGCGCTCATAGGTGATCAGCTCCTTGCGGATGTCGTTGAGCTGGGGGTGCGGGTTTTCAAAATTGGTGATGCGGGTGACCGTCTCGCCGTCATGACGCTGCACGTTCGGCGGCGTGGTCGGATCCTCATAAGAGGTCAGGAACACCGAGCCGTCTTCAGCCAGCACATCAATGACGCGCTCATAGTTCTCACCCGAGTTACGCCACAGGATCTCGGTGTCCAGCGTGTCAAAATCCACGCGGCTGAGGAAGGGACGATCCCCGTCGGCGCTGGCGCCGTCGCCAGTGAAATACATCGCGCCGTCCACCACGGCCGCTACCGACCGGCCATACGCGTTGCGCACGCTCAGGGGCGAACCGGGATCGGCGTAATTGTCCTGGATCGAGCGCTCATTGAGCAAGCGCGGTTCTGCGCCGGGGGCCGCAAAATCCACCAGCCAGGACCGCACCACGCGGGTGTCGCGGTCATATTCGGTCGCGATGCCGATCTGGCCTTCAGAGGTGAATTCGGTCCCGTAATAGCGGTCCTCAAACCGGGCGATCTCCATCGGCTCGCCGTCAAACGGCGCCTCAAGCGCCCAGGCGCTGTCGCGCTCGTCGGTTTCCACCCGCGGATCACCGCCATCCAGCGCTTCCGCCCAGACCAGGCGCGCGGCCGCAGAATCCTGCCAGGTGATGGAGCGGCGTCCTTCGATCACGCCGCCGATCGGCACGCCGTCAGCGATGTCATGGCTGGCGATCTCCGCAACCACATCGCCGTCAAGCGTCCAGACTTCGCTGGTTTCCGCAAAACGCGACCAGGGCACGTCATAGGAGAAGGGCTGCTCAAGCGATTCCACCAGCAGATACTCGCCGCCCGGCGCCGGGTCGACGGAGTAATAAAGGCCCGGCTCGCCAATCTCACGCACGCGCACACGGCGCGCGGTGACGTCCACGGACACGATCTGGCTTTCTGCCAGCCAGGCGAACAGCGCCGCATCATCCGCGTCAGCGAGCAAATCCTGATAGGTGCGCACCGGCGCTTCATAACCCGCCGCTTCCTGGATCACCGGGCCGGTAGGCACGCGCGCGCGTTCCGGGCGCGGGCCGCGCTCATCACTGGTGAGGGTGACGAGCAAGGTCTCGCTGTCGCTCATCCAGTCGAGCGCGGAGAACACCGCGTTGACGCCCTCGTCGATAATCTCACGCGCCTGAGCGCGCTCCATGTCGGCGACCCAGACGCCGATCGAGTCGTCATCGGTCACCAGGAAGGCGGCTTTGGAGCCGTCCGGCGACCAGGTGAAACCTGACAGGCCCACATCATCAGGCGTGGAAATCATGGTTTCCTCGCCGGTCTCCAGATCAATCACCGACAGGCCGATCACCGAGCGCGGGCCATGACGACCATTGGTCTCGGCGTCGAGACGCAAACCCGCCAGACGCTCCATCGGGCGCGCCATTTCAGAGATCGGCGGCAAGCCTTCGCGATGCAGCAGCAGCAAATGGCGCTTGTTCGGCGACAGCGTGGTGTAGGGCGCGTTCGGCGCATCCACGATATCGACGATCTCTTGCGGCGGCAGGCGATACGCCTCCTGAGCCGTCGCCGCGCCAATGGTGACGCCTATGCTCAGCGCGCCGCCCAGCGCCGCACGAATAAGTATGGACATAAAGCCCTCCCCGGATTTGCGTTTTCGCATTCGGGACAGAGCATAGCGGAGGAATGCTGGCCGGGGGATGACGGATTGGTAAGGTTATAGAATTACGTCAGGCGTTCAGGCGCCGACACAGCCCTTGGCCCGGCTCGCAATCGAACCGCTCCAATAGTCTCAAGTTGCATCCCGCCATCTTTACCCTCCAATATGGGAATTGGAGTTTAGGGGCGATCCTCTGGGGGGCGGATATGTTGCGCGCGATCAGTACTGTCAGCCTGATGCTGCTCGCCGGTGCGTGTTCACAACCTCAGCCCGCCGCGCCCGAACCGATTGTCCTGCCCCATTGGCGCGCTTGTCTGGAATTGTATGGCGGCGATGTTCATCAAATGGCGGATGCCGTCGATGAAGGCGACCCTGACGCTATCGTATGCACGCTCGCCCTTCACGAAGGCCGGTATGTGGAGAGCCACAGGCGAGAACTGCTCTATCGCTATTACCGCGCCACAGGGCGCGAACCAGAGGGCCTGGACGCCTCCATTCGTCAGCTGGACAGGCAAGAACTGGCCGCGAGCTTGCGCACCATTCATCGCTTCAGCCCCGAGCTCGACATGTTTGAGTCAGATTTCCGGGGCTGCCCGGTCTATGACTCCATTGCACGGGAACTCTTGATGCGCGTCGAAGCGCCGGACGACACGCACTGCCTGCCTAGACGCTGGTGGTGGCGCTAACCCGTAGGGATTACAAAAAACCCCGCCGGCTTGCGCCAGCGGGGTTTCTTTTGATCTCGCGATCAAAGGGGTGAGGATTAGTCCTCGCCGCCTTCTTCGCTGATCTCTTCGCCGGTCTCCTGGTCGATGATCTTCATCGACAGGCGCACCTTGCCGCGATCGTCAAAGCCCAGCAGCTTCACCCAGACTTCCTGGCCTTCGCTGACCACGTCCTTGGGGTGACCCACGCGCTCGTTCTTCAGCTGGGAGACGTGCACGAGGCCGTCACGCGGGCCGAAGAAGTTCACGAAGGCGCCGAAATCGACGACCTTGACCACTTTGCCTTTGTAGATCTTGCCCACTTCCGGCTCGGCGGTCAGACCGTTGATCCAGTCCAGAGCCGCCTTGATGGAGTCGGCGGACACGGCGGAGACCTTGATCAGGCCGTCATCATTGACGTCCACTTTCGCGCCGGTTTCCTCGACGATCTGGCGGATGACCTTGCCGCCCGAACCGATCACGTCCCGGATCTTGTCGACCGGGATCTGGATGGTTTCGATCTTCGGCGCGTGCTCGTTCAGAGCCTCACGGGTGCCCGACAGCGCCTTGTTCATCTCATCCAGAATGTGGATGCGGCCGCCTTTGGCCTGATCCAGAGCGGTCTGCATGATGTCTTTGTTGATGCCGGCGATCTTGATGTCCATCTGAAGGCTGGTGACGCCCTCGGAGGTGCCGGCCACCTTGAAGTCCATATCCCCGAGGTGATCTTCATCACCGAGGATGTCGGACAATACGGCCACGCCTTCAGGATCCTTGATCAGGCCCATGGCGATGCCGGACACCGGACGGGTGATCGGAACGCCTGCATCCATCAGCGCCAGAGAGCCGCCGCACACGGTCGCCATGGAGGACGAGCCGTTGGATTCGGTGATCTCAGACACAAGACGCACGGTGTAGGGGAAGGCTTCCGCATTCGGCATCACAGCCGACAGCGCCCGCCAGGCGAGCTTGCCGTGACCGATTTCACGACGGCCCGGGGCCAGACGGAAGCTGGTTTCACCGACCGAATAGGGCGGGAAGTTGTAGTGCAGCAAGAAGCGTTCTTTGTAGGTGCCGGTCAGGGCGTCGATGAATTGCTCATCTTCGCCGGTGCCCAGCGTCACAACGCACAGCGCCTGGGTTTCACCGCGGGTGAACAGGGCTGAACCGTGGGTGCGGGGCAGAACGGTGGCTTCCGACACGATCGGGCGGACCTGATCGAGCGAACGGCCGTCAATGCGCTTGCCGGTCTTGATGATGCCGCCGCGCACGACGCTGGCTTCCACGCTTTTGAGAACATCCTTGAGGACGGCCATTTCGGCGCCGTCAGGATTGTCTTCGGTGGCCGCGAGCTCTGCGACAGCTTTCTCCTTGGCGGCGGAGACAGCAGCCTGGCGCTCGGTCTTGTTGGTGATGGTGTAGGCCTTGGCGATCTCGTCGCCGACCAGACCGCGCACCTTGGTTTCGAGCTCGGAATTGTCGACCGGCACGAAATCCCACGGATCTTTTGCGGCTTTCTCGGCCAGACGGATGATCATGTCGATCACCGGCTGGAACGCCTCATGGCCGGCCATCACGGCGCCGAGCATGATTTCTTCCGACAGCTCTTTCGCTTCGGATTCCACCATCATCACGGCGTCAGACGTACCAGCGACCACGAGATCCAGCTCGGACTCGGTCAGCTCGTCGACGGTCGGGTTGATGACGTAACCGCCATCCTTGTAACCCACGCGCGCCGCGCCGATGGGCCCCAGGAAGGGCAAACCGGACAGGCACAGGGCTGCGGAGGCGCCGACCATGCCGACCACATCGGGATCATTTTCCAGATCGTGGCTGAGCACGGTGAGCATCACCTGGGTGTCGTTCTTGAAACCCTTGGGGAAGAGCGGACGGATCGGACGGTCGATCAGACGCGAGGTCAGCGTCTCTTTATCGGTCGGACGACCTTCACGCTTGAAATAGCCGCCCGGGATTTTACCGGCGGCGAAGTATTTCTCTTGGTAATTGACGGTCAGCGGGAAGAAGTCCATTCCCGGCTTGACTTCTTTCTGTGCGACCGCCGTCGCAAGAACAGTGGTCTCGCCATAGGTGACGAGCACTGCGCCATTCGCCTGGCGCGCCATGCGGCCGGTTTCAAGGGTCAGCGTACGGCCGGCCCATTCAATCGTTTCGGTTTGGATATCGAACATTTATCTCTCGTTCGTACGGTCATGTGCGGCGCCGCCGGATTGCGGTCGCCGGATATGAAAACGCCGGCGCGCCCCGTGGCGGCCGGCGTTTCATCGGGAGCGCCTAGCGGCGCAGACCCAGAGCAGCCACAATCGCCTTGTAGCGGGCTTCGTCGATTTTCTTCAGATAATCGAGAAGGCGCCGACGCTGGGACACCAGCTTCAGCAGGCCACGACGGGAGTGGTTGTCTTTTTTGTGCGTTTTGAAGTGCTCGGTGAGGTTGGCGATACGCTCGGTCAACACAGCGACTTGCACTTCAGCAGACCCGGTGTCGTTTTCGCCACGGGCATGCTCTTTGATCAGTTCGGCTTTACGTTCTGCCGTAATCGACATCGTCTAATCGGGCTCCTAATCCCATTGAAAGACACGAACAGGCGAAAATTGACCCGCGCGTGCTTCGCCGATCGCCACGGCCCGGTCCGACCCCATGGCCACGACAGCCTTCGAATAATCCTTCCCCGCGATGTCGCGAGGTTGGCGAAGATTGCGCAGCTCTGAAGCTCGCCGGGGAGGCAAGACGATCGACCGTCCTTGCCTCAACTGAAACGCCTCGTCCTCGGTCACGGCCGTCGCCGGGATGTCGTCCAGCGCGGTCTCGACCGGAAGCAGGGCCTCCAGCGCGTGGCCCTTATGGACCAAATCCTCAAACGCGTCCAGCGAAACGGCCTGTGCGGCGCTGAACGGGCCGACCTTGGTGCGGCGCAGCGCCGCCACATGTCCTTCAGCGCCCAGAGCCGTCGCCAGATCGCGCGCAATGGCGCGCACATAGGCGCCCTTGCCGCATTTCATCTCGAGCACCGCCAGATCAGAACTCGGCGCATCCAGAAGCGTCAGATCGTCAATGCGCACAGGGCGAGAGGCCAGCTCGACCGTTTCACCGGCCCGCGCCAGATCATAGGCGCGTTCGCCATCCACCTTGATGGCGGAGAATTTGGGCGGCACCTGTTCGATCTCGCCGATGAACTGGCCCAGCGCGGCTTCTATGGCGTCACGGTCCGGGCGCACATCGCTTTCGCCCGTGATCTCGCCTTCCGCGTCCAGCGTCGTGGTGGAACTGCCCCAGCGCAGGGTGAACTTATAGGTTTTCGAGCTTTCCTGAGCGAAAGGCACGGTCTTGGTGGCTTCACCGAACGCAATCGGCAAGACGCCCGACGCCAGCGGATCCAGCGTGCCCGCATGGCCGGCCTTCTGCGCCTTCATGAGCCAGCGACAGCGCGACACCGCCTGGGTGGAGGTCATCTCCAGCGGCTTGTCGAGGATCAGCCAGCCATGGATTTTCTCGCCCTTCTTACGGCGCGCCATCAGTCCTCGCCCTCATCATCGAGGTCGCGCTTGACGGTGGGACGATCAAGAACCGCGTCCACCTGGGCGACATCCTCGATGCGGTCATCGACGGCGAAGCGAAGCTTGGGCGTGAATTTGAGCTCGATCTGCTTGCCAAGCTCGCGCTGGATGAAGCCCGAAGCGTGGTTGAGCGCTTCAGCCACCGCATTGCGATCGCCGCCGCCCAGCAGGTCGACATAGACGGTCGCGTGGCGCAGATCCGGGCTGGTGCGCGCTTCGGTGATGGTCACAGCCGCCGTGTTCACATGGGGATCATGGACGCGACCTTCGCGAATAATGTCCGACACCGCGCGACGCACGAGCTCGCCGGCGCGCAGCTGGCGTTGGGATTGGGCTTTCATGAATTCCTCTTGGGTCGCCTGGACGCGTCCGGAGTCCAACCGGGGCGCATCGAGTTTGCGAAGGGCGGGTGTGTACGGCGCCCAGCCCTGATATGCAAGGGCGGCGCGCCTAGTGGTTGACCACCAGCCAGGCTCCGACGCTGAGAAAGCCGGCGCCCAGAACACGCAGCAAGGTCACCGACCGTTCCTCGATCCCGAACAGACCGAAATGATCAATCGCCATGGCCGCGATCAGCTGGGCGGCGAATAGAAGCGCAAAGAACGACCCCGTGCCGATCTTCGGCGCCGCCCAGGACGCGGTGGTCACAAACACCGCGCCTAACGCCCCGCCGATGACAAACAGGTGCGGCGGGGTGTTGGTGATGCGCTCAAGGCTGGGCCAGCCGGCGCGATAGGCCAGCACCGACACCGCCGCCAGCATGATCAGCGCCCCGGCGGTGAAACTGACCAGCGCCGCGCGCAAGGGCGACCCCAGATGCCCGGACAGCTGACCGTTGAACGCCGGTTGCGCAGCGACCATGGCGCCGGCGATGACGGTGAGAATAAACGGGGCGAGCGTGTTGATCGGCATGGATCAGCCTCCTTCACGGCTGGGTCAGCGCATCCAGAAGCGCGGAGTCAGGACATAGAGCGCGACTAAAATCTCCAAACGCCCCAAAAGCATCTGCAGGCATAAAATCCATTTCGCCGGATCGGGCAGCGTCGAGAAATTCCCAGCCGGGCCGATCACCTCTCCCAGGCCCGGCCCCACATTCGCAATGGCGGTGGCCGAGGCGGTCACCGCGGTCAGAAAATCGAGCCCGAAAGCGGACAGGGCGACCGCCCCCGCTGCGAAGCACACCACATACAATCCCGCAAACAAGGCCACCGAGGCGCTGTCCGCCGGCGTCAGACGCCGACCAGCATGATGGGCGACCGTGATGGCATGAGGCGAAGACGCGGCCTGCAGGCTGGCCCAGGTCGATTTGAGCATGATCTGGATGCGAAAGACCTTGAACCCGCCCGCTGTGGACCCGGCGCAACCGCCCAGAAAGGTCAGGAAGAAGATCGTGACCATCGCCAGCGGGCCCCAGAGCTGGTAATCGCCCGCCGCATATCCCGTGGTCGTGAGCACCGAAACCGCATTGAACAGGGCCAGACGCACTGCGTCGGGATGCTCTGGCGGACCACCCAGCTCGGCGGCGAACAACAAACCGCTCGCCAGCACTACGATCGCAAGCAGGCCCATAATCTCTTCGAACGCGCCCGGCCGCCGTCCCTCATGACGGCTGACCGCCCGGACATACGCGAGAAACGGGATGGCGCCCGCGAGCATGAAGAGGATCGCCACCCATTGCGCGCCGGCGGAAAAGCCGCCCATGGACGCATCCGTCGTGGAATAGCCGCCTGTGGAGACGGTTGTGAGGGCGTGCAGCATGGCGTCAAACCCGCTCATGCCGGCGAACACATAGCCCAGAGCGCACAAACAGGTCAGGGCCAGGTAGAGCCCTGCGATCACACCGGCCAGATGTCCCGGCCGGGCGATCAGTTTTTCAGGCGATCGGTCAGAGGATTCCAGATGAAACAATTGCATTCCGCCTGAGCGCAACAAAGGCAGGATGGCGATGGACAGGCCGATGATCCCGATCCCGCCAATCCATTGCAGCAAAGCGCGCCAGACCAGCAAGGTGGGCGGCTGCGCCTCCAGATGGCTGATCACTGTGGAGCCGGTCGTGGTGAGCCCTGAGACCGTTTCAAAGATGGCGTCGGTGATGCTCAGCCCCACCGCTTCTTCATGCAACGGGATCGCCATCAGCAAAGGCAGACCGAACCAGGCGCCCAATGTGAGGATCACCGCGCCGCGAAACCCCAACCGCGCGCGCTCTCCCAGCCCGACCAGCGTCAGCACGCCGCCCAGAAAGCCGGAGATCAACATGCAAGCCGCAAAGCCTTCGCCCGCCCCGTCATGAATCACCAGGTGAGAGGCCAGCATATGCAAGAAAGCCAGAGCGGCGAGGCCCAAGCAGAGAACGCCCCAGATCAGAGCGACGTTTCGGATGTGACTCATCATGCGCGCACCTCCAATGCCCGTCCGGAAACCCCGGAGGAACGGCAATGTCACGATAAGGCGGCGTCTCTATACCTGTGACCGATGAGGTTCAAGTCACTCGCGGCTTCTGCCTGTGTCCGGCCCTGGACTTGTATTTGAATTGAATTCAATTCAGACTTTGGACAGGAGGCGATCATGAGCACCGCACCACCCTTGAAGGCCCACCAGTCCGACATTGTGACAGCGCCAACCCTGCGGGGTCGGCGCACACGGGAAAAACTGATTGATGCGGCCCGGGGCGCCCTGATTGAAGGCGCAGGCGCGGCGGAGATCACCGATATCGCCAACCGCGCCGGTGTCTCGGCCGGGCTCGCTTATCATCATTTCGGCTCCAAGGACGGTCTTGTCGCTGCGGTGGTCGAGGATTTTTATGAGCGATACGCGCAGATTGCGAACCAGACCTTCCGTGGCGAGACCTGGGCCCAGCGCGAGGTGCAGCGCGTGCGCGCTGTCGTCCGGTTTTTTCTCGAAGAGCCATTCACACGCACCCTGTTCGGCCCGTTGGGCCGATCCAGCAGCGTGATGCAGGCCGAAAGCGCCTGCATGGCCATGCTGATCGAGCGCGGCGCCCGCAACATCGCCCAAGGCCAGATGGACGGGGACTTGCCCCGGCAGGCCGACCCCCATATCGCCGCCGCTTTCGTCCTGGGCGGGTTGAGGCAATGCATGTCGCTGGCGTTGTTTAAAGCCGCCAATCCGGATGTGGACCAGCTCGCCCACGCCATCTGGGTCCTGATCGCCCAGAGCGTCGGTCTCAGAGAGGGCAGTAAATCATGATCAAAACTCAAACCCTTGAAAGTCAGAACGACCTATTCACGGCGGATCTGGCCGGCAAGCACAAACAGACTGCGGTTATCGGCCATCCACCCTCCAGTGATCTGCTCAAGGCGTATGATCGCGACGGCTATGTCATCATGAAGGGGCTCCTGAGCGATGAGGTGCGCGAGACCGCGGAGGCCGCCTTGCGTGCTCTGCTCGGGCCGACCGGTCGCAATGATTTTGAAGGCTTCAACACCCAGCGCGCCTATGCCTTGCTGGCCAAGACACGCGCCCTGGACCCGTTGATCGCACATCCGCAGATCTTGGGGATTCTCAAAGCGCGTCTTCATGCCCAGCCGCTGCTGTCCGCCAGTCTTGCGATCAATATCGGTCCCGATGAAACCGCGCAGCTGCCCCATGCCGATGACGGGTTTTATCCCGATATGCGGCCTGACGCCCGCCATGGCCTGTCTGTCATCTGGGCGTTTGATCCCTTTACGGCCGCGAACGGCGCCACACGCCTCTGGCCTGGCAGTCATCGTTGGCTGGCCAAGCGTCGGCCAGGTCCCGAAGACCCCTGGACACCCGGTCTCATGCAACCGGGCGACGCCCTCGTATTCCATGGCGGGCTCTGGCACGCAGGCGGGGAGAACACCACGAATGCGGGCCGACTGGCGCTGACCGCGCAATATTGCGCCCCCTGGCTGCGGACGCAGGAAAATATGAGCCAGGCCGTGCCGCCAGACGTGGTCAGATCCCTCAAAGCGCCCTTACCCTCGCTTCTGGGCTACCAGATCCTTCCACCCTTCATGGGTCATGTGAACGGCATGCATCCGAACCGGCTATTGGAAGAGTGAAGCGAGACGCCTGACACCAAACAAAAAGGGCGGCTCGATGAGCCGCCCTTTGTCTGTTCAGAGAGGATGAGGCTTACAGCGAGCGCTGGATTTCCTCGACCTCGAAACATTCGATCACATCATTGACCTGAATGTCCTGGTAGTTCTCGAACGCCATGCCGCACTCGGTGCCGGCGCGCACTTCAGGCACTTCATCCTTGAAGCGGCGCAAGGTCGACAGATGACCCTGGTGGATCACCGTGTCGTCACGCAGCAGACGCACGCCACAGCCACGCTTCACCACGCCTTCGGTCACGCGGCAACCCGCCACGCGTCCGGTCTTGGTGATGTTGAAGACTTCCAGCACCTGGGCGTAACCGATGAAGGTTTCGCGTTTCTCCGGCGCCAGCATGCCTTCCAGCGTGCCTTTCACGTCGTCGATCAGATCGTAGATCACCGAGTAATAACGGATCTCCACGCCTTCTTTTTCGGCCAGATCGCGCGCCTGCTTGTTGGCGCGGACATTGAACGCGAAGATCGGCGAACCCGAGGCCTGAGCCAGCAAGACGTCGCTTTCCGACACGCCGCCTGCGGCCGCGTGAACGATCTTGGCCTGGACTTCCTCGTTGCCGACTTTTTCCAGGGCGCCGATGATCGCTTCGGCCGAGCCTTGTACGTCCGCCTTGATCAGCAGCGGCAGCTCCTGAACCTCGTTGGACTTGAGCTTGGCCATCATCTGCTCAAGCGATGCGCCGCCGCCCGTCCGGGCCGCCGCAGCCTTGTCGCGCTTGACGCGTTCACGGTATTCCACCAGCTCACGCGCACGCGCTTCGCTGTCGACCACGGCGAAGACTTCACCGGGCTCCGGCGCGCCGTCCAGGCCGAGAATTTCGGCTGGCAGGGACGGACCCGCCTCTTTCATTTGCTGGCCGCGTTCGTTGACCAGAGCACGCACCTTGCCCCATTGGGCGCCGGCCACGACGATGTCGCCGCGCTTGAGCGAGCCGCGCTTGACCAGACAGGTCGCGACCGGGCCGCGGCCCTTGTCGATCTGGGATTCGATCACGACGCCTTCCGCAGAGCGGTCCGGGTTGGCTTTGAGCTCGAGAATCTCAGCCTGAAGGTTGATGGCGTCCATCAGCTCATCAAGGCCGGTTTTCTTCAGCGCCGACACCGGCACCGCCTGAACATCGCCGCCCATGTCTTCCACGAACACTTCGTACTGAAGCAGTTCCTGGAGAACTTTCTGCGGATCGGCGTCCGGCTTGTCGACCTTGTTGACCGCCACGATCATCGGCACGTTCGCCGCCTTGGCGTGGCTGATCGCCTCGATGGTCTGGGGCATGACGCCGTCATCGGCGGCCACAACCAGGATCACGATATCCGTCGCCTGAGCGCCGCGCGACCGCATGGATGAGAAGGCCGCGTGCCCCGGGGTGTCGAGGAAGGTGATCTTGTCACCGGATTTCAGCTCAACCTGATAGGCGCCGATATGCTGGGTGATCCCGCCCGCTTCGCCAGCGGCCACATCGGTGGACCGCAAGGCGTCGAGCAGCGAGGTCTTGCCGTGGTCGACGTGACCCATGACCGTCACCACAGGCGGGCGCGGCTTCTGGCTGTCTTCTGGATCCTCATCAGAGATGAAGCCGGTCTCCACGTCCGCCTCGGCGACGCGTTTCACGGTGTGACCGAACTCCTCGACGATCAGCTCGGCGATGTCGGCGTCCAGCATGTCGTTGGCGCGCACCATCTGACCCTGGGTCATCAGGAACTTCACCACGTCGGCCGCACGCTCGGCCATACGCTGGGCGAGGTCCTGCACGGTGATCGCTTCAGGCACAACCACTTCACGGGCCACTTTATCCCGCGACTGGCCGCCCTGGCTGCGACGCTGTTTTTCACGCTCACGCGCCCGGCGCATGGACGCCAGAGAACGCTGACGACCTTCATCATCCTCAACGAGGTTCTGAATGGTCAGCTTGCCCTGACGGCGCTTGGGCTCTTTGGCGCGCGAAGGCTGAGCCTTGTCGCCGCCCGGCGCGTCTTTCTTGGATTTCACCCGGCCGCCCATGGACTCAAGGATGTTGCGCTTATCCTCGGCGTCGCCGCGATCCGTCTTGTCCTTGCCCTTGTCGGCCTTGCGAGACGGCGTCTTGCCAGACGGCTCCTCGGGCTGCTCGATGTCAGCGGGCGCAGATTTCTTGGCCGGCTTGGCGATCTTGGCCTGTTCGGCGGCGAGACGCGCAGCTTCCGCTTCAGCCACAGCGCGACGCTCGTCGTCTTCACGGCGCTGGCGCTCTTCCTTCTCGCGCTGACGCATGTCCTCCAGCGCACGGCGTTCTTCGTCTTCGCGCGCCTGGCGGGCCTCAGCTTCGACTTTCTGCTTGGCGGCGCGCTCTTCTTGCTCGGAGCGGGCGCGCAGAATGGCCTGCTGGCGCTTGATCAGTTCTTCTTCAGACAGACCCAGCTGCTTGGCCTTGGCGGCTAGCGCCGCGCGCGCCTTGTCCTTCTGGGTCAGCGGCGCGCCGGATTTGCCCGTCGCGGCGTCCTTGCCGGCAGGCCCGGGGCGCTTGCGCTTCTTCTCCACCACGACAGACTTCTGGCGTCCGCGCGCAAAGCTTTGCTGCACGGTTCCAGAGGAACGTCCACCGAGGGAGAGAGGCTTGCGGCCCGAATTGTTGCGTTCGTCAGCGTCGCTCATAAGCGTCCTTGCCGCGGCTTTAGACATCTTCGGGCGGAACCCGGCCGCCGCGTGCGCCAGGGTCCGTCATCTGTTCAGGTCGCCTCCGGGAAGACCCGGCCTGAAGGCCCGCTAAACTAGCCAGCTTCCAAGGCGTTTCAACTCTTCTGTGCGTCTTGGGCCGCAGGATCGAGGTTAACGAACCCTGCAAGCTTCAACGCAAGGGCGGAAATCCCCGCCGCTTCCGGTCCTTGGGCCAAAGCCCCGTGAACCGCATTTCCCACGCCAAGCGCCCGGCTGAGCGTGTCGGCGTCATAACATCCCAGCACCGGCGCGTCGCTTTCGATCGCCTTCGCCAGATGGTCCAGCTTCTTACGCCCGTCAGGGGCGGCGTCGCTGGCTTCCAGTCTCCATGCCGGACCCGGTTCGGTCTGCAGCGCCAGACGCACCGCATCACTTCCCAGCTCCAGTCGGCCAGCGCGTCTCGCCAGCCCCAAAAGGTTCAGAACGCGCGCTTTCAGCAGCGCTTCGAACTGATCGGCCAGATCGTCAGGAGCCTCGACCGGCTGCTCGAACGCCCGATTGAACAGACGCTTCTTCACAGCCTTGTCGACCAGGGCCCTATCCGCTGTCACCCAACCGCCTCGGCCAGGCAAGCGCGCAGCCACATCCGGGGTTACGCGCCCTTCAGGGCTCAGCGCCACGCGGAGGAGGTCCTCCTCCCCCTTCACCTCTCCGGTGGCGACGCATCGGCGTTCGCGCACCGGTTTGGATCGGCCATGTCGCGCCCCGCGGCTCACGACTTCTCGTCTTCCTCCGTCGTGTCAGCGTCCAGGAGGTCAGCCAGATCAACACCCAGCTTTTCCGCTTCCGCTTCCAGATCGGAAAGATCGATGTCTTCCAGATCGACATCGGAAGCCTCTCCGTCAAGGGCTTCAGCCTCAACCTCTTCAGCTTCGGGCTCGACTTGCGGCAGATCCTCTTCGGAAATCCAGCCTGCGATCACACGGGCTCGCATGATCAGCATCTCGGCGTCTTCCGCCGACATGTCAGAGCCTTCCAGGATGCCCGGCTCGCGCACGCGCTCGCCGTCGCGGGTCTCATACCAGCCGCGCAGATCGTCCGGGGTCAGACCGGCGAGATCCTCAATGGTGCAGATCTCGTTTTCGCCGAACTTGACCGCCATCGGCAGGTCGACGCCCTCGACCTCCATGACCGCATCTTCCACGCCCAGCTCTTTACGGCGTGCATCGCGTTCAATGTCACGCTTGTCGAGATATTCGCGCGCCCGGGTCTGGATTTCCTGGGCCGTGTCATCGTCAAAGCCTTCGATCACAGCGATTTCATCGAGATCGACAAAGGCGATATCTTCCACTTCGGCAAAGCCTTCCGTGGCCAGCAATTGGGCGATGACCTCGTCCACATCCAGCGCGTCCATAAAGGTGCCGGTGCGCGCAGAGAATTCTTTCTGACGGCGCTCGGATTCTTCTTCCTCGGTCAGAATGTCGATGGCCCAGCCGGTCAGCTGGCTGGCCAGACGCACATTCTGGCCGCGACGGCCGATGGCGAGCGACAGCTGATCATCAGGCACGACCACTTCAATGCGCTCGGCTTCGTCATCAAGCACCACTTTGGCGACTTCCGCCGGCTGCAGCGCGTTGACGATGAAGGTCGCAGGATCAGGGTTCCACGGAATGATGTCGATCTTCTCGCCGGCCAGCTCGTTGACCACCGCCTGAACCCGGCTGCCGCGCATGCCCACGCACGCGCCGACGGGATCAATGGAGCTGTCATTGGAGATGACGGCGATTTTCGCGCGGCTGCCCGGATCGCGGGCCACGCGCGGAATCTCGATCACGCCTTCATAGACTTCCGGCACTTCCTGAGCGAACAGGGCGGCCATGAAGTCCGGATGCGCGCGCGACAGGAAGATCTGCGGACCGCGGGTCTCTTCACGCACGTCATAAATATAGGCGCGCACGCGGTCATTGACCTGCAGGCTTTCGCGCGGAATGCCGTCCGAGCGACGGATGATGGCTTCCGCCTTGCCCAGATCGATGATCACATTGCCGTATTCGACGCGCTTGACGATGCCGTTGACGATCTCGCCGATGCGATCCTTGTACTCGTTGAACTGGCGCTGGCGTTCAGCTTCGCGCACTTTCTGCGTGATCACCTGCTTGGCGGTCTGCGATGCGACGCGGCCAAACTCGATCGGCGGCAGTTCTTCTTCGTAGAAGGATCCGATTTCGGCTTCGGGATCGCGTTTCTTGGCCTCATCCAGCGTGATCTGGTGCGCTTCGTTCTCAACCTCTTCGACCACAGTCGTGCGGCTGGTCAGACGCATCTCACCGGTCTTGGGATTGATGTTGCAATGGATGTCGAGCTCCGCGCCATAGCGCGAGCGGGCCGCCTTCTGGATCGCCTCTTCAATGGCTTCCAGCACGATCGACTCGTCGATCATCTTCTCCTGCGCCACCGCGCGGGCGATTTGCAGGATTTCCAGCTTGTTGGCGCTGACCCCGATGGCCATATCCGCGTTCCTTCTCGTTCTACTCGTCGGCCTGACCGTCTTCGCCCTCGATGGGACCGCGGGCCTTCAGGCTCGCCTCCACCAGAGCGTCGGTCATCACCAGCTTGGCGTCCGCAATCCAGTCAAACGGGATGACAGCCGTGTCTTCCTCGCCCGCCAGATCCATCAGCACATTCTCATCCTCGACACCGGCCAGCATACCACGAAAGCGCTTGCGCCCTTCCACCAGCCGGTCCAGCTCGATCTTGGCTTCAAAACCTTCCCAGCGCTGAAAATGCGTCAGCGCCGTCAGAGGACGGTCGATACCAGGCGAAGAGACCTCAAGATCATACTCGCCAGAGACCGGATCCGCCTCTTCAAAAACGTCAGACAAGGCGCGCGACAAGCGCGCGCAGTCTTCAACGACCATGGTCCCGTCATGACGCTCGGCCATGATCTGGACCAAGGTCTTCTTGCCGCCCATTACCCGCACGCGCACAATCTCAAGATCCAGCGTCTCGGCGATCGGTTCTGCGATCTCGAGGATCCGCTGGTCTTGGGGGCTGCGTGCTTTCATGGGCGTCAAATATCTGTGTCTGGACCGGACTGCGAGTACGAAAAAAGCGGCCCGGATGCCGAGCCGCTCGAACATGCCGTCCGGCATATCGAACATTTGCCCGTCTTATACGGGCCAAGCGCCACAAATGCAATGGGGGGCTTCATGCCCCGCCTCTTCGCCGATCCCTCGTCAGGGTCAGCCTTTCACAAAATCAAAGAACACCGGCTCGATGTCTCCAAGGTGCTTGGACTGGTAGCGGGTGACGATGTGATCAGACGGGTTTTCGCGCCAGTCCGACGCCTGTTCGCCCGTCCAGGTCAGCCCCTCCGTATTCATCAGGATCGGCAGGGCGTGATCGGCGTAGGCGCGCACATCCGTCGCCACGCGCAAACGTCCGCCCGGCTTCAGAAGCCGGGCAAATTCCGCTGCAGTGTCAGGCTGGACGAAGCGACGCTTGGCGTGGCGTTTTTTCGGCCAGGGGTCGGGGAAGAGCAGGTAAATCTTCTCGAACGCGCCGTCCGGCATGCGGATCATCTCATCACGCGCATCCGAGCGCTTGACGCGCACGTTCTTGAGATCGTGATCGTCGATGCCCACCAGCGCTTTCGCCACGCCGTTCAGAAACGGCTCAATGCCGAAAAAGCCGGTCTTTGGCGCGCGTTGCGCCTGACCGATCAGATGCTCGGCGCCGCCAAAGCCCACTTCCAGCACGTAAGTCTCAAAACCAGGAAGCAGCGCCTTGGGGTCCAGATCCCCCTCGTCCGGCCATTGCAGAGCCCGCAGGCGCGTCTCCACCAGGGTTTGCTGACGCTCGGTCAGTTTGTGCCCGCTTGCGCGGCCATACAGGCGCCGGTTCTGGGGACGGTCTTGAGATTGGGCGTCGGGTCGAGTCTGGGTCATGACGGCCCTTTAACGGGCCTGCACCAAAAAACAAAGAGCCGGGCTGAAACAACCCGGCTCCCTGCACATTCCGTTCGAGACGCTTACGCCAGCGATTTCAGCGCGTCGACGAGATCGGTCTTCTCCCAGGAGAAGCCGCCATCCGCGTCCGGCGTGCGGCCAAAATGACCATAGGCCGACGTGCGCTCATAAATCGGACGGTTCAGCCCCAGATGGGTGCGAATGCCGCGCGGGCTGAGATCGACCAGCTCGCGCAGGCGATTTTCCAGCTTGGCTTCATCCACATCACCCGTGCCATGAGTGTCCACATAAACCGAAAGCGGCTTGGACACGCCAATGGCGTAGCTGAGCTGGATGGTGCATTTGCGCGCCAGGCCCGCCGCCACGACGTTCTTGGCGAGGTATCGCGCCACATAGGCCGCCGAGCGGTCCACTTTCGTCGGGTCCTTGCCGGAAAAAGCGCCGCCGCCATGGGGCGCCGCGCCGCCATAGGTGTCCACGATGATCTTGCGGCCGGTCAGACCGGCGTCGCCATCGGGTCCGCCGATGACGAACTTGCCGGTTGGGTTGACGTAGAACTCGTCCTCGGGCGGGAACCAGCCCTCGGGCAGAACCGATTTGACGACCGGACGCACCAGCTCGCGCACATCGTCCAGGCTCACGCCATCCTTGTGCTGGGTGGAGACGACCACGGAGGTCACGCCCACCGGACGGCCGTTTTCATAGCGCAAGGTCACCTGGGATTTGGCGTCCGGCTCGAACTCGGGACGTTCGCCAGACTTCCGCTGCCGCGCCATTTCCTTGAGGATCTGGTGGGAATAGGTGATCGGAGCCGGCATCAGCTCCGGCGTCTCGTCACAGGCGAAACCGAACATGATGCCCTGATCGCCCGCGCCTTCATCCGCGAAAGACCCCGAGCCTTCATCCACGCCCTGGGCGATGTCGACGGACTGTTCGTGCAGATAGTTCTGAACGTCAGCGGTCTCCCAATGGAAGCCGTCTTGCTCGTAGCCGATATCGCGCACGGCGCGGCGCGCCGCGGCTTCGATCTCGTCATCCTTGATCGCGCCGGCGCAGCGCACCTCGCCCGCCAGAACGATACGGTTCGTGGTCGTCAGCGTTTCACACGCCACACGCGCCACCGGATCCTTGGACAGAAACAAGTCCAGAATCGCGTCGGAAATGCGGTCGCATACTTTGTCCGGGTGACCCTCGGACACGCTTTCGCTGGTAAAAAGGTAAGACGAACGGGCCAACGGCGTGCTCCATATAAAGCGATCTTTATATGGCTGGCTTAAAGCCTATTGGCGCACGGAAAGCAAGACCCGTCCGGTCACGCTTGAGTCAGGATGCAGCCTCGGTGGCGGTCGCTTCCGCTTCTTCAGCGGCCAAAGTCCGCACCAGCTCAAGAATTCGGCGACGCACCTTGGAGTCCTTGATGCGCGCAAACGCCTGCGCCAGCGCCACACCGTCAGCCGATTGGATGAAATCATCCACGATCGGAGTCTGGTCGCCTTCAGAGAAGCCAGGCTGACCTGCGCCCTCATTCACACCGTCATAGAAAAACGAGACCGGCACATCGAGCACGCGGGCGAGATTCCAAAGGCGCCCTGCGCCAACCCGGTTCGTCCCACGCTCGTATTTCTGAACCTGCTGAAAGGTCACGCCGAGCTCTTCGCCCAGCTTTTCCTGGCTCAGATTCAGAAGCTGACGCCGCAGCCGGATGCGCGATCCCACATGGCGATCAACCGCGTTCGGACCTCTCGGATTGGCAGTCATCTCAAATTCCTTATCTGCGTAAGCATACAACCACAGTTTGGGTGAATGCGATACGCTCAACGCCCCTCAGCAGATCGCGTCTCTCTACCTGAATACGTAAATGACGCAACCGTTAGACAATGCATGAGTGCAGCTAAAATTAGCAAAGCAATCACCCAGAGTGCATTTCCATACATCCCATACGGCGTATCGTCTAATCCTTCAAGCAATGTAATCAACAATACTTCAGTTGATCTTGATGGAATGGATTCAATGAGCCGACCATAAGGACCGATCTGACCTGATATACCTGCAGCGGCGACTCTAACCAGAGGCAGTCCTTCTTCTATTGCGCGATATTGTGTTTGGTTAAGCAACTGTTGAGGGCCAGCAGAATTCCCGTACCAAGAGTCATTTGAAATATTCAACAACCAAGCGGGTCTATTTAACTGTCTTGGTGAATACCTGGAGTACACAGCCTCATAGCAGATCATTGGCGCCACATCCGGCAAGCCATCCAGTTGTAGAGTTCGGGCTCCATTTCCAGGACTGTAATAGGGCGCAAGCTCGGACAGACTTTCAAAGCCCATCCAATCAGTTAGCGATAGAAACGGGTTACTCTCGCCAAACGGCACCAGCCGCGATTTATCGTATTGTGCCTCAAGAACCGGGCGATTATTTTCTAATTTCAGTGAGATGAGCGAATTAAAATATGCGTGGGGCCGCCCGCTCAGCCCTCGATCAACGCGGGCCGTGCCTGTGATCAATCGCATGCCATCCGGAAGCGAATCCGCAATCTCCGCCAGAAGGTCAGGGGATTCCAGCAGCATCGCCGGTATTGCGCCCTCGGGCCAGATAATCGCATCCACATCCGTCAGATTGGACGACAGCGCCAGATATTGATCCAGAATCTCGTGACGCGCGGCATAGCGTTTCTCCTCCTGAGGCAGGTTGAGAGACACCAATTGCAACTGATAATCGCTTTCGACTAAAGTCTGGGCCTGACTCAGCCTGAACTGCCCGAATCCCCAACTGGCGGCGATCAGAACCAGCCCGCACATCATCGGAATGGATCGCGACAGGCGCGAGCCTGGACCACTGAACGCCGCCGGAGCCGAGAACAGGCATAGCGCCACGACTGACAGGCCATAGGCGCCGACCAGCGCCGCGCTCTGGCTGATTGCGCCGCCGGCCTCGAAGACATGACCGGGCAAATTCCACGGAAAGCCTGACAATACGGTGCTGCGCAGATACTCCACCGCCATCATGAGCAAGAGAAAGACTGCGATCCGGCCCGCATGCGACGGGGCGCGCCGCACATAGACCGCGCCGGCCAAGCCCCAGAACAGCGCCAACCCCGCCGGTAGAACGATCAGCGGCGCCCAGATCAACCAGGCATGGTCGCCCGCACTGACGAGAAATGCGTTCGCCACCCAACCGGTGCCAGCCAGGAATTGTCCGCTGGCGAACCACCAGGCGCGCGCAAAGCCGCTGCGCAAGGGTTTCGGGCGGCGCTTGGCGTCGTCGAGCGTCAAGACAAGAGCGGTCAGCGCCACCCCGTAAGCGGGCCAGATGAAAAACGGCGCATGGGCCAGCACGCCGAATGCGCCCAACCCGAATAGCAAGGCGAAGAGCCGCCAGCCCGACAGGGCTCGATATCCCGCCCGAAGCCGGCGCAAGCGGGGCAAGACGCCGGTCATGCTCTAATCCGGACTGACGGCGCCAGCGGCCATCCGGCTGGCTTCATCGCCCGCCAGGGTCGAACCGGCGCCCGGCTTCACACGCAGGCGCTTGATCCGACGCGGATCAGAATCGAGCACTTCAAACTCAAAGCCGGAGGGGTGCGCCAACACCTCGCCGCGCTCTGGCACGCGGCCCGCCAGGTGGAAGACCAGCCCGCCCAGCGTGTCCACATCGTTTTCTTCTTCTTCGGTGGCGATCTCGCAGCCCACCACCTCTTCGAGATCCTCGATCATGGCGCGCGCGTCCGCTTCCCAGCAATTGGGACCTTTTGCGAGGATGTTGGGCGTCTCCGCCTCGTCATGCTCATCCTCGATATCGCCCACAATGGGTTCAATGAGGTCTTCAAGCGTCACAAGGCCATCGGTGCCGCCAAACTCGTCGACCACCAACGCCATGTGCATGCGCCGCGACTGCATCTTCAACAGCAAGTCAAACGCGCGCATGGAAGCGGGGACGTAGAGCAGAGGCCGGCGGACGGCGGGAAGAATGCGCATCTCCGCCCAGGAATCCGGGCCGCCCTCAGAGCCTTCTTCGGCGAAGCGCGACATATAGCCCAGCACGTCCTTGATGTGCGCCAGACCCACCGGGTCATCCAGGGTCTCGCGGTAGACGGGCAGGCGCGAATGCGTGGCTTCGCCAAAGGTGCGCGCCAATTCCTTGAGCGGGGTTTCAATATCGACAGCGACGATGTCGGCGCGGGGCACCATCACGTCATCCACGCGCATGTCCTGAAACTCACGCATATTCACCAGGAACGCCCCAGCGTCCATGGGATCAGGCGCGCCGTTCACAATCGGCTCAGCGTCCTGAATTTCGGGGCGCCCCCCGCCAAAGGCCCGTTTGAAACGGGCCAAAAGACTTCGCGAAGACGGATCGTCGTTCATGCCTATTCCTGTACGAGGTAGGGATCTGACATCCCCAGACCGGTCAGAACCGCCGTCTCCAGCGCTTCCATCTCAGTCGCCTCGTCTTCCTCCTGATGGTCAAACCCGTTTAAATGCAGAACGCCATGAAGCGCCAGATGCGCTGCGTGATCAATCAGCGACAATTGCGCAGCCTGCGCTTCGTGTGCGCATGTTTCGTACGCCAGGATCACATCGCCGGGATAGCCTTCACGCTCCGGCGCCGGAAAAGACAACACATTGGTGGGCTTGTCCTTGTCACGGAACCGGCGATTGAGCTCATGCACGGTGGCGTCATCTGAAAACAGGATCACGGCAGCCCCGGCGCGCGCGCCCTCAAGCTGATCCAGCCCGGCTTCGATCGCAGTGCGGCAGCGCTCCAGCAGGCCGTCATGACTGGCCCAGCGCTCGTCCTCTAAAACGAACTCCACACTCTGCGCATCCATCACCACTTCAGACATGGCCCGTCTCGTCGCTGCGAACGGCGTCATCGCGTTCATAGGCGTCCACGATACGCGCAACCAAACCGTGCCGCACAACATCATGGCGGGTGAAGCGATGCACGGCGATCCTTTGTTCATCCTGAAGCAGGCGTAAGGCATGCGGCAAGCCCGAAGGCTCCCCCCGGCGCAAATCGGTCTGGGTCGGATCACCTGTCACCGCCATGCGCGAGCCTTCACCCAGTCGGGTCAGAACCATGCGCATTTGCGGGATGGTGGCGTTCTGGGCCTCGTCGACAACCACAAAGGCGTTGTTGAGCGTCCGGCCTCGCATGAAGGCCAGCGGCGCGACTTCGACCCGGCCTTCCTCGCGCATCTTCTCGCTCAGCCTCTGACCCAGAGCGTCCCGAAGGGCGTCCCAGATCGGCAGCAGATACGGGTCGATCTTCTCGGTCAGGTCACCGGGCAGGAAACCCAGCCGCTCGCCGGCCTCGACCGCAGGACGGGTGATGATCAACCGATCCACACTGCCCAGCGCCAGTTGCGACGCGCCATAAGCGACCGCCAGCAAGGTCTTGCCGGTGCCGGCCGGGCCGACGCCGAAGATCATGTCATAGGCGCGATCATTCTTGAGCGATCTCACATAGCCCTGCTGACCATCGGTGCGGGCGGCGAAGCTGGCGCCGCGCGGCACCCGGATCACCGCATCAATCTCTTCCCCTGCGTCGTCATCGGCCATCAGGCAGGCTGCGCGGGCCGCAGGCGGATCAATAGGCAGGCCTTCGCTGGCGCGGCCATAAAGCGCGTTGAGCACGCGGCGCGCTTCGATGCGCGCACGCGCCTCCTCGGCGGTGATCACGATCTGACCGCCCCCTGGCGCCTCAAGCTGAACCTCCAGTTCATGCTCGAGCGTGGCGAAGTTTTCGTGACCCGGACCAGCAAGGATGCGAACGAGATCGGAATCTTCAAAATGAAGCGTTTCGGACGCCGCCCGCTTGGGGCGACGCGGTTTTGATGAGCGGCTCACGCGGCTGCGATTTCCTTTGTAATCAGACGTCCGGAGAGGGCGTTCTGGCTTGCCCCTGTGATCTCCACATTGGCGATCTGACCGATGAGTTCAACCGGCCCCTCGCAATGCACCGCCTGCAGATAGGGGCTGCGGCCTGACAATTGGCCCTCAAGCCGGCCTTCGCGCTCAAACAGGACAGGCAATGTCTTGCCGATCATGGAGCGATTGAAGTTGACCTGCTGCTCTGACAAAAGCGCCTGCAAGCGCGCCAGACGCTCGCTTTTCACGCCCTCGTCGATCTGGTTGAACATCGCGGCGCCGGGCGTGCCGGGACGCTTGGAGTATTTGAACGAGAAGCACGACGCGTAATTGACCTGACGCACCAGCTCCATCGTCGCTTCGAAATCCGCGTCGGTCTCGCCGGGAAAGCCCACGATCATGTCGCCGGAAATGGCGATGTCGGGCCGGGCGGCGCGCAGTTTTTCGATGCTCTCCATGTATTCCGCCGCCGTGTGCGACCGGTTCATGGATTTGAGGATCTTGTCCGATCCCGCCTGCACCGGCAGGTGGAAATACGGCATCAGCTTGGGCTCGTCCGCAAAGGCCTGGATGAGATCGTCGTCCATGTCCTTGGGGTGAGAGGTGGTGAAACGGATCCGCTCAATGCCGCCGATCTTGGCCAGATGGCGCACCAGCTGGCCCAGGCCCCAGACCCCGCCTGCGGCGTCAGACTTGGGCGCATCACCGTGATAGGCGTTGACGTTCTGACCCAACAACGTGACTTCGCGCACGCCCTTGGCGGCCAGCGCCCGCACTTCCATGAGGATCTGGTCCACCGGGCGGGACCATTCCGCACCGCGGGTATAGGGCACCACGCAGAAGGTGCAGAACTTGTCACAGCCTTCCTGCACGGTGACGAAGGCGGTGAAGCCCTCCACATGGCGCTCAGGGCCGGCGAGGGCGTCAAATTTCTCTTCGACCTCGAACTCGGTGTCGAGCGCTTCGCCGCGCGCGCGATGCACGTTTGCGATCAGTTCAGGCAGCTTGTGATAGGTTTGCGGACCGACCACCAGATCCACGACCGGGGCGCGGCGCCGGATCTCCGCGCCTTCGGCTTGGGCCACGCAGCCTGCGACCGTGATGGTCATAGGCTTGCCGGTGGAGGCTTTCTCTTCCTTCAGAGGCTTCAGACGCCCCAGCTCGGAATAGACTTTTTCAGCCGCTTTTTCCCGGATGTGGCAGGTGTTCAGGATCACGAGATCCGCGCCATCGGGTTCATCGGCAGGCTCATAGCCCAGGGGCGCCAGGACATCGCGCATGCGCTCTGAATCATACACGTTCATCTGACAGCCATAGGTCTTGATGAACAGGCGCTTGCGGTCTTTGTGCGTGGTGTCGGCGTCGCGAATGATATCGGTCATGGGCGGAGCCGGCCTCCCTGGCGGCGATCAGCTGTGGATAAGGGAGGACGGGTTATGGGGATAGAGTGGGGCGGATGCAAGGCGCCGCTTGGCGATCCGCTGCCTGAAGCGCGGTTAACGCCCTCTATTTGCCGTCCTCGATTTTTACGCCGTAAAGCTCCAGCCGGTGATCAATCAGCTTGTAGCCCAGGCGCTTGGCGATGGCTTCTTGCAGGCGCTCGATCTCTTCGTCCATGAACTCGACCACATCACCGGTCTTCAGGTCGATCAGATGATCATGATGGTCATCAGAGGCTTCTTCATAACGAGAGCGGCCGTCGCGGAAGTCATGGCGCTCAATGATGCCCGCTTCCTCAAACAGGCGCACCGTGCGGTAGACCGTAGCCAGCGAAATGCGCGAATCCACGTCAGACGCGCGCCGATGCAGTTCTTCAGCGTCAGGGTGATCTTCAGCCTGCGACAGGATGCGCGCGATGACGCGGCGTTGTTCGGTCATGCGCAGACCTTTTTCCACGCAGAGCTTCTCAATCCGATCCGGCATCGCCAACTCCCTAACCTGTGGGGCGTGCGCCCCGTTCTGTCATTGATAGCCAGCCTCGGCGGGGCGTGTCCATATGTCGCGCGACTTCGATGTCAGACCAGATCGCGCGCCAGAACCCGTGCGGCGGTCCCGTCGCGATAATATCTCTTGCGCAAGCCGATCTGACGATAGCCCGCCCCCTCATATAGGGCGCTCGCGGCCGTATTGCGCTCCGACACTTCCAAAAACAATCGCCGGGCGCCCGAGCGGCGCGCCGCCGCCTCGCTTTGCTCCAGCAAGAACGCCCCGACGCCCGAACGGCGCGCATCGGGCAGAACACCGATGGTCAAAAGCTCGCATTCCCCCGCCACTGAACGGATCAGCGACAGGCCTTGCGGGATCTCTTCAGACCGCGCGATCAGTCCTTTGACGCCGGACGACGCCAGCAAGCGGGCAAAGTCCGCCTCGCTCCAGGGGTCTGGAAAACACGCGGCGTGCAGCGCAGCGAAAAGCGCCGCCGCTTCAGCTCCGGCTTCAAACCCCTCAGGCTCGATCATGCCGGCGTATGGCCGCCGGGCAGTTTCGCATCCGGCGGTCGCGCATACAGGGGAGAAGGAGCGGGAGCCTCAGCAGGCGCGGCTTCGGTCAGCTGCAGCAGTTCGCGCAAGGGCGGCGCGGGATCGAAATGGCTCGGATCCGCGCCGACCAGCGCCGCACCTGAACCGGTCAGATACAGGCCGCCAAAGGCTTCCATCTCATCTTGCGCGTCATGGGCGTTGCCGTAACTCACCTCGGTCACCGGACGTCCATGCGTGTAGAGCCGCCAAATCAGATCGCCGCGCCTGGCGTCATGGATAACCATCACCGTATGCTCGCCCTTTGGGTCTGTGCGCAAGGCCAGAGCATCCAGATTGGACACGCCCAGCGCCTTCGCCCCGGTCGAGAGCGCCAGTCCGCGCGCGAACGCGACGCCGACGCGCGTGCCGGCGAAACCGCCCGGGCCCACATTGACGCCGATCCTGACCAGCGTTTGCGGGCTGATCCCGGCTTCCTCGAGCGCTTCAGACACCATGGGCGCCAGGCGTTCGGCATGGCCGCGGCCGATCTCTTCAGCCCGCATTACGACCTGATCCCCGGCTTTCACCGCACAGGCGCACCAGGGACCGATCGTATCCACCACCAGAAAGGCGGGTTCGCTCATGGCTTACTTCATCAGCTTGGCGCCTTCGTCGAAGCTGAGCTTCGGCAGGCGCGGGAACAGTGTCTCAGTGGTGCCGTATCCAAGATTAATCAGGAAATTGGAGCGCCAGGCGCCCATTTCGGGATCATTCTTGAAGAATTCCTCGTCGACGCCATCCTTGTCAAAGCCTGACATCGGGCCGCAATCCAGACCCAGAGAGCGAGCCGCCATGATCAGATAGGCGCCTTGCAGGGTGCTGTTGCGAAAGCCGTTTTCAAAGCGGGCTTCGTCTGACTCAAACCAGTCCTTGGCTTCAGGATTATGCGGGAAGAGCTGGGGAATCTTCTCATGGAAGTTCCAGTCCCAGGCCAGAACCACCGTCACCGGCGCCGTGACGGTCTTCTCGATATTGGGTTCAATCAGATGCGGCTTCAGGCGCGCCTGATGGTCGCCTTGCAGGAACAAGAAGCGCGCCGGGGACTGGTTCGCGCTGGTCGGACCATATTGCAGCAGCTCGTAAAGCGCGCGGATCGTGGTTTCCGACACCTGTTTGTCTTCCCACGAATAGAAGGTGCGGGCGCCGCGAAACAGCTGGTCCAGCGCATGATCGGGCAGCACCGAATGACGGTCTTCCAGGGCGAGCGGGGCTTGGGTGTCGGTCATAAAAGCGGCTCCGATACGAAAAAACGAGTGATTCAGCCTGAAGGCGATCAACTTGAAGATCGACCATACTTGTCTGATTTGGTTCTGAAGCGATTAAAGCACAGCCTCGACGCTGCTCACTTCAGGCACATAGTGCTTGAGCAGGTTTTCAATGCCCTGCTTGAGCGTCAGGGTCGAGGAGGGACAGCCCGCACAGGCGCCGCGCATGTGAAGCTGCACCACGCCGGAGCCTTCATCATAGCTGTGAAAGACGATGTCGCCGCCATCGCGCGCCACGGCGGGGCGGACGCGGGTGTCGATGACATCCTTGATCTCTTTGACGATGCCGGCGGCTTCACCCTCATAAACAGCGTGACCGTCGTGCTCGACGTCGCCGAAGAGCGCCTTGTCGCTTTCCAGGCAATCCATGATCGCGCCCAGCACGGCCGGCTTGATATGGGGCCAGTCCACGCCTTCAGCCTTGGTCACCGAGATGAAGTCCTGACCGGCGAACACCCGGATCACGCCATCCACACGAAACAGTTCTCGCGCCAGATACGAGCCTTCCGCGTCTTCGGGCGTCGCGAAATCACGCGGACCTTCCATGGAAACGGACTGGCCGGGCAGGAATTTCAGCGTATCCGGGTTCGGGGTGTCTTCGGTCTGAATAAACATATCGGGCATCCTGCGCGGGTCAGTGAACCCTTGAAATGGCCCGTGGCGCGACGGCGTTCAACCCCAGACGCAGTAGGGGATCCTGCCCGATCAGGTCAGCGCCTTGATATCGGCGCGTGACAGATTGCCCGGCACCACCGTCACTGGAATGGTGCGATCTTCAAACAGGCCCTTGCCGCGACCCAGCGCGCTGACCAGCGGGCCGGGCCCGTCCTTGCCGGTCGACGCCCCCAGGACCAGGATTGAAATCGCCGGGTCCGTCTCCAGCAATTCCCGCAAGGCCTCGATCAGATCGCCATCGCGCAAGATCACTTCCGGGCGGGTCTCCGTGACCTCTTCGACATCCTCTGACAGGCTTTCAAGCGCGGCCTCGGCGGCTTCGCGGGCTTCCGCGCGCATGGTTTCACCCACGCCCAGCCAGTGCTCGAACCCGCCTTCGGTGTCCACCACGGCCAGCACGGTGACGACCCCGCCCGTATTGCGGGCGCGGCGCGCGGCGAAATAGGCGGCGGAGCGGCTTTCTTCAGTCCCGTCGGCGATGAGAAGGAATTTACGCGGCATGCTCATGTCTGCGACGTTGCCGCGTTCCGTCATTTCCGGCAAGAGGGCGCATGACGCAGCCCGCTGAGACATATCGCCATGACCGACGCCCCGATCGCCCAGATCACGGATCAACGCAACGCCCTGCGCCCGGCGCGTCAGATCATGCTGTACGCCGATCGTATCGAATGGGTGGAAGAGGGGCGGCTCGAGCGCCGGATTGCGCTGGACGCCGTCAACGGCGTGCGGTTGTCCGTGGAGATGGCGGGCGCTCAAAGCCAGGTCGTGTGCCGGGTGACCGGCCCGTCAGGCGAGATCCTGTTTGGCAGTCGTCGCGCCGCTTCCTTGAGCGACTGGGAAGATAATGCGTTGGAGTTCCAAACGCTTCTGGTCGCCCTGCACGAGGCCTTGCGTCCCTGGTTCGACACGGTGCGCTTCACTGAAGGGCAATCCCTGGGCTCAAGGCTGATCCTGGGCGGGGTCGGGGTGGCGATGGCCAGCATGGCGATCAGCTTCATCGGCTGGATGTTGCTTAATGCACAAAGCGCCATGCTGGCGCTGGCGGGTCTGCCGTTTGCGGCGCTCGGCGGCTATCTGGCCTTCACCTTCCGTCCCGGACGCCCTGTGCCCTACGACCCCGAAGCGCTGATCACGCGCTTCACCGCCAAACCGGACGCGGGTTAGGCGAGCTTGTCTTTCAGCGCCTCGACGAACACCGCGCCCATCTCAGGGCCTTGTTCGGGGTAGAGATAGGGCTCGATAATTTCGAGCTCCATCACCGCCAGACCGCCGTCCAGACCGCGCACCATGTCCACGCGGGCGTATAGAAACTCGTCCTCGCCAGTAATCTTCCGCGCGACGCTCAGCACCTCACGCGCCAAAGCCAGGTCCGCGTCTGACGGCTGCCAGCGCGCTTCAGTAGCGCCATAAAGCGACTGCACCCGGTAATCGCCCGATTTGGGCCGCTTGTTGAGCGCGTGGGAGAAGCGCCCGCCAAAGAAGATCATAGAGTATTCGCCTTCTTCAGGCACGCCCGGCAGGAAAGGCTGGATCAGGCAGGCGCCCAGCGGCAGATCGTCCGCCGCGGGCAGGGCTTCGCCCTTTTTGACCAGCGCCTGACGCCAGGCGCCGCCGCCCACCAGCGGTTTCACCACGATCTTGTCGCCGCCAAACCGGTCAAACCCTGCCTGCACCGCTTCGGCGTCCGCCTTGTCCGCCCAGAGCGTCAGGATGGAGGGGGCGCCCGCGTCATCCAGCGCCTTGAGATAGGTTTTCTCGATGTTCCAGCGCACCAGAGCCGGGCTGTTATAGACCGGCGCAATCGTATTCAGTCGATCCAGCGTCTCGAGAAAGAGCTGCAGCTTGGGTGGATAATCCCAAACCGTTCCCACCATGAAACCGTCATAGACCGAAGCGTCGAAAGGCTGGTCCCAGATGCACGCTTCCAGCGAGATCCCTTCCGCCTGGCAGGCTTTGGACAGGGCGCCGAATTCAAGATCGAACTCGAACCAGTCGTCGCGAGCGCCCGGACGATCCTTCATCATGTCGGCGGAGGTCAGAAAACAGATGCGGGTCATGGGCTTCCTCGGTCAGATGGCGCTGGCGCAACCGCTTAACCCGTCCCATAGAGGTTTTCCAGAACCCTTCTGCGGGTTGAGTTTGCCGTGCCCCCGCGGTACACGCCCCCCGATTTCAGCTTCAGGATGATCCTCACATGACCGAAACCCGCTACGACGTTCTTGGCGTCGGCAACGCCATTGTGGACGTGCTCGCGTCTGTGAATGACGCCTTCATCGAGCAACACGGTCTGGCCAAGGACGCCATGCTGCTGATTGACGAAGACCGGGCGCAGGCTTTGTACGAAGCCTTCCCACCCGCACAGGAAATCTCGGGCGGTTCGGCGGCCAATTCATTGGCGGGCGTCGCGAGCCTCGGCGTGCGCGGCGCCTATATCGGCAAGGTCGCTGACGACCAGCTGGGCGAGGTTTTCGCCCACGACCTGCGCTCGATCGGCGTGCATTACGACACCAAGCCGCTGACGAACGGTCCATCCACAGCACGTTGCCTGATCGCCGTGCCGGAGGATGCGCGCCGGGCCATGAACACCTTCCTGGGCGCGTCCACCATGATGGACGAAGCCGATATCGACCCTGAGCTGGTGAAATCCGCGACCGTGACCTTCCTGGAAGGCTATCTGTTTGACCGCCCTGAAGCGAAAGCCGCTTTTGTGCGCGCCTCCGAGCTCGCCCAGGCCGCAGATCGCCGCGTGGCCCTGACCCTGTCGGACACCTTCTGCGTGGAACGTCACCGCGACAGCTTCCGCCATCTGGTGAAAAACCATATCGACGTGCTGTTCGCCAATGAGGCCGAGATCAAGGCGCTCTACGAAGTCGATGATTTTGAAACGGCCCTTGCGAAAGTGCGCGCCGAAACCCGCGTCGCCGCCATCACCCGCTCTGAAAAGGGCGCCGTGATCGTGTCCGGCGATGAAGAAGTGCGCGTGGACGCTGATCCCGTTGACACCATTGTGGACACCACCGGGGCAGGCGATCAGTTCGCCGCCGGCTTCCTGGCCGGGTATTCGCGCGGCGCAGATCTGCGCACATGCGGCCGTCTGGGCGTCATCGCCGCCGCCGAGGTGATCTCGCACATGGGCGCGCGTCCGCTTGTCTCGCTGAAGGATCTGGCGGCGCAAAAAGGCGTCACGCTGGACTAAAATCCAGCCTGTACTGATCTGCAAAGTGTATAAGACTTCATCAAGGACTCCGCCCGCGGCGGGGTCCTTTTTGACTTTTCTCTTCGTCCTTAACCTGATTTTTAGCACATCAGTTCAGCCTGACGGTGTTTCGTGTGCATTCCGCACGCCTTTCGCCTGCAGCTGGGGTCCTGATGGCGCCTATCAGACACGCAATTTCCAGAGTGATGCGATCTCTGGTGATGAAGTTCACTTTGCTTTGCGGGGTGATCCTCGTCGCTGCGACGACCGCGCTCATGGCTGTCGAATACCAGCTTAAATCCCAGGACAATAATACAGCCGGCCTGGTGCATGCCGAGCTGATCACCGAACTGTTCACCTCCACCGCCGCCAACGCCATCGCCATCAGCGACATCGACGGGCTGACCAATCGCCTTCTGGCTGATTTCGGCGAGCGTGCGGATGTCAGCTCCGTCTATGTCGCCGACGTGAACGGACGCGTGCTGGCGCTCAACGGAGAGGTTCCCTATGGCGTCGGTGATCGCGCCGCGGACCATCTGGTGCAATCCGCCATCGGCGCTGTGGACACCCGCGTTGAGCGCGTGGGCGATGACATTCGTGTCGCCGAGCCTGTGTTCTTCAACGGCCGTCTGATCGGCGCGGTGGTCGCCACCGTGCCCATGTCCGCCGTGGTGACCCCGGCGATCGACATCATTATTCGCCAAGTGGTGATCGCTGCGGCGGCGCTGATCGTGTTCCTGCCGCTGGTCGCGCTGATCGTGCGCAAGGCGCTGGGTCCTGTCCGTCGCCTGACCGAAGCGGCGCGCCTGGCCTCCTCTCGCAAACTGGATCTGCGCATCGAAGTGCATACTGGCGACGAGCTGGAAGTGCTGGCGAACGCATTTAACCGCATGTTCGCGCGCCTCGACGCGTCCGTGAAGCGCGTGCATCGTCTGGCCTATGTGGACATGATCACCGAACTGCCCAACCGCGAACGCTTCCGCAAGGAAGTCGAGCGGGTGGCGCGCGAGGCGTCTGACGCCGGCGAAGAAGGCGCAATCCTGTTTCTTGATCTCGACCGGTTCAAACGCGTCAATGACTCTCTGGGCATCGGCGAGGGCGACCGTCTGCTTGAAGCCGTCGGACGCCGTCTGCGTGAAGCGGTGCGCGGCTGGGACCTGTCTCAGGGCGATCTGACCAAGGAACCCTCCATGGTTGCGCGCCTGGGCGGGGATGAATTCACTGTTCTGCTGCCGCGCCTGCGCGATAGCGCCGACGCCGCGCGCCTGGCGCGCCGCATCGTGGATTCAGTCCGTCGACCCTTCGAAATCTCGGGCCATCAGGTCTTTCTGGGCATTTCCGCCGGCATCGCCTGTTTCCCGCGCGACGGCTCAGACCCTGAAACCCTGCTGCGTCACGCCGATCTGGCCATGGCGTCGGTGAAACGCGCCGGCGGCAATGCCTGCGAATTCTTCGAGACCTCCATGAACCAGAGCGCATTCGAGCGTCTGGTGCTGGAAAACGAGCTGCGTGAAGCCGTGCGCGACGACCAGCTTGTGGTTTTCTACCAACCCAAGGTCTCCATGGTGGACGGCTCCATCGCCGGCTCAGAAGCGCTGGTGCGCTGGCGCCACCCGACGGCGGGTCTGTTGTCGCCCGGCGCCTTCATCCAGGCGGCGGAAGAATGCGGCCTGATCGGTGAAATCGGCGACTGGGTGCTGCGCCGGGCCTGCCATGAAGCCCAGCAATTGCGAGAGCGCGGGTTCGATCTGCCGGTGGCGGTGAACGTCTCCGCCATGCAGTTTGAGAGCGAAGGCTTCTCCCAGACGGTTCTGGAAGCGCTGCAGGATTCCGGCCTTCCGCCCGAATTTCTTGAACTCGAGCTGACCGAATCCACCGCCATGCGCGAGCCTGAACGTGTGATCGAACAGATCGAGCCGCTGCGCCGGTTGGGCGTGACCTTCGCCATCGACGATTTCGGCACCGGTCACTCCTCCTTGTCATACCTGACGCGCATGCCCTTTGACGTCTTCAAGATCGACCAGAGTTTCGTGCGCGACATGAGCCAGGACGAGCACGCCCGTATCGTGGTCGAGACCATTCTCGCCATGGCCAAATCGCTGAAGCTGAAAACAGTGGCCGAAGGCGTCGAAACCCATGACCAGCATCAGGCCCTGCGGGCGCTGGGCGCGACGCTGGCTCAGGGGTATCTGTTCGGCCGCCCCATGCCCTTCGCCGAACTGGTCTCATTTGCTTCGGCGGGCGGTCAGGAAAGTGTGGCCGGCTAGTTCCGGTTCCATCGCGAATAGATGTATAAATATCACGCACAAGATATTTCCACTTTTTAATTCGCTTTTCTAAAACTCTGTGGCATTCTTACACCTGCAGCTGAGGGCTGCTCCTGAATGCGCGCCGTCCCCCCGACGCTTCAGGATGTCGTGGCGTTCCCCCCAACGTCATGGCGACGCGTCATCTTCCCTGATGGACGCGAGGCGAAACGCCCGGCGACTTCACCCCAGGTCGCCGGGCGATTTTCGTTCAGCCGCACTATCATGATCGCTGTCGTCTTCAGGCAAGGCGCGTTAAACAGGGGGCATGACCGATTTTGATCCCTCCCCTTCGGACTATAGCGGCGCGGAAGACGAGATTGCGCGCCTGCTTGATGAAATCCCCCTTTTGTACAAAGCGCGCGCCTTCGCGGAATCCGTCGGTGATCCCGCTTTTTTCTCGCGGCTCGGCGAACCGCTCGATTCACGTGAACTGGCCCTGGCCCGCGCCTATCTGGACGGTCTGGGCATGCCCGAGGCCGAACCCGCGGAGATGGGCGACTGGTCAGACGCCATTGCGGCGGCGGAAACCCTGGACCGGGACCCCTGGGCCTGGGAGGCGGAGGAAATGCAACGCTCCGCCCTGGTCGAGCGCGCGCTGGAGCGGCTGGACGAGCAAGCGCTGCAGGCCGCGTTGACGCTTGTGGCGTCGAAAATCGGCGAGCTCGCCAAGGAAGCCGCCGAAGCCAGCGCTTCCATGGATGACATGTTTGATGAAACCGTGATCAACGCCGCCGCCGGCGGGCTGGTGCAGGCCGCCCATGGCGCTGTGCTGGTGCTGATGGCCGAAGCGGAAGACGAAGAGCCGCCGCACCCCTTCCTGGCGCGTTGGCGGCTATATGTGCGCGGGCGCTGGCCCGTTGGCGTCGCCGGCGCCACCTACAATATTCTCTGATCTCATCGACGCGCCTTTCTTGCAGGATTTGCCATGACCCCGTTCACCCTCGCCACCTGGAACATCAATTCGGTCCGCCTGCGCGCCCCGCATGTGGCGAGCTTTGTGCAAGAGGCGAAGCCGGACGTGATCGCCTTGCAGGAAATCAAATGCCTGCCCGATCAGTTTCCGCGCGCAGCCTTTGAGGAGATGGGCCTTCCCCATTTGCACATTGTGGGTCAGAAAGGCCTGCACGGCGTCGCCATCGCGTCGCGCACCCCGATCGAGGTGCTGGACCAGGACGCGCTCTGCCCTCGTGGCGAAGCCCGCTTTCAGCGTGTCCTCGTCAACGGCGTCGAACTGCAGAACTATTACATCCCGGCGGGCGGCGACGAGCCTGACCCCGAGATCAATCCCCGCTTCAAGCACAAGCTGGAGTTTCTGGACCGACTCAAGGGCTATGCCGCGGATCGCGCCAAGGAAAACGCGCCAATCGTGCTGGTCGGCGATTTCAACATCGCCCCGCGCGAACATGATGTCTGGTCCCACAAACAACTCCTCAAAGTCGTCTCCCACACTCCAGTGGAGGTGGACGCGCTGAACGCCTGGATGCAAGCGGGCGAGTATCTCGACGTGGCGCGTGAACTGATCGACGAACCCGAAAAGCTGTTCACCTGGTGGAGCTATCGCAGCAAGGACTGGCGCGCCTCCAACCGAGGCCGTCGTCTCGACCATATCTGGGTCAGCCCGGCGCTGAAGGATGCCGCCCTCAAGGACGGCCGCGACAGCTTCAGGATCTGGGACGAAGCGCGCAGCTGGGAGAAACCCTCAGACCATGCGCCAGTGACGCTGCGTCTGGGGTAAACGAAACTAGCTTCGTCTTGACCACAAAGAATCAGTATCGCATGATTCAAACAAAGAGAGGACAGCGCTATGCACTGCCCTCCTTTAGGTGACCCGCAACCGGTCTGCTAGCCAGCCCAAGATTACTCAAGAGCTCAAAACTGACTAGGGCATGCAGTACTTGAACTACTGCATGCCCTAATTCTGACTCCGCTCCGTAGTATGAGTCTACTAGGTCAAACTAGTTATCCACGGATAATGAAACAACACTTTGATTTAATTGATCTTTAGTCGCTGAGATTCATCTGTTTGGGTGCGGTATGGAACTCAATTTGAGGCTTGATTTACGAATCACCTACATCTGCAACCGGTACCCGCCACTCTCAGTGATCAGGAGCCGGGCGTGCTGGGGGTCGGGCTCGATCTTCTGGCGCAGACGATACACATGGGTTTCCAGCGTGTGGGTGTTGGCTTCACGGTGATAGCCCCACACCTGATCGAGCAATTCCTCTCGCGCCACGGGCTGGCCGCCCGCGCGATAGAGGTATTTGAGAATATTGGTTTCTTTCTCGGTCAGCCGCGTCTTGCGTTCTTCCCCGTCCACCAGAAGCTTCATGGACGGCTTGAACCGGTAAGGACCCACCTGCAACACGGCGTCTTCGCTTTGCTGGTGCCGGCGCAGTTGGGATTGCACGCGTTCAAGCAACACCACGAAGCTGATCGGCTTGGCGAGGAAATCATCTGCGCCCGAACGTAGTCCCAAGACATGATCGGCGTCGCCGGACTGGGCGGTGAGCAGAAGGATCGGGGTGTTCACGCCATCCTTGCGCAAATGGCGGCAAGCCTCGCGGCCGTCCATGTCGGGCAGGCCCACATCGAAAATGATGATGTCTACCGGCTCGGAGCGAGCGAGCTCCATGCCCGGCTTGGCGGCGTCGGCGGTGAGCACCTTGAAGTCATCTTCAAAGCTGAACTGCTCGGCCAGGGCTTCGCGCAGATCGTCATCATCATCAACCAGAAGGATTGTTTTCTTGTTCGTCATGGCTCTGTCTCCAGTCAGGCGGGGCCCGGCAAACTGCGCCAACCGGTCAATATTCACCGGTAAGCCTTGCCTGTCCGCACCTGATTGCGCAACTGCAAACGCGCAATCTCAATACAAGGCGGGTGTACTCCAAACGGCGTGAAACTTGCCTGACGCCTTTGTGAGCCTTGCGAATTTTTTCGTGAGGCCGCCCGCCGTGGTGGGGGAGGCGAACGGGGTACGCTAACGCTTTGGCTAAAGGCGATAAGTGCCCCGTCGCCGACCCTCATACGACGCCCGAACTGTGTTTCACATAAGGGATAGTCCGCGGCCATGCAGGAGTTTCGTGATGACGGTATACTGCGCAAGCGCCCATAAGGCCGCCGTATACGGACCTGATTTCAACGCCCCTTGCGCGCTGGGGCGTTCGGGCGTGATCGCGGCGGAGCTGAAGTCTGAAGGCGATGGCGCCAGTCCGATCGGTCGCTGGCGGGTGCGCCGCGCGTATTGGCGCGCGGACCGCATCGACAAGCCGGACACCGCGCTGGTGATCGATCCGATCCGCCCGGATGACGGCTGGTGCGATGCGGCGTCAGATCCGGCCTATAACCTGCCCGTGCGCCTGCCCTACCGAGCGTCCTGCGAGACGATGACACGTGAAGACGGTCTGTATGATCTGGTGGTGGTGCTGGGCCATAATGACGATCCGCCGCAGCCAGGCGCCGGCTCGGCCATCTTCCTGCATTGCGCCTCCCCGGAGTTCAAACCCACAGAGGGCTGCGTTGCGATTGCGCGGGACCAGCTCATCGAGCTTGTCAGCCGACTGACAACCGATGACTGGATCGAGATCACGCCCTAGCGCTTCGCCCGCTCGCCAAACAGCGCCGAGCCCACACGGACCGATGTCGCGCCCAGGCGCACGCCCAGTTCGAAATCCGAACTCATCCCCATGGATAGCTTCTCAAGCCCGGCACGCGCAGCAAGCTTAGCCAGAAGCGCGAAATGCGGCGCGGCGGGTTCCTCGACCGGCGGAATGCACATCAGCCCTTCGATCTGAAGCCCCAGATCAGACTGGCAATGCTTGACGAACTCCACGCTCTCACCGACCGCCAGACCCGCCTTCTGGGGTTCGTCGCCGGTATTGACCTGCACATAGAGCCGGGGCGTCCGGCCGGTTTTCTCCATCGCCTTGACCAGAGCGCCCGCGAGCTTCTCACGGTCCAGCGTCTCGATGACGTCAAACAAGGCGCAGGCATCCTCCGCCTTGTTGGTCTGAAGCGGTCCGATAAGGCGCAATTGCAAATCCGGATGGGCGACGCGGCGTTCGCTCCAGCGAGCTTGCGCTTCTTGCACCCGGTTTTCGCCAAAAATACGCTGACCCGTGGCCAGCATGGCGTCGATCCGCTCATCGGGCTGGACCTTGGATACGGCGACCAGATCAATCGCATCGGCTGGCCGCCCCGCCTGCTTGGCCGCTCTGGCGATACGGGTCAAAATCTCGGCGCGCGCAGCAGCGACGCCGTCAACGGAATTGGGATATAGGTCTGTCATGGCGATGACTGGGTATGACGGCGCAGGCCGTCTGGCAAGGCTGGCGGACGCATTGGACGGCCCCCGACAGGGCTTGCCGGCTCTGTTTTGCCTGACCGATCCCGAGCGCACGCCGGATCTCAAGGCTCTGGCCTGCGCGCTTCCGGACGGCGTCGGATTGATTTTGAGATTTTTCGGGCGTGACGACCTTCACGCGCAAGCCGCTGATCTTGTGACAATCCGACATGACAAGGGCGGACTGTGCCTGATCGCGGCGGAGCCTGAGCTGGCTTTTGAGAGCGGCGCGGACGGCGTCCATTGGCCGGAACGCTGGCTGACCGGAGCCAATGTGAGACTCTCTCACGGACTGATCTCCACCAGCACGCATAGCCCGTCGGCGCTGCGCCGCGCGCAAGGCCTGGCGGATTTCGCCTTCGTCTCGACAGTCTTTCCCTCTCGCAGTCCCAGCGCCACACGCCCGATGGGCGTATTCCGGCTGGCCGCCCTGGCGCGCCCCAACCCAATGCCTGTGTATGCGCTTGGCGGCGTCAATACACGCACCATCAAACGGCTCAATCATTTAGGAATTTCAGGGGTTGGCGCGGTCGGCGCCCTGTCAGGCTCTACGCAGAGCTAGCAGCTAGATCCTAGAAGCGGAAGGCGGACTCGAACCGGATTTCCGGCGCCTTGTCCTCACCGTCTTCACCAAACACCTGCTCTTCGGGAGAGGTGAACCGCACCTCGCCGCCAAAGCGGAAATGGTCTGAAAACTCGATAAAGGCGCCGGCGCTGAAATCTTCCAGATCCACGCCCTGATCACCGCGCGCAGGCGCAGTATAGCCCAGCGTCACGCCCCAACGGTCGCCCGCCTGAAGCTGAAACTCGTCAGACGGCTGAGCCCAGACCGACCGCGTGGCGGACGGCGCAAGCGTGAACCGCTCATACCAGGGCAAGGCCGAGGCCGAGCCGCGATCATCAATGACGGTCGGGCGCGAGGGCAGGGCCACGGGATCAGACATCACAGCGTCAGGAGCAGCGTCCAGCGCATCAAACGTGCGCAAGGACAGCGTGAACGGGTCAAGCACGGGCGCCAGGCTGGCGCCGCCCGTCAACGCGAACGCATTCTCGGTATTGGACTCTTGCGCATACGCGCTGGTTCCGGCGCAAAGAGCGCCGGTACACAGCAGTGTCGCAAGGAGCGTGTTCAAACGCATCAGTCCATCCCAACAGGTTCAAAATCGAACATAGCGTAGCCGTGTGACGCTTGTAAGGCGCCGAAAGAGGCTGACCGGCACAATCCGCTTGGGGCGTGTCAAAAACGCAACCCTGTCTCTACAAGCACTTGGACGCTGTCGCGATCCATTCCAGCCGCGCTTTCACGCACGCTCATCACCCCGAGACCCAGCAATCCGTTCGCCCCGACCAACCGGGACGCGCCCAAGAGAACGCTGGCGGTCTCTGTGCTGACCAGGTCGGACTGGCCATACCCCAGCTCAGCCCCGTAGAGCCAGTCGCCCTGCTCGTACGCCAACCCAAAGCCAATACTGTCGTATTCAGCGTCCTGATAGCCGTCAGACCCCGTCAGACCGGACAGGCTGAGGGTCAGATCGCCAGCCTGCCGCACCAACTCGCCGCGCATCAGCCAGGGATCGCCGAACAGGCCGGCGACCGGTCCCTGTGCTTGCGCCGTCTCAAAGCCCAGGGATGCGCTCCAGCGTACGCCGGTGGACGGCGCGCGCCGATCAAAACTCGCCGCCACAGACCAGATCGAGCCCAGATCAGCGCGCAGGACTTCTGGCCCGGCCGGATGACACGCCTGAGCGCACGGATCACTGTCCGGCGCAAAGGACGCGGCGAACCGCAATCCCACGATCCGCCGGGATTGAACGGACACTGTCGGCGCTGCGTCCGCCAGCGTCAGACCTGTATCCGCGATATTCAGGCCGCTCAGATCAAAAACAGCGCCCTGAGCGCGGGTCAGACGAAAAACATGCAGAGGGTCAGAGGCTTCCAGCTCCGCCGCAGTATCGCCCAATCCGGCGCGCAACTTCACCCAAGCTGTCTGTAGATAGATCTGCGCCTGGTCAGCAATCAATCGCGCGCTGGCGTCGTCAAGCGCGGCCTCACCCGACAAACCCGTCAACAGGCCGGCGACAGGACGCCCTGAGACGTCAGGTCCGGTCAGTCCCGGGCGCGCCAGACCCCGCCGTCCATCCCCGCTCGTCAAACGCGCTCCCAGCTCGACGCCATAGCGCCAGCCTTGGTCGGTCAGGGTTTCACTGGAGCCACGCAGTGTGAGATCGGCATAGGGCGAGTCTTTTCGCACTGCGGATTCTCCAATCCCAACGACGAGATCAAGATCCGCTTCAAACTCAAAGACGGTTTCAGAGAGAAAAGAAAAGCGTGCTGGAGCCGCCTGGCCCCATGCAGTTGTCGGCGCGGCCACGAGCCCGCCTGAGAAGACGCATATAATCAGCGCCTTACGGAAACAGGTCATAACTCGTGGCCTCGCCGAACGGCCCCGTCCCCCCGGACGTGCCCTTGTTTTCTCCGCTTAACCGATGCTGACCGTCAAGCTGACAGGCCGGATCTGGCGGCGGAACTGAATATTTGTGACATGAAAACAACAGCTGTACCGCCAAGAGCGCCAGCCTCAACACTGGCGTCCACGCACCGGCATGCTATAGAGCATTAAGATAAAGACGCGTCGGAAACCGGCGCTAAACCGCTTGGCCGGGAGCCGTTTACATGTTGTTTCGCCGTTTGATCACCCCGTTCGCCGTCGCCGCTTGTGTGATGAGCTTGGCAGCTTGCGCGTCGCGAGGCGACAACAGTCAGGATCGTGGTCTGCTGGGCGGCGTTTTCGGCGGTGGCGGCCAGGTCAGCGATGCGCCCGAGGCCGGCATCGGCGTCAACAGCTTCCTGTGGCGCTCTTCCCTGGAAGTTCTGTCCTTCATGCCGCTGTCAGAAGTGGACCCGTTTGGCGGCGTCATCATCACCGACTGGTACGCCAATCCCGAGATTCAGAACGAGCGCTTCAAGGCCACGGTCTACATTCTGGACACGCGCCTGCGCGCTGACGCCCTGTCGGTGCAGTTGTTCAAGCAGGTTCACGGCGCTGACGGTGGTTGGGTTGACGCAGAAGTTGATCCCGCGACCCGCATCCAGATCGAGAACGCCATTCTGACCCGTGCGCGTCAGCTGCGCATCCAGACCATTCAGGACTAATCGCGTCTGATGCTGTCCTTGCGCTCCTCCCTGCTCCGCACCGGCGTTCTGGTGATCACTCTGATCGGCCTGTCCGCCTGCGGGTTCAAACCGCTTTATGGCGGAGCTGGGTTCAGCCAATTGCCCGGGCTGCAAGTCAGCCGCGGGCAGGAGCGCGTAGACTATCTGATTGATGATGCGCTGCGTGATTTTCTGGGCGATGGACGCAGCCCCTATCATCTGACGCTGTCCAATGAGACGACGCAAAATTCGCTCGGACTCAGCGCCACAGGCATCGCGCGACAATACGCTCTTGTGATCACAACCGATTATACGCTGACCGACGCCAGCGGGGCTGTGATCGCTGAAGGCCGCTTGCGCGAAGAATCCCTGTTTGATGCGAGCTCTGATCCCTATTCGCTCGTATCCGGCGCTTCAAACGCCGAAGAGCAGGCTTCTGAGGCCATGGCGGAACGTCTGGTGCAGGAGATCGCCGTTGCGCTGCGTCAGCGCGAGGCGATTGAGCGCCGGTGAAGCTCAAACCCCGCGATGCGGACCGGGCGCTGTCCCAGCCTGACGGCTCGTATACGATCTATCTGATTTATGGGCCGGATCTGGGCATGGTGCGTGAGCGCGCCGACACCCTCTCAAAAGCGCTGGTGAAGGATCCCGACGATCCGTTTGCGGTGACCCGCCTCACCGATGATGACGTGAAAGCCGATCCCGCTGCCCTCGCAGATGCGCTCGCCGCGCTGTCGATGACCGGGGATCCGCGCCTGGTGCGCTTGCGCCTGTCTGGCGATTCAGCCCCGATCGCTCGCCTTTTAACTGAAGTCGATGACGGCGTTACGCCCTCAGAAGCCACTTTGGTGATTGAATCAGGCGATCTCAGGAAAACATCAAAGCTCCGCAAGGCCGCTGAAGACGGCAAGCGCAGCCTCGCCGCGCCCTGCTATGCCGATAATGCAAGAGACCTGATCGGTCTGGCCGAAGAGATGTTTCGCGCGGAAAACCTGTCCCTGGATCCGGACGCGCGGGCCATGCTGGCGCCCTTCCTTGAAGGCGATCGCGCTCTGGCGCGCAGCGAGATTGAAAAGCTCATCCTCTATAAGGGTCTCGCAACGCAACGCGGCGGCGACGCCGCTCAGATCACCCGGCAGGACATCGCTGATATCTCGGCCGTCGGCTCAGAAGCCGCCATGGACCAGATTCTGGATCCAGCGCTCGGCGGTGATGTGCGAGCGGCGGACGCCGCCTATGCCCGAGGGCTTTCCGCCGGTCTGAACCCGGTCGGCGTGCTCCGGGGCCTGCAACGCCGCATCGACCAGTTTGACACCTTCCACACCGGCGGCGGCGATGCGGGCGCCTTGGCGCGCGCCGGCGCCCCACGCTTCGGCCCCCCCGCCGATCAGTTCAAACGGTCGGCGCGACTGTGGACCGGACGGCGCCTGGACCAGGCGCGCAAATATGCCTTTGACGCCGAACGCGCCGTCAAACGCTCTGGCGCCCCAGCCGAGGCCATTGTGGGGGATCTGATTTTGCGCCTGTCTCGCGCCGCCGCAAATGCGCGTCGATAAGTGATTTTATTTCAGATACTTATAGAAAAATTTCGCTGAGAGCGCCTGAAATTGAAACAGACGTATCTGTCTACGCATCACGCTCTCTCAGCGAAACAGATTTTCGCGCTAATAGGCGCCTGATCCGGTCTGGCTGAGCCGACGACACACATCATCAAGTTGCTCAAGGCTGGAAAAGCGGACACGCAGCTCGCCATGCTCGCCCTTCGCCTTGATCTCGACCGCCAGGCCAAGCCGGCTGGAGAGATCCGCTTCGAGCGCCCGCGTATCCGCATCTTTGGGCTGGGACCCGCTGGACGCCGACTTGCGCTCCGGCGCCTGGCCTGAGGCGTTCCGCGCCAGAGCTTCCGCAGCGCGCACTGACAGGCCGTCACGGATAATCTGTTCCGCCAACGCTTCGGGGTTCGGCGCGGTCGCGATGGCGCGGGCATGGCCGGCGGTCAGACTGCCTGCCTCCAGATGCGCAAGCACCGCTTTGGGCATCGCCAGAAGCCGCAAGGTATTCGCCACATGAGCGCGCGACTTGCCGACCGCCTTCGCGACGTCTTCCTGAGTATGACCGAAAGTCTCCACCAGTTGACGGAAGGCGCGCGCTTCTTCGACCGGGTTGAGATCCGCGCGCTGGACATTCTCGACGATCGCGATTTCCAAGGTTTCGCGATCGGTTAGCTCACGAACCAGACACGGGACTTCATGCAGCTGCGCCCGCTGGGCGGCTCGCCAGCGGCGTTCGCCGGCGACAATCTGGTAGCGCTCGGTCTCACCAGACATCGGCCGCACCAAAATGGGCTGGAGCAGGCCTTTCGTGGCGATGGACTCACTCAGTTCGGCCAGATCGGCTTCGGTGAAGGTCTTGCGCGGCTGGTCAGGATTGGGCTGAACCAATTCCACGGGCAAGATCTGGACGCCGTCCCGGCTTGAGCTGTTGCGCTTGGCGTTAGCGGTATCCGCGCGGATAGCGTCCGCCTCTTCCCCTTCGCCCAGCAAAGCGGAAAGGCCTCGGCCCAGACCGCGGCTCGGCTTGCGTTCGTCTGCACTCATGCCGGGGTCAGCGCGTCAGCTGCGCGCCGCTCCTGCTTGACGACTTCACTGGCCAGTTTGAGATACGCCTGCGCCCCGGCGCATTCGAGATCATAAAGCAAGACGGGTTTGCCAAAGCTCGGCGCCTCGGACACACGCACATTGCGCGGTATGACCGTCTTGTAGACCTTGTCGCCGAAATGCTCGCGCACATCTGCGGCCACCTGGGATGAGAGGTTATTGCGGCGGTCATACATGGTCAGAACAACACCTTGAATTTCCAAGGTTTTATTCAAGTTGCCGCGAACAAGATCAATCGTCCGCATCAGCTGGGTCAGACCTTCCAGCGCAAAGAATTCTGTTTGCAGCGGCACCAGAACGGAATCCGCCGCCGTCATGGCGTTCACCGTCAGCAGGTTCAGCGACGGCGGGCAGTCGATCAGGATGTAATCGCAATGCTCGCCCATGCCCGACAGCGTCCGGCGGAAGCGATCAATGGCGTGACGAAGACGATAAGACCGGCGCGGCGCATCCGACAGCTCGAGCTCGGCGCCCGACAAATTCTCATCAGACGGGATGATCGCCAGGCCCGGCACATCCGTGTCGATCAAGGCATCTTGGAGCGGACGCTCATCAACCAGCACATCATAGGAGGTCGCTCGTCGGTCTGCGCGTGACACACCCAGACCGGTAGACGCGTTACCCTGCGGATCGAGATCGAGAACGACAACGCGTTGACCGATGGCGGCCAGAGCCGTGGCCAGATTGATGGCGGTCGTGGTCTTGCCAACGCCCCCTTTCTGGTTCGCGACAGCGATAACCTTGGGCGGCGCGGTGCGAGAGTCTTCAGACACGAGCAAGTCCCCTGATTTTAAGAATAGCGGCCTCGGGCGATGTACGGCTCGGCAAGACCTCTGCCTCGAAAGTCCAGCTTTTCCGCGCCTCGGTCAATTCCTCATTATACCGTGCGCCCTTCGGAAGCAGGGCTACAGCCCCTTTTTCCACAAAAGGATGGACGTAGCCGAGCAATTTGCCCAAAGGCGCCATGGCGCGGGCGGTCACAACATCCATCTCAGGGACAGGATGGATCGATTCCACGCGATCTGCACGCGCAATCGCGGGGGCTTTGGTTTCCCGGATGACCTGGTTCACGAACGCCATTTTCTTGGCGACGGAATCCACCATCAGCACATGCCCAGCTTCAACGCCACGCTCCATCAATCCAAAGGCGATGGCGAGACCGGGAAAGCCCGCCCCGGCCCCCAGATCCGCCCAACGGGCGGCCTTGGGCATCAGCTCCAGAACCTGCCAGCTATCCAGCGCATGACGATGCCAGAATTCGGCCAGAGTGCCCCGCCCCACCAGATTGGTATGGGCGCTGGTCTCTTCCAACAGCCGCCGCCAGGTCTCAAACCGTTCCAGTGTTTCACGTGAAACACCGGTTTCGGCCTGAAACTGCTCCGGGCCGTAGTTCATCTCGATCATGCGGACTGCGCTCCCGCCGTCCGGCGTTTCAGATGCGCCAGGAGCGCCGTCAGGGCGCCTGGCGTAACGCCTTCAATCCGGGCCGCCTGACCTAGCGTGGCAGGCGTCGCTGCAATCAGCTTTTCTCGCACCTCATTGGAAAGCCCGCCCACGTCCGAATAATCAAAGCCGGTCGGGATACGGACGCCTTCATCACGCTGGAACGCGAGGATGTCCAATTGCTGACGCTCGAGATAGCCATGATAGACGGCGTCGATCTCGATCTGTTCGGCCACACGCGGCTTGATCTTAGCGAGTTCAGGCCAGATCGCCGTCATGTCATTCCAGCCAATATCGGGATAGCTCAGCAATTCCATGACGGAGCGCCGTTTGCCGTCCTCATTGACCTTGATGCCATGACGTTTGGCTTCCGCCGGCGTCAGGGTGAGATCCGTCGCCATCTTCCGTGCCTGAACCAGATCGGCCTGACGCTGCAGCCAGGATGTTTCACGTGAAACACTCGCAGCGCCCAAGGCAATCGCCTTGTCGGTCAGGCGCTGGTCGGCGTTGTCCGCGCGCAAGGTCAAACGGTATTCGGCCCGCGACGTGAACATGCGATAAGGCTCGGTGACGCCGCGTGTGATCAGATCATCGATCATCACGCCGATATAGGCCTCTGAACGATCAAGAATGAAGGGTTGCGATCCTGAGACTTTCAGCGCGGCGTTAAAGCCCGCCATCAAGCCTTGAGCCGCCGCTTCTTCATATCCCGTGGTGCCATTGATCTGGCCTGCCAGGAACAGGCCCGGCATGGCCTTGATCTCCAGCGTCGCGCTCAGTTCGCGCGGATCCACATAATCGTATTCGATCGCATAGCCGTATCGGCGCACCTTGACCTGTTCGAGCCCCGGAATGGTGCGCAGGAAAGCGTCCTGGACCGCATCGGGAAGCGAGGTGGAAATGCCGTTGGGATAGACGGTGTCGTCGTCGAGGCCTTCGGGCTCAAGGAAGATCTGGTGCTGGCTGCGATCGGCGAAACGTACGACCTTGTCCTCAATCGAGGGGCAATAGCGCGGCCCCCGTCCCGAGATCGCCCCGCCATAGACCGCTGACTGATCAAGATTGTCAGCAATGATCTTATGGGTCTCTTCGGTAGTGCGCGTGATGCCGCACGCAATCTGCGGCACGGTGATCGCATCGGTCAGGAAAGAGAACGGCACGGGGGTGTCGTCCGCCGCCTGCATCTCAAGCGCCGACCAGTTGATGGTCGAACCATCCAGACGCGCGGGCGTGCCCGTCTTCAATCGACCAAGCCGCAAGCCCAGACCATAGAGCGTTTCAGACAGGCCATTGGCGGGCGCTTCACCGTGTCGGCCCGCCGGGATGCGCTCATGTCCGCGATGGATGACGCCTTTCAGGAAGGTGCCCGTGGTCAGAACCACTGCGCCCGCGCGATAGGCGCGCCCTTCCCCGTCGATCACACCGCAGCATTGCCCGTTCTCGATGATCAGGTCTTCCGCCGCCGCCTCGACGATGGAGAGGTCTGACTGCGAAGCGAGCGCGGCCTGCATGGCTTCGCGGTAAAGTTTGCGATCAGACTGGGTGCGAGGCCCACGCACCGCCGGGCCTTTGGAGCGATTGAGAAGGCGGAACTGAATGCCGGACGCATCCGCCACACGGCCCATCACGCCATCCAGCGCATCCACTTCGCGCACCAGATGCCCTTTGCCCAACCCGCCAATGGCCGGGTTGCACGACATCTCGCCAATGGTCGACGCCTTGTGGGTCAACAAAAGCGTGCGGGCGCCCAGACGCGCCGAGGCGCTGGCCGCTTCACAGCCCGCATGGCCGCCGCCGATAACAATCACGTCCCAGGGCTGCGCCTGGGCTTGGGTCTGATCAAGTCTCATGGGTCAACTCTCAGGCGCGGGGTCTCTGCGTCGCGCCGGGCCGCTTACATAGGGCGCCGGGGGTAAGGAGTCGAGATGATGTCAGATTTTCAAGGCCTGAAAATGGCGCCTATTTGCCAATGCAGAACTGGCTGAACACCCGATCGAGCACGTCCTCCACGTCGATCCGTCCCGTCAGGCTTTCCAGCGCCCGGATCGCCAGATGCACATCGCTGGCCGCAAGCTCCGGCGCCCGTGATAACTGGCCCCGGGCCGCGTTCAGATGGTCAAGCGCTCGCTCCACCGCCTGACGATGGCGGGCGCGAGACAAGGCTGGCGCCTCCCGGCGGCTCAATCGCTCGACCACCAAACGCTCCAACCAGCCTTCCAGGGCTGGCAATCCCTCACCCGACTTCGCACACAACTTGAACCGGGTCATACCCAGCTCATCTGATAGATGAAGCGTCTGTCCCTGATCCATCTTGTTGAGGATCAGAGCATCGTTGGGGCGCAGTGTTTCCAGAAGCTTGTCGGGAAATGTTTCACGTGAAACATCGACGACGCCCAACCGCAAGTCCGCGCTTTCCGCCCGTTTGAGCGCGCGTATGACGCCCTCCGCCTCCACCTGATCGGCCGCGTCTCTCAAACCCGCCGTATCTGCGATGATCACCGGAAACCCGCCCAGAACCAGACGCACTTCAACGACATCGCGCGTAGTTCCTGGAATATCGGTGACGATGGCCGCATCTCGACGCGCCAGGGCATTCAGCAAGGTGGACTTGCCTGCATTCGGTTCGCCGATCAGCGCGATGGAGAACCCCTCACGCACCCGTTCGCCGCGACGGCCGTCATCCAGATGCTGGGCCAAAGCCTGGCTGAGCGCCTCAAGCGGAGGACCGGCCGTATCAGACAAGGTGTCCGGCACATCCTCTTCATCGGGGAAATCCACCTCGCCCTCGATGGCGGCGAGCACCGAGATCAATTGTTCGCGCCAGTCTTCATACAGGCTGCGCAGCGCGCCGGTCATTTGTGAGAGCGCTTGTTCACGCTGACCTTCAGTTTCTGCATCAATCAGGTCAGCAAGGCCTTCGGCCTCGGTCAGATCCATCTTGCCATTCTGAAATGCCCGGCGTGTGAACTCCCCCGCCTCAGCGTGTCGGGCTCCCAGTTGTGTCAGGCGAGACGCCAGCGCCTCAATAACCGCTGACCCGCCATGGACATGAAACTCGGCGCAATCTTCACCGGTGAAGCTCGCCGGCCCTTCAAACCACAGCGCCAAACCCTGGTCGATGACCGCGCCGCTATCGGATCGGAACGCACGCAAGGCGGCCAGACGCGGCTTGGGCCGCGGCAGGCCGGCGACAGCGTCCAGAATCTCGCCCGTCCGGGTCCCGCTGAGGCGGATCACCGCCACGCCAGATCGACCCGGCCCGCTGGCCAGTGCAAAAATCGTCTCGGTCATGAAGGGGGTCAGCTCTTGTCAGATCCTGAAGTCCGGCCGCTTGCAGCCTGGCTCATCAGACCCATCATCTGCTTCTGCCACTCCCCGCCCATGGTCATCCACGAGCGCATCAGGGCGTCAGGCTCCATGGCGTCCATATTGGCGGACATGCGCTTGCTCATCTCTTCGACAAGCTGAGCGTTGAGCCCCGTGACATCAGGCAGGCCCATAAAGGCCCGCGCCTCTTCCGGAGTGCATTCGATATTGATGTTGACCTTCATGGGGGCCTCGCCTCAGTCTCGCCGCGCAGCGGGCGAAGAATTCATCGCCTCACTGTACGCCTCCCTGCGGCACATGACAAAGCCAGGCTGCCGCACCCGCTCAACATGCAAGGAGACTCGTCTCATGGCAGGATCAAACATCACCATTCATGGCCCCGACGGCGACTTTTCCGCCTATCAAACCGGCGAAGGTCCCGCCCTGATCGTTTTGCAGGAAATCTTCGGCGTGAACGCCGTCATGCGCGAGCTGTGCGACGACTACGCCGCACAGGGCTTCACGGCGATCTGCCCCGACCTGTTCTGGCGGATCGAACCTGGTATTCAGATCACGGACAAAACCGAGGACGAGTGGAAGCAGGCGTTTGATCTCTTCGGCAAATTCGATGTGGACGCCGGAATCCGCGATGTCGCCGCCACCTTCGCTCAAACTCGTCAATCAGGCGCCCCCAAGGTCGGCGCGGTCGGGTACTGCCTGGGCGGCCAGCTGGCCTATCTCACCGCCTGCCGCACAAATGCGGATGCGTGCGTGGGCTATTACGGGGTCAACATCCAGAACCTGCTCTCAGAGGCGTCCTCGATCTCTCATCCGCTCATGCTGCACATCGCGGGTCAGGACGAGTTCGTGCCGCCCGAAGCGCAGACCCAGATCATGGACGCGCTGTCAGACCACGAACTTGTCACGATTCATCATTATGCAGAGCGTGATCACGCCTTCGCCCGACCCGGCGGCGCTCATTATCACGCCGAAGATGCGAATCTTGCCAATGCAAGAACAATCAACTTCTTGAATGATAACCTGAAATAGGATTACCTCCATGCGCTTTCTCCTAGGCGTCAGCCTGTTCGCCCTCGCCGCCTGTTCTGCGCAAGCGCCAGCGCCAGAGCAATCCGCCGAACCGGCGACCCCGTCAGAGCTCAGCGCGACCCCGGCTGACACTGCAGCAGCGGATCTATGGCTGACCGGCGTGGACTTGCCGGCCTATCTCGATTGCGCCCGCGAGCAAGGCGTCACCTTGCTCCAGGCGCACCGCACGGGCGATCGTCCGGGCGCCGCGGAAAACTCCATCGGCGCCATGCAGGCCTCGCTCGATGACGGCGCTCTGTTCATGGAAATGGACGTGGCCAAAACGGCGGACGGCGTATTGGTCCTGATGCATGACGACACGGTGGATCGAACCACCAACGGAACCGGCGCAGTCAGCGAAATGACCTATGCCGAGATTTCCGAGCTGCGACTCGTCGATGTGGACGGTCAGGTTCTGGACGAGGGCGTGCCCACTTTCACCGATGCGCTCAGCTTTCTGGACGGCCGCGGCTTCGCCCAGGTCGACCTCAAGGACACCAGCTTTGAAGAGATCAGCGAAACTTTGGTCTCAGCAAACGCCGTCGATCGCTCCGTGGTGATCACCTATTCGATCGAGGATGCGATCCGTCTCGCCGGTCTGCTCCCTGAGGTCACCCTGTCCGTCGGCGCCCGTGATGCAGACGATCTCGAACGTCTCAATCAGGGCGGCGTGGATTTCAGCCTGACCACAATCTGGCTAGGCATCGGAACCGGAAATCCTGACTGGGACGCCGTCCTCGCCAATCTCGGCCTCGAAACCAGCTTTGGCGATTTCGGCGGCGAGAGGAACGGCACGGTGGACTATCAGCTGCTCAGCCAAAACGGCGCGGAAGTGATCTCGGTGGATGATGTGCCGGCGGCCGCGGCGGCGCTCGACGCCTATGACGCATCCCGGGCCCTGCTTGAAGCCTGCCCGGCGGCTCAGGGCTAGGCTCAGACCTGTCTGAACAGAGAAAAGCCGGCGAGATCACTCGCCGGCTTTTTTCATGATCAATCCGCGCTGGCGCGCTGCCAGGCGGGACGGGACCGCAAGCGATCAAAATAGGCTGTGATCGTTTCCGGCGCGCCCTCAAACTGCTTCACGATCTTCAGCAAGTAGAACAGATAGCCCAAGGCGATGTCGGCAGCCGTGAAGCGTTCAGCGGCCAGATACTCCCGGCCGTCAGCCAGACCGCGCTCAGCGATCAGCTTGAGCTGTTTGTCGAGTTCCTGACGCGCCCATTTGGCGAGCGCCGGATTACGCTGGTCTTCCGGCAGGAGCGTCGTATGCGCGAGTGTCAGATTGACCGCCATGGACATGGTGCCCTCGCTGAAATGCATCCATTCCAGATACCGGTCATAGTCAGGCTCGTCAGGCGTCACGGCCAGCTCGGTCGGCCCGTATTTGGTGACGAGATATTCCACCATGGCGACCGATTCCAGCATCACGCGATCACCATCCGTCATGGCGGGAATCTTCTGCATTGGATTGATCGCCTTGAAGGCTGCCCCGCCCATATTCCCGCGCTCGTTTGCGGTGATGGGACCAAGATTGACCAGCGTGTGCGGCAAGCCCATCTCCTCAAGACACCAACGGACGCGCACGGAGCGTGACATGGGCGCATGATAAAGGGTGATATTGGGTTCAGACATGGGTTTCTCCCCGATACTTTAGCTTTTAAGCATTATCCCATATCCCATCATCCAAACGCTAGCACCAAACGCAAACGGCCGCCCCGAAGGGCGGCCGTTGGAACAAACAACACCTTGAATTATCAGGTGTTCATGGAATCGTAGAACTCTTCGTTGCTCTTGGTTTCCTTGAGCTTTGACAAGAGGAACTCGATCGCATCCTGGGTGCCCATCGGATTGAGGATCCGGCGCAGCACATAGGTTTTCTGCAGATCCTGCTTGGGCACCAGAAGCTCTTCTTTCCGCGTGCCCGACTTGAGGATGTCGATGGCGGGGAAGACGCGCTTGTCGGCGACTTTCCGGTCCAGAATGATCTCGGAGTTGCCGGTGCCTTTGAACTCTTCAAAGATCACCTCGTCCATACGCGAGCCGGTGTCGATCAGCGCGGTTGAGATGATGGTCAGGCTGCCGCCCTCTTCAATGTTTCGCGCCGCGCCGAAGAAGCGCTTGGGGCGTTGCAGGGCGTTGGCGTCCACACCGCCCGTCAGCACCTTGCCGGAGCTCGGCACCACAGTGTTGTAGGCGCGGCCCAGACGGGTGATGGAATCAAGCAGGATGACCACGTCACGCTTGTGCTCGACCAGGCGCTTGGCCTTCTCGATGACCATTTCGGCCACCTGAACGTGACGCGTCGCCGGCTCGTCAAAGGTCGAGGCCACGACCTCGCCCTTCACGGTGCGCTGCATATCGGTCACTTCTTCAGGGCGCTCGTCGATCAGCAGCACCATCAGATAGCATTCAGGATGGTTGGTCTCGATGGCGTGAGCGACGTTCTGCATCAGCATCGTCTTACCGGTGCGCGGCGGCGCCACGATCAGGGCGCGCTGGCCCTTGCCCAGCGGAGACACGATGTCGATCACACGACCCGAGCGGTCTTTCTTGGTCGGGTCCTGGATTTCCATGTTGAACCGCTCATCAGGATAGAGCGGGGTCAGGTTATCAAAGTGAACCTTGTGACGGGATTTCTCCGGCTCCTCGAAATTGATCGAAGAGACCTTCAGCAAGGCGAAATACCGCTCATTATCGCGCGGCGCCCGGATCTCACCTTCCACCGTATCGCCTGTGCGCAGGCCGAAGCGGCGGATCTGGCTGGGAGAGACATAAATGTCGTCAGGGCCCGGCAGATAATTGGATTCCGGCGCGCGCAGGAAGCCGAAACCGTCCTGCAGCACTTCCAGCGTGCCGCCGCCGGAAATCTCCGCGCCTTCATCAGCCAGCGCCTTGAGAATGGCGAACATCATGCCTTGCTTGCGCAGGGCGGAGGCGTTTTCGATATCAAGGCTTTCAGCCAACTCCACCAGTTCGGCGGGCGACTTTTCCTTCAATTCCTGAAGCGACATGCGCCGGGTCGAATGGGACACGGCGTCGCTGCCGTCCTGCGGCTCGGTTTCAGGCGTATCGGTCATGGGTTTCTCAGACAGCTCGGCTCACAAGACCTGACACTGCAAGGGTCTTGCGAAACACCAGACGACGAACAGCGCCGGTGTCGGCGCAGATCGACTATGGAAATGGGTAGTCGGCTCAAGCGCTGTCCAGACGATAATGCTGGCGCGGCCCGAAGCCAAAAGGAGGGATCCTGTTAAGGAGTCACCTTTCCCTGCCACGAACCAGGTCGAACGTCAATGATTTTTCAGGCTCAGAACGGCTTCACGACGGCCAGAAGCACAATGATGATCACGAGGATCGCCGGGCCTTCATTCATGATCCGCCAGAATTTTTCAGAGCGTGGCCGCTCTCCCTTGGCGAATTTCTTGGCGCTCGCCGCATAAAACCCGTGAATGCCGGACATCAACACAACGAGCAACAGCTTGAAATGAAACCAGCCCTGGCTGAACAGGCCCGGATTGGCTGCGATCATGACAATCGCCAGCACCCAGACCGCAATCAACGCCGGATTGAGGATAATCTTCAGAAGGTTACGCTCCTGAACCAAGAGCGCGCCTTCCAGCTCCCCCGCGGTCTGAGCCTGATGGTGATAGACGAACAGGCGCGGCAGATAGAGCATGCCCGCCATCCAGAAGATCACTGCAATGATATGCAGCGCCTTGATCACCAGATAGCCGGTGGAGCCTGGAAGAATAAAATCCATTACGCCGCATCACCTTGTTTCAGACCCGCTTCAAGACACGGGCAGCGTCCGAATTTGCCCGGACAGATCGGTTTGCCCTGAGGCGGTTTGAGACCGTTTCCACCCTCAAGCGCTTCTACCGTGATCCTGGCCAGCGCTGCAATGAAATCAGGCTGATCCCCCAGCGCCGGCACCCGGTCATAACCGCGGGCGCCATGCTCTTCGGCAAGCTCGGCGTATTCTTCATCAAGCTCGACCAAGGTCTCGATATGCTCGGATACAAAGGCGATCGGGGTCAGAAGAATGTGTTTTTCATCCTGGCAGGCGCGTTCGATCGCTTCTTCGGTGGACGGCCCGATCCATTTCAGCGGTCCGACGCGGGACTGAAAACAGATCTCGTGGTTTTGCAGGTGTTCAGGCAGGCGTGCATTCACCTGGGCCACGGTCTGCTCGACCTGCCATTGATAGCTGTCGCCCTTCTTGATGATGGTCTCCGGCAGGCCATGCGCCGAATACAGCACCCGCGTATCGTCTGGCTTGCCGGCTTTGTCCCAGGCCTCTTCGATCAGCTTGGCGTGGGCGGTGATGAAATCCGCTTCTTCAGGATAACAGCAGATCGCCCGCGCCTCAGGCCCCCCCGCATCCTTCCACGCTTTCAGCGATGAGCCGGTCGTCGTCGTGGAAAACTGCGGATAGAGCGGCAAAAGAACAATTTCATCAGGCTCATAGGCTTTCACCGCCTCAACCGATTCCGCAACAAAGGGATGCCAATAGCGCATGGAGAGGAAACAGCGCACCTCATCGCCTTCCCCCAATTGCTCTTGCAGAGCGGCGGTCAGGGCGGTCGCCTGTTTCTGGCTTTCAGGCACGATGGGCGATCCGCCGCCCATCTTGGCGTAGTTTTCCGTCGCTTCCTTGGTTCGGGTCGTGGAGATGAACCAGGCCAAGGCTTCTCGGATCAGGCCAGGCGCGCCGATGATCGCGGGATCCCGGAACAGATTGCGCAGGAACGGCCGCACATTCTCGGGCTTGTCCGGGCCGCCCAGATTGAACAGCACCACTGCAATACGCCGCGCCATGACCTTACTCCTGTCTGAAATCAACGCCGCCAAAATGACTTAGGCCTTGAAACTCCGCACCCGCTCAATCAGCCGGGTGACGTTTTCAGGCGGCGTGTCGAGATGAATGCCGTGTCCGAGATTGAACACATAGGGCCGACCCGACCATGCGGAAAGGAGGCGATCAATCTCTGAATCCAGCATGGCGCCGCCTGCGCGCAGCACCGCCGGGTCCAGCTGGCCTTGCAAGACGAGGTCCTTCGGGAACGCCTCACGCGCCCAGCCCGTATCCACGCCATGATCAAGGGCCAGGCATTGCACCCCGGTTTCACGCGCATATCGGATCGCTTGCGGACCCGCGCCACGCGGAAAACCGATCACCGGCAGATCCACGCCCATCTCACGCAGACGATCAATGATCAGCTTGGTCGGCCTTATGATCACCCGGTCAAACAGGGGATCAGGCAGGCCCTCCGCCCAGGAATCAAACAGCTTAAGCGCATTTGCGCCCGCATCCGCCTGCGCCTTGAGATACTGCGCGCTCGCTTCCGCCAAAAGATCCATCAAGGCGTCAAACGCGGCGGGCTGGCTCCAGGCGAGGGTACGGGCCTTGAACCGGTCCTTTGAACCGCCGCCCTCGATCATATAGGTGGCCACCGTCCAGGGCGATCCGGCGAAGCCGATCAGCGAGCAGGTGTCAGGCAGGCCCGCGCGAACTTTTCGGATGGTCTCGCTGACGGGGCTGAGAACCTCGGTCGCTCTTTCGACAGACAGCGAACCGATATCTTCAAGCGCCAGCGGTTCCAGTTTCGGACCTTCGCCTTTTTCAAACCAGACTTTCTGGCCCAGTCCGTATGGGATCAGCAAAATGTCTGCGAACACGATGGAGGCGTCAAAGCCGTAACGGCGAATGGGCTGCAAGGTGACTTCAGCGGCGGCGTCCGGGTTCAGACAGAAATTGATGAAATCAGGTTGTCCGGCTCGGACTTCACGATATTCAGGCAGATACCGTCCTGCTTGTCGCATCAGCCAGATCGGTGGGGGAGAGACGGTTTCGCCGGCCAGGGCGCGCAGGAAAGGCTGGTTCTTGTCAGTCATCGATAGCTCTCTTCAGCGCCGAGGTTTGAGACTTATCCCCGGTCAGGTCAGACCCGGTCATACCTTTCTTTTAAATTGAATTAAAAGAGGGGGTGATAGTAGAGGCGCCCATAACGTGGATAAGTGCGACGCTTCACCGCTGGCGCCAGCTTTCCACAGGGTGTGGGCGGCGGTCATCCACGGTCAGACTTTCGTATCAAAATGAGACGTTAACGCATTTTTTACCTTGGTTAACATTGCCCTATGCGAATGTGTGAGGGCGGAGGGGTGAAAACCCTGATCTCGGACTCAGGTAATTATCGACAGATCGCAGCGCCTGTTTGATCTGTTTATGCTCAGCTGTGAATGATTGGGCGCCAATTGGGCGCCGTTAAGGAATGCGCCCTGTCTTGTCCCCAAACGCCTTGAAGCCGTGGACAAGCAGACAGGGTTATTCACAGCCTGCCCGCATCAAGCTACCGATGGGGGATGAAGTCTGTTGAGGAGCCGCACATGGCCCGGTCCGGCGATATCGGAATCTATTTCCACGTTCATATGATTTCCGATTCTACAGGGGAAACCCTGATGGAGGTCATGCGCGCATCTGTGGCGCAGTTCCAGAATGTGCGGCCCATCGAGCATTTGTTCGCCCTTGTGCGTTCGCCGCGGCAACTGGAGCGGGCGCTGGAGCATATTCAGGCGTTTCCGGGCATTGTCATGTTCACCCTGGTGAACGCTGATCTGCGGCGGGATCTGGAAGACGCCTGCGCATCCCTGGGCATGCCGGCGCTGGCGGTGCTCGATCCGATCCAGGCGACCATGTCGAGCTATCTGGGCGCGCCGGTTCAGGGCAAGGCGGGCGCCCAGCGGGTTCTGGATGCGGATTACTATCGCCGGATCGAGGCGATGAATTATTCCATGGCTCATGACGATGGTCAGGGCGATGATCTGGCCAGCGCCGACGTTATCCTGCTGGGGGTGTCTCGCACCTCGAAAACCCCTACCAGCATTTATCTGGGTCATCGGGGCATACGCACCGCCAATATCCCGCTGGTGCCGGGCGCCCCTTTGCCAGAAATCCTGTACCGGCTGAAGAAACCGCTGATCGTGGGCCTCACCGCCTCGCCTGAGCGCATCATTCAGATCCGCCGCAACCGATTGCTGAATCTGAAGGAAGACCGTTCCACCGACTATGTGGACGAGGAGACGGTGAAAGAAGAGGTCATTCACGCCAAGCGCTTGTTTGCGCGCTATAACTGGCCGTCGATTGACGTCACCCGCCGCTCGATCGAAGAAACCGCTGCGAAGGTCTTAAACCTTCTCAACGACCATAAAGCCAAATTCTGAGGCCTTCCCTATGAGCTTTCTCCTCGCATCCGGCTCGGCGTCGCGTCGCGCCATTCTGGAAAACGCCCAGCTCAGCTTTGAGATTGATCCCGCTGACATTGATGAAGGCGCGGTCAAGGACAGCTTTCAGGGCGATCCGGCGGCCTTGGCGCTGAAACTGGCCGAGCTCAAAGCGCTGGAAGTGTCCAAACGGCGTCCCGGCGTGCTGGTTCTGGGCTCTGATCAGGTGCTCGAGTTTGAAGGCGCCGCCTATGACAAGGCGCGCTCAGTTGAAGAGGCTGAGGCGAGGCTGCGCCAGCTGCGCGGCGGCGTCCATTATCTTCAGGGCGGGATCGCTTTGGCGCGTGATGGTGAGATCGTCTGGCGGCATCAGGCGCGGTCGACCCTGGTGATGCGTGAGTTCTCCGATGAGTTTCTCGCATATTATCTTGAAAACGCTGGAGATATTCTCACGAAAGGCGTGGGTTGCTACGCCTATGAAGGGCTGGGCGCGCAATTGTTTGAGCGCACCGAAGGCGATTATTTCGCCATTTTGGGCCTCTCGTTGTTGCCGGTTCTGGACGCGCTGCGTCATGAAGGCGTGTTGGCTCAGTAATGGCGAGCGACTGGCCAAAAGCGGCGGTGGTGGGATGGCCGGCGAAACATTCGCTGTCTCCGCTGATCATGAAAACCTGGCTCGATGAGACGGGTCAGCCCGGCGATTATGTGATCATTGAATGTGAGCCGGACGCGTTTGCTGACGCGGTCCGCGCCAGGTTTCATGCCGGTCTGGCGGGCGTGAACGTCACAGTCCCGCACAAAGAGGCGGCTTTGCTGGCAGCTGACGCCGCCAGTGACGCGGCGCGCGCCATTGGGGCCGCGAATGTGCTGGTCTGGCGTCAGGGCCGTATCGAGGCGGACAATACCGATCATATCGGGATCGCTCGCGCACTTGAATCAGATTCAGGTTCAGGACCCGCTATTGTAATCGGCGCGGGCGGCGCGGCGCGGGCGGCGCTGTATCATCTCAAGGATCAGGACCGCGAGATCCGTATCCTCAATCGCACGGCGGATCGCGCGAAGGCTCTGGCCCAGGATTTTGGCCTGAAAGCAGGGATCCATGCGCTGGACGATGCCGCGGCGTTCGAGGGTGCAAGCCTTGTCATCAACGCCACATCTTTGGGGATGACCGGTCAGCCGCCCCTCACGGTTGATCTGTCCGCTACCGCCAGCGACGCGCTGGTGTTCGACATGGTCTATGCGCCCTTGAAGACCGAGCTTCTGGCGCAGGCCGAGCATCTGGGCCGGCGCACGGCCGATGGTCTCATTATGCTGGTGGGGCAGGCGCGCCCGGCGTTTGAAGCGTTTTTCGGCGCGTCAGCGCCTGTCCATGATGATGTGCGGGCGGGTTTGCTGGCGGCGCTGGAGCAACGCGCATGATCGTTCTGGGCCTCACCGGATCCATCGGCATGGGAAAATCCACCACCGCGGCTTTGTTCGCGGATGAAGGCGTGCCCGTGTTTGATGCGGACGCTGCGGTGGCGCAGATGTATCTGCCGGGTGGTGAGGCGGTCCCCTTGATCGAACATGCGTTTCCGGGCTGCACATCGCAAAGCGCCGGTGTGGATCGCGACAAGCTCAGCGCCGCCTTGCAAGCAGATCCGGCGAAGTTTGAAACGCTGAATGCGATCGTCCACCCGTTGGTGGGGGCGGCGCGTCGCCGGTTCTTTCATGAGGCCGAGCAAGCGGGCGCTGAAATCGTGGTGCTCGACGTGCCGTTATTGTTTGAAACCGGCCAGCATGATCAGGTCCATCATGTGGTGGTGGTCTCGGCGCCCGAAGCGGTTCAACGTGATCGGGTTCTGGCGCGTGAGGGCATGAGCGTGGACAAGTTTGAAGCCATTCTGGCGCGGCAGACGCCGGATGCGGAAAAACGCGCCCGCGCTGACCATGTGATCGACACCAGCCAGGGTGTAGAGTTTGCACGCGGTCAGGTGCGCGCGCTGCTGGATCAGCTCAAAACAGATGGGGACGCGTCATGAGCAAGCGCGAGATCATTTTCGATACCGAGACCACGGGTCTGGACCCCAGGGGCGGCGACCGCATCACCGAGCTGGGCTGCGTGGAGGTGATCGATCTCATTCCGACCGGCAAGGATCTGCGCATCCTGATCAATCCCGAGCGCGACATTCCCGCCGAAGTCACCGCGGTCACGGGTCACACGCGCGAAATGCTCAAGGACGAGCCGGTCTTCATCCAGATCGTCGACCAGTTCCTGGAGTTTATCGAGGATTCAACGCTGGTCGCGCATAACGCCATGTTCGACATGGGCTTCATCAATATGGAGCTGGAGCGTTGCGCCCGGCCGATCATCCCCAAATCACGCTTTATCGATACCGCCGCCATGGCGCGGGCGAAGTATCCCGGCTCGCCGGCCAGTCTCGACGCCTTGTGCAAACGCTTTGACGTTTCGCTCGACAGCCGCACCAAGCACGGGGCGCTGATCGACTCCTATCTGCTGGCGGAGGTGTATCTCGAGCTCAATGGCGGGCGCGAGCAAAGCTTGAGCTTTTCAGGGTCTGACGGCGGCGACGGCAAAGTGGTCTATCCTGTGCGCGCGCCGCGTCCGAAATCGCTCAAATCCCTGGTCTCTGAACAGGAACGGGCCGCCCACGCCGAGTTTATCTCGGAGATGGACGACCCGCTCTGGCAGTCTCTGGGTCTGCTGAAGGCGGACGCCTCGGCAGAGTAAGGCTGTGTCTTAGGCGTCGGCCGGCGGGGTCGCCGGGGCGCCTTGCTGGGCCTGGGCGCGCTTGGCCATTTGCTGACGATACAGCGCCGCGAAATCCACCGGCTCCAGCATCAGCGGCGGGAAGCCGCCATCGCGGGTGGCGTCGGACAGGACGCGGCGCGCGAAGGGGAAGATCAGACGCGGGCATTCGATCAGCAGAAAGGCTTCGCGCGCTTGCGCGTCCACATTCTGGATCTGGAACAGACCGGCATAGGTCAGCTCGACGATGAAGACGGGGTTTGAATCGCGCTGGGCGCGGGCGCCGATGATCAGCTCAACCTCGAACATGTCGCCGCCCATATCGCGGGCCTGAACGTCCACGCTCAGATCGATATTGGGCTGTCCGGCGCCGCGCAGGCTTTCGGGCGCGCCAGGATTTTCAAACGACAGGTCTTTGACATACTGTCCCGCCACACGGATGGCGGGAGGCATCGGCTGTTCGCCGCCTTGCGGCGTAGCGGGCGCGTCGGTCATGATGAGTCTACTCAGGTTTTGATCGGAACCGCACAGGCTGCGCAATCCCGTAACAGACTAAGGTGAAGCGGGGCGCGTAGCATGCGCGGGCGTGTGCGGCAAGCTCAACCCCCCGCGTGACGCGGACGGTCATAGCCCCTATATCTGGACCACACCGCACTCAAACTTGCGCGAGCGCCCCTTATGGACATTCTTCAAATCCTGTTTTTTGCTGGCCTGGCCGTGTTCCTGGGCGTGCGCCTGTACATGGTGCTGGGCAAGCCATCGGGCCGCACGGCGGAGGATGTGGAACGCGAACAGCGCGAGCGGGCCGAAGCCGCCGGCGCCATGCCGTCTCCGCCCTCCATGCGCCCGCCCCAGGAGGATACGCCCTTCGCCGCCAGCTTTTCCGGCCCCGCGGGCGAGGGTCTGACCCTGATCGCCCAGCAGGATCCCAGCTTTGACCCCAAGGAATTCACCAAGGGCGCCAAGGCGGCCTATGAAATGATTGTCACGGCATACGCCAAGGGTGATCGCGAGGCGCTTCAGCCGCTTTTGTCGGACCGGGTGATGAAAGCCTATGATCAGGCGATCAAGGCGCGTGAAGACCAGAACCTCACGATGACCACAGAGATCGACCGGATCAAATCCGCCGAGATTTCTGAAGCCTCTCTTAACGATAATCGGGCCAAGGTGAAGATCGCCTTCTCCGCCGAGCTCGCCAGTGAAACCCGCAATGCTCAAGGAGATGTGGTGGAGGGTGACCTCACCACACTGAAAACGGTCGATGAGATCTGGAGCTTTGAGCGTGACGTCACCAACGACAACCCCAACTGGCGCCTGTCCGGGGTCAAGCCCGCTTAAGCTCGCCGGGCTCCTGGCCCTGATGTTCGTGGCTGCGTGTTCTAGCGGACCCAGCGCGCCGCCCTCCGCTCAGCCGGGCCACCCAACATCGCCTGGCGGGTTTCCGCCGCGTCCGGCGGTCAGCTCCGTCGCCCTCCATCCCGTCCCTTTTTCAATCGTTGAGGGCTGGCGCAGCGTGGATGCGCAAGCGGCGCTTTCTGCGTTCGTGCGCTCATGCGAGCGCATTGAAGACCGGCCGGACCGCGATCCGATGAATCCGCGTGTCGGCTATGCCGGTTCTGCAGGCGATTGGCGTTCGGTCTGCCTGCAGGCGGCGATGCTGGCCCCCATGCAACCGGATGCAGACAGCGCGCGCGCCTTCTTTGAGCGCAGCTTCACGCCTGTTGAGCTGGACGGCGCAGGCCGGCTGACAGGGTATTACGAACCGGTGGTCGAGGTCAGCGCCGCGCCGACGCCGGAATACTCCATGGCGATCAGGGGGCTGCCCAGCGATCTGCTCACGGGCGATCTGGGCCAGTTCATCGCCGGGCTCGAAGGCCGCCGGGTCGTGGGCCGGGCCGCGGATCGCGAGTTTGTGCCGTACCAGTCACGCGCCGAGATTGAAGCTCAAAATCTGGGCGTGCCATTGGCCTGGGGCCGTCCGATTGATGTCTTTTTCCTGCAAATCCAGGGCTCGGGACGGCTGCATTATCCAGACGGCTCGGAAGCGCGCGTGCGTTTCGCGGCGCATAATGGCCGACCCTATGTGTCGATCGGGCGTATCTTGATTGATCGCGGCGAACTGTCTGAGCACAACGCCTCCAAACAGGATATCGAGGACTGGCTGCGCCTGCGCGGGCCGCAATCCTGGCGTCCGTTGTTTGATGAAAATCCGCGCTATGTGTTTTTCACCCTCGATAGTCTTGATGACCACACCGAAGGCCCGATTGGTGCGCAAGGCGCGCCGTTGACGCCCATGGCCTCGATTGCGGTGGATGCGGCGCATCACGCCTGGGGCGTGCCGGTGGTGGTGAATGCGCGGCTTCATGGCGCGCCGAACTGGAGCGGTCTGGTGATCACCCAGGACGCTGGCGGCGCCATTCTAGGGCCCGTACGGGGGGATCTGTTTTTTGGCTGGGGGCATGAAGCGGGCGAACGCGCCGGGCGGCAGAATGATCCGAACGCCCGCTGGACGCTGCTTTTGCCCAATGAACTGGCGGCGCGACAGGTCCGTTGATGACCAAGCGTCGCACGCCACGCGGGCTCAAGCCTGAAGAGCGTGAGCTCTGGACCCGGTTTGCGCGCGGGGTGAAGCCGCTGGATGCAGAGCGTTTGAAACGGCTGGAGCGCGAGGATATTGAACCGCCCAAGCCCAGCGCCCCGCCCATTCCGCAGGTCGAGCCGGTAAAATCCGGCGCCTTGCAACGCGATCTCATGCGGGAAATGGCGCAGCGCCCGGCCAAGCGCACCCCTGTGGACCGAACGCCGGAAAAGAAAGTCCGCCGCGGTCAGGTGGAGGTCGAGGCGCGTCTTGATCTTCATGGCATGACCACCGCCAGCGCGCGCCACGCCCTGCTGGGGTTTTTGCATCGCTGCCGCGGCAAGGGTTTTCGGACGGTGCTGGTGATCACCGGCAAAGGCGCCGGCGCCCGGGCGCTCGATGATCGGCGGTTCCAGCCCTGGGATCCTGAGGAACGGGCCTTGCCGGGCATTTTGCGACGCTCCTTCACCCAGTGGATGCGCGATCCTGACTTCGCCCAGCTGGCGTCCGGCTATGCCGAAGCGAGCCGCAAACACGGCGGGTCAGGGGCGTTCTATGTGATGCTTCGGGCCTCATAAACAGCCAAAATTCAGGTACATTCGGCTATAACTAAGTTTTTAGTTGATCGCCTCGCCGCGCTGTGAGACAACGATTAAAACTAAGGAATACGTAGATGGCCCGAACCGCCTCCCCGACCCTGACCGAAGCCGAACACCGGATCATGAGTGTCTTATGGAAACGCAGCGAAGCCAGCGTGCGTGAACTGACGGACGCTTTGGAGCCCGTTTACGGCCTCGCATATACGACCGTGCTGACCACAGTCCGTATCATGGCGGACAAGGGTTATGTCAGTTTCCGCAAGGAGGGACGGGCGCATATCTATGCGCCGGCTTTGTCTCAGGAGGGGGCGCAACGCTCCGCGCTGGGCTCCGTGCTGAAATCCTTCTTTGGCGGTTCGCCTCAGCGTCTGGCCCAGCAGCTGATCGAGGATGAAGCCCTGACGCTTGAGGACATCGACGCTCTGCGCGCTGAAGTGCTCAAGCAGAGCGAGGAGAAAGGCGGCGGGGCATGATTGTCGCTCTCTTCCAGTCCGCCCTCTTCGTGCTGATCGCGTCGAGCGTATTGAGCCTGGTCGTTCTCTTGGTTGACCGGAGTGCGCCGCCGACGCGCATTCGGGAACGTCATGATCTGGCGCTTGCTGCGGTCTTCAGCCTGCCGGTCATGTTTCTGGTCGCGCTCATGCCGGCCCGGCAAAAGGCAGCCATTGAGGGTTTTGGCGTCAGCAGCAGCGCGGCGGATCCCGTGGCCGTGATCACCCCTGAAACCCTCGCTGCGCTGCCTGTGACGGATCTGGTCACTCAGGATCAGGGTCTGAGCCTCTCTCACATCCTGACAGGCCTCGCCTTTGTGCTGGTGTTTGTGTGGATGATCGGCCTGGTCTGGGCGGGTCTTAGCCTGATGCGTGATCTGTGGAGCCTGAACCGGCTGACCCGCCGCGCAACGCCCGTGACGACCGATCTCACCCTGTCGCGTCGAGTGGTCTTGCGAGAGAGCGCAGACGTGCTCTCTCCCATGGTCGCGGGTTTCGTGCGGCCGGTGGTCCTGATCCCTGTAGCTTTCCGCTTTGATGAGGCCGGACAGGCCGTGCTTGAGCATGAGATCGCGCATATCCGCCGTCATGACGCCCTGACCGGGCTCGCTCAACGCCTCATTGCGAGCGTGTTCTGGTGGGCGCCGGGCCTGCACCAGTTGAACCGACATGTGCGCAGCATGCGTGAAGCGCTTTGCGATGAAGCCGCTGTGCGCACCCAGGGCAAACCGCTTGTATTGGCGCACGCCCTTCTGGACGCCGCGCAGACAGCGGTTCTGGCGCGTCCCTTGACCCTTGCGGCCCAGCCGCCGCGCAAATCAGAATTGAGGTTTCGTGTGAACGCTTTGACCCAAGTGCGCGTGGGCTCCGTGCGCCGCAGCTTCCTGAATATCATGATCGCTCTGCCGGTCCTGATCGCGCTGGCGATCCTGTTCACGCCGCGCGTGGGCGCGATGGACTTTCTTGAATCGCGGCTCATCCAGGCCGTGCGTCAGGGCGATATCCAAGCTGTTGAAGCACGGCTTGAACGCGGCGCCGACGTGAACCGTATCTGGCCGACTGACGGCACGGCCCTGATTGAAGCCAGTCGCCGCAGTGACGCCGCCATGGTCGCCTTGCTGTTGGAGGCGGGCGCAGAGCCTGACCTTGCGACGCGCCAGTCCGGAACGGCGCTGATCGCTGCGGCCCGCGCCGGCAGCCTAGATGTGGTGGAGCTGCTTCTGGAAGCAGGCGCGCAAGTCGATCTGGCGGCGCCCCGGAATGGCTCCCCGCTCACCAATGCTGCTCGGGGCGGTCATCGTGACGTGATTTCCCGGCTCCTGCTCGCAGGCGCTGATCCGAACGGCTATGTCCTGGCGGATGAAACGCCGCTGATCAACGCCGCGGCGGCCGGACATATGGGCGCGGCGCAGTTGCTGGTGCGTGCGGGTGCGGATGTGTCCCTGACTGTTCCGGCGGCGCCAGGTGATTTCGGCGGGCTGTATCGGTCCCCGCTGAGCGAGGCCGAGCGTCATGCACAGACTGACATGAGGGATTGGCTTGTGGCCCGAGGCGCAAGCCACCAACCGCCACAAACGAACTAACCCATTCTTATAACAATAAAAAATAACCCTTCTGGTGATCCGTCGATTGATGGAAAGGAGACCCCTATGCCTGGATTTAACAAGACCCCCGCCTTCAGCGCTCTGATGATTGGCGCTGTTATGATGGCCAGTACGCCGATCCTGTCGGCCTGCCAGCCTGCATCCGCGATGACCCAGCATGCTGACCCTGACGCGTTCACCGATCAGTTGCGCGGCCGGTTTTCCTATGGCGGGCAGATCGAGCGCTACACCCTGGAAGATCGTATGGCGCATTACGGCGTGCCAGGCGTTGCGGTCGCCGTGATCGAGGATGGCGAAGTGATCTATGCGCAGGGCTTTGGGGTGCTGCAGTCGGGTTCGGATGAGCGCGTGACCGCCGATACGGTTTTTTCGGCTGGATCGGTCAGCAAAATGGCTACGGCGCTGATGACCCTGAATCTGGTTCAGTCCGGCATGATGGAGCTTGATGCCGATATCAGTCAGGCTTTGCCCTATTGGTCGCCTGAAGCCGGCTCGCCCTATGCAGATACGCCGCTGACCGTGCGCATGCTGCTGTCGCATACGGGCGGCCTGAACCTGCATGGCTTTGCCGACTTCATGCCGGGCGAGGCTTTGCCGACCCGCGCGCAGACCCTGAACGGGCAAGCGCCGGCCAGGCATGATCCGCTGCGCATAGAGGCGCGTCCGGGGATGAGCTATCGCTATTCAGGGGGCGGCTACACCTTGCTTGAAGGTCTGGTGGCTGAGGCGACAAGTGCGTCGTTTGAAGATGCCGCGCAGAGCATTCTGTTTGATCCTCTGGATATGAACCGCTCAAGCTTCGCCAACCCCTTGCCGGAAGATCATGCAAACATCGCTAAGGCCCATGATCGAAATGGCGCCCCTGCGGCGCTGCCGCGAGGCTATGAGGCCTTTCCCGAGATGGCGGCGTCAGGCTTGTGGACCAGCGCCAATGATCTGGGCCGGATGACCGCGGAGATGATCAACGCCTATCGCGGGCAGAGCCCGTATCTGCACCCGATTCTGGGCCAGGAGATGATGACCCGCGTCGCGCCGTCCGAACACGGTCTGGGACCCAGACTGGAAGGCCGCGGGGACGGGTTCCTGTTTCACCATGGCGGCGCCAATAATTCCTATCGCGCCTGGATGGAGGGGCATCTGGCGACCGGTGACGGCCTTGTTGTGCTGACCAATGGCGCGAACGGCAATGATTTGGCCGTGGAGATCCGCAATGCGATGAATGATGTGATGGGCTGGACGGTCAATCCCGTGCTCGACATCCCGCCACTGGTTCTGAGTGACGCCCAGATGGCGCGCTATGAAGGCGTGTATGCGGTCGACCCGAATTTTCCGGCGGATTTGCAGATGCAAATGGCGCAGCCGCCCTTCACATCCGACCTCACAATCTACCGCGAGAACGGGGAATTGATGGCGAGCTATAATGGCGGACAATCTGGCGCCAGACTGGTCCCGATCACCCCTGACCGTTTCTACATTACTGATTTTTCACTAAGATCAAGCGCGTTTGAGCTGAAGTTCAACAGAAATTCACTTGCGCAAATCACCTCGGTCAGGGCTTTTATGGCGTCAGCTGAGACGGTGTATCTCCCCGCTTCATAGCGTGCGGCTTCGGCCGGCGCCGGTATCAGCTCGCGCCGCGCCGGTCCCCTTTTTTCGGCGCGGCGCACCCCTTTTTAGGGTGCGCCGCTTCAGCCTTAGAGAATGAATTTGGACAGGTCCGCATTGCGGGCCAGGCTGCCCACGCGCTCGGTGACGTAGTCCGCATCAATGGCCAGGCTGTCGCCCGAGCGATCCGATGCGGAATAGCTGATTTCCTCGCAGACTTTTTCCAGAATTGTGGACAAGCGCCGCGCGCCGATATTTTCAACGCTGGCGTTCACTTCCGCAGCGAAATCGGCGATCGCGTCGATGGCGCTGTCTTCAAAGCTCAACTCGAAGCCTTCGGTTTTCATCAACGCCACATACTGGGTGATCAGGCTGGCTTCCGGCTCGGTCAGGATGGCGCGGAAGTCATCGCGGGTCAGCGCCTGCAGCTCCACCCGGATCGGCAAGCGACCCTGAAGCTCCGGCAAAAGGTCTGAGGGCTTGCTGACATGGAAGGCCCCGGAGGCGATGAAGAGCACGTGGTCGGTCTTCATCGGGCCGTATTTGGTAGAGACCGTCGCCCCTTCGATCAGCGGCAGCAGATCGCGCTGCACGCCTTCGCGGGATACGTCGGCGCCACGCGCGTCTGCGCGGGCGCAGACCTTGTCGATCTCATCCAGGAAGACGATGCCGTCATTTTCGGCCAGGCGGATGGCTTCGGACTGGATCTGGGTTTCATCCAAGAGCTTGTCCGCTTCTTCGTTGATCAGCGGTTCATACGCCTCTTTTACCGTGGTGCGCAGGGTTTTGGGTTTGCCGCCAAAGCCTTTGCCCAGCATGTCTCCGAGATTGATCACACCCATCGACCCCATGCCGGGCAAATCCATGCCCTGGAAGGGATTGCTGGAATCATCAAGAATCTCGATCTCGATATCCTTGTCGTCGATCTCGCCGGACAGAAGCTTCTTTCTGAAGGTTTCACGGGTCGAGGCGCCCGCATCCTTGCCAACGAGCGCATCCAGAACGCGGTTTTCAGCGGCGGCGTGCGCCTTGGCCTTCACCTCTTCGCGCTTTTTGTCGCGCACCAGCGTGATCGCGATTTCGACGAGGTCGCGGGCGATGGAATCCACGTCACGGCCCACATAGCCGACTTCTGTGAACTTGGTGGCTTCGACCTTGATAAAGGGGGCGCCTGCGAGCTTCGCAAGCCGACGTGAGATTTCGGTCTTGCCGACGCCGGTCGGGCCGATCATCAGGATGTTTTTCGGCGTGACCTCTTCGCGAAGCCCGTCAGGCAGATGCTTACGACGCCAGCGATTTCTCAGCGCGATGGCCACCGCCTTCTTGGCGTCGGCCTGGCCGATAATATGGCGATCGAGCTCATGGACGATTTCGCGCGGAGAAAACTCAGTCATGACGCCCCATGTCTTTTTCAGGTTTGGGTGGTAAGGATAACGGACATGTAGGGCTTTCCGGTCCGGAACTCAAAGCCCGGCGCTGTCACCCCCTGTTTCAGGAGAGTCTGATGTCCCGTCCCCGCTTTCATCTCGCCTTCCCCGTGGACAATCTTGAAGCGGCGCGCCGGTTTTACGGCGATGTGCTGGGCTGCCCTATGGGGCGCGAGAGCGATCACTGGATCGATTTTGATTTTCTGGGGCACCAAATCGTCGCTCATCTGGCGCCGGAAGAGTGTCAGGCGGCCAAGACAGGCGCTGTGGACGGCAAGCAGGTGCCCGTGCGCCATTTCGGCCTGATCCTGGATTGGGACCAGTTTGATCCTCTGGCCGAGCGCCTGCGCCGCGCCGGGACGCCGTTCGTCATTGATCCCTATGTGCGGTTTGCCGGAAAAGCGGGGGAGCAAAAGACGATGTTTGTCACTGACCCTGCTGGCAATGCGCTGGAATTCAAGGCGTTCCGCGACGACGCCATGGTGTTCGCCACCGAGCTTGATGCCTAGCTCGGCATTCGGCCCTCTTGGCAGGCTGGCGCTTTCTCCCTAATTCACTTAATGAGTGAACTAATATCTCAGGGAGGGAGAGCCCATGTCGAACCGTGAATTTGACGTCGTGATCTATGGCGCTACCGGCTTCACCGGTCGCCTGGTCGCCGAATATCTCAGCAACGAATACGGCAAGACTGTCGCCTGGGCCATGGCGGGCCGATCAGAAGACAAGCTCAAAGCCGTGCGTGACGAGATTGGCGCGCCGGCCGACACGCCGCTTGTGGTGGCGGACGCCTCTGATCCGGCCTCGCTCAAAGCCATGGCCGAGCGCACGCGCGCCGTGATCACCACGGTGGGGCCCTATCAGCTTTATGGCGAAGCGCTGGTGAAAGCCTGTGTCGAAGTCGGAACCGATTATGTGGACCTGTCAGGCGAGCCCGCCTGGATGCACGACATCATCAGCGTCTATGGCGAAAAGGCCAAAGCCTCCGGCGCGCGGATCGTCCACTCATGCGGCTTTGACAGCGTGCCTTTTGATCTGGGCGTCTATTTTCTGCAAGAGCACGCCAAGGCGAAGACCGGAAAGCCGCTCAGCCGCATCAAGGGTCGGGTCCGCGCCATGAAGGGCACCTTCTCGGGCGGCACTGCGGCCAGCTTCGCAGAAACCATGAAGCGTGCGGCGAAAGAGCCTCAGATCATTGACTGGCTGAAGGATCCGTTCTCGCTGTGCGAGGGTTTTGAAGGTCCTAAACAGCCTCATGGCGCCAAGGTCATCTTTGAAGAGGATCTAAACGCCTGGTCCGCGCCTTTCGTGATGGCGACGATCAACACCAAGAATGTTCACCGCTCGAACGCCCTGATGGGTCACGCTTATGGCGAGGACTTTGTCTACGACGAGATGTTCATGACCGGACCGGGCGAGAAGGGCGAGCAATTCGCTCATGTGATCGCCAATGATCGGTCCATGCAGGACAATCCCCCCAAGCCGGGTGAAGGTCCCTCAAAAGAAGAGCGTGAGACCGGTTTTTACGATGTCATGTTCACCGGCGAGACGGCCGACGGCCAACGCTTCACGGCGTCCGTGAAGGGTGACAAGGATCCAGGTTACGGGTCGACGTCGAAGATGATCACTGAATGCGCGCTGGCGCTGGTGAAAGACGTCAGCCGCGACCAGACGCCGGGCGGGGTCTACACCACGGCGCCCGCGCTGGGTGACGCCTTGATCAAACGCTTGTCTGAGCATGCGGGCCTGACGTTTGCGATCGAGGGGTAGGGTTTCATGTTTTGAACTGTCATCCGGGACGCCTTAGGCGATCCGGGATCTACCGAAACCACTCTGTTCTGATCATAGAGATGAAGTCGGTAGATCCCGGCTCAGGGCCGGGATGACAATTGAAAATGATGGGCTAAACACTCATTCAGTCCCGCAATCATCAATAGAAAAACCCCGGCTCTCAAGGCCGGGGTTTTTGTCTTCAGGCTTTGACGTCAGGCCCTAGCCCAGCGTTTCAACGGTCAGATTGCCGTTGGAATAGACGCAGATCTCGCTGGCGATCTTCATCGCCTTGCGGGCGATGACTTCCGCGTCCTCTTCATAGTCGAGCAATGCGCGGGCGGCTGACAGCGCGTAATTGCCGCCTGAGCCGATCGCGGCGACCCCGTCTTCAGGCTCCAGAACGTCGCCCGCGCCCGTCAGGGTGAAGGTCTCCTTGCGGTCCGCCACGATCAGCATGGCTTCCAGCCGCCGCATATAGCGGTCCGTGCGCCAGTCCTTGGCCAGCTCGACACAGGCGCGCGCCAGCTGGTCAGGATATTGCTCAAGCTTGGTTTCCAGCCGTTCAAACAGCGCAAACGCGTCCGCCGTGGCGCCGGCGAAGCCGGTGATCACCTTGCCGCTCGACAGGGGCCGCACCTTGCGGGCGGTGGCCTTGACCACCGTATCGCCGATGGACACTTGGCCGTCGCCGGCGAGGACGACCTTGCCGTTCTTGCGCACGCTCAGGATCGTGGTGCCGCGCCAGCCGGGGAACTTACGCTCGGTATCAGGCATATTATGCAATCATTTCCGGATCTTCATTGAACTGGCCGCCCTTGCGATAGCGCACCAGATAGGTCGGGGTGATCGCTTCGACAGATTCCAGATCAATGCCGAAATCGGTCACGCTGCCCAGATCTTCATCGGTCAGGCCCGACACATTGTCGGTTTTCAGCAAGGTCACCTGATCACGGGTCAGGAAGGGCTCTACAAAGGGCAGCGCGCCCAGGATCTCGCCGACCATGCCCAGCGGATAGGCCGCAAAGAACGGCACCGGCGCCAAAAAGCGCTTGCGGCGGATCGTGGTCAGGATGAACTCAAGGATTTCCTTGAAGGTGTAAATGCCCGGCCCGCCGAGTTCATAGGTGCGACCGGCATATTTGGACGGCGTCTCAACCGCTTTCAGCACGCACTGGGCCACATCACCGGCGAAGATGGGTTCGAACCGGGTCTTGCCGCCGCCGATCAGCGGCAGGGCGGGGGCGAACCGCGCCATGGAGCCGAACTTGTTGAAGAAGCCGTCTTCGGTGCCAAACACGATGGAGGGGCGCAGGATCACTGCCGAAGGGATCGCCTCGCGCACGGCCTTTTCGCCCAGCGCCTTGGTGCGGGCGTATTCGGACGCGCTGTCTTCATCCGCGCCGATGGCGGAGATTTGCACGAAATTGGTGATGCCCGCCTCGGCGGCGCATTTGGCCACAAGGCCTGCGCCTTCTGCCTGCAGGGACTGGAAGTTCTGCTTGCCGCTCTGCGACAGGATGCCCACCAGATTGACCACGGCGTGGGCGCCGTCGACGGCGCGGCGCACCGAATCTTCATTGCGCAGATTGGCCTGGATCAGCTGGACCTGGCCGACCACGCCCATGGGTTTGAGCTCATGGGCCAGATGCGGTCGGCGGGTCGCGGCGCGCACCCGGTAGCCGGCCTTGGCCAGCTCGCGCACTACATAGCGGCCGATGAAGCCCGAAGCGCCGAAAACGGTGATCATTTCATTGCGAAGTGTCATGGTCCGCCCCTGAAAGGCTCGCACGCGCCAGTGCGTGCGACATGTAAGATAGGTTTATAGGGCGATAGACCAAAACGGGCGCCGCTGTCCATGCGGCGCTGTAATCGCGAGGCCGTATCGCAACGCCCGGAAAGCCTATGGGCGCAGCATGTGCGCAATGTGCAGATCAACAGCGTCCTCCCCGTTGACAGGGCGGTATCTGCGCCGTATCACCCCCGCTCCTCACTTGCCCAGGTGGCGGAATTGGTAGACGCGCTGGCTTCAGGTGCCAGTTCCCGCAAGGGAGTGGAAGTTCGAGTCTTCTCCTGGGCACCATATCTCTGAAAATTTAGACTACCCCTTCGGGGCAAGCTTCTCGCTTTGCTGAGGGCGTGCGTTCGCGCTTGCGAATCCTTCAGGTTCGGGGTGTTCGTGTTTTGATATGGCCGCTGCACTCGCAGCGGCTTTTTTCGTTCCGGGTCTCTGGCTTTAGCCTAGCCCCCCGCGCACTGCGCCTTTTTCAGTGCTTGTTCGCGCAGATGGTTCAGCGCCTCGATCCAGGGTTTGAGATCGATATCATCTTCGCTGGCCATGGCGTGGACGCAGGCGAGGGCGTCTGTGGCCTGGGCCTGCAAAGCCCGGCCCTGATCGGTCAGGCGGATGCGCACCACGCGCTCATCCTTGGGGTCACGCGTGCGGGTGAGATGGCCCATGCCCTCTAGGCGTTTCAGAAGCGGGGTCAGGGTGTTGGTGTCCAGATACAATCGCTTGCCCAGCGCCCCCACGGTCACATCGTCCGTCTCCCACAGCGCCAGCAGCGCGATGTATTGCGGATAGGTCAGGCCCAGCTTGCTCAGATACGGCCGATACATGCGGTTGATCGCCGTGTTCGCCGAATAGATCGCAAAGCACAGCTGGTCATCCAGCGTGGCGAGGTCGGGCGTGCGGGGCGCGGTGGAACTCATGATGGATCGGTCCTGTTTAATCGCACACGACAATATCGCTGCGTCTTGACGGCGGCAAGACGGTGATTATATCGTGCTCAGAAATATCGCACGCGATAGAAAAGGAGCCCTCCCATGTCCATTCTCTACACCGCCCGCGCCAGCGCGAACAAAGGCCGTCAGGGCCGCGCCTGGTCTGATGACGAGCGGCTCGATGTCCAGCTCTCCACGCCCGCCGCGCTGGGCGGTGATGACGGGCCGGGCACGAACCCGGAGCAATTGTTCGCCGCCGGCTATGCCGCCTGCTTCATGAGCGCGATGGGTCTGGTGGCCCAGCAAACAAAGATCAAGCTGCCCGAGGGCGCGAAGGTTGAGGCCGAAGTGGGCATTGGCCCGCGCGCCGAAGGCGGTTTTGGACTTGAAGTGACGCTGATTGGCCATCTGCCGGGGCTTGAGACCGAGCAGGCCAATGAGTTGATGGCGAAGACCGAACAGGTCTGCCCCTATTCCAACGCCACCCGCGGCAATGTGAAGACGACGCTGAAGCTCGGCTGATCCTTGTTCGCTCTTGCATGAATGACGCGTCCGGGGCCTAGGCTCCGGGCGCGTTGTCATGTGTGATCAGGGCGGCTGACTCGCGATAAAGCGTATGCCCCGTCTCTGCAGCGCTACCCGCCCAGATTGACGCTTTGAAGCGAACGTCCGATACCCTGTGCATCTTTACAGATTAAAGCTGCGGAGCTGACGCCATGACCATTCACTTCCATCGCGGGGATTTGCCGGACGGGCTCGATCTGGGCAAGCGGGTCGCCATCGACACCGAAACCCAGGGCCTGTCTCTGGTGCGCGATGGTCTGTGCCTGGTCCAGCTCTCGGCGGGCGATGGCGACGCGCATATCGTCCAGCCGGATCGCAGCACCTATGACTGCCCCAATCTCAAGGCGCTTCTGGCGGATCAAAGCGTTGAAAAGCTTTTGCACTTCGCGCGCTTTGATCTGGCGATCGTCGAGCGTGATCTGGGCGTCACCATGACGCCGGTCTATTGCACCAAGATCGCGTCCAAGCTGGTGCGCACCTATACCGACCGTCACGGGTTGAAGGATGTCTGCCGCGAGATCGCGGGCGTGGAGCTGTCCAAACAGCAGCAAAGCTCGGACTGGGCCGCCTATGATCTGAGCGAAGCCCAGCTCAATTACGCCGCGTCCGACGTGCTCTATCTGCACGCCATCGCCGATGGCCTCACCGGCATGCTGGAGCGCGAAGGCCGCATGGAGATCGCCCGGGCGTGTTTCGACTTCCTGCCCCAGCGCGCGCGTCTGGATCTGATGGGCTGGGACGAGACTGATATCTTCGCGCACTCCTGAGCCTGCTTGCACGGGGCGGCGATGACCGTCACAAAGGGTGCAGCCTTGTTTCAAACGGAGCCAGACCGCTGATGTCTGCGGCCCTGATACATGCGGATGGCCAGATGATTGGCCAACGCCGCGCCAAATCGCTGGCCGACGCCCGTCGGCGCAGTCGCTTTGTGGCGGGTCTGCGCGGGGTGCTGATTGCGGCGGCGGTTCTGGTGGCGCTCAATGCGCTGATCCAGATGATGCTGTCGGGCGGGTCCGATCGCCCGGCCACGGATGTGGCGATCAGCGCCAGCGCCGGCGAATCCGAACGCATCATCAATCCGCGCTTCACCGGTCGCGATGAAGGCGGCGTGCCTTATGTCATTACGGCGGAAACCGCTGAGCGCCGCCGCGGCGCTCAGCAGGCGCTGACGGATCTGGAACGCCCGACGCTGGATTATGCGCTGCTCGACGGCGGGGAGGACGCGTCGCGTGTGCTTGCTGAGCATGGCGTGTTTGACGATGCGAACCTGTCCTTGCAGCTCGACACCAATGTGCGGCTGACCACGCGCTCGGGCTATGTCTTCGACACGCAATCGGCGACGCTTTACCTGCGCGAAGGCGTGGTGACAGGTCCGGCGCCGATGCGGGGTCTTGCGCCCTGGGGCGCGGTGCGCGCGGATCGGTTTGAAGTGCGAGACGACGGCCAACACATTATTCTGGAAGGGGATGTGCGCACACGCTTTGACGCAGCCTCCACCCCGACCGCGACTGACGCTGACGCCGGCCCCGGCCGGTCAGAGGAGAACGAGCCATGACCTTGCGTACCCTGACCGCCGCCTTGCTGGCGGCGCCGCTGCTGATGACGGCTCCCGCCCTGGCGCAATCCATCGGGCCGGGCGAAGGTCCCGCCGATATCAGCGCGGATCGCAGCGAGCTCTTCGACGCGCAAGGGCTGGTTGTCTATTCCGGCGACGTGAACGTGGTGCGCGGCGGCGTGCGCCTGCGGGCGGACCGGCTGGAAGCCTATTATGTGCGCCGTGACACCGGCGGGCGCGAACTGCGCCGCATCGTGGCCGAGGGCGAGGTGTTTTACGTCACCGAGGCCGAGATCGCGCGCGGCGATCGCGGCACCTATGATCTGGTGAACGACGTGATCGAACTGACGGGTTCGGTCGTGCTGACCCAGGGCTGCAACGTGTCCACTGGCGAGCATCTGTACGCCGAGTTGGCGACCGGGGTGGCGCGTCTGGATGGCGGCGAGAACAGCAATGATCGCGTGCGGTCTGTCTTCTTCACCGATGATGACGCCGCAACCACGCAAACTCCGCAGGACTGCCCCGCGCCGGTCATTCCGGGCGACGGCCCGCGTCCCTATGAAGCGCCTGAAGGCTAGGTCTGCGCGCTGAACGCGTCAGACTTCACAGTTTTTTAGGCCGTCGGAGTTAAGCATGACGACCATGGAATACGAGCGGATCGACGCGCCGGACCAGGCGTTCGCCGGGGAAGGCGTCCAGGTGCAGAATCTGGGCAAGTCCTACGGCAAGCGCGTTGTGGTCAAGAATGTCTCGCTGTCGCTGAAACGCGGCGAAGTGGTGGGGCTTCTGGGACCGAACGGGGCTGGCAAGACGACCTGTTTTTACATGATCACCGGCCTGGTATCGGCCGATCACGGACGCATCATGCTCGACGGCGAGGACATCACCGGCCTGCCCATGTACCAGCGCGCACGCCTGGGCATCGGCTATCTGCCGCAAGAAGCCTCGATCTTCCGCGGTCTCACCGTGGGCGAGAACATCGCCGCTGTCGCAGAAATCGTCGAGCCGGATCGTCAACGGCGCGAGACCTTGATCGACGAGCTGCTTGAAGAGCTGCATATCGATCATTTGCGCAACAGTCCGGCCATGGCCCTGTCCGGCGGCGAGCGCCGCCGGGTGGAGATCGCCCGTGCGCTGGCGGCGCAGCCGAGCTTCATGCTGCTCGATGAACCCTTTGCGGGCATTGATCCGCTGGCCATCGCCGATATCCGCGATCTGGTCGATTATCTCAAACAGCGCGGCATCGGCATTCTGATCACGGATCACAATGTGCGCGAAACGCTCGAGATCACGGATCGAGCGACGATCATTCATGACGGCGAAGTCTTGTTTGAAGGCGCCCCTGACGCGGTGCGCAATGATCAGGACGTGCGCCGCTATTATCTGGGCGAAAGGTTTTAACTAGGGATCTGAATGGCGGGACTGGGACATAAGCTTGAGGCTCGGCAGGGCCAGGGTCTGGTGATGACCCCTCAATTGCAGCAGGCTATCAAGCTGCTGCAATTGAATAATATCGAGCTGACCGAGTTTGTTGAGACCGAGCTAGAGCGCAATCCGCTCCTTGAGCGTGACGAGCGCTCGGACGCGCCTGCGCTTGACGAATCCGCACCGTCTGATCCTTCTGTTGCAGCCAAGACCAAAGACGGCGACGAGCTCAGCTTTGACACGCCCGGCAAGGCGGATGAGTCCTTCGACGCCGACACCGAGGCGATGTATTCTGATTCCAAAGCAGACATGGCGGGCGCCGAGAGCGCGGCCGGGTCTGTTGATTGGTCCCGCGCGGGCTCCGGCGGCTCGTTCAATTCCTCTGAATTTGACGCCGCCGATCACGCCAGCCGGGAAAAAACCCTGCATGAGCATTTGCATGATCAGCTGGCGGATCTGGCTTTGCAGCCTGCTGACCGGCTGATCGCGGCGCATCTGATCGATCTGGCGGACGAAGACGGCTATCTGCGCGCCGATCTGGGCGAAACCTCCGACCGGCTGGGCGTCACCCGCTCTGAAGTCGAGGCGGTGCTCTTCGCCTTGCAGAAGTTCGAGCCGACGGGCGTCATGGCGCGCACACTGCAGGAATGCCTGGCGATGCAATTGCAAGAGCGCGACCGTCTGGATCCGGCCATGGCGGCGCTGGTGGACCATCTGCCGCTGCTGGCCAAGCATGACTATGCGGGGCTGAAAGCCTTGTGCGGCGTGGACGCCGAAGATCTTGAGGACATGATCGCCGAGCTCAAGCGCCTGACCCCAAAGCCTGGCCTGGGCTTTGGCGCTGACGGCGCGCGCGCGGTCGAGGCGGACGTGATGGTGCGCGAGCGCCCGGATGGCGGCTGGGCGGTTGAGCTGAACACCGACACCTTGCCGCGCGTCCTGATGAATAATCGCTACGCCGCACAGATCAGCGCGTCAGCGCGGTCAGAGGACGAGAAGGTCTTCATCAGCCAGTGCACCCAGAACGCGTCCTGGCTCGTGAAAAGCCTTGATCAGCGCGCCCGGACGATTCTCAAGGTCGCCAGCGAGATCGTGCGCCAGCAAGACGCCTTCTTCGCCAAGGGCGTGGCCTGGCTGCGCCCGCTGAACCTGAAAACGGTCGCGGATGCGGTGGGCATGCATGAATCCACTGTCAGCCGGGTGACGTCCAACAAATACATGGCCACCCCGCGCGGCCTGTTCGAGCTGAAATACTTCTTCACCTCGGCCATCGCGTCTGCAGACGGCGGCGAAGCCTATTCCGCCGAAGCGGTGCGGTTCCGCATCAAGGCGATGATTGAGTCCGAAACGATTGAAGATGTGATGAGCGACGACAAGATCGTCGAGCGTCTGCTGGCGGACGGCGTGGATATTGCGCGGCGCACGGTCGCCAAATACCGCGAGGCCATGAACATTCCCTCTTCGGTCAAGCGCCGGCGCAAGCTCAAGGGCATGGGCTGAACACGGTTCATGTTGCGCCGCATGATGCGTTTGCCTCACGCGTCGTTCACCGTGTCGCACCAGTTCTGATTGACGGCACGGTTTGCCTGCAGATACCGTGAATGTCCGGTCTTTCGACAAGGCCGGCCGCGCCCGGCGCGGGGAGTGACCCACAGGGTCCAACGCGCCGAAGGTGCGCTCTTGGACCCCAGTTGAAGGGAGCTCTCATGTTTATCCAGTTCGTCTCCAAAGGTATCGATGTGTCCCCCGCTCTGCGCGAGCGCATGGAGACCCGCATCACCGACGCCGGTTCGAAATATTTCAATCGACCTGCGGAAGCCTTTGTCGTCGCGAGCAAGGAAGGATACGGCTTCAAGGTGGACATCTCGCTCCATCTTCCCTCCGGAGCTTTTCTTCAGGCGTCCGGCTCGGCCGAGGAGGCGTATAGCGCGGCCGAAGACGCCGCCGGGCATCTGGAAAAACGGTTGCGGCGGTACAAACGCCGCCTGAAGGACCATCAAAATGGCGCAAAGGCCGGCTTGCCGGCGGCGGAATCCACGTCCGTCATGGTGCTGCGGTCTGATCGCCGGGCTGTGGAAGTCCCTGAAGACGAGCTTGAAGAGGATGATGGCGGCGCGGTTGGCGGCGATGAGCCGGTGATCATCGCTGAACAGGCGGCGGAGCTTAAAACCCTCACAGTCTCCATGGCGGTGCTTGAAATGGACCTGGCCGATGCGCCTTTTGTGCTGTTCAGAAACGCCGCCAACGGCGCGATGAACTTCGTTTACCGTCGGCCTGATGGTCATGTGGGGTGGATTGATCCGTCCCGAGGCGCTAAAGACGCGGCCAGCGCGGCTGCGGAGTGATCGAAACTCACAGCCGCTGGAGCAGTCAGCAGTTGAGCGTTTCATGGCTCTGAGCACACTTATTTCGCCAGGCGGCGTTTCCGCCGAACTGGCCGCGACCAGTCGCAAACAGGCCCTTGTGGGTCTGGCCGAGCTGGCGGAGCGCGCCCTGGGCGTGGCGTCGCGGCCTGTTCTGGACGCGGTCATCGAGCGCGAGAAACTCGGATCGACCGGGGTGGGGGATGGCGTGGCCATTCCCCATGCCCGCACCGATCTGGTGGACCGGGTGTGCGGCGTGTTCGCACGGCTCAAACAGCCGGTGGACTTTGACGCCATTGACGGCCAGCCGGCGGATCTGGTGTTTTTGCTGCTGGCGCCGGAAGACGCAGGCGCAGACCATTTGAAGGCCCTGGCTCAGGTGTCGCGGTTTTTCCGGCGTGAGGATTTGCGCCGCGCCGTGCGCGCTGCGCCGGATGCGGATGCGATCACCGCCTTGCTCAATAATGGCGTGGAAAGCGACGCGGCCTGATCCCGTTCGCCTCAAAGTCATTTTAAAAAGCCCCGACCAATCGGTCGGGGCTTTTTTTGAGTTGATGTCTGGGATGTCAGCTCATCCGCACATCGATGCGGCCGTCCGAATGGACGATGGCGCGTTTCATACCCGGCGAGTTGAACTGGGCGGTGACCGCGCCAGAGGCGTCGACCGCGATCAGGCCGCCCTCGCCGCCCAGACGCGCCACATCGGCGAGCGCGCCTTCGACAGCTTCCGCCAGGGGTCGCCCGGCGTATTTGACGCGGGCGGAGACGTCGGCGGCGGCGTTGGTGCGCATGAAATACTCGCCCTGCCCCGTACAGGAGACCGCCACACGTTCATCCGCCCAGGTGCCGGAGCCGATGATCGGCGTGTCCCCCACCCGGCCCCAGACCTTGTTCAGCGTGCCGCCGGTGGACGTGGCGGCGGCGAGCCGGCCGTCACGATCGAGCGCCACCGCGCCCACCGTGCCGGTTGGAATGGGGCGGGGGTCTGGATCGGCGGCGGATTTGTAATAGGCGTCCGGATCCTCAACCTGCGCCAGCCCGGCTTTTTCCGCGAAGGCTTCCGCGCCCTTCCCCGCCAGAAGCACATGAGGCGTGGTCTCCATCACGGCGCGTGCGGCGCGGATGGGGGAGAGAAACCCTGTGAGGGCGGACACGGCGCCGGCATTGCGGTTGGCCCCGTCCATCACCGCGGCGTCCAGCTCATACCGCCCGGCGGCGTTGGGGGCGCTGCCCTTGCCGGCGACATAGAGGCCGGACGCTTCGAGATCGGCCACAGCCTCCACAACCGCGTCCAGAGCCGATTGACCGGCCAGCAGCGCATCCCGCGTGCGTTCGGCGAGGGCGGAGAGATGATCGATCTCGCGATCATAACTGCGCTGAGCCAGCACGCCTGCGCCGCCATGGAGAACCAGAACCGGTGTCGTCATCACGCCCTCATCGGTTTGAATTGCTGGGCTGACTTATCATCCTTGAACGCAAGCGCCTAGCGGTGCGGCATGCGGGATAGGGCGCGCTGGAAAAGCAAGGTTAAAGAAGAGGACCTTTCCGCACTACGCGACTGTGACGTTCGCCTTCGGGCGGCGCATTTTCTTTTGTTCGCGCGCGCGGTATGAAGTCTGCGAACGCGCCGGAGGGCTCCGGCGCCAGCCTTGGATTGATAATAGCCCAAAAGGGGAGACTTTCATGAACTTCAAAGGCATCGCAGCTGTCGTCACCGGGGGTGCGTCAGGCCTGGGCGAAGGCACCGCCCGCCGCCTGGCCGCCGAAGGCGCCAAGGTCACCTTGTTTGACCTCAATGAAGAGCGTGGCGAAGCGGTCGCCAAGGAACTGGGCGGCGTCTTCGCCAAGGTGAATGTGGCCGACCCTGAAAGCGTGAAGGCCGGCTTTGAAAAGGCGCGCGCCGCCCACGGTCAGGAACGGATTCTGGTCAACTGCGCGGGCATTGGCTGGGCTGAAAAGACCGCACGCCGGTCCTCCAAGGGCGATATCGTCATGCACCAGCTCGACAAGTTCCAGCTGGTGATCAATGTGAACCTTGTGGGCAGCTTCAATTGCGCAGCGATCTCCGCCGCCGGCATGCTGGAGCTCGAGCCTGATGCGTCCGGTCGCGGCGTGATCGTGAACACCGCATCCGTCGCCGCTCAGGACGGCCAGATCGGCCAGGTCGCCTACGCCGCCTCCAAGGGCGGGATCTATGGCATGACCCTGCCGATGGCGCGTGATCTGGCGCGTGAAGGCGTGCGGGTGAACACCATCCTGCCGGGCTTCTTTGAAACCCCGATCTATGAGCAGATGCCGCCGGAAGTGAAAACCAACCTGGCCGCGAACCTGCAATTCCCGCAGCGCTTCGGCACCCCGGCGGAATACGCCGATCTGGTCGCCTTCATGGTGTCCAATGATTACATCAACGCCGAATGCGTCCGCCTGGACGCCGGCGCGCGCATGCCCCCGAAATAAGGGCGGTTTCAGCGCTGGAAGGACAAACCCCGGAGCCTCGCTCCGGGGTTTTGTTATGATTTGACCCAGGCGCCGCCTGCCTTTTTCAGCGGTCCTGCCTTGCTGAAGCGCCGCAAATCCTGTCTGACACGCTCGATTATGCCGATAGGGAGAGCAGGATGGGCTTTGCAGCGATATTTCTGGCGGTGTTTCTCGCCGAGCTGGGCGACAAGACGCAAATCGCTTCCGCCGCATTTGCAGCCGGCGATCCCGGCCGGGCCTGGAAGGTGTTCGCCGCGTCTTCGCTGGCGCTGGTCTGTTCGACCGCGATCGCTGTATTTGTCGGTCAGTATGCGGGCGAGCATCTGGCGCGTCTGCCGCTGAAGTTGATTTCAGGCGTGGTGTTCATCGTACTGGGCGCGCTGGCGGTGCTGGACCATTTCCGTCCGCTGGGCGGCGCCTGATCTTCAAATAGATACGCGCCCGTTCTCACGAACGGGCGCGTTTGTCGGCATTCAAGACTGTGGCGGAAGCGCCTGCTTAGCCTTCGCTGGGACGCTGAACCCGCGGCCCCAGATTCTGCACCACTTCTCGGGCGTTGAAGGCGTCTGGCGTATCGGGAATCGCGCCGCGGCCCAGAACGATCTCGGCCATGGCTTCATAGCGCGTAACTTCACGGATGTTCACATCGTTCCAGAACGGATCGTAGCGGCCATACCAGCCATAGGCGGGATGGTAATAGCGATACTGCAGGCCGAACCGGTCATAGGTGCTGGAGCCGACCAGACGAGTCTCGGTTTCGGTGTCGCGCTGGGCGAGGCGGAAATAGTCATAGCCCTGAGCCAAAGTCAGCTCGGCGGCGCGATACAGAAGATAGGTCTCCACCGTATCGCGATCTGTCAGCGAATTGCCGCTGAAGCTGATGCGAAACCGGTCGGATTCAACCTGTTGCTCGGTCAGCCCGTATCGGCTGTCGCCTGCCGGAGCGTAGGGCGTGGGTCCGCCAGCGCAGCCCGCCAGAACGGCGGCCAGAGTGATGATGGTGATGGATCGCAGCATGATCTCAGTCCTCTCATGACCTCTCCCCTGAATATGGGGGGAAGCGTGCGCCAAGTGAAGATGGGCAAGACAAATTTAACCTTGCAGGCGCTGACCCGCGCTAGAGCAGGATATGCCGGCCTCGCAGGACGATGGTGTCCTTGTCCGCATTGAGAATACGACGCCCTGTTGGGGACAGGGTCGGGCCCCGTCCTGCTTTATGCGCCTTGCTAGATGTGGCTTTGGCGAGCGCCAGAATGCTGAGAGAACGCCGCATAACAACCTCCTGTATGGTTTCAGGAGAATTATTGCACTCAAAAGTTGTTTTTGAAAAGTCTTAACCGGTGCGTCGCGCGTCAATAATCCGGCCTCTGAGCACCAGGATGTCGATATCGTCCGGCGCCAGGGCGCGAGCGGTTTCAATGTCGCTCAGCGCTTCATCATAAGCCTGCAAGCCCAGTCGCGCTTCGGCGCGCAGGCGCCAGAGCGAGGGCGAAGCATCGCTGCGGGACAAGGCGCGGCTGGCGGCGTCTTCGGCGGCGGCGAAATCTTCAAGCGCCAGATGGGTCCGGGCGAGCCCGCTCAGAAGCCCTGCATCGTCCGGGGCGAAGTCCAGCCCAGCGGTGAAGCTGATCAGGGCCTGATCGTATTCCTCAGCGGCCAGAAAGGCGTCCCCGGACTGGCTCAGCATGATGGCGCGGCTCAGATCGCTCGCCATGTCCGCGTCAATCGCGGCCTCGCGCAGGCGCAGGGCGCCGGGCGCGTCCTGTCCCAGAGCAATCAAAGCGTGAGAGACGCAATGCTCAGCCGGCCACCCGCCGCCCTGATGCCGCCAGGTCAGCGCATCCTCATACGCCTCTTCGGCATCGTCCTGAATGGCGCCGAGGCAGGCTTGCAGCCGGTCTTGATCATTGGGCGCCGGGGTGAGCGCAGTTGCGAGCAGGACGGATACGATGAGCACAGGCGCCATGGGCGGGTTTCCCTCGGGCTGGGTTGAGCGCTAAGCCTATCGGCCAGATCAAGGAGACGTCCATGGGCGCACGCAGCATCTGTCTTTTGGGGTTCGGCTTCACCGCCAAAGCGGTCGCCCGGCGACTGAGCGCAGAGGGCTGGCGGGTTCACGCCAGCACGCGGTCCGCCGAGCAGGCCGAACAGATCCGGGCGCAAGGCTATCAGCCTGTCCTCGCCGATCCGGCCAAGCCAGACGATCATGACGCCCTGCGCGCGGCGGTCAGCGCCTGTGACGCGGTGCTCGCCTGCGCCCCGCCGGGCGAGGCGGGTGACCCGTTCCTGCCCGCTTTTTCGGCTGAAATCCTGAACGGGAAATGGCTGGGATATCTCTCCACCACCGGCGTTTATGGCGACCGACAGGGCGGCTGGGCGTTCGAATATGAGCCCGTCAGCCCCGGTCAGCAGCGCTCGATCCGGCGCGCCGCGGCGGAGGCGGACTGGCTCAAGCACGGCGCGCGCCTGTTTCGACTGGCGGGGATATATGGCCCTGGCCGCTCCGCCTTTGACCGGCTGGAGGCGGACAAGGTTGTTTTTGACGTGCCCGGCCATGTGTTCAGCCGCGTGCATGCTGACGACATCGCCCAGGCGATCGCGTTGAGCCTAGAGCAGCCCGAAGCGAAAGGCGCGTTCAATCTGGCCGATGATTGGCCGGACACCCAGCCTCATGTGATGACCGGCGCGGCTGAGATTGCCGGGCTGCCCGGTCCGCGCATCGAACCGTTCGACCCGGACAAGGCCAGCCCCATGCAGGCGAGCTTTTATGCGGAATGTCGCCGCGTTTCGAACGCGCGCGCCAAGGCGGCGCTGGGCTGGCGGCCGCGCTATCCGAGCTGGCGTGAGGGGCTTCAGGCGATCTGGGATCAGCGCTAGCCGCTGACGCTTTCGATCAGCCGCACCAGCGCCGCCAGATCTTGCGGCGCGCTCATGCCGTGATCGCCTGCTTTGGACAGCTCATAGCGTACATCATTCGAGGTCAGCTGTTCGAGCACGCGCAGGCCATGGCTCCACGGTACGTCCTTGTCTTGCCAGCCGTGCAGGATGCGCACGGGGCCGTCAAAGGGAATGGGCGCGTCCAGAAGGCTCCAATTGCGGCCATCCTCAATCAGGGTTTTGGTGATGGCGTAGGGCTCGCCATAGGCGTTGGGCCGCAGCCATTGGCCTTCGGCTTCGATCTGCTCGCGGATATGGAAGGGCAATTGCTCCCAGATCAGGCTTTCGGTGAAATCCGCCGCCGGTGCGATCAGCACCAGCGCTTTCACCCGGTCAGGGCGCGCCATCGCCGCCAAAAGCGCCATCCAGCCGCCCATGGATGATCCTACGAGGATTTGCGGCCCATCCGTGCGCTGGTCGAGCATGTCCAGCGCATCCTGGCGCCATTGGCTGACCGTCGCGTCCTGCCAGGCGCCTTCGGACGCGCCGTGCGCGCTGTAGTCAAAGCGCAGATAGGCGCGGTCCGTCTGATCCGCCCAGTCCTGCAGCGCTGTGGCCTTGGTTCCGGTCATGTCCGACTTGAAACCGCCCAGAAACATCACGCTAGGCCCCTGTCCGGGACGGGCGACATAGGCGAGGCGGGGCTGGCCGGGGCGGTCGAGGTGTTCAGGCTGGGTCATCTCATCGGCCTCCAGTGCGGCGCTCATGGTTTACGGACCGGGCCGGTCGCGGTTATCTGATCATATCGCGGGCCGTCAACATGCCCGCCGTGAAAAGGCGAACGCGTTTGAACATCTTGCAGGTTATCCCCCAGATGCATGCGGGCGGCGCGGAGCGCACGGTCATTGAAATGGCCGAAGCCATTCTGGCCGATGGCGGTCAGGCTGTCGTGGCCAGCAGCGGGGGGCGTCTGGTCGCTGATCTTGAAGCGCTGGGCGCACGCCATGTGACGCTGGAGATGGACACCAAGAACCCGCTCAAGGTCTGGACCAATGCGGACAAGCTGGCGCAGCTGATCCGCGCTGAGAGCATCGACATTATTCACGCCCGCTCCCGCGCGCCAGCCTGGAGTGCGAAATGGGCGGCGCGGCGCACGCAAATCCCGTTCGTGACCACCTATCACGGCTTTTACAAAGCCAAATCTCGTCTCAAGCGCTGGTATAACTCGATCATGGCGCAAGGCGACCTTGTGATCGCCAATTCAGAATTCACCGCCCGGCATGTGCGTGAAGAGCATGAGATCGAGCCGAGCCGCCTGCGCGTCATCCCGCGCGGCGTGGATCTTGACCAGTTTGATCCGGCGCTGGTCAATCCTGAACGGATTAGGGCGCATCGCGCGGCCTGGGGCGCCGGGCCGGAAAAGCTGGCCATCGTGCTGCCTGGACGCCTGACCCGCTGGAAGGGCCAGCTGTTGATGATCGAGGCGCTGGCGCGGCTCAGGCTCGATCCCGGCCCTTTGCTGGTGTGTCTGGGCGAAGGGGCCGACAAACCTGACTATCAGGCGGAACTCAAAGCGGCGGCGGACGCAGCGGGCGTCGATCTGGCCCTGCCTGGCCATACGACAGACATTGCGGCGGCGTATCTGGCGGCGGATCTGGTGGTTTGTCCCTCGCTCGAGCCTGAAGCGTTCGGGCGCACCGCCGCAGAAGCCCAGGCCATGGGCGCGCGAGTGATCGTCGCCGATCATGGCGGCGCGCGCGAAGTGGTTCGCGACGGCGAAACCGGCTGGCGGGCGGCGCCGGGTGATGCGGACGCCTGGGCTAAAGCGGTCAAAGCCGCCTTGTCACTGAACGCTGAAGGCGCCAACACTCTGGCGCTGGCTGCGCGCAAGCGGGTCAGAACGCATTTTTCCAAGGTGCAACTGCAACAAGCCACCTTGCGGGTCTATCGGGAGCTTCTAGACTAAGCCCATGTCCGAAGACGAAGCTGACAAAGAACAGATCCTGGTGATCCATGAAGGCGCGCTCACTGACGTGGTGCGCATGCTGGCGCCCGCCAAGATGATCCGCGATCATCACCGCAAGGCGCGGATCACGCTGCTGTGCGGCGAGGAATATGAGGGCCTGCTTAAGCATTGCCCCTATTTCAACGCGGTCGAGACCAATCTCGACGACACCGCGAAGCGCAATTTCTTTGACCGGCTCAAGGCGGCCCGCAATTCGGGCTTTGACGTGATTTATGACCTGTGCGGCAGCGAAGGCGCGAAAAAGATTGGTCGCGCCGTCCGCTTCTCCAAAACGCGCTGGGTCAGCGCTGCGCCGCGGTCTGATCGTCCGGGGCACCCGCTTGAACAGATGGCCGCCCAGCTGGGCGAGGCGGGCCTGGGGCCCACCACATACCTTCTGGGCGAGGCGCCGCCGCCGGATCTGAGCTGGATTGATTTCGTCGCCAAACGCTCGCGCACTTTGGAGCCGGCCTATTTCGGACTTCTGGGTCGCTACGCCTTGTTCGCGCCCGCTGGCGAAGACGTGCTGCCCGCGCAGCGCTGGCCGAAAGAGCGCTGGGCGTCTTTGGCGCATGAGCTGCTGGAGACGGGCGTGGAGCCGGTGATCGTGGGCGGGCCGAACACGCGCGAAGTGGGCCGCTATGTGGCTCATGTGACGCCGGGCGCCCGCGACCTGACCGGACGGGCGAACCTGATTCAGCTGGCCGGGCTTGGCCGCAAGGCCAGCTGCGCCTTTGGCGAGGCGGCCGGATTGCTGCATCTGATGGCCGCCGCCGGATCGCCTGCGGTGCTCTTCCATCCCGGTGAAAACGCGCCGCTGGAGAGCGCGCCGCGGGGCTTGTCGCCCACCTTGCTGATGCACGCGCCGACCCTGGCGCAGATCAATGCAAAAGAGGCTGTGCAGGCCATGCGCTGCGCTGGAGGCTTCGCTGACGCCTCAAACGCGGCGTGACAACCTTGATTTTCGCCTGTTGTTCGCGGTATTCGCTACCGCTCACGCGCAAAGTCAGTTACTTTGCGCGTTCCACTCGCAGTCGCCATGGAGAAGACGCATAGCACGACGTCCGCATGCCGCGCCCCCGCCTAAGAAAGAAGGGCCGCGCATCAACAGAGAAATCCGCGTACCGCGGGTTCTGTTAATTGATGAATCTGGGGAAAAACAAGGTGAAATGCCAATTGACGCAGCGCTTGAAGCCGCGTCAGAGGTTGGTCTTGACCTTGTAGAAGTTTCGCCGAACGCCAACCCGCCGGTCTGTAAGATCGTCGATTACGGCAAGCTCAAATACCAAGAGCAAAAGAAAAAGGCTGAAGCTCGAAAGAAACAGAAGACCCAGGACGTCAAGGAAATCAAAATGCGTCCGAACATCGACATCCACGATTACCAGGTCAAAACCAAAGCCATGACCCGGTTCTTCGAGGATGGCGACAAGGTCAAAGTCACCCTGCGGTTCCGGGGGCGCGAAATGGCGCACCAGGAACGCGGCATGGATGTGATGAACCGCGTCAAGGCGGACTTCAACGAGGTCGCCAAGGTCGAGTTCGAACCCAAGCTTGAAGGCCGTCAGATGATTATGGTGATGGCTCCGCGCTAGCGTTTACGGACGTTTCGCCGCATCTCGGTTTTAAAAAACCCTATCGCTTTGAGCGGTAGGGTTTTTTCATGCGCCGTTCAGATTCCATCGTCACAATGGTCCTTGCGATTTTTTGAAAAAAGGGTTTGTCGGTCAAGGTTCGATCTGGCCCTTTTAACCAAGCCTGCTTAAGGTATGCGGATGATCCGCAGCTTGCTGCGGGGGAATACGGGGGACCAAATCATGATGAAATCTGCAACGCTGACGGCCAGTGTTATTGCGGCGGCGCTTTTCGCTGTACCGACGGCTCTGGCTCAGGACTTTACTGAGCCGCCCTCCTTTGGTCGGGCGACCTTGAGCGCCGGTTTTTCGCCGGATCCTTATGTGCGCAATCTGACGGCGGGCGGATCGATCCGCGCTCAGGATCGGTTCTCCGATTGCCGCGGTTATATCGCCAATGCGCCGGACTTTTCGGTCAATTACAGCGCCGGCTCTTTCCCGCTGATTTTCTCGGTGGATTCAGACGCAGACACCACGCTGGTCATTAATGGCCCGGATGGTCGCTGGTATTGCGATGACGACGGCGCGGAAAGCCCGCTCAATCCGCTGGTGCGGTTCTCAAACCCGTCTTCTGGCCGGTATGATGTCTGGGTGGGCACCTATCTGAGCGGTTCTGGCGTTCCTGCGACCTTGTTCGTTTCTGAACTCGGCGAGTACACGCGTGACAGCGCAGGCAGCGGCGCGGGCGGCTATGATTATGGCGGCGGCCTGGACATCTCTCTGGCGTCCCGTTTCGCCGACATCACGCTGAATGGCGGCTTCCTGCCCGATCCCTACCAGCTGCGTCTGACGGCGGGCGGTTCGGTTTCGGTCAGTGACGCGCTGGAATATGGCAGTGGTTCCTGCCGCGGCTATGTCACGCGCGAACCCAGTGTCGAGCTTGATTATAACGGCTATGGCGATCTCTACATCTATACGGACGGGGATGCGGACACGACGCTCGCGATCAATGGCCCGGATGGTCAGTGGTATTGCTCTGACGATGAGATCGGCACGGATGCCGGGATCGAGTTCAACAGCTCCACCCGAGGCGTTTATGACATCTATGTGGGCACCTATTCACAGGGTGAGCGTCAGACCACGCTGATGATTTCCGAGATTGAAATGGGCTACCGCCCGTCCCGGAAGTAACCGGTTCGCTGACGCGCCCCAGGCGCGTCAGCGCACACCGCTTTGATGGGGGAGCCGTCAGGGCCGGCAGGAGGATTGCAGGAAACCGAAAGGGTCTTGAGATGCGCTATAGTCTGATCACCGCCGTTGCGGCTGTCGGCATGATCGCCGTTTCCGCACACGCTCAGAATGTTTCATTGAGCCCCACATACGGCACCATCGCGCTCAATAGCGGGTTCTCACCGGACCCTTATGTGGTCAGCCTGGATGCTGGCGGTTCTATTTCCGCCTCCAATATCGGATGTACGGGCTATATCGCCAATGCGCCCGACCTGCGGCTCAATTACCGCGCTGGCGACTCTCTGCCGCTGATCATCTCGGTCAGTTCGGAAGCGGACACCACGCTGGTGATCAACACCCCGAACGGCGGCTGGGCCTGCAATGATGATGGCGGTGAGGGCTCCAACCCGTCGATCCGTTTCAGCGCCCCGCAATCGGGTCAATACGACATCTGGGTCGGGACGTATTCCAGTGGCGGGATACGGTCCGCGGATCTGCATATCTCCGAACTATACAGCCAATAAGTCTAATCAGGGCTCGGCCTGTCCGGACAGGTGACAAGGTATCGCGAGCCCGGCGCCAGATCGACATGATCTGGCCTGTATTTCAGTCCTACAGTGACTGAAATTGAGTTTTCACAGGGGGATCACATGACTGCATCACTGAAATACGCCGCCTCCGCGGCCGTTCTGGGGCTTGCGTTGAATCTGGGCCTGGGCGCGACCGCCGCCGCCCAGTCTTTCTCCGGCGATCCGGCCTATGGCGGGCTGAGCCTGCGCGACGGATCGGTTCAGACCGCCGTGCGAGCAGGCGGCGCCTGGAGCGCGGACCTTCTGAGCCAAGGGTGCTACGGCTACATCACCGAAGCGCCGACGCTGACCGTGGAGTATGCGGGGGGTGAAGACCTGTATCTCTCTGCGGGCGCGGATGAAGACACGATGTTGGTGGTCCGCACCCCGAACGGCGACTTGCATTGTGATGATGACGGCGCAGGCGATCTCAACCCCGGCCTGGTGTTCGCGAAAGCAGAGCGCGGCGTGTACGAGCTGTGGCTGGGCACCTATTCCGCTGGCGTCGGCACGCCTGCGGCCCAGATTCATGCGTCCACAAGCGGTTTTGACACGACGAACCCGTTCAGCGTGTCGCCGAACGCCAGCCTGCGCGCTGACCAGGCCCTGCGCCTGCGTTCTGGCTTTCGCGATGATCCGCGATTGATCGACGTGGTCGCGGGCGGCGAGGCGCGGCTCGAAGAGCTGGGCGATATGTGTTTTGGCTATTCGGGTGAAGCCGCCGATGTGGCGCTCACCTATCGCGCGGGGTCGCTGCCGCTGTACATCGCGATGGAAAGCGACCGCGACGGTGTCTTGGCCGTGCGTACGCCATCGGGCGAGATGCTGTGCAATGACGATGCCGTGGGGCTTAATCCCGGCGTTCATGTCGAAAATCCCGAACGTGGCGAGTATCTGATCTGGACGGGTCTTCTGGGCGACCGGGGCGTGACCGCGGATGGCGTTCTGTCGATTTCCGAGATCGGCTATCAGGGCGTCGACCGGCGTCTGGACCTGACCGAGCCGGCCCTGTTTGGTTCGCGCGCGCTGCGTGCTGGCTTCGTACCGGATCCCATGGCGGTCGACGTGCAGGCCGGCGGGCCGATCGAGGCCAATATGGCGGTGCAGGACGGCGTCGTGTCCGTGGGCTATTGCAACGGCGACGTCACGCGCGCGCCGACCTTCGAGCTCGACTTTGAAGCCGGAGAGTCGCCGCTCTTCATCTCGGCTGTCTCTGATGACGATACGACGCTGGTGGTGAACGGGCCGGATGGCGCCTGGATGTGTGACGATGACAGCGGCGCGGGCCTCAACCCGGTCCTTGAGATCAATAATCCGCAAAGCGGTGTCTATGACATCTATGTGGGACGCTTCTACGGCGACAGCGAGACGTCTCCGGCGACGCTTTACGTCTCCGAGATCGGCGGCGGCGCCGACCCGATCAATTCGCGTGTGGATCTGAGCTTGCCGGCGATGTACGGCGATCATGATCTGGAGGCGGGGTTCGTGCCGGATCCCTACCGGATTTCAGTCCAGGCGGGCGGCCCGCTCGAGGCGAGTTCGTCCGGCATTTCCTCGGATGCGGATTGGTGCAGCGGCAACTACACCGCAGCGCCGACGGCCGAATTGACCTGGAGCGGCGAGAACGGCCCGCTGTCGATCTATGTGGAAGGCGACCGGGATACGACCCTGGCGATCAACATGCCCGACGGCAGCTGGCGTTGTGATGATGATAGCGGACCCGGTCTTAGCCCGGCTCTGCAGTTCGACCGCGCGCTGAGCGGCGTCTATGACATTTATGTCGGCGTGTTCAGCGGCCAGCCGGCTTCTGCGCAGCTGATGATTTCGGAGTTCGACGCGCCGAACGATTAATCGGCGTTGCGACACGGTATAAAAGGCGCCCCGGCCGGTCCGGGGCGCCTTGCATTTTGAGCGGGGGCGCGTATAACCCCCGCTCTTACTCACCAGCCACCCCGGCTTCATCGACATGCCGGGCGGCTGAGAACGCTGGAAAGACTGGTCCTGAACGGCTGGATTTCCCCGCAGGAATGGAGAGCGAAATGTCGAAACTGAAGACCAAATCAAGCGCCAAAAAACGCTTCAAGGTCACGGCCTCTGGTAAAGTGATGGCCGGCCCGGCGGGCAAGCGCCACGGCATGATCAAGCGGACCCCGAAACAGATCCGTCAAAAGCGCGGCACCTCCGCGCTGGCGGCTCCGGACGCTAAAGTCGTCAAGCGCTCTTACATGCCGTACAACCGCTAAGGCGGAACGGCTAAGCCCACCTTTTAAAAAGATTTAGGAGACAGCCCGAATGGCTCGAGTGTCCTCCGGCCCGGCCCGTCACGCCCGGAAAAAGAAAGTTCTTGATCAGGCGAAAGGCTATTATGGCCGTCGCAAGAACACCTTCCGTACCGCCAACCAGGCGGTGGAGAAGGCTGGTCAGTACGCGTATCGCGACCGCCGCGCCAAGAAGCGCACCTTCCGTGCGCTCTGGATCCAGCGGATCAACGCCGCTGCGCGTCTGAACGACTTCACCTACGCCCGCTTTATGGACGGGCTCAACAAGGCTGGCATCGAGCTGGACCGCAAGGTTCTCGCCGATATCGCCGTGCATGAGCCCGAAGCCTTCGCTTCCCTGGTCGCTCAGGCCAAGCAGGCTCTGCAGGGCTAAGTCGGACTTTTTGTTCGACAGCTTGTGACAAGCGCCCGCCTGCAGACCCTGCAGGCGGGCGTTTTTCTGTTTGGAGCAAGGCGATCATGCTTGTGCAACGCGAGGATGGCCTGGAGCTGAGCGATGATCCGGCAAGACTGGATCTTGACCTCATGCATCGGGAGCTGAGCCAGTCCTACTGGTCGCCTGGCTTGCCGCGGTCTGTGATGGACCGCGCGATCACAAACAGCTGGTGCTTCGGATTGTACACGCTGGAGGCCGGGCAGATCGGGTTTGCACGCTTGATCACAGACCACGCCACCTTTGCGTATCTGGCCGATGTTTTCGTGCTTTCGGCCTATCGCGGCGGAACCGGACGCTGGATGATGGACCAGATTTTCGCCCTGCCTGAGCTGGCGCAGTTGCGTCGGATCATGCTGGCCACACGCGATGCACACAGCCTATACGCAGGTATTGGGTTTGAACCCCTAGCCGCGCCTGAAACTTTCATGCAAATCGTACGGCCTGACATCTATTCGAGCCCTACCAAGAGCGACTGATAATGGACGATCTGAAATCACTCGAAACTCGCCTGTCCGCTGACATTGAAGCGGCGTCCGATCTCGCCGCGCTTGACGCCCTGCGCGTGGGGGCGCTGGGCAAGAAGGGCGAGGTGTCCCTGAAAATGCGCGAGCTAGGCAAGATGAGCCCGGAAGAGCGTCAGGTGATGGGCCCGGCCCTGAACGGTCTCAAGGACCGCCTCAACACGCTTCTTGAGGCGCGCAAGACCACTTTGGAAGACGCAGCCCTGAACGCGGCGCTCGCTAGCGAGACGGTGGACGTCACCCGGCCCGTGAAGCGCGAGGCGCAAGGCTCGCTGCATCCGGTGGCGCAGGTGATGGAAGAGCTGGCGGTGATCTTCGCCGACATGGGCTTTGCGGTCGCTGAAGGCCCGGACGTGGAAGACGATTTTCACAACTTCACGGCCCTGAACTTCCCCGAGGATCACCCCGCGCGTGACACTCACGACACCTTCTTCATGAAGGCGGCCGAGGGCGAGACGCCGAAAGTCCTGCGCACGCATACGAGCCCGGTGCAGATCCGCACCATGCTCAACTCCAAGCCGCCGATCCGCATCATTGCGCCGGGCCGGGTCTATCGCTGTGACTGGGACCAGACCCATACGCCGATGTTTCATCAGGTCGAAGGCCTCGTCATCGACAAGGAGACCCATATGGGTCACCTCAAGGGCTGTCTGATGGATTTTGTCGCGGCTTTCTTTGAGACCGACACCGTCGAGGCGCGCTTCCGCCCCCACCACTTCCCCTTCACCGAGCCGAGCGCGGAGATGGACGTGCGCTATGAGCGCGTGGGCGATGCGGTGAAAGTGGGCTCTGGCGACAAATGGATGGAGATCCTGGGCTGCGGCATGGTCCACCCCAATGTGATCAAGTCCTGTGGTCTCGACCCGGACGAGTATCAGGGCTTCGCTTTCGGCATGGGCGTGGATCGTCTCGCCATGCTCAAATACGGCATGCCCGATCTGCGGCCTTTCTTCGAGCCTGATACGCGCTGGCTGAGCCATTATGGCTTCAGCCCGCTCCTGCAGGCGAACCTCGCCACCGGTTTGAGCTAGGAGACCGGCGATGCGGCTCAACTCTGATTATCTGCAGGCCTTCGGCACGCTGGCCGCCGCGATTGCAGCGCTCATTGCGCTGTTTGTCGCCTGGGATCAGGGCCGGGTCATGCGTCAGGAAATCCGCGCCTCGGTCTGGCCCGCTCTGCAGGTGGATGGTTTTTCCACCCAGCGGGACGCTGACATCGTGCAGGGGCTGAACATCCAGAATGCGGGCGTGGGACCGGCGCGGATCGACGCCATCTCCGTCTATTACCAGGACGCGCTTGTGCCTGATCTTGAGGCGCTGTCAGAGCTGTTCCCCGGTCATACCGGTCGCTCCGCCACCAGCGTCACCGGGCGCATTATCGGCGCCGGCGATACGGTGGAGGTCTTCGCCTTCCAGGCGCCGCGCGCTGAAGACGATGACGCGGTCGATATGATGTACGACCTCGCCAGCAATTACAGCGTGGACGTGTGTTATTGCTCGGTTCTGGACGAATGCTGGATCGCGCACACAAGTGGGGCCGCCACCCCGAAACCTGAATCTGTGGACGCCTGCCCTGTCCGTGGCGTCAGCCAACTCTAATTCTCCGACCCTTTGGACCTGACCGATGAAATTCACCTATTCCTGGCTCAAAGAGCATCTGGACACCGATCTGACCCTCGACCAGCTGGACGAGGCGATGACCATGGCGGGTCTGGAGATCGAAGAGATCGAAAATCCCGCCGCCAAGCTTGAGGCGTTCTCCACCGCCTATGTGAAAGACGCTCAGCCGCACCCGGATGCGGACAAGCTGCGCATCTGCACGGTGGAGACCAAAGACGGCGAGAAACAGATCGTCTGCGGCGCGCCCAATGCGCGCGCAGGCATGACCGCCATTTACGCCCCGCTGGGCGCCTACATCCCCGGCCTTGATTTCAGCCTCGACAAGAAACCGCGCAAGATCCGCGGCGTTGAGAGCTATGGCATGATGTGCTCGACCAAGGAGATCGAGGCGGGCGAGGATCATGACGGCATCGCCGACCTGACCGGCGACTGGCCGGTGGGCACCCCCGCCGCCGAGGCGCTGGGCGTTAATGACCCGGTGATCGATTTCGAAGTCACCCCGAACCGGCCTGATTGGCTGGGCGTTTACGGCATTGCGCGCGATCTCGCGGCGGCCGGCGCCGGCACGCTGAAGACCGGTCCGGTTAAGGCGATCCCCGGCAGCTTCCCCTGCCCGGTGACGGTGAAGCTCGACTGGCCTGAAGCCTGCCCGATCTTTGCCGGGCGGGTCATCAAGGGCGTCAGGAACGGCCCCTCGCCCGAATGGATGCAGAAGCGGCTGACCGCGATCGGCATCAAACCCAAGAATCTGCTGGTGGACGTGACCAACTATGTCTCGTTCGACTATGCGCGCCCGCTGCATGTCTATGATCTCGCGAAGATCGGCCCGGTGCTCTACGCCCGTAAGGGCCGGGGCGAGGCGGACCAGCATGTGGCGCTCGATGAGAAGACCTACACCCCGTCCGAAACCCATTGCGTGATCGCTGATGATGAGCGCGCGCTGGGCCTTGGGGGCATCATGGGCGGCCAGTATTCGGGCTGTTCGTCCGAGACGACGGACGTTTTCATCGAGAGCGCCTGGTTTGATCCCGCCATCATCCGCAAATCCGCGCGCGAGCTGGGCATTGAGTCAGACGCCAAATACCGCTTCGAGCGCGGCGTGGATCCCGAAAGCCCGGTCGATGGCATCGAGCTGGCCACCGCGCTGATCCTTGAATATGGCGGCGGCGAAGCCTCTGAGGTCACGGTGTCCGGGGAGTCCCCGGCGCGTCCGGATGACATTGTCTTTGACCCGTTCCGCATCAAGCGCCTGCTGGGCCTTGAGCTCTCTGAAGACCGCATCGAGGCGATCCTGGTGTCTTTGGGCTTCGGCGTCACCCGCGGCGATCGCTGGACGGTCAGCGTGCCGAGCTGGCGGCGCGATTGCTCCCAGCAGGCCGACCTCATCGAGGATGTGGCGCGGATCGCCGGCTATGACAATCTGCCGGTCGTCTCCTTCCGCCGTCCCGAAGGCGAGCGGTTCGAGGCGCCGGCCACGGAGCTGCAAAATCGCGTGCGCGCGGCGCGCCGGGCGGCGGCGAACCGCGGCTATCGCGAAGCGATCACCTGGTCCTTCTGCCGCAATGATCAAGCCGATCTGTTCGGTGGCGTGGGCGACGGGCTTGTTCTGGAGAACCCGATCAGCTCGGAGCTTGATGTGATGCGCCCGTCCGCGCTGGTTCATCTTCTGACCAGCGTTCAGAAAAGCGCTGATCGCGGCTTTGACGATGCGCGGTATTTCGAGGCGGGTCCGATCTATCTCAATGACAGCCCGACCGGTCAGCAGACCGTGGTGTCTGGCGTGCGCCGCGTGGTCGCAGCGCGCGACTGGCGGGGCGAGGGCGCGCCGGATGTCTTTGACATCAAGGCGGACGCCCTGGCGGCGCTCGAAGCCGCCGGCGCCCCGGTTGAGAAGCTGCAAGTGACCGCGGATGCGCGTGAGCATTGGCATCCAGGCCGGTCAGGCGTGCTGCATCTGGGGCCGAAAGTGCTGGCGGAGTTTGGCGAGATTCACCCCAAAACGCTCAAGGCGCTGGATGTGGATGGCCGGGTGCTGGCGTTTGAGGTGTTCCTCAACGCAATTCCGTCCGCAAAGAAGAAAGCCCTCAAGGCGCGCCCGGCGCTGGAGTTGTCTGACCTGATGGCGGTGAAGCGCGACTTCGCCTTCCTGATGGAGGCGTCGGCCCCGGCCGCCGAACTGATCAAGGCCGTGAAGGGCGCCGAGAAACAGCTCATCACCGATGTGGCGCTGTTTGACGTCTATCAAGGCCAAGGCGTGCCTGAAGGCCAGGTCTCGCTGGCGTTGGAAGTCACCATCCAGCCGAGCGACAAGACCCTGACCGACAAGGAGATCGAGGCGATCAGCGCCAAGCTCATCGCCAACGCCCAGAAGGCCGGCGCGAGCTTGCGCGGCTAGAGATATGACAACGCCCCGGAGGCTTGAGGTCTCCGGGGCGCGCACGCCGTCTTACCCATGCAGCAAAGCGTTCGTTAGACCGTCAGGTTCACGCCGCCCTGGGCGATCTCTTGCGGGGTCACTGCGCCGTCAAGATTGTTATCGAGCGGCTGGTTCACGGGCCGGGCGCGCTGGGGGTCTGGCGTGGTTTCGCTCAGCCGGTCAGCGGTTGCGGGGTTGGGATCGGTGCGGCTGATGCCGTCATCGCGGGTGGAAAGTCCGCTCTCGGCGCGCGCGAAACGCGTTTCAAACTGGGTGTTTGGCGTCGTCACCTCAGCTTCGGCGTCATTGACCGTATCGCTCTCAGGGCGAGCGGAACTGAGTCCTGATGCGTTATCGTCATCGTCAGCCTCAGCGGCATCTACCGCCGTCTCGGCGGCGGCGTTGCGCGGGTCAGCGCGGTTCACGGCGCTCGATTGCTCCAGCGCTGCTGTGGTGGGATTGATCGCGTCTGACGCCCGCGCCGCCGGGTTCAACCCGGCTTCAATTGCGTCGCTCTGAACAGGCGCTGTGTCATTGCGCTCAGTCTCGACCGGGCGGGCGGCTTGCGCCTGAGCGTCCTGCGGACGCGTGTCTTCGGTCACGGTGCGGGTTTCAACGGTTTGCGTGTCTAGGCGGCGGGTGTCGCGGGCTTCATCAGCGTTCCGGGCCTCTGCGGCGCGGGCCTGGCGCTCAGCGGTTTCCGCTTCGCGCGCACGGGTCAGCGTGTCGGAAAGCGCGTTTGCACGGGTCTCATTGGCGGCCGGGGCCGGGGCCTCGCGCGTCTCGACTGAAACGTCACGCTCTTCCCGGCTCTGACGCGTCGCGTCCTGTGTGGGCGGGGCGGTCGGCCGGTCCTGTTCGGGGCGGCTTTGCACGCGCGCTTCCTGAGCTTGCAACAGCGCAGCGTTGGTGGAGGCGTCCAGTCGGTCGCCCACCGCCTGTCCGAATCCCTCGGCGGCGGCGGAGCGGGTCTGGCGGTCGTCGCCTGCGCGGTTCTGATCTGTTGCGGATCGCTCCACGGGCGGGACTGCAGCCGCATCGCGTGCGCTGGTCGTGTTGATCAGGGCGGGCTCGGATTCACGGGGCGGGGTTCGATATAAATCAGCGAGATATCCCGCACCGCCTGCAATGTCAGCGACCATGGCGCACCTCTGCACAGCTGGGTTCACTGGGCAGCATACAGTTTTTACGTTTCGAAGGTTCCCCTGACAGGGGATAGTGCTTTCTGAATTCTTAACGGCCAGACCCCAAAAAAGCCCCGAAGCATGAGCTCCGGGGCTTTTCTGTTCGGCGATGAAGCCTAGCCTTCGCTCTCGGCGTCTTCGTCCATCAGCTCTTCCATCAGGAACGTGTATTCGAGCGCCAGACGACGCGCGCTTTCCTGAAGGTTGGCGGCGGCGGAGTGACCGCCCTCCATGTTCTCATAATAGAGGACATCCTGATCCATCTCGTTGAGCAGATAGGCCAGTTTGCGGGCGTGGCCGGGATGCACCCGGTCATCCTTGGTGGAGGTCAGAAGGAAGAGAGGCGGATACTCCACCCCGGTCTCCACATTGTGGAAGGGCGAGATCGAACGCAGGAAGGCGCGCTCTTCGGCGTTCTCGTCAGGGAAGCCGTACTCGTCCTGCCAGCTGGCGCCGGCCAGCAGCGTATGGAAGCGCAGCATGTCCAGGAGCGGCACCTGGCTGATGACCGCGCCCCAGAGGTCCGGACGCTGGGTGTACATCACCCCGGTCAGCAGACCGCCATTGGAGCCGCCCTGAACCGCAAGGTGGTCAGAGGTGGTGACGCCGTCATCAATCAGGTCTTCAGCCACCGCGATCAGGTCATCATAGATGCGCTGACGGTTGGTGCGCAGACCCGCCTGGTGCCAGGCCGGGCCGAACTCGCCGCCGCCGCGAATGTTCGCCAGCACATAGGTGCCGCCGTTTTCCAGCCACATCCGGCCACGGGTGCCCGAATAGGACGGGGTCAGGCTGACCTGGAAGCCGCCATAGGCATAAAGGAGGGTCGGCTGCGGGCCTTCCACGCCTTCAGCATGGACGATGAAGTACGGGATCATCGTGCCGTCGGTGCTTTCCGCCTGGCGCTGCTCGACCACAAGGCCTTCAGCCTCAAACCAGGACGGAGCCGCTTTGGCTGGCTCAAGTTCCAGATCAGCGGACAGGCGATAGAGCGCTTCAGGTTCCAGGAAGCCTTCCACATTCACATAGGCCAGATCGGAATGATCATCAGCGGTGACGATGGAGATCGAGGCGTTCTCAGGCGTTTCAACGCTTTCGCTGGTCCAACCGCTATCAGACCGGGTGAAGGCTTCCAGACCGCCCACCACATTGTCATTGATCACCATCAGCAGATGGTTGGCCGTGGTGGCGACGCTGCCGATGGATTGGCGTTCATTGGGCGTGAACACGACTTCGACAGCCGGAAGCTCGCCGGTCTCGACGAATTCGCCCATGTCAAAGCTGAGGATCGAGCCGGTGGGATAGGTTTGTCCGCCTTCGACCGGGGTCCACTCTTCTTCAATGGAGAAGACGAGCTGGCCGTCAAACAGGGTTTGCGGGCTGGATTTGCGCGGCAGCGGAAGCTTCACCGGTTCGCCGGTCGCTCCATCCGGCAGGTAGAAATAGTCGCTTTCAAAGAAGCTGATCGACTGGGTGGCCATCATGTAGGCCGTGCCGTCCGCCTGTTCGAAGCGGGCGGGCCAGACGCCCACATTGGTCTCATCCCCACGGATGACCTCTTGCGCCTCGTCAATCGGCGTGCCGCGAGACCAGCGTTTCACCACGAAGGGATATCCCGACTGGGTGGCTTCGGCCGGGTCGAGCGCCGTGGCGATCAGCAACGTGTCTTCGTCGATCCAGGCGGTCGAGCCCTTGGTCTCGTCAATAACGAAGCCGTCCTCGATGAACTCGCGGGTCTCCATATTGAACTCACGACGCACGGCCGCGTCAGACCCGCCGTCCGACAGGGTGATCATGCAATGGACATAGCCCGGCGCCAGGCAGTCGCCGCCACGGAAGACCCAGTTATGGCCTTCGGCCTCGCCCAGAGCGTCGAGATCGAGCACCACATCCCATTCGGGATTATCGGTGGCGTAGCTTTCCACGGTGGTTGTGCGCCACAGGCCTTTGACGTGATCAGCGTCCTGCCAGAAGTTCCACAAAACGCCATTGGCGACGCCCACATACGGGATGCGGTCGGTCGATTGCAGAACCTCGAGCGCCTGATTGTAAAGCGTGTCATAGCGCGGATCGGAGGTGAGGCGGTCGAGCGATTGCTCGTTCATCTCGGTGGCGAAGGCGAGGGCGCGTTCGCCTTCGACCTCTTCCAGCCATTCAAGGCTCTCGGTTTCCGCCTGGATGGCGGCGTTCAGCTCGGCGCCCGGCAGATCGGCGGTGTCTGTCACGCCGGACTCCTCAGTATCAGTCATATTGGATGGATCGGACGGCGAACAGGCCGCGAGCGCCAGAACGGCGGCGGCGGCGGACAGGTGATAACCCCAGCGGCGCATCATGCTCTCCCCTTATTGAGCGACTGTGCGCATTCAACAGGGCGTTGGCCTCCGGGTCAAAGTGATACTGTATTACAGGCCGTTTATCTTGCGGCCTGAGCCTCATGCGCGTATCGCTGCCGGTATGAGAGCTTACGCCATGAACGGGGCGGGTAACGCCTTTATCGTCATTGATCGCCGCCATGCGGCCGGCCCGTCCGGCTATTCTGAAACGGATATCGCGGCGATGCTGACGGTGCATGCCTTTGACCAGCTGATTGTTCTCGACCCTTCTGATGACGCTGACGCTGACTTGCGGGTCTGGAACAATGATGGCGGCGAGGTGGGCGCTTGCGGCAACGGCACGCGGGCCGCGGCCTGGTTGTTGTTTGAAGACGGCGTGAAGCCTCATCTTCGTTTCACCTCGGCGGGCGGGCTGATGTCAGCGCAACGCCTGGCCAAGGGTGCGGCGGAAGTGGATCTCGGCCCGGCCCGGCTCGACTGGCGTCAGATTCCGCTTTCGCTTCCCATGGATACGGTGCGGCTCGATTTTGGCGTCAATTTGCCAGACGGCGGACGGCTGGAGGGGCCGGGGGCGGTCTCCATGGGCAATCCCCATGTGGTGTTCGCGGTGGACGATCTCGACAGCCTGCCCATCACCGGGATTGGCCCGGACATCGAGCATGATCCGCTGTTTCCTGAACGTGTGAATTCAGGCTTCGCCCAGGTGCGCGATCGCGATGATATCCGCCTGAAGGTGTTTGAACGCGGCGCCGGACTGACGCTCGCATGCGGCACGGGCGCCTGCGCCGCGCTGGTCGCGCTTCATCGTCAGGGGCTTGCAAACCGCGAAGCGGTGATTGAGGCCGATGGCGGCAAGTTGCCTGTGCGGTGGGACAGCGAGGGCCATGTGCATCTGTCCGGTCCGGTGGAGCTGGAGCGCGAGCTGGATTTGCGGGGCCTCTGATCGGTTCTGAAACTCTAGCCAAGCGCAGTGCAGAGCCGGGGCCTCCATCAGGATAAGGCGCTGTTTGCGGACATAGGTCCCGGGTCTTCGCTTTGCTCGCCCGGGAATTCACGCTCTTCCCCACTGAATGACATGGATAAGTGAGTGAAACTGGACCTGCATGCGTCGGTGCGCGTCCCTCTCCCCTTCCTGAGGGGAGAGGACAGGTGAGGGGTGAGCGGCGCCTGATCCTTCAAGCGCCTGCATGTTGAAGCGCACCCCCTCACCCAGCCTCTCCCCCTTGGACAAGGGGGAGAGGGGCAGGGCCGAGCCGCATCTGCATGAACACTCCAAACGCATACCCGCCTTGCAGACTCCCTTCCCCGCTTGACCCAAAGCCCTCTCAACCCCACTTTGCGCGCCAATGAGCACACCTGTGGAAAACCCTGCCCCGTCCCCTGAAGCTTCAGAGGGGCGCGATGTGGAGATTGTCACTTTTGGCTGCCGGCTGAACGCCTGGGAGTCCGAAGTGATGCGCGATCACGCGCGGGCGGGCGGGCTGCAAGACGCCGTGATCATCAACACCTGTGCTGTGACCAATGAAGCCGTGCGTCAGGCGCGCCAGACCATTCGCCGGATGAAGCGCGAGCGTCCCGACGCGCAGATGATCGTCACCGGTTGCGCCGCCCAGATCGATCCCGAGCAGTTTGCGAAAATGGCCGAGGTGGATCAGGTGCTGGGCAATGCAGAGAAATTGCGTCCTGAAACCTTCAAATCCACCGCTATTTCAGGCGGCGACAAGGTGAAGGTGGATGACATCATGGCGGTCAGCGAGATCGCCAGTCACCTCGTTGATGGTCTGGATGGTCGCGCCCGCGCCTATGTGCAGGTTCAGACCGGCTGTGATCACCGTTGCACCTTCTGCATCATCCCTTATGGCCGCGGCAATGCGCGCTCCGCCCCCGCCGGCGAAGTGGTCGATCAGGTCAGACGCCTAGTGGAGACCGGCCATTCCGAAGTGGTGCTGACGGGCGTGGATATGACCAGCTGGGGGCAGGACCTGCCCGGAACGCCCAAGCTCGGTCGTCTGGTGCGCGCCATCCTCAAGCAGGTCCCCGACCTGCAGCGCCTGCGCCTGTCCTCCATCGACGCCATCGAGATCGATGAGGATTTGTTCCGCGCCATCGCCGAGGAAGAGCGGCTCTGCCCCTATATGCACCTGTCGTTACAGGCGGGCGATGACATGATCCTGAAACGGATGAAGCGCCGCCATTCCCGCGATGACGCGATCGCCCTCGCCCGGCGTTTGCGCGCCGTGCGTCCGGACATCGCGTTTGGCGCGGACCTGATTGCGGGCTTCCCCACCGAAACCGAGGAGATGTTTGAAAACTCGCTTCGGCTGGTGGATGAGTGCGACCTCGCCTTTGTGCACGTCTTCCCCTACTCGCCCCGCCCCGGCACGCCCGCCGCGCGCATGCCGCAGGTGGACCGCGACGTGGTGAAAGACCGCGCCGCGCGTTTGCGCGCGAAATCACAGGAGGCGTTGCAACGCCATCTCGCTTCACGCGTTGGACGGGAGATGACGGTGCTCGTTGAAAAGCCCGGGTTCGCGCGCGCTGATGATTTCTCGCCTGTACGCATGGACTCGACCGCTCGCCCTGGCGCGCGCGTGCGGGCCATGATCACCGGCCATGACGAGAAAGCCCTGTTCGCCACCCCGCTGGAGGCTGCCCTGTGAGCTGGTTCAAATTCGGTTTCGGCAAGAAAAAGAAGAAGGACGAGGCGGCCCCGTCCGAGCTTCCAGCGCTTGATGCGCCGGAAACTGCGGCAGACCCCCAAGCGCCTGCTGAAGCTCCTGTAGAATCCGCGGTCATCGCCGAGATCGAAAAAGCGCCCGAAGCGCTGGACGAGGCGCGCCCGGCGGAGCCTGCGCCTGCGCCGGCGGATCCTGAGCCGGAGCTGGAAGATCGCGCCGAAGCGGTTGTAGAAGACAATTCTCCGAACCCGGATGAAATTACCGAAGCGCCTGCCCAGGCAAGCGGACTCGAGGATCTGGCGGAAACACTGACGCAGCCGGAAGCCGATGATCCGGCTACGGAAGAAACGCCGCCAGCCCCTGAACCCCAATCCGAAGCGACTGAAGAGAAAAAGGGGTTCTTCGCCCGCCTCGCCGCAGGCCTGAAAAAATCCTCCTCGCGCCTCAGCGACGGGCTCAGCGCGATGTTCACTCAGCGCAAGCTCGATCAGACGGCGCTGGATGAACTTGAAGAATTGCTGATCGCGGCCGATATCGGCGCGGCGACGGCGGCCAAGGTGATTGATCGCCTCGCGAAAGACCGGTTCGACAAGGATGTCTCCGACATCGAGATCCGTGAAGCCCTCGCAGACGTGGTCGCCGAAACGCTTCAGCCTTACGAGCAGCCGCTCGACATGACCGGCGAGGCGCCGCGCGTGGTGTTGTTTGTCGGCGTCAACGGCTCGGGCAAGACCACGACGCTGGGCAAGATCGCGGTGAAGATGACGCGTGAAGGCGCGGATGTGATCACGGCGGCGGGCGATACCTTCCGCGCCGCAGCGGTTGAGCAGCTTCAGGTTTGGTCAGATCGCGCCGGGGCGACCTTCATGTCGCGCGATCTGGGCGCAGACGCCGCAGGTCTCGCTTATGACGCCATCCAGCAGGGCCGCACCGATCAGGCGGATGCGGTGCTGATCGACACCGCCGGACGGCTTCAGAACAAGGCCGAGCTGATGGACGAGCTGCGCAAGATCGTCCGGGTGATCAAGAAGATGGACGAAACCGCCCCGCACCATGTGCTGCTGGTGCTCGACGGCACGGTGGGTTCGAACGCCATCTCCCAGGCTGAAGCCTTCATGGAAGCGTCCAAAGTCACCGGGGTCATCATGACCAAGCTCGACGGCACCGCCAAAGGCGGCGCTCTGGTCCAGGTCGCTGAGCGCTTCAAACTACCGATCCACTTTATCGGCGTGGGGGAAGGCGAAGCGGATTTGCAGGCCTTCAAGGCGAAAGAGTTCGCGCGGGCTCTGGCCGGGCTTGAGGGCTAGGGATTACCCCAAACCCCGCACCCAGTCCGGGACGACTTCCGTCGCTGGACCATAATGGTGCTCTTCAAACAGGCCGCTGATCTCGCCCGGCTCCAGCGTCAGTTCGACGGTGTGGGCGCCATTGCGACGGGCTTCACTGACAAAGCCGGCGGCCGGATAGACCGTGCCGGACGTACCGATGGCGACAAACAGGTCGCAGCGGTCGAGGCTTTGATAAATCTGATCAAGCCCCAGCGGCATCTCGCCGAACCAGACCACATGTGGGCGCAAGCCGCCCGCCTTTGTGCAGGCGGGGCACATGCGGTCAATCGCCATATCCTCACGATCAAAAAACAGATGATCACACAGACTGCAGCGGGTTTTCAGGAGCTCGCCATGCATGTGCAACAGGCTCGCCGAGCCCGCCTGCTCATGCAGATCGTCGATATTCTGGGTGACCAGCAGGAAATCTGAGCGCCCGTCCATCATCAAGTTCTGCTCAAGCTCGGCCAGGGCGTGATGGGCGGCGTTGGCTTTGGCGTCCGACAGGTTCGCCCGCCGGGCGTTATAAAAGCCCAGAACGGTTTCTGGGTCATCGGCGAAGGCTTCCGGCGTAGCGAGCTTCATGGGGTCAAACTTCGCCCACAGCCCGCCTTCATCGCGAAACGTGCCCAGCCCGGATTCCGCCGATACGCCGGCCCCGGTCAGGATCACGATGTTCTCATAGCGCGCCATCATCGCCTCAGACGCTGGGGAAGCGGGTGGTGAGCCATCCGAGCATCAGCTCGGACAGCTCGGCGGGGGCTTCGTACTGGGTCCAGTGGCCGATATCCTCGATCACATTCATGTCGAGATCCGAGCACAGCATGGGCATCCAGGCGGCGAGCTTGGGCGGCAGCATGTAGTCGCACTCCGCCGCAATCATCTGGCAGGGCATGGAGAGCCGGTGATCAACGCCGCCCAGGCGCTCCCAGTTCGCATCGAAATTGCGATACCAGTTCATTCCGCCGCGAAAGCCGGTCCGGGCATAGGTCTCGGCGTAGACCTTGCGGATTTCGGGGGGCACGACGCAATTGTCTTCGCTCTTGAGCCCGCCGCGTTCGACGAAATTATCAAACCGCTTGGGCAGATGAGTGATGGAATCGGGCAGCTTTTCGAGATCGGCGCTGGGCGCAGGCGCGGCGAAACTGAAGGCGAAGAAGTCCTCTTCGCGGCCCTTGAAATAGTCGTCCATCGCCTCGTCCTGGAAGGCGACGATGTAATGGTCATCACCACCGCGCTCCTTGAACACATCGGTGGGCGGGACAGAGCCGCGCGGCAGATGCGGCGTGTTCACCCCGATGGCGCCCAGAAAGCGCTCGGGGACCAGACAGGCGGCGTGCCACATCAGAATGCCGCCCCAGTCATGGCCCACCCAGACGGCCTTTTCGATCCCCAGCGCATCCAGCAGCCCGGTGAAATCACCCACCAGATGATCGACGCCATAGGCGTCCACCGGATATGGAACGTCAGAAGCGCCGAAGCCGCGATTGTCCGCCGCGATCACCCGATAGCCGGCGTCCGCCAGATCCTCGATCTGTTGCGCCCAGCTGAGCGCCAGCTCCGGCCAGCCATGCATCAACAGCACCGGCACGCCGTCTTCAGGCCCCGCCAGATGCACCGACAGGCTCACCTCGCCCACATTGATCTTTCGGGCGGGCGGCATGGGCGGGTGAGTCATGGTGTCCTCCGGAGCGCTTTATGAGCGGGTGAGCCCCGCACGTTTTTGTTGTCTCTCGAAGTGTAGAAGCTCGACCACGAACACGGCCAGCCCTGACCAGATGAAAATGAAGGTGGCGAGATAAGCCAGGCTGAACGGTTCGCCATAGGCCAGCCCGACGATGAATTGCAGGGTGGGGGCGACGAACTGCAGCACGCCGATGATCGCAAAGCTCAAGCCCCGGGCGCCGGTCAGGAACAATAAAAGCGGCAGCACCGTCATCGGACCGGTCAGAAACAGCAGACCGGCTTCATAGGGCCCGTCAAAGAAATGCCCGGCCTGCTCGCCGCCCTGAATCTCGAACAGGGTGAGCACCACAATGGAGGGGATCGCCATGATCAGCGTCTCCCAGAACAGCCCCACGCGGGCATCCACCTGCACGGTCTTGCGCACATAGCCATAGGCGGTGAACGTGCCCGCCATGATCAGGGCGAAGATGGGCAGCGTGCCCACGGTGATAATCTGGTTGAGCACGCCCAGCACTGCGAGCCCGATTGCAACAGCGCGCAGGCGCGAGAAGCGCTCATGGGCGACAAACACGCCCACGGCCACATTCATCAACGGGTTGATGTAATAGCCCAGCGAGGCTTCCAGCACATGGCCTGAATTGACCGAGAAGATATAGACCCACCAGTTCGCCCCGATCAGAAGCGAGGTGCACACCAGCAGCAAGAGCGTCTTGCGGTCATTGAGCACGGCGAGCGCCGGGCCGAGCCGGCGGCTGAAATACAAGATCGCGAACAATATGGGCGCGGACCAGACCACCCGCTGCAGCACGATCTCGGTCGGGTTCGCGAACGCCAGAAATTTGTAGAAGATCGGCGACAGGCCCCAGATGAAATATCCGGAGAAGGCCGCGAGGGCCGCCTGCTTGGGGTCAAGGCGTTCGGGCGCGAGGGGCGGCGGCTGGCTCATGAAGGCCATGTAGGCGCGCACGGCGCCCCTGTCATCTCATAGTGCTGCGCCGGTCATGATTTATTCGCGCGCAATGGGCGTCCTTGCCACGAGACGCCCCAGACGCCAGGCGACCCAGACCGCGCTCCACACATTGCCCAGGATCGGCAGGGGCAGGATGAACGCCAGCGCGATCAGCTTGTTGGGTTCAAACACCCAGATCAAAATCGCCAGCAGGACAAAGCCCAGATAGAGGTCGATCAGGCTGACCACGCCCCAGGGCTCAGACACCAGCCAGGAGACCGCCTCAGACAGCGATTGCCCCGCGGTCATCGACGCCCAGACGATGGCTGCGGCGAGCGCGATCGCGCCCAAAGCTGCGATAATCCGAAAACCCGTCATGTCCCGCTCCTCCAATGTTCAAGAGGGTATACGGGCGGGAGGGGAGAGCGGTTCAGCTCAGCTTGTCTTCACGGGTCAGAAGACCGGTGAAACTGGTCACCATGATCGCGATCAATATGGCGCCGAGAAAGCGCTGCAGAATGGTCAGCCAGTAGAGTGCGGAGCCGGTCATCCAGAGCGTCTCGCCCCAGGCCGGGCGCAGATGATTGGGATTGGGCCGCCAGTACCGGTCCATGCCCAGATCGAGCACCGGCACGAACACATCCAGCGAATAGAGGAGCGGATTGAAGTCCGGATAGACCCGCGACAGGAAGGGATCGGCCTGCGCCAAATCCTGAACATTGGTCGCCGCGGTCACGTCATCAGCCTCGGCCCGGATGAAGACCGGCGGCGGATTGGCGTTGGCGTCAGAGGCGGGGCCGGCTGCTGTGTATCCCGCCATAGGGCTATACCCGCCATCGGGCATGGGGCCGGTCCACGCCATCAAGCCATAGATCAGGGCGAAGGCGATGATCACATAGGCGCTGCGCCGCAGGGTCAGCCAGGGGTCAAATCCATAATGCGAGGTGATGTCGAGCACCCAGGACATGAAGACATCAAACCCTCGCGTCGCTTTTGAATATCTGTGATAGCGCCGTCGATGTTCCGCGATCTTGCGTGCCGCGTCATCATGGCCCTGCGCCTCCAGCCGCGCCGCCATCTGACGCCAGGGCTGGGGTTTGAAGTGATCGGCGACGTGGTGGGCGTGCTGACTGAGCAGCCAGCGTTTGCGAGCCTGCGCCGTACTTTCTTCGGCCCCATCGGCGGACCCGCCATTGGGCGCTGCCAGATAGTCATAGGTGAAGCCGTTGAGCTCAAAATAGCCAATATCTTTCCCGGTTTCTGGGTCGCGGCGCGATTGGGGTGTTTTCCAAGTGTCATTTCTGCGCTCCAGCGCGTCCGGCCAGGCGCGTTTATGGTCGCAAAAATGCTCCACATGACACCGGGTCAGGATCACAACGCCCTTGATCTGATGCTGGGGTGATTGCGGCATGTCTAACCGCCCAATCCGAGCGTCGGTAAGATCAAGGACGCGCGGATCGGTGGGGGTCTTAGGCTCATCCTCGGGGTCTGGTGTGTCAGAGGGCGCGGCCTCTAACTGCGCATGCCACGCGGAAATCAGCCTTGCGCCCCTCAGTTCCAGTCGCTTGATCCGGGCTCCGTAATCCCCTCTCAATTGTCCTGTCAAAGTGGCGCCTTTGAGGAAAATTTCAGCGGTTTGGGCGCTGTTGAAATCGCAAATGCCCTTAAGGGTGGCGTTGTTCAAGAACACAATGTCTGCGACCTCTGAGCCCTGTGCGTTGAGGGCGTCGCCGTAATGAGTTTTGAATGTGGCGCCTTTGGCGTTGAATTGCCCGCCGATTTTGGCGCCAGCTATGTTGCACTCTCCGTTCAGTGTGGCGTTACGCAAGTACACACCGTCTGTAATCTTAGCGCTGTGCGCCCTGAGGGCTATGCCATCAGTCGTGTTGAACTTGGCGTCATCGGCGCTGAATTGCCCGCCGATCTTGGCGCGATTGATGGCGCATTGCCCGTTCACTGTGGCCTTGTCCAAGAACGCACTGTCTTTGATTTCAGCGCCCTGCGCTTGGAGGGCTATCCCGCAAGGCGTGTTGAACTTGGTGCCGTTGGCGCTGAATTGCCCGCCGATTTTGGCGCCAGCTATGTTGCACTCTCCGTTAATCCTGGCGTTACGCACGTACACACCATCTGTGATTTCAGCGCCGTGCGCCCTGAGGGCGTCGCCGTCAGGCGTGTTGAACGTGGCGTTATTGGCGCTGAATTGCCCGGTCACATGTGCGCCGGACAGGTTTAGATCTTTCAATGTGCAATGGTTGAAAAATAACCCTCGGGCCTGAGAGTCCTCAATATTCACGCCTTCAGTCAGATATGTACCGGTAAGCGCTAAAGGCCATTCAATCCGGGACTGGCTCAGATCGAGCCTCGTCTCCACGCGCCCGCCTGCAATCCGCACCCCTTTTGACGCCACCGGCCAGGGCGCGCGCCCGTTATAGCTTCGTCCTGTGATCAGCGCCGCCAGCACATTTGCGTCTAGAACATCGGTCTTTTCAAACTCAGCCATTGTCCCCGCGCACGCAGCTTTCACCAGGCGGCGATGCAGCTCATCGAGGCCGTGCAGGTCCGGCTGGCCGTCGCGATGGCGTTTGGGGCCATAGGGCCGCGTCTTTGGATGAGTCATGTTGGTCGCCCTTCCCCTGTGGGTTGCAGGTTAGGGCGCAAAATCGTGATGGCCAAGATGGTTAAGGGCTTCGCTCGGCAAGGCGGGCGGTCCGGATTACTCCTCGACCTCGCAGCTGTTCACCCGCTCACGCTGGTTTTGCGGGAAGGTTCCGATCCAGCACTGGTCGAAGACCGAGCAATAACAGACCTGAATATCGGTCTGCCATCGGGCGGCGTTCAGCCGTTCCCAATACGCGCGATCGGGCGTGTCTTCGGGCGGCCGGGTGAAGGCGATGAATGCGTGCTCATCATTGGGCGCCAGCAATTGCGGCGCGACGGGACTGGTGAGCACCTGATTGGTATCGAAAATGCGCTGCATGACCACGATCCGCTCCTCGGGATCATCGTCATGGCCTTCGACAAGGCTGGCGAAATAGGATCCGGGGCCGGGATAGGTCACGCCCTCATGGATGAAGTGCATCCAACGGATATCGACGGGACCGAGACCGCGATTTCCTATGATGAAGCTCAGCCGGTAGACTTGCTGATCGCTGTCGTAATTGCCGTGGGCGACGGTGGGGATGGGCAGCACGCTGGCTTCCAGCTGGCGCTGCATGATCACGCCCTGGAACACCGCCACAAACAGCGAGGCGACCGAGATCATCGTGACGGCGATCGCCACGATGATCTCGATCACACGAATGCGGCTTGAGCGCATGTATGCCTAGTCCCGGTCGGCGTCGGCCACTTCGGGCGGGGTTTTCGGCTCGTAGGGGACATCGGCCGGGTGACGGTAGATGTCCTCGTCCAGCTCGCCTTCCCATTTGGCCACCGCCGTCGCCACCGTAGCGTCGCCGGTGACGTTCAGCGCCGTGCGGGCCATGTCCATGATCCGGTCGACGGGCAGGATGAAGCCGACAATTATCGCCACCTGCTCGGGGCTGACGCCGAAGGTATCGAGCACGATCGCCAGCAGGAAGAGCGAGGCCGACGGGATGCCGGCTGCGCCGATGGAGACGATGGCGGCGGTGAAGGCGATGAGGAAATAGTTGGCGAGCGTCAGGTCATAGCCGAACGCCTGGGCGGTGAAGAGCGCCAGAATGCCCAAATACAGCGCCGTGCCGTCCATATTGATGGTCGCGCCCAAGGGCAGGACCGAACCGGCGATGGAGCGTTTGACGCCAAGATTTTCCGTGGCGTTGGCGATGGTGACGGGCAGGGTCGCGCTGGAGGAGGCGGTGGAATAAGCCACCGCGATGGCGTCCAGCATGCCGCGAAGGAAGTTCATCACCGGCAGGCCGAGCACGAAGCGGATGAAGCCGCCATAGACCAGCACCGCATGGGTCAGAAGGCCCAGATAGACCGCCGCGATCAGGATCGCGATGGAAGCCAGCGCTTCAAGGCCTTGTGAGGCGACGGTGTGGCTGACCAGGGCGAACACGCCGAACGGCGCCACTTCCATCACCAGATGGGTGACTTTCAGGACCACATTGGCCGCCTGGGTGAACAGATCGCCCACCAGCTTGCCGTCGCGGCCCGCCATCAGGACGCCCACGCCCAGAAGCACGGCGAAGAAGATGATCGCCAGCACGTCGCCGTCTGCGAGCGCGGCCACCGGGTTTTCCGGCACGATGCTCAACAGGCGTTCGACCAGGGTCGGCGCTTCGCCGGACACAGGAACGGCGTCCGCGCCGCCCAGATCCACACCCTCGCCGGGGCGGAAGGTCAGGCCGAAAATGATGCCGATGATGTTGGCGAAGAAGGTGGTGGCGAAATAGAGCGCCATGGTCTTCAGACCGATGGAGCCGAGCTTTTTGGGATCGCCCAGCGCCACGACGCCGGAGACCAGGGTGGTCAGGATCAGCGGAACAATGAGCATCCGGATCAGGCTGATGAACAGATCGCCCACCGGCTTGATGAAGGTCGCCAGCCAGTCCGCGGCGGCGGGACCGCCCATGACCTGGCTCAACACGCCGCCGAAGATCACACCGATCACCAAGGCGCCCAGCACGCGCTGCCACAGCGCGATCTTAAACCAACCTCTCATACAGGCCCCTCCCCGGCGGCTCTCATATCAGAACCGCGCCAGCCTAAGCCCGGATGCGATCAGGTCAACGATCTGACGCCGTAAGGGGCTACGAATATTATCAGGATTTGGGATGAGAGGCGGCCTGGCCGATGGCCTTCAGCCCGCCCATGCGCACGCCATAGACCAACCAGATGACGCCGATGATTAACAGCCAGGGCGAGACGGCGAAGGTTGGATTGATGCGCGAGACGATGACCAGGAGAGCCGCCAGACCGATATGCCCGATCACGACCCGCCAGCGCAGGTCGCGATAGCTTTCCGCGGTCCGGATCGTCGCCTCTGAAAACCAGCGCCAGGCCCGGTTCACACCGCCGGAATCGCGGGCGCGACGCGTGTTTTCGGACTGGTCAGGTTGATAGCTCATATTTTCAGGATACGGACTTGTTCGGAGCGTGTCAAAAGACCGTGATCGCCTGCGCTCCATAAAAAAACCCGCCGGAGCGGCCTGATGCAGACCGCCCGGCGGGCTCAGGAGAGATCGTGGATGCAGGCTTAGCCCAGCGCGCTTTCCGCGCGGATGATCGCGGCGGCGGCGTTCACGACAGACCCGATGCGAACAGCGGCCTGGATCTGTTCGGCGGTCAGGCCGGCCTTGCGCAGTTCATGTTCGTGCGCGTCGATGCACATGCCGCAGCCATTGATGGCGGACACGGCGAGCGACCAGAGCTCGAAATCGGCTTTGTCGACGCCGGGATTACCGATCACATTCATGCGCAGCTTGGCCGGCATGGTTTTGTAATCGCTGGCGGAAACCAGGTGGTTGAAGCGATAGAACACATTGTTCATGCCCATGATCGAGGCGGCGGCCTTGGCGGCGTTGATCGCCTCGGGGGACAGCTTGTCCTCGATCTCGCCGACAATGTCGGTGAGGGTTTCACGCTCGCCCACCGCATAGGCGGAGGCCAGGAAACAGCCATATTTCTTCTGATCGTCGAGCACGGTTTCGCGGGCCAGCGAGCTGAGGTTCAGCTTGATGTCCTTGGCGTGGTCGGGCATGCGGTTTTTCAGGGCGTCAAGGCTCATGGCGCGTCCTTTCATGATGAATGGCGAGATTGGACCGGTCGTCCGGCAGGACGAAGATCGCCCGGCGTCTGAAGGGGGGGGACGAACGCGGGGCGGGGGACATCGGGACGACCGGTCCGGCTCTGGCCATGGCGGACCATGGACAGGGCGGGGCGGGCCGCCGTCGGACGGCTCCCCGAAGAGAGCCGTCCTTGAGCGAAACGATTACGCTGCGAGCGTGTCGCCGCCAGCCTGGCGGTTGCACGGGCACAGTTCGTCGGTCTGCAGGGCGTCCAGAACACGCAAGGTGTCTTCCGGGTTGCGGCCCACATTGAGGTTGGTCGCATAAACGTGCTGGATTACGCCGTCCGGGTCGACGATGTAGGTGTAGCGGAACGCCACGCCTTCCGGTGAGCGCACGCCCAGACCGTCAACCAGGGAACCGGTGGTGTCAGCGAACTGCCACTGGTTCAGGCCGTTCAGGTCCGGATGCTCGCGGCGCCAGCCCAGCTTGGAGAATTCATTGTCAGTGGAGCCGGTCATCACGACGGCGTCACGGTCTGCGAATTCATCTTCAAGATTGGCGAAGGCCACGATCTCGGTCGGGCAGACGAAGGTGAAATCCTTCGGATAGAAAACGATGACCTTCCACTTGCCCGGGAAGGACTCGTTGGTGATCGCTTCGAAAGCGGACTCGCCGTTTTGCTCGTGCTCGTTGAATTTCGGCTTGACGCCGGTGACTTCGAATTCGGGGAGCTTGTCGCCAATGCCCAGCATGTGTGTCTCTCCTGGCAGGTTTGAATCTCATGGGTCGAGGATGGTTGCCTGAGGGGGCCGCCCTTCGACGAGACAGGATATGAACCTCAGCTATTGATAAATCCAATGGATTGTTCCTGTCGCTCCCATAGGATTTATCAATACAGCGCGTCCGAAGCCCGCTTCATGCTGTTTTTCCTGTCTTCGTCCGCCCTTTCCGTTCTGAGGGTTTCAGGCGGGTCATCTCATTGGAAAACCCACAGAGACACGAGCAGTATTGGTATTTCCTATGTCTCACCGTAATTAAATTGATTTGATATATGCCTCAGTCCGGCGTGATACTGTGCTCAATCTTAGCGTTCTGATCCGGGAGGATATGACCATGGACGGACACGACATGAAGACTGCGGGCGGGTGCCCTTTCCATCACGGCGGCAACACCGCCATGGATAAGCCGGTCACCAAATGGTGGCCCAACGCGCTCAATCTCGACATTCTCCACCAAGGCGGCGCGCGCACCAATCCGATGGACCCTGATTTCGATTATAAATCAGAGGTGCAGACGCTCGATTTCGATGCGGTCAAAGCCGACGTCAAAGCCTTGCTGCATGACAGCCAGGATTGGTGGCCGGCCGATTGGGGTCATTATGGCGGCCTGATGATCCGCCTCGCCTGGCACTCGGCGGGGTCCTACCGTCTGGCGGACGGCCGCGGCGGCGCCGGGTCTGGCAATATCCGGTTCGCCCCGCTCAATTCCTGGCCGGACAACGCAAGCCTGGACAAGGCGCGCCGCCTGTTATGGCCGGTGAAGAAGAAATACGGCAACAAGCTGTCCTGGGCCGATCTCATCATCCTGTCCGGCACTGTGGCCTATGAAGACATGGGTCTGAAGACCTTTGGCTTCGGCTATGGCCGTGAAGACATCTGGGGTCCGGAAACGGACGTCTATTGGGGTTCTGAATCGCAGTTTCTCGCCAACAGCGAAGAGCGCTATGGCGATCTCGACGACACCTCCACGCTCGAAAACCCCCTGGCGGCGACGCATATGGGCCTCATCTACGTCAATCCCGAAGGCGTGAACGGTCAACCCGATCCGCTGAAGACCGCCGCCCAGGTGCGCGAGACCTTCAAGCGGATGGCGATGAATGATGAAGAGACCGCCGCCCTCACCTGCGGCGGCCACACAGTGGGCAAGGCGCATGGCCGCGGCGCGGTCGACCAGATCGGCGCGGAGCCTGAAGCCTGCGGCGTGGACTCCCAGGGCTTCGGCTGGGCCAATCCCGGCCTTGAAGGCAAGGCGACGAACGCTTTCACCTCGGGCATTGAAGGCGCCTGGACCCAGCATCCCACCCAGTGGGACATGGGCTATTTCGAGTATCTGTTTGACTATGACTGGGAGCTGAAGAAATCCCCGGCCGGCGCCTGGCAATGGGAACCGGTGAACATGCCGGAGGCCATCAAGCCGGTCGACGCCACAGATCCGTCCATTCGCCATAACCCCATCATGACCGATGCGGATATGGGTATGAAAATGGACCCGGTCTATAACGAGATCTGCCAGCGTTTCCGCAAGGATCCAGAGTATTTCGCCGATACGTTCGCGCGCGCCTGGTTCAAGCTAACCCACCGCGATATGGGGCCCAAGGCGAATTATGTGGGCCCTGAGGTGCCGAACGAAGACCTGATCTGGCAGGACCCGATCCCCGAAGGGTCCACCGATTACGATGTGGATGCGGTGAAAGCCAAGATCGCATCAAGCGACCTGACCCCGGCCGAGCTGATCGCCACCGCCTGGGACAGCGCCCGCATCTTCCGGGGCTCTGACAAGCGCGGCGGCGCCAATGGCGCGCGCATCAGGCTGGCGCCGCAGAAGGACTGGGCGGGCAATGAGCCTGAACGTCTGCAGCGGGTTCTGGCCGTGCTGGAGCCGATCGCAGCGCAAAGCGGCGCATCCGTAGCCGATGTGATCGTGCTGGGCGGCGTCGTGGGTCTGGAAGCGGCCATCAAACAGGCAGGTTCTGACGTCCCCGTGCCCTTCACGCCGGGACGCGGCGACGCCACCGCCGAGATGACGGATGCGGAGTCTTTTGAGCCGCTTGAACCGCTCGCGGACGGGTTCCGCAACTGGATGAAAGACCGCTATTCGGTCAGCGCTGAAGAGTTGCTGCTCGACCGCGCCCAGCTGCTGGGTCTGACGGCCAATGAAATGACGGTTCTGGTGGGCGGCTTGCGCGTGCTGGGCGTCAATCATGGCGGCTCGCGCCTCGGGGTGTTCACTGACCGGATCGGCGCGTTGACGACGGACTTCTTCGTCAATCTGACGGATATGGATCTCAGCTGGCATCCGGCGGAAGATGGGCTCTATGAGATCCGCAACCGCAAGACCGGCGAAGTCAAATGGGGCGCCACCAGCGCGGATCTGGTGTTCGGATCAAACTCGATCCTGCGCGCCTATGCCGAGGTCTACGCCCAGGACGACAATAAAGAGAAGTTCGTCAAGGACTTCGTCGCCGCCTGGACCAAGGTCATGAACGCCGACAGGTTTGACCTGACCTAAGCCTTGATGGAGCGCTCCCGGGTTCAGGGGGCGCTCCATTTGTATTTCAACACCGCCCTCAGACGATCAGGACGCCTTATGGTTGGCCATCTGCCTACGCTGCGACAACTCACCTTCCTGTCGGCGCTCGCCGAGCACGGCTCGTTTTCCCGCGCCGCCGAAGCCGCCCATGTGACCCAGCCCACCCTGTCCGCCGGGATCAAGGAGCTGGAGACGATCCTGGGCGCGACCCTTGTGGAGCGCGGCGCGCGCGGCGCGGTTCTGACCCCGGCGGGCGAGGCGGCGGTGGCGCGAGCGCGCATCGTGCTGACCGAAGCCGAAGACCTCGTCCATGTGGCGCGCGCGGCGGGCGAGCCCTTGAGCGGGCCGTTCCGTCTGGGGGTCATCCCCACAATCGCGCCCTTCTTGTTGCCCAAGGTCCTGCCCAGCCTGCGCACCCACTATCCCAAGCTTGAACTCTTTCTGCGCGAAGACCTGACACACCGGCTGGTGGATGCGCTGAAAGACCGGCGTCTGGATGCCGCGCTGATCGCGCTGCCCTATGACGCGCCCGGGATCGAGACCACAGGCGTTCTGGAAGACGAGTTTCTGTTCGCCGCAACGCCGGACCACCCGTTGGCCCAGCGCGACACGCTCAGCCCCGAAATGCTGGCGGATGAACAGCTTTTGCTGCTCGAGGACGGTCATTGCCTGCGCGATCATGCGCTGGCGGTGTGCTCAGCCAGTCGGCCCGACACGAACGACGCCCGATCTGACTTCGCCGCCACCTCGCTTCATACCCTGGTGCAGATGGTCAAATCAGGCCTCGGCGTGACGCTTCTGCCCAAGCTCGCGATTGATGCGGGGCTCGCGGACCGGCTCGACCTCGCCATCCGTCCTTTCGACCCGCCTGTCGCGGGCCGTGAGATCGGCGTCGCCTGGCGCAAGGGTAGCGCTCGCGAGCATGAAGCGCGTATGCTCGCTGATGCGGTGCGTGAGGCGTTAAGGGTATAATAATGGCTGAATTAAGTTTTACTCAAAATATTCTAATACTTATATTTGGCGTATTGGGAGGATTTTTCTCATCTATAGTTTTAGATATATTAAAATCTGAATCTAAAAACACTTCTGATAAAAAATTTGCTCTAGGAATTTTAATTGCTCTACACAATAAGTGCTTTACTACCATGCAGTCTTCATTCCCACTTGGTGAAACTATTGATAATTGCGATTCTCATAATAAGCTTAGGAAGAGATCAAACCAACATTTAGATAATTTTATCAAGCAAAATGAAAAAGACCTAGAAGAATCAAAACGATCATTGATGAGGATATTACCGTTTGATGCTGAATCAATTTATTACATAGACCATAGAATTCAAACATCAATAAATACTAGTTTCGACAATATTTGCTCAACTGATACTGAATTGTATAAAAAACTGATGAAAGCTATATATGTTTTGGAGTGGTCTAATTTAAACCGTGACAAAGATATAATATCGAAAATTGCTATAAGTATTGGGCCCATAACTTGGATAAGATGGTCATTATACAAAATGAATAGGGACTATGTGAAGCATGAGAAAAAGCTTATTGAGGAAGTGCTGACTGATTCTGCTTTTATAGCGCTAAAAGAAATGAACTTATAGAAAGAACCCCGGCGTTTCCGCCGGGGTTTTCGCATTCTCGCTCTGAAGCTGACCCTAGTCCGGGCGGCCCAGAATGATGGTGCCGTTGGTGCCGCCAAACCCGAAGGAGTTGGACAGCACCGTGTTGAGCTCGATCTGTTTCGTCTCGGTGACGATCGGCAGGTCCGCGAGTTCGGGGTCCATCTCGTCAATATTGATGGAGGGGGCGATGAAGCCCTCTTTCATCATCAGCATGGAATAGATGGCTTCCTGAACGCCCGCCGCGCCCAGCGAGTGGCCGGACATGGACTTGGTCGCCGACAGGGCCGGGACGTCCTTGCCGAACACCGCGCGCAGACCTTCGGCCTCTTTCACGTCGCCGACGGGCGTCGAGGTGGCGTGCGGGTTGATGTAGTCGATCTTGCGGCCCTTGGCCTCCGCCAGCGCGATCTGCATGCAGCGCGCTGCGCCTTCGCCGGACGGCTGGACCATGTCATGGCCATCTGACGTCGCGCCATAGCCGAGCACTTCAGCGTAGATGGTCGCGCCGCGCGCTTTCGCCCGCTCATACTCTTCCAGCACTACAATGCCGGCGCCGCCCGCAATGACGAAGCCGTCGCGGTTCTTGTCAAAGGCGCGCGAGGCCACGGCCGGGGTGTCGTTATAGTTCGAGCTCATGGCGCCCATGGCGTCAAACAGGTTTGAAAGCGCCCAGTGCAGCTCTTCGCCGCCGCCGGCGAACATCACATCCTGCTTGCCCCATTGGATCTGCTCGGCGGCCGCGCCCATGCAGTGCAGGGACGTGGTGCAGGCCGAACTGATCGAATAGTTCAGCCCCTTGATCTTGAACGGGGTGGCGAGCGTCGCCGAGCCCGTCGAGCACATGGCTTTGGGCACCGCGAACGGGCCGATGCGCTTGGGGCCTTTCTCGCGGGTGATGTCGGCGGCCTTCACGATCGCCTCGACAGAGGGACCGCCGGTGCCGACGATCAGACCGGTGCGCGGGTTGGAGACATCGCTGTCTTCCAGCCCCGCGTCTTCAATCGCCTGCTGCATGGACATGTACGCCCAGCCCGCGCCCTCGCCCATGAAGCGATAGGCGCGCTTATCCACATGCTCGGCCGGATTGGCGTTCGGGCGCGCATGGACCTGACATTTGAAGTTCAGATCGGCGTATTCGGGCGCTGCGATGACGCCGCTCTTGCCCGCTTTCAGGCTGGCTGCGACTTCTGCTGCGTTATCGCCGATGGATGAAACGATGCCGATACCGGTGACGACGACACGTCTCATGCTTTTTCTCCGCCATTATTAAGCTCTTCAGGCCGGAACAGACCCACGCGCAAATCCTTGGCGGTGTAGATGGTCTGACCGTCAGCCTCTACGTGGCCATCGGCGATGCCCAGCACAAGGCGACGATTTATCACACGTTTGAGATCAATGACGTAACGCACGTTCTTGACGCTAGGGGGGACCTGTCCGGTGAACTTCACCTCGCCCACGCCCAGGGCGCGGCCTTTGCCCGGCGCGCCGGTCCAGCCCAGGAAAAAGCCCACGAGCTGCCACATGGCGTCCAGACCCAGGCAGCCCGGCATCACCGGGTCGCCCTGGAAGTGGCAATCAAAGAACCACAGATCGGGGGTCACATCGAGCTCGGCGACCAGGAGGCCTTTGCCATGGGCGCCGCCATCGGAGGTGATCTCGGTGATGCGATCAAACATCAACATGGGCGGCAGCGGCAATTGCGCGTTGCCCGGACCGAAGAGGTCGCCTTTGCCGCAGGCGATCAGGTCATCATATGTGTAGCTGTTTTTCTGGTCTGTCATGGGGTCCGTCGTGCCGGCCCGGCGACGCATGCCGGGGGTCGGAAGTTGCGGCGAACGCGCCAGCGCTACGCGTGAAATGCGACGCGCCAGGCTGTCATCCTGGGTTCAGATCCGTCAGTCGGCCGAGGCGGGATTTTCACGGTCCGCCGCCAGCACGTCTGGTTCAGGCGAAGAGCGGTAGCATGACGCTTGCCCCCCCTCAAGCGCGGGGCTCGGCTCGGTCTCTTCAGAATAGACGCCCCAGAACGCCTCCGCGGGGGCCCAGCCGCGGTAATCGTCTGCTTCCAGACGGCACCAGCCTGCGCGGCAACGCTCCAGCCACAACACCGCGCCCGCCTCGACGTCCGCAATCAGGGCGGCGTCGGAATCCGGGCGCGCCAGAAGCTGGGTCGCGTCTTGCGTCCAGACCGAGCGCCGCCCGGTCAGGGTGCGGCGATGCATCCACACCTCTTCGCCCTGTGGATCGCGCACCCGGCGCCAGTCCGGCGTCTCTGCGACCACTTCCATGGGCAAGCCCTGGCGCTGGTAGAGCCAGGCGACGGGATGGGTGAAGGACGGACCGGCGCGGCCCCGGGTCTCATTGTATTTCAGCGACACGAAGCGCGGCACCGGCAGCCCCGAAAACGTATCGCAGGATTGCGCGTACGCCGGGCCAGATCCCAAGCCTGCGCAAGCAATGATGATCAAAGCAAAGAGCGTCCGCATGGGTGCGCTACATCCAGGCCAGAGTGAATTCGGGGTTAAATGTGAAGGCTCAGGATTAAGATTGTTTTTCAGTCGGGCTGGATATGGGCGCTCATCACACCCATTTGGCCAACAGACCGCAGCCATCGGGGAACCGCCATGATCCGCACCGCTCTCATCGCCAGCCTGGCTCTCAGCGCAAGCGCTCAAGCCCAGAACGACAATCAGGTTTATGTGGAGACCAGTGATCTGGGATCAGGGATCTACATGCTCGCCACAAATCAGGCCGGCAATGTGGGTGTCAGCGTCGGCGAAGACGGCGTGTTCATGATCGATACCCAGATGGAACGCTTTGCAGAGGCCATCGACGCCGCGCAACGCGCCGTGTCCGGCGACCGGGCCGTGGATCTGGTGCTCAACACGCATCTGCACGGCGACCATGTGCTCGGCAACGCCTATTTCGCTGAACAGGGCGCGACGATCATGGCCCATCCCAGCGTGCGCGATGCGCTGATGAATCCTGTGACCGCCCAGCTGACGGGCGCGACGCCGGAGCCTCTGTCAGGCGCTTATCTGCCGACTGTGGGCGTCAATGACGGCGATGTGGTCACAATCAACGGCCTGAGCGCACGCCTGCATCACACGCCGGATGCGCACACCAATGGCGATATTTTCGTGGTGTTTGAGGATGCAAACGTCATCCATGCCGGCGACCTGCTGTTTTCTGGCTGGTTCCCCTATATCGATCTTGATAATGGCGGCACGGTCGACGGCTATATCGCCGGCATGCAGGCCATTGTGGATGCGGCGGATTCCGACACCCAGATCATTCCCGGCCATGGCCCGCTGTCGACGCAAGCGGACCTTGAAGCCAGCATCACCATGCTGACCCAGGCCAAGGCCGAAGTGGCGGCGCTGGTCGAGCAAGGCATGAATTTACAGCAAGTTCAGGACGCCGAGCCGCTGGCGGCCTTCCATGACGAGTGGAATTGGGGTTTCATCACCACTGAACGCATGGTCTGGACGCTGTACCGGGATATCACGGGTGAAACAGAGTAAAACAAACATGGTCTGGCTGCCTGAGCCGCGCATCCTGACGCTCATCGTGATGATCGCCTTGGTGATGGGGCTGACCTTCGCCGCCTTGCTGGGGAGCTGGCTCTCCGGCATGGCGGTCGGGCTCGTGTTCGCGGGCGGCATCTATCTGTTCGTGGTGGTCAACGCCCGCCGCGCCGCCAAGACCCTGGCCCAGCATCATTCCGGCAAGCATCGCGGCCGACTGTGACGACTTGCCGCGCCTGCCCGGCATGAGGTAGGACAGAGACAGAGTGTCTCAGATGCGTGGTCACGATGCTGCTCAATCATGCTTCAACCCCCCGGCGCAGAGCCGATCTGACCCTGTTCAGCTTTCTGGCGATCGGGGTTGTGGTCGCGCTCTTGATCGGCGTTCTGGGCCGTAGCGTCTGGCTGGCGATGCTGGTGGGCGTGGCGCCGAGCGTGCTTCTGGGCGCGCTCGCCTGGTTCCGGATCAGACGTGGCCGGTGCGGGGGGTGTCAGTTCTGCCCGATGCGCAAGCCGGGCAGCTGCGGGATGCCGGCAGAGTAACGGTCCGGGCCCGACCGGACAGACCGTCATAGACGCAAATCCTCCCGATCAATGGCTCGCCGGCCCCGGTGATCAGCTTGATCGCCTCCATCGCCATCATTGATCCGATCACCCCGGTCAAGGCGCCCACCACGCCCATCACCGCGCAATCCTCGGCGTCAGGCGGCGTTTCGGGCACCCAGCACTGATAGCAGGGCGCGTCCGGCTTCAGATGCGGGGCGAACACGGCGACCTGCCCCTCCCAGCGACCGACTGCGCCCGACACCAGCGGTATGCCGGCTTTTATCGCAGCCGCGTTGACGGCGAAGCGGGTGGCGAAGTCATCACAGCCGTCCAGCACCAGATCGGCGCCCTCCAACAGGCCAGGCAGCGTGTCCGCGGTCGCGCGTTCACGCATCGCTTCCACGGTGACGCCCGGATCCAGCGCGGTCAGCACATCGCTGGCCCGTTCGGCCTTGGGGGCGTCCACATCATCGGTGCGAAACAGGATTTGTCGTTGCAGATTGCTCAGCGACACGGTGTCGGGATCCACCACGAGAAGCTGGCCGACGCCCGCCGCCGCCAGATAGAGCAAGGCTGGCGCGCCCAGCCCGCCCGCGCCGATTACGGCGATGCGGGCGCGGCTGAGTTTTTGCTGGCCCGGCCCGCCCAATTCTTTCAAGACGATGTGACGGGCGTGGCGTTTGACGTCGACGGCCATGGCCGGCTCCTGATCCTGGTTTGGGCAAGCGGCGATGCAGCGCAATGCTCAGCTTGTGTTCATGAAGCTGAGTGTAAGCCAAGCTGACCCCTCAACCATGGGACTGCACAGATGAAATACCAGATCGCCGCCGCATTGGCCCTCATGCTGACCGCCTGCGCCACCTCTGAAGGCTATCGTCAGCAGATGACCCAGCTGGTGGGGCGGACCCAGGATGTCTTGCTGGTGGAGTTTGGCTCGCCTGATCGCATGGATGAATTGAGCGATGGCGGCGCAGTGTGGAGTTATGTGCGCGAAGAACAGCGCACGGATCCGGGCGGGTATCGCACCATCCCCAATGAGCGCCGCGTCACCTATGTGGACGAGCATGGCGAGCGTCACACGCGCATCGAGCGCTATGATGAGACGCTGTATGAACCCGCTCGGAGCTGGTGGGTGGAGTGCGAAACCCGCTTCGTGATTGATCCAGAGGGCGTGGTGCGCGATTTCCGCTTCGTCGGCGACGCCTGCGTGGCCGAAGAGCTGTACTGAAACCGGCTGATCGCTGGCGGTGAGGCTCGAAACACGACAAGGTCAGGCTCTCTTGAAGGAGCCCTGACCGTGTTGACCCCTCGCCCCTCATTCACTCTGTCGCCGGACCAGCAAGCGGTGGTCGACTACGCCATCAATGGCGGCGCGCACCTGTTTCTGACGGGCCGGGCCGGCACGGGTAAAACCACCGTCACGCGCGCCATCCTGCAACGCCTGGGGCCGCAGGCCGCCGTGGTCGCGCCCACGGGCGTCGCGGCGATGAATGCGGGCGGGCAGACCCTTCACAGCTTCTTCCGCCTGCCGCCACGCCTGATCACGCCGGGCGATATTCGCCGCTTGCGCAATGCGCGCACGGTGAAAGCGCTGACCACTCTGGTGATCGACGAGATCTCCATGGTGCGCTCGGACATGATGCAGGCGGTGGATTTCTCGCTGCGCCTCAACCGTGACAGCGCCGAGCCTTTCGGCGGGGTGCGCATCATTCTGGTGGGCGATCTGGCGCAGTTGCCGCCCATCGCCCAGGGTGAAGAAGGCTCGTTTCTGGAAGACACCTATGGCGGGCCGTTCTTCTTCCATGCGCCGGCCTTCCGCGACGCCGGTTTCACCATGGTGGAGCTGACCGAGGTTCACCGTCAGGCCGATCCTGAATTCGTCGAAGTGCTCAACGCCGTTCGCGACGGCGAGCTGACCAATGATCTGGCGGAGATTTTGAACACGCGCGTGACGGGTCGGATCGGACTGGAAGCGTCTGGCACCCATGTGGTGCTGACCCCCACCAACCAGGCGGCGTCTTCGATCAATCAGGCCCGGCTTGAAGGCCTGCGCGGCGAACCACGCGGCTTTTCGGGCAAGGTCCAGGGCGAGTTTGATCCGCGCCTCTTTCCCACTGACGATCCGCTGGTTCTGAAAACCGGCGCGCGCGTGATGATGATCCGCAATGATCCCGGCGGACGCTATGTGAACGGCTCTATCGGTGAAGTGATGGGCTTTTCGTCCGATGGCGTCAAAGTGCATGTGAACGACCAGATGGTGACCATCGAGCCCGTGAGCTGGGAGCGGATCCGCTATGCGGCGGACGGCCAGTCCAGCAAGCTCAAGCGCGAGACCATCGGCTCTTACGTGCAGTATCCGCTCAGGCTGGCCTGGGCGATGACCATCCACAAGGCGCAAGGACTGACGCTGGACAAGGTCTATCTCGACGTCTCGCGCCGCTTGTTCGCGCACGGACAAGCCTATGTGGCGCTGTCGAGGGCGCGGACCCTTGAAGGGTTGGAATTGTCGCGGCCCTTGCAGCCCTCAGACATCATCACCGATCAACGCCTGTTTGACGTCAAAGCCTTCTGTGATCCCGCCCCGCTGGGGATTGGCGGATGACTCCGGAGGCTGCGCAGCGCGCGCTGGGGGTGGACGCCTGGGGGCTGAACCAACTTGTGGCGCAAGGCGAGTTCGCCGAGGCGCTGGATGAGCGTAGCGTCAAGCGCCTCGCCGAACAGCGGGATCGGGTCCGGGCGCAGGCGTTCAAGGATCTGGCGCGCCTGGACGGCCCGCATCTGGCGCCCTCCAGTTCGGACGCTCCGGTGATCGCGGCGCCGGACGCGGTCGCTCTTCCCGAAGACTTTGATCGGCCGGCGGTGTTTCTGGACGCCTGCGTGCTTGCCAGCGCGGTGCGGCGGCAACTGGTTCTGGCGCTGGCGGATGCCGGGTTCTTCTATCCGCGCTGGTCAGAAAAAGTGCTGTTTGAAACCGGCCACGCTCATGCGCGCATCGTGGACGGCAAGCCGGATCGTGACGGGCCGGGTGAAGCGTCGCAACTGGTCATGGCTCTAGAGCATGCCTGGCCCGAAGCGATGGTCCCGACCGAAGAGGCGGATCTGGTCAAGGTGACCGGCAAGCTGCCCGGCCCGGACGACGCCCATGTGATGCAGGCCGCCGCCGCCGGGCAGGCGCGGGTGATCCTGACGGAAAACATGAAGGATTTCCCCCGTGCGACCTTGAAGCCGCTGGGGCTTTATGCGCGTCCGTCTGGTGAGTTTATCGCCAGCCGGTTGGGGCTCGCGCCCGAGGCGGCGACAGCGGCCGTATTGGGCGCAGCGCACCGGCTCGGGCTCAGCGCGCCGCGTTTCGGACTGGCCTTGCAACGTGCAAGGCTCGGATCGCTGGCGAAAAAGCTGGGCTTTTAGACGCCGGTTGAGCCGAAGCCGCCGGCGCCGCGCGCGGTTTCATCAAGAGCGTCGACCGGGTTCCAGCGGATCTGGGTGAACTGGCCGATCACCATCTGGGCGATGCGCTCACCGCGCTGGACGATGAACGGCTCCTTGCCGTGATTGATCAGATTGACGTGCAACTCGCCGCGATAATCGGCGTCCACCGTGCCCGGCGTGTTGACGCAGGAAATGCCTTTCTTGGCGGCCAGGCCGGACCGGGGCCGGATCTGGGCTTCATAGCCTTCGGGCAGGGCGATGCAGATGCCGGTCGGAATCAGTCGCCACTCGCCCGGCTCAATCACCACAGGCGCATCTGCTGGCACGGCGGCGGGCAGGTCGAGGCCTGCCGAGCCCGAGGTCTGGTAGGCGGGCAATTCCAGCCCCTCAAAATGCTCCAGCGTTTTGACATTCAGCTTCATGACGCAACCCTTCCCGCCGCTTGAGATGTGCGGGAAGGGTTAGCGTCTGAAAAGCCGGAAGTCAGCTGTCTTGTTCGGCCTGGGCTCTCAGCAGCGCATCCAGCGCCTGCTCGCTGGCGGAAAAGCCCTCGAGCGCGGAAATGACTCCCGTACGCTCCTCATCGCTGAGGCCGCCCTGGGCCATCTGGACCTGGTATTGCGGATCGGTCATCTCACCGTTCTCGTCTTCCGTGGCGGGTTGAAAGCCCAACAGCAGCATTTGGCGGGCTTCGCCTTCACCCGTGGAAATCAGAAGCGGCGTTCCGTGATAGCGCACCAGCTCGAAATCATTGGGGCGCGGCACGACGCTGTCACGTTCGCAAGCGATGGCGTTTGCGCCCTCCGCCAGCGGCGGCGGATCCATCAAGCCGTCCAGATTGGCGGCTTCGGTCACGGTGTAACCGGCCATCGGGGCGGGTTGCTGGCCTGCGCCTTGCGGATAGATCGAGTAACAATCCGCCTGTGCGGCGGCGGCGCTGAATCCGGCAAGGGCGAGGGCGGTCAGTGCGGTTTTCATATCAGGTCCTGAGTTTGCTAAAACGCCCCGACCCTAACAATCTGATGGGGGCGATTTCAAATTCAGTCTGAAGTCTCTGTAATAGCTAATGAAATTCTATCAGCCAGTTTTTGGGCCAGTGCTGACTTGGCTGCTCGGGCAAAGGGTTCCTCCCTGTCCGGCGTAATCAGAAGCGCGGCGTTTTCCGTGCCGCCCATCACATCACCGGACACGTCATTGGCGACGATCCAGTCGCACCCTTTGCGCAATCGCTTGGCGCGGGCGTGTTCGATGACGTCATGGGTTTCGGCGGCGAAACCCACCACCAGGCGCGGGCGTTGGTCCGGGCCGTATTGGGAGATGGTTTTGAGAATGTCGGGATTCTCGGCAAGCGGCAGGCTCGCCAGGGCGCCCTTGTCGAGCTTGAGCTTCTTGTCGGCGGTTTCAGCCGGACGCCAGTCCGCAACGGCGGCGACGGACACGAACACGTCTGCGGGCAGATGCTCGTTCACCGCGGCCAGCATGTCGCGTGCGGTTTCGATGCGCACGGTCTTCAGGCCTTCAGGGTCATTGAGCGCCACGGGGCCGGAAACCAGCACCACCTCGAAGCCTTGATCACGCAAGGCTTCGGCGATGGCGTAGCCCTGTTGTCCAGACGAGCGATTGGACAGGAAACGGACCGGGTCGATGGGCTCCAGCGTGGGTCCCGCGGTGACGATGGCCTTCATGACTTCAGCGCGGCCTCGATGGCGTCTGCGATGCGGACCGGTTCGGGCAAACGCCCCGGCCCGAACTCACCGCACGCCATCTCGCCTTCATCAGGCTCCAGAACGGTGACGCCATAGCCGCGCAGGGTTTTGACATTGGCTTGCGTGGCGGGATGGGTCCACATGCGCACATTCATCGCCGGCGCCATCAAAACCGCCTTGTCGGTGGCCAGAAGCGTGGTGGTCGCCAGATCATCGGCGATGCCCTGGGCGGCCTTGGCCATCAGATTGGCGGTGGCGGGGCAAACGACCACAAGATCGGCTGAGCGCGACAGCTCGATATGGCCCATTTCGGCCTCATCGGTCAGCGAGAAGAGATCGCTATAGACCTTGTCCGCCGTCAGCGCGCCCACACTCATCGGGGTGACGAACTGCTTGCCGGCCTCAGTCAGGATGGCGCGCGTCTTGATCGAGCGCCGCGCCAGCTCGCGGATCAGCTCGAGCGATTTATAGGCTGCGATTCCGCCGCCAATGATCAGAAGAATGCGTTTATCCGCCATGACATGCCCCGCGGCTGTTACAAAACAGGCTTACCCTGAACAGGCCGCCGCGTCACCTCGGCTCAGATCACATCACCGCCAGCATCACCGCAATTGCGGTCGACGCCCCGGCGATGACGCTCAGCGTGGTGATCAACCAGGTCGGGTTTGCTGACTGCTGGGTGTCGCGTTCACGCAGGACCTTGGCAGTTTCGGTCAACTCGTCCAGCGTGTCGGGCAGGCGTTTGAGGATGGTTTTGGCGCGGTCGAACGCCTCGGCCAGATCCTCGATGCGGCCTTGCGGGCCCAGTTCGCGGCGCATGAAACGCTCCACGGCGGGGCCGGACGCCTGCCACATATTATGGTCGTCTGTCAGAAGACGGCAGACGCCTTCGGCTTGCACCATGGTTTTCTGAAGCAGCACCAGCTGGGGCTGAAGGTGCATGTCATAAAGGTCAGTGACTTCAAAGAGCTGCATCAGCACCCGGCTCATGGGCGTTTCGCCGGCGTTCTTGCCGAAAATGGGCTCGGCGACCGCGCGCAGGGCGCTGGCGAAGTCATCGCGCGAATGATGGTCGGGCACATAGCCGGCGTCAAAATGCGCTTGCGCCGCGCCGTCATAGTCGCGCGTCAGGAAGCCGTGAAGGATACGCGCCAGATAGCGCCGCTCGCCGCGTCCCAGCCGCCCGATAATGCCGAAATCCACCGCCCATAGAAGGCCGTCTTGGGTGACGAACAGATTGCCCGCGTGCAGATCCGCGTGAAACACGCCCTGCTCCAGCGCGGTCGACAGGAAGGCGTCGGTCAGATCGCCCGCAAGCTTCACCGTATCCACCCCTGCCGCGCGCACCGCGTCCATATCGGTCAGCGGTATGGCGTCGATCCATTGGGTGGTCAGGACCTTCTTGGCGGTCAGCGGCCAGACGACTTCGGGGATGAAGAAATTTTGCGCCGCGACCGCCGCTTCGCCCAGCTCATTGGCGGAGGCCGCCTCCAGCCGCAAATCCAGCTCCAGCACCAGAGACCGGGCGACTGTCTCCACAAAAGCGCGCGGCTCCATGCGTTTGGAGGCGGGAAACAGCCCTTCGGCGAGTTTGGAGCCCAGGCGCATGGCGGCGATGTCGCGCTTGATGCGCTCCGCCACGTCCGGGCGCAGGATTTTCACCGCCACATCGCGGCCATCAATGGTTTTCGCCCGGTGGACCTGCGCGATGGAGGCGGCGGCGACCGGCTCGCCGAATTCAGAGAACAGCGCTTCCACGGGCTTGCCGAATTCGGCCTCCACCGTGGCGCGCGCCTGCTCCAGGCCGAACGGCTCCATCTGGTCTTGCAGCCGTGACAGGCCGCGCGCGAACTCCGCCCCGATCACATCCGCGCGGGTGGCGAGCACCTGGCCGAATTTGACATAGGACGGTCCCAGCTTTTCCAGCGCATGGGCCAGACGTTCGCCGGGATTTTTCGCCCGGTCACGAATGGCGATCAGACGCGCGAACTGGCCCAGCACCCGCGCAGGCGCTGGAAACGCCGACTGGTACTCAGCCGGGAAAATCGCGTCATGACGGGCCAGCGTCCACGCGGCGCGCGTCAGGCGGAAGATATTTGAGAGCGTACCAAACACGGAAGTGAGGTTTAGGGCGATGAAGGGGGTTTGGCGAGGGGGCGCGGCGCCTTGGCGGCTGCGTCAAAGTGCTTGGGCGCGCTCAAACAGATATTGGCGCACCGCCGGATCGGTGCTTAGCGCCATGGCGCGCTCATAGGCGCCCGCCGCTTCATCGCCGCGGCCGGCCTGCGCCAGCCAGTGCGCCTGCGCCGCCCAGAAGGGCTGATACGCGCCCGCCTGATCGCTCAGGGCGGCCAAGGCTTCAAGCGCGCGATCGGCGCCAAACGCTTCACCATGGGCGCAAGCGCGCGCCGTCAGGGCGCCCAGGCTGGGTGTATGGCTGACCAGTCCGTCATAGAGCGCCGCCGCCGCCAGCCAATTGGTCTCCCCCGTGAACCGCCGTTCAGCGTGAACAGACTGAATTGACGCCTCCAGCGCATACCGACCGGGCGGGGCGAGCTTGAGCGCGCGCCGGAGGGCGGTTTCAGCGTTCTGGATCGTCGTTTCGCGCCAGAGCGCCGTGTCCTGATCTGATAAAGGAATAAAACGGCCCTCTGAATCACGCCGCGCCGGGGTGCGCGACTCACAATGGGCGATCAGCGCGTAGAGCCCCCAGACCTCGGCGATGTCCGGCGTCAGCTCAGTCAGAAGCCTGCTCAGATACAGCGCTTCGTCCGCCAGGCCGCGCACGCGGCTTTCGCTCGCGCCAATCTCATCCCAGCCCGTGCCATAGGCGGCATAGATGGCGTTGAGGACTGGGGTGATACGACCAGCCAGCTCGTCCTTGCCGGGTTGTTCAAACCGGGCGCCGCGCTCACGCAGCCTCGCCTTGCCACGCGAGAGGCGCTGACCCATGGCGGCGGGGCTGACCAGAAAGGCCGCGCCGATCCGCGCTGCATCCAGCCCCAGCACAGCCTGTAACATCAGGGGCGTATGCAGCGCTGGATCAAGATCAGGATGGGCGCAGGCCAGCATCAGGCCCAACCGGTCATCAGGCAGGGCGTCAGGGTCCGCGCGTTCGGACACCTCCTCCAGAAGGCGCTGGAGTTCGGGTTCAGCGTGCGCCCGCACGCCGGATTGGCGCGCCCCGTCAATCAGGCGCCGATGCGCGGTCTTGAGCAGCCAGGCCTCGGGCTGGTCCGGCAGGCCTGTATCTGGCCAGGTGCGCAAGGCGCGCTCGAACGCGTCAGCCAGCGCATCTTCAGCCCGGGTCAGATCGCCCCATCGCCGGGCGAGGCTGGCCACCAAGCGGCCATAGGATCGGCGCGCGACGACCTCGGCCGTCGCGCGCGTCTCGTCGGTCTCTGGGTCAGGCGTCGCCATAGGCCGGCACGGGACGAACCTCGATCTGGTCGCCGGGCAAGCGCGGACATTTGCCCGCCCAGTCCAGCGCCGTCTCAAGGCTGTCCGTTTCGATCACATAAAAGCCGCCCAATTGCTCCTTGGTGTCGGCATAGGGACCGTCCTGAACCCCGTCATCCGTGATGCGTTTGGCGCTGGCGGCTGTGTCCAGCGGCTCGCCCGACACCATCAGACCCGCTTTCACAAGGGCTTCGGAATAAGCGCCATGCTTTTCAAACATGGCCATTTGTTCGGCTTCGCTCAGGGCGTTCCACTGGCTTTCAGCGCCATAGATCAGTAGGGCGTATTTCATGACTGCATCTCCGCAATTTCACTCATGGGCTGAACCGGGCGCACTTCAACAGCGCCGTGCTGGGCCGCTGGACAGCGTTCCGCCCACTCCAGCGCTTCGTCCAGAGTGCCCGCTTCAAACAGCATGATCCCGCCCAGCTGTTCCTTGGTCTCGGCATAGGGGCCGTCCTGGACCTGCCGTCCGGACTGTGTCTGGCGCAATACAACGCCGGTATCGGGGGATTTCAGGCAGGCGCCGCCTGTCGTGTGGGCTTTCAATGCGCCTGAATACGCCGACCAGCTGGACCAATAGGCCGCCGCGTCAGGTCCGCGACGGCGTGTGAAATCGTCCGCGGTCTCATAGATCAATAAGGCAAATTGCATGGTCTCGTCCTTGATGGCTCACCCTGCGCGTCTGGCAGGGACCATCTTAGGACGTTTCAACACCCTGCGCTTCGACAGGGGCGTGAAAAAAATTCACGGCGGGTTCGCCTAGACTTTCCAGCCCATATGGATGGCGGCGATGCCGCCGGACAGGTTCGTCACGCTGACACGCTCAAACCCGGCCTCTTCCAGCTCGGCCGCGAAGGCGTCCTGATGGGGAAATTTACGGATGGATTCCACCAGATACTGATAGCTGTCGCGGTCTTTGGCGATCCATTCGCCGATCTGCGGAATGGCGCCGAAGGACCAGGCGTCATAGAGCTTTTCAAGCGGGCGCGTGGTGGGGCGCGAAAACTCCAGACACACAAAGCGTCCGCCGGGTTTGAGCACGCGGCGCATGTCTTTGAGCGCCTTGATCCGGTCGGTCACATTGCGGATGCCGAAGCCGATGGTGACGGCGTCCGCGACGCCGCTCTCAAAGGGCAGGCATTCCGCATTCGCCGTACACCAGTCCAGCCGGTCGCGGTCGCCGCGCTTCAGGCCCGCCAGCAGCATCTGCTCATTGATGTCGGCGACAACAGCTTCGGCGTACTGATTGCTACCGCGGCGTTCGGTCAGAGCGTCAGCGCGATCGAGCCACGCCCGGGCGATGTCGCCGGTGCCGCCCGCCACATCAATCAGCCGCGCGCCGGGACGCGGTCCGGCCTTGGTGACGGTGATGTCTTTCCAGACCCGGTGAACCCCCAGGCTCATCAGATCATTCATCAGGTCGTATTTGCGCGCCGAGCGGTCAAATACGTTGCGGACAAGGCCCTGCTTTTCGGTGCGGGCCACATCCTTGAAACCAAAGGAGACGGTGTCGTGATCTGAAGTCTGGGTCATGGCGTGCAAGCTAGTGCGCGCGGGTCCGGAACGCCAGTCTGAGATGCCGCGCCGTTTCGCCTCAACCTGATGCAAGCGGCGTCAGGGTCCGCTCGCCGGTTTGATAGGCGTACAGGCTGAACCCCGCCTGGCCGCGCCAACCGCCCCCAGGCGCGTAAAACGCCAGCAGCACCGGTTCGCGCGGCGGGGCGAAGGCCGAGATCCTGTAGGCGCAAGCCGTGGCGAGGCTCATGCCGTCCACATCCCTGTCAGGGTCCGCCTGGGTCGCCAGCACGCGCAGGCTGGCGCGTGTCTGGGCCAGATCATCACAGGCCCGGCTCAGAGAGGGCCAGGTTCCGCGCCAAGGGCAGTGGATGACGACGGGTTGTTCAAGCAAGGCGCTGTCGTCCGCGGCGTAAATGCGCCAGCTGACAGCGTGGGGCGGGCCCTGAAAAAGCCGCACACGCATCTCGGGCGCGTCCCGGGCCACCCGCCGAAAGGTCGTGGAGACTTCCTGCACGGGGTGCGGGGCGTCACCGGGCGGTCCGGCGTCAATCTGAAGCGCCAGCTCAAACGCCAGATCATCGGTCCAGGGGTGGGCGACGCGCCGGATATAATCGACCGGGGAGTCGATGGACGCCCGGCGCAGGGTCAGCGCGTCAAGCGCCGCCAGAACGGTCTGTTTCGCGGCGTCTACAGGCACAAGGCTCGCGCGCATTGGGCTCATGGCCTATGTCCTCCCCCCGAGGATTGTCTGTGCAGGATAGTGTGATGCCGGAATTGCCTGAAGTCGAGACGGTGCGGCGTGGCCTGACCCCCGCGATGGAGGGTCGCCGTATTCTGCGGGCTGAAGCGCGGCGCCCGGATCTGCGGTTCGCGTTTCCCGAACGCTTCGCAGAACGCCTGACCGGAACCGTGGTCGAACGGCTGGACCGGCGGTCGAAATATCTGCTGGCGCGGCTGGGCTCGGGCGAAACCTTGCTGATGCATCTGGGGATGTCGGGCCGGTTCTCTGTGACAGCCGATGATCTGAGCCGGCAACCGGGCGATTTTGTCTATGCGCCGCCCGCCAATCCGGCCCATGACCATGTGGTGTTTCACATCGAGGGCGGCGTGACGGTCACCTATAATGATCCGCGCCGCTTCGGCTTCATGACGCTGTATGAAACCGACCAGGAAGACGCCCAACCCTATTTGAGAGATCTGGGACCGGAGCCCTTGTCGAACGGATTTTCCGAAGACCGGCTCAACGAGGCCTTCAAGACGCGGCGCAGCCCGGTCAAGGCAGGGCTTCTGGATCAGCGTGTGGTGGCGGGCCTTGGCAATATCTACGTCTGCGAGGCGTTGTGGCGGGCGAAGATCGGCCCCAGGCGTCTGTGCAACTCCATTCCCGGCGCGCGCGCTGCGCGGCTGGCTCCGGCGGTTCGGACTGTGATCGCCGAAGCGATTGAAGCCGGAGGCTCCACCTTGCGCGATTATGCCGGGGCGGACGGGGCCATGGGCTATTTCCAGCACCGCTTTGATGTGTACGGGCGCGAAGGCGAGCCTTGCCATCGCTGTGAGGACAGCCGGGTAGAGCGGATTGTCCAGTCCGGTCGGTCGAGCTTTTTCTGTCCGTCATGCCAGCGTTAGCGCGCCGTGTTCTTAACATGAACTTTTGTTAACCATGCCGGTTTGGGTTGAACCCCGTTCCCGGGCGTTTATCCCTTTGCATGATGATTTGAATGCAAGAGAGGCATTTTATGCTGGACCGTATCCTCTGGGCTTTTCTGGCCCTGACAGTGTTCGCCACGCCGGCGGTTGCTCAAACCATGGACGTGGAAGAGGCCGAACTCGGGCCGAGCATCTGGATGCTCGAAGATGAGGATAATGTCGCCTACATCATCGGCACCATTCATCTGCTGAAGCCCGAAACCCAATGGCGCACCGCCTATTTCGAAGAGCTTCTGGCGAGCGTGGACCAGGTCTGGTTCGAAGCGGATGTGCACAGTCCTGAAGCGCAGGCCCAGATTCAGGCGCTTGTCCCGCAATTGGGATTGAACCCTCAGGGCCAGACGCTGTCCTCCATGATGAGTGAGGACGCCAAGGCCAATCTGGCGACGCTCGCTCAGCGTATGGGCGTGCCGGCGGAAACGATGATGGCTTCGCTCGATCCGTTGCAGCCTTGGCTCGCGAGCGTCTCTCTGGCGTCCGCCATGGCCATGGCTCAGGGTTATGATCCGCAATACGGCGTTGAAGTCGCGCTTCAGGCCATGATCGAGCCGATTACCGATGATGTGCGGTATTTCGAAACAGCGGAGCAGCAGCTCGGTTTCCTGGCCAGTCTGCCGCAGGCCGTTCAGCTGCGCGATCTGGAAAGCTCGCTTAAGCAATCTGTCGAAGAGCCGTATTTGCTTGATGAGCTAGCCATGGCCTGGGAAGTCGGGGATATCGAAGCGATTGATCACATGATCAATGATCGCATGAAGTCGGATTCCCCTGAGATGTATCAAGCCTTGATCGTGAACCGGAATTACGATTGGGGCGAGCAGATCGACCAGATCATGATGGGCGATGAAGACGTCATGATCGCGGTCGGCGTGGGGCATTTGCCTGGCCCGGAGGGGTTGGCGGAAGTGCTGCGCAATCTGGGATATGGTGTTTGGCAAATCCAGTAAGCGGATGAAGCCGCGGGGGTGACCTGCGTGCGGGCTTCCGCTAAGAGGGCGCCCGTTTTGCCGCATACCCTGCGCTGAAGAGCGTGTAACTGCATCGGAGGGCCGCATGGCCTACAATACGATCCAAGTAAAAACCGAAGGCCGGGTGGGCGTCATCACCCTGGACCGTCCATCCGCCCTGAACGCGCTGTGTGACGAGCTGACCAATGAGCTCAAGGATGCGCTGGCTGCGTTCGAGCGCGATGAGGACATCGGTTGCGTGATCCTGACCGGCTCGGCCAAGGCGTTCGCCGCCGGCGCCGACATCAAGGAGCTGCAGGAGAAGGATTTCGTCTCCCTGTACAAGCACGACCCGTTCGCGGAATCGTGGGAGAGCGTGGCGCGTTTCAGAAAGCCGATCATTGCAGCGGTGTCCGGTTATGCGCTGGGCGGCGGCTGCGAGATCGCCATGATGTGTGATTTCATCATCGCGTCCGAAACCGCCAAGTTCGGTCAGCCCGAAATCAATCTCGGCGTCATGCCGGGCGCGGGCGGCACCCAGCGTCTGCCGCGCGCGGTGGGCAAGGCCAAGGCCATGGATATGTGCCTGACGGGCCGTATGATGCCGGCCAAGGAAGCCGAGCGTGCGGGGCTGGTCAGCCGCGTCGTGCCGGCCGAAGAATTGCTGGATGTGACCATGGAGGCGGCCACCACGATCGCGTCCAAATCCCTGCCCATCGCCATGATGACCAAAGAGGCCGTCAACACGGCGTTCGAGATGGGCCTGGCCGAAGGCGTGCGCTTTGAACGCCGGGTGTTCCAGTCCCAGTTCGCCACCGAGGATCAGACCGAAGGCATGGCTGCGTTTGCTGACAAACGCGCTGCGCATTTCAAACACCGGTGATGAATTTTGGCGTATACCTGTTGACCGCACCTGCGGGGACCGGTATACGCCGCGCCTCATAGTTTTACCCGGCGGCCGGCTCTGGCCAGGCGCCCTTGATCATACGGATCTGGAGATCTTATGGCGAACACGTCCTCCGCCAAGAAAATGGCGCGCAAGATTGAGCGCCGCACCGCTCTGAACAAAGCCCGCCGCACGCGCATGCGGACCTATGTGAAGAAGCTCGACCTGGCCATCGCCGCCGGCGATCAGGATCAGGCGCGCGCCGCGTTGCGCACCGCTGAGTCTGAACTCATGAAAGCGGTCAGCAAAGGCGTCATCCACAAGAACACCGGCGCTCGCAAGGTGTCTCGCCTGTCGGCCCGTGTGAAGTCTATGGCAGCCTCTTAAAACCTGCTCCATACACGGACGAAAAAGAACGCCCGCGCATAACTGCGCGGGCGTTCTTTTTTGTTCTGCGTCATATTGGTACAAGTTTAAAAGCTTATGTTTTTCAACAAGGTAATTCCTGTATTCCGCATTCCTTGGCGGGCTTCGCTAGATCATGAAATCGCCGAGACGCAAGCCCTGAAAACAGCGAAATTTTTTTCAGATCGCCAAACGCCCGACCTGCTTTAGGAATCAACCTGTCAAGCTCGGAATCCGGAAAATGCGTGGGTTAATCATGTTGATTCGCTCGCCCGTGACGGTAACCTGAGGGCCTCGACGGAGTTGTCCCCACACGGACCAAAGGACGGTCGCTGAGCGCAGGAAGACGCGCGCTCGGTGCGGGAGAACTGCGTTCAAAATTAAAGCCGTGACCTTGGGATTACCAGGGCGCGCAGAGTGGAATGAAGGTTGGGGCATATGGGGTATTCTCAAGATGCGACGGCGCGACGTGACGGTGCGGCCATGATGGATTCCAGCTCGATCGTCGCCGTCTGGCGCGCTGTGCGCGCTCGCTTGCGTGAGGAATGCGGAGATCTGGTCTATGCGGCCGAGATCGCGCGCCTTCGAGTGGAACTGGATGCTGCGGGACGCGTCTGCGTGATCTGTCCCAATGAATTCGGTCGCTCCTGGGTGGAAGACAATGTGGGCATGCGTTTGCGCGCCTTGTGGGCGAATGTGGCCGAGCATGCGTGCGATATTCTGATCTGCACGGAGAAATCGCTCGCGTCTCAAAAATCACAAACCGTCAGCGTCGCCGCCCTGTCCGCGGGCGGAGTGTCGGACACGGCGGCGCTGCCGCTTGTGGAGGACACGATTGAGGCGGGCGACGCCAAACGCGAAGCGCGCTTCACCTTTGACACTTTCATGGTGGGATCAGCCAACATGATGGCGGCGACGGCTGCGCGCGCTGTGGCCAGCGCAGAAGCGCCGCCCTTCAACCCGGTCTTTTTCCATGGCGATTACGGGGTGGGCAAATCCCACCTTCTGGCCGCCATCGCGCACGCCGCCTCTCTGAGCGGAAAGCGCAAGAAAGTGCTCTATCTGACCGCGGAAGAATTCCTGAACGGATTCCAGTCCGCCCTGCGCGCCCGTGACGTCCAGCCCTTCAAGGATCTGGTCCGCGATTGCGACATGCTGTTGATCGACGATGTCCACTTCATTTGCGGCAAACCGCGTACTGAAGACGAATTCCTGCAGACGGTCACATCCCTGATCAGCGCGGAAAAGCAGGTGGTGCTCGCCTCTCACTGCGCGCCGTCCCAGCTCAGCGTCTCAGATGACCGGCTGCGCAACGTGCTGGCGGGCGGGTTCAATTGCCCGCTGCAAGGCCCAGATCTCGATCTGCGCCGCAAGATCCTCGATTGCAAGATCGCCCAGGCGCGCAATCATTGCCCGGATCTGGAGGTTCCCGAGACGGTGCGGGACTTCCTCGCCGCCCGTGTCACCAGCTCGGCGCGTGAGCTTGAAGGCGTCCTGAACAACATCATCGTGCGCACCGCGTATATGAACCGCCCCGTCACCATGGAGACGGTGGAGGATGCGCTGGGCGAACTGCCGGTGAAAGCCGAGCGCCGCATCACCGTGGACGACATCCAGAAAATGGCGGCGAGCTATTTCTCCATCACGGTGGATGACCTGATCTCCAAACGCCGCACCAAGGCGGTGGTCCGCCCGCGCCATATCGCCATGTATCTGGCGAAAACTATGACCACCCGGTCTCTGCCGGACATTGGTCGGCGCTTTGGCGGGCGTGACCACTCCACCGTCATTCATGCGGTGAACAAGATCACCGAGACCCTCACATCGGACGCGGTTCTGGCCGAAGATGTCGAGGCGTTGCGGCGACGCTTGCGCGGTTAAGCAGTTCAATTGAAAAAACGACCGCAAGACCCCTTCTTGCGGTCGTTTTTTTTAGGCTATTGTGCTGCACCCAAATCAGGCGATTCTCGCCATGTCTTTTGAATTTTCTGTTCGAGGCGACATATGAAGCTCACCATCGAGCGCGCGATCCTGCTCAAGGCCCTCGGCCATGTTCAGGCCGTCGTTGAGCGCCGCAACACCATTCCGATCCTGTCCAACGTTCTGATCAACGCGTCTGACGGGTTTGCACGGTTCACCGCCACGGATCTCGATATGGAGATCGTGGAGGAAGCAGAAGCGCAGGTGGAGCGGGAAGGCCTGATCACTGCGCCGGCGCACACGCTGTACGAGATCGCCCGCAAATTGCCTGAGGGCAGTCAGGTGACCCTGGAGCTTGGCGGCGATGATCCGCGCATCCTGCTGTCAGCGGGACGGTCGCGCTTCAACCTGCCGATCCTGCCGCCGGGCGACTTCCCGGTGATGCCGAGCGAGGATCTGGCGGTCAGCTTCACCGCGCCGGCCAGCGAGATCGCCCGTCTGATCGACAAGACGCGCTTCGCCATCTCCACCGAAGAGACGCGTTATTATCTCAACGGCATCCATTTGCACGCCGCCGAGCGTGACGGCCGCAAGACCCTGCGTGCTGTCGCCACGGACGGCCACCGTCTGGCGCTGGCGGAAACCGATCTGCCGGACGGCGCAGCGGGCATGCCCGCCGTGATCGTGCCGCGCAAGCCGATCCAGGAATTGCGCCGTCTGCTTGAAGACCTCGACGGTGATGTGGATGTGTCGGTGTCTGACGGCAAAATCCGGTTCCAGCTGGGCGCAGCGGTGCTGACCTCAAAGCTGATCGACGGCACCTTCCCTGATTATGAGCGTGTGATCCCGCGCGGCAATGACAAGATCATGCGCATCGACCGGGCGCCTTTCGCCCAGGCCGTGGATCGCGTAGCGACGATCAGCCAGGAAAAATCGCGGTCTGTGAAGCTCTCGCTCGCGCCGGGTCAGGTCACGCTGACGGTGAACAACCCTGAAAGCGGCGCCGCCAACGAAGAACTGGTGGCCGATTACAGTTCTGATGAGATGACCATCGGTTTCAACGCTCGCTATCTGCTCGACGTGGCCAGTCAGATCGAAGGCGATGAAGTGATCTTCGAACTGGCTGATTCCGGCTCACCGACCCGCGTCACTGATTCAGGCGATGCAGATGCGGAATATGTGCTGATGCCGCTGCGGGTGTGACCTTAAGCGGCTCTGATTCCGGTGGGCCTGCCGTCACGCGGCTCAAGCTCACCGGATTTCGCAATTACGCCCGGCTTGATCTGACGCTGGATGCGCGCCCGGTCGCCCTGTTTGGCGAGAACGGGTCCGGCAAGACCAATCTTGTAGAAGCTGTCTCGTTTCTGGGACCGGGACGCGGTCTGCGCGCTGCTGGCGCTGACGCCGTGCGCCGCCGCACGGCTGAGGGCGTTGATCCGCTCTGGGCGGTCTATGCCGAGGCGATCACGCCTGAAGGCCCGGTCAGCCTGGCCACAGGCGCCGACCCGAACCAGCCGAGCCGCCGCCGGACCAGGCTTGACGGCGCCGCGGCCACCCAAACCGAGCTGGCGCGCCTGATCCCGATGTTGTGGCTGACCCCGCGCGAAGACCGGCTCTGGGCCGGGGCGCGGTCAGATCGCTTGCGGTTTTTTGATCGTCTGGTGCTCGCGGCGGCGCCGGACCATGCCAGCTCGGCGAGCGCCTATGAGAAATCCATGAAGGAGCGTCAGCGTCTTCTGGATCGCATGGCTGAGGGCGGCCGGGCGGATCCTGACTGGCTGAATGCGCTGGAAGCGGAGATGGCGGCCTCCGGCGTGGCGTTGGCGGCGGCGCGTCTGGACGCTTTGGCGCGACTTCAGGACGAGATCGACACCCGGCCTGAAAGCCAGTTCCCGAAAGCGGATCTGGCGCTCGACGGCGCAGTTGAGGCGCACTTGGCTGAGGGCATGAAGGCGGGTGAGGCCGAAGACTGGTTCATGGCTGAGTTGGCTCGGGTGCGGCCGCGCGACAGCGCGGCGGGCCGGGCGCTGACCGGTCCGCACCGCACCGAGCTGGACGCGCGCCATCGCGCCAAGGATCAGCCCGCGGCTGATTGCTCGACCGGCGAACAAAAATCCATGGTGCTGGGTCTGGCCCTGGCGCAAGCCGCGGCGATCCGCAGGCTGTCCGGGCGGGGCCCGGTGCTGATTTTTGACGAAGCCTGCGCGCATCTGGACGCCTCGCGCCGCGAAGGCCTGGCGGAAACCGTGCTGGATCTTGGGGTGCAGGCTTTCATGACCGGGGTGGAGCGCTCGCTCTTCTCCGCCTTCGGGCAGGGCGTTCAGGCGATTGAAGTGTCGGATGGGCATGCGGCGCGCGTGGACTGACTTGTCATTGAAGCATAGTGGTCAAAAGAGAACGCCTGAGCTGATGGCCGGCCGTTTGGACTCAGTTCGTCAAACGCATGGACGCTGCTATGCGATCAGCGGGTATTCAGTCTCGATCCGGTAGAGATTGGGCGTATGGGGTTTGCGCGCCCAGCTTGAATACAAATGGAAACGGTCCACCGTGAAGGGCTCGGATTTGAACAGACCCAGCCTCTGCTCAAAGCGCTGAATGCGGCTCAGCTCAACATCCTTGTTCAGATAAGCGAGGGTCATATGGGGCAGATAGGCGCGCGTCTCCATCTTGATCCCGAGCGACAGAGCCGCTTTTCGGCAGCGCCGGGCGAGATCGGTCAGGGCGGGATTGGGTTCAACCCCCAGCCAGAGGGCGCTGGGATCGCCGCCGCCAAACCGGCCTGCGCCCTGCAAACGCAACTCGAACGGCGCCAGCTTGATCTTGCCGAGAGCCAGATCGAGCTCCTCGATGATGGGCTCTTCCAGCTCGCCATAATAGGCGAGGGTGATGTGCAGGTTTTCGCGTGGCCGCCAATTGGCCCCGGGCACGCCGGTCATCTCGGCGCAGGCCTGGTCAAGCACAGTGTCAGACAGGGGCAGGGCGGCGAAGATGCGAAGCGACATGGGCGCAGGGGGCATGGCCGAGCCGGATTCGTCAAGCATGCGCCCTGCATCAGGGATGAAATCCCTTTAAGAATAAGGGGTATTGGCGCATCTCCGTGTCCGGTTTCTCTTGAAACCCGAGCGCAAAACTCCGATATTCACATCACACAGCGCGCAAGAGCGCGCGCAGACATCTCTGGTTGAGAAGGACATCATGAACCAGTTCTCGCACCCTGCTTACGGCGCACAGACGCTCGACACCTCTGTGGATGCCGGCCTGCGCAGCTTCATGCTGGGCGTTTACAACAAGATGGGCCTCGGCCTGGTCCTGTCCGCAGTCCTCGCTTACGTGGCGGGCACGGTGGATCCTGTGACCGCGCTCGTGTTCAATTCGCCGCTGCGCCTTGTCGTGCAGTTCGGTCCGATCGCGTTGCTGTTCGGCTCCATGTTCTTCATGAAAAACCCCTCGCCCCTGGGCGCGGCCGTGCTGTACTGGGCGGTGGTCGCCCTGATCGGTACGGGCCTCGGCGTTTGGGTGCTGATGGCGACCTCGGGCATGACGGCGGAAACGCTGACCGGTTCGATCAACATCACCTTCGGCACGATCGCGCAGGCGTTCTTCATCACGGCGGCGGCCTTTTTCGGCCTCTCGCTCTATGGCTACACGACCAAGACGAACCTGCAGCCGATCGGCAGCTTCCTGGTGATGGCGATCATCGGTGTGGTGCTGATCTCGCTGCTGAACGTGTTCTTCATGGAAAGCTCGTTCCTGCAGTGGATCATCCAGTTCGCCATTCTCGGCCTGATGGCTGGCGTGGTCGCCTGGCAGACCCAGTCGCTGAAGCTGACCTATGTGGAAGCGCGCGGCGATCAGCGCTCCTTGAGCGTTCTGACCTATTACGGCGCTCTGAACCTCTACATCGCCTTCATCAACATGTTCCAGATCGTGCTGATGATCCTGGGCAACCGCGAATAAGCGGACCTGCTCATCTGACGAAGAAAAACCCCGGAGCGTCGCTCCGGGGTTTTTTGTATCAGTGTGAGGAGCCGCTCCAGCTGAGCTTTTTGAGCTGGTTGTCGAACACCTTGAGCACGCTGGTCAGCTCATGGCCGCGTTTGAGGATGGCGCCGCCCGGCGCCACGACCTTCCAGGCGCCTTGTTTGCGGGCGTCCGCGGGGGTTTTCACGATCCGGTAGATCGGGACTTCAGCGGCGTTGCGGAAAATGGAGAATTCGGCGCGATCCTTCAGCCCGTCGATCGCATAGTCGCGCCATTCGCCGCCCGCCACCATCATGCCGTAAACCCTCAGGATCTGGTCGAGTTCGATGCGATGAAACATCACCCGGTCATCGCGGGGGCGGGGCGTGGGAAGGGGAGTTAATGCCATGTCTGCTCTGAATTACCCTTGAGTCCGGACCTTACGAAGTTTTCACAGTGCGCCGCAATCTCGCCTCATTTTCGTCCTTGCGCAGCCTAACCCCGTCAGCACTTTAAAGCTGTCGGCTGGCGCACACAAAGCCACCTGATCTGGATTCACAGCCCCCCCAGCCCCCCGGGTCTGGAGGCTTGCGTCGGTCGACACCTTTCCCGTCTCAGTCTCAACCCGGAAATCTTCAGGCTTTGGTCATGGGAGCCTTGTAGAACACTGGTGTCAGGCGTTGAGGTAAGCTACTCCTGATGCGTTCTTTTCCGCTGCCTCCGGGATGATGCTTCGCCCATGATCCGCGCCGATCGCCTGATCAAACGCTTTGCCGGCCATCTGGCCGTGGACGAGGTGTCGTTTCAGGTCGAGCGCGGCGAGGTGGTTGCGTTCCTGGGCCCTAACGGCGCCGGCAAATCCACAACCATGCGCATGCTGGCGGGCTGCCTGGAGCCTGATTCCGGTCAGGCGCTGATCGCCGATTACGACTGCCATCTCAATCGCCGCACCGCGCAGACCCATCTGGGTTATCTGCCTGAAGGCGCGCCAGCGTATCCGTCCATGACGGCGCGCGGCTTTGTCCGCTTCGGTCTGAGGGCGCGCGGATATTCGGGCGCAAATCTGGATGAAGCGACCCGGGTTGCGCTGGACCGGGCCCGGCTCGGGGACATGGCGGACAAACCCATCGGCGCCTTGTCCAAGGGCTATAAGCGCCGCGCCGCTCTGGCGGCGGCCATCGCTCATGATCCGCCGGTGCTGATCCTTGACGAACCCACCGATGGGCTCGACCCCAACCAGAAGGACGGCGTGCGCGCCCTGATCACTGAAATGGCGCCCAAGAAGGCCATTCTGATCTCCACACACCTGCTTGATGAAGTGGAGGCGATGTGTTCACGCGCCGTGGTGATCGCCGATGGCCGCATCAAGATGGACGGAACGCCCGCTGAAGTCGCACGCATGGCGGGCGGTAGCCTGGAAAGCGCCTTCCGCGTGCTCACACGCCCCCTCGCCGACCCTGTGATCAGCGATGTCGCGGAGCCGCGTTCATGACGGGTCTGATTGCGGTCTACCGGCGTGAAGTGGCGGCGTATTTCGAGACGCCCCTCGCCTACGTCTTCTTGTCGGTCTTCGCCTTCGCGGCCCCCGCCTTCGCCTGGCGGGTGGGACGCTTGTTTGACACCGGCCGCGCCGATCTCAGCCCGCTTTTTGACTACATGCCCTGGCTGTTGCTGGTGTTGATGCCCGCGCTCGCCATGCGCGCCTGGGCGGAAGAACGTGACCGGGGCACGCTCGAAGTGCTGCTGGCCAGCCCGATCGCGCTTTATGAAATGGTGCTGGGCAAGTTTCTCGCCGCGCTCAGCGTCGCCTGTCTGGCCCTGATCCTGACCTTCCCCATGTGGGGAGCGATGAATTATCTCGGCAGTCCCGATAACGCCGCCATCGCCACCGCCTATCTGGGCGCGCTCTTGCTGGCGGGCGGGTATCTGGCGCTGGGACAGGCCCTTTCCGCCTCCACGCCCAACCAGGTGATTGCTTTTGTTCTGGGCGCGGGAGCGTGCTTTCTGGTGACGGTTTCGGGCGCGCCCTTCGTGCTGGACGCCCTGTCCGCGCATCTGCCGGGGGCGGTCGCCGAAGCGTTGGCGGATCTGTCCGCGCTCGCACGGTTTGACAGCTTGCGACGGGGCGTGATCAGCCTGGCGGACATCCTCTACTTTCTCTCCCTGATGGGCCTCGGGCTCGGGCTCGCCATGGCGCTGATTGATGCGCGCCGGGGAGGCGGGCGATGAACCGCACACGCTTTCTCTGGGTCATGATCTTCAGCCTGATCCTGGGCTTCGCCGGGTTGAACATGGCCTCTCGCATTCTGCTGGACGGCGCCCGCATCGATCTGACTGAACGCGGCCTCTATCAGCTTTCAGAGGGGACGCAGGACGTTCTGGATCGGCTGGACGAGCCGATGAGCCTTGATTTTTACTATTCGCGCGCGGACGCCGCGGGCTATCCCGAAGTGCGGGCCTATGGCGCGCGGGTGCGCGAGCTGTTGCGCACGCTCGCGGCGCGCTCGGGCGGAGCCCTGCGCCTGGAAGAGATTGATCCCGCGCCCTTCTCACCGGCTGAAGACGCCGCCATCGCGTCCGGCTTGCAGCCGGTTCCGGTCGAAGGCGGCGGTCAGATCTTTTTCGGGTTGGTGGGCCGCAACGCGGTGGATGATGCGCGCATCATCGCCTTCTTTGATCCTCAGGACGAAGCGCGGTTGGAATATGAGATCGTGCGCCTGATCGCCGAGTTGGAGCGCGCGCGCACGCCCCATCTGGCGATCATTTCCGATCTTCCCTTTGCGCCGAACCGTGAGGGTCGCAGCGGCAACCGCATCATTGACGAGCTGGGCGCAACCTATCAGCTGAGCTGGCTTGAGCCTGAATTTGACGCCATTCCCGAAGACGCTGACGCCGTGCTGGTGATTCATCCGCCCTTGATGAGCGAGACCCAGCTTTATCTGCTCGATCAATTCATCCTGGCGCGCGGCCGGGCGCTGGTGGCGGTTGATCCCATGGCGCATCTGGCGCTGAAGCCGGGGCCTGACGGACTGCCGCCGCTCAACGCTCAACGGGCCAGCGATCTGGGTCGCCTGTTCGCCAGCTGGGGCGTGATTTATGACCGCAACGCTGTGGCCATGGACGCTGAAACCGGCCTGCCTGTGCAGATCATTGAAGGCGGTCGCACGCGCATGCGCGCCTATCCGCTATGGTTCTCGGTCCCGCCTTCGGGGCTGAACCAGACCTTGCCGAGCCTTGCGGGCTTGTCGCGCTCGGTCAATCTGGGCGCGCCCGGCGTGCTTGGCTTTGACGATCAGGCCGGGCTGAGCGTGACGCCGCTTCTCTCCACCAGCGCCCAGGCGGCGCGTCTGGATGCGGATATCGCCGCGTCCAGCCCCTCGCCGGAAGAGCTGATGCGCGGTTTTGAGGCGGATCCTGACGCCCCCCTGTCGCTCGGCTTGCTGCTGGACGGGGTTTTGGCGACCGCCTTCCCCGATGGCCCTCCCGCAGAAGACGGCGCGCCGCTCAACCGTGCGCATCTTGATGAAAGCACGGGGCCGGGCGAAGTGATCGTGCTGGCGGATGTGGACCTGTTTGATCCCGCCTTCTTCCTGCGCGCTGATCCGGTGCAGGGCGAACAGGTGGTGGCGGACAATCTGGCCTTGGTGCTTAATCTTGTGGACCGGCTGGCGGGCGACCGCGCCCTGGTCTCGCTGCGGTCTCGCTCACGCTCGGATCGCCCCATGACGCGGGTGGACGCCCTGCGCACCGCGGCGGAAGCGCGCTATCTGACGCTTCAGGACACGCTTCAAGCCGAGCTGAACGAGGCGGAAGGCCGGCTGGATGAGCTGACCCGTCTGGGGCGGGCTTCGGCGCTGGGCGGCGCAGGCAGTGATGACGCCGCCGAGGCGGACGCCCTGCGCACGCAAATCCTGGACGCTCGCGAACGCCTGCGTGAGATCGAGCGTGGGTTCCGGGTGGAGATTGACGCGCTGGAGAACCGGCTCTTGCTGTGGACCTTGTGGCTGCCGCCGTTGGTCGTTCTGGTGTTTGGCGTCATTGCGGCGCTTGTGCGCAGGAGGCGTCGCGCATGAGCCTGCACACCCCCCATAAACGCCGCGGCGTGCAGGCCCTGATCGCGCTGGCGCTGGCGCTGTCCTTGCTGGGGCTGGGCGGGATTGTGGTCTGGCGCGACGCCCGTATCGGGCAAGCGCCGGACGTGTCCGGCCCGGTGGTTGAGGGCTGGCCCGAGCAGGCGAGCGCGGCGGCGCGTATCCAGATTGAAACCGCGGGCGCCAATTTCGTGATGGAAAAGCGCGGCGCTGCCTGGGTGATGGCGAGCCGGGGCGACTATCCCGTCCGCGCCGAACGCATCGCTGAGCTGGACGCGATGCTGCAAGGCCTGAGCTTTACTGAAGCCATGACCCGCGACGCGGACAAGTTTGACAGGCTGGGGCTGGGCGATCCGCAGGCGGGGGGCGCTGGCGTACGGATTTCCGTGACTGACGCTGAAGGGGGTTTGATCGCCGATCTGATCACCGGGCGCTTGCGCAGCTCAAACGGCGTATACGTGCGGCGACCCGGCGGCGCGCGCGCCTATGCGGCGTCCGGCCCGGTGATTGACCCGGCGCTGTTGGGCGATCCGGGGCGCTGGATGGGGCTTGAGTTCTGGAACCATGAGGCGTCAGCGATTGCGCGCGCCGAGATCCAGCCTGAGTTCGGCCCGAGCTGGCGGGTGATGCGAGCCGGCGAGGCGCAGCGCTATTACGAGCTGCGCGAGCCTTCAGGCTGGCGTCTGGTGACCGCCGGGGCCGCCAATGGCGTGGCGACGGCGGGCGCGCAATTGCGCTTTCGCGACGTCAAACCCGATCAGGAACTGGTGGGCGCCTATGTCTCGCGCCATGCCGCGGTGACGTTTTCGGGTCTCGCCTATGAAATGCTGTTCTTCGCCGAGGGGGATGAGCGCTGGGTGACCATCGAGCTGGCGGCCCTCGCCGATGATGCCGCCCCGCGCGCCGATCATTTCAATGCGCAGGTCGAGGGCTGGGCGTTTCTGGTCAGCGAAGACGCCTATGAGCGTCTGACCCGCGGCCTTGATCAGGTGGCCGAGCCCACGAATTAACCCCTATTAACTTTTGACCGCTTACGGCCTGCGCCACAGTGAAGGCTGGAAAAAAGGTTGGGAGGGCGTTATGGGGTTCAAATACAGTCTGTTGGGGGCCGCCTTGTGCGTGCTCAGCGCGAGCGCGCAGGCGCAGGATGGCGTCTCTGACCGTCAGATCGAGGCCATGGCGCGGCTTGCGCCTTTGGCCGGCGAGTGGGTGGTGACCGGACAGGTCATGGGCCCGGATGGCATGCAGGCGCTTGATCCAGGCGAAGCCCGGACCCGGTTCGTGTTCAATGATCGCGGCCTGGAGGAGAACGCCCATATTGATCTGGGCGCCGAGGAAGCCACACATCTGCGCACCCTGTTCAGCTATGATCCCTATCGTTCGCTCTATCGCCTGAGCGTCATGGATGACGCCTATGGGCTATTGGATATCTATGAGGGCGATTTTGACGATGCGGGCCGATTGGTCGCCACCAATCTGCGACCCGACACGTCCTATCCGATTGAGGGCGGACAGCTGCACTTCAAGCTGGTCTATGACTTCACCCACGCGGACGGGCATGAGTTCGACATTTATATGAGCGCGGATCGCGGCGAGAGCTGGACGCTCTATTTCGACCAGACCTACGCTCCCGCCAACTAGGCGTCAGGGCAGCCGGGCGGCGGTGAGGATGCGGCCGCCCGGGCCGTCCTGCACGAGCACCACGGCGTCCAGATCGTCCGCGGGGTCGGGCAACACATAGGCCGCGTCTCCGCCGGTCCAGTCCGCCAGCTTTTCAACCGAGCGCACCATGTTGAAATGCGTCATGCGCAGACCGGCGTTGCGGCCGCTTTCGATCTGACGCTCTTCAATGCCCGGCGTGTATTGCACCAGCCAGATTTCGGCCGGCGTCGCGCGCGCGCCCTCAAGGGACAGGCTGTATGCGCCGTCTTCGCTTTCGCGGATGTGCGCTGTGGGCCGGGGCGCGCTGTCTTCCAGCGCCGCGGTGATGCGCGCGGGATCAAAGCGCAGTTGTTCGGGCGCGCCATTGATGACGAAGTGCGGGGTGTAGACCCGCATGGCCTCGCCGGCCTCCACATAGGCCTTCTGACGATCAACAAACTCCGGCATGGCGAACTGGTCCGCCCAGCCATAAGCGTCCCAGTAATTCACCCCCCAGGCCAGGGCGATCACGTCCTCGCGCGCGCCGAAATCCGCCAGCAGCTGGTTGGCGGCGGGGCAGAGCGGACAGCCTTGCGAAGTGAACAGCTCCACCACGATCACCGCGTCCGGCGTCTCGCGCACGGATGCATTCGTCGCCGGTTGAGGCGGGGTGGAATGGGCCTGAAACAGAAGGGCCAGAACGGAGAACCAGGTCAGCATAAATGCTTACTACCCCATATCCCGCTCAGGTGATAATCACAGGGCCGTTATGGCCTGTTTCAATAAACGGTTCGGGCCAGATCCAGCGTCGCCTCGCACCATTCAGGCTCTATGGGCTTGGGCGTGTCGCGCCGGATCTGATTGGCCTCTTCGTGGGTGAGAGCGCCCTGCTGAACATCATAGGCGAGCCACATCAGTTCTTCGCGCGTGCGCTGCTGTGACAGGCTCATGCAAGAGCAGTCTTTAAATGAATGGCGGCCCATAACAAGCGGACCAAGCTCTCTCTCCCATATCCGTTTGGTAGACCAATACTCATATCCCGGATTGGCTTCAAATAAGAGGACCTCTGAAACGTTCGCGATCCGGATCACATGGAAGCTGTATCGCAAAGTATCGCTGATCGGCTTGAAGACCGAGTACGTGTTGATGAAGCTCGACCAGGTGGTCAGAACGGTCAGAATAGCGACAAACAGAAAAGCCTGAACCGTGGTCGCCCAAATGGCCGGGCGTCGATGACGGACCCGGGTGAGATCAATCACCCACAGGCAAAACATGGCGGTGAAGGCGACGGCGAATACGCCCAGTAGGGTTGGCCCCAGTGGCGCTTCTCCTTGCCAGAATCGCAAGGTTTCGCCGCAACTGAGCTGCGTAATCACAAACAGCTCAATCAAGCGCCAGACAATGCCTAAGCCGAGCAAGGTCGCGAGCAGCATCCAGCTGACCGGGCTTTGAAAGGCGGCGGTGTTTCTCCGCTGGATTCTCTGGCGTAAGCGTCTCACCCATCAAGGCTATTGCGGATGGGGAATCGCGACAAGCGAAACCCGTCTCAGGCGTCCTGCTGTTCAGCTTCGCTGTCGCCGTCCTCGTCGGCCGCCTTGGCGTATTTCAGCGTCATGGGCACATTGGCGAGCACGAACAGGAAGAAGAGCGGGAAGGTGCCGAAGAAGCGGAAATTGACCCAGAAGCCTTCGGTCAGCTCAAGCCCCGCAAACCAGCGCATGGTTTCAGGCACGTCTGCGTCCACGATATGCCGCCACATCACTTCGTTCAGCAAAGCGAGGAAGGCGAAGAACAGCGCCCAGCGAATGCCCAGCATGACCCAGGCGTGCTCGGGCATGGAATAGATCGAGCCGAACAGGCGCTTCCAGACGTTAAAGCCGAGCGCGAAGCTGAACAGGATCGCAAAGCAGAAGATCAGATTGATGATGGTGGGCTTGATGAAGATGAAGATCGGGTCTTGCAGATAGATCGTCATGCCGCCGAACAGCGTCACGATGACGAAGGTCACCGCCAGCATGGGCGGGAAGCGCTTTTGCGTGATCACGGCGTAGACCACGGCGGCCGCCGTCGCGAGCATGAAAATGCCGGTCGCCCAGTAGATCGCCTGATCCTCGGCGAGGCGTTTGGCCACATTATAGGTGATCATGAAGATCGCGGCGGGCCCCACATCCACCAGAAGCTTGGAGCCTTGGCCGATGGTCTTGCTGGAGGTGGTGTCGGGCGTGGCGTCTGACATGAAACTCTGTGTCCGCAATGGCGAGGGTGGAACTCTCTTACTGCCCTAATACGACGGTCAGCGAAAGTCGGATCGACTTAACCCAGCTGAATGGCGGCGAGCCCGAGCGCCAGAACGCCCGCCAGCACGATGCGTCGCCGTCCCAATGGCTCTTTCAGGATCACCGCCGCCACGATGGCGCCGAACACCACAGATGTCTCCCGCAGCGCCGCCATCGGGGCGACCGGGGCGTTGGCGTAGGCGTACAGCGCGAGGCCGTAGGTGGTGATGTTGAAAAAGGACGCGAAAAAACCGCGTCGCAGCTCGGCGCGCGCGACGCTCAACACTTGATCGCCGCGCCGCACCCAGGCGGTCAGGCCCAGCGACAGGGCGCTGAGGACAAAGAACCAGGCCGCGTAGATGAGCGCGGACCCTGCCGCGCGCACGCCCGAGGCGTCATTGACCGTATAGCTCGCCGTCATCACGGCAGCCGAGAGCGCAAAGCCCAGCGCAGCCGCCTTGGGCGCGCCGCCTTTTTCGGGCCAGGCGAAAGCGATGATGGCGGCGGAGGCGACCGACAGGCCCAATATCGCCAGCGGGCTCAGGGGCTCGCCCAGGATGAAAAACGCGAACAGGCCGGCGATGGCGGGCGCGGCGCCGCGCATGACCGGATAGACCAGATTCATCGACCCGCGCTGAAAGGCGGCGATCATCAGCATGTTGAACGCCCAGATGAGGCCTGCGCCCAGCAGCAGGAACCGCCAGACCTCCCAGCCCGGAACCGGGAACAGAAACAGGACCGGGCTGAGCCAGAGCGCAGAAAACACCATCGAGACCGCCCGGAAGGTGAGCGTGTCGTCAGCTTGCTTGGTGAACAGCGCCATGCCCGCATGGGCCATGGCGGATACGAGCGCAGCGAGTGCGGCGAGGGGCGGGATCGTCTCCATTACCCCTCAGCTCATACTCAAATCAGTCTGCAGCGTCCTCTATGGCGTGCATGTCATCATCGGACAGGCCGAAATGATGACCGATCTCATGCACCAGAACATGAGAGATGATCTCGGACAGGGTCACATTCCCCCGCTCACACCATTCCAGCAGGATCGGCAGGCGATAGAGAAAGACGTAATCGGGTCCGCCCGCAGGATCGAGCACGGATTTCTGGGTCAGATCCACCCCGTGATAGAGCCCGGTCAGCTCATACGGGCTCTCCATCTTGAAATGCGACAGCGTCGCCGCGTCGGCAAAATCCGGCGTCTGGATCACCACATTGCCGCATAAAGCGCGAAACTGTGCGGGCAGGCCGTCCCAGGCGCTCTGGGCGATCTCCAGGAAGAGGGTTTCATCAGGGGCGGTGAGGCGAGCGAGGTCGGTGGGTTTGAACATGGATGTCAAATAGGAGTGTAGGCGGCGGGTCGCCAGTGGCCGCAGGGCTTGTCATCGGAACATAAGTTGAACAAAATGCGCCTATGGCTGTTTCAGATCCCATCCCCACCGCCCGCGCCAGCAATCCCGCAATCGACGATGCGCGCCTTCTGATGCGCGGCACGGCGCGATTGCTGCTGGATCTGGGCATCACCGCCATCGCAGAGTTCACTTTGCCGTGCGGGCGCCGCGCCGATCTCGCCGGGCTCGGCCCCAAGGGCGAGATGGTGATCGTCGAAGTAAAATCCGGCGTGCAGGATTTTCGCACCGATGAGAAATGGCCCGATTATTTCGCCTGGTGCGACCGGTTCTATTTCGCGGTGTCGGACCGGTTTCCCGCCGAGATGCTGCCCGAACAGACGGGCCTGATCATCGCGGATGGATTTGGCGGCGCGGTGGTGCGTGAAAGCCCGGTCGCCAAGCTCGCCCCCGCCCGGCGCAAGGCGTTGACCCTGAAATTCGCACGCAACGCCGCTGAGCGCGCGCTGCGGGCGATTTGAGCCAGCCTCTCGAGAATAATCGCTCTTTCGCCAGTCCTCGCGCTAGACGCTACTGACTTCCCTTTTTACGGTAGAGACGGGGAGAGATGCCGCGAGGGGTCGCGTCATCGCTGTGAGGGGGTAAGCGATGCGCGCTTTCGTACGCTATTTCAATATCGTGGTCTTGGTTGCAGTGCTGGTCATAGGCGGACTGGCGGCGACGGGGCTTTTGTCGCTGCCGCCTTCAGACAGCGGATCGGCAGGCCCGTCGACGCCGAGCGTGTCCGTCGGGGAGGTTGAGTTTGCGCCGGCCCCGGACTTTCTCGCCCCCATAGAACCCGAACCGTATGACCGGATCGCTCTGGGCAATGCGCCTGGGGGTGTTTTTGCGCGTCTGATCGACCAGCAGACAGATCTGCGCGGCGACACGCCTGTGCGCTATGTGCGCACGGTCATGGATGTGGCCAACCGACAGGCGGCGGAGGCGCTTTCGACCCGGCTGATTGAGTATTTTCCCGATTATCAGAGCGTCGTGCTGCACGAGGTGACCGTCATCCGCGACGGCGTGCGTGAGGACCGCCGCCAGGATTTGTTCATTGACCGTATCCAGGCTGAGGATCAGCTCAATCAAGGTGTCGTCACCGGATTGGAGCGCGCTCTGGTGCGCATACCGAACATGCAGGCTGGCGATACGCTGGATATGAGCTGGTCGGTCGTGGGCGGGCATCCCAGCATGCAAGGCCGCGTGAGCGAGTTCGTCCGCGCCCAGTACTATGTGGACAGCCCAAAGGCGCACCTCCGGGTGCTGGCGCCGCAAGGCGCGCGGTTGCAGGTGATGGGCGACGGGCCTGAACCCCTGACCGTTCAGGAAGACGGGTATCAGAGCTTTATCCTGCCCGAACAGTCCGTGACCGCAAATGCCGACCTTGATCGGTATAACCGTTTCCAGCACACGGCGGGCTGGTTGATCAGCGAGTTCGAGGACTGGATGGTCGTCAAACGCTGGGGCGAGGCGCTTTATGATGCAGGGCGCCCCTCAGCGGCGGTTCGCGAGGTGGCGGATCGTATCCGGAGCTCCACCGATGATCCGGAATTGCAGCTGGTGCGGGCGATCCAGTTTGTCCAGGACCATGTGAGTTATTTCGCCATTTCCCTGGGCGAGCAGGGCTATACGCCTGCCAGTCCGGAGCAGACGCTGCGTACGCGCTCGGGCGACTGCAAGGCGAAGTCACTGTTGCTGGTTCAGTTGCTCAAGGCGCTGGGGATCGAGGCGCATATAGCGTTCGTCAACAGCGTGGACGGGCGGGATCTGGATGAGCTGGTCGCGACGCCGCAGGCGTTTGATCATGTCGTCGTACGCGTGATCTGGCGGGAACGCGCCTATTGGGTGGACCCGACCCTCAGTCTGCAACGCGGCATGATGCAATATCGCGCGCAACCTGATTATGACTTCGCGTTGGTTCTTGACGAGAACGACGAAGGGCTGGTCGACATGCCTGCCCGCGTGGCGGGCGAGCCCTGGACCGATATACGTCAGCGCTTCTACCTGCCCCAAGGGCCGGGCGACGAGCTGGTGATTGATGCGCAGATTGAGTATCGCGGGGATTTTGCAGGCCTTGTCAGGGCTGCCTTTGAGAGCGGTTCGGAATCCGATCGGGAGGAGTTTTTCCTGCAATCCTATCAAAGGTTTGAAGGAATTGAGATCAGTCATATCAGTTATTATGACAACGAACAGGACAACTCGATCCGGGTCAGCATGGAGCTCACCGCCGACAGGTTTTTTGGCAAGGCGGATTCAAGCGGGACTCACGCCAGGGTTCTGAGAACTGACGCCCTGATGTCGGTGGGCCAGTTTCTGATGGAGTTGGAAACGGATGCGGCCCTGCCCTTTCCGATGACGATGAGTCATTCGGTCGAAGTCCATTTACCCGGACCTTCCCATGTCTGGTCGTTCGCGGATGAAGACACCGGGGTCGACAATGAGGCGTTTCAGGCCAGTCGTTCTGTTCGATATGCAGACAATGTGCTGACGCTGGATTGGCGGCAGAGCTTCAAGACCAAATGGGTGGTGGTCACGCCAGAGTTGATGGAGGATGCGGGGGTGATCCCCTCCCTCATCTCTTATGAGCTGTATACAGACATGTCCTGGATCTAGGACGAGCGCGCCAGAGACAGGGACGCGATGATTATGGATCTTCTCATCCTGGCGGGCCTTAGCGCGGTCGCAGCTGTGTTGGCGGGGCTGGCGGCGCGCAAGCTCTGTCGTTTGGGGTCTGGCGGAGGCGCATCTGAAGACGCTGGCCTGACAGCGCCGCCTTTGCCTCCCTTCAGGCCTGTCACGCCTGTAGCCTTTGTCAGCTCCAACGACCAGGGCGCGTTCGGGGAAGCTCTGACCAGTGTGATGATGGCGGCGCAGGGTTGGCGCCCGATCAACGGCAAGCCCGGAACCGGTCCGCAGGGCGTGGATGGCATCTTCGTTCGCGTGACGGAGGACGGATTTCAAGCCTGCCTGATCGAAACCAAGACCAATAGCAGCGGGTATGCCGCCCGGCAGATGTCGAACGCCAAGCTAAGCGATGATCTGACCCAGCTTTACCTGACCTGTGGCGATCCGGTTCTGGGCGCTGTTTATGCGCACCTATACAAAGCGTTGAATGCGGGAGACGCGTCTGTGGTCAAACAGCTCTGGCGGCATCATCTGGCGCGCGGGGTGACGGAGACAATGGCGCTTGCTCCGGACGGGAGTCCCGACGGCCCTGTCACGCTGGCTCCCAGCCAGATCTGGATGCAGGCGCTAGCGGCGAGCCTGTCCGAGCTGGACCGCGGTCGGCGCTATTGGTCTGGAACGTACCCGGTCTGAGCCGTGATTTGAGAGACGATGTGTGAAAAGGCCTCAAGCCTTGGCCCCATCCGCGCCTCGACCGCGTCGCGCACCTGTGCGGAGGCTTGATCCGGCGTTCCCGCGTTCAGCGGCGGGGCGGGATCGTATTCCAGGCCGAGTTGAATGGCGGCCGCCGTCTCTTCGCCCGCGATCTCTCGCACCAGGCTCAGCGCGAAATCAATGCCCGCCGTCACGCCGCCGCCCGTGATGACGCGGCCGTCATGCACGACGCGGTCTTTCACAGGGATCGCGCCGAAGGCTTTGAGATGATCGTGATAGCGCCAGTGCGTCGTCGCGCGCACGCCCTGTAGCAGTCCGGCTGCGCCCAGGATGAAGGCGCCGGTGCAGACCGACGTGACGTATTGCGCCTGCGCGGCCTGGCGACGGACAAAGTCCAGCATGGCCGCGTCCTGCATCACCGCGTCGACGCCATACCCGCCGGGAATGCACAGCAAATCAAGATCGGGGGCGGTCTCCAGCGTATGATTGGGCAGGATGAACGGCCCGCAATCGGTGCGCACCGGACCGTCTGAGTTGGCGATCAGCGCCAGTTCCGCATCGGGCAAGCGGTTGAGAACCTGCAACGGTCCGGTGAAGTCGAGCTGGGTCAGGTCGTCAAACAGCAAGAAGCCGACAGTCAGTCCCATGCGCAAAACTCCAGAGGCGTCAGCGCGGCGCGCGTTTGGCGAGGATGCGCTGGAGGGTGCGGCGGTGCATGTTCAGCCGGCGTGCGGTCTCCGACACATTGTGATTGCACAGCTCGAACACGCGCTGGATATGCTCCCAGCGCACCCGGTCCGCGCTCATGGGATTTTCCGGCGGGGCCGGCTTGGCGTCGGGCTTGGCGAGCAGAGCTTTCATCACGTCATCGGCGTCGGCGGGCTTGGCGAGATAATCCACGGCGCCTGACTTCACCGCCGCGACGGCGGTGGCGATATTGCCATATCCGGTCAGCATGATGACGCGGCAATCCTCGCGGGTCTCGTGCAGCGCCCGCACCACGTCCAGCCCGTCACCGTCGTCCAGGCGCAAATCCACCACTGCGAAGGCTGGCGGGTTGTTGCGGGCGATGCTCATCGCCTCCGCCACTGTGCCGACGGCGTCGATGACGTCAAAACCGCGGCTCGCCATCGCCCGGGCCATCCTGTTGCGCAGGGGCTCGTCATCGTCGACCAGCAGCAAGGTCTTGTCTTCGGGCAGGTCCAGTTCAGTGTGTTCGGTCACGGCCGAGGGGCTCCTTTAACCGGGTCGAGAAATCAGGCCTATGATCTAGTCCTATTCGCCCAGTGTCTGCAAAGGGCGCAATGAGATCAAGGCAGCTGTCAGGGATCAGATTTAGGGCGATAAATCGGATGCGCCCACATCACTCATGGGTTCGGCTTCAAGCGCGGCGCGCGGCAGGGTCAGCGACACCCGTGCGCCGCCTTCAGCGGCGTTGGTCAGGTCGACCGTGCCGCCGATGCGTTCGATCAGGGTGACGGCGATGAAGACCCCCAGCCCCAAACCGCCATAGCCGGGCTGGCTGCGCCGCGTGGTCACATAGGGCTCGCCCAGCTTGGCCAGGATGTCAGGCGGAAAGCCGGGCCCGTCATCCTGAACGACGATATTGAGCTGGGTGTCGCTCCAGGCGCCGATGATCTGGACTTCGGTTTCAGCGAAATCCACAGCGTTTTCAATGAAATTGCCCAATCCGTATAACAGCTCTGTCTGTCGCTTGAGCACGGGGGCGTCGGGGTGGTCCGGCGTCGGCGCAAGCTTGACCACCACATGGGCGTCCAGGCCTTTGAGCGGGGCGGCGGCCTCATCCATCAATTCACGCAAGCCGATGCGTTCATGCATTTTGTCGGCTGTGTTGTGTGAGGATTGAGACAGACGCTGCAGGATGTCCCGGCACCGTTGGGCTTGCGAGATGATCAGGTCTGCATCCTCGCGCGAGAGGTCGTCCTGGGCGGCGCGCAACATTTCCTTGGCGGTCAGCTGAATGGTGGCGAGCGGAGTGCCCAGCTCATGCGCTGCTGCGGCGGCGAGCGCGCCCAGGGCTGACAAACGCTGTTCGCGGGCCAGCACGCTCTGGGTGGCGGCGAGGGCGGCGCCCATGCGCTGGGCTTCAAATCCGACGCGCCAAGCGTAAACGGCGGTGAAGGCGATGGCGATGGCCAGCGCCACCCAGATCCCGGCGCGGTAGGTGGAGGGCAGGACCACGGCCTCGGCGTCCGACCAGGGCAAGGGCAAATGCCAGATGCTCAGCGAGATCGAGCCGACAATGGCGATGGCGGCCAGCGTCAGCCACCAGCGACCCGGCAGGGCGGCGACGGCGATGACCACCGGCCCGACCAGCATGACCGAGAACGGATTGGTCAGCCCCCCGGTCAGGGCCAGCAGGACCATCAGCTGGATCACGTCATAGGCCAGTTGCAGGAAGGCTTCCCAATCCTTGGCGAAGCGCTGGGTCGGCATGGCCAGCGACAGCCAGGCGTTCACCCAGGCGCTGGCCGCGATCACGCCCAGACACGCGCCCAGCGGCAAATCAAACCCCAGACCGTAAAAGACCACGATCACGGCCATGGTCTGACCGGTCACCGCCAGCCAGCGCAGCAGGATCAAGGTCCGCAAGCGGACGCGGCCGAACACCGGGGTCAGGTTCGGGTCTGCGTCCAGCTCTGACCAGTCAGGCTCACTATGGGTGTCGCGCACGGTGTTGTTCTTTCCCAGATCGTCAGCCAAGCAGCTGATCCATGCCTGTCCAAGCCGTCAACGGGACGTTCTGACGCGCTGCGGCCCCGTCATGTCGCCGGAGGCGGTTTTTTCGCCAGCCAAGGCTGCACCCGCTTATCACTTATGCTGCACCGCCATAGCCAGGGCTCGCATCTGACACAAGAATGTCGTAGATCAATGGGATGGTTCGCGCTGCGCCAGCGCACAGCCACACACAGGATTCTTCATGGACTTGAAAAATCGACCGATCTGGCTTTTCCCGGTGATCGCCGCTGTTCTGGCCGGGCTGGCTGCGATTCTGCTTTTGACGCTTTCAGGCCAGAACCCGGCGCGATCCGGGTCGCCGGGCGCAGCGCCCGTGCGCATGTCCGGGGAAGCGGATATCGGCGGCGCGTTCACTCTGGTCGATCAGACGGGACAGACCGTGACCGACGCCGACTTCGCCGGTCGTCCGATGCTGATCTATTTCGGCTTCACCTATTGCCCGGACATCTGTCCGACCTCGCTGCAGGTCATGGCCGCTGCGCTGGACCGTTTGCCGGAGGCGCAGAGGGCGCAGTTTCAGCCGCTTCTGATCACTGTGGACCCCGAACGCGACACGCCTGAAGCGCTGGCCTCCTATGTGGATTCGCCCGCCTTTCCCGAAGGTTTGACGGGATTGACCGGTAGCGAAGAGCAGATCCGGGACGCGGCGCGCGCGTACCGCGTTTACTATCGCCGTGTGGAGGATGACGGCACACTGGCGGAGTACACCATGGATCATTCCTCGCTCATCTACTTGATGGGTCGCGAGGGAGAATTTGTTGAAGTCTTTCCACATCAGGCGACGCCCGACCAAATCGCGTCACGACTTCAACAGTTTTTAGAGAATAACCCGGCATAATTGCGATGAGCTGACAGCGCTGCGGGCTCCACCGAGCTCAGGCGTGGAGGATAATGGCTATGCTTTACTCTTTTCTGGAAATGAGCCGGGCGGCGTTGATGCCCTGGCGCGCCGCCGCCAATATGACCCGGCAATCGCTGCGCTCGCCGCTCCACCCGGCCTTTGACACCCTGGCGGGCCGGACCACGGCCGCCGCCGCGGACCTGTTTGAAAGCCTGACCCGGTATTACGGCAAGCCTGAATGGGATTTGAGCCCGGTTCTGGTCAATGACCAGCCCGTGGACGTCGTGACCGACACCGTCTGGAGCAAGCCTTTCTGCTCCCTGCTTCACTTCAAGCGCGACCGGGCGGCGCTGGCGAAAGCGCGCGGCGTGAAGGTGACAGAGCTGAAGGACCGCTCCGTTCTGATCGTGGCGCCGATGTCTGGCCATCACGCGACCTTGCTGCGCGGTACGGTCGAGGCCTTTTTGCCCGATCACGAAGTCTACATCACCGACTGGACAGACGCGCGCAGGGTGGCGGTGAGCGACGGGCGCTTCGATCTGGGCGATTACGTGCTGTATGTGCGCGAGATGATCACGGCGCTGGGCGACAACCCCCATGTGGTGGCGGTCTGTCAGCCCGGCCCGCCGACCCTGGCGGCGATTGCGCTGATGGCTGAAGATGAGGATCCGGCGCGTCCGTCCTCGATGACCTTCATGGGCTCGCCCATTGATGCGCGCAAATCCCCCACCGTGCCCAACAAGCTGGCTGAAGAGCGTCCGTACGAATGGTTCCGGGATAACCTGATCCAGACCGTGCCGGCCGTGTATCCGGGCGCCATGCGCCGGGTGTATCCGGGCTTCCTGCAGCTGACCGGCTTCATCAACATGAATTTCGAACGCCATGTGGACGCCCACTGGGACTTTTTCCAGCACATGGTGGAGGGCGACGGCGACAGCGCCGACCGGCACCGTCAGTTCTATGACGAATACCTGTCCGTGATGGACCTGACCGAGGAATTCTACCTTCAGACCATCCACGAGGTCTTCCAGGCGCACACTCTGGCGTGTGGCGAGATGCGTGTGGGGGAGCGTCTGGTGCGACCCGAGACGATCACCGATGTGGCGCTTCTGACGGTCGAGGGCGAGAACGACGACATTTCCGGCATCGGCCAGACTCAGGCGGCGCACACCCTGTGCTCAAACCTGCCTGAATCTCTGCGTCTGGACCATGTCCAGCCCGGCGTCGGCCATTACGGCGTTTTCAACGGTCGCCGGTTCCGCGAAGAGATCGCACCGAAGATGAAAGCCTTCATGGCCGAGCACGACAAAGGGGCTTAACGCCCCTTTGTGCGCTTGAGGCTATTTCGGTTCCGGCGCGTCGCCGCCTTCATGCGTGACGCTCAGGCCCAGGCTTTGCGCATCCGGCGCGGGATAGTCCGCGAAGACTGCGGCGGAGACCGGGGTTTCGGGGGCCATCTCAAAGGTCAGCACGCCGCCTGAGCTGATGAAGCGGTCAAGCGCCGGTCCGGCCTGATCGACCAGACCCGCAGGCAGCTGCGCGCCTGCGAAGGCCAGCCCCATCCGCGTCATGGCGCCCAGTTGGACCCGCGCCTGTTGCTCGCTGACGCCAGAGCGTTGGGCGATTTGAGCTGTGATCCGCTCCATCAGGGAGTCGTCTGTCAGCTGCAGCCTGAAGTGATGGATCATCAACGGCGCCATCAGCTGGGCGGGATCAGGCGTCGCGCCAGATTTGCCAGCGGTCAGCTCCTCAGCCTGTGCGGCGTAGGCGCTCAGGCCCGACACGTCCTGCTCAAAGCTCAGGGTGAGGCCGTCCACAAGGCGAATGATGTTTGCGCCCTCGGTCCAGGCGCGATCTGTCTGCGGGTCGTACCGGCTTTCGCCTGATGCGCTGAGTTCAAGTTGATCATAGCCCAGCATGTCAAAGCTGCGTTCGATTTCAGCGCTTTGCGGATGACCGGGCGCGGGGCTCAGCGTCAGTGAGGGCAGATCGAGTTGTGAGGACAGCACGCCGCTTCCCAGCGTTTCAACGCTCGCGGACATGTCGGGCAGCGTGATGGCGATCCCGCCGGCCGAGACCAGTAGATTCTGCACGGTCAGCGTCTCATACGGCGCCTGATCGGGCGACATCAGGCTGGCGCCCAGTGGCGAGCCGTCATCAAGACCGTCCAGTTTTACGCCCGAGACCTGCATGCCGCCCAGTCGCAAGGACAAGGGGCCGCCCTGTTCGTCCCGGTCGTCCAGCGCCAGCGCGCTCAACTGACCCGACTGGAGGGTTTCCCCGTTTTCAAAGCCTTCAAGCACCAAGGCATCGAGCGTCAGGGACAGCGTGCTGGCGGGCTTGTCTTCAAACTGCATCGCCAACGCGGCCAGTTCGAGGCGGGCGAAGCCAAATCCGGACCGATCCTCGTCCAGGCCTTCAAGACTGTCTTCACCGCGAAGCAGGTCTGCAACCTTGCGCGCCAGGGCTTCAGACGGGTCGCGCAAGGAGAAAAACTCCGCGCTCATGTCACCGTCCTGCGCTTCGATGACAGCGTTCTGCATCTCGAGCGCGGTGAAAAAAGGTTGGTCTTCCAGCCGTTGCGGGCCGGTCAGGATCAGCTCACTCGCGGTCAGGCGCCCGTCTTCCAGCGTCATGGCGAAGTCTGTGAAGACATAGGCGCCGCGTTCGAAGCGGCGCTCAGACCAGTTCGCGCGGCCTTGCTCCTCGAGCCCGAAATCGGCCAGCGCAGACTGGGCCTGAGCTTCGCTGATAGGGCGCGAACGCGTGTCAGAGCGATCGCCGGGCCCGGCCTCTGGGCTGCAGGCGGCAAGACCCAGTCCCAAGGCGAGCACGAAGGCGAGAGGGGCGCGACGGGTCGATACGGCCATGGTCCATCCTTTGGCGAAGCGGTGTTCTGGCGAGCCTATCGCAAGACTCGGCGCAAACCCAGACGGCTTGCAGGCTGTATCATAGGGTGAGCATCAGCTGTTATTGCGCGCCGCCGAGACGGCCCAGAAGATCTGCAATGGGATCAGCGTCATCTGCGGGCGCCTCTTCCGCTTCCTCAGGGGCAGGCTGAGACGCGGGGTCGGCTTGCACAGGCGGGCTGAGCAAGTTGGCGATGGGGTCGTCACTGCGCGGGGCATCGGCCAGGACGGCGTCCAGCCCGCGCGGCGGCACGGGCGCGGCGCTCATGAAGGCGGCGAAAACGCGGGCGGGTCCGGCGCCGCCGACGGCGTCCGTCGTGGCGGAGTAATCGTCATTGCCCATCCAGACGACCGCGGTCAGCCCGTCCATCCACCCAGCGAACCAGGCGTCGCGATTGTCGTTTGTGGTGCCGGTCTTGCCGCGCACAAGCCGCCCGCCCACACGGGCGCTGCGAGCGGTGCCATAGCTGACGGCGGCGTCAAACAGCTGATCCATCTGGCGCAATATACGATCCGCCAGCACGCGCTCGCCCTGCTGAGGCTCATGCTCGAACAGGATGTCGCCCCCAGCCGTGCGCACGGACAAAATCGCGTAGGCGTCTGCGCTGCGGCCGCCATTCATGAAGGGCAGATAGGCCTGGCCCAGCTCCAGCGGGGTCACTTCATAGGCGCCCAGCGACAGGGCGTGGGTGTTTTCAAGCGGGCTGTCGATGCCCATCCGGCGCGCGGTGCGCATCACCCAGCCTCGGCCCGTGGCTTCAGCCACTTGCACGGCGATGGCGTTTGAAGAACGGGCGAAGGCGCGTTCAAGCGTCATCTCGCCCTCATAGCGGTCGCCATAGTTTTGCGGCGCCCAGTCGCCATAGGAGATGGGGGCGTCGACAAAGATGTCTTCGGGGCTGAGCCCGCCTTCGAAGGCTGCGGCGTAGACGAAGGGCTTGAAGGCGGAGCCGGGCTGGCGACGGGCGTTCACGGCGCGATTGAACGGCGCTTGCGTATAATCATGGCCGCCGACCATGGCGCGCACCCCGCCCTGGCTGTCGAGCGCGATCAGGGCGCCTTCGCTGGCGCCGCGGGCCCAATCGGGGTTTTCAAGCCCTTGCGTCAACGCGGTTTCAGCGGCGCGCTGGGCGTCCACATCCAGCGTGGTGCGGACGATCAGATCGCCTTGATGGCCGGGCGCAAGCTCGCGCACCTGGGTCATCACCCAGTCCGCGAACCAGCCCGCGCCGGGGCTGGAGCTGCCGCGCGAGACCCGGATCGGCGTGGAGGCGGCGTCGATGCGCTCGCTCTGGCTGATCCGGCCTGTGGCGTACATCAAATCCAGAACCACCGTGGCGCGGACCGAGGCGCGGCGGGAGTCATTGGTCGGGGCGTAACGCGACGGCGCTTTGAGAAGCCCGGCCAGCAAGGCGGCTTCGCCGATGCTCAGATCATCGGCAGGCTTGCTGAAATAGCGTCGGGACGCAGCCTCCGCCCCCCAGGCCCCGGCCCCGAAATAGACGCGGTTGAGATAGAGCGCGAGGATTTCATCCTTGGTGAAACGATGCTCTAGCCAGAGCGCCAGCAGCACTTCCTGCGCTTTACGCTCATAGGTGCGCTCGGAGCTCAGAAACAGGTTCTTGGCCAATTGCTGGGTGATGGTCGAGCCGCCCTGCACCACGCGGCCAGCGCGGATATTGGCCATCAGCGCACGCCCCGTGCCGATCAGGTCGATGCCGAAATGGCTGTAAAAACGCCGGTCCTCGACCGCCAGAACCGCATCGGCGAGGTTTTGCGGCAAGGCGTCGGCCGTGATTACGGCGCTGGTGGACTGGCCCCGGCGCGCAATGGTGCGCCCGTCGCGATCCAGCAGCACGGTTTCACCGGAGTGCGGCGCGGGTTCGATCGCGCTGAGATCGGGCAGGGTGCGCGCCAGGTGCACGACGACGCCAGTCGTCAGCAACCCGCCGGCGATCACCAGTATGGTGAGCACGCGCAACCAGACCGGCATGCGGCCTTTGCGGGATCGGGCGGAGCGGTGTGTGCGAGCCATGACAGCGTCCAACGTTGAGACCTGCTCTTCATGCCCGATGCGGCGTTAAGGCTGCGTGAACTATAAAAGAGCGTGGCCTGGGTTGCGTCAGGGCGTTAGCCGGGGGAAGCTCTGCCCATCCGGATCAAGCCGGGGTGGAGGGGATTTGACATGTCTATTCGTCGTCTTGTGAGCCTGAGCGCGTCGCTGGCCGTTCTGCTGGCCGTCTCGGGCTGCGCCATGATCCCCGAAGGCGATTCCGTGTGCACGGACCAGGGTCCCAATTCGGGCAGCTGGCCGTATTGCGCGCCGTCAGAGCCCGGCGGGCCGGGCCCGGTTGATGATCCGATCGACCCCACAGGGCGTGGCGTGCGCGGCTAAACGCCGTCACGAAAACATCACTCTGAATCTGTACGGCGCGGATTAAAGTCCGTCTCCTGTTTTGGCATGGCGAGGGGATGACCATGAACCGTATTGCCGCTCTTGTGCTGGCGCCGCTGCTGGCGAGCGCCTGTTCCCAATCTGAAGCGCCGCAGGCAGACGCTGCGCCGGACGTGACGGCGCCGCTCTGGAACACACTGGACGGTCAGCCGCCGCTAGTGATCGCCCATCGCGGCGCGTCAGGCTTGCGCCCTGAACACAGCCAGGCCGCGTATCAGCTGGCGCTGGAGCAAGGCGCGGATGTGATCGAGCCCGATCTGATCATGTCGTCGGACGGCGTGCTGATCGTGCGCCATGATCCGTATCTGTCGCACTCCACCGATATCGCCAACCGGCCCGAATTCGCCGACCGCCGCAGCGAGATCATGGGGCGTGAGGATTGGTGGGTTCCGACTTTTACTGCTGACGAGCTGCGCACCCTGACGGCAAGCCAGACCATGGACGACCGAGATCAGTCCTATAATGGTCAATTCCCGGTGATGACGTTTGACGATTTTCTGGCGTTTGTGGACGCTGAAGAAGAACGCTGCGCCTGCGTGATAGCCATTGAGCCTGAAGTGAAACTGCCGGCCGAGCTGACGGCGATGGGTCTCGACCCGCTCCCCGCCCTGATTGCGGCGCTTGAGGCGCATGATCTCAACCGTGCGGATGCGCCGGTGGTGATCCAGTCCTTTGACGCCCCGTTCCTGCAGCGCCTGAACGCCGTGTCAGAGGTTCCGCTGGCCATGCTGTATGCGGGGCCGGATGCGGAAGGAGCAAACGCGGACGGGTTGAGCCTTCAGGAGATCGCCGGGTTCGCGGACGGCATTGGCGCTTATAAAACGCTGCTGCTCACGCCAGAGGGCGACAGCACGGGCTTTGTCGAGCAGGCGCATGATCTGGGCCTTGAGGTGCATGTCTGGACGGTGCGCGATGATCGCGAGCCGCTGACCGGCAGTGATGTGCGTGACGAGCTGCGCGCGCTTTATGCCGAGGGCGTGGACGGCGTCTTCGCGGACTTCCCCGCCACCGCCGTCGCCGTACGCGACCAGATGGTCGGCGAATAGCTGATACTTGGCTGGGTCGGGGCTCCGCGCCCCGGCCCGTCAGGCCCAGAAACTGAGCCCGATGGGCTCGCAAGCGCGACCGCGCGCCCGCAGCGAAGCGAGGATGAGGATGACCGGCCCATCAGGGCCGCAAGGCCAAAGGCCGCCCGCAGCGAAGCGAGGATCGACCGAGCGGAGGCGAGGGAGAACAGAAAATCCCAAGCCCGCAGGGCCTCGTACAAATTCACAACAAAAAGCGCCCGCCGGAAATCTCCGGCGGGCGTTATCTTGTCGCTCAAGAAGCGTAAGGCCTTAGCCTTGTTTCTTCTTGCCGCGCGGCTCGATGCCGCGACCGGTGGTGCGCTCGGCGATACGCGCGGATTTACCGCGGCGGTCACGCAGATAGTACAGCTTGGCGCGGCGCACTTTACCTTTGCGCTTGATCTCGATGGACTCGATCAGCGGGCTGTACACCGGCCAGACGCGTTCCACGCCTTCGCCGAAGCTGATTTTACGCACAGTGAAGTTCTCGTTCAGACCGCCGCCGGAGCGGGCGATGCAGACGCCTTCGAAACGCTGAACCCGCTGGCGGTCGCCTTCGCGGATCCACACGTTCACGGTCAGCGTGTCACCCGGAGAGAACTCGGGGATTTTCTTGTCGCCGAGCACGCGGACGGCTTCTTCCTGCTCGAGCTGTTGGATCAGGTTCATGGCTCTTCTCCTTGACGCCGCTGATATCTCGTCCAGAGATCGGGTCGGCGCAGTCGCGTTATATCTTCGGCCTGTTCCTTACGCCACCGGGCGATCCGGCCATGATCGCCTGACAGCAAAACGTCGGGTATTTCATGCCCTTCCCATTCACGCGGTCGCGTATAATGGGGGTATTCGAGCAGATCACCCTCAAAACTCTCGTCTTCGGTGCTCTCGATCTTGCCAAGCACGCCGGGGATCAGCCGCACACAGGCCTCGATGAGGACCATGGCGGGGGCTTCCCCCCCGGCGAGCACGGCGTCGCCGACACTCACCTCGTCCATGCCGCGCGCTTCGATGACCCGTTGGTCGAGACCTTCGAAGCGGCCGCAAAAGACAATAACGCCCGGACCTGCCGACCACTCTCGCACCATGGCTTGAGTGAGCGGCTTGCCCCGAGGCGTCAGATAGATCAACGGTCGTCCATCCCTTGGAAGACTGTCGATCGCCGCCGCCGATACGTCAGGGCGCAGCACCATTCCTGGGCCGCCGCCAGCCGGCGTGTCGTCAACGGAGGCGTGCTTATGACGGGAAAACGACCGGATGTCCACCGTCTCAAGCGCCCAGAGTCCGTTCTTTCTTGCAGTCTCGAGCAATGAGACCCCAAGCGGACCCGGAAAAGCGTCCGGATAGAGGGTGAGAACCGAAGCGTTAAACGTCATGGCGCGCGCTTATGGGGCGCCAAACCCTGTGACGCAAGGAGAGAAGGGAGTCAGGGGGCAGGGACAGCCGCAAACTTATCCGCCCCTCCCAAAGCTGAGCCATACTCTCACGCGTTTCTTCCATGACGGGCGGCCGGCGCGTTCAGGCTGGGAGGGGCGAGATGTCCCGAGCATAAGGGCTGTAACGCTGCCTTTATGCGAAAAGGCGGGGTGTCACCGAGCGGTCCAGGGCGGCGGCGTCTGATGAGGCGGTGACTGCACCGGCGGCGCGACAGCGCAGAAGTCTCCGTGCGGCGATCCCGATAAAACATCTTCAGCGCGGGAGCCGGGTCGGCTTTCAAGACTACACATCTTCAACTCAAACGGCCCGCTCCCGCGCGACCCGTCTTTGGCTCCACCTGCGTTTGCGCGCGGGGCTGGTTGCGTATGGGTACCCGGGTCAAGCCCGAGGACCGAGAGCACAATACTTCAACATTTCGGCCTTCGGACTTGATCCGGAGGCCCATGCGGCGTTTCGGGGCATGCTTACTGTAGATCCGTCCGCCGGGCGCCCATCAAGCGAGTTCGCGCTTATTGGTCTTTGTCTTCATCGCCTTCAATGGTTTCAGGCGGGTTGGCGACGAGTTTGCTGGCGGCGAGGTCCATATGGGGGACCGCCGCCTTGGTGAAGGGCAGGAACCAGACCCCGTCAGGGCCTGAGACTTCCAGGAGATCACCGGCGCCGAAATCCTGCACCGATTTCACCTTGCCCAGGGCTTCGCCCTCAAGGTTTTCCACACTCAGGCCGATCAGGTCTGAATAATAGAACTCGTCTTCTTCCAGTTCCGGCAAAGCGTTGCGCGGGGCGTGCAGCAGCGTGCCCTTCATCGCCTGCACCTGCTCGCGGGTGAGGTTTTCCTTCAGCCGCAGCGTTACCGTACCGTTGGGGCCGGGTTTGGCTTGCGTCGGGGTCAGGATCACCGCGCCGGACTTATCCAGGAAGGGGCCATAGCTGCACACTTGGCTGGGGTCGCCGAAGGGCTTGATCTTCACATCCCCGCGCACCCCATGGGCGCCCGCGACAGCGGCGATGACGACAAGTTCTTCTTCATGTGCGGGCATGGCGGGATCCTTTTCTGGCGCTCTGTCTGCCCTGAAGAGCGCTCCAGCTCAAGACGGGCGCTGCGCGAGAGGCGCTAGGGCATGCCGCCCTGAAAGGCTTCGGTCTCGCCTGAATTGACCTCGTAGAGCGCGACGGCCCCGCCGCAGCCGCGCTGAACGCATTTCAGCGCGGTCTCCACCTGATCAAGATGGGCGTGCTGGAGGGCGCGGCGGGCCAGCAATTCCTGTGCGGTGTAATAACGCGCCGCGCTGCAGGTCTTGCAAAACGCTTCCAGCCGGCTGTGCGGCGGCAGATCGTCAAGGCGAAGTTCGGTTTTCCAGGTCATCACCAGAAGTCCTCGGCATAGGGAATACGTGTGAAGGCGATCTTGCCGCCCGCATAGCCGCCCGGCGGCGGGGTCCAGACCCCTTGGGTGACAAGCGATTTGGCGTAGCGGCTGTTCAGCGAGTCGATGGCGTCCTGCAGGGCGTTGCGGCGGGCCTTGTCCTGGGCGTCATCCTCCACCAGCCAGTCGGTCTGGGTGACGCCGGGATCATCAAGGTCTGTGAGATACATGCCCGCCCGCATGGGACGTGCGCGCGGATCGGCGCGTTGGGCGGCGCTCCACAGCGCATCCAGCGCTTTCAGGCAATCGCGATCGGTGCGGGCGCTGTGCAGCGGCAATTCCCCGCTCCACCCGCCGTCAATATGGCGCAGCCACAGCCCCATGCGCCCGGCGGTGCGGCCGTCGCGGCGCATGCGGCGGGCGGCCTTCACCGTCAGAAGCCGGGCGCAGTCATAGGCGCTGGGCCAGCTGCGATGGCTGGGCGGCAGCACGCGGCCATGGCCATACATGCGGCGCTGGGCGGCTTCGGCCTGGATGTCATAGCCGTGCAGCGCGTACCAGAAGCGCTCGCCCGCCACATTGCGCCACAGGGCGCGCATCTGCTTGGGTTGCAGCGCCCAGAGCGCTTTCATGTCCGCCACGCCCGCCTTCAGAAGGCGCTTGCGCATGGACGAGCCGATGCCCGGCGCTTCCTCGATCGGGCGCTTGAGCAAGGGCCCCGGCAGGTCTTCAGGGCGCCAGATGGTCAATCCGTCGGGCTTGCCCAGCTTGCAGGCCATTTTGGCGAGGAAGCGGTTGGGCGCCATGCCGATCGAGGCGGTGACCACGCCGCCCGTTTCCGCCGCGATGCGCGCCTTGATCGCGTCCGACACGCCTTCGGGGTCGGCGATGGCGCGGGCGTCGAGCTTGCAGGTCAGCTCATCAATGGATTTCACCGCCCCGATGGGCAGAACGGCGCGGATTTCCGCGACCATCACGGCGTGCATGCGGCGATACAGGTCGGGTTTTTGATCCACCAGGATCATGTCGGGCACGGCCTCGCGCGCCTCGCGTACGGTCATCACCGAGCTGGCGCCCTTCGCCTTGGCTTCTTTCGAGGCGGCGATGATGCAGGTGTTGCGCGCGCCCTTCATGGGGATCACCCCGACGGGCCGCCCCCTCAGGCGCGGATCGGCGTATTGCTCGACGCTCGCAAAGAAGCTGTCAAAGTCGAGATAGAGCTGCTCGATGGTGTCGGGTTTGCGCATTGTTCTGTTCCGCAGGCGGCTTTCCGCTTTGGAACAAAGATAGAACAAATGCGTTCAGGGAAAAAGCCGAAAGAGTCAGATTCGCATCCAAAACACTGACTCCGGATGTGAAAAACCCCGCCGCGTTTCCACGGCGGGGTTGATCAAAGGCCTGGAGGAGAAGTCCTATTCGGACTTTTCTTCTTCAGCGGCGGCCTCTTCAGCAGGGGCTTCTTCGGCCGGGGCTTCTTCTTCAGCCGGAGCGGCTGCAGCAGCGGCTTTGGCTTCTTCAGCTTCAGCGGCGGCGGCCTTCTTGGCTTCTTCCTTTTCGAGACGCTCAGCAGCGCGCTCTTTGGCTTTTTCGCCCGGCTCGGCTTTTTTCGGGTTGTTGCCGTGGGTCCACTCATAGACGCCGGCGTCTTTCAGGAAGCGCGCCACGCGATCGGTCGGCTGGGCGCCTTTCTTGATCCACTCGGCGGCTTTCTCGGTGTCCACAGCCACGCGGTTGTCGTGGTCCTTGGGCAGCATCGGGTTGTAGTGGCCGATTTTCTCGATGAAGCGGCCATCGCGCGGCATGCGCGAGTCGGTGACGACGATGCGGTAGTACGGGCGCTTCTTGGCGCCGCCACGGGCGAGACGAATTTTAACAGACATGGATGTGGTCCTTTAAGGTCATTTTTTCTTTGAGAGGCCGAGCGGAAGGCCGTCTGGCCCCAGCGGTCCGCCAATACCTGGCAATCCCTGGTCGCCTGGGCCGCCCAGCCCCGGCAGGTCGGCGCCCTTGGGCGCGTGTCCTTTGAGAAGATCAGACGCCGCATCGCCGAGACCGGGGGGCATTCCGCCGCCCATGCCCGGCATTCCGCCGCCCATTCCGGGCATTCCAGGCATTCCGGGCATGCCGCCCTTTTTGCCCTTCTTGCCCATCTTCTTCATCATGTCCGCCATCTGGCGGTGCATTTTCAAAAGCTTGTTCACCTCCGGCACAGCGACGCCGGCGCCCATGGCGATGCGGCGCTTGCGGCTGGCTTTGAGGAGGTCAGGCTTGGCGCGCTCTTCGCGGGTCATCGACAGGATGATCGCTTCTTGACGTTTCAGCGCCTTGTCGTCGAACCCGGCATTGGCCATCTGGGCCTTCGCCGCCTTGTTCATGCCCGGCAGGAAACCCATCATGCCGGAAATGCCGCCCATTTTCTGGAGCTGACGCAGCTGGTCGGCCATGTCTTCCAGGTCGAACTTGCCCTTCGCCATTTTCTTGGCGAGGCGTTCGGCTTTCTCGTGATCGACCTCGGCGGCGGCTTTCTCCACCAGCGAGACGATGTCGCCGCGCCCCAGAATCCGGCCCGCCAGGCGTTTCGCATCGAACGCGTCCAGCCCGTCGACCTTTTCAGAGACGCCCAGGAATTTGATCGGCAGGCCGGTGACCCAGCGCATGGAGAGCGCGGCGCCGCCGCGGCCATCACCATCCATCCGGGTCAGCACCAGGCCGGTCAGCTTCAAACGCTCGTCAAAGCGCTTGGCGGTCTCCACCGCATCCTGACCGGTCAGGCTGTCAGCCACCAGAAGGGTTTCACGCGGCCGCGCCACATCGGCGATCTTGGCGGCTTCGCCCATCATTTCTTCATCGATGGAAGTGCGGCCCGCGGTATCGAGGATCACCACGTCATAGCCTTGCAGGCGACCCGCGCTCATGGCGCGCTTGGCGATCTCGACGGCGGACTGGCCCTTGACGATGGGCAGGCAGTTCACGCCGGCCTTTTCCGCCATCTGCGCCAGCTGCTCCATCGCCGCCGGGCGGCGCGTGTCGAGCGAGGCGACGAGGACTTTTTTCTTCTCGCGCTCGGAAATGCGTTTGGCGAGCTTGGCGGTGGTGGTGGTTTTACCCGAGCCCTGCAGACCCGCCATCAGAATCGCCACGGGCGGCTCGCCGGTCAGGTTCAGGCCCTCGGGCTCGCCTTCACCGCCGAGCAGATCCACCAGACCGTCATGGACGATCTTGATGACCTGCTGGCCGGGGCTGACCGAGCGGATGACGTCTTCGCCGATCGCTTTTTCACGGACCTTGGAGGTGAAATCCTTCACCGCCGGCAGGGCGACATCGGCTTCCAGAAGGGCGACGCGAATTTCGCGCAGGGCGGCGTCCACATCCTTTTCCGACAGCGCGCCACGCCCGGTCAGGCTGTCAAAGACGCCGGAAAGCCGTTCTGAAAGTGAGTCGAACATGTGTTCGCCTGCCTCGTTTCGCTTCTGGTCACACCGATAAGGTGTGGATCAAGCGCGCACGCCGCAACCATCCCACTGGACGAGCCTTCGTCGAGCGGGAGACCTCGCCCGCCTCCGGGCGTTCATTCCTGAGCTTTGCAGGACGCCGTGTGCGGGTAAGGCAAGCGAGTGGCGCTTGCACTGAAGCGTGGGCGTTTACGCGGGGGGGCGGGAAGAGTCAAGGGTGAGGATAGCGATGAGCTTATCCCACAGGGCTGAAACGGCCGCAAACTTGGGCGCTTTCAGAAGAGGGAGGGCTTGGGAGAATGAGTTCGCAATATGGTGAAGTGCCCGAGTGTGATGTTTTGCGGCGCGAGTTCGCGCAACATGTGGCTGCTTGGCGCGCTCAGGTAGAACTACTCAGACGGTTGGAAGGCCAACGCGAGCGCGTTCGGGCGGAGCTGCGACGCGCGGAAAGCGCATTGGAGCATGAGGAAGAGATGCAAGGAAATGGAAGTTTGCCATATCCGCGTTTCGACCGGCCAGGCATCCCAAGAGGAGTGCCTGTATTGGATATGGGGCGCGCGCTAGGACAAGAGTGGCAGCGTATCAGACCTGATGCGATCCGTGATCGTCTTCGTTCGGTTGAACGTGACATCAGATCAGCTGAGCATATACTTCAAAACTTGAGGCAGTCTGTGGATCAGTCCAAAGCGCGTTTGAGTCAGGCGCATTGCCGCTACAACCGGTCAATATAAGCCCGGCATATGCGGCTGGATCTGCTCGAAATCCTGTTGGCTCCATAAGGGCTGGGTCAGCGCCCGATCTGCGAGCGCAAGAAGGGCTGGATCTGTCCTCAACTCAGTCGGGATGGGCTGGTCAGGGTCGAGGCGCGTTTCGAGGGCCTGCCAGAACAGCTGCATCTCGGTTGACGCATAGGCCATCTCGTCCACGAGACGGCGCATGCACCGGGCGGCCTCGGAGTCGCTCGTGAAAGCCGCGTACATCACAGGTCGCGGATCAGCTTCCAGCTCAAGCACGGCGTTCCAGCTCGGACATATCCTGTCCCAGGGAAGCGTGGCGTGGAGGCTTTCAGGGCGCAGTTGAGGCGGGCTGTGCGTATACAAGTGCTCACAGACATCCGAGGCCGCATCGGGTTGGGCGGCCTGCACGAGCGGCTCGATAAACGCTCCGGGCTCCAGGCAGCCATACCGTCCTAAAGCAACCCATTGGGTGTCGGGGCGCTCCAGCATCAATCCGCGCAACAGCCGGGTTCGGGTCGTGCGCTCAGACCGCCGGATCAGATCCGCCGGGATCGCATCGCCTTCGTCCAGCAGGGCCATCCGCCAGATGACAGGGTCTGCCGTGGGGCCGTCATGGGCCGAAGCGTCCGCCCATGCCAGACGGCAGGATTGCTCGTCCCGGCTTAAGGTGCTCATCGGGGCGAAGTTCGGCGAAGCGCCCTTGCACGCGGCGAACGCCAGCCTTTGATCCCGAGCTTGCCCGGCGTCCTGACAGGCCGCAGACAGCGAGACACAGACAAGGCTCAGACATGCAACCCAGACACGCATGCGTGAAATTTATCACCCTGTATGGCGATAAACAATGCGAGCGTGGTGGTCCGAACTCGCGTCGACTGGATGAAGCGACATTTCAAAGCCTTCAAGGACAATGGCTGTGAGGGAAACGCCTTCAACAGCTACCGCTTCACCCCGTCATCGCGCACGCGCCGTTTGCTGACCTAACCGAAGGGATGGTCCCGCACCGCGCTCTCGCACGCCGCCATGTCAGGATGGGGCTGGGCGGCGCGATAGAGCTGGTCCATGCGCGGCGGGCGCAGGAAACAGCCGTTTTTGTCATAACGACCCGCGTATATCTGCCCGGTGGCGCGCAGGAATTCACTATAGTGAATGACCAGGTCGGCTTCTAAATGAGCCTGGTCGCAGAGGGCGGCGAGTTCGAGAATGTTGTCGGGCTGCTCGCCTGTCACGATCCAGCGCAGATAGCGGAAGGTCACGCTGAACAGGGCGTAGGGCGGGTCATCATACGGCCCCATGAATACGCCGTCGGCGATGGCGATCTCACAATCAATGGCGGCGAGCTCGCCGCGATAGGCGGCCTGACGCGTGGCGTCAAAATCTGGATCCAGCGTCCCGCACGCCTCCAGTATGCGCTGCTCATGGGGTTCAAGACGATCACAGCCTGACAGCCAGAGCGTCAGGACAGCCAGAGTGGTGAAGACCCTTGAGCTGAGCATCCTTGAGAGCTTTCTTGCCATCTAACCGAACGGATGGTCCCGCACGGCGGTCTCGCACACCGCCATGTCGGGATGGGGTTGGGCGCGCTGATAGAGCTGATCCATGCGCGGCGGGCGCAGGAAGCAGCCCGCCGCGTCATAGCGTCCGGCATAGAGCTGGCCGGTCGCTTCCAGATGATGGGTGAAGATCAGCGACAGGCTGGCTTCGAGATATTGCTGGTCGAGATGGGTGGCCAAATCCATGAGATCGTCAGGCTCTTCATCCGTCACGATCCAATGCAGATAGCGCCAGCGCACGCTGTCGACCGCTTCGGGCGGGTCGAGTACGCGCATGCTGTAACTGCCGTCTGCCACCGCAATCTCACAGTCGATGGCGTCTAGATTCCCCATGAGTGCGTCTTGCCGCACGGCCTCAAAACCAGGCTCCAGCGTGCCGCAGGCGTCCAATATGTGCTGTTCATATGGCTCCAGCTCGGTGCAGGCAGCCAGAGCGAACAGAAGTGAAGGCGGCAGCACTCGCCCTAAGACATTCATGTTTGTTGTCTCCTTACAGCTTCGCCACCGCCTGACCTAGCCAAACGGATGGTCCCGCACCGCGGTCTCGCACGCCGCCATGTCCGGATGGGGTTGGGCGCGCTGATAGAGCTGGTCCATGCGGGGCGGGCGCAAGAAGCACCCCGCCGCGTCATAGCGCCCGGCATAAAGCTGGCCGGTCGCTTCCAGATGATGGGTGAAGATCAGCGACAGATTGGCTTCGAGGGCTTGCTGGTCCAGAAGCCCCGCCAGTTCGGTGATGTCTGCGGGCTGTTCGCCTGTGACGATCCAGCGAAGATATCGATAGCTGACGCTGGTGATGGCGTTGGGCGGGTCGTCATCCGGACCCATGAACACGCCATCGGCGACCGCAATCTCGCAATCTATCGCGGTGAGGTCTCCGCGTTCTGCCGCCTGGACAGACCGCGTGTAATCGCGCTCCAGCGTGCCGCAGGCGTCCAGAATGCGCTGTTCATGCGGCTCAAGCGGGGAGCAGGCGGCGAGCATCATCAAGAGCAAAAAGGGCAGAGAAAAACGCATGGGTTGCATGTTATCCCCTGATGGGCGATCAGCAAGACTTGATCCTTGCCGCCTTCCATTCCGCCTCTGCATCCCCTACCTGTCAGCGCAATGATCCCGCCTCTGCCCGAAAGGCCCGCCATGCTGACCATTGCTTTCCAGATGGACCCGATCACCGGCGTCGATGTGAACGCGGACTCCACCTTCGACATTGCGCTGGAGGCCTTTGGGCGCGGCCATGAGATCTGGGTGTATGAGCCGAAAGATCTCAGCCTTGAGAACGGCAAGGTCCGCGCCACGGCGCAGCAGGTGAAAACGCTGGAGCGGGTCCAGGGCGCTCATGTGACCGTGTCAGAGCCGCAAGTTCTGGACCTGCACACGGTGGACGCGATTTTCCTGCGTCAGGATCCGCCCTTTGACATGAGCTATATCACCACCACCCACATGCTTGAGCATGTCATGGACCAGGTGCTGGTGGTCAATGATCCGCGCCATGTGCGCGACGCGCCGGAAAAACTCTTCGTCACGCATTTTGAAGGGGTCATGCCGCCCACCCTGATCACGTCCTCGGAAAAGGATATCCGCGACTTCTTCGAGCGCCATAATCGCGACATCGTGGTCAAGCCGTTGTTCGGCAATGGCGGGGCGGGCGTGTTCCGCATTCGCGAGACGGCGGAGAACCTCGCCTCGCTGGTGGAATTGTTCCAGCAACTCAGCCGCGACCCCTTGATGGTTCAGGCCTTTGTTCCGGACGTGAAAAACGGCGACAAGCGCGTCATCTTGGTGGATGGCGAGCCGGTGGGCGCGATCAACCGCGTGCCGGCCGAGGGCGAGGTGCGCGCCAACATGCATGTGGGCGGCAAGGCGGTGAAGTCTGACCTCACCGAGCGCGATCTGGAGATTTGCCGCATCATCGGGCCGGAGTTGAAACGCCGCGGTCTGGTCTTTGTCGGCATTGATGTGATCGGCGATTATCTGACCGAGATCAACGTCACCTCGCCCACCGGTATTCAGGAATTGCGCCGCTTTTCAGGCGTCGACGTGTCAGCGCTCCTGATCGACTGGGTGGAAGCCAAGCGGGCCTGACGCCCGCTTCACTCAGATCAATTGCGGAAGGGCGTCCGCCAGCGCGCGCACATCGTCTGGTGATGTGAAGACGCCCGGCGTCACGCGCACGCACGCCCCTTGGGCGACGCCTGTGCGATGGACGGTGAAGATCCGGTGCTCTTCCAGCAGGCGGCGCGCCAGGGCGATATTGTCTTCAGGGCTTGTTCGGCCGGGCGCTCTGAACGAGGTGATGGCGGCGTGCAGCCCCGGCTCATCAGGGGTGAGCACCTCAAACCCCGCCTCCCGCGCGGCGTCCACCCAGAGGCTGCGCAGATATCTCAGACGCGCCGCCTTGCGCGCCGGGCCAATGGCGGCGTGCAGGTCGAGGGCTGCAGGAATGGCGAGAATGGCGGCGAAATTGGTCGTCCCGGTGTGCACGCGCGCCGACAGGTCGCCGGGGCCGCGCACGGCTTCGCCCATGAAGGGGTCAATATCCTCGATCCGGTCCTTGCGCACATACATCAGGCCGACGCCCAGCGGCGCGCCGATCCATTTGTGCAGGTTGAAGCCGATGAAATCAGCGCCGAGATCCGCGGCCTGAAAGTCGATCTGCCCCCAGGAATGGGCCGCGTCCACAATCACATCCACCTGCCGGGCGCGCGCCATGGCGCAAATCTCAGACACCGGCAGGACCAGCCCTGTGCGGTGGCTGAGATGGGTGAGCAGCATCAGGCGCACATGCGGATTGGCGATCAGCGCCTGTTCATAGGCGTCGATCAGGCCCTGGCGTGTGGCCGGTTCGGGCAGGTTGATGGTCACAAGATCCGCGCCGCGTCGCTCGCGCAGCCAGCCCATGGCGGTCTGCATGGAGCCATAGTCGAGATCGGCGTACAGCACGCCATCGCCCGGTGAGAGTTTGTTATAGCCGCCGATCAGCGCTTGCAGCGCTTCGGTGGCGTTGCGCGTCAGGACGATTTCGTCCGCGTCACAGCCCAGGGTCCGGGCGATCTGGTCCTTGATGGCGCGCGCCTCGGCCCAGAATTCGCGCCGCGCATAATAGGAATTGCGGCGGTTCACGGTCTCCACATGCGCGAGATAGGCGTTTTGCACCGGCCGCGCCATCATCCCCCAATTGCCGTGTTCCAGGTGAATGACCTCATCAGTAACGTCGTAGAGCCCCGAGACGTCAGCCCAGTAGGCTTCATCTTGCGCGGCATCAAGCGGGTCGGCGCTGACGGCGGGCAAAGCGCGAGCCATGCCCGTCAGGGACAGGCCGGCGGCGGCGGAGAAGATCGATCGGCGGGTCATAAGCGGCATCGGGAACTCGTCTCAGCTGGGAAACGCAGCAGGGGCGCCGCATCAACGGCGCCCCTGTGCCTGTACAGATTTGCAGTCCTAGAAATTGGCTTCCAGGCGCAGATAGTACTTGCCGCCGTCGGTATCGTACGGGGCGTTGCGTGAGTAGATCAGGCCGCGATTGGCCTGGCGGCGGGATTCATCGGGATAGGTGTCGAAGATGTTTTCGGCCCCGACGCGCATGGCGAAGTTTTCGTTCAGCTCGACGCGAAGACCGAGATCCACGAAGATTTCCGCCCCGAAGTCCTGATAGATGACGTTGGCGCTGTCATCGGTGTCCGTCCACTCGCCATAATAGCGGGCGCGAGCGTTCAGGCTGTACCGGCCCAGAGCGTAATCGGCGCTGAGCACGGCGTTGTGCTGAGGCAGGCCCTGCTCGAACACGGTGCGCGAGACGTCGTTGAACACGCCGCTGGCGGCTTCACCGGTGACCTCGGTCTCGTTGTAGTTATAAGCGCCCGTCAGCGTGACGGCGCCTTCGCCCAGATCAAAGTCATAGCTCGCCACCAGATCGAGACCGCGGGTGCGGGTGTCAAACTGGTTCTGGAAGAAGGAGACGCGCGTGATGCTCTCTCCGCCTGGAACCCCGAGCGCCGCCAGTTGCGTCCGTTCCGCGTCGGTCAGGGTGAAGCTGCCAAGCGTCGAGAACCGATCATCCACATCGATCTGGTACAGGTCAGCGGTCAGGGTGAAGCCGCTGGCGTGCTGGTAGGTCAGACCCAGCGAATAGTTCTGCGAGGTTTCAGCATCCAGCGCCGTGATCTCAGGACCGTTTGCGCGGGCGTTGATGATGTCCGCCACCGGACCGACCGGGCTGAAGCGCCCTGAGGTGACAAGGTTCAGCGTCGTGCTGTCCAGACCTTGCGAGGTGCGCTCAGAACGCAGCTGACCCGGGGTCGGAGCGCGGAAACCGGTGGAGGTGGTGGCGCGGATCGCCAGAGCCTCGGTCAGCTCAAACCGGCCTGACAGCTTGTAGTCGGTGGTGGAGCCGAACTCTGAGAAGTCTTCAAAGCGCAGCGCCGCGGCCAGCGTCAGGCGGTCCGTGACCGGCGCTTCCAGATCGACATAGCCGGCATAGCTGTCCTGAGAGAAGCTTCCCGCTTGCCGATCAGAATAGCCCGGAAATCCGTTGGAGCCCGACGGCAGGCCGTCAACGGCGAGCGGGCCGACCGCGTAGGACGCTTCGTCGCCAGCTTCGATTTCATACGTTTCTTCACGCGCTTCCAGGCCGAAAGCGACGTTCACGGGCGCTGCGAAGGCGTCGACCGCCCAGCCATAGACGAAGTCGAGATTGAAATTGGTTTCCTGCTGGGCCAGGACGCCGGCGTTGAAGCTGGTCGGGCTTTGCGAACCCAGTGAGGCGTTGATGGTGTTGTAGATGAAGTAATCAACTTCATTGCGGCCGCGAGACGCGCTGAAATCCCAGCTCAGTCCGAAATCCAGATCGCCGCGCAGACCGGCCACGACCTCGTAATCCTGGTCTTCCGAACCGAATTGCGGGGAGAAACCGGCCGGGAAGATGGCGCTCAGATCATAGGCGGGGTCCAGCGGGCTGGTGCGATAGGCGCTGGTGGAGGCCGGGTTGCGCCAGTTGAAATCGCTGACGCCCTGGCCCTGGGTGAAGGTGGCGTGGCTGTAGCCTTCAATGAAGTCGGTGATCGGCGCGGCGGCGTTCAACGCGAACCGCACGACCTCGCGCTCGGGCTGACCCCAGTTCTGCACCGGATCGGCGACCTGAATGCCGGTGGCTTGTTCGAACGCGATGGCGTCCAGGCGCTGGCGCGAGCGTGAGGTGCGCTCGGCGGTCACATGCTCCAGCGTCGCCGTGGCGAAGCCGCCGTCTCCCAGCTCAAAGCCCAGCTGGGCGCCGATCTGATATTCTTCGCCGTCCCCTTCATAATACTGAGAGGCCTGGGCGAAGGCGCGCAGTCCAACCGTCTCGTCCAGGATCACATTGATCACGCCGGCGATGGCGTCCGAGCCATATTGCGCCGAGGCGCCGTCACGCAGAACCTCAACCCGGCTCACAGCGAACGCAGGCAGCGCCGCCATGTCTGTGGACTGGGCGCCGCGCGAGCCGAGCAAAGCCGCCCGGTGGCGGCGCTTGCCATTGACCAGAACAAGGGTCTGGTCAGGCGACAGGGTGCGCAGACGCGCCGGGCGAATGAAGATGGCGCCGTCGGCCATGGGCAGGCGCTGGATGGAGAAGGCCGGGTTCAGAACGGCCAGGGAATCCATCAGTTCATCAGACACCACGCTGTCGAGGGCCACGCCGGAGATCACGTCTACGGGCGCCAGAGAATCCAGAGCTGTCCGGCCTTCACGGCGCGTGCCGGTCACGACGATGATGTCATCGCGTGCGGCGGCGCTGGTGTCCATTTCGGATTGTGTCTGGGCGAAGGCCGGATGAGCCAGGGCTGCGGCGGCAGCACCGGCAAGAAGCAGGATGCGCATGAATTGTCCCTCCAAAAACGCGTCGATGACGCTGCGGGACCCCATGAACCGCAACGTGTCCGCCCGGATGTGATGGCGGAGTCGACCGTTAGCGATTAGGGGAGGTGTGTGACGGATCAGCGATGCTTCGGCGACGGATTAAAAAATTTATGCAACTATTTTATGCACTTATCGTCAGAACTCGGATTAATCTCCCTAGGGTGAGAGACTGGGTTTTCACTGCGGGCTTATGATATGAGGGACAGTCGTCAAGGAGGCGCGCCGCGATGATCGACACCGATACCCTGCACCTGCAATGGGCGCTCAGCTATCCGTTCCCGCGCCCGCAAACGCCCTTCATCTTTCTGGACGGCGCGACCTGGCCGCTGATGCAAACGCGCGGCGGGTTTGGCGACTGGATCATTGATCACGCCAAGGGGCCTGTGCGCATGGCCGATGCGCTGGGCGACCAGCGTCTCTCGGCTTTTGACCGCGGCGCCTATCACGCCGTGGCGGCGGTCGGCTCAAACGCCGCGCCGGCCCAGTTGCGTCGCAAATTCCGCGATCATCTCGATGACGTCGCCATTCCCGTCATTCAGATCAACGTGCCGGACCATGTGGTCGCCTACGCCAACCGCATTGCGGTCTATGGCTCGATCCCGGCGACGCTTGTCGAGCGCCCTGGCGGTTCGGTGCGCGTCTGGGCGACGCTTCTGACGACCCGCGACTACGCCATCATGAACGGCACGGAGGATCGCGGCGAGATTTATGACGGCGTGCCGATCGCCCCCGTGCATGTGCCCGAAGTCATCCAGAACCCGTTTGAAGCCTATGCCTGCCTCACAGGCTCTTTGCCCTTGCGAGTCTCGGCTTTCCCGTCCGAAGGCTGCGGCTGGCCCGTGGGCGGCCAATGGGAGGCGCAATCCGCCGCGATCCGCGCGCTGGAGCTTGATCTGAGCGTTGATCACTTTGTGCTGGAAAATACCGCCGATCCCGAATTGCGTGCGGCGCGTGATCTGGCGCTGTCGAAGGTGCGGTAGGAAGCGCTTTGACGCCTTCACATGTCACCCCCGCTGGGGACCCATGCCGGATGGTTTGATCATAGGTCACGCGGCATGGGTTCACCGGATAAACCGGTGAATGACAATCAGAGAGGATGAAAGCTGAAACCCGACCTCTCCCCCTGGAAAGGGGGAGAGGGGTATGATTGAGCCCTACCTCTTCAGCCAGCCCTTGTTGACCACCACTTCGGCGATCTGGACGGCGTTCAGCGCGGCGCCCTTGCGCAGATTGTCGGACACGATCCACATGGCGAGGCCGTTTTCGACGGTGGGGTCGTTGCGGATGCGGCTGACGAAAGTGGCGAACTCGCCGACGCTTTCCACCGGGGTGACGAATTGCGGCTCGTCCTCGTCGGCGCGGTCGATCACCATCAGGCCCGGCGCTTCACGCAGCAGGTTGCGGGCGTCTTCTGCGGACAGCTCGCGTTCGAGCTCCAGGTGGGCGGCGACGCAATGGCCGACAAAGACCGGCACGCGGGCGCAGGTGGCGAAGAGCTTGATCTTGGGATCAAGGATCTTCTTGGTCTCCACCGTCATCTTCCACTCTTCCTTGGTGGCGCCGTCCTCCATGAAGACGTCGATTTTCGGAATGACGTTGAAGGCGATCTGCTTGGGGAAGATCTCAGGCTCGATGGGGTCGTTGACGTAGATCGCCTTGGTCTGGTTCCACAGCTCGTCCATCGCCTCACGGCCGCCGCCGGAGGTGGACTGATAGGTCGAGCAGTTCGCCCGGATGATCCCCGCCGCATCATGGATGGGTTTCAGCGCCACCACGGTCTGGATGGTGGAGCAATTGGGGTTGGCGATGATGTTCTTCTTCGGGCGCTCATTGAGCGTGTCCGGGTTCACTTCCGGCACCACCAGCGGCACGTCCGGGTCCATGCGCCAGGCGCTGGAATTGTCGATGACCAGCGCGCCGGCCTTGGCGATCTTGGGCGACATCTCGCGCGAGACATCCCCGCCGGCGCTCATCAACACAATGTCGACGGTGGAAAAATCAAACGTGTCGGCGTCCTTGATGACGAGGGTCTTGTCGCCATAGGAGACTTCGCGGCCGACCGATTTTCGGCTGGCCAGGGCATAGACGGTTTCGGCGGGGAAGAGGCGTTCTTCCAGAATGGTCAGCATTTCCTGACCGACAGCGCCCGTAGCGCCCAGAATGGCGACTTTGAGACCCATAATGCTTCCTCGAATTCAGCTGACGGTTGATTTGTGATTGGCTACATTCCCCTAATGGGTGGTTTTGTAGCTATTCTTGCTCTCGTTGAGTTGGGTATGACTGCGGTGATGCTGATCGTGCTGTTGCGTCTGGCCTTCAGGGTCAGCGCCTTGACGGAGCACTGCAATGACCCGGATGCAGAGCCCTAAAGAAAAACCCCCGGGGCCAGTCTGGCCCCGGGGGTTTTCACACCGGATAGACCAGACCTTTAGCCCAGGCTCGGATCAATCTTCTTACACGCGTCGACAAGACCCTTCACCGAATCCACCGAGTGGTCGAACATTTCCTGCTCGTCCTTGTTCAGGGTGATTTCGACGATCTTTTCAACGCCATTGGCGCCGATCTGGATCGGCACGCCCACATACAGGCCGTCGACGCCGAACTGGCCGGTCAGGTGCGCGGCGCAGGGCAGGATGCGCTTTTTGTCGTTGAGATAGGATTTGGCCATGGCGATGGCGCTTTCCGCCGGGGCGTAGAAGGCCGAGCCATTGCCCAGAAGGCCGACGATCTCGCCGCCGCCCTTACGGGTGCGGTCGACGATGGCGTCGATCTTCTCATCGGTGGACCAGCCCATCTTGACCATGTCGGGCACCGGGATTCCGGCGATGGTGGAGTAGCGGGTCAGCGGCACCATGGTGTCGCCATGTCCGCCCATCACAAACGCGGTGACGTCTTCCACGGACACGTCGAACTCTTCGGCCAGGAACCAGCGGAAGCGCGCGGCGTCCAGAACGCCCGCCATGCCGACCACCTTGTTGTGGGGCAGGCCGGAGAACTCGCGCAGCGCCCAGACCATGGCGTCCAGCGGGTTGGTGATGCAGATCACGAACGCGTTCGGGGCGTGCTTCTTGATGCCTTCGCCGACCGACTTCATGACCTTGAGGTTGATTTCCAGCAGGTCGTCGCGGGACATGCCCGGCTTGCGCGGCACGCCGGCGGTGACGATGCACACATCCGCGCCTGCGATCGGGGTGTAGTCCTCAACCGAACCGCCGGTCAGATGGCTGTCCTTGCCGAAGACGGGGCTCGCCTCGCACAGATCCAGCGCCTTGCCCTTGGCGGTGCCTTCATTGAGGTCCATCAGGACCACGTCGCCCAGCTCTTCACGAGCAGCGATGTGAGCCAGGGTGCCGCCGATCATGCCGGCGCCGATAAGGGCGATCTTTTTGCGAGCCATGGAAGTACTCCTCAAGCCTTAGAGGGGGCGCGCCTTTTGATGCAGGCGCGAAGACAGGTGTGCCTGATCTACTCCGCTCAGCCGCGAAGTGCAATGCGCAGACGGGAGAAGACCGTTCACACGGCCGTCAATCGCCCAGCCAGTGCATGAAACTGACATTGCGAATGCGGTCTCCGCCGATCTCTGCGCCGCCGATCAGGGCGGGCGCATCCGGTTGGGGCGTAGCGCCTGTGTGAAGATATTCAGGCTGAATTCGGCCCGAAATCAGGATCTCGCCCAGGGTTTCATCCCGGGCGCGGAATTCGAACGATCCGTCTGTCAGGGTCAGGCTGCCCGGGCGGATGCGGCGGCTATCCAGATAATAGGTCTGGCCCAGCTCGTTCACGGCCGTTTCGCCATTCATCGGATTCAGGCTCAGCCAGACCGGGATCTCGTCCGCCGCCGCGCCGGACTCCCGCCAGGCGTCAAACTCCATCCGGTGGCCGACAAACAGGTGATGAACCGTCCACTCGCCAGCGGTAAGCCCGCCATCGGGCAGGAAAAACCCGCCCGGCTCGAAACTGACATTGATGTCGAACTGGGCTGATTGGGCGCTTTCGGTGTCTGTGTCGGTGTTTGAAGCGGCGGGCATGCTGGCTTCAGAGCATCCCGTCAGCAAGACTGCGCTGGCGCTCAGGGCGAGTAATTTAAGGATCATCATGCGTCTCCCCAGACAATGAAGACCCATCCTGCCTTGTTCACCCTGATCCGTCACTCGGTTTGCGTCTCGCTCTCGCCCACACGGCGTTCGGCGGCCAGATAGGCGTGTCCGCTCATCTCGAACAGGCGCGAGACGGTGCGCTGGAACTCAAAGGCGAAATCGCCTTCGGGATAGAGGTTCGTCGCTTCCACCGCCGCGCTCATGATCAGCTTGGTTTTGATCTCGTACAGCGCGTCGATCAAGGTGACGAAGCGCTTGGCCTGATCGCGCTTGTCCGGCGTCAAGAGCGGGGCCCGGTCGATCATGACCGTGTGGAACGTCTCCGCCACCAGCAGATAATCGGCGGGGCCCAGCGGTTTGGCGCACAGCTCTTCAAAGGTGAAGCGAGCGACGCCGGCGGCCTGGCGCGGGACCACCAGTTCGCGGCCCTGAACATCAAGAATGCAGGTCTGAACCTTGGCGCCGCGGGTCAGGCGCTTGAAGGCGGTGTCCATCGCTGAATCCGCTTCCGATCCCAGCGGGTGATAATAGACCGGCGCAGCTTCCAGCTGTTCCAGGCGATAATCGCGGCCCGAATCCAGTTCCTGAACGTCGAGCGTGTCCTTGATCAACTCGATGAAGGGTTCAAACAGCTGACGGTTCAGCCCGTTCTTGTACAGATCATCGGGATGACGGTTGGAGGTGGCGACCATCACCACGCCTTCCGCGAACAGGCCGTCAAACAGGCGGCCCAAAATCATGGCGTCGCCCACATCGGTGACTTGCAGCTCGTCAAAGCACAACAGGCGCGTCTGCTTGGCGAGCGCTTTCGCGACGCGAGGCAGAGGATCGGAATCCTTCTTTTCGCGCTCATGGGTGATGCGCGCCTGAAGTTCCTGCAGGAATTGGTGAAAGTGCACGCGGCGCTTCTTGCTGACAGGGGCGGCGTCAAAGAACAAATCCATCATCAGGGATTTGCCCGTCCCGACCCCGCCATAGAGATACATGCCTTTGGGCGCAGGTTTGGATTTGCTGAAAAAGCTCGACTTGCCCTCATTCCACTCTGACAGCGCCTCGCAAAGCGCTTGCAGATGTTCAGCAATCTCGGCCTGCCCGGGATCGGGCTGCAGTCGGCCTTCGGCCACCGCCTGTTTCAGGCTGTCCACAGGACCCATGAGTTAAAGGCTCCAGACCAGGGCCGCGGCGGCGATCAGCGCAAAGCTGATAGCGGCGGCGAGCCAGACATAAGCGGGGTGTTTGAGGGTGCGCATGGGCGCTTCGATACCCCGATGCGCCCGCCCCGCCAAGATGGTGGCGGTGATAGCATTATGAGGTTGCAGAAGCATTGCGAGGGCATGGCGTTTCAGCGATACTCGCCTGTAAGGAGAACGCGATGCTAAATCCAAGCGAAATTGAAGCTCTGGAGCAGGCGGGACTGACGCCGGCGCTGCGTGATGAGCTTGTCAGACAGTCCAAGGGCTCGGTCTGGTTGGGGATTTATCGGGTGTTCTCGGCTCCCTGGTGGATCATAGGTCTGGCCGCGCTCGCCCTTCTGGTGAACACCCAGACGCGGGATCTGATCCATCCGGGCCTGCTGATGGCGGGAATGATCACGGTTCCGATGGTGCTGGTTTCGGCGTTCTTGCTGCTAGCGTCCTGGTCGCCAGACCCCGCTGTAAGGTTGCGCCACCGTCTGATCGCGCTTTCCATTCATACCGCCAGACATTGGGCCGGCGCCAAGGCCCGGCTCGATCTTGAAGAGCTGGCGGCGTATCTCGATGGGGCGGAGAATGCCGAGGCGGCCCTTATGGTGCTGGACCCCTATCGGCGCAAACGGCGCTATTATCATACGACTGTCGCCATGGGTCTGGGGCTTTTCGCGATCACCATCGCTTTCTTCATCATCGGCCTGCCGATGATGCTGGGGCTGGGTTAATCCATCCAGCCTTCAAGCTCCGCCCGCCAGGCGTCCGGCAAGGCCTTGGGGCGCCGTGTTTCCCGATCCACATAGACATGGACGAAGAAGCCCTCAGCGGCGGCGGTCTCCTCGCCTGCTTTGAAGATGGCGATCTCATAGCGCACCGAGCTTGAGCCGATGCGCGCGACTTTCACGCCCGCTTCCAGCGCATCAGGGAAGGCGGTGGCGGCGTGATAACGGCAGCCGGTCTCCACCACCAGGCCGATGGTGTCTCCATGCTCGATATCCAGAAGCCCCGCGTGCGCGAGCCGCCGGTTCACCGCCGTGTCGAAGAAGCCGTAATAGACGACATTGTTCACATGGCCGTAGACATCATTGTCCGCCCAGCGGGTCTCGATGGGTTCAAACTGGTTGAAATCCGCCCGTGTCGCCGGGGCCTGACGCTCTGCGCTCACAGGATTTCCTCATACATCGCCACGATGGAAGCGTAGGTCATCTCGCGCGGATTGTTTGGCAGCAGGCGGTCATTGGCGGCCACATCCTCGGCCATGGTCGGCACGTCATTATGGCTGATGCCAAGCTGGGACAGGCGGCGCTCGATGCCGACCGCCTCGGCGATGCGGTCCATCTCGTCGATCAGGCCGGTCGAGCCCGGCTTCAGGCCCAGATGCGCAGAAATCTCAGCATACTGATCTTCCGCTGCAGGCGCGTTATAGCGCAGCACGGGCGGCAGCACGACGGCGTTTGAAAGTCCATGCGGCACATGGAACATGCCGCCTAGCGGATAGGCCATGGCGTGCACGCCGGCGCAGGGTGAATTGGAGAAGGCCTGCCCCGCCAGCATGGCGCCCAGCAGCATGTCGCCGCGCGCTTCGCGGTCGGACCCGTCCTCGCAGGCACGAAGGATGGAGCCGTGCAGGAGCTTGAGCGCGGTCAGCGCCAGCGCGTCCGACATGGGGTTTTTCGAGCGGCGATTGGTGAAGGCCTCTATGGCGTGAACCATGGCGTCAATGCCGGTATAGGCGGTGGGGTGCTTGGGCAGGCCCAGCGTCAGATCCGCGTCCAGGATCGCCATGTCCGCATACAGAGGATCGGCCGCGATCCCGCGTTTGGAGGTCGCGCCCGTGGTCAGCACCGCCACATTGGTCACTTCCGAACCGGTCCCGGCGGTGGTGGGCAGCAAGATCAGCGGCGGGCGGCTCGCACGCACCTGCTGCACGCCGTACATGCCCGACAGCGATTGTTCGCCTGACAGCAAGAGCGCGACGACTTTCGCGGTGTCCATCGGGCTGCCGCCGCCAAAGCCGATCACGGCTTCTGCGCCAAACTCCTGGCCTTCCTGCACCGCTTCAAAGACCGTGCTTTCGGGCGGGTCGGCGACCACCTTGTCATAGACATGCACCTTGAGCCCGGCGTCTTTGAGCCCCGCCAGCGCCGCGTCCGCCAACCCGGCCTTGCGCACGCCGGCGTCGGTGACGAACAGGATGCGTGTCGCTCCTTTTAGCGCAGGGGAAGCAGTTTCGGCGAGCCGCGCGCTGGAGCCGGCTTCAAAGAGGGTTTTGGGGACGGTCGTGAAGGTGAAAGCGGTGGTCATGAGGGGCTGAACTCCCGTCTGCGTGCCGGAACTGCGCGGATGCGCCGCGACTGATATATAAAGGGTCTCTTTATGCGGACCCATGAAACAGGCACAGTATGCCTGTTCTTTCCGCACAGACCAGCCTGACCGGCCAGCCAGAGGAGGCGACGATGCTCGACGAAGTTTCCACATCCATTCCGGATATGGGTCGCGCCTATTATGACCCTCTCGTGCAGGACGCCGGCAATGGTCTGACGGGGCCGGGCGGGGCGCTCTATCGTTATGCCATCCGGCCTGAAGGCTATCGTCTGGATGATGAGGATTTCATCGCCGAGAGCTGGCAGCTCAAGCGCCAGCCCGATTACACGCCCGCTGAGCATGCGCGCTGGCGCCTCCTGTTTGAGAACCAGCGCAAGATGCTGCCCGGCCGCGCCTGCAAGGACTTCATGGAGGGGTTCGAGCAGCTCGAGCACCTGTTCAAGGACGGCATCCCCAGCTTTGACGACATCAACGCCATCCTGAAACCCGCCACGGGCTGGACGGTGGTGCCGGTGCCTGAGCTGATCCCGGACAACATCTTCTTCTGGCACTTGGAAAATCGCCGCTTCCCGGCAGGCGTCTTCATACGCGGCGGCGATCCGAAGACGAAAAAGGTCAAGGAGGCCAATCAGGGCCGCGCGCCGGAGTTCGTCGAATACACGGCGGTGGAAGACGATCTCTTCTACCTGCAGGAGCCGGACACCTTCCACGACATTTTCGGTCATGTGCCGATGCTGATGAACCCGTTCTTCGCCGACTACATTCAGGCCTATGGCGCGGGCGGCCGTCGGGCGATCGAATATAACCGCCTGAAGAATTTCGGCTCGGTCTATTGGTATACGGTGGAGTTCGGCCTGATCGAGGAAGAGGGCGAGTTGCGCGTGTATGGCGCGGGCATTCTGTCGAGCCCGGACGAGACCTTGTTCTCGCTGTACTCAGACAGCCCGCACCGGATCAAGATGGTGCCTGAGCGAGTCATGCGCACGGACTATGTGATCAGCGATTTTCAGGAAACCTACTTCGTCGTGGACTCCATCAAGGCGCTCTATGAGAGCACGGCGGGCCGGGATTTCACGCCGATCTACAAGAAGCTCCCCGCGGGCTTCACCTACGCCACCACCGCTGCGCTCGACACCGATGTCATCGTCACCGAGGGCACGCAGGAATACAAATTCTGCGGCGGCAAGGGCAAACCCCGCGCGGTGGCGCACATGGAAGCCATTCGTGAGGCGCATAAGCGGTAGAGCGAGGACCGTTCTGATGGAATGTCGTTTACGGCGCTACGGAACGGTCATCGGTCGTCACTGACCAGGACCAGATAATGGCGGAAGACAGAGAGACCCGTATTCTTCAGCAAGAGTACGATCATATGTGGAGCTACTATAATAAGATCCACGAAAACAATCAGAAGCTCTATGATAATTTCTTCAGGGCCGTGTCAGTCTTCGGCGCTCTGATTGCGGTGTCTGCCGCCATCCTGAATTTTGAAGCTATTGATCTTGGCTTGCCTTTCCAGATGCTTCTGGTGGGTGTCGTCTCCTTTGGGGTGATCGGCCTGGGGCTGGTGGGTCACAATTCCCTGATCACCTTTGCCAGGGAAGTCGGGAACAGCCAGATCTATCTGGAAAACATGAAGCAAATCCGTAAGCATCTCTGGGAATCAACACCCGCCATAAAGTCCTCCGGCATAGAGCCGATACATGAGATGCGGGTTGTGAAGGCGCCGGAGCACACGGGGCGTGTCTCTGATTCTCGCATTCTCATATTTGTGGCCTTGAATTCGATCATCTTCACATCTGGAGTTTTCACGTTCTGCTATGCAGCGCTCTACTCTGCGATGCTGATCTTTGGCGATGATTCCGCTAGCGCTGCCAGTGTGGGTCGCGCCTCTCTCGGCTCCCTGGCCACCAGCGCACTCTTTTTTCCGGTCGTCTTTCTCGTGGAGCGAAACGCAACCTTCCGTGCGCGTGATGTGTATTTCCGCGAACGCATGCCTGACGCCGCTGGTCGCTAGAAGCATCGTCGCCGCGCTCCAGTTTCTGCGTGGGGAGGCGGATGTCTCAAGGCGTTTCCAAGAAAAAGCCCCGGCGGAGACGCCGGGGCTTTCGTGTTTTGGAGAGTGGGTGAACCCTACTCCATCGTCGGGATGATGAAGGCCTGGTCGGACACTTCGCCGGTGGGCCAGCGCTGGGTCACCGTCTTGATCTTGGTGAAGAAGCGCACGCCTTCCATGCCGTGCTGGTTGGCGTCGCCGAAGGAGGACCGCTTCCAGCCGCCAAAGGTGTGATAGGCGACCGGAACCGGGATCGGCACATTCACGCCGACCATGCCCACATTGACCTTGGACGCGAATTCGCGGGCGGCCAGGCCGTTGCGGGTGAAGATCGCCACGCCATTGCCGTACTGGTGTTCGCTGGGCAGCTTGGCCGCTTCTTCGAGATCCTTGGCGCGCACGATCTGCAGCACCGGGCCGAAGATTTCTTCCTGATAGGTCTTCATGTCTGCTTTGACATGGTCAAACAGCGACGGGCCGATGAAATAGCCGTTCTCATGGCCTTGCAGCTTGAAATTCCGGCCGTCGATCAACAGCTTCGCGCCTTCGTCGACGCCCATCTGGATATAGCCTTCGACCTTGTCCTTGTGCGCCTGTGAGACGACCGGGCCGTACTGGGCGTCGGGATCGGTGGAGGCGCCGGGGGTCAGCTTCTCGATCTCGGGGATCAGCTTTTCCAGCAAGCGGTCGGCGGTGTCGTCGCCCACCGGAACCGCGACGGGCAGCGCCATGCAGCGCTCGCCGGCCGAGCCATAGGCGGAGCCCACCAGATCCTGAACGACCTGATCGAGATCGGCGTCCGGCAGGATGATGCCATGGTTCTTGGCGCCGCCCATGGCCTGCACGCGCTTGGCGTTCGCGGTGCCCCGCGAATAGACGTATTGGGCGATGTCGGAGCTGCCCACAAAGCTGACCGCCTTGATATCGGGGTGATCGAGGATCGCGTCGACCGCTTCCTTGTCGCCATGTACGACGTTGAGGATGCCGTCAGGCAGGCCCGCTTCGGTCATGAGTTCGGCCAGACGCACCGGCACGGAGGGGTCTTTTTCCGACGGCTTGAGGATGAAGGCGTTGCCGCAGGCGATCGCCACGCCGAACATCCACATCGGGATCATGGCGGGGAAGTTGAACGGGGTGATGCCCGCCACCACGCCCAAAGCCTGACGCATGGAATAGACGTCGATGCCGGGGCCGGCGCCTTCGGTGTATTCGCCCTTCATCAGATGGGGTACGCCGCACGCGAACTCGATCACTTCCAGGCCGCGCTGCACGTCGCCCTTGGCGTCGGCGACGACCTTGCCGTGTTCGGTGGACAGCAGCAGCGCCAGCTCGTCCATGTTCTCTTCAAGCAATTGCTTGAACTTGAACATGACGCGCGCACGGCGTTGCGGGTTCACCGCGGCCCAGGCGGGTTGGGCCGCCTTGGCGATGGCGACCGCCTCATCCATTTCCTTGACGCTGGCGAGCGCGACCTTGGCCTGAACCTCGCCGGTATTGGGATCATAGACATCGCCAAAACGGTTTGAGCCGCCAGGTACGGCCTTGCCATTGATGAAATGGTGGATATCGCGGTGTGCGGACATAAGGCTTCCTCCATCGGCCGGTCTTGGGTGGACGCCGGCGCGTGTGGTTATGATCTGAGGCGGGTTTAACGCCCGGCGGGGGCGCTTGTCGAGCGCCCAGCAGAGGATGTGAGCGCTAGCGGGCCGAGAGGTTGGCGGGCTGGCCTTGAGCGGTCTGCCCGCTCCAGCCATCGTCGCTGAAGGCGCCTGAGAACACGCTGGCCCCGCTGGGGTCAAACAGGCTCAGGGTCTGGTCCGCATCGCGATAACTCCAGAACGCGGCGCTTGAAACGCTGGCCGGACAACTGGGCATGGCGGTCGCAAACCCGGACGCGTCGCGATGATCGAGATTGGTTTCCGGCAGGGGCGCGGCGGTGGCGTCCAGCAAGATCTCGCAGCTTTGTGACGGCGTGCTGAGCGTATAGACGCCGCCTTCGGGCGGCTCTGAGACCGCGAATGCAAGAGCAAGAAGCCCGATCTGGAGTGAAAGCATGGCGTGTTATGTCCTTCAGGGCTGAACCCAGCCGGGATGAGGGCCGTCTTCCGCCCAGTATAAACGCACCAGCGCGCCATCGCCACTCCAGCCGGCGATGGCGGTCGGCTGAATGGCGCCTGCCCGCCAAAGGACGCGGTCTTCGGCGTTGACCAAATCCAGGAGTGCGCGCCCGTCTTCCGGACGCCGCCAGCGCACGATCTCTGACCACGGGGCGTCGCATTGGTCTGGATGCACCGGCCCTTCCACAAGGCTCGCTCCATCTCGATCAAGCCGCAACGTGCACGGGGTGTCTTGCACACGCCAGGCGCCGATGAACCAGGTGGCGTCCAGTCCCTGATCGGAACGCGGCAGAACGGGCGCGGCACGGTTCGGCGGCGGTCCGGCCTGTGCCTGAAACGCCTGCGCTTGAGGCGCGGCGCAACTGCTCAACAGGCCGAGGCATGAGACAAAAATGCAACGTAAGCGCATGAAATTCCCCTCTTGCGTGTGCAAGGTGAAGGCGCGGCGTTTCCTGATGTGCCGGTCGATGTAGATTAACCTCAATAGCGACGGCGTAAAATCGCCGCCAGACGATATGTTCGGGGAACTCACATGAAAACGATCAAGGGGCCGCTGCTAGCGGCGACGTCAGCCGTCATGCTCGCCATGGCTATGGGGTCTGCAGCGCAGGCCATCCCGTTCCGCGATGATGTCGGGGATGAAGGGGCGCAGGAGTTCGCCCAGGGCTGGGACGGCGTGGTCCAGATTTACCTGTGGAACCGTGTGTCTGGCGGCATCACCTTCAATTGCACCGGTTCCATGATCAATGCTCGCACCGTGATTTCGGCCGCGCACTGTTTCGACGCCAATCCTGAGCAAGTCTACGCCAATGGTCCGGGTTCGCTGACGCCGATCATCGCTTTTGGTCCCGATACCTTCGTGCCGCTCTTTAACTGGCTCGACAACGACATCCAGTTCACCGACGATCTGAACGGCCTGACCTTCGGTGTGGATTTGATGATGCACCCCGACAGCGAAGTGAACGGCGTCAACACCTTCCCCGCCGCCGATGTGGCGATGATCGCGCTGGCCAATCCGCTCTACACCCTGCCGACTTATGGCATGCTGTTCAGCCCGATCCCCGAGGACGTCTTCAACGAAGGCGTTCTGGTCAATCAGATCGGTTACGGCACCTTCCATCCCGGTTCTGATACATCGGTGGGGTCCATCAATGGTCGCCGTCGCGCCGGTGAAAACATGCTGGGCCTGATGGCGTCCCAGAGCGATTTCTTCCAGGCGCTCGCGGGCGAAAACGCCGGCTCGCCCCTTCCAAGCAACAACCAGCTTTTGTACTGGACCGATTTCGACCTTCCGGGCCGGACGGGGACATGCGTGCGCGCTGATCTGGGCGCGACGGCGGAAGACAGCATTATCTGTGACGACAATACGCCCGGCGACGGCGTGCGTCTGGATGGCGACACCATCATTCTGCCCGGGCCGTCCATTGATTACTTCCCAGGGGGCGCCCTGCCCAATGAAGTTGCGACCGGCGGCGGGGATTCGGGCGGGCCGCTGATGGCCATGAACCTCTTCAACAACCCGCTGCTGCTCGGGGTTCTGTCCGGCGGATTTGTTGACGGATTTTTCCACCCCTCGGGCCAAAGCTATGGCGAGGTGAGCTATTACAATCCGCTGTTCACCTATCACCAGTGGATCAGTGAAAATAACCCCTACAAATACGTCAGCGCCATGGCGGGCGACGGAGTGTGGTCGGACCCTGATCACTGGGTTCAGGGCCTCGACCCGAACTATTTCATCTACAATGAGGACGGGGAGATCGTGAACGGTCTTCCTGACGGGGATGAAGGCGGGCTGGGTCAACGCCGCCCGATCAATGGCGTTGTGTTTGACACCCCGGTGGCGGACACAGACACCTCAGACAATCCTGCTGGCGCAGGCGCCGCCGACCTCATCAACTTTTCTGCTGACGGCCTGGTGGCGACCCTGCCTGAACATTTGCGCGAGGCTTTCGCCGGGTATGACTGGTCTGAAGGCGAGGCTCTAGCGCCGCAAACCGTGTCGGGCCTGATCCAGACGCTGACGGGGCCGGGTTATACCGGGTTTGTGCCTGACAATTATTATGGCGGGCTCAATGCGCCTGCGTTTGAAGATCCGGCGCAATTTTTTGACGTCACCTTGGCGGCGGCCGGCACGACCACGCTCGATCTGGACAATGTCGAGATCGACAATCTGACCCTGGCGGGCGGCGCGGCGCGCCTTGTGATCAACGAGGACGCCTTCCTGGCCAGCCTGATCGGCGTGAACGTGATTGCGGGCGAGCTTGAGGTGAATGGCGGCCTGTTCTCCCGCGAATTGATGCTCTGGAGCGGTCTGTTGAGCGGGTCGGGCGAGATCTCCCTGTTTGATCCCAACTCTTTCCTGGGCAATGGCGTTTTTCTGGACGGCGCGCTTTACAATGTGGGCGGCGTCGTAACCGCGGGCGCAATCGGCGCAACAGGAACGCTCACCCTCAACGGCGATTACATCCAGTCCGCCGGCGGCGTGCTGGGCGTTGATTGGAGCGCTTCTGGCGCGGACCTGCTTCAGGTCAACGGCGACGTGTCCCTGAATGGCGTCATCGCCGTCAATTCTGTCGGCGGGTCTCTGCCTGCTTATGGCGACACGCGCCGCATCCTGAATTTCACGGGCGAGCGCGTGGGCGAGTTCAGCGGCGACAATCTTCCGGGCGTCCTCTTCCTCACCTCCACCTATGGCGCAGACTTTGTCAGCGTCACGGTGGACGCGGCGGATTTCGGGTCGGTCACGACGTTCCAGAACCCGGCGCAATCGGGATTGGCGACGTATCTGGACGCTGTGCGGGGCGCGGACTATGGCGCTCTGTCCGAGCTTTATGGCGGTCTTGATGTGTTGTCGGGGACTGCGCTGTCAGACTCCTTTGAAGCTCTGGTCCCCCATGAGGCGTATCAGAGCCGCCGGGCCAGCCGGGCGCATCTTGAGACCTTTAACGCACAAATGCGCGACATCGCCCTCACACGGGGCGCGTCTTCAGGCTCGGCGCTGGATAACGCCGCATTCACGGCGCGTCTTATGGATGCCGACATGCGCCCCGGCCTGAGTGAAGCCTCACTGGCCCTTCAAGCCGAAGACGCCGCATCAGGTCCGGTGATGAACGACGCCGGCCGGGGTGTTCGCATCTTCGCCGCAGGCGGTCAGCTGGATGGCGATGTGCAGACCACTTCCGTCTCTGAAAGCGATCTGGAAGGGCATTTCGGCATGGTGGGCGCGGATATCCAGACCCGGGACTGGCTGCGTCTGGGCGGGGCGCTGGGTTATGCGAATTCCGAAGTGGAGTCCGTCGCCGCAGCGAACGGCGTCACCAAGACGGACGTCGATACGGTGCAAATTTCCGCTTACGCTCTGGCCGAACAGGGCCGTCTGCTCGGTATGGCGCGCGTCTCCGCCGCGTCGCACTCGGCGGATAGCCGTCGGTCGCTGGCGGTCGCCGGGCAGCCTTTGGCCGTCAACGGGTCTGAGGATGCAGACAGCCTGGAGGCTCAGATCATGGCGGCGTATCGCCTGGGGGATCTGCAGGGCCGGTTTGAGGTCACGCCGGTCGCAAGCCTGACCTGGTCGGAAACCGAGTTTGACGCCGTTCAGCAGGCGGGCTCGGTCGCTGCGCTCACCCTGTCTGACTCCATCAGCACTGAGCTGGTGGCGCGGGCCGGCCTCAAGCTGGGTGCAGGCCTTGATGTGGGTCAGGCGCGTATCACTCCGCACGCATATTTGGGGTATGCCAGTGATCTGCGTGATAGCTCGGATACGCTTTACGGGTCTTTCTCGGGCGCGTCGGGTCTGTTCGCGATCAATCCGGGTATTCGCGGCGGTGACGACTGGACGGAAATCCGCGCCGGTATGACCGTTGCTCTGCCTAACAACCTCACCCTCGCAGTGAGCTATGATGTAGTTGAAGATCGCAAGGATGTGCTGAGCACGCAGACCTTGTCAGTGGGCGCACGGCTGCGCTTCTGATCCAAAGCGAAGCGCCAGGACGAAAGGCCGCGCCGGTTTCGCCGGTGCGGCCTTCTTTTACCGGTTAGCGAACCAGGCCTGGCTGCGGTTCGCGAAGGCGACCAGCGACAGCATGACCGGCACCTCCACCAGCACGCCCACCACGGTGGCGAGCGCCGCCCCGGAGTTCAGGCCGAACAGCGAAATCGCCACCGCGACCGCCAGCTCAAAGAAGTTCGACGTACCGATCAGCGCGCATGGCGCGGCGATGCTGAACGGGACGCGGGCGACATAGGCAGCGGCGTAGGCCAGAGCGAAGACGCCATAGGACTGGATCAGCAACGGAACCGCGATCATGGCGATCACGACGGGGTGCGCGAGCAAGGTCTGCCCCTGAAAACCGAACAGGATCACCACTGTGGCGATCAGCCCTATAATGGAGAGCGGCTTGACGCGGGTTGTGAAAGCGCGGACCGCCGCATCGCCTTCCAGGGGCGGCAGAGCTCGGGTCAGGACGTGTCGCACCAGCGCGCCTGCGACCAAGGGCGCGACCACATACAGCCCGACCGAAAGCAGCAGCGTGTTCCAGGGCACGCTGACCTCGGTCACGCCCAGCAAGAGCGCCACGATAGGCGCGAAGGCGAACACCATGATCACGTCATTGGCGGCGACTTGCACCAGGGTGTAATTGGCGTCGCCCTTGGTCAGCTGCGACCAGACGAACACCATCGCCGTGCAGGGCGCCGCGCCTAGCAAGATCAGCCCGGCGATATAGGCCTGGGCGTCGGCGGGGTTGAGAAAGGGCGCGAAAACAAACTCAAAGAACACCACCGCCAGCCCGGCCATGGTGAAAGGCTTGATCAGCCAGTTCACGATCAAGGTGATGACGAGGCCTTTGGGGCGGTCGCCGATCTGACGCAAGCGCGCCAGATCGATATTCACCATCATCGGAAAGACCATCAGCCAGATCAGCACCGCCACAGGCAGGTTCACATTGGCGATCTGAAGGCTGGCGAGCCAGGCGAACCCTTCAGGAAACACGACGCCGAGACCGACGCCGCAGACAATGGCGGCGCCGACCCAGACCGATAGCCAGGCTTCGAAAAATCCGATGCCGCCCGGAGCGATTTCGGCGTGAGTCTCATCGGTGCTCATTGAGAGGCTCCGTCATGGGCGGCGTGCAAAATGGCGAGACGGTCTTTGGGTTCAACCTCTATGAGGCCGGCTTTCAGACAGGCCTGGATGCGGGATTTGAGCGCCTGGAACGTCGCTTCGAAGGCGGCTTCCGCCTGAGGGCCGTCAGGAATTGCAGCGGGGTCAGGCAACCCCCAGTGCGCTCGCACCGGCGCGCCGGGCCAGATGGGACAGGTTTCAGAGGCGGCGCTGTCACAGACGGTGATCACCACATCAATCCGGGGCGCATCCTCGCCTTCAAACTCAGACCAGCTCTTGGAGCGCAGCCCTTTCACACTGAGACCATGGTTGCGCAGGGTCGATATCGCATACGGATTTGGGGCGCCTGCGGGTTTCGAGCCGGCGGAAAATGCTGTTAGCTTTCCATGGCCAAGATGAGTCCACAGAACTTCCGCAAGGATCGAACGCGCGGAGTTGCCGGTGCAGAGGACGAGCAGATTCATGGCAGGGTCCGATTTGCGTGACGCTGGAGAGGCTTTATGATCGTCCTTCATATATTTCAGGATTGGTTGAAATGAAAGAGTCTGCCGTGAACTCAAAGGTCGCCGCCAGCCAGTTCGCCGCCCTGGCGCATGAAACGCGCCTGACAGTCTTCCGTACTGTGATGAATGCGGGGCCGGAAGGCGTGTCTGCGGGCGATCTGGCGGTCAAGGCGCAGGTGACTCCCAGCAATCTGTCCGCGCATTTGACGGTTCTGGTCTCTGCAGGTCTGCTCGATGTCCGGCGGGACGGGCGACGGCGGTACTATTTCGCGGCGGTGCCGGCGGTGCGCGGCTTGCTCAACTTCCTGATCATGGAATGCTGCGATGGCGATCCGGCCCTGTGCGGCTTGCAGGTGTCTGAACTGACGGGCTTGCACAAAGAGGCCTGCTAGACCTCCATGTCCAGATGACCGGGACTGACCTGACCCAAACCCATGTGGTGGACCAGCTGATTGAAGAGCGGGCTGTGCGCCTGTCGGCCAATCAATGGTTATGGCCATGGATCCGGCGCGTCTTCTATCCCTTGCTGGGGTATCAAAGGGCGCGCTCGATCGCCGACGCTCTGGTCGCCAAAACGGGCGAAGAGGCGATGGACTGGGCGCAGGATTTCCTCAGCATGAGCGCCAGTGTGGACGGGCTCGAACATGTCCCCGAATCCGGTCCCTGCGTGATCACGGCGAACCATCCCGGCGGTATTTCAGATGGGATCGCCGTGTGGCAGGCGCTGAAAGCGCGCCGTCCGGACATGGTGTTTTTCGCCAACCGCGATGCGATCCGGGTCTGCGAAGGCCTGGCGGATGTGGTGATCCCGGTGGAGTGGCGCGAAGGCTATCGCAACCGCGAGAAAACCCGCGACACCCTGAAACGCGCCATCACCGCCTTTCAGGAGGGGCGCTGCGTGGTGGTGTTTCCGGCGGGGCGGATGTCGATGTGGGACTGGCGCAGCCTGTCATTGCGTGATGATAGCTGGCAGCCCACCGCCGTCAGCCTGGCGCGGAAATTCAACGCGCCGATCATCTCGCTGGGCGTCAAACAGCGCATGTCGCTATGGTTTTACGGCCTGGGGTTGATCCACGAAGAACTGCGCCATATGACCGTGTTTCACGAGCTTCTGGCCAAGAAAGGCGCGCATTACCGGCTCAGATTCGGTGCGCCTCTGGATCCGCTGACACTGGCCGGTGACGAACAAGTGGCGAGCGAGACCTTGCGGCTGTGCAGCCAGGGCCTCGCGCGGCAGGCCTGAAACCCCGTTCTTTTTTGACGTGATTGGTCTAAACTCTGGCCACGAGGGGGACGGTCATGCGTGACGATAGCTATCTCAAGCGTTTGATGGCGGACCTTGATCTATGGGTCAGGGAAGGTCTCATTGATGAGACGACCGCCAAGGCGCTCTCCGCGCGCGCCCGTGAACAATCACCGTCTCCCAGCTCTTCACCCATACTGGCCAGTCTGGCCGGACTGGTCATTGGTCTCGGCGTCATCACGATCATCGCGGCGAACTGGTCGGCGCTGAACGGTGTGGTGCGGCTCGGGCTGGCGGGCCTCTTGATCAGCGCCGCCATGCTGTCAGCCGGTTATTTGCGCGACCGCGCCTTGTACCTGGCGTCCAACATCACCGCCGCCATCGCCGTCTTGCTGGCGGGCGGGGGCGTGATCGTGATCGGCCAGCTCTATCACGCCAGTTCCACCGGCTCGGCGTTTCTGAGCCTGTGGACCCTGATCGGCCTGTTGATCACACTCGTGCTGCGCGCGCCCCTGGCTGGCGCCGGGGCAGCGCTTCTGGCCTTGCTGTGGAGCCTGTTTCACTTTGGTGAAGCCGGTGAACTCACGCGCCTGCCTGAACCGATCTGGGTGATCCCTGTGCTGGCTGGTCTTGGCGGGCTGGGGTGGAAATGGCGATCTCTGGGTCTACTCAATATCATCTTCCTGACGGTGATTGTCTGGGTCAGCTGGAATGTGGTTGAGCTGTTTCTGGATGAGTTCAAAGGAGAAGACGATATCCGGGTGGCCTATGCCCTGGCGGCCCTGTGGGCGGTTTTCGCGCTCGTGGCTGAGCTGATCGCTCGCTCTACAACGGTCTTCGCCCTGAGAAGTTTCGCCGGATGGTCCGCCTGGACGGCCATGGCGGCGCTCCTGGCCGGGCTGGCGACAGAGCGGGTGCTCAACAGTGATTATATGATGGTCATCGCAGCGTTGAGCCTGGCGATCTTTTCGGGGCTGACAGCCTATGGCGCGGCCCCCGGGCGGCGCTGGTTGCGCGGCGCCGGCGTGTTCGGCTTCATCGGCGCCGCGATCATTATCTTCACCTATTCCACGAACCTGGTCACGGCCGGCTTCACCCTGATCGTGTTTGGCGGCGCGCTGGCCGCCTTGCTGATCGTCACCAACCGCATGCTCGTGAAAGCCCGGGAGCAAGCCTCATGATCAAGGTCTCTTTCCTTGCGCGCGGCGCGATTGGTCTGGCTGTGATCCTGCTGGGTCTGGGCTGGATGACCTTCAATCATGAAACGGCTCGGTCGTCAGGACGTGAAGTGGTCCTGCAGACCAATCCGGTGGACCCGCGCGACGTTTTCTTTGGCCATTACGCCATCCTGAACTATCGCGAGTTTGGGCCGCGTGATGTTCAGGTCGCCGTGTCCGATGACCCAGACCTCGCGGTGGGCGACACTGTTTATGTTCCGCTGATTCAGTCCGGCGCTTTCTATACGCCCGGCGAGGTGTTCGCAGCGCGCGAAGACGCTGCTGCGACGGGCGCGCCCATTCTCAAGGCGGAACTGATTGAAGGGTATGTCATTCGCGATGAGGACGATGACGCGCTCTGGGTTCGTTTTGACCTGCCCAGTCAGTATTTCGCTGACCCCGAAACGGCGATCGCGCTGCAGTCAGACTTTCAAACGGCGAACGCCATTCAAGGTCGACGGGATCGGTGGGAAACCTGCCGGGGTCTGCAGCAAACCGCGCCTGATCAGTTCGAGCAGTCCTGGATGTGCGAGGATTTTGACCTTGCTGATGAACCCACGTCGGACATTCCTGAATACGGCGTGATCCTGTCCGTCTCTGATCGGGGCGACGCCGTGATCAAGGGGCTCTATCTGGATGGTCAGCGTCTTTATGACAGCCTGACCGGTCCCCGACTGACGCTAGAGCGTCGTGAGTGAACGCTCCGGCCTGAGGCTGGGGTGATATCTGATCATGATGATGGTTCCTGCGGGGATCTTGTCTTCCGCCAGTAGAGCCACAATCCGGCTACGGCGAGGATAATCACCAGAAGCGTGATGACGGATTCCTCCGGTCCCGCCGCGCCGCCGCTGAGCCAGTCCGGTCCGTGAAACTCGCTGCGCAAGGGCGCGTGTTCGCGCCATTCCTCGATGCCGGTGAGCGGCAGACCGCTCAGAACGATCGTGAAGTTCCAAAGTGCATGGTTCAGCGTCGCCGCCCAGACATTGCGGGTGATCAGATAGACCAGCGTCCACAAAATCCCCAGCAGCACGCCGGTGACGAGCGAGACCCAGCCCGCCCAGTTCGGGTTGAAGAAGTGCAGCACCGAGAACAGGAGGCTGGGGAGGAGGAGCGCCGTATAGGCCCCGAAGGCGTCTTCCACTTCCGGAACGATGATGCCGCGGAACAGAACTTCCTCAAAGGCGGCGGCGGCGAGAATGGTGAGCGCGACGCTCGCCATCGGCCAGATCTGCCCTGTCCCGACCAGTTGATAGCTGCCCGTGAGAAAGAGGAGTCCCATAGGCAGTGCGATCAGCGCCGATCCCAGCCCGCCCCAGATGAGAAGCTGCGCGGGCCGTATCGCCAGCGGGCGAGCCGGGCGTCTGGCCACAAAGCGCAGATACAGCCAGAAGCTCAGCGCGAAACTCGCGAGCATGAACAGGCGGCGGATGATGGAAATCAGGGCGTCATCAAGTGCGAAGACATGCTCAAGGCCCGGGATCAGCGCCAACCGGACCACAGCCATGCCAAGCCCGACCAGAAGCGCGCCCGCCAGAATGCGGCCCGCCATGAGGGGAAGCGATTTCAGGGACATTGGGCGTCCCCCTTCAGGCGATCGGAAAGCGATCGCGCGCTCAGGGCGGCCTGAGCACGCGGGATCAAGGCATCAAGATCCGCGCCCAGCTCTTCAAAAAGCTCGAGATAGACCCGGTCCAGCTGGTCGAGGAACGCCTGAAGGGCTTGCGCTTCTTGTTTGCCGGAGTCTGTCAGGCTGACGCGCTTGCGCCGCCCATCTTCAGGGTCGGGCTCCAACTCGACCAGCCCCGCTTGCAACAGGGGCGACAGGCGCTGGGAAACAAGCTGGTGGGAGACGCCCATGCCGCCCGACAGGGCGGTGATCGTGGCGGGGCCGCTATGGTGGAGCAGGTTCAGAACGCCCGTTGTGTGCGTCTTCAGATCATGACCGGAGTCCGTCAGCGCCGTCTGAAGTTGAACGGTGAGCAGATCATGGAGCCGGCTCAATCGCAGCAGGAAGGCGGCGGGACGCTGAAAAGGGGCGGCTTCTGTCATGGGAGACCTTTTATACAAGCGATTGCGCAATTACTTGTATAAAAGCTGGGGGCTGTCAATCCACCTTGGCTTCGGACCCAAGAAAAACGCCCCGGCAAGAGACCGGGGCGTTCTGCGTCTGGCGATTGAGAGGCAACGCAAGACCAGCAGAGCACCTATCTCAGGACACGCTGGTCTGGGGATAGCGTCTTTATTGCCGGGCGCGACCAAGCCGGTTGATCGCAACGAAATTAGCGCCCTGTGAGACCGCGTAAACGATGTCGGGGCGGCCGTCCTGATCGAGATCGCCAATGCTGAGATTATAGACATCGACGGGGTCTGCGCTGATTTCGATCGTCTCAAAGGCGTCGCCGCGATTGAGGTAGACCCGATTGCGAACCTCGGAATTGGCCACGGCGATATCGAGGCGTCCATCCAGATCGAAATCAGCGATGCCGACGCCATAGACGATGTCGTCTGAAGATCCGAAGCGGCGGGCGTCTTCAAATCCTCCCTGACCATCATTCACGAACAGGACGCTTTGAGCCTGCATGCCGCCCGCGACAAGGTCTGGAAAACCGTCGCCATTCACGTCACCCATGGCCAGGGCCCGGATTTCAAGGTCGAGATCGGATCCGATCATTTCCGGTTCCGCGAAACCGCCCTCAGCACGCCCGCGATAGACGGGCAGGCCTTCGCCGCCCCGGTTCGAAAAGGCAAGGTCAAGATGGCCATCGCCATCAAGGTCGCCGACAACGACCTGAATGGTTTGATATTCGCCAGGAAGCTCGACCGGCTCCAGAAAACCGTCCGCCCCGTCGTTCAGGAAATAGCGGTTCGCCCGGCCACGTTCAGAGAGAACGAGGTCGGGATGTCCATCGCCATTCAGATCGGCCGCATCGATGTCGCGCGCTTGCGCGACAGGTCCAAGCTCGCGTGTGTCCGGGAAGCGCCCTGCGCCGTCGTTCAGCAGGAGGCGTACGGGTAAGAGGTCGCGAGCGATCGCGGCGTCCAGATCGCCATCGCCATCGAAATCAGCGAGCGCGGCCGCATAGCCGGTGTCGCGCAGCGAGCCTGCATCGTGGGCGGAGCGGAAGAAACCTCCGCCATTGTTCAGGAAGACTTCGTTTTGTTGAATCCAGTGCCGTCCGTTGACCGCGAACCCATCCAGGTCGCCGTCACCGTCGAGGTCGCCGAGGCTGATAGACGCTGTCAGCGCCGCTTCAGGGCCGAAATAATTATAGGGATGAATCCAGAAGGCTTCGTTCTGCTGCGCGGCGGCGCCGGCTGCCAGCACAGTGATCAAGGCGACCAAGGTCATGATGCGATCTTTCCCATGGCGCGGGACGGACGCGCCAGCGCTCTGCGCGTCAATCCTAGAGCACCCCTTTGAAAACAAAACCCCGCTGGCGATCACCAGCGGGGTTTGCAGTCTGGAGGCCGGCTTTTGGCCGGGCGTCTGATCGTCAGCGATGGCGCAGGCCTTAGGCCTGACGCTCGACCATCAATTCCTTGATCTTGCCGATGGCTTTGGCCGGGTTCAGGCCTTTCGGGCAGACATTGGTGCAGTTCATGATGGTGTGGCAGCGATAGAGCTTGAACGGGTCTTCAAGATCATCGAGACGCTCACCGGTCGCTTCATCGCGGCTGTCGGCGATCCAGCGATAGGCCTGCAACAGGGCGGCTGGACCCAGATACTTGTCCGAGTTCCACCAGTAGGACGGGCAGGAAGTCGAGCATGAGGCGCACAGAATGCACTCATACAGACCATCAAGCTCTTCGCGGTCTTCCTGGCTCTGCTTCCATTCCTTCTCAGGTTCCGGCGTATCGGTCTTGAGGTAGGGATTGATGGATTCAAGCTGGGCGTAGAATTGCGTCAGATCCGGGATCAGGTCGCGGACCACCGGCTGGTGCGGCAGCGGGGCGATGGTGATGGCGCCCTTGTGCTCGTCAATGCCGTTGGTGCAGGCGATGGTGTTGCGCCCGCCGATATTCATGGCGCAGGAGCCGCAAATGCCCTCGCGGCAGGAGCGCCGGAAGGCCAAAGTGGTGTCGATCTCGTTCTTGATGAAGAACAAGGCGTCCAGGATCATCGGGCCGCACTTGGAGGTGTCGACGTAATACGTGTCCCAGGACGGATTATCACCGGTCTCGGGATCGTAGCGATACACCTTGAAGGCGCGCAGGTTCTTCGGGTCGGCGTCGTCGGGCTTCGGCCACACCTTGCCCTTTTTCACCTGAGAATTTTTCGGCAGCGTCAGTTGGACCATGGGGTCGTTCCTTTACTGAGTGACATAGCGACCACCCCATGGGTCGCCGTATTTCGCATGCATAGATTTAACTTGTGTGGCGAGACGATTCCACAATTTCGACCCGCGGAATTTACGTAATATAATAGGCATACTTGCCTGATCATTTAAATAAAGTCCGTTCCAAGGGCTTGGGAAAGGGCGGTCATCCGTTTTGATTAAAAATTCATACGCTCCAAAAACCATATGCCATGTGTTCACTCCATCAAGTCGATACCTAGTTGGTGTTACTATTGCGACATGTTCTTCATCAATAAATCGAGCCCCAACAACAGAATATATATGGTCTTTTGGTGCTTCCCTGTTGCGCAGATGGCTGGCAATTCGTTCTAGGTGTGGGCCCAAATTTACTGCACGAGCCTCTGGTCTTTCCGAAGCTCCGAATCTCCAGAGAACAGACATAAAGAACAACTTTAGAAGGTTTGGGTCGTAGTCTTTAAGTTCGTAACCAAGTGGGATTTTGTCATTCCCGTAATATATTTTGCCGTTCCATCGGAGCAAGCTCTCATCTTTAACAGGCTGCTTCAGTACTTTGGCTGCATGATCGTCAAGAGTGGCAAACCAGTTTTCAGTTTCTGCTATGATGAGATTTGGGTCGTAGGTTCCGATGATTGCTGGCTTTGGGCGTTCGTCGGTATTTGAGGATATAGCTCTCAACGGAGCATCTTGTCGTATCCTATAAAAAGACTTCGGGTATAGGTGAGCTTTCCTAAGCTCACCTAATTTTCCGGTCAATTTGCAAGTACCCTCAGCCAATACTACCTCAATAGACCCGCGCCTTGGGCTCGATATAGGCGATGTCGTTGGACAGGGTGTGTTCGTGAACCGGACGGTCATCAAGTTTGACCGAGCCGTCTTCATTGATCCACGCCAGGGTGTGCTTCATCCAGTTCTCATCGTCGCGATCCGGGAAGTCCTCTCGCGCATGGGCGCCGCGGCTTTCCGGACGCGCCGCCGCGGAGTTCACCGTGACGGAGGCCTGGGCGATGAGGTTTTCAAACTCCAGCGCTTCAACGAGATCGGTGTTCCAGATCATGGAGCGGTCATTGATGCGGATGTCGCTTGCGCCTTGATAGACGTCGGCGATGCGCTTGACGCCCTCATCCAGGATGTCCTGGGTGCGGAACACGGCGCAGTTTTCCTGCATGGCGCGCTGCATGTCGAGGCGCAGGGTCGCGGTCTTGGTGCCGCCATCGGCGTGACGCATCTTGTCAAACCGCGACAGGGTGTCGGCGCCGGCGTTTTCAGACAGCTCAGGCTGGCTCGCGCCGGCTTCCACCGTCTCGCCGCAGCGCAGACCGGCGGCCCGGCCGAACACCACGAGGTCGATCAGCGAGTTCGAGCCCAGACGGTTGGCGCCGTGCACGGACACGCAAGCGGCTTCGCCCACCGCCATCAGGCCTTTGACGACCTTGTCGGGATCGCCGCCGACCTTGGTCAGCACTTCGCCATGATAATTGGTCGGGATGCCGCCCATATTATAGTGGACGGTCGGGATCACCGGGATCGGCTCCTTGGTCACGTCCACGCCTGCGAAGATTTTCGCGCTTTCTGAAATGCCCGGCAGACGCTGGGCCAGAATGGCGGGGTCAAGGTGATCGAGGTGCAGGTGGATATGGTCGCCATGCTCGCCCACGCCGCGGCCTTCGCGGATCTCCATGGTCATGGAGCGCGAAACCACGTCACGGCTGGCGAGATCCTTGGCGCTGGGCGCATAGCGCTCCATGAAGCGCTCGCCCTTGGAGTTGGTCAGATAGCCGCCCTCGCCGCGTGCGCCTTCGGTGATCAGGCAGCCTGCGCCGTAAATGCCGGTGGGGTGGAACTGGACAAACTCCATGTCCTGCAGCGGCAGGCCCGCGCGCAGAACCATGGCGTTGCCGTCGCCCGTGCAGGTGTGCGCGGAGGTGGCGGAGAAATAGGCCCGGCCATAGCCGCCGGTCGCCAGAATGGTCTTCTGGGCGCGGAAGCGGTGCAGCGTGCCGTCGTCGAGTTTCCAGGCGGTGACGCCGACGCAAGCGCCGTCATCATCCATGATCAGGTCGAGCACGAAATACTCGATGAAGAACTCGGTCGCGTGACGCAGGGACTGACCATACAGCGTGTGCAGGATGGCGTGACCGGTGCGGTCGGCGGCGGCGCAGGTGCGCTGCACCGGGCCTTCGCCGAAATTCTTGGTCATGCCGCCAAAGGCGCGCTGATAGATCTTGCCGTCTTCGGTGCGCGAGAACGGCACGCCCCAGTGCTCAAGCTCGTACACGGCTTTCGGCGCGTGGCGGCACAGATATTCGATGGAATCCTGATCGCCCAGCCAGTCTGACCCCTTGACGGTGTCGTACATGTGCCAGCGCCAGTCATCCTCCCCCATATTGCCGAGCGAGGCGGAGATGCCGCCCTGGGCCGCCACGGTGTGCGAGCGGGTGGGGAACACCTTTGAGATGCAGGCGGTCTTCAGACCTTCCTGCGCGGCGCCGAGCGCCGCGCGCAGGCCAGACCCGCCCGCGCCGACCACGACGACGTCAAAGGTATGATCAATCCATTCATATGCGGACATTGACTATCGTCCTTCTTAACTTGCGATCGCCAGCACGGCGTAAAGGGCGGCGATCCACAGGCCGGCTGCGATCAGCGTGTTCGCGCTCAGCAGAAGGGCCTTGGTCACCGGTTTATGGATGTAGTCCTCGATCAGCGTCTGCAGACCCAGGCGCATGTGGTAGAATGTCGCAGTCAGGGTCAGAAGCGTCAGGATGGCGCCGAGAGGCGAGCCGACGAAGCCGCGGGCGGTTTCATAATCAGCGCTGGGCAGGCTGGCGACGGACCAGACGAACAGCGGGATCAGAACAACCAGCGCCAGAGCGGAGACGCGTTGGGCGATGAAGTGGCCGACGCCGGATTTGGCGGAGCCAAGACCGCGAGCGCGGGCGAGCGGGGTGCGAAAATCGCTCATTAGACAATCCCTCCAGCCAGGATCCAGATGCCCACCGTCACCACGATGGCGGCGACGATGATGATCATCGAGCGCTGATTGGAGCCCTTGGGGTCAAAGCCCTTGCCCAGATCCCAGACCAGGTGACGAATGCCGTTAAACAGGTGGTAGGTCAGCGACAGGGTGAAGCCGAACAGCGCCAGCTTGACCAGAAGACCCACAGGGCCGGCCATCAGGTTTTCAAAGACGGCGTAGGCGTCGGGCCCGGCGGCCAGAAGCACCAGCCAGACCGTGACGAGAATGGCGCCGATATAATTGATGGACCCGCTGGCGCGGTGAAAGATCGAGGACGCCATGGTGGCGTGCCAGCGCCAGACTTGCAGGTGCGGCGACAAGGGTCGTGGATCGACGGATTGATTGGCCATGAAAAGGGCCCCCACTAATTTAAAGCATTAGCCCCGTCAGCTCGGAACTCGAGCGTGACAATAATCCGCACCGGGTTAACGTCAACGCACACCAAAGTGTGGAATGCTGCTGTGTTTGCAAACGGTTCTTAGTTGCGCGCCCTGTGCGTGAACTGAACTTGCCCTGCAGACCCGGCGATTGGGGAGAGAGCATGTCTGAAAACCGCAGCGTCCTGATTACAGGCGCTTCCACCGGCATTGGCTATTCTAGTGCTAAGTTCCTGATTGACCGGGGCTGGCGGGTTTATGCCGGGGTGCGCAAGCCTGAGGATTCTGCGCGTCTGAGCGCTGAGTTGGGCGATGGCGTCCATCCGGTGATCTGCGACGTCACGGATGCAGACATAATAAAATCAGCCGCTGAGCAGGTGCGGCAAGATTTGGCGGGGCAGACGCTCTCCGGCCTCGTCAACAATGCCGGAATCGCCGTCGCCGGCCCGCTTTTGCATCTGCCGCCTGAAGAGATGACGCGCCAGCTCGATGTGAACGTCACCGGGCAATTGCGCGCGACCCAGGCTTTCGCGCCGCTTCTGGGGGCAGAGAAGGGTTTCACCGGCGAGCCGGGCCGGATCGTCAACATCTCCTCGGTGGCGGGGTTTCACGCCATGCCGATCCTGACGCCCTATGCGTGTTCGAAGTTCGCGCTGGAAGCCTTCACAGAAGGGCTGCGCCGCGAAATGATGCTGTACGGGATCGACGTGGTGGCGATCAATCCAGGCCCCATCAAGACCCCGATCTGGGACAAGGCGCAGGAGCTGGATCCCGAACAATACGGTCAGACCGACTTTATCAAGGCCATCCACAGGCTGTTGAAGTTCACGCTCAACAGCGCCGAAAACGGGTTGCCGCCCGAACGGGTGGCTCAGGCGATCCATGCCGCGCTGACCGATAAAAAGCCCAAGCTCAACACGGTGGTGACCCCGACGCCGCTTCAAGGTCTGATGCTGAAGCTGATGCCCAGACGCATGGCGGACAAGATGATCACCTCGCAATTGGGCCTGAAGCGCTTGAACTGATCGCCAAGGAGCGACACTCTGCCTGCATCAATTCGGGGAGAGGTTTCACTTATGCGCCTTGTATTTGCGTCTATCGCAGCGTTGGCCCTGGCCGCGCCGGCCTTCGCCACGCCGACAGAAGACTTCCGAGAGCTGATCGCGGACTATGAGGCGTTCACCGCCGAGCGTGATCTGGGCGCTCGGGCGCGGCAGGGCGATCTGGAGGCCGCCGCCTCCTGGCCGGATATGAGCCCTGAGGCGATTGAAGCCTGGGATTCGGGCATGGCCGGGTTTGATGAACGCATCGACGCCATCGACCCTGCGGACCTGCCTGCGGATGAGCAGGCGAATTATGCTGTGCTCTCTTATGAGCTGGATAGTGCGGTCGCGGTTCCCTGGACCACTACGGCGATGATCCCGTTCACCAATGATAGCGGGTTTCATACAAACGCCAGCTTTGCAGCGCTGACCACGCGCGTGCGCTCAGTGGAAGAAGCCGAAGCCTGGATCGCCAAGCTGAACGCCTTGCCCGAATATCTCGCCGAGCAGCAAGCCTGGCTCACGCGCGGGATCGAGACCGGCTTCACCCAGCCGCGCGCCATTCTGCAAGGCGTCGCCGATCAGATCGAGGCTCAGATCACGCCTGTCGGCGAGAGCGAGCTTCTGACGCCGATCCGGAATCTGCCCGAGGCAATCCCGGCGTCTGAGCGCGAGCGCCTGATGGCGGAAGCGAGCGAGGCGGTTGAAACCAGCGCCCTGCCGGCCTTGCGTGACCTGCATGCCTTTTTCACCGAGGTCTACATGCCTGCCGCTCGTGAGAGCCTTGGCGCGCGCGATCTTCCGGGTGGTGAAGACCTTTATCGGGCGCTCGTACAGCAGCACACCACGCTCGATCTGACGCCTGAAGAGGTGCATGCGCGCGGCCAGGCCGAAGTGGCCCGCATTCGCGCCGAGATGGACGCGGTGATCGCCGAAACCGGGTTTGACGGCGACTTCGCTGAATTTCTCGATTTCCTGCGCACCGATCCGCAGTTTTACGCCCAGTCCGAGCGTGAGCTGATGATGGCGGCGTCTTATCTGGCCAAAAAGGCCGATGACGCCATGCCGGCCTTTTTCCACCATTTGCCGCGGCTGAGCTATGGCGTGCGGCCGGTGCCGGCGGCCATTGCGCCCAACTACACCACGGGCCGGTATTGGCCCGGCGATGCGGAGAGCGGCCAGGCGGGCGGCTATATGGTCAACACCTACCGGCTAGACCAGCGCCCGCTCTATGAATTGCCGGCTTTGACCGTGCACGAGGCGGTGCCGGGCCATCACCACCAGATCGCCATCGCGCAAGAACTTGAAAACGTGCCCGAGTTTCGAAAGCAGGGCTATATCACCGCGTTCGGTGAAGGCTGGGGGCTCTACACCGAGTTTCTGGGCGTCGATATGGGCATGTATGAAACGCCCTATGAGCATTTCGGTCGCCTGACCTATGAGATGTGGCGCGCTTGCCGGCTCGTCGCCGACACCGGCATCCATTGGTATGGCTGGAGCCGGGATGAGGCCGAGGCGTGCTTTCTTGAGAATTCGGCGCTGGCTCCGCTCAACATCACCAATGAAGTCAGCCGCTATATCAGCTGGCCCGGCCAGGCTTTGGCCTACAAGACCGGCGAATTGCTGATCCGCGAACTGCGCTCTGACGCTGAAAGCCAGCTGGGCGAAGACTTCGACCTCGCCGCCTTCCATGACCGCATTCTGGATGAAGGCGGCGTGCCGCTGGGCTATCTCGAAGACAAGATGCGCACCTGGATCGCGGATCAGGAGGCCTAGTCCGCCTCAGGGGGCGTTGTCGCTCGGGTCATCCGGGGTGACGCCCCCTACGCTTCCGGTTCCTTTCGGATCTGGAGGCGTTCATGCATCACCCCAAAACTCATCCCCTGAAGGCGTCGGTCATCGAGGTGACGGACGCGTCCGAATATGTCTCCGCCATCAAGACCGTGAACCGGGGTGAGGGAACGGCCATCAATGTGGTGGAGTCCTTTGCGCTGACGGCGTCCGCGCCGTCATTCACGCGGTCGGCCAAGCTCTATTCCAGCACGGGCGCCAGCATTGACGCCAAGGGCTATAGCGCTGTCGAAGTGATTGGAGAGGGCGTCAACCTCGACCTCAGCCTGACCATTGAAGGGACTGGTTTCACCCAGATTTTTCAAGGGCAGCTGACAGGCCTTGGGTGCGGACAGATCCATGACGCCCTGCTGGTCCAGGGCGGCGCTCTGAACGTGCCCAGCGGGGAAAGCTTCACCGTCACCGGGCAATTGGAAGCGGTCTCCAAGGGCGCGGTCGGGGTCGGCGGCGTGTTGAACGCGACGAACCCGCTGACGATCTCGAACGGCGGACTGCTCGTCACCCAGACGGGTCAGCAGCCGTGCGCCATCACTCAGACCATCGTCGCCGATCAAGGCACGATCGTGGGCCTGAACCCCAACTCCACCCTGACCGTGGAGGGGCTCAGCCTCAGCGATGACTGTCGGATCGAAGCGGTGGACACCAGCTCCACCATCCTGTCGACCACGCCGATTCTGCTGAAACCTGAAAACCCCTCGAAGATTGCTTGCATGGTCGCGGTCAACGCCTCGTCGGTGACCTTGAAACCGGGCGGGGTCTATCAAGGCTGCGGCGCGACGCCAGGCGGCGGCGCAGGTAAGCAGGTTGGCGTCGACACGCTCTCCAATGAGGGCGGCGTCGTTGAACTGGGCGGGCATGGCGCGCTGAAATGTAAGCAATTTGACCAGACGGATGGCCTGATATCCGTGACGCTGACCGATTGTCAGGGCGAGGGGCCGACGCTGGTCGTGGATGAGGGCGGCTCTGTCACCGGCGGCGCGTTCATCATCAAGGGGCCGGGCGCGCGGGCGGACCCGCCGGCCCAGACCGTCAAGCTGCCGCTGGTGGTGACCGTTTCGGGCAATAGCCTGCCTGACCAGCTCAAAGCCATCGCTCAGCTCAAGGCCTTTCCGACGGCTGTGACGGCGTCTTTGTCGGTTGAGTCTGAAAATGCTCTTGTGCTCACCCTCACCCCGGTCTGATCGACCTCTCCTCGGCGTTCGCCTGAGGCTGAAACAAGGGCAGAGCATCGAAATCGAACGGGCGGCGATCGAGCCAGACCAGCGCGTCATCCATCGTGTCAAAGAAGCGGATGGATAGATTGCCCTGTGAAGCCGGGAAGAATAGCGGCCAGAGTTCCAGCATGGGTTTGAGCCCAGCGGGCACATCTACAAAGGCGGACTTGATCGCGTGTTCCGGCGTGCGCTCCTGCAAGGTGCGCTGTCGCTCAATGGCGTGATCGACAAGCGCTGTATGATCGATATCCGCGCTGACGTCCGCGTCAAACAGGGTCACCAGATCATAGCTGGCTGGAAATTGAGGGTCTCGGAACAGCGTCAGCACGCTGTTGAGATCATCGCGAAACAGCTGCCCTGTGTTGTGAAACACAATCAGGTGCTGGGGATGATCTATGCGCGTCGTAAAAGGCATGGCCGTCTCATCAGCTGGGAAGTCGCTCAATTGAACGCGTATAATGATATAACCTGAGGCGGCGGGATTTGTATGCCGGCGCCAATAAAAAACCCCGGCGGATCGCTCCGCCGGGGTTTGTCGTGCTCGCGATGTAAGATCGCTTACGCCATGGCGCGCTGGCGCAGGACGTAGTGCAGGATGCCGCCATTGTTGACGTAATCGAGCTCGTTCTCGGTATCGATCCGGGCCAGCAGCTCGGTGGACTTCTTCGACCCGTCTTCAAACGTGATCTCGAGGGTCACCTTGCTGCGCGGCTTGATGCCTTCAATGCCCTTCAACGAGATGGTCTCCTTGCCGGTCAGGCCCAGCGAGGACCAGCTTTCGCCGTTCTGGAACTGAAGCGGAACCACGCCCATGCCGACGAGGTTGGAGCGGTGGATGCGCTCGAAGCTCTCGCAGATCACGGCCTTGACGCCCAGAAGGCGGGTGCCTTTGGCCGCCCAGTCGCGCGACGAACCGGTGCCGTATTCCTTGCCGCCGAAGACGACGAGCGGGGTGTCCGCCTCGGCGTACTTCATGGCTGCGTCATAGATCGGCATTTCCTCGCCGGACGGCTGCAGCTTGGTGACGCCGCCTTCCACGCCGGGAACCATCTGGTTCTTGATGCGGATATTGGCGAAGGTGCCGCGCATCATCACATCGTGATTGCCGCGGCGCGCGCCATAGGAGTTAAACTCGCGCGGTTCGACGCCTTTTTCCTGCAGGTAGAGACCTGCCGGGCTGTCCGCCTTGATCGAGCCGGCCGGGGAAATGTGGTCGGTGGTGATCGAGTCGCCGAACAGGCCCAGAATGCGGGCGCCGTCGATGTCTTTCGGCGGGGTCACTTCGGTGGTCATGCCGGTGAAGAAGGGCGGGTTGGCCACGTAAGTGGATTCCGGCCAGTCATAGGTCAGGCCGCCAGACGTCTCGATGCCCTGCCACATGGCGTCGCCCTTGAAGACGTCGGCATAGCGCTTGGCGAACATGTCCGGCGTCACCGCAGAGCGCACCACTTCGGCGATCTCGGCGGAGGTCGGCCAGATGTCCTTGAGGTAGACCGGATTGCCGTCGGCGTCTTCGCCCAGCGGATCGGTCGCCACATTGATGTTCATGGTGCCGGCGATGGCGTAGGCGACCACCAGCGGCGGGCTGGCCAGATAGTTGGCGCGGACATCCGGGCTCACCCGGCCTTCAAAGTTGCGGTTGCCCGACAGCACGGAGGTCGCGACCAGATCGCCGTCCTTGATGGCTTTGGAGATCGGCGCCGGCAGCGGGCCGGAATTGCCGATGCAGGTGGTGCAGCCATAGCCCACCAGGTTAAAGCCCAGCGCGTCCAGATCGTCCTGGAGGTTGGCTTTTTCCAGATAGTCGGTGACGACCTGGGAGCCCGGCGCCAGCGAGGTTTTCACCCACGGCTTGACCTTCAGGCCCTTCTTCAGGGCATTGCGCGCCACAAGGCCGGCGCCCAGCATCACGGACGGGTTGGACGTGTTGGTGCACGAGGTGATCGCAGCGATCACCACATCGCCATGACCGATGGAGAAGTCTTCACCTTCGACAGTGACGCGCTTGGCGGCTTCATCAGCCTTCTTGAACTCGTCCTTGAGGACATTGGCGAAGGCGTCAGCCGCGACGTCGAGCGCCACACGGTCCTGCGGGCGTTTCGGACCGGCCAGCGACGGCACGACGGTGGAAAGATCGAGCTCCAGCGTATCGGTGTAGACCGGGTCGTCCTTGCGCTCGGGGCGGAACATGCCTTGAGCTTTGGAATAGGCTTCGACCAGCTGAACGCGGTCTTCGTCGCGGCCAGTGGCGCGCAGATAGTCCAGCGCCTCGTTGTCGACCGGGAAGAAGCCGCAGGTCGCGCCATATTCGGGCGCCATGTTGGCGATGGTCGCAGCGTCTTCCAGAGACAGGGTGTCGATGCCGGCGCCGAAGAATTCCACGAACTTGCCGACCACGCCTTTTTTGCGGAGCATTTCCACGACGGTCAGCACCAGGTCGGTGGCGGTCGCGCCTTCCGGCAGCTTGCCGGTCAGCTTGAAGCCGACGACTTCGGGGATCAGCATGGAGATCGGCTGGCCCAGCATGGCGGCTTCGGCCTCGATGCCGCCCACGCCCCAGCCGAGAACGGCCAGGCCGTTGACCATGGTGGTGTGGCTGTCGGTGCCGACCAGCGTGTCGGGATAGGCGTAGGTGACGCCGTCTTCATCCTTGGTCCAGACCGTCTGGGCCAGGTTTTCAAGGTTCACCTGGTGGCAGATGCCGGTGCCCGGCGGGACGACGCGGAAATTGTCAAACGCGCTGGAGCCCCATTTCAGGAACTCATAGCGTTCGCCATTGCGCTCGTATTCACGCTCGACGTTTTTCTCGAAACTGTCGCCATGGCCGAAATAATCCACCATCACCGAGTGGTCGATGACGAGGTCGACAGGCACCAGCGGGTTCACCGATTTCGGGTCGCCGCCCAGAGAGGTGGTGGCGTCGCGCATGGCGGCGAGATCCACAACAGCCGGAACGCCGGTGAAGTCCTGCATCAGCACGCGGGCCGGGCGGTAGGCGATCTCATGGCTGGACTTGCCGGTCTTTGTCCACGCAGCGACGGCTTGGATGTCTTCCTTGGTGACGGTGCGACCGTCTTCAAAACGCAGAAGGTTTTCCAAGAGGACCTTCAGCGTGTAGGGCAGCTTGGAGGCGCCGTCGAGGCCGTTCTTCTCGGCCTCTTTCAGATCGAAATAGGTGTAGGTCTTGCCTGCGACCGTCATTTCGCGACGGCACTTGAAGCTGTCCAATGAAGCCATGTTTGGTCCTCGTTGTCGGGCCGGGCCGCCGCGAGTGAGAGGGTGCGGGCGGGCCGGGCGGAGTGTCATGCGCGATCACATGACGGAAAGGGTTTCGCGCGGGTTTTAATACTGTCTGCGCTGCGCTGCAATGCGGGCGAATGTCGGAGACGCGTCAATCTCCTTTATCGCAACGCATTCTCAATTTGCGACGGGCTGGAAACACGGTGGTGAGACGTGTGTGATGAGCTGCGACATCTCAGCCTTGGACCCATGGGCGAAGTGCGGCTAAGTCTCTCCTCATGAGTTCCACCGCCGCGGCCCCTGCACGCATTACCGTTTCTGATCTGCGCCTTGAGCGCGGAGGGAAAACCGTGCTGACCGGGTTTTCGCTCACGGTCGAGCCGGGCGAGGCGCTGGTGCTGCTGGGCCCGAACGGGTCGGGCAAGACCACGCTCTTGCGCGCGCTGGGCGGACTGGTGCGGCCGGTGAGCGGCGAAATCGGGCTCGACCCTCAGTCGGTCGCCTTTCTGGGCCATGCCGATGCGCTCAAGCCTTCTGAAACCGTCGAGCAAGCGCTTGCGTTCTGGGCGGGGCTATATGGCGGCGACGCCAGCCAGCTTGACGCCGTCATGGTGCAAATGGCGCTGGCGCATCTGGCGCGGCGCACCTGCGGCACGCTGTCGGCGGGGCAAAAGCGGCGCACGGCGCTGGCGCGGATCGCGCTGTCAAACCGCCCCGTCTGGTTGCTGGATGAACCGGCGGCGCCGTTGGATGCGCGGTCCCGCGAACGGTTGGCGGCTCTGGTCAAAACCCATTGTCAGGCCGGCGGGGTCGTGATCGCCGCCACCCATGTGGACCTGGGCTGGGCGGGCGCCCGGGTGCAGGATTTGCGCACCGCCCCCACGCAGACCGGGGCGGGCGTGGGATGAGCGCGATGGGAGCGATCTTTGCGCGCGAATTGCGTCTCGCTTTTGCGGGCGGCGGCGGGCCGGCGGGGCCGGCGGCGTTCAATCTCGCCGCTCTGGCGTTGGCGCCGCTGGCGATTGGACCGGATGCCGAGACCTTGCGCGCAGCGGGGCCGGGCGTCATCGCCTTCGCAGCTTTGCTCGCCACCCTTCAGCCTGCCGAACGGATTTTCAGCGAGGACGCCTCTGACGGCACGCTGGAGCTTTATGCGCTCTCGCCGGTCGGGTTGGCGCTCGCGGTCTTCATGAAAACCTTGGCGTTCATTCTGGCGGTGTTCTGGACCACGCCGTTGCTCGCTTTCATTGGAGGGCTCGCCTATGGGCTCGACGTCTCTTCAGCCTTCGTGCTGGCGCTGGGGCTGGCTTTCGCCGCGCCGGGCCTGGCCTTCATCGCCGCCTTTGCGGGGGCTCTGGCGGCGGGGCTGAAGCGCGCCGGACTGCTGATCGCGCTGATCGCGGCGCCTCTGCAGGTGCCGCTCTTGGTGTTCGCGTCGGGCGCGGGCCGGGCGGCGATGGACGGGACGGGGCTTGAAGGCCCCAATCTCATGATGGCGCTGGCGGGTTCGCTCGCCGCTCTGGCGCTGGCGCCGTTTGGCGCGGCGGCGGCGCTGAAAGCCCGTCTGGAATGATAATGCTTGCGGCCCAGCGCCGCATCGGCTTGCCCGACCGGGCCGGCCCGGCTAGGTGATCGGATCATGTGGAGCTATTTCGCCAATCCTGAACGGTTTGACCGTCTCGCGCGCGCTGTCCTTCCCTGGTGCTGGGGGATTGCTGCGATCCTGTTCGTCATCGGTCTGCCCTGGGCGCTGTATTTCTCTCCAGGCGACTACCAGCAGTCTGACACCGTGCGGATCATGTATGTGCACGTGCCGGCCGCCTGGCTCGCCATGTTCGCCTATGCGGGGCTGGGCGGGGCGAGCTTCATCTATTTCATCTGGCGCCATAACCTGGCCGATCTCGCCGCCCGCGCCATCGCGCCGGCGGGCGCAGTATTCGCCTTCATCTGTCTGGCCACAGGCGCGCTTTGGGGCCGACCCATGTGGGGCGCCTGGTGGGTCTGGGATGCGCGCCTGACCTCGATGCTCGTGCTGTTCTTGCTGTATCTGGGGTATATGGCGTTGCGCGCCGCGATTGAAGACGAGAAGCTCTCGGCCCGCGCGGGCGCGATCCTCGCCATGGCGGGCCTGATCAACCTGCCGATCATCAAGTTCTCGGTGGATTGGTGGAACACGCTGCACCAGGGCGCGAGCGTGTTCCGCTTTGACGGGCCGACGATCGACCCCGCTCAGCTCTGGCCGCTGGCGATCATGGCGCTGGCCTTCACCATTCTGTATCTCGCCCTCGTGCTCACCCAGATGCGCGCCATGTTGATGGAGCGCCGCGCCGATGCGCTGGAGCGCCGTCGCGAGCGGCGTCTGGAACTGGAGGCGGAGCTATGAACGCGCTCGCCGAATTCTTCGCCATGGACGGATACGCCGTATACGTCTGGGTGTCGTATGGACTGAGCTTTCTGGGCAGCATCGCGCTGGTCTGGATGACGATCGCGCGTCGCCGCGCTGCGGCAGCGCGTCTGAGACGCCTTGAAGCGCTGGAGGCGTCGGCCGCCGGGGCGCCGGCTGCAACGGTATCGGATGAGGATGCGGCATGAAAAACCTGATGACCTGGTTCCCGGTGATCGGGGTGGGGCTGCTTCTGACCCTGTTCGCGATCGCGCTGCTTCGTCCCAGCGAGGGCGGCGGCGATCCGATCATCGGTCAGCGCGTCAGTGATCTGGATCTGCCGCTGGAGGCGGTCAGCTTTACAGAAGCCGGATTTGTTCCCGGCGCCATTGATGAGGGGCCTTATCTTCTGAACGTCTGGGCGTCCTGGTGTCCGCCGTGCCGCATCGAGCATCCGTATTTTGAATACCTGTCAGATCAGGGCGTTCCGATTTATGGGATTATCTACAAGGATGAAGAGGCGGACGCCGCCCGGTTTCTGAACCAGCTGGGCGATCCGTTCGCCGGACTGGCGGCGGACCGAGACGGCCGCGCAGGGTTTGAGCTGGGCGTCACGGGCCCGCCTGAAACCTTCATCGTGGATGCAGATGGCGTTATTCGGGCGCGCTGGCGTGGGGCGGTGACCGATATTGTCTGGATACAACGCTTCGCCGGGCCCTGGGCCGAGGCGGGCGGACAGCCGATCAGCTGGACAGACGCTCAGTAAGCCGCAGAACGGCTGGCTGAGGCTTACTCGGCGGCGGCGGCTTTTTTCTTCTTCTTCTTTTTCTTCTTGTCGCCGCCCTTGGACTTGGCCTTGGCGGCCTTCTCGGCGAGCTTGGCCTTCTTGGCCTCTTCCCGCGCGGCTTCAGCGCCCAGCTCGGACGCGCGGGCGATGCGGTTGAGCGCTTCAACAAAGCTGGCGCGCTTGTTTTTGGGCAAAGCCGTCAGGATGGCGTCATCTGCGGCTCTCGCCCCGGCGATGACGGTGGCGTGCAGCTGGCGCCCTTCATCCGTGAACCGCACGGAATTGGCGCGCGCATCGCCGGGCGCCTTTTCGCGCACCAGAAGCCCTTTGGCGGCCATGCGTGAAACCAGCTCCGCGAGGGTGGAGCGGTCGATCCCGGTCGCCTGGACAAGTTGGGTCTGGGTCAGACCTTCCGCGTCATGCACCGCGCAGAGCACGGCGAACTGACGTTGTGTGATCTGTACGCCGCCCGTTGCTTCTGAAAACTGCTCCGCAGCAAATTGCTGCGCGCGGTGCATCAGATGACCGGGCGAGATATTGAGGTCGAAATCCAGTGCGTCAGCCATATTTCACCCTCCGGCGACGGAACAAAGCAACCATACCCCGGTTTAGCGACGTTTCAATAACAAGTCCTTCTTGATACGGAATGACCTCAATAAAATCTAATGCTGCAAGGGTTTTGACATGGACGCGCAAGAGCCTGATTTCCATCATGCCACACCCGAGGGTGAGGATCGTGAACGCCGGATTTGCCGGACTTGCGGCTTCATCGACTACGTGAACCCCAAGATTGTCGCCGGCGTCGTCGCGACCCATGCGGATGGACGCGTCCTGATGTGCCGCCGTGCGATCGAGCCGCGGTCGGGATACTGGACCCTGCCCGCCGGCTATATGGAGGAAGGGGAAAGCGTGGAGCAGGCGGCCCTGCGCGAAGCGCGCGAAGAGGCCTGCGCTTCATTGGAGCTTGATGGCGTTCTGGGCATTTATTCCGTGCCGCGCATCTCACAGGTGCAAATTTTCTTCCGGGCGCGTTTTGCGGCGCCGGATATCGCCGCCGGCCCTGAAAGTGAAGAAGTGGCCTTGTTTGAATGGGATCGCTTGCCGCTGAGCGAACTGGCTTTCCCCAGCGTCAAATGGGCGCTGGATGATTATCAGGCCGGGCATGGACGCGCGCTGCCGCCCTCCATGCGAACCCAGACGCCGGACATGCGCCCTGATTAGGTCGCTCCGGTTTCTCCAGGCGCTGTGATCCGGTCCAGCGTTTCGCCCAACTCGGTCAGATTGACCGGCTTTGCGAAATAGCCAAAAGCGCCCTTCGCGCGCATGCGTTCAGACGTGCCGTTTGTGGCGTCAGCCGTGACGATGACGACCGGCGTCTTGGGATAGGTGTCGCGCAAATGCGTCAGTAGATCTTCACCCGACATTCCAGGCATGTGCAGATCGAGCAAGAGGACATCCGGATCCTGAAGGGAGAGGTCGAGGATTTCCAGCGCATGCTCGGCGTTGACGGCCTGGAGGACCGACCAGCCTGCGCCTTCCAGATATTCGGTGAGCAGTTTGCGGTTGATGGTGTTGTTCTCGACGACCAGGGCGGTGAGCGCATGAGCGCGTTCTGGTGACTGAGCTTTGGAGTGTGACGGGGAGGCGGTGAGCGCCTGGACCGCGCCAGGCTTGGCCGCGGTATGGGGGAGACGCACCCAGAACCGGCTGCCGGCGCCCAGCTCGCTCTCGACGCCGATTTCACCGCCCGCCAAATTCGCAATTTCCTGCGCGATAGTCAGGCCGAGCCCGGTTCCCTCATGCCGCCGGCCTGGACTGTCATCGACCTGGTGGAAGCGTTCGAAAATGCTTGTGACGGCTTTTGGCGCGATACCGGGTCCGGTGTCGGAGACGCTCAGCTCCATCCAGCCGGGCTTGATCATGCGGCCGCTGATCGCGATGACGCCGGTTTCGGTGAACTTGACGGCGTTGCCGGCGAAGTTTGTCAGAATCTGCAAAATCCGGGTCGCATCGCCCATGGCCAGGGTTTGCAGGGCGGGCGCGACATCGAGCTCCAGGGCGAGGCCCTTCTGGGCCGCCTGACCGCTGATGGTGTCAGCCGCAGCATGCAACAGGTCGGACGGCGCATATGGAGCGTTTTCAAGCGCCAGCTCGCCCGCCTCGATGCGGGAAATGTCGAGCACATCGTCGATGAGCCCGCGCAGGGCGTTTCCCGATGAGTTCAGCGTGCGGACATAATCATGCTGCTTTGCCGTCAGGCCAGTGTGTTCCAGAAGCTGCGCCATCCCCATCACCCCATTGAGAGGCGTGCGGATTTCATGGCTCATATTGGCCAGGAAGCGTGTCTTCGCCGCATTGGCGAGCTCGGCCTTCTGTTGCGCGACGCGAATACGAAGGCTGGCGTCGCCGAACCGGCGTGCGGCCACGATGAAATGCATCAGGAACAGCAGGCCCGCGATCAGCACCAGGCCGTACTCCATATGCGGGCCGTCCGGGCCGAACATCGCCAATACCGGCAAACTGATCAGATAAGCGGCGTGGGGAAGCCCGCCCGACAGGGTCAGCGCCATATCCTGATTGGAATGAACGGCGATATGAAAAAGCGCGCCGCACAGGAATAACAGCGCGACCGCCTCGCCGGTCGCGCCCCAGGAATTCCATAACCCGATGCTGATCAGCGAATAGATCGTCGTGGCCTGCAGCATGGACAGGTTCGCAGCGAGCATCTCGCCCCTGGAGACAGGTCTTGTCCGCGAGGCCGAGAAGAAGCGGGAGAAGATCCAGCGGTCAATCAGTTGAGAGGTCAGGGAGAGAATGGCGTAGATCAGGGCGAAGCGCGGCATGCCGCCCAGATACAGAACCCCCGAGCCCAGCAAAGACAGGCCGATTCGGGTCGGCAGCTCTTTCGCGCGACTTAGCGCTACGGTCCGATAGGCGTCCAGAGTGGCGGCAGACTGCGGCATGCGAGCTCCGAAAGCGTGATGTGGCCAATCTGGATTTTAAAGCGTTTCGATATGGTGAGACGTCATGACGCTCAGGGTTCAGACTGCATCCAAAATCTGTTCAACCGGGCGCCCCAGCGCAGCGCGCGAGTCATGGATCAGAACCGGCCGCTCGATCAGCTTGGGATTGTCGGCCATGGCCTTGATCAGCTGGTCTTCATCGCTGACGTCTTTCAGCCCGAGCTCTTTATAGAGCGCGTCCTTGGTGCGCATCAGGTCGCGGGCGCTGGTCAGGCGCAACTTTGAGACAACGGAGGCGATTTCGTCAGCGCTGGGCGTGTCCTTGAGGTATTCGCGAATCGTCGGGCGGTAGCCATGCTGTTCAAGCAGCGCCAGGGCTTCGCGTGATTTCGAGCAGCGCGGATTGTGCCAGTATTCCATGTGATCGTTCCTTATTCGTCGGTCAGCGCAGCGGCCAGCAGGGCTTGGGCGGTGCGCAAATGCATATACTCCACCATCCGTCCCTTGAGCGGCACGGCGCCCTTGTTCGCGTTGGCGGGGTCTTCGAACGCGTCAACGACGCTTCGCGCCCAGTCCAGTTCAGCCGCGCTCGGAGCGTAGGCTTTATGGACAGGATAGATCTGGGCGGGATGAATCAAAGTCTTGCCGTCAAAGCCAAGCTGTCGGCCCTGGCGCGCTTCGGCCTCAAGCCCGGCCTCATCGGCATAGGCGTTGAAGACCGCATCAAGCACAACCAGCCCCATGGCGCGCGCGGCCAGCACGAGCCGCGCCAGATGGGGCTGCAGCGTATTGCGTCGCATCTCCCCCTCGGGCAGACGCAAACCCTCCGCCAGATCATTGGCGCCGGCCACCAGCGCTTCAAGCCGGTTGAGCGGCGCCTGACGGGCGATCGCCTCGACATTGAAGACGCCGCGCGGCGTTTCGATCATCGCCCAGAGCGGACCGTCATACCCGGCGTCATCAAGGCGTTTGCGCACCGCGCTCAGCTGTTCGGGGTCTTCAAGCTTGGCGATCAGGACCGCATCCGGCTTGCTCTGCGCTGCGATTGGAATGTCCGCCGCCAGATCAGGCGATCCGGGTTCGGCGATCCTTAACACCGTGAACAGATGATGGCGTTTGTATCGAACCAGCGCGTCCAGTGCATTGCGCCGGGCTTCAGGTTTGCGTTCGGGCGCGACCGCGTCTTCCAGGTCGATGATCAGGGCGTCCGCGCCCAGATCTTGCGCCTTGTCCAGCGCGCGCGGCTTGTCGCCGGGCACGAACAGGACCGAGCGGAACAGGCGGGCGTTCGCGTTTGCATGTGAGGAATCGTCTGTCATGGCGGAAAGGCTTACATAAGGCTCATGTCCAACACCACACCTCAGACCTCCGTTCTGGTGATCAGTTCGCTTGTGGCGTCCAGCCAGGTCGGCGGTCGGGTCACCAATCAGGTGCTTAACGCGGCCTCGATCCGACCGGTTTTTGTCCCGACCGTGGTTCTGGGGCGGCATCCGGGGCTGGGGGCTCCGGGGGGCGGGCCGGCGCCGACCGATCTGATGGCCTCCACGCTGGACGGGGTGAAGGCCAATGGCGTGCTTGACCGGGCGGACGCGATCTTCACGGGCTATTTTCACAATCCAGACCAGGTCCGGCTGGCTGCGGGCCTGATCGCTGAAACGCGCGCCCAACGCCCTGAGTGTCTGGTGATGGTGGATCCGATCATTGGAGACGGGGCGGCGGATGGCGGTGATGACGGGCTGTATGTGAGCGCTGAAACCGCCCGCGCCATACGCGATGAACTGATCCCGCTCGCCAGCGTCATCACGCCCAACAGGTTTGAACTCGCCTGGCTCAGCCGGTCTGAGATCAAGACGTCTGAAGACGCTGTCAAGGCGGCGCGCGGTCTGGCGCCTGTGGTGTTGTGCACGTCTGCGCCCGCCGCGCTGAATGAAGTCTCGGTGATCTGCGTCACCCCGGATGACGCCTTCAGCGCGTACATGCCCCGTATTGATCCCGCGCCGTATGGAACCGGTGACGTGTTCGCCGCCAGCGCGCTGGTGGAGCGTTTGTCGGGCGCTCGCTGGCGGGACGCGGCGGCGCGGGGCATGGCGCGGATCTCCCATGTTCTGGACGAAACGCGATTGGCGGGCGATGCGCGCGACCTGTTGCTGACTGCCCAAACCCTCCAGACGCCATTGCGCGCTCCGGCGCTACGCCGGGTCGGGGCGCAGAGACCCGCCTGGGTGATGGGACTGGACGGCTGCAAGGCGGGCTGGGCGGCGGTGATGGTCGATCTGAACGGGATCGAGGCGCCGCGGCGGGCGGTCTTCGAGCAATTCCGGGACGCTTATGACTGGGGCGCGCAAGTCATTGCGGTGGATATGCCCATCGGGTTTGAAGCGGCGCCCTCGGACCCGCCGGGGCGCGCGTGTGAGCGTCTGGCGCGACAGCGTCTGGGACCGCGGCGCAGCAGTATCTTCCCGTCGCCCCTGCGCATCGCCCTGTCGGCGTCAGATTATGAACACGCCAATCAGCTCAATCGCGCTGCGGGCGGGCCGGGCCTGTCCAAACAGGCCTATCATCTGTTTGCGAAGATCCGTGAGATTGATGACGTCATGACCCCGGACCTGTCACGCGGGGTGGTGTTTGAAACCCATCCGGAGCTGACATTCGCCGAGCTTTCCGGCGAGCCGGCTGTGCATCGCAAGAAAACCCGAGAGGGCCGTGAAGAGCGTCTGGCGCTGCTGGTCGCGCAGGGGCTGCCTGAAGCGCTGTTCGAGCCCCATCCTTTCAAGGCCGGGCTGTGCGCGCCCGACGACCTCGTTGACGCCGGGCTGTGTGTCGTGACCGCGATGCGTATTGCGGGCGGGGAGGCGTTGCGTCTGCCTGAAGACCCGCCGGAAGATGGGCAAGGCTTGCTCATGGCGCTTCATGCCTGATCGCGCTCGATGGTGCTTGAAACCCCAGGCGCGGCCCTGTACCTGAAAAGCCATGAGCATTGATATCCAGGGACATCTCGCACCCGGTTTCGAGCCGGTGGCCGAGGCATTTGAGCAAAACTTCACGGACCGCGAAGAGCTGGGCGCAGCCTTTACCCTGATCCGGAACGGTGAGGTTCTCGTTGATATTCACGCCGGTCATGCGGACCGCAAGGCGAGCCGTCCGTGGACGGAGCAGACGATTGCGCCGGTCTTTTCGACCGGCAAGGCTGTGACAGCGCTGGTCGTCGCCTGGCTGGTGGATAACGGTCGGCTCGACTATGACGCGCCCATCGCGGATGTCTGGCCCGAGTTTGCGCAAGCGGGCAAAGACGCCGTGACCCTGGCGCAGGCCTTGTCGCACCAGGCGGGACTGTCTGGCTATCCTGACGAGATGGAGCCGTCTGACTGGTTTGACCGCGATCTGATGGAAGACCGGTTCGCCGCCATGGCGCCCATGTGGCCGCTGGGAGAGGGCTCGGGCTATCACCCGATCAGCTATGGCGTCATCGCAGACGCCGTGGTGCGCCGCGCCGACGCCAAACGCCGTACGGTCGGCGCGATTCTGCGTGACGAGATCTGCGGTCCGCGCGGCATTGATTTTCACATTGGCGTGCCGGAAAGCGAGCATGATCGCGCGGCGGAGCATGTTCTGCCTCCGCGCCCGCCGCATCTGGGCTCCATGACGCCTGAGAAGGCGGCGGCCTTTCTCAAGCCCTGGTCCTCGCCTGGCCGGCGGGGCACGGCGACCTGGCGCTCGGCGGAGCTGCCGGCGGCGAACGGACATGGCACGGCGAACGCCATCGCCCGACTGATGGCGCCTTTCGCGACGCAAGGACGTCTGGATGACGAGGCGTTTGTGTCCGCTGAGGTCATAGCGGACGCGCTGAAAGAACGCGTGCATGGCCCCGATCGGGTCCTGCCCTTTGACCTGGCGTTTGCGGCCGGCGTGATGATCAACCGCGACTCCGAAGCCTTTGGCCCGGAACCGAAGGCGGTAGGCCATTACGGCTTTGGCGGGTCTTGCGGGTTCGCGGATCCCGAGCGCGGCGTGTCGGGCGCCTATGTGATGAACCGGCAGATGGATGTGCTGGTGGGCGACGCGCGCGCCAAGGCGCTGATCGAGGCCTCGTATCGCTGTCTTTGAGCGCAATGGCGGACTCTGAAACAGAAAGCGCCGCGCGATAGCTTCGCGCGGCGCTTCAGAGCAGGCATATTGAGGATGTCTAGTCCATCGCCTTGAGGTTTACGGCTTTTGGGCCTTTGCCGCGGCGATCCGGTTCGGTTTCGAACTCAATGCGTTGGCCGTCACGCAGATCTTCCAGGCCGGCGTCTTTCACAGCGGTGATGTGCACGAACACATCCTTGTCGCCTTCATCGGGCGTGATGAAGCCGAAACCCTTTTCCGTGTTAAAGAATTTAACGGTACCCGTAGTCATGGGTAGAAGTCCTTTCCCGTCAGTCCGCGCAGCGTCCCACGCCAATAGGATGTGTGCACGGCGTCCCGCGCACGGCATGCGGATTGCGGTCGGGGAAGGCAAAGGCAGAGGCGTTAGGCGCTCGGGTCTTCCATACTCTTCACCGGGCCTTGTTCAAGCCGCTCGTGCAAGGAATACTATGCCTGAAAATTCTATACTCGACAAGCAAAGCCTAGGCGTGCGCGCGCAAGTTCAAGAGGCCTGACACGTGAGTCGCCGAACCCGAAGATTCATAAGCGCAAAGTCCCGCGAGCCCCGTTCTGGCGGCGTGGATCCGGGCGGATTGATGCGCGTGTCGGGCTTTGGCGCGGCGCTGTTGGTCTTTGTGGCTGTCGGGGCGGGCTTTCATGGCGAGCGCATCACAGGGGCGGTCGCGCGCGCCCTGTCCGGGCTCGCGCCATTGGTGGAGCCTTTGATATGGGGCGTCAGCCTGCTCGAGTTCGGCGCCGGCATTCTCGTTCTGGGCGTGTTTGGCGTGACGGTCTGGCGCGGGTTCAGACGTTAAGCCGCCAGGTGCTCCATGAGAGCGCCAGGGCGAAGATCAGCCAGCCGACAAGCGGAACCATCAGAACGCCCGCGAGGCGCGAGGCGCGAAAGGCCAGAGCCGTCACCGGCAAGGACAAAATGAGTGCGGCCACGGTGACGTAAAACCCGTTGGCGACGTTCTGCAGGCCGAAATACCCCCAGGTCCAGCCCATGCAGACCAGATACTGGGCGATGACGCCTGTCCGGGCGAGATCCTTGTGGCGGTCATCGCCATAGCGGTCGATGCACCACGCCGCGATCGCCATCAGGGTGAACAATCCCACCCAGACTGCGCCGATCACCGCGCCCGAGGGCGCCCAGTCGGGATTGTCCAGCGTGCGCGACCATAAAATGCCGGGACCGGAAAAAATCCACGCGTTCAACGCCAGAGCAGCGCCGACAAAAGTGAATAGATAAAGGGCCAGGCGTCCAAGAGCGGGACGGGTTTTGCGGAAGATGTTCGTCGCCACGAATCGACTCCTCTACGCCAGGCTCTTCAGGCCTTGAGTGGACATTAACACGGTTTGCGCATCCGACCAGAGCACCCCTTTCGAGGCGGGTTTCCGGGTCACAATCGCTTGAGCGGGCGGCTTTTCGGGCGGCCAGCGCTTTCCCGGTTCGCCTCAAACGGTCATTGTCACGCTTTGCAGCCTGCAGGCAGGCGCTGCTCCAAGGATATTCGTTATGTTGCGCACGTTCCTCGTCATCCTGGCGGTCTTCAGTCTCGCCCCCATCGGCGCGTCCGCCCATGCGCAAGGCGCGCTCGAGACAGCGGCCGACGCTGCGAGCCGCTTCGGTCCCGAGGTCGGGCAAGTCGCGCCTGCTCTGGATGTGACGGATGCGGCTGGTGCGCCTCGCACTCTCGAAAGCCTGATGGGGGAACAGGGGATGGTGGTCTATTTCAACCGTTCCCTGGACTGGTGCCCGATCTGCCTGCGGCAAACCCTGGAGCTCGAACCCCACGCAGAGGCGTTCGCAGACGCGGGCTGGCCGGTGGCGGTGCTGACCTATGACGCGGCGGAGACACTGGGCCAGGTGGCTGAGCGCCGCGGCCTGAGCATGGCCTTGTTGTCTGATCCGGAAAGCCGGACCATCGACGCCTTTGGCGTCCGCGATCCGATTTATGATGATCCCGATCATCTGGCGTATGGCGTGCCTTATCCGATCACGTTCGTCATTGATCGCGACGGCGTCGTGGTCGCCAAGTTCTGGCATGAGGCGGGGCTGGGCGACCAGCGCGGCTACGCCACGCGGATTTCCGCCGAAGATGTCCTGGCGGCTGTACAGTCGCGCTAGCGCTTGTCCGTTGAACCGGTTTGCCTGACTTTCAGGCGCTAGAACCAGCCCGCTTCGCGCAAAGCGGGATAGGAGCTGCGGCTGACCGGGGCGGTGATCCCGCCTTTCAGCTCCGCCTGCCCGGACCCGCGCGAATAAGCGACCGCGGATATCGCGTCGGCGGGCGCCCACCAGGATCTGTGCAGGCGATGTCCCGGTCTTGTGGTTTCCGCCAGCACGATCGCATCCGCAAAGCGCATCAGCACCAAATGGGACCCGGCGTCGGTGTGGATCCGCACATAATGGTCTTCCGCCTGGAGAGCGACAATGTCGGCGTCGCGTAGCTGGGCCGGCAGGTGCTGCGCCAACAGGTCAGGTTCCGTCTCTTCCGGCTCCAGCTCCGATGCGGGACTGTCAGCGGACGCGGGGCGCGACAAGGCTGTCCGGGTAAGCAACATGACGCTGAGCGCTGCTATGCTGATGATGAGAACGGCGGGCAACAGGCGTACGTACAACAAAAGGGAGACAGGGTTGTTGAACACCAGCACTTCCGCTGCGATGACGACGCCGGTTTGAGGCGCGGTGATCACCGCCGCCGTCGCCAGCGCCCGCCGCCAGAGCGCCATATGCGGCAGGAGATGAGAGAAGAGCCGTTCGGCCAGTGCCAGCAATCCGCCGCCGGCGACCATCACCCCGATCCAGTACACCAGCCTCAAGGGCAGACTTTCCTGAATGGTGGCGAACGGGCCGACCAACGCCAGGAACAGCCCGGCCAGCGCCATGACGCCCAGATCGACAACGATCTGATACCCTTGGGCGTTGAGCATGCGTATGGGCGAAGCCATCTCGGTCATGCCGAACTCTATCCGCATCCGGTCGCACGGTGTCAATTCCGGCGCCGTTCGCGCATCGCCAATGGTGCGGGCGGCGCCAGTGACGTAGCCGCAGGACGGCTGGCGAAACGGCGTCTGGTCGGGGCGCGCCGACCGCGATTGAACTCCAACTCGTTCATTCCGCGGAGGTCGCCATGTCAACTTTATCGTCATCAGCCCTGAGCCGCACCAGCCATGTGATCATGGCGGTGCTGACCTTGCCGGTCGCAGCCTACGCCTCGCTCTACGTGTTTCCTGATATGCCCGGCTTGCCTGATAACATCCTGGCCAACCGGTGGGGCGCATACGGCTTGCCCCTGCACGCCGGTCTGGGGGCGGTGGCGCTGTTGATCGGCCCGCTTCAGTTCATGCAAAGCCTCCGGTCCAGGGCGCCGGGCGTTCATCGCGCCATGGGCATGATCTATGTGACGGCGTGTCTGGTGTCGGCGCTGGCGGGGTTCGTCCTGGCGACCGGCACTACAAACGGGGTCGTGGCCGGAGTCGGCTTTGCGCTGGCCGCCATCGTCTGGACGCTGTGCACGGCGCGGGGGCTGAGCTGCGTGGTCACCGGGCAGTACGCCGCGCATCGCCGCTGGATGATCCGCAGTTATGCGATGACCTTTTCCGCCGTGACCCTGCGCATCCAGCTGGGGCTGGGCACAGCGGCGGGACTGGATTTCGCCGAGTTCTATCCGATCCTGGCCTTTAGCGCCTGGATCCCCAATCTGATTGTCGCCGAGCTGTGGTTGCTGCTGCGCAACCCCTCCCGTGGCGCTCAGAACCAGCCGGCGTCCCTGAGAGCGGGGTAATAGGTGCGGCTGACCGGGGCTTCAACGCCGTCCTTGAGGACCAGAACGCCCCGGCCATCGCTTTTCCTGATGTCTTCAACGGCGTCTCTTGCGACCCACCACGACCTGTGGGTCCGTGCGCCGTCCAGTCCGTCACAGGCGGCGACGGCGTCCGACAGGCGCATGAGGATCAGGGCCTCGCCCCGGTCTGTGCGGACGCGCAGATAATGATCCTCTGCGCTCATCGAGCAGATCCGGGCGGTCTTGAGTTTGACGGGGAGCTTGTCGATCAACGCGGCGCCCGCCTGTGGGGGACGGGCGCCTTCGCCCGCTGCGTCCTCGGTCAAACGGTCGACCACATAGACGACGGCGGTTGTGAAGCCCGAGATCACCAGCACCAGGCCATAGACAAACACGACATTCACAGGAGCGCCCTGGTCGCTGGCCATGACATTGACCCAGGACACGGCCGCTGTGATCGGAATCGAGACCACGGTCGCGCTCGCCACATAGACGAGCCATTTGGGGGCCTGGGGCAGCCATACGGGCATGAAATGTCCGACGGCGTATCCGATCAGGCCGCCCAGCGCGATGAACCCGGTCCAGTAGAGCCACACCATCGGCCAGCCGAACGTGTAGCTGCCGAACGGCCCCAGAACCGCCAGGAACGTGCCGATTCCCAGCACCATTCCGACAGGTCGAGCGCAATTGCGGGCCAGTGTCAGGAGGGTTTGCCTCATCGTGCTGGTCTGCATCCCCCGTTCGCGAAGCGTGAACGGCAGGTTGGCCGCAACTCACGTACAGGTCCAGTCCGATCGCGCAGAGCCGCTTTTCTCTCCTGAATGTGGCGGGCAGAGGTGTTTCGGCGATCCCGCGCCGCCAGAGGGGTGGAAAGCGGGTCGCCAGACACCGGGAGATGACGACATGCAAGACCGTTCCTTCAAAGCCGCTGCTCTCGCGAGCGCCGCGCTGTTCGCTTTGGCCTTCATGCCTGTGGCGGAAAGCCAGGACGCCGTGGCCGCCGCCGAGCTTGAGATCACGATTGACGGACTGCGCACCAATGAGGGGCGAGTCTGGGTCGGGCTTTACGCCTCGGAAGACGATTGGGACGAACAGATCGAGTCGGCGCAAGGCTGGGCGGACGTGGACGACGGCGTGGCGCGTGTGCGACTCGCTGAGCTGTCATCGGGCGCGGTCGCGATCCAGGTCTTTCACGACGCTAACGGCAATAACGACTTTGACACCAACTTCATGGGCATTCCGTCAGAACGCTATGGCTTCTCCAATAATCCGCGCCCCAAGTTTCGCGGTGCGAACTGGGATGAAGCCGTGTTTGAGTTGAGCCCCGGCGAAACCCAGGAACTGACGATCACCTTGCACGGAGCGCGGGGATGAATATCGACGCCTTCTTGCAAGCACCCCTCCATATCCAGATACACGCCATTGCGGCGCTCAGCGCGCTGGGTCTGGGCGTCGTGCAGTTCGCCGCCCCCAAGGGTACGATCCCGCACCGCAGTCTGGGCTATGTCTGGGTCGGCTTGATGGTGCTGGTCGCAGGGACGGCCTATTTCATCCGCACCCATGAAGGACAGTTCAGCTGGATCCACCTTCTGATCCCGGTCACGCTTGTCGGCGTCGTCTGGCTCAGTTGCCTGGCGCGAAGCGGGAAGGTGAAACGTCATCGCACCTCCGCTTATGTCTTGTTTTTCGCAGCTTTGATCACGCCAGGTCTGTTCACGCTCATTCCAGGACGCCTGATGCATGCCGTGGTGTTCGGCGGATGAGGGCTGAATGCGCGGCCTGTCATTGACCTGACGCAAGGCCGCGCTACACCTGAAGCCATGAAATCCGGGCTTGGCCGGAGGGCTATTTCAGGGGGTTCTGATGACGATGCCATGGCTCAAACTTGCAGCAGCCGGGTTCAGCCTCGCCGCGCTGAGCGCCTGTTCCGAACCTGTGCCGGCGGACGTCACAGAGCCTGTGGCCCAGCCCAACCTTGTCTCCACCGACGCCCCGCGTACGCCGGTGCAAGCGTTGGCGCCGTATTACGCCCAGCTTGACTATGCGGTTCCGGTCGCGCCTGAAGGTCCGGCCTTGCCCGGGCAGGATGCGGTTCTCAGCTCCATCGCGTTTGGATCGTGCAACACCGCTCAACGAGAGATCCCGATCCTGACGACCATCGCTGACGAGCCCCACGACCTGTTCATGTATGTGGGCGACAATGTGTATGGCGATGCGCGGTCCTATAACGCTGATCTGCCAGAGCTGCGCGAGAACTACGCCGCGCTCGCCGCCCGCCCGGAGTTCCGCCTGCTTCGCTCGGCGCTGCCCATGCTCGCCACCTGGGACGATCATGATTACGGCATGAACGATATGGGCCGTGATTTCCCGTTCAAAGGGTTCGCCGAACAGCTGTTCCTGGATTTCTGGCGCGCGGCGGAGACCGATCCGCGCCGCCAGCGCGAGGGGATTTACGACTCCCATGTCTATGGCCCGGACGGTCAGCGCGTGCAGATCATCTTGCTCGACACGCGCTATTTCCGCTCCGAACTCACACCGACCGATGAACGAGGCGCGGTGGGGCGTGAACGCTATGTTCCCAGCGATAATCCGGATCAGGACATGCTGGGCGCCGCGCAATGGGCCTGGCTGGCGGATCAGTTGCGCGAACCGGCGGATCTGCGCCTGATCGTGTCGTCCATTCAGGTTCTGGCGGACGGGCATGGCTGGGAAGCGTGGCGCACCATGCCGATGGAGCGCGATCGTCTGTTCCGTCTGATCAATGACACGGGCGCGCAAGGCGTGGTGTTCGTCTCTGGCGACCGGCACTCCGCCGGGCTGTACCGCCGCGACAATGTCGCGAGCTATCCGCTCTACGAGATCACCTCCTCGGCGTTGAACATGTCCTATGCTGACGAGAATAATGAACCCGGCCCCAATCGTCTGGGGGATATGTACGCCCCGGCCAATTACGGCGTCGTCGGCATTGACTGGGATGCGGGCCAGCTCAGCCTGCAGATCAGGGACATGGACGGCGATCCCGTGCGCGAGCAACGCATCCGCCTCGACGAAATCGGGGCGGACTGACACCGTGTCCTGACGGTCACGCCTGCCTGAGACAGCGAAGCCCGGAACATTCAGGGTTTGCCTCTGGATGGACGGGCGGCGAGGATGACGGCGGGGGACGAGATGAAAGACGCAAGCACATTCGAACGCCTGTTCGTGGGCGCAGGCGAAGCCGCCGGCCCTGGCGACGGGGCTGAACCGCCAGTCGTGACCCGGGGGCTGGCGCAACGCGCCGGCTCTGGCCTGATGGATGCTGTCCTGGGTGTGGCGGTCCGGTTTGTGCTGATCGTTCAGGTGTGGAGCTGGTCGCGGGCGAACGCCGCCGCTGTGGAGGACCCCTTGTCCTGGCGATCCTGGGTGACGCCCACGGACGGTTTGGAAAACGCGGCCCGGCTGTGGACCATGGGACAGGTCGACGCCGGACTGGCTGCGGTCTTGTTATTGGCGGTCGCCAGTCTTGTCAGTCTCAGCCTCGCCGTCGGTTTTCTGACGCGGCTCACAGGCCTTGCCGTGATTCTCGGCGCGGGCTGGCACATGATGTTCATTCTGCCTGAAGCGTTCACCTCCACCGTGGCGTATCTGGCGCTGGGGCTATATCTCACGGCGCGCGGCGCGGGGCCGTTATCGCTGGACTGGGCGCTCGCCCGGCTGGCGCGACTGGCCTGATCCTGTGATCGCGGCGGTTTGCTGAGGGGCGCGGGTTGCCTTGCGCCGCCCCGCGTGATGATTTCGCAGTCCAATGTCCGCCCCGATCCGCAAAGGCCGATCCATGCTGATCTATCGCAATGTCGCCATGGTGATGGTGGCCACTTTGTTCCTGCAGGCCGCCATGGGCGCGCTGGGCGTCGCCCTGCCGCTGGCGATGAGCGGTGCGGGCTGGGGGCGTCCGGCGATCGGCGCCGTGATCGCCGCTTTTGGCGCGGGCTTCGCCATCGGCGCCTGGCTGTCGCCGGGCATGATCCGGTCTGTGGGCCATATTCGCGCCTATGCCGGATACGCCGGCGGTGCGGCTGCGCTGACGCTGCTCCTGGCGCTGGGCGATCATTTCATCTGGTGGCTGATCACCCGTTTCGGATTTGGCATGTGCGCGGCGGGCCTGTTTGCGGTGGCGGAAAGCTGGATCGCCGACGCCACGCCGAGCGAACGCCGCGGCGCCGTGATCTCGGTCTATCAGATTGTCGGTCGCGCCGGCCTGATCGCAGGGCCGTTCCTGATCGCATTGCCCGGCTTTGATGCGCGCGACGGCTTCATCATGGCGGGCGCCGCCATGGCGCTGGCCCTGACCCCTATCGTTTTCACCCGGCGCGCCCAGCCCAGCCTGCCCTCAGGCGAAACGGTTCCGGTCACGCGCCTGTTCTCCATCGCGCCTGCCGCGGCCGCCGCGGCGTTCACAGCGGGCCTTCTCAATTCAGGCGTGCTGGGCTTCATGCCGATCTGGGCGCAATCGCTCGATCCTGAATACGGCGCGGGCAGCGCGGCGTTGTTGATGGCGGTGATCTATGCGGGGTCGATGATCACGCAATGGCCCGCCGGGATGATTTCAGACCAGATGGACCGGCGCCTGGTTATCGCGGCCCTGTCGATCGTGGGCGGGCTCTTCGCTTTGATTCTGGTGGTGATGCCCAGCCCGTCGCTGGGCATGGCGGCGCTTCTGGTGGGACTGTGGGGTGCGGCGAGCCTGTCGTATTTCGCTGTCGCGGTCGCCCATGCCGCAGACCGGTCGCGGGTCGAGGAGCTGCCCGCCATCGCGTCAGGCATGTTGCTCGTCTGGGCGATCGGCTCGACGCTGGGTCCGATCGTGGCGGGCGTCGCCTATTCCGGGCCGCTGGGGCCAAGAGGACTATTTTTATTCGCCGCGATCGTCAGCTGCATTCTTGCGGCGGGCATGTTCTGGCGCCGCCGCGCCCGTGAAGCGGTGAGCGAGGATGAACGGTCTCACTTCGTCAACTTGCAGGCCACCTCTGCAGAGCTGGCCGAAATCGAGGCGCCGGAAGACGAGCTGGACCGCGTATGATGCTGGCGCTGATCGTCGCTGTGCCTGCCCTGATCGGGGCGCTGGCCGCCTTCGCCTTGCGTGGCAGGCTGCGCAGATTGGGGCTGATGGCCTGGCTGGGCTGGCTGATGATCGGGACCGGCGCGCCGGTATTGCTGGGTCAGCTGGTCGCGCTGGGTCTAACAGACGTCGCGGCGTCCATGGCGGAGGGGTGCCGGCAAGGCGGCCCGGACGCCTGTCATCGCGCCGGATTGTATCTGGTATTGCCCTTGGCGGCCGGGTTGTGCGGGGGGCTGGGATGGATCGCCGGCGCCCTGACCACGCGCTTTGCTAAGGTAAAAGACACGAACTCCCCCTTATGATAGGGGAATGGCGCGTTGCACCGGCCTCAACGGGTGTTATAACGCGCGCTGTCCGCCTAGGTGCGGGTGTTTCTCGCCCGTACTCCCCTCAGCTCTGTGCGAGAGATATTGCTCCATGAACATTCACGAGCACCAGGCGAAAGCCCTGTTGAAATCTTACGGCGCTCCGGTCGCCGAAGGTATCGCCGTGTTTTCCGTCGAAGAAGCTTCCAAAGCCGCTGACCAGCTGCCCGGTCCGCTCTGGGTTGTGAAATCCCAGATCCATGCCGGCGGCCGCGGCAAGGGCAAGTTCAAGGAACTGCCCGCCGACGCCAAAGGCGGCGTGCGCCTCGCCTTCTCCAAGGAAGATGTGGCCAAGCACGCCAAGGAAATGCTGGGCAACACCCTGGTGACCCACCAGACCGGCCCCGAGGGCAAGCAGGTCAACCGGCTGTACATTGAAGACGGCGCGGATATCGAATCCGAGCTCTATCTGTCGCTTCTGGTGAACCGCGAAACCGGCCAGGTGGCCTTTGTGGTCTCCACCGAAGGCGGCATGGATATCGAGCAAGTCGCCGAAGACACGCCCGAGAAGATCCTGACCGTCAATATCGACCCGCTGACCGGCGTCACCGCTGACGATGCGTCCGAGATCGCGAAAGCGCTCAAGCTTGAAGGTCAGGCGCGCGACGACATGCTGTCGCTGGCGCCGATCCTCTACAAGGCGTTCACCGAGAAGGATATGGCCCTTCTGGAAGTGAACCCGCTGATCGTCATGGAAAACGGCCGCCTGCGCGTGCTGGACGCCAAGGTGTCCTTCGACGGCAACGCCCTGTTCCGCCACGACGACGTGCGTGAACTGCGCGATCTGTCTGAAGAAGACGAAAAAGAGATCGAAGCGTCCAAATACGACCTCGCCTACATCGCCCTCGACGGCGATATCGGCTGCATGGTGAACGGCGCGGGCCTGGCGATGGCCACCATGGACATCATCAAGCTCTACGGCGCCGAGCCGGCGAACTTCCTGGATGTGGGCGGCGGCGCTTCGAAAGAGAAAGTGACGGCGGCGTTCAAGATCATCACGGCCGATCCGAACGTCAAAGGCATCCTCGTGAACATCTTCGGCGGCATCATGCGCTGCGACGTCATCGCCGAGGGCGTGGTCGCCGCGGTGAAGGAAGTCGGCCTGAAGGTTCCGCTGGTGGTCCGTCTTGAGGGCACCAATGTGGACCTCGGCAAGAAGATCCTCAACGAAAGTGGTCTCGACATCACCTCGGCTGACGATCTCGACGACGCCGCGAAGAAAATCACCGCTGCTGTGAAAAAGGCCTAAGCCATGTCTGTACTCGTCAATAAAGACACCAAAGTCATCGTTCAGGGCCTGACCGGCAAGACCGGCACCTTTCACACCGAACAGGCGCTGAACTATTACGGCACCAAGATGGTCGCCGGCGTGCACCCCAAGAAGGGCGGCGAAAGCTGGACGTCAGGGCTGGACGGCTCGGCCACCCTGCCGATCTTCGCCTCCGTGGGTGAAGCCAAGGAAGCCACCGGCGCCACCGCATCCGTGATCTACGTGCCGCCGGCCGGCGCCGGCGCCGCGATCATCGAGGCGATTGATGCGGGCATCGATCTGATCACCTGCATCACCGAAGGCATTCCGGTGATGGACATGGTCAAGGTGAAAGCCCGCCTTGCGAAGTCCAACTCCCGCCTTCTGGGGCCGAACTGCCCCGGCGTTCTGACCCCGGAAGAGTGCAAGATCGGCATCATGCCGGGCTCCATCTTCAAGAAGGGCTCGGTCGGCGTCGTCTCTCGCTCCGGCACCCTGACCTATGAAGCCGTGTTCCAGACCTCCAATGCGGGCCTGGGTCAGACCACGGCTGTGGGCATTGGCGGCGACCCGGTCAAAGGCACCGAGTTCATCGACGTGCTGGAGATGTTCCTGGCCGACGACGAGACCAAGTCGATCATCATGATCGGCGAGATCGGCGGCTCTGCGGAAGAAGAAGCGGCGCAGTTCCTGAAAGACGAAGCCAAGAAAGGCCGTAAAAAGCCGATGGTCGGCTTCATCGCAGGCCGCACCGCGCCTCCGGGCCGCACCATGGGCCATGCCGGCGCCATCGTGTCCGGCGGCAAGGGCGGCGCTGAAGACAAGATCGAGGCCATGAAGGCGGCGGGCATCACCGTCTCCGACAGCCCGGCCCGTCTCGGCGACACCCTGGTCGAAGTCCTCAAGGGCTAAGGCCTGCGCCAGATCTGAAAAAGCCCCCGTCCGGCGATCCGGGCGGGGGTTTTTGTATCGGTGTGGAAATCAGCGCGGCTCAGCCTAAAGTCTGATGCGATGGGGCGGTCGCCCCTGAATGTCTGAACCGCAAGGACTGAAATGCTCTGATTGCAGTAAAAAGCGGGCGCTTTTTCCGATTTGCGGCGCTTCGGTCTTCTATTTCTTAACTAACAGGCATAAATGTCGGGTCAAACCACATGCGCGCGTCCGAGACGGCGCGCGTCCCCTCAGATGCCGATTGAATGGCGCCATGGCTGACGAACGCTCCCCCCAAAATCAGACTTTCCTGGACACCTCGTTCCTGTTTGGCGGCAATGCCGTCTATCTCGAGCAAATGGCGGCGAAATACGCGGCTGATCCGGCCTCGGTGCCAGACAGCTGGCGCGCCTTCTTTGCCGAAGTAGGCGATGCGCCCGCCGACGCCAGCCAGGCCGCCAAGGGCCCGGCGTGGAAACGCAAGGACTGGCCGCGCCCCGCCAATGGCGAACTGGTGACCGCGCTCGGCGATATCGAGAGCGCGACCATGGCGCTGCCCGACGCGGTGGCTGAGCACAAAGGCGCCGGCGCGTCTGCTGAGGACGTGCACAAGGCGGTCAAGGATTCCATCGCCGCGATCATGCTGATCCGCGCCTACCGCATGCGCGGCCATTTGGCGGCGGATCTCGATCCGCTCAAGCTCACCAGCTTTGGCGAGCAGCCCGAGCTGAGCCCGGCGACCTATGGCTTTGCCGAGGATGATCTGGATCGCGAGATCTTCATCAACGGCTATCTGGGTCTTGAGACGGCGACCGTGCGCCAGATGCTCGACATCTTGAAGCGTACCTATTGCTCCACCTTCGGCGTGGAGTTCCAGCACATCTCAAACCCCGAAGAGAAAGCCTGGCTGCAAGAGCGCATCGAGGGTCCGGACAAGGAGATCGCCTTCTCCAAGGAAGGCAAGATCGCCATCCTCAAGAAGATCATCGAGACCGGCGCGTTCGAGAACTTCCTGCACAAGCGCTATCCGGGCACCAAGCGCTTCGGCATTGATGGCGGCGAGAGCCTGATCCCGGCGCTGGAGCAGATCATCAAGCGCGGCGGCGCGCTGGGCGTCAAAGACATCATTCTGGGCATGCCGCACCGGGGCCGCCTGAACGTGCTGGCCGCCGTGATGGGCAAGCCCTATCACGTGATCTTCCACGAGTTTCAGGGCGGCGACACGCTCGGTCAGGTGGATTACGCCTCGGGCGATGTGAAATACCATCTGGGCTCGTCGTCTGATCGCGAGTTTGACGGCAACAAGGTCCACCTGTCGCTCACCCCGAACCCGTCGCACCTGGAAGCGGTGAACCCGGTGGTGCTGGGCAAGGCCCGCGCCAAACAGACCCAGTTCCGCCGTGATGACGGTGACGGCTCCAATTATGTCGAGAAAGTCCTGCCGCTCCTGCTGCATGGCGACGCCGCCTTCGCCGGTCAGGGCGTTGTGACGGAATGTTTCGGTCTGTCGGGGCTGCGCGGTCACCGCACCGGCGGCGCGATCCATTTTGTGGTGAACAACCAGATCGGCTTCACCACCGACCCCAAGGACAGCCGCTCTTCGCCTTATCCCTCTGACGTGGCGCTGATGGTTCAATCGCCGATCTTCCACGTGAACGGCGATGATCCGGAAGCTGTGACCTTCGCCACCAAAGTCGCGGCGGAATATCGCCAGCGCTTTGGCAAGGACGTGGTCGTGGACATGTTCTGCTACCGCCGCTACGGCCATAACGAGGGTGATGATCCCAGCTTCACCCAGCCGATCATGTACAAGACCATCTCCAAGCATCCCACCACGCTGGAGCTCTATACCAAGCGCCTGATCCAGGAAGGCGTGACCACCCAGAAAGAGGTCGACGGCTGGGTCGAGGAGTTTGCGCAATTCCTCGATGACGAGTTTGAGAAAGCCAAATCCTACAGCCCCAACCGGGCGGACTGGCTGGACGGCGTCTGGCAGGGCCTGGGCCTGCCTGAAGAGGATGATCGTCGCGGTCAGACCGCGGTCGAGGCGAGCGTGCTCACCGACATCGCTGACAAGATGACGACGGTGCCTGAAGACATCGCCATCCACAAAACCCTCAAGCGCGTGATTGCGAACCGTCGCAAGGCGGTTCTGGACGATCAGAACGGCATTGACTGGGCGACGGCGGAGCATCTGGCTTTCGGGTCGCTTCTCAAGGAAGGCTTCCCGGTGCGCCTGTCCGGTCAGGATTGCGGCCGCGGGACCTTCTCCCAGCGTCACTCCCATGTGATCGATCAGAACACGGAAGAACGCTATACGCCGCTCAACAATCTGGGCGGTGACCAGGCGCGCTATGAAGTCATCGACTCCATGCTGTCTGAGGAAGCGGTGCTCGGCTATGAGTATGGCTACACCCTGTCCGCGCCCAATTCGCTGGTGATGTGGGAAGCCCAATTCGGCGACTTCACCAATGGCGCGCAGGTGATCATCGACCAGTTCATCTCCTCGTCCGAGCGCAAATGGCTGCGCATGTCGGGTCTGGTGATGCTGTTGCCGCACGGCTATGAGGGTCAGGGCCCCGAGCACTCCTCCGCCCGCCTCGAGCGTTATCTGCAGCAGTGCGCCGAAGACAACATGCAGGTCGCCAACTGTTCGACGCCGGCCAACTATTTCCACATCCTGCGTCGCCAGATCCATCGGGGTTTCCGTAAACCGCTGGTGATCATGACGCCGAAATCCCTGCTGCGTCACAAGCGCTGCATCAGCCCGCTCGCAGAATTCGCGGAAGGCTCAAGCTTCCACCGCGTGCTGTGGGATGATGCGGACATGACCGTGCGCGAAGGCCGCTCGGACGTGGCCACCGGCCGTGCTGAAATCCCGCTGACCTCTGACGACAAGATCCGCCGCGTGGTTCTGTGCTCGGGTAAGGTCTATTACGACCTGCTTGAAGCGCGTGAAGAGCGTAAGATCGACGACGTCTATCTGTTGCGGGTGGAGCAGTTCTACCCCTTCCCGGCCAAATCGGTGATCGACGAGCTCAAGCGCTTTGACAACGCCGATGTGGTCTGGTGTCAGGAAGAGCCCAAGAATATGGGCGCCTGGAGCTTTGTGGAGCCCTATCTGGAATTCTGTCTTGAGAAGTCCAACACCAAGAGTTCGCGCGCCCGCTATGTGGGCCGAGCGGCCTCGGCCTCCACGGCGACGGGCCTCCTGTCCAAGCACCAGGCCCAGCAAGCCGCCCTCATTGACGAAGCCCTCTCGTAAGCCGTCGCCCGCACGAAGACCTTTCTAGGAAAGAGCTAAAAATGACCGAGATCACCGTCCCCACCCTCGGCGAATCCGTGACCGAAGCCACTGTCGGCGAATGGCAGGTTTCCGAAGGCGACGCCGTGAAGAAAGACGACATCCTGGTGGAGCTGGAAACCGACAAGGTGTCGGTTGAAGTGCGCGCCGAGGAAGATGGTGTCCTCTCCAAGATCGTCGCCCAGGAAGGCGACACCGTGGAGATCGGCGCGACGTTGGCGGAGCTGGGCGCAGGCGGCGGGGCATCCGCCTCCAAAGCCTCTGACGACAAGCCGGCGAAGAAATCCGAAGCCAAGTCTGGCGACTCCAACGGGACGTCTGGCGGCGGCGATCTGATCGACGCCAAGGTCCCGGTGATGGGCGAAAGCGTCGCTGAAGGCCAGGTCGGCCAGTGGCTGGTGCAGCCCGGCGAGGCCGTCGAGCAGGACCAGGCGCTGTTAGAGATCGAAACCGACAAGGTGGCCGTGGAAGTGCCGGCTCCGGCGGCGGGTGTTCTTGAAGAACAGCTTGTGGCGGAAGGCGACACCGTCACCCCTGACCAGGTGATCGGCAAGATTCGCGCGGGCGCGTCCGCGTCTGCTGCGCCGAAGTCCGAGGATGCGCCGAAAGCGGCGGCGTCTTCGTCCTCTTCGGGCGGTGACGCCAAGGCCATGCCGTCCGCCAATCGCGTGGCGTCTGAAAACAATCTGGACCTGTCCAAGGTCGAAGGCACCGGCAAGGATGGCCGCGTCACCAAGGGTGATGCGCTGAAAGCCGTGCAGTCTGGCGGCGCGGCGCCTGCCCCGGCTGCGGAGAAATCCTCCAAGCCGCGTGACACCGGCCCGCGCGAAGAGCGCGTGAAGATGACCCGCCTGCGTCAGACCATCGCCCGCCGTCTGAAAGACGCGCAGAACTCTGCGGCGATGCTCACCACCTATAACGAAGCGGATATGAGCGCGATCATGTCCCTGCGTAAGGAAATCCAGGACGATTTCGTCGCCAAGCACGGCGTCAAGCTGGGCTTCATGAGCTTCTTCGTGAAGGCTTGCGTCGCGGCGCTCAAAGACGTCCCGGCGGTCAATGCCGAGATCGACGGCACGGACATCATCTACAAGAACTATTACGACATGGGCGTGGCCGTCGGCACCGATCGCGGCCTTGTGGTGCCTGTGGTCCGCGATGCGGACGACCTGTCGCTGGCCGGCGTCGAGAAATCCATCATGGATCTGGGCAAGCGCGCCCGCGACGGCAAGCTCGGCATTGACGACATGCAGGGCGCCAGCTTCACGATCTCCAATGGCGGCGTGTACGGCTCGCTGCTGTCGAGCCCGATCCTGAACGCGCCGCAGTCGGGCATTCTGGGCATGCACAAGATCCAGGAGCGCCCGGTCGCCATCAATGGCGAAGTGAAGATCCGTCCGATGATGTATCTGGCGCTCAGCTATGACCACCGCATCGTGGACGGCAAGGAAGCGGTGACCTTCCTCGTGCGCGTCAAGGAAAGCCTTGAGAACCCGCAGCGCCTGCTGCTCGACATCTAGTCGATCTCATAAGGTTCAAACGATCAGCCCCGGCCCGATGCGGCCGGGGTTTTTCGTTTGGGGCTGGGCGCGAGAGCCGTTTTTAGCTTAGAATACGGCCATAACCTTGGGGGAGGCACTCTGATGGCCGATGACATTGAAATTGCAACCGAGCGTCCGAAGACGCCGGTCTGGTTCTGGATCGTGGGCGTTGTGGCGTTGATCTGGAACGGCTTCGGGGCGGTGGATTATACGCTGACGCAAATGGGCAATGAGGCGTATCTGTCCGCCTTCACCGAGGAACAGCTCGCCTTCTATCTGGGCTTTCCGCTCTGGTATGAGGCGGTCTGGGCCATCGCGGTGTGGAGCGCAATGCTGGGCAGTGCGGCGCTCCTGATCCGCACACGCTTCGCCGCGCCGCTGTTTCTGGTCTCCATCGCCTTCTACATCATCAGTGCGGCCTATCTGTTCGGCTTCACCGCCGCCTATGACCTGATGGGCGGGATCGGCGGAGTGATCTTCTCGCTCGTGATCTTCTTGAGCCTGGTCGCTTTCTGGCGGGTCGCAAGCTGGGGCGTGAAAGCGGGCGTGCTTCGGTAACGGGCTTGAAAGCGTTCGGGGTTACACCGACCTGTAAACGCATAGCCGCTCTGCATCCTTCGCCGCATTGACGCGGGGGAGGGCAGGAGTAGGGTGCGGCTAACCCCTCCTTAGCGCGCTTCATGGCGCGCGTTTACCGATGACGGTGTACCCCATGGCAGATCAATATGATGTGGTGATTATCGGCGGCGGCCCCGGCGGCTATAACTGCGCCATCCGCGCAGGCCAGCTGGGTCTGAAGACGGCCTGTATCGAGTCGCGCAAGACGTTGGGCGGCACCTGCCTGAATGTGGGCTGCATTCCGTCCAAGGCGATGCTGCACGCGTCAGAGCTTTACGAGGAAGCCAACAAGAATTTCGCCGATATGGGCATCGAGGTCGGCAAGTTGTCGCTGAACCTCAAGAAAATGATGGGTCAGAAGGATGACGCCGTCGACGGTCTGACCAAGGGCGTGGAATTCCTGTTCAAGAAGAACAAGGTCGACCATGTCCGCGGCAAAGGCCGCATCGCCGGCAAGGGCAAGGTGATTGTCACCGGCGAGGACGGCAAGGAAACCGAGCTCAGCGCCAAGAACATCGTCATCGCGACAGGCTCTGAAGTCACCCCGCTGCCGGGCGTCGAGATTGATGAGGAGCGCATTGTCTCCTCCACCGGCGCGCTGGAGCTCAAGGAAGTCCCCAAAAAGCTGATCGTCATCGGCGCAGGCGTGATCGGGCTTGAGCTCGGCTCGGTCTGGCGTCGTCTGGGCGCGGACGTGACCGTGGTGGAATTCCTCGATCGCGCGCTGCCGGGCATGGATGGCGAGGTCTCCAAACAGGCCAAGCGTCTGTTTGAAAAGCAGGGCATGAGCTTCAAGCTGTCGCGCAAGGTGACCGGCATCGAAAAGCTCAAGACCAAGCTCAAGGTCACCACCGAAGCGGCCAAAGGCGGCTCTGAAGAGGTGCTGGACGCGGACGTGGTGCTGGTCTGCATTGGTCGCCGTCCGTACACGGAAGGCCTGGGGCTCGAGACGGTCGGGATCGAGATCGACAAGCGCGGCATGATCGAAAACGACCATTTCAAGACGTCTGCTGAGGGCGTGTGGGTGGTCGGTGACGTCACCTCAGGGCCGATGCTGGCGCACAAGGCGGAAGACGAAGGCACGGCGGTGGCCGAGCTGATCGCCGGCAAGGCCGGCCACGTCAATTATGACGCCATCCCCAATGTGGTGTACACTTACCCCGAGATCGCTTCGGTCGGTCAGACCGAGGAACAGCTCAAGGAAGCGGGCCGCAAATACAAGTCCGGCGCCTTCCCGTTCATGGCGAACTCGCGCGGCCGCACGAACCACACCACGGACGGCTTCGTGAAAATCCTGGCCGACGCTGAGACCGACGAAATCCTGGGCGCGCATATTGTCGGTCCGAACGCCGGCGAGCTGATCGCAGAACTGACTGTGGCCATGGAATTCCGGGCGGCGTCTGAAGACATCGCGCGCACCTGCCACGCCCACCCGACCCTGTCTGAAGCCGTGCGTCAGGCGGCCATGGGGGTCGAGGGCTGGACCATGCAGATGTAAGCCGTCCCAGACTGTCACCGGGTGCGTTTGGAACTATGTCACGAAAATGTCTGACGACATTTGCGGGGCGGTGCGCCATAACGCGCCCGGACGGGTCTTCGGAGGTTTACCGGTGACGATTTCGACTCAACAGCAGTCCAGTTCAACGCTGGAAATCCGCGGCCCACGCTTGCGGCTGGTGGCGATTGATGCGGAATTGGCGCGCCTGCAAGTGACCGACAAGGACGGCTTTTTCGCCGCTCTGGGCGCACAGCGCGAACCCGCCTGGCCGCCCATCGCGGATGATGAGCCAAAGCTGGCGGACAAGCTCGAGATTCTCAATCGCACCCCCGAAGAAGCCGGCTGGCGCGGCTGGGTCTTTCTGATGGGCTGGACGCCCGACGGCCTTGACCGGGCGGTGGGCGTGGGCGGGTTCCACGGCCCGCCCGATGAACAGGGCTGTGTTGAAATCGGCTATGCGATGCAGCCCAGCTTCCGAGAGCAGGGCCTCGCCACAGAAGCCGTGGACGGGCTCGTGGGCTGGGCGTTTGACCATCCTGAAGTCAGCTGTGTGCGCGCCCAGACCCTGCCGCACCTGACCGCCTCGATCCGCGTGCTTGAAAAAACAGGCTTCACCATCGTTGAGCAATTGACCGACGAGAGCGGCGAAACCCTTTGCCTGTTCGAGCGCAAGCGCGACTAGCCGCTGCGTTTGCGGGCTCTGGGATGGGTGGCGGCGTGGATCGCCATCAGCCGGCTTGATTCGATATCCGCATAGATCTGGGTGGTGCTCAGCGAGGCGTGACCCAGAAGATCCTGGATCGCTCGCAGATCGCCGCCATGCGCCAGAAGATGGGTCGCAAAGGCGTGCCGCAGGGCGTGCGGCGTGGCGCTGGCGGGCAATCCCAGCCGGGATCGAAGCGTCTGCATCGCCGTCTGCATGGCGCGCGGCTGCAGCGCGCCCCCGCGGCTGGCGCGAAACAAGGGGTCATCGCGCTCGATCTGATACGGACAGGCGTCCACATACGCGCTCACAGCTTGACGCACGATGGGCAGAACCGGAACGATCCGGCTCTTGCCGCCCTTGCCGGTTACGCGCAGCACATCCGGCAAAGGATGATCGCGGCCTGTCAGAGCCAGCGCTTCCGAGATGCGCAGGCCGCACCCATACAGCAGGCTGAGCACGGCGGCGTCGCGTTGGCCGATCCAGGGTTCCGCGGCGCCGAGACGGGCTTCCTTGAGCAGGGATTTGGCCGCGCTTTCGCTGACCGGGCGCGGCTGGCGCCGGGGCGCTTTGGGTGATTCCACAAGGCCGAGCGCAGGATTGTCGAGGCCCCAGCGGCGACGGCCATAACCGTAAAAGGTGCGTGCGGCGGACAGGCCACGTTGCAGCGTGCGCGGTCCGACCCCGTCCCGCCGCCGATCCGCCAGCCAGGCGCGCCAGTCGGCGCTGGTCAGCTGTGAGAGGGTTTTAAGCGTCAGCGCGCCGCCCAGATGCCCGGTGAGAAACTCAAACAAGCCCGACAGGTCGCGGTGATACGCCTCGACCGTACGCGGGCTCAGCCGACGCTCGCCCTCAAGATGGGATACAAACGCGGTGAGGGCGGCGTCCGCGCCAAGATCGGGTTCGCCTAGCTGCGCAGCCATGGCGCGATCCGGCGCTCAAGCGCCCGGGCCAGGAAATGGATGAGGTCTGCGCCCTGATCCGCCGTGAAAGCCCGTGCATCCCGACTGGCCAGGCACAGAACGCCGGGATGGCCGCCGATCTCGATCCGCGCGATGGCTTCAGAGCGCATGTTCGGGCCGAGCGGGCCGTAGAGCGCATCAGCGAATCGCCCGTTCACAAGCCCCAGGCGTTCGCTGTCATCGCCCAGCAGGCCGTCCGCCAGCTCCGGCGAGCAGCCCAGGATCGCGTCTGCGTCTTTCAGCGGGGAATGACCTTCGAGAAACACTCTGACAGCGTCCACGCTCAAGGCGCCTGCGACGCGGCCCGCGAGCTTGTGATCGAGCGCGCTGAGGTCTTCGGCTTCCAAGATCGCCAGAACAGCAGCGTGGGTCTGGGCCTGGGCGGCCATATTGGCCTTGGCGAGCGCGATCAAAGCGTCGCTGGTGGCGCGCGCCTTGCGCAAATCTTTTTCCAGTTTCTTCTGACGGCGCTGGCCCAGATCGACAACGCTGTCGCCTGAGTCTGCGGCGCGAATCGCGGCCATCAGCTCAGGGTCCCCGGTGATCACTTCCGGGCGCGCCCGCAAGGCGGTGCGCAGGGTTTCCAGATCCAGCGTGTCCAGGGCGCTCATCATTTGATCTCCATGCCAACGCTCCTTCAGTGCCAGAGCAGGCTTGTGAATGCGTTAACCCTGAGGCGTTCGGCCTGCGCTTTGTTAGACTGAACCAGAATCAAACCTTGAAAGGATCAGCCTGCCGGTGAGCGACGCCGCCCCATCCCCGCAACGCGCCTCGGTCCTGTTTCCGATGCCTTTGCCCGAACCGTTTGACTATGCGGTTCCAGAGGGCGTGCGCGTGAAGCCCGGCGATCATGTGCTGGCGCCGCTGGGCAAGCGCAGCGCGCCGGGCGTGGTGTGGGATGTGGGCCCTGATGACGGCAAGCGCACGCTGAAACCTCTCGATGATCTGCGCGGCGGGCCTCCGCTCAGCGCCTCCATGCGCGAGTTCATCGACTGGGCGGCGCGCTATCTGGTGGAGCCGCCCGGCGTCGTTTTGCGCGCGGTGCTCCGAAGCCCGGGCGCGCTCAAACCTTCACCCACCGAGACGCTCTATCATTCCACCGGCCAGACCCTCATTCGTTTGACCCCGGCGAGGCGCGCTGTTCTGGACGCTGTGGAGCAAGGCCCCGCCAGCGCTGCCGAGCTAGGGCGCCGTGCGGGCGTGTCCGCGTCCGTCGTGAAAGGGCTCGCCGAGGCGGGCGGTTTGCGGGCGGAAGAGGCGCCGGTTGATCCGCCGTTTGAGGCGCCTGATCCGTATAAGGAGGGCATCGAACTCAACCCGGTTCAGGCGGAGGCGGCTTCGACCTTGCGCCGTCTGGTGGCGGCGGGCGGGTTTCAGGCGGCGCTGCTCGATGGCGTGACCGGGTCGGGCAAGACCGAAGTGTATTTCGAGGCCATCGCCGAGCTGATGCGGCGCGAGCCCGAAGCGCAAATTCTGGTGCTGCTGCCTGAGATTGCGCTGACCCAGGCGGTGACCAAGCGGTTCAAGGACCGCTTCGGGGTCGAGCCTGCTTTGTGGCACTCAGGCCTTGCGGACAAGGAGCGTCGCCGCACCTGGCGTGAAGTGGCGTCTGGCCGGGCGAAGATCGTCGCCGGAGCGCGCTCGTCGATCTTTCTGCCGTTCACCAATCTGCGCGGCGTGATCGTCGATGAGGAGCACGATCCGACCTATAAACAGGATGAAAACCTCACCTATAACGCCCGCGATCTGGCGGTGGCGCGCGCCAAGCTGCAGGGCGCGGTCTGCGTGCTCGCCAGCGCCACGCCCTCGCTTGAAAGCCTCGTGAACGCCGAGGCTGGGCGGTATGTGCATGTGGTGCTGCCGAGCCGGGCCGGCGGCGCGGTATTGCCTGATATCGAGCTTCTGGACCTGCGTGAAAACCCGCCTGAGAAGGGCGAATGGCTGTCGCCGCCGCTGCACAAAGCCGTGGCCGAGACGCTCGCGCGTGGTGAGCAGGCCATGCTCTATCTCAACCGTCGCGGCTTCGCCCCGCTGGTTTTGTGCAAGGCCTGCGGGCACAAGATGAAAAGCCCCGAGGCGGACCGCTGGCTGGTGGAGCATCGCTATACCGGGCGGCTGGTCTGCCATGTCACCGGCTTTTCCATGCCCAAGCCCAAAGCCTGCCCTGAGTGCGGCGCGCTGGACTCGCTGATCGGGGTGGGGCCGGGCGTGGAGCGGGTGGCCGAAGAAGCGCGTCAGCGATTCCCCGAAGCGCGGGTGGAGGTGTTTTCCTCCGACACCGCCCAGAACGGCGATGATGTGCGCTCCATCGTACAGCGCATGGAAGACGGTGAGATCGACATTCTGGTCGGCACCCAGATCGCTGCGAAAGGCCACAACTTTCCTCATTTGACGCTGGTGGGCGTGGTGGATGCTGATCTGGGGCTCGCAGGCGGGGATTTGCGCGCCGGCGAGCGCACCTATCAGACTTTGGTGCAGGCGGCGGGGCGCGCCGGACGCGCAGACCGGCCGGGCCGGGCGATCTTGCAGACCTGGAATCCCGAACACGAAGCGCTGCAGGCGCTGGCCAATGGAGACCGGGACGGCTTCCTCGCCGCGGAGCGCATGATGCGCGAAATGCTGGGCCTGCCGCCCTTTGGCCGCCTTGCGGCGCTCATCGTCTCTGGTCCCGACCCGGCGCAGCTTGATGACGCCTGCCAGTTGATCGCCCGCGCTGCGCCGGTGTCTGACGGGGTGCAGGTGTTCGGCCCCGCCGAAGCGCCTTTGGGCGTGGTGCGCGGGCGCTGGCGGCGGCGGTTTCTGGTGCAGGCGCCAAGGAATGTGGATGTCTCCGCTTTCATGCGCGCCTGGATGGGCCGGATGAAACCTCCGTCTGCGGTGCGTGTCGTGCTCGATATCGAGCCGTATTCGTTTCTTTAAGGCTCTTGGCTCAGGGCGACGGTACTCGCTTGGCCATTGCGCCAAACCGTCAGGGTCTGGACGGATTGCACATTGAGTTCATCTGAGAGCCAAAGCGCGGTTTCGCATCGGGCGGCGGCGGATTGGGTCTCAAGGCTGCGTCCGTCCACGGACAGAACGACATCACCCACTTGTAGTCCAGCGTGCGCCGCTGGCGTGTCCTCGTACAGCCGGACGAGCTCGGCCTGGTCGCCCACAAGCGCGATAGAGAAGTCTTGCGGAGGGCTTGCCATCAGAGGGTCGGCCAGCGGGTTGAGGCTGATCTGGGCTCCTGGGTAATCGAGCGTCACCACATAGGTCTTCAGAAGCCCGGCGCCGAACAGCGTGGGAGCGATCGGGCGAAGATCAGACGAAATGCGGGCCAAATCATCTCCGCCCACTCTCACCCCGTCCAGATGGGCGCGTGTGAGCGGTTCAGGTTCAGACCAGCCGCCAGCGGACTCCCCGGCGCGGCCGTGCCCGGTTTCAAGACTGCCCGGAACAATGCGTTGCTGGACAGCTGGCGTTTCCGCCGCCTGTTGAAAGAGAGCGAGCTCACCGCCGAACCCGGTGTCAAAGAGCGCCTTGTCGTTCATATCACCTACGGCGTAGTCGATAACCGGCATGTGTGGATAGCCAAAGTCATGAAGCGCGCCTTCTGGTCCGGGCGAGAGCGTGGGAAAGGCGTTTGCGTCTGCGGCGATAGAGAGAGTTTGTCGCGACAGGTCGATTCGCCACGCGCTGCCTCTCAGGATTTCAGAACCGATTACGCCGTCGCGCATGAAGCAAGCGCCCTGGCTCAGCGTATTGAAGTCAAAGACCAGAACGGGGACGTCGTGAAAGACCACCTCGCCCAGCGTGATCGTGTCGAGGACAGCAATGTCCATGACGACCTCTGCGCCGTGGGCGTCCCGGCCGGTGTTCTGGCCGATGATTTCCAGGTCGAGCGATTCCGCGCGTTCTCGAGAGAGGATGGTGGGCGAACCGGTGTCGAAGATGAAGTCGCCTGACCGGCCGTTCACATCAGCCGCGATAAACAGCTTGTGGAGACGCCAGTCAAAGCCGATTTCGCTGACCTCGGCGCTACGTTCGATACGTATTTCGCGCTGGAAGGCCTCCTGGGGCGTAGCGCCCTGCATCAGGCTGGCTGTCACGGTGAGCGTCATCACGGCGACTGCGGAAAGCGTCATGATCCTCATCCTTGCATCGACGGAAGCGGGTGTAGCCGTAGACGCTAGCGGAGCATCAAGACCAGGTCCCATGAATTCGGGTTCATACAGACTCAACTTAATTTTTGGGAGCGTCCAGTGGGGGGTGAACAGAGCTTTGACGGAGGTTTGGGCTCTCTGGGGAGAGCATGCGACGCAGAAGGAGGTTATTTCACGCACTCCTTGGTGTTGCCGGGCGCGCACCCCTGTGCTAGTTCGGCGCCGGGCTGTGAGACATGCGTGGCGTTAACTCTCGTGTGTCTGACAAGAAGCCAAGTTCCTTCAAGCGTTTGGGCAATGCCGCACTGGTGGGGTCTGGACGCACATCACGAGAAGAAAGCGGCGCAGAACGGTGACCACCGTCGATAATGCGATCATGAGCGAGGCTGGCGAGCGCTATGCGCGCGCCTTGTTCGACCTGGCCGAAGAGGCGGGCGTGCAAGAAGCTGTCGAGACCGATGTGGACGCGCTTGGCGCGGTGCTGTCGGACTCGGCTGATCTTCGCGACGCCCTGAACAGCCCGCTGTATGGCGCGGCTGAAAAAGCAGCTGTGCTCTCTGCTCTGGCTGAAAAGCTGGGCGCCCAGGACCTGACCAAGAAATTTATCGCCGTCACGGCCGGTAATGGCCGTGCGGGCGATATCAAAGACATGCTGCGCGCCTTCAAGGTGCTTGCGGCGCGTAAACGCGGGGCGACTTCGGCTGAAGTCACCACCGCTGATGAGCTGACCGCAACGCAGCTGAAAGAACTGACCGCGGCCTTAAAAACCGCATTGGGCCAGGATGTGGACATTCGCACAGACGTGCGGCCCGACATCCTGGGCGGACTGATCGTGAAGGTCGGTTCGCGCATGTTTGACTCCTCCCTCCGTACAAAGCTGGAGGGGCTGCGCAACACGATGAAAGAGGCGTAGGCCATGGATATCCGGGCGGCGGAAATCTCCGCGATCCTGAAAGAGCAGATCAAGAACTTCGGCGCAGAGGCTGACGTTTCCGACGTTGGTCAGGTGCTGAGCGTGGGCGACGGTATCGCTCGTGTTTACGGTCTTGACGAAGTGCAAGCCGGCGAACTCGTGGAGTTCCCGGGCGGCGTGAAGGGCATGGCCCTGAACCTCGAGCGCGACAATGTCGGCTGCGTGATCTTCGGCGACGACCGGGGCATCAAGGAAGGCGACACCGTCAAGCGTCTGGGCTCCATCGTGGACACCCCGGTCGGCAAAGGCCTTCTGGGCCGTGTCGTGAACGCGCTGGGCGAGCCGATTGACGGCAAGGGCCCGATCGACGCCGCTGAGCGTCGCATCGTCGACGTGAAAGCGCCGGGCATCCTGCCGCGTAAATCGGTTCACGAACCGATGGCCACCGGCATCAAGGCGATCGACTCGATGATCCCCGTCGGCCGCGGCCAGCGCGAACTGATCATCGGCGACCGCCAGACCGGCAAAACCGCCATCGCCATCGACACCATCCTGAACCAGAAACAACTGAACCAGGGTGATGACGAGAGCCAGAAGCTGTACTGCGTCTATGTCGTGGTCGGCCAGAAGCGCTCCACCGTGGCCCAGGTCGTCAAGACGCTCGAGGAAAACGGCGCGATGGAATACTCCATCGTGGTCGCCGCGACCGCGTCCGACCCGGCGCCGATGCAGTTCCTGGCGCCGTTCACCGGCTGCGCCATGGGCGAATATTTCCGCGACAATGGCATGCACGGCCTGATCATCTATGATGACCTGTCCAAGCAGGCTGTGGCGTACCGTCAGATGTCGCTGCTGCTGCGCCGTCCGCCGGGCCGCGAAGCCTATCCGGGCGACGTGTTCTACCTGCACTCCCGTCTGCTGGAGCGCGCGGCGAAGCTCAACGAAAATCATGGCTCAGGCTCGCTGACGGCTCTGCCGATCATCGAAACCCAGGCCAATGACGTGTCCGCCTACATCCCGACCAACGTGATCTCGATCACCGACGGTCAGATCTTCCTGGAAACCGACCTGTTCTACCAGGGCATCCGCCCGGCTGTGAACGTGGGTCTGTCGGTGTCCCGCGTGGGCTCCGCCGCTCAGACCAAAGCCACCAAGGTCGCGGCCGGCAAGATCAAGGGCGAACTCGCTCAGTATCGCGAAATGGCGGCCTTCGCCCAGTTCGGTTCCGACCTGGACGCGGCCACCCAGCAACTGCTCGCCCGCGGCGCGCGTTTGACCGAGCTGCTCAAGCAGCCTCAGTTCAGCCCGCTGTCCATGGAAGAGCAGGCCTGCGTCATGTACGCCGGCACCCGCGGTTATCTGGACAAGATCGAAGTGTCCGCGATCGGTCGTTATGAAGAAGAGCTGCTGCGTCACCTGCACGCAGAGAAAGCCGATCTTCTGGCGGCGATCCGTGACACCAAAAAGCTGTCTGACGAGTCCGAAGCGGCGCTGAAAGCGACGCTGCAGACTTTCACGGCGAACTTCGCATAAGGGCGGGCGCGCTTCGGCGCGCCCAACCTGTCCCACGTCCTGGAAAGGTTTGACCTGACAGGACCACGCGTTTGGGCTGAGGACGAATAATGGCCAGCCTTAAAGAGCTGAAAAACCGGATCAACTCGGTCGAATCGACCAAGAAGATCACCAAGGCGATGCAAATGGTCGCCGCGGCCAAACTGCGCAAGGCGCAGGAGGCGGCGGAAGCTGCACGTCCGTACGCCGAGCGTATGGCGGCGGTGATGGCCAATCTGTCATCGGCCATGGAAGGCCCGGACGCGCCGCGTCTGCTGGTCGGCACGGGCAAGGACGATGTCCATCTGCTCGTCGTCGCCTCTGCGGACCGCGGCCTGTGCGGCGGCTTCAACACCAATATTGCGCGCCTGGCGCGTGAGCGCATCTCGGCGCTGGTCAGCGCGGGCAAGACGGTCAAGGTTCTGACCGTCGGCAAGAAGGGCTATGAAGCCCTCAAGCGCCTGCACGCCGACAAGATCGTTGATCGCATCGAGCTTAAAGATGTGAAGAAGATCGACGGCTCGACGGCGGCGATGGTCGGCGACAAGATCCGCACCCTGTTCGAGGCGGGCGAGTTTGATGTCTGTGAAGTCATCAGCTCGGAATTTGTCTCCGTGATCAGCCAGAAGCCCCGCGCTCAGGTCTTGATCCCGGCGCGCGACGCCATCGACGACACTGTTGAACGTCCCGATCTCAAAGGCGCGATCTACAGCTATGAGCCCGACGAGGAGAGCATCCTCGAGGTTCTGCTGCCGCGTTATGTGGACACGGTCATTCTCTCGGCGCTGCTGGAAAACGCCGCGGGTGAAATGGGCGCCAAGATGGCGGCCATGGATTCTGCGACCCGCAACGCCGGCGAACTGATCGACAAGCTTAATCTGCAATACAACCGCTCCCGCCAGGCGAAAATCACCAAGGAGTTGATCGAGATCATCTCCGGCGCCGAGGCGGTGTAGCGCACCACGGTTTAAACGACAGGCGACCGGGCGCGGCGCCTTGCAAGGTTTGGAAAAGAGGCTGAGACGATGAGCAAGCTCAAAGGCCGTATCGCGCAGGTGACCGGCGCCGTCGTGGACGTAGAGTTCGAAGGCGGTCTTCCGGATATCCTGAATGCTCTGGAAACCAAAAATGGTGACCAGAAGCTGGTTCTGGAAGTGGCGGCCCATCTGGGCGAGAACGTGGTGCGTACGATCGCCATGGACGCCACCGAGGGTCTGAAGCGCGGTTCGGAAGTCACCGACACCGGCTCCCCGATCATGGTTCCGGTCGGTCCGGGCACGCTGGGCCGCATCATGAGCGTCACCGGCGAGCCGATCGACGAAGCCGGCGCTGTGGACGCCGCCATGATGGCGCCGATCCACCGTTCGGCTCCGGCGTTTGAAGAGCAGTCCACCGAGGCTGAAATCCTGCCGACCGGCATCAAGGTCGTCGACCTGCTGTGCCCCTACGCCAAGGGCGGCAAGATCGGCCTGTTCGGCGGCGCAGGCGTCGGCAAGACGGTGCTGATCCAGGAACTGATCAACAACATCGCCAAGCTGTTCGGCGGCTATTCCGTGTTCGCCGGCGTCGGTGAGCGGACCCGCGAAGGCAACGATCTCTATTACGAGATGATCGAATCCGGCGTGAACGTGGATCCGAAGGAAAACAACGGCTCTGCAGAAGGCTCGCGTTGCGCGCTGGTCTTCGGCCAGATGAACGAACCGCCGGGCGCACGTGCTCGCGTGGCGCTGTCCGGCCTCGCTCAGGCGGAATATTTCCGCGATGAGGAAGGCAAGGACGTGCTGTTCTTCGTGGACAACATCTTCCGCTTCACCCAGGCCGGCGCTGAAGTGTCCGCGCTGCTGGGCCGCATCCCGTCCGCCGTGGGCTATCAGCCGACCCTGTCCACCGACATGGGCGCGCTGCAGGAACGCATCACCTCCACCAAGAAGGGGTCCATCACCTCGGTGCAGGCTGTGTACGTGCCGGCCGATGACCTGACTGACCCGGCTCCGGCCACCACCTTCGCCCACCTGGACGCGACCACGGTTCTGAACCGTTCGATCGCCGAAAAGGGCATCTACCCGGCTGTGGACCCGCTGGACTCCACCTCGCGGATCCTCGAGCCGCGCATCGTCGGCGAAGAGCACTATCAGACCGCCCGTCGCGTGCAGGAAATCCTGCAGCGCTACAAGGCTCTGCAAGACATCATCGCCATCCTGGGCATGGACGAGCTGTCTGAAGAGGACAAGCTGGTCGTGGCGCGCGCGCGTAAGATCGAGCGCTTCCTGTCCCAGCCGTTCGACGTGGCTGAAGTCTTCACCGGCTCCCCGGGCATCCAGGTGCCGATCGAAGACACCGTCAAAGGCTTCAAAGGCCTGTGCGACGGCGATTACGATCACCTGCCGGAACCGGCCTTCTACATGGTCGGCACCATCGAAGACGCCGTCAAAAAGGCCGAGAAACTGGCCGCTGACGCCGCGTAAGACTGTTCAGCTGGCGCGTCCTCTTGGATGCGCCAGCGACCAGCTCGCTTTCGGGCGAGCGTATTTGACGCAAGGATCGGCCCATGGCTGACAAGCTGCACTTTGACCTCGTTTCGCCTGAGCGCCGCGTGTTCGCGGGCGAGGTGGACATGGTCGTGGTTCCGGGAACCGAAGGCGACTTTGGTGTGCTGGCGAACCACGCGCCCTTCATGTCGACCATCCGCACCGGCGCGATCGCGGTTCATTCCGGGTCTGACGTCACCCGCACCTTCATCCGCGGCGGGTTTGCGGAAGTCACCGCGAACGGCCTGACCATTCTGGCTGAAGAAGCGATTGATCTGGCGGATGTGGATGCGGACGCGGTCTCAAAATCGCTGACCGAAGCGCGGGAAGATCTGGGCCAGGCGCGCAATGACGAAGAGCGTCACGAGGCTGAAGCCCGCATCGAGAAGTTCCAGGCGTTGCTGAGCGAGCTGTCTCACTAAAGAGTGAAGCCCTGTCATTAGAGGCTTTGGGAAACCCTGTGCACACTGTGCGCAGGGTTTTTCTTTTAGAGGACTGATGATGACGCGTTCTGCTTGTCTGTCTTTCGCCGCACTGGCGCTCACTGCGTTCAGCGCGCCGGCCTGGGCGATCCAGGATGCAGACCCGAATGCATTGGCCAACCAGATGATCGCGTTGTGTGAGACCGCGTTGGGACCTCAGGGTCTTGAGGGCGCCGCCGAAGAGATCGGCGTGACGTTGGCGGACTTTGATTTCCCCGTGGACGGGCGGGACATCACGGTGTCCGAGCAGGCCTTGGTCCTGGCTCACGCAGGGGGCCTGTCTCTCTGGACGGGCCAGCGTGATGGCGAGACGGTCTGCGTCATGGGCGCCTGGAACGACAATCTGCGCGTGGTGCGAGAGGTGGAGACGCGCTTGCGGGCCGAGGGGCGCGCTGTGGTCCACAACACCGTCAACGTCTCCTTCGGTCTGTTCCGGCGCGGGAACTCCGTGCGTGTTGTAGAGCTGGCGGCGGGTGACTAGGCGCTGAACGCGGCGAACGCTTCCGCCACACGCTCATACACATCCCGCTTCCACGGAATGATCAGCTGCGGGGTGGTCTCAAGGGCCACCCAGCGAAACTCGGAGAACTCCTGCGGCGGCACGGCCGTAAGATCAAACTCGGCGTCTGTTCCCAGATAGCGATAGGCGAACCAGCGCTGTTTCTGGCCCCGCCAGCGGTTCTTTTTCCGCTGCGCCAGAACCTCGGGCGGGAAGTCATAGGTGAGCCAATCACCGATGCTGCCCAGCGGCTTAATGAGGTCGGTGGTTACGCCGGTCTCTTCATAAAGCTCGCGCAAGCCGGCTTCTTCAGGCGTCTCGCCTTCATCCATGCCGCCTTGGGGAAACTGCCAGCACCAGGGCTCGTCCGCGCCATAGCGCTTGCCTAGCCAGACCTTGCCCTCGGCATTAAACAGGACGAGGCCCACATTGGGGCGGTGCTCGGGATACGCGGCGCTCATGATCAGTGCGTGTCCCCATGCGGGTCCGCATGGTCATTTGCCGCGCCGTGATCTTCGGAAGCTGCTGGACTGCTGGTCTCGACAGGGCTGCGGATCCCCATGACGAAGCTCGCCGGGGCCAGCTGGTACCCACGGCCTTCCAGACCGTCCGCCCAGGCCGCCACGGTGTCGACTGTGGCCGGATAGGCGAAGCCTGAGCCCAGGGCGGTCCCGTTTTGCAGGGCGAGCGCTTCAAGCTCCAGAAGGCGACCGTCAATGGCGCGCGGGGTGGGATCTGAATCCACAACGCGGTCGGCGATGGTCATGCGGGCGCGCGCCTGCCGTCCGGCCTGGCTGAGAATGGCGCGGCGTCCAGCGCCGTCATGGAAAATGCTCAAACCGCGATCTTCCAGGGCGGTGAAGATTTCAGTCAGCGGACCTTCTGCGGCGCCCAGACGTGCGCCGAGATAGTTGGCGACACCCACATATCCGGCTGTCCGGGACAACAGCCAGGTCAGACGCCGTGAGTTCTCCGTCGTACTGGCGTCCACCAGAAGCGTGTGCGGGCCCGGATCGTTATTGGGATAGTCGAACGGCTCCATGGGCAGTTCGAGCAGCACTTCATGACCATCGGCCCGGGCGCGATTGATCCAGGTCTGCAGATCATCGGCATAGGGCGCAAAGCTGAGCGTCACTTCGGCGGGCAGCACTTCGATGGCGCGCGCGGTCAGGCTTTCAGACAGGCCCAGCCCGCCCACGATGACCGAGACGGTTGGCACGTCCGCAGCGCCATCAAAATCAAGAGCGTAGGCTTGATCCGGGCGCACGCCGCTGGCGTTGATGATCGGCAAGGGACCGCCAGGACCGTTCTCATAAAAGCCTTCAAGCGGAGCCGGGGGCGCGACAGGCTCGGCACGGTGAGACGCGCTGGCGGATTCTTGCGTGCTCAGGGCGTCTGCGGTGTCGCGTACGCCCGGCAGGCTGACTTCTTCGGTCTGAGCGTCGCTGAAGGGAGCGTGGCCGTCTCCATGCCCGCCTGCAATATCAGCGGAAGCCAGAACGGCGGGCTGACCATTGATATCCGCGCTCGCGCTGACAGTCGGTGCAGGACCGCCAGCGAGCCAGGTCAGGGCGGCCACGCCTGCGATCAGCGCAGCCGCGACCCCGAGCCCCGCCAGGAGCGGGGCTTTGAGTGGAAAGCGATCAGATTGCAGTCGGGCCATGTACGCGTGCCGCTTGCTCAACGCCGGAAGAGGACGATTCGCCCCGACCCTGCGTGAGGTTGCGGTAAAGAAGCGTTAACGAAGCCGCCCTGAGGCTGTGTTGATTATTGCAGCTGGGCTTGCTCGCGGCTCATCATGGCGTTCAGGATTTCGATGGCGCGGTGCAGCTGGTAATCTTCGCCGTCTTCCCAGTCTTCGGGCGGCATTTCGGTGTGCGACAGCTCGTTTTCCAGCTCTTCTCGCTCGGCGCCGGTCTCGTTTTCCAGCGCGTTGCGCAGACTGGCTTCGGCGTAGGTGTTCACACCCTCCACCTCTTCCTGCTCCACGCGGCGCGGCGCGATGGCGATGTCGGGCGCAATGCCGGTGGCCTGGATGGTGCGACCTGCCGGCGTGTAATAGCGCGCCGTGGTCAGGCGCAGGGCGCCGTCGCGGCCGCCGCGCAGCGGCACCACGGTCTGCATCGAGCCTTTGCCGAAGCTGGTCATGCCCACGATCGTCGCGCGCTCACGGTCCTGCAAGGCGCCGGTGACGATTTCAGACGCCGAAGCCGAGCCTGAATTGATCAGCACCACGATCGGCGCGCCGTTGAGCATGTCGCCCAGCTCGGCGTTATAGCGGCGCGTGTCGCGCGGATCACGGCCGCGGGTGGAGACCACTTCGCCGCCATCCAGGAACAGCGAGGACACGGTCACCGACTGATCCAGCAAACCGCCCGGATTGGAGCGCAGATCCAGGATCAGACCCGGCAGCGGCCCGCCATAGGCTTCGGTCAGGTCATTGAGCCCGGTGATGGCGTTGGCGGTGGTGTTCTCGTTAAAGGTCGTGATGCGCAGATAGGGCGTGTCGCCCTCTTCCATACGCCAGTAGGCGGCGCGGACCTCGATGAGGTCACGGACGACCGTCACGTCAAACGGGTCTTCCTCGCCTTCACGCAGGATGGTCAGAACGACCGGATCACCGGCCAGGCCGCGCATGCGCTCGACCGCGTCATCCATGCTCGCGCCGATCATGCTCTCGCCGTCCACCGCGATGATCTGGTCATTGGGTTCAAGGCCGGCGCGTTCGCCCGGCGTCTCGGCGATGGGAGAGATGATGGTGATCAGATCGTCGCGAATGGTGACCTCGATGCCGACGCCGCCATATTCGCCGCTCGTAGTGACCTGCATGTCCTGAAAGTCGTCGGGCGACAGATAGCTCGAATGCGGATCAAGCGCCTGCATCATGCCGTCAATCGCGCTCTCGATCAGCTCGGCCTTGTCGGGCTCCGTGACGTAATCGGCTTCGATCCGGCTGAGCACATCGCCAAACAATTCCAGCTGACGGAAGGTGGCTTCGCGGCTGTTTGTGTCTTCGCCCTCGGCGGACACCGCCAGGGTGGCGGCGCCGATGCCGAACAGAACAGCTGAAGCAATAATGTGCAGACGCATGGTGGTCTTCCTTAGAGCGCGGCGGTCGAGGACTTAGCCTCTGCGAAATTCGGGCCGAAGCCAATCCTCAGGGTCAGCAGCTTCGTCAGTGCTGCGTCTTATCTCCAGATAGAGCATTGGCGGCGGATTTGCACGGTCTGACATGGCGCCGACAGGCTCACCTGCCAATAAAGACTGTCCCTCTACGGCGTAAATAAGACCCAAACCGCCTAAAATAAGCGTGTACCCATCGGGCGTATTGATCATCAAAACACCGTCAAATCCCTGAAATGGCCCGGCATAGACCACAACGCCGTCAAACGGGGCGGTCACTTGCGCGCGTGAGCCGGTCTCAAACCAGATACCCTCACGGCGCACCCCGTCAGGGCCGCGATCGCCGGCGCTGACGGTCAGCTCACCGCGAACCGGCGGGCTCAGGCGGCCCCGTGTGTCGCTGAAGCGCAAGGTTTCTACAGGGCCGGAAACAGGGCGCGCCTCCACCAAAGACGCCATGGCGATTGCAGGCGTCTGTTCCGGTCTGAGACGCGGGACAGGGATGCCCGGCGCCGGTTCGGGACGGGGGTCAGGGCGCGGCGCCAGTCTGGGATCAGCGGCGGCGAAACGGCGGATGTCGGCGAGCAGTTCGCGCAGAGAGCCGGCTTGTTCGGCGATCCGCGCGGCGCGTTGGGACAAGTCATCGGCCTGGGCGCGCAATGCGGCTTCGGCGGCCCGTCGCTCTTCGATCAGGGCGGTGACTTCCTCACGGGTGACCCCAAGCGCTTCGCGCGCCTGGATCAGGGCGCGGGTTTGCTCCTGCAGGGCGAGCCGCAAGGCTTCGAGCTCCGCCAGCCGTTCTCGCACCGCCGAGACGCGCGCATCCAGTTGCGGAGCGATCTGCGCCAGCAATCCGGCGGCGCGCGCGGCGGATGCGGCGTCGTCCGGCGTCACCGCCAGCGCGGGCGGGTCTGACATTTCGATGCGCTGCAAGGCGGCGAGGACGCGGGCCAGGTCCGCGCGTTCCGCCCGCAAACGCGCCAGAAGATCGGCCTCTTCGCGCTCCAGCGCCCGCAGACGCTCGGTCGCGGCTTCAACCTCGGCCTCGCGGGTCGCGACCCGGCCGGCGGCCTCGACAAGGCGTTGTTGCAGGCGGACGATAGCGATCTGGGCGGCCTCAGCCTCTTCTGCGCGCGCCTGCGCCTGCTCACGCAGTTCAGCCGCCTCTTGCTCAAGCGTATCTACCTCGCCTGGTTCGGGCGCGGTCTGCGCCTGAAGGGCGAGGCTCAGAGCCAGGAAGAGCAAGGAGGACGCCATCACCCCTCCCGATGATAGGGCGCGCCCGCCAGAACCGAGGCGGCGCGGTAGAGCTGTTCCGCCAGCATCACCCGCACCAGCTTGTGCGGCCAGGTGGCCTTGCCGAAACTGAGCATGCGCGCGCCCTGGGGCAGGGCGGGGCGGTCATGACCGTCCGCGCCGCCGATCAGAAACACCAGATCACGTGCGCCGTCATCGCGCGCAGTTTCAACCGCGCGCGCGAAATCGAGCGAACTCATGGGTTTGCCGGTTTCGTCCAGGGCGAAGACCAGAGCGCTGGCGGGCAGGTCCGCGATCAGCGCCTGGGTTTCGGCCGTCTTGTCCTTGAGCGTGCGGGGATCAAGCTCGCGCTCGATCACCGGACCCAGGCCGACAGATCGGCCAACGCCGTTGGCGCGGTCCATATACTGGTCCACAAGCTCGCGCTCGGGCCCGGCCTTGATCCGGCCGATCGCACGAATCTCAACGCGCATGGGACGCTTTCAGATACAGACGGATTAAGACGCTCCGTCCGGCGAGACAGACCACATCTTTTCCAGATCGTAGAAGCTGCGCACTTCGGGACGGAACAGGTGAACGATCACGTCGCCGGCGTCGATCAGCACCCAGTCGCAGGTCTTCAGGCCCTCAATGGCGACATTGCCATGGCCGGAATCCTTGAGTTTGCGGACAAGATGGTCAGCCATCGCGCCCACATGGCGGTTGGACCGGCCCGTGGCGATGACCATCACATCGGTGACGGAGGATTTGCCCGTGAGATCGATGGCGACGACATCTTCAGCCTTGTCGTCATCCAGCGCGTTCAACACCAGCGCTTCAAGATCCTGCGTGCTCTGGGCGAGTTCGCCAGAGTCGCTGTCAGCGTCGCCATGGGGGCGGCTGTGCAATTCGGTGGACAGAGTCCTTGCTCCCTTAATTGACCAAACCGCACCCTAGCACGTTTCGCCGCCACGTTCGAGCCAGTGAATGGAGAAGGCGCAGGCGCCGTCTTCAGTCCACACATGGGCCGGGACCAGGCCTGCTTTGACCGCGAGATCCTGGAAGGTCTCAACAGTGAATTTATGAGAGTTTTCCGTGTGGATGGTCTCATGTTCACGCAGCACGAAGCGCTCCCCCGCCACGGTAAAATGAAGATCTCGCAGAGCTTGCAGATACATTTCCACCCGTGAGCGGTACGGGTTCCAGAAGGCGCGATAGGCCAGCGCAGACGGGTCGATATCGCCGTTCAGTTCAACGTTGATGCGCCGGATCAGATTGAAATTGAAATCCGCCGTGGCGCCGCCTGCGTCGTCATAGGCGGCCTCCAGCACGGACGGGTCCTTGCGCAGGTCCACGCCGATCAGAAGGGCGTCGCCGGGCCTGAGCCAGTCGCGCAGGGTCTTGAGCAGATGCAGGGCGTCAATCAGCTCGAAATTACCGATCGTGGAGCCGGGGAAGAAGACGATCCGGCGGCCTTCGGGGATGATCAGCGCGCCCAGATCCAGCGTCTGGGTGAAGTCATGGCAGACCGCGCCGACCGTCAGGTCGGGATGATCAGACGCGATATCGGCGCAGGCGGCTTTGACATGGTCGCCCGAAATATCCATGCCGACGAAGCCCGCCGGATGGTCAAGCGCATCCAGAAGCTGACGGATCTTCACGCTTGATCCAGCGCCAGGCTCCAGCACGACTGCGCCGGACCCGGCGAGCGTGTTCAGCTCCGGACCGATCCGCTCCAGCAAGGCCAGTTCGGTGCGGGTGGGATAGTATTCGGGCGCTTGCGTGATCCGGTCAAAGATCGCCGAGCCCGCTGCGTCATAGAAATACTTCGGCGAAATCGCCTTCTGGGGTTTGCGCAAACCTGCGAGAACATCCGCGCGAAAATCAGCGGCGGAAGGCTGCAAGTCTTTGAAAAACGCCAAGGCGCCAGCCTTGACTAGGGTCTCATTGGACATGGTCTCAAGGCGTGGCGGCTGCGGGTCAGGATGAAGCATTTGCACGCATGACGCGTGAAGCTTCAGGATGTAATGGCTCAGTAAGGTAAGTCCACCCCGGAGGATTACCTAGGACCAGTGTTTTCGCGCGCCTGTCACATTTGCGCGAGGGTGCAAGATACCGCGCCGCAGGAGAGAGCCGCGCCTTTATCGCATCGCCGGGTCGCGCGATGACGCAAATAGGGATGCGCTTGGCGATGGCGCGCCAGTTTTTCCAGCGATGAAAGTCCTTGAGCCCGTCAGCGCCCATGATCCAGACGAAATGCACCCGCGGATAGCGGGTCTGCAATTGCGTGATCAGGTCGATGGTGGTGCGGGTGTGCAGTCGCGCCTCCAGCGTCGAGATCACGTGTCGGGGCTCAGGCATGGCCTGCTCGATCGCGGCGACGCGGTCGTCAAGACTGGCGGGCGCATGCGTTTTGAGCGGGTTGCCGGGGCTGACCATCCACCAGATGCGATCCAGGTTCAGCCGTTTCAGCGCCGTCCGCGCCACATGCCGGTGCGCTTTGTGGACGGGGTCGAAACTGCCGCCGTAAAGCCCGACGCGCATGCCGTCATGCAGCAATTCGGATTTCAGCGCCCGGCTCACCTTGACGCCCCGTCTTTCAGGTCAGGCACAAGATCTGACGCATGGACCAGAGCCGCCCCGCGGCGATAGCCCAGTAGGCCTGTGATCTCGTCAGACTGGCGGCCTGCGATCTGGCGCGCTTCATGATCGTCATATCCGACCACGCCGACGCCAAGGCGCTGACCCGATTGGCTGATCAGGCGCACTGCAGCGCCACGCTCAAACCGGCCCTGCACGTCCACGACGCCTGCGGGGAGAAGGCTGCGGCCTTTGTTGATGGCGATCGCTGCGCCCTCATCCAGCACCAGCGCGCCGTCCCGCGCCAGGCTTCCCAGAATCCAGGCGCGGCGCGCGCTTTCAGGATTGCCATGGGCGTGAAACCAGCTGGCGCGCGCGCCGTTCGCAATCGCTTGAACCCGATAGGGATGATCGCCACGGCAGATGATCATGTCACACCCTGCAGCCGTCGCGATGCGGGCGGCGGCGATCTTGCTGGCCATGCCCCCCGTGCCGGCGCCTTCGCTGCGCGCCGGACCGGCCAGCGCCTCGATATCGGCGGTGATGGCGGTGATTTCGGGGATGTGCGCGGCGCCATCTTCGCGCGGATCGCGGTCATACAGCCCGTCCACATCCGACAGGATGATCAGGAGCTGCGCGCCCACCAGCTGGGCGGTGCGCGCCGCCAGCCGGTCATTATCGCCAAAGCGCAGTTCTTCGGTGGCGACGGTGTCGTTCTCGTTGATGACGGGTACCGCGCCCAGCTTGAGCAAGGTTTCAAGCGTGTTGCGGGCGTTCAGCCAGCGCGGGCGCGATTCAATGTCGGCAGGCGAGACCAGGGCTTGGGCGGCCGGAAAGCCGTGCCGCGCGAACGCCCGGTCCCAGTGCTGGATCAGCAAGGCCTGTCCCGCGGCGGCGGCGGCCTGTTTTTCTTCCAGGGTCAGGGTCTGGCCTGGTTTCAGACCCAGGCGCGGGCGGCCCAGCGCCACGGCGGCGGAGCTGACCAGAACCACATCCTGACCCGCCTGACGCAGGCGGGCGATGTCGTCGGCCAGTGCGTCAAACCGGTCTTCACGCGGCGCAAGGCTGGCGGGGTCGATCAACTGGGCCGACCCCACCTTGATGACGACCCGTCGGGCCGCCGCCATGCGCGCGCTCAGGCTCAAGGCGTCCAGCCGCTTTCGCCGCGCGCTTCGCGTTCCGCTTCGTCCTTGAGACGCTTTTCTTCCTCACGACGGGCGTGGACGGCGTCCCAGATGGCTTTGAGCACCTCTTTGAGGCCTTCCCGCGTGGCGCCGGACAAGTGATAGGGCGTGACGCCGAGCTTCTCCTTGAAGGCGGCGTCCAGCTCAGCGACCGTGTCCGCATCGGCGGCGTCGAGCTTGTTGAGCACGACGATCTCGCGTTTGCCGGTGATGCCGGCGCCATAGGCGTCCAGCTCGTGGCGCACAGTGTCATAGGCGCCGATCGGATCTTCGCCGGTGGCGTCGATCAGATGCACCAAGAGCGCGCACCGCTCGATATGGCCCAGGAAACGGTCGCCAATGCCGGCGCCTTCATGGGCGCCTTCGATCAGGCCGGGAATATCAGCCAGCACAAAGCGGTTGCCGGTGCCCATCTCCACCACGCCAAGATTGGGGTGAAGCGTGGTGAACGGATAGGACGCGATCTTGGGGTGGGCCTTGCTGGCCACCGAGAGGAGCGTGGATTTGCCTGCATTGGGCAGACCCACAAGGCCGGCGTCCGCGATCAGTTTCAGGCGCAGCCAGATGGCGCGTTCCTCGCCCGGCTCGCCGGGTTGGGAGATGCGCGGGGCCTGGTTGCGGCTCGATTTAAAGTGGGCGTTGCCCTTGCCGCCAATGCCGCCCTTGGCCAGAAGGGCGCGCTGGCCGGGCACGGTCATGTCCGCCAGCAGCGTCTCCTTGTCCTCGTCAAAGACCTGTGTGCCCACCGGCACGCGCAGAACGACGTCTTCGCCGCCCCGGCCCGTGCGGTTGCGCCCGGCGCCGTTCAGGCCTCGCTCGGCCTTGAAGTGCTGCTGGTAGCGATAGTCGATCAAGGTGTTCAGCCCTTCCACGGCCTCCACCCACACATCGCCGCCATCGCCGCCATCGCCGCCGTCAGGGCCGCCGAACTCGACATAGGCTTCACGCCGGAATGACACGCATCCCGGGCCGCCCCAGCCGGACTTCACATACACTTTGGCTTGATCAAGAAACTTCATGGCTTGCTTTTTATCTTTGTCTTGAGGGCTCTGCTAGCCCGCCATTTTCATCTGGCGGACACGGCCCTTGGCCATGCGGCCGAAAGAGAAGGCGTTTTGGGTTTCGCCGGTATAGGCGAAGCCGATTTTTTCCAGCACCCGGCCAGAGGCCGGATTGTCGTCAAAGTGTCCGGCGGTGACCGGCGACAGAGCGTGTTCGTCCGCCCAGGCGCACATCCCCTGCGCGGCTTCCGTCGCATAGCCCTGCCCCCAGGCGGCAGGCATCAGCCAGTAGCCCAGCTCCCAACCCGCATCATGGGGGTGCAGCCCGATCACGCCCACCGCGCTGCCGGTCTCGGCTTCGCAGATAGCGCGCACAAGGTCGCCTGTGATCTGTTCCCGTGCGCGCATGATCAAGATGAACGCTTCCGCGAACAGCGGCGGGTTCTGCGCCGGAACCCGGCTCGTCATGCGGCACACTTCAGGGCGGGCGCTTTCGGGGCCGACCCAGGCGGCGTCTTCGATCTTGAGCGGACGCAGAACAAGGCGCTCGGTGCGGATGTCCGCAAAGGCCGCCGGTGTGTTCACTGCGCCCGCTTCATGCTCGGGCGTCTCTTCAGGTTCTGGCTGCATGTCTCTCATATCGGCCTCCTCGGGCGCGAATACTGGGCGGGGAGAGACGTCAAACGTAAAAAGGGGAGACGGCGATCCGTCTCCCCTTGAAACTTGGCCGTCCGGCCCGGATCGCCCCTCATCGGGATGGGCGATCACGAGGTCGGTGTCGCCCTATTCAGCTGCGTCCGCGAGCGGAGCGACGGACACGAAGGTCCGGTTGAGCTTTTTCTTCTGGAAGGTCACACGACCTTCGGTCAGCGCGAACAGGGTGTGATCCTTGCCCATGCCGACATTCTCGCCCGGATAATACTTGGTGCCGCGCTGGCGGATGATGATGTTGCCCGGAATCACGGCTTGTCCGCCGGATTTCTTGACGCCGAGGCGCCGGCCTTCACTGTCGCGACCGTTACGTGACGAACCGCCTGCCTTTTTGTGAGCCATGGTGCTCTCCTTCTCAGGTTCTGTTGTCGCGTGGCTTAGCCAGCGAATCCTTTGGCTTCAGCGACCCAGTCGCCTTTTTCTGCTTTGGTCTTCAGACCAGAGATCTCGCCATCGAGGTGCTCGATCTCGGCGTCGGTCCAGGCTGCGATCTGGGCGAAGCTGGTCACGCCGGCTTCGTTCAGCTTGGCGGCGTAGGCGGGGCCCACACCGGTCAGCTGGGTCAGGTCGTCGGAAGCGGCGGCCGCAGCCTTGGCTTTCGGCGCAGCTTTCTCAGCTTTCGGCGCAGCGGCTTTCTTGGCCGGAGCGGGCGCTTCGTCAGCCGCCACTTTGGCCGGCTTGGCGTCCAGCTTGGATTTCGTGCCCGGCTTCAGGATTTCTGCGACCGAGATGACCGCGATCCACTGGCGGTGGCCCTTGGTGCGGCGATAGTTCTGACGGCGGCGCTTCTTGAAGACCTTGATCTTCTTGTCCTTGCGGATGTCCAGCACGTTCGCGGTCACCGAAGCGCCGTCCACGGCCGGAGCGCCGACGAGGGAATCGCCTTCGCCGCCGATCATCAGCACTTCGTCAAACGCGACGACATCGCCGGTTTCTGCGCTGAGTTTCTCGACGCGCAGGATGTCGCCTTCGGAGACGCGGTATTGCTTACCGCCGGTCTTGATCACTGCATACATGATCGTGTTCCTTTGTTTCGGAGCCGTATCCGCGAAAGCCGCGAGACCGGAGCCCTTTTTCTTCGCCGGTTCTTGGTGCGAGCCAGCGTTGTTTCACAAGCAAAGCCCCGCATCGGACAGGTCCGTGCGGGAGCAGAGCGCGCGATATAGACAAAAGAGTGTGCAAGAGTCAACGCAGCAAGGCGCTGGGCCGGGTCTCAAACTGCATGAACGTGCTCTTCGGGTTCAGGCCCCGGCGCCCAAGAGACTTGATTTTGCCCCCAGCCTTTGCGACACCGCGCATCCCTGAGTTCGGAGAGGTGCCGGAGTGGTCGAACGGGGCGGTCTCGAAAACCGTTGAGCGCGCAAGCGTTCCGAGGGTTCGAATCCCTCTCTCTCCGCCAGTTTTCTTTCGAGCTCCGCCCAGACCCTCAGAACACCGACAGATTGGTTTCGTTCGCGAACACTTCGAGCGCGCGGGTTCCGGCCAGAGAGTTGCCCAGCTCATCCAGCTCGGGCGACCAGACGCAGATCGCAAAATGGCCGGGGATGACCGCGGCGATGCCGCCGCCCACCCCTGATTTGGCCGGAATGCCGACCCGGAACGCGAAATTGCCGACCCCGTCATAAAGCCCGCATGTCAGAAGCAGGGAGTTGATGCGTTTCGCCCGGAGGGCGGGCATCACGGTTTCACCCGTCAGCGGATGCCGTCCGCCAGCCGCCAGCGGCAGGAACGCCCGAGCGACGTCGCGGCAGGTCATGGCGATGGAGCATTGGCGATAATAGGCCGCCAGGACATCCTCGACGCTCGCTTCCAGATTGCCTTGGCTTTTCAGCAGATGCGCGATCGCCGCATTGCGGTGCCCGCTTTCCGCTTCGGACCGGGCCACCTCTTCATCGATATAGATCTGTTCGCAGTCGGCGTATTTGCGGATCAGTCCCAGGATCTGAAGCACGGGGCTGACGAAATGGCTGGTGATCACATCGGTGACGACGATCGCCCCGGCGTTGATGAAGGGATTGCGCGGCAAGCCCCGCTCTGATTCCAGGAGCACGAGGGAATTGAACGCCGTACCGGACGGCTCGCGTCCGACCCGGTCCCAGACCCCCGCCGCGCCGGGCGACTGCAGCGCCAGAGCCAATGTGAACACCTTGGAGATGCTCTGGATCGAAAACGAGGTGTCGCTGTCTCCGGTGGACCATTCCGTCCCGTCGACGCCGCACACTGCCATGCCGAACTGGTCAGGGTTTATCCGCGCAAGGGCGGGGATGTAATCGGCGACGCGACCCTGTCCGATCTGCTTTCGGGCTTCGCTCGCGCACTCTTCAAGAATGGACGAGAGATCAAGATCGGGGTGTGTCATGTGCGATCACTCTTTCGGCGTGGCTCCAGGGGGGTGCGATAGTCGATCGACAGGAATCTCAGAACACGGTGTCCGGATCATCGCGCCCTGTCCGATCTGGCGTGCGCCTGTATGGACCCGGCCGCTGAGTCAGATGCTCAGAATTTGTAATCGGGCAAGGCCTTGATGGAGTCCTTGATGGAGTCTGACCAGGCTTCGGCGATGGTCTGGAAATATGGATCGTCGCTGGTGATGCGGCGTTCCTGACCCAGGGTCAGCCTGTCCGTTTCATACGTCAGCAAGTCCAGCGGCATGCCGACGGAGAGGTTGGCGCGCAGCGTGGATTCAAAGGACAGCATGAGCAGTTTCACGGTGTCGGTGAAGTCCATCTGAGGCTCGTATCCGCGCAGCAGGATCGGGCGGCCGTATTTGGTCTCGCCAATCTGGAAATAGGGGTTTTCATCGGTGGCTTCGATGAAATTGCCTTCCGGATAGACCAGAAAGAGGCGCGGTTCGGAGCCGGCGATCTGTCCGCCGACAATGATCGTGGCGCTGAAGGCGGAATCCGCCACAGGACCCTGTCCGGATTGCGCCGCCACGACTTCCTTGAGCGTGTCGCCCACCAGTTTTGCGACCTGAAACATGGTGGGAACTTCAAGAATGCCCGGATTGCGGTCCGCCGGGGCTTTCATGCGCTCTTCAAGCAGGCTGATGACCGCCTGCGTGGTCGCCAGATTGCCCGCTGTCTGGATCACGATGACCCGTTCTCCGGGCGTTGACCAGGCGAACATCTTCTTGAAAGTCGAGACGTTGTCGATACCTGCATTGGTGCGGGTATCCGACATGAAAACAAGGCCCTTATCGATGCGCATACCCACGCAATAGGTCATGTTGATTCGGTTCCTGAGAGGAGATTGCTCACTTGGGTTACTGCTGAACCTGTACGCTGACAATCATGAATTCTTCGCTGCCCCCGTAGACGAAACCGGCGATGGGCGCGGCTTCCATGGAATCCAGTCCGGTCGCGATGCGAACATATTTGTCATCGGGCGAAATCTGGTTGGAGACGTCAAACCCGACCCAGCCCAGCCCGTCCACATGCACTTCCGCCCAGGCATGGCTGGCCTCTTGCTGGGTGCGATCCGTCATCAGCAAATAGCCGCTGATATAGCGCGCCGGGAACCCCATCGCCCGCGCAATGGCGATGAAGATCTGGGCGTGGTCCTGACAAACGCCGCTGCCGGTGCTGACCGCGATTTCGGCGGTCGTGCCCGCATGCGTCGAACTGGTGTCATAGGCCACATGCTCGCCGATAAAGCCCAGCAGATCATGAAACCGCGTCAGGGCGTCTGTTCCGGACGGGCTGAACTCGGCGATCAGTTGCGTCAGCGCAGGGCCCGGGCGGGTCCGCTCGGTCTGGGTGAGGTAATACCATAGCGGGACATGGCCGATATGCGGCCCGAACACGCCTGATGTGTTGGTGGTCTCGACTTCGCCCGTACTGATGATTTCAACGAACTGCGTGTTTCTTTCCACGCTGAGCAGTCGCACGTCATTGCCGTGCTGGTCGGAGAAGCAGGCTTCTGTCGACGCTCCACCGAGATCGAGCGACCAGTCGAGTACGGTCTGCGTCGGCCCGGAATGCGGGTTCAACCGGATTTGCTGCAGGGCGTATGGGACCGGACGGCTATATTCATACCGCGTCGTGTGGCTGATCTTCAGTCGCATGGATTACTCGTTAAATCTGAAATCGATTTCAATCTGACGCCCGATCGCATTGTTCTTGCTCATGAATTCGCCCAGAAATTCATGAAGACCGCTTTTGAAAATCGAGTTGATCTCCTCCGCCTCAAGCGATTCAAGCAGCGGTCGCGCCAGGCCCTGGGCCGTGTTGGGCTCGCCATACATGCGGGACAGATCATCGAGAATGCGCACACTGTCCCAGCAGCAATACAGGAGCGAGCGGGGCAATTGCTGATTGAAAATCAGAAACTCGGCGATCTTGCTTGGCGAGGTGTCGCCGCCATAAAGCAGATTGAACGCGCGTGCGGCCGAGGCTGAGCGCAAGATGGTCTCCCACTGCACATTGTCGAGCGATGAGCCGACCGCTGCTGAAGAGGGTAAAAGCACGAAGTATTTCACGTCCAGGATACGCGCCGTATTGTCGGCACGTTCGATGCGTGTGCCCAGACGGGCGAACAGAAATACGTCGTTTCTCAACGCCGTGCCATGCCAGGCGCCGCGCACCAGTGCGCTCGATTTGCGAATGGCGCCCAGAACGTTGGGCAATTCGCTCATGTCCACAGGCTGCGCCAGCAGGTCCTGCAAGGCCAGCCAGGCTTCGTTCGTGCTCTCCCAGACTTCGCGCGTCAGGGCGGTGCGGACCGAGCGGGCGTTGGTTCGCGCAGCCTTGAAGAGCGACAGAACGCTGCCGGGATTGCCCGGATCACGCAGCAGAAAATCGATCACGTTTTCCGCATTGAAGGCGTCATGCCGCTCTTGAAACGCAGCCTCGCACCCGGCGGTCCGGACAACTGAAGCCCACTCATTCTGCCCGGACGCTTGCCGGGTCAACGCCATGCGGAATCCGGTCTCGATCAGTCGAGCGGTGTTTTCGCTGCGTTCAAGCTGGCGAAACATCCAGAACAGGCCGTTTGCGGTCGATCCCAGCATGGGCCTAGTCCTCCAGTATCCAGGTGTCTTTTGTGCCGCCGCCCTGGCTGGAATTGACCACAAGGGACCCTTCCTCCATGGCCACGCGCGTCAGACCGCCCGGCGTGATGTCGACCCCGTTCGGCGAGACCAGCACAAAGGGGCGCAAATCCACATGGCGCGGCGCCAGCCCCGCTTCGGTCAGGATCGGCACGGTGGACAAGGCGAGCGTCGGTTGCGCGATATAGCCTGCGGGATTCGCCTTGAGCTTGTCTCTGAAGGCCGCAATTTCGGCCTTGCTCGCCGCCGGTCCGACCAGCATGCCGTACCCGCCCGAGCCGTGCACTTCCTTGACGACCAGCTCTTCAAGATTGTCGAGGACATGGGCGAGGGAGTCCGGTTCCGAGCAGCGCCAGGTGGGCACATTGTTGAGCAAGGGGCTCGCGCCTGTATAAAACTCAATGATGTCAGGCATGTAGGAATAGAGCGCCTTGTCATCGGAAATGCCGGTGCCGGGCGCGTTGGCGATGGTGATCCCACCGGCGCGATAAATGTCGAAAATGCCCGGAACGCCGAGCATGGAGTCGGGATTGAAGTTCAGCGGATCCAGAAACTCGTCATCGACCCGGCGATAGATCACGTCGATGGGCGTGTAGCCGCGCGTGGTGCGCATGGTGACGCGGCCGTCGACCACTCGCAAATCATGCCCCTCCACCAGCTCCACGCCCATCTGGTCAGCCAGAAAGGCGTGCTCGTAATAGGCGGAGTTGTGAATGCCGGGGGTGAGGACGGCGATGACCGGCTGACCCTTGCAGGCTGCGGGCGCGCAGCGAGACAGCGAACGGCGCAGATTGCGCGGATAATCGCTAATCGACGCAACATTGATGTTGGAGAACAACTCGGGAAACATGTGCAGCATGGTTTCCCGGTTTTCCAGCATGTAGGAGACGCCAGAGGGCGTACGAGCATTGTCCTCAAGAACGTAGAAGTCGTTTTTCCCCGTCCTGACCAGGTCGACCCCCACGATATGAGTGTAGACGCCGCCAGCGGGCTCAACCCCCATCATCTGGGGCAGAAACGCTTCATTGTTGGCGATCAGGCTTTGCGGAAGCCGTCCGGCCTTCAGGATTTCCTGATCGTGGTAAATGTCGTGAAGGAAGGCGTTGAGCGCGATGACGCGTTGCTCGATGCCCTTTGAGAGCCGCGTCCACTCCTTGGCCGAAATGATCCGGGGCACCTGATCAAAAGGGATGAGACGCTCATCCGCCTTTTCCTCGGAATAGACGTTGAATGTGATCCCGGTCCGACGAAAAAACTCATCCGCTTCTTTTGACTTGTCCCTCAGTGAATCGAGGTTTCGGGTCTGCATCCATTTGACGTAATCTTTGTAAGGTTCCCGAGGCTCGCCAGCGTCAGACTGAAGTTCGTTGAAAAACACGGCGTCTCCTTCGAAGAATCCAAATCCCTACTAAAACTCCCAAAACTGATTTTTGTTCCTTGTAGAGATTTCTAAGACGACATTTAGCGTAACAGAAAATTAATTGATCTGGCTAGAGCGCACTGATGACCAAGAGCCATTCTGTATCAATCAAGTGGGTTTTGATTGCGCCCTAAGGCTTGATTTCTGTCCGCGCCAGAGATGAAAGCCCTTTGCGGGCGCCATGCGCTGAGCCGATCATCCGCGCCCTGATGATAACCGGACATGACGCCGGGGCGGCTGGCCTTGGCGCGTCGATGGCGCCGGTCTAGCTTGCTCCCCAATTGGGTCTGAACGGGCCGACAGGGGAGAAATCATTATGCGGATTGTCATGGGCATGGTTCTGGCGGCGGGCCTGACCGCGGCGTCAGGCGCACAGGTGGCGCCGCCGTCTGAAGTGCTCGACGTGCATGATTATGTGGCGGCGGTTTCGGCGGACCGCATTGAAGCGGACATCACCACGCTCGTGAGCTTCGGCACGCGTCATACGGCGTCGGAGACCGAAAGCCAGACGCAAGGGATCGGCGCGGCGCGTCGCTGGATCCATGACGAGTTCCTGCGCATTTCAGCCGAGTGCGGCGGGTGCCTTGAGGTCATGTATGTCTCCGAAACGATCAGCGGAGAGCGCCGTATCCCCGACCCTGTGGACGTGGTCTCCGTGATCGCCATTCAGCGCGGGGCGTCAGACCCGGACCGCATGGTGGTGATGTCTGGCGATATCGACAGCCGCGTGTCGGACGTGATGGACGCGACGAGCATCAGCCCCGGCGCCAATGACAACGCCTCGGGGGTCGCGGGTGTGCTGGAAGCCGCGCGAGTGCTCAGCCAGGACACGTTTGCGGGCTCCATCATGTACGCCGCGCTCGCAGGGGAGGAGCAAGGCCTGTTCGGCGGGCGGATCGTCGCTGATTACGCGCTGGAACAGGGTTGGCGGATCAAGGCCGTGCTCAATAACGACATGATCGGCAACAGCGCCGGGATTGACGGCGTGGTGGACAACTCAACGGCGCGCGTATTCTCAGAAGGCACGCGTGCGACCGAAACGCCTGAAGAAGCCCGTATTCGTCGCTTCACGGGCGGCGAGGTGGATTCGCCCTCCCGTAATCTGGCGCGGTTCATTGACCGCACCGCGGACCAGTATGTGCCCAATCTGGATGTGATGATGGTCTATCGCCTCGACCGGTTCGGCCGCGGCGGCCATCATCGCCCGTTCAATGACGCCGGCATGCCGGGCGTGCGGATCATGGAGACCCATGAGGACTATAACCGCCAGCACCAGGACATACGGGTCGAGGACGGCATTGACTATGGCGACGTGTTGGAGGCCGTCGATTTTGACTATGCCGCCAAACTCACTGGTCTGAATATCGCAACGCTGGCCCAGCTGGCGGGCGCGCCGCCGTTTCCGGCGGATGTGACGATTTCGGGCGCTGTGCAGCCCTCCACAACGCTGAGCTGGTCGCGTCCTTCGGGCGCGCCGGCTGAAAACCTGATGGGCTATCGTGTGTACTGGCGCCTGACCGATGCGCCTCAATGGACCTATAGCCGCTTTGTGGGCGACGTGACCGAGTTCACGCTCGAGAACATTGTCATCGACAATTACTATTTCGGCGTGTCGTCGGTGGCGACGGACGGGTCGGAAAGCCCGGTCGTCTTCCCTGGCCCTGCGGGATCGTTTGGCGGTTATTAAGGCCTGCTGACGGATCAGTCCCGAATGGAGAAGCCCGCCGGATTGCGGCGGGCTTCTCTGTCTAAAAGGAACAGCGCCACAGAGGCGCCGATGCTGAAATCACGCCAGGCCGGGCTGCGACGACCGGGTATCCGCTTGCGATGATCGTTCAAGTCGACAACGACGCCCTCACAGGTCAGGGCGCGTCAGCGCGGACTGGATCGCGCTCCGGCGGCAACTGTGGCTGCGCATGAATTTTCGTATTCAACGGCTTGTATTTGAGGGTCGATCTGGCCTTAATCAACTCAGGGAGAACAAGGGGCGTTAGGGCTCGCCTCAGGGGGGATTGCATCGTGAAGCGATTAGCGATGGCGTCGGCGTGCGCCTTGATTCTTGGCGCGTGCGGGGGCGGCGGCAGCGGGGATTCAGGCGGCACGCCTCCTTCAACGTCTTCAAACTCTGCGCCAACGGCGAATGCCGGAGCGGATATCACCGCCTCTCTGGACGCTTCTGGCGTCATCCTGAATGGCGCTGCTAGCAGCGATCCGGATGGCGATCACCTGAGTTTCGGCTGGGTCATCACCCAACAGCCGACAGGGGCTGGCGCGTCGCTTGTGGATGCAAACACGCCGCGACCGCGACTGAAGACTCTGGCGCCGGGACAATACGCGGTCGAGATGACGGTGAATGACGGCAGAGGCGGGTCTGCGCGGGACACGGTCGAGCTGAGCCTGAGCAATGACGCCCCCAATCTGGTGATTGATTCCATGCCGTCTCAGACGGCTGTGGGTTTGCCGGTGACTCTGGATGCGTCGGGATCAAGCGACATAAATGGCCAGCCTCTGGGGTATACATGGACGCTGATCGCCTCTCCGTCCGGCACCCGTCTGCGCGAGCGTCTGACCGGGCCTGTCCATACCGTGGAATTTGACGTTGCGGGCGACTACACCTTCGAGCTGGAGCTGGATGACGGCTATGATCCCGTGACCTCCACGGTGTCGGTTGCTGTCAGCACCTACAGCCAGACCGCTTTGGCGAATGGCTTTGATTATCTCGAAGCGAGCGCGACGGGTGAACTGATCGTCTCGTCACGTGAGCGCACAGTGCGTGTGGTCGGCGAGGACGGGACCAGCACTCATACCTTCACCCTGCCTGCGACCGTGCTCATGCTTGCTGTTTCGCCCAATGGCCGATGGATCGCGGCCGGGCATCAGGACCGGATTTCCTTCATCGATATGTCCAGCGCAAGCCTGGTCGCGACCTGGGACGTGACGAACGAGCCGGGCGACCTGATCGTTGATAATGATGGCAACGCGCATTTCATCTCGCGAAATCGAAGTGAGAGCTTGAATTCCGTAAATCTGGAAACGGGCGTTCAACACGCGACATGGAGCTTGGCCTACCCAGGCACCAGAATGCAGATCCACCCCAATGGGATGAAGGCGTATGGCGCAGACCGTGGCCTATCGCCCAGTGATGTGGAGCGTTACGACATCACGGATGGGGTTGCGACGCTAGTTTATGACTCGCCTTACCATGGCGACTTTCCATTTTGCGGCGACCTCTGGATTGCCGATAGCGGGACTGAAATCCTCAGCGCATGCGGCGTAATCGTCCGTGCGACCGATGACCGGGCCACGGATCTGACGTACCGCACCCAGCTAGATCGCACCGGTCTGATCATTGACGCCGAACAGCAAACGGAAACCGGTTACTGGTATGTTATTGAGACGGTCTCCGGCGCCGCGCAGCTCAATGTCTATGACGGCTCCGGTGGTCAGCGGGTCCAGACGCTGGAGCTGCCGGATATGGCTGCAGGTCGTCCGGCGACGCCTCTGAAGGTGGTGATGGGCGATGATGAGTTCATCCGGATCTACGCTGCCGATCACCCCACCAATCCTCAGAACTATGCGGTCTTCACCCGCGCTATGGTGGACCAGAGCAATCTCAATAATCCGCCGGTCACGATAATCGCCAACAGCAGCGCCGGTCATGTGCGTCAGTCGATCCGGCTGGATGCAAGTCGCAGCTATGACCCCGAAGGCGAGTCGCTCAGCTATAGTTGGGCCCTGATGAGCGAGCCGCAGGACAGTTCGCTGATCTTGACCGATGCCGATCAGGCCGAGTTGAGGTTCACCCCGAACTTTGAGGGGACCTACCGGTTCAGCCTTGTGGTGAGTGATGGCGAAAAGTCTGCGCCCGCCCAGACGATCGAAGTCCATGTGGTCAGCGCGGGCGAGGCGCTTCAGGTTCGGCTTGACGGTCGGCCGACCGACATCATCTACAACAAGGTCAAGAACCAGATCCTCTACGTCCAGTCAGACCGAAGCCAACTGCGCATCCGGGATCTGGATGACTTTTCCGAGCAAGTGGTTGAGCTGCCACAACCGGGCTATGCCGTTGATGTCTCGCCTAGCGGGACCCACGCCGCCGTCTCGCACAAGGGGCTGATCTCTCTCATCGCCTTGAATGAAGACGGGGCTGAGTTAAGCGACACCCAGGCCGTTGATGCGGATTGGGGCGATGTCGTCATCGATGATCGCCGGGTCGCCTATACGGTTCCCGTCCGGGACCAGTGGGTCAGCTTTCTGGCGGCGGATTTCCTGTCCGATACGGTTCACGCCGGATGGGGTGCACGCGCGGGCACGCAACTGCGCATGCGGTCGTCAGGGGGGGCGGTCTATGGCGCGAACAGGGGTTTGTATCCGAGCGATATCGAGCGGTATTCTGTGAGCAATCTCAGCCAGATAACTTCGAGGGATTCGCCCTATCATGGCGATTACGCCATGTCCGGAAATCTCTGGATCAGCGAGGACAGCACCCGCATTCTGGTGGCTGGAGGGCATGTATTCCGGGCTTCGGACGATCCCTCGTTCGACATGAACTATGTGGAATCGCTGGCGCCCCGCCAAACCGTCCTGTGGGCGGATCATTCCGAGGAGGAGTCGCTCTGGGCGGTCGTCAGCAGTAACCAGGTCCGTCTGTTCAGCGACAGCTCGTATCTCGATAGCGGAGCTATTGACGTCTCGCCCTTGTACTTCGATGCGACGGGCGCTTCACCGAGACTGGATCAGGTCTTCTATTCCGATGACGGGCGTGCGCTTATCGTCGTGGCGCATTCTGACAGCGTGACGGAAGATACCCACGCCATCCAGGTCATCCAGTAAGTGTTGAGCGGTGCGGCGAGAGGGCGTCTCTCACCGCACCGTGCGTTTTATCGATCTTCGCCCAGATACTGCACCAGCGCCCGCGCCGCGGTTTGCGACAGAGCGGTGATGCGGTCGCGGTCGGTGTCGTCGCCATATTCCACCGTCACGCCCGGCGCGGCGTAGGTGTCCGCAAACCAGGTCTTGGAGGTGGGCATGCCGACATTGTGGCTGGGGCCGCGATCAAAGGCGGGCGTCTCGCTGCCCCATTCCTCTTCGATCAGGGCGATCCAGTCCTCGCTGAATGCGAACGGCGTCAGCTCGGCCGCGTCCGGCGGGGTGTAGAGCACATCGCGCCGCGTGGCATGAAAATCCAGAAGCAGATAGGGCGCATGCCCGTCCGTGATCTGAGCCTGGATCGCAGCGAAGGCGGCGGCGGTTTCCGGCTGGGTGAACGGGCCCCAGTCCCGGTTCAGATCCAGCCCGCCCGTATTGTGCCGCCAATGACCGTTCTCGACGCCATCGGGATTGAGGTCGGGGATGATCAGCCATTGATAACCGTCGAGCACGGACGGATTGGCCTCAGCTCCGAACAGCGCGTCCAGAAACACGCGCAGACCCAGAACGCCCGGCACTTCAGGCGGATGCTGGCCGCCCAGAATGATGATCAGGGGCGCGCCGGGCGAAGCCGCAGGACGTGACAGCGCCTCGATGGGGCGGCCTTGTCGGCTCTCACCGATCACGCGGCGGGTCATCCCGGTCCGATCCGCGAAGGCGGCGCGCCACATCGCCCGCGCTTCAAGAGAGATCACTTCCTGCGCGCCGATCCGGGTTGCGCCGGGGGCGATGTCCAGTGTGAGCGTGGCGTGTTGGCGGTCTTCGGACACCATGACGGCGTCTTCTGGCAGGGCGACCCAATGCCCGTCTTCGATCTCGATGCGCGGCTGATAGCGATGGCGGTATTGCGGATATTCGAGCGCGACCTGCGCTTCGCCTGCCCGCTCGGCGTGAAGATCGAACGCGTACCACGGGCTGGGATTGATGTCGGGGTCTTCAGGGATGACGACCAGCTCAAAAGCGGCGTCCCCCGTGCGCTCACACGCATAATCAGGCGCGGTGGAGAAGTCCTGGGTCAGGCGAACGGCGCCGGTCTCACAGCTGGCGCGCTGGGCGTCAGAGAGCGTGTCCGGGGTGGCGCAACCCGCCGCGGTCAGGGCCGCGCCGAGCATCAGGAGGCGGAGCAGGGGCTTGGGGGTCATGGGGTCTCCGTTCGGACCGGATCGGTCTCTCTGGCGGCGCGGGCCTGGGCGATCACTTCATCCACCAGTTCAGCATCAAGGCCGAGATAGGTGCGTGGGTTCAGCAGCTCATCAAGCTCACCTGGCTGAAACAGGGCCGACAATTCAGGGTCGCTTTCAATGGCCTCGCGCAGGCTGGCGCCGGTCCCTGTTGAGGCGGTCGCCAGATCCCGTAATCGGTGTTCGGCGCCGTCACGGCCCAGATCGTCCTGCACGGCGAAGACGATGCGCTGGGTCAGAATCCAGCCCCGGCTCAGTTCGAGGTTTTCCGCCATGCGCGCCTCATTGATCCGCAAGCGCGAGATCAGACGGCTGGCGTCGCCCAGCATGTCTTCCGTGGCGAGCGCGATGTCAGCGACGGCCCTGTTGGGGCGTGAGGTGTTGTCGCGTTCAAAGACATTGATCATGTCGTCTTGCACGATCTCGGCGAGGCGCGGAATGGACCGGCCCTGCTGGATCAGCGCTTCAGACAGGGATGGGTTCACCTTGTGCGGCATGGTGGACGAACCCACGGCGCCGCCGGGGCGCTCTTCCACCAGTGCGCCGATATCGGTCATCTGAAGCAGGAACACCTCCTGCCCGAGCCGCGCCCAGCTGTGGGCCATCATGGACTGGACGAGAGCGAACTCTGCGAACACGTCCCGGCTGGCGTGCCAGTCATCGGGATAGGGGGCGGGCAGGCCCAGTTCAGACGCCAGGCGCGCCTCGACACGCTGGCCTTCGGGGCCGAGCCCCAGATAGCTGCCCACCGCGCCTTTCATGATGATGGAGCGCTCGATCCGGTCGAGCAGGTCGCTCAGCCGGTCGATATGGCGCCGGTTCTCGCCGATATAGCCGCTGATCTTCTTGCCAAAGGTGATCGGCAATGCGTGCTGGCCGAGCGTGCGCCCGATCATCGGCGTGGTCTTGTACTGATCGGCCAGCTCGATGAGCTGCAGCTCGATGACGCGCAAATCCTCGATCAGGGCGAAGACCGCCTCGCGCATCTGCAGCATGGCGGCGCTGTCATAGAGGTCTACGGTGGTCGCGCCGTAATGCAGATAGTTCGCGCTGTCTTCATCCAGCGACCGGCGCAGCACGTTCAACAGCGCCACCATGCGATGGCGCACGATGTCGTATTCGGCGTCGATTGCGTCCTGGGGAATGTTCTCGGGAATGGCGGCGGCGGTGATGGCGTCTGCAGCGCTTTGGGGAATGACGCCTTCCGCCGCCTGGGCGCGCGCCAGCGCGGCTTCCAGACGCAAGACCTGAGCGTTCAGGGCTGCGGTTGAAAAGACCGCTTCGATCTCGCGATTGGGTGAAAGCACCGGGCTTTGCGGGACGAAGCTCGGGGCGGCCGCCTCATGCTGGCGCTCTGCGAGGGTCGCGCTGAGGTCAGTCTCGGGCGCAGGATTGGTGTTCGCCTCCGGCTCGGAGCAGGCGGCCAGCACGATAAACATGAAAAGGAGACTTCGAGCTTTCATGGGCGCGCCGCCAGACCGTACAGCAGGACATGCAGGAAATCATTGGTCGCCGAGAGGGGGCTTTGGCTCATGCGCCAGTCATTCATGGTGCTGGAAGCGGCGAGGGTGAAGCCGCTATTGATGAACATCACGCCCGTCAGAAGGGATTCCACGATCGAGGCGTCGTGCGGGCGCGCCTCGCCTGCGCTGACGGCGGCGTCATAGGTGTCGCCCAGGCGGCGGGTGATGTTGCGCAAGCGGGCCTGATGGCGGTTGCGCCGCGCCGCGGGCAGGGCGGCCATCAACTCCAGCCGGATGATCGGCGACATGCCGGTGGCCTGCATGTAGATCAGGTCAAAGACGGCGCGACGGATGAAGGCCAGCCCGTCCGTGCTTTCAGCGGCGGCGTCCAGCGTGGTCTCCACCGCTTGCAGGGAGTGCTCCAGACACTGGTCCAGAAAACTCTCCTTGTCCGGAATATGATAATAGAACGCCCCGCGCGTGACCCCCAGCGAGCCTGCGACCTCGGCGAGGGAGACGCCTTCAACGCCATACAGATTGAAAAAGCGGATGCCGGCCTTGAGGAAGGCTTCCCGCTTCATGCGGTTGCGGGCCTTGCGGTCGAAAATCTGCGGCAGCTCGCCTGAAGAGACGAAATGCGGCGTGATCTCATTGAAAACCGGCCCCTCCGCCGTCAGTCCTTGCAGCAGGATGTCGTGCAAGGCGTCGGCGGAGCTGGAGAATTGCGCGCCGCTCTCTTCGCCCGCGCGCACGGTCAGCCAGTCCAGCAGACCGAACAGGCAATAGGTGACCGGTTCGGCCCGGCGGGCGGTCAGATCAGACTGGCTCAGCCAGTCGCTCGTCATGGCGTTGACGCGGTTGACCGCCTCTCCCAGCCGCGAGGTGATCCGCGCTTGGACCTCCTCAGACAGGGTGTCGAGCTCCTGAAGGCGCGCCGGGAAGGGGCGTTGATCTGCAATGGCGTCAGACAATTGCTCGGCATAGGCCTGAAATAGCGCCAGCACTTTCAGACCGGGCGCGTCATTGGCCGCTTCGGCGCGTTTCACCGCCTCCAGCAAGAAGTCGACCGAGGAGAGGAAGACCGCTTCGGCGAGCTCCTCCTTGGACGCGTAATAGTATGAAATGCTGGTCTTTGTGAGGCCGAGATCGGCGGTGATGTCTTCGAGTCGCGCTCCCAGAACCCCGTGTGCATTAAAGCGGCGCGACGCGGCGGAGCGGATGGCGGCTGTCTTGCGATCGCGTTCCTGGCTGCGAGAGAAAGCAGAGCTGTGATCGGGGAAGTCAGGTCTGAGTACAGTCATCGTCGAGGTCCCCCCTCAAAATTCCAGTCCGCTACGGCTGGTCATAGTAGCTTTGGCGCCACGGCTGACAATTTACAGCGGGCAGTCCGTACGGAATTTGAACCGAGTGTATAATTTTCATTGACAGTGTCCAGAACCATTGCTCTCGTCGGGAAAACAAAAACGCATGGGAGGGACACATGACTTTCAAAACGATTCTCCGTTCCGGAATCGCTTTCGGCGCGCTTGGCGCTCTGGCGCTGGGCGAAGCCGCACTCGCACAAGCTGTCGAGACGACGCAGCAAGAGACAGCTGAACGGCCCGCCACGGCGGATGTGATCATCGTCACCGGCACCAATATCCAGGGCGCTCGCGTCAACGAAGCCCTGCCGGTCACCATTCTCACACAGGAAGATCTTGCGAGCATTGGCGGCGTGGACGGTGAAGACCTGATCCGCTCCTTGCCGGCCCAGGGCGGCGTTGCGTTCCGCACCGACAACAACACCACAAACAACAATGCGCGCGGCGATGTGGCCTCGATCAACCTGCGCTCCATCGGATCGAGCGGCACGCTGGTGCTGCTGAACGGGCGTCGCGTCGTCAACCACCCCTCCACCCAGGCGGAGCTGTCGACGCCGGTGACCACCACCAACGTCAACTCGCTGCCGGTCGCCGGGATTTCCCGCGTCGAAGTGCTCAATGACGGCGCGTCCGCGATTTACGGCACAGACGCCGTCGCCGGCGTGTTCAACACCATCCTTGATGATGATTTCGTGGGTTTTTACGCGCGCGGCCGGCACCTTTACGCCACCGGCAATGGTCTGAATGAGCAGACCGTGACGATCCGGGGCGGGCAGGATTTCAATGAGGGCCGCACCAACGCCTCGCTGGCGGTGCAGTATTCGCGCCGTGAGGGGCTGATGGCCTCCGAGATCGAAGTCGCCGCAAGTGAGGACCGTCGCCCTTTCCTTGAAGGGACCAGCTTTGAAGGCGATGTCTCTTTTGACAACCGCGCCACTCAATCTCCCTGGGGGCAGTGGACGCTGAACACCACGTCCGCCACGCGGGTTCGTCAGAACGGCAATATCCTGACCAATTCGTCAGGACGCTTCCACTTCCAGCCGGACAGCTTTCCGGGGTGCCGGGCGGATGTCCTGTCCACGCCTGGACTGTGTATTGATGACAGCACGCAGGATCGGGATCTGAGGTTTGACGGCGCTTATGAGCGCTCGATCATCTCTGACCGGGATCGCTTCAACGCCTTCGGCTTCTTCAACCACGCCATGGACAATGGCGTGGAGTTGTATGGCGAGCTGGGCGTGTATTACGCCGAGACGCGGTCCACGAACGAGCCGCGCAACGGCATTTCCGCAACAGGCATCTCGGTGCCGGCGAGCTATTACTACAACCCGTTCGGTCCGGTCACGTTCTCGGATGGTTCGGTCAATCCCAACCGCCTGCCGGGCCTGTCCAATGTGCCGGTTGAAGGCCTGCCGGTCTTTACGGATGCGGGTCGCTATCGCTTCGTGGATGTGGGTTTCCGCGACATTGAAGTCGTCAACACCCAGTACCGCATTCTGGGCGGCGCCCGTGGCGAGTTCGGCGATTCCGGTTGGGACTGGGATAGCGCAGCGCTCTATAACCGTGGCTATGCGCGGGACACCGCGAACAATTCCATCTCGCGCACCTTGTTCCAGCAAGAGCTCTTCAAGGAAGGGCCGGACGTCTACAATCTGTTCAATGGCGGTGATCCCAACAATCCCTCCATCGGTGACGCCACGCCGAACCCGCGCAATCTCATCGAGCCTTTCCTGATTGATGTCGAGCGTGAGAGCACGTCGGAATTGGCGCTGATCGATTTCAAGGTCAGCAATGGTGATGTCTTCCAGCTGCCGGGCGGACCGATCGGTCTCGCCGCCGGTGTTGAAGCGCGTTACGAAGCCTATGATGAAAACCGCGATGACCGTCTGGACGGCACCATCACCTTCACTGACATGGTGACGGGCGAGGTCAGCCAGAGCGACGTTTACGGCACCAGCCCGACGCCGGATTCCAGCGGTTCGCGTTCCGTGTATGGCGTGTTCGCCGAGGCGTCCGTGCCGATCGTCAGCCCGGACATGAACATTCCGCTCGTCGAAACCTTCGACGTTCAGCTTGCGGCGCGTTACGAGGACTATTCTGATTTTGGCGGAAGCGGCGTGAAACCGCGTGTGGCGGCGGCCTGGATCCCGTTTGCCGGGCTGAAGCTGCGCGGCGCGTATTCGGAGGGCTTCCGGGCGCCGAACCTGATCGTGGTCAACGAAGGCGTGGACCGTTCAAACTCCCGCCGTGACGGCTATGCCTGTGAAGCGGGCGTGCGCAATGGCACGTTCGCCACGTTCGCCGATTGTACGGGCTTCACGGAAGGCCGCACCGAACGTCGGTCCGTGGCGGACGATATTGGTCCGGAAGACGACACCAACATCACCTACGGATTCGTCTTCGAACCGAGTGGTCTGCAAGGGCCTTTGAGCTTCCTGAATAATCTGACGGTCACCGTCGATCGCTGGGAGATCGAACGCACGGATGTGGTCGGCGTGTTCGGCGCAGCCAACCATATCAGTCTGGATTACCTGCTGCGCCTGCAGGGGTCGTCGAACCCGAATGTGGTGCGGGCCGATCCCAACCAGGACGATATTGATTTCTACAATGCGGCGGGTCTGACCCCTGCCGGTGAAATCCTGTTCGTTCGCGACACCTACGACAATAACGAGGATATCGACGTCGAAGGCACCGATTACGGTGTCTACTATTCGCTGGATGACACGCCGATCGGCGATTTCGACTTCAAGGTGAACGCGTCCTATCTCGACACCTACTTCATCGCCCTGTCGCCAGGCGCGCAACAAATCGCTGACGCGGTTGAGAGCGGCTTGATCTCTGACGAGATCACCGTGTCCCAGGAAGGCGACATCATCTTGCAGAACGGTCAGCCGGAATGGCGGGTCTCAGGCTCTGTCACCTGGCGCCATCGCAGTGGCTGGGGCGCAGGCGCCCGGGCAAACTACACCAGCGAGTTCATCGACACCGGCGCCGGGCTTGATCCCAATGGCGATCCGTTCTTCGTCGACGCCTGGACCCAGACCAACGCCTATGTCCAGTATGACATTGACGCAGAGGGCCTTCTGGACGGCATGCGGATCCGCGTCGGCGCGAACAACATCTTTGATGAAGATCCGCCCCTGGCTGATGAAACCAACGGATATGACGCCGCGTATCACAGCATTCGCGGACGTCAGGTCTATTTCGACGTTCGCAAGCGCTTCTAGGCAGAGGCAGGCCGGGCGCCGTCCAGACGACGGCGCCCGGACGCTCTCATGATGCGATTTCTCATCTCTCTGATCGTCCTTCTGACGACGTCGTTCAGCCTCGCGCGCGCCGAGGACTGGCAGGCTGGCCAGTTCGTTTTTTCGGACTGGGCGGGACCGCCGCTCCGCGTCTTCTATCTGGAGCCGCCGACCGGGCTCTTGCCCGACGCGCCGGTGGTGATGGTCATGCATGGCGTGAACCGCAACGCCGATGACTATCGCGACAATTGGCGGGAGCTGGCGCAACAGTATGGGCTACGGGTCTATGCGCCAGAGTTCTCCGCGGCGGATTTCCCCGGCGCCGCTCTGTATAATCTGGGCGGCGTGGGGCGGGACGGGCCATCGGCCTACGCGGCGCTTGAGCCTTTGTTCAGCGCCATCGCCCGGCGCGGCGGTGAAGCTTCCGGATATTATCTGTTCGGGCATTCCGCCGGTGCGCAGTTCGTCCACCGGGCGCTGTTGTTTGAAGACCTGCCGCATCTGATCACGGCCTATAGCGCCAATGCGGGTTGGTACACGCTGCCGGACGCCAGCCGGGCCTGGCCTTACGGGACGGGCGGCACATCGGTGAGCGAGGACGATATCGGTCGCTGGGTGGGCATGCCGCTGACCATTTTGCTGGGCGAGAGAGATGTCGACCCCCGTCACCAGCATCTGCGCCATACGCCCGAGGCTGAGGCGCAAGGCCCGCATCGCTATGCGCGCGGCGTTTATTTCGCCAACGCCGCCCGCGCCCGAGCGGACGCGCTGGGCGTGACCTATGGCTGGCGCGTAGGCAGCGTGCCCGGAGTGGCGCATGACAACGCCGGCATGGCGGAGGCCGCGGCGTGGATGATCGCGGCGGAGATACGCGAGCAGGCGGGAGACGTTGAATGATGATCGCGCGCCCCGCCATCGCAGCCCTACGCCTATTCAGATGACCGAACTCGTGATGCGGCGACCCTCAGACAGCGGCGTGTCTGCGAGCGGGATCTATGTCGCGCGCCTCTGAAACGACAAAACCTCAAGACAGGCGAACGCAATGATCGCACAAGAAACTTCCGGCCCGGCTCTTTATCAGCGCGTAGGTCTTGTTCTGGGGCCGATCGCCGCCCTGATCACGGCTTTGACCTTTTCGCCTGAAGGTTTGCCGCAACAGGCCACAATCGTCGCCGCCATCGGCGTTCTGATGGCCATCTGGTGGGCGACCGAAGCCATTCCGGTGGCCATCACCGCCTTCTTGCCGCTGGTCGCGCTGCCGATACTGGGCGTTGTGTCCACGCGTGAGATCGCGGCGCCGTATGCGCACCCCATCATCTATCTCTTCTTTGGCGGGTTCGTGGTGGCGTTGGCGATCGAGCGGTGCGGCTTGCACCGGCGCATTGCTTTGGGCGTGTTCGCCATCGCCGGCGCCGACGCACGGGCTCTGGTCGCCGGTTTCATGGGCGCAGCGGCGTTTGTGAGCATGTGGATCTCCAACACCTCGACGACGCTGATGCTGCTGCCCATCGCGGTTTCGGTCTTCACGGTGATCAACGAGACCATGCCGACACTCGCGCCGCGCCAGCGTGAGAATTTTGGCGTCTCCTTGCTGCTGGGCCTGGCCTATGGCGCCACGCTGGGCGGGGTCGCCACTTTGGTGGGCACGCCGCCGAACGCCTTCATGGTCGGGTTCATGGCGGACAATTACGATGTCCAGATCGACTTTGCGCGCTGGATGATGGTCGGCGTGCCGGTCTCGCTGGTGATGCTGCCGCTGGCCTGGCTGGTGCTGACACGCTTCATCTATCCGATCAATTTCAAGGCCTCGGACGAAGCCGTCCAGCATATCCGCGCCATGCGCGAAGGGCTCGGCGCCATGAGCAAGGCGGAGGTGCGCACTGCGCTTCTGTTCGGGTTTCTGGTGTTCGGCTGGCTGTCGCGCAGTTGGCTGAGCAGCCTGCCTTTCCTGGGTGAGCTGACGGACACCGGCGTCGCGATGACGGCCGCGGTCGCCGCCTTCCTGATCCCCTCGGGGAAGAAAGGCCAGGCGTTGATGACCTGGGACGCCATGTCCAGACTGCCCTGGGGCGTCTTGGCGCTGTTCGGCGGCGGGCTGGCGCTCGCGACCGCCGTCACCAGCTCAGGCCTGGCCTTGTGGATGGGGCAACAGCTGGTCGGCGTCGGGACCATCAACGCCATCCTGCTCGTGGTGACGGCGACGGCGTTGGTGATCTTCATCACCGAATTGACCAGTAATCTCGCGACCACGGCGACCTTCCTGCCGGTGATCGCGGCCATCGGGGTCGAGACCGGTCAGGACCCGCTGATCTATGTCATCCCTGTCACGCTGGCGGCCAGTTGCGCCTTCATGCTGCCGGTGGCCACGCCGCCCAACGCCGTGGTGTTCAGCTCAGGGCTTGTAGCCATTCCGGCCATGGCCCGGGTGGGGCTGGTGCTGAACATCATCGCTGTCGCGGTGTTGAGCGTGGTCGCCTTGCTGCTGGCGCCCGCCGTGTTTCCAACCTGATCGCATAGAACAAAGCCCGCCGGAGACCGGCGGGCTTTTAGTCGTCTCAGGGCTTGAGCGTTAAGCGGCTTTCTTGAGCGCTTTTTTCGCTTTTTTCAGCTTGGTTTCCTGATTTTCGATCTTCGCCTTGCGGGTTTTGATCTCTTTTTTCAGCTCTTTGACTTTTTTCGACGCCATGTCGGGTCTCCTTGATGAGTGAGGCGCGTCTTTTGAGGTCATGCGCTCTCTTCAGATGTGTGGCGGGCGATGAAGCCCCTGATGAAGAGGCGCAATTCCCGGGCGGCGCTGGTATCCAGATCATCGCACAGCTGAACGAATTGATCGCGCTGGTCCTTGTTCAGGCGAATGACAAGCTGGCTGTCTTTTTTCTTCTTCGCCTTTTTGTCGTCAGCCATGGACCGGATCCAATCTCGCATCTGCTATGCAACGGCTATGCAATGTATATACGTTTTGAGGAAAGTCCAGTGTTTAAGACGGTTTTATGACGTTGCCCGCGAGGCGCCCTGGCGCGCTCATGCTGCACCGCACAGCGGCTTTTCATTGCACCGCGCGCTGTGACGGTTACACCGCCCCCATGCTTACGATCTCAAATCTCGATTACCGTATCGGCGCCCGCTCGCTGTTTGAAAACGCCTCGGCGCAAATCTCCAGCGGCTGGAAGGTCGGTCTGGTGGGCCGCAACGGCACGGGCAAGTCCACCTTGCTCAAGCTGATCCGAGAGGAGATCGATCAGCCGTCGCCGGATGCTGCGATCCGCCTGATCAAGGGCGCGCGCATGGGCTGGGTGGCGCAGGAGGTCGCGGCGTCTGACGACACCATCCTCGACGTGGTGCTGGCCACCGACGAAGAACGTCACGCCCTGATGCAGGAAGCGGAAACCGCGACCGACCCCGACCGCATTGGCGAGATCCATATGCGGCTGGCGGATATCGACGCCTGGTCAGCGGAATCGCGCGCCGCGGAAGTCCTGATGGGGCTGGGGTTCAGCGATGCGGACCTCTACCGGTCGACGAAAGAGTTTTCAGGCGGCTGGCGCATGCGCGCCGCCATCGCCGGGGTGTTGTTCTCAGAGCCTGACCTGTTGCTGCTCGATGAGCCGACCAACTATCTCGATCTGGAAGGCGCGGCCTGGCTTGAAAGCTATCTGAAGAAATACCCCCACACCGTGCTGATCGTCAGCCACGACCGCGAAATGCTGAACCGGTGCGTCACCCATACGATGGCGCTGGAGCATCAACAGCTTTCGGTGTCGCCGGGCGGCTATGACGCCTGGCTGAAACTGCGTGCGGCGAAGACCGCGCTGTTGGAAAGCCAGCGCGCCAAGCAAGAGGCTGACCGCGCGCACCTTCAGTCTTTCATCGACCGGTTCGGCGCCAAGGCCTCCAAGGCCAGCCAGGCGCAATCACGGGTCAAGCGACTGGAAAAGATGCAAGAGATCAGCATTCCGATCGCCGAACGCACCACGCCCTTCTCCTTCCCCAGCTCGGCCGACAAATTGTCTCCGCCCTTGCTGCAATTGCGCGACGCAAAAGTGGGCTATGGTGAAGAGGCGGTAATCCTTCGGGGTGTGGATCTGCGGCTGGATCCCGAAGACCGCATCGCCATTGTCGGCGCCAATGGCCAGGGCAAGACGACTTTGGTGAAATCCATCGCCGAACGCTTGCCGCTTCTGGCGGGTGATCGCACGGCGCCGCGCGCCTTGCGCATCGGTTATTTCTCGCAAGACCAGATGGATGAGTTAAGGCCGGGCGAGACGGTGCTGCAGCACGTGCAGGACGCCTTGCCTGCGGGCTCGCCTGAATCAAAGCAGCGCGCCGCCGCGGCTGCGATGGGCTTCGCCCATGAAAAGGTCGGCACGAATATCGAGAAGCTGTCAGGCGGCGAGAAAGTGCGTCTGCTGCTGGGCCTGATGGCGATGGAAAAACCCCATGTGCTGATCCTCGACGAGCCGACCTCGCACCTGGATATCGACAGCCGGGAAGCGCTGATCTACGCGCTCAACGATTATAAGGGCGCCGTCATCCTGATCACCCACGATGTCTATCTCGCCGAAGGCACCGCCGATCAGCTCTGGCTGGTGAATGACGGCAAGGCGTCGCGCTATGACGGCGATCTCAATGATTACCGCAAGCTGATCCTGCAGGCGGACCGCGGCACGATCAAACTCTAGGCGCGGCGTCGCGCGCGGCTTTGATCCTGGCGTGCTTGCTGGCCCGGCCCGACACGCGTTTACGCCAGAGCCGGAAGCTTGAGGGCTTTAACGACCGCCGCATGATCGCGATGACCTGAGGCTCGCTAAGCCCTGTGTCTTTTTCGATCGCCTCAAAGCTCACATCGTCCGCCCAGGCCAGGGCGATGATTTCGCTGATCTCTTCGGGCGCCATGGCTCACTCGTCCTGTTCGCGTCAGAGACACTGAGCTAGGGCGGGCGTCGAGCCTGACGAGGGGTGAAGCGCGCCTCAGTCTTGAGCGGCTGCCGAGACGAACAGATCGTGCTTGGCCATGATCCGGGCGAAGCGCTCCGAAGCCAGATGCCCCGCCAGCCAGGCTTGCAGGTTTGGCCAGCTCTGAGCGTCAAACCAGTCCCGATCCGTGTTGGCGAACTGGCGAATGAACGGGAAAATCGCGATATCAGCCAGACAAGGCGCATCACCGCACAGCTGTGAGGATGTGCTCAAGCGTGCTTCAAGCGCGTCGATGATTTGAGATGCGGCGGCGCGATGGTCGTCGGAGACCGCGCCCTCATAGCGATTGGCGTATTTGTAGCGATCAAGATGATGCTTGAAGTCGCCGTCATTGCGCGCGATCAGAGCCTGGATGTCTGACCGTAGCTCGGCGTCGTCCGGCCACCAGTTTTCGGGATCGTTTTGAGCTAGAGCCCAGTGCATCACATCGAGGCTTTCCTCGATCACCTGGCCGTCCGGCAGTACCACCACCGGCACTGTGCCCTTGGGCGACGCCTCAAGCATTTCAGCGGGTTTGTCTTTCAGCAGGATTTCGCGGTGCTCGACTGCGATCTGCGCGGCGTCCAGCGCCATCCGCCCGCGCATGGCGTAGGGGCAGCGCCGGAAGGAGTACAGGACGGGCAGGGCTTCAGTCATTGTCCGCGTCAGCATCCAGTATGGCGCCCACATGGCGTTCGCCGCGTTCGGCGGCGCGCGCTTCCTGGCGCTGACGCTCGGCATAGCGCTGGCGCTGTTCTTCGCTGCGGGCCTCATGGCAATGCGGGCAGCTGACGCCGGCGACGAAGTGCGGGGATTTGAGATCTTCCGGTCCCAGCGGTTCGCGGCAGGCGTGGCAGGTGGTGTAATCGCCCAGCTCCAGCCCGTGACGCACGGCGACCCGGCGGTCAAAGACGAAGCAATCGCCTTCCCACAGGCTCTCTTCCTCGGGCACGGTTTCGAGATATTTCAGAATGCCGCCCTTGAGGTGATAGACCTCGTCCAGCCCTTCGGTCAGGGCGAAGGCGGTGGATTTCTCGCAGCGTATGCCGCCTGTGCAATACATGGCGATCCGCGCATTGGGGCGGGTCTCGCGAAACTTTCTGAACCAGTCGGGAAACTCGCGAAAGCTCGTGGTTTCGGGGTTCACCGCGCCCTTGAACTGGCCGATGCGCACTTCGTAATCATTGCGCGTGTCGATGGTGACCACGTCCGGCGCCGAAATCAGCTCATTCCAGTCTTCCGGCGCCACATAGGATCCGACGGCTTTCTGAGGGTCCACGCCGGGCACGCCCAGCGTCACGATTTCCTTTTTCAGCCGCACCTTCATGCGCAGGAAGGGCTGTTCGTCGGCGAAGGAATCCTTGTGTTCGATATCTGCGCAGCCAGGCAGGGACCGGATCACGTTCAGAACAGCCTCGATGGCGTCTGATGATCCGGCGATGGTGCCGTTGATCCCCTCGCTGGCGATCAGCAAGGTGCCGTAGACATCGTGCTCGCGGCAGGCGGTCAGAAGCCGGTCCTGCAGCGCCTTGTCGGCGACGAGCGGTGTGAATTTATAAAGTGCGGCGACGCGAAACTGGGTCATGACGCCCTTATGCCAAAACCGGCGCGCCAAAAACACCATCAGATCGCAGGCCGGGGCGCGGTGAAACGCCCCGGCCCTTGCGGCCTAGTTCAGCCCTAGCCGATCCCCGCTATCGCAATGGAAACACCCATCCGCCCCGATCGGGCTGCCCGGCGGGATGTCCGTGCTCGGGATCGACAGGGTGCGGCCCTCGTCAATCGCTTGAAGTCCGGCTTCGATTTGCGCTCTCAGAGCGACGGCCTGACTGTCGCTGACGTGTGTGCGGCGACCGGAGACTTCCGTCAGCAGGTCCGTGAGCGCTGACCGCGCCAGCCTGGCGGCGCTGGGCGTCGAGCCGCCGGCCACGCGCAGGAGCTGACTGACATACTCGTCCTGCAGCGCCGCGCGCAGCGGCGCCAGACGCGCCGCCTCGTCACGTGGCGCGTCAAACAGGACGCCCTCGACCCGCGCCAGAACCGCCTGAGGGCTCAAGGCGTCGCGGTTGCGGGCGGCCTGTTCCTCCAGACGCGCCAGCCGGGCCGGAGCCAGCATGGCGGACAGACTGATCCGGCCCGCCGCGGCGGCGGCGTTGGCGCGGCTGAAAGCGGGATACTGGTCGGTCTCAAACTGTTCGCGCTGGGCGATGGCGTCGTAATCTGAAAAGGGCGAGGGGGTGAGAAGCCGCAGCGTCGCGTCTGCAATGTCGAGCCTTGAAGGCTCCAGCGTCCGCGCCAGGGCGTCGAGCGCCCGCCGCTGCTGGGCCGGGTCGTAATCGGTGACGCCGGACACGTCCGGGCCATTGACCTCATAGGCGAACATCACGCCGCCCAGCGCCTTGGCCGCGGCCTCCACCTGATAGCGGTGATAGAGATAGATCGGTGGGAACACATTGCGGATCTCGCTCAGCGGCAAGCCCTGGGCCAGCACATCGGTCCCGAAGCGGTTCAGCGCTGCGGCGCGCACCACCAGCGTGTCATTCAGCGCGTCCACCGGGTCTGATCCGTTATCCCACAGATTGGCCAGCGGGTGGCCGGAGCTGTTGCCGCGGGAATGACGGTCGGAAATGTACAGAAGGCCGTCTTCGCGGGCTTGCTGCAGGATCGCTTCCAGCCCGGCGGCTTCTGCGGCTTCGTCCGGATACTGGCTGTAGAGCCAGGAGATCGAGGCGATATCCCATTCGCCGATCCCCACATCATACGCCTGTGACGCGTCAAAGCCCGTGGCCTCGTCAAACCGGATCAGCGGCGCGGGGTAATCCATCACCGAGGCGCGATCATTGGTGCTGGCGGCGAAATTGTGCATCAGCCCCAAAGTATGGCCGATCTCGTGGGCGGAGAGCTGGCGCACGCGCGCCAGCGCCAGCTCCAGCGGATCATCCGCCGCGCCGGTCCCGGTCTGCTCCACGCCCATCAGGCCCTCAAAGATAAGCCGGTCATGGCGCACGCGCTGGCTGCCCAGGATCACATGGCCTTTCAGGATTTCGCCGGTGCGCGGATCGGTGACGGATGCGCCATAAGACCAGCCGCGGGTCTGACGATGCACCCATTGGATGACATTGTAGCGCGCATCTAGCGGATGCACGCCCTCTGGCAAAAGCTCCACGCGATAGGCGTCTTCAAAGCCGGCGGCCTCAAACGCCTCCGCCCACCAGTTCCCGCCCTCGATCAGGGCTTGCTGGATCAGCTCGGGCGCGCCGCGGTCCACGTAATAGACGATGGGCTCGACCACCGGGCCGGACGCGGCGTCCGGATCAATCCGTTCCAGCCGGTGCCGGCGGGCATAGCCGCGCTGCAAGGGCTCATCGAGCGGCGTCGCCATGTCATAGCGTGTCAGTTCGAACGCGCCGCTGCGTGGATCCGAAGCGCGGGATTCATAGCCGTCTTCTGGCAGCGCGATGAAGGAGTGATGCACGGTCAGGGTCACAGCTTGCGCATAGGGCGCGGTGGCGCGCACTTCCGCGCCGGGCTCGGACGCGCTGAGGGTCAGAAGCGTGTCGATCTCGATGTTTTCAGGAAAGCTCAGAACGCTGTCCGCCAGCGGGGCGCTGCGGTCGGCGTCGACCGAGAACGACCCTTGGCCAGCATTGTCCAGGGCGCCGACCGCGTTGATCGGATCGCGCTTGAGAAAGCCGGACAGGTCGATCAGCACTTCGCCGTCCGCGCTTTCAGACAGGATGTCGGTGCGCCAGATGACGGACCGGGCGAAGGATTGCGCCGTGGCGGCGCTTTCATCCGCGCCCGCGCCCAGGGCGGCGTAGCGCGTGTTTTCAAACTCGGCGAAGACCGCATCGCCCACCCGGCTGAAGCGCAGGATCCAGGTGTCGGTCCCCAGGCCCCGGTCAAGCCCCACAGGATTTGATCCCAGCCCCGAGGTCAGGCGCGCCGTGTAGATCATCCGGCCCAGCACGCCGTCCTCAGCCGGGGAGAGCGCAGCCAGCACCCGGCCCTTGGCGGGGTCGGGATAGAGCGTGATCAGCCCGTCCTGACGGCTCAGCCCTTCGACGGTTTCTGTAAAGCTGGCTTCGTCCTGAGCCAGCGCTTGTGCGCCGGACACGGCCAGACACAGCGCCAGGGCGCCGGTGATCGCTCGCAACATGGTCAGTCTCCCCTTGGCGCGTTTCGCGCTCTTGGGAGGAGGCTAGCCAGACCAGGCGGGTTTGAACAGGGCCTGCAATCCAGAGGTCTGGGATTATGACGCTTCAGCGACCGGGCGGTTTTTGCGTTGAGCGCCGCGCGCTGGCATGGCCTTCTTGTTCGGGAGATTTTGAAAGAGGGGGCGTTGATGCTCAGCCTTGTTGTGTCGCTCATCCTGTCTGTCAGTCATCCTTCGCTGGAATGCCCGGCGGGTGTTGATCTGGACGCCGAAGCGGGGCGCGCCTTTGATGCTTTGCCGATCACCGCGCTTCAGACCATCGGCACGCATAACAGTTACAAGCAGGCGATTCCGCCCGCCGAGCTGGCGGCGCTGATGGCGCAGAACCCCGATGTGGTGGGGCTCGATTACGCGCATCCACCGCTCGCAGACCAATTGGACGCCGGGATGCGCAATCTCGAGATCGACATTGTCTATGACCCTGAGGGCGGGCGCTTCGCCACTCCGATGATGCCCGCAATGATGGCCGGTCAGCCCGGCGCGGCGCCCTATGAAGCGACAGACATGGACGCGCCGGGCTTCAAGGTGCTCCATATTGCCGATATCGATGTGCGTTCAAGCTGTTCGACGCTGGTCGCCTGTATGAACGAAATTCGCGACTGGTCGCTGGCCCATCCGGCCCACGCGCCGATCATGGTGATGTTTAACGCCAAGACCGGCGGGATCGATGCGCCGGGGGCGGTCGAGACGCTTGATTTCGACCGCGAAGCCTTTGCGGCGCTCGACGCCGAATTCGCAAGCGTGTTCGCGCCAGACCATCTCATCATTCCAGACGCGGTGCGCGGCGATCACGCCAGCTTGCGCGACGGCGTTCTGGCGGGCGGTTGGCCAAGCCTGGGCGACGCGCGAGGCCGGATCATGCTGGTGCTCGATGAGCGCGGGGAGAAAGCAGAGGCTTATCGCGGTGACGCGTCATCCCTGGAAGGGCGGTTGATGTTCACCCTGTCAGAAAGCGTGGAGGCGGATCATGCGGCGGTCTTCATCCTCAATGATCCGGTCGCGGACGCCCAGATGATCGGGCATGCGGTGAACGCGGGCTTTCTGGTGCGCACGCGCGCCGACGCCAACACGGTGGAAGCGCGGTCGGGGGATGTCAGTCGCCGGGACGCGGCGATTGAGTCCGGCGCGCACTGGGTCAGCACCGATTACCCGCAGCCGCGCACCGAGTGGAGCGGGTATCAGGTGGGCCTGCCTGGCGGTCTGGCGGTGCGCTGCAACCCGGTGACGACCTCGCCGGCAGCACAATAAGAAACGGGCGGCCGCGATGCGGCCGCCCGTTCGTCGTCCGGTAAGGGCGGGGGGAGACCCTTACGCTGCAAGGGAAGGGGGAAGCCCTTACAGCTCGGACGCTGCGGTGTGCTCGATTTGGGTCCAGTTGGTTTCGGCGCGCGCCAGCGTGCCCGCTTCGTCATTGAGGAAGTTGCGCAGGATTTCCTCGTTCACGAAGACATAGAGCTGGCCGTCGCGCACGGCGGAGAAGCGCGGATCACCGTCCAGTTTCTTGCCAAGCGCCACGCCGAGCGCGCAGAAGCCGCCATAGGCCGGGATGTAAGCTTCGGGGCTGCGGCGGAAGGTGCGCAGATTGGCGCGCGTGCTGAAGTAATAGGCGACGCCTTCATGCACGTGGGCGAACTCGGCGCTGCCATCAAGGCGGATGCCGGTCTCGATCAGCGCGACCGGATCAGAGCCGTGCAGGCCCAGCGGGGCGCCGGCCAGGGTGTAACCGGACGTGACGTTGTTTTCGTCTTCGGCCAGGGCGATCGGGGCGGTGGTGGCGACCAGCGCAAGGCCGATCAGAGTGGTGGAAATCAGGGTTTTCATGGTCTCTCTCCGAGTTGGCGCGCTGGAGGTCAGCGAGCGGAAGTGAAGGCGCAGCGCCTTCGGTCAGCTCGGGTAAAAGAGACAAAACTGAACCTGGTTTGTAGACGGAATTGTCCTTAATGGGTTTTACGGTCGGGGAAGTCCCGTATGCGGTCAGGCGTTTGCGGTTTGCGCCTGATCAAGCTGGTTGAGATACTCAAACAGCTTGGCGACCGCGGCGGGCGCGGACTGGCGCATGCCCTGCAACAGCGCGACCTTTTCACTGTCTTCAGGGTCGATATCGCTGACGAGTTTGCTGAAACCGTCCAGCCGGTTGGCTCTCAGCCAGGCGCGCAGCTCGGGAATCTGGCTCCAGTTGTACTGGTTCATCATGAACGCGACGGTGAAGCGGATGAAATCGGTGTCGTGATTGGGCAGCGGCACCACCCCGCACAGCCGGTTTTGCTCGGCTTCATCCGTATAAGCGGCCTCGATATGGGCGATGAAAGCGGCGCTGAACACGGGCTGATAGGAGCGCACCATCTGCAGCACGATCTTCTCGCCCTGAAAGACTGGCGCGATGGCGTCATTGCTGACCGCGCGGGCCGAGCAATCGATCAGCACATGATCGGGGCTGATGGCGATCTCGCCGCCGTCCAGCACGATTGTATCTGCGCTGATGGTCTTCACGCGGCCTTTGCGGATGATGGTTTTGATCGACTGCAACGCCTCCAGCTCCATGCGCGAGACGGTCGCCCCGTGAAACATGGAAGGCCGGACATCGGGGTCGATCCGCAGGAAATACCCCGCCGCTTCCAGCCGGTCGAACATGTCTTCAATGCTGGTGGAGTTGGCGATGGCGTCGAACTGGCGCGCCTGCGCGCCGATGGTGTCAAAGAAGAATTCAGGATCGGTCTGGGTGTTGCGCCGGTCCAGCAACCAGCCGTCGCGCGGCATGATCCACTGGATGAGATTGGGGTCGACTCGCTGTTTCAGCAGCCAGAGACAGGAATCGATCGCGGTCTTGCCCGCTCCGATGATCACATAGCCCTTGGGCGTACGGTCGATCTTGGGCAAGTCATTGGGCGGCATGAACCAGGCGTCTGGCGAGACTTCAAAGCTTGGCGTGTGGGTCGAAGGGACGCTGGTTTTCAGATGCGTGGCGTCCACGGTCTTGCGCCGGACCGTCACCTCGAACACCTCCCCGGTCAGGATGTGCTCAAATCGCCCGTCGCCGAACCAGCGGCACATCGGGAAGAACCGCACCCGGCCCGAGGGCAGGAAAGTATGGTCCATCACCTGCTCGTAATAGGCCAGCACTTCGTTTCCGCTGGCGAGATCGCCCATCCCCTTGTTCAGCCCCACCTGATCGCGCTGCCCGCGGCTGAGCTCCTTGGAAGACACGCCGTAAAAGCTCGACGGCTGGTGAAGCGTCACGAACGGATAGGCGTGGTTCCAGTGTCCGCCCGGCTTGGCGTTCTGGTCGACGATGATCAGCTCGGCGTCGGTTTCAGTCAGGATGGTGTCGGTGAAGGCCAGGCCCATGGCGCCGCCGCCAATGACCAGATAATCAGTCTCAAGTGATGTGATCGCCATGAGTCGCCTCCCCGCGACGGCTCGCCCTTTTGTCTTTGCATGCGGGTTGAGCCTGATCATAACAGTGTTATAGGAGTGTCAGGGCCAATCCCCGACCCGTCAAGGCTCAAACCATGTCTGATGCGAAAACCAAGATCATGCAGGCGGCGTCGAAGCTGTTTTTGCAAGCGGGCTCAAAAGCGTTGAGCGTGCGCGCGATCGCGCGCGAGGCCGGGGTCTCGACCATCGGGATTTACAGCCATTTTGACGGCAAGCAGGGCATTCTGGACGCGCTGTATATTGAAGGGTTCGAACAGGTCGAAGCCACAACCGCCTTGCCTGAGGGGGCGATGGAGCGTGACGCCGCGATTGAGACCGTGGTGCGCCAGTACCTGCGCAGCGTACAGGCTCATGAAGCGCACTACCGGCTGATCTTCGGTGAGCAAGCGCCCGATTTCACACCGTCAGACGCCGCACGTCAGGCGGCGGGGCGGGCCTTCGCCAGCCTGCTTGGGCGGGCGGCGGATTTCCTCCCCCGCCACAGCGAGGCGGAAACGCGAGACGCTGCGCTTCAGATCTGGGCGCTGATCCATGGCTTTGTCAGCCTGCGCCATCATGTGGCGATGCTCAAACAGGATGACGAGGCGTGGGAGGACCAGGTGGTCCGCGCCGTGATCGTTCACATCAAGGCGCTGGACGAACCTGAATCCTGATCCTCGCATCAGTCGAACGGGAAACTCGTCACGGCGCCGTCTGAGGCGGAATGGACGAGCTTGGCGTATTTGGCGTAGGCGCCATGGCGGTATTTGGGCTCGGGCGGGGTGAAGCCCTTGGCCATGCGCGCCTTGAGATCGGCTTTCACGTCAATGCGGCGGTTCTCGATGTCGATGGTGATGACGTCGCCGGTTTCAATAAAGGCGATCGGCCCGCCATGGGCGGCTTCCGGCGCCACATGACCGACCATGAAGCCATAGGTCGCGCCCGAAAAGCGGCCATCGGTCATCAAAGCCACATCATCGCCGAGGCCTGCGCCCTGAATGGCGGCGGTGACCGCCAGCATTTCGCGCATGCCCGGCCCGCCGGCGGGACCTTCATTGCGGATGACGACGATGTCGCCCTTCTCGATCTCGCCTGCATTGACGGCGGCGAAGCAATCCTCCTCGCAGTCATAGACCTTGGCGGGACCTTCAAAGAACAACCGATCATGCCCGGCGAGCTTGGCCACACAGCCATCCGGCGCCAGATCGCCATAGAGCACGCCGAAGCCGCCGCGTGATTTCAGCGGCTTGTCGGCCGACAGGATCACGTCCTGACCCGGAGTTTCTGTGGCGAGCCCGGCTTCTTCAAACAGGGACTTGCCGGTGACGGTGGGCGCATCCTCGATCAGCTTCGCGGCCTGCAAGCGTTGCAGCAAAAGGCGCGCCCCGCCAGCCGCCGCCATGTCCGGCGCCATATAGCGACCGCCGGGCTTGAGGTCGGCGATCACAGGCGTTTTGCGGCTGACCGCGTCAAACACGTCGATATCAAACTGGTCCTGACTGATCCCGGCCTCGCGCGCGATGGCCAGAAGGTGCAGCACGGCGTTGGTTGAGCCCGCAGTGGCGGTGACGGCGGCGGCGGCGTTCTTCAGGCTTGTCGGCGTGATGATGTCGCGCGGACGACGGTTCGCTCTGAGCGCATCCACGACGGCTTCGCCCGCTTTGCGCGCGGCGTCGGGTTTGTCGGGATGGACGGCGGGAATGTCATTGAGCCCCATGGGCGACAGGCCCAGCGCCGACAACGCCAGCGCCATGGTGTTGGCGGTGAACTGGCCCCCGCAGGCGCCCGCGCCGGGGCAGGCGGCTTTCTCGACTTCAACCAGCTCGTCTTCGCTGATCTTGCCCGCGGCGCACGCGCCCACGGCCTCGAACACGTCCTGAATGGTGACCGCCTTGTCGTGCAGCTTTCCGGGCATGATCGAGCCGCCATACAGCACGACGCTGGGCAGGTTCATCCGCGCCGCCGCCATGGCCGCGCCAGGCAGGGTCTTGTCGCAGCCGACCAGAAACAGGACCGCATCCAGAGAATGACCGCGCACCGCCAGCTCGGCGGAATCCGCCACGCAATCGCGGCTCATCAGGCTGGCGCGCATGCCTTCGGTGCCCATGGAGATGCCGTCAGTGACGACAATGGTGTTGAAATCCACCGCCGTGCCGCCCGCCGCTTCAATGCCGGCGCGGGCATGATCGGCCAGGCCCTGCAGGTGCATGTTGCACGGGGTGACGCTGGTCCAGGTGTTGACGATGGCGATCATGGGCTTGGCCATGCGTTCATCATCATAGCCGGCGGCGCGCAGCATGGCGCGAGCCGGAGCGCGGGCGGGCCCCTGGATCAGTGTGTGCGAGGGGCGTTTGTTATCGGTCATGTCAGATCAGGCCGTTTCGTTCAGGGCGTTCAGATGATGGCGTAAAGCGTCGAGGTCCGCGCCGCAGGGCTCTGAGCGTGTGGGACGGTCCAGCACGTCTGCGAGGGCTTCAGAGGGTTCAAGGGTCTGTCCGATCAGGGGCTCGACCACATCGGCGAACTTGTAGGGGTGGGCGGTCGCCGCGATCACCCAGGGCCGCGCATGCAGGTCAAACTCACGCATGCGCGACAGGGCTTCGGCGGCGGTCGCCGAATGGGGACACCAGACATAGCCCGAGCGCTCAAAATCGGTCTTGATCCGCGCGCGGATGGCCCGGTCCTCCACCAGCTCGACGCTCAGGCGCGCCGCGTCGTCGGGCAGGGCGTTCAGGCGCTCGAAATTGCTGGGCGCGCCCACATCCATGGCGTTTGCGAGGGTGGCGATGGAGGCGCGCGGCTCGTACCGGCCCGAGATCGCCCAGTCCGCCAGCGTTCGGTTGGCGTTCGTCGCCAGCACGATCGGCCCCCACGGCGCGCCCATATGGCGGGCCCAGATCGCGGCGACGCCATGGCCGAGATTGCCGGTCGGGATGATCAGGCCGGGTTTGACGCCGTTCTTCTCATACGCCTGCCTTGCCGCCCACGCCATATAGGCCGCCTGGGGCAAGAGCCGGGCGATATTGATGGAATTGGCGCTGGTGAGGTTGTGGCGGCGGCTGAGTTCAGCATCCGCGAAGGCGGCCTTGACCATGCGCTGGCAGGCGTCGAAATCGCCATCGACTTCCAGCGCCGTCACAGGCGCGTTCCAGCAGGTCAGCTGGCGTTCCTGAAAGGCGGAGATACGACCCTTGGCGTACAGGATCACCGCCCGCACGCCCTTGCGGCCTTCCGCGGCGCAGCCCACGGCGCCGCCGGTGTCGCCAGAGGTGGCGGCGAGCACGGTGAAGGGGGCGTTCGGATCGCCCAGCTTGTCCAGACAGCGCAGCAAAAAGCGCGCGCCCACATCCTTGAACGCGCCAGTGGGGCCGTGAAACAGCTCCAATGCGAACACGCCGGGGCGCCCCGGATGCGGGTTCACCAAGGGCACGTCAAAGTCATAGGTCTCTTCGACCAGTTCGGGCAGAACGCTTTCCAGCTGATCGCCCTTGAAGAAGGGCGCAAAAAGCGTGAGCGCGGTTTCTTTCAGGCTGGTGTCGGCATTGAGGCCGCTCAACAGCCCTTGCGGCAGCGTATCGGGGATGAACAAGCCGCCATCGCCCGCCAATCCCACGCGGATGGCTTCGGAAATGGAGCTGGCGCTGGCGCCGTTGCGAGTGGAGATCAGGCGCATGCTTCTTGCTCCTCGAGGGGTTCGAGACGCACGCCGGCGCTCTCGAGCGGGGCGCGATAGACGCGCGTTCCGCGGCCTGCGGTTTTGAAGGCGTTCGCCATCGCCTGCTGGACGGCGTCGGCGTCCTCATCGCTCGCCCAGGCGAAGATGGAGGGGCCGGAGCCCGAGAACGAGCATCCCAGAGCGTTTGCGCTCAAGGCTGCAGCTTTGACGTCGCGCATTTCCGGCAACAGGAAAGCGCGCTGGGGTTCGATCAATATGTCATCCAGTCCCGCCCGGATCAGGTCGAGATCGGAAACCGCGCAGCCCAATGTGAAGGCGCCGAGGCGACGGGCGTGCTCGACCGCCGTGTTCAGCGGCGTTTCGGGCTTGAGCACGTCGCGTGCGGCCTGGGTTTCAGTCTTGGCGTCGGGGTGAAACAAAATGGCGCTGACGCCCTTGGGGACGGGCATCGGTTTGACCAGAGCGGGATCAAGCTGCGCGGCGATCACCAGCCCGCCCAAGAGCGACGCCATGACATTGTCCCACGGGGGCGGGTCGGCGCTGGCGCGCTCGCCTTCCAGGGCGAAAGCCAGCAAGTCCGGCGTTGAAAACGGTTTGTCGAGCAAGGCGTTGACGGCGGCGGCAGCCGCCACGGCGCTGGCGGCGGACCCGCCCATGCCGGCGCTGATCGGCACGCCCTTGATGACGTCCAGACGCACGCCGAAGGGCGCGTTCACAGCCTTGAGCACTGCTTGGGCGGCGCGCAGGGCGGTGTTGCGCATCGGGTCTTCGGGCAGGCGCGTCATCAGGCCCGAGACCTGACCCAGACGCACGCCTGTCATTTCTTCCTTATGGGCGACAACCTCATCACGGACAGCGTCAAACGCCTGTCCCAATACATCAAATCCAACCCCGACATTGCCAATGCTGGCCGGGGCGCTGGCGCGCGCGGATGCAGTCATGAGAAATACTCGTCCTTTCCGTCAGGCGCTGCGCAACGCATCGTCCGCCCGAAGGGGGGAGCGAACGGACGATGCGTGCGCTGGGGCGGCGCCATCACACGCCCAAGCCCGTCGGATGTCCATCATGTCGCCGAAAACGGCTGCAGCGGTCGGCCAGCGTCCGGCGCCCTTGCCTTGCAGGGTGCAGACTTCGCCATTGGCCAGGGTGAGCAAGAAGCGGTTCTCTTCATTGCGGGCGCCCGCCAGCGGGTGGTCCTGAGGGACGGCGCGGACCTGAATCTCGGCGTCCACAACCCCGCCTGCGCCCAGCTTGCACTGGCCGATCTGCTTATAGACCTGCCCGTTGGCCAGCGCCTCTTGCGCCTGCTCGGCGGAAACCTCGCTCAGTGATTGTTTGGCGATCTTTTCGGGCGGCAAAGTCACGCCGAACGCCTCGCGGATCAGAATGGACAGCTTGTCCGCCGCGTCATGGCCGTCCACATCCGCGCTGGGATCAGCTTCAGCGAACCCCATGCGCTGGGCGGCGGCGACCGCATCTTCGAAAGCGACGCCCTGACCGAGCTGGTCGAGGATGAAATTGCCGGTGCCGTTCATGACGCCTTCCACCGCGACCACGCCCTGCTCCTTGAGGTCGGACAGGCGCTCGAGCACGACGACGCCGCCCCCGACGGAGGCCGAGAACATCAGCTGCGCTCCGCTTTTTCGAGCGGCGTCATGCAGGGCGTCATAATGTTTGGCGACCGCGGCCTTGTTGGCGGTGACCACATGCTGCCCGTTGCGCAGGGGAGGCAGCATCAATTCAGCGGGGCCGTCGGCGCCGCCGGTCATTTCCACCACCAGATCTGGGTCCCCTGCGAGGGCGGAATGCGGATCGGAGGTGAAGACCGCGCGGCGATCATCGGCGCGCGAGCCGACATTGCGCACCAGCACCGGGTTCAGCTCGAACAATTCAGGATGGCTCAGCACATGGTCGAGCACGCCCGACCCCACGGCGCCGCAGCCCAGAAGCGCCACTTTCATCGGGCCGCGATGACGCGGACGACCGATCACAGAGGGGCCCGAGGCGATGCGGGTGGCTTCACGCGCGCCCATGGCGGCGACTTCAACCACCAGATTGGCGGCTTTGGCCGCTTCGATCGCCTTGGGCTGGATCAGGCCGCGGCTGGCGTCCATCGCCTGATCGTAATCGAGCGCGTCATAACGCTGGGCATGCGGGTCTTTCGCCGGATCATCGGTGTAGACGCCGTCCACATCCTTGATCAGCCGCACCCGGTTTGCGCCCGCCTTCACAGCGAAGAACACCGCCGTCAAATCCGTGCCGCCCCGACCCAGCGTTGCGGCGCCATGTTCTGAATGGCAGGCGGTGAAGCCGGGGAGAACAACCGCGTCGGCCTCCGCCAGCGCTGCGGCCATGGCGTCCTTATCGAGCTCGCTGAGGTTGGAATCCATGGGATCTCCCTCCGCCATCAGCCCGATCTCGTGCGGGTCGAGCACCTTGGCGCGCAGGCCCAGCCGCGACAGCGCCAGCCCCATGAGCGCGGCGGACCGGAACTCGCCCAATCGCGCCAGACGCGCGGTGATGTGGGGGAAGGCGCCGCCGCCATTGGCGTCAGCCTGGGCCAGAAGGGTGTCGGTTTCCCCTTTCAGCGCAGACACGATCACGATGGTTTTTTCCCCCGCCCGGACATGGCGATAGATCTCTGCGCCAGCAGCGGCGTAGTCCTCTTCCGATGTCAGCACGGAGCCGCCGAATTTGAGGACGCACAAGCCTTTGGGGGCGGGGGAGGCGTTAAGCTGGGGATCCATCGGATCAGTCCTTTTTCAGTCGTTGGGTCGTGGCGGCTGGTTTGAGGCATGAAAAAACCCGCTCGCCGGTTTCGGGGAGCGGGTTGGTGTGGGGTTGAATGTTTCGCGTGTGTCGCGCTCAGCCCGTACCGTCCCGCCCTCGAGTAAGGGTGGTGGTAATGGTGATAATGGTGGTGGTGAGCGCGGTGGAGGTGAGGCAAGCGCCAGTGATCGCGGCGGTCGCCACGGTCATTCCGGCTTCAAGCTGGACCTGCGATGTGCGGGTCATTTTCATCTCCACAGTGTGCTGCATCTGCGCAGCATCGACCTTACCCTGACCGGCTTTTCCACACCCCGTCAACCGGGGCTATGTGGCTCAAAAACCACAAAATGTGTCCAGACAAATAAAAAACATCATTTATCTTGTTGATATATATAGGGGAATATTTTTCTCAAGTTGTTCGGACATTTTGGTGTTGCGCAACGCAGCATTTCCGCCGTACGGTTTTTGCACAGCCCGGCGAGACGAAAGCAGTCGCATCGCCGGTCACTTTTCGCGTGCCGTTTCACCCGACAAACCGGGCGGGCGGCGCAAGTTGAAACCGGGAGACAGCGCCATGCGCGACGTGAAGACCCAGACCCTGACCCAGGACGCTCAGCGTATCGCTGCGCTGACCGGCTCGGTCGTCCTTCTTGTCGTCGTACTCCTTATTACCACCCTCGGTGGAGCGGCGGCGCCTGTCTGACGGAGTTTCAAACCTCAGACCCAAGCAACCCCCGCTCCACACCGGAGCGGGGGTTTTTCTTTGCCTAAACCTTGAACGCCAAACCCGAGCCAGCCTCAAACGCTACGGAAAGACCAAACCCCATGACCCGCATCTACACCGACGACGACGCCAATGCAGACGCTTTGAAACCCGGCTCCATCGCCATTATCGGCTATGGCAGTCAGGGGCGCGCCCATGCCCGGAACCTGCGCGATTCCGGCCAGCAGGTGATCGTGGGCGCCCGCCCGGGCGGCAAGGCCGAGGCCAAGGCCAAGGATGACGGGTTTGAGGTTTTCACCCCCGCTGAAGCCGCCAAGAAAGCCAGCTTTGTGGCGCTCCTCACCCCCGATATGAGCCATAAGGACGTGTATGAGTGCGATATCGCCGCGCAGCTTTCGCCCGGCGATACGCTGATGGTGGCGCACGGCTTCTCGATCCATTACGGCCAGATCCGTCCGCGCACCGATATCGACGTGGTGCTGGTCGCGCCCAAAGGGCCGGGCGATCTGGTGCGCCGCGAGTTTGAGATCGGACGCGGCGTCCCCTCCCTGTTCGCCATCCACCAGGACGCCTCGGGCAAGGCGCGCGACAAGGCGCTGGCCTATTGCAAGAGCAATGGCGGCACCGCCGGGGGCGCGATCGAGACCACTTTGGCTGAAGAGACCGAAACCGATCTGTTCGGCGAGCAGGCGGTGCTGTGCGGCGGCGCGTCCGAACTGGTCGCAGCCGGGTATCAGACCCTGGTGGATGCAGGCTATCAGCCTGAAATCGCTTACTTTGAATGCCTGCACGAGCTCAAGCTGATCGTGGATCTCATGTATGAGGGCGGCATTTCGCGCATGCATGACTTCATCTCCGAGACCGCCAAATATGGCGATCTGGTCTCTGGGCCGCGCGTCATAAATGACGAGACCAAAGAGCGGATGCGCGAAGTGCTGACCGACATCCAGACGGGCAAGTTCGCCCGCGACTGGATCCTGGAGAACCAGGCCGGCAAGCCGCAATACGACGCCTTGCTGCGCGCCGATCTGGAGCAGGACATCGAGAAAACCGGCGCCCGTCTGCGCGCTCGCATGGCCTGGCTGCAACCCGGCGCCAACGCCGGCCAAGCCTAGCGCGGATCGCAGGAGCACGCTCATGACCGCCCAGCCTCAAACCGCACCCGCCCAAAACCGGACCCGCACCGGCGCCCATCTGGTCGTCGAGGCGCTACGGGCTGAGGGCGTCACCAAGGTGTTCGGCTATCCCGGCGGCGCGATCATGCCCGTCTATGACGCCCTGCCGGGCTCGGGGCTGGAGCATGTTCTGGTGCGCCATGAGCAAGCGGCGGCGCTGGCGGCGGACGCGTACGCCCGGGTGTCGGGCGAGGTGGGCGTGTGCCTGGCCACCTCCGGCCCCGGCGCGACCAATCTGGTGACCGGAATCGCCAATGCGTTTCTGGATTCAGTGCCCATGGTGGCGATCACCGGCCAGGTGGCGACGCCCTTGATGGGCACGGACGCCTTCCAGGAGATCGACGTTTTCGGCGTCACCTTGCCGATCGTGAAACACTCTTTCCTGGTACGGGATGCGGCCGACATCCCCAAAATCTTCGCCGAAGCTTTCGAGCTGGCGAAGCGCGGGCGGCCCGGACCGGTTCTGATTGACTTGCCAAAAGACGTCACACAGGCGTCTGCGGCGTTCCCCTCGGTGGATCAGACGGTTCGGGCCCCTGCCAGAGGCGTGCCTTCAGACCCGGCAAGCATGGCGCAGGCGGAAGCCCTGATCGCCCAGGCCGAGCGGCCCGTCCTGTATATCGGCGGCGGCGTGTCCCTGGCCAAGGCGGAAGACGCCTTGCGGCGGTTTTTCGCGCGGACGCAAATCCCGGCGGTGGCGACCTTGAAGGGTCTGGGCGCTCTGCCCACTGAAACGCCGGGCTTTCTGGGCATGCTGGGCATGCACGGCACGAAAGCGGCCAATCTGGCGGTGAATGAAAGCGATCTGCTGATCTGTGTCGGCGCGCGGTTTGATGACCGCGCGACCGGCAAGCTCGACACGTTCGCGCCCCAGGCCCGGATCGTTCACTTTGACGCCGACCCGTCTGAAATCTCCAAACTGCGCGATGCGGATGTGGGGCTGACCGGCGATCTGGCCGAAACGCTGGACCGGATGGAGCCTGGCGTTCTGAGCATCGCCCCCTGGCGGCAACGCTGTTCAGAAGCCGCCGAGCGCTGGGCCATGCGCTATGACGCGCCGGGCTCGGGCATCTATGCGCCCAAGCTTTTGAAAGACATCTCCGAGCAGGCGGGCGACAAGGCCATCATCACGTGTGATGTGGGCCAGCACCAGATGTGGGTCGCCCAGCATTGCCGTTTCTCACGTCCGCAAGCGCATCTGACGAGCGCCGGTCTGGGGACGATGGGCTATGGCCTGCCGGCCGGCATCGGCGCCTTGATGGCGGAACCGGACGCCACGGTGATCACCGTGTCGGGCGATGGCTCGATCATGATGAACATCCATGAGCTGGCGACCCTGCGCCGCTACCGCCTGCCGCTGAAGATCGTGCTGCTGGACAATTCCCAGCTGGGCATGGTGCGGCAATGGCAGGAGCTGTTTTACGACGAGAATTTCTCCGAGGTGGATCTCTTTGACAATCCCGATTTCGCCGCCGTGGCGCGCGCCTTCGGTGTTGAAGCCTTCACCCTGGACCGCCGCGAGGACGCGCCCGCCGCGATTGACCGGCTGCTGAGCACGAACGGGCCGATCCTGTGCCATGTGCGCATCGACCCGCGTGAAAATGTCTGGCCGCTGGTGCCGCCGGGCAAATCCAATGCTGACATGATGGAGGCCTGATCCATGACAGACCGGATCGAGATCGAATTCCGCCCCAGTGAAGGCGCGATCCTGCGTCTGATCGGGCTCGTCGAACGTCGCGGCTTTGAAGTCCGGGGCGTCGATCTGCCCCAGATGCCGACCGCTGGCGACGCGCGCATGGACCTGACCGTGACGCCGCGTGATGCGGGTCGCAAGATGAACACGCTGTGCGCCCAGATCGCCAAGGTTTACGGCGTCCACGCCGTGCGCTCGGCCTCGATGGCGCCTGCGTTTGAGGCTGTGTCATGACCCGTCAGATCACGATTTTCGACACCACGTTGAGAGATGGCGAGCAAGCGCCGGGCTTTTCCATGTCCGAAGCGGGAAAGCTGAGCGTCGCTCGCGCTTTGCAGGCCTTGAAAGTGGACGTGATCGAAGCGGGTTTCGCCGCAGCGAGCCCGGGCGATTTCAAGGCGGTCGAGCGGATCGGCCAGGAGATTGAAGGCCCGGCCATCTGTTCCTTGGCGCGCACCACGCCGGGCGATATCGACGCCGCGGCGCGGGCGCTGAAGAACGCGCCGAACAAGCGCTTGCACATCTTTCTGGGGACGAGCCCGCTGCATCGCGAGTTCAAGCTGAACATGACCCCGGATGAGGTTCTGACCCGCATCAAGGACATGGTCGAGCTGGCGCGGACGCATTTTGATGATGTGGAGTTCTCCGCCGAGGACGCCATCCGCACCGAGCGGGGCTTTCTGGTCGAAGCGCTGTCCATCGCCGCAGAAGCGGGCGCGAAGACGCTGAACGTGCCCGACACCGTCGGCTATTCCACGCCGGACGAGATCTACCAGCTGTTCAAGCACCTGACGGAGAAGGTCTCCAAGGCGAACGAGGTGATTTTCTCCGCCCATTGCCATGACGATCTGGGCATGGCGGTCGCAAACTCCCTGGCCGCGGTGCGTGGCGGCGCGCGGCAGATCGAGTGCACGGTGAACGGCATTGGTGAGCGGGCGGGCAATTGCGCGCTGGAGGACGCCGTTATGGCGATCCGCACCCGCCGCGATGTCTTCAGCCTGACCACAAATGTCGACAGCCGCCAGATCATGGCCGCCAGCCGCGCGCTGAGCAAAGCCACAAACACCCATCCGCCCCGCAACAAGGCCATCGTCGGCGCGAACGCCTTCGCCCATGAATCCGGCATTCATCAGCATGGCGTTCTGAAAAACCGTGAAACCTACGAGATCATGAAACCCGAAGATGTGGGGCTCAGCTCCAACCAGATCGTGCTGGGCAAGCACTCTGGAAAACACGCTCTGGCCGCCCGCGCGAAAGAGCTGGGCTGGAGCCTGGAGGGTGAACGCCTGCAAGCCGCATTCGACGCCTTCAAGGCGCTGGCGGACGAGATCGGCCTGGTGGATTCCGGCCAGCTGTCTGCGCTGCTGGAGCGGCTGGAAAGCGGGGCGCAAGGCGATGCCGAATTGTGGACGTTGAAGCGGATCGACATCCGCTCGCCGCTGTCGCCCAAGGATCATCCGGTGGCCCGTATTGAGATGGACCATGGCCGCCGCGGTCAGGTGACCGACATCGCCAGCGCGCCCGGCGCTCTGGATGCGGCCTATCGCGCCGTCAGCCAGATCATGGAGACCCCCGCGCGAGTCGAGGACATCGAGATGCAATACGTGGCCGCCGACGCCCATGACGCCGGCGATGACGGGCAAGGCGCGGACGTGCTGGTCGACCTCAAGGCCGATGTCGGGGGCGAAGTGTTCTCCGGCCGCGCCCGCGCCCGCGACATCATTCCCGCCTGCGTCTCCGCCTATATCGACGCGCTCAATAACGCCTGCGCCGTGCGTCGCCGACGCAACGCCAATGCACATGCCGCCTGAAGGACTTAATACTCATGTCGATCCAACAAGTTGATCATATCTGGCGCAATGGCGCGCTGATTCCGTGGGCGGATGCGCAGGTGCATGTTCTGTCGCACGCCCTGCATTACGGCACCTCTTTCTTCGAGGGCATCCGCAGCTATGACACGCCGTCTGGTCCTGTGGTGTTTCGCCTGACCGACCATGTGAAGCGCCTGGTGGATTCCGCCCGGATCTATTCTGTTGATCTGCCGTACAGCCCCGCCGAGCTGGCCGAGGCCTGCAAACAGGTGCTGCGCGCCAACAAGCTGGGCTCGGCCTATCTGCGGCCGGTCAGCTTTATCGGCTATGGCTCGATCGGCGTCGTGCCCGCCAAGGACACCCCGATCGACACCTATATCGCGGCCTTCCCCTGGGGCGCGTATCTGGGTGAAGAGGCCCGCACCAAGGGCGTGGATGTCTGCGTGTCGAGCTGGAACCGGATGGCGCCGAACACCGCGCCGACGGCGGCCAAGGCCGGCGGCAATTATCTGTCGAGCTATCTGATCAGCCGCGAAGCCAAATCGCGCGGTTACGCCGAAGGCATCGGTCTGGATGTGGACGGGCGTCTGTCGGAAGGGGCGGGCGAGAACCTGTTCCTGGTCAAGGACGGCAAGCTGATGACGCCGCCCGCCAGCTCTTCGATCCTGCAAGGCATCACCCGTGACAGCGTGATCCGGCTGGCGAAACGCGAAGGCCTCGAAGTGATCGAGCAGGCCCTGCCGCGCGAGATGCTTTATCTGTGCGACGAGGCGTTTTTCACCGGCACCGCCGCTGAAGTCACCCCGATCCGCTCGGTCGATGACAAGACCACCCGCGCCGCTGGCGCTGGGCCGATCACGCGCCTGATCATGGATCGCTTTTTCGGACTGTTTGAAGGCCGCACCCAGGATGACTGGGGCTGGCTGGAGCCTGTTCACGCCCAAGCTGAGGAGACTGGTCATGAAAACGCCGTCGCCGTCTGACGCTTCACCCAAAACCCTGTTCGAGAAGGTCTGGGAGACCCACCAGATCCAGGCTGAGACCGATGCGGCGCCGGCGCTGGTTTATATCGACCTGCACCTCATCCACGAGGTGACGAGCCCGCAAGCCTTCACAGCGCTCGAGCAGCGCGGCCTGACGGTGCGCCGCCCCGACCGGGTGTTCGGCACGCTGGACCATTCCACGCCGACCACGCCGCGCACGCCGGGCTCCAAGCCGATCTACATCAATGCAGCGGCGAAAAAGCAGGTGGAGACGCTCGAGGATAATTGCCGCCGCCATGGCATTCGCCTGGCGGGTTGGGACAGTCCTGATCGCGGCATCGTCCATGTCATCGGGCCGGAGCTGGGTCTGACCCAGCCGGGCATGACCATTGTCTGCGGCGACAGCCACACCTCCACTCATGGCGCGTTCGGCGCTTTGGCGTTCGGCATCGGCACCACCGAAGTGGGCCATGTGCTGGCGACGCAGGCGCTGTTGCAATCCAAGCCCAAGACCATGCGCGTCACCGTGGATGGGCGCTTGCCCCATGGGGTGGGCGGCAAGGATCTGATCCTCGCCATCATCGCAGAGCTGGGCGCCGGCGGCGCGTCGGGACATGTGATCGAATACGCCGGCGAAGCCATTGAAGCGCTGTCGATGGAAGAGCGGATGACGGTCTGCAACATGTCCATCGAAGCGGGCGCCCGCGCGGGCATGATCGCGCCGGACGCCACCACCTTCGCATGGCTGGAAGGCCGCAAACACGCCCCCAAGGGCGCGGCCTTTGAAGCGGCGAAGCAGCGCTGGTCTCAGCTGAAATCTGATCCCGACGCAAAATTCGACGCCGAAGTGCATCTGGACGGATCGAAACTCGCCCCCATGGTCACCTGGGGCGACAGCCCGGACATGGCGGCGCCGATTGACGCCTCTATCCCCCGCGCCCCCGAAGGCCCCGCCGCCGAGGCGCTCGCCTATATGGGGTTCAAGGCCGGGGAAGCGCTGATGGGTGAAACCATCGACGCGGTCTTTATCGGCTCCTGCACCAATGCGCGTTTGTCTGATCTGCGCGAGGCGGCGGCGGTCATCGCCGGCCGTCATGTCAAACCGGGCGTGCGCATGCTGGTCGTGCCGGGCTCTGAAGCGGTGAAACGCCAGGCGGAGGCTGAAGGGCTCGACGCGATTTTCCGCACCGCAGGCGCAGACTGGCGCGAGCCGGGCTGTTCCATGTGCATCGCCATGAACGGTGATACCGGACTGTCGGGCGAGCGCATCGTCTCCACCTCGAACCGCAACTTCGCCGGCCGTCAGGGTCGTGGCGTGCGCACCATTCTGGCGAGCCCGGCCACGGCGGCCGCCTCCGCCATCGCCGGCGCCATCGCCGATCCGCGCCGTATCCTGGAGGCGTCTCATGCTCAATGAACCCATTACCAAGGTCACCTCACGCAGTTTCGTGATCAAGGACGCCAATGTGGACACCGACCAGATCATTCCGGCTCGGTTTCTGACCACCACCGAACGCGGCGCGCTGGGCGAGGCGTGTTTTCATGACTGGCGCTTCACCGCCGACGGCGCGCCCACTGATCACCCGCTCAATCAGGTGAACCGCGATGAGCAGCGCATCCTGATCGCGGGGGATAATTTCGGCTGCGGCTCCTCGCGCGAACACGCGCCCTGGGCCCTGCGGGATTTCGGCGTGGACGTCGTGATCACGTCGCGCGCCGCGGACATCTTCAAGTCCAACGCGCTGAAGAACGGCCTTGTGGTTTGCGAGATCGACGAGGCGGCCCATGCCGCTTTGCTCGACCGTGAAGACCTTGAAGTGACCGTGGACGTGGTCAATCAGACCGTGACGGCGGGCAATATCACCGCCAGCTTCAAGCTCGATCCGTTCGCACGCACCTGCCTGATCGAGGGCGTGGATCCCTTGGGCTTCATCCTCAACCAGTCTGACGCCATTGCTCGCTTTGAGCAGGAGACCGCGGCATGAGCCAGTCCATCCTGATCCTGCCCGGCGACGGCATCGGCCCGGAAGTCGCGGCGGCGGCGAAGGCCTGCTTGCAAGCGGTCGCCAAGCTTGAAGGGCTGGAATTCACCTTTTCCGAAGCCCCGTTCGGCGGGGCGGGAATCGATGCCTGCGGCGAGCCCTTGCCCGAAGACACGCTGAAAGCGGCTGAGGCGGCGGACGCGATCTTCCTGGGCGCTGTGGGCGGACCTCAATGGGATCACGCGCCGAAACGCCCTGAACAGGGCCTTCTGGGTTTGCGCAAGGCGTTGGGCCTGTTCGCGAATTTGCGTCCGGTGAAAGTCTTCAAAGGGCTCGAGCATCTGTCGCCGCTCAAGGAAGACCGGGTTGCGGGCGCGGATGTGCTGATCGTTCGGGAGCTGACAGGCGGGCTGTATTTTGGCGAGAAGCGCGAAGGCGATGAGGACGCCTTTGACGGGTGTTCCTATTCGCGGGCGGAAGTCAGCCGCATCGCCGAGATCGGTTTCAAGGCCGCGCAAGGCCGCAAAGGCAAGCTTACCAGCGTGGACAAGGCCAATGTGCTCGCCACCTCGCGGCTGTGGCGCAAGACGGTGAATGATCTTTCCAGTCAGTACCCTGATGTGACGGTCGACCATCTGTATGTGGACGCCGCCGCCATGGCGCTGGTCACGCACCCCGCGCGCTTTGACGTCATCGTCACTGAAAATCTGTTTGGCGATATCCTGTCTGATGAAGCCGCCGTGGTGGCGGGCTCAATCGGGCTTCTGGGTTCAGCGTCTCTGGGCGCCTCGGGGCCGGGCCTGTTTGAACCGATCCATGGCAGTGCGCCGGACATCGCCGGGCAGGACAAGGCCAATCCGTCCGGCGCCATCGCCAGCGCGGCGATGCTGCTGCGCTATGGGTTGAACCAGCCCAAGGCGGCGGACCGTCTGGAGGCGGCGCTGGAATCGGCTTTGCAGCACGAGGAGCGTACGGCGGATCTGGGCGGGACGGCCAAAGGCTCAGCCTTTGCGCATTCCGTCCTCGCTCATATCCATAAGGAACAGGTGATGGAGCCGGCGCAATAAGCCGGCTCTAATCCGCCTGCCGGCGCGCGACCCGCTTTTTGATGAAGTCCCAATAGCGGATCGGGAAGACCCGCTCCATGATCGCCAGCGTGTGGGCGTCGCGGCCCACCAGCACGCGCGGGCGGCGACGCTCGACGCCGCGCAGGATGATCTCGGCGGCCTCTGGCGGCGGCATGACCAGGCCTTCCTTGGCCATTTTCTTCACCGCTTTCAGCTCGGCCTCGGTCATGTCGGCGGGCTTTTTCGCATCCTCGGCGATGCGGGTGTTCACTCCGCCCGGATGGATGGTCGTCACCCCGATGGAGGTGCCTTCAAGCTCGTGCATCAAGGCGTTTGAAAAGCCGCGCACGGCGAACTTGGCCGAGGAATAGGCGGTCTGGCCCGCGGGCGCGACAATGCCGAAAATCGACGAGACATTGACCAGCTGGGCGGTGTCGGCCTGCTGCATCAGGGGCAGGAAGGCGCGGGTCATGCGCACCACGCCATAGAAATTGATGTCGATCAGCCATTCAAAATCATCGTCGGTGACCCGGTCGAACGTTCCGCCCAGCGCCACGCCTGCATTGTTGAACAAGGCATGCACGGCGCCATGCTCGGCCTCGACCGCTTTGGCGAAGTCGGCGATCTGGGCTTTGTCGGCCACATCCACCTTATGGGTGGTCACCTTGATTTCATTACTTTTCAGGGCGTCCGCCACCTCAGCCAGGCGATCCTCCTGAATATCGGCCAGCGCCAGATTGGCGCCGCGCGCGGCCAGAGCTGCGGCGAGGGCCGCGCCAATGCCGCTGCCGGCGCCGGTGATGACCGCTGTGCGGCCTTTGAAATCGAGCGGTTGGGTCATGCTCTCCCCTTTGGATTTTTATTGCCGGATCGAATGTGAACGCTGTTCACTCCGGGATTTGCCGCAGGATTTCAGAGTTTTTCGCCCCTGTCCATTCTGACCGTTCAGGGTGCGGCGCTGAGTCTGACTTGTCACCGAAATCAAATGCGATCACATTTGAATACACACAATAATTATAGGGAGGCGTTCACATGGTTACGCTGGAAAAAGTGCGTCGGGATGCGCCCTGGGCCTGGATCAAGGGCGCGATCGACGACATGGCCGCCGCCCCGTTTCTGTCCATCGGCTATGGCGTGGTGTTCACCGTCATTGGGCTCGCCATTACGGTCGGGCTCTGGTCACTAGGCCAGGGTGCGGTCGTGCCGGTGATGATGGGCGGTTTTGCGCTGGTGGCGCCCGCCTCGGCCATCGGCATTTACCGGATCAGCCAGATGCGCGACCAGGGCAAGACGCCGGGCCTGTGGGATTTCTGGTCGATTCCCAAGGGACGCTTCACCCAGCTCGCTCTGCTCAGCGTTCTGATGCTGGTCTTCTTCCTCACCTGGGCGCGGCTGGCGCAGATGATGTTCGCGCTGTTCACGCATGAGGCTGACTTTCGCCTCGACAGCTTCCTGCCCTTCCTGTTCACCGATGTGCAGGGTGTGATGCTGATGGTGATCGGAACCCTGGTCGGCGCCGCTCTGGCGCTGGTGGCGTTCATGATCTCCGCGCTGTCCTTCCCCATGATGGTGGATCAGGACGTAGACGCCGTGACTGCGGTCGTCGCCTCGATCAAGGCGGTGAAGGATCAGCCTGACGTGATGCTGGTCTGGGCGTGGCTCATCGCCTTCGCGACCGGGGCGGGCCTTGCCTTGTTCGGCATCGGCATCGCCATCACCTTCCCGCTGATCGCCCACGCCAGCTGGCGCGCGTACAAGGATTTCAATCCGCGACCCTCGCCGAGCGCCAAGGAAGTGGAAGCGCGGTTGGCGGAGAAGAACCAGACCTGAAGGCTCACGCTGAGCGCAAAGAAAAGCCCCGGCTCTCTGGCCGGGGCTTTTTGTTGGCTTGAACGAGAGCTAGCGCTCGTCGTCATCCACAATGGGGCCGTCATCATCAATGAGGATGCGTTCGGCGGCGCCGTCGAGGTCATCGTACTGACCTGACTTCATCGCCCAGAAAAACCCGAGAAGGCCCATGGCGCCGAGCACCAGGGCGGCAGGGATCAGCCAGAGTAAAGCGGTCATGCGCGCCAGAGCCTCAATGCGTTGGCCATCACCACGAGCGAGCTGGCGGACATGGCGATGGCGGCCACAAGCGGCGTGACCAGACCAAACACCGCCAGCGGCACGGCGATGACGTTATAGATGTTGGCGAGCGCGAAGTTTTCCATCATTCGCGCCCGCGCCGATTTGGCGATGTCTATGGCGCGCGGCAGCGCCGCCAGACGGTCGCCCTGAATGACCAGATCCGCCGCCGAGCGGGAAATATCCGCCGCCGAACCCATGGAGACCGACACATGCGCTGCAGCGAGCGCGGGGGCGTCATTGATGCCGTCACCCACCATGATCGGGTTCTCGCCCGCCTCCTTCAGCGCGTTGATCCGGTCGATCTTGCCTTGGGGTTTCAACCCCGCCTGATAGCGGTCAAGGCCGAGCGCACGGGCGGCGGCGGCCACCGGCGCCTCACGGTCGCCGGACAAGAGTTCAATCGGCAGGTCATGGGCCTTGAGGCCCGAAATCGCGGCGGAGGCGTCCGCCCGCAAACTGTCTGAAAACACGAACCGCACGGGCGCTTCGCCCTCCACCAGAAGCCAGGCTTCCAGAACGGACGGGTCCGTATCCTGGCTCTGTTTTTCAAGGCCAAGCCAGGCGGCGGACCCAAACTGGATCACCGCGCCATCGGCCGTGCCCGTCAGTCCGCCGCCCGCGATTTCCTGAAGGTCATCCGCCAGCGGGCCCGGCCCGGCGGCGTCCGCCAGAGCGCGCGAGATCGGATGGCGTGATCCGCGCGCCAGACGGGCGGCGAGATTGAGCGCGCGCGGCGAAATCTCGTCTGCATTGATCAATGTGGGGCGCCCCAGCGTCAGCGTGCCGGTCTTGTCAAAGACCACCGATTTCGCTTCGGCCAGCCGTTCCAAAGCGTCGCCGGATTTGAGCAAGACACCTTCGCCATAAAGACGGCCTGACGCCACCACCTGCACCGCCGGGGTCACCAGCGCCAGCGCGCACGGGCAGGTGATGATCAGCACCGCGATGGAATTCATCACCGCGTCATGGACATCACCGGTGATCGCAAGCCAGCCGACCAGCGTGATCAGCGCCATGGCGAACACGCCCGGCACATAGGCGCGCGCGGCCTTGTCGGCATAGCGCACATAGCGCGAGCGACCCTGTTCGCCGGCTTCGACGAGACGTGAGATTTCCGCCAGCAGGGAATCGTCGCGCGCGGCGCGGGCCTTCACCGTCAGCGGCGCGTTGAGATTGATCATGCCTGAATAGACCAGCGCGCCAGGCTCCAGCGTCTGAGGCTGGGTCTCGCCGGTGACGAGGGCCGCGTCCACATCGCCGCGGCCTTCGATCACCTCGCCATCCACCGGCAGGCGGTCGCCGGGCGCAATGCGCAGCAGGTCGCCGGGACGCACATCGCGGGCGGGAATGGCTTTGATGGCGCCATCGGGTTCGATGCGGTGCGCGATGCGGGCCTGCAGCGCCGCCAGATCGCGCGCCGCCTGTCCGGCGCGGGCGCGCAGGCGCACATCCAGAAACCGTCCGATCAGCAGGAAAAAGAGCAGCATGACCGCGGCGTCGAAATACGCGGCCCCATGCCCAAGCGCCGTCTCGTAGATGGATAATCCGCACGCCAGCAGCACCGCCAGCGAGATCGGCAGATCCATGTTCACCGTCCGGGCGCGCAGTCCGGTCAAGGCGTTCTTGAAGAACGGCCAACCTGAATAGGCGACGGCGGGCAGGGCGATCAGGCCGGAGATCCAGTGCATCAGGGTGACGGTGGCCAGACTCATCTCGCCTTCGCCTGCCCAGACCGAGATCGACAGCAGCATCACATTGGCCGAGGCGAAGCCCGCCACGCCCAGAGCGCGCAGCAGGCGTTTTTCCTCGTCAGACCTGGGATCGTCCGCCGTTTCAGGCTGATAGGGCTTGGCGCGATATCCCAGATAATCAAGCCGGTGGACGATCTCCTCGGCTGTGCTGTCAGGGCCTGTGAAACTCACCGCCAGACGTCCGGTCGAGAGGTTCAGCCGGGCGCGCTTGACGCCGTCCATCTTTTGCAGCCCGTCCTCGATCTTGACGATGCAGGCGGCGCAATGGGCCCCTTCGACGGCGAGGTCGATGGCTTTACTGTCATCGGTCTGGCGTACGAAGGCGGTGATCTCGTCGCCAGATGCGGAAGACGCGTCGCCGAACGCCGAGCTTGGGGCGTTGATAGCGGGCTCTAGCGACGCCACAGCTCGCGCTCCAGCACGAACGGGGCGTCCGCGTCGACGGCTTCGGCGTGCAGCGTCCAGCTTCCCAGCGGCAAATCCTCGACCGGGGCGGAATAGACGCCCGGCCGGGCTTCGCTGAACACCAAAACATGATCGAGATCGGTGCTGGCGGGGTGACGCAGAACGCCGTCCAGCGCCAGCCCCATGACGGGCGCGTCCTCGGCGTCGGTGACGCGGATCAGCACCCGGTCCTCGGCCAGATTGACCGCCGCCGTCCAGCCAAGCGCCGCCTGGGCGCGACGCTGGGCGATGATGTCGTTGTATTCCAGACCCTGCACATAGGAGCGGCGCTGGTCTTCACCGGGGAAGGAGCGCATGGCGAGGGTGATGAACACCGTATTCACCCCGATGATGACCGAGAAGAACATGATCATCGCCGCCAGCACGTGCCAGCCCTTGATGCGGAAGCCCGGAGCGGCTTCGGTCGCTGAAAGGTCGGTCATCGGGTTTCTCCGGTCTGGAAGGCGGAGCGGGTCTGCGCCTGCTCGCCGGTCTCGGTATCTGTGACGATAAAGGTCAAGGCTTCAGACGGCGCATCCACCGCGTCACGCGGCAAGGTGACATAGAGCCTGAAATCCTGCGTCTGGTCCGCGCCGACTTCAAGCTGACGCGATGTCTCATCCGCGCCCAGCACCCGTACGCTCATGGCGGGATCGCCCTCAATCGTCAGTTCATAGGTGCGCGGCTGGCTCGACTTGTTCAGAACCGTCAGCGTGTAGCCGTTGCGCACAGCGCCGTCTGACAGACGCACATAGTTCGGATTGCGATCGCGTGAGGCGTTCAACTCCAGAACCGAGCGGTTCATCAGGCCGAACAGCATGATGCCGCTCACCGCCGCCAGCAGAACAGCGTACAGCACGGTGCGCGGGCGAATGAAGCGATAGCGCGGTTTCTCGTCGCGCGCGCGGCGCTCCACATTGTCCTGGCTGTCATAGGAGATCAGGCCTTTTGGGCGTCCGATCTTGCCCATGATGTCGTCGCAGGCGTCGATGCACAGCGCGCAATTGATGCATTCCAGCTGGTCGCCGTCGCGAATGTCGATGCCCATGGGGCAGGCGGCGACGCAGGCCTTGCAGTCGATGCAATCGCCGCGGCCTTCCCAGCTTTCGCCCTTCTTGTGACGGCCGCGCGGCTCGCCGCGATCGACGCGATAGGTGACGCTCAGCGCTTCCTTGTCGATCAGGGCGCCCTGAATGCGCGGCCAGGGGCACATATAGGTGCAGACCTGCTCACGCATGGAGCCGGCGAGGATATAGGTGGTGAAAGTCAAGACCGCGAAGAAGATGTAGCTCGTCAAGGCAGCCTGGCCGGTGACGAAATTGTTCACGACCGCAAACGCGTCGTGGAAATACAGGATCCACGCGCCGCCCGTGGCCGCTGCGATCAGGATCCACACCGCGTGCTTGGCGATTTTGCGCCAGGCCTTGTTCAGGCTCCAGTCGGCGCGGTTGAGCATGATGCGTTTGTTGCGGTCGCCTTCAAACAGGCGCTCGACCGCGATGAACAGATCAGTCCAGACGGTCTGCGGGCAGGCATAGCCGCACCAGACCCGGCCAAACAGCGCGGTCACCAGGAACAGGGCCAGCGCCGACAGGATCAGCAAGCCCGTGATGTAATAGACTTCCTGGGGCCAGATTTCGATGAAGAAGAAGTAGAAGCGGGCGTTGGCGAAATCCACCAGCACCGCCTGATCGGGCGCGCCCGGACCACGGTCCCAGCGCAGGAAGGGCGTGATGTAATACGCAGCCAGCGCCAGGGCCATGAAGACCCATTTGCTGAAGCGGAACTTGCCGTGCACCAGCTTGGGGTGGATCGGTTCGCGTTTCTTGTAGAGCTCGCGTGAATGAGCGGCGTTGACCGCGACCGCATCATGGGCTTCCACCCCTTCTGCGGCCTGTTCCCGGTCTGCGGGACGGTTTTTAATTAGATTCATAGCCTTTTCCGGCTTTCAGCCGTTGTTCGGACGGTTGCGCCACCTGGCTCGCCCCAGTGTAGCCAGATGGCGCAATATCGTCAGACTTGTGGCGCGTGAGACCGTCCTAGCGGCCCGCCGCGTCCAGCGTGTCCATGGCGTCGGCCGCACTGGCCTCGGTGTAAGCCCCATCGCTTTCACCGCCGCCCAAGAGATAGACATAGGCGGCCAGCGCCGTGATCACTTCTTCATCCAGACGCCCTTCCCAGGCTGGCATCATGCCGTAGGGACCGCGCCAGATCGTGTTGGAGATCTGCTCACGCGTGCCGCCATAAAGCCATTCCTGGTCGGTCAGGTTGGGCGCGCCCTGCATGCGGTCGCCCATGCCGTTGGGGCCATGGCAGGCCGAGCACTGGAATTCGAAGATTTCAGCGCCGGTGGTCTGGCCCGCCTCGGTGGGTTCGATCATGTCAGACAGGGTCATGACGTAATCGGTGACCGCCGAGATTTCCTCACGGCTCAAGAGCTCGTCGCGGCCATAGGCCGGCATTTGCGAGAAGCGGGTGTCGGGATTGTTCTCCCAGCGAATGCCCACATGCAGGGTGTGACGGATATCGTCGAACGAACCGCCCCACAGCCACACATCGTCATTGAGGTTGGGATAGCCGATAAAGCCCTGACCGCCCGCGCCGTGACAGGTGGCGCAGTTGTCGCCGAACGCCGATGAGCCTGCGGCCAGCGCAAAGTTCAACAGGTCCGGATCCGCTTCAATGGCGCTGATGCCGCCCGTGTCCGCCGCCTCGGTGAGACGGGTGAACATCGGCGCGCGGCTTTCTTCAAGCTCGGCGATCGCCACGGCCACATTGGCGCGTTCAGAGTGATCGCGGACGCCGCGCAAATGGCCGTCCATGCCCGGCAGGCCCGGCCAGGACGGCATGAAGACCCAATAGATCACCGACCAGACGATCGAGGCGTAAAACACCCACACCCACCAACGCGGCAGCGGGTTGTCCAGCTCCTTGATGCCATCCCATTCATGGCCCGTCGTGTCCACGCCGCTATAGGCGTCGACGTCTTTCTTGTGCTCGTCAGACATGAGTGTCCTCCGTGTCCGAGGCGGCCGCCGGGCGTGCGTCGTCTTCAAGCGGCACGCGCGCGGCGTCGTCAAATTTATCCTGATTTTTCGGCCAGAGGGCGTAGACCAGCACCGTGGCGAAAATCACCACGAAGCCGATCAGCCCCCAGGTCTGTGCGAAGCTTGACAGCATTTCGTACATGACGACCTACCTCAGGTTCTCGTCGGCGTCGGCCTGATAGGTGGAGAAGTCCACCATCGTGCCGAGCACCTGCAGATACGCGATCAGGGCGTCGAGCTCGGAGACCATCTCCGGGTTGCCGTCGAAATCGCGGATCGGCGCGCCCGGATATCGGGCCACGAAGGCGTCATAACTGGCCGAATAGGGATCGAGCTGGGCCTCCAGATCGGACTCCGCGTTCTCGATCATCTCGTCGGTGTAAGGCACGCCCAGCCGGCGCAGGGCCCGCAAACGGCCTTCCACCACTTCGGTTTCAAGCTCGGTGTTCTCCAGGAACGCATAGGGCGGCATGATGGATTCCGGCACCACCGAACGCGGATCGCGCATGTGGTCGCGGTGCCATTCATCAGAATATTTGTTCCCCAACCGGGCCAGATCCGGCCCGGTGCGTTTGGAGCCCCACTGGAAGGGGTGGTCATACATGCTCTCGGCGGCCAGCGAGTAATGGCCGTAGCGCTCCACCTCGTCGCGCAGCGGGCGGACCATCTGGGAGTGGCAGTTATAGCACCCCTCCCGGATGTAGATGTCGCGGCCCATCAGCGCGAGCGGTGAGTAGGGACGCACGCCCTCCACTTCCTCGATGGTCTCATCGAGATAGAAGAGCGGAGCGATCTCCACCAGGCCGCCAATGGAGACGACAGCCAGCACGCCCACGGTCAGCACCAGCGAGTTCTGCTCGAGAACCTTCTTGTGCCAGCCCCAGATCGGATTTTCTTTTTTCGCCATATCCGCCTCCCTATTCGGCCGGTTGGATAGCGGCGGACTGCGGGTTCACCGCGTCCTCGGTATCTGCGACGTCGCCCTTGATGGTCTTGTAGACGTTCCACGCCATCAACAGAGCGCCCGCCAGGTACATCAGCCCGCCCAGGGCGCGAATGATGTAGGACGGATGCATGGCTTCAACGGTCTCGACGAACGAGTATTCCAGGAAGCCCAGCGAGTCATAGGAGCGCCACATCAGGCCTTGCATGATGCCCGACACCCACATGGAGGTGATGTAGAGCAGGATGCCCAGGGTCGCGATCCAGAAGTGCCATTCGATCAGGGCGCGTGAGAACATGCCCTTGCGCTTCCACAGCCAGGGAACCAGGCAGTAGATCGCGCCGAAGGAGATGAAGCCCACCCAGCCCAGAGCGCCCGAATGCACGTGGCCGATCGTCCAGTCGGTGTAGTGCGACAGCGAGTTCACCGCGCGGACCGACATGACCGGGCCTTCAAAGGTCGACATGCCGTAGAAGGCCACCGAGACCACCAGCATGCGGATCACCGGGTCGGTGCGCAGTTTGTCCCATGCCCCTGACAGGGTCATCAGACCGTTGATCATCCCGCCCCAGGACGGCATCCACAGCATGATCGAGAAGGTCATGCCCAGCGTCTGCGCCCATTCCGGCAGCGCCGTGTAGTGCAGGTGGTGAGGCCCCGCCCAGATATAGATGAAGATCAGCGCCCAGAAGTGGATGATCGACAGGCGGTAGGAATAGACCGGCCGTTCAGCCCGCTTGGGGATGAAGTAGTACATGATCGCCAGGAAGCCGGCGGTCAGGAAGAAGCCCACGGCGTTGTGGCCGTACCACCACTGGGTCAAAGCGTCCTGCACGCCCGAGAAGGCGGAATAGGAGCGCGAACCCAGCAAAGACGCCGGCATGGCCAGATTGTTGACCACGTGCAGCATCGCCACGGTGACGATGAAGGCCAGATAGAACCAGTTCGCCACATAGATGTGCGGCTCTTTGCGCTTGGCCAGCGTGCCCAGGAACACCAGCAGATACACCACCCAGACGAGGGTCAGCCAGATGTCGGCGTACCATTCGGGTTCGGCGTATTCTTTCGACTGGGTGATGCCCAGCAGATAGCCCGTGGCCGCGACCACGATGAACAGCTGATAGCCCCAGAAGACGAACCAGGGCCACACGCCGCCGGCGAGGCGGGCGCGCGTTGTGCGCTGGACCACATAGAAGCTGGTGGCGATCAGCACATTGCCGCCGAAGGCGAAGATCACCGCGCTGGTGTGAACCGGACGCAGACGACCGAAGTTGAGCTGCGGAAGCGCGTCAAATGAGAGCGCCGCCGGCCAGGCCAGTTGCGAGGCGATGATCACGCCGACCAGAAGGCCTGCAATCGCCCAGAACATCGAGGCGATGACGCCGTATTTGACGATGTTTTCATTGTATTCGGCGGGGTCGCGTTCGACGCCGCCGTTTGAATACACGCCCACCATGCCGAACAGGCCCAGCACGAAGCCAGCCCCGATCACCCAGGCGTGAAGTCTCATATTCGCGTCTGCGCCATTGGCGGCTGCGAACAGCGACCAAAGGGCGCCAAGCAGCAGTATGCCGCCGACAATCATAGCGTTGGCGTCTAAGCCGGTTTTGGGTCGCTCCGCGTGCGCGGTCATTTCGCCCCTCCCTGATGTAGGCAATGTCCGGAACTCTCTTGGCGGGGAAATGCTGAAGATGAAACTATGGCAATATGCCTCAGCACCTTTTCTTCGCGGCCCGCCATACAGTCCGCTGCGTCGAGATCACCTTGTTTCCCACAGTATTTCAAGGGTTTTAACGCGCTGCGCAGCGCAAGTTCTTAAGGAGGCGACACGTTGACACACCCCGGCATGGATGTGGGGCCGCTTCTGGGCGGCCGGGTCGAGATTGATTTCCTGGCGGGATTGATCGCCGGCCTGTCCACCAGCGCCCATTGCCTGGCCATGTGCGGGGGCATCGCCGCCGTGCTGGCGCTGGGCGGGGGCGAGGGGGCTTCGCCTGTCCGCCGCGCCTCGCGTTTGCTGCAGGCTCAGCTGGCGCGGATTGCGCTCTATGTGGGGCTGGGCGTGATCGCGGGGTTTATCGGCTGGGGCTTGCAGGATTCACGTCCTCCCGCGGTCTTTCATGACATTGCACGGTATCTCTCTGCGCTGGTGTTGATGGCGGCCGGGTTCTCGGTCATGGAAATCCCGATCTTCGGCGGTCACGCCGGACGCCTTGGCGCGCGCCTGGCGGCGCCGATCACCAAGCGCTTGCACCATTTACACCGCTTCGGTCCGGTCGGTCTGGGTCTTGTCTGGGGGTTGATGCCCTGCGCCTTGATTTATCTGATGACCTTTTACGCCGGGCTGACCGGATCGCCTGTTCAGGGCGGCCTGGTCATGGCCGGGTTCGGTCTTGGAACCGTGCCCGCCCTGATGGCGGTCGGGCTCGGCGTGGGCGCCCTGCAAGCTTTGGCGCGTCAGCTCTGGCTGCGGCTTCTGGCCGGCGGCGCGTTGATCGCCCTTGCAGTCTGGACGGTGCTCGATCACGGCATGTGAAAAAGGTCTGGACAGGATATAAACATATCCTTATATCCATATTTGCGCCGATTTGAGCTTCAGCTTGCGGGCGCGGAATAAGTGCGGCTAAAGCGAAGCGTCGAGATTGTTTGAACCAGACATCCCCCCGTCCGCCTTGGACAGCCTCGACGCACCGCTCTCTGGCTTGTTCCGCTCCGGCTTCACGTTCGGCGCGTGAGAGAACCTAAGGAGAGCATCATGACCTATCCGGCCTTGCTGGATCGCCCCGCACAGTCCTCACCGACCCATCCGCCGGTTCGCCGCATGCGCGCGATCATGCTGGGCTGCGGCGTGGTGGGCGGCGGCGTGATCGAGCGCTTGCCGGATGGAATTGAACTGTTGGGCATTCTCACCCGCACCCCGCGTCCTGAAGGCGTTTCGGGCTTTCCTGTCTTCACGGACGCCGACGCCATTTTCGCGCTTCGGCCAGAGCTGGTGATCGAAGCGCTGCCCGGCGGCGAAGTCGCTGAAGCGCTGGTTGAGCGTGCGGTGAATGAGGGCTGTCATGTGGTGACCGCCAACAAAGATGTGGCCGCACGCCGTCCGGATCTGGTCGAGGCTACCCGCGCAGCGGGCCGTGTCTTCGCCTGCTCGTCCGCAGTGGGCGGCGGCGCGCCGGTTCTGGAAACCGTGGCGCGTCTGCGTGACAGCGGCGTCAAAGTGGGCCGGGTGCGCGGCGTCTTGAACGGCACATCCAATTTCGTGCTCGACCGTCTGGCCTCGGGCCGCAGTCTCGCGGCGTCTGTTAAAGAGGCGCAAGACGCAGGCTTCGCCGAAGCGGATCCGAGCGCGGACCTCGATGGTCTCGACGCCGCCAACAAGCTGGCTTTGATCGCGCGGGACGCCTGGGGCGTCGATCTGGACCCGGCCGCCATCCCTAAAGCCTCGATCCGGGATCTGCCCGCCCATGTGCTGGAGGCGGCGCGACAGGATGGTCGCCGCATCCGCCAGATCGGGTGTTTGTCGCGCTCGGCGTCGGGCGTCAGCGCGCAAGTGCGCCTGGAGGCGCTGCCGCTCAATGATCCGCTGTCGCGGGCGCGGGCGGAAGGCAATGTGGTCGTTTTGCTGCCAGAACGCGGCGCGGAAGTGATTGTGGCCGGCAAGGGCGCAGGGCGTCTGCCGACCGCCGGAAGTCTGATCGGCGATCTCAACCGTCTTCTGAAAGCTCAACGCTCATGACGGCGCTGGCGTCAGAAACCGGCCTATGTCGACCCTCTCATTGGCGTGTGCAGGAATATAGCTGCGGCTTCGAACGCCCGAATGGCGGCGGCTGGTCGGATGTGCGCGGCCGGGTGGTCGGTCCCGATGACGGGGCCGCCACGCTTGTTCTGGGCGGCATTTCTGCGGACCGGCGACTGGTCGACGATGATGAGGGGCCGGGCTGGTGGCCGGGCGTGGCTGCGCCTGGCGGCGCGCTTGATCCCACGCGGCGCCGTCTGGTGTCGATGGATTTTCTGGACGACGCCGCCGAGCCTTTTCCCAGCGTCGAGGATCAGGCGGCGGCGGTGCTGATGCTGGCGGACGCCGCCGGGATCGAGCGGTTCTCGCTGGTGGGCGCCAGTTATGGCGGCACGGTGGGGCTGACGCTGGCGACCCTGGCGCCGGACCGGGTCAGTCGGCTCGATCTTCTGTGCGCCAGTGCGGGCGTGCATCCGATGACCCAAGGATTGCGGTCGATCCAGCGTGAAATCCTCAAACTGGCGATCGACGCCGGGCAGGGCGCGCGCGGCGTCGACATCGCCCGCCGTCTCGCCATGACCACGTATCGTACGGCTGAGGAATTTGCTCAGCGCTTCGGCCCGGACGGCGAGACGGGCGGGGTTGAGGCCTATCTGGCCGCCCGCGGCTCGGAATATGCCCGCACCGTCACGCCAGAGCGTTTCCTGTCACGGTTGGCGTCCATGGAGGCCGCCGCCCCGGACCTGTCTCAAATCCGCTGTCCGGTGCGCCTTCTGGCGTTTTCCTCAGACACGCTCACGCCGCTGGCTCAAATTCAGGCCACACGCGACGCCCTGACGGGGTGCGAGGCGCAGCTGGTCGTTCGCGACAGCCTTTACGGTCATGACGGATTTCTCAAAGAGGCCGCGTTGGTGAACGCGTTTCTGGAGGGGCGAGATGACTGAGTTTCGCACGCGCGCGGTTCGCGCCGGGATCAATTGCGACCCCGGTCATGGCGCGGTTGTCGCGCCCATACAGGTATCCAGCGCCTATCGGCGGGCCGATCCGGCCCAGCCTGGCGCGTTTGACTATGCCCGTACTGGCCAACCCGGTCGGGCGGAACTGGCCGCCGCCCTTGCAGCGCTGGAAGGGGCCTCCGGCGCGGTGGTGGCCAGTTCGGGAATGGCGGCGATTGATCTGGTGCTCAATCTGCTGCCCAACGGGGCGCGCATCATCTGCGCCCATGATTGCTATGGCGGCACGCGGCGGTTGATGGATGCGCGCAGCCAGCAGCGCGGCTTTGACCTCGTCTATGTGGACTGCACGGATGACGCCGCGCTGGAAGAGGCGTTGTGGGACGGGGTGGATCTGGTGTTTTTCGAGACCCCGTCCAATCCGCGCTTGCGCCTGACCGATCTTCAGACCGCTTGCGTGCGAGCGAAAGCGGCGGGGGCGCTGGCGGTGGTGGACAACACCGTGCTGTCGCCCGCCCTCCAGCGCCCGATCGCGCTGGGCGCGGATCTGGTGGTCAGCTCGCTCACCAAGATGATCAACGGGCATTCCGACATGGTGGGCGGCGTGGTCTGCGCCCGGGACCCCGACCATGTGGAGCGCCTCGGCTGGTGGGCGAACGCGGCGGGCGCCGTGGGCGGGGCGTTTGACGCCTTTCTGGCCCTGCGCGGGCTGCGCACCTTGCCGGTGCGGGCGAAAGCCCAGTCTGAGTCAGCGCTGGAAATCGCCCAGCGCCTCAAATCCCACCCCAAGGTGGTCCGGGTCGACTATCCCGGCCTTGAGGATCATCCCGGCCATGCCATCGCCAAGGCCCAGCAAGACGGTTTCGGCCCGCTGATGAGCCTGGAGCTGACAGGCGGTGAAGCGGCGGCGCGCCAGTTTGTGCAATCGCTTGAGCTGTTCATCCTCGCTCAGTCGCTGGGCGGGGTGGAAAGCCTGTGCGCCATCCCCGCCACCATGACTCACGCCGCCATGACGCCCGAAGCGCGGCAAGAGGCGGGGGTGACGGACGGTCTGGTGCGTTTGTCAGTGGGCCTGGAAGCGCCGACCGATCTTTGGGCGGATCTTGAACAGGCGCTGGACGCGCTTTAGCGCCCCCGCGCCTTGACCCCTGAGCATACAGGGGGTACCGCCGCATGTTGACTGTACTTATCTGGTGCAGGCTTTCCTCCGCGAATGGCATTGTCATCTGACGCGCCAGCTTAAAGGCGTGGGGAAGCCGTCAGAAACATGTGAGACGAGGATTGATATGGCCGACGCGACCAAGAGCGACGCCAACAAGGCTGAAGGTGCATCCGAGCGCCGTTTTCCCACGGTTCCCGGACCGTCGGAGCTGCCCAAGATCGATTCAGACATTCTCGCCTTCTGGAAACAGGACGGCACCTTCCAGGCGTCCATCGACGAGCGCCCCGAAGACGACCAGTTCGTGTTTTATGACGGCCCGCCCTTCGCCAATGGCCTGCCGCACTACGGGCACCTTCTGACCGGCTTCGCCAAGGACGTGATTCCGCGCTTCCAGACCATGAAGGGCAAGCGCGTCGAGCGCCGCTTTGGCTGGGACACCCATGGTCTGCCCGCCGAGCTGTCCGCGGAGAAGGATCTGGGCATTTCCGGGCGCAAGGCCGTGCTGGAAATGGGCATCGACAAGTTCAACGCCGCTGCGCGCGCCGGCGTGATGAAATATGCCGGCGAGTGGGAGGACTATGTCACCCGCTCGGCGCGCTGGGTCGATTTCGAGAACGATTACAAAACCCTCGACACCAGCTTTATGGAAAGCGCGCTGTGGGCGTTCAAACAGCTCTGGGACAAGGGCCTGGTCTATAAAGACTATCGGGTCGTGCCCTATTCCTGGGCCGTGGAATCCCCGCTGTCGAACTTCGAGACCCGGCTCGATAACTCCTATCGCAACCGCACCGACCCCGCCGTCACCATCGGCTTTGAGCTCAAAGAGGGCCAGGGCGAGCTGTCGGGCGCGAAGATCCTGATCTGGACGACGACGCCCTGGACCCTGCCCTCCAACCTTGCCGCTGCTGCGGGCGCGGACATCACCTACGCCATCATGCAAAAGGGCGAGGAGCGCTTCATTCTGTCCGTAAACGGACTGGAGAAATACAAGAAGCAGCTTGAGGGCGCCGAGCAGGTAGGCACGGTGAAGGGGTCAGAGCTTGCGGGCCTGAAATACCACCCGCCGTTTGATTATTTCGTCGGCCGTGAGAACGCGCACCAGATCCTTCTGGAAGACTTCGTCGTCGATGAGGACGGCACCGGCATCGTTCACATGGCGCCGGGCTTTGGCGAGGATGACCTGAACGCCTGCCGCAAGGCGGGCATCGGCGTGGTCGTGCCGGTTGATCAGGCGGGCCGCTACACCAGCGAAATCCCTGATTACGAAGGCCTGCTGGTGTTTGACGCCAACAAGCCGATCATCCAGCGCATGAAGGAAGAGGGCAAACTCTTCCGCCATGACACCTATGATCACAACTATCCCCATTGCTGGCGAACCGACGAGCCGCTGATCTACAAGGCGGTGGACAGCTGGTATCTGAAAGTCTCGAACTTCCGCGAGCGGATGGTCGAACTCAATCAGGAAATCAACTGGTCGCCGGCTCACGTCAAGGACGGCATTTTCGGCAACTGGCTGGCTGGCGCGCAGGACTGGAACATCTCCCGTTCGCGCTTCTGGGGCACGCCGATCCCGGTCTGGGTGTCCGATGATCCCAATTATCCGCGCGTCGACGTCTATGGCTCCATCGAGGAGCTGGAGGCGGAGTTCGGCGTCAAGGTCACCGATTTGCACCGGCCCTATATCGACGAGCTGACCCGTCCGAACCCGGATGATCCCACCGGAAAATCCACCATGCGCCGCGTCGAGGACGTCTTCGACGTCTGGTTTGATTCCGGCTCCATGCCCTATTCGCAGGTCCACTACCCCTTTGAAAACAAGGAGTGGTTCGAGGCGAACTTCCCGGCCGACTTTATCGTTGAATATGTCGCCCAGACGCGCGGCTGGTTCTATACGCTGATGGTGCTGTCGACGATGCTGTTTGACCGACCGCCGTTCAAGAACGCGATCTGTCATGGCGTGGTGCTCGACGAGAACCGCCAGAAGCTGTCCAAGCGCCTGCGCAATTATCCCGACCCGATGGAGTTCTTTGACCAGTACGGCTCGGACGTGATGCGCTGGTTCCTGATCTCCTCACCCGTTCTGACGGGCGGCGACCTGCTGGTGCCGAAAGAAGGCCGCGAGATCGCCAGCGTGCAGCGCGAAGCTATTGCGCCGCTTCTGAACGCCTATTCCTTCTTCTCGCTCTACGCCAATCTCGAAGAGCGCCAGCCGCAGATCATCACCTCGGCCGATGATCCGCTGGACCGCTATATCCTGACAAAGACCGGTGAGCTGGCGAGCGCGGTCGAGGCGGCGCTTGACGGCTATGACGTGCCGCGCGCCTGCAAGGAAGCGACGGCCTTTTTCGACGCCCTGACCAACTGGTATATCCGCCGCTCGCGCGCCCGGTTCTGGGGCTCTGAGGACGAGGCGGCCAAGAACGCCGCCTTTGACACGCTCTACACGGTGCTGGTGAAGGTCTGCCGCGTGCTTGCGCCGCTGCTGCCGATCGTGTCGGAAAAAGTCTACAAGGCGCTGACGGGCGACCGCTCCGTGCATCTGGCGCTGTGGCCCAAGGCGGAGGAGTTTCCCTCTGACCACGCGCTGGTGCGCTCGATGGATCTGGTGCGTGATGCGTGTTCGGCGGCTTTGGCCGTGCGCGAGCGCTCGCGCCTGCGGGTGCGCCTGCCGCTCAAGACCCTGACCATCGTGCATGCGGACAGCGCAGCGCTGGAGCCGTTTGCGGATCTGATCCGTGACGAGGTGAATGTGCGCGCCGTGGCCACGTCCACCGATCTCGACGCTTATGGCCGGGTGGAGCTGAAACCCGATCCGCGCATCGGCAAGCGCCTGGGCAAGGCCATGAAAGACGTGATGGCGGCCTCGCGATCTGGCGATTTCATCCTCAATGATGACGGCACGGCGAGTGTGGCGGGCCAGACCCTGGCCGCGGAAGAGTTCACCATGCGCGTGGTCACCGACGAGGGCTCGGACGCCGAGCCGTTCGCGGGCACCGGCGCCATCGTGCTCGATACGTCTGTGGATGAAGATCAGGCGCGTGAAGGCCTGGCGCGCGATCTCATCCGCGCCATCCAGACCGCCCGCAAGGATGCGGGGCTGGATGTGTCGGACCGGATTGCGCTGGGCATTTCCGGCGGCGACGCGGTGGCGGCGGCGATTGCAGAGCATGGTGATTTCATCCGTGATGAAACCCTCGCTGTCAGCTTGTCGACCGAGGCGGGCGCAGGCTTTGTCAGCGAGACCGATGTTCAGGGCGATGCGGTGCGCATCAGTGTAGAGAAAGCGGCGGCGTAGGCCGTCCGGGACGATATTTGATGACCGAACAGACCGCATACGAGTTCAACGCCCTTGAGAAGAAGTGGCGCGCGTACTGGACGCTGGCGAAGACGAACGCCACGCCGGACCCCAAGCCGGGCGACAAGACCTTCTACGTGCTCGACATGTTTCCCTATCCGTCGGGTGCGGGTCTGCATGTGGGTCACCCGGTTGGATATCTGTCTACGGACATTGTCGCCCGTTATAAGCGCATGGCCGGCTATAAAGTGCTGCACCCGATGGGCTGGGACAGCTTCGGCCTGCCCGCCGAGCGCTACGCCATGAAGACGGGCGTGCATCCGGAAGTCTCCACCCAAGCCAACATCGCCAATTACAAGCGCCAGATGGATCTTCTGGGCCTCGGGTATGACTGGGATCGCGAGATCCAGACCTCGAGCCCGGACTATTATCACTGGACCCAGTTCATCTTCACCCGGCTCTATAACGCCTTTTACGATGCGGAGGCCGATGCGGCGCGCCCGATCAGCGAGTTGCCGATCCCGGCTGAGATCGAGGCGCAGGGCAAGCTGGCGGTTCAGGAGTATCAGGACGCGCGTCGGCTTGTGTATTACGAGACCGCGCCGGTGAACTGGTGCGCGGAGCTGGGCACGATCCTCGCCAATGAAGAGGTTTTCGACGGCAAGTCCGAGCAGGGCTATGAGGTTATTCGCGTCCCGCTCAAACAGGTGAAGATGCGCATCACCGCCTATGCCGAGCGCCTGATCAGCGATCTGGACGCGCTCGACTGGCCTGAAGGCATCAAGGATTCCCAACGCAACTGGATTGGCCGCTCTGAAGGCGTGCAATTGCGCTTCAAGGTGCAGGGCTCGGATCTGGACGTCGAGACCTTCACCACCCGCGTGGATACGCTGGGCGGGGTGACCTTCCTGGCCGTGGCGCCCGAACATGAACTGCTTGATGCTCTGACGACGGATGATCAGAAAGCCACGGTGAACGCCTATCGCGACGAGGCCGCGCGCAAATCTGATCTGGACCGCACCAAGGACGCCGAGAAGACCGGCGCGCCCACGGGCAGCTGTGCGATCAACCCGGTGACGGGACGCGCCGTGCCGATCTTCGTCGCCGATTATGTGCTGCCTGATTACGGCACGGGCGCGGTGATGGGCGTTCCGGCCCATGACGAGCGCGATTTCGCCTTCGCCAACACCTATGGCCTCGACATCGTGCCTGTGATTGATCCGGGGGCGGATGCGCCGGAGCGCGACGCCGTGCTGGCGGGGCAAAAATGCTGGACCGAGGACGGCGTCATGCTGGCGGCGCCTGATGATTCAGGGCTTTATCAGGCCGGCGTGCGCTGGCGTGACGCGCGTGAGGCGGTCGCCGATCATCTTGAAGCGCAAGGCGTTGGCCAGCGCGTCATCAGCTATAATCTGCGCGACTGGATTTTCGCCCGTCAGCGCTATTGGGGCGAGCCGATCCCGATCATTCATTGGGAAGACGGCACCCGCACCACTGTGCCTGAGGATCAGCTGCCGCTGACCTTGCCGCATATCGACAATTACAAGCCGACCGGTCACGCCGAATCCCCCGTCGCGCGCGCCGAGGACTGGGTCGAGGTCACCGATCCCGAAACCGGGATGAAAGGTCGCCGCGACACCAACACCATGCCGCAATGGGCGGGGTCGTGCTGGTATTATCTGCGCTTCAAGGATCCCAGGAATGACACGGCCATGGTCGACCCCGCGCTCGAAAAAGCCTGGGGTATGGTCGATCTGTATGTGGGCGGCGCCGAGCATGCGACGCTGCACCTGCTGTATGCGCGCTTCTGGCATAAAGTACTGTTTGATCTGGGTCTGGTCTCCACCAAGGAGCCCTTCCAGAAGCTGGTGAACCAGGGTCTGCTGACCAGCCACGCCTTCAAGAACGCCCGCGGCATCATCCTGCCGGTCGACGAAGTGGTCGAGCGCGAGGACGGTACGTTTGTGCACGAGCCTTCTGGCGATGTGGTCGAGCGCGTGGGCGCGAAGATGTCGAAATCGCTCCACAATGTCGTCACCCCAGACGATGTGGTCGAGCGCTTCGGCGCGGACGCCTTCCGTGTGCACATGATGTTCATGGGCCCGGTCGAGGCGATGCGTGAATGGGAGACAGAGAAGGTCTCAAGCGCGCTGAAATTCCTGCGCCGGGTCTGGCGGTTTGCGACCGAAGGCCTCGCCAATCCGTCGTCTGAAGAGAGCAAGCCTGTCAACCTGGCGCTCACCAAGCTGGTGCTCGCGGTCACCGAAGACCTCGACAATCTGCGTCTGAACACCGGCATCGCCGAGCTGATGAAATTCCTCAACGCGGTGGAAGGTCAGCCGGTCAGCAAGGCCGTGCTGGATCAGTTCATCACCGTGCTCGCGCCGTTTGCGCCCTTCATGGCGGAAGAACTGTGGGAGAAGGCCGGTCACAATCCGTCCGTCTTCGACGCCCGATGGCCGACCGCGAACGAAGCGGATCTGGACGCCGCGATCGAGGAGATCGAAGTGGTGGTGCAGGAAGGCGGTAAGCGCCGCGCCACCATCACCCTCGCTCCGGACGCGGACGACCAGACCGTGCGCGATGCGTCGCTGGCGCGTCTCGCCGAGATGGGCAAGCCGATCGACGGCGTCGACATGAACCGCGTCATCGTGGTGCGCGACAAGAAGTCGGGCCGGGTGAAGCTCGTGAATGTGCCCAAGCTGGGCTAATCCCCGGCGTACGAATGAAGAAAGCCCCGGCGGTTCCGCCGGGGCTTTTTATTGGGCCTAGGTGGCCCGTGCTTACTCCACGTCAAGCGGAGCGCCGTCTACCGTGATTTGCGCTTCCATCACCTCTGCAGCGTGGCTGAAAGCGGTGTCCGCGTCCTGTTCGCCATCAAGCAGGGCCTGTCCTTCGTTCAGGACCGGCATGTAAAGCATGGAGCCTTCCGCATCGTCTTCGGCGGTGAAGCGATCTGCGGTTTCCAGAATCTCGTCCCAGACCGCACGCACATCCGCCCAATACGCTTCGGTGCCGTCCCAATAGGTTTGCGCGGCGTGATCGCCCTCAAGATCGTAACGGCGATAGGTGTTGATGCCGTGCTCGCGGACTAGCTCGCGTGCCTGCCCGTCGCGCAGCACGACTTTCGAATTGTCCTGTTCATGGGTCCAGCCCCAGCTCAGGATCGTGTGCCGGTTCACCGCCTCGATGACGTCGTAATCATCACGCGTGGTGGCGTCGCGGCGCGGCAACGGGCGCCAGCTGCGCGCCGGCTCCCAGGTGGAGGCCTCGTCCGCATGCTCCCAGCGGGCGATCCCGGCATAGCGCGGGCTGTCATCGACCTGGTAGACGGTTTGCGACCAGGCGCCGCGTGACTGGTCCGGGCTCAGAACGTCCATGGTCCACTCGCCGAAGCCTTGATAGGCCATCAGGCGCGAAGGCTCGTACGCCCAGTCCTGACGCCAGTGCTTGACCACGAACGGGTCTTCCAGATCGCCGACCAGCAACAAATGCTGCAGCGAGATGAAGTCGCCGTCATCGGCGATCACATAAACCACTTCGCGGGCCGGGGTGACTTTCGGGTCGGCCAGCTCATACCCAGCCGAGATCGGCAGGAATTCGGTGAAATCAAACGTCACCTCGTACTCGCCCGCCATGGCGAGGATCGCCTGACGGTCCGCTTCCAGGTCCGCCTGTAGATGACTGTGCGTGTACGGCGCTTCGGCGAATGACGCGTTGTGTTGGGCGCCGGTGCTGGCGCAGGCGCTGAGCGATGCCGCGGCCAGGCTGGCGGTGGCGAGCGTCATGAAACGAAGTTTGGTCATCTGTGTCCCCCTGTCTGGGTCGCCGCCGCAGAACGGCGAGCGGATCGTGGTCAGGCGTGTATCGCCAATCTGCGATCTGCATAATGCGAAAGATTCTTACTTGCAATCGCAAATGACCTGCGCCATTCAGTCGCGTAATGAGAACGGTTCGCAATCAGGGGCGAGACATGAGAACAATGATTTCCAAATTCGACGGGCGCGGCTGGCTGGCGGCCAGCGTCTCGCTTCTGGCGCTGACAGCGCCGGCGCTGGCCGAGGCTGACGCCGGACAGGGCGCAGAAGCCAGAGATGTGATCGTGGTCACCGCGACGCGCACCCAGCTGACCAATTTTGACTATCCGGGCCTGACCAGCGCCATCTCGCTGCAGGCGCTGGATGAGAACCGCCCGACCGATCTCATTGAACTGTTGGAAGATATTCCGGCGCTGGAGGTTTCGGGCGGGCCGCGCCGGACCGGTCAGACCCTGAGCTTGCGGGGGCTGGGCCGGGAAAACGTCACCTTGCTGATTGACGGCGCGCGTCAGAATTTCAACAGCGCCCATGACGGCGTCTTGTTTCTGGACCCCGCCTTGCTGGGGCGGGTGGAGAGCGTGCGCGGGTCCGCCTCCTCCTTGTATGGATCGGGCGCTGCGGGCGGCGTGATTGCTTTCGAAACCCTGGAGGCTGACGATCTTCTGGACGACGGCCAAAGCTTTGGCGTGCGCGCTTCGGCGGGGTATCGGTCTGTGAATGAAGAGAGCCGCGGATCGGTGGCTCTGGTCGGCGATACAGGGGCGTTTGCAGGCGTCGCCGCTCTCAGCTTGCGTCAGTCCGGCGATATCGAGCTGGGCTCGGGCGACGCCTTGACGGTTGAGGACGACATCGTTTCGGGCCTTTTGGGCGGGGAGTGGCGGATCAGCGAGGCTGTCGAGCTGGAGCTGGGCTGGCTGAGCTTCCGCAATGACAGCGTCGAGCCCAATAACGGGCAGGGCGCGGCGGGCGTGGACAGCCTGAACCCCTTGATGAACAAGGACGTATCCTCTGACAGCCTGCGGGCAACCCTGCGCGTCGCCCCGTCCAATCCGCTGATCAATCTTGAGACGACGCTCTATCACAATATCGGTGCGGTGGATGAAACCGATGAGAGCCTCAACCGCTTCATCGAGCGCGATCTGACGACCACCGGCATCCGGGCCGAGAACCGCGCTGAGTTCGCACTGGGCGGTCTCGACATGGCGCTGGTGACGGGCGTGGAATGGTATGAAGACGAACAGGAGGGGACGGATTCCGCCACAGCTGACGGTGTGCGCGGCGGCGTGCCCAGCGGTTCGACCCGTTTCACCGGCGTCTGGGCGCAGCTTGAGAGCACGCTCGACCTGGGCGCGGCTGGTGAGCTGATTGTCCTGCCCGGCGTGCGGTTTGACCAGTTTGAGAGCAAGTCAGACCAGGCCGACAGCAATGATGACGACGCGGTCTCCCCGCGCATCGCGGCTACCTGGGCGCCCAATGACAATGTGCGCGTGTTCGGCAGCTGGGCCGAGGCGTTCCGGGCGCCGTCGCTGAACGAGCTCTATCTCAGCGACACGCACTTCTCCCTGCCGCACCCGATCCTGGGGGCGCCGGTCTTCATCACCAACAGCTTCATCGCCAATCCGGATTTGAAGCCCGAGCAGACCGAAACCCTCGAGATCGGCGCCGCCTTCAGCCATCAGGGCCTGTTCACGAGCGATGATCGGTTTGAAATCAAGGGCGCCTGGTTCCAGACGGACGCTGAAGACCTGATCAATCTCAATGTAAACTTCGCCTTCAACCCGACCTGTTTCGCACCGCCTTTCCAGCCCTGCTCGGCGGGGACGACGTATTCGGAAAATCTGGCGGAAGCGGAACTGGAAGGCTTCGAGATCGCGGCGGCCTATTCGGTCGGAGCGTTCGAGCTGTCGGGCTCGGTCTTTGAAGTGGATGGCGAGGACAAAGCCACGGGCGAGCCGCTGGGCGCGCTGCAGCCGGTGATGGGGTTTGTGAACGCGCGCTATACGTTCGAACCCCAGCGTCTCTCCCTTGGGGGGCGTGTGGCCTTTGCGGCTGATTTCGACAAGGCCGACAGCGCCGCTGAGGCGCGTGACGGCTATGCGGTGCTGGATCTGTATGCCGGGTGGACGCCGCTGGCGGATCAGCCGCTTCGCATCAATCTCGGCGTCGATAACGTGTTTGACGAAGACTATGAGCGTGTGTTCGCGGGCGTGTCCGAAGCCGGCCGCAGCGTACGCATCGACCTGACCTGGACAGGCGCCTGGTAGAGAGGGCCGACGCCTGCCCCAAAGGGCGCGTCCGGACGCGGGCGCGCCCTTTTTTCTTGTCTTTCCGGCTTGTTATGACAGCGCAGACAGGACACTCTGCCGGCGCGAATGCAGGGAGAGCGCTCATGTCACAGGTGAATTTCAAGGCGTTGTGCGCCGCGGTCATGGTCAGTGTGTTGGGCGCGTGTGCGTCTGAACCTCCCGCGCCGCAAGCCGATGACAGCACCCTGCGCCAGATCTCGACCGGCGAGGTGGTCGGTTATGTGAATGAGAGCGGCGCCCAGTCCTGGCTGGGCCTGCCCTATGCCGCCTCGACGGCGGGCGAGAACCGCTGGCGGGCGCCGCAACCGGTCGAGTCCTGGTCCGCCCGCTTTGAAGCGCTGGAGCATTCAGACCCCTGCCCGCAGATCGTCAACGCTCTGAGCGCGGAGGCGACAGGCCGCGAGTCCGGCTCGCTCTTCGGCTCCGAGGACTGCCTGAAACTTGATGTGTATGCGCCTGCGGGCGCGGGACCAGACTCCGCTGATCGCCCGGTGATGATGTGGATTCATGGCGGATCGAACACTTGGGGCTATGCCAGCCATTATGACGGCGCCACGCTGGCTCAGGAGCAGAATGTGGTCGTGGTCGTTATCCAGTACCGGCTCGGTCCGCTCGGTTTCTTCGCCCACCCTGCAGCCGATACGGGAGAGGGGGCGAACTTCGCTTTGCTGGACCATGTGGCGGCGCTGAACTGGATCCAGCGCGAAATCGCCCAGTTCGGCGGCGACGCCTCCAACGTCACAATCTTTGGCGAAAGCGCAGGCGGGCACAATGTCGCCGCGCTGCTGGCGTCGCCCTATGGCGCGGACCTGTTTGACCGCGCGATCATCCAGTCCGGCATTTTCGACAGCGCCCCGCTCGATCATGCGCAAAACGCGGCGATGGCGGCGGCGGGCCGCATGGGGGCGAGCGAGATCACCGGTGAAAGCCTGCGCACCCTGTCAATGGATGAGGTCTTTGCGGCCTATGAAGGCGAGTTCTCCGACGAAACCCTGCCGCGCGTCATCGCCGATGGCGTGACCTTGCCGGCCGAGGGTTTGACGAGCGCCTTCACCTCTCTGGACGCCTTCAACGCCGTGCCGGTCATCACAGGCACCAATCGCGACGAGATGAAGCTCTTCAACGCCATCAATCCCGAGCTGACCACCCGCCGTTTCGGCATCCTGATCGCACCTGAGGATCCCGTCTATTATGACCGTCTGAGCGTGTATCAGTCGCGGATCTGGCGCCTTTTGGCGGTTGAGCAGGCCATTGACGACTTCGCCGCAGCCGGGCTTGAGGATGTGTGGACCTACCGGTTTGACTGGGATGAAGGGGGGCGGCTCCTGACCACGGACTTCTCCGAAATCTTCGGGGCGGCGCACGCCATGGAAATCCCGTTCGTGTTCAACAATTTCGATTTCTTCGGAAAGCTCGATCCTTTCCTGTTCCATCGCAAGAACGCTGAAGGGCGCGAAATTCTGGCGCACTCCATGGGGGCGTATTGGGCGGAGTTCGCCCGCACTGGCGCCCCCGGTGATGCGGGGGGGCCTGTCTGGCCGCGGGCGACCCGTGACGCCGCAGTGTTGCGCTTTGACTCTCTCGGCGCCGAAGTCATTGAGGGGGGAGACAGCCTGGACGCCTTGCTTCAGGATCTGAACGCCGATCCAGAACTGACGCCGGCGCAATCCTGCGCGGTTTCGCGAGCGCTGGCGGACTGGCGCCCCGGGCTGGCCGATCCGATTCTCGCGGCTTCAACCTGTTAGGACGCTCAGGGGATTTCACTTGCAGACCTGAAGAGAACGGTGTTCACTACCTCTCTAATGAGCGGCGAAGCCGCCGGGGAGGAACACATGTCTGCAACCCTTTCGACGCCCGTCGAGGCGGAACTTGATGTGCTGATTGTCGGCGCTGGCCTGTCCGGCGTCGGGACGGCCTGGCACCTGCAACACCGCTGTCCGGATCAGTCCTATCTGATCCTGGAATCACGTCAGGCGTTAGGCGGCACATGGGATCTGTTCCGCTATCCCGGCATTCGGTCTGACAGCGACATGTACACGTTTGGCTACGCCTTCCGCCCCTGGACGGACGGCAAGGTATTCGCGGACGGCCCCTCCATCCGCAACTATGTCAACGACACGGCGGAAGAAGCGGGCATCTCCGAGCACATCCGGTATGGCCACAAGGTGGTCGGCGCGCACTGGAGCACTGAGGACGCGCGCTGGACGCTGGAGGTGGCGGTTGACGGGTCTGACGAGATCAAGCGTTTTCGCTCGAAATTCATGGTGCTGTGCTCGGGTTATTACCGCTATGAGCGCGGCTATATGCCGGACTTTCCGGGCATGGCGGATTTCAAGGGCGATATCATCCACCCCCAGCTCTGGCCCGAAGGCTATGATTACTCGGGCAAGCGCGTGGTGGTGATCGGATCGGGCGCGACCGCGATCACGCTGGTGCCCTCTATGGCGGAGAAGGCGGCCCACGTCACCATGCTGCAGCGCTCGCCAAGTTATGTCGCGGCGCGGCCTTCGGTGGACAAGACAGCGGACTTCCTGCGCAAAATCCTGCCGTCCAAAGCCGCCTACTCGCTGACGCGGATCAAGAATGTGCTGCAGGCCATTCTGGTCTTCCAGCTGTCGCGGCGCTGGCCGGACTGGGTGAAAAAGGGCGTGCTCAAGGCCATCCAGGACGAGCTGGGCGAAGACTTTGACGTCGAGAAGCATTTCTCGCCCAGCTATCGCCCGTGGGATCAACGCTTCTGCCTGGCGCCGGAAGGCGATTTCTTCGACGTTCTGAAATCGGGCGAGGCCGATATCGTCACCGATCAGATCGTGCGCTTCACCGAAACGGGCATCGCGCTCAAATCGGGCGAAACGCTGGAGGCGGATCTGATCATTCCCGCCACGGGGCTTGATATGCTGGTGGGCGGCGGCATCGACATCAGCGTGGATGGCGAGGCCTTCAACGCGCCCGAGCATGTCACCTATCGCGGCATGATGTTGTCAGGCGTGCCCAATGCGGCTCTGGCCTTCGGCTACACCAACGCCTCGTGGACGCTGAAAGTGGACCTGACGGCGGAGCGTGTGTGCCGGCTGATCAACCACATGAAAACGCGCAATCTCGATTATGTGGTGCCGGTCCCGCCTGCGGATCTTGAGACCTTGCCGCTGCTCGATTTCTCGTCCGGCTATGTCCAGCGGGCCTTGCCGACCCTGCCGCGTCAGGGGGCGACGACGCCGTGGCGGACCTATCAGAACTATATCCAGGACATGCTGGCGATCCGCTTTGGCAAGCTGGCGGACGGCCATGTGCGCTTTGGCACCGCGGGCGATCAGGTGTTTGACGCCAAAGAGCCGTTCCGCGAGGCGGCGGAGTAGCCTATTCAGTCACCCGCTCCACCGGGGGCATCTCCCAGGCGCCGTTCAGGGCGTCAGGTTGGGGTGAGTAGAGCCGGGCGGTGATCGCAAAGGGCTCGCCTGCACGGACGGGCAGCCAGTTGCTCTGTCTTGTCATCGGGGGTTCGGCGCTGAACGTCAGGGTCAATCCGCCGTCAGCATCGCGCACAAGGTCTGACTGGCTGTGGATCGCATACCGATCGGAAGGCGTATCCATCAGATAGCCTTGCGCATCATAGACGGTGACGGACCAGAAGGCGTCCACGGGCGGCATTTGATCCGCTCCAAAGTGAATCTGATAGGCATGATCGCCTGTTAGCGGCGCGCCCTCGCTGTCGATGTCCGTATTGGGATAAATCGCATCCTCGGCGCGGTTCGCCCCAAGGCCGATCAGGGCGACCCCCGCGCGCAGCGCATAATCCTCACCATACTCACCGACGCCCTCTCGCAAGGTGCGCCAGTGTGTGGGGCCATAAGGGCGGTCGCGCAATCCCTCCTCAAGACGCTGTCGGGCGATGGAAACGCCGCGGCTCACCGCCCAGCGCGCCAGCGGCCCCAGCTTTCCAGGACTGTTTTCCGACTGCGGTCCATAGCCCAGAGGTGTGAGCGCATTGAGGGCGTCCGTGTCAGGGTCAGAGGCGGAGATCACCTCCGCCATACGGGTGAAAAACGCGTCAGCGTTCAGGGCGTTCACATACTCAGGCGGCAAGCCGTCGATGGGCGCCGGTTGCGAGAGAGGGGCGGCGCCGGTCAGGCGCACAGCATCTTGCAGCGCATGAACCGGGCTGAGGTCTTCGTTGGGCGCAATGGCGATCCGTCCGATCAGCCAGGCCGTACGGGTGGGCAGCTGCATCACCGCCCTGTCCGGGTCATCGGGTAGGGCCTGGTCCGGGCCGAGGATCAGGACGTCATGCGGGCCTGACCCATTCAGCCGTCGGCTGGGCGCGCCTGCGACCTCGGTCCAGGCGTCCAGCACCTGAAACATCCAGTCGCGCTCGCCAAAGTCCGGCGTGCTCAGCAGGACGGGGCCTTCAGACAGGTCGAGAAAGGCCAGCGTGTACAGCGTATCCAGATTGGGGCGGACGACGGTTCGGTCTTCATGGGTTGGCCGCGTGCGTCGGTGATAGAGCGTGTTCAGAGCCGGCGTCTCGGCGCGCGCCAGAAAGGCCTGACGGGTGACATCGCTGAGCACGAGGGGATAGCCATAAATATAGGCGTGGCCGGACCGCTCGCCGAGCGCACGCAAGTCCAGCTCGTCAGGGTTTTTTGTCAATATGGGCCATGCGCCGATCATGATGAGCCCCATCACGATCACCAGTCCCGCCAACACGATGATCTGTCGCATGTCTCGCCCTCCGCCCGGAGCTGATCAGCCTTGCGCGGTTATCCGACACGCGCAAGGCTGAAGCCATGGACAAGGATAGTTATAAAGCCGAGCTCTACCCGCTTCAGGTCAATCTGGTGGCGCTTCAGCGTCATCTGATCGCTGATGACCGCAAGCTTCTGGTGATCTTCGAGGGGCGAGACGCCGCCGGCAAGGATGGCGTGATCAAGCGCATTGTGCAGCACCAGTCGCCGCGCGAAACGCGCGTGGTCGCGCTGGGCAAGCCGTCTGACCGGGACCGGGCGAGCTGGTATTTCCAGCGCTGGGTCAACCATTTGCCGTCAGCGGGCGAAATGGTTCTGTTCAACCGCTCCTGGTATAATCGCGCCGGGGTCGAGCGGGTGATGGGGTTCTGCTCCGAGCAGGAGTATGTGCGCTTCCTGCGCGATGTGGACCCGTTTGAAACCTTGCTCGTGGATGATGAGCTGATTGTGCTCAAATACTATCTCGACCTGTCCCGCATCGAGCAGGCGGACCGGCTTGAGGCGCGCAAGAACGATCCGCTGAAGACGTGGAAAATCTCGCCCGTGGACGCCGTGGCGATGGAGAAGTTTGACGCCTATTCAGAGGCGCGCAACGCCATGTTGGCCGCAACCGGCGACGCCGCCCCCTGGCGGGTGGTGAAGGCTGATGACAAGCGCGCCGCCCGGCTGGCGGTGATCCGTGATCTGCTGTCAGCCGTTCCCGGCATCGAGTATCCTTATCCGCTGACGCCGGTGGACCCGGGTGTGCTGCGGATCTGGTCAAAGGGTGACAGAGCGACAGACTTTCTGGAACATTAGTGCTTAACTAACATTCGATGAGGCGGATCACCGCCCGCGCAATTTGGGGAGGACGCCATGGGTTGGGCCCTGGCCATCAATAAAGCTGATATTTCCGACGCCAAGCTGGTGGACACCCAGCCGCAGCCGCTGAGCGACGGGCAGGCGCGGCTGGCGATCAAACGCTTTGCGCTGACGGCGAACAATATCACTTACGCCGCGTTCGGCGCGCCCATGCGCTATTGGGATTTCTTCCCGGCGGAAGACGGCTCAGGCCGCCTGCCGGTCTGGGGCTTCGCCGATGTGGCGGAAAGCAAAGCGTCCGGTCTTGAAGTCGGCGAGCGGGTCTATGGCTATTGGCCGGCGGCGGACGAAGTGATCCTGACCGTGGATGCGGTCAAACCGGGCTCGTTTCAGGATGTCTCGCCGCATCGCGCGGACCTGCCCGGCGCCTATAACCGTTATGTGCGTTGCGCGGGCGATCCGGGTTATGCGCCCGAGCGTGAAGCCGCGCAGATGGTGCTGCAGCCATTGTTCATCACCTCCTTCCTGATTGACCTGCATTTGCGCGACCATGATTTCCTGGGCGCCGGTCAGATCACGCTGACCAGCGCCTCGTCCAAGACGGCGCTGGCCCTGGCGCATCTGCTGCATGCTGATCATCCCGAGGGCGTGAAAATCGAGGCGCTGACCTCGGCGCGCAACAAGGGCTTTGTCGAGCGCACCGGCTATTACGATGTCGTCAGCACCTATGACGAGATCGAAGACTTCAAGCCTGAACCGCGACGCCTGGTTGTGGATTTCGCTGGTGATTCCAAGGTGAACAAGGCGATCCATGAAACGCTGGCTGATGATCTCATCGGCAATATTCGCGTCGGCGGCGCCCATTGGGAGAACTCCGCACCGCCTGGCGCCATGCCGGGGCCGAAACCGGTCTTCTTCTTTGCGCCTGACCATGTGCGAGACCGGATGAAAGCCTGGGGCAGCGAGGAGTTCGGCCGCCGCTATGGCGCGGCCTGGATGAGTTTCGCCGAGGCCGGTCAGAAACTGTTTGAAGAGCAGGAGCTGGAGGGCGGCGAAGGGGCGCTTAAAGCCTATGACGCCCTGATCGGTGGCCAGTTCGACGCCGCCGCCGCCATGACGATCAAGCTGGGGTAGGGTCTGGTTTACCCTCTCCCCCTTGAACAAGGGGGAGAGGGACGCTCACAAGCGTGGTGTTGTTTTCTGCGCTCAGCCGCCCTCGATCTCTTCGCGCAGCATTTCAAGCTCCAGCCAGCGTTCTTCCTTGGCGGCTTTGTCTTCAGTGAGCCTGGCATGCTCTTTCGTGGCGGCGTTGAAGCGATCAGGGTTCTTCATGAACAGATTGGCGTCCGCCAGCTCGGTTTCGAGCTGAGCGAGACTCGCTTCGATTTTCTCGATCTCGCCGGGCAGGGTCTCAAGGGCGTGCTTGTCCTTGAAGCTCAGCTTGCCGCTGGACTTGGTTTTGGGCTTGTCGGTTTTCGCCTTGCTGGCCTTGGCGGCTTTCTCTTCAGCCTTGCGCGCTTTCACGCCTTCGCCGCGCTGGTCGATCATGTCCGAATACCCGCCGGCATAGACCTGCCAGACGCCGTCGGATTCCCAGGCGATGGTCATGGTGGCGGTACGGTCGATGAAGTCGCGATCGTGACTGACCAGAAGCGCGGTGCCGTTATAATCGCCGATCAGTTCTTCCAGAAGATCCAGCGTTTCCAGATCAAGATCGTTGGTCGGTTCGTCGAGCACCAACAGGTTGGACGGCAGCGCCAGGGCGCGCGCCAGCATCAGGCGGGCGCGTTCGCCGCCGGACAAAGCGTGCACCGGCGTGCGGGCCTGTTCGGGGCTGAACAGGAAATCCTTCATATAGGCCTGAACGTGCTTGGTCTTGCCCGCCACCTCGATGCGCTCGCCGCCGCCCGGCGCGATGGCTTCGGTGACGGTCCACTCCGGCTTCAGCGCCGCACGGCGCTGGTCCAGGCTGGCGATCTCAAGATTGGTCCCCAGCTTCACGCTGCCCGAATCCGGTTCGATCTGACCGGTCAGAACCTTGATCAGCGTGGTCTTGCCCGCGCCATTGGGCCCCACAAGGGCGATCCGGTCGCCGCGGGCGATCTTGATGGAGAGGTCCGTGAAGATCGGGCGCCCGTCATAGACCTTGCTGATATGCTCGGCCTCGATCACCAGCTTGCCTGAGCGGTCCGCCTCGCTGACCGACAGGCTGGCGGCGCCTTGCGGGCCGCGCCAGTTCTTCAGATCTGACTTCATGGACTGCAGCTCGCCCACCCGGCGCACATTGCGTTTGCGGCGCGCGGTGACGCCATAGCGCATCCAGTCTTCTTCGCGCGCGATCTGACGTTCCAGCTTGTGACGCTCCAGCTCTTCGGCCTCAAACACCTCGTCGCGCCAGCTTTCAAAATGCGCAAAGCCGCGATCGAGGCGGCGGGTCGTTCCGCGATCGATCCAGATGGTTTGCCGGGTCAGGTTCTCCAGAAAGCGCCGGTCGTGGCTGATCAGAACCAGCGCGCCGCGATGGGCGTTCAGCTCGCCCTCCAGCCATTCAATCGCCGGCAGGTCGAGGTGGTTGGTCGGCTCGTCCAGGAGCAGGATGTCAGGCTGGGGCGCCAGGGTGCGCGCCAATGCCGCCCGGCGCGCCTCACCGCCGGACAGGGTGGCGGGATCGGCCTCGGGATCAAGACCCAGATGCTCGGCCAGGTAATCAGCGCGATAGGCGTCGTCCCCAGGCGCCAGACCGTCGCGGATATAGGCGATGACGCTGTCATAACCCGTCAGGTCAGGCTCTTGCGGCAGATAGCGCAAGGTGGAGCCGGGATGCACGAACCGCTCGCCGCTATCGGCCTCGATGATTCCGGCGGCGATTTTCAGGAAGGAGGACTTGCCCGATCCGTTCCGGCCCACAAGGCCGATACGCTCATTCTCGCGCACGATCAGATCGGCGCCGGTGAGCAGGGGCGTCGCCCCGAAGGTGAGGCGGGTGTCGGTGAGGGTCAGGAGCGGTGCAGACATGACTTAGCCGTTAGCGGAGGGGCGCAGCGCTGTCACCCTTGCAGATCAGGATGCAAAGGGATTGTGGAGCACGCCCGAGAAGTTGCTTGAGTCAGATGTGCAACCTGAAAAGAAAAATTCATATAAATATACTGGAAAATGAAAAAGCGATTTGAAGTTAAAGATTAAGACCATGAAATGGATTCCGCGATCGTTTCCGTTTATAAGTAATCGCATCGGTAACTTTTGGAGAAAAAAGCCGTGAAATCTGAAAATGAGATTCTTGACCGGATCTACAACTTGAGTGGCGATCCCGAAGAGTGTCGAGATGCTTACAAGGATTGGGCTCAGAACTACGACACCGATACGGTGGAAGGCATGGGCTATGTGGCGCCGGCGATCGCCAGCGACAAGCTCGCATCGCTTCACCCCGACACGTCCATCCGCATTCTGGATGCCGGTTGCGGCACGGGGCTCGCAGGTCTCGAGCTGAACAAGCGTGGCTACGCTCATGTGGACGGCATGGACCTGTCCCCCGACATGCTGACCCTGGCGCGTCGCAAGGAGGTCTATGAGGACCTGCGCGAAGCGGACATGACCGAAACGCTCGACTATCCCGATAACGCCTATGACGCGATCATCTGCGTCGGCGCGTTCACCCACGCTCATGTGGGTCCGCAAGGCTTTGACGAGTTGGTGCGCATTACGCGTCCCGGCGGCAGCATTGTCGCGACGGTGCATGAGGATGTCTGGGACGAAGACAAATACCCGGCTCACCTTAAGGCGCTGGAAGGGACGGGCAAGGTCAGGATCCGCGAAGCAGATGAAGCGGACTATCACGTCCACAAATGCCGCCTTGTGGTGCTGCAGCCCGTCTGAGGGCTCAGTCCAGCGGCAGGGCTGTCGTGCGTTTGACCGTGCCGAAGGCGAAGCTCGTTTCTATGGCGGCGATGCCCGGCACCGGGTGCAGACGTTCGCGCATGAAGCGCTCATACCCCGCCTGGCTGTCGACCACGACCTGCAGCAGATAATCCTCCGCCCCGGAGGTGAGGTGGCATTCCAGAACCTCGTCGAGCCTCAGTATCGCCTTTTCAAAGCCGCTGACCGTGGCGGGGGCGTGGTTCGCCAGCTTGATGCGCAGGAAGGCCGTGATCGGCAGGCCTGCCTTTGTGCGGTCCAGAAGGGCGGCATATCCGGTGATCAGCCCGCGCTCTTCCAGCGCCCTCACGCGTCTCAGGCAGGGTGAGGGCGACAGGCCGATCTGGTCGGCCAGAGCCTGATTGCTGATGCGTCCATCTTGCTGGAGCGCGGTGAGAAGGCGTCGATCAGTGCTGTCCATGGGCGCATATTAGCAGAATCTGCCAAATTGAACACAGTGCGGGGCTGAAATGGCAAGCCTCTGCTTGTTCTTCCCCTGTAGTCTGCCGCGTGTCAGTCAGGGAGGACGACGACGTGGACGGATCAGCGCCAATCACCCGCCAACCCGGTTTTTCCACCCGCGCCATTCATGCGGGGTATGAGCCGGCCCAAGAAGGTGGTGCGCTGGTCCCGCCACTGCATCTGTCATCAACGTTCGCGTTCGAGACCGTCGAGGACGCCGGCGCCGCGTTTTCCGGCGAACGACCTGCCCATTTCTATACCCGCATCTCCAACCCGACGCTGGATCTTCTGGAACGGCGCATCGCTGATCTTGAAGGCGCGGCGGCGGGGGTGAGTTTCGGGTCGGGCATGGGCGCGATCACGTCCGTGTTGTGGAGCTTGCTGGAGCCGGGCGATGAAATCCTCGCCGACAAGGCGCTTTATGGCTGCACGTTTTCGTTCCTGAATCATGGGCTCGCCCGGTTCGGGATCAAGGTGCGCCATGTGGATATGAGCGATATTGACGCCGTGATCGCCGCCTTCAGCGACAAGACCCGCGTCGTCTATTTCGAAACCCCCGCCAACCCCACCATGACATTGGTGGATATCGCCGCCGTGTCAGCGGTCGCGCGCGCCCATGACGTGCTGACGGTGATCGACAACACCTACGCCACGCCGCTGATCACCCGGCCGATCGAATTGGGCGCCGATGTGGTGGTGCATTCGGCCACCAAATATCTCGGCGGTCATGGCGATCTGGTGGCCGGGATCGCCGTGGGCTCGGTCGAGGTGATGGAGCGGGTGCGCCTTTATGGTCTGAAGGATATGACGGGCGCCGCCCTGTCGCCGTTCAACGCCATGTTGATCCTGCGCGGGCTGAAAACCCTGTCCTTGCGGATGGAGCGCCACAGCCAGACCGGCCTGGCCGTCGCGCGTTGGCTGAAGGCGCATCCTCAGGTGCGCACCGTCGCCTATCCGGGGCTCGAAGACGGGCCTCAATACGCGCTCGCCAAGGCCCAGATGCGCCATTTCGGCGGCATGATCGCGTTCGAGCTTGAGGGCGGCTATGAGGCGGGCGTCACGATGATGAACGCCATGAAGCTGGCGCTGCGCGCCGTGAGCCTTGGGGATGCGGAAACCCTGATCCAGCACCCGGCCTCCATGACCCATTCCGCCTACAGCCCCGAAGAACGCGCGTTGCACGGCATTTCAGACGGGTTGGTGCGCCTGTCGGTGGGGCTTGAGGATGCAGACGACATCCTCGCTGATCTTGAACAGGCGCTGATGGCTTAGGGCCTACTTCACGACCCGCAGGAACCCGCCGATACGATTGAGCGTGTCGGTGATCTCGGGAAACTCGGCGGCGGATTCCGCCGCGATGCCGGCCGGCACGTCATGGGTTTCCGCGATGGCGTGCAGCGACTTGTAAGCGGCTACGGTGGCGGGATCGTTCGCTGCAATGTCCTTGGCCAGTGAGGCTACGGCGTCGTCCAGCGCGTCCTTGCTGTCATGACTGGCGTTGGCGAGCCCCCACGCCGCGGCGTCCTGGCCTGAAAAGGTCCGCGCCGAGTATGAGATTTCCTTGGCGCGGCGCAGCCCCACCGCATCCACCAAAGTCTGGCTCATCCCCCATGTGGGGCGAATGGCGAATTTGGCGTGGGTGTCGCCGAATTTGGTGTCGTCTGTGGTGTGGATGAAGTCGCAATGCAGGGCGAATTCCAGCGCCCCGGTGAAGCAGGCGCCGTGCACTTTGGCGATGACGGGTTTGGAGCTGGCGCGCACGGCCTGCATGACCCGGCTGGCGGGTTCGTCAAACACCGAGCCGACCCGGCCCGCTTTCGGCTGGGCGCCGGAGAGCACTTTCAGATCCACACCGGCGCTGAAGGCGCGCCCTGCGCCCTCGACGATGATCACCGAGGGACCGTTTGCGTGTTCGGCGCGATGAAACGCGTCGATCAGTTCTTCGAGCATGGGCGGGATCAGCGCGTTCATCGCATCGGGACGGTTCATGCGGATGGTCAGAACGGCGTCGTCACGGAGGGTTTGGATATAGTCGTAAGTCATCATCATCTCTTCATGCGCGCCGGATCGGTTTGCTGTCCCTCCGACCCTGTCGCGAGCGCGGCGCCATCGGTTCGTGTTGCGATCTTGCTCGGTTTCCTGGGTGATGGCGCCACGCTAGCTGTGCTCGCCTTTTGCGTCAGCAAAAAATCGTCTAAGACCAGCCACCCTTCCGCTTTCTCTCCAGACATATCGGTCCGCCCTCATGAAACCGTTTCCCAACAAGTACGACGCCAAAGCTTCCGAAGCCGCCCTGCGCGCCCGCTGGGCCGAGGACGACGCCTTTGTCTGGGATCCGAGCGCGCCGGCGGACTCTGATTACGTGATCGACACGCCGCCGCCGACCGTGTCGGGCGCGCTGCATGTGGGCCATGTCTATTCCTACACCCAGACCGACATCATGGCGCGCTATATGCGGATGAGCGGCCGCAACGTGCTTTATCCGATCGGCTGGGATGATAACGGCCTGCCGACCGAGCGCCTGGTGGAGAAGGTGAAGAAGGTGCGCGGCGGCACCATGTCGCGTGAGGATTTCGTGGCGCTCTGCAAAGAGGTGATCCCGCCTTACGAGCAGCAATTCCGCGATCTGTTCTCGCGTCTGGCGTTGTCTGTGGACTGGAGCCGCGAATACCAGACCATTTCCGACGAGAGCCGGACGGTCAGCCAGATGTCCTTCCTGGACCTCTTTCACAAGGGCCTGCTGGAGCGCCGCCTGGAGCCGACCCTGTGGGATCCGGCGGATCGAACCGCCATCGCCCAGGCCGAGGTGGAAGAGACCGAGCGCGAAGGCAAGCTCAACTATATCCCGTTCGAGATCGAGGGCGGCGGGCTGGAGCCTGCGATCATCGCCACCACGCGCCCTGAACTGATCGGCGCCTGCGGCGGCCTGATGATCCACCCTGATCACCCGCGCGCGGGTGAGCTGATCGGCAAGCGCGCCATCAGCCCGCTCTATAACGTGCCGGTCGAGATCTACGCCGAGGACACGGTGGACCCTGAAAAGGGCACCGGCATCGTGATGTGCTGTACGTTCGGCGATGTCACCGACATCCAGTGGTATCGCACCCACAAACTGCCGCTGCGTCTCGTCATCGACCAGGCCGGCAAGATGATCGACACGCTGCCGCTGGGGACGGACGACTGGCCGTGCCTGGACCTTGAGAGCGCGAAAGCGACCATGGAGGCGCTGGCGGGACTGAAGGCCGCCAAAGCCAAGGAGGCCATCCTTGAGCGGCTGATCGAAAAAGATCTGGTGATCAAGCAGGAAGCCACTCATCAGGTGATCCCCATCGCGGAACGCTCCGGCGCGCCGCTCGAGATCATCGTCACTCCGCAATGGTTCATCCGCACCCTCGATTTCAAGGAGCAGATCCTTGAGAAGGGCCGCGAGATCACCTGGCGTCCTGAATATATGCGCCAGCGTTTTGAAAGTTGGGTGGACGGGCTGAAATGGGATTGGTCCATCTCGCGCCAGCGCCATTTCGGCGTGCCGCTGCCGGTCTGGTATTCCAAGCGTCCGGGCGAAGAAGGCAAGATCCTGATCCCGTCCAAGGACCAGCTGCCGGTCGACCCGACCTCTGATCTGCCCGAAGGCTATGAGGCCCATGAGGTCGAGGGCGAGCGCGATGTGATGGACACCTGGGCGACGTCATCCGTCAGCCCCCAGCTCAACACCCGCTCGATCAATGAAGACTATGCGCTGGATATCGAGTCCCATCGTCGTCAGTTCCCGATGGCGCTGCGTCCGCAGGCGCATGAGATCATCCGCACCTGGGCGTTCTACACCATCGTCAAGGCGCTGCATCACGAGAACAAGGTCCCGTGGTCCAACATCGCCATTTCGGGTTGGTGTCTGGCGTCTGACGGTTCGAAAATGTCCAAATCCAAGGGTAATGTGATCGATCCGATCAAACTGCTCGACGAATATGGCTCCGATCCGGTGCGCTACTGGACCGGCACGTCGCGCCTCGGCCAGGACACGGCTATGTCGCCCAACACCCTTAAACAGGGCAAGCGTCTGGTCACCAAGCTGTGGAACGCCTCAAAGCTTGCCGCGATGAGCCTTGAAGCCGCTGACGCCGCGGGCGCCTTGAAGCCGACGACGCCGAAAACCGATATCGAGAGCGGTCTGATCAGCCATCCGCTGGATCAATGGCTGTTGGGCGAGTTGTCCCAGACCATCGCCAAGGCGACCAAGGCGTTCGAGAACTACGAGTACGCCGCGGCTCAACGCGATATCGAGGATTTCTTCTGGCGCACCTATTGCGACAACTATCTGGAAATCGTCAAACGCCGCACCCGGTTTGAAGGCCAGCCCAACGCCGAGGAAATCTCGGCGGTGCATACGCTGTGGCATGCGACCGACGCCCTGATCCGGCTGTTCGCGCCGTTCATTCCCTATGTGACCGACGCTTTGTACGAAGTTCTGATCGGGGACCGCGAGGGCGCGCCGTCCACGGTTCATGCGCGTGGCATGTGGCCCAAAGCGGACGCGCAGGCGCCAGCGGGCGTCTTTGCTGAAGAAGGCGAGGCGTTTGTCCAGATCCTCGCCGCGGCTCGCAAGGTGAAGTCTGAAGCGCAAGTCTCGATGAAGACGGCCGCGAACACGCTGACGATTTCCGGGCAGGGCGCTGGCTCGGTCGCCGCGCTGATCGGCGAGACGGCCGAAGACCTGATGGCCGTCACGAGCGCAGGCGAGATCGTACGGGCGGAAACCGCCCCGGCTGGCGTCGCCTCCGTCCCCTCGCCGGACGAGCGCTTCACCGTGTCCATGGACCTGATCATTGAGGAGAAGAAGGCGGAGGGCTGACCCTTCGCCTTCCGGGGCGCGGCGCTGCTGGGCCGTGCGGCGCCGAGCGCGCTGGCGTTGAGACGCGCAGCAGCTATTGTGCAGGACTTCCCATAGAAGTCTCTGCCTCTGGAGCCACCGTTTTGACTGCCAAAGCTGCGCCGATCTTTCAGGTATCCGACCTTAATGTGCGTTTTGATACGCCCGATGGCGAAGTCCACGCCGTGCGCGGGGTCAATCTGGAAATCTCGCCAGGCGAATGCCTCGCTGTTGTGGGCGAGTCCGGATCGGGCAAGAGCCAGACCTTCCTGGCGGCCATGGGGCTTCTGGCCTCAAACGGCAAAGCGGAAGGCTCGATCAAATACGCCGGTCAGGAAATCCTGAATCTGCCGCCCTCCAAGCTCAATGCTGTGCGCGGCAAGTCCATGACGATGATTTTCCAGGACCCGCTGACCTCGCTGACCCCGCACATGAAAGTGGGCTCCCAGCTTGAGGAAGTTCTGAAGATCCACACCGATCTGCGCGGCGACGCCGCCACCAAGCGCTGCCTGGACTGGCTGGAACGGGTCCGCATTCCCGAAGCCGCGCGGCGTCTCAAGCAATTCCCGCACGAGCTGTCGGGCGGCATGCGCCAGCGCGTGATGATCGCCATGGCGATGCTGTGCGAGCCTGACCTTCTGATCGCCGACGAGCCGACGACCGCGCTTGATGTGACCGTTCAGGCCCAGGTTCTGGACATCATGGACGAGCTGAAGGCGGAGACCGGCGCGGCGATTGCGCTGATCACCCATGACATGGGCGTAGTGGCGCGCATGGCCGACCGGGTGCAGGTCATGAAACACGGCGAGTATGTGGAAGGCGGCGATGTCTATGACATTTTCAACGCCCCCTCGCACGCCTACACCCAGATGCTGCTGGACGCCATGCCGCGCATCGACCAGCCCGACAAGCCCGGTCATGAAGCCCTGCCGCCGCATGAAGCCATCGGCGACGACAAGGCGCTGCTTATGGCCGATGACGTCAAGGTGCATTTCCCCGTCGTGGTCGGGGGCGGCCTGTTCCCCAGGACCAAGCCCCTGAAGGCTGTGGACGGGGTCAGTTTTGAACTCAAAGAGGGCGAGACCCTAGGCATTGTGGGCGAGTCCGGATGCGGCAAATCCACCCTGGCGCGTGCGGTCTTGCGTCTGGTGCCCGCCAGCGCCGGCTCGGTGAGCTGGATCGGCAAGGATTTGCTCTCGCTCAAACCCAAAGAGCTGCGTGATGCGCGCGAAGATCTGCAGATCGTCTTCCAGGACCCGCTGGCGTCCCTGAACCCGCGCATGAGCATCGGCGCCTCCATCGCCGAACCCATGCTCACCTTCCGTAAGGGCATGTCGTCTAAGGAGCGCGAGGTCGAGGTGAAGGCGATGATGGAGCGGGTCGGCCTCGATCCGAACATGATCAACCGCTATCCGCACGAATTGTCCGGCGGCCAGAACCAACGCGTGGGGATCGCCCGCGCCATGATTTTGAAGCCGAAACTGGTGATCTGCGACGAGGCGGTGTCCGCGCTCGACGTGTCCATCCAGGCGCAGATCATCGAGCTGCTGATCGGACTTCAGAAGGATTTCGGCCTGTCCATGCTGTTCATCTCCCACGACCTGTCGGTCGTGCGCGAGGTGTCTCACCGGGTCATGGTGCTGTATCTGGGCCGCATTGTTGAGCTGGCGGACCGTGAGGCGATTTATACCGACGCACGCCATCCCTACACCCAGGCCCTGATCAGCGCGGTGCCGATCCCGGATCCCGAGATCGAGAAAAATCGCGAACGCCTGGAGCTGACCGGCGACCTTCCCAGTCCGCTCGACAGCCGCGCCCAGCTGCGTTTCATGAAATCCAAGCGGATTGATGATCCGGATGCTGAGCAATACCGCCCGCAGCTGATCGAAGTGGCGCCAGGCCATTGGGTGGCCGAGCACGATCCGATCAAATAAGTCGCAGTCTGGGATGAATCCCAGCTTTTAACGGGAATTCATTTGCCTGTGATCGCGCTGTCCTTATTTTCGCCCTAATTGGCAAACGCCCGAAACTGAGGTTCCTGATCATGGTAAAGCTCCATCCACGCGGTCTCGCCTGGTGTCTGATCCCAATCGCCGCCATGGCGTTGTGGGCTTGCTCTGATCGCGGGGCGCTCGAGAGCGGGGAAGATCAGGCGAAACTCGCCGCGGCTTTTGAAGCGGCGAGCTTTCCGCATGAAGCCAGCGATATCGCGGCCCAGTCTGATGTGCGCTATGGCGTGCTTGAGAACGGGTTGCGCTACGCCATTCTGGAGAACGACACTCCGACCGGCACGGCGGCCCTGCGTCTGGTGTTTGATGTAGGGTCTCTGGCTGAAGAGGATGACCAGCGCGGTCTGGCGCACTTCATCGAACACATGGCGTTCAACGGCACCACGCATGTGCCCGAAGGCGAGATGGTGCCGCTTCTGGAGCGTTACGGCCTGGCGTTCGGCCCGGACACCAACGCCTTCACGGGCCGTGAAGTGGTGGGCTATCAGCTGGACCTGCCCAGCAATTCCGAAGACATGCTGAATGTGGGCCTGTTCCTGTTGCGGGAGACCGCCTCGGAAATGGTGTTCGACAGCGAGGCGATTGATCGTGAGCGCGGCGTCATTCTGGGCGAAGAGCGCTTCCGCAATACGCCGATCCGCCGTTTCTTCAACGCCTATTACACCTTCCTGTATCCTGACACGATCATCACCGAGCGCGACGCCATTGGTACGGTGGAGGTGATCGAGACCGCACCGGCGGAACGGCTGGAAGCGTATTATCGCGATTATTATACGCCCGAACGCGGCATGCTGGTCGTTGTCGGCGATGTGGACGCGGATCTGGTGGAAGAAAAAATCCGCAATGGCTTCGCCATCAACCTGGCTGGGCTGGACGTGGACGCCGTGGAGAGCTTCGCAAACTGGGAGCAACCGCAACCGGCTGCGCCTGACCCCGACATCGGCACGGTCGAAGATCCGCAAGCGCCTGCCTTCGGCTTTTTCTACGATCCGGACGTGTTCACCTTGATCACGGTGGATGTGGTCGAGCCCGGCCCGGCTGCTTATGACACCAAGGCCGCCCGGTTCGAGGATTTGTTGCGTCGTTTGGGGGACGGCATCGTTCAACGCCGGCTGCAAAGCGAGATCAATCGCGGCGCCTCGCCGCTGGTTCAGGCCAGCCTGTCTTATGGCAATGAATTTGGTCTTGTGAACAAGGCGGGCCTGTTCGCCGTCTCAAGCCCGGCGCGTTGGCGCGAAGGCGTGGCGGTTCTGGAACAGGAGCTGCGCCGCGCCCAGGAGTATGGCTTCACTCAGGCCGAGCTGGACGAACAGCTGGCCAATCTGCGCACCAGCCTTCGCAACGCCGTGGACCAGGCGGATACGCGCGAAAGCGGCGATCTGGCGGACGGCCTCTGGTCGAGCTGGATCGAAGGCCAGGTGTTTTCCTCTCCCCAGGATGCGCTGGCGCGCTTTGAAGCGCAGGAAGACCGCATCACGGTGGAAGCCGTGGAAGACGCCTTCAGCGCCATCTGGAAAGCCTCGCCGCCCATGGTGATGGTGGCTGTCAATCAGGACCTGGCGGACGGCGAAGCGGCCGTGCGCGAAGCCTGGCTCGCCGCTTCCGCTGAACCTGTGGAGCCGGTGGAAGATGCAGGCTCAGCCGAGTTCGCCTACACCGAGTTCGGCCCGGCGGGCGACGTGATCAGCACGGATCGGGTCGAGGATCTCGGCGTTGACCAGATCGTTTTTGACAATGGCGTGCGCCTGAACGTCAAAACCACGGATTTTGAAGACAATGTCATCCGCGTCCGGGTGGATTTCGGCGCGGGTGACCTGACCCCGCAGCCCAGCCCGGCGGCGGGCACCATTCTGGGCGCCGTGTTTGGCGGCGGCGGGCTTGAAGCCCATGACCGAGACGAGCTGCAACGACTGCTGGCTGGCCGTTCAGTGGGCTATGGCCTGAATGTGGGGGCTGACACCTTCTCTTTCGCCAACGCCACGACGCCCACCGATTTCGAGCTGCAGATGCAGGTTCTCGCGGCGTTCATGACCGCTCCGGGCTGGCGTGAAGACGGGCTCAACCAGTTCCGCGCCATCGCCGAGGAAATCCGCCGTGGCCAGAACGCGCAAGCCGTTCAGGTGGCGGTGAACCGCGTGGGCCGCATGCTGCGCAGCGGCGATCCGCGTTGGGGGTTCCCGACCGCAGAGGAAGTCAGCGCTTTCACCATGGAGCATGCCCGCACCATGCTGGAGCCGGCGTTGAACAGCGCGCCGATCGAGATCACCATCACCGGCGACGTGACCACCGAGCGCGCCATTGAAGTGGTGGCTGAAACCTTCGGCGCCCTCGATGACCGTGACGCGAGCTGGCCCGCCTATGAAGACAATGCGCGGGTCCGCTTCCCCGAGGCGACGGAACAGCCCGAGATCGTGACCTTCAACGGTCAGGATTATCAGGGCATGGCGAACGTGTACTACCCGACCACGGACGGCATCGATCCGCGCCAGCGCCGGGCCTACGACCTGCTGCGCGCCGTCTATAACCTCAAGGCGATCGACCGCTTCCGGGAGCAGGAAGGCGCGACCTATTCCGCCATCGTCTCCAGCCAGCAGTCGCGCGTCTCTGAAGGCTATGGCTTCTTCTGGGTCGGTCTGGACGTGAATGTGTCCGAAATTGACCGCATGTATGGCATCGCTGACGAGATCTCCCTGGCCATGGCCGGCGGCGACATCACCGAGGATGAGCTGCAGCGCGCACGTCAGCCGATCCTTGAAAGCCTGGAAGAGAATCTCGAGCGCAATCCGTTCTGGGTGAACGCCCTGGCGCGGTCGCAGACGCGTCCCGAGACCCTCGACCATATCCGTTCGGTGCAAGACGATTATCGCGCCGTGACGGTGGAGGAGCTGGTCGCGCTGGCCGCTGACTCGCTCAAGCCTTCAGAGGCCTACCGCGTCACGATTCTGCCGCAAGGGATGTCTGAAGACGCTGGTGAATAATCGGATGGCCCACTTCAGGGCTTCACCGATGTGCTAGAGCTCGACGAGCTGCTTCACACACCCACTCGACGCACGGCGCGGGCCTGATAAGCTCGCGCCGTTTCGCGTTCAGGCCAGGCCTGACACTCTGCGCCCGTCGGCGCGTGAGGACTTAGGGGAGTTCACCATGAACCGTATTGCGCTTTTGACCACCGCCGCGCTTGTCAGCCTGGGCCTCGCCGCCTGTGGCGCGCCGTCCGCCGAAGAGCCCGCCGCCGATACGGGCGGTGAAGAGGCGCTGAGCGAGAGCGAAGCTCAGGTCAACGACATCCTTGAAGCCATGGCGGGCTCGGCCGAAATGTCAGAAGAAGCGTCCATCGTCGCCGAGGCGCGCCAATGCCGCGTCGAGGGTGACGATCCTGAATTCACCGCCCCTGACCGCGCCGAAGATCAGGCGCTCGCTGATTATAACGCTGAAGTGGGCGCGGCCTATCTTGAACAGAACGCCTCAAATCCGTGCGTGTTCACCTTGCCGTCGGGTCTTCAGTTCCGCATCAACCGCGCCCGAGACGGCGTTTCGCCCGATCCGCGCGGCGAAATGGTGGAAGTCGATTACGAAGGCACGCTGATCGACGGCACGGTGTTTGACAGCTCCTATGCGCGCGGCCAGTCCGCCACTTTCCCCTCCAACCGCCTGATCGCAGGCTGGGTGGAAGCGCTGCCGCTGATGCATGTGGGCGAGGAGTGGACGCTGTTCATTCCCTCAAATCTCGCTTACGGCCCCACCGGCACCCCCGGCGGTCCGATCGGCCCGAACGCCACGCTGATCTTCCGCATGGAGCTGATCAGCCTGCCCAACCGTCCGATCGACGAGCAGTAAAGCTGATGCGCACCGCGACCGACTGGCTGGCCGAGCTGGTGTCCTTTGACACCACGTCTCGCAATTCCAACCTGGCTCTGATCGACCAGGTGGAGGACTATCTGGCCGGTCTGGGCGCGGTGTGTCATCGCATCGCCAGCCCCGACGGCAAGAAAGCCAATCTGCATGCGGTTCTGGGGCCGGACGTGGATGGCGGCGTCGTGCTGTCCGGCCATACCGATGTGGTGCCTGTGGACGGTCAGGACTGGAGTTCTGATCCGTTCACGCTGGCAGAACGCGACGGCAAGCTCTATGCGCGCGGCTCATGCGACATGAAGGGCTTCATCGCCTGCGCCTTGGCCCAGGCCCCGAGCTTCGCCAAGGCCGGTCTCAAGCGGCCTGTGCATTTCGCGTTTTCCTATGACGAGGAAGTCGGGTGCCTGGGTGCGCCGGACATGATCGCTCAGATGGCGGGCCATACGCCGCGTCCGTCATGCGTGATTGTGGGCGAGCCCACCGAGATGGCGGTGGTGACAGGCCATAAGGGCCTGTTCTCGGTGCGGGTCGAGGTGTTCGGCAAGGAAGCGCATTCGAGCCTTGTCGAGGACGGCGCCTGCGCCGCGACCAATGCCGTGCGCCTGATGAACTGGATCGTCGAGGAAGCGGACGCCCTTAAAACCAAAGCCCCGGCGGACAGTCCGTTCAACCCGCCCTATGGCACGATGACCATTGGTCAGATGGCGGGCGGCACCGCGATCAATATTCTGGCGCGCCATGCGTGGTTTGAATCCCTGATGCGCCCGGCGCCCTGGGATGACGGACCAGGGTTGGGCCGACGCCTGGCGGAGCGGGCGCGCGCGCTGGAAGCGGAGATGCGCAAGACGGCGCCGGACGCGAAGATCACCATCGAGATCCTGTCGGACGTGCCCCCCCTGCGACCTGAAGAGATGGGAGAGGCGGAAACCCTCGCCCGCGCCCTGACCGGCGATAACAGCCCGCGCGTGGTCGCCTACGGCACCGAAGGCGGTCAGTTCCAGGAAGCAGGCTTTTCAACCGTGATCTGCGGACCCGGCTCGATCGAGCAAGCCCACCAGGCCGATGAGTTCGTCGCCATCAGCGAGCTGGACGCCTGCATGGCCTTTCTGAGAAAGCTCGAACAGCGCCTGAGCGCTTAGGCGGGACTAGCCGCCCGTGCGGGTGATCGTGCCGTCTTCACCGATATGGATGCCGCACTCGGTCTTGTCCTGACCCGCCCAGCGTCCCGCCCGCGGGTCTTCGGCCGGGTCTGAGACTTGCGTGGTGCACGGCAGGCAGCCGATGGAGGGATAGCCGTCCGCCACCATGGGGTGAGGCGGCAGGTCATGCGCTTTGAAATAGGCGTTGATCTGATCGCGTGACCAGTCAAAGAGCGGGTTGAGCTTGAGCTTGCCGTCCTGGATCTCGACCCGCGGCAGGGCGGCGCGATCCCCGCCATGATGGCGTTTGCGCCCTGAAATCCAGACCTTGTACGGGCGCAGCGCGCTGATCAGCGGCAAGGTCTTGCGGATATGACAGCACAGATCAGGATTGGTCTTGTGCAGCACGCCGTCGGGATCATCGGCTTTCAGATGATCTTCATTGGGCGACAGGGTCCGCACATCGCTGAGGCCCAGACGCTCAGACAGCGCGTTGCGATAGGCGAGCGTCTCGTCAAACAGCTGCCCGGTGTCCATGAACAGAACCGGCGTGTCGGGTTTGGCCTGGGCGACGAGATGCAAGATCACCGCGCTTTCCGCCCCGAAGGACGACACCACGCAGGATTCGCCCGGATAAATGCCCGCCAGCACCCGGCGCACCGCGCCCGCGGCGTCGAGCCCGTCCAGCGCCGCGTCGAGCGCTTGCGCGCCCGCTTCCAGCGCCAGCCTGTATTCAGATTTCAACGCCGACATGGGTCACCTGTGCTCGGACCTGGCAGGGTGAGCGGTCAGAGCGCCCGCTTCAAGAGGTGGTGTGCGCAGGGGGTGAGAAAAAAGGCCGGAGACAAAGCTCCGGCCTTTGATCGTCTGGCTCGGATCAGAGCGCTCAGCCTTTTTCGGACTGGGCGGCTTCACGATCCTTGTTCCAGTAAGACACCGATTTGACTTTGGAGCGGTCACAGCGATCGGAATATTTCTTCGCGATCTCGGTGACTTCCTCCATCAGGCCCTCGGCCAGGGTGATCGGCTTCAGACCCATGGACAGGAAGGTGTCGTTCTCCACGTGAAGCTCGTTTTCATCGGCTTCATTGCGCGGATTGGGCAGATAGGCCACTTCGGTCTTGGAGATGTTGGCGATCATCTCGGCCAGTTCGCGGACCCGGTGGGTCTCGGTCATCTGGTTCATGATGCGGGTGCGCTCGCCATGTTCGGGCGGGTTCTCGACCGCCAGCTGGATGCAGCGCACCGTGTCCTGGATATGGATGAAGGCGCGGGTCTGACCGCCCGTGCCGTGCACGGTCATCGGGAAATCGATGGCGGCCTGCATCAGGAAGCGGTTCAGCACGGTGCCGTAATCGCCGTCATAATCGAAACGGTTGATCAGGCGCTCGTCTTTTTTGGTTTCTTCAGTCTGGGTGCCCCAGACGATGCCCTGGTGCAGGTCGGTGATCTTCACCTTGTCGTTCTTGTTGTAGAAGTGGAAGAACAACTGATCCTGCGTCTTGGTCATGTGGTAGATCGAGCCCGGATTGGCCGGGTACAGGATCTCCTGATCCTTCAGGCCTTCGCGGGTCTCAACTTTGACCTTCAGATAGCCTTCGGGGATTTTCATGCCCGCGGTGCCGTAGCCGTACACGCCCATGGTGCCGAGGTGAACCAGGTGGATGTCCAGCCCGGTGTCCACGATGGCGGCCAGCACGTCGTTGGTGGCGTTGAGGTTATTGTCCACGGTGTAGCGCTTGTGGCGCGCGGACTTCATCGAGTACGGCGCAGCGCGCTGTTCGGCGAAGTGAATGATGGAGTCCGGTTTCTCTTCCAGGATCAGGTCGACCAGTTCCTGATAGTCCTTGCCTATGGTGAGATCCTTGAAGCGAATCTCTTTGCCGGACACCTCTTTCCAGGCCTGCAGGCGTTCGCCCATGGGGCGGATCGGCGTCAGAGAGTCGACTTCCAGCTCGATATCGATCTTGCGACGAGACAGATTGTCCACGATTACAACGTCATGGCCACGCGCAGACAGATGCAGCGCAGACGGCCAGCCGCAGAAACCATCACCGCCGAGCACGAGTACTTTCATCTCAATCCCCAAAAAAGACTGTCCTGACCCTGTCAGAATTTTGACGAGGTTTCTTGCAGTTCATGGGCTCCGATGCAAGGGCGGGACGCGGTCCCGGCGCCCGGCGTATGGACGGACGGTCGGGAACCGTCTAAACCGCGCGCGATATCTCTCAAGGCCGCAAGCGCTTGGCTGCGCCCGGCTCAAACCGATAAAAAGGAGCGGATCATGGCGCTGCGTGTGGCGATCAACGGATTTGGCCGGATCGGCCGTCTGGCTCTGCGGGCTCTGGTGGAGCACCAGCAGGCTGGCGAGATCGAGGTTGTGGCCATCAATAATTCGGGCACCGCTGAAGCCATCGCCCATTTGTTCGCGTTTGACAGCGTGCATGGCCGCTATCGCGGCGATCTGACCACCGGCGAAGACTGGATGGATCTGGGTTTCGGCAAGATCACCAAGGTCAATGAGCGCGACCCCTCCAAGCTGCCCTGGGCGGATATGGGCATTGATCTGGTGATGGAATGCACCGGCCAGTTCAATGACAAGGCCAAGGCCATGGCCCATATCGAGGCGGGCGCCAAACGTGTCCTGTGCTCGGCGCCGGCCAAGAACGCCGACAAGACCATTGTTTATGGCGTGAACCATGATCAGCTGACCGCAGACGACATCGTCGTCTCCAACGCGTCGTGCACCACCAACGGCTTGGCGCCCGTGGCCAAGGTGCTCAATGACGCGGTCGGCATCGAACGCGGTCACATGACCACCATCCACGCCTATACCGGCGACCAGCCCACGCTCGACCGCAATCACAAGGATTTGCACCGCGCCCGCGCGGCGGCGATGTCCATGATCCCCACCTCCACTGGCGCGGCCAAGGCTGTGGGTCTGGTGCTGCCGGAGCTGGCGGGCAAGCTCGACGGTTCGGCTGTGCGCGTGCCGACCCCGAACGTGTCGCTGATCGACCTGGTGTTCACGCCGGGCAAGGCCACGTCGGTTGAAGAGCTGTCATCGGCGATCAAGGCGGCCGCAGACGGACCGATGAAGGGCATTCTCGGCTATGACACCGCGCCGCTCGTCTCCATCGACTATAACCATGACAGCCGCTCGTCGGTGGTGGCGCTCGACAAGATCAATGTGATCGACGAACGCCTGGTCCGCGTCATGACCTGGTATGACAATGAGTGGGGCTTTGCGTGCCGAATGCTCGACACCGCCAAGGCCATGGGCCGCTTCCTCTAAGCTGACGGACCTTGAAGGGACGCTGACATGATCCGCCGTATCGAAGACGCCGACATCGCCGGCAAGCGCGTTCTGGTCCGCGTGGACTTCAACGTGCCCATGCAGAACGGGAGCGTCAGCGATGACACCCGTTTGCGCGCGGCGCTGCCGACCATCGCCTTCCTGCGCGAGGCGGGGGCGAAAGTGATCCTGATGGGGCATTTTGGCCGCCCCAAGGGGCAGCGCAATCCGCAGATGAGCCTGGCGCCGATCGCGACGCCGCTGGCGGATCTGATCGGCCATCCGGTGAAGTTCGTCTCTGATTGCGTCGGCGAAGATCCGAAAGGCGCGATCTCCTTGATGAAGGCGGGCGATGTGCTCTTGCTCGAGAACACCCGCTTTCATGCGGGCGAAGAGAGCAACGACCCGGCGTTTTCCGCCCAGCTGGCCGACCTCGCGGATGTGTATGTGAACGACGCCTTCTCCGCCGCCCACCGCGCGCATGCGTCCACCGAAGGCGTGGCCCGGCTGTTGCCGGCCTATGCCGGTCTGGCGCTCCAGCGCGAGATCGACCATGTGACGGCGGCGCTCGACAACCCCAACCGTCCGGTGCTGGCGGTGGTGGGCGGAGCCAAGGTCTCAACCAAGATCGAGTTGTTGAAAAACCTCGTCAAAAAGGTGGATCGCCTGTTTGTGGGCGGCGCCATGGCGAACACTTTCCTGGCCGCGCGCGGTCATGATGTGGGGGCGAGCCTGTACGAAGTCGATCTGATCGACACCGCCAAGGCCATCGACGAGGCGGCGGGGGCGGCGCAATGCATGTTGCTGCTGCCCACCGACGTGGTGGTGGCCAAGGAGTTCAAACCCCATGCCGACCGCCGGGTCGTCCCGGTGGAGGAGGTCGCCGCGACCGAGATGATCCTGGATTGCGGTCCCGAGACGGTTGATCAGCTCGCCGACGCCATCGCCGCGTCGCGCACGCTGGTCTGGAATGGCCCGCTGGGCGCGTTCGAAACGCCGCCCTTTGACACCGCCACGGTGGAGGCGGCCCGCTATGCCGCGTCGCGCTGCAAAGATCATGGCCTGACGGCTGTGGCGGGCGGAGGCGATACGGTCGCCGCGCTCAACCAGGCGGGCGTGTCGAGTGATTTCACCTTCGTCTCGACGGCTGGCGGCGCGTTTCTGGAATGGCTGGAAGGCAAGGCTCTGCCCGGCGTGGAAGCGCTTCGGGACTAGGTCTTGACCATTCGCCCGCTCGGGGCGAAACACACACTCAATTCGGCGATGCTCGCCACTTATCATCTTACGGGGGACGACGGTCATGGACATCGATCAGCTCAACGAAATCGCGATCCGCATGACGGCGCCGGGCAAGGGCCTTCTGGCCGCCGACGAATCCACGCGCACCATCGGCAAGCGTTTTGACGGCATCGGCCTTGAAAACACCGAGGATAATCGCCGCAACTGGCGCGAGATGCTGTTCCGCACCACCCCCGCCATGACCGACCATGTCTCCGGCGTGATCCTGTTTGATGAAACCCTGCGCCAGAAAGCCGCCGACGGCACGCCGCTGGTGAAGCTGATCGAAGACGCCGGCGCAGTGCCGGGCATCAAGGTCGACGCGGGCGCCAAGGCGCTTGCGGGCGCCGAAGGCGAGACCATCACCGAGGGCCTCGATGGTCTGCGCGAGCGTCTGGCCGAGTATCATGATCTGGGCGCGCGCTTCGCCAAATGGCGCGCCGTCATCGACATCAATGGCGAGGACATTCCCTCCCAGTACGCCGTGGATGTGAACGTGCACGCGCTGGCCCGCTACGCGGCGCTGTGCCAGGAAGCCAATATCGTCCCCATCGTCGAGCCCGAGGTTCTGATGGATGGCGATCACTCCATCGAGCGCTGTTATGAAGTGACCGAGTTCACCCTCAAGCGTCTCTACGCCGAGCTGTTTGATCAGGGCGTGATCCTGGAAGGCACGGTCCTGAAGCCGAACATGGTGATCGCGGGCAAGAAGTGCGCCGATCAGGCCAGCCGCGAGGAAGTGGCCGAGATGACGGCGCAATGCCTTCTGAACACGGTTCCGGCCGCGGTTCCGGGCATCGCCTTCCTGTCGGGCGGTCAGTCCGATCTGGACGCCACCGCGCACCTCAACCTGCTCAATGAAGGCTTCGACATGCCCTGGCCGCTGACCTTCTCCTATGGTCGCGCGCTGCAGGCCGCCCCGCTGAAAGCGTGGAACGGCTCTGATGTCGCCGCTGGTCAGAAAGCCTTCAACCACCGCGCCCGCATGAACGGCCTCGCCGCGCTGGGCGAGTGGAATGAGGGTCTGGAAAGCGAAGGCTAAGCCTCGCTCATGACATGGCTTGAACCGACCGCCGCTGGGCTCGGCGTGCTTTGCCTGTTCTTTTTGATCCGGCAGAGCATGTGGGCCTGGCCGGTCGGCATCGCCATGACCAGCCTTTATGCGCTGATCTTTTTTGACGTTCGGCTGTATTCCGACTTCGGCCTGCAGCTCATTTTCTGCGTCCTGCAGGCCTATGGCTGGTGGTTCTGGTTGTCTCACCGCGACAAGGCCGAGGCTGACAGTCAGGCGCCTGTGATCTGGCTGGGCCTTCGGAAACTCCTGCCCTGGCTGGCGGTTGGCGCTGTGGGCGCGTTGATCCTGGGCCTTGTGATGGACCGCTTCACCGATGCGGACTTGCCGTATTGGGATGCGATGACCACGAGCTTCAGCCTGGTCGCCCAGTTCATGCTGGCGCGCAAATACCTTGAGAACTGGCTGGTCTGGATCGGCGTCGATGTGGTCGCCATCGGGGTCTACGCTTACAAGGGCCTCTTGCTCACCAGCGGGCTCTACGCCCTGTTTCTGGTGATGTGCATCTGGGGTTTCTGGCAATGGCGCCGGGATTCACGCGCGGAGCCCGAAGCCGCGCCGGCCCAATGACCCGGCCCGTCCATGGATTTGTTCTGGGCAAGTTCATGCCGCCCCATGCCGGGCATATGTATCTGTGCGATTTTGCGGCCGGGCTCTGCGATCAGCTGACCATTCTTGTCTGTTCGCTCGATCGTGAGCCCATACCGGGCAAGCTGCGTCATGAGTGGATGAGCGCGCTCTATCCCGACGCCCGTGTGCTGCATTACGACCGTGACGTGCCTCAGGAGCCTTCCGAGAGTCCTGAATTCTGGGACATCTGGCGCGAATTGGTCCGCAGCGTTCATCCCGAACCCATTCACCGTGTCTTTGCGTCCGAGGATTATGGTTTGAGGTTGGCCAAGGAGCTGGGCGCAGAGTTCTGGCCCGCGGATATCGCGCGCGTCTGCCGTCCGGTCAGCGGCACGCAGATCCGGCAAAAGCCTATCGCCCACTGGTCGATGATCGCGCCGACCGCCCGTCCCTGGTTCACCCGTACGATCGTCATGCATGGCCCGGAAAGCACCGGCAAGTCCGTGTTGGGGCAGGAGCTCGCTCAGGCGCTGGGCGGCGCCTATGCGCCTGAATTCGGCCGCGCCTGGTGTGAGCTCTACGGGACCGATTGCAGCGCGCAGGACCTGCGCAACATTGCTGCGGGACAGACCGCAGCGATCGAGGCGGCCCGGCGCACGGCGGAAGGCTTCGTGATATCGGACACGGACGGACTTCTGACCGAGGTCTGGTCGCAGATGATGCTGGGCGGTTCGGTGTTCGATCCGCCGCCGGACCCGGACGGCGATCTCTACCTTCTGACCGATATTGATCAGCCCTTCGTGGATGACGGCACGCGGGTCTATGGCGATCCGGCGGATCGCCAGCGCTTTTTCGAGCTCTCCGTTGAGGCGCTGGAGCGGCGCGGCGTTGATTATGTGCGCCTGTCCGGGAGCTGGGAGCAGCGGCGCGTCACGGCGCTTGACGCCATTGCACAGCGCTTCGCGCAGTTGACCCGAGACGCGTGACCTTTCGGGCTGTCGCGGTATCGTGCTTGCGTGGACACCGCAGACCGGAGGACCTTCATGACAGCCAACCCCTTTGATCAAGGCGGCGCCCGTTACGCCGCCGGTCGTCCGATCTATCCGCCACAGCTCGCCTTCACGCTGGAAGGGCTGGTCAGCACCCACAAGCTCGCGGTCGATGTGGGCTGCGGCACGGGGCAGTTATCCGTGCTGCTGGCGGAGTATTTTGATGAGGTGCGGGCCTTTGACCCCAGCGACAGCCAGCTCGCCCATGCGCGCCCCCACCCCAAGGTCAGCTACGCGAAATCCCCCGCCGAGGCCCTGCCGGTGGCGAGCGGCAGCGCGAACCTGATTACGGCGGCGCAGGCGGCGCACTGGTTTGACCGCCCGCGCTTTTACGCCGAAGTGCGCCGGATCGCGGCGCCGGGCGCGGTGCTGGCGTTGATCACCTATAACAACGCCGAGGCGAATACGCCCGCCATGAAGCCCATTGGCCAGCTTTATCATGCGCTTGATCCGTGGTGGCGGCCCGAGCGCGAAGATGTCGAGACCGCCTATGCGCGGTTTGACTTCCCCTTTGACGAGATCGCCGTGAAAGGTGGCGCGATCGTCCATGACTGGACGTTTGATGAAATGGCCGCCTATCTCGAAAGCTGGTCCGCCCTGCGCGGCGCGCGCGCTGCGGGCGAGGATGCTTTGGTGGACGGCTATCTCGATCAGGCGCGCGAGGCTTGGGGCGACGGCGAGGTCCGGGTGCGCTGGCCGATCACGGTTCGCGCCGGTTTCGTCCACACGCCGCCTAACCTCTAATCCGCCCCCCGATCCGGCGCCGCGATACTGAGACCCGTTTTATCAAAGGGGTGTCAGATGACCGGAAACGATCTTGTCCGTATCGCCAGCGCGCATATCGGCGAAGCCTATCACTTGGGCGCTGTGGCGGAGATGGACAACAAAGACTATGCCGGGCCGTGGGATTGCGCCGACTTTGTCAGCTGGTGCGTTTATCAGGCCTATGGGGTCAAGGCGGGGGTGACGTCGGCGGGGCATCCGTATTCAGGCGCCTGGATCACCCATGCCGAAAACCCCGCGCACGCTCTGACCGTCGAAGCAGCGTTTGAGACGCCGGGCGCCGTGCTGGTGCGCCGTCCCCATCATTATGGCGCGGGCCATGTGGCGATCAGCGACGGGCAGGGGGGCACGATCGAGGCGCGCGGCCAGCGCTATGGCGTGGTGCGGGCCAAGGGGCAGGGGCGGGTCTGGGATCTGGGCAGCACGATTGCGGGCGTTGCGTATCAGGGGCCGCCCTGAGCGCGACCGATACAGATTGTTCCTTTTCAGACTGCGCCGGGTTAGGAGAAGGGCATGGCCGAGCTTTATCTTCTGACCCCGCCCAAAATTGATGCTGACTTTGCGGACGTGCTGGCGCGCACGCTGGATGCGGGACGCGTCTCCGCCTTGCAGCTGCGCCTCAAAGAGCATTCGGACGCTGAAATCGAGGCGCTGGCGCCGAAACTGATCGAGATCGCGCATCAGCGCGGCGTGTCCGTGATCCTGAACGATAACCCGGCGCTGGCGGCGAAGCTGGGCTGCGATGGCGTCCATATCGGCCAGGAAGACGGCTCGATCCGTGACGCCCGCGCCGTCCTGGGCCCCAAAGCCATCATAGGCGTGACCTGTCATGACAGCCGCCATCTGGCGATGACGGCCGGGGAGCAGGGCGCGGATTACGTCGCTTTTGGCGCTTTTTTCGACACCGCCACGAAATCGCCCAAGACGCGCGCTGATCTGGACATACTGGTCTGGTGGACCGAATTGTTCGAACTGCCCTGTGTCGCGATTGGGGGAATAACCTTGGAGACCGCCTCCGGGGTGATCGCAGCCGGGGCCGATTATATTGCAGTATGCGGCGGGGTCTGGTCGCATCCCGATGGACCGGAGGCCGCATGCGCGGGCTTGTCTCAACTCTTGGACTGATCCTGTGCCTGGGCGGTTCCGCCTGGGCCGTGCAGGAGGCGCCGACCGTCCCGACCGCTCAGGAGGTCCAGGGACCGCCCGCGGCTGACACGGCCTTGCCGCCCCTGCCTGAAGGCCTGGCGGAAGACTTCGCGCGTGACGCCAGCGGCGACGCCGTCGAGGGCCGGTCGCTGACCAATTCAGCCATGGCGAGCGCGTCAGCGGCCTATCTGGTCGGTGATTATCAAGGCGCCTTGATCCACGCCCAGCGGGCGGCTGCGGGCGGTGAAGCCCGCGGCGCGACCTTGGCGGGACATATCCTGCTGCATGGCTTGTCCGCTGAGGCGAGCGATGAAGACGCTGTGCGCTGGTTCCGCCGGGCGGCGGATCTGGGCGAGCCGGACGCGCTGATCATCCTGTCGCGGCTGGCGGAAGAAGAACGCGGCGGGCTTCAGGTCTGGCAATCGCGCGAGTATCTCGCTCAGGCCGCTGAAGCCGGCGATGCGCGCGGCGCCCATGAATATGGCCTGTATCTGATGGAGCGCGGCGATCCCGGCGCGGCTGAAGAGGCGATGAACTGGTTGCAGCTTGCCGCGCAAAGCGGGCGCCCTGAAGCGTATGGCGATTACGCGTACGCGTTGGCGGACTGGGACCACGGACCGCATGATCTGAGCGCGGCGCGCACCTGGTATGTGCGGGCAGGCGAAGCAGGTGATCCCAGCGCGGCTCTGATTGCGGGCCTGATGATGATGCAGGGCGAGGGTGGCGAGCCTGATGAGGCAGGCGGCGCCCGGATGATCCGCATGGCCGCTGAATACGGTCTGCCCGCCGCCATGGGCCAGCATGCCTTGTTGTTGTTTCAGGGTGTCGCCGGCCAGCCGCCCAACCCGTCCGGCGCCGTGGACTGGGCGCGTCAGGGCGCTGACGCCAACGATCCCGACAGCCAGTTCCTGCTCGCTTATGCGCTGGCGAGCGGCGATGGCGCGCCGCAAAATCTTGAGCGCGCCTATTACTGGGTGCTGCGCGCGGCTGCGCCACGGGGCGGCCGCACGCCGGAGGATTTTGACCGGGATCGTCTGGAAGCGTCGCTGGAGACTGCGCTGCCGGAGGCGGTGCAAGAGCGTGTTCGGGTCGAAGCGGCGGTGCATTCGAGCCCGTTTTAACTGTGTCAGGCCCGTCCGTGCGGGCCTCGCGTCAGACGTGCAGCTTGCCCGTACTGGGCGGCCCTGTTAAACGAGCGCGGCTGAATTCATGGGCGGCGCTGAAGGTTTGTGCGGCGCGCCTGTTCCAGAAACGGACCTTCCGATGAAAATCAACGGCAATGAAATCAAGCCTGGCAACGTGATCAAGCATCAGGACACCCTGTGGGTGGCGGTGAAAGCGGATCACGTGAAACCGGGCAAGGGCGGCGCGTTCGCCCAGGTCGAACTGAAAAACCTGCTCGACGGTCGCAAGCTCAATGAACGTTTCCGCTCGGCGGACAAGGTTGAGAAGGTGCGCCTTGAGCAAAAGGACCATCAATTCCTCTATCCCGAGGGTGAGATGCTGGTGTTCATGGACACCGAAAACTACGAGCAGACCAGCCTGCCCGTCGATTTTGTCGGCGAAGAGCGCGCGGCGTATTTGACTGACGGCATGATGGTCGTTCTGGAAATCTACGAAGAGAAGCCCATCGGCATCGAGCTGCCCAAGCATGTGGAGCTTGAAGTGATCGAGACCGAGCCGGTGGTCAAAGGGCAAACGGCGGCGAACTCGTTCAAACCCGCCTTGCTCACCGGAAATATCCGCACCGCCGTGCCGCCTTTCGTGGGTGTGGGCGAGCGTATTGTCGTGGCCACGGAAGACGGCTCCTATGTCCGTCGGGCGGAGTAAGTCTTGGCTCAAATTTCTGCACTGATGCAAGTCATGACCGACGCGGTCCGCAAGGCGGGCCGCCGTCTGGCGCGTGACTTTGGCGAAGTCGAACACCTTCAGGTGTCCAAGAAAGGCCCGGCGGACTTCGTCACCCAGGCCGACATGAAATCTGAAGAGATCCTGTTTGACATCCTGTCCAAGGCGCGGCCCGGTTATGGCTTCGTCATGGAAGAGCGCGGCGTCGTCGAGGGGACTGACAAGTCCCATCGCTGGATCATTGATCCGCTGGACGGCACGTTGAACTTCATGCACGCCCAGCCCCATTTCGCCATTTCCGTGGCGTTGGAGCGCGAAGGCGAGCTGATGGCGGGCGTGGTCTATAATCCCGCCACCGACGAGTTGTTTCATGCTGAAAAAGGCCGCGGCGCGTTCATGAACGACCGTCGCCTGCGGGTGGCCGAACGCCGCGACCTGCATGACTGCGTGATCGCCACCGGCATGCCGTTCTTCGGCAAGAAGGGGCATGCCCAGTTCCTGAAGGAATTGCACCAGATCATGCCGATGACGGCCGGCGTGCGCCGCTATGGCGCGGCCTCGCTCGACCTGGCCTGGACCGCGGCGGGCCGGTTTGACGGCTTCTGGGAACGCAATCTGAAATCCTGGGACATCGCCGCCGGTCTTGTGCTGGTGCGAGAAGCGGGCGGCTATGCCGGCGCGATCGATCCCGGCACGGACGTGCTTGAAACCGGCCATATCGCGGCCGGTAATGAGTTCGTCATCAAGGAACTGCGCGAAAAACTGGCGAGCGTCGCCGGTTAGGCTTGCGCATTTTGACCGCTCTGCGTGGCGCGATGGCTTTCAGGCCAGGCGCCGCGCGGAACGTCCAGTGTGCCTTTCATGGCCCGATCCGGCGCGGGCACTGCAACGCCATAGGCCCAGAGCTCTGAATGCACGCTTAGAAAACCCGGCGTGACGATAGCCCTGAGCGGCATGGGCGGTTGCGCGCTGGCAACTCGGCTTTCAAGCGCGAGCGGCACGATGCGGCACCCGTTCTTTTGGGTCAGAACATCGCCATCGACCGACAGGCGCGCCTGCGCCCATCCCCACAGCGTGTAGCCGCACTCCAGCACGATGTCGTGCTGGTTGATCCGATAAATCCAACGCTTCAGTCTGAGCGGCATGACGGATCCGGTGCTGCAGTGCAACATTTGCAGTTATATGGTTAATCCAGGTTCAGGTTTCAGGCAAGATGAAACTGGCGATTGCGACGGGCGCCAGAGAAGCGCTGAGGGTCTTCACCCGGCCCCATCACCGCCTCATTCCCGCCAAGACCCTTGCGTTTGATAGCGGCGTAGGCCAAGCCTGCAGGGAAGCTGACGCGTCAGATGAGGGAGCCGCATCGCATGGCTGATCCGAAAGAACCGCGCCGTAAGGCCCGTTTCACCGGACCGGGAAACTACATTCTCTGGATGGTGGTGTTTCTCGCCGTAGTGCTGGCGCTCGCCGCCGCGCTGAACCAGCCCCTGATCCTGGCGTTTGAAGCCAATCCGGCCATTAACGGCCTGATCCTGGGTGTCCTCTTCATCGGCATTCTGTACACCTTCCAACAAGCGCTCGCCATCGGGCCGAGCGCGCGCTGGCTGGTGCGCCTGAATGAAGCCGATCACCCCGACCAACTTCCCAATCCTCCCGCTCTGATTGCCCCCATGGCGGCGTTGATCACCGATGCGGCGGACGGCCGGTCGCGCCTGTCGGCGGCGTCGGCGCGCGTGGTGCTGGATTCCGTCGCGGCGCGGATGGCGGAAAGCGGCGCCTTCACGCGCTATTTCGGCCGGCTGCTGATCTTTCTGGGCCTGCTGGGCACGTTCTATGGCCTGCTGCTGGTGGTGTCGGATGTGGGTGATGCGGTGCGCGCCGTTTCCGCCACGTCGTCTGGCGCAGGCGAGACTGACGCCATGGCGCTGATGAGCGCCATCGAAGAGCCCATCGCAGGCATGGGCACGGCCTTCGCCTCATCCCTGTTCGGTCTGGCCGGGTCTCTGATCATCGGGTTTCTGGAATTGCAGGCGAGCCGGGCTCAGAACCGGTTTTATAACGAGGTCGAGGAATGGCTCTCCACGATTTCGCGCCTGTCCAACGCCGGCCCGCAAGGCGCCAGCCCGGACGAGGCGGGCGGTTCCGGCGCCTATGTGGGCGCCTTGCTTGAGCAGAGCGCGGATGCGCTGGACCGGCTGACCCACACGCTGGAGCGCCATACCCGCCAGCTTGAAACCATCATGACCCGCTTTGCGGACGACGCGGCGGAAAGCCAGCGCGAGAGCGCGCGTCTCCTGCGCGACGAGATCAAGGTTCTGGTGCGGGCGCTGGAAGCGCAGGCGCGCCTGAACCGTGAACGCGGCTCGGATCGGAACGAGTAGACCATGTCTCTGCCCCGGCATCTTCAGTCCAGCCAGAGCGATTCCGGCGATTACTGGCCGGGATTCGTTGATGCGCTTGCAACCTTGCTGCTGGTCATCGTTTTCTTGCTGGCGGTGTTCACAGCGGGACAATTCGCGTTGTCCCAGGCGCTGACCGGACGCGATGAGCAATTGGCCGAGCTGAATGGACGGCTAGCCACCCTGGCGGAAGAACTCAACCTTGCGCAGAGTGAGAATGAGCGTTTGAGCTTGCGGGTCAGCGTGCTCAATCAGGAAAACGGCGCGCTGCAAGAAACCAATGCCGGGCTCAGCTCCCAGATCGCAGGCTTGCAGGAGGGTCTCGCCGCAGCGCGCGCGAGCCTGGCGGAAGAAGAGGCCTTGTCTGAGGAGGCGCAGGCCACGGTCGCGCTTCTCAATAACCAGATGGCGGCCCTGCGCGAAGAGCTGGCGCGGCTCAATGAGACGCTGAACGCCTCTGAAGCGCGTGAGGCGGAGCTGGAAGCCGAAGTGGTCAATCTGGGCCGACGTCTCAATGCGGCGCTCGCCAGCGAAGTGGCGCGGCTGGCCCGCTATCGCTCGGAATTCTTCGGACGGTTGATCGAGGTTCTGGGCGACCGGTCCGGCGTTCGCGTGGTGGGCGATCGGTTTGTGTTTGAAACCGATGTTCTGTTCGCCTCCGGCTCGGCCGAGTTGAGCGAAGAAGGCCGCAGCTCGCTTGCGCCCATCGCGGATGCGATCATCCAGCTGACGGATGAAATCCCCGATGACCTTGATTGGGTGCTGCGGGTGGACGGGCATACCGACCGGGTGCCGTTGGGCCCCAACGCGCCGTTCGAGTCCAACTGGGAGCTGTCCACAGCGCGTTCTTTGTCGGTTATTTCCTATTTTGAAAGCCGGGGCGTGCCGCCTCGCCGCCTGCTGGCCGCCGGTTTTGGACAGCATTACCCCATTGCGGAAGGCCGCACCCAGGAGGCCTATGCCCGCAACCGCAGGATCGAGCTGAAACTGACCTCGCGTTAGGGGTTTGTGAACCATAAATGCAGCTCATCGGCGATTAAGTTTTCGGTAAGTCCTTGTATTTGCGCTATCTGACTCAGGGCGCTTGAAACAGTCGATTTCGGGGTGTATACACCGCGCCTCAATTCATGCAGATTTCCACTTGTGGGCGGCTCTAACGGCCGCCTTCAAGCGTAAAGAGGGCCGGAGCGGCACGATGAAACAGGACATTCACCCCGACTATCACTTCATCGAAGTGGTGCTCCCGAACGGATCGCGCTTTAAGACTCGTTCTACCTATGGTAAAGAAGGCGCAGTGTTGCAACTGGACATTGATCCGTCCACGCACCCGGCCTGGACTGGTGGCAACCAGACCCTGCTGGACCGTGCGGGTCGCGTGTCCAAGTTCAAAGACAAGTTCAAAGGCTTCGGCGTCTAAGGCCCTATCCCCCCTCGATCGGGCAGAGCTTGGCTCCGTTGAAGTCTTTCGAGGAACGCCCGCAGTCTCCCCTCGGCTGCGGGCGTTTTTCTCGCCTGCTCGATACGCCTTGAGGGTGTGTTGAACAAAAAACGGCCGCTCCGAAGAGCGGCCGTTTTTTTGTCTCTGAATGCAGCTCGGCTCTTAGCTGTCCGAGAAGGCGGCGCTGAGCTGAGAGAGCTGGTTGGCGACCGGATTGTCCGCCAGTTTTTGCTCGGCTTCAAACAGGGAATCGTCAAGACGCATCAGGCGTTCATGCAATTCACGCGCGCGCAGGGCCAGATCGCCCAGCCGCGGCGGGCAGGGATCATCCCCGGCGGGCCAGCTCGGCGGGCTGAACTTGTTGGGGGACAGACGGTAGCGCTCTTCGGCGGCTTCATCAGCGTTCATATCGCCTTCGGCGACGGCGCGCTGGGTTAGCAGCCAGGAGGCGCATTGCATCAATTGTGTGGTCAGCCCCATGGATTCAGACGCATAGGCCAGCGCGCCCGACCGACCCAGGCGCCTGGCGTCGTCGCGGCCCGGCCCGTCCAGATAGCTGGCGGTTTCCTCCACGAGATCCATGCCGTCGCGGAACAGGCGACGGAACATTTCAGAATCCGCAAAATCGGAAACTCGGGCGGCAGTGCTGGCGGCGTGAGGCGTGACCGGGGTCATATCGTTATCCGTGCTGTCTCGTTACGCATCATCTCAAGAATGTATAGGAACTCTTAAGCAAGGCTGAGGCCAGACGCTCATCATGAGGCGCCAGGCGGGCTGAAAAAGGCCTCTGCAGCCGACAGGCCGGCCTTCTTGTCCTTGATCGCGCTTTCTGTCCGGGCCATCTCTTGGCGCAAGGTTTCGAGCCGCTCGGTCAGTTGTTCGACACCCAGATCGCTCAAATCCTCGCCCGGGGTGATAGCCTCGGTGCGGGAGGTCAGCGGTTCATCTTGAAACATCAGCGCTCTCCTCTCTTGCAGACAAGGCGGCTGATACTAGTGCATTCACCCTTCGGAGTCCCGTTCATGGTTGAGAATTCCTCGCGCATCGTCGTCGCTCCCGAACCGGGCGGGCCAGACAAGCTGGTGGTGAAAACCATCAATCTGGCGCCGCCTGCGCCGGGCGAGGTGCTGATTGATGTGGCCGCCGCCGGTGTGAACCGACCGGACGTATTTGAGCGCATGGGGTTTTATCCCGCCCCTGAGGGCGCGCCTGAGGGGCTTGGGCTTGAAGTCTCCGGTACAGTCCGGGCGCTGGGCGAAGGCGTGGCAGGCTTCGCCATCGGCGACCCGGTCGTGGCCCTGGTGTCAGGCGGCGGCTATGCCGATGTGGCGCGCGCCAAGGCGGGCAGCGTCCTGCCCGCACCAGACGGGATGGAGCTGACGCAGGCCGCGGGGCTGCCGGAAACCGTCTTCACCGTCTGGACCAATGTGTTTGACGCCGGGGCGCTGAAACCCGGTGAGCGGTTCTTGGTGCATGGCGGCGCCAGCGGCATCGGCACCACGGCGATCCAGATGGCCAAGGCGCACGGGGCCCATGTGATCACCACGGCGGGCGGCGCGGAGCGGGCGCAGCTTTGCCGCGATCTGGGCGCGGATCGCGCGTTTGACTATCACGCCGAGGACTGGTCCGCCGCGATCAGCGCGGAAGGCGGCGCCGATGTGATTCTGGACATGGTCGGCGGTGATTATGTGCAGAAGAATCTCAACTGCCTGAACCGGAAGGGGCGTCTGGTGATGATCGCCTTCCTGAAGGGCAGCCGGGTGGAGGTGGATCTGATGGGGTTGATGCTCAAACGCCAGACCCTGACCGGCTCGACCTTGCGCGCCCGGCCCGATGCGGAGAAAGCTGCGATTGCTCAGGCGGTTCACACCCATGTCTGGCCCTGGATCGAAGCAGGCAAGGTGCGCCCGGTCATTGATTCCACCTTTGCGCTTGATGAGGTCGCCAAAGCCCATGCGCGCATGGATGCAGGCGGGCATGCCGGCAAGATCTTGCTGGTTCCCTAGCGCCTGACGGCGGCGTGTCAGGGGTGTTTCCAGCGCGCCACAAGCGCGCTATAAGGAGGAACACACTTTCCCTCTTCTATCGTGAACGGCGTGATGAGGGGCGGTCGACGGCGACAACCCGGCGGTCCGCGCCGGGTTTTCTTTTGTTACGTGTACGAGGACTGACATGGCCGAGATTCTCATGCCCAAGGCGACGGCGGTTTGGCTGGTGGACAACACCGCGCTGAGCTTTGAACAGATCGCCGACTTCACCGGCCTGCACCATCTTGAGATCAAGGGCATTGCAGACGGCGATGTGGCCGCTGGCGTGCGCGGCGCGGATCCGGTCGCTTCAGGTCAGCTGGACCGTGAAGAGCTGACCAAGGCGGAAAAGGATCCGTCCTACCGCATGAGCGCGTCCAAGCCGAAATACGCCGAGTTCCAGGAACGCAAGAAAGGCCCGCGCTACACCCCGCTGTCGCGCCGGCAGAACCGTCCGGACGCCATCGCCTGGCTGGTGCGCAATCACCCTGAGCTGACCGATCCGCAAATCTCCAAGCTGATCGGCACCACCAAGACCACCATCGAGGCGGTGCGTGAGCGCACGCACTGGAACTCGCCCAACATCAAGCCGACCGATCCGGTGACGCTGGGTCTGTGCACCCAGATCGATCTGGACGCCCAGGTCTCCAAGGCGTCCGCCCGTCGCAAGCAGATGGAAGAAGACGGTCAGGTGATCATCGAGGAAGACACCCTCAAGCCGGCTGACGATCAGGACGGTGAAACCTCAAACTCGCCGACCACGCTGGATGAGCTGTTCGGCAAGCCCAAGGGCGACAGCGATTAATCTCGGCCCTGCGCCGTTCGCAACAGAAAAAGCCCGGCTCTCAGAGCCGGGCTTTTTTGTGGGCGCTGGCAGCGCGCTCAGTCTTCGTAGTCCTCGGGCCGCATGGTGTAGTTGAGCGCCAGGCGTCCGCCGTCGGCGTAAATGCATTCGCCGGTGACATAGCTGGCGTCCTTGCTGGCGAGGAACCAGGCGACGCCGGCGATTTCGTCAGGATCGCCCAGACGGTTCAGCGGCGTGCGCGACAGGATGCGCTTCATCGCTTCACGGTCGTCGGCCACAGCCTTGAGAATGTCGGTGTTGATGGAGCCCGGCCCGATGGCGTTCACCCGCACGCCCCAGGGCGCAAGCGCCAGGGCCATGGACTTGGTCATCTGGTTGAGCGCGCCTTTGCTCATCGTATAGGCGAGCTGGTCAGGCAGGGAGACCACGGCGTTCACCGAGCTCATATTGATGATGGCGTAGCGTTTGCGGCAATCCTCTGCGCGCGCCTGCTCTTCCTCGATCTGTTCGACCATCTGCTTGGACGCGGCCTTGGCCACCAGAAAGGCGCCGCGCACATTGACCTTCATCACGGCGTCAAAATCATCCGCCGTCAGATCCATCACATCGCCCTTGGCGAGCGTGGCGGCGTTGTTGACCAGGATGTCCACCCGGTCAAAGGCGGACCGGGTCTCCGCCATCAGATTGGCGACAGCGAGTTTGTCGGACACGTCGCAGCTGACGAACAGCGCGCGTTCCTTGCCGGCGTTGAGGGTCTCAACAAGGGCTTCCCCGGCATCGTCATCAATGTCGGCGACCACGACCCGCAGGCCTTCTTCGACAAAGCGCCGGGCGCAGGCTGCGCCGATGCCTTTGGCGCCGCCAGTGATGATGGCCACACGATCCGAGACCGCCATGGGTATGCTCCATTTCCAATATGTCGCCGGCGATCAAACAGATGCGCGAGAGCCCTGTAAACCGCTCAGTCAGCCTTTGTGTTGAAGGCTTTAGGGCGTGGCGCCGAAGACGCGCTCATAATCTTGGGTGATTTCAGGGTCGTCAGGGGATTGCGCGTAGGCGCGGGCGTACAGGGCATGCGCCTCTTCCGTTTCGCCGATTTGTTCCAGCGCAGCGGCGAGCGAATGCGTGATGGAGCCTTCTTCCGGCGCGGCTTCGGACGCGGCGCGGCAGGTCGTCAGAGCATCGGCGGCCCGTTCGGCCCGCACCAGCGCCCAGCACAGCGCGTTCAGCGCGCCCGGATCGTCAGGCTGCAGGCTCACCGCTTCACGCGCATCCTCGATCGCCAGCGTGCTCATGCCGAGCTCGACGAAAGCGGCCGAGCGACCGATCCAGGCCGCAGCGTAGGACGGTTCGGCGCGCACGGCGGCGTCAAAAGCGGCGACAGCTTCGGCGTCGCGGTCCAGATCAAGATAGGCGGAGCCCGCCAGCACGGCGGTGAAGCCGTCTTCGGGAATGCGCGCCAGGGCGATTTCGAGATCAGGCAAGGCGTCTTCAGGGCGGTCCAGCTGCAGATAGGCGGCGGCGCGATTGCGGCGGATCAGCGGATTGTCCACATCGCCGTCATTGGCCTCCACCAGGGCGAAAATCTGGTTATAGGCGATCAGCGCCTCTTCGGAGCGTCCGGAAGCCAGATAGGCGGCGCCGAGCCGTGTGCGCAGTTCGGCCTCCTGCGGCCAGTCGTAAAACTGCTCGGCGAGACAGGCCTGGAAGGCGGTGATTGCGGCGTCCGCTTCATTCTCGGAGAGCGCAGCGTATCCGTCAGGGCAGAGTTGCTGACGCGCGCTTTGGGCGTAACCGGCCTGGGAGAACAGTCCCAGCATCGCAGAAATCGTCAGCAGGCGGAGAAGATGAGGCACGACCGTACTCGATTGTCAGCGGATCAAAAGAAAAGGGCGGACGCGTGGTCCGCCCTTTCCGGTCAGGCTAGCAGGATGTCTGGTTATTGTCGTCGCCTGAGGGCTTCAATCTCTTCTTTAAGTTTAAGCTTTTGTTTTTTAAGGGTGGCGACCGCGAGGGTGTCGGTGGAGGGGCTTTTCATCTGCTCGACAATCTGATGATCCAGCTTGTCGTGGCGGGCGTCCAGTTCACGAATACGCGCGTCAGTGGCCATATATGCCTCCCTTGCTCTAGGACTCACATTGAACCATCTGATAGCGCCAGATGACAATTCAAAATCGGTTGCGACATTTTATCGGAGTTAATCAGCAGTGACGGATATGACCCCAGATCGGCTTGTGGTCGGGATTTCCGGCGCGTCTGGCGTGGTTTACGCCATGCGTGCGCTTGAGGCGCTGAAAACCTTAGGTGTGGAAAGTCATGTGGTGGCCTCCAAGGCGGCCGAGATGACCCTGTCCTACGAGATGGGTGAAAAGCCCAGCGTGCTGCGTGAAAGCGCCGACATGCTCTACAAACAGGCGGATGTGGGCGCGCCGATCGCGTCAGGCTCGTTCAAGACCCGCGGCATGCTGATCGCGCCGTGTTCGGTGCGTACGATGAGCGAGATCGCCACGGGCGTGACGTCCTCTTTGCTGACCCGCGCGGCGGATGTGGTGCTCAAGGAGCGCCGCCTTCTGGTGCTGATGGTGCGTGAAACCCCGTTTCATCTGGGCCATCTGCGCACCATGACCCAGCTGGCGGAGATGGGCGCGGTCATCATGCCGCCGCTGCCCGCATTTTATGCGCATCCCAAAAGCGTTGATGACATCGTCAATCAGTCGGTGGGGCGGGCGCTCGACCTGTTCGGACTGGATTGGGACGGCACAAAGCGCTGGGGCGAGGATCTGGAGCAGGGGCGCCGCCCGCAAGCGCGGACGCGGGCGCCGTCCGAATGAGCGCTTTCTGGACTTTCTCCGTCAAACTCTATGGCAAGGACGGGGTCAAACCCGCCTGCCTGGCGCTGCAGGCGGCGGGCATGGACGTGAATGTGGGGTTGTGGATCGTCTGGACGGTGATGAACGGGCGCGATCCGGGACCGGCCCTGGGGCAGGCCGTGGAGCTGTCTGCGCTGTGGAGCGCGCGCGTGGTCAAGCCGCTGCGCACATCGCGTGACCACCTCAAGCAACCGTTTCAGGGCGTCGAGGAAAACGCAGCCCTCGCCTTGCGTCAGAAGGTTCTGGCGGCCGAGCTCGAGGCGGAGAAACTTGAGCAATATGCGCTTGAATCGCTGGCTCAGGCCTGCCCGGAAAACCGCGAGGAGGATCGCCGCACTCTGGTCCTGCGCCGGCTGGATGAATATGCCGCCCGTTGCGGCGCGGCGGGCCAAACTGCGACCGCCTTTGTGGAAAACATTTTCGAGACGAGCAAAAATGTGTAATATGGGCGTCCTCGAAATGAAGTGAGCGCAAGCGACACGCTTTTTGCGCCCGAGGTCTTTTCGATAATCTACTCAGCCGGATATGACCGGCCTGTGTCTGATTGAAAGGGTCGATCTGGACAATGGATGGCGAGTTCGACGAAACCGCGCTCAAGCGCCAGCTTGAGGATTTACAGCTTGAGCACCGGACACTGGACGAGGAAGTCTCGGCGCTCGCAGCCTGCGGCGTCGCCGATCAGCTCAAACTGGTCCGCCTCAAGCGTCGCAAGCTGTATCTGAAGGACGAGATTTATCGTCTGGAAGATATCCTGAACCCCGACATCATCGCCTAGAAGCGCTTTGCGGGCGCGCGTCCTAGCTGGCGGCGCGATCCTTGGCGGCTTGTTTGTGCGCGTACATGGCCGCATCCGCCGCCGCGATGGCGTCTTCCACCGCTATGCCTGATGAGAGCGGGTGCACGCCCCAGGCGGCGCCCAGGTCAAGCTTTTGCCCTTTGTGGGTGATGGCGCTGTCCGAAATCGCCTTTGAGAGATCGCGCGCCTTCTCCTTGGCGGCGCTTTCAGGCGTCAGGGTCAGCACGATGCCGAATTCATCGCCGCCCAGCCGTCCGACGGCGTCGGTTTCCCGCACATGATCGGTGATCAGAGTTGCGACCTGTTCCAGTGCGGCGTCGCCAGCGGCGTGACCATGCTGGTCATTGATCTGTTTGAAGCCGTTGAGATCGAGATAGATCAGGCTGGAGGGCGCGTCATGGCGCTCCGCCAGCGACAAGGCCTTTGAGACTTCGCGCAAAAAGGCGCGGCGGTTCAGCACCGGCAGGAGGGCGTCCCGGTCCGCCAGGCTTTCCAGCTCGCGCATGCGTCCGCGCAAGGCCTCGGTCTCACGACGCAGCTGGTCGACTTCACCCATCAAGGACAATAGGGCGCGCTGGACATTGGGCGTCAGCTCGGCTTCCGGTACGCCCATGATGGAGGCGCTGTCGCTCGGCGCGCTCGTCCCCCGCGGCGCAGCCTCGCTGCGCCGGGTCTCCTCGCGGCGACCCACAGGGCCGGCGCCGGCGAGCGGACCGCCGGATCGTATTCGCATGTCGCGGGCTCCATTACACGGGTCTTTCATCCTAAGCCTCGGCGCGTGTGGTAAAAAAACCGTTCATTCCTGAGTGGGCGGACCGAGTTTCAATCGGGCCGGGATCAGGTTTCGGCGCGCTTCAACCCAAGGTCATTGCACCGGGGCGGGACGCGGGCAGAGCGCATGACAGCTCATAGTCATTTCAGAATGCCTTGAAGTTCTCAGCAGGTTCTTTTATTTCAGATTATCCTGAAGTTTTGAGCGATTTAAAGCGGAGAGCCTGCGTGTCTGATGTCCAAACTGGGGATATTCCCAATCTGGCGCCTGATAGCGTCGCGCCGATCCAAACAGACGTTCTGGCGCCGCGCGGGCGTTTCACGCACAAGCCGCGCATCTTGCTGATGTATGGCTCGCTTCGAGAGCGCTCCTTCAGCCGTCTGGCGGTTGAGGAAGCGGGGCGCCTGCTCGCGATGTTCGGCGCAGAGACCCGCATGTTCCACGCAGACGGTTTGCCGCTGCCCGACGACGCCGGGGCTGACCATCCCAAAGTGGCGGAGCTGCGTGATCTGGTGACCTGGTCTGAGGGCATGGTCTGGTGCAGCCCCGAACGCCATGGCGCGATGACGGCGGTGATGAAGGCCCAGATTGACTGGATCCCGCTGGCGCTGGGCGCCGTGCGTCCCACCCAGGGCAAGACCCTGGCCTTGATGCAGGTGTCAGGCGGCTCGCAAAGCTTCAACACCCTCAACCAGATGCGGGTTCTGGGGCGCTGGATGCGGATGATCACCATCCCCAACCAGTCCTCGATCCCCAAGGCGTTCCTGGAGTTTGACGAGGCGGGCCGGATGAAACCCTCGGGCCTTTATGACCGCATTGTCGATGTCATGGAGGAGCTGGTGAAGTTCACGCTCCTGACCCGCGAAACCGCCGACTATCTGGTCGACCGCTACTCAGAGCGCAAGGAAACCGCCGAGGAATTGATGGCGCGGGTGAATCAGGCCGCGCTCTGAATACAGTGCAGAATGGGGTTTTGCTTGACCGAAAGCGCGCCACAGTTAAGTTGACGTGCTTTCCAATCGCCTGTCAGGCAAGGCTATTATGAGCGAAAGCAATTCGAGCGGCGCACAGGCCGCTCCCATCTCCATCATCATGGGTTCGCGTTCGGACTGGCCGACCATGAAGGCCGGCGCGGATCTGCTGGATCAGCTGGGCGCGGCGTATGAGACCAAAGTGGTCTCGGCGCACCGGACGCCGGACCGTCTGGTGGAGTTCTCCAAGTCTGCAGCCGATCGCGGCGTGAAAGTGATCATCGCGGGCGCGGGCGGCGCGGCGCACTTGCCGGGCATGGTGGCGTCGATGACGCATCTGCCGGTGCTGGGCGTTCCGGTGCAATCGCGCGCCCTGTCGGGCCTGGATTCGCTTTTGTCGATCGTTCAGATGCCCGGCGGCGTGCCGGTGGGCACGCTGGCCATCGGCGAGGCGGGCGCCAAGAACGCCGCCATTATGGCCGCCTCCATAGTGGGCCTGTCTGATGACGCCCTGATGGACCGCCTGAAAGCCTATCGCGCGTCACTGACGGAGTCGGTGGCTGAGAGCGTCGAGGACTGACCATGGCTGACGCGCTCGCGCCTTGCGCCCGGATCGGCATTCTGGGCGGCGGCCAGCTGGGCCGCATGCTGGCGCTGTCTGCGGCGCGGCTGGGGCTGGACGTGGTGATTTTCGATCCCGAGCCTGATTGCCCGGCGAGCCGGGTGGCGGTGGAGACCATCACCGCGGCTTATGATGATCTGGACGCTGTGGCGCGCTTCGCCGCCAGCGTCGACGCCGTCACCTATGAATTTGAGAATGTGCCCGCCGCCACCGCGGCGGCGGCGGCCGAGCATGCGCCCTTGCGTCCGGGGGCGATGGCGCTGGACGTCGCTCAGGACCGCGTGACGGAAAAAACCTTCCTCAATGAGCATGGGGCCCAGACTGTGGCGTTCCGGCCTGTGAGCACGCTTGAGGAGCTGCAAACGGCGATTTCAGAGCTCGGCCTGCCGGCCATTCTGAAAACCCGGCGTTTTGGCTATGACGGCAAGGGCCAGGCCGTGATCCGCGAGATGTCGGACGCGGAAGACGCCTTCGCCGCCATGAACGGCCAGCCCGCCATTCTGGAAGCCTTCGCGGATTTCACGGTGGAGCTGTCCATCATCGCCGCCCGCGGGCTTGATGGCGAAGTCGCCGCCTATCCCTTGTCCGAAAACCGGCATTCCGACGGCATTCTGCGCGAAAGCTTTGCGCCTGCCGAAATCAGCGATGAGCTGTCCGGCCAGGCCTTCGCCATGGCCGCCAGCGTGCTCAAGGCGCTTGAGTATGTGGGCGTGATGGGGATGGAGCTGTTCGCGCTGAAAGACGGAACGCTGCTGGTCAATGAGATCGCGCCGCGTGTGCACAATACCGGTCACTGGACCCAGGACGCCTGTCATGTCTGCCAGTTCGAGCAGCATATTCGCGCCGTGGCCGGCTGGCCGCTGGGCGATACGGCGCCGCATTCGTCAGCGCAGATGATCAATCTGATCGGACATGACGCGGATGGCTGGAAGCACTGGCTCGTCAGCCGCAAGGCGGTGCTGCATCTCTACGGCAAGCGCGAAACCCGCGCCGGCCGCAAGATGGGCCATGTGAACGTGCTGGGGCCGCTTAGGAATATTAATCACTTACTTTGAGCTTGGCTCAAAATTCCTAGTAATGTTTCGTCCCACTGTATAGCAGTAGAGCGCGCTTGGAACGATTTCCATATTAATCCCATTGAGTGTTTCTATTGATGAATGAGATTTGGTTGTGAATGAGAGACTTTCTATGGAGCCATGTTTTGAAAGAAGGTGTCGAACGTTTTTAACGCTATCATTAAATGAAGACTGTATTCTGTCAGACCATTTTATTTCTACTATCCATGAGGGTTTCTGGTCTTCCTTAGCAAGGTATACCACATCGACTTCTCCTTCATTCTTCCAGCGAGCATAACGCAATCTAGAAAAGCTAGGTGAATGTTGCCACTGTGAGAAAATCGCTGCTTCCGCGAGATGACCTATGCGAGTTGAATCGTCTTCTTGTACTGGAGCAAAAAGTGCTGCTCGCATTGAGGGATTGTTCAGGTATATCTTGAAGTTTCGTTCTCTTTGTAGAGACCTGCAATTTTCGTCTACGGTTGGTAGTTTTATGATTAAAAATGCGCTCTCTAAATATTCCATGTAACGCTTGATAGTGGGTTTGCTGATCCCACTGCTCTGGGAGAGCTTTTCGTAATTCGCCTCTGAACCTGTGTTATAAGCAATAAATGAAAATAGTTTATTTAACTCCTGAATGTTGCTAATGCCATATAGATTGGGTAAGTCCTTGAGTAGAACTTTGTCAATTATGTCATTCTTAACAAACTGATCGACGTTGCTTCGAATGCTTTCGTTTATAACTACCTCTGGGTAGCCACCATAATTCAAATACTCTATAAAAGATTTATTGAGCTCCTGAATATTTGAGCACGTATATCGGTGGTGGCCATAATCTTCGTCGAAGGTTTCTGTAATCAGCTCGTCATTTCGACCTGTGAAAACAAGAAACTCATGGAATGTAAGGGGCGGAAGAACAAAGTCAGTAAACCTGCCAGCGCCGGATTCTTGGCTCTTCAGCTTTAATGCGGCGGCTGCGGATCCTGTTGCAACAAATTTTACATTCGGATACGCATCAACTAAATCTTTTAAATGCCTCTCCCAATCCTGCAGATATTGAATTTCGTCGAATATAACAATAAAGTTTTCAGTATGATTGTAGTCGATATATTTTAGAAACTTTTCTAGTGCCATTCCCGCGTATACAGGTGCATCAATACTAACATATAAAATATTTTTTTGCGGAAAAGACTCGTCTAGTGCTTTGGATACTAACTGTTTTGCTATGACTGTTTTCCCCACTCTTCGTGGGCCTAGAAGTACGGATGCTCTTCTAATTGAAAAATTTAAAGCTTGGTCTGAGAAGCTCTCAAAGTATACACGTCGACCATATGCAGCCTCCGGTATGGCATTTTTCCCGCCATGCCACCAAGGGTTGTCACGTGATATTCTTGCAGCGATGTCATCTTCAGAAATTTCTAGCATGCAATAAGTAAAGTCAACTTTATCAAACCGTCAACTCACAAAATATGATATATTTATCATGTACTTAATCTGTGTGATTTGGAATCACGTTGACGGGCTCTAACGCGCCCGCCGCATCCCGTAGCGCAGATCGCCCATCATCGCGGTCAGGTCAGGGAAGTTCTTGGTGATCTTTCGGACCTGACCCTTCGCCTTTTCAAACTGCATGATGTTGTCGATGCGGCGTCCAAGAAATTCAGCCGTCTTGGCGCGGTCCTCGCTGTCGTCTTCCAGCCAGATGGCGAAAGTGGACGCGTAAACGCCAGAGAGAATCGCCCGTTTGGAATAGAAGTTTCCGTCCGTGCTCGTATCCCCGATCGCGCTCCAGATCATGTGCGATGTGGCCCAGACCAGACGGGCGCCGCGATCAATCCCATCCGGCAATAGAAGGCGGGCGCGGGCGCGGGCTGCGGCCTCTTCCTCACCGTCATACTGCGCCAGTCGGACCAGAACGCCCTGGCTGACCTTGTCGCGAATCCGGTTGGCCGGGTTGGCCTCGATCTCGGCGCGGGCGGCGTCGTCACAGCGCCGCGTCCAGGTCTCGATCACGTCGAGAATCCCTGCCGGGCAATAGAGTTGCACCTCGCCTTCGCTCAGGCCTGCGTCCCTGGCGGCCTGGGCGAGGGTGGCCTCGCTCCAGCCGTCAAAGGCGGCGTTAGGCAGGGCGGCGTCCACCAGGGCGTTGCGGGCGGCCTGGGCGCGGGAGGGTGCGGAGTTTTGTGCTTTTGTGGTCATGATGGTATATCTAGTGCGCTCTAAGCCTGACGTCACGGGGCGTTTCGCCGCGCTCTGTGCTGGACAGGGGCTTTCATACCCGGTATATCGCCCGCCTCTGTTGGAAGCGATCCGGCGCGGACGTGGAGCCACGCGGCTCTTTGTGTTCGCGTGAGCTATACGTTTCAAAGTCCGGAGCGGGCTTTGAGCACCTATTCGAAGGGAGAGATTACCATCGTCCAGATCGTCGTGCGCGATAACAACGTTGAGCAAGCGCTCAAAGCGTTGAAAAAGAAGATGCAGCGGGAAGGTACTTTCCGCGAGATGAAGCGCCGCAACCATTACGAAAAGCCGTCTGAGAAAAAAGCGCGCCAAAAAGCGGAAGCGATCCGTCGCGCCCGCAAACTGGCTCGCAAGCGCGCCCAACGTGAGGGCCTTCTGCCCAAGCGTGGCGGCAGTGCTCGCCGCTAGGACGCTGCGCCGGGCTTAACCGCTCCAAAGCAGACACGAAAAACCCCGTACGCATCGCGTACGGGGTTTTGCTGTATCTGAGCATGCCTGAGAGAGCGGCGAAGCCTGGGCGTTTCCGCTCAGGCCTTTTTCTTGCCGCCCATCTTCAGGAGTTTGCGCACCGAGTCCGCATTGGCGTGGCCGAGCGCGCCCTGACGGAACACCGCTGCGGCGCCCCACAACACCAGGACAGTGGTCGCCACCATCAGCGCGCACGCGGCTGCGAGCTCCCAGAAGGGCGGATCGGTGGGCAGGCGCGCCATCATCACGAACGGCGTCCATAGCGGCACCCAGGAGCCGATCTGGATCACCATGGAATCAAGCGCATTGATCGAGAACACGATGATCAGCATGGGCAGCATCAGGATCCAGATCACCGGGCCCATCAGCGTCTGGGCGTCCTGCAGCGTGTCGCACAGCGACCCCATGGCCAGGAAGATCGCGCCATACATCAGATAGCCGCAGGTGAAGAAGAACAGACCCGCGAGCAGCAGGCCCGGATCAAATACGGACGTCAGAAGCTCGAGAAGGTCAGGATCCACGGAGGCGAGGGCCGAGCCGCCGAGCGTGCTCAAACCGACGCCCACCCCGCCCCAGACGGCGAACAGCGTGACAGAAACGCCGGCCACGCCCACCAGTTTGCCTAAGAGGATGTCTTCCAGGCGTGCGGTGGAGAGCAGCAGCTCGATGATCTTGCCGCCTTTCTCCTCGATCATGGAGGTGAGCAGCATGTTGGCGACTGAGAACACCGCCATCCACAGGATGAAGGCGAGGCCCAGCGCCACGAAGAAGGGCGCACGATCGGCGAAGGTCACTTCTTCCTCTTCGCCTGCATCGCTGTTGACATCGAGGCTGGTGACCAGAGGCCGGATATCGAGAATGGCGTTGATCTCGTCAGGGTCGAGCCCTTCGCTGACCAGTGCGGTCTCACGCATATGGGCGCGCAAGATATTGCGCACATCGCTGCGCAAATCATTGTTTGTCAGGTTGGCGGACAGATAGACCAGCTCCAGACCCTGCTCGGGATGGGGGCGAATGAAGAAGGCTGCGAACAGCGATTTCGGCCCTTCCGGGGTGTCCACGGTCTGATCACCCGACAGATAGGCGCGCAGGGCCTCGACAGTCTGCGCAGGCGGGTCGACCTGCACCGCCTTGGTGCGGCCGGCCTCAAGCGCGCTGGCGGCGTCTGACAGCCCCACAGCCTGCAAGGCGTCCTCGGCCCGACTGACGCCGTCAGGGTCTTCATCGAAAATGGCGAGCGCCCGCGCGGCGGCGTCATCGCCGCCCATGCCGCGGGCCATCATCTCGATGGCGCCCCGGACGCGCTCGCGGCGTTCTTCAAACCGGGTCTCTTCGATCAATTGATCCAGGCCCTGGCCGGTCTCGTCGATGACGGTGAAATAGCGCACCGGCTGGCTCGACTGGATCAGGGCCGGGGTCAGACCGCCGATGGCGGCGAAGATCGGCACGGCCAACAGCGACAGCCAGAAGCCCCAGGTGGCGACATAAGAGAGGTATTCGCGGCGGGCGATCAGGTATGCAGCGCGCATGATCAGGCCTCTTCGCTGACGGTTTCGACCGCATCCTCGCCCACCAGGGCGACGAAGGCGTCGTGAAGATGGGGGCGACGGGGCTCGAACCGGGTCAGCGGCACGCCCGCCTGCACGCAAGCGCGCAGCACGTCCTGCGCGTCCACGCCGGGCTTGAGCGTCAGGTGCAGGTTGAGGGCGCCGTCGGGATCGGCTTCCAGCGTCTCCACCTCGCCCATATCGGCGATGACTGAGGCGAGATCAGACCCTGCCGCGGCGCCCAGCGTCACCTGACGCGGCACGCGCGCGAGGGCTTCGTCCACCCGGCCGTCAAAGACTTTCTGGCCGCGCGCCATCAGGATGATCCGGTCACACAAGCGCTCGGCATGCTCCATCACATGGGTGGAGAACAGGACGGTGCGGCCCGCTTCGGCCTGCTCGCGGATAACCTGTTCGAGCATGGCCTGGTTCACCGGGTCGAGGCCCGAAAACGGTTCGTCGAGAATGATGAAGTCGGGCTCGTGAATGATGGCGGAGATGATCTGGATCTTCTGGGCCATGCCCTTGGAGAGTTCCTTGATCTTCTTGGTCGCCGCATCCTTGAGGCCGAAGCGTTCAAGATAAATCAGCGCCCGGCGGCGGGCTTCGGCGGCGGACAGGCCTTTGAGACGCGCAAAGAACACGATCACGGCTTCGGCGGTCATCTTGCGATAGACGCCGCGCTCTTCTGGCAAAAAGCCGACCCGGTCCATGCTCATGGCGGTGGGCGCGCCGCCAAACAGCGTGACGCTGCCTTCATCAGGGGTGATCACCCCCAGCGACATGCGCAGCGTGGTGGTCTTGCCGGCTCCGTTCGGACCCAGAAAGCCGGTAATGTCGCCTTTACGGGCCTTGAACGACACATTGCGCACGGCGGGCTTGCCGGCGAAAGTCTTGCTCAGACCGTCCACCTCCAGGGCGTATTCAGTCATCAGATTGGATGCTCCCGAAACACATTTCCTCAAGGTTTAGGGTGATGCGCAGGGGTAATCCAGCTATGAATATGCGAAGTGAATCGTACGCGATGGTGTCGCGCAGGATGGAGTGAGCCATGGCCGACCGAGCTTTCCCGCTGGATTTTGCGACCCTGGTCCCCGATGCGCGACCGCGGCGCTGGCTGGTGCTGCCGCCGGGGTTTGACGCGGCCGCCTCGCCTGATCAGGACTGCCCGGTCTTTGAGCAAACGCCAGAGGCGCTTCTGGAGGCCTTCAAGGCCGTCGCCCTGGCTGCGCCGCGCGTGACCCTGGTGCGCGAAGAGGCTGGCCAGGTCGAGCTGGTGCAGCGCTCGAAACTCTTTCGCTTTCCCGATTACATCACGGTCCAGGCCTTTGAGGCGCAAGGCGGCGCCGCGCTGGCGATCTATTCGCGCGCTGTGATCGGCTATTCCGATATGGGCGTGAACCGCAAGCGCATCAAAGGCTGGCTTGAAAGCCTGCAGGCGGCGCTGACCTAGGCGGTCGGCAGGGCGAAATACAACAGGTCGAGCGAGGGCGGCTCGGCCACGCCCAGCTGGCGCAGGATGTGGGTCGCCTGTCCGCGATGATGGGTCTGGTGGTTGAACACATGGGTCAACACCACGCCCAGCGGCAGGGCTTTGGCCTCGCCGCGCGTGTTGACGTATTCCAGCGTGTCATCAAGCTGATCGGCGCGCACTTCGGCCGCATAATCCATCAGCCGCTTGTCCTCGACCTCGCGCGCTTCGCGCAGATCTGAGAACTGGTCAAACAGCGTGGCGTCCAGACGGTCGGGCGCATCGCCTTCGCCGGTCAGGCGCTTGAGCCAGATCCGGTCCGCCGTCAGCATGTGATTGAGCGTGCCGTGCAGGCTGGTGAAATAGGCTTTCACATCCCGTTTGCGCTCAAAATCATTCAGCGCCGTGGCTGCGTCATACAAGCGGGCGTTCGCCCAAGTGTTGTAGGCCGCCATGCGGGAGGGGTGGCTGTAAAGCATTGCTCTATGACGTCACTTCTGCAGACGGCCCATCAGGATGCGGCCAGGGAGCCTAAGTGTAAGCAGGCTGCTCCACTTGGGGCCAGAGCGGTTTCAGAACGCTGACCTAGCACTTTGTTATTGATGGATCATCGCCCTGTAAAGACGAACCATCGGCGCATGGACACGCCCGATTAGCGCAACCTGGCCGCCCCGGCATAGTTGAAGCTGGCGAATTTCGGGCTTTTGGGGAGATAGTCCGCCGTCATGTCCGTGATCGAAAACCCAGCCGCTTCGATCAGCGCATCCGGACGCCGGGTCAGATGGCATCCGCCGCCAATGGGTTTCCACACCGGTTCGATGATCTTTTGCCAGCGCTGCACGCCCGGATCTGGCGCGAGGCCGTGCTCGGAGAACAGCAGGCGCCCGCCCGGTTTCAGCACCCGGCGCATTTGCGCCAGAGCCGCGTCCACATCGGGGATGGTGCAAGCGGTATAGGTGAGCACCACGGTATCCACGCTGTCATCATCCAGCGGGATTTCTTCACCCGGCAGGTCAATCAGCTCCACCTCGACCGGGCAGGCGTCAATCGCCGCAGCGGCCTTGCGGCGCATACCTTCCGAAGGTTCCAGCGCGAAGACGCGGCTGACCTTGCCTGGATCGTAGAACTCCAGATTGGGACCGGCGCCGAAGCCCACCTCCAGCACGCGCCCTTCGGCTTTGGGGACCAGAAGCGAGCGCTGTTTCATGATCTGCGGCGCGCCGCAGGCGCAGCCGATCAGATGGGGCAGGATGTGGTTTTCATAAAAGGACATGCGAAGAAGGCTAGCGCGCTTTCGGGACGGTGGAAACGCGGCCTTTCGTCAGCTCGGGCCTTGCGTCCTCACGCGGCAGGATCGGGTCAATGACGCTCATCTCATGCTTAGCGGACACTTGCCCGCCCAGACAGGCGCAGCTTTCAGCGAAGAAGCGGATATGCTGGTTGAAAACGGCCTGGGTGTAGATGCCGAAATGGTTCGCCCCTTTCACAAGGGCTGCATATTTCGTCGACAGGGCCGCGTCATACAGCCGACGCCCGCGTCCCTGGGGGATCACCCGGTCCTGATCGCCATGAATCCAGAGCAGGGGCGAGGTCACCCGGCCAATCTGGCGGATGGAGTCGTAGCGCTCGCGAAAGATCGCCCGCGGCAACAGCCAGGCCGTGCGCGAGCGGACAAATTCGCGAAAGCTGTCATAGGGCGCATGAAGGATCAGCCCGCCCACGGGCCGCGCGGCGGCCAGCTGCACGGCGGTGCCCGAGCCCAGGCTCTCGCCATAGACCACGATCCGGCCCGGCTGGACCCCGTCTGTGACCAGGGCGTCAAAAGCATGGATGGCGTCCGCCACGTTCGCGGGCTCGCTGGGGCGGCCGGTCGAGCCGTTAAAGCCGCGATGGGCGAGGGCGCTCAGCCCCCAGCCAGACGCGATGAACAGACGAAAGAACCGCGCCCGTCGCCACAGCGCCCGGCGATTGCCATGCAGATAGAGGATATGGGGCAGGTCGTCCCTGTCCGCTTCGGCCCGCCAGATGATCAGGGTCTGGCCGTCCGGCGTGCGCAGCTCGGCTTCTTCGGTGCGATCGAGTTCGCAATCAGAGGGATGAATGCGTGTGGGGTCGGTGAAATAGAGGATGCGGCGCTGGGTGAAGAACAGGATCAACCACAGGCCATACACCCCGATCAGGGCGAGGAGGGCGTAGCGCATCGGCCCCGGCGCGTCTTGCCAGACATGCCAGGCGGTCTCGCTCCAGCGCAAGACGCGATCCATCCCTGTTTCCATCCCCATCACGCCTGTCCCCTGTGGCGTTTGTGACAGGAAGGCGGAGCAGGCGGGCAGAGTCCAGCGCCAAGCCGGACGACAGGTCGGGAAAGAAAGCCGGGTGCGGCGCTAAAGCCTCACTCCGGCGCGTCGGGCGCCTCGAAGCTCGCGAGCCAGGCGCGCAGGCCCTCTTCAAAGCCGGGGCGCAGGGCGTCGGGGAGTTGAGCGATCAGCCGATGCTGGTTGGCCACATGCTGGTCGATCACCCGGTCAATCAGAGCGAACCCCTGAACGGTGAGCGCGACGACGCTGCTACGGCCATCCTCGGGATTGGGGCGTCGCTCGATCAGGCCTTGCTCTTCCAGACGGTCAATCCGGTTGGTCATGGTGCCCGAGGTCACCATGGTCCATTTCACAAGATCGGACGGGCTGAGCGCATAGGGCGCGCCGGATCGGCGCAGGGTCGCCAGAACGTCAAAGGCTGCGAAAGTCAGCCCGTTTTCGGCATAGACCGCGCCGATCTCGGCCTGCAGATGGTCGGCCAGCCGTTTGAGGCGCCCGAACAGCCCCATCGGCCCCACATCGAGGTCGGGGCGTTCGGCATGCCATTGGGCGAGAATGCGGTCGACCTGATCCATGAAGACAAAAGCTAGCGCGATTTATCTTGACGTCAAGACAGTGCGGTATTATCTCGACGTCAAGATAAATAGGAGGCGGCCATGTCCCGCACTGTCGATCTCGCTTTGACGGCCACCGCGCCGATGATCTGGGGCACCAGCTATCTGGTCACGACGAACCTGCTCCCCGACGGATACCCGCTCACGGTGGCCGCGTTGCGGGCCTTGCCGGCCGGCTTGCTGCTGATGCTGCTGACGCGCAGCCTGCCGCCCGTCCGCTGGCTGGGCCGGCTCTTCGTGCTGGGCGGTCTGAATTTTTCCGTGTTCTGGGGCGCGCTTTTTATCGCCGCCTATCGCCTGCCGGGCGGGGTGGCGGCGACGCTGGGGGCGATCCAGCCCCTGATCGTTCTGTATCTGTCGAGCCTGCTTCTTGGAACGTCGCTGACCGCGCGCAATCTGACGGCGGCGGTCGCCGGGATCGGCGGCGTGGCGCTGCTTGTGCTGGGGCCTGAGGCCCAGCTGGACTGGACAGGCGTGCTCGCCGCACTTGTGGGGGCGGTCGCCATGGCGATGGGGTCAGTGCTGACGCGCCGCTGGCAGCCGCCGGTCTCGGCCCTGACCTTTGCCGGTTGGCAACTGACTGCGGGCGGTGTGCTGCTGCTGCCCGTTGCTCTGATTTTGGAGCCGGCTCTGCCGCCGCTGACGCTGGCGAATACGGCGGGCTTTGTCTGGCTGGGCCTGGTTGGTGCGGCCTTCACCTATTTCGTCTGGTTCCGGGGCATTGCCCGGCTGGGGCCGACGGCGATCACGCCCCTAGGTTTTCTCAGCCCGTTGACGGCGGTGGTGCTGGGTTGGCTCGTGCTGGATCAGGCGCTGAGCCCGCTTCAGATCCTGGGCGCGCTGATCGTGCTGAGCTGCGTGGCGTTGGGCGGAAGCTCCGGCAAGCCGGCTCAGGCGCCGGTCACTGTGAAACCTTGATGCAAAACGCCCCGCCGCGGACATCCGGGCGGGGCGTTTTGCCGTATCCGTCGAGACCGTTTAGTCGAGCGCCTTGACGATGCTTTCGCTCATCTTCTTGGCGTCGCCGAGCAGCATCATGGTGTTGTCGCGATAAAACAGCGGGTTCTCGATGCCGGCATAGCCCGAGGCCAGCGAGCGCTTGACGAAGAAGACGGTTTTCGCCTTCCACACCTGCAGCACCGGCATGCCGTAGATCGGGCTTGAGGGATCATCCTCGGCGGCGGGGTTGGTGACGTCATTGGCCCCGATCACGAACGCCACGTCGGCTGTGGCGAACTCGGAGTTGATGTCTTCAAGCTCGAACACCTCGTCATAGGGCACCTGGGCTTCGGCCAGCAGCACGTTCATATGCCCCGGCATGCGGCCCGCCACCGGATGGATGGCGTAAGACACGTCCACGCCCTCTTCCTTGAGGGTGTCGGCCATTTCCTTGAGCGCGTGTTGGGCCTGGGCCACCGCCATGCCGTAACCGGGCACAATGATGACCTTGCCGGCGTTCTTCATGATGAAGGCCGCGTCATCGGCCGAGCCTTGCTTGACCGAACGATCCACATCCGATGCTGCAGCGGCGGCCGTGGTGTCGGCGCCGAACCCGCCCAGGATCACCGAGATGAAGGAGCGGTTCATGCCCTTGCACATGATGTAGGACAGGATTGCGCCCGAGCTGCCCACCAGCGCGCCGGTGATCAGAAGGGCGGTGTTCTCCAGCGTGAAGCCCAGAGCCGCCGCCGCCCAACCTGAATAGGAGTTGAGCATGGAGACCACCACCGGCATGTCCGCGCCGCCGATCGGGATGATCAAAAGCACGCCCAGCACCAGCGCCAGAACGGTGATGATCCAGAACGCGATCTTGGCGTCCCCGCCTGACGCGGTCAGGAAGGTGATGAACACGGCGATGGCGATGCCCAGCGCCAGGTTCAGCCAATGCTGGCCCTTGAAGACGATGGGCGCGCCGCTCATCAGGCCCTGAAGCTTCATGAAGGCGATGACCGAGCCCGAAAACGTGATCGCGCCGATGCCGACGCCCAGCGACAGCTCGACCAGCGACAGGCCCTTGAGCTTTCCGGTGGCGGTGGCGATGTGGAAGGCTTCCGGCTCATAGAGCGCGGCGGCCGCCACGAGCACGGCGCACAGGCCCACAAGCGAGTGGAAGCCCGCGACCAGCTGGGGCATGTCCGTCATCGGAATGCGGCGGGCGATCACCGCGCCGATGCCGCCGCCAATGGCGACCGCGCCCAGGATCAGAATGAGACCCAGGCCATCCAGCTGGACGTAGAACAGGCTGGTGCCGATGGCGATCGCCATGCCGGCCATGCCCAGATAATTGCCCTGGCGGGCGGTTTCCGGGCTCGACAGGCCGCGCAGGGCCATGATGAACAAGATGCCCGAAGCCATGTAGAGAAGTGCGGCGAGATTGGCTGACATGTCTTAGCCCTCCGCCTTCGGCTTGGCCGCCGGCTTTTCTTTTTTCTTGTACATGGCGAGCATGCGCTGGGTGACCAGAAAGCCGCCAAAGATGTTGATGCTGGCGAGGATCACCGCGAGCACGCCGACGCCTTTGGAGAACTGCCCGGCCTGGTCCATCGCCGTGGCGCCTGCTGCGATCAGGGCGCCGACAATGATCACCGAGGAGATGGCGTTGGTCACGCTCATCAGCGGCGTGTGCAGGGCCGGAGTGACCGACCAGACGACGTAATAGCCCACGAAAACGGCGAGGACGAAAATCGCCAGGCGAAAGATAATCGGATCAACGGCTTCCATATCAGGCTCCGTATGCGAGGGCGGTCAGGAAAAGAGAGGCGGGGCGGGGGGCGAGCGTATCCATCACGCGCCGCCTGTCAGGCTGGGATGGATCACCGCGCCGTCCTTGGTCAGCGCCATGCCGACAATGACTTCATCCTCCCAATGGGGGGCGAAGCCGCCATCCTCGCCCACCAGAAGCGGGAAGAGATTGACGAGGTTCTTGGCCAGAAGCTGGCTGGAATCCGCAGCAAGACGCGCAGGCAGGTTGGTGAAGCCGGCGATTTTCACGCCGTTATGCTCGACAACCTTGTCGGGCTCGCTCAGCTCGCAATTGCCGCCATTGCCAGCCGCGATGTCGATGATCACCGAGCCGGGACGCATGCTCTCGACCATGGCCTTTGTGATCAGGCGCGGCGCGGGGCGGCCCGGGATCAGGGCGGTGGTGATGACGATGTCCTGCTTGGCGATATGGCTGGCGACCAGCTCGGCCTGCTTGGCCTTGTAGGCGTCGCTCATCTCCTTGGCGTAACCGCCGGCGGTTTCCGCTTCCTTGAACTCGTCATCCTCGACCGCGATGAATTTCGCGCCCAGCGAGCCCACCTGCTCCTTGGCGGCGGGACGCACATCATTGGCCGACACCACAGCGCCCAGACGGCGCGCGGTGGCGATCGCCTGAAGCCCCGCCACGCCGGCGCCCATGACGAACGCCTTGGCCGGGGCGATGGTGCCCGCAGCGGTCATCATCATGGGGAAGGCGCGGCCATAGAGCTCAGCCGCCTCGATGACGGCGCGATAGCCCGACAGGTTCGATTGGCTCGACAGCGCATCCATGGATTGCGCGCGGGTGATTCGCGGCGTGTATTCCATGGCCAGGGCGTTGACGTGAGCGTCGGCGCAGGTCTGGGCGAAATCGGTCGCGCCATGAGGCTCCAGAAGCCCGATCACCAGCGCACCGTCCTTGAGGCGCTTGAGCGTCTCGTCATCGGGACGGCGGACGCAGAACAAGGCGTCCGCGCCTTTGACCGCTGCGGCGCGTGTGGCGAGCTTGGCCCCGGCGGCCTCATAGGCTGCGTCGGTATAGGCGGCGCGCTCGCCGGCCCCCTTCTGAACCGTCACCTCGGCTCCGGCCTTGATCAGCGCCTTGACGCTATCGGGCGTGGCGGCGACCCGGGATTCTCCATCCCGGGTTTCGGCGAGTACGGCGATGTGCATGCAAAGACCCCGTCGTCCGGTCGTTAACGTTGTGCGCAGTCTGCGACAAACGTCTAAGCCCGGAAAGGGGTTAATTTGGCTTGTACGGACAAAACCCCGTCAACAGGCGGTGAACCGGCCGTGAGATCGGGGTTGAGGTCTAGCCCAGAAGGGTGACGAGGCCGCCGGTGATGAAGCCGATGATGGCCAGAACCACCAGGGTCGCCCAATAGCCGGCGCCTTGCTTCGTGAACACGCCGCCCAGACCGCCGACGATGGCGGCGACGAACATGGCGGTCAGCCAATGAAAATGTGCGCCGAAGACGAGGATCACGCACAGCAGCGTGGTGACGATGACCAGGGTGGAATACACCGACACGCCGATAAAGCCGTCAAAGGAGGCTTTATGCTCGGAGATGTCCATCTCTCCACGGGTGTATTCTTCAGCCATGATCGTCCTCATCTGAAAAAGAAGTCCTGTGAACGCGCATGTATCACGCTCCTCGGCTCTCGCCAAGACATCCAAGCGGTCTAGACTGGCTTGCGCGCCCAACCCTCGATCAAGGCGTCCAGCGCCGCGGTCACCGCCAGCGGGGCGTCAAGAATCAGATGGTGCTGGGTGTTCGGTATGCTGACGAAGGGCGAGCGGGTGAAGGTCGCCTTCATGTACGCCCAGGTCTCCGCCCCCATCAGCACGGAGTTTTCGCCGCGGATAAACGCCAGCGGGCATTTGAGATTGGCTGCGGCGGCTTCGGGATCGCGACGCTGATAGGTAAGCTTCGCCCACAGATCGGGATCGAACAGCCATGTATAGCCTTCATCGACAGCTTTCAGGCTGCCGCGGGCGATATGGTCGATGATCCACAGATTGTCGCACTCTTGCTCAGGCAGCAGCCGGAAGCGCGCCAGGGCTGCGGTTAGATCAGAATAGACGCGGCCCCCGCGCCGGGGCGGGCTGCCTTCGCGTTGCTTTTCAGGTTTGCGGATCGGGCTGTCGAGAATGATCGCCGCTTCCAGCTGATCGCCGAGCATGGTGGCGGCCTGAAGCGTGACGAAACCGCCAAACGAATGCCCGATCATGATGGGCTTGCCGGCGTCACAGGCGCCGCCTGCCTCAGCCGCGACCAGCATGTCCCGGGCGTGCTCGTCCATGGTGTAGACGTCGCGCCAACCGCTTTCGCCCATGCCCGATAGGTCGGCGGCGACGACGCGGCGTCCGCCGCCTTCCTTGGCGAGAAAAGGACCGATGGCGTCCCACCAGCCTTTATGGGCTGTGCCGCCATGCACCAGCAGCACGCCCGGCTTGCCGCGTTCGCCCCAGGCTTTCCAGGCGAGGGAGACGCCATCGCGGTCCGCCGCGCCGGTCTCAACCTCGGTTTCAAGCGCGTGGTTGAACCAGTCAGGCGCTGTCACAGGCTGTCCGTCGAACGGGGCGAGGGGCGGGGGCAGGCGGTCGGCTTTGGTCATGATCGGACCTTGGGTCTCTTATACTTAGGAGCTTCAGGGGTAGACCGCGCAGGGCCGACCCGTCAAACGGCAGAGTCTGAGCGGAGCCTTAAGAACAGACTAACCCTCTATTTACCCTAATAATTTCTGAGTCGCCTCTACACCTCATCTTTACGCCGGGTGTCCCATAAAGGGTCACACAACAGGTGGGAGGGCGGTTTGGGCCGGCACGGGGAAAACCCCGGTCGGCCCGCACAAGAACCGCCCCGATAAATAAGCGACCGAAAAGGCGTGGGTGTGATGGCCAAGACCGTACTGATTGTCGATGACGATCCGACTCAGCGCCGCCTGATGCAGGCGGTTCTGGAAAAACAGGGGCATCTGGCGGAGACCGCCGAAGATGGGGAGGCCGGCCTCGAGCGCGTCAAGCGCGGCGGGGTGGATGTGGTCATGCTCGACATGGTCATGCCGGGCATGGACGGCATTGAGACGCTGGAAGCGATCAAGGCCCGAAATCCCGACCTTCCGGTCATCGTTCTGACCGCTCATGGCGGCATTGAAACCGTGGTGAAAGCCATGCGGGCCGGGGCCGTGGATTTCTTTGTGAAGCCCGCCAGCCCGGAACGTATCGCGGTGTCGATCCGAAACGCCCTCAAGGTCAAGGATTTGTCGGGCGAAGTCAGCCGCCTGAAGAAGAAAACCTCCGGCGCGCTGGGCTTTGCCGACATGATCGCCGGGGCCCCGTCCATGCGCCAGGTGGTGCGGCTCGGCGAACGTGCGGCCAAGTCCAATATTCCGATCCTGGTCACCGGGGAAAGCGGCGTGGGCAAAGAGCTGGTGGCGCGCGCCATTGCGGCGGGCTCTGACCGGGCCGGCCGTCCCTTCGTGGCGGTCAACTGCGGCGCCATCCCTGAAAACCTTGTGGAATCCACCCTGTTTGGACACGAAAAGGGCTCGTTCACGGGCGCTGTGGCCAAGCATCTGGGTAAATTCCAGGAGGCCGATGGCGGTACGCTGTTCCTTGATGAAATCGGCGAACTGCCGCTCGACATGCAGGTGAAACTGCTGCGCGCCCTTCAGGAAGGCGAAGTGGACCCGGTGGGCTCCAAACGTCCTGTGAAGGTGGATGTGCGCATCGTGTCGGCGACGAACCGCGATCTGGCCGAACAGGTGAAGACCGGCGCTTTCCGCGAAGACCTGTTTTACCGGTTGAACGTGTTCCCGATCGAGGTGCCGTCCCTGAAAGAGCGGACCGAAGACATTCCGGCTCTGGTGCGCCATTTCATTGCGCGCTTCAACGCCCAGGAAGGCAAGTCGGTGCTCGATGCGACGGCTGAGACCATGCACATGCTCTCCAGCCATCACTGGAAAGGCAATGTGCGCCAGCTGGAGAATGCGGTGTTCCGTGCGGTGGTTCTGTCAGACACCGATTATCTGACCGAAGAGGACTTCCCGCAGATCTCCGGTCTCGCGCCAACCCTGCGCGATGCGCCCGCCGCGCCGTCAGCTCCGGTCGCCAGCGTGCAGGCCGTGCCGGCGGCTGCGCCGAGCTTGCCGGCCGAGCAGTTTGAAGGCTCTGCCGCTCATGGGGCTGAAGATGAGCAATTGCCGGTCGACATCATGGATGAAGGCGGACATTTGCGGTCGCTCGAGAGCATTGAACGCGATCTGATCGCCTTCGCCATCGAGACCTATTCAGGCCGTATGGCCGAGGTCGCACGGCGTCTCGGCGTGGGCCGCTCCACACTCTATCGCAAGGTGCGTGAATACGATCTCGACGTGGATAATTTCCGCGAAGCGGGCTGATTGATCATGGCTGGACGCCCAGCACGGCGTCCAGGTTTTGAGCCAAAACTTCATCGCGGTTCAGGCGTTCAGCCTGGGCCGCGATTTGTTGTTGGATGCGGGTGAAGACCGGCTCCGCTGCGCCGCTCTCGATAAGCGCAGACAGGAACGGCGAATGGCGCAGCGCGCCTGCATCGCGCCAGCCCAGGCTGACGGCGGTCTGCAAATCCTCTAGCGCGCGATCAAGTTCGCCCTGCGCACAGGCCAGTTCAGCCCAGCGCACATGCTCTTCGGGCCATTGCCCCCTGTCTGCAGTTTGAAGGGGAGCGAGGCCTAGCGCGGCCCGTTCAAACCGGGCGTCGTCGCCCGCCGCCTCAAACAGGGTGATCGCCTGGGCCTCGTCTCCGTCAAGCAAGACGAGCCGACCCAGGAGATGCTGGATGGACCCGGTCCTCTGGTCGGGGGGCAGACGGGTCAGAAAATCATAGGCCACGTCGTTTTCGCCACGCGCCAAAGCGGCTTTCGCCAGGCCTGACAGCACGACGGGTTGATCGGGATTGAGCAGCTGCGCGCGCGCCTCGAACCGCCGCGCGCGTTCCTCGTCCCCAAGCAATCTCAACACGTTCGCCACTTGCAATTCGGTGTAGACCCGACCGCGACCCAGCTCCAGCGCGCGCACATCCGCCCTGAGGGCTTCATAGAGCCGTCCCTGAACACTGAGCAGATAGGCCATGGAGGACAGGGCGGCGCCGTTATCGGGATCATAGCTCAGAGACTGGCCATAGGCGGCCAGGGCTTCGTCAGTGCGGGACTGGGCGTCCAGCGAATAGCCGAGCGCGCTCCAGGCCTGGGCGTTCTCGGGTTCACGATCCAGCGCGGACCGCGCCAGCGCTTCAGCCTCGGCGATGCGGTCGCCGCCATATTTGGTGGCGTCTGTGCTCAGGGCGACGGCGAGCAGAACCTCGACCCGGGGGTCTTCGGGCGCCAGCGTGCGGGCGTCTTCCAGAAGCGCAATGGCGCGGCGGGTGTCGTCTTCGTCCTGCAGCGCGATCATCGCGCCCGCCCGGCTGAGAAGCGCGTCAACGGGGCGGACGGGGCCGCCTGTCTCTGCAAGGGGTCGGGGTGAGGCATCCGTTCGGACATCGATCATCCAGTTGACGCTCAACCCCAGGATGGCGGCGACCAGCACCCCGCCGAGCGCCATCAGCTCAAGCGGCCAGCGGGCGCCGTCAGCCGCGCCCGTCTCCATTTGCACGGCTTCAACAGGCGCGATCAGGGCATAGCCTTCTCCGCGCAGGGTGCGGATGAATTCAGGCGCGCGCGGATTGTCGCCGAGCGCTTTTCGAAGCTGGGCGATGCGCTGGGCCAGCGTGTCCTCGCTGAGATGGGCCTGCCGCCAGGCTTGCTCCGCGAAGGTTTCAAGACTGACAGGCCCTGGCGCATGCGCGATCAGCACGTCCAGCGTCCGCGCCGTCAGGCCGGTCAGCTCGGCCTCAGCGTCCAGAGACGTCAGACGTCCGCTGGACGGCTGATAGGTCCAGTGTTTCAGGTGGAACGCAGTCTGGGGCACGGCGGGGTCCGTTGAGTTCAGGTTTCTTCAGACAGATTCAGGTGACTTCACACAGACAGCAAGCCCATCGCTATGGCCGTGTTCCTGCGATCATGGAGGTTATCGCAATGCGGCTCAAATCCGTTCTTCTTCTGGGGGCGCTCGCCTGTGCTCTCACTGCTCCGGCCCGGGCTGATTGGGTCTTTTCAGACGAGACTGCTGAAACCCTCACAGCCGCCATCCAGGAGGGGCTCTATGGCCCCGTCACCAGCGCCCTGATCCTGCGCGAAGGCGAGGTGGTCTATGAGGGCTATTTCAACGGAGCGGATGCGGAAACGCTGCATGACACCCGCTCGGCGGCGAAGACCGTGACCGGCATGCTGGCGGGGCTTTTGGTGGATCAGGGCGTCATGACGCTCGATCAACCGCTCGCGCCCCTGTTTGAGGACATTCAGCCCTTCGCCTATCCCGATCCGCGCAAGCAGGCGATCACGCTTGAAGATCTTCTGACGATGAGCGGTCCGCTCGATTGTGATGACTGGAACCAGTTTTCGCGCGGCAATGAAGAGCGGATGTACACGATGGAGGACTGGGGCCGGTTCTTCTGGGACCTGCCCGTGCGGGGTTATCCGTCCTGGACCACGCCGCCGCGCGACGCCGCCTATGGCCGAAGCTTTTCTTACTGCACCGCCGGCGTTCAGATCGTCGGCGAAGCGTTGGGGCGGGTGCTGGGCGAGGATCTGGACGCCTTTGCAGAGCGCGAGCTGTTCACGCCTGTCGGGATCGAGACCCATGACTGGCCGCGCACCGGCTCGGGGCGCCTGCATCTGGGCGGCGGCTTGCGCCTCGCCACACGCGATTGGGCGACGCTGGGCGAGCTGCAACGCAATCATGGCCTGCACGACGGTCAGCAGGTGTTGAGCGAGAGCTGGACCCGCGCCTCTGTGACGCCGCACGCCGCCATGGAGGGGCAGGATTATGACTATGGCTATCTGTGGTGGCTGGGTCAGGCCGAGAGCCCGGCAGGCGAGGTCAGCTTCGCCATGATGACCGGCAATGGCGGCAATCGCGTCTGGGTGATCGAGGATGAGGGGCTGACCGTCGTCCTCACCAAGACCGAATACGCCACGCGCGGCATGCATGAGCGGGCCGATCAGTTCCTGACCGACGCCGTGCTTAACCATCTGCAATAGCGCATGGACACGACTTTGTGCGGGTAGAGAATGCGGGCTGCCGTATTCGGCAGCGTGCCTCATCATCAAAGGAGGACTGCATGCTTAGTCACGTCATGGTCGGCTCGAATGATATCGAGCGATCCAAGCGCTTTTACGACGCCGTTCTGGGCGTTCTGGGCGCCGGCGAACCTGTCCGCAATGAAGCCGCCACAGGTCATGTCCGGCTCTTCTACATGCACAACGGCCATATTTTCTGTGTCAGCGAGCCGATCAATGGCGAAGCGGCGACAGGCGGCAATGGCTCCACGATCGGTTTCGGGTGCGACTCCCTTGATCAGGTGAAGCAATGGCACGATGTGGCGGTCGCCCATGGCGGCAAGTCCATCGAGGACCCGCCCGGCCCGCGCCAGAGCCAGATGGGTGAGATCAATCTCGCCTATGTGCTCGATCCGGACGGCAACAAGCTCTGCGCCATCCATCGCGCGGGCTAAGGGCTTCAGAAGAGTCGGGCGATAGCCCGCCTCTTTCCGTTCCGGTTGAGATGGGGCGTCAGTCCTTGCCGCCCTCGATCACCCGGAAACCGCGACGCGGCGGAGCGGGCGGGTCTGATTGCGCCGTGTCAGACGACGGGGCCTCATCCGGTTCAGGCGCGTCCTCAGGCGCATCCGGCGTCTCGATCACTTCAGGGGTGAAGCCCTTGCGGATCAGACCGGACTTGCGCAGCTCGGACACCGGATCAGGCGCGGTCTCCTCGACCGGAGCGATGACATCGTCATGGATGTCGCGATCCCTTGAGCGGCGTTCGGGCCCTTTGCGCTTGAAGCCCGCGCCCTTGTTCTTGAAGCTCGATCCGCCGCCGCGCGCGAAGCCCTTGGGCGCTTTGCCCTGGGCCTTCTTCTCGATTTCCTTGAGCTTGGCGAGCTGCAGCCGGGACAATGCTTCACCCTCAGATCCCAGGGATGGATCGGCGTAGGCGGAGCCGAACGTGTTCAGGCGCTCCTCGACAGAGGCCATGAACTCGTCCTCCCAGTCGGTCAGCTCGACCCGGGCGGCGTCGGCGGCGTCAGGATTGTCCGCTTCAGCCTTGGCGATGGCGCGCTCAACAGCGGCCTTGGCCCGACGAATGCGGGCCAGGGCCTTGCGGGTCGATTTATCCTCAACCTCACGCGCCATGATCAGACTTAGTGCTCGCCGACCGCGCCCAGATACAGCTCCAGGAGCGCTTCCATTTCCTGACGCTCATGAGCGTCCTGTTTGCGCAGGGAGATCACCTTGCGCAGAACCTTGGTGTCATAGCCCATGGATTTGGCCTCGGCGTAGACCTCCTTGATGTCGGCGGCGACGCCGGCCTTGTCTTCTTCAAGGCGCTCGATGCGGGCCACCAGGGCGCGCAACTGGTCACGCGCGGCGGCGCCGATGGCGTCGGATTCGTCTTTTTCAGGCGTGGAAGCGGCAAAGTCGGCCATGAGGGTCTCCTGGCGGGGGATTTACGATCTTGCCCTCTTCGATAGGCGAGGGGGGCGGGGCGGGGCAAGCCGCTCGTGACGCCCAAAGCGCAGATCATGCAGACGCGTTGCATGCTTTCCTTCCGGCCCGGAAGCGATTAGAGCCCTTGCCAGCATGACAACAGGAGACTGACATGACCACGCTCTGGCGCATTGAAGGCCGCGGGCCCATGGCGATCATTCGCGCGGCGAATGCGCGTCTGGATGATGAGCTGGAGCCCTTGCCGGTCAGCTGGTCGGTGTTTGAGGACGGCTCGCCTGAAGCAGGCCGGATCGACATTCTGTTTGACCATCAGCCCGATGCGGACGCGTTCGTCGGAGACATCGGTCTCGAGCATGATGATGTGGAGATCCTGTTCGCGCCGCTGCCCGATGAAGACTGGATCGCCATGTCGCTCGAAGGTCTGCCCAGCGTCGAGGCTGGCCGCTTCCTGGTCTATGGCGAGCACACCTCAGGTGATCTCGCCGAGGGACAGATCGGTCTGTGGATTGAAGCCGGGCCTGCTTTCGGCACCGGTCATCACGGCACCACCAAGGGCTGCCTGGAAGCGCTCGACAAGATCGACCGCTCGGGCTTTCGCCCCGAAACCGTGCTGGACCTTGGGACCGGCACCGGACTGCTCGCCATCGCCGCCGCGAAAATCTGGCCCGAGTGTGAAATCCTCGCCACCGATATCGACGAGGAATCGGTGATCGAAACGGTGGAGAACACCGCCAAGAACGGCGTCAAACCCCGCATCGAAGCGGTGGTGGCGGACGGCTTCCATCATCCTGTTCTGGAGGCGCGCTCGTTTGACCTGATCTTCGCGAACATTCTGGCCGGTCCGCTGATCACCCTGGCGCCCGGCATTGTCAGTCGTCTTGAAAAGGGCGGGCGCGTGATCCTGTCCGGTCTGCTCGAGGAGCAGTCTGACAAAGTCGAGGCCGCCTATGACGCGCTGGGCCTCAAGCGGATCGACAAGGCGATCCTCGATGGCTGGGTGACGCTGGTTTACGCCGGTTAGTCCGCGCAAGCCTGACAAGAAAAAAGCGCGCCAGCTGTGAGGCCTGGCGCGCTTTTAATAAAGCCGGTGAGGGGACCGGCTCAGAGTTTGCGGGCGCGGCCGCCGAGGCCGATTTTCTCAAACAGAGAATTGGCGTCGGTGTTGCGCGGACGGGCGCGCACGCCTGCGGTTTCGGCGCGGCGAACAGAGCGCAGGCCGTCGCAAGCGCTCAGGCGAAGATAGGCGTCATGATGAAACATGCGGGGCTCCGTTGCGAGCTGAGATTTCGTAACGGGGATATGAACTTGTAGGGTTATTTGCGCCATAACCATTTGTGCAGGCCCGCTCTGCAGAAATGCAAGGCGGACGAATTCGCTGCGCACTGTCGCACGGATGAGATTGATAAGGCGCGGGCGCGGGCCTAGCTTTGCCCCATGACCCATCAGATCCAGCAATTTCACGTGAAGGGCGGGCCTCAATACGGGCGCGAAAACCTTCCCAAGCTCCGCGCCAGCCTGGCACAAGCCGGCCTGGACGGGTTCCTGATCCCCCATGAGGACGAGTACAACAACGAGTACTTGCCCGCCAATGCAGAACGCCTCGCCTGGGCGACCGGGTTCACCGGCTCCGCCGGCGCTGCGGCGGTGCTCGGCGATGTGGCGGCGGTCTTTGTGGACGGCCGCTATACCGAGCAGGTCAAATCCCAGGTCGATCATAGCCTTTTTGACTATGAAGACCTGGTCAAGACCGGCATGGCGGGCTGGATCCGCAAGACGGCCAAACCCGGCCAGACCATCGGTTATGATCCGCGCCTGCATTCGCCGGACGCGCTGACCAAGCTGCAGGAAGCCGCCGACAAGACCGGCGCCAAGCTGGTCGCGGTTGAAACCAACCCGATCGACGCCGCTTGGGAAGACCGTCCCGCCGCTCCGCTCGCGAGCGTGCATCCCCAGCCGCTGGACGTCGCAGGCGAAGCCCATGGCGACAAGCGCAAGCGGATTGGCGAGGATGTGAAGGATGACGGCGCGGACGCCGCCGTGATCACCGATCCCGCCTCCATCGCCTGGCTGTTCAATGTGCGCGGCGGCGATGTGGCGTGTACGCCGCTGCCGCTGTCCTCGGCGATCATCGAGCCGTCCGGTCAGGCGACCTTGTTCATCAATGAGGCCAAGCTCACTGACGCCACCCGCAGCCATCTGGGCAATGAAGTGGCGATCCGGCCCGAGACCGAATTTGCGGACGGGCTGAAAGCGCTCTCTGGCAAGACGGTGCGTGTGGACCCGGCCACCGCGTCGGTCTGGGTCGTGCAGCAACTTGAAGGCGCCAACGCCAAGGTTCAGCGCAAGCCCGATCCGGTGGCCCTGCCGAAAGCGTGCAAGAACCCGGTCGAGGTGGAAGGCAGCCGTCAGGCGCATATCCGCGACGGCGCGGCCATCGCGCGCTTCCTGCACTGGCTCGACACCGAAGCCCAATCGGGCGAGATGGACGAGATCCGGGCCGCGATGAAGCTCGAAGAGTTCCGGCACATGTCGCCGCAGCTGAAAGACATCTCGTTCGAGACGATTTCCGCCGCCGGTCCGAACGGGGCTTTCCCGCACTACCGGGTGAACACCGATTCCAACCGGACGCTGGAGAAGGGCTCGCTCTTCCTCGTGGATTCCGGCGGTCAGTATCCTGACGGCACCACCGACATCACGCGTACGGTGCCGATTGGCGAGCCGACCGCGCAGATGCGCCGTCATTTCACGCTGGTCCTGAAAGGGCATATCGCCCTGTCGCGAATCCGTTTCCCCGAAGGCACGTCGGGCCATGCACTGGACGCGCTGGCGCGTCAGCCGTTGTGGATGGCGGGTCTCGATTATGATCATGGCACCGGTCACGGCGTGGGAAGCTATCTGGGGGTCCATGAAGGCCCGCAGCGCATCTCCAAGGCGCCGAACGCCATTGCGCTGGAAACCGGCATGATCGTGTCCAATGAGCCAGGCTATTACCAGGTCGGCGATTACGGCATCCGGATCGAGAATCTGCAGGTCGTCACCGCGGCCGAGCCGGTTCCGGGCGGCAATCGCTCCATGCTCGGGTTTGAAACCCTGACCATGGCGCCCATGCACCAAAGCCTGCTGGACACCTCGCTGCTGAGCAAGGACGAGCTTGTCTGGCTGGACGCCTATCACGCGGATGTACGCAAGAAGGTCCTGCCGCTTCTGGACGGCGAGGCGGCGGCCTGGCTGGCCAAGGCGTGCGAGCCCATTCTGGGCGCGACGCCCTGATGCGCGCACACGCGCGACGTTTTGTGAAAGCGAGCCTGCGCATCAGCGCCGGGCTCGCTTTTGCTTTGGCCCTGTCAGCGTGTTTCGCCAGCGAGACAGAGCTCGTGGGGTATTGGGGGGCGGACCGGCCTGTGGCCGAAGGTGTTTATACGCACACACCCACCCATCCCGATGGCCTTGAATGGGATCGGCCGACCTGGTCAGGGTCGATCGGTTTGTCGCAGCGCCGGTATGTCTCGGACGCCGAGAATTTTCCCCATCAGAACGCGCGGTTCCATGTGCTGTTTGACAATGTCTATATTGTCCAGTCCCCGCGTGAGGATGGCGTGGGCTATGGCCTCGCCTTCGTCTATGAAGACGGCGCACTGGTCACTTATCACCAGCCCTCGTGCAGCGATGTGTCCGAGGCTGTTTTAGAAAGCGCCAATGTGGTTCTGGATGCGGAAGGCTATTGCCCGATCCACGATCTCGATCAGCTGACGACCCTGATGCAGGCGCTGTATGTGGCTCAGGACGGGCAATTGCGCATTGATGGCGTGTATCGCCGGGTGGGGGATTAGGGTTTTTTGTGGTCGCCTTCGCGTCCGCTCAGTCGATCCTCGTTGCGCTGAGGGCGGCCTTTGGCCTTGCGAACCTGCGGTTCGGCATTGCCTGTTGGTCCTCGCTTCGCTGCGCCGCCTTTTAGCGTTTGCGCGCGACCACGTCGGCGATCGCTTGCGTCACCTCGTGAGAGTACGCGTGATGAAGATTGTGACCCGCTTTCGGCAGCAGCCGTAACTCGCCGCGCGGCAAGGTCTTGGCGACCGGCTCGGCGTGACGGCTGGTGCGCACAACCGTATCCTTGGGACCGGCGAGGAGGATCACCGGCTGGGTGATCTCGCCATATCGGGTCTCTTGCTCGGCCAGATGCGTGTTGACGCGCGCCATGTCCGCGGCGTTCGCCTTCCAGACAGACGGCGAGAACAAGCGGTCGAGCCGGGCGGTCTCGATATAGCCGGTCGGGACCGGCTCGGGGTGAAAGGCGCTCGCCACCCCTTTGGCTAATTGCCCGGGACCGAGGAGGGGCGCGACCACATGGCTGATCAGCGGGCCGATCACCGGCCAGCCGGTCATCTTGTTATAGCCCGCCGCTTCGCCCACCCAGGCGCGCGCCGCCGGGCTGACCAGAACGCCGCCGCCTGTGCGTTGTGGAAAGTCCATCAACAGGCGCAAGGCGATGGCGGCGCCCCAGGAATGGCCCAGCACGGTCACGCGCGGCACGCCGATCGCGGTCAGGAAATGCTCGATCAGTTCCGCTTCACGGCCTGGCGACCAGGGGCCGGCGGGGCGCTCGCTCCACCCTAGGCCCGGCCGGTCCAGCCAGATCACGCGATAGGCTTCCAAAGCCATCGAGAGCGCCATGAACGGCTCAAGATAAGAGGTCGACGCGCCGTGCAGCACCAGCACAGCAGGGGCGTTCTCAGGGCCTGTGATGTGATGGTGCAGTTTAACGCCGCCCAGGTCGATGAAACCGCCGTTCATGAAGTCATCCCCATACGGTCGGTATCCTCTGCGAACCTAGAGCGCGCGACCGGCGAGCTCACGCTCCAGCCGGGCCAGGGCGGGGCCGGCGGCGGGATGCAGCGGATACAGCGCCAGCGCTTCTCGATAGGCTTCCATCGCGGCTTCACGCGCCTGCGCCTGCTCCAGCGCCCGGCCCAAGAGCGCCCAGGCGTCATACCGGCGCGCATCGAGCGTCACGGCCTGGTTCAGCGCCTCAAGCGCGAAGTCCCAGTCTGTCTCTTCGATCGCGAGTTCGGCGGAGACGACCCAGCCTTCGGCATAGTCAGGCTCCAGCGTGCGCAAATGGTCATAACTGCGCCAGGCTGTGCTCTGGTCGCCGATCTCACGCGCCTCAGCGCCGCGCTGCAGGAGAAGGTCAGCGGTCGGGCCGGCCTGTTGCCGCCACAAAGAGCGCACTTCGCTGGCGAGCTCCGCTGCGGTCTCTTCGTTTTCGGCTTGGGCGAGCGCTTCAAGGCGTTCAGACAGGCGTTCATCCAGGCTCTGATGCGATCGCTCAGCCAGGGCGCTGGAAGCGAGGTCCAGCTCCAGCGGCGGTGCGCTCAGGGCGAGGGTCAGGAACAGGGCGATGAACATGGGAGTGAGGATAAGCGTGCTGAGTGTACGAGCAAGCTCAGGCTGCAAAGAAAGTCTGCGCCAAGTCCTTAGATCGCGAAACCGTGATCCTTGAGGGCTCTGACAGCGCCCTCTGCGCCGTTGAAGACATGGCCCTTGAAGCCCGCTTCGATCCCGGCGCGGATATTGTCCTCGCGGTCATCGATGAACAGCACGTCTTCAGGCGCATGGCTGATGCGCGCGATGGTCAGCTGGTAGAGGCGGGGATCGGGTTTGACCATCTTCTCGGCGCCCGAGACCACCACAGCGTCAAACGCGGCGATCTTGGGATAGGTCTCTTCGATATGAGACCATTTCTCGGCCGGCAGATTGGTCAGGGCGTATTGCGCGACGCCAAGATCATTTAGGCGGTCGACCACCGCCTCCATGCCCGTGATCCAGCCGTCAAACATGTCCGGCCAGCGCGTCTCCCAGGCCGTGATCAGATCGGCCTTGTCGGGATGCGCCTCGATCAGGGGCTTGCGGTTGTCCGCCATGGACACGCCGCGATCATGCTCGGTGTGCCACGCCATAGTACAAACACCGCCGAGGAATTGCTCCACGGCGGCGTCGTCAGGCATAAGCGTTCTGTAGACCCGGCGCGGGTCCCAGTCGACCAGGGTATGCCCCAGGTCCCAGAGAACCGCGCGCGACACGGCTGTCTAGCCGGCGCGGGCTTTGAAACGCGGGTCGGTTTTGTTGATCACGTAGACCTTGCCGCGGCGACGCACGACTTGGCAGTCGCGGTGGCGGTTCTTCAAGGACTTCAGGGAGCTGCGCACTTTCATGGTCGTCGCCCTAGCTTAATTAGGTGTGAGGACGCAAATGGCCCCCGGAAAAATCAGGAGGGCGGGATTTACGCAAAGCTTAGAGCAGAGTCAACGCTTCTGGCGCCTCGCATGTGCGTGCGAGCAGCGCTATCATACAGCTTCGGTGAGGGGCGCAAGCATATAGTCAGGATCGTCATGACGCTAAGCACACTGTTCAAGGGCCTGGGTCTGGCCCTGGCCATTTTCATGACCGCAGCGGCAGGCGCGCAGGAGATGAGCTTTGAGGACTGGGCGGACAGGTTTCGCCAGCGTCTGGCCGAGCATGGCGCAGAGCCCGCCACAATCGCGATCATGATGGACGGGCTGGAGCCTGATTCGCGGATCATTGATCGCGACCGCTCCCAGCCTGAATTCGTGCGACCGGTCTGGGTGTATCTCAATGGCGCGGCCTCTGACGCGCGCACCCAGAACGGGCTCAACGCTCAGGCGCGCCATCGCGAGGCGCTTGATACGGTCGAGGCGCAGTTCGGCGTCGATGCGGACATCCTCACCGCGATCTGGGGGCTGGAAAGCGCCTATGGCGTCATCATGGGCGATTTTGACATCGTGCGTTCGCTGGCGACTTTGGCTTGGGAAGGTCGTCGCCGTCAGTTCGCGGAAACTCAGCTCCTGGCGGTCGCTGACATGCTCGAGCGCGGCTATGCGGACCGTGATCAGCTCCTGGGCAGCTGGGCCGGCGCCATGGGGCAGACCCAGTTCATCCCCACCACCTATCTTGAACGCGCCGTGGACGTGCATGGCGACGGTCATCGCGACATCTGGACGACTGAAGCCGACGCCCTGGGGTCGGCGGCGAACCTGCTCGCCCGCGCAGGCTGGGAAACCGATGCGCCTGTGGTGACCGAGGTGACTCTGCCTGACACGTTTGATTTCGCCGGCTGGGAGGAGCGCGATCGCCGCGCCGTCTCCGCCTGGGCGATGGATGGGGTGCGGCCTGTTCAGGGCGAGTGGAGCCCGGATGATCTGTACCGCCCGGCCCGCATTGTCCTGCCCTCTGGCGCGCAAGGCCCGGCCTTTATGGCGTTCTCAAACTTTGACGCCCTGATGCGCTATAATAATTCCACCGCCTATGCGCTGGGGGTCGGGTATCTCGCGAAAAGGCTTGCGGGGATTGATGCGCTGCCGGACGGCTGGCCGGAAGACAATCCGCCGATCAACCGGTCCCAGTCGCGCGAATTGCAGCAGGTGCTCACTGATCTCGGCCATGATACGCGCGGCGTGGACGGCATTTTCGGGGCGAACAGCCGCCGCGCGCTGAAATCCTTTCAGGCCGCCAACGGCATGACGCCCGACGGTTATGCCGGCCAGCTGACCTATGAAGCGGTGATGGCGCGGGCGCGCTAGGCGGTTCAGGCGGGCGGCGTATCTTCGATGGTCGGACTTAGGACAGCGTCGGCCGCCCGCACCCTGGGGTGCAGCAGCGCCAGTGCGAAGCCGACCACGGCGAGCGCGGCGTTCAGCTCGAACGGGGCTGCGGGCGCAACGCTTTGATAGAGCCATAAGCCGGTGATCGGGGCGATCATGAAGCCCATTCCGGCGGTGGCGGTGGTCAGTCCCGCCGCCCGGCCTTGCTCTTCAGGCTCGACCGCCAGCGAGGCGCCGGCGGTGAAGCCTGAGCGGGCCAGGCCGAAGCCGAAACTGTTGAACACATAGCCGATCACGATGACCAGATAATCGGGCGCGAAGACCATGGTGACATTGCCCAAAACCACCATCACCGCGCCAATGGCCATCAGCACGCGCGGGCTGGTGTTCAGCACCGGGATCACCACCAGCTGGGCGAAAATCAGCCCCGCCGCGCCTGCTGTCAGCGCGATGGAGCCGAGCTGCAAACCACCCGCCGCATCCATGCCCAGCCGGTCCATGATGTAAAAGCTCAGCGATTGCAGGCTGGCGGCCTGGGCCATCCACATGGCGCAGCCATAGATCATGAAGGCGGTCAGGCGCGGATCCGCGGCGAACTGGAACTGAACCAGCGGATTGATGGGACGCCCTTTTTTCTTGGGCGGGGTCTGTTCGGGCAGGAACAAGCGCACACAGATTGCAGCGACCGCCACCATCACCGCCACCGCGATCATGAAGGTGGAAATGCCGATCCGGTGCGAGAAAAACCCCGCCAGCGCCGGACCGATCACGGTGCCCAGGCCAAACGCGGCCGTCAGGCTCGACAAAGCGCGGGTGCGCTGGGCGGGTTCGGTGCGGTCAGCCACATAGGCTTGCGCGGCGGGGTTGGTCGCCGAGCCCAGCCCGCCAAAGATCGAGCGCGCCATGGCCATGGCGATAATCGCGGCCATGGGCGGCAGCAGCCCCACCTGACCGGCCCAGGCGCCCGCGGCGAACACCAGGCAGGAGGAGGCGAAGGCGGACAGGCCGAATACGATCAGCGGACGGCGGCCATGACGGTCTGACAGGGCGCCCCAGACCGGGCTCATGATCAGGAACAGAAGCGCGGACACCGTGTAGATCGCGCCGACGAACACCTCGTCCACCTGAAGGTCCCGCGCCAGCGGCGGCAGGATCGCAAACAGCATGGAATTGCCGATGGAGGTCGCGATCAGGCACAAAAACAGAAGCCGGAAGGCGCGGCGGCGCGTCTGTTCACTCGAGGGATTGGCGGGATCATATAAAGGGGTCATGTGGCTACAGACATAAGCCCGGCCCCTCGCAAGGTCCATAATCATGCAAGCAAGGCCGCTATGCGTCGGGTTCAGGGGGAGAGTCTTTCCCACCTCCTAACGGCTTGAAAACCGGGCTTTAAGCATCAGCGGGTATAACCGTCCCGAAATCGGACGTTGAAGGCGACAGAGCGGCAGGAGCCGCCGGGTCTTTGACGAGACCTAGAACGGGTGGTGGGTATGTTTCAGATTATCGGGATTGTGGTCCTGTTCGGGATGGTGTTCGGCGGTTTCACGCTCGCGGGCGGCCATTTCGACATCATCGTCAAGGCATTGCCGTTCGAGCTGATGATGATCGGCGGCGCGGCGATCGGCGCCTTCTTGATCAGTAACGCCTTTTCGACGGTGACCAAGACCGGCGCGGACTTCGCCAAGCTGATCTCGGGGCCCAAATGGGGCAAGCAGGATTATATGGACCTGCTGACGCTGCTCTTTCAGCTGACCAAGACCATGAAGACCAAGGGCGTCATCGCGCTGGAAACTCATATCGAGAACCCGCATGACAGCTCGATCTTCTCCGCCTACCCGAAAATCATGAAGGACCATTTCGCCATCGACTTCATCTGCGACACGCTGCGGATGATGACGATGAACCTGGAAGACCCGCACCAGGTTGAAGACGCAATGGAAAAACAGATCGAAAAGCACCACCACGAGGCCGCCACTCCGGCCCATGCCCTGCAAAGCATGGCGGACGCCCTGCCGGCGCTGGGGATCGTGGCGGCGGTGCTGGGCATCATCAAGACCATGGGCGCGATCGACTCGCCGCCGACCGTGCTGGGCGCCAAGATCGGCTCGGCCCTGGTGGGCACCTTCCTCGGCGTGTTCCTGGCTTATGGTCTGGTGGGGCCGTTCGCAGCGCGCCTGAACGAGATCTATGAAGAAGAGGGCGCCTTCTACAAGATCATCCAGGCGGTTCTGGTGGCGCACCTGCATGGCAACGCCGCCCAGATCTCCGTCGAGATCGGACGCGGCAGCGTGCCGAGTTCTTTCCAGCCGAGCTTCGCCGAGCTTGAAGAAGCCAGCTCGAACGCGCCGACGATCTAGGTCCGAACGCTCCCCAGCGACATTTCCCCTTGCGCCCGCCCTGGTCTTTGGCCATGGCGGGCGCTGTCATGACTGAAACCAGTGATCCTCATCGGCTAAAACGCCCCCACGCAGTGCTCGACTGGGCCGAAACCGGCCCGGTGGCTGTGGATGCGGGCGATGTCTATTTCTCTGCAGAAGACGGGCTGGCGGAAACGCGCTCGGTTTTCTTGCAGGCTGCCGGGTTTCCAGATCGGTTTCGGACTGACCGCCCCACCATCGTCGCCGAACTGGGGTTTGGCACCGGCCTGAACTTTCTGGCGCTGTGGGATTTGTTTGTGAAGACCGCGCCAGCGCACGCGCGGCTGCACTTTGTCAGCGTTGAAGGCTTCCCCCTGCGCAAGTCCGACGCAATGCGCGCGCTCTCCGCTTTTCCTGAACTTCAAACCCTGAGCGCTCAGCTCACTGACGTCTGGCCCAGCCCGCATAAAGGCGCGCATCGACGGGTGTTTGAAAACGGCCGCGTCATGCTGACCGTGTTTCATGATCTGGCCGAGACCGCCTTGCCCAACATGGCGTTTGAAGCGGACGCCTGGTTTCTGGACGGGTTCGCCCCCGCCAAGAACCCGGACATGTGGGCGACCGATCTGTTCTCCGAGCTGGCGCGTTTAAGCGCAAAAGGCGCGCCTGCGGTCACCTTCACAGTGGCGGGCGCCGTGCGTCGGGGGTTGGCGGCCGCGGGGTTCAGCGTCGAGAAAAAGCCGGGCTTCGGCCGCAAGCGCGAACGGCTGGAAGCGATCTTCACGGGCGAACAGCCCGCAAGTGCGCCGACGCCGTTTCCTGATCCCTCTCCCATAGATGGTCCGATCGCCGTGATCGGCGGCGGCGTGGCGGCGGCGAGCCTGGTCAAGGCGTTCAGCTATCGCGGTCGCACGGTTGACGTGTTCGCGCATGGCGGGTGGGCATCGGGCGCATCCGGCGCGCCGCGCGGCCTGCTGACGCCGCGGCTGGAGCTGAGCGACCGTCCGCACAACCGCGCACTGCTGGCCGCTTTTGATTATGCGCGGATGATGCTTGGAGCATTAGAGGGCTTTGAAGCGACCGGCGTGGCGCGGCTGGCCAAGGACGAGGCCGGAGCGGCGCGCCTGGCCCAGCTGGCCGAGGCGCTGGATGATGAGTTTTCATTCCTGGATGCGGACGCCGCCAAAGCGCGGTGCGGGCTGGGCGGAGGCGCGCTGTGGATGAGCGGCGCCGGTCAGATCCGGCCTGACACTCTTGTTCCGGCGCTGGCGGGTGACGCGGAGAGTCACGACCAGCGGATCATCGGGCTTGAACCTGTCGCGGGCGGTTGGCGGCTCCAGGATGAAACAGGCCAGGCTTTCGGCCCCTATGCCGGCGTGATCCTGGCCGGCGGTTGGGACCAACACGCCTTGTTGAGTGCGACGGGCCTGGGATTAGAGCCCTCCGCCGGTCAGCTGGCTTTGTTTGAGAGCGAATTTGATCTGCGCGCACCCGCCGCCTGGGGCGGCTATGCGGCGCGGCTGGGAGACGCGCTCATGGTGGGCGCGACCCATGTGAAACGCGCCGAGCCTGACTCAGATGACGAGGCGGAAGCGGCGCTGCGGACGTTGGCGCAGGACGCGCCGGGAGGCCCTGTGACGCTGGGCGCGCGCCTTTCGGGCTGGTCGGGCGTGCGCGCTGCGGTCGCGGATCGCCTGCCGCTGGCGGGCGCTTTGGCGCCGCCTGGCTTTGAAGAGGTTTGGCGCGGACACGCCAAGGGCGGCCCTGCGCCCGCCCTGACAGACTTGAATCCTTCCGGGCTGATGGTGCTAGGCGGCTTCGGGGCGCGCGGGTTCGCACATGCTCCCTTGCTCGCCGAGGCTCTCGTCAGCGCGCTCTGCAATGAGCCGGCCCCGATGGAGCGCGCCGGGCTGACAAGCCTGCATCCGGCGCGAATGCTGTGGCGCGCCTTGCGCCGGGGCTGAGGTTTCAAGCGACAGGGCCATCATGGGACAGGCTTGCTCGAGGCAGTTCGGCGCCGTGTCGATCCGGGCCAGTCCCGGCCCGCCCAGCTGCACGGTCAGCGGCCCGGTTTGCAGTTGCAGATGATGATGACGGTTCCGTGGCTCTGCGGCAGGCCCGCCCACCAGCAGAACGCCGGCGGCGATGGAGCCCACCGTCAGAGCCAGGATGCGGTCGTAATGGGACACGGGCGCTCTCTCAAGTTTCTGCTCGGGTTGCTGCTTAGATGCAGCCAGGTGGGGCTTTGGATGCGGCCCGGCCCCTGAAAGCGATCGTGGTTTTGCATACGGCATTGAACTTGCTGGTCATCAGCCAAAGCAGTTCTGGCTGGAGCATTTCGACACGCATGACCGCCCATCTTGATTCCAAAAAGCTCGCCGCAATCTCGTCTGGCCTGCCTTGGACCGGAGATGATCGCCGTCACGGCGCGCGTCATGTCTGGTTCTTGAACGCTGCATTTGACCGGATCGCCTTTGATACCGCGCTCAAGCGAGTCGCCGAGCGTCCGGCGCTCGACCCGTTCGCCTTCGTCGTCACGCCGAACGTTGACCATCTGGTGCGGCTGCAGACTGAAAGTGTCCTGGCGCATCTCTATGCCCAGGCCTGGCTGACGGTGTGTGACAGTCGGGTTCTGGAGCTGATCGCCGACCTGTCCGGTGAAGCACTTGACGTCACGACCGGCGCGGATCTGACAGCCGCTCTCTTTGAGGGTGTGATCAGGCCCGATGAACCCATCGTGGTGGTTGGCGGCGATGAAAGTGTCATTGACGGACTGAAGGCGCGTTATGGCCTGTCAGACATCAGATGGCATCAGCCCCCCATGCACTTGCGTCACAAACCGGATGCGATTGCAGAGTGCGCCGCCTTTGTGGCTGACAATCCGGCGCGTTTCACCTTCCTGTGCGTGGGATCACCCCAGCAAGAACTGGTGGCCGAAGCGTGTCTGGAGCGCGGCGATTGTACCGGGGTCGGCCTGTGTGTGGGCGCATCGCTGGATTTTCTATCTGGCAAGTCCCGGCGGGCGCCGAAATGGCTGCAGAATCTGCGTCTGGAATGGCTGTTCCGTCTCGCCGAACAGCCGCGCCGCATGTGGAAGCGCTATCTGGTGGACGGTTCGCGCATCCTCTTTTTGTGGTGGCGCTGGCGCCGGGACCGTCAGCGTGTCAGCGCGTTCGAGCAACGCCTGCTTGAGCGGCTCTGACGCACCGTTCCTAGCTTGATCGCATGACGCGGCGCAGTGCGTTTCGCGCACGATCGCGCTTGGCCAAAGGCCAAGCGAAGCGTGGGATATGCCTGTCTTCAATAAGTAGGGAATGGTGGGCGCGACAAGATTCGAACTTGTGACCCCTACGATGTCAACGTAGTGCTCTAACCAACTGAGCTACGCGCCCGCTATGGCTCGCCATAGGTCCCTCGCGCCTGAGGGGCGTCGAGAGAGGACGCGTAATAAGTCGGCGGGCTTGCCGGTGTCAATTGGCAAGGCTGCCGGTGGCCAAATGTTTTGCAGCTTTCTCTGAAATCCCGCTCTGAAGCAGGGCGTGGCCCTTTTGAGGAACATTGCAAAAAAGCAACATGCATGGCGAAAGCGTTTCCAAAGTGTGTCAAATCTGTGATCTGGCTCTTTGAGCCTTGGCGTTCCTGATCTAGAAAAAATTACAAGCGCATAAAAATAGCGCGAAAAGTTCCTGTCATTTTATGGCGGGGTTCAATTCCGAAGGGGAACGATCGTGAGCATGACCAATAAAGAGCGCTTGTTGCGCTCGACCGTTCTGGCTGGCGTTGCGGCGCTGACCATGGGCGGCGCCCCGGTTTTCGCACAGCAAGCGGATGAGCCGGAACAAACGACCCAGGAAGAAGAGAGCGAAGCTCGCTCCAGCGACCGCGTTGTCATTACGGGTTCGCGTATCCGTCGTGATGAATTCTCTTCCATCAAGCCCGTGCAATCATTTCTGGTGAAGTGGCGCGCGATGTCGGCCTGTTTTCCGCTACGGAAATGATCCAGGAAAGCACCGTCGCGACTGGCCTTCAGATTGATGAGACCTTTATCGGTTTTGTGTCTGACAACGGTCCGGGCGCAACCAACATCGACCTGCGCGGCCTTGGCCCGCAGCGCACCCTGGTCCTGATCAATGGTCGCCGCGTTGGCCCTGCCGGGTCCGAGGGCGCGCCGAACATTCCTGACCTGTCGCTGCTTCCGAGCTCCTTGATCGAGCGCACCGAGCTGCTTCTGGATGGTTCGTCTTCCATCTACGGTTCTGACGCTGTGGCGGGTGTGGTGAACGCCATCCTGCGGACCGACTTTGACGGTTTTGAAGTTGAGGCCTCCACCAGCTTGCCTGAGCAGTCCGGTGGTGAAACCTTCACCGCGTCTGCACGCTGGGGCGTGAACGCCGACCGTGGCTTCATGGGCTTCGGCGCCGAGTATCAGCGTCAGTCCAATGTGACCTTGAACGACCGCGACTATTTCGGTGATTGCGCAACCAATGTGGAGATCACCTCTACGGGCGAAATTCGCACGATCAACCGTGGTCTGGAACGCTCTGATGACGCTTTCCCGACCGATTGCACCACTGCGTATGGCATCAATCGTCTGTTTATCAACGGCTTCGCCGATGTGGGTTCGCTGTACGGCACCCCGGGTCAAACCAATTTCGGTGTTCCGAACTATTCTGAATACAGCCTGTACTCCATTCAGGACTTCAACGGCGACGGCGTGACCGATGTGCGGATCTCCGATCCGTTCTGGCAGGCGAACGGTTATCCTCAGCAGCGTGTCGCGGACGTGCTTCCGGAAACCGAGCGTTTCTCGGCGTTCACCTACGGTGAATACAACCTGGGAAGCCGTTACGATGTGACCGCATTCTTTGAAGCGGGCGTGTCGACGCGTGAGACCGTTCTGGGCGGCAACGGCAGCATTGCTTTCCAGCCGACCACACCTGCGGACAACCCGTTCAACCCGTGTAACCCAAACACCCCGGCTGGCTCGCCCGTCCAGGGCGTGGATTGCGGCTTGGCTCATGACAGTGTGCTCAACAACCCCGATTACCGGGCCGCGTTTGCAGCCAACTATGAAGATCTTTGCGCCAGCTTTGGCTTCAACCTCTCTCAGTGCACGCCGAACCTCTTCGGTCTGTACACGGGCGGCACCGGTCCGCTGGCGACGGAAGCTCAGTTCCGTGTGAACCTTCAGGGCGAAGACCGTTTCACCCGCTCTGAAGTCACCCAGACCCGTTTGGTGGGTGGCTTCCGGGGTGTTCTGCCGAACCCTGAATTCCTGCCGCTGCGCAACATCACCTGGGAAGTGTCCGGGAGCTATGACCGTTCGCGCGGCACCACCGACCGTTTCCGTTTTGACGAAGACCGTCTGGCATTGTCTCTGGCCACCACGATTGAAGACCCCAGCAACCCTGGCAACTTCATCTGTGGCCTGGATGTGAACGGCGACGGCATTCCGGATTCTGGAACCCCGTTCCCGGGCGGCTCGAACGAAGCTCCGCTTTGCGTGCCGATCAATCCGTTTGCTGAAAGCCTGTTCGGCATCGGCGGCGGCGAGTTCGCCACCCAGGAAGAGTATGACTTCCTGCGTGCGAACCGTGGTTTTGCGACCACCGTGGAACAGACCCTGTTCCAGGGTTTCGTGACCGCTGACCTGTTCGAACTTCCGGCTGGCACCGTCGCCGGTGTGGTGGGCTTTGAGTATCGTGAAGACTCAATCGACTCTGATCCGCATGACACCACGCGTCAGGGCCGTGCTCTCGGCTTCTTCCGGGATTTGGGTTCAAACGGCACCCGTGACCTGTACGAAGTCTTCTATGAAGTTGAAGTGCCGCTCGTTGCTCAGAAGCCCTTCATTGAAGAGCTGACGATCAACCATTCGGGCCGCTACACCGACGAAAGCAACTTCGGCACCGCTTACACCTACGGCATTTCGGGCACGTATCGTCCGAATACCTGGTTCACGGTTCGCGGCGGTTACGGCACCTCTTACCGGGCGCCGAACCTGCAAGAGCAGTTCGTCGAGGGTATTTCCGGCTTCCTGGCGTACACCGACCCGTGCCTGGTGCCTGACAATGCCTATGACGCTGTCGGCGGTTATGATCCGACCGAAGATAATCGTGAACAGATCACCCTGGACAACTGCGTAGCAGATGGCGTCGACCCGACCACTCTGGGCGGACCGACTGCAGCTCCTGGCTCAATCGAAGTGTTCACGGTTGGTAATGACAGCCTGGCTGAAGAGACCTCCACCTCTTGGAATGCCGGCATCGTCTTTGAACAGCCGTGGTTGGACGCGTTTGATCTGCGTTTCAGCGCGACCTACTATGAGATTGAAGTGGAAGACACTTTGGTCCGTACGGGTCTCGCGACTGTTGTGGACCAGTGCTACAACCAGCGCGCAAATCTGAGCAGCCCGCTTTGCGGACTGATCACGCGTGATCCGAACAGCGGCTACATCATCGCCACCGATCTGCCTTTCGCCAACCAGGACTCTGAAACGGCGGTCGGCGTTGACTACAACCTGGTCGTCACCCGTGACTGGGACCTGTTTGACCGCAACTTCACCACCGGTCTGGACTTCCGCGCCAACAACTCGCTCGAGCGGGATTCTGTGACGCGTATTCCGGGTGGTGATCCGTCGCTGTTCAACAATCTCGGTACGGAATTCTTCCCGCATTGGAACGGCACGTTCCGTTTCTTCGGCGAGTATGACGACTGGCGCCTGACCTGGAACACCCGTTGGACCGGCAAAACCGATGACAACGAAGACCAGGAAGCATTTTCTGCTGGCGATACCGATACCTGTAACGCCAGTGAGGGTCTGCTTTGTAAGGACCTTGAGACCGTTGACGATCACTTCCGTCACGACGTCTCTGTGCGTTACTCCGCCGACACTTGGGCGATCGTCGCCGGTGTGCGGAACGTCTTCGACGAAGAGCCTGCTCTGGTTGATCCGGGCGAGAACTTCGAGCTCAATGGCACCAACCGCTTCGCGGGCCATGACTTCCTGGGCCGCCGGTTCTTCGTAAACGTCAGCAAGTCTTTCTAAGAGACTTCTGATGATCGAGTGAGAAAGCAGCCCGCTGACCCAGCGTCAGCGGGCTGTTTTTTGCCTCAGTTCTGTTCATATCGAGACTTGGAGCCTTAAGCACATGAAACTCCGCTTCTCCTTCAGTAGCGTACTTGTCGGAACAAGTTTGCTTCTGGGTGCGTTCATTGCCGGTCCCGCTTCTGCAACAGTGCAATCAGATGATGATCTGATCCCACTTGAGTATTTCGCAGTTCGCGAAAACATGACGAATGTGGAGCTGTCTCCGGACGGGCGCCATCTTGCTCTCATGCGGATTCCCGCACGCGAAGCCAATCCGCTTATCGAGATTTATCAGACCGATGACTTCTCGGCCCAGCCGCGTCGTCTGAACGCCGATCCGATGGAATTTCAGTCCCTGCAATGGGTCAGCAGCGACTTGCTGATCGTGGGGGCGCGTCAAAAAATCCGTAACCGGATTGATGGCTTCAACCGCGGCGTTTATGCGGGGAAAGTTGTCAGCTACTCATTGGAGAGTGGCGAATTTGAAGAGCTCTCCTCCGGCATGCAGGTGGAAGCGCTTCTGCCGGGGTCACCCGATGAGGTGATCGTGTCGCTGCCGCGGACCCGGGCTTCTTTTTCAGACGATGACCCGTTCATCGCGTTCCGTCCGCGCGCTTATTACCGGTTCAATCTTGAAACCGGCCAGCGTCAGCTGATCATCAATGGCAACCAGCGCATCGCGACGGCCGTCTTTGATGATGAGGGCAATCCTCGCTTTGCATCGGGCTACGATGCGGGGGCGCGTGAATTCGTCTACTATTATCGCGGTATTGGCGATGAAATCTGGGAAGAGTCTTACCGGGTGGATGGGTATGACCTGTCAACGTTCACGCCCGTGTCGTTTGACCAGGAAAACGAGGATCTCGCTTATGTCCTGGCCCATAACGGGCATGACAAAATCGGGTTCTGGGAATTCAACCTCGCAAGCGGCGAGTTTGGAGAGCTGATCTATCGTCGGGAAGATTCCGATGTTGCAGGGATCCGCTTTCATTCCAATTTCTGGGGTGAAGGTTCGGCCATGGCGGGCGTGAATTACTTCGCGGACCGCATCCGGACGGCCTGGATCGATCCTGATGAAGAGGCGCTGTTCGCCGGATTGCGTCAGGCCATTCCAAATGCGCATCAGCTCTCGGTGACGTCCAGAAGCCGTGATGGCAGTAAAATGGTGGTTTTCAATCGGGGCCCGCGGGACCCTGGAAGCTATTACTATCTGTCAGATGGGGCGATGCGTTATCTGGGCGGATATGCTCCGCAATTAGAGCCTGAGATGTTGGCGGATGTTGAATACATCCAGTACCCGTCCCGCCATGGCGATCTGATGATCCCGGCTTATCTGACGGTGCCGCATGGTGAGCCTCCGTTCCCGCTGATTGTCCTGCCGCATGGTGGTCCGTTTGTCTCTGAAGTCATTACCTATGATGAATGGGGGCAGTTCCTGGCCAGCCGCGGATATATGGTGTTGCAACCTCAATATCGCGGGTCTCTCGGACATGGCCTGCAGCATTACACGAGTGCTCTTGGCCAAGCGGGCTTGGCCATGCAGGACGATAAGGATGACGGTGCGCTTTACCTGGTCGAGCAAGGCTTGGCTGATCCGGATCGTCTGGCCATGTTTGGCTGGAGTTATGGCGGTTATGCTGCGCTGGTGGCGGCCTCTCGCGAGGATAACATCTATCAGTGTGCGATCGCCGGCGCTGCGGTGGCGGACCCGAACATGCAGCTCAACTATTACCGTGACGGTTTGTTGCCGTTCCAGGAAGAGTTCGAGTTGCGTCGTCGAGACGGCATTCAGCCGATTGATGAGGTGGAGAACGTCAATATTCCGCTATTCCTGATCCATGGGGATGTGGACCAACGCGTTCCTCTCGAACATATGCGCGTTTACATTCCGCGCTTGGAGAGAGCGGGCATCCCCTATCGTTATCTCGAACTTGAGGGTGCTGACCACTTCAGCAACACGCTGTTCTATAACCACCAGACAGACCTGTACACGGGGCTGGAAGAGTATCTGGCCAATGATTGCGGCCCTGGCGGGCTGTAAAATCGAGGCGGTATACGTCAAGGAAAAGGCCTGCTTCGGTACCGAAGCAGGCCTTTTTTCTGTTCTGAGAGGGGGCGTCTTAAGCCGCCGCCATCACCTTGGCGACTTCGTCCACAAGGTCACGCAGGTGAAAGGGCTTGGAGAGCACTTTGGCCTGGTTGGGCGCGGCTTCGCCGGCGTTGAGCGCCACGGCCGCAAAGCCCGTGATGAACATGATTTTCAGACCCGTATCGATCTGAGCGGCGCGCCGCGCCAGTTCGATCCCGTCAACGCCGGGCATGACAATGTCTGTGAGCAGCAGTTCGTACGCGCCCGGGGCTTCGCCAAGCGCATCCAGGCCTTCCTCGCCATCAGCCACGGCGTCCACTTCATGGCCGGCGCGATTGAGCGCCTTGGCCAGGAAGTCACGCATGGAGTCGTCATCTTCTGCGAGCAGAATGCGGGCCATCGCCGCCCCCTTGTCTGTTATCCACCGGCGTCAAATCTAAACCAAACTCGTAAAAGTCCACTGAACGCGTGGTGAGACATTCAGCTTTTTTCTCAGTGGGCCGTATGTCTCATTGACCTGGCCCGTACACCGATCACAATTGTCTGATGCAATCTGTTTCTGATTATATGATCGCCCCGATAGATGAACCGGTTCTTGTTCATGCGCCGGAGGTGCGGACATCGCCCTTCATTTTCGCCTCACCGCATTCCGGGCGCTGTTATGAAACAGACTTCCTGGATCAGACGTGTGCGCCCGTATCGGTCCTGCGCCGGTCAGAGGACGCTTATGTCGACACATTCTTCTCGCACGTCCCGTCTCTGGGCGCGAGTTTTGTCGAGGCGATCTTTGCGCGGGCCTTCGTTGACCCCAATCGAGGGCCGGACGAACTTGATGCACGCCTGTTCGACGCTGCGCCAGAGCAGGGGTTCACCGCGCCCAATGCACGCACCTCGGCCGGGCTGGGCGTGGTTCCGCGTCTGGCCGCAGACGGGCGTTGCATTCATCCAGGATTGATCGCCTATGCAGAGGGGCGTCGCAGGATCGAACGGTATTACCGCCCCTATCATGCTGCATTAAAGGCGGAAATAAACGCAGCAGTTGAGCAATTCGGATATGCGGTCGTGATTGACTGCCATTCCATGCCGTCTTCAAGCGCGCGCGGGGCGGACATGGTTCTCGGTGACCGGTTCGGCGCATCTTGCGGGCGAAACCTCGTCAACCATGCAGAATCGTATTTTAAAGCTTTGGGCTTTACGGTAACCCGGAACCGCCCGTATGCGGGGGGGTATACGACCGAGCATTATGGAGATCCGGTGAATGGCGTTCACGTCATGCAACTGGAAATCAATCGCGGATTGTATTTGCGAGAGGTGGAAGTTCGGCCGTCTGCGCATATGGATAGTCTGAGAGAGCGTTTGGCCAAATGGACTAAGTCCATGGTTTATACAGAATACACAGGTAGACTTGTCGCGGAGTGAAGTGTTTGGGAAAGCATATTTCAAACGTGTTTCCTCTGAGTAGATTTGTGCTGTTGTGTTCACTTGCTACGCGAAGATGAGTGTGCCATATCTCAGATGTCATTGAAGTGTCGTGTTGCGGTGATGACGGGGGAGTCGCAACTCAAATGTTTGATCGAGGGTTTTCACAATGACCAATGCCATTGACCATCATGTGGGAAAGCGCATCCGCCGCCGCCGTCGTCTGTTGGGGCTGACGCAACAACAGCTTGCGCAGTCCGTCGGCATTCGCTTTCAGCAAATTCAGAAATATGAAAGCGGCGCCAACCGGGTGAGCGCATCGCGTTTGTTCGAGCTTGCTGAAGCGCTCGACGTTCCGGTGCAGTACTTCTACGAAGGCCTGCAAGGGTCTGGAGAATCTGCGGCTCCGGAAGGCGAGAACGTCGCTGCTGACGTCCTGTCGCAAAAAGAAACGCTGGATCTCGTCCGAGCCTATTACAAGCTCAATGAGCGTCCGCGCCGTCGCCTGCTCGAGCTGGCGCGGTCTTTGGACCCGGATGCCCGCGGTGAAAGCGCTGCGTAATCTCAGGCCTTTGTAAGCTGAGAGACTGATGCCTGATCTGGATGTGGAAGCGGAGCTGGCGGTCGCTGCTCAACTGGCGGACGCCGCACGACCTATAGCGCTGCTCCACTTTCGCTCCGGATTGAGCGTCGACGCCAAACCTGCAGCCGAGTTTGATCCTGTCACGGAAGCGGATCGGGCGATCGAGGCGCGTATGCGCGCCTTGCTCGGCCATTTGCGTCCTGATGACGGGGTTTTGGGCGAGGAACAGGCGCAAACGCCCAGTCGTTCGGGGCGCACTTGGGTCGTGGATCCCATAGACGGGACGCGCGCCTTTATTGCGGGCCTGCCGACCTGGTGCGTGCTCATCGCCCTTTACGGGCCTGACGGGCCGCTCCTCTCCATCATTGATCAGCCTTTCACCGGCGAGCGTTTCACCGGAGTCTCCGGCGCGGGCGCCTGGTTTGAGCGTGCAAGCGGACGCGAGCGTTTGCGAACACGTGACACCGTGTTGCGCGTCGAGGACGCGATCGTCTCCACCACGGATCCGGGGTTGTTCGCCGGCGCTGAAGCGGATGCGTTCGCCCGGATCGCGCAAAGCGCCAAGGTGCGCCGCTACGGGCTGGACGCTTATGGCTACGCGGCGCTGGCGTTGGGCGGCGTGGACCTGGTCATTGAAAGCGGGCTCAAGCCCTGGGATGTGGGCGCGCTCATTCCTGTCGTCAGCGGGGCGGGCGGCGTCATCACCAACTGGCGGGGCGGACCGGCTCATGAAGGCGGGCAGCTGATCGCAGCCGCCAATCGGTCCTTGCATGCTCAGGCGCTCGACCGACTCGCCAGCGCGGCGGTCTGATCGGTCAAAAGAAAAACGCCGACCCGGAGGGATCCGGGCCGGCGTTCTGTCAGGCTTTAGCCGCCCGCATCACCTTCAGGCTTGAAGAACAGCAAGGTCATGCGATCTGATTCCCCGATTGCGTCGTATGGCGTGCGATCAAATTCGGGATCGGCAGGCTCGCCAAAGGCGGATGAGCGGGAAACCGGCGGCAGGGTCCAAACGCCAAACGGGTGGTCCGCCGTGTCCATCGGGTTGGCGTTGACTTCGCTGCTGTCGATCAGCTCAAAGCCCGCTTCCTCGGCCATGGAGATCACGAGGTCCTCTTGCACATAACCGGTGCTGGCGCGCGGATCCTGCACGCGGTCCGCCGGCAGGCGGTGCTGGACCAGGCCCAGAATGCCGCCCGGAGCGAGCACGTCGTAGAAGTCGCTGAAGGCTTTTTCCGCGGCGCCGCGGCCCATCCAGGAATGGGTGTTGCGGAAGGTCACGATGGCGTCGACGGAACCCGGTTCGCCCAAGGGGCCGCTCTCGCTATCGAAGGTGGCGAGCTCGACATCGCCGAACCGCGGATCGTCAAACTTTTCCACAAAGCGCGCCTGGAAGGCGACGGCGCGTTCATTGTCGGCGGGAATGTCGGGCCAGACGGCGATATACTGACCGCCATTGGCTGCGATCCAGGGCGCCAGAATATCGGTGTACCAGCCGCCGCCCGGCCAGATCTCCATGACGCGCCATGACGGATCCACGCCGAAAAACTCCAGCGTCTCCATCGGATGACGATAAGGGTCGCGCGCCTGGTCTTCCTCGCTGCGCCACTCGCCGCTCATGGCCCAGGCCAGGGTGCCTGGCTCGGGGCGGTTTTCCTCCATCATCGCCGCTTCGTCGGCGGCCATGTCATCCTCGGTCAGTGCGGTTTCGCCGTCATCGATCATTTCGGCGGATGGCTCAGACGTGGTCGTGTCGTCCTCGGGGGAAGGCGCGCCGCACGCCGTCAGGAAGGCGAGGGCGGATGCAGCGGATAGCAGGGCGGTCAGACGTGTCATGGGCTCACTCCGGATTGGCCATAATTGCGTTTATCATAAAGGGATAACGAGCCGCGCCACAATGGCGCTCGCACGCCTCAGGACGCCGGTTTGAAAAAAATTCCGTCTCCCTCTTGCGAGGTCTGATCCGCTTTCCCAATTCTTTTAGGGTGAGGCCGCCAAACGGGGCTTTACGGATTGCCGGACAGGCCGCGCTGCAACAGGCGGGCGGTTTGGAAGGCGGACCCTGAAACATGACATAGCCCTTGCGAGGGCCCGATCGCTTCCAAGGAGGATCGATACCATGCGTACGACTGATTTCACCCCGCTTTACCGTACGATTGTCGGATTTGACCGTCTGGCCAATATGATCGACAACGCGGCCAAGCTTGAACCTTCGGGCGGCTACCCGCCTTACAATATCGAACAGCTGTCCGAACACGAATACCGGATCGAACTGGCCGTCGCCGGCTTCAGTGAAGACGATCTGGATTTGCAGGTTCAGGAAAACGTACTGACCGTTTCAGGCAAGCGTATCCCCGCCGAGGATGCGGAAGATCGCAATTATCTGCATCGCGGCATCGCCGAGCGTTCGTTCGAGCGCCGCTTCCATCTGGCCGATCATGTCCAGGTGCGTGATGCTTCGCTTGCGAATGGGTTGCTGTCCATCCGCCTGGAGCGGGAGATTCCCGAGGCCAAGAAGCCTCGCCGGATCGCTGTGAACGGCAAGACGGATGCGAAACTCATCTCGGCGAACAAGGCGGACGCCGCCTAGCCGAGACAAGGCCCGGTCGGACGGACGTGCGTCGTCCCTCCCCCCGATTGTCGGCGTCTGGCTGATCGGGCCGAACTTCTTTGACGACCTTCCCCTGATTTTAGACTTTGGCGGCGCTTCATCCTCAAGACGAAGCGCCGCTTTTTTATGTCAGAGAATCTCGTCTTTCAGCGCGGCGACGGCGTCACGCCAGACTTTCGCGCTTGAATCAGAGGGCATGCGCCAGTCTCCGCGCGGGCTGAGGGCGCCGGCCGAGGTCAGCTTGGGGCCGTTTGGAACCGCCGAACGCTTGAACTGGCTGGTTCCGAAAAAGCGCCGCGCGAACTCACCCAGCCAATGCAGGATGGTTGCGCGGTCAAAGGCGCGCTTGTCCGCCGCGCTCACATGAGGCGGCCAGTGGCCGGTCTTCGCGTCGCTCCAGGCCGCTTCCGCCAGAAAGGCGATCTTGGCGGGGCTGAATCCGTGACGCACCACATAGTGCAGGAAGAAATCATTGAGCGGGTAGGGGCCGATGGCGTCCTCGGTGCTCTGGATCGCGCCGTCTTCGCCGGCCGGGATCAGCTCGGGCGAAATTTCGGTGTTCAGGACATCCAGCAGCGCTTTTGAAACCGCCGCGCCGTATTCCTCGCGCCGGGCGGCCCATCCGATCAGGTGCTGGATCAGGGTCTTCGCCACGCCGCCATTCACATTGTAATGGCTCATATGGTCGCCGACGCCATAGGTGCACCAGCCGAGCGCCAGCTCGGACAAATCGCCCGTGCCGATGACCAGCCCGCCCTCATGGTTCGCCAGGCGGAACAGATAATCGGTGCGCAAGCCCGCCTGAACGTTTTCAAAGGTGATGTCGTACTGGCTCGCGCCGTCTGAATAGGGATGGTCCAGATCGGCCAGCATGCGCTCGGCGGCGGGTTTGATATCGATCTCGCGATGGGTGGCGCCCAGGCCTTCGATCAGCGCCAGGGCGTTTGATCGCGTTCCCGCCGACGTGGCGAAACCGGGCAGGGTGACGGCGAGAATGCCGGAGCGGTCGAGCCCCAGCCTGTCAAAGGCGCGGGCGGTGATGATCAACGCCTGGGTGGAATCAAGCCCGCCCGAAACGCCGATCACGGCGGTCTTGATCCTGGTCGCCTTCAGGCGCTGGACCAGCCCCTGAACCTGGATGTTATAGGCCTCATAGCAATCTTCATCGAGGCGGGCGGCGTCGTTCGGCACGAACGGAAAGCGCGCCACTTCGCGCTGGAGCGGGATGTCGGCTTCAAGGTCCGGGTCCAGCGTGAAGCCGATTCGGGAGAAGCTACGCAGGTCCTCCACATGGCGCGCGCAGGCGTCACGCCATGTGGACAGGCGCGCGCGTTCCGAGGTGATGCGGTCAAGGTCGATATCGGCGTACAGCATGGCCGGCGCGTCATTGAGAAAGCGCTTGCCCTCTGCGATGAGCTCGCCTTGTTGGTAGGCCAGGAGTTGGCCGTCCCAGGCCAGATCCGTGGTGGATTCACCCGTACCTGCGGCCGAGAAGATATAGGCGCCCTGGGTGCGGCGGGATTGGGCGTCGCACAGAGCGGCGCGTTCACGCGCCTTGCCGATGGTGACGTTTGAGGCGGAGAGGTTCACCATGACGGTCGCCCCCGCCAGCGCCCCGAAGAGGCTGGGTGGGATCGGCGACCAGAAATCCTCACAAATCTCCGCATGCACGACGAGGCCGGGCGCGTCCAGCGCTTCAAATAGCAAATCGGTTCCGAATGGCGCGATGTGGTCGCCGACCGAAATCGTGTCCTCGATCACGCTCGAGGAGTCAGCGAACCAGCGCTTTTCGTAAAACTCGCGATAATTTGGCAGATAGCTTTTGGGCACGACGCCCAGAAGCTGGCCATTCTGCACCGCCAGCGCGCAGTTGAACAGCTGCCCGGCGCTACGCAGGGCGCAGCCGAAGAGGATCAGGGGACGCAGCCCTTCGCTGGCCTCGATGATCCGGGCCGCAGCGGATTCTGACGCGTCCAGAAGCGCGCTTTGATGATGCAGATCGTCAACCGAATACCCGGTCAGCCCCAGTTCGGGAAACAGCGCCACGGCGGCGTGACGCTCATGGGCGGTGCGCACCAGCTCGATCAGGGTCTCGGCGTTGCTTAGCGGATCGGCCAGATGCACTTCGGGCGCAAAGGCTGAAATCCGGGCGAAGCCGTGGCGATAGATATTCGTGAAAGCGGTCATCAGGTCACCGGTCAGAGGGGCGTGCGCCCCTTATGCTCAGGATGAGTATTTATCGGCTGACGGGGGAAACGTCCACTCAGGCGGCGTTGATGTCGATCGCGTCCGTCAGGTCTTCGACCGTTTTGGTGAAGTTCGCGCCCAGTTTCGCGCCGGTGAACAGGGCGCGCGTGAACACGGCCTTGCGGGCGTCTGCGCCATGAAGGCGGGCGAAGGACATGTCCGCGCTTTCAGCGTTCAGATGGTGCAGGTCCGCGCCGGACAGATCGGCGTAGCGCAGGCAGGCTTCGGCGATTGAAGCGGCCAGGAGCCGGTCATTGGGCAGGACGAGCGGGCCCAGTTGCACTTCGCGCAAATCGGCGTTGTTGAGCTTGGCGCCCTTCAGGTCGGCGCCGCGCAGGTCGGCGCCGCGCAGCGAAGTCATCCGCATGTCCGCGCCGGACAGTTTCGCGCCCTGCAATTCCACGCCCTCCATGTCGAGGCCATAGAGAATGGCGTTGCGCGCCTGCAGCGCGGTGAGATTGCGGCCGGCCAGAGATTTCAGGCCGCGCAAATCCTTGTCGTTAAAGGTGGAGGGCTCTCCCTCCGCGCCGCCGGTCTCACACCAGCGCGCATGCCGGTCGAGCGCTTTGGCGGTTTCCCCGCCCGGATCGGCGATTTCAGGCGGCGGCGCGTCCCGCAAGGCGCCTTCCATATTGGCGCGCTGGAACTGGGCCATATCGGTTTTTGCGCCGATCAGCACGCAATCGCGCATGTCCGCATCGCTGAGGTCGGCGCCATACAGGTCAGCGCCTTGCAGATTGGCGCCGGGGAAGCGCGAACCGCGCAGATTGGCGCGGGTCAGGCGCGCGCCGATCAGAACGGCGTCGGTGAAGTCAGAGGACTGGGCCACGGCGCCGGTCATCTTGGTCTGTGACAGGTTTGCGCCCTTGAAACGCGCCTCGCTGGCTTCGCCGGGGCGTTGTTCGTGGGTGATGACGGCGAGGCCTTTCTCGCGATCCACCTGGGCGATGGCGCCTTCACGCAGATCGGCCTGGCTGAGATCGGCGCCGGTCAGGTCCGCGCCGCGCAGGATCACGCCGCGCATATCCGCCCGGTGCAGCACGGCGCCCGACAGGTTGGCCTGGCGCATGTCGGCGGCGAAAATCGTCGCGCGGGTCAGGTTGGCGCCGGAAAAATTGGTGCCTTCCAGAATGGCGCCGGACAGATCAGCGTCGGCGAGATTGCGACCGGACAGGTCCAGGCCCTTGAGAATCTTGTAGGAGAAGTTCGCCCGTGCGCCGCCCATGCGCCCGTTCATCAAGAACTCGTGCTTGCGACAGGCGTCATCAACCTCAAGCTGGCTCATGGGCTGATACTGGATGGGCTTGCCGATCATCTGCGGTCCGTTACGGATAAGGGCTCACGCGCCCAGAGAGGCGTAGTGTGGACGCAGTCCTCTTAACGCTATCTTGTCGCAAAGCGCGCCGCGGACGTTTTTACACCTGACGTATGCGCGTCAGGCCCGCTTCTCCGAGACGGTCCAGCGCTGCATCGAGGCTTTCACCTGGCTCAAGGCTCAAGTCTGCGTCGAAAAGCGCGGGCCGGGGATCGCGCGTCAGCAAGGGCCGCCCCGTCTTCAGTCTGTGAAAGAAACCGGCGTTCATTGCCAGGGCCTGCGCCTCACGCACGCCCTCCAGAACGTCTATGCCCGCGTCTTGCAACATGGCGACGCCCCGCCCCGCCACAGGCTCGAACGTGTCGCGGCAGGCGATGATCACTTCGGCGGGCCGCGCCTTGATCAACGCCTCGGCGCAAGGCGGCGTCTGGCCGTAATGGGCGCATGGCTCCAGCGAAACATAGACGCGCGCGCCCTGCGCCGCCTCGCCCGCCTGGGCCAATGCCTGGGGTTCGGCATGGGGGCGACCGGCCGGCGCCGTGGCGGCGGCGCCGATAATCTGGTCGTCTTTGACGATGACGCAGCCCACAGACGGGTTTGGCGCTGTGGCGCCCAGTCGGGCATAGGCCAGCGCCAGCGCCACATCCATGTAGCGCAAATCCTCGACGCTGACCGGGCGGGCGCTCATCAGGCTTTAATCCGCAAAGCTCAGCGGCTGGGCGCGGTCTTCATCAAGATAGCACGCGGAGGTCGGCTTGAGGCCGTCCAGCTCGATCATCAGCGGATTGCCGGTGGGCACCTCGACCTTGACGATGTCGTCGGCGGAGACGTCAAACAGCATCTTGATCAGCGCGCGCAGGGAATTGCCATGCGCGGAGATCAGGATGTCTTCGCCGGCTTTGATTTTTGGCGCGATCGTGTTGTGGAAATAGGGGGCGACGCGATCAAGGGTCAGTTTCAGGCTTTCCGTGCCGGGCAGCAGCGCCGGATCGAGGTTGGCGTACCGATCATCAAAGCGCGGATGGCGCTTATCGTCTGCATCCAGCGCGGGCGGCGGGATGTCATAGGAGCGCCGCCAGATCTTCACCTGCTCATCGCCGTGCTTGGCTGCGGTCTCCGCCTTGTTCAGGCCCGTCAGCGCGCCGTAATGGCGTTCGTTCAGCAGCCAGGTTTTCTCGACGGGGACCCAGACCCGGTCCACGCCTTCCAGCGAGAACCACAAGGTGCGGATGGCGCGTTTGAGCACCGAGGTGCAGGCGAAGTCAGGTTTGAAACCGGCTTCGGCCAGCAACTGACCGCCGCGCTTGGCCTGTTTGACGCCTTCGTCAGTCAGGTCCACATCCACCCAGCCTGTAAATCGGTTCTCAAGGTTCCAGACGCTCTGGCCGTGACGGGTGAGCACAAGACGGGTCATGATGGCGTTCCTTTGACGGACAGACTGCTGTGGCGCGCGGTTTACCCCTTTTACCGCCTGTCCGTCGAGCCCATCTGCAGACGCATCCGTGTCTAGCCTGTTCGCGCCCGGCTTGGTACAGGGGGCGCCCACCCGCCCCAGACCCGGATCAGAGCCGGGACAGACCGAGGGAATGGACCATGTCGCCGTCCGAAACCGCTCTTCAAACCGCTCCGATCCTGGAGGCCATGCGCCGCACCTTGAGTCTGGAACAGGACGGGCTGGCGCAATTGAGCGCCGCACTGGACGAGGTCAGCGTCGAGGCGGTGCGCCTGATCAGCGGGCTCAAGGGCCGTCTGATTTGCGCCGGGGTCGGCAAGTCGGGTCATGTGGCGCGCAAGATCGCAGCCACGCTCGCCTCCACCGGGACGCCCGCGTCCTATGTGCATCCAGCCGAAGCCAGCCATGGGGATCTGGGCATGATCACGGCGGATGACGCGGTGCTGGCGCTGTCCAATTCTGGTGAAACCAGAGAACTCGGTGATCTGATCGCCTATTGCCGCCGGTTCGGCGTGCCGCTGATCGGCATGACGGCGGGCGCTGACTCCACCCTCGCAAAGGGATCTGATGTGGTCCTGCTGTGCCCCAAGGCGCCTGAAGCGTGCGGAGAGACCCGCGCGCCCACCACCTCAACCACCATGATGATGGCCTTCGGGGATGCCTTGGCGGTGGCGTTGATCGAGGCGCGGGGATTCACCGCGACCGATTTCGCCCGCTTCCACCCCGGTGGCGCGCTGGGTTCGGCGCTGGCGCGCGTGGATGAGCTGATGCACGCCGGCGACGCCATACCGCTCGCGCCCGAACTCGCCAGCATGGGCGACGCCTTGATCGTGATGAGCGAGAAGGGATTCGGCTGTATCGGCGTGACCGATGGCGACGGCAAGCTGTCCGGCATCGTCACCGATGGAGATTTGCGCCGCAAAATGGGCCCGGACCTGATCGAGCAATCGGTGAAAAGCGTGATGACGGCCAGCCCGGTCACCACCAGACCCAATGCGCTGGCGTCCGACGCCTTGCGGATCATGACGGCGGGGGACCGCAAGATCACCCAGCTCTTCGTCTGTGATGACCAAGGCAAGCCTGTCGGCCTTCTGCATATCCACGATCTTCTTCGCGCCGGCGTCAGCTAGGCGCGGCGATACGGCCCTTTGCCTCTGGCCCAAACGCGTTTTATGACACCGCACACCGTTCAGCCTTCAGCATGACAGGGCATCTCCATGACCAAGACGGCGACCTCTCCCTTGCGCGCAGGCGTTATCGGCGCGGGTGTTTTCGGCGGCTATCACGCTGGCAAATATGTCGAGAACCCTGACACCACGCTGACGGCGATCTTTGATCCGGACGCGGAGCGGGCGCAGGCGCTGGCGGATACGCATGGCGCGACGCCGTATTCCGATCTCGACGCCTTCCTGCAGGCTGTGGACGTGGTCACCATTGCAAGCCCGGGCGTCACTCATGCCGGGATGGGCGCCAAAGCGCTCATGGCGGGCAAGCCCGTGTTGATTGAAAAGCCGCTCGCCGTCACCGGTGAAGACGCAGACCGTCTGGTCGCGCTGGCGGCTGAACACGATCTTGTGCTGGCGTGCGGGCACCAGGAACGCCTGGTCTTTGACGTGATGGGGCTGACGGCGATCCAGACGCCGCCCAAACGCATCACCGCCTGGCGCGAAGGGCCCTGGAGCGGTCGCAGCACCGACATTTCGGTGACGTTTGATCTGATGGTGCATGACCTGGACCTCGCCCTGACCCTGATCGGCCAGTCAGAGGCCGAAACACTGAGCGTTGAGGGCAAGACAGAGCGCAGCGACAGTCTGGACGAGGTGAGCATCGAGGCGCGCTTTGAAAACGGCGCTGAGCTGAAGCTCAAGGCCAGTCGCATCGCTGACGACCGCCGCCGGGGCATGGTGGTTGAGTATGACAGCGGCGTCATCGAGATTGATTTCGTGGCGCGCACCTTCAACAACACCACCGGGTTTGATCTCAACCCTGACTATATGGACACGCCCGAAGGCCGTGATCCGCTGGGCGCGAATGTGGCGCGGTTTGTCGATGCGGTGCTGGGGCGTGCGGACGGTCCCGCCGCGCCAGGCGAAGCAGGCGCCGCCGCCGTGCGGTTCGCGCAGCGTATCGACGAGACGGCGTCGCACTAGACGTCACACTTGTTTGCTAATTCCGTACGCGGCAGAGTTGAAATTGAGCGTGGGCGCGCCGCAGGCCGCGCCGACAAGAGGGGATGACAATGCGCACCGATCTTCAGCCTAATACCTGGGATTACGAGACCGAAGCTTTCGTCACGCCGACCGGCTTTCGGGAGTATGATGCGCGCTGGTGGTTCGGCCATCCGGGCTCTGACAAGCCGCCCCAGATCAACCTTTACGGCATACAGGCGCTTGGCCTGGGCCTCGGCACGCTGATCCATGAATTGGGCAAAGCGCCCAAGATCGTCACCGGCCATGACTTCCGCAGCTATTCGCTTAGCGTCAAGCAGGCTCTGGAAGTGGGGCTGATGCAGGCGGGCGTTGAAGTTCATGATATCGGCCTCGCTCTGTCGCCGACCGCCTATTTCGCGCAATTCCATCTTGATATTGAATCTGTGGCGATGGTCACCGCCAGCCATAATTCAAACGGTTGGACCGGGGTGAAAATGGGCGTCGAGCGCCCCCTGACCTTCGGCCCCAAGGAGATGAGCCGTCTGAAGGAAATCGTCCTGAATGACGAAGGCGTGGCGCGACCGGGCGGCGGATATGTGCGCGAAATGGGCGTGGCGGAGGCTTATAAGGCCGAGCTGTCAGACAGTCTGTCGCTGAAGCGCAAGATCAAGGCCGTGGTCGCGTGCGGCAATGGCACGGCGGGCGCGTTTGCTCCTGAGGTGCTTGAAGCCATGGGAGTGGAGGTCATCGCCATGGATTGCGAGCTCGACCACACCTTCCCCAAATACAATCCCAACCCTGAAGACATGAAAATGCTGCACGCCATGTCGGCGCGGGTGAAGGAGACCGGCGCGGATATCGGTCTCGCCTTTGACGGCGATGGCGATCGCTGCGGCGTGGTGGACAATACCGGTGAGGAAATCTTCGCCGACAAGGTGGGCCTCATGCTCGCCCGCGATCTGTCCGAGCGCCATAAGGGCGCGAAGTTTGTGGTCGACGTGAAATCCACCGGCCTGTTCGCCATCGACCCGGTGCTCAAGGCCAATGGCTGCGAGACCGAGTACTGGAAGACCGGCCATTCCTACATCAAGCGCCGCGCCAATGAGTTGGGCGCGCTGGCGGGCTTTGAAAAGTCGGGCCATTTCTTCCTGCAGCCGCCGGTGGGGCGCGGCTATGACGACGGCATCGTCGCCGCGCGCTGCATTCTGGAAATGCTGGAGCGCAATCCCGGCAAGACGGTTGCGGATCTGAAGAACGATCTGCCCGTCAGCTACGGCTCGCCGACCATGTCGCCGGCGTGCTCGGACGAAGAAAAATACGACGTAGTCGACCGCATTGTGGCGGCGTTCCAGAAACGCCATGCCGACGGCGCCCAGCTGGCGGGGCGTACGATCATTGATGTGAACACCGTCAATGGGGTGCGCTTCACCCTGGAGGGCGGCGCCTGGGGGCTGGTGCGCGCCAGTTCCAACACGCCCAATCTTGTGATTGTGGTGGAAAGCCCCGACAGCAAGGATGATGTGAAAGCGATCTTCGCCGCCATAAAGGACGAGCTGGCCCATCATCCCGAGATCGGCGCTTTCGATCAGGAGCTGTAACACCGCGTCTCAGCCTGTTTTGTTGAGACACGCCACGCCCAGCACAGACGCATTCAGACGATTAAGCGCCTCAATTGGAGAGCATTTTGAAAGTAGTGATTATCGGGCAGCACCCTGTCATTCAGCCCGGGTTCTGCGGAGTGATGTCCCTGAACGAGGCGCGCTGGCTGTCTCATTGGGGCCATGAGGTCGAGCTGGTGATCCCCTTTCGGGAACGCGCCGAGCTGGATCACATTATCTCCCTGAATGAATTTGATGATCTCAACGAATTGCCGAAGCTGGGCGAAGCGTTTGATATCCGCCCGATCTTCGTCGAAGAGATTGAGGATATCGCGCCGTGTGACGTGTTGATCTGGCAGGTGACCGACCATGCTGTCTGGGACGCGTATTTCAAACGCTTTGCCGCCAAATCCCGTGTCGTGACGAAGAATTTCCCGAAAACCGCGCCTGTGCGCGACGGCGTCGCGGCCCGAAACATGTTCTCGACCTTCGATTACGCCGCTTTTGCGCTGAAAGAAGACGTGGCGGTCGTCACAAATTACAAGTCTGACTCCTATTCGCCGGATCGGTACGGCTTTGTCGGCCGCGGCGCGGATCCCGAGCTGTTTCATCCCAATATGAAGTCAGAAACGCCCTTCATCGCGGTTGACGTGCCCAACACCGCTGATGACTGGGCGATCGCACACTTTGTGGAGCCGCTTGAGCGCCTGCGAGAGCGATATCCTGATCTTCAAATCGTATCCCTGGGACGACCCATCGGCGTTGAGGGCGCGACGCATCTTGATTTCATGCCCTATGATCAGCTGGCTGAGCAGTTCATCAATCCGGCCTGGGTCTATTGCTTCATAGATTACGCCCAGAGCGCGCCCCATGTCCGCGGCACGATCCACAAGTTCGAGCCCTTGTGGAGAGACCGCGCGATCTATGAAGTCCAGAACATTGAGGCCCAGATGGCGGGCGCTGTGATGTGCGGCTATGACCGCAACATCATTGCCGAGCTGCATGACCCGCAGTTGAGCGCAACCTTCCCCTTCCCATCCGATTCAGACGCGATTTATCAACAATTGTGCTGGGCGATCGAGAACCAGGCGGACCTGGCTGCGCGCATTCGGGCTCGGACGGAGCAGATGCATGACTGGAAGCTTTGCATCTCGCGTTGGGAAGCGGGCCTGCGGACCTTGCTCGAAAGCGGGTATGACCGCAATGCGAAGAAAAAGAGCGCGAAACCTGCCGTCGAACACCTAGAGACCACGCCTATCCGTGTGCTCGAAGAGGATATCGTGGATGTCCCGGCGGCGCTCGATGATGAAGGACGACGCTGCGTGGCCGAGTTCTATGACGCGGCGCGGGTCGCGGTTGAGTTCGGCATTGGCGGTTCGACCCGGATCGCGGCCAAAACGGGCGTGGGTCACCTTTACAGCGTCGAGACGGATCCGAACTGGATCGAACACATCCAATCTGATCCGAATGTACAAGCGTTGCAGGCTGGACGGCGTGTGAGTTTCATCCATGCCGATGTCGGGGCGGTCAAGGAATGGGGTTATCCTGTTCAAATGTCTTCGGCTGCAAGTGACGCCTATCTCAAGGGGCCATGGTCCCAAATCCCTGTTGATGAAGTGGATTTTGTCCTGGTCGATGGGCGATTCAGGGTCGCCACCACGGTCAATGCGTCCTTGCGCACTGACGATCATGTGATCTACGCCGTTGATGATTACGGAGATCGCTCACATTACGAAGAGCTGGAAGAGCTGTTTGATGTCGTGCGCCGCAGTGGCCGAGTGATTCTTCTGAAAAAAGGGCGGAACTGGAGTTTGCCGGCGGCCGACGCCATGCTGGCGAAATACAGGATGGACCCGCGCTAGGGTGATCCGTGGGTGCTTGGCCGCTGCGCAGCGTGCGTGCGCGACATGCCGGACTGAGCAAGACTTTTCTTTGGGCGGGGCGCTGTTCAGCCCGATTGGAGATTTATGATGCGCGTAGCAATGATTGGCACCGGGTATGTGGGGCTTGTGTCCGGGGCGTGTTTCGCGGACTTCGGTCATCATGTGACCTGCATCGACAAGAATGCGGACAAGATCGAACAGCTGCGCTCGGGCGGCGTGCCGATTTATGAGCCCGGTCTGGACCTGCTGATCGAGCGCAATGTGCGCGAGGGGCGTCTGGATTTTGAAACCGACCTGACCGAAGCGGTGAAGGCGGCGGATGTGGTGTTCATCGCGGTGGGGACGCCCTCGCGCCGTGGCGATGGCCATGCTGATCTAAGCTATGTCTACGCAGCGGCCGAAGAAATCGCCAAGGCGATGGACGGCTTCACGGTCGTCGTGACCAAATCCACCGTGCCGGTCGGCACGGGCGATGAGGTGGAGGCGGTGATCCGCAAGACGCGGCCCGATGCTGAGTTCGCGGTGGTCTCCAACCCTGAGTTCTTGCGCGAAGGCGCTGCGATCGAAGACTTCAAGCGCCCGGACCGGGTTGTCGTCGGCGTTGAAGACGACACCGCGCGCGATGTGATGCGTGAACTGTATCGTCCGCTCTTTCTCAACGAGACGCCGATCGTGTTCACCGCGCGCCGGACGTCGGAGCTGATCAAATACGCCGCGAACGCCTTCCTGGCGATGAAGATCACCTTCATCAACGAGATGGCGGATCTGTGCGAGGCTGTGGGCGCGGATGTGCAGCAAGTGGCCAAGGGCATCGGGCTGGATAACCGCATTGGCGGCAAGTTCCTGCACGCCGGCCCTGGCTATGGCGGCTCATGCTTTCCCAAGGATACGTTGGCGCTGACCCGTACGGCGCAGGAATATGACAGCCCGGTGCGTCTGGTGGAGACGGTGGTCGAGATCAATGATGCGCGCAAGGCGGCGATGGCCGACAAGGTCATCAAGGCGTGCGACGGCGATGTCTCGGGCAAGACCGTCGCGGTGCTGGGGCTGACCTTCAAGCCGAATACGGACGATATGCGCGACGCGCCCAGCCTCGACATCATTCCGGCGCTTCAGAAAGCCGGCGCGAAGATCAAGGCCTATGACCCGGCCGGCGCGCTGGAAGCGGAAAAGCTTCTGAGTGATGTGGAGATGACCACAGGCGCCTATCTGTGTGCGGAAGACGCTGACGTGATGGTGATCATCACCGAGTGGAATGAATTCCGGGCGCTCGACCTTGATCGGGTGCGTGAATGCATGAAGGGCTCGATCCTGGTGGATCTGCGCAATATCTACGATCCTTCCGACATGGCCGAGCGCGGCTTCAAATATGTCAGCATCGGACGATAGCCGCATCTTCGCCTGAAACCCGCCGCAGTAATTGTTGAAGCCTTTCGTGCGATTACGGCACGTCTTTCGCTAGTCAGGGCCAAGCGCTCTGACTATCGAAGACGGGCGCGAACGGTTTGAGCTCAGGAGCAGTCTATGTGCGGTATTGTCGGCATTGTCGGTTCGACCCAGGTTACGGAACGTCTTGTGGACGGGCTGCGGCGACTGGAATACCGCGGTTATGACTCAGCGGGCGTCGCCGTCATCACGCCTCAGGGCGTGCTCGAGCGTCGCCGTGCGCCCGGCAAGATCGCAGGTCTGGACCAGGCGATCGCCCAGGCGCCCACGGACGGCGTCATCGGCATCGGGCATACGCGCTGGGCCACTCATGGCGCTCCCACCCTTGAGAACGCGCACCCTCACGCCTCAGGGCCGGTCGCCATCGTGCATAACGGCATCATTGAGAACTTCCAGGATTTGCGCGCGGAATTGGAAACCGAAGGCTTTGCGTGCACGACGCCGACCGATTCAGAAGTCATCGCGCATCTGATCGCCTCAGGCCTCAAACAGGGTCTGGACATGGCCGCAGCTTTCAATGCGGCGGTCGACCGCTTGCGCGGCGCCTATGCGCTGGCGGCGCTGAATGTGGACGAGCCCGGGGCGCTCTATGTGGCGCGGTCAGGGTGTCCGCTGGTGGTCGGTCTGGGTGAAGCCGAGGGCTATGTGGGTTCAGATTCCCTCGCGCTCGCAGGCTGGACGAACAAGGTGATTTATCTTGAGGAAGGCGACCGCGCGGTTGTGACCGCCGATGACGTGCGCATCCTCGACGCGGAGAAACGCCCCGCCAATCGCGAAGTGCATGTGTCCCGCGCTGTGGCCGGGTTCGCCGACAAGGGCGAGTATCGCCACTTCATGGAAAAGGAAATCCATGAGCAGCCCGACGCCATCGCCCATACCCTGTCGCGTTATGTCGATGTGGATGCGGGACGTTTCAATACGGGTGAGCTGCTGGACTGGGCCCATGTCAATCGCTTGCTGAGCACGGCGTGCGGCACGGCGTTCTATGCCGGCGCGATCGCCAAGCACTGGTTTGAAGCGCATGCACGCTTGGCGGTGGAGATCGATGTGGCGTCGGAGTTCCGCTATCGCGACCCGGTGATCGGCCCCCAGGATGCGGCGCTGTTCATCTCGCAATCGGGTGAAACCGCCGATACGCTGGCGGCGCTTCGCTATTGCAAGGCCGCGGGCGCGAAAACCCTGGCGGTGGTCAATGTCGCGGAGTCCTCCATTGCGCGGGAAGCGGACGCGATCGCCCAGACCCAGGCCGGCCCTGAAATCGGCGTGGCGTCGACCAAGGCTTTCACTGCGCAATTGACCGCGCTGGCGTGCCTCGCCATTGGGGCAGGGCGGGCACGGGGTGTTTTGAGCGAGGCGGATGAAGCGCGTTTCGTCACAGCGCTTCTCGAAACGCCGCGCCTGATCAACGCCGCGCTGGCGGCGGAGCCGCAGATCGAGGCGATCGCCCATCGTCTGACCCAGGTGCGCGACGTGCTCTATCTGGGGCGCGGCGTCTACCACCCGCTGGCCATGGAAGGCGCGCTGAAGCTTAAGGAAATCAGCTATATTCACGCTGAGGGCTATGCCGCCGGCGAGCTCAAGCACGGCCCGATCGCGCTGATCGAAGAGGGAACGCCGGTTGTTGTGGTCGCTCCCCATGACGCGCTGTTCGAGAAGACGCTCTCGAACATGCAGGAAGTCGCCGCGCGCGGCGCCGAAGTCATTTTGATCACGGACGACAAAGGCGCTGCCTTGGCGGGTGACGCCGCCGCTCATGTGGTGATGATGCCTGATTGCCCCGATTTTATCCGCCCCATCGTCGCGGCGGCGCCCATCCAGCTGCTCGCCTATCACACGGCGTCGCTCAAAGGCACCGATGTGGACCAGCCGCGAAATCTGGCGAAGTCTGTGACGGTTGAATAAACCGGCTCGCGCAGACATTGCGGCGGCGCGGTCCACAAGCTATCAACCACGCTGAACACGCTAGGGGGTGAGTATGTCGCGGGCCGTTCGCAAAGCCGTAATTCCAGTCGCCGGGTTCGGGACGCGTGTCCTGCCCGCCACCAAGGTCATCCCCAAAGAGCTGCTGCCGGTCTATGACCGTCCGGCGCTGCAATATGTGGTCGATGAGGCCATCGCCGCCGGGATCGAGCATTTCATCTTCATCACCGGGCGCAATAAGGGCGCGATCGAGGATTATTTCGATCACGCCTTCGAGTTGGAAACGGCGCTGGCCCAGAAGAACAAGACCGATCTGCTGGACACCCTCAATGCGCTGCGCCCTGAAGCCGGCGCGTGCAGCTTTGTTCGCCAGCAGGCTCCCAAAGGTCTGGGACACGCCATCTGGTGCGCGCGCGATCTGGTGGGCGATGATCCGTTCGCGGTGATGCTGCCCGACATGATCATGGATGGCGCCAAGCCGTGCCTGAAGGGCATGGTCGACGCCTATGCCGACACGGGCGGCAATATGGTCTCCGTCGAGGCCGTGCCGCATGAGGACGTCTCAAAATACGGCGTGATCGAACCGGGCGAGGACAAGGGCGTGCTTCTGGAAATGACGGGCATGGTTGAAAAACCGCCCGTGGACCAGGCGCCGTCCAACCTGATGCTGTCAGGCCGATATATCCTCGAGCCGCAGATCATGGATCTGCTGGGCGCTCAGTCGCCGGGCGCGGGCGGTGAGATCCAGCTGACGGATTCCATGGTCACGCTGCTCAAGAGCCGGCATTTCCACGCCTACAAGTTTGACGGCGTCACCTATGACACCGGCTCGCCGCAGGGCTATCTCGAAGCGTTTGCGGCGATGGCGCTGAAGGCGGACGAAACCGCCAGCACCGCGCTGTTGTCGGGGCTTCTGAACGGTGAGCGGCGGGTTTAACCCGCCGCCTGCCGGATCGCCTCGGCGAGATCCTCCGCCACTGATTTGACCAGCTGGTCGTCATCACCCTGGGTCATCACCCGGATCAGCGGCTCGGTGCCTGATTTTCGCAACACCAACCGGCCCTGATTGCCCAGCCGGGCTTCGGCGTCGGCTTGCGCCTTCTGCACGCTCTCAAGCTCCAGCGGCGAAGCGCCCTCATAGCGCACATTGATCAGGATCTGAGGCGCCGGTTCGAAGAGATGGCAAATCTCGCTGGCCGGCTTCTGGGCGCGCACGCAGCTCGCCAGAACCTGAAGCGCGGCGATCAGCCCGTCGCCGGTGGTGGCGTGATCAAGCAAGACCACATGGCCAGACTGCTCGCCGCCCACATTATAGCCGCCGCTACGCATGGCCTCGACCACATGGCGGTCGCCGACTTTGGTTCTGATGAGCTTGAGGTTTTCTGACGTCAGGTAACGCTCCAGCCCGAAATTGCTCATCACCGTGGTCACCACGCCATCGCCGCGCAGCTGGCCGGTGTCATACTGGTCCTTGCCGATGCGGGCGATGATCTGATCGCCGTCGATCAGATGGCCCTTCTCGTCACACAATATGGCGCGGTCCGCATCACCATCGAGGGCGATGCCGATATCCGCGCCCAGCTCACGCACGGCCTTGATCATGGCGTCTGGCGCGGTGGAGCCGCATTCGCGATTGATGTTGGTGCCGTTGGGCGACACACCGATGGGGTGAACATCCGCGCCCAGCTCCCACAGCGCGATGGGCGCGGTCTTGTAGCCGCCGCCATTGGCGCAATCGACCACCACCTTGATGCCCGCCAGCGACAGCTCACGTGGGAAGCTCGCCTTGGCGCCCTCGATATAGCGGCCATAGGCGTCCTTGTAGTGATCGAGCTTGCCGATCTTTTCGCCGTCCACGGATGACGCGTCCGGATCCTGTTCGATCAGGCGTTCGATCTCCAGCTCGCTGGCGTCTGCCAGCTTGAAGCCGTCGGGGCCGAACAGCTTGATGCCGTTATCGGTGTAGGGATTGTGCGACGCCGTGATCATGATGCCGAGATCGGCGCGCATGGAGCGGGTCAGCATGCCGATGGCGGGGGTTGGGCACGGACCGATCAGCCGTACATCCATCCCGGCTGCGGTCAGACCGCCCACCATGGCGTGTTCGATCATGTATCCCGACAATCGGGTGTCCTTGCCGATGACGACCATGTGGCGGCGTTCGCCCTGACGGACGAAGGAGCCTATGGCCCGGCCCAGCTTCAAGGCGACTTCGGGGGTCATGGGCGGCTGGTTCGCCCGACCGCGGATGCCGTCAGTGCCAAAATACTGTTTCATGGGCTCGATCCCCGTGCTGGCTACGGTGCTGAGGTGGTAGGCTGATCGCGGACCGGATGCAATCGCGCGGCCCTGGGCGCCTCAGGTGAAATAAAACGACAGGCTTCGTGACTTTTCTCCAAACACCGAAGCCAATAAGAGCGTGACGTCATCTTATTCGCACAGCGTCAGGAATCCGCGCCATGCTGCCTTTCATCGATCTCGCCACTCAGCGCGCCCGCCTTCAGCCCAGGCTCGATCAGGCCATCGCCAAAGTGATCGAGGAGGGGCGCTATATCTTCGGGCCCGAAGTCACCGAGCTCGAAGAGCGTCTGTCGCAATTCGGCGCGGCCAGGCATGCGCTGACCTGCGCCAATGGCACTGATGCGCTGGCTTTGCCGCTCATGGCCTGGCAGGTCGGTGAGAAAGACGCGATCTTCGTGCCGAGCTTCACCTTCGCCTCGACGGCTGAAATGCCGGCCCATCTGGGCGCGCACCCGGTGTTCGTGGATATCGACCCTGACACCTATTGCATGGACCCTGCACACCTGGAGCAGGCGGTCGCCTGGGCGAAGGCGGAAGGCCTGAACCCGCATACGGTGATCGCTGTGGACCTGTTCGGCCAGCCAGCGGACTATCCCGCGATCGCCGAGATCTGCAAAGCCAACGGTATGAAGCTGATCGCTGACAGCGCCCAAGGCTATGGCTGCACCCTGAATGGTCGGCACCCGGCCGAATGGGCGGATGTGACCACTGTCAGCTTTTATCCCGCAAAGCCTTTGGGCTGTTACGGCGATGGCGGCGCGGTGTTGACCCAGGATGATGAGCTGCAGCATCTGATGAAGTCGCTGCGCAATCACGGCGAGGCGGATGAGCGCTATTACTATGCCCGCATCGGCCTCAATTCGCGTCTGGATACGATCCAGGCGGCGGTGTTGTTGCTGAAGCTCGAAATCTTCGCAGACGAAATAAAAGGCCGCAATGTCGCGGCCGACGCCTACGCCAAGGGCTTTGGCGATGTGGTGAAAGCGCCCAAGGTCATCGAGGGCGGCGTCTCCACCTGGGCGCAATACACTGTGGAAGTCGAGGATCGCGACGCGTTCCGCGCCAAGCTGGCCGAGCGTCAGGTGCCGACCGCGGTCTATTATCCGGTGCCGTTGCACCTGCAAGATTGCTATGCGGCGTTCACCCAGATGCCGGGCGGCCTGCCGGTCACCGAAGCGGCTGCGGGTCGCGTCGTGTCGCTGCCCATGGACGCGTATCTGGAAGGCGATCGGCTTGAGCAGGTGATCGCAGCGGTGCGTGCATCCGTCTAGGCTGGCGCGCGCGGCCGGGATGCTGCGCTGCATTGAAATTCAAGCGACGAAAGCGGGCGGCCCCTACAGGGTCGCCCGTTTCATATTCGTCACAAGCGTGCAGAATTATGGTGCGCTGCACACAAGGTTTGATTTGACCGGTTTCTAGACTTTGCAAAAGTTCATAAACTGACTACCACAACTGCTGATCTTCTCCTGACCAAGGGACGTCGATATGACCGACATCCAGTCGCGTATTCGAGCTTATGCGCAGCGCTTCAACGGTAGCTCCGCCGAGCCGAGACGACGGCTTTCGCCGCATCTACAGGCGCTGGAAGCGGAAGCCATTCATATCATGCGCGAAGTGGCGGCCGAGTTTGAGCGCCCGGTCATGCTCTATTCGATCGGCAAGGACTCCACGGTCATGCTGCATCTGGCGATGAAGGCGTTTTTCCCGTCCAAGCCGCCTTTCCCGTTCCTGCACATCGACTCTTTGTGGGAATTTCAGGCCATGGGCGCCTTTCGCGACACGCTGAGCGAAGCGCTGGGGCTCGACATGATCGTCTGGGTGAATGAGGAAGGCCGCAAGCAGGCGATCAATCCGTTCACTGACGGCTCAGCGCTCCACACCCAGGTCATGCGCACGGAAGGCCTTCTGCAGGCGCTCAATGACGGCCGGTATGACGCAGCCTTTGGCGGCGGGCGTCGCGATGAAGAGAAATCCCGCGCCAAGGAGCGCGTCTTCTCCTTCCGCAACGCCTCCCATGCCTGGGACCCGCGCAATCAGCGCCCCGAATTGTGGCGCACCTATAACACCCGCATCCGCAAGGGTGAGAGCATACGCGTGTTCCCGCTGTCCAACTGGACCGAAGTGGATATCTGGCAGTACATCCTCGAAGAGGACATCCCGATTGTCCCACTTTATTTCGCAGGCGAACGACCTGTGGTAGAGCGTGACGGCACGCTGATCATGGTCGATGACGACCGGATGGATTTGCAGGCGGGCGAAACGCCGCAAATGCGCAAGATCCGCTTCCGCACGCTGGGCTGCTACCCGCTCACTGGCGCTGTGGAGAGCGAGGCGGAAACGCTGGACGACATCGTACTGGAGATGCTGACCGCGCGGACGTCTGAACGCGCCGGCCGCCTGATCGACTTTGACGAGGCGGGCTCCATGGAGAAGAAAAAGCGCGAGGGGTATTTCTAAGATGGCTGATGATGCGATCCGCACCGAAGTCACAGAACGCCTCACACGTGCGGGTGAGAACGGCGTTCTGCGGGTCATCACCTGCGGCTCCGTGGACGACGGAAAGTCGACCCTGATCGGTCGTTTGTTGTTTGATTCCAAGCTGCTCTTTGAAGACCAGATCAAGATTCTCGAACGCGACTCCCGCAAGCACGGCACGGCGGGCGAAGAGATTGATTTCGCGTTGTTGCTGGATGGTCTGGAAGCCGAGCGCGAGCAGGGCATCACGATTGATGTGGCCTATCGGTTCTTCAACACCGAAAAGCGCAAATTCATCGTCGCAGACACGCCCGGCCATGAACAATATACGCGCAACATGGCGACGGGCGCCTCCACGGCTGACCTTGCCATCATCTTGGTGGATGCGCGCAAGGGCGTGCTGACCCAGACCAAGCGCCACACCTATATCGCCAACATGATGGGCATTCGCCATGCCGTGGTGGCGGTGAACAAGATGGATCTGGTGGATCATTCGCGCGCGCGATTCCACGAGATCGTATCTGAATATCTGACCATCGCCGAAGATCTTGGGTTCGCGTCCATCACGCCGATCCCGATTTCGGCGCGTTATGGCGACAATATCTTTGCGCGCTCTGACTCCATGCAATGGCATGACGGCCCGACCTTGATGGAGCATCTGGAGCGGGTGGACACCAATGTGGACAAGGAAGCGGCCTATGCGTTCCGCTTCCCCGTGCAGTGGGTGAACCGGCCTAATCTGGATTTCCGCGGCTTTTCCGGCACGGTTGCGTCTGGCGAGGTGTCGCGCGGCGATGACGTGGTGGTGGCTCATTCAGGGAAAAGCGCCCAGATCGCACGCGTCGTGACCGCAGACGGCGATCGCGACAGCGCCAAGGCGGGCGATGCGGTGACCCTGGTGCTGGATCGCGAGATCGATATCGCGCGCGGCGACATGTTGGCCGATCCGCAGCAGCGCCCCGAAGTCTCGGATCAGTTCGCAGCCGAAATACTTTGGATGACCGATGAAGAGATGCTGCCGGGGCGCTCTTATCTTCTGAAGGCGGGGGGCCAGATCGTTCCGGCCTCTGTGACGACGCTCAAGCACAAGCTCAACGTCAACAGTTTCGAGAAAGAGCCGGGCAAGTCGCTCAAGCTCAATGAAATCGGCGTTTGCACCCTGTCGACCTCGCGCCCCATCGCATTTGATCCTTATACCGATCAACGTGAAACAGGATCCTTCATCCTGATCGACCGCTTCACCAATCAGACGGTGGGTGCGGGCATGGTCGAGTTCTCCTTGCGCCGTGCGAGCAATATTCACACCCACGCCATGGATGTGAACAAGGATCGCCGCGCTGACATGAAGGGGCAAAAGCCCGCCGTGCTGTGGTTCACCGGGCTTTCGGGCGCTGGCAAATCCACCATCGCCAATCTGGTCGAGCGCAAGCTGGCGGAAGCGGGCCGTCACACCTATTCGCTGGATGGCGACAATGTGCGCCACGGCCTGAACAAGGATCTCGGCTTCACCGATGCGGACCGGGTGGAAAACATCCGCCGCATTGGCGAGGTGGCCAAGCTGTTCGTCGACGCAGGCCTGATCGTGACCTGCTCGTTCATCTCGCCCTTCCGGTCCGAGCGTCAGATGGTGCGCGAACAGGTTGAGGCGGGCGAATTCGTCGAGATCTTTGTTGATGCGCCGCTTGAGGTCTGCATCGAGCGGGACCCCAAAGGGCTCTACAAGAAGGCTCAGGCGGGCGAAATCAAGAACTTCACCGGGTTTGACAGCCCGTATGAAGCGCCTGAGAGCGCCGAGATTCACCTCAAGACGGATGATCTGTCAGCGGAGGACGCGGCCGAGCGTGTGATCGAGGAACTGATCGCACGCGGCTTTATCGGCTAGGCCCGCTCACCCAATCTGGATGTCAGCCGCGGCCACTAGTGCGGCGGCTGGCCCCAGGCGACGAATGCGCCGTTTTTGTAGCCGTCCGCAGTCTTGCCATAGCGGAAGGGCGCGCCGTCCGGCTCTGTCACCGCGCCGCCAGCGGCGTTGAGCACGGCGTGGCCAGCAGCGGTGTCCCATTCCATGGTGGGGCCAAAGCGCGGATACAGATCCGCCGCGCCCTCGGCGAGTTTGCAAAACTTCAGCGATGACCCTGCCGAGATCGCTTCAACCACGCCCTTGGCTTCAGCGAAGGCCTTGGTCTGCTCGTCCGCATGAGAGCGGCTCATCACAGCGGTCATGCCGGCGTCTGGCGTGGGACGGGTTTGCGCTTTTGACAGCCGCGTTTCGTCCAGCGTCTCACCGGGCTCAAACGTGCCCGTAAACGCGGTTTCGCCGCCCAGATAGAGCTGTTTGAGCGCCGGTGCGTAGACCGCGCCCGCCACCGGAACGCCCTTGCGGATCAGGGCGATATTGATGGTGAACTCACCGCGTTTTGCGATGAATTCCTTGGTGCCGTCCACCGGGTCCACCAGCAAGAACTCATCGCTGACGGAGGGGCGAACGCCCGCCTCAAAGCTTTCCTCAGCCAGCACCGGCGTATCGGGCAACAGCTTTGAAAGCGCGTCCAGTATGATGACTTCAGCGCGCTTGTCGGCTTCGGTCACAGGCGACTTGTCGGCTTTTTGCTCAGCCGTGAAGTCGCTTTCATAGACCTCCATCACTGGGATGGCGGCCTCAAGGCAGATCTGACCGAAAGACCGTGCGAGAGCGTTAAGGGACATGGTCAGATCCTTTGTCTGATATGGCTTAGCGGCGTTCCGCCTTGAGCAGGTTTTTCAAGTACGCGCCATAGGCGTTGGGAATGGCGTTGGCGGTCTTCTTGAGCTGTTCGTCGGTGATGAAGCCGTTGCGCCAGGCGATCTCTTCCGGGCAGGCGATCTTCAGGCCCTGGCGCTTCTCGATGGCGCGGACATATTCCGTCGCCTCCACCATGCCTTCCACCGTGCCCGTGTCCAGCCAGGCGACGCCGCGCGACAAGAGCTGAACCTTCAGCTGGCCGCGCTCCATATAGGCTTCGTTGACGGAGGTGATCTCAAGCTCGCCGCGTGCGGAGGGCGTGATGGACTTGGCGATCTCGACAACGCTGGAATCATAGAAATAAAGCCCGGTCACCGCCCAGTTGCTGCGCGGTTTTTTCGGCTTTTCCTCCAGGCTGACGGCGCGTCCCTCATCATCAAGCTCGACAACGCCGAAGGCGGTCGGATCGGCCACATGATAGGCGAAGACCAGCGCGCCCTCGTCAAACTCGCCAGCCGTGCGCAGCCCCTCGACGAGCCCGGCGCCATGAAAGAGGTTGTCGCCCAGGATCAGGGCCACATTGTCGTCGCCGATGAACTCTTCACCGATAAGAAAGGCCTCGGCCAGGCCGCGCGGCTCGTCCTGCTCAGCGTACTGAATGGTCACGCCATAGCGAGAGCCATCCCCCAGCAAGAGCTCATAAGACGACTTCGCCTCAGGCGTGGTGATGATCATGATCTCGCGGATGCCGGCGAGAAGGAGCGTCGAAAACGGATAGAAGATCAGTGGCTTGTCATAGATTGGCAGGAGTTGCTTTGACACCGCCAATGTGATCGGGCGCAAGCGGCTGCCTAATCCGCCAGCCAGAATAATACCCTTTGTTGTTTTCGACATGACGCACGCTCACTCAACCTATGCGCTGCTCATAGCGCTGAGCGATCACTTCAGGCAAGCCCGCGCGCCAGTCTCCGGCGTCGATTCCAGCCGCATCCAGCAAGGCTTGGGCGTTCAACCGCGTGTCTTTCGGGCGTTCGGCGGCTTGCGGGAAGGCGCTTGAATCCACCGCTTCGATCACGGGTTCGCCGTTCAGGTGCGGCCGCGCCAGGTCCGCAGCGGCCCTGGCGAAATCATACCAGCTGGCATAGTCACCGCCCTTATAGTGAAAGACGCCGCTCGGCCGTTCAGTCTTAGCGGCGAGGGTCAGGAGCGCCTGCGCCAGATCGGGCGCCCAGCTGGGCGTGCTGATCTGGTCATCCACGACCTTGAGCGGCTGTCCTTGATCGAGCCGGTTCAGGATGGCGTTGAGAAAGCTGCCGCCGCGTGCGTCAAAGATCCAGGCGGCGCGCAGGATCAGCGCGGTGTCGCAGACATCAAGGATGGCCTGCTCGCCCTGATGCTTGGTGCGTGCATAGACATTGAGCGGGTTGGTCGGCGCCGTCTCGGCATAGGGAGCCTGCCCCGGCGTCCCATCAAACACATAGTCAGTGGAGACATGGAGAAAGCCGACGCCGCGGGCCTTGCAGGCCGCCGCGAGTCGCGCGGGGCCGGCGCAATTGAGCGCATGGGCGGCCATCTCGTCGTTTTCCGCGCCGTTCACATCGGTATAGGCGGCGGCGTTGATCACGATCCGGGGGCGATGATGGTCCAGCAAAGCGGCGGGGTCATGCTGGGCGAGGTCGAACTGATCACGCCCGCAGGTCGTTACAGCGTCGCTTTGCGACGCCAGCGCTCGCGCCAATTGCCCCGTGCGCCCGATCACAAGGATCGGGGAGTCGGCGTCCCTCGGGTCCGGCGTCATGCGCTCAGACCCAGCCGTTCGCCCTGATAGCTCTTGTCGAGGATGGGTCGCCACCAGTCCTCATGCGCCAGATACCAGTCGAGCGTTGCGGCGAGGCCGTCTTCGAAGCTGACGGACGGGCTCCAGCCCAGCTTGGCCTTTATGGTGCTGGCGTCGATCGCATAGCGCTGATCATGACCGGGGCGATCGGTGACGAACTGGATCTGTTCAGAGCGGTCTGACTCTGCTGGGCGGATCGCGTCCAGCCGGTCGCAAATCGCACGGACGACCTGAAGATTTGTCCGCTCGGCGTCGCCGCCGATGCAATAGGTTTGCCCCGCCTCGCCCTGGCTGACCACCAGCTCCAGCGCCCGCGCATGGTCGTCCACATACAGCCAGTCGCGCACGTTTGAGCCGTCGCCATAAACCGGAAGGGCTTCGCCTGACAGCGCTTTCAGGATCATCAGGGGGATCAGTTTCTCCGGAAACTGACGCGGCCCGTAATTGTTGGAACAGTTCGACACCCGCACATCCAGCCCGTAGGTGCGGCCCCAGGCGCGCGCCAGATGATCGGACGCCGCCTTGGAAGCCGAATAGGGCGAGGACGGATCATAGGCCGTCGTTTCGGAGAATTTGCCGTCTTCACCAAGCGAGCCGAACACTTCATCAGTCGACACATGCAAGAAGCAGAACCGGTCCGCCGCGGCGCCGCGCGTGTCGCGATAGGCGCGCGCGGCCTCCAGGAGGGTGAACGTGCCCAGCACATTGGTGTCGACGAAGTCTTTTGCCCCGGTGATCGAGCGATCCACATGGCTTTCCGCCGCCAGATGCATCACGGCGTCAGGTTCAAACCGGTCAAACGCCTGGTGAACCGCCTCCGCGTTGCGAATGTCCGCGTGCAGGAAGCTGTATCGGGGATGACCGTCGAGATCCGCCAGAGACGCGGGAGAGGCGGCGTAGGTCAGCGCGTCGAGATTGAGCACGTCCCAGCCGGTCTCCAGCACAAGGCGTCGCACCAGCGCCGAGCCGATAAAGCCGGATCCGCCTGTCACCAACACTCGCATTGCTAGGCTCCCTCCCACCCCGCGGGGAAGAGCGGGGCCACGTCTTTCAGGCGCGGCGCGGCGGCGTCTTTATCCGATAACACCGGATCATCCACCCCCCAGTCGACACCCAGATCGGGATCGTTGTACGCCACCGATCCATCGTGCTCCTTGGAGTAATAGTCGGTCACCTTATAGGCAACCCGGGTGTTCGCGACCAAAGTCACAAAGCCATGCAGATAGCCCGGCGGAACCCAGAGCTGACGCCCGTTCTCCTCGCTCAGCTCCACCGCCGCCCACTGGCCATAGGTGTCGGAGCCCATCCGAATATCCACCACCACATCCCGAATCGCGCCGGTCATCACCCCGACCAGCTTGCCCTGGGCGTGGGGCGGAGATTGATAATGCAGGCCGCGCAACGTGCCGGCATGGGCCGAGAAGGACAGGTTGTCCTGCACGAAACGTTGATCGAAGCCGGCGTCGGCCAGGCGGCGCTGATTATAGCTCTCGCTGAACCAGCCCCGCGAATCGCCGAATCGGGTGGGCGTGATCAGAAGAGGAGCGTCCGGACCAAAATCCGTATCTGGGATGAGTTCAAGCATGTCAGTTGATCGTTACGCGTAACCAAAATGTTTGCGCCAAGGCTCGAGTGGGGCGAGCGCGCCATCTGTCAGGGCGCTATATCGTGTCCAGCGCCCTTGCGACGTTGTGTAGAGTTTCTGGATAACCTGATCAGCGGAGGCGGTTCGAATGACTTCTCGCTCGCGCGCCGTTTTCCAGAAGTCGACAAGTCCATCCTCCCACGGCAGACCCAAACCTTCCACAATGGGTTGCACGACCTTTTGCAGGTCGGTGACCAGGTCTTCATAACGCACATAGCTGACGTCGATATCGAGGATCTCTTCCGCCTTCACCCAGTAGCTCATGATCTGGTCATAGAGCGCGACCGCGCGCTCTATCGAGGTGAAGTGATACATGGCGTCATTCATCAGAAAGTTTTGCGCGAAGCAGGATGTGACGACGTCCGCCGGGTCTCGCAGGGAAAAGATATGCTTGGCGTCCGGGAACATGTACTTGATCAACCGGGCGTAAGGCGTGTTCAGCGGCATCTTGTCGACATAGGTGATCTGTGGATCGAGCTCAGTGCGTGCGTACTTCGCCAGATTGTTGAAATAGAATTGTTGAAGCAATTCTGGGTCGGTGTCGTAGAAGGCGCGCAACAAATCCTCGGTTTTCGCCCCGTTTTGTACGGGCTGATCGCGAAAGCGGGCGTCCAGCAGCGTGTCCCGGATCACCGGCAGCTCCTCCAGGACTTCGATTTTTGAGTGTGTCCGGAAGATCGTGTCCAGCAATGTCGTGCCTGAGCGCGGAAAGCTGTATATGAACGCGACTTGCGGCGCGTCTGTCGGGGATTTTACGGTATGAGCGCCAAGCGAGTCGGAAGCCTTGGACAAAAGGTCGTCTGTTAAAGCCTTGACCCGGGCCGGGTAGTTGGCAGGGGACAAGCGTCCTGTTTTGACGGCCATCTGGGCATGCAATTCATTGCCGAACTGGTACTTTTCGAAGGCTTTGTCGTATTCGCCGACCTTATCGTAAAGTCGGCCAGCGATCATGGCGAAGTTCGCCTGATCGTCGCTGGCGAGCTCATCAGGATCAAAATGACTCTCGAGTATGGCGAGCGCCTTGTCGGTTTCCCCCAGATTATTGTGCATCATGGCGCGGAAGAAGTGACCGGCGACACGAGTCGTTTTCACACCGTTCTCGTCCATGATGTCGATGACCTGCTTCATCTGCGTCCCGCCGCCAGGTTTGTTCAGGATCCGAAGCGCATTGAGCAAAGTCTCTTCATCGGTCGGGTTTTGCCGGGCGAGCTCCAGCACCACAGACTGGGCTTGGGTGTGCAGATCCATGTCTGACAAGGCATTGGCATAGGCGAAACGGAAGCGACGGTCCTTGCGGGCTTCCGCATCGGCGGACTCAAAGAGCGCAATGGCTTCATCAGCGCGCGAATCAGCCGCAAAGGCATAGCTGGCGGTGGTCAAAAGCCGCGTATCCGAAGGAATGCGCTGCAGGCTGCGCTTGGCGCTGGCGGCTGCGAGGTAATTGAGCCCGCCAAAACTCAACAGCTCGATGTTCAGGATATGCAGGCTGACATCATCAGGAGCCAGCGCCATGGCGGCGAGGGCGGCGCCCTGTGCCTGGTGAACTTGCGTCGTCATCCGATAGGCCTGAGCCAGAATGCGCCAAATCCGAGGGTCAGGCATGTCCTGAAACAGCTGATTCTCGACGAGGGAGATGATTCGCTCGAACTGGCCGCTCTGGGCCAAGGCGTTCAGCTCTTCCAGGGGTGTGACGACCGGTTTGCGAGCCAGAAAGGCCGTCAGGGCGCTCCTGCTCAAATTGGCTTTCTCGGCAATCTGTTTTTTGAGGGGGTCCAGGCTGGTTGGATTGTCCAGATGAGGCTGAATGAGATGGATGTATCGAAGCGCCAGTTTGGGTTTGCCGATATTATAAAGCGCGATGGCGAAATCAGCGCGGTACTGGTCGGTCTTGAGCAGAGTGGCGGCGACCTTGAATAGAAAAAGCCCGCTCATTTTTTGTGCGGCTGAGTTGGCGCCCATTTGCAAAGCCGCGAGATTGTGGAGTGCGACAGCATTCGCCGGGGCCAGATGAAGCGCTTCATGATACTTCAACGATGCGCTCAGGGGCTCTTGACGCTGAAAAAAGTCATTTGCTTCACGCATCAAGGCTATGGATTGGTTCGCTAGCGCATTCATCTTCGGTTCCCCGTTTCAGGCTCTTGCCGCGATCGCTAAGGGGTCATTCAGCTCGGGTCAATGCGCGAGCAAGGGCCTCATGATCCGCAATAATCGCGCGAGCACAGGGGCAATGGCTTGTTAAGCATTCGCCGCTAGACCTAAAAGCGCCTAACCGAGCTGCAACTGAGGAGCGATCAATTGCGTTGGCATTCTTCTGGCGCGGGGGCGTGCCCCAAAGGCCACAACTGTTTCAGAAGAGCCCGGATTAGGTATGAAGGCGAAGGCCGTAAACCAATAAACCGGTTGACACTGACACCATAGCTCGCCTTTATTCCGATCGTTCGGCGCCTCGCTTGAGGGGGGCGTGAAACCGTGTTCTCTGCAGGAGCACGACAAATTCATGTTTGGCCCCATGGCGCTGAACAGCCATGGCTAAAAATCAATTGGGGGATTCCCAGATGAAACTGACTAACCTTCTCACCGGCGTTGCTGCCGCCGCTCTTCTGACCGGTGCTGCGAACGCACAGATCGCTTCCGGCGACCAGAACGGCAACGCAACCAACGACCTGGGTGCGTCCCTTGTCTTTAGCTTCCGAGCTGGATCTGACCGAAGCTGCACCGACCGGTAACGTTGAACTGACCCTCGGCGCAGACGAGACCACCGCTCTGGCCGCTCTGGCCGCGACCGACTCCGTCACCGTCAAGTTTGACCTCTCCGGCGGTCTGTCTTGGGACGGCAACCTGTCTGACGCCAACCACATCGGCACCACCACCACCTGCGAATTCAACATTTCCGCAGCTGGCGGCACCGGCACCCAGACCGTGTCCTACGCTCTGGACGGCACCACTGAAGACGCCACCACCTGCGTCGACACCAATGGCGACCTGGCGTTCTCTTTCCCGATCGAAATCACCGGCGCTGGCAACATCTCTTTCGAGATGACCCTGACCGCAACCGGCACCGTTCTGGAATCCGGCACCCTTGACGTTGACGGCGGCACCGCCGGCACCCAGGGCTATGTCCGCACCGCCAAGGCGTTCACCTATGCCTTCGCTGACGACGCCACCTCCGAAGCCGTGTCTCTGGCTGGCGACTATGAAGTGTTCACCGGCACCGGTGTTCTCGGCACCCTGACCGGCACCGACACTGCTGGCGTCATCGTTGCTGCTGCAAACGCTGGCAACACCGCAGCTGACTCGTCTGCTGACACTCAGGTTGACGGTGGCGAACTGACCGTGACCTTCCCGGCGCCTGCTGGTATCGCGTCTGTGACCCTGGGTCTCGGCACTCCGGTGACCGAAGATCTGGTTGCTGGCGTTGCTACGTTCGACCTGGACGCATCCGACATGGACGATTTTGACGGTGCTTCCGTCACCATCACCGCCAACGAAGCAACCGGTGCTGACGTTGCGGCTATTGCTAACCAGCAGCCGACCGCAACCTTCACCGTGTCTGCTCCGGCCGCGTCTGACCTGACGGTCGCTGGCGACTCCGCGGTGAACAACACCGACCTCGACGAGCTGCTTCGTCAGGGTTCCAACATCGGCACCTTTGAGTGGGTTGGCGACACGAATGCTTCCACCAGCAATGTGTTCCGCGCAGTTGGCCTCGGCGCCACCCTGCCGACCATCCGCGTGACCCTCGACAACTCCACCGCTGACGTTGACGGTGAGTACGTGGTGACCCCGGCTGGCACGCTGACCAACGGCGAACTGCTGATGACCGAAGCTGATATCGAAGCTGCTGTGGGCTCTGCCTTCGGCCGCGCTGACATCGACTTCTCCTTCGAAGCTGCTGGCGTCTCCGTCCGCCGCTTCCTGGTCGGCACCAACGGCACCCTGACCGACATGGGTGACGACAACGGCTAATCCTACTGATCTTCGGATCAATGGATGGAAAGGGCGGCTTCGGCCGCCCTTTCTTTTTGTCTGGATACGAGTGGGGCTCAGCGTTTTGACTGAACCGCGCGGCTTTCCCCGATGGGGAGATGCAGTATGCTCTGCGCAGGATCGCCAAAGCTCAGCGGCGTATCGGGGCAAGTGATTTCATGGACCACAGACGGATTGGCGACATTTTGCTGGAGCGCGGCTATGTGACCGCGACCGATGTTGAGCGCGCAGCCCGTTATCAGGGCGAGATCGGGGCGCTGTTCGGCCAGGCCTTGCTCCGCTTGGGCGCCGTTTCAGAAGACGTGTTGCTGTCCGCGCTCTCTGATCAGCTTGACCTGCCTGTGCTGACGCCTGATCACTTGCCTGAAACACCCTCGCTCTATCGTCAGGCGGCGGACTCGCTGGGCGTGTCCGTGGACTGGCTTTTGCTGCACGACACCGTGCTCTGGTATGCGCCGGAGTCTGGTGATGCGTCATTGACCGCCGAAGCGGCAGATGATCATGACGCGACATCGCCGCACGATTACGGCGCCCGCGCCCTGATCGTGTTTGCGCGCTCGCCCATGGATCCGGCCTTGCATGAAACCCTGTCGCGACAGGCGCAGGGCGATGTGCAGATCGTGCTCGGTCCAAACCGCCTGCTCGACACGGCGCTTGCGGGTTTGCGTTCAGCGGGCCGGGTGCAAGCGCGCGATGATATGGAAGATGCGCAGCGCCTGCGCGAGATGGCGGAAGAGGCGCCGGTCATCGACTTTGTGAACGGCGTGTTCGAAGACGCCCTGCAGCGGCGCGCGTCGGATGTTCATATCGAGCCGTTTGAAAGCCATTTCCAGATCCGCTTTCGTGTGGACGGCGTGCTGCACCAGATGCAGACCCTGCCGCGCGCGCGTTTTGACGCCGTAGCCAGCCGGATCAAGCTCTTGTCCAACATGGACATCGCCGAGCGGCGCTTGCCGCAGGACGGGCGTCAGTCAGTGCGTTTTGCGGGACAGGATATTGACCTGCGCGTGTCTTCTCTGCCCGGCGCCTGGGGGGAAAGCCTGGTGCTGCGTCTTCTGCGAAAGCAGCAAGAATTGCCAAGCCTTGAGGGGTTGGGGCTTGAAGGCCACGCCATGAGCGTGTTCCAGCAGCTGATCGCCGAGCCCAACGGCGTGATCCTGGTCACCGGCCCCACGGGCTCGGGTAAGTCCACCACGCTTTATCGTGGCCTGGAGCTGGTGAATGACGGCGAACGCAAGATCATCACCATTGAAGACCCGGTCGAATATGACATGGCCGGCATCACCCAGGTGCAGGCGCGGTCCGAGATCGGCTACACCTTCGCCAAGGGGCTTCGCGCCATCCTGCGTCAGGATCCTGATGTGATCATGATTGGTGAGATCCGGGACGGCGAGACCGCATCCATCTCCGCCCAGGCGGCGCTGACCGGTCACCTGGTTCTGTCGACGCTTCACACCAATTCGGCGTTGGCGGCGATCGAGCGCCTGATTGATCTCGGGGTTGAACCCTTCCTCGTGTCATCGGCTTTGCGCGGACTTATGGGCCAGCGCCTTGTGCGGCGCTTGTGCGAACATTGCACCCGCCCAGCGGGCCCTGACGACGTGGCGTTGGGCGAAAAGATGTTGGCGGAAGCCCGGCGCGATGGCGCGACAGGTCTGCCGGCGCATTCGCACTGGCGCAGCGCGGACGGCTGCCATCATTGCGGCGGTCAGGGCTATACCGGCCGGGTCGCCGTGTTTGAAGCGGCGCGCGTGACGCCAGCCTTGCGCAGCGCCATCAATGACCGGGCGGATGCGGCGGGCCTGCTGGCCGCCGCGCGTCAGGACGGTTATCTGACCATGCTGGAAGATGGCTTGATCAAAGCGTCCCAAGGCGTCACCTCGGTTGGTGAAGTCTTGCGGGTTCTGGGCGCCGGTCAGGCGCGGCAACAGGCCCGAGCCTGAGGGGATCAATCGATGAGCTCGCACTACAGCCATTACGACGCCCTTGAGAACATGAAAAAGGCTGTAGCGGACGGCCATCATCGCGCCGTGATCGGCGGCATGTGGGATGAGCTGGGGGCGTTGCAGAAACGCTTCTTGCTGGCCCAGGGGCTCAAACCCCATCACCGCTTCATTGATATGGGCTGCGGATCCCTGCGCGCAGGCGTACCGTTGACCGAGTATCTGGATACGGACCGCTATTACGGCGTGGATATCAGCGCTGACCTGCTGGACGCCGGGTATGAGCGAGAGATCATTCCCGCCGGTCTCGACATCAAGCTGCCAAGGGATCATCTGGCGGCGAACGCGGACTTTGATGCGACGGGTTTCGGGGTGATGTTTGACTATGGCATCGCCCAGTCGGTCTTCACCCATATGCCAATCGCGCGGCTGACGGATTGCCTGACGGCGCTGGCGCCGGTGTTCGCTCAAGACGGCCGGTTTTATGTGACCTTCTTTGAGCGCCCCGCCGATGCGGCGGCTGACGCGCCTTTGCCGCACGAGCCGGGCGGGGTGGTGACCTATCCCGATCGTGATCCGTATGACACGACGATCACGGCGCTCACCGCTGCGACGCCCAAAGGCTGGCGGCTGGATGTGCTGAACCATTGGGACCACCCCCGGGATCAGCGCATGGCCCTGTTCATTCGCGACACTGGTCAGGACTGATCATGCCCACCTATCTCTATCGCGGCTTGAATTCAGACGGCGCTGAGGTGGACGGCCGTCTGACAGCGGCAGACGAGGTGGAGGCGCTTCGCCAGCTCGAAGCCCAGCGCATCGCGCCGTTCAAGCTCAATGAAGCCGGTCTGGAGCCGCGCAAGTACGAGCGCAAGAAAGCGCGTCCCCAGGACCGTTTCCGGTTCATGCGGCAATTGTCGGTCTTGCTCAAAGCCGGCACGCCTTTGCTGGACGCGTTTGACTCGCTGAGCGCAGACGAGCCGTGCAAGGATTTGGCGGAGCAGGCGTTGAGCGTGCGTCGGGATCTGCGCTCGGGCGCGCAATTATCCCTGGCCATGCGGGATGGGTTTGTGGATCTGCCGGCCTATGCCCCGCGCCTGATCGAGCTGGGCGAGGCGACCGGGCAATTGCCCAAGGCGCTGGCTGATATCTCCACCCAGATGGAGCATGATCTGAAGGCTGCGTCCGAAATCCGCAATGCGCTGGCCTATCCCGCGTTTCTGGCGGTGGCGGGCGTCTTCGCCATCGTCTTCATCTTCCTGTTTGTGGTGCCGCGCTTCGCAAACCTTTTGGGTGATGATCGCAGTTCCCTACCGGCGCTGTCGCGCTGGGTGATCGAGACCGGCGTCTTCATGAGCGAGAACATGATCCAGACAGGGCTGTTCGTCGCGGGTTTGGTGGCTGTGGTGTTTGCGCTGTCTCGCAACAAGGGCGTTCGAACCAGCCTGTCTGAGCTTATGCACCGCATGCCGGTGGTCGGCAGCTTCCTGACCGCCTCGGAAGTCGCGCGCTGGGCGCGGGCGTGCGGCACTGCGTTGTCTGGCGGCGCGCCGCTGGTGGACGCGTTGGTGTTGGCGGAATCCGCGGTCAGTTCGGCTCGTCGCAAGCAGGGCCTGGCCGAGGCGCGACGCGCGATTCGGTCAGGCGAGCCGATCGACGCCGCGCTGAAAACCCATGCCGGGTTTGATTCCATGACCGTCAATCTGGTGCGCACGGGCCGGGCGTCGGCCAGCCTGGATGAAATGCTGCTTTTCGTGGCGGACCTCTATGAGGAGGAATCGCGCAACCGGGCCAAGCGGCTGACCTCTCTGGCGGAGCCGCTCGCCATTTTGTTCATCGCCATGGTGGTGGGCACGATCGTGATCAGCCTGGTGCTGGCGATGACGAGCATTTACGACATCGCCATCTGACGCGCACGCCGTGGTCAGGCGCGCCAGCGCTTCGCCGGCTTGCCAGCCAGCCCCAACTGGTCATCAAGCGCTTCGAGCCGGCGTGGGTCGCGTGCGATCGCCGCCCATTGCGCGCCAGGATGGTGCCAGTTGATCAACTTCATCACCAGGCCATTATCCGCGCATTGCTGATCCAGCCAGGGCTTGGGATAGGGCACGTTGAACGGATAGGTCCAGTCCGCCTCGGGCAGGGGCGTGTCGTCTTCTCCAAGGATGAAGCTGAATAGAAACAGGCCGTCCTGTTTCAGGCTTTGCGCCGCAGTCCGGATCAGGTTCGCGGTCGGTTTGGGGCCGGAATGGGTGACGATGGATTGCGCCATGATGAAATCGAACTCGGCGTCAAACACGGTGCAGTCAAATGTATCGTCATTGGAAAACAGCGGCGCCTTGAGGGTGCGAAGCTGGCCGCCGGTTTCATGGGTGAACCCGTCCTGGATCAGCCAGTCATGGGGCTCGATCCCGTAATACTTGCCGCGCAGCAGGAACGGGATCAGGCATCGCCCCAGACGCAGCGAGCCGCAGCCGAAATCGAGCACGGTGTCTGTTTCCTCAAGACCCAGAGCCGTCAGCAGGTTCATCTGCAGCAGACCCAGCAAGCCATAGCGGCCCGGCGGGCCCACATAGGCGCGGTAATGGTCATCGCCGGCTTGAAGCTGGTTGGCGTCGGTCGCGGAAAGATGGCGGGTCATGTTCGGCTCCTCTGGGTTCAAGAGCTATATCAGCGCCTTGCCCGTGCGAAAACCGATCAAACCGCACTTGCGTCTTTCATTGCCTGTTTGGCGGGTGGTATGAGTGTCTGAAGCGGCGAGGGGAGCCGCGTTATGACACTCCAGTATTGGATGAGGTTCGCCCATGATCAGTCTGGCTCGACGCTTTCAGCCCATCACGCGCGCGGCGCGGAAGACGCGCTCGGGGTATTCTCTCATGGAAGTCCTGATCGCGGTGGCGATCATCGCTGTGCTGGCGACTTTGGTCGGGCCGCGCCTTCTGGGGCAGCTGGACCGCTCAAAAGTCACCGCCGCGACCACGCAGATCCGTATGATCGAAACTGCGCTGGATACGATGCGGCTCGATATCGGACGTTATCCGACCGAAGAGGAAGGCCTGGGTCTTCTCCAGACCCCGAACGAAGCCGTCTCTGCGATGTGGACGGGTCCTTATCTTGATGGCGGCTTGCCGGCCGATCCTTGGGGCCGCCCGTACCAGTACCGGGTCGGCGGCGGGTCAGACCGTGGCCAGGTCTTCTCTTACGGCGCGGATGGTCAGGAAGGCGGATCGGGGCTCGACGCCGATATCGGCCTCTAGATCATGACCCTTGGGCTCAATCGCGCCCTGTGTTGCGTGCGGGCGGGATATTCCCTGCTAGAGGTGATCGTCGTGGTCGCGATCCTGGGGATTGCGGCCACCGTCAGCGGCCCCTCTATCGGTCGGATGATCTCAGGCCAGCAGGCCCAGCAAGTGGTCCGCGGGGTGGCGACCGAAATGGGCGCCCTGCGCGCCGAGGCCTTTCTGAGCAGCAAATCTCTAAGCGCGGAAGATGTTCAGGCCCGGCTGGACGCGCAGATTCCGTCTGATTGGCGCATCGAAGTGGATGAAACCCTTCACCTCGCATCCAGCGGATATTGTACGGGGGGAGGCGTGGTCCTGATCGCGCCGGCGGGGCGCCGCTGGACGTTTGATGTGTCTGAGGGCGATTGCGCACTCACACAGACGACATCCTAGAACCGGGTGGGGTCGTAGACCTGGACCCAGCCCACGCGCCGGATTGTCAGATCTCTCCGGGTTTCACCGCGTTCGAGGGTCGCCTGGACTTCATAAAGCCCCACACCCCAGATGCTTGCCCCCAGATAGCCGTCGGCAGGGCTCTCCGACGCAAGCTCACGGCTTTCCCAGCTCAGCCGCCACTCGCCAAGGTCCATCTCGCCTGTGGGTTGGGCGATCGGGTCTATCGTTTGCAGCACGGCCAGAGCGCTTTCCTGTGCGTCCAGCAGATCTGACGCGGTTTGAAGCCGCGCGGCGGTGTTCGCCAGAGTTTGCTGAAACGCATAGAGCGGGATGATGGCGATCGCCAGCAAGGCGACGGCCACCAACGTCTCCATCACGGAAAAGCCGGGCCGGGTGCGGATCGAAGTCATGACAGCCTGTCTACGATAAACGCCAGGATGAAACCAGCAGCGAGGCCCGGTGCGAAGGGCAAGCGGGTTTGGCGGCGCGCCCTGGCGAGCAAGCCCAGGGCCAGTGTCACTGCGGCCCCGATGGCCACCCCGAGAGCGGCGGTGACAGGCGAGCACCACAAGCCCAACGCTCCGACAAGTACGATGTCGCCGCCTCCCAATCCCATCTCGCCGCGTCTCAAGCGGCCATACAGACCCGCCAGTCCCAGAATTCCCATGGCCAGGACGGCGGCGATCGCCATGTCCAGACGTGTGAGACCCGGCGTCAGGAGCGGTGCAGCAACCAGTGCAGCCAGAGCGATGATGACGCTGGTGAGGTCGGCGAGCACCCCGAAACGCCAGTCCATGCTGACCGCGACGCAAAGTCCGGACAGCGCCGCCAGAAGCGCGCTGGCGATGATCAGGTCGCGGGTGACGACATATGCGCTGAAGGCCAGCAGTCCGCCCACTCCGCCACAAAGGGCGGGGCTGATGCGTGACGGCGCCCCCGTCTGCTGGGCGCTGATTTCACGATCAATCCAGAGCGCGGACAGGCTGGCCAACACGCCTGCGATGAGCGCCAGACCTGCCACGCTGCTCATGCCTGGCCCTAGTCTTGCGCCGGGTCTTGATTGGCCGCTACGCCGCCCGCGGCGCGAATCTGGAAGGGTTCACTGGGCGGCAACAGCGTGCCATTGGCTTGCGTCTGGTTCTCGAAACCTGAGTTCAGTGCGCGCACCAGAGTGTCCACCACCTGTTGGCGGTCACTGCGCGTATCCAGCACGAAGGGCGTGACGAGAACCACCAGCATGGTGCGCGTGGCGCTCAGGGTCTCACTGCGGAACGGAGCGCCCAGGACCGGAACGTCCTTGAGCAGCGGTATGCCGGAATTGCCGCGCGTGAAGCGGTTCTCGATCAGGCCGCCCAGGACCGCCGTCTGGCCGTCTTGCAAAGACATCTGGGAAATCATGGACCGGGTGGAGATGAGCGGGCTCGAGATCGCGGAACTGTTGTTCGCTTCGGCGGCGCTGGTCTCCTGAGAAATCTCCAGATCGATCCGGTTGCCCGAATACACACGGGGGGTGACGCTCAGCAGAACGCCCGTTGAACGATACTGGACAGTTTGCAGAACATCCGTCGAGCCGCTGGACTGTGAGTTTGCAGCACGCTGGGTGGTGATGATCGGCACATCATTGCCGACCTGCACAGTGGCTTCAGTGCCTGAGCGCGCCACGATGCGCGGTGTGGACAGCACATTGATCTGATTGCTGCTGGCTTCTGCACTGGCGGTCAGGGTCACCTGGCCCGTTTCAACCGTGCCGGAAAAACTGCCATTGCTGGTCAGGTCCGCCCGGAAAGTCGGCGCAATTTCAGAGTCAAACACCGCATCAAGGCCATAGGAGGAGTCATCTGTGAGCGTGACTTCGGCGATGGTCACCTCGATCATGACTTCCGGAACGGGCGTGTCGAGCTGGCGCGCCAGAGTCGTGAACTCGTCAAATTCGGACTGAGTGCCGTAGAAAATAACGCGATTGCCCTGCTCGTCGACAGTCATGTTCTCAAAGGACTGAGCCGGACCTTGTCCCCCACTTTCGCCCTCAGAGGACGATTCGTTGCGCGCAGGGGCGCCCGATTGTCCGGAACCCGTCCCCAGAACGCCCGCAATAATGCTGGCGAGCGCAGACGCTTCTGTATTCTGGGCTTGATAGACATGGGGTGAGCGCACTTCAGCGTTATACGCTTCACGATCCAGACGAACTGCGAGCGCCAGGGCGTGATCGGCCAGCTGGCGATTGGACGCGAAGATCATGATCTGGTTGGTGAACCCGAGCGGCAACAGGGTCAAGGATCGCGGCGCGTTGACGCCGACGCCGACGATATAGCCTTCAAGGGTCAGGATTTGCCCCATGGACGTGGCGAGCTCCAGCGCTTCCCAATTGCGCAGGCTGACAGTCACGACCTGAGTGCCTGCAAAACGCAGCTCATCCATTTGTTGGATAATGGCGTTCGCCGCATTCACGTCTTCGCCCAGCCCGCTGAGCGTGATCGTATTCAGGTTGCGATTGGAATTGATGGTCAGCACGTCCCGGTCAGGAAAAGCCTGCCGGAGAATCTGTTCCATGTCGGCCGCGTCGATCGCCTGAAGTTCAATGAACTGGACGACCGGGCGCAGACTGGAGGGAACGTTCGAATGCGCGCGGGCACGGACGAAGCGAGGCATTTGCGAACGCAGTTCTGACAGTTCGACAACGCGGAACAGCCCGCCCTCGCTGTTATAGGTCACGCCCAGCCCGTAATCTTGCAGGGCCTGTTCCACCAGCGTGAGGAAGGTGGAGGCTTCCATGTCGTTCACGCTTCTCAGCGAGATCACTTCCTCACGCTCAGCAACGTTTGGCCCAAGGCTGAACGGTTGTTCGAGGATGTCGCTGAAAACTGTGTTGATGAACACCGGCAGAGGTTGAGGCGGCAGCGTGACGTTGATCGGAGATGTCGGCAGATTCGGTGCGTCTTGACCGCTCATCTCGCCGCCGCTCCGCTGCTGGCGCAAAGTCGGCACAGTGCTGCGCGTAACCAGCGGCCCCTGCTGTTGCGGAACATAGGCGTCTTCATCCGCGTCAGAAACGGCGTCTTGACCGTCTGTTCGCCCCTGTGAGGCTACGGAATCTGGCAAGACAAGCCACTCAGGGCGGCTTGGTCCGCCTTGTGTCGCACAGCCTGTGGCGAACAGCGCGGTCGCGCAGACGAGTGAAATGCGATGTGCGTTCATTGTGTGTCAGGCTCCGCCTTGAAAACCTCAATACGACGAGATTGCTCGCCCTTGATCAGAAGGACTGAAGTCGAGTCGATATTTTGAATGATCCAGCCGTCGGCCAGCTGATCCCCGATCTCGCGCACCTGCGCCCCCTCGCCGTCACCATAGAGAAAGATCCGCCAGACGTCTTCCCGTTTGACGAGGGCTGAAAGCGACGGATCATTCAAGGATTGTTCGAGTTGTTCGAGGGTTTGCGCAGCGCCAGAGGGCTCGGTTTCGACATCGGTCATGCGCAGGCGCGCGTCCGGAAACAGATCGGATCGGTCGATCACATGCACAAAGCGATCAATATCGTCAGAAGCGGCGAGCTGCGGCGTATTCAGGCCTGAGCTGCGTCCTGACGGGGCGGGACCGTTCTGGTCCACGCCATTGAGCACCCCGGCCAATAGAGCGAGGCAGGCGGCGAGGGCGGCGGCCAGCAATCGAAAGCGTGATGTCATGACGCGGCCTCCGGCGTTTGGATGCGTGCGGGGGCCTGGATGCGTATGTCGAGCGCGCCGTTGCTGCGTCGCCAGTTGAAGCGCGTGATGACGAGCTGATGATCGGTCCGGCTCAGCTCTTGAAACAGCGCCAGGAATTGCCCGTCCGTGTCCCGCGCCGTCAGAGAGATTTCGAAGGTCTGGGCTTCAGCGCCCAGAGCGTCCGGCGCTGATTCCACAGCGACTCTGATGCGGGTCAATTCGGCGTTCCGGGCCGCGCGCTCCACAGCGCCTTGCAGTTGCGCCGCGACAATGCCGTTCGTATCGCCTTCCCAGAAGCTGTTCTGGGTTTCGCGCAGCTGCGCTTGCAGATCCCTGGCTTGCTCGACCCAGTTCTGGTCGTTGAGCAGGCTGAGCTCCAGGCGTCGCGCACGCTGCACTTCTTCAACATCCTGGCGCAGGCTGGAGACGCTGGCGCTGAGCTCGCCCAGGCCCCAGAGCGCAAGGATAAGGACAAGGGCTGCGAGGCCGGCCATCGCCCGCGGCGTGGCCTGTTCTCGAAGTTGGCGGCCCCAACGACTCTCACGCATGGCTTGGATCATTGCGCGCTCTCCAGCTGGGCGGTCAGAAGCCATTCACCGCGACCGCGTCCAGGTTCCAGACTGACGCTGTTCATGAGTGGATTGTTCTCCATCGTACGAACCAGCTCTTCCGGGGCGAAATCACCATCCGCGTGAAGATTCAGCGACAGAAGGGCATCATTCTGTTCAAAGGCGTCCAGTCTGATGGAGAAGCGGGCGAGTTCTTCGCTGACGCTGGCCAGCAGCTCGGCTGGGTGACGACGATTGAGCGCCTGGGCGTATAACGCCAGTTCATTGGATGCCGATTGCGCGGTCAGTCGCGCCGTTCCGATTTCAGCGGTTTCTTCAGACAGGGCGGCCAATTCGGTGCTGGCCGCAGCATGCGTTCGGCTCAGTTGAGCCCATTGTCCCAGCAAATAGAGGCCGGGTACGGCGATGCAGACCAGGGCCAGGGCGGTCATATCGCGAAGGCTGATGGATTTAACCCTGTCCAGTAGCGCGGTGTATGGCTGAGCATGCGCGGGACGGTCGGTCAGGACGAGGTCTTCAGGCGCGGGCCGGATCTGATCGGCGCCGGCTGACCGCGTCATCCGCAAGAAGCTGGCCCAGTCAGCGTCGCCAGGCTGGCTTGGCCACCACCGGCTCGCTCGCAACTGACCGTCGCGCCAGACCTGGCCTTCGTATCCGTCAATCGTCGTCATCAGACGTGCGCCGTCCTGCAAGGGCGGATGCAAGACTGTTTCGGGCAGGATTTCGCCCTCAAACTCGGTCAAATCGGCTGTGAGGGTTTTCGGCCAGCTCCATACGCCGATCTGATCGTCTCCCCAGTCAAAATAGAAATCCGGGTCGGCGATCGGGGTGCGAGCGCGGGCGCTGAGCTTGGCGGCTTCATAACGGCGCAGGCTCTGCCCGCCGGGCAAGGCGTTCATGGTTTCAAAATGGCAAAGCGCACGGCTGATGACGACCCGTTCGCCCAGGATCAGACGTTCAACAGGCCCACCCCGGCGTTCGACGCCGCGCCTAGCGCTCAGTACGGATTGAGGTCGTTTGGGGAAGCGGCGCGACATCGTCGATTCTCTCAATTCGCAAAATGTTTTGCGTATAATCTCCCCCAATAGCGTACTTGCTGTGAACCACAAAGGGCGAGATCAGGCTGTTGGGTGTGAGTTCGATAACCGTTCGCTGAGCCATGCCCGCTTCCGGCGTGTGTGAGACCAGCGTCAGGATGGGCCCGGGCGCAGTCAGCGTGCTGAGAGGGTCACGGACGATGTCAAATGCGTCCGCGCCAATCTGGGCGAAATGCGTATACGACGTCGTGGCGAAGTTGGTGTGCGCCTCAGTGATGGCCTCAGGACTGGCCTCCGGCATTAAAAGCCCCAGCAGCGCTTCGGATGTCAGCCTGGGGTTGAGCCGATCAGTCCTGCGCGTCCGCATCGTCAGCAGCAAGCGTCCAGCATCGTCACAAACCGGAGAATCCTCCCAGTATTTGATTGCGCACAGCTCCAAGGCGTCCCGCAGGGGTTTGTTGGCGGGCAGGCCAGGTTGATCATAATCTGACGCTTCAGCGCCGCTGAGCGTTCTCAGATCATCTTCATCCTGATAATCGCGCAATGTGGCCGCATATCTCGCATGATCAGTCCTGGGGACGCCAAAAAGTGACAGAATGTCAGAGATATAGGCCGGGTCCGAGCTGGCCGCGTTCAGAAAGCTCTGATCATCGTAAAGCCGGATGATGACAGGCGTTGGCAGGCCGATCTGGTACGGGCTTCCATTGGCGCGAACCACAGATGAGTCCGGACTTGATGCGCTGGACCCCATAGCGAGCAGCGTGACATCGCTCTGAGAACCGATCGCTATTCCATCAACCGCCATGGGCTCTGTGAGCATTTCGTAGATCAGGGATTGCTCAGCGGAAATGAGCGAGGTCCGGGACCGGACTTGATCTGAAAGCGCGGTGATGGTGCGCGTTGAGCTGCGAACCTGTTCGGCCGCAATCGCCGCGACCAGGGCGATCACGATGATGGCGGCGAGCGTCAGAGGCAGCGCATATCCGGTTCTCGTCGTCATGGCTCGAGCGTGCCCAGCATGTCCTCAATCCGTGGTTTCGGCGGGGCGGTCGCCGGGACTTGAAAAACGATGTTGTGCGCCTCTCCGTTCGGCAGCTCAATTTCGGCGCGGACCGCCAGCGGCAGGACCTGGAAGTAGGATTGGCCGGATCGCGAGCGAAGTCCGGACTGAAACGGCCATTCAGAGCGCCACGCCCTGGCCGTCGGCTCGCCCGGTCGGGCGACGAAGCCGACCCGCTGTTCCGCTTCGGGGCCGTAGTATGAAAAACGACCCTGAGCGCCGGGCCAATATGAAACTCGAAACTCGCCTGAGCCGTCTTCATAAATCATCGATACGCCGTCTCGTTCATTGTCTAGACGAAGCGCATATCTCTGCGCGCCCGGACGCTGGGTCGTGACAGGGAGACTGGTGAGCGCGCTGAACTGTGTGTCGTCGCCCGTAAACACGCCGGGTTCGTTCGTATACTCGGCGCGCGTGTTCTCCACGGCCCGGCGGACGCCGGCCAGGGTGATGTAATCTTGGGACGCGTTGCGGGCGGCCTGTTCGATCCGCAAACCATTCGACGTCGAGGCGCGGACGGTTTCCAGAACCGTCGCGGTCAGGATCGCTGTGACCGCGAGCATGATGAGGACTTCAATCAGCGTGTACCCGGCGGAACGGTTCATGGTCATCCAGATCGGTTCAAGAGCGCCCTTCAGGCAATAGCACGGCTTCAAAAGGGTTTGAACGCACTCGGCCTGAGTCATGTGCATTGTTAATCGCGGCTGGAGACCCGCTCGCCTTTCCCGGTGAGCTTGGCGCCGCGCCGTGTCACCAGAACCGGAGACCAGATCATGGCCCGCATAAGCGAGGCGAGGGACCCGGTTCTGATGGGGCGCAAGGCTTTGCGCTGGCTCATCACGGCGCCCAGGCCCTTCCAGGCGGCGCCATAGGCGCGTTTGAGATAGTTGCGTCGCTCGGTGTCAGCCCGCAGATAGAGATAAAGATTGATCGCCAGGTGAAGTGGCGTCAGGACCGGCAACAACGCCGCCGGCGTGTTCTTGAAAAAGACCCAGATCCGGTTCCGGTGGCCGTGAAACAGGGTGAATTCCGAATGTCGGCCCGTGGTCCCAGAACCGGCATGATAGACGATGGCGTCTGTAAGCTGGATGCAGATCTGTCCGGTCAGGCGGACGCGGAAACCGTAATCCACATCTTCGCAATAACAAAAAAAGCGCTCGTCAAACCCGCCCAGCTCCAGAAAGCGCGCCCGGTCATAGAAGGCGGCGGCGCCGCAAGGCGCAAACGTTTCGCCTTCTGCAGGGGTCTCGCTCAGCGGTCGTCCCTCCAGAGCCCGCCAGGCCACGCCGCCCGCATACCAGACATCGCCCGCGCCATCGAGGATGTCCGGTTCATCCAGCCTGAGCTGCGTGGACCCGAAAGCCGGGCAGTCCGGCCAGCGTCGTGCGCCGTCCAGCAAGGCGTCCAGCCAGTTCGGCGCGACGCGCGTATCCGGGTTCAGCAGGGCGATCCAGCGCGCCTGTGACGCGCGGGCCGCGCGGTTATTGCCGCCTGCAAAGCCCAGATTCTCGCCTGGGCGATCAATGCGGAACCGGCTGTCCGGCAAGGTCAGCGCATCAACTGCGCCGTCCGTGGAGGCGTTGTCCACGATCACCGCTTCAAAGTCGGTGAAGCTTTGCGCCGCCAGCGCATCCACACACGGCTGCAGAAAGTCGCCGCTGTTATAGGCGACGATGATGACCGTGATTGTCGGGGAGGTCCGGACGGAAGGGGTGTCGGTCATGCCGGTCCACCCAGCAACGGCCGATCAGCGGAGAGGCTTTCAAAGCGCTCGCGGATGTAGCGCTCGCCCTCTTCGCGTTCTTGCGCCGTGGTGCTCCGTGTCTCTGTGATGGCGTCGTAAAGCGCCTCCGCCTCGCTGAAATTCTCCAGCTGGTCCAGCGTATCGCGAATATCGCTCTGATGGGTGCCCGACGAATTCAGGCGGCGGTTCAGGAAAGCGGTGCACTCCGAGCATGATGGCTCGTTCAGAAATGCGCAGATATTTTCCATAAGCGCTTCGGGGTCAGATTGCAGACGATCAAAGTCGACCCTGAACACACGGCCAGGTCCAAGCGCTCTTTCTGCGTTCCAGGCGGCGCGCACATGGTCCATCCAGATTTCCAACGCCGCTTCGCGTTCGGTGGCGACGCCGCCCGCCACATCAAATTTTTCCAGCGAGGCGATGACGCCCTGAGGCGCGCGCAGATGAAACAGGAATTGCGCCTGGGGGAACATCCGGGCCAGCGCCCAGGTGTAGAACGTGTTGATCGGCGCGCCGTCCACCCAGCGTGTCTTGGGGTGATCTGGATCGAGACGGATATGCAAGAACTCAGGATCCGCCAGCTGGTCGGCGCTGGGGCGGCCTTCCTCGCCATACTTGTCCTTGAGCCGTCTGGCGAAGGCGTCATGAACCACGGCGTCGATGGCGCGTCCCTTGTGTTCAAGAAACGCATCGAACGGGAAGCTGACATTGGAGAGATGTGAGAACTCTCCGCGTTCGGACCCCAGTCTGAACGATTGCAGGCTCGCCACGGTTTCCGCCGCGATCCAGGCCGTCTCCGGCATGGGCTGAATGTCGGGATGCTGGCCGAGCGCCCAGGTCATCACTGAAGTGCCCGAGCGCGGCGCGCCAATGATGAAAACGGGCCGGGGCGATGACGTGGACATGCGGGACGCGCCTGAGGCAAGCAGTAATCTGCACTAAGGCAGCGTGTTTAGCATTTTTCACTTCAGGCGCAATGAAGCGCACACTTCTCGTCTTGACGGGGCGGCCCCGATAAGGGCTACACAGTTGCGCATCACACGGCGCTGGCGGGACATATGACGGAAAACACTTCAACGGCGATCATGGTTCTGGGCATGCATCGCTCGGGGACTTCAGCGCTCACACGGATCCTGAACATTCTCGGCGCCGATCTGCCTGAGGATGTGATCCCGGCCAACGCTTACAACAAGTCCGGCTATTGGGAGCCCACGGGCGTGGTCGCCCTCAACGACGCCTGGCTGGTGAAAGCGGACGCGGCCTGGGATGCGCCCTTCTTGCAGGACGAGGCGCTCCATGAGGCGCTGCCGCGAAACGCCGTCAAGACGGCGGCGGACACACTCCGGACAGCGTTTGGCGAAGGCCATGACCTGATCGCCGTGAAAGATCCGCGCTGCACGCTTTATGCGCCCACCTGGCGGCAGGCGCTGGAGCGGGCGGGCTATGCGCCGGCGCAATTGCTGATCCACAGGGATCCGGCGGAAGTGGCGCAATCGCTGGCGCACCGCGACAAGTTCACCGCTGATGAAGCGGGGCTGTTATGGGCCTGGTACAGCCTGAAAGCGCTCAAGGCGTTTCAGTCTGATGGCGGGGCGGTGGTCAGCTATTCAGCTTTGCGCCAGGATTGGCGGGCGGTCATTGAAACGGTGCGTTCGGGTCTTGGTCTTGACGGGCTCAAGGTGACCCCGGACGCCGCATCTCAGGTTGATGCTTTTCTCAAGGAACCGCGGTCTCGCGCTGAGGCTGATTTCAGCGCTGGCGTAGCTGAGATTCTCACCGAGATCTCCGATTTGCACGACAAGGCGGAAGCCGGAAGCCTGTCAGACGATCTGGGCGCTGTGGAAGACGAGGTCTTGCGCCGCGCCGGCCAAAGCCGCGCCGCCATTTTGCGCGTCCGGGCCGAGGGTCACAAGCAGGTCGCAAAAATTGAACGCGAGCGCGACAAGGCGCGAGAGGCGCAAAAGCAGACCGAAGCGACTCTGACGGAGGAACGCGACCAGGCGCGCGCCGCATTTGAGAGGGCGGAAGAGGAGAAGCAGGCGACTTTAACCCAGCTCCTTAACGCCTCGAACGCTTTGGGGAATTTGAGGAATGAGAACTTAAGCCTCTCCTCGCAGATTTCCGAACTGGTCAGTGATTTCAAAGCGCTCGAAATCTCTGTTCGCGCTTATCAGGAGCACGCTCAATCGCTGGAAAATGAGCTGGAGAATACCCAGGCTGATTATGTCGCGGCCGATTCCGAACGCCAGGCTTTGCGTGCGGAGGCCATGCGCCTGAAAGCCATCGAGGACAGCTCGATCTGGAAAGCCACCACGCCTTTACGGGCTGTGATGACGCGCCTTCCGGGCGTCCGAAACCTCATCCGGCGCGGTTTGAAAGCTGCCTGGTGGACGGCGACCGGGCAGATGGGTGCGCGCTTGCGCGCCCGCAAGGCGTCACAGCTTGCCGCCCAGCTTGATGCTGCCCGCGCCCCGGAGAACGGTGCGCCCGCAAATTCTCCCCGCTCACAGATCAAGACTCTCAACAGTGTGCTCACTGAAGAGTTTGGCGATGCGGCGAGTTATATCCCCGAACTGATCAGCCGGTACGATCTCGCCTTCCAGTCGGAAGGCCAGCCGCCGATCAAGACTGTGGTGGGTGATGAGGCCGCGCGCAAACTGGCGGAGCGTCTGGCCAAGATTGCAGCCAAGCGGCCCAGGGCGCAGACGCCTGACGTCTCCATCATCATCCCGGCCTATAATCAGATTTCCTACACGCTGGCCTGCATTGAAAGCGTTTTCGCGAGCCATCCGAAATCGAGCTTTGAGATCCTGGTGGGCGACGATCAGTCCACCGACGGCACCCAGGCGGCGGCCAAGGTCTCGATGGATCATGTGCGCTGGGTGCGCCATGAAACCAATCAGGGCTTTGTGGGCAATTGCAATCTGACCGCCGAACAGGCGCGTGGTCGGCATGTGCTGATGCTGAACAATGACACCCTGGTGCTTCCCGACTGGCTGGATACGCTGGTGGAGACGCTGGACGCCGACCCCAAGGTCGGTCTGGTGGGATCCAAACTGATTTACCCTGACGGGCGCTTGCAGGAAGCGGGCGGGATTTTCTGGCAGGACGGTTCAGCCTGGAATCTGGGCCGGTTTGACCACCCCCGGCGCCCTGAGTTCAGCTATGCCCGGGATGTGGATTACATCTCCGGCGCCTCCATCGCGCTGCCCCGGGCGCTGTGGGACAAGCTGGGCGGCTTTGATGATATTTTCCGCCCGGCCTATGCCGAGGATGCCGACCTGGCGTTCCGTGTGCGCGCCGAAGGGCTGCGCACTGTCTTCCAGCCGCGCTCCATGCTGGTCCATTTCGAAGGCGTGAGCTCGGGTACGGATCTGGCGTCCGGGGCCAAGGCGTGTCAGGTGAAGAACCTTGAACAATTACGCGATCGCTGGTCGAACGTGCTGGCCGCGCATCGCCCCAACGGGCGGCAACCCGAGCGCGAAAAAGAACGCGGAATTCAAAAGCGTATTCTTTTCATCGACATGACGACGCCTGAGCCCCAGCATGATGCAGGCTCTCTGGTGGCGGTGGAGACGATGCGCGCGCTCCAGGCGCTGGGCTACAAGGTGACGTTCGTGCCGGTCGACAATTTCTTGTGGACCAAGACCTATTCCGCGCCTCTGCAGGCGATGGGCGTCGAGACGATCTATCACCCGTTTTATTCGCGCTTCGAGCCGTTCATCACGGCGCGCGGAGCCGAATTTGACCTGGTCATGATACACCGCTTCGCCGCCGCAGAGCGGGTGATGGGCGCGGTGCGCACGCATGCGCCGCAAGCCAAAATCGCCTTCATGCCGGCGGATCTCCATTTCCTGCGTGAACATCGCGAAGCTGAATTGGCTGATGATGCGCTGGCGCAGGACGCGGCGGCGCAGACCAAGCGTCGCGAGCTGGCGATCATCCGCTCTGCAGATGTCGTGTTGCCGCATTCGGATGCTGAAATCGCATTGCTGGACGAGGAAACGCCCCAGACGCCGGCTTTCAAATTGCCGCTGATCCATGATCCTGAACCGATCCCGGCCGGATTTCATCGCCGCGAGGGCATCGGCTTTCTGGGCGGATTCGGGCACCCGCCGAATGTGGACGCCGTTGACTGGTTCCTGTCGGAGATCTGGCCCGAAGTGCGCGCCCAGAAACCGGATGCGCGTTTTGTCCTGGCGGGCAGCAAGATGCCGGACCGTTTCAAGGCGCTGGACGGCAAGAACGGCGTGAAGGTGTTGGGTTTCGTTGAAACGGTCGATGAATTCTTCGGTCAGATCCGCGCCTCTGTGGCGCCGCTGCGCTATGGCGCGGGCGCCAAGGGCAAGGTCGCAGCCAGCCTGGCGCTCGGCACGCCTTGCGTGTCAACGATGATCGGTGCGGAGGGCATGGGTCTGACCCCCGGCGTGGACGTGCTGGTGTCTGATGACCCCAAAGGCTTTGCGCGCCATATCCTCGCCATGCTTGAGGATGAAAACCGGTGGAATGACGTACGCCAGGCCGGCGTTGAGTTCGCCCGTCGGGAGACCTCGCGCGAGGTCGTTCGGGCGCGATTGTCAGACATGTTGGCGCAGTTGAAGCTGAGCTGAGGGCCGGGCGCAGAGATTCTTTCAGGCTCGCCCTGTCACACTGCTTGAACTTTTGCCGTTAAAGACGGATTTTAAGGGCATGAGTGCGCCTGAACCTCCTGCCGCCGACGATCCGTTGGCTGATGCTGTCGACCGGCTGAACCGGGCCGTGTCGCGTGTGGGCGCACGGCTGGAAGACTATCAGCTGCGTCTGAGCGCCGCCGCGGGCGATGTGGAGGCGGCGCGTGATCTCGATGATGACCGCGCCCGCCTGGCGGCCGCGCTGGATGAGGCGCAAGCGCGTGAAGACGAGCTGCAGGCCGCAGCGACCGACGCCGCGCAGGCGCTCGACGCCGCCATGAGCGATCTGCAAACCCTGCTCGCCGCAACCGATGATGCAGAGGAGACGGCGTGAGCAAGGTCACCATCTCCCTGAACGGGCGCGCCTTCACCATCGGTTGCGAAGAAGGCCAGCAGGCCTATCTGCGGGAGCTGGCTGGGCATCTGGACACGCATGTGCGTGATCTGGCGAACAAGGTCGGGCAGATCGGCGATGTGCGCCTGCTGTTGATGGCGGCCCTTATCGTCACCGATGAAATGCGTGAGGCGCGCGGCAAGGTCGATGAGCTGGAAGATACGGTGCTCGACCTCAAGGGCAAGGTCTCCCAGGCGGACGCCCGCCGGCGCGCGGACCGCGCGCGGGCGGCTGAAGCGCTGATCAGCGCCGCCGAACAGCTTGAGACCATGACCGGGACAGGGGCCGCGGCGGGCGTGACGACTGCGCCGGTGGAGCCTTCAGATGGAGAAAGCGCTTGAGCGCGGGCGATCTCGCCCCCATCTATATCAGCGGCGGTAGCTGGACCGTTCGGCAGGTCTTAACATCCCGAGGACCTTACATCTCTGAGAGGGAGCTGCCTCTGGACTGGACCGTGGTCCTATCTAAGCGGCGCCCACCTGGTTTACCGGGTCATCAGGGTTGGAAAACGACCACCGGCGGAATTGGCGCCGCCACCTTGCCTTTCCACCTCTCATGCTGACGGCCTGGCGCAAAACAAACGCCAGGCGCGCGGCGCGGACCGCGCGGGCGGCGGCCTACGCCAAAGAGCCCGACGCCGGGCGCAGGCTGGTCGAACATTTCCCCGACAGCCTTTGGCCGAAAGTCCGGCAAGTGGTGGCGGGCTACGCCGCGATCGGCGACGAGATCAACCCTCAGACCTTGCTTGAGACCTTCGCGCTGGAGCAGGCGCGCATCGCCTTGCCGTGCGTGGTTGCGAAGGATCAGCCGCTGACATTTCGCGGCTGGACGCTCGACCAGCCTCTGGAGCGTGGACCGTTCGGCACGCGAGAGCCTGCAGCCTCCTCTCCTGAACTGACGCCGAGCTTGATTCTTGTCCCCCTCGTCGGGTTTGACCTGAAGGGGCGACGGCTGGGCTATGGCGGCGGGTTTTATGACCGGACGCTGGAAAAGCTGAAACAATCGGGTCCCTTGACCGTGGTCGGACTGGCCTATGCCGCGCAAAAACTGGCCAAGGTTCCCGCCGAAGCGCACGACATGCGTCTCGATTGGGTCGTCACGGAGCAGGGCGCTCACCAGATCGCCTCCTGAACCGCATTACAAAGCGGCAAGCTGGCGTCCACGGCATTGACCCCAAGCCGGCCGGATGTCTGACTTGCGGTGCAAAACCAAGCGGCGGAATGAATGAACGCGCTCGCCTCTCCCGATTTGTCGGCGGTCTCCCTGTCGAGACTGACCGGCGAAATCAGTCCGACTGTGCTGAAATGGGCGTCGGGCGCTGTGGCCGCGGCGTTGCATCTGGGGCTCGGCGCTGCGGCGCTGTATCTGCTGCATGCGCCGAACCCGCAGCCGCTCCCCGATCGCACGATCCATCTGACGATGGTGACGGTCCCCGAAGTCGAGCCTGAGCCCGTTGAGGAACCAGAATCCAGCGTCGCGCCTCAACCCGTCCCGGAGCCGGTGCAAGATGGGCCAGCGCTCACGTCTGATGCAGCGCTTGTCGAACCTGCTCCTGCGCCTCAGCGTCAGGCCGAGGCTGCAACTGCGGCCCCTTCGCCACCCTCTGAACCGGCGCCGCAACAGGTGCTGACGGCGGAAGGCGGACAAGCGGGCTGGGCGCCGGATGCGGGACCTGCCGTCAGTGAACGCAAGGCCGGGGCCTTGCGCGGCCTGCTCTGTGCGGGCGGTTCTGAGCATACGCGCGCCGCAGCCGGCTGCGATCCGGCGGCGCAAACCGATCCCAATGGCTACGCCGCCTATGCGGATGCTGCAGGCATCGCGCAAATCGAGGCGGCCTTCGGCCCGGTCGAGAGCCTGGGCTATGCGGGCGGCTCCACCGTGGATCTGGGGAGCTTCGCCCTGCCCGGGCAGGTCAATAACAACCAGCCCCATTATGTCTCCGGCGTGCATTCGGTTTTTGGCCAGCTGCCAGTGTCCGACAAGGTCCGTGATCCCGGCTTCGGCGACTGATCGGGATGATCCGGGGCGTGACCGCGCGCCGCAGTGCGAACCATTGGCAAGAAGCCGCCCCCGGCCTAGAACGCCCTCACTTATCAACTTCAGAAAGCGAGACGGCGATGGGCGCGTTTACGGAAGAGGAAGTCATTGCGGTCCGGCATTACACCGACCGATTGTTTTCATTCCGGGTGACACGCCCGCAAAGCTTCCGTTTCCGCTCGGGCGAGTTTGTGATGATCGGCCTGATGGTCGATGGCAAACCGCTGCTGCGCGCCTATTCCATCGCCAGCCCGGCCTGGGATGAAGAGCTTGATTTTTATTCGATCAAAGTGCCGGACGGCCCGTTGACCAGCCAGCTGCAGCATATCCAGCCCGGCGATACCATCCTGATGGGCAAGAAGTCTGTCGGCACCCTGGTGCTCGATGCGCTGGAGCCGGGCAAGCGGCTCTATCTCCTGTCCACCGGCACCGGCATCGCGCCCTTCGCCTCCGTGATCCGCGATCCCGAGACCTATGAACGCTTTGATCAGGTGATCCTGACCCATACCTGCCGCGAGGTGGCCGAGCTGACCTATGGCAAGGAGCTGGTCGACGCCGTGCGCGAAGACCCGCTGGTGGGCGAGTTTGTCGGCGACAAGCTGGTCTATTATCCGTCCGTCACCCGCGAAGAGTTCGAGCGCAAGGGCCGGATCACCCAGCTGATGGATGACGGCGTCATCTATGACGAGCTGGGCGTCCCGCCGCTCAACCCCGACACCGACCGGGTGATGATCTGCGGCTCCATGGAGATGCTCAACTCGTGCAAGGAGCGGTGTGACCGCGCGGGTCTGAAAGAAGGCTCCAACGCGCGTCCGGCCCAATATGTGGTCGAAAAATCGTTTGTGGGCTGACGCCCGGCGCAGGCCATCGCTGGCCTAACAGGCTCGCTTCGCCTATATCCGCACGCCTGAGCAAGGATAGGCGGTTTCATGCGTATTGCGTTTTTTGGCGATGTAGTCGGCAAGTCGGGCCGGGACGGGCTGTGCGAGGCGTTGCCTGATCTTCGCAAACAGCTCCAGCTCGATTTCGTCGTGGTCAACGCCGAGAACGCGGCGGGCGGCTTCGGGATCACCGAAAAGACCGCCAACGAGATGTATGATGCGGGCGCAGATGTTCTGACGCTCGGCAATCACGCCTGGGACCAGTCTGAAACCCTGTCGCATATTGAGCGTGAGCCGCGCCTGCTGCGCCCGGTCAATTATCGCGAAGGCACGGCGCCGGGGCGCGGAGCGGGGCTTTATGACCTGCCGGACGGCCGCCGGGTGCTGGTGATGAACGTGATGCTGCGCCTGTTCATGCAGCCGCTGGAAGACCCGTTCGCCTCGGTCAGCCATGAGATCGATTCCTGCCCGCTGGGCGCGGTGGCGGACGCCATCATCGTCGACATGCATGGCGAGGCGACGAGCGAGAAGGTGGCGCTGGGCAATTATTGCGATGGCCGCGCCAGCCTGGTCGTGGGCACCCACACCCATGTGCCGACTGCCGATCATCGCATCCTGCCCAAGGGCACGGCCTATCAGACCGATGCGGGCATGTGCGGCGATTATGATTCCGTCATCGGTATGGTGAAGGACGAGCCGATCAATCGCTTCGTCACCCATATGCGCTCGGGCCGCTTCACCCCGGCCTCGGGCGAGGCGACCGTGTGCGGGCTCTATGTGGAGACCGATGACGCGACGGGGCTGGCGGTGCGCTGCGAGCCGATCCGCGTGGGCGGCCAGCTCGCAGAGATCATCCCCGAGGTCTGATCAGAGCCGTTCGCTCAGCCACCGCAAATGGTCTTCCATGAAGGTGGCGATGAAGAAATAGCTGTGATCATAGCCGTCCTGGCGGTGCAGCGTCAGCGGCTGGCCGGCCTTGCGGCAGGCTTCTTCGAGCAGTTCAGGTTTGAGCTGTTCAGACAGGAACTGATCGCCTAGCCCTTGGTCCACCAGAATGCCGGCCTCGCACCGCGCGCCGTCTTCAATGAGGGCGCAGGCGTCGTATTGGCGCCAGGTCTTCAGATCATCGCCGAGATATCCGCCGAGCGCTTTCTGACCCCAGGGGCAGTGGATGGGTGAGCTGATGGGGGCAAAGGCGCTGATCGCCTTGAAAAGGTCGGGGCGCTTCAGGCCCAGGGTCAGCGCGCCATGCCCGCCCATGGAATGGCCCGTGATGGCGATGTCTTCCAAATCCAGGCACGGCGCGGCCTCGCCCGCGACCTTCAGAAGTTCGCCGGTGACATAGCTTTCCATGCGGTAGTGTTTGGCCCAGGGCGCTTGCGTGGCGTCCACATAGAAGCCGGCGCCAGAGCCGAAATCATAGCTCTCATGCTCGCCCGGCAGATCGAGACCGCGCGGCGAGGTGTCGGGGGCCAGGAAGGCGAGGCCCAGCTCGGCGCAGACGCGCTGGAAGCCGCCCTTGTCGGTGACATTGGCGTGGGTGCAGGTCAGGCCTGACAGATAAAGCACGACCGGAACCGGGCCGTCTTCCGCGGCGGGCGGCAGGTAGAGCGAGAACGTCATGTCCGTGCCGGTTTCCTTGGACTGATGGGTCCAGACCTGCTGGCGGCCGCCAAAACTGCGGTTTTCGGATTTCAGTTCCATGGGCTTATCGTCCTCGTTTGAGATCCTGGAACAGGCGTTCGAGCCCGTTGAGAAAGTTCGACCGGTCGCGGGGGCCGAACGGCTTGCCGCCGCCCCCTTCCATGGTTCCGGCGCTGCGTAGGTCCGTCATCAGATCGCGCATGGCGAGTTTCGACCCGATGGAGTGCGAGTCAAACTCTGTCCCGCGATGATCAATCGCCTTGCCGCCCGCCTTCAAACATCGGTCGGCCAGGGGAATGTCCCCGGTGATGCAGATATCGCCCGGCCCGATCCGCTCGGCGATCCAGTCGTCGGCGGCGTCCGCGCCTTCCGGTACGATCACCAGCTCCGCCCATTGGCTTTGCGGGCGGCGCAGACCGCCATCGCACACCAGCTTGACCTCGGTGCGATGGCGTTCGGCCACCTTGATCGCCTCATCCTTCACCGGACAGGCGTCAGCGTCGATGAAGAGCGTCAGATCAGAACTCCACGACCGAGCGTATGCTTTCGCCTGCATGCATCAGGTCGAAGGCGGTGTTGATGTCGTCGAGCGGCATCTTGTGCGTGATCAGGCTGTCGATATCGATCTTGCCGTCCATGTACCAGTCGACGATTTTCGGCACATCGGTCCGGCCGCGCGCGCCGCCGAAGGCTGACCCTTTCCAGACCCGGCCGGTGACCAGCTGGAAGGGGCGGGTGGAGATTTCCTGGCCCGCCTCGGCCACGCCGATGATGATGCTCTCGCCCCAGCCGCGATGGCAGCATTCCAGCGCCTGACGCATGACGTTCACATTGCCCGTGCAGTCAAAGCTGTAATCCGCGCCGCCGCCGGAAATGTCGAGAATGGCCTCGACGACCTTGTCCATGCCTATTTCATTGGGATTGATGAAGTCGGTCATGCCGAACTTTTCGGCATGGGCGCGCTTGGCCGGGTTGATATCGATGCCGATGATCTTGTCCGCGCCGACCATGCGGGCGGCCTGGATCACATTCAGGCCGATGCCCCCGAGGCCGAACACCGCGACATTGGCGCCCGGTTCGACGCCGGCGGTGAAGATCACAGCGCCAACGCCCGTGGTGACGCCGCAGCCGATATAGCAGACCTTGTCGAACGGCGCGTCCTCGCGGATTTTCGCCAGCGCGATTTCGGGCATGACGGTGAAGTTCGAGAAGGTCGAGCAGCCCATATAATGGTGGATCTTTTCACCATTCAGGCTGAAGCGCGACGTCCCGTCCGGCATCAGGCCCTGGCCCTGGGTGGAGCGGATCGAGGTGCACAGATTGGTCTTCTGGCTCAGGCAGCTTTTGCACTGGCGGCATTCCGGCGTGTAGAGCGGGATCACATGATCGCCCGGCTTCACGCTGGTCACGCCTTCGCCGACTTCACGTACGATCCCGGCGCCTTCATGGCCCAGAATGGAGGGGAAGATGCCTTCGCTGTCCTTGCCGTCGAGCGTGTAGGAATCGGTATGGCAGACGCCGGTCGCCATGATCTCGACCAGGACTTCGCCTGCGCGCGGCCCTTCAAGGTCCACCTCATGGATTTCAAGCGGTTTGTTGGGGGCGAATGCAATTGCGGCGCGGGTCTTCATGAAAGCCTCCTCAAGAATGGGCGGTCTGATCGACGGCGTATGGCGTCTCCAGATACGCGTGCAGGGGGACGGCGGCAAGGCGAGGCGCAGGATGAATTCAGGATATGCCCGAACCCAGCATTGAAATGTCTGGTCATTTGGGCACAGTGGTGCGACGCAACATGATCATTGGACGCCCCCATGGCTCACACCCCTGAATACACCGCCCTTTTGCTCGAAAACGTGCACCCGGACGCCGATAGCGCCCTGCAGACAGCCGGGCCGGTGACGGTGAAGCGTTTGTCGGGGTCTCCTGACCGCGCTCAGCTGGAAACGGAAATCGCCAGCGCGCACGCGTTGGGCATCCGCTCACGCACCCATGTGGACGCGGCCCTGCTGGACGCCGCCAAAGAGCTTCAGGCTATTGGCTGCTTCTGCATCGGCACCAATCAGGTTGATTTGAACGCCGCCGCCGAGCGCGGCGTGCCGGTGTTCAATGCGCCCTTCGCCAACACCCGCTCGGTGGCCGAGCTGACTTTGGCGTCCGTGATCATGCTGATGCGGCGCATTCCCGAAAAGATGTTCGCGATCCAGCGCGGGGAATGGCTGAAAACCGCTGACGGCGCCAATGAAGTGCGCAAGAAGAAGCTCGGCATTATCGGCTACGGCAATATCGGCGCCCAGCTGTCCGTGCTGGCGTCTGCTCTGGGCATGCATGTCTATTACTATGACATTGCGCCCAAGCTGGCTCATGGCAACGCCCGCCCGATGGATACGCTCGACGGGCTTTTGTCTGAGTGCGACGTGGTCACCTTGCACGTGCCCTCCACCGCCCGCACCAAGAACATGATCGGCGAGCGCGAGATCGCCCGGATGAAACCCGGCGCGTTCCTGATCAATCAGGCCCGTGGAGACCTGGTGGATGTGGATGCCTTGGCCGCGGCGCTCAATTCCGGTCATCTCGCCGGCGCGGCGGTGGACGTGTTCCCGGTTGAGCCCAAAAGCAAGGATGAGCGCTTTGAAAGCCCGCTCACCCAGTGCGCCAATGTCATCCTGACCCCGCATATCGGCGGCTCGACGCTGGAGGCGCAGCAGGCCATCGGTCTGGACGCGGCGGGCAAGCTGGCGCGGTATCTGTATGAAGGGTCGACCACGTTTGCCGTGAACTTTCCCCATGTGGACCCCGGTCCTATCCAGCCGGGACGCACCCGCGTTCTCGCCCCGCACAAGAACCGTCCGGGCTTCCTGCGGCGTTTGAATGACGCTGTGGAGCAGGTGGGCGCCAACGTCGCCGCGCAGTTCCTGCAAACCGAAGGCGATCTGGGCTATGCGGTCGCTGATCTTGAAGGCGATCTGCCGGGCGATTTCCTGGATCGCGTTCGCGCTATCGACGGCACGATCCGCGCGCGCCTGATCAAGGGATAAGTCCATACACAAAAAACCCCCGCCGGAAGGCGGGGGCTTGAGTGGCGGAGATCAATCTCTATTCGATCGGCGAGAGCAGTTCCGGCGCTGTCACCAGCTGGCGCACGCCATGGCTTTCAGTCTCATTGAAAACATTGCCCTCTTCAGCCCAACGGTGCAGGGAGCTGATGTCCACGCGCGCGCATTGCGGGCGAACATTCCAGGTGACTTCCAGGGGCGAGCAGGTGGACTGGGTATAGCTCGGCCCGGTGGTGGAGCCACGGAACAGCACCGGTTCGCCGGTGCCTGACGGCAGCATCATCGGTTGGTGATAGCCCGCTTCATTGGCCTCACCGGCATAACCAAACTGGGTGAAGTCCAGCGCGTCGGGATCATTGACCACCAGGAAGGTCTGCGCCTCGACCCGCAGGACGGGATCAGTGCAAGTGTCGCTCAGGCATGAGCCCAGGCCTTCGCCAGGCGCAATGTCACAACTGGAATAGACCCAGTGCACTTCAATCGTATCGCCGGGGCTGACATGGCCGAATGCGCCTTCGCCCTCATAAGGGTCTCGCAGCTCTTCCTCGGTCAGGTTCGCAGCATCATTGCAGGCATAGCCGCCATTGACGCCGTCGCCGACGAACACCGAGAAGCCCGGGCCTTTGTGTTCGGCGTTGGTATGCGTGTGAATGTTGCACAGATTCATCTGGGCGGGCTCGGGCGCCAGGTCGAACATCACGGAGTTCAACCCCTCAGGGTTTGTGATGTCGCGGGGCGTCTGCGGACCGAATCCTTGGCAGAGCGGCGCGTCGGCGGACGCCATGGCTACGCCATGCTCAAGATCGCCGACATTGGATTCGGTCTGAGACGCATCCACCGTATCAGCAGGCTCGGACTGAGCCTCGTCTGATGGAGCCGAGCAAGCCGCCAGCGCCAGCGCCAGTCCGGAAACGGCAAAGATATCCAAACGCATCATTCTCCCCTTTTTGAAAAACCTGACTCTAGGTGAATATGCATATTCACTTCGAGTCGCGATCTTCAAGAGACAAGCGGGAGAAATCGTATGAAAGTCGGTTTGAAGTCGGAGTCCTAGACCAGCCCGTAGCGACCTGTCGCTTTCCAGTCCGCCATAAAGGCGTCCAGTCCCAGATCCGTCTGGGGGTGCTTGATGAGCTGATCAAAGGTTTTCACAGGCAAGGTCGCCGCATCACATCCGGCGAGGGCTGCGCCTTCCACATGCTTGAGATGGCGCAGGGAAGCGGCGAGGATCGAGGTTTCGAACCCGTACTGATCATACATCGCCCGGATGTCTTCAAGCAGGTTGATCCCGTCTGATCCGGCGTCGTCAATGCGGCCCACAAATGGTGAGATGAAGGTCGCCCCGGCCTTGGCCGCCATCAGCGCCTGACTGAGCGAGAAACACAAGGTGACGTTGGTGGGCACGCCTTCTGCGTGGAATTCGCGGCAGGCCTGAAGCCCGGGCGCTGTCAGCGGCAGCTTGATCACCACATTATCGCCCAGGGCGCGCAGCTTGCGGCCTTCTTCCAGCATGCCGTCATAATCTGACGCCACCACTTCGGCGCTGACCGGGCCAGACACCGTTTTGGCGATTTCCTTGATGCGGTCAAACACCCCGGCGCCGGATCTCGCAATCAGGGACGGGTTGGTCGTCACCCCATCGATAAGGCCGGCGCGCGCTTCGATCTCAGTGATTTCGGCGGTGTCGAGAAAGATCTGCATGGGGCGCTCCGGTCAGCAATGAGACGTCGATATCTTGAACCAGCTTTAGTCCTCAATCATAACAGCACCATAAAACCGGTTTGGAAATGAGGAAGGCTGCATGGGCGCTGCAAACGCGGTCAAAACCTGGACGCATCAGACCCTGCCGCGGCCTCTTGTGAATTTCCTGTGGAATCTTGCGAGCGACGCCCGGGATTTGCCGGCGCGCTGGCGTACGCCTGGCGCGCCGCGCCCCTGGCGGGTCTGGCACAATGTGGGCGGCGGTGATTTCCACCAGATCGGTCAGGCCTATTTCAGCTGGTTCCAGCGCTCGGCCGGGCTTGAGCCGTCCGCCCATGTGCTGGACATGGGATGCGGGGCGGGCCGCATTGCGTTTTGCCTCGCCGAGTATCTGAATGCGCAGGGACGCTATACAGGTTTTGATTTGTCAGAGCGGGCGCTCCGGTTTGCCCGTCAGCATGTCCATGGCGAGGCCGACTTCGTGTTTGTTCGGGCCGATGTGCAAAGCCGCGAATATGGCGGCGCAGGCGACAAGGCGACCGGGTATCGCTTTCCGGTCGAGGCCGCGAGCATCGACGCGGCGTTGGCGATTTCACTGTTCAGCCATTTGCTCCCTGAAGACGCCGCCGCCTATCTCAAGGAGGCGGGGCGGGTCCTGAAACCGGGCGGGCGCTTGTGCCTGACCGGGTTCATCGTGGAACCGGGCATGGAGCTGTCAGACGCAGTGTTGTCCTTGCAGCCATTTCGCGACGGCGCCTGGGCGGCGGATCCGCGAGAGCCGGAGCGCGCGATCGGCTATGAGCGCGCCGTGTTTGAAGTCTGGTTGCGTGAGGCGGGGTTGCAGTTCGCGGAGCCTTTGGAGCCCGGTCACTGGTCGACCCCTCTGCAAGCCGGTGAGTTTCAAGACCGGATCGTGCTAGAGAAACCGCCGCTCTAGCGTCCAGAGCTGAACAGGACTTCGCGGACCGTGCGGATCAGGATCACGACGTCGCGCCAGAGTGACCAGTTCTGCACGTAATGGCTGTCCAGACGGGCGCGTTCTTCAAACGTGGTGTCGTTGCGGCCATTGACTTGCCACAAGCCGGTCAGACCCGGACGCACGCGCTGGTAATCCAGCATGGCCTGGCCATAACACTCTTGTTGATCCAGCGTCATCGGTCGCGGCCCGACAAGGCTCATATCGCCTTTGAGGACATTGATCAGCTGGGGCAGTTCGTCGAGGCTGGCCATGCGCAACAAACGTCCAACCGGGGTGATGCGCGGATCATCGTCCAGTTTCTGATAGGCGCGCCATTGCGCTTCGCGTTCGGGATCGCTCTCCAGGATTTCAGCCAGACGCGCTTCGGCGTTGACCACCATGGTGCGAAATTTCAGGCAGCCGAAAGGCTGGCCGTCGGCGCCCACGCGTTGCTGGCTGAACATCATCGGGCCGCCATCCTTGCGGATCGCGAGCATGATCAAGATCAATACCGGGCTGAGAAACACCAGCGCCCCGGCCGATGCGATGACGTCAAAGCCGCGCTTGAGCGCTTGAGCGAACGGACGGTCCTGCGCATTGATCATGGACAGGATCACGCCGTCTTCTGGCGGAAAGCGCACCAGATCGAAGGATTCGCCCGAGACCGCGCCCAGGGCCGGGCGATAATAATAGGATGCGCCCTGCGCTGACAGGAGACGCGCCATACGGGCGGCGATGCCTTGCGTCGCCGCGTCCGGCGCCAGGAAGACGGGGCGCTGGGTGAGGGGCGCGATCTGCTCAAGCAAAGCCGCATCGCTCAGCTGCGCGAAAGGCTCGAGCGCCAGACTGCGCTCGGCGTGCAGACCATGTCCGGCCTCAGAGCGGATGACGCTGTCGGGCGTCAGGGTCAGGTCCTGGGGCGCCAGCACGGTGACCGGCTGCAGCCAGCCGCCGCTGAGAGTGAACAGGGCGCGCACGCCCAGCCGCAATCCCAGAACCAGAACGGGGACGCAGACCCAGGCCGCCAGGACGGGCAATGCGCCGCTCAGATCGCCATAGGCGCTCATCCCGGCGATTTGCGCCAGCAAGGCCAGGGCGGAGGCTTTGAAGATCGTGCCGGCCGCGCCCATCACCGGCTCACGGCTGCGATAGTGTCCTTGGGCGTTGAACCAGCCGATGAGCAGCACGCCCGCCAGAAAGAAAATCGCAAGTTCGCCTTGTTCGGAAACGCCGCCGGTCAGGGCGTGCAGCGCCTGAAGCGCGATGCCGGACAGGCTGATCGCGCTCATGTCAGACAGGACGAAAACCTGCACGGGATTGATCGAGCCGGTGGAGCGCGCAGGCGCGTAGGGCGGTGCGTGTGCATCAATCCGGGACGACATGGGCTCTCCTCGATCCACTGCTTCCGCTCTGACGGCGGGTATGCGTGTGAGGAGCAAGAACGGCGCCGCGCTGGGGCGCTTTATTCAGACGCGCCTGTCCTGTTCAGGAACGCTGCGAAAACGCCCAGGGCGAGCGCAGCGTGATGCCATTCCTGATAGACGCCATAGCCCAGCAAGACGCTGACCCACCAGATGCCGCCCACATAGGCCAGACCCGTGATCTGATCAGCGTTCAAGGGCGCGCGTCCGACCGCGCGCGCGCCGGCGAACAGGGTTGCAGCGCAGAGCAGCGCGCCGATCGCGCCCGCATCCATCCAGATATGCAGGCCGGCATTGTGCGCGTGGAGCGGCAGGCGGTCGATCATGACATCGCGATAGGCAACTGAATCTGACAAGGCCCGCATACTGTCGAGCCCATGTCCGATCAGGGGCGATTGCCGGATTTGCTCCAGCACGGCCTTCCAGATCTCCAGTCGCCAGGCCCAGGAGAGCGGCAGGCCATCCTCCACGCTGTCGGGCATCAGGGCCAAGCCCATGCCCATGAATAAGGGCGCGCCCAACACCCAGACGCCCGCGCCCAGCAAAATGACCTGCAAGGTTGTGCGCGAGGCGAACTGGGTTGCGCCAGCAGCGACCAGGCCGAACACAAGCGCCAGGATGTTGGCTTCGACATCAAAACTGGCTGATGCGAATGCGGCCATGGCGAGAAGCGTCAGGGCCAGCCCGCGTCGCCAGGCGCCGTCCCGCCGCCATAAATATAGCGCGACGGGGCCCGCCAGCATCATGAAGGCGGTGGCGCCGCGCGACAGCGTCACCTTGGCGTTGCGAATGGCTTCTGCGGGGTAATTTGAGTCTTCAAGCTCAAGCTCGATCCAGCCGCCGATCAGGCCGCCCGTCAGCGCTTCGATCAGAAAATAACCGCCTGCCAGAAGCGCCACCACGCTCAGGACCCCGGCTTGTCGTTCTGCTTCTTCATCCGTCAGGCGGCACGCGATATAGGCGCCCATGACAAACAGCGGGATCAACAGAGCCAGCTTATAGGCCTGGTCGGCGCGCTCGTATGGCGACCACAGATGAGAGGCGCACAGCCAGGTCACGCTCAGCACGCCAAGAAACGCCAGTGTCGGCGCGCTTTTGAAGGACCGCCACCCAGACACGAAAATGACCGGCGTGAAGATGAAGCCGATCAGCGCCATGGATGTGGCGAGCCCCAACCCGCCCGCAGCGATGAAGACAGCGCTCAGCGTCAGCAGCACCGCAAGGGTGACCGAGGAGAGACGCCAGCGGGTCGTCACGGATTGAGGGCTTTCACAAAGGCTTCAGGCGGCAGATTCCAGGCCAGCAGCTCGCGACCCTCATGGGTCACACGCGCGGCGCCCATATGGCCGGTCTTGACCTTGGCGTCTTCGCTCGGGGCGCCTGTGGCCAGAAGCGCATGAAAATACCGCAAGATGCCGTTGGACGTCAGAATGAAGACGGTCGTGTCGTCGCCCCGATCGCGAGTCACGGAATCCAGCACGCTGCGGGCATTGGCTTTGAGTGTTTCCACCGTGGGGCTCCAGCCGGCGCCATTGGGCGGAATGGAGCGCTCGCGCCAATCGGTGATGGCGCTTTCGCCCCAGCTTTCGGTGATCTCTGCGTCCGTTTTGCCGCCCCAGACGCCGTAATCAATCTCGCGCAGGCGGTCATCGATCTCGACCTCGCCGGTGAAACCGCAAATCTCACCAACAAGCCGGGCGCCGGTGCGGGTGCGCTTGAGCGGGCCGGCGATGATCCGGTCTGGCAACTGGTTCAGCGTGCGCAGGGCTTCGCCCATGGCTCGCGATTGCTCCAGGCCCTTCTCGACAAGCGGCAGATCTTCGTTCGCTCCGACCCAGACCGGGGTGTCGTCCGGGCCGAATGTGTTGCCGTGGCGCGCCAGGATCAGCAGCATTACAAAATCTCCCCTTCGCGAGCGATGATGTCCGCCGCGACGACGGCGTCTCGTGGCGAGTCCACGGAATAGGGCGTTCGTCCACGGTAATCGGTGAGCACGATCCGGATCGGGATGCCGTTCTCCAGCGCGCGCAATTGCTCAAGGCTTTCCGCTTGCTCAAGCGGGCTCGGCTCCAGCGCCACCAGGTCTGACAGGGTATCGAATCGATAGGCGTAAAGCCCGATATGCTTATAGATCGGAAGGCCCGTATTCTCGCGCTTGAACGGGATGATGGCCTTTGAAAAGTATAGCGCGTTCAGGGCTTTGTCGAACACGACGCTGGTGCCGCCGACTTCTCCGCGGCGCTTGGCTTCGCTGAGTTTGTCGAGCGCGTCGTCCGTCAGGGCCACGGCGGGCGTGGCGAGTTTGAGCGCGGGGTCCGCTTTCATGGCGGCGGCGGCGGCGTCCACCACCCAGGGCGGGGTCAGCGGCGCGTCGCCTTGAAGATTGACGATGACGTCGTCAGCTTGAGCGAACGCGCGCACCGCCTCAAAGGCGCGCTCGGTGCCGTTGCGGCAGCTTTCGGGGGTCATGACGGCTTCTCCGCCAAAAGCCTTCACGGCCTCAAGGATTCGCGCATCATCGGTGGCGACGATCACCCGGTCGATAGAGGGCGCGGCGGCGGCCAGCCGACGCACGCGCTCAACCATGGGCACGCCAGCGATTTCATGAAGCGGTTTTCCGGGAAAACGGGTGGAGCCGTATCGGGCGGGAATAACGGCGATAACAGACATGAGGCGCCTATAAAGTGCAGCAAAATGGACAGATGGGTTCAATGCCATGGCCCGGCGCTGAAGGCCAGTGCGCGCGGTGAGCGCTCAAGGTCTTGGCCGAAGCGGCTTCAATAGGGTAGAAGGCCCGCTTCAAGAATTCATGCTGCCATGCTCGGCAGCTCGCCATTTGCCTTCCGGAGGTTTCGACCATGGCCGGCCACTCAAAATGGGCCAATATCCAGCACCGCAAGGGTCGCCAGGATAAAGCTCGCGCCAAATTGTTCTCGCGTTTGTCCAAGGAAGTCATGGTCGCCGTGAAAATGGGCGGCCCGGACCCTGACATGAACCCGCGCCTGCGCCTGGCGGTTCAGAACGCCAAGGGCCAGTCCATGCCCAAGGACAATATCGAGCGCGCGATCAAGAAAGCGGCGGGCGGTGATGTCGAAGAATATTTCGAGATCCGCTATGAGGGTTTTGGTCCTGCAGGCATCGGCCTGATCGTGGAAGCCTCAACCGACAACAAGAACCGAGCCGCCGGCGAAGTGCGCGCCGCCTTTTCCAAGAATGGCGGCAATCTGGGTGAAACCGGGTCTGTCAGCTTCATGTTCGACCAGGTGGGCGAGATCCGTTTCCCGCTTTCGGTCGCCGATGAAGAAGCCATGTTTGAAGCGGCGATTGAAGCCGGCGCTGAAGACGTGGTGCAAGAAGACCTGCTCGATGATGACGGCGAGCCGGCGCCCGAGCATGTGATCTATTGCGCCCGGGAAGACCTGGCCGAGGTCAGCTCGAACCTGCAAGAGCGCTTTGGCGACGCCAAGTCCGCCAACATCATCTGGAAGCCGCAAAACCTGATCGAGGTGACCGGCGACAAGGTGGCTACCGTGATGAAACTCATGGAAGCGCTTGAAGACCTTGATGATGTCAGCACCGTGTTCGCAAACTTCGACATCTCCGACGAAGACATGGCGAACCTCGAATAATGGCGGGTCAGTCGCGCCCCATCGTCATCGCCGTGGATGGTCCGCTCGCTTCGGGCAAGGGGACCATTGCACGGGCGCTGGGGGCGCGTTTCGGCGTGCCGCATCTGGATACGGGCGCGCTCTATCGCGCTGTGGCGGTCGCCATGCTTGAGCAGGGTTTGCCGCCGGAAAACGCGGATGAAGCCGAGCGCGTCGCGCGGGACCTGGATGTCGCCGCCATCGACGAATCCAAAATTCGCACTGCGGGAGCGGGCGTGGCCGCCAGCGTGGTGTCGGCTCATCCGCGGGTGCGAGCGGCGCTTCTGGATGTCCAGCGCGCTTTCGCCGCCCAGGACGGCGGGGCTGTGCTGGATGGACGCGATATCGGCACGGTGATCTGCCCGGACGCCGATGTGAAACTGTTCGTCACCGCCGACGAGGAAGCGCGCGCCTGGCGCCGCCGGGCCGAGCTCGTCAATCGCGGCGAAGAGATCAGTTTCGAGCAGGTGCTGGGCCAGTTACGCCAGCGAGACGCCCGTGACGCCAGCCGTGCTGACGCCCCGATGATCAAGGCGGACGACGCCATCGAACTCGACACGTCTGATATGTCGGTCGACGAGGCGGTGCGCAAGGCGATCAAACTGGTGGAAGCCAGGCTGGGCTGAGGCCCCGACCTCTGAAAGAGGCCGGGGCTCATCGGCTTTAGAAGCCCAGACGCACCTGCAGGCGAGCCTGCAGGCTTTCCGTGCCGTCGCCAGAACGACCCGCGGCCGTCAGGGCGACGCTCAACCGGTCGCGGATCTGGGCCTCATAGCCCAGCTGGGCGCGCAGCAGCCCATCCTCGTTTCCGCCAATTGAAGCTGTGGACAAGTCAATGTCGTTGAGAAGCACGCCGACCGTTCGCTCGGCGTCATCTTCGCTCTCATAGGCGAGACCGGCTTGCAGTTTGCCTGCTTCAGACACCTGCCAGCTGGCGCGGACGCCCGCCTCGTACAGCGTGCTGCTGAAATCAAGCGCCTGCACCCGACCGTTCAGAAGGACGCCTTGCTCGATATTGGCTGCGAGGTCGTAATCAGTGAACACCGCTCGCAGATAGGGCGTCAGCGCAAACGCCTCCGATGCTGCAAAATCCAGCCCGGCCTCAACAGCCGTGAAGCTGTGATCCACCACCAGCTGGCCGGTCACGGTGTTGCGGGGAGCGAACCCGGTGGCCCTCACGGTGTCCATGTCGGTGCGGCCCAGACCTGCGCCGCCCATCAGGTAGAACGCGCCCGTGGACCAGCCGCCATGGACGGCGACGGCGAAAGTCTCTGCATCGCCGGAGGCGGGCAGGACGCCGCTAATGGTGCTGCTGGTGTCAGCGAAGCTGGCGCGCGCGCCCGTAAAAAAGCCGTTGTCGAGATTGGCGGTGAAGCCCGCCGAAGCGGACCAGCCGTCATAATCAACGCCAGCTGAGCGTGCGCCGGCGTCCAAGGACCCGTCCAGCCAGCCGCCGGTGACATAGCCGCCGGTTTCGGACCTGGCGCGTCCTGCTTCGTCGAGCGCGTCCACGATCAAATGGCGGCCGATCTGATAGGCGTGCTCGGTCAGGCCGCCGGCGCTTTGTCCGGCATAATCCGCGTTCGCGCCGCTGGCGACCACGAAAGCGGCCAGCACGGCGTGGGACTGCGTGGTCGGATGGATGCCGTCATAATCGCTCCAGTCCGACGGGCAGGCGTCGAGCAGCAAGCCCTGGCTGACGCAGTCGGTGGACGTCTCGCTGAACCCGTAAAGGTTCGAATTGGCGTAGACGTCCAGAAGCAGGTCTTCGACATTGATGTAGAGCACATCTGCGCCGTATTGCGCGCTGATCGCGGCGTCGACGCCGCGCAGGCCGATATTGAACTGCGCCGCCGCCAGGTCGAACTGGGCGTCAAACGGCGCGGGCGCTTCCACGGACGAGCCGATGGGCGGCACCCCGAACAGCACAAAGCGCCGGGCGCCGGCGTCCGCCAGCGTCGACAGTGTTTGCTGGATGTCGGCGACGCCCTGATCGATATCCAGAGTTCCTCCGCCGAGCGCCGCAAGGAAGTTGTTGCCGCCGATCCAGATGGAGAAAATGTCGGAATCGGTCGGCGCTGTGATCTGGCCTCCAGCGACGCCAGCGGCGAAGAACTGGGCCTGCTCGATGGAGCCGGGCAGGATCGGACCGCCAGGCGCGCTGGCGAAGCCGGCGGTGCGCGCGCCGCCATGGGCGAAGTTGATCCCGTTCGAGGCGTCGCCGAGTACGCCGGTCAGGAAGGGCGACAGCGCCAGCGTCTGACCGGTCAGATATTCGTGCCAGACGGGACCATTGGAAAAGCGGCCATTGAAATAGACCGGTGGTCCGCCAGCGCCTGCCGCCAAAAACACATTGCCAGTGTCAGACAGGCTGTCACCGAAGACATAAGACTTGCCGGCTGTGAAATCCCACGATTGCGCAAGTGCTGGCGCAGACGCGAAAGACAGGGCGGCCAATGAGGCCCCCAGCATTTGTTTAAACATAAAGCTCCTCCCCAGAGCGTGTATCGGTGCGCATTTTTTATTGTTCGCACACTGTGATTAGCTGTTCTGAACTGTGAGGTTGTCAAGTTGCACCGTGCGAGCGAAGCGCGGACTCTGCCATGGCGGTTTGGCCTGGGACGGCATAGCGTGAGGGAATGATGAAGTTTTCTGCTCTCGGCTTTGGCGTCTCCGGCGCGCATGGCACGCCCCTTCTTCCGGCCTCAGAGACGCTGGCGTTGATCGAGAAAGCGGTCGCGGGCGGCGTTCGCGTCTTCGATACGGCGCCGTCTTACGGAGCTGGGGAGGCCGAGCGGCGCCTCGGTTTGGCGCTGAAAGCGGTTGATCGCTCAGACCTTGTCATTTGCACCAAGGCGGGGCTGACTAGTCATGGCCTTGCCGGTCGACGGCGTGATCTGTCGCCCGATGGTGTTGAGGCGAGCGTGCGCGCCTCGCTTGACCGGTTGGGGGTTGAGGGGGTCGACATCCTCTTCCTGCATGGCGCGGCGCCCCATGAGCTGGACGCGGCTCTGCTGGCGCGATTGCGGGCGCTCAAGCAAGCTGGCGCCTATAAGATGCTGGGGGCTGCGGGGCGCGGTCCAGCGCTCGACTGGGCGCTGGATGCAGGTTGGTTTGAAGTCCTCATGGCGCCGGTTCATCCTTTTCTGGACAGCGCGGAGACGGCGGCCCTCGACCGGGCTGCGCAGGCGGGGCTTCCCATCATGGCGATTGAAACCGCCGGTGATGCGCCGCCTGGATGGCGGGCGCCGCGTTCACTGGCGGACCTCTACCCGCTGGCCAAGAGAGTGCGATCAAAAGGCGCCGGGCGCGGGCGAATCGCGGTCCCGGACGGTCTTAAGCTGGCGCTCGGTCGGCCGGGCGTGGTCAGCGCGCTCTTCACCACCACGCGAGCAGCCCACCTCAACAGCAATCTGCAGAGCGCCGGACTTTCCTGACGCAAATCCCGGTCTAGCTCCGCCACCATGAGCCAGACAGAGTTATTCGCTTCGCCTCCCGTGCCGCCAACGCCCGACCGCCAGGCGGGCCTGGATCGCCTGAAAGCCTTCACCCCCATGATGGGGCGGCGCTATGCGGCGCAGCGCAATTTTGATTTCGGTCCTGAAGACCGCTCCAACATCTCTGTGTTGAGCGCGCATGTGCGCCATAGGCTGGTTCTGGAGCCTGAACTGGCCCAGGCGGCGCTGAAAGCTCATGGGCTTCAAACCGCCGAGAAATTCATCCAGGAAGTGTGCTGGCGGACCTATTGGAAAGGCTGGCTGGAGCTGCGCCCCTCGCGCTGGTCAGAGTACAAGGCTGAGCTGTCTCAAGCCTTACACACGCTGGGCGAAGACGAAGCTCTGCGCCGCCGGTATCACGCGGCCCGAAACGGTCTGACAGGGCTTGAATGCTTTGACGCCTGGGTGGGCGAGCTGATGCAGACCGGCTATCTGCACAATCACGCACGGATGTGGTTCGCCTCGATCTGGATTTATACGCTGGAGCTGCCCTGGGTTCTGGGCGCGGATCTGTTCCTGCGCCATCTGATCGATGGCGACCCGGCCTCCAACACGCTGAGCTGGCGTTGGGTGGGCGGGCTCCAGACGGCGGGCAAGACCTATCTGGCCCGCGCCTCCAATATTGAAAAGTACACAGGCGGTCGTTTCACGCCGGATGCTGGCGCGCTGGCGCACGACGCGCCGCCGCTTGACCCTGCGCTACAGCACCCGGCCCCGCAGACGCTTGCGGCGGGGGAGGCGCCTGATCCTGACGCTCCCGCCCTGGTCTGGCTGCATGAGGAGGATTTGCACGCCGAGAGCTGGGCTGCTGATAGGCTCGACGTGCGCGCGGTGGTTCGTCAGGCGCAGCCTTTGGCGCGGGGGGAACTCGAGCTGGGAGAGTGCGCGGCGCGCTTTACCCAGCAGGCCCTGATAGACGGCGCCAAGCGCGCGGGCGCCCATTTTGGCCTGACCGCGCAAGCCGCCGCGCACATTGAGGATGTCATCGACATGGCGCGGTCAGCTGGCGCGAAGCAAATCCTGATGCAGCGACCGGCGGTTGGGCCGGGTCAGGACCAGATGGCGGCGTATCGAGCCGCGTTGGCGCAAGCCGACCTCACGCTTTGCGAGATGCGCCGGTCTTGGGATGCGGCCTTTCACCCCTACGCGACCAAGGGCTTTTTCAAGTTCAAATCCGCCATTCCAACAGTCTTCGACCAACTCCGCCTGAACTGATCGCGCCTTAAACCGCGCCGAAAAGATGACTTTTCGGCATTCTCCCGCTAAGCGGTGGGGGATAGGCTACAGGCGCGGTTCGGCGCTGGGTGGGAGAGACCATGCAATCTGATCTGTTGGCGAAGCTCAAGGCTCTTGCGGAGCCGACACGCCTGCGGATTGTGTCTTTGCTGGCGCAGGGCGAACTCACCGTCAGCGAGATCATGCAGGTGCTGGGGCAAAGCCAGCCGCGTATTTCGCGCCATCTCAAACTTCTGGCCGACGCCGGTCTGTGCGAACGCTTTCCCGAGGGCGGCTGGGTGTTTTACCGCCTGATGCGCACCGGGCCGGTGAGCCGTCTCGCCGCGCTGGTGGAGGAATTCACCGAAGCCAATGAGCCTCAGGTCCATCGTGATCGTCAGCGCCTGCAAGAGCTCAAGCGTCTGCGCGCCGAAGAGGCCGCGAAATATTTCGAAGCCGCCGCTCAGGAATGGTCTCAGATTCGCTCCTTGCACTTTTCCGACGCCGAGGTGGAAGCCGCGATGCTGGATCTGGCCAAGGATCGCCGCTTCAAACAGCATGTGGATGTCGGCACCGGGACGGGCCGTATTCTCGAGCTGTTCATCGATCAGGCCGATGAGGGCATGGGCGTCGATCTGAGCCGTGAGATGCTCCATGTGGCGCGCGCCAAGCTGACCGAAGCGGGCTTGTCCTCGCGCTTCGTGCGTCAGGCCGATGCATCAGCCCTGCCGCTGGATGAAGGCGCGGCCGATCTCGTCTCGCTTCATCAGGTGCTGCATTACCTGCCGGACCCGCAAGCGGCGCTATCTGAGTGCGCGCGCGTGCTGGCGCCCGGCGGCTTGCTGCTGGTGGTGGACTTCGCCGAGCATCATCATGAGACCCTGCGCATCCAGCACCACCATCGCTGGCTGGGCTTCCCGCCCGCGCAGGTCACAGCCTGGCTGCAGACCAGCGGGCTGACCCTGAAATCCTTGCGCACCCTTGAGCCAGAAGGCATTGAAGGCGGGCTGACGGTGCTGATCTGGGCGGCCGAGCGTCCGGTCGAAGGGGATGAGGATGACGTCTGAGACGGGGATGAAGGCGATCGCTTCGGCGCAGGCCAGCGTTGATATGGCGAGCCTTCTGTCAGACGAGGCGCGGTCAGACGCGCTGCAGTTCGAAGCAGCGGGACTTTATCTCGATTTGCGCCGACAAAAGCTGACCCTGCCGACCTGGCGGGCGCTGGTCGAGCGGGCTGACATTTTAGGCGTCGACGAACGGCTGGCGGCCCTGTTCGCGGGCGAGATCGTGAACGGCACGGAACAACGCCCGGCCCTGCATCCCGCCTGCCGTAATCCTGCGCTGTTGGGCGAGTCGGACGCCGCCGCGGCGATGATCGCCACCCGTAAGAAGACGCGCGCTTTCGCCGACCTCATGGGGCGGCCCGATGCGCTGGACGGTCATCCGGTGCGGCGCGTGGTCAATATCGGCATTGGCGGCTCTGATCTGGGACCGCGCTTTGTCTATGACGCGCTTGGCGCGTTCCGCCGCGACGGCGTCGAGACGCATTTCGTCTCCAATCTCGATCCGGCCGATCTTGATGACGCGCTGGAAGGCGCTGATCCTGAGACCACGCTGATCCTTGTGATCTCCAAATCCTTCACCACCCAGGAAACCTTGATGAATGCGCGCGCGGCGCGCGCCTGGATCCTCGAGCATCTGGGAGAGGCGGGTGTCAGCGCCCGCTTCGCCGCCGCCACCGCCTGTCCTGACAAGGCCAAGGCGTTTGGTCTGGACGAGGCGCGTATCTTCGCCTTTCTCGACGGAGTTGGCGGGCGCTATTCGCTGTGGTCTGCAGCCGGTCTGGCGCTGGAGACGGGTCTGGGCTCTGACGTGTTTGATCGCCTGCTCAAAGGCGCGCAAGCGATGGACGAGCATGTCGCGACAACGCCGCTCGCGCGCAACATGCCCGTGGCGAAAGCGCTGGTCGACGTGTTCAATCGGGCGGGTCTGGGGCTGCCGTCGCGCTGTGTGGCCGCCTATTCCTCCCGCCTCGAGCGGCTGCCGAGCTATCTGCAGCAGCTGGAAATGGAAAGCCTGGGCAAATCCGTGAACGCCGAAGGGCAGCCTTTGTCTGAGGGCCATAGCGGACCCCTGGTCTGGGGCGGACGCGGATCAGACCTGCAGCATTCAGTGTTTCAATGGCTGCATCAGGGGCTGGATGAGGCTCCGGTCGATTTCATCGCCATCGCCGACCATGGCCGGAAAGACGAGCGCGTGCGGGCGTTAAACGCCAATCTCGCCGCACAGGGCGCGGCCCTGACCCATGGCCGCACGGGCGAGGGCGAGCTGGCGAGGCACAAGGCGATCCGGGGCGGGCGCGCGAGCGCCACATTCGTGATGGATCGGCTGAGCCCTGAAACCCTGGGCGCGCTGATCGCATTGCATGAGCACAAAGTCTTTGTGGAAGCCGTGATTTACGGCCTCAACCCGTTTGACCAATGGGGCGTCGAGCTGGGCAAAAGCCTTGCCCGCTCCATTCTTTCCGGCGACATGGCCGGGTTTGACGGCCCGGCGCGTGAGCTGACGCACCGATTGGGCCTTGATTGATGATGCTCAGGGCTGTGTAAACACTTTGCCGATACGCCCTTCGCACCCGCACACGATAAAGGCCAGCGATATGACCCAGCCCGCTCTTGATCCGGCCCGGATCCAGCCCCTCGCCAATGCGGTTCGCGCCCTGTCCATGGACGCTGTTGAAGCCGCCAAGTCCGGCCACCCCGGCATGCCCATGGGCATGGCGGACGCCGCGACCGTGCTGTGGACCCGGCACATCAAGTTTGACCCCAAGGACACCCAGTGGGCGGACCGGGACCGGTTCGTGCTGTCGGCGGGTCATGGCTCCATGCTGCTCTATTCGATCCTGCACCTGATCGGGGTTGAAGAGATGACGATGGAAGAGCTCAAAAACTTCCGTCAGCTGGGCTCCAAAACCGCCGGCCACCCTGAATTCGGTCATGCGCCGGGCATCGAGACCACCACCGGCCCGCTGGGCCAGGGCCTGGCGACGGCTGTGGGCATGGCGCTGGGCGAGCGCATGATGAACGCGCATTACGGCGATGATCTGGTGGATCACCGCACCTGGGTGATCGCCTCTGACGGCGACCTTCAGGAAGGCGTCAGCCAGGAAGCGATCTCCATCGCTGGCCATCTCAAGCTCAACAAGCTGGTGGTGCTGTGGGACGACAATTCCATCCAGATCGACGGCGACACCGCGCTGTCTGACACGGTCGACCATCGCAAGCGTTTTGAGAGCGCAGGCTGGATGACGCTGGAAGTGGACGGGCATGACGCGGCGGCTGTCGACAAGGCGCTCAACGACGCCAAGATGTCTGACAAGCCGGTGCTGATCGCGTGCAAGACCACGATCGGCTTTGGCGCCCCAACCAAGGCGGGCACCGCCGGCAGCCATGGCGCGCCGCTGGGCGCCGAGGAGATCAAGGGCGCCCGCGAAGCCCTGGGCTGGAGCCATGAGCCCTTCGTGATCCCTGACGAGATTTATGACGGCTGGCGCTTTGTCTCCGAGCTGGGCGCGCAGACGCGCGAGGCCTGGGACGCGCGCCTGACCGCGTCGGACAAGGCCGAGGCCTTCAAGGCGCAAATGTCGGCTGAACCGCCGAGAGCTGCGCTGGACGCGCTGGACGCGCACATCCAAAAAACGCTCAACGACAAGCCGGCGCTGGCGACCCGCGCCTCCTCGGGCAAGGCGATTGAAGCCTTCTGGCAGGCCTTCCCCGGCCTTATCGGCGGCTCGGCGGACCTGACGGGCTCCAACAACACTCATGCGCCGGGCATGGCCTCGATCACGCCGGACGATTTTTCAGGCTCCTATGTCCACTATGGCGTGCGCGAGTTTGGCATGGCGGCGGCCATGAACGGCATGGCGCTGCATGGCGGTTTGCGGCCCTATTCGGGCACCTTCCTGGTGTTCTCTGACTATTGCCGCGGCGCCATCCGCCTGTCTGCGCTGATGAACCAGCCGGTGATCTATGTCTTCACTCACGACTCCATCGGTCTTGGCGAAGACGGCCCGACCCACCAGCCGGTCGAGCATCTGACCGCCCTGCGGTCCATGCCCAATGTGGCGGTGTACCGTCCCGGCGATGCGGTGGAAGCGGCTGAAGCGTGGAAATGCGCGCTCGAACGCACCGACGGCCCGACGGTGCTGGTGCTGTCGCGTCAGAAAGTCCCGCATGTGCGTCAGGACGATGGGTCCAAGAACCTGTCAGGCAAGGGCGCCTATGTGATCCGCGAAGCCGAGGGCGACGCCCAGATCACCCTGATCGGCACCGGCACCGAGCTGAGCCTGGCGATCGAGGCGCAGGCCACACTCAAGGACAAGGGCGTTCACGCGCGCGTCGTCTCTGCGCCGTCGCTTGAGACTTTCCTGAAGCAGGATGCAGGCTATCGCGCCTCTGTGGTCGATCCGAAACTGCCTGTCGTGGCGGTTGAAGCGGCCTTGCGCTGGGGTTGGGACGGCTTGATCGGCCTGGAAGGCGGCTTTGTGGGCATGGAGGGCTTTGGCGCCTCGGCGCCGGCGGACGCGCTCTATCAGCATTTCGGCGTCACCGCCGACGCCGTGGTCGAGCAGGCGCTCAAGCGCGTCTAGCGTCGTCCCTGTGTCCTTCAGGTCATAGGCGGTCTGGGTCAATTCTGATATCCAGACCGCTTATGCGTAATACTTTGTCTGAGACCCGATAGGGCCTCCCCTCGCGGTTTGCGGGGGAGAGGCGGCCTTCAAGAGCCCGTTCGCTGCATGTCGGCGAGCGCCGTTTTCTTGTGTCTGCAGTCCGGCTGCGGACCCTCGGGACCGACAAATCCAATGGATATCTCAAAAGACGAACAGCGCGTGCTGCACGCGCTGGCCAAGGGCGGCTGCATTACGGCCGTCAAAACCTCATCAGGCCGCATTGTGGATGTGGAGCTGATCACGCGCGAAGGCTGGAGAATGCCCGGCGTGACGCCGCGCCTGTTCAGAAAGCTCAAGGCCAAACGCGCCCTCGCCTCCCGCAAGGGCGGACCCTATCGGGTCACGCGCCGCGGTTTGGAGCTGGTGCGCGCGCAGTTGGACAATCGCTAGGGCGTTGTGAGGGGAGACGGCGGGGCGGGTCAAACCCGCGCCGCCGCCCCGTACGCGATCAGGCGTTCCATCACATCGCGGGCCTTGGCGTCGTCCATGGCGCTGAAATCAGACAGGCTGATCGCTTCGCCTGAGAGCAGGCGCTCAAGCCCGGCCTCGGCCTCCACATCAAACGTCAGCGCGCCGCCGGGGGCGACCAGGGCGAGGTGATCGCCATCCTCGGTCAGCTCCAGCGCGATCAGCGGCCGGCGTTTGATCCGCGTATCCTCCGTAAGCGCTCCGAAGGTCAGCGCGCCGCGCGTGTCCGCCGGGCGCGAGGTGATGGCGGTGTCAGTGAACAGACTGATCACCGCATCAAGATCAGCATTTTCACCCACATCGCGCAGCGCGCTTCTGAACGCCTCGTCAAAATGATCGCGGCTGACCGCGCCCCTGGCGTAGCCCGGCGGCAGGGCGCGGCGCAGGGCGGGCGTGCGCAGGGCGGCTTCGGACACCGCTTCCAGCAGGAAGTCCGCCCAGGTTTTCACCAGTAAGCCCGTGGTGATGTGAAGCGAGGCCTGATCATCGCCCTCATTGACCGCGTCATGCATCAGCCCGCGCGGCACATACAGGACATCGCCCGGCTCCAGCACCAGCTCTTCGCGGGGCTCGGTCTGGGCGAAGCGACCCGGTGTGAAGCGCTCGCCGCGATAGGGCACGCCCACCGGGGCGTCATACAGCCGCCAGCGCTTGGCGCCCTCCACCTGCAGCACCAGAACGTCATGATTGTCGTAATGGGTCTGAAACCCCTGCGCGTTGGGCGGGGTGAGGTAGATATTGGTCTGGACCGGGCAGGAAAAATCCGCTTCCAGCTGGCGGCACAAATCCGCCAGCGGCTGATGGCGCGCTTGCAGCTGAGGCAGGATCAGCGTCGCGCCTTGCTGATAGAGCCGGGCGACCTCGCCGCGATCCACCAGGCCGTCCTCACGCAACCAGGCGCCGTCAGCCAGGCGCGGCTCGGCGCGCGCCATGGACAGATCCCCCTCGCGAAACAGGCCCTCGGCCAGCATGGCGTCAATCGCCTCAAGGCTGATCAGGGATGAAAAACGGTCTGGAGCGGATCCAGGCGCATGGAGCGCCTGGGCCTCGAACACCGTCGCGAAAAAGTTTTCAGCCGCATGCGGCGCGATCAACTCGGCCAGCACGCCCGCCGTTTCATGAGATAAGGTCATGTCGCTTAGCAGCGCCGGCCCTGATTGGCGGGATCGGCATACGGTCCGCTATCAGAATCCGAACACTGACGACCGCCGCGCTGGCCGCCTCTATGACCGCCGCGCCCCTGACCGACCGGATCCGCGTAAGAACCCTGGTCATTGTCCGTGTAGCCGCCGCGTTGACCGCCTCGGCCTTGGCCTGCCGGGTCCGCATAGGATCCCTGGTCATTGTCGGTATAGCCGCCGTTTTGTCCGCCGCGTCCTTGTCCGGGCGGATCGGCATAGGGGCCTTGATCGTTATCGGTGTAACCGCCGCGCTGGCCGCCGCGCCCCTGTCCGGGCGGGTCCGCGTACGGGCCCTGGTCAGCATCGGTGTAACCGCCTTGCTGACCGCCTCGTCCCTGACCGGGCGGATCAGCGTAGGGGCCTTGGTCTGCATCGGTGTAACCGGACTGGCCGCGGCAATTGCGTCCTTGGTTGGCGGGGTCTGCATAATTGCCCTGATCCGCGTCCGTGCAATTGCGCCCGCCGCCATACCGGCCATTCCGGCCGTATCCCATAGCGTCTGCGTAAGGACCGGAATCCGCATCCGTTTGACCGGTGTAACCCTGACCGCTCGCGGTTGCGCAGCCGGTCAGACCCGCCGCGCCGATCGCTGTGACGCCACCGGCGACTTGCGTCAGAAAAGAGCGCCGTGAGACCTTGCGTTTCTTGCTCATTTTCGTCTCCCCCATAGACTAAAACCTTACACGCATTATGGGTTGGAGAAAACTGAACGCGACCTGAACGGATGAACGTGCACGCAATGGTCGCCTTTTGTTCTGGGCGCCTTATGGTGTGAGCGATGAGCGCTTCGATTCGCATATTGGGCATTGATCCGGGGCTGAACGCCACGGGCTGGGGGGTGATCGACCAGACGGGCTCACGCCTGTCTCTGGTGGAGTATGGCGTCATCAAAGCGCCGCCCAAGGCCCCGATGGCGGAGCGTCTGACCGTGATCTACAACGCCATCGAAGTTCTGGTTGAGCAGTTCAAGCCGCATGAGGCCGCGGTGGAGGATCAGTTCGTTCACGCCAGCGCCGTCAGCGCGCTCAAGCTCGGACAGGCGCGGGCTGCGGCCATGCTGGCGCCGGCGCGCGCCGGGTTGGTGGTGGGCGAATACGCGCCGAAGCTCGTGAAGAAATCGGTGGTGGGCACCGGCTCCGCCGAGAAGGCGCAAGTGGCGGCGATGATCGCGATTTTACTGCCCGGCTCAAAGGCGGATGCGGACGCGGCGGATGCGCTGGCGGTCGCGGTCTGCCACGCTCACCACAGGACAAATTTGAAAGGACTGGCGTCGTGATTGGAAAGCTGAAAGGCGTCGTGGACTGTGTCGGCGAGGAAGAAGCCGTCATTGACGTCAATGGCGTCGGATATCTGGTCAGCGCCGGATTGCGCACCCTCGCCCGGCTGGAGCCGGGACAGCCCGTGTCGCTTCATATCGAGACCCATGTGCGTGAGGATCAGTTCAAACTCTTTGGTTTCTTGAGCGATTCAGAGCGCGCCTGGTTTGTCCGTTTGCAATCGGTGCAGGGCGTGGGCGCGAAGCATGCCCTCGCCATGCTCGACGCGATTGATGTGGGCGAGATTGAAAGCTCGGCGATCCTGGGCGATCCCATGCCGTTTGAACGCGCCAAGGGCGTCGGCAAAAAGCTCGCCCAACGCATCGCCACGGAACTGAAAGACAAGGCGCCGCCGCTTGGACGCGCGCTGGGCGCCGGCGCGGCCGGGCTCGCCGCCGCTCTGGCGCCTGCGGGCGCCGATGCGCCAGCCGCCACGTCGTCTCGCACGGACAATGTCATGCGTGAAAGCGCCGTCTCCGCGCTGGTCAATCTGGGCTATGCGGAAAGTGATGCGCGCAAGGCCGCCGCGGAAGCCTTGCGTCAGCTCGGCGATGATGCGACCGAAGGGTTGGTGATCAAATCGGCCCTGAAGGAGCTGGCGCGTTGAGCGAGCCGGAAGAGCGCATCATCTCTGCAGACGCCAATCCTGGTGATGGCCGGGACAAGGCCTTGCGCCCGCTCTCGTTTGAGGACTTCGTCGGTCAGCCCGCCGCCATCGCCAATCTGAAAGTCTTCACCCAGGCCGCAGGACGGCGCGGCGAAGCGCTGGACCATGTCCTGTTGTCCGGCCCGCCGGGCCTGGGCAAGACCACTTTGGCGCAGATCGTGGCGAAAGAGCTGGGCGTGAACTTTCGCGCCACCTCAGGCCCCGTCATCGCCAAGGCGGGCGATCTGGCGGCGATCCTGACCAATCTTGAAGAACGCGACGTCCTGTTCATCGACGAAATCCACCGGCTGTTGCCCGCCGTCGAGGAGATCCTCTATCCGGCGATGGAGGATTTCTGCCTGGATCTGGTGATCGGAGAGGGGCCGAGCGCGCGCACCGTGCGCATCGATCTGCCGCCTTTCACCCTGGTGGGCGCCACCACGCGCGCCGGCCTTCTGGCGACGCCGCTGCGCGACCGCTTCGGCGTGCCGGTGCGGCTTGAGTTTTATTCGGTTGATGAGCTGTCGGGCATCGTCGCCCGCGCCGCCCGCAAGCTGGGCGCGCCCATGAGCGAGGATGGCGCGATCGAGATCGCCAAGCGCGCCCGCGGCACGCCCCGCGTCGCTGGACGACTCTTGCGCCGGGTGCGTGATTTCGCCGAGGAAGACGGCGCGCCGCAGATCGACGCCAAGGTCGCCGACGGCGCCTTGCGGCGGCTGGAAGTGGATGCGGTCGGGCTCGACAGTCTCGATAGGCGGTATCTGCGGGTTCTGATCGAAGGCTTTGGCGGAGGGCCTGCGGGCGTTGAAACGCTGGCGGCGGCCTGCGCGGAGGCGCGCGATGCGCTCGAAGACGTGGTCGAACCCTTCCTGATCCAGCAAGGCTTCATCATGCGCACCCCGCGCGGCCGGGTGGCCGCCAAGCGCGCCTATGAGCATCTGGGCTTCACCATGCCGCAACACTTGAATGATGATCTGTTTGGAAACTAGTTTTGCTTATCAAGGCCGGAATAGGCGAGGGGTGACAATATGATACTCAAGACAGCATCAGCCTTGATCGTTAGCCTTGCGGCGACTGGCGCCGCCATGGCGCAATCCCAGGATCTATCTGCTTGCGATGAGAGCGCCTACACGCCGCCTTTCAGTACGGTGGTGATCTCGGTCATCTGCTTTGTGCCTGCAGCGGGAGGCCCTAATCCGTCGCCGAGGGTGGGGCGGATGACTTTCTTTCCAGACCCCTCTCAACCCGGCAGCGGCGCTATCCAGACTTCGCTCCCTTCTCACGCTGATTGCAACTCGAGTGGCGAGTTTCACACCGGGTCTTGGCAGGTCATGCCCGGCTCGTGTGACGTGAGCATCGAGTTCACTCATTCCATCAATAGCGACTATTTCCTCAGCTCCGGCCTCTATGGCGCGCTGGGGTTCTCGATCTTCTCTGTCGGCGCAAGTGATGGAACCGGCCCTTGGAGAAATGTCTTTGATTTTAACAACGTCACTCATATCCAGTCGTTTGAATAGCCACCATGAGCCAACCCCATGCCGGCGTCTGGCTGGATGACAAGACGCACCATTTGCCTGTCCGGGTCTATTACGAGGACACCGATTTCACCGGTGTCGTCTATTACGCCAACTATCTCAAATTCCTTGAGCGCGGGCGGACCGACGCCTTGCGCTGCGCGGGCGTCAGCCATGCCGAGATTCTGAAACTTGATCCGCCTCTGGGCTTCGCCGTGCGCAAGATCAATCTCGACTATCTCAAGCCCGCGCGCATCGATGACGCCCTGACCATCGAAACCCGGTTTGTCGCCGCCAAAGGCGCGCGTCTCATCATCAGCCAGCGCGTGATGTGCGCCGCCGAAGTGCTGGTCACCGCCGATCTGGAAGCCGCCTGCATCGATCTGGAGGGGCGGCCGCGGCGCTTGCCCAAGACGATGCTGGCTCAGCTCCAACGCTACGTAACCGGCTAAAAACCTCCCTCAATTCGCCGCAATCTGCGTCTTTTCTCAGCCTGTCACACTGTCGAGGCCGAGTACGGCTTGGCGTGACGCGTGCGTGCGGTTACACCTGCAGCCCGAGGGCGTTTCATTATGACGCATCCGCTTCGCCGGATGCGCGAGGGTCTAGCGGAGTTTCCATGGAAAGCGTTGCAGTTGAGCTGACGGGTCCGGCCACTGAACTGACCATCATGCATTTGTTCATGCGCGCCGACATCGTGGTGAAAGCGGTGATGGCGGTCCTGGCGTTCATGTCGATCTGGTCCTGGGCCATCGCCATCGAGAAATGGCTGCAACTCAACAACGCCCATGCCGGCGCGTCACGCTTTGAAAACGATTTCTGGTCTGGCGGGTCGCTGGACGAGTTGGTCGCGAAATACGCCAAGCCCGCCAAGGAGCCGTTCGGCCGGGTGCTCGCTGCGTCCATGCGCGACTGGGACGGGTATGCGGTCGCCAAAAGCGGCGGCGCAGAAGCCAATCGCGAACTGAGCAAGATGGAAAGCGGGTTGGGCGTTCTGGCCATTATCGGCTCGGCGGCGCCCTTTATCGGCCTGTTCGGCACGGTGTGGGGCATCATGAACGCCTTCCGCTCGATCGCCGCGTCCGAGAACACCTCGCTGGCCGTCGTGGCGCCGGGCATTTCCGAAGCCCTGTTCGCCACCGCTTTGGGGCTTCTGGCCGCCATCCCGGCCGTGATCTTCTTTAACGCCCTGTCGTCAAACCTCTCCAAATACGCCTCCCGCCTTGAAGGTCTCGTGGATGATCTGGCGGCGCTGGCGAGCCGGGGGAGCTGATTGATGGCTGGCGGTCTCGACACCGGCGGCGGCAATGGACGTCGCCGCTTCAAGCCCAACGCCGAAATCAACGTCACGCCCTTTGTGGACGTGATGCTGGTGCTGCTCATCGTGTTCATGATCTCCGCCCCGCTTCTGACCGTGGGGGTCGAGGTGGATCTGCCAGATACCGAAGCGCGCGCCATGACCACGTCGGAAGAGCCCTTGACCCTGACCATCCAGTCAGACGGCACGCTCTATCTGATGGAGACCGAAGTGGCGTTTGACGAGCTGGCGCCGCGGCTCCAGGCGATCACGGGAGCCGGGTCTGAAGCGCGCATCTATATCCGCGCCGATGACGGCGCGCCCTATGGCGACGTCATGCGTGTGATGGCCCGGGTGTCAGCGTCGGGCTACACCAATATCGGCCTCGTCACTGAACCGATCCGCGAATAGGGAGGCCGGGCCATGCGTCAGGCCCTGGGGCTCATCGTATCCCTCTTCGTTCATGCGGGACTGGTCGCGAGCGCGCTGATCGCGTTTCCGCAATCACGCCGCCTGACCGAAGAGCTGATGGTTGTTCCGGTGGAGCTGGTGACTTTGGCGCGTGAGACCAATGTGCGCGCGGCGCGTCCTGAACCCGAGCCCGAGATCGAGCCTGAAACGCCGGCGCCTCAACCCGCGCCGGAGCCTGAGCCTGCGCCGCCTGAAGCCGAGCCGGAAATCATTCCGCCTGCGCCCCAGGACGAGCCTGAGCCGGAGCCGGAACCGGAACCCGAACCAACCCCGCCAGAACCCGAACCTGAGCCAGAACCCGAACCCGAGCCGACGCCGCGTCCGCGCGAACCTGAGCCGCAGCAGCCGTCTCTGGACCTGGGCGCATTGTCTCAGCTGGTGGACCGGTCGCGTGAGAACGCCGCGCCGCAAGGCCAGGCTGAGGCGGGCGAGACCCGCAATCAGGCGGGGCCGGGCACGGCGATGACCGCCAGCCTGTCGGCGATGGCGGCGTCTCACATGAACCGCTGCATTCGTTCCAACGCAGATGCGCCGGCCAATATGGATCTGCGGATCTCCATGGAGATCCGGCTTGAGCGCAATGGCCGCCTGTCGGTTCCGCCGCGCCTGATCGACGAAGCGCGTATCATGAATTCGCCCAATTCTTTCCTGAGAGTGGCGGGTGAACGGGCCTTGCGCGGCGCGATCGAATGCCAACCCTATCCTCTACCTCCCGAACACTACGCCCAATGGCGCGTGCTTCGGGTCAATGTCGACACGCAACGCAATCGCTGACCCCAGTCGTTCGAACCCGGGAGCTTCCCATGACCGCCCTGCGCCAATTCTTCGCCTCGATCTTCGCGCTGATCGTGATGGCCGCATCGGCTTTTGGACAAACACCCCTGGTGGTGGATGTGACCGAAGGCACGCTCGACCCGACCCCGATCGCCATTCCGGATTTTCTGGGCGCGGACAATCGCGAGGGTGAGATCGGCGCCGACATCTCCCGCGTGATCACGAACAATCTTCAGACGTCTGGGCTGTTCGCCCCGGTTGATCCCGAAGCGTTCATTGAAGACATCACCGACATCAATCTGCGTCCCCGCTTTGGCGACTGGCGGGTGATCAATGCCTCGGCCTTGCTGGTGGGCGAGGTCAGCATTGACGAGAACGACCGCATGCTGGTCGCGTTCCGGCTGTGGGACGCCAACACCGAGCAGCAGATGCAGGGGCTGCAGTTCGTGACGTCGCCGGACAACTGGCGCCGGATCGCGCACAAGGTCTCCGACGCCGTCTATCAGCGCATGACCGGCGAAAGCGGCTATTTCGACACCCGCATCGTTTATGTGTCAGAGGGCTATGGCCCCAATGACGAGCCGATTCGACGCCTGGCGGTGATGGATCAGGATGGCGCGAACCCGTCCTTCCTGACGGACCGGTCCTATATGGCGCTGCTGCCGAACTATTCGCCGAGCGCCCAGCAGATCACCTATGTGTCGTTCCGCGACGGCCGGGCGACGAGCTATCTCTATGATCTTGAGACCGGACGTCAGGAAGCGCTGTTTGACACAGGCCCCTCGCTCGCCAGCGAAGGCCAGTCCCTGTCCGCCCGGTTCCATCCCGAGGGCCGTGCGCTTGTGGTCTCCGCCGAGCGCCATAGCGGGCACGACCTGTTCCGCTTTGATCTGCGCTCGCGCACCCTGCGCCAGCTGACCACGCATCCGGCCGATGATGTGGAGCCGTCCTATGCGCCGGATGGCGAGCGGATCGTGTTTTCATCCTCGCGCGGCGGACAGTCTCAACTCTACGTGATGAACGCAGACGGGACCGACCCGCAGCGCATCACCTTCGGCGAAGGCCGCTATACGACTCCGGTCTGGAGCCCGCGCGGCGATCTGATCGCTTTCACCAAACAGCGCAATGGCCAGTTCATGCTGGGTGTTGTGGCTGCGGACGGCTCGGGCGAGGAGCGTATTTTGTATGAAGGCTACTTCGTGGATACGCCCGCCTGGTCGCCCAATGGCCGCGTCTTGTTGTTCACACGAGGCGACAGGACACGCGAGGGAACAACGTACTCGATCTGGAGCACTGACCTTGCGGGTTTCAACCTGCGCCGCCTGCCGACGCAAGGCCAAGCGAGCGACCCGGCCTGGTCGCCCTTGATTGACTGAGCTTTGCTCGGCTAAGGTCTTAACCGAGGTGCGCGTTTTGGGGTTTTTTGGGGTGTGAAGCGCGCCAATTCTGATAGCATCCACACCGATTTGCCTATGCGGATCGCCATAGGCTTGGAGAGGGACGACACCAATATGAAACGCCTGTCAATTCTTGCCGCCCTGGCGCTCAGCGCCACGCTGGCCGCCTGTGCTTCCCAGCCGGAGCCGGTGGCTCCGATGCCTGAGCCTGAACCGCAGCCGGTCTATGAGCCTGCGCCTGAGCCGGCTGGTCCGACCCCGGGTTCGGTTGAAGACTTTGAAGTGAATGCGGGCGACCGCGTTTTCTTCGCTCTGGATCAGAGCACGCTGTCCAGCGAAGCGCGTGCGACCCTGCGACGTCAGGCCGCCTGGCTGTCGTCCTATCCGGGCGCCCGCATTCTGGTCGCCGGCAATTGCGACGAACGCGGCACGCGTGAGTACAACCTGGCCCTGGGCGCACGCCGCGCCAATGCGGCCCGTGACTTCCTGGTGAGCCAGGGCGTCGACCCGTCGCGCATCTCCACCGTGTCCTACGGTAAAGAGCGCCCGGTCTGCCGCCAGTCCAACGAAAGCTGCTGGGCGACCAACCGGAACGCCATGACCATGATCCAGTCGGGCGCCGTGTCGTAAGACCGGACCTGAAAAGGATTGATTGAAACGCCCGCAAGGTTCATCCTTGCGGGCGTTTCTGCTTGAGGGGGCAGCCTAATGATTATCAGAGCATTCGTAGGACTTGTTGTTGCGCCGGTGGCCGCTGTCGCCGCGCTGTATGGTCTCTCCATGGTGATGGAGCCGTCACCGGGCGTGTATGGCGCGCCAGGGTCTGACCCGGTCGCCACTGAAGAACCGGTTTCCGAACCCCATGAAGAGCCGATGGGCGAACCGCCTATCGCTCTGCCCTATGACGAGGGCGGAGCCGCCGCGTTTTTGGCGGATGTCTTTGAAGGGACCGAGGCCTACTGGCTCTGGGGCGTGGACAGCCGCGCGGACCTCGCCTCTTTCTCTGCGCAGGTCGCCGAGCCGGGTTCAGGCGGGGAGGCGTCCTGCACGCCCAGCCATGTCCAGCTTCAATGCACGCTGCAGCGGGCGGACGGCTATGGCTATACATTTGGGCTTCAGCAATCGGCGGATGGCGGTTGGTTCGTGGTGAACGATGAAGTCCGTCTGCTGGACAATTCCTGACTTCGCCTTGATTTCGCCGTTTGCTCGACGACACTAGCGCTCATAGCCCTGAGCCGCTTCACAGGACATCTGCGCCATGATTCGTTCGCTTTTCTCCGCCCTGTCAGCTCTTTTGCTGATGACCGCCTTGATGACCGTTCCAGCTGAAGCGCAATCGCGCCGGGAGCTGGCGGCGCGCCTGGATGCGGTTGAGGCGCGATTGGCGGAGGTCGAAGCGAGGGCGCTGCAAGGCGATCCGGTGGCGGAAACGCTGATGATGCGCGTGGATGATCTGGAGCGTCAGCAGCGCGTTCAAACCGGCGAGATCGAACGTCTGAACTTTGAAAACCGCCGCATGCGTCAGGAACTCGAACAATTGGGCGTCAATGTGGACCGGCTGTTGTCAGGCGGCGCGGCTTATGGCGCGGCAGGGGATGAAATGGGCGCGACGGGGGATCCTCTGTCTCTGGGCGGGCCGTCAGACCTCTTGTCCGCCGACGAAATTGATTCAAGCGACCCTTACGCTGAGGCGCGCGCGTCCACCGTGCAGCCCTTGCGCGCGCCGACGCCGGGCCAGAACACGCAAGCGCCGCGCGGGACGGGGCGCGAAAGCCTGTCGCAAAGCGCGGCTTTGCCCCAGCTGAACGCAGATATCAGTGAGCTGGACGCCCCGCCGGAAGCCGTCATGGATGCCGACACCCTGTTCCAGACAGCGAACGCCCGTCTGCTCGATGGTGATTTTGGCGGTGCGCGGGAATTGCTGCGTGAGTTCACCCAGACCTATCCTGAAGACGCCAAAGTCGGTCAGGCCTGGTACTGGCTGGGGGAAACCCATTTCATCAATGGCGATTTCCAGGATGCGGCGGACGCTTATATCGCGTCCTTGCAGGCGGATCGTCAGGGCGCGCGTGCGCCCGACGCCCTGGTCCGGTTGGGGGCGTCATTGGCGGCTTTGGGCGAAACCGGTCGCGCGTGCCAGGTGCTGGCCACCTTTCCGTCCGAGTTTCCGCGCGCCGGTGAGGATGCGCGCCGCAAGGCGCAACGTGAGACCGCACGGATCGGCTGCCGATAGGGGGCGATGTGTCTGAAGCGCTGGCGCTTGGGTTTTCCGGCGGCGGAGATTCTACTGCTCTGCTTCATGCCTTGCGCGCGGCGCATCCCGATTTCCCGCTGCACGCCCTGATCGTTGATCATCAGTTGCGGCCAGAAAGCGCGGTCGAAGCGGCAGACAATGCCGACTACGCCAGATCCCTTGGGGCTGAACCGCATATCCTGCGATGGACCGCGCCTAAGAAGAACCAGGCCGCCGCGCGTCAGGCGCGCCATCGCCTGTTGGCGGGCGCGTGTGAGGGGCTGGGGGTGCGTCTCTTATGCCTGGGCCATACGCTGGACGACCGGATCGAAACCCTGCGCATGCGGGCCAAACGCGAGGGCGGTTGGCGGACCTTGACCGGCATGACCCGGTTTGACGCGTCTCCGGTCTGGCCCGAAGGGCGAGACCTGACGGTGGTGCGCCCGTTTCTCGAATTGAGGCGCGCGGAGCTGCGCGAGTACCTCAGCCGTATCGAGGCGCGCTGGATCGAGGATCCCTCAAACGAAGACGCCCAGTATGAACGTGTGCAGGTGCGCCAGAAGGCGTACCCGCCCGGCGGTCCGGCTGAGCATGGCTTGTTGAGCCTGTCAGACCAGAGTGTGGATGCAGAGCGCCTGCTGCGCAGCGCGGCCTGGCGCCTGGTGGAGCGGGCTGTGAGCTGGACGCCCTGGGGCGGGGCGCGACTGAATGCGGACATGTTTTCACTGGCGGCCAAACCCATGGCGCTGCGAGCGATGGAAGCGGTCATGCTGGCGGTGTCGGGCGAGGCGCGGACGCCGCCACCTGACGGTGTCGAGGCTTGTCTGAAGGCGCTTGAGGCACGAGAGGCGCATACGCAATCGGGTGTTCTTCTGACCGCTGACGGCGTGATGGGGCGAGACCCTGGCGCGGTTCTGGGGCGGGCGGACGGCGGCGCAGAGCCTGTGGTCCTGGAGCTGCAAGCGGGCGAGGCCGGCCTGTTTGACGGCCGTGTTGAAGTCCGGGCGGAGACAGCGTGCCAGGTCGCCGCCTTGGGTGATAGGTTGCAGCCTGAGGATGTTTCACGCGCGGATGTACCGCCTGCGCTTCGCCAATCCTTAACGGTGATCTCAACTTATAATGGCGCTGAAGGCGGTGAGATCATGCAATTGCTGCTTGGCGATACAGACAATTGGTCGCTGCTTTGCATGACACGCTTGCGGCGCTGGCTGCTTCCTTGCGAAGCGCCGGCATGGTTTGATGGGGATAAATCTGCGTTGCATGTACGCGCCGCACTGGCGAAAACGGTCTGACGCCCCAATATCAGACGTAACAATTTGATGACCGCCTCAGATGCGCGCCCGAAACGATGGCGGCGCGGACAAGGACACTGACGATGAATATGCGCAATATGCTGGTTTGGGCGATCTTGCTGGTGCTGTTGCTGGCGTTGTTCAACATGCTCCAGGGACCGAGCCAGTCGGCGCCGTCCAACGAGATCAACTATTCCCAGTTCATGAACCAGGTCGAGAGCGGTCAGGTCAGCTCCGTCACCATTCAGGGCGACACGATCACCGGCCAGACCTCGGGCGGCGCCACCTTCCGCACCACCATTCCGGCAGACGCCAATGTCACGGCGGCGCTGCGGGCTGCGGATGTGGATATCACCGCTCAACAGCCCAGCGAAGGCGGCATCAGCCCGCTGGGCATTCTGATCAACTGGTTCCCGATGCTGCTGTTGATCGGTGTGTGGATCTTCTTCATGCGTCAGATGCAGGGCGGCGGTCGCGGCGCCATGGGCTTCGGCAAGTCCAAGGCGAAGCTTCTGACCGAGAAGACAGGCCGCGTCACGTTTGACGATGTGGCTGGCATTGATGAGGCCAAGGAAGAGCTTGAGGAGATCGTCGAGTTCCTCAAGGACCCCTCCAAGTTCCAGCGCCTGGGCGGCAAGATTCCCAAGGGCGCCTTGCTGATCGGCCCTCCGGGCACCGGTAAGACGCTCACCGCGCGCGCTGTCGCCGGTGAGGCGGGCGTGCCCTTCTTCACCATTTCGGGTTCTGATTTTGTGGAAATGTTCGTCGGTGTCGGCGCATCTCGTGTGCGCGACATGTTCGAACAGGCCAAGAAAAACGCGCCCTGCATCATCTTCATTGACGAGATCGACGCGGTGGGCCGTTCGCGCGGCGCGGGCCTGGGCGGCGGTAATGACGAACGCGAGCAGACGCTCAACCAGCTGCTGGTGGAGATGGACGGGTTTGAAGCCAATGAGGGCATCATCCTGATCGCGGCGACCAACCGTCCGGACGTTCTGGACCCGGCGCTGCTGCGTCCGGGCCGCTTTGACCGTCAGGTCATGGTGCCGAACCCCGACATCACGGGCCGTGAGAAAATCCTGAAAGTGCATATGCGTGACGTGCCGCTGGCTGACGATGTCGAGCCCAAAGTCATCGCACGCGGCACGCCGGGTTTCTCGGGCGCGGACCTCGCAAACCTTGTGAACGAAGCAGCTTTGCTGGCCGCGCGCCGCAACAAGCGCGTCGTCTCCATGGCGGAATTCGAAGACGCCAAAGACAAGGTGATGATGGGCCCCGAGCGCCGGACCATGGTCATGACCGAGAAAGAGCGCACGCTCACCGCCTATCACGAATCCGGTCACGCCATTGTGGCGCTGAACGTGCCGGCGGCCGATCCCGTCCACAAGGCGACGATCATCCCGCGCGGTCGCGCGCTGGGCATGGTCATGCAGCTGCCCGAGGGCGACAAGCTGTCGATGACCCATCAGGAGATGACGTCGCGTCTCGCCATCATGATGGGCGGGCGTGTGGCTGAAGAGCTGAAATTCGGCAAGGAGAACGTCACCTCCGGCGCCGCCAGCGACATCAAGCAGGCGACCCGTCTGGCTCGCGCCATGGTCACCCAATGGGGCTTCTCTGAAGAGATCGGTCCGGTGGACTATGGCGAAGACCAGGGTGAGGTTTTCCTGGGTCAGCAACTGGTTCAGTCCTCCTCGATCTCGGCGGAAACCGCCGCCAAGATCGAAAAAGAGGTCAAAGGCCTGGTTGAGGGCGGTCTGAAAGAGGCCCGCCGCATCCTGACCGAAAAAGGCGACGATTGGGTGGCCCTGTCCGAAGGGCTTCTGGAATACGAAACCCTGTCCGGTGATGAGATTGTTGAGCTGTTGAAGGGCAACAAACCTCATCGCGACACGGAAGTCCCGCCCAAAGCCGACGGCGGTTCGCCGCCTTCCGGCGCGGTGCCGGTCATTGATGATGACGAGGATGAAGCGCCGAGCACGGGCGGGCTTGAGCCCAAGCCGGGCGGCGCCTGACAGTCCCCTTCATTTGGATGATCAAACGGCCGCTCCATCAGGAGCGGCCGTTTTTCATTTCAGTGCGCGTCAGTGAGCATTTTGATCAGGTGATCAAGCGTGGTCGGGTCCAGAAACGCCCGCCCGCTTTCCAACGCCAGCGCTTCGATCGAGCAAGTTGGGTCGGCGAACCAGGATCTCCCGGCTTCATGGTCATGCATGACCTGTCCTTTGACACACAGCCATTTCCGAGCGGACGCATCATGTTCGAGGCGTATGCCGCGATAGCCGAGCCTTGTGGGCGGGGTCCAGTCCGGGCCGGTGGGCAATCCCTCAAGGGCTTCGAGCAAACGGGTTTCAAGCGCGCCCGTTACAAGCCATTCAGGATCACGGCGTCCGGAATAGATCTGAAGGATGACACGAAGGGTCATTGAACCGGCCTAGCTGATCACCACGCCGGCATTGGTGATCATGTAACTGCAGAACTGGGTGTAGTCGCCCCGGTCACAGGTGGCGGGATCGGTGATCTGGGCGCCGGCGTTGTCGGTGTTGATCACAGGGGTTGAGCCCGGCTTGTGCGACCAGCAGCCGTTCGTGTCCTGACGATACCAGTGAAAATCTGTGCCTGGCCAGATGACCAGCGCCACGTACCAGCCTGGCGTTTCGTCTGAAAAGTTAGCTGAGGCGACGAGCCCGTCCGCAACGGCGCTGGGCTGAACCCCGCCGCAGCTCATACCGGTGATGGGCGTGCCTGATTCGCGACCGGGCTGGGCGAAGGTGTTGGTGGCCTGGTTGTTGGCGTAATTATAGCAATTATTGTTCGCTAACCGCACAGCATTGTTGTTCCACCAATCAGGATCATAGGCGGGTGCGTTCTGGCCCTTGCAGTCGGGACAATCCACTTGCGGCAGCGCGGTGAGCAAAGGGCGCTCATGCGCGTTCGCGAGGGCGGATTGCACGGAAGCGCTCAGCTCCAGACGCTTGAGCGCCAGCGCGATCAGTTCTTGCTCAAGCTCCGGCGCGCCCGCCAGGGTCAGGCCATGTGCGCTCGCCGCGCCTAAGGCGTCCTGGCTCATGGCGTCCATGTCTGATCCAGGCTCAACGGGTATGAGCGTGAACCCTTGATATCCAAGCCCGCGGCTGGCGTTCGGGCTGGCGGGACCGACTTCGAGCGCCCGCTTGAACAGGGATATCGCCTCTGTTTCTGACAGGATGAAGCGCGGGTTGGGGCGGCCGGAGAAGATGTTCAATTGCACGGACAGGCTCATGGGATCCTCCCTTGATGAAGAGCGCCACAAGTATGCCTGAGGGAAAAATACAACCTATGAGTTTGTGTGGCGACACTGTCGCTCAACACGCATCAGCCCTGCACGCTTGCGCATGCAGGGCTGAGGAGAAGGACGGGTGATCAGCGCGCGATGTGCACGCCGTCCGCCTCTTCAAGCGCGGCGGTGACGCCCCAGCCGCCAAAGGTTTCAGACACCGCAAAAGTCAGCGTGTTCTCGCCGTCTCGCAGGTTCAGCGGCACGGCCACATGCCGGGTGATGGTGCCCAGATAGCGATAGTCGCGGCTGCGCCAGTCATTGCTGCCGACAAACAGACGTTCGCCATTCAAGAACACCTGCACCCGGTCGGAATAGCCGAACCGGACCAATGCCGTTCGGGGGCTGTCAGCCATAATCGTGGTCTCAGCGAAGACCGTATCGCCTTCGGAATGGCGGGTGACGCTCGCCAAATTGGCGATTTCGTTATAGGCCACCTCGAGCGTGGTCCAACGCGCATGAGAGGCGTGCAGGCTTTCAAAGCTCTGCTCGGCCAGTTGGGCTTCGCTGAAAGGCGCAGAGACGCGCCAGGTGCGCACAAGGTTCGCCGTGGGCTCCATCATCGGGCGTTCGGAGACGCCGATGATGTCGGGGTTTCTCTCAGGCGTGATCTGGATATTGCGCACATAGCCGGACGCCACGCCATTGGGCGCCAATTGCCAGAAGCCGACCCAGCCGGCGCCGTCTTCACGCTGCAGGTCGGGAATGTGATGGATCAACTGGCCGTCCATGAAGATGTCGGCTTGATCCTCGGCGACGACCACGCGCACATTCATCCAGCGGTTCAGGCCATGATGGACCTGGCTGATGGCGTCCGGATCTGAAAAGATCTGCCAGCCCGTCACGCCGTCATACGCGGGGGTGTACTGAACCGAATCCGGCATATTGTTGAGATGGTGCCGGAAATAGAACTTCTCCCAATCCCCCACGCCCTGTCCGCGCCACAGAACGCCGGTATGGCCCGGAGATCCGCTGATCGCCATCTCGAACGTGATCTCGCCGGTTTCAAACTGGGATCCGTCAATCCAGACCACGCCGTCGCGAAAGTGCAGCGCGTCGCGACCCAGAAACTCCGCGCGTTCGACCAGTTCAGCCTCGATGCGCCAGCTTTTACCTTCAAACTCAAACATGTCTTGCGCCAGGGCGGGCGCGCTTAGCGCCGCACACAGGGCGGCGGCGGTCATCATCAGTTTCATCTCGGTGCTCCTGCCAGAAGAGAAGGGGGTATGGCTGAAGACTGCCTCTATTGCGCCTGTCTGGTCTTGAAGATTTCGGACTCTACGGACCTTTCCGCATGCAGCGCGGTCGGCGTCAGCCCGGTCAGCGCTTTGACGGACCGGCTGAGATGGGCCTGATCGCTATAGCCGCTGACCAGCGCAATGTCCGCCCAGTTCGGGCGAGCGCTCTGGTCGGCGCGTTCAATCGCCGCCAACGCCCGGATCTGACCCGCGAGCGCTTTGGGCCCGACGCCCAGCCGTCCGCTCATGCAGCGATGAAGATGACGTTCGCTCACCCCGGCGCGGTCGGCGAGGACATTGGCGCGGACACGGCCTTTCGTGGCGCGCAACAGCCGCGCGGCCCAGATCGCCAACGCATCAGTCTGACGCGTCGGTGTGTCGGGGGACCGTAAAAGGCGCGGGAAATCACTCTGGGGGAGGATGGCGTCGGTCAATTCGTCAGGGCGTACGCCTAACAGACACAGCGCCTGTTCGGGCGGGATAAACGTGCCTTCCAGAACGGAGCCCGGCGGCGGGGCGTAGAGCCGAGGAGTGCGGATAGGGCCAAAAACCCAGTGCGATTGGTCCAGAAGCTCGCCAGACGGTGCGTACAGGCTTTCGGTCACAAGGCTCAGCCGACTTTCTGGCAGAACTCTATGCGGCGTGGAGGCGGGCAGGAACCCTGCATCATAGCGCCACTCATGCCTGCCGCGTTCGGCGCGGGACCGCGCTTCGCTATAGGGGCCTAGCCGAGTGATGAAATGCGCCGTCATAAGTCACCGGTTACCGGTCAGACCCAGACGGCGCAAATCGCATTCCTGTGATCAGGTGGTTAGTTGCCTGCGCCTGCGGACGGCGCGCCCGCCATGCGGGTTTGCACCGCAGACAGGTTGGACGCCAGCACAGCGTTGCCCGGCGCCAGGGCCAGCGCGGTTTCACAGGCCTGAGCCGCTTCGGCGGTCTGGCCCAGCTGGTGCAGGGCGATACAGGCGTTCGCATGGGCGGCGGCGCGAACACTGGTGCGCGACCCGCTTTCCAGCGCGGCGCGGCTGAAGTGCAGCGCGGTGTTCCAGTCGCCCTGGTTCAGGGCGCGGACTGAGCCGCGAATATCAGAATCGGCCACGCGGACCGGGGTGAAATCCTGGACCGGCGCGCCGGTCAGTTGCAGGGCGAGAATTGCAGTTGCAAACACGGACATATAAGCCTCCATTCAGTGATGGCTCAAATATGACGCGCCGCAGCATATGTACAATTGACTGAAACTGCATAATTGGTATTCATAGTTGAATGGATAACTGGTCAGACTACTATCTCGCCCTCTCCGTCTACGAAGCGGGCAGTCATGCCGCCGCCGGTCGTGTCCTGGGGCTCAGCCAGCCCACGGTCAGTCGCCGGATGCGAGCGCTGGAAACCCATCTGGGCGGCGCCTTGTTTGAGCGTCGGGGCGATATCCTGACGCCGACAGCGCTTGGCCGGTCGGTTCTCGATCATGCTCGCAACATGCAAGACGAGGCCGCTGCGATCGAGCGTGCGGCGCGCAGCGGCAATGAGCGGATCGAGGGGCGGGTGACAGTGGCCGCCAGCGACGGCGTCGGCGCAGACTGGCTGCCGGGCGCTCTGACACCCTTGCTTCAGGCGCACCCTGACCTGTCAGTCGAGCTCAAGATCGGGTTTGAGCCGGCCAATCTGGCGGGCGGCGACGCCGACATCGCCCTGCGTTGGGGCCAACCCGGGCCGCAACACAGCTTGCTCGCCCGCCGCGCGGCGGAAGTGGGCAGCGGCATGTACGCCTCGGAATGTTATCTCGAACGTCATGGCGCGCCGCAAACGCTTGATGATGTCGCTGATCATGTGGCTGTGGGGTGGGCGGCGCCGATCGCGTTTCAATGGCCGCGGACACCTATTGGCGACGAGCTCAAACCCCGACGGGACGTCATGGTCGCGACCCATCCCAGCGCCCATCTGGAGGGGCTGCGCAATGGTTTGGGCCTCGGTGTGACCTCGCATCGTCTGGCGCGGGTCAGCCCCGGGCTTGTGCGCATCCTGCCCGATTTCGAGGTGTTGCTGGATTTGTGGCTGGTCGCCCACGGCGCCGTGCGCCGGTCCCGCGCGCAAGCCACGGTGCTCGATCATATCGCCGAAGCCCTGCGCGCGGATCGGGACCATTTCCGCAATGGCGAGCCGTCGCGCTATTCCAAGGCGTCGAGCCGTCCATGCTAGCCTTCCCCATCCGTCCACACGTTGATGGTCGGCCGCAGGTCATGGGCATCGTCAACGTGACGCCTGACAGCTTTTCAGATGGCGGGCGTCACGCCAGCACGCAGGCGGCGCGCGATCATGGGCTGGCTTTGCTGGATGCGGGCGCGGATTGTCTGGATGTTGGCGGCGAGAGCACCCGTCCGGGCGCCGAGCCCGTCTCTGAAAGCGAAGAACTGGACCGCGTCGCGCCAGTGATCGAGGCGATCCTGGCGGAACGCCCGCTCACGCCGATCTCGATTGATACGATGAAGCCGGGCGTGGCGCGCGCCGCCGTGCATGCGGGCGCGAGCCTGTGGAATGACGTCAACGCCTTGCGCGCGGATACGGCGCCTGAAACCGCCATGGAGCTGGGGGTGCCGGTGTGCCTGATGCATATGCAGGGCGAACCGCGCACCATGCAGGCCGCGCCGCAGTATGACGACGTGGTCAACGACGTGGCGCGCTATCTGGGCCAGCGTGCCGGCGTTCTGCTCGCCACCGGCTTTGACCGCGATCTCATCGTGCTCGATCCGGGCATCGGCTTTGGCAAATCGCTTGAGCATAATCTCGAGCTCATGGCCTCGCTCGAGCATTTCGTCTCGCTGGGCCTGCCGGTTCTGTTCGGCGCTTCGCGCAAACGCTTCGTTCAGGCGATTGACCACACGGCGGATGATGCGATGGATCGGCTGGGCGGCTCGCTCGCCGTCGCGCTGCACGCCGCACGGGCCGGTTGCGCCATCGTGCGGGTCCATGATGTGCGCGAGACGGTGCAGGCGCTCAAGGTGCAGGCGGCGGTCTTGAACGCCGGGGCCTAAGCCCAGCCCAGAGCCTGACGCAGCGCCTTGTCGCCGATGATCTGTTCGCTGTGCCGCCAGTCCGCGTCTGGCTGCAGGCCCGCTTCAACCAGCAGAGCGGCGCAGGCGATGTGTTCATCGCGGGCGCCAGGTGGGGGATCGAGCCGGCCCTGAACGGCCCAGCCCAGCGGTGTGCCCTGATATTGCGTGTCGCGCAGATAGATATAGACGCCGTGGTCCATCAGGCGTTTGACGAGATCGGCCATGCCCATGATCGCGGCCCAGTGAAGGGCGGTGGCGCCGAACAGGCCGCGCGGATCGGGATTGGCGCCCTTGTCGAGCAGGCGGTGGGCGATGGACGGGCAGGACAGGCTGATGGCGCTGATCAGCAGGCTGTCGCCATTTCCCGGATGTATGGCGTCCAGATCTGCACCCGCCGAGATCAAGGCGTTGGCGAAAGCCAGCCCTTGCGAGTCTGACAGACGCCCGTCAAACACCCGATCACAGATCGCATGGATGGGGTGGGGCGTATGATCCCCTTCAACCACAGGCGCATTGGTCAGATGCGGCAAACGCCCGAGCAAATGGCTCAGGGCGGTTGCGTCTTGAGTTTCAAGGCATTCAATCAGGCTCGACATGGATCAAGCCTGCCGCACAGCGGCAGGCTTGTCCTGTCCATAGCGTGACCGCTTGGTAAGCTAGCTGTCAGTTTTGCGCTTGATGCGCTTTAACGGGCGATCGCCGCCCTCAGCTTTCTTGAACGCCGGCTTGCCGCCCTCGGCTTTCTTGAAGCCAGGCTTGGCGCCGGGGCCTTTCTTGAAGCCGCCGGGTTTGGCCGCATGGGGCTTGTCGCCATCGCGTTTCTTGAACGGCGGTTTGCCTTTCGGCGCCCAGTCGCGCTTGGGGCGCGTATCTTCAGCGGAGCCGCCGAAGAAATCATCATCATCATGACGCTTGGCGGCGCGTTCTTTCTTACCCGGACGCGGCGCGCGCTTGGGCTTGCTGCGGTCACGATCACCGCCGCGCGGACCCTTGTTGAAGTCCGGCGCAGCTGTTTCAAACGGTTCGTCGCCCGCCAGTGAGACCCGAACATTCTTGTCGGTTTCACGCGGCTGGTTCATCGCCTGCTTGAAGCCTTCGATCTTGTCTTCGGCGATCTGGAAACGGGTCGCAGAATCGCCAATCTTGATCGCTCCGATATCATTGCCCGCGACGCCGCCAACACGGCAGATCAGCGGCAAAAGCCAACGCGGTTCGGCGCGCTGCTTGCGGCCCAGGTCAATCTCGAACCATTGACCGTCGTCAAAGTCTTCGCGACCACGGCGCGGACCCCGATCGGCGCGCTCTTCGCGCTGACGTTCGGGCGGAGTGCCGGACAGCTCTTCCGGCGCCGGCATGCGGCGTTCAAGCTCGGCCAGGAAGCCGGCGGCCAGTTTTTCAGCGCCAAACTGTTCGATCAGAGCGCGGATTTCATCCAGCCGGTCCTCATCCACATCATTGGCGAGGGCGGGGTGTTCGGCCAGGCGTTCGCGGTCCTTCTCACGGACATCGTCCGCATCAGGCGCGTTCACCCATTGCGCTTCCACCTTGGCGTCGCGCAGCAGGCGGATGATCCGGCCTTTGCGAGAGCTGGCGACCACGAACACGCTGGTGCCTTTCGACCCCGCACGACCGGTTCGGCCAGAGCGGTGCAGCAGGCTTTCAGCATTGGTCGGCGGTTCGGCGTGAACCACCAGGTCGAGACCCGGCAGGTCGATGCCGCGGGCCGCCACGTCAGTGGCGACGCAGACATTCGCCCGGCCGTCGCGCAGCGCTTGCAGCGCCTTGGTGCGTTCAGCCTGGGTCAGCTCGCCGGACAGCGCCACAGCGTGGAAGCCGCGATTGTGCAGCTTGGCGGCGAGACGGTTCACTTCATCGCGGCGCGCGCAGAACACCAGGGCGCGCGGCGCCGCGTGATAGCGCAGCACGTTGATGACGGCGTTCTCGCGGTCGTGACCGGAGACCGTGTGCGCCACATAGCTGATGTCGGCGTGCTGGCCGGTGGCGCTGAGCTTGGAGATGCGCAGGGCGTCGCGCTGATAAGTCTCGGCGATGCGGGCGATCTCTTTGGAGACCGTGGCCGAGAACAAGAGGGTGCGGCGCTCTTCGGGCGCAGAGCCGAGGATGAATTCAAGGTCCTCGCGGAACCCGAAATCGAGCATTTCGTCGGCTTCATCCAGCGCGATGGCGCGGATATTGGACAGGTCCAGCGCCTTGCGCTCGATATGGTCGCGCAGACGGCCCGGCGTGCCCACGACGATGTGGGCGCCGCGATCGAGAACCCGGCGCTCGGTGCGGGCGTCAAGACCGCCCACGGCGCTGGCGAGGCGGGCGCCGGCGTTGGCGTACAGCCAGTCGAGTTCGCGCTGAACCTGCAAGGCGAGTTCGCGGGTCGGGGCGATGATCAGCGCCAGCGGCGCGCCCGCTTGCGGCAGGCGGTCTTCGCCGGCCAGCAGGGTCTCGGCCATGGCCAGACCAAAGGCGACGGTCTTGCCTGAGCCGGTCTGGGCGGAGACCAGAAGGTCGCGGCCCACAGCCTCATCGGTCAGAACCGCGGACTGGACTTCGGTCAGGGCGTCATAGCCCTTCGTCTCCAGCGCTGAGACCAGCGCTGAAGGAATGGTGGTGGGGAACTTCATATGTACCTCGCAAAGGACGTGCGCCTCACAATCCCTTGCTTGAGGCCAGCCCTGAAAACCTGATCGCGCGGAGTGCCCCAGCGCGACTGAGCGGCGGCTGATAGCAGGCCTCGCACCGAAAAGATACGAAAAACCTGCATCAGCCCCGAAATGGCCTTGATTGGGCCTAGCCCTCCGCCAGCGCTGCGAGGCGCGCATAAACGCCTTCGCCCTGGGCGGCCAGCTCGTCATGCGTGCCCTGTTCGACGACCCGCCCCTTGTCAAAAACCAGGATGCGATCCGCATCCCGAATAGTCGACAGCCGGTGGGCGATGACGATGGCGGTCTTGCCTTGGGTCACATCCGCCATCGCCTCTTGAACGTCGCGTTCGGTCTCGTTGTCCAGCGCGCTGGTGGCCTCATCAAAGATCAGGATCGGCGCATCCGCCAGCACGGCGCGCGCGATGGCGATGCGCTGGCGTTCGCCGCCCGACAGCTTCACCCCCCGCTCGCCCACCAGCGTGTCATAGCCTTTGGGCAAGGTGATGATGAAGTCATGAGCGCGGGCGCGTTTCGCCGCGTCCACGATTTGCTCATCGGTGGCCTCCGGGCAGGCATAGGCGATGTTCTCCGCAATGGTGCGGTGGAACAGGGCCGGGTCCTGAGGCACCAGCGCGATGCAGCGCCGCAGGCTCGACTGGGTGATGGTGCGCACGTCCTGGCCATCAATGACGATCGCGCCCGCATCCACATCGTGAAAGCGCTGAACCAGCTTGACGAAACTGGACTTGCCCGACCCTGTCGGGCCGACGAGCGCCACGCGCTCACCCGCCGGAATGGTCAGGGAGAAGTCTTCGTAAAGCGGCGTGTCCTGTCCCTGATAGGTGAAGCGCACATCCTTGAAGACCACTTCGCCGCGTCCGGGTTTGAAATCGGGCGCGCCGGGCAGATCTGCGATCTGGGCGTCGGTCCGGGCGAAGGCGGCGAGGTCCTGGATCTCGTCCAGACCGCGCTGGACGTTCTGAACTTCCTCGCCGAACCGGCGCATATAGCCCGCCATCATCAAGAAGGCGGTGATGCCGAACACCACGTCGCCCGCGGTCGCCTCACCTTGCGTCCACAGCTGCAGCAACAGGCCCGCCAGGCCCGCCTGCAGCATGATGACGGCGGTCATCTGGATCAGCCAAGCGTTGGTGAAACGAAGCCAGGTCTTTTTCGCGGCGGCTCGCCAGCCCCAGGCCAGGGTATGAAACCGGCTGTCTTCACGCGCTTCCGCGCCGAAGCTCTTGACCGTGGCGACGCCGGAGATGACGTCCGCGATCGCGCCGCCGAGCTCTGAATCCTTGGCGTTCGAGATGACGTTCTGCGGACGGATGTAATAGGTGGAGACGAGCACCGTCAGCACGATGAAGGTGAAGGTCACCGCCAGCGCGTAGAGCCCCACGATGGGCCAGTGCAGCAACATGTAAACGCCCAGCGCCACCATCACGCCGATCGACGGGATCATGGAAAACCACAGCGTGGCGGTGATGGTGTCATACGCCCACATGCCGCGGGTGATCTTGCGCACCACCGCGCCGGCGAAGGCGTTGGCGTGCCAGTCCGCGCTGAAGCGCTGGACCTTGGCGAAGGCTTCAGAGGTCATGTCGGCCATGTTGGCGCTGGAGAACGGGATCTCACACCGCACCATGATTTGCCGGGCGGCGTTCACCAGCACGGCGAGCCCCACAAACACGATCAGCGCGGTCCAGTGGCTGTCGCCTGACGGGTCAGCGTTGGCGCTGCTGATGGAATCAATGAGCTGGCCGGCGGCCACGGGAATAAAGACGTCCGCCAAAGTGGCGAGCGCAGAGAAGCCCACCACCAGGCTGAACAGCCAGGGGCGGCGCGCCCATTGCCGGGCGACAAAGCGGAGCACGTCAAAATTGGAGAGCACGCCCGCGCTGGACGTGTCCTCGTCTTCAAAATCGTTGAAATCGGTCATCTCGGTCCTGCATGCGTACGAGTCGTCATCAGCCGGAATCCAGCGATGGGCGATACGCACGATCTGTAAAGCTGCGGAAGAGGCGAGGGATTTAGCGCTCGGGCCAGACGCGATACGCGCCGAGGTCCACATTTGCTGCGACGCTCACCGCCCGGATTTCACCAGGCCGCCGCTTTGATCATGATCGTGGCACGGGTCCGAATACTCCTTCTGGACAGAGAAGCCTGTCAGGAAAGCGGGTCATAGATCAGCCTCTGGCCTGAGACCAGAGTGAAGTTGGGCGTCCGTTGCGAATAGACGTCAGTGTGTCTGTCTGGACACAGCCTCCCGACTTGCGTGGGCTGGCTGCACAGACTAGCTCACACCTGACATTGAGGGAGCACAGCCATGACCGACGAAACCGAGATCGCTGAGGGCGAATTTGAAGACCCCAAGGGCCGGGTCCTGATTATCGCCGGGTCTGACAGCTCGGGCGGCGCTGGCGTTCAGGCCGACATCAAGACGGTGACGGCGCTGGGCGGCTACGCCTCGACCGCGATCACGGCGGTGACGGTGCAGAACACCAAGGGCGTGTCCGGCGTGCACCCCATTCCTGATGACGTGATCGCGGCCCAGATTGACGCGGTGCTGTCTGATATCGGCGCGGACGCGATCAAGACCGGCATGCTGGCCTCGGTCAGCACGATTGAAGCGGTGGTCAAGGCGCTCGACGATAACGGGACGGTCGGCCTGCCGCTGATCGTCGACCCGGTCATGGTGGCGGGGTCGGGCGACTCCCTGGTCAGTGAAGACACCGCCGAAGCGATCCGCACGATTTTGCTGCCGCGCGCCAGCCTGATCACCCCCAATGCGCCTGAAGCCGCCGTTCTGGCGGGCGGAACCATCGAGGACATGGATGATCAGCGCGCCGCCGCCGATGAATTGCTGGAGATGGGCGCCAAGGCGGTGCTGATCAAAGGCGGTCATCTGGAAGGCTCTCAGATCATTGATCTGCTGGCGACGCGTAATGGCGTGCGCCTGTTCACGCGCCCGCGCATTCACACCCGTCACACCCATGGCACGGGCTGCACGCTGGCGAGCGCGATCGCCGCGCTGATGGCCCAGGGGCAGGGCCTGGACCGCGCTGTCGAGATGGCGGGTGATTATCTGCACGAGGCTATCCGACGCGCGCCCAAGTTTGGTGAGGGACACGGACCGATCCAGCATGGCTGGACGGTCAACGCTTCGGAGTTTGCTCACGCGCCGGTGCGCGGGGGTCTCGACTAGGGCGCGGCTTTGGGTTTGCGGCGGGCGACATAAACGCCGAGCAGGATGACGCCGAGCGCGATCATCGTGGTCAGGGTCATGGGTTCGCCGCGTAGGAGCCCGATCACCGCGGCGACCACCGGGACCATGTAATTGATCAGCGCCACGAACGACGCGCCCACCTTTCGCGCCACGCCCATATAGACGATGGTCGCGAGCGCGGTTGGCAACAGCCCGAGCGCCAGCACCGCCATCATGGATGGCAGGCTCGGCGTGATGGGGGCCCCGGCGAAGATGTCGTAAAGCGCCATCGGCAGGCTCAACACAGCCGCGCAGATCATCGACCCCGCCGCGATGACGCTGGGCGGGGTTTCGGGTGAGGCCTGATAGGTCACCGCATTGGCGGCATAGCTCAAGGTCGCGATGAAGATCAGAAGCTGGGCGAGAAAGTCCGCCTCCAGCATGCCCTTCAGCGCCGCAGGCCCCATCAGGATCACGATACCGGAAAACCCGATCAGGAATCCCGAGGCTTTCCGAAGACTCAGGCGTTCATTGGGCAGGATGAAATGCGCCGCCGCGATCACGGTCAGAGGCATCATGCCCATCAGAATGCCCGCGATCCCGGACGGCACCGTCTTCTGACCAATGGCGATCAGGGTGAAGGGCAGGGCGTTGCCGAGGAATCCAAGCGCCAGGAACCAGAACCAGCGCACGTCGCGCAGCGGCGGAAGGCGGCGACGGCGATAAAACGCCCAGCCCGTCAGGATGACGGCGGCGAGGCTCAATCGTCCCAGCACGATAATCGAAGGCGGCAGGGTGTCGACAGCAACCGCGATGAACGCGAACGCGCTGCCCCAGACGAGCGCCAGAAGGCCGAGCGCGCCCCAGCCTTTCGCTCCCGGACTGTCCGGCGTCATCCCAGTATGGCTTTCAAGGCGGAGGCGAGGCGGTCCACGTCTTCGTCGGTGTTATAAATATGGGCGCTGATCCGCAAACGCGGGCCGCGCTGGGAGGCGTGGATATCGTGTTCGCGCAGTCGCGCGGCGATGTCGGCGGGCGCGTTCTGCGGCAGGCTCAGCGACAGATAGTGCGCGGCCTGATCCGGAATGTCCGCCAGCAGGCCCAGCGGTTTTACACCCTCCTTGATCCGTGCACTGGTCGCCGCGCATTGGCGTGCGATGTCAGCGACCCCGATCTCGTTGATCAGCTTCAGGCTTTCAAGCGCGGCGGGCAGCAATTGATGATTGGCGCGCTCGCCCATATCAAACCGCCGCGCGCCGGTATCATAGGTGTCGCGATAATCGGTCAGGCGGCTGAAATCCTGCGCATCGCTGCGGTTGATCCAGTTCTCTTCCAGGGGAAGTCCAGACTGGTGACGGGGCGCGACATACAGATACCCCGTCGCATAGGGGCTGAGCAGCCATTTATAAGCGGCGGCGACCGCGAAATCGGGATCAACGGTTTTAACGTCGAACTCCATCACGCCCAGCGACTGGGTCAGGTCGAGCACCAACGCCGCACCGTTCGCCTTGGCGGCTTGTGACACCGCTTCGAGATCAATCCGACCGCCATCAATCCAGTGCAACGCCCCGCAAGCCACGAGCCTCGTGCGCGGCGTAATCATGGCGAGCAGCGCCTGGGTCCAGGTCCCTGACTCGGTGCGTTTGGCGGTCTTGATCACCGCGCCGCACTGTTTCGCCAGCGCGCGCCAGGTGTAGACATTGGAGGGAAATTGCCCGTCCAGAATGACGATCTCATCGCCTGACTTGAGGTCGAGATTGCGCGCCGCGGTCGCAAGACCATAAGAGGCGGCGGGGACCAGGGCGATATCCTCGGCGGTTGCATTGAACAGCCGGGCGGCTTCACCCCGGACGCGCTCGGGCATGTCGAAGAACAGCTGGTTCGTGGTGTGTCGCCAGGGGCGCAGCTTGTCGCGGAACGCAGCCTGCCCGGCTTCCGCCGCGCGGATCGGCAAGGGCCCGACCTGAGCGGCGTTGAAGTAAACGGTGTCAGCGGGCAAATCGAACAGGGCGCGATAATCGGTCATGGCATTTGCGCTACGGCGTGTACGGAACGTGGTCAAGTCAGGATTTTTCCTCGCTTTGCGCAATTGACCGCATGTGCAGCACGGCCTACCGGTGGAGCCCTGTCGATAACAAAGCTGAGGTCATCGTGTCATGACGGTTCTCAAACCTACCAGCCGCCCCAATGATGCTCGCTTCTCTTGCGGGCCCACCAAGAAGCGTCCGGGTTGGGAATTGTCTGCACTCGCCGCGGCTCCGCTGGGCCGAACCCATCGCGGCGGCACGCCGAAGGCGCGCCTGGCTGAAGCGATTGAACGCACTGGCGCGATCCTGGAAATCCCTGACGACTACAAGGTGGTCATCACCCCGGCGTCTGACACGGGCGCGATGGAAGGCGCCATGTGGTCCATGCTGGGCGCGCGCGGCGTGGACGTGCTGGCGTGCGACGAGTTTGGCGGCCGCTGGTTGATCGACGCGCGTGACGAGCTCAAGCCTGAGGGCCTGACCATTCATCACGCGCCCTATGGCCAGGCGCCCGATTATTCCAAGGTCGATTTCAACAATGACGTGGTCTTCACCTGGAACGCCACGGCGGCGGGTGTGCGCGTCATCGATGGCGACTGGATCAAGGACGACCGCGAGGGCCTGACCATCTGTGACGCCACCTCGGCCGCCTTCGCCATGGACCTGCCCTGGGACAAGCTGGATGTGACCACGTTCAGCTGGCAAAAATGCATGGGCGGCGAAGCCCAGCACGGCATCGCCATTTTCAGCCCCCGCGCGCGTCAGCGCCTGCGCGAGTTCCGCCCGAGCTGGCCGGTGCCGCGCCTTCTGCAATTGTTTGAAGCGGGCGAGGAAACGGCGGCGATCTATGAAGGCTCCACCATCAACACGCCCTCGCTTCTGTGCACCGAGGATTATCTTGATGCGCTGAAATGGGCGGCGAAAGAGGGCGGGGTCTCGGCGCTGATCGCTCGGACCCAGGCCAATTTCGATGCGCTGGCGGCCTGGGTGGAAAAGACCGACTGGATCGAGTTTCTGGCTCAGGCCCCCGCCACCCGCTCGCAAACCTCGGTGACGCTGAAATTCTCCGGCAAGGAGCTCGAAGGCAAGTCTGAGGCTGAGCGTTGGGCGGTGTCGCGCCGCATGGGCGTGTTGCTGGATCGCGAAGAAGCGGCGTTTGACGTCATTCCCCACCCCAAGGCGCCGGCCGGCCTGCGCATCTGGTGCGGCCCGACGGTGGACGCCGATGATCTGGTGGCGCTTGGCCCCTGGCTGGATTGGGCGTATCACGAAGCGCTCGCGAACCCGGCCGATTAAACTTGCCCGCAAGGCTTTGCCAGCGCGCTGCTTGCCCCTGGGCTGAGAAGCGCGTAAGCCACCCCCGGTTTTTCCGCGATACGGAGTATGCGCGATGTCCAATGTTGTGGTTGTCGGCGCCCAGTGGGGCGATGAGGGCAAAGGCAAGATTGTCGACTGGTTGTCTCATCGCGCCGACGTGGTCGTGCGCTTTCAGGGCGGTCACAATGCGGGTCACACGCTGGTCGTGGACGGGGTGGTCTACAAGCTGTCTCTGATGCCGTCGGGCGTGGTTCAGAAAAAGCTCTCCCTCATCGGCAATGGCGTGGTGGTGGACCCCTGGGCCTTCATCTCCGAGATCGAGAAAGTGCGCGAGCAGGGCGTGGACATCAGCCCCAAACTCGTGCGCGTGGCGGAAACCGCCACCTTGATCCTGCCGGTCCATCGCGAACTCGACGCCCTGCGCGAGAACCGCGATGACGGCATGAAGATCGGCACCACCCGTCGCGGCATCGGCCCGGCGTATGAAGACAAGGTGGGACGTCGCTCGGTCCGGGTCATTGATCTGGCCGATGAAACCCAGCTGCGCCGCCGCGTGTCCGAACTCTTGCATCATCACAACGCTCTGCGCCGCGGCATGGGCGTGGAAGAGACGGATGAAGACGCGCTGGTCGCCGAGCTTCTGGATATCGCGCCGAAAATCCTGCCCTACGCAGACCCAGTTTGGCGTACGCTCGACCGGGCTATCGCAGACGACAAGAAAATCCTGTTTGAAGGCGCCCAGGGCGCTTTCCTGGACGTCGATCACGGCACCTATCCCTATGTGACCAGCTCCAACACGGTCGCCGGTCAGGCGTCCGCCGGCTCAGGCGTGGGGCCGGGCAAGGTCGGCTATGTGCTGGGTATTGTGAAAGCCTACACCACGCGGGTCGGCGAAGGCCCGTTCCCAACCGAGCTGACCGACGAGATCGGCCAGAAGATCGGCGAGCGCGGGCGTGAGTTCGGCACCGTCACCTCCCGCCAGCGTCGTTGCGGCTGGTTTGACGCCGTGCTGGTGCGCCAGAGCTGCAAGATCAACGGCATTAATGGCGTGGCGCTGACCAAGCTTGATGTGCTGGACGGCTTTGACGAGCTGAAGGTCTGTGTCGGCTACAAGTTCAACGGCGAGATGTATGACCGTCTGCCGGCCGGCACGGGCGCCCAGGCGGGCGTCGAGCCGGTCTACGAGACCTTTGAAGGTTGGGACGGCTCCACCGCCGGCGCGCGCTCCTGGGCGGACCTGCCGGCTCAGGCCGTTAAATATGTGCGCCGTATCGAGGAGCTGATCGAGACGCCGGTGGCGCTCTTGTCCACCAGCCCCGAGCGTGACGACACCATCCTGATGCAGGATCCGTTCAAGTCCTGACGGGGCTGATCTGGTTCTGTGATGATCTGAAAAGGGCGGTCCGGACGGGCCGCCCTTTTGTCTGGCGGCTGCACTCAATTTGGAACGCGAGCCGCGACCAGGCGTTGAGTCAGGACGAACGCCCGAACACGCGCCCTGTGGCGCCGCCCCCCGGATGACGCGGGCCGTGTTCAGAACTCCAATGAAGGAGACTTGACCATGGACACCTTGAAAGATCTCTATATCGACCAGCTGCAAGACCTGTACAGCGCTGACAAGCAATCGCTGTCGGTGACGAAAGAGCTCTCTGAAGCAGCGACCAATCCCGATCTCAAGGCTGCGCTCAAGCGCGGCGCCGAGGGCGTCAAAGAGGGCATGGCGACGATCCAGGCCTTGATTGAAACCCATGACGCCAACCCCAATGGCGAGCATTGCAAGGGCATGGAAGGCCTGGTGGCCGAAGCCCGCGCTCATGCGCTGGAGGAAGATTTCAGCGATGATGATGTCCGCGACGCGTCCATCATCTCCCAATATCAACGCATGACCCATTACGCGCTCGCCGGTTATGGCGTCGTACGGGCTTTCGCTCAACGACAGGGCCTGAAATCAGACGTCGTGCGCATTCAGGAATGCCTGGATCAGACCTATGGCGGTGATCGCGAAATGACGCACATTGCCGAAACCCAGGTGAACGCGGCTGCGCTGGGCTGACCGATCAGGCGTCCGACCTGATCATCACTCAAACCAAGCGGAGATTCCCATGGGACACCAAACAGCGGCTGCCTTGAACAATATTCTGCCGATTCTGATCGACAGCCGACGTGGCTATGAAATGGCGTTGAACCTGGTTGAGGACGACTATGTCCACAAAGCCAAGTTCGCCAAGAAACTGGCCGAGCGTCAGGCCATGATCCTTGAATATCAGGCCCATGTGCGCCTGCAGGGCGAAGAGCCCAAGGATGAAGGCGGCCCGCTGGGCAGCCTTCACCGGATGCTCACCGGAATGAGCGCCAATTTCGGCAGCGAAGAGAAAACCGCGCTCAAGGCCATTGATGATGGCGAGGCTTTTCTGGTTCAGGCCTGCGAGACCGAGCTGGAAAAAGACGATGTCGACGCCATCGGCCGTGGCCTGCTCAAACAGGCCTTGAGCTCGGCGAAAAGCGGTGAAGCCTACGCTGACGAGAAAGCCTGACAGGGCTCTCACATGCTGATGCATCCAGTCTGTTGATTGGCGGCATCTATTCAGAAGCCGGCGGGACGTCCGCCGGCTTTTGTTGTTTTATGGGGTTGCGCCTCATGATCGCGCGCACGCTCCATTCCAGGACCAGGACACGTGATGCTCCAGCCTCTCCAACCCAAACGCCGGTCTCTGGCCCGGTTTGAAGGCGCTGAGGCGGTCCTGAGCTATTACCCGTCCGGCCATTTCATGGCTGAGCATGCGCATGAGTGTGATCAACGCTCCATGATCCTGTCAGGCGGGCTCTTTGAAGAAACGCCCTCTCGCACTGCGCGTCCCTCAGCGTCCCATATCGGGTTCAAGGCGGCCGGTCATAAACACGAGAACCGCTATGGTCCGAACGGCGCGCTCATACTGGCGGTGAACGCCGAGCCGTGCTCCAGACCGAAGACGCTCTGGAGTTGGGGGCCGGCCGCAGGCGCGGCGGATGCCGCGCATCTGGTGCGGCTGATGTTGGAGGATGGCGCAGTCGATGACCAGGTGTTGATCGACCTGATGGGCGTGCTGGGGGTGCATGCTGACCCCCCGTCTGGCTGTGCGCCGGCCTGGTTGTCGCGCGTGCGTGAGGCGGTGCGGGACGATCCTGCCCATATCAATGTGCAGAGGCTTGCGGATGAAGCGGGGGTGCACCGGGTGCATCTGTCGCGTAGCTATGCCCGGTTTTATGGCGCGCCGATCAGTCTGGACCGTCGCCGCGTCCGGCTGAGCCAGGCGATCCGCAGTCTGCTGGAAGAGGGTGTGAGCGCCGCAGAGGCCGCCCAGATCGGCGGCTTTTCAGACCAGCCCCATCTGGCGCGCACCTTGCGGTCCGAGACCGGACTGACCGCGACTGCGCTGAAGGCGGTGTTCGCCTGATCTCATGGGGCTCCGGGTTACATGCGTACAAGACCGAGCGTCTCCGCGGGGCTAGCTTGCCGCGAATAGTGTGCCGCCTGAAATGGAGATTCATATGCGTTTTTCAAACCTTGTCGCTGGCGCGGCGTTGGCCCTTCTGTCGCCGACCCTGCTCGCGCAGGCGCAGACCCCTGACGCCGCCGCGGCGCGGATGCAGGGCTTTCTGTCGGGGTTTGAGGAACTTGGCCCCGGTTACGCCGTGGTGGCCGTGACCGCGGATGACGTGTTGCTGCGCGAAGTCTGGGGTGAGCGCAGGGCGAGCACCGGCGCGCCGCTGACCGCGGATACGCCGATCTATATCGCGTCCCAGACCAAGGCCTATATGGGGCTGTTGGCCGCTCAGCTGGATGCGGAGGGCGTTCTGAGCCTTGAGTCAACGCTGGCTGACCACTGGCCGGATGTGCGCTTTCCAGACGGCGTGAATCCTGAAGACTGGACCTTGCGTGACCTGATCAGCCATCAGGTTCCTGTCAGCGCCGACCTGATCGTGATCCTTGAGGCTTATGTCACGCGCATTGATCCGGCGGATTACCCAAAGCTGATCGAGGCGGTGATGACCGCGCGAGAGCCCGGCTTTGATTACGATAATCTGGGCTACAATTTGTATGGCGCGATCCTGGAAACGGTGACGGGGCGGAGCTGGCAGGACTGGCTGGAAGAGCGGATCTTTGACCCTCTTGGCCAGACGCACACCAGCGCGCGCACCTCTGATTTCGATCTTGATGCGCAAAGCTGGAACCATATCTGGACCGGGCCTGAGACGGGCTGGTTCGAGGTGCGCCCCAAGACCGACGCCCAGATGCAGTCCGCGGGCGGGATCACCAGCTCGCCCAATGACATGATCACCTGGTTGCAGATGAATCTGCGCGGCGAGGGGCCGGCCGGATCCGGCCTGACCGAAGCTATCGTGACCGAAGCCCACACCATCGCGGCCGAAGTGAGCCGTGAGGCGCGCAACGCCTATGAGCTGCCGTGCTATGGCTATGCACTGGGCTGGAATGTGTGTGATTTCGAGGGCCATACCCTTTACGCCCATGGCGGCGGCTATACCGGCGCGCGCACCATGATGGCGTTTTCGCCGGATCTGGGCGTGGGGATCGGCGTGTTCTCCAACTCCGACAACATGACGGGCTGGCTGACCAGCCGCACCATGATCCAGTTCCTGCAGTTCGTGATCGACCATGAGGATGCGGATCGCTGGATGCAGATCCGTCAGGAACAATATCCCCAACGGATCGAGCGGTTGCTCGACATGCGTCGGGCCAGTCTGGATGAGGACCGTGATCATCAGGCATTTGGAGATTGGAGCTGGACGCCGTCTGCCTCTGACCTCGCCGTCTATGAAGGTGAGTACGTCAATGACGTGATGTACGCGCCGGTGACGATCTCTGTCGTCGAGGGGCGGCTGCAGGCCGCTTGGGGCGATTACCGGTTCACGGGCGCGCCAGCCCAAACGGATGTCTTCGGGCTGCAACAACATCCTCTGGACGAAATGCTGCCCTTGCAGTTCGAACGCGATGAAGCGGGTGAGATCGTGGCGCTGACCTATGAGGACGCGCGGTTCGATCGGCGCTGACCCTGAATGCTTTATTCGCCGCCGCGTTCCGGCCTTGCTCCTCCGCCCTGCTGGGGACTAGCCTTCCCTGTCTTGGAAAAAGGGGAGAGGGCGATGAAGGCTTGGATGGCAGGCGTTGCGGCGCTGGCGCTGACCGGTTGTGTGAGCGTGGAGTATTCCGAAGAGGCTGGCTACGCCCCTTCTGTTGAGACGGGGGCGCAGTCGCTGCGCGGCGCGGATGCGCTGGGCGAGACGGATCGTTCGCTCCATGACCGGGTGCTGACCATGGACACCCATGTGGACATTGGTCAGGGCTACGCCACCGCGGCGCTTGATCCGGGCGGCTTCACCCGCGCTCAGGTCGATCTGCCGAAAATGCGCGATGGCGGTCTCGATGCCGCGTTTTTCATCGTCTATGTGGGCCAGGGGCTGATCAGCCCGATCGGCTATGACGAAGCGGCGGCGCAGGCCGAAGACAAGTATCAGGCCATCATGCGGATGATCCGTGGTTATCGCGATCAGATCGCTCTCGCCACCACCGCTGATGAGGTGGAGGCCATCCATGAGTCGGGCCGGCTGGTCGCGCTGATCGGCATGGAGAATTCCTGGCCGCTGGGTGAGGACCTGTCCAATGTGGGCATGTGGGCGGAGCGCGGCGTGCGCTATGTCTCCATCACCCATTTCGGCAATAACCAGTTTGGCGGCAGCTCCAACCCCAATCTGGCGCAGGGCGATCCTTCAGAAGATCCGGGGCTGACCGAGCTGGGACGCGGCCTGGTGTCTGAACTCAATGATCATGGCGTGATGGTGGACGTGTCTCACGTGGGCAAACGCACCATGCTGGAAGCGATCGCCCTGAGCCGCGCGCCGGTCATGGCCAGCCATTCCGGCGCCCGCGCGGTTTACGACCATCCGCGCAATCTGGATGATGAACAGCTGCGCGCCATTCGCGATAATGGCGGCGTGGCCCAGATGGTGGCGTTCCGTCGCTATATTGGCGAGGTTGATCCTGAGCTTGCCGAGGCTGAGCGTGCTCTGGCGCAAGAGTTCGGATTCGCCAGCCGTCAGGATTTCGCGGCGGCCACCGACCGCCAGCGGGACGCCTATCAGGCGCGCCTGCGGGAGCTTCGGGCGTCGATGAATGACATCACCATCTCAACCCTGGCCGACCATATCGACCACGCTGTCCAGGTGGCCGGGATCGACCATGTGGGCATTGCGTCAGACTTTGACGGGGGCGGCGGCGTCGGCGGCTGGGATGACGCCAGCACCACGCCGGCTGTGACCGCCGAGCTGATCCGACGCGGCTATTCTGAAAGCGACATCTCAAAAATCTGGGGCGGCAATCTGCTTCGGGTGATGCGCGCGGTGGAGGCGGCGGCGCGCTAGAGCTGAAAGCGAGCTCCGTCGTGAAATGCCTTGAGTAAGCGGGGAAGTGCGCGCTCCCCGCTTACACTCACGCGCAGCGCTCGGCTGGAGGGCTCCGGTTTCATCCATCCAAGGGCCTTGAACCGTGTCAGCAAGGCGGCTCCCGCCGCGCCTGCCAGATGGGGTTTTCGCTCGCTCCAGTCCAGACATGTCCTGCAGACCGGCCGCCGGGTCGCCTGAAAACTCCCCGGTTCGATGCCTAACCCCTCCATCTGCGCCAGCCCGGACTCGCTCAAGCCCAGACCCTTGGGATCTGGCATGAAAGCGCCTCCGGCCTGAAGGGCCTGAAATACGGACACGCCCAGCTCCCCCGCCAAATGGTCGTAGCAGGTTCGCGCGCGACGAAGCGCAGGGTCTTTGGGGCCGGGTCTCAGCCTGGTATGGCCTGCGCTTTGCGCAAGTCCGAGCAAGGCTTCCAAGGCTTCCGCCACCTCTGGACCAGACAGCCGGACATAGCGATGCCGCCCCTGTTTTTCGGTGCTGATCAGACCAGCCTCCAGCATCAGCCGGATATGGCCTGAAGCGGTTGAGGGCATAATGGATGCAAGCTGCGCAAGCTCCCCAGCGGTCAATGCCTGTCCGCCCATCAGAGCCAGAAGCATGGCGGCCCTGGCGGGATCGCCGATCAATGCCGCTATGCGGGAGATGCCCGGGCCGTTCTGCATTGGATCAGCATAAACGATGTGAAACAGACATGCTTTGATGAGAACCGAAGCATCTACACAATTTGGATCCTAGACCATCGGATCACGTGAAACAGGAGACGTGATCATGAGTCTTTTATGCTGCATCGAATACCGGCTGGACCCGTTCAAGACCGATGCTTTTGAAGCGTATGCCCAAGCCTGGCTGGAGATCATTCCGGCTTGTGGAGGTCGGCTGATCGGGTATTTCATGCCTCATGAAGGCACGAATGACGTCGCGCTGGGCCTGATCGAGTTTGACACGCTTGCGGCCTATGAAGCCTACCGGATCAGATTGCGGGAGGATGAGCGGGGCGGTGAGAACTTCTCCCTTGCGAAGGAAGAGCGCTTCATTTTGCAAGAACGCAGGACATTTCTGCGCCGTGTGACCCGATGATCGTTGTGATTTTCGAGCTGGAAGCAAACCCGGGTGAGGAGGCGGCGTATTTCGCCTTGGCCGCCGACTTGAAGCGTGAACTTGAGACAGTGGATGGGTTTATTTCTGTAGAGCGGTTTCAAAGCCTTGCGCAGTCTGGCCGCTATTTGTCGCTCTCAACCTGGCGAGACGAAGACGCGGTGAAAGCCTGGCGAAACCTGCAGGCGCATCGCACCGCCCAGTCGCTAGGGCGCTCCAGCGTCTTGTCGCACTATAGATTGCGGGTGGCGGAGGTGATGCGCGATTACACCCTCACAGACCGCGTCGAAGCCCCGGCGGATAGTCGCGACATTCATGGATGATCTGGAATTTCGTAAATCGCAAGATGAGAAAAAATAGCGTATAAGGCGTGAAGCACGGAGGGTATCAATGCGCCATTCCAGTCTCGGTCCGCTTACGCCTGAGGGCGCGTTGCGTATCAAGCATATTCGCAAGATGATCGAGCGCGCGAACATTCCGCCCACCAAGGTGGACGAGAATCTGATCCTCGGGACCTGGAACATCCGCCATTTTGGCGCTCAACCGAGATCGGCGGACGCCAAGCGCCTGATTGCCGAGATCATCAATTGCTATGACGTGATCGCCCTCACCGAGGTGAAGGACGATTTGTCAGATCTTCGTGACGTGCTGGATGTGCTCGGGCCCTACTGGCATGCGGTTTATTCCGATTATGACGCGGACGGCGCCGGCAATCTCGAGCGCATCGCGTACGTGTATGACAAGCGCATGGTGGTCTTCACAGGCCTCGCCGCGGAAGCCAGCCCGCCCCGGATCAAGGACGGGGATGATTATGTGGCCCAAGCGCCCGACTGGTGGCGGTCGCCCTATATGGTCAGCTTTCGGGCCGGCAATTTCGATTTTGTGATGCTCGCCGTTCACATCCGCTATTCGGGCGGCGTGCGTGCACGGGCGGCCAAGATCGGCCAACTCGCGGACTGGGTTGAAAGGCGGCGCAACGCGCCGTCCCAGCAGGACAAGGATTTCGTGCTGGTGGGGGATTTCAACATTCCCAGCCGTCGCTCTTCGGCCTTCAAGGCCTTGACCAAGCACAGCCTTCAGGCGCCGCGCGGCATGATCGGGCAAGGCACCAATCTGCGTGAAGACAAATCCTATGATCAGATTGTCCATAGCCCGACGCGCGAGGGTCGCTTCACGGATAAAGGCGGGGTGATCCGGTTTTATGAAACCACCCATGAAGAGGTGTTTGAGGGCCTCAGCCTTCATGAGTTCACCCATCAGCTGTCAGATCATTTGCCGCTCTGGATTGAAGTGGACAGCTGGATTGAAGGCGAACAGCTGGACGCCGTGATACGCGGCGCCGACTAAGGCGTGCGCTCTTGCGCCTGCGCTTGCACGCCGCTGCGTTGAAGGCGCTGGACCGTGCGGACGCTGACCCCGCATAGATGCGCCACTTCCGCGGTGGACGCGCCCGCGTTGAGCGCCTCTACGGCGATGAAACGGCGAATGTTTTCGATAAAGCCGGATTTGGATTGAATTTCCACATAGCCGGTCTGGCCGGCATTGTTCATCACCACCGATGTGAACCGGGACGAGCCGGGAATATCGGCGAGGATTTTCTGGGTGCTGATACGCTTGGACGCGTGGCGATCCAGATACGCGAGCCCGCGCGCGACGCCGCATTGAAAAAACAACTCTACGGTGAACCAGTTCAGGTGCGGCGTCAGCGCGTCAAAGTGGACCTCTATGAACTTTATCAAGGAGGGGTCCTGGGTCGCACCCAGCCGCGGGGCGATTAATTTATATGGCGCATCAATAGCTTCAATAGATTTCAGCAACATGTCGGCGCCTTTCAGGGGAAGGGGGTGCGAGGTCAATTCTACTCTCCTCAACGTCAAGTCTGAGCGCCTGAGCGCGGTTCCTCCTTTGTTCGGCTTCAATTTAAGCGCGAAGTCAATCTGCAACGCAAGGGACATTGTCGCCATGGCGACTCTCGTCAGGGTTGTTTTTACTCACCGGGAATTCAGGAGGTGAGAGATGGCGAGTTCTGACGAGGTCAACGGGAAGATCACCGATGCGGTGGCGCAAACCGCCGTCGGGGTGTTGGCCGAAGCGCCATCCGTGGCGATCGGGGCGCTGTATCAGAGTCTGGCGAACGCCAACGGCCTGGCGCTGACCAATTCGGTCTCCAATCAGCAAAACCTCAACCAGCTCAATCCTTCGATCGTCGCCCAGGCGATCGCCAAGATTAACGGCTCATAGAGCAGGAGGATCCGGCGATGGCGAGACAACCCACCCCCAGAACCCCGCGCACGCGGTTGAGCAAGGCCAAGCCAAAGTCCGGCTCGTCGGCGGCGCAAGCTGCTGAAGACGCAGCCCTGGACGACGCCGTCACCGACGCCCAGGACCTGGCCGACGACGTCGTCTCCGATGAAGGCGACAAGCTTGCCAGCGCCAGCCTTCCGACGCCCACGACCGATGTTCAAAAAGCGGTGGCCTTTAATCAGGCTCAGCTGACTGCGCAGACAGGCGAGGTTCTCGCCGCGCTTGAAAACCCGGTCGCGGACCAGGCGGCGGTGATGATGCTCGAGGATCTGCGCGGCTACATGCAGGGCTCCGAGCAACTGGTGCTCGCCGCCTCCGGTCAGGCGATGGCGCTCCTGCTCGACCCCGCCACACAGGATACCGGCAAGAAGGCGCTTCAAGAGCTGGTGACCTGGCAAACCTCGCTGATCACCTTCTCGACCGGCGTCACCAGCACCGCCAGCAGCATCAAGGGAGACTTTGGATCATGAACCGCCAGGCCACAAAAAACGATCCATCAGACAGCTATGCGGCGCGGTTGAAGCCGGTCTTCACCCCCGGGATTCCGCCCATCGAAGCGCTGGAACCGCAAGTCTATCTGGACGGGCAGACTGAAAGCTATGACTCCGTCGGCGCGCCGCGCCTGCATCTGGGGGCGTCGTCGCCAGACACTGGAAATCCCCTGGTGCGCGTCATGCTTAACGGCAGCGCGCTGACGCCGACAATCCGCCGGGTCTTCATTCCCAGCAAGTCGGGCTGCACCAGCTTTTTGGTCGAATGGGCCGACGGTGAACCGGGCCTGGTGGTGCTGGCGCTGGAAGCGCTGAACCCCAACGAGATATCGGCTCAGGTCAGCTATCTGCCGATGACCGACATCACCGACATTTCCCAGGGCGATCATGACGGGCTGTTGCAGATCACCGTGCCGACATCGTGCGTCGCCCAGACCCTGATCAGCATCCAGAAGAACGGCGCCGGGGATCTGAAGTACCGGACCGAGAACACCACAATCTCTTTTGATGAACTGTCCTCTGACGAGGCGGCCAATCTCAAGCGCTTCATGGATATGGAGCTCGCCGCTGAAGTGGCTTCGGTCTGCGGCGCCTTCGGGTTCGAGCTGACCGACATGACCGCCACCTCGCAACAGGCCGCCCTGGGGGTCGGAATTTCCTCGACCACCAAGAAAGTCACGATCGGCGTCTTGCAGGTCGGCGGGTTGATCGCCACGGGGCTCAGCTTTGCGTTCGGTCCGATCGCAGCCGGCGTCGGCGGCGCCTTGCGCGGCGTGGCCGGGCTGACCGGTCTCGTGACGCCCAGAGATGACGGGCTTGAAGAGGTGCCGGGCCGGGGCGCGCCGATGGTGGTGGGACGACGCTATGTCGCTCATCCGGATCCTGATGATCCGAACATCCGCTATTTCACCGTGCGCTGAACCTATAGCCCGGGGAGGGGCGATCATGAACCAGGCGATGAAAGAGCAAGTCCGCGCGATCGTGATGGCGGAGATCGAGCCGTTGAGCGCGGTGCTCAACAAGATCTGGGCGGATATCCAGGCGATGAAGGCGGACAATGGCGAGGTCATTCCCGATCCGCCCATCCCCGACCCGTCAATCCCGGACCCGCCCATTCCCGAGACCTCGATACCGCAAACGCCGATCGATATTCCGCCCATTCCGGGGTTCGGGCCGGGGGAGAAAATGACCCAGGCGGAGGCTCAGGCGTCTGACGAAGCGGCGATGCGTCAGCGTCTCGAGCAGGCGGCGATCGTCCGCCAGAAGGAACAATCCGCCTCCATCGCACGCCGCACCAGTCTGATCGAAGCCCGGATCGCCCAGAAACTTGCGGGCATTCAACTCCAAAGGAGACCATCATGAGCGAAGACAAGCAGATCACCCTGACCATCGACGAGTTGTCGGTCGTCAGCAGCGAAAGCATCGCCACCAACGCCAGCGCCAGCTCTCTGGCCAAGCTGTTCGAAGGCAATGTTCAAAGCCAGCTTCTGAACAACCAGACCGCAGCCGCCACCACGGCGACTTGCGTCGCCTACATCCTGACCCTTGGGCGGAGCGCGGAGACCATCTGGAATCCCAATAACGGCCCATCGGTCAGCGTCAATCAGGACTGATCCCAAGTTTCTGAGGGCGTCAGCGCCACAGAAAAACCCGCAGATCCCGCTCACAGGGACCGGGTCTGCACTTCACCACGAAAACCCAATGAGGATACAACATGTCTACGGTAGCTAACGAGCAAGTGAATTCCCAGGTCACCGACGCCGTGACCCAGTCAAACGTCAAAGTGGTCGGTGAAGCGCCGGCCATGGCGATGGGCAATGTCTATCAGGCGCTGGCGCACTCGCATGGCCTGATGTTCGAGAACGCGGTGAACGCACAGTCGCACGCCTTCACCAATGCGCAGGCCGCCTCCACCCAGGGCGTCATGCAGATCTATTCCGTGGACACCATCTCCGACGCCATCGCCGTCGCCCGGATGATCTCGGCCAACTTCTCCTCGACCTAAACGCGACAGAGCCGACGAGATCGCTCTCGCCGGCTCCATTGGACTTGGACCTAGACCCGCTCCGGATCCCCCCGGGCGGGTCTTTTTTCTGTGCGCTTCTTATAGCCGGTCAGCGCGCATTTGCCCAGAGCGAATGAACGCAAACCCTTGCCAAGCGCGTCAGGCGTCTTCAGTGTGGCGACAGTTCCAAGGGGTGTCCCGCACGGTGGTCGTGCGGGGCTGAGACGTCACCCTCAGGACCGGATCCGGGTCATGCCGGCGGCGGGATGGAGCAGCGCGATGACGCTCGAAGAGTATAACGATTTCTGTTCTTCCCTGCCCCATGCGGCCCATGTGGTCCAGTGGGGCGGCGCCCATGTCTGGAAAGTGGGCGGGCTCGAAAAGGGTAAGGTCTTCGCCATTGGCATGTGGCCGGACTCCGACGGGCCGCTCGCCGTCACTTTCAAATGCTCCGAGATCGTTTACGAGGTGCTGCGCGACGCCGAGGGCTGCCGCCCCGCGCCCTATCTCGCCAGCCGCGGGATGACCTGGATACAGCGCACCTCCGACGCCGCCGTCTCCGATGAAGACCTCACCGAACATCTGCGCGCCTCTCACGCTCTTGCAGCTCTTGGGCTGACGAAGAAGCGCCAACGGGAGCTGGGGCTGGATGCACTTTAAGAACGCTTCATCCCTTGAAGAGGCCTTGGCGCCGGGTGAACGCATGTTGTGGGTTGACCGATCCAGCCCAACTCGTCCGCGCTATGTTCCGGTCAGCTGGATGGAGATGATCCCAGTTGAGTTTAAATTCTTCACGGTGAGTTTGGTGGGCGTTTTTATAGGCGCGTCGGTCATGTTCTTTGCTGAGGATTTCCTGCAGCATTTTATAGGATTCTGCTTGCTGGTCGTGAGCGGGACTGGATCGGGTTTTTTGCTCCGTTGGATCATCCATAAGAAGCGACGCGGCGAACCTGTGCTGCTCGATTATATGCTTACCCCATCTCGCTTAGTAGCGTTACAGCCTAAATCCAGCATCTACGAAGAGGTCGAGCTTGAGCGTATCGTCTCACTGATCCGTGACGGGCGCTCGCTCATTCTGCGAGCCGTAAACCCGAAAGATGAGTTCCATTTCTTCGACCTCGCGGATGCAGACGCCGCTGAGGCGATCATCGCCAAAACCCTAGGACCCCTCTCATGAACAAGCCCACCAACCAGGCCGAATTTCCGACCCCGACCGTGACCACGGGCCCGCTGGCCGGCTCGTCGCGCGTCTATTCCTCGCCCAAGGCGGCGCCGCATCTGAAAGTGCCCCATCGCGAGATCGAGCTGCATCCCACGGCGATGGAGCCGCCGGTGCGCGTTTATGACTGTTCGGGCCCGTATACCGATCCGAACCAGACGATCGACGTGGAAAAGGGCCTGCCGCGCACCCGCATCGACTGGGTCAAGGCCCGCGGCGGCGTGGAAGAGTATGAAGGCCGTGAGCCGAGCCCGCTCGATAATGGCGGCGCGACGGGCAAATATCTGGCGCGTGAATTCCCGGTGCGTCATCGCCCGCTGCGCGGTGTCGGATCGGCCCCGATCACCCAGTATGAGTTCGCCAAGGCTGGCGTCATCACCGACGAGATGATCTACGCCGCCGAGCGCGAAAATCTCGGCCGTGCCCAAGCGCTGCACGACGCCCATATCCGCCATGCGGATGGCGAGAGCTTCGGCGCCGCGGTGCCGGAATTCGTGACGCCAGAATTTGTCCGCGACGAGATCGCCCGCGGCCGCGCCATCATCCCCGCCAATATCAACCATGGCGAGCTTGAGCCCATGGTGATCGGGCGGAACTTCCTGGTGAAGATCAACGCCAATATCGGCAATTCCGCCGTCGCCTCATCGGTCGAGGAAGAGGTGGACAAGATGGTCTGGGCCATCCGCTGGGGCGGGGATACGGTGATGGACCTCTCCACCGGCAAGAACATCCACAACACCCGCGAATGGATATTGCGCAACTCGCCCGTGCCCATTGGCACCGTGCCGATCTATCAGGCGCTGGAGAAGGTGGGCGGCGTCGCCGAGGACCTGACCTTTGACATCTTCGCCGACACCCTGATCGAGCAGGCCGAGCAGGGGGTGGATTATTTCACCATCCATGCCGGGGTGCGCCTCGCCTATGTGCCGCTGACCGCGGACCGGGTGACGGGCATCGTCTCGCGCGGCGGCTCGATCATGGCGAAATGGTGCCTGGCGCACCATAAGGAGAGCTTCCTTTACGAACGCTTTGAGGAGATTTGCGACATCATGTGCGCTTATGACGTCTCCTTCAGCTTGGGCGACGGCCTGCGCCCCGGCTCCATCGCCGACGCCAATGACCGCGCCCAGTTCGCCGAGCTCGAAACCCTGGGTGAGCTGACGCAAGTGGCGTGGAAGAAGGGCTGTCAGGTGATGATCGAAGGGCCGGGCCATGTGCCCATGCACAAGATCAAGGCCAATATGGACAAGCAGCTCGAAACTTGTGGCGAGGCGCCGTTCTACACGCTCGGCCCGCTCACCACCGACATTGCGCCGGGCTATGACCACATCACCTCAGGAATCGGCGCGGCGATGATCGGCTGGTTCGGCTGCGCCATGCTCTGCTATGTCACGCCGAAAGAGCATCTGGGCCTGCCTGACCGCGATGATGTGAAGACCGGCGTCATCACCTACAAGATCGCCGCCCACGCCGCCGACCTCGCCAAGGGGCACCCGGCGGCCAAGCTGCGCGATGACGCGCTGTCACGAGCTAGATTTGAGTTCCGCTGGGAAGACCAGTTCAACCTATCGCTCGACCCCGACACCGCCCGCGATTTCCACGATCAGACCCTGCCCAAGGAAGCCCACAAGGTCGCCCATTTCTGCTCCATGTGCGGGCCGAAATTCTGCTCGATGAAGATCACCCAGGAAATCCGCGACGAATTCGGCACCGCCCGCAGCCCCAACACCATGCTCGGCCTTGACGAGGTCGATCAGGCGATGGCCGAGAAAGCCGAGGAGTTCAAGGCGAAGGGGTCCGAGATCTACCTCAACGATAAGGGCGAGAAGCGCGAGCCGATTGATTAGGGTGGTTGGCGCTTGCGGGAATAGGAAAGGCCGGGCAGATGCCCGGCCTTTTTTATTCCGTCGACGCTGTGGTGAAAGCTATGAGGTGAGATATGATGTAATCTAACGAGGTCTTATGCCCGGCACACCGAACTCCATACCAGTCATCTCACATGCGATTTCATCAATAAATTGCAATGGAGATAATTCAATAAATTCAGATATAAGCCAGTTTTCTTTATGGTCGAAGTACCAGCTCAATCCTTCTGGATCGTATCTTGCCAGCTCGCTAAGTCTATGCATGGCAAGGCAAATTAAAGTGAGTGGTTGCCGATCTATTCGGGTTGCGCCTGACACATTTCTTTTTAGGTACCAAAGGTCTGGACTGCTGGAAATATGAACTATTTGATGTCGTAATTTTTTATGTAGCTTGGAAAGTTTGGACAAGGCTGATTGTTGCTCAATTTCTGTGGCGCCCGTTTTGTTACACCAACTGACTCTTTTCTTGGTGCGAATGATGCATTCGCCTGTGAATCCGTCATCTCTTTCAAATGTATTTGGCAAAGTTGGATCGAGTGACCGCTTATCTGACAGGCGGCCTTCTACTTTCGCAGACAGCCAAACTTTATTCAATCTTGGGTGCCTTCTGTATATAACTTCTCTTAGTGGTATGAATTGTTCAGGGTGCGATGTATAAGTTAGCCGAAAGGCCCTGTGGATAAAGGGAAGATTTGACAATACATCTTTTATTGTGTGGGCTTTAGATTCTTCTGGTTCTTCAAGATATTTAATGAGCTCTGCCATTATTCCATTGTTTTTGATTTCTATGGTTTCATTGGCTAGCGATCGCTTGGAGGAGCTAAAGTCTCCTGACACCCCATGTATTTCTTTAAATGCGATACCTTTGACAGTCAATAATGACTTAACGGCATTTAAGTAACAATAGTACAATGTGAGGGGTGCAGCTGTTTTATCGAGGCCTAGACTTGCTTTATAGAATTGTTGTGATTGTCGCCAGTAAAATTGCGCAGACGGGTTTTCTCGTTTCAGCCATAGCAGTATGAATTCAAATGCATCCTTTACTATTACTCGTTCACTTCGAAAATCGGGAGATGTAATTGCTTTTCTAAAGTAAGCGGTTCTATTGTTTATTTTGAGATCGTTCGATGGCATTTTATTCTTCTAGTCTTCTGCAAATATCATCTGTTAGGTGGGAGAAATTCTTTGCGGCGCGATTTGGATTCCAGTGCTTTCCTATGAATTTTTTTGAGCCCAAATCCAGAATCCCAGGACTGTAGTTACCATATTCTGAGTCTGAATATTTTCGTTTCAAGAGGTGCAAGGCAGGCTCCGCTGAAGTTGGGGTGATTTTAAGTTTTTGAGAGTTAAAAATTTGAACAATCCATAAAATTCCTTCGTGTTCCATTGAAAATTCGGGCTCTATGCGAATTTCAAATTTCTTATGCGGGCTTTGATAAATCTTAACGGGAGGAGGTGCGTGCAAGGTAGGCTTTTTCTTTGCAATCCACTCTTTTAGGGAGTTTGCAGCAGCCAGATTGTGATCCCGCTCTGGCCCAGATTTCAATGACGCTATTTCTTGGACAGCATTTGCGAAGTCGATGCCATCTCCTGCGAATTTCTTAGAAGCCGAGCGAAGGGTTCGGTAGAAATCGTATCCTGAGCCTTTCTTGCTGTACTTCTCTAGCTCGGATGATAGTTCATGCGATGGCAGAAGTGCCATCTTAACGAAAGTAGAAAAAGCGAAACGAGGCATGCATTCTGCCTTATAGCAACCTTAGAGATAGTCACCCAGGGAAGTCGAAGGCGTCAAGTTAAACGTCGTCATGTTGTCATGTTCGATGGCTCCCATGTGGTGGTCAGAGGAGAACTATCTGCGTTGCCATTTCCTTTTATCAATCCCGCATGTCCCAGTCGTGGCATATTGGGAAGAGTTTGGTGAGAGCGCATGCTTCAAAGTCTCAATAATTCAATAGTCGTGTAAGACTTCTCATCAACGCACCTTCACTCCCCCCATTCACGCCCACTTCACCCCTCATCCCGCAGGCTTTGTGAAACGGGCAAAGGGGGACAGCCATGACCGTGTTTCTGACAACCGCTGCAGCCTGTCTGGCCGCCAGCCTTCTCACCCTCGGCGCAAGCGCCAGCGCACACGCGGCCGACCCGGAGGGTCGGTTTCGCATTTCGGCGGAGATGGATGGCTATCTGACCCTTCATGCCGATGGCTCGATGGATCTGGATGCGGTGCTCGCCAGCGAGATTTTCGGGATCAGTTGGCCGCCCTCGGGCGTGGGCTGGGGCCATTGGGTGCGCACGGGCGAGGGGGAGATAACCTTCACCTATACCGGCGATCAGGGCGAGCTGACGTATATTTGCGGCGACTGGCCGGGCTATGCCGTGGGCGAGTCGATGGATGCCGGCGAGTTGTGCTGGCTGGGCCATGGCGCGGGCGAGGGGCTGGAGCTCGGTTCCGCCACGCGGGTGGAGTAGGGCGCCAGACGCCGCCTCAGGGCCTCATTCACTCATACGATCAAAGCGATCGGCCTCTATTCATCCCCCCTTCATCCCGGATCGCGCAGGCTTTGCGAAACGGGAAGAGGGGACAGCCATGACATCATTACTGAAAATCGCTGCGGCGGGGCTGGCGCTGGGTGTGATGGCGCTGGGCGGCGCGTACGCCGATGAGCCGGGCGCTTCACCCGCCGGACAGTCTTATACGATCAATTTCGAGGAGGAGCGCTGCATGCTCGAGATCGATTACGAGCTGGCTTTCATGTTCAGCTGTGATGGTGGGGCGTTCCTGCGTGAAGGCGTGATCGAGATGAGCAGCGGCGCGCCGCACTTTACCGGTGATGTCGAGCAGTTCCTGTCCAATGACTGCACGCGCTGGCCGGAGATCGCCGAGGGCGAAACCACGCAAGATGTCTGCTGGATGGACGTCGATCTGCGCGAGCATGCTTTGGTGATGAGGATCCGATGAAACAGCTCCTTACGATCTTTGCGCTCATCGCGACCCCCGCCGCAGCCCTGGCGCAGGAGGGCGTCCGCACGCCCGACGGCGAAGTTGTGGAGGTCGTCTATCAGGGCGATGCCTGTCAGGTCACATTCACCGCCGAGGGCGAAGTCCTGTCAGAGGGCGACGATCCCCATACCTGCATGTTCTTCACTGGCAGCTGGGAAGCGACCGGAGAGACGATTATTCTTGAGTTCCCGCGTGGCCATTCGCTTTGCGATGCTTGGCCTGTGCTGGAGGCGGGCCAGGATTGGGATGGTCGACCCGACTATATCCGTGACGGTTCCGGGCCAGCCTGGCTCAATGAGGGTGCAGGCTGCTGGGCCGAGCTGCATCACCCTGAGCGCTATGGCGCGATGCGGGTGATCTCGGGACCGTTAGGTGAGTAGGCGCCGCAAAGGCTTTCGCCGGGTCTTTGTGGGGCTCATCCGCTGTTATGGCGCACCAGGCTGAGCTGTCAGCGAAGAGGGGGTGCATCTTGAAAACTCCATGGACCGCTCTGGCGGTTCCGGGCGGGATCGCCTTGGCCTCCGGGGCATCGGCCATCATGCTGGATATATTGAACGGACAGAGGGAACAGCCATGATACCAAGCCTGATTTTTCTTGCAGGCAGCCTGGCCTTGGCGAGCCTGGAGGTGTCTGAAGACGCCGCGCCGCAATACCCGTTCGGGCATCTCTATGACATTATAATTGAGCCCACACTCTCATGCTCGCTTCAGTTCGATGCTGAGACGACACAAGACGACATTCTGACGGGCAGTCTGATTTGCACCGGCGCTCAGGATTCTGCGAACAATATCTCGGGGTTCGTACTGTTAACGCTGTCGTCCTATGCGGTGCAATTTGATGTAGAGTCCGCAGTGCAACCGGTGTTTTTCCGGGACATCTACTGTAACGCCTGGCCAGACATGAGTGTGGGCGAGACTCGCACGGACGTTTGCTGGGTCAATGCGCATAATTATCGTGTCCGGCGCATACAATAACGTGAGCGCCGCTCATGCCCGACAGGGCCATTCCGTGATTGCAGGTCAGAATAAGGGTGTGTCGTGAAAATCGTACTGATCCTCACAGCGGTCCTCGCTGTCATGTTTGGCGCGATCGCGCTGGCGCAAGACGCTCACGATGCGGCGTTTTATCCTGAAAACGCGGACGCCGCCGCAATGGTCGACGCGGCGCTGGCGCAGGCGCGCGATGAGGACAAGCAGGCGCTGATCGTGTTCGGCGCGGACTGGTGCCATGACAGCCGGGGGCTGGCGTCAAAACTTGATGACGATGCGCGGCTTTCAGCGCTCATTGAAGACCATTACGTCCTCGTGCGTGTGGATGTGGGCCAGCGTCATCGCAATCAGGACCAGCTTGCACGCTTTGGCGTCAGCGAAAGCTTCGGCACGCCGACGCTGGTGATCAGCGATGGGGCGGGCATGTTGCAGAACGGCCTGACAGCCCATGACTGGCGCACGGCGGACAGCGCCGCCCTGTCGGATGTGGCGGTGTATCTGAGCCGCTATGCCGACGACGCCGAGCCAGCGGAGCGCGATGTTGCAGGCGCGGACCTGGACGCCGCGGCCCAGACCTGGCCGCCTTATGGACAGGCTTTGGATGAGATCGACACTCGTCTGGCGTCCGGGGAGATGAGCGAGGCCGAGGCTGCGCGCGCCCGCATCTATGCACGCGGCATGGCGCGTTCCATCGCCCGTCTGGGCATGGGGCGCGTGGCCGAAGCGCAAGAGGTTGAGATCGCCGATAGCGCTGACCTGCACGCGCTCGGTATGGCGCCGTCCGATGATCTGACAGCGGCGGTCAGCGCGCAAATCTCAGACATTGAATTTGATTTGCTCGCCCGGTTGTCGTCGCAAGACGCTGAAACCACTGACGCGATGGCTGAAGACGCAGCCTCGCCTCAACGGGTCGAATAGACAGGTCAGCCGCAGTCTAACGAGGCGAGGCCGCGCCGTGTCAGGGCGCGGCGACAGACCCGTTACTTGCGGGTGCGGTCCATGACGCCGCCGACCGAAGTCGGGGACAGCGTCGCGGCGGCGGCTTTCTTGTCCGCTTTGGGCTTCTTGATTTCCTTGTTGGATCGTTTCTGGCCTTTGGCCATGGTGTGCTCCTTCGCACGGGGGCATCCAGCGGATGCGCTCGCGTCATGATACGCCTTGCGCACAGCGATTGATATGATCATTCCAGCGCGGGCTGCGTCGGCGGCTTGGGGCGGTTTTGGGGAAAGCACCTGTCTAAAAAGACATCTTTCAGACCCAAGGTTTCGCTGTCACCCAAGGGCGGAATGGGTGAAGCTCAGGGTTCGTCACCTTGGAGTCTTGGTCATGTCCGTCTTGCTCGCCGCCGCCCTGATGTTCGCCCAGCCTGCGCCGGATGCGGGCGTGAAAACACCCTTGCTGGAGACGGTCACCGCGCTTGATGCGCAGGTGTTTGAGGCGTTCAACTCCTGTGACGGCGAGGGATTTGGCGCTTTCATCGCCGAGGAGATCGAGTTTTATCACGATGTGGACGGGCTGATCCTGGATCGTGCGGCGCTGATTGATTCCGTGAACACGTCGATCTGCGGCAATTTCCAGCGGCAGCTGACGCCAGGCTCCATCGAAGTCTGGCCGGTGCCGGGTTATGGCGCGATCCAGACCGGCTGGCACGCTTTCATCAATTACGGCGCGGACGAGCCGCATGGACAGGGGCGGTTCCTGCATGTCTGGCGTCAGGACGCGGACGGATGGAAGCTCACCCGCATCGTCAGCTATGACCATGGCCCGTTTGACGGCGCAGGGCGCGCCCCTGACTAAAGCGCGCAATCTCGCAACGCTCACCTGATCTTAAAGACCTGTCGCCTAGTCTGCGCCCATCAAATTTGCATGGGGGAAGACGGCATGCCTTTGAGATTGAAAATGATCTGTGGCGCAGCGATAGGCTTGGCCCTAACCGTAGCGGTCACGAGCGGGAGCGCGCTTGCCCGGCAGGATGAAAGCGCATCGCCATCCCCCCTCAATCAAATCTATCGGGTCGAGTTCGGCAGCGCCCCGCCTATCTATGGCGGCGCGATCTCTTTCTCGTTCGGTGACGGTCTGATCGACAGCTACACCGAAACGGGCATTGGCGGCGCTGATCAACCCGGCGGGACCGGCTCCTGGTATGCGGAAGGGGGCGGCCGGATCTCCATTTTGGGCGATGCCGCGGATCCGGGTTATGAGGGCGAAGAATTACCGCCGCGACCCGCCTTGCAGCTTCTTGCGGACGGTCAAAGCGAGGTCAATTGCGAGGCCTGGCCGCACATTGACGTGGGCTCCAGCGCGCAGCCTTCGGACCTGTGCTGGATCACCAATTCAAACGTGCTGTCGGTGACGCGGACGCAATAGCGCTCACCCTTTTCAGGCTGCCAACAAGGCCGCTTCCGAGCGGCGGAGACAGGATATCATTATGAACAAGACGATTATCGCCAGCCTCGCGCTAAGCCTTCTCGCGCCGTGCGCTTTCGCCAATGACGGCCCGGCGGGTCAGGTCTTTCAGGCCGTGGCGACCCGCAACACCGATTTCGCGCGAGTCGGCGACACCGCCACCATCCGCTTTGAAGAGGGCGGATCGGTCACCGTCTCCGGCATTTCTGACGCCATGGGCAGCGATCCTTGGTCGACGGAGTGGAGCGAAACCAATAATGGCCGGTTTTATGTCGACGCCGACATTTTCTGGATGGATCCGTGGGGCGAACGTCCCGAATGCCGCAGCTGGCCAGATTATCCGATCGGTGAAGACATCACCTCGGTCGGCGGCGACTGGGAAGCCACCGGCGTCTGCTGGCTTGGACCCGATGGCGGCGCGCTCGACTGGCGGATCACCCGTATCGAATAGGGCGATTGGGCGGCGACGCCTGGTCTCGTTCGCGTCCCCCCTGCTCATCTGTCGCCTGCTCGCTGGTAAGCGCGATCTTAACCCTGACTGTGCAAGCCTTTCTGGCGATTGAGCGACAGGGGGCGAGACATGACTTCATGGATGATCGGGCTGTTGGCGAGTTGGGCCCTCGTTGCTCCGGGCGAGGGGCCGGTCAGCCCGGCCGGTCAAAGCTATGAGCTCGGCGAGTTTGGCTCTGTCTTCTTTGGTGAAGGCCCCGGCTCTGGCGGCGCTGAGCTTCGTAAAGACATTCTGTTCTGCACGGCGGAAGCACATTTGGACTGGCGTGTTGACGGCGACCAGATTGTGCTGAGTACGGGTAAGAATACATGCTCAGAGGCGGACGCTATGATGAGTGACGCCTTTTCCGCGGACTGTCCCGACGGCTGGCCTGATCTGGAGGTCGGCGAGAGCCGGGATGTGTGCTGGTTCACCCTGGGTCCCGTAATGCGCACCGAGTAGCAGGCATAATCATGCGTTCAGTTTTCCAATATGGTCTCGCCTGTCTGGCGATGACCGTCTCCAGCGCGGCGGCCTTCGCCGAGATTCCGCCCGCTTATCGCAATCTGCTGGCTGAAGCGGACAGGCGAGACATCGACGACGCTCGGTTTTTAGAAACCGCGGATATGGTGGCTGTGCTGGTTCCGGGCGGCCGAGCGGCGGTGCATGCGGACGTCATCGCGCATTTGCCCAGCCGGGCCGGCGCGCTCAGCGACTGGCCGCTGCCAGAGCCTGAGCCTGAGCCCGAAGCAGAGAGCGCATCTGCGGCTGACGCCGAACCTGAACACGAGCACCGCTCAATCGGCGGCGCCCCGGTGGCGCTGTCGGGCGCGCCTGAAGGGTCTGGCGGCTGGCTGGCCGCTCCGATCCGGGCGCTTCACGGTGAGTTGTGGTCCGGGCAGATCCGCGCCGGCGTCCAGGTGGAGAACGGCAATTCAGAGCTGATTGATTTCTCCTTTGCGGTCGAGCTGGATCGCCAATTGCCGCATGGCTGGCGGGTGGATAACCAGTTTGAGTATTTCCTGACCGAGCATGGGGATCGGACGAGCCGCGACAACTGGCTGGCGGAAAGCCGCATCTCGCGCGCGCTGGATTCTGGATATGGCTATTATGCAGGCGGCTCGTATGAGCGCGATCTGGTCGGGGCCTATGAACAATCCGCCTTCGCGACAGCGGGCGGGGTCTGGCACGCCATTGACGGCGACCGGCTGGGTCTTGAGCTGCGGGCGGGTGTCGGCCATCGCTGGCGCGAGCGCGCTGGCAGCGGGGAGACGCTCGGCGATTGGGTGGCGGAAGCGGCGTCTGATCTGACGTTTCAGATCAGCGACACCAGCCGGTTTGAATCCAGGACCACCGTGTATGGCGGCGGCGGCTCCAAGGTGGATCAACGCTTCACCCTGACCAATCGCCTGTTTGGTCATTGGGCGGTGCAGACCGGGCTTCATATTGAGCACGAGTTTGAAACCGAGCCGGGTTTCGAGCCGACCGATACGCGCTTGGACGTGTCGCTACTTTACGGTTTCTAGGCTTCCACGGTCAAAATTTTGCCCTTAGTCTTGCTGCATCTGCAAAGACTCGGGGATTATGAAGATGTCGCGTTTGCTTGTTGGTGTGCTGGCGGGCGCGGCCGCCATCTCGGTCAGCTTGCCTGGATGGGCCCAGACTGCAGGTGGTCAGTCGGGCTATGATGAAAGCCTTGAAGCGATCTCGCCGACCGATGAAGCGGTCGGCATCGGCCTGGCGGGCGAAGATCCTGCGGACATCGCCCGCTATCTGCTGGCCGCCAATGGCGCAGCTGGCGGTGCGCAGCTCTCCCCGGATGGATCAAAAGCGGCTTTTCGCTGGTCGATCACCGGCGAACCCCAGCTTTGGATCATGCCGGCTGAAGGCGGTCAGCCCACGCGCCTGACCTATGGCAATGGCGTGACCTTCTTTCGCTGGTCGCCGGACGGCGAGAGCCTGATCTATGGCGCTGACAATGACGGCAATGAGCAAGAAGCCTATTACCGCATTTCCGCAGATGGCCTGAACGAAGCGCAGATCCTGCCGGCCGAAGCGGGGGCGTTCCGCGTGTTCGGCGATTTCGGGGCGGACGGAGAAACCATCGTCTTCGCTTCAACCGCGCGCAACAATCTCGATTTTGATATTTATGCGGCCAATCTCGCCACCGGCGATCGTGCGATGATCTATGAAGGTTCGTTCGCGAACTATCCCGGCGCCCTGTCGCCGGATGGCCGCTATGTGACAGTCAGCCAATCGCGCGGCGAGGATTCAAATGATCTCGCCTTGCTCAACCTGGCCACTGGAGAATTCACTCCAGTCTCGGCGCCTGAACGGCGGGCTGCGCATGGATCGATCGCCTGGCAGGACGATTCCTCCAGCTTCTACCTCGTCTCGAACCGAGAGCGCGAATACAGCGCCTTGATGAAGTTTGACGTCTGGACCAATTCGTTCAGCGTCATCGAGACGGCGGACCATGACATTGAAAGCGTGGATCTGTGCGGTGCGGACGACCGCTATCTGGTCTGGACCGTCAATGAAGGCGGCTATTCGCGTCTGCACGCCAAGGATCTGGCAAGCGGTGAGCGCCTTGAAACCCCGGCTCTGGCCGAGGGCGTTTATGGCGTCAGCTGTACTGATCAGTCCAGCCGCATCCTGATCAATGTGAACGGGTGGCGCACGCCGGGCGGGTTTCAACTTTGGGACATGCAAACCGGCGAGGTCTTCGACACCTTCTCGGCGTCCATGGCGGGACTGGACGCGGATCGACTGGTCCGTCCTGAGGATGTGCGCATCACCGCGCGCGACGGGGTGGAGCTGCAGGGCCTTCTGTATCTGCCCGATGACAGTTCACGGCCCAGCGACGGACTGCCGCCGGTGGTCTTTTTCGTCCATGGCGGCCCGACCGCGCAATCCCGTCCCACTTTTGATGCGGTGGTCCAGTATCATGTGGATCGGGGCATGGCGGTGTTTGAGCCCAATGTGCGCGGCTCCACGGGCTTTGGTCATACCTATGTGACGCTGGATGATCGCGAAAATCGTCTGGAATCCATCGCGGATCTGGTCGACATGCTCAACTGGCTGGCCGAGGACGGCCGTGTTGACGCGGACCGCGCCGCCGTCGTGGGCGGCTCATACGGCGGCTATGCCGTGAATGCGGTGCTGGCGAACTTCCCCGGTCATTTCGCGGCCGGCGCCGCGCTTTATGGCGTGGCGGACTGGGTGACGGCGCTCGATATCGCCTCGCCTGGGCTGAAGGCGTCTGACCGGATTGAATATGGCGACATCACCGAGCAGCGCTGGCGCGATTACTACACCGAGAACTCCCCCATCCGGCAGGCGGACCAGATCAATGTGCCCGTGCTTTATTCACACGGCGTCATGGATCCGCGTATCGATATCGCCGAGACCGAGGTGATGGTGCGCACCCTGCGAGAGAACGGCGTGCGGGCCGATTTCATCCGCATCCCTGATGAGGGGCATGGCTGGCGCAAGCTGTCCAACCAGCTGTTCTATTACCGCCGACAGGCCGAATTCCTTGAAGACGTGCTGGGCGTGACCCGCGAAGACTGACGATCAAAGAGCTGGGGGGAGCCGATGACTCGTATTCATGTGGCGGTGATGGCGCTCGCCATGCTGGCGGGCGCTTGCGCCCCGGCCGGGACTGATGCCGGGGCAGGGGCTGACGCGCCTGATCTCGCGCTGTCGCTGGATGTGTCCAGTCCGCAAGCCCTGGGCGTAGCGCTGGAATTTGAAGGCGCGGCGTCAGGTGAGAGCGTGCTCGATCTTGATCGCGATTTCGGCTTCACCTTCCCTGAGGCGGCCTGGTTCTCCGGTTTCGAGGCCCGGTGCGACCAGCCCTGCGAGGCGGTGTTTGACCCTGAAGCCCTGACCGTCACCGTCACCCATGCCCCGACTGATCGCATTACGCTGTCTTACGCGCTGATGCAGGGGGCGGGAGCTTTGTCGGACGTGGATAAATACCAGCCCGTCGTCGGCCCCGATGGCGTGGCGTTCTACACCGGCATCTCGGTCTTTTTGCCGACCCATATCGTGTATGACGAAGCGGAGGCGATCACGGTCTCCACGCGCTGGACCGGCGCCGAGGCGCAGAGCTGGCAAGCCTTTTCGCCCTTCGGGCCGGGCGAAGCGGAGCAAACCGGCGAGCTGGGCCAGATGCGGTTGCGTGAAAGCCTGTTTGCGGCGGGGCCGGGCGGGGTGATTCATACGCTGGGCGATGGCGCGCAGCTGGGCGCCTTGCCGATGCCGGGCACGCCGCAATCGCCAGAGGCGCTGCTGGACCTGATCGAACCGGCTCTTGTTGAAACCCGCACTTTGTTTGATGGCGCTGCAGACGCCGGGGACTGGTATTTCATCGCCTATGGGGCGGCCGGCGAGGCGGTGGAGAACGGCTTCGCGCTGGGCGGCACCGCGATCACCAACGCCTTTGCGCTCTATTTCAGCCCGGATCTATCCCTGGGGTCGGATGGCGCCTGGATCCATCCCAGCCTGCAGGACGTTGTCGCGCACGAATACTTCCACAACTGGAATGGCGTGCTGTTCTATCTCGGCGAAGGCGAGGACGTGCACCGCACGCGCTGGTTCGTGGAAGGCTTCACCAATTACTATGCCCGCGAAACGGCCTGGCGGTCCGGATTGTATGATGACGCCAAATACGCCGAGACCCTGAACAATGCGATCAACGCCTATCGCGAAGCGGAGCATCGCGACCTCACCAATGACGAGATGGCCGCGCTCTGGGCCGTCAATGATGAGCGCGCCATGATGAGCTATACGCGCGGCGAACTGATCGCGGTCATTCTGAACGAGGCGCTGGAAAGCCGGACGGACGGGGCGCTGGGTTTGGACGATCTGATGCGGGATCTGGCGCGCGAGGCGCGTGAGACCGGTGAGGAGCGTCCGGATGTGTCGCGGTTTTATGCCTGGATCGCCGAGCACGCAGACACCGCACTGGCCGATAAGGTGCGTGACTATGCCGAGAACGGCCGTCCGCTGGAGCTGCCCTCGCAGATCCGCTCGCCCGCTCTGGTTCACGATGACGCGACCGGGCTCTACCGCATGTCCGGGGCGGACTGAGTTTCGAAAAACCGTCGCTTGCTCCGGCGTTGGGCTGAGCGCAAAGATGCGCCATGACTTCTGACGCATCTTCGCCTGCAAAATCTGCTCCCCGCGCCGCCGCCACCGTTTTCATCACGGGGACCGTGGCGATTGATGCGCTGGGCTTTGCGCTGATCATTCCCGTCCTGCCGACGCTTCTGATGGAGCTGACGGGCGGCGGCGTGGGTGAGGCGGCGCGCTGGGGCGGGCTGGCGACCTTTGTGTTCGCGCTGATGCAGTTCGTGTTCTCGCCGATCATCGGCGGATTGTCAGACCGGTTCGGGCGACGTCCGGTGCTCTTGTTATCGCTCACCGCCCTGATGGTCGATTTCCTGCTGATGGGGTTGGCGCACGCCCTTGTGGTGTTCTTCATCGCGCGCTTGCTGTCGGGCGTTTTCGCCGCCACCCATTCCACCGCCAACGCCTATATCGCCGACATCTCCACGCCGGAACAGCGCGCGCGCCGTTTCGGGCTTCTGGGCGCGGCCATGGGGGCGGGCTTCGTATTGGGGCCGGGGCTCGGTGGTTTGCTGGGTGAACTGAGCCCCCGCGCGCCTTTCTTTGCGGCGGCGGCGCTGGCCGGGATCAACGCCCTCTATGGCTGGTTCGTGGTGCCAGAATCGCTCAAACCTGAAAGCCGTCGTTCTTTCTCTTGGAAACGGTCAAACCCCATCGCCACGCTGATGCGCTTGCGCCGCGCCGAGGGGCTCGGCGTGCTGGTGTGGGTCTATTTCCTGTCTCAGCTGGCAGGCTTTGTGTACCCGGCGGTCTGGGCCTATGTGGGCATCGCCAAGTTTGGCTGGACGGAAGGCGAGATCGGCGTCTCTCTGGTGGCCTATGGCGTGCTGTTCGTGGTCTGTCAGGCCGTGGTCACGCCCTTCCTGATGCCCCGGATCGGCGAGCGACGGGTCATCTGGATCGCCTTCGCCCTGGAGGCCGTCGCCCTGATCGGCCTCGCGACCGCGCCGACGCCTTGGGTGCTGTATCTGTGGCTTCTGCCCGCCCTGTTCACAGGGATGGAGGGGCCGGCGCTTCAGAAGGTGATGACCGAGCGCACGCCGCCGGACGCTCAAGGCGAGCTGCAGGGCGGATTGTCCGGCCTCGGCGCGATCGTTTTGATCCTCAGCCCGCTGATCTACACCCAGCTCTTTTTCGCCTTCCAGCAAGGGGTGGGCGGGGTGGTGTTCCCGGGCGCGCCGTTCGTGATGGCGGCGGTGTTCAACGTCATCGCGCTGACGCTGTTCGTGGTGCGAAAACGCCAGACGGGCGGTTAAAGCCCCACCCGTTTGCGCAGGCTGTCCGGCGTCTCCCCCGCCTCTCGCAAAGCGCGCAGGGTCAGGGACTGGTCACGCTTGGCGAAGCGCTTGCCGTTTTCATCGAGCATCAGCCGGTGATGGCGATAGACCGGGACCGGCCAGCCCATCAGCTCTTGCAGCAGGCGATGAAGGTGGGTGGCGAAATACAGATCCAGGCCGCGGATCACATGGGTCACGCCCTGCAGCGCATCATCATGGGTGCAGGCGAGATGATAGCTCGTCCCCACATCCTTGCGCCCCAATATCACATCGCCCAGCGTTTCAGGTCGGGCGCGCACTTCTCCGGTTTCGCCGTCCGGGCCTTCGCCGGTTTCGGTGAATGTCAGACGGTCAAAGTCCGCGCCAAGATGATCGCGGCAAGCGGTGATGGAGAGCCGCCAGGAGAAAGCGTCGCCCGCCTCCAGACGCTCGGCTTCTTCCTCCGTGCTCATCGGCTCAGACGGGCCGGGATAGATCACGCCTTCGGGGCCTTCGCCGGGATGGTGCGGGGCGCGGGCGATGTCCTCGGCGATTTCCCGCCGCGTCTTGAAGCAGCGATAGACAAGGCCTTTTGAGTGAAGCTGCTCAAGGGCGGACTGATATTCGGCGAAATGCTCGCTCTGCCGGCGCACGGGCTCGGGCCAGTCACAGCCCAGCCAGCGCAGGTCTTCCAGAACCGCCGCCTCGTATTCGGGCTTGCAGCGCGTGGTGTCGATATCCTCGATCCGCAACAGACACCTCCCGCCTGCCGCTTTCGCAGCATCGAACACCGTCAGCGCCGAGAAGGCGTGGCCCAGATGCAGGAAGCCGGTGGGCGAGGGGGCGAAACGGGTCAGGAAAGCGCTCATGAGCTTCTGATATCACTGCGCTGATCTGAGTGCGAGGCTTGGGGTTTTCCTGCCCGGTCAGCGCTCTATGATCGCGCAGTATACATCAGAGGGACGCATTCCATGATCTTGATCGACGGTCCGCGCATCGCGCCCAAATCCGGGCAGGCGAAGAAGCTGGTCATCCTGTTTCATGGCTATGGCTCCAATGGCGCAGATCTCGCAGGTCTCGCCCAGCACTGGGCGCCGCATTTTCCGGACGTGGCCTGGGCGTCGCCCGATGCGCCCGAACCCGTGCCCGGCGCGCCGGGCGGGTATCAATGGTTCCCGATCTCGCGTCTTGATCCGGCGCTCATGGAACAGGGCGTGCGCTCGGCCCACGCCACGGCGGAACAGTTTGTCCGTTCCGAGCTGAACCGCTGGGAGGTGGCGCCGGAAAACCTCGTCCTGATCGGGTTTTCCCAAGGCACGATGATGGCGCTTCACACCGCGCTCCGGCGCGAGGTCGCGCCCGCAGGGGTGATCGGGTATTCCGGCGCCCTGCCGGGGCCGGAGCGGCTGAAATCTGAAATGACCGTCAAGCCGCCGATCCTGCTGATTCATGGCGATAGCGATGATGTCCTGCCGGTGGGCATGACCTTGATGGCGGCCCAGGGACTTGCCGAGGCTGGGCATGGCGCCCAGTTTCATATCTCCAGAGGCATTCCCCACTCCATCGGCCCGGACGGGCTGGAGCTGGGGCGGCATTTCATGGAGGCGGCGTTTTCAGGGCGCCTGCGCGGCTAGGCGCCGTTGTCAAACAAGCGTCGAGTCAGCGTCATGGCGCCGTCACACGAACAGGGTTAGTCTCAGGCCGTCTCAAGGATCGGGTCGTTGATTCGCTTTATGCAGCGGCCCCAAGGCTTAGAGGGAGGCGCGTCTTCAAGACCGCGCTTGCATACCGGAGGGATCGCCTCCTGACACTGCGTCGCCCGGCGCTTGATTGCGGGGGCGGTTATGCGAGTCTTTAAGACTGCGCCCACCGATCTTCGATGCCTTGTCCTGAACGCGGACTTCCAGCCGCTATCCTATTATCCTCTGTCCACCTGGCCCTGGCAGGACGCCATCAAGGCGGCGTTCCTGGAGCGCGTGGACATCGTTTCCGAATACGCCACAGAGATCCGCAGCCCCTCGCGCTCTATCCGGGCGCCGTCAGTGGTGGCCTTGCGCGATTATGTCAGCCAGAACCGCCCGCCCGCTTTCACCCGGTTCAACGTGTTTCTGCGCGACGGCTTCCGCTGCCAGTATTGCGGCGCGGACAAGCTTGATCAGCTGACCTTTGATCATGTGACCCCGCGCGCCTATGGCGGCCGCACCACCTGGGAGAATATCGTCGCCGCCTGTGCGCCGTGTAATCTCAAAAAAGGCGGTCGTACGCCGCGCGAAGCCAAGATGCCGCTCTTGAAGGATGTGGACCGACCCAGCCAGCATCAGCTGCAATCACAGGGCCGGCGCTTCCCGCCGAAATACCTGCACGAAAGCTGGCTCGATTATCTCTACTGGGATGTGGAGCTGGAGGCCTGAGCGCCAGCCTGCCTTGTCGAGCCAGCGCCCGGACACCTGTCTTATTCCTCAGACGCGCGCATCTGCGACAGCGCGCCCTGGATTTGCGGCATGGACATCAGCGTGCTGATCAACTGGTTGTCGGGATCGAATGCGGAGATCAGGTGCAGGAAGCTGCCCAGACCGTTGCCGCCATTGACCATCACCACATAGCCGTCCCCGCTCTCGGCGTCATAGAGCGCGAGGGCGTTCTCCGCCCAGTCCGACCCGCCATGGAAGATGAAGTGCGCATCGTCAAAGCGCGACACGGACCAGCCCAGCGTATGGCCGTTTTCCGGGCACTGGCTCTGATCCTCCAGCATGCAGGGCGCTTCATTGGCGGTGGAGACCTGCTGGGTTCCCCGCGCGCCCGCCATCGGGCCGTTGGCTTCCGCCGCCATCATCCCCAGCAGCAGGGTGGTGTAGTCCTGCGCCGTCACGAACAGATTGTCCGCGGCGCTGGGCGCATAATCACCAGACTGGATCTCGCCATATTGGCCGTCATGCCCCATGGGCGTCGCCAGCTGCGATGGGGGCGCGTCCTCTGCGCCCAGATAGGCCTCAGCGTGAAGCGGGGTGAACACCCGGGCCTGCATGAGGTCTTCAAAGGGTGTGTCCATGCGCCGGGCCAGAAATTCTGCCAGCATTTCATAGGCTGCGCCCGAGTACGAATACCCGGTCCCCGGATCATAGGTGAAGGCGAGCCGGTCATCGTCATACTGATAGGCCCAGTTCTTCAGGCCCGTCTGGTGAGACAGGATGATCGCCGGGGTCAGACGCTCATGGCGCGGATCATCGGCCAGATCGGGATGGACGTACTCACTGGAGATCGGTTCATCGAGACTGATTTCACCTGCGGCCGCCAACCGCAAGGTCAGCTCCGCCGTCAGCGTCTTGGCGATCGAAGCCGTATTGAAGAGCGTGTCTTCGGTGACGGGAACGCCCGGTCCCTGTTCGCCGCCATAGGCCGCCCATGCGCGTTCACCATCTTCGATGCGAATGATGGCCAGCCCGGCGGACGGGTAGAGCGTCAACGCCTCTTCAATCAGGGCGTCAATGCTGGCGGGTCGTTCGACCGGCGGTTCCGATTGCGCCAGAGCGGTTGTAGAGAGCCCGCTCGCAAGCAGGCCGGCGAGAAGAAGGCGAGTGGTCATGAAGCGTCCCCGTGTGTCTATGAGTCTAAGTTGCGGGGAGAGATGCCGCTCAGCTCTCAATTGGATGCGCAAGCATGGCTTTAGGCGGTGAAGTCGAGGGCGAGCGGGGATAGGATCAGCCCGATTCTGACGCCCTCAGCACTGGACACAGTTGTTATGACCGCAACGCCCACCATCGCCATCGCCTATGATTTCGACGGCACGCTGAGCCCCGGATCGATGCAGGAGCATTCCTTCATCCCCGAAATTGGTGAGGACAAAGACGCGTTCTGGGCGCGTGTAAACGGACGCGCCGCCGATCTGGGCGCGGACAATATCCTCATCTACATGCACGAGATGGTCAAAGCGGCCCAGCGGGAGGAAGTGCGCTTCCGGCGCGAGGATATTGAACGGCATGGGCAGTCTGTCAGCTTCTTTCCCGGCGTGGCCGACGGCTGGTTCCAGCGCCTGCGGGATTATGGCGCCGAGCGTGGCGTGCGCGTCCAGCACTACATCATCTCATCGGGCCTCAAGGAGATGATCGCCGCGAGCGCCATAGGCGGCGAATTCGACGCGATCTTCGCCAGCGAGTTCAAATACGACAAGAATGATGTGCCCGAATGGGCGGCGTCGGCGGTCAATTACACCAACAAGACCCAGTTCCTCTTCCGCATCAACAAGGGCGCGCTGAACCTGTCCGATCATAAAGAGGTCAACGCCTACATCCCCGAGGATGATCGCCCCGTTCCCTTCCGCAACATGATCTATGTGGGTGATGGAGACACCGATGTGCCCTGTATGCGCACGGTGAAGGAACAGGGCGGCGTGTCGATCGCGGTCCATCCTGCAGACGATGCCGAGGGGGCGCTGAAGACCGCCAAACTCAAGGCGGAGCGCCGCGTTCATATCGCCGCGGATGCGGATTATTCAGACGGCGCAGCGCTGGATGTCTATGTGAAGGCGGCTATCGACAAGATGGCGGCGGTGGAGCGTCTGAAGGCCCTCGAACGCTAGATCCGCTTGCACAGGGCGATGGCGGTCAGGCAGCCCGTGGAGATCAGCGCCGACAAGGCGGGATAGCCGGCGGCGTCTTTCGCGCCTTCCTCCACGGCGAGATCCTTGTGCGCGGTTTCTTCATCGCGGAACTGGGCGAACTGGTCCGCCAGTTCATCCTGACCGGCGAGGCGCAGTTCCTGAACCTGTTCGTCGTAATGACCTTCAATGACCGCCTCGACCGCTTCGGTGCAGGCGTGGGCGGCTTTTTCGCCCAGAAGCGCGGTTCCGGCGCCGAGCGCGAAACCCGCCAGATTGGCGATGGGCGCCAGCAGGGTCGGGCGCGCCTTGCCGTCCCGGATATGATTGTCGAACGCCTGCAAATGATGCTGCTCGTCCGCTTCCATGTGCACCAGCTGGCTGGCGATGCGGGCCTTGTCCGGGCGGCCTTTGAAGACCGCGCGCTGGCCCTGATAGATCGCCACCGCGGCATACTCGCCCGCATGATCGACGCGCACCATGGATTCAATGCGGTCGGCGTCGGCCTTGCGGCCGGGGCGGCGGATGGTTTTTCGAGATTGCGGGCGAGACATCACACGCTCCGATACGGTTTGCGGAACACCACAAGGATCGAGATCAGCATCACCAGGGCGCTGATCAACACATTATAGCCTGCCATGGACACGCCCAGAAGGGTCCAGGCCGGCTCGTCACACAGGACGACATTGGTCGGCGTGTTCAGCGAGCTCAACAGGGCGTCCACGCTCAGCGAGGTCGTATCGCCCGCTTGGCATGACAGCGTCCAGAAGCCGTATTCGCCACCCGCATGATAGCCCGCCACCCAGGCGCTGAACCCGGCCAGGACCGCGATGAGCGCGCTGGCGGCGCGGGCGAACAGCGCATTGGCGGGTTTCAGAACGTGAAGTGCGGCGAACGTGATGAGCCCCGCCGCCAGAAGATAGGCATGCGCCCAGCGTTGCTCGATGCAGAGCGGACAGGGGGGATACCGGCCGATGACTTCAAAACCGAAGGCGCCAGCCAGCAAGGCGGCGGAGACCAGCGCGCCGATGAGCGGCCATTGATCCGGACGGGTCCATCGATCGGCGAGTGTTTGAAGCGCTGTCATGGATGCAAACCTAGAACACGGGGAGGGGCGGGGCGAGCGATCAGCTGAGCGACAGGGCGACGCAGTGTCAGCCGCCGGCGCCGAACATCCCGAGTATGAAGGTCTTCAGCATATCAAGAAACGCCGCTCCAAAAAATGTGAAGCCGATGATCAGAAGGCTGATCCAGACCACGCCCAGCACCAATCCCGCCAGGACCAGCAGCCCGTCGCGGGTGATCAGGCCGATGGAGGCGATGGCGATGGCGATGCCTGGCGTGGTGTTGGTGGCGGGAAGAGGGATGAGAATGGAGGCGCAGAAGATCACGAAGACCCCGCCCACAAACCGTTCAGCCATAGGGCCCGACAAAAAACTCAACCGGGGACGGGCCAGCGCTTCCAGCCATCCGAACCATTTGCGCGACCAGGTCGCGATGCGAGTCAGGCCGGGCTTGTCCAGCTGACGGTTGCGAAAGCTCTTCGGCATCCAGGGATGTGCACGCCCGCCCGCCATTTGCATGGCGATGGCCATCATGGGCAGGGCGACGATTTGCGGGACGCCGTAGAGAAAGGGCATGCAGACCGGAATGGCGAGCGCAAACAGCAAGGCGCCAAAAACCCGTTCGCCCAGGGCGTCGCTGAACGCGCCCAGCGTCAGCCCTTCATCGGGAGCGGCGTGTGCGATTCGCGCCAGCGCCGCCGTCAGGCTGAGCGGCTGCGATTGGCCGGTGTCCTGGGAGCCGGTTTCATCCTGCTGGAATTGCACCATGATGTGTCACCTTTGGGGAGGAGAAGCGTGTCTGTCTTAGTCGGCGGAAGGCTGATCGTCTATCCAGCTCAGCGGCGGATCGCGCCGAAACCGGCGACGCCAGAGGAACTGAAAACCGGGGTCGACCAGGCGGAAAATTCAAGGCATATACAGCGCTTGCGTCGACATGCGTGCGGGCGTGGCGGAATTGGTAGACGCAGGGGACTCAAAATCCCCCGGGCGCAAGCCCTTGTCGGTTCGAGTCCGACCGCCCGTACCACTCTCTCCCGGCACAGTCCTGGAACGACCAGAGTGGGCGCGATGTCGAATTTCCACCTTTCCACAGCAAAAGATGAAGTGTTTGCGAGGGCTTAAATGCCCTGACAGATGATTTTTCAATCCTCAGTCAAAGTCTTGAAAATGTTTCGGATAATTCAATTCGCTATATTAATTCAACACCTTGGCGTCGAGTGTGGATAATCTGGGGGCTGGCGCAAATTCCCCTGATAGGTGATAATGCTGGACAATACCTGACAGGCGTTGTGCAAGCACCTGTTAATCCTGCCGCTTATCAACTGACCAAGAGTCTATACAAATGGGCTTGAGGCCATTTCATTTTTCAGGACGTGGATCATTGAACGCCAGTAAGCAGCCCTTGGTGATCATCGCCGCCGCAAGCGCCGACGAAGCGTCCGCGCAGAGCTTGCGACAGGCCTTGCTCGACAGGGGTGTGCGCGTCGTCATGGCGGCAGAGGTCGGTGTCGCCGAGAAAAAGGCGCGCCTCATCGTTCTGTGCTCGCCGGCGTCGTTGAAATGCCAGCCGCTCAATAATTTTCTGGAAGATTTTGTCTGGTCCAACGGCATGCACCATGTCCATGTGGTCGGGCTGGAAAGCGAGCGGCCCGTGCTGCCCATGGCGCTCCGGGCGGAGCGACGCAGCAATGGCGCGTTCTGGACCTTGCCGCGACCGCCGGTCATCGGTGCGCTCTATAATGATACGATGAGCCTTGAGCATCTGGCCGACGATATTGCGCATGAATGCAGCACGGATCCGTCTGCTACGCTTGTGCGCAGCGCGGTCGGTTCTGTCGTGCGCCGGCCGCTCGCCACCGGGCTTGCGGCGGCCTGCACATTGATGCTGGGCGTCAGCGTCTGGCAAGCTGACCAGATCAGCGCCTATCAGGACGAGGCGGAGGCCGCCAAGGCGTTTTCAAGCCGCCTTCTGACGGACATCACGCAACATCTGCCCAATACGGCGCGGCGCGAGACCTTGATTCGTCTGGCGGACGACCTGACCGAGACCTATCTGACGGCGTCCGCGGCCGGCCTGTCTGATGATGAGCTGGGGCGTCGCGCGCGCCTGTTCAATCTGATTGGCGAGGCGCGTGACGTGCATGGGGATCCAGCGGGCGCCCGGGAAGCGTTCACGGCCGCCTATGGGCTGACCCAGGCGCTTCTGGACCGGGCGCCCGGCAACATGCAACGCGTCTATGACCATGCGCAGTCCGCGTACTGGGTCGGCAACCAGGCCTATCGCAGCGGCGATCTGATGACAGCCGAGCGCTATTTCGACATGTACGCACAGATGGCGGACCTGTTGATGGAGCGCGAACCGGACAATCCCAGTTATCAGGCTGAACGGGGGTATGCGGCGTTAAACCTTGGGGTCATCGAACTGGAGAGCGGCGACGCTCCATCCGCTGCGGACCTGTTTTCGCAGGCGGCTGAGCGGTTTGGAGACGGGCTGGTCCAAGAGGGCGTGGTGCAGGTGGCGGACCTCGGCAACGCTTTGGGGTGGCTTGCGGACGCACGGCGCGAAATGGGCGATATCGCCGAAGCTCGTAGCAGCCGGGAGCATCAACTGGCGCTGTATGAAGAACAGCTTGCCCAGTCGCCTGGCGATTCCCGGACGCTGTTCAGGATCGCCCATACGCAATCAGAGATCGCAAGTCTTGCGACGGACATGGGCGAAGACGATGATGGCGCTCAGTTGCTGGATCAGGCTCTGGACAGAGCCAGCGCGCTGTATGCTGCGTCGCCTGACAATGACCGGTACGCGCGTTTTTATGTGGGATTGATTTTCCAGCGGGCGCAGGTCGCCCTGATGCGCGATGACCTGATACGGGCGCAATTGCTGATCGGGGAGGCGCGTCGCCTGGCGGCGCGGACGAATGAAAACGGTGAAAATGACGGCCGTTACCTGAGCCGGTCCGCATCATTGACCCTGTCGGCGACGCTCGCCCTACAAGCGCGGTCATACGATTCAGCTGTGCTCGACGCGACCCAGGCCGTCAGTACGGGCGAGCAATCTGTGGCGGCTGGTTTTGAAACGGCGCGCCCTTATCTGGCGCAAGCCTATTATGTGCGAGCCGAAGCCCTGAACGCTTTGGGGCAGTTGGATGAGGCGAACATGATGTATCGTTCCGCCTTGAATCAGCTGGGCCTGATGAGCACGCCGCGTCCGATGTATTCAGATGAACTTGAAGCCCGTATCGCGTGGAGCCTGGGCGATGTCAGCCGGGCACTTGAGGTAAGACAGTCTTTACAGGAGAAGGGCTACGCTCGTCGCTCGTTCTTGGCGTTCTGGTCAGAGATTGATCAGGCGAACACCGCCGAGGCTGCGCTATCTCGAGGGGGCTGACATGAGCGGCGTGCAAAAACAGGTTGAGCGGGTCAAGGCGCTGGGATTCACAGGGCGCGACGTTCGCCACATCGCAGTTTACGTCGACCCGTCTATCAAGGACGTCGACGGAGAGCTCGTTCAGACCTACAGCGCTTATGTGGGTGAGCGAGACGGCAATTTCTTCATCGATTTTCCCACGGACATGATCTTTGTCGTCATGACTGACGGTTGGGAATTCGAGCGCTTTGAGCTGGACGGCGAGACCTGGGACGGCATCGCCGTGATGCCGGAAGGCACTGACTTTGAGGTCCGCTTCGGTGATGAAGGCCGGCAGAGTGTCGTTGTTTACGATAAATGCCAGTGCTTTTTCACGTACCGCTATCAGATCGTTCTGCGAAATCAGCAGACTGGCGAACGTGTCGTAGTTGACCCCGGCGTCGGCAATGGCGACCGTCCCGATCCGCCTCCTCTGCCGCCTCCACCCTAGGCGTTGGGGAAGAGCCGTCTGAACACCGGGCTCGACTGTCTCACGCTTTGAACGGGTCCCTCTGCGGCGATCTCGCCTTGATCCAGAACGGCGACCTGATAGGCCCGCTCCAGCAGCCGTGCGCGATGGGTGACGATTAGCGCGCTACGGCGCGCATCCTCATCCAGCCAGTCATCCAGCGCGTTCAGGAAGTCGGTTTCCGTGCCCGCGTCGAGCCCTTCTGTGGGTTCGTCGAGCAAGAGCACCGGTGCGTTCTTGACGAAGGCGCGCGCCAAAGCGATCCGGCGCGCCTGCCCGCCGGACACCAGACCGCCCAGCTCGCCCGTCCAGCTTGTCAGCCCGTCTGGAAGCTTGCGCACGAAATCCGCCGCGCGCGCCCGTTCAAGCGCATGCCAGAGTTCGTCTTCGCTCGCCTCTGGATTCGCCAGGCGCAAATTGGCGCGAATGGTGGTCGACAGCAGCTCTGCGCGTTGATCAACCAGCGCAAAGCGGCTGCGCGTGTCTGAAATGGCCAGTGCATCAAGCGCTGCGCCGCCCAAGCGGATCTCGCCTGATTGCGGCGCGTAAAAGCGCATCAGGAGTTTGATCAGGCTGGATTTGCCGGCGCCCGAGGCGCCAACGAGCGCCAGCCGACCGCCTTCGGGCAGGCTCAGACGGGCGTCGCGCAGCACGGGCGTGTCGGTATCAGGATAGCTGAAATTCACGCCCTCCAAGGCGATATCCCAGCGTTCGGGCAGGGGGGCGGGCGTGACAGGATCGGTGACGGCGGGGGAGATTTCCGTCAGCGCCTTCAGCCGCCGGGCGGAGGCCGTGGTCTTGCCGTAAAGCTCTGCGGCCTGAACCAAGGGCGCGGCGGCTTCAAAGAGCGCAAAGGCGACAAAGCCCGCCAATGCCGAGACAGGCGCTGCGGCGCCTGACGCCGCCGCCAGGCCGAAGCCGAGCACGAAGCTGGCGGGTGCGGACAGTGCAAGGAGCGCGCTGTTGAACATGGAAATCCGCGCGATGTCGCGCTGGGCGGCGACACATTTGGCGTTGGACTGTTCGAGATGGGCGATGATGCGCTGCTCGGCCCCATAGGCTTTCAGCTCCGCCAGCCCGGAGACCAAATCCCCGGCGTCGGCGCGCATCGTGCTGGCGTTGTGCGTCAGGGCTTCGCCGGCCTTGCCTGCAGTCTTCGCGACGCGCAGCGGCAAGACCACGCTCGCCAGAACGAACACGCCCAAGACCCCCGGCAGCGCCGCCGGCGCCAGAAACGCCAACAAGACACTCGTGAACAAGGCGCCCGCGAGCGCGGCCGTGACCGGCGTGACAAAGCGCAGATACAGCGCGTCCAGCGCGTCCACATCCTGGGTGACGCGAGAGAGCAAATCCCCGCCGCGAATACGGCCCAGACGGGCTGGAGCCAGCGGAGCAGCGGTTTCAAACACCCAAAGACGCAGGCGCGACAGAATCCTGAAGGTCGCCTCATGGGTGACCATGCGTTCGGCATAGCGTCCGACTGTGCGGCCCAATGCGAAGCCGCGGACACCGCCGGAGGCGAACAGGTAATTGAAAGCCCGACCGGCGCCCGCCAGTCCCGCGACCGCCGAAGCGGTGATGAACCAGCCTGATAACGAGAGCAGACCGATGCCGGCCAAGAGCGTCAGAGCGGACAGAGCGGCGCCCAGTCTGAGCCACCAACGGTCCGGGCGCGCCAGGGCGAGAAAGAAGCGGAGATCCTTCATGATGCGCCCTCGGTCTCCAGCATGATCACCTGATCTGCGGCATCGCGTACGGCGGGGCTGTGGGTGGCGATGATCACGGTGCGGCCTTCACTGATACGCTTGAGCGCGGCGAGGAAGCGCGCTTCCGCTTCGCCGTCCAGATGGGCTGTGGGTTCATCCAGCAGCACAATTTTCATATCCACCGCCCAGGCGCGCGCCAGCGCCAGCCTTTGCGCCTGGCCACCGGACAGGCCGTAACCCTGATCACCGACCTGGGTATGAAGTCCGTCAGGAAAGCTGGCGGCGAAATCCATGACCCCGGCGGTGTCTGCCGCGCTTTGGACGCGTTCGACAGGCAGTGAGCGATCAAACAGGCTGATATTGTCAATCAGGCTTCCGAAAAACACATGGGGGCGCTGCGCGATCCAGGCGGCCTGTCCGATCAGCGGCGCTTTGAGTTCATCGCCATCCACAAAAACCTGGCCATCTGTATGCGGCGCATAGCCCATCAGGAGTTTCAACGCCGTGGACTTTCCGACACCGGACGGTCCCCACAGGGCGGTGATTTTACCCGCTGGCGCTTCAAAGCTGAGCGGGGCGAGCCCCAAGCGACCATCGGGATAGACAGAGCCAGCCTGGACAAATCTGATTGCGGGCGGCGTGCCTTTAGGTTTTGCGGCGGCGGTCGCGGGGGGAAGGGTCTGCTGTGTGGGCTGGCTTTCGCTGTCCCCCTCAGCGTCAGTCATGAACGGAGCGAGTGCTTCCGCCCCGGCTTCCGCGTCAGCCCGGTCGTGATAGGCCGCCGACAAGCGCCGCAAGGGCATGTAAAATTCCGGCGCCAGGATCAGACAGAACAGTCCGGTCTGAAGCGTGATGGTTTCGCCCGTGCTGAACGGCATCTCGCCCAGCAGCGAAAACCCGATATAGATCGCGGACCCTGCAACTGAGAGCGCCGCAAAAAACTCCAGCACGCCAGACGACAGAAACGCCATCGCCAGCACTTTCATCGTGCGTCGGCGAAAATCTTCGGACGCCTGGGCCAGGCCGTCGCGCTCGCGTTCCACCGCGTTGAAGGCGTTCAGGGTTTCCAGGGCGCGCAGACGGTCGTTGAACCGTCCCGCCAGACGTTGCAGCGTCGTGAGCTGGTCCTTGGACGCCGCCGCTGCGCCCGCGCCCACCAGCGCCATGAAGACAATCAGCAAGGGCGCGGTGATCAGGAAAATCAGGCCGACGATATAGCTGGCGCTGAACGCCGCCGCCATGATGATCAAGGGACCGGCCATGACCACGCCCATCAAAGGGCGATAGCGGCCATAATAGCCATCAAGCTTGTCCACGGCGTCAATCAGCGCGGAGGTGGTCTCCCCCGAATCAAAGCGTTCCGTATAGCCCGGCCCAAGGGCTGCGAGCTTTCTGGCCGCCAGGGCGCGCACGGTCTGGCGCACTTTCAGGCTGGCTTCGACGCCGGTGCGGGTTTCAGCGGCCTGACAGGCCGCCCGTAGGCCTGCACATGCCAAAGCCAGGATCAGACCGGGCCAGATTGAGTCGTTATTGACCAGGGCGCTGACCGCCCAGGCAGCGCCCCAGGCGAAGCCGACAAAGACCGCGTACTGGGCCGCGCCGAAGACCATGCTTTGACGGGTCAAAGCGGTCGCGGACTCGCCCCATGCTTTCAGCAAGGCGCCGAGCTCGGCCTTGCGGGCTTTGCTGGCGGCTTTTTCGGCGTCGGCTGACAATTCAGAAGTGCTCATGGCCTGCGACATACACGCCCTTGCCCGGTTTTGACTGCGGCGCCTCGTCCCATGCGACACCTTGCAGACGATACAAACTAACGTTTCTGCCTGATAAAGGCGGCCAATGCGCTTTCGGGCGTACTCATTTAACGACTGCTTTTAAAGCATTGGAGAGTGAAATGGTCGACATGACCGTTGTGGAGCTATCGCGGTGGCAGTTTGCGCTGACCGCGATGTATCACTTCCTCTTTGTACCGCTCACGCTTGGGCTGTCCATCATACTCGCCATCATGGAGAGCGTTTATGTGATGACAGGCCGGCAGGTCTGGCGGGACATGACGAAGTTCTGGGGCACGCTGTTCGGCATCAACTTTGTGCTGGGCGTGTCCACCGGCATCACCATGGAATTCCAGTTCGGCATGAACTGGTCGTACTACTCGCACTATGTGGGCGATATTTTCGGGGCGCCGCTGGCGATCGAGGGCCTGATGGCCTTCTTCCTGGAAGCCACATTGGTGGGCTTGTTCTTCTTTGGCTGGGACAGGATGAGCAAGCGGGGGCACCTGGCCGCCACCTGGCTGATGGCGCTGGGCACCAATCTTTCGGCGCTGTGGATTCTGATCGCCAATGGCTGGATGCAGAACCCGGTGGGCTCTGAATTCAATCCCGAGACCATGCGTATGGAAGTCACCGACTTCATGGCGGTGCTGTTCAATCCGGTCGCGCAGGCGAAGTTCGTTCACACCGTGTCCGCCGGTTATGTCACGGGCGCCCTGTTCGTTCTGGCCATTTCAGCGTTCTTCTTGCTCAACCGCCGTTTTGTGGGCTTCGCCAAGCGCTCGATGACGGTCGCCGCCGCGTTTGGTCTGGCGAGCGCCTTGTCAGTTGTGGTGCTGGGTGATGAGAGCGGTTACGCGCTGACCGACAACCAGAAAATGAAGCTCGCGGCGCTTGAGGCCATGTGGCACACCGAACCCGCTCCGGCCCCCTTGACGCTGGTGGGTTTTCCCAATCGTGAAACTCATGAGACCGAGCACGCCATCAGCATCCCTTGGGTGCTGGGGCTGATCTCCACCCGCTCTCTGGATGGCCAGGTTGAAGGCATTCTGCCGCTGGTCGAGCATGCGGAAACCCGCATCGAGAACGGCGTCCTCGCTTACGACGCCATGATGCAATTGCGTGAGGACCCGGAGAATGCAGACGCCCAGGCGCAGTTTGACAGCGCTCGGGATGATCTGGGCTACGCGATGCTGTTGCGGCGCTATGTGGCTGACCCGCGCGATGCGGGGCCGGACCTGATCGCGCAAGCGGCGATGGACACGGTGCCGAATGTGGCGGTGATGTTCTGGAGCTTCCGCTTCATGGCGGGCTTGGGCTTTTACTTCATCGCCCTGTTCGGGACGGCCTTTGTGCTCAGCTCGTTGCGAAAGCATGAAACCCGCTGGTTCCTGAAATTGGCGCTGGTCTCTCTGCCGCTGCCTTGGGTGGCTGCGGAATTGGGCTGGTTGTTGGCGGAATATGGCCGTCAGCCCTGGATCATCGAAGGCGTTCTGCCGACCTTTGAAGGCGTTTCGAGCCTGAACCCCGCGCAAATGATAACGACGATCGTCGGTTTCACCGCGCTCTATGGCGCGCTGGCGGTCGTGGAAGTCACCTTGATGATAAAATATGTCCGCAAGGGTCCGTATCCCGACGGCCCGTCACGCGGCGCATCCCACAAGCCTGAAGGCGGGTTCGCCCCGCTGCCGGCCGAATAGGGAGGATGGATCATGGAAATTCCTCTGTCATATGAACTCTTGCGTGTGATCTGGTGGGCGCTTCTGGGCGTTCTGCTGATCGGTTTCGCGATCACGGACGGCTTTGATCTGGGTGTGGCGGGGCTCTTGCCCTTTGTCGCCCGCACAGACGCCGAGCGCCGGCTGGCGATCAATACCGTCGGGCCGACCTGGGAAGGCAATCAGGTCTGGCTGATCCTGGGGGGCGGCGCCATTTTCGCCGCCTGGCCGCTGGTCTACGCCGTCTCTTTCTCATCGTTCTATCTGGCGATGTTCGTCGTGCTGGCGTCGCTGATCCTGCGGCCTGTGGCGTTCAAATACCGCTCCAAGCGAGAGGATCCGCGCTGGCGCCGCTTCTGGGACTGGGCGCTGTTCACAGGCGGTTTCGTGCCGGCGCTGATCTTCGGCGTCGCGGTGGGCAATGTGCTGGTCGGCGCGCCGTTCCGGATGAATGACGACATGCGCATTTTCTGGGACGGATCGTTCTTCGGGCTGCTCAACCCCTTCGCCCTGTTGTGTGGTCTGTTGAGCGTGACCATGCTGTTCCTGCATGGGGCGGCCTGGTTGTCGATGAAGACGGAATACGGCGTCGTCCGGGATCGGGCGCGCGCTTATGCGCCGATTTTCGCGTTCGCCTCAATCGTTCTGTTTGCTCTGGCGGGCGCCTGGGTGGCGTTTGGGGATCTGGGCTATCAGGTCACCAATACGGTCGCCGCTGACGGGCCTTCGAACCCGAGATTCACTGATACGGTGCGTGAAAGCGGCGCCTGGTTGTCCAATTACGGCCGGTATCCGTGGATGGTGATCGCGCCCGTGCTCGGCTTTGGCGGGGCGGCTTTGGCGCTGTTCGGACTGCGCTCCAACTCCGAGGCGCTGACCTTTATCGGCTCCAAGCTGTCAGTGGTGGGCATCATCTCGACAGTGGGCTTGTCGATGTTCCCGTTCATCCTGCCGTCCAGCGTGGATCCCAACGCCTCGCTGACGGTCTGGAACGCATCGTCCAGCCATACGACCTTGTTCGTGATGCTGATTGTAACCGCCGTCTTGTTGCCGATCGTGCTGGCCTACACCGCCTGGGCGTTCAAGGTGATGTGGGGGCGGGTGACCACCGAGGCGGTCGCCAAAGGCGATTATTACTGAGTCCGAGGAGAGACAAGCAATGTGGTATTTTACCTGGGTCCTGGGTTTGGGGCTGGCCTGCACCTTCGCCATTCTCAACGCCATGTGGCACGAGCTTTCGCTGAGCGATACCGGAGACACCGGCAGCTCGGATGAAGCCTTCTAGCGCTTTGGGCGCTGCTGAATACAAAACAGCCCGGACCGCAAGGTCCGGGCTGTTTTGCATGCAGAGTGGGAGGGGTCAGGCCGCTGCGGTGTCGTTGGCGGCGCTAGGCGCATCGTCCGCCTCGTCATCGGCGAAGGTGCGCACCTTGATGGGACCGCCCCAGTCTTTCAGAAGCTGTTGTTTTTCTTCTGCGGTGATCTGCACGTGCGCGCCATGCAGATACCAGCGGCCGGCATCATCGCGCACGGGGATTTCGGTTGTGCGCCAGTGAGACACCGGTTCACCTTCGTAATCATACGTCCAGGTCACCTGCATGGAGGCGATACGACCGGAGAAGGCGCCGAGGTCCAAAAAGGCGTCAAGGATCTCGATCACGTCCGAGTTCTTGGATTCAAGAACTTCACCGGGGGTGAGGAGATGGAAAGGTGCTCCATGATCGCGCAGCGCTTCACTGACCGTGTCCACATGGACCTTGCCGTCGATCTCAGCGAGCATGCTGATCAGGTGCGGCGAATGGCTGATCGTGGTGCGAAAGTGTTCAAACAGCGGCCTGTGTTCAGGCTCCTGCAGCAGGCGCTCGAGTTTGGTTTCCAATTGTGTGGATGGCGACGCCGTAGAGTTTTCCAGTCTCGAGACATAGGCTTGGCTGACGCCGAGCAGATGAGCTGCAGCCTCCTGTTTCAGACCGGTGCGTTGGCGGAAAGCTCTGAGCTCTTTTCCCCAATTCATGATTTTAGACCCATTCAATTGTTCGGAGCACTATGGTGCGTTTATTGAATCTGACTCAGTGATTTATCCGGTCATATTCCCAATAGTGCTGCACTGCAACGCATTCGCGGTTGAAAAATGCGCCCCTCACCTGCCGAGCTGAACTTGACCGGACGTTTTGCAGCCGTACTGTCGCCCCAACAAAGCCGCCAAACGTGCGGCTACGAGGGAGGACAGTGCTATGGGCTTATGGTCGGCGATCCGTCGCGAGTGGTTTTATACGACGCAATTGGCGCGCATGTTGGGCGCCTTGAAGAAAATCACTCCGGATTCTGACTATCTGACCCCGGACCTGTTTGAAGACAGCGTCGACAAGCACCAGCAGCGCACGGCCTTCATCACTGAGAGCGGCGTCGAGATCAGTTACGCCCAGTTTGACCGCTATGCGAACCGGGTCGCCTATTGGGCGCTGGCCCAGGGCCTGAAGCCGGGTGATACGGTTGCGCTCTACATGGCCAATCGCTGGGAATATGTGGCGATCTGGTACGGCCTGTCCAAGGTCGGCATCATGGCCGCGCTTCTCAACAACCAGATCACAGGGCACTCGCTGGCCCATTGCATCAATGTGTCGGGCGCCAATCATGTGATCGTCGAAGGCGACATGGCCGAAGCGTATGAAAGCGCTTGCAAACTGATCGACTGCGCGATGACGCCCTGGGTCAGCGACGGCGCCCAGGCCAAGGCGCCCGGCGGCAAGGATTTCGATGCGGCCCTGTCCGGCCAGTCCGATGTGCGTCCGGATCGCTCCCATCGCGCCCAGTACACCGCCAAAGATCCGTGCATGAAAATGTATACGTCGGGGACGACCGGCCTGCCCAAGGCGGCGATCGTGGCGCATACGCGTGCGCTGTATTACCTGCAGGTCTTCGGCGTCTCCGGCCATGCCAGCAAGGACGACCGGATGATGATGGTGCTGCCCATGTATCACGCCACCGGTGGTCTGTGCGGGGTTGGCGCGGCGCTGTCTTTTGGCGGCGCGGTGATCGTGCGCAAGAAATTCTCCGCCACGCGCTTCTGGCAGGACGCCACCGAAACCGGCGCGACCATGCTGATGTATGTGGGCGAACTGTGCCGCTTCCTGGTCGCGACCGAACCCAATGAATGGGAAAAGAAACACAAAATTCGCATCGCCATCGGCAATGGTCTGCGTCCGGATGTCTGGCCGCGCTTTGTGGAGCGGTCCGGCATTCCGCGGATCATGGAGTTTTATGGTGCGACGGAAGGCAATGTGGGCCTGATCAATCTGGACTCAAAGCAAGGCGCGATCGGTCGTGTCCCGCCGCATCTGTCCAAGCGTTTCAATATCAAGCTTGTCCAGTTCGACATGGACGAGGAAGCCCCGGTCCGGGACGCCAACGGTCATTGCATCGAGTGCAAGCCTGGCGAAGTCGGCGAGGCGATTGGCGAGATTCGCGCCGATGACGCGCGCTATCGCTTTGACGGCTATGGGGATGAAGAAGCCACGAAGAAGAAGATCCTGCGCGACGTTTTTGATGACGGCGATGTCTATTTCCGCACCGGCGATCTGATGAAGCGCGACGCGCAGGGCTATTTCTACTTCGTCGACCGGGTGGGCGACACCTTCCGCTGGAAGTCGGAAAACGTCTCCACCAATGAAGTCGCGGAAGTGTTCGGCACGCACGAGAAAGTCGTTCAGGCCAATGTCTATGGCGTGGAAGTAGCTGATTATTCGGGTAAGGCCGGGATGGTCGCTCTGGTGGCTGAAGACGGGCTGGATCTCAAGTCTCTGCATGCGCATGTGACCAAGGAGCTGCCGCATTTTGCACGCCCGCTCTTTATTCGCCTCACCAAAGGCACTCAGGACGAAAACACCACCGGCACCTTCAAATTGAAGAAGACCGATCTGGTCAAGCAGGGCTGGGACCCGGATGTCATCCCGGAACCGGTGTACTTTGATGACCCCGATGCGGGGGAATATGTGCCGCTGACCGCGGAGATCCGCGCCCAGATCATCTCGGGCGAAAAACGGGTCTGATCATGGTGTTGCTGCCGGAGGACGTCCTCGACTTCTGGTTCGATCAGGCCGGTCCCAAAGCCTGGTTCTCGGTGGATGCGGCCTTTGACGCCCGTGTCCGCCGGATGCTGGGCCCGGCCTGTCACAGCTTTCTACAGACCCGGTCCGTGCTCGATCATCCCTGGATGGTCGAGCCCGACAGCGCACTCGCGCTGGTGATCGTGCTCGATCAGGCGCCGCGCAATGTCTGGCGCGGTTCGAACGCCGCGTTCAAGCTGGACCCGCTGGCGCGTGAAGCCGCCATGGCGATGCTGGAGGCGGGGTTTGACTGGGCCTTGCCAAAAGAGCGCCGGGCCTTTGTCTACTTGCCGTTCTCGCATTCTGAAGACATCGAGGATCAGGCCTTGGCGGTTGTGATGTGCGAGGAACGGTTGGGACCGGACAGCGAGAACACGCGCCATGCCCGCGCGCATATGGATGTGGTCGCGCGCTTCGGCCGGTTCCCACATCGCAACGCCGTTCTGGGGCGCACGCCGCGCGCCGAAGAGGTCCGGTTTCTGGAAGAGGGCGGATACGCCCCCGGCTCGAAACGCTCGGCAAAATAATCCCAAGGGCAGTCCTGACTCAGCGCTCGTCTTGCGATCTTGATCTAACCAATTGATTTATTGGAGGTTGGATTCGGCAGGCGCTTTGCAAGACGGGCGATAAGTCTTGTCTCAGGAGCCCTCGTCCATGTCCGCCCAACGCCAGTCCCGCATCACGCCGCTCGATATTCGCGCCATCGCCTTCACCTTGGTGGACCGCCATGGAGACCAGGCGCTGAACTATGCTGATCTTGCGGTGACCGAGCTTGAAGAAAAGGGCGAGGACGAAAGCGCCAACGCCTGGCGGGTTCTGCGTTGGGAAATCCAGGATGCGCTGGCCGGCGTCATCGGTCGTGAAAGCCCGATCCAGATGCAATAATCGGTGTCGGTCATGGGAGTTTGTCTTGCCATGCTGCACGCGCTCAGACAGCTTTAAGCCATGAGCGACCCTTCTCTCTTCGACACCTGGATCAGCCAGGCCGGACTGAACGATCTGTTCAATCCTCAGAAAACCGTCCCCGCCATGCGCGACGCCATGGCGCGGATGGAAGAATTGGTGGAGGTCGCGCCGCCTCCGGTCGAAGCCATCCATGATATCGAGATCGCTGGCGGCGCAGACGCGCGCCCGGCGCGCGTGTATCTGCCCTATGGCGCGCAGCCGGAGAGCGGGCCGGGGCTGATTTTCTATCATGGCGGCGGGTTCATGGTGGGATCGCTCAAATCGCATGATCCGTTGTGCCGCCGTCTTGCGGCGGTGTCGGGCGTGCGCATCTGTTCGGTCGATTATCGCCTCGCGCCCGAACATCCTTTTCCTGCCGCGGTCGATGACGCCTTCGCTGCGATGGACGCGGCGCTTGCCGGCGATCTGGCGGAATACGGCTTTGATGCTGATCGTCTCGCGGTCGGCGGGGATTCTGCTGGCGGAAATCTGGCGGCGAGCGTGGCGCGTGAACGCCGCGACCAGCTGCACTACCAGCTGTTGCTCTATCCATTGATGCAGCTGTTGCAGACCAAGAAAAATCGTCCGCGCTGGCAGGAAGGTCCTTTGCTGTCAGAGTTCACGCTCGAAGAGATCCGCAAGCATTACATCGCCAGCGCCGATCCGGCCGATGTTCGGATTTCGCCGCTGCTGGCGGACGATCTGCAGGGTTTGCCGCCCGCCTATATCCTGGCCGCCGAGATGGACCCGCTGCTTGATGAGGGCGCGGCCTATCGGGATCGGCTGACAGCCTCGGGCGTGCCGGTGGAATACAAGCTCTGGAAGACCGTGCCGCATGGCTTTTTGAACATGTCGCGCCTGTTTCCCGCCTGCATTTCGGCGATAGAGGCGTCCGCGCGCGCGCTCAGCAAGACCTTTGAGGCCTGAGCCTTGCCGATGGCGGGTGCATGTCTTAGCTCAACGCCATGAGTGAAGCACCCAGATACAAGCCCGATCCGCGTTTCGCCGCTTTGGGCGATGAATATTCAGATGCGGTGGAGCCCGCGGATTTCCCGCAGGCGCAATTGCGCTGGTGGAATGCGCGCTGGGCGCAGGCGGTTGGTCTGGAGGCGCTGGATGGGGCCGAACGCGAAGCGCACTTTCATCGCTTCGAGCCCTTAGCTGGCAATCAGACCGAGCCACGCGCCCTGCGCTATCACGGGCATCAGTTTCGCGTGTACAACCCGCAGATCGGCGACGGTCGGGGCTTTCTCTTCGCTCAGCTTCGTGACGGCCATGACCGTTTGCTGGATCTGGGAACCAAAGGCTCGGGTCAGACGCCGTATTCGCGCTCCGGCGATGGGCGTTTGACGCTCAAGGGCGCGGTGCGTGAAGTGCTGGCGTCTGAAATGCTGGAGGCTCTGGGCGTCTACACGTCCAAGACCTTTGCGATTTTCGAGACCGGCGAACAGCTTCACCGCGGCGATGAACCCTCCCCGACTCGCTCCGCCGTGATGACCCGGTTGCAGCATTCCCATCTGCGGTTCGGGGTGTTTCAGCGCCATGCCTATCATGACCGGCCCGACCTGATCTCTGAGCTGGTCGAGTACGCGATTGAAAACCTGGCGCCGGAAGCCGCGGACCTTGAGGGCGATCGTGCGACGGCCTTGCTGGAGGCGGTGGTGCGACGGTCGGCGACGCTGGCCGCGCAATGGATGGCGGCGGGGTTTGTTCACGGCGTTCTGAACACCGATAATCTGGTGGTCACTGGCGAGAGTTTTGATTACGGCCCCTGGCGTTTTCTGCCGTATTTCGAACCGGGCTTCACCGCCGCCTATTTTGACGAGCAGGGGCTGTACGCCTATGCGCGTCAGCCCGAGAGCGTGTTCTGGGCGCTTCAGCAACTGGCGGCGGCGCTGAGCCTTGTGGGCGAACGCGACGGCCTGATCCAGGCGCTGGAACGGTATCCTGAGCATTACAAACGCGAGATCACCCACGCCTTCCATCACCGGCTGGGCGTTGAAGCGCTGGGCGATGACAGTGACGGCGAACTGGTCAGCGGTCTTTTGAACGCCGGTCGCGAGCTTCAGATCCCGTTTGAAGCCATGTTTTTTGACTGGTTCGGCGGTGAGGCCTCGCGCGAGCGCGCGCTGCATTCAGACCGGTCAGGCCTGTATCGTCAGGACGCCTTCGCGCCCGTGATCGACGCGCTGAGCGCGCGGACGCCTATGCGGCCAGAGCGCTTGTCTCATTCCTATTTTCAGCGCGAGGATCCTGTCCATATGACCATTGATCATGTGGAAGCGCTCTGGGCGCCCATCGCCGCCGATGACGACTGGTCAGCGTTCGAGCAGACATTGGCGGATGTGAGCGAGGCTCGCCGCGCTTATGATCTGGGCCGGGACCGGGTCGGCTTTCTTTCGGAGTAGGGCATGCTGGATATCGTACGCGCGGACGGGTTTGGCGATGACCGCATCGCGCATGGCTTCACCACGCGGACCGGCGGGACCAGCACCGGTCCATACGCCAGCCTGAACCTGTCCTGGTCGCGCGGCGACGACAAGACCGCCGTCGAGGCCAATCGCGCCCGCGTGTCTCAGGCGTTCGGCGGCGCCCGGCTCGTCTTCGCCAATCAGGTTCATGGCGCGACCGTGCTGAAGGTGGACGCCGCCCCTGAAGACTGGTCCGCTGGCGAAGGCGATGCGCTGATCACCAACGTTCCCGGCCTCGCCTTGTGCGCCCAGACCGCTGATTGCACGCCGGTCTTGCTCTACGATGCGGAGAACGCCGCCATCGCCGCCATTCATGCCGGCTGGCGCGGCGTGATCGCCGAGGTCATTCCCGCGGCGATCAACGCCTTGAACCAAGCCTATGGCAGTCGCGCTGAGGCCTTGCAGGCTGTGATCGGCCCCGCCGTCGCTCCTGAAAACTACCGGGTCGGCCCCGAAGTGCTTGAGCAATTTGAGGCGCAGTTCGGTCCGCTTGATGACGCGATGGCTTTGCCGCGCGACAGCGAGGGCGGCGCCGGGCTGAACGTCTCTGAAGGCGCGCGGCGTCAGCTGCTTCGCGCCGGGGTGTCAGAAGACGCCATTCATTGGCTCAAGGCGTGCACCTTTGCGGACGCAGACCGGTTCTTCTCGTGCCGTCGCGCCGCGCGGGACGGCCATGCCGGTCATTTCGGCGGCCAGTGCGGCGTCATCATGCTGGCGGCTTAGGCCAAGAGCTCGACCATGGCGTCGGCGATCACCGCCTCTTCATCCGTCGGGATCATCCAGACATCGACACGGCTGTCCGCTGCGCTGATCCGGGCGGCGTCGCCATGGGCCGCCTGATTGGCGCCCTCGTTGATGGCGAGACCAAGATACTCAAAGCCTGAACAGATACGCTTGCGCAGGGAGTGCGCGTTCTCACCCACACCGCCCGCGAACACCAGCGCATCAAGACCTTCCAGCACGCCGGTCAAAGCCCCGATTTCCCGGCGGCAGCGAAAGACGAAATAGTCGAGCGCCTGGGCCGCCTCTTGGGTGTCGCTGGCTTCCAGCACGCGTATGTCGCCGGACAGCCCCGACAGGCCTTTCAACCCGCTCTGCTTGTACAAGAGCTCTGTCAGGTCGGCGGCGTCCATGCCTTCAGTCTCCATCAGGTGCAACAGGACGCCGGGATCGATCTGACCGCATCGCGTCGCCATGGGCAGTCCGTCGAGCGCGGAAAACCCCATGGTTGAGCCGATGGAGCGGCCGTCCTTGACCGCGCACATGGACGCCCCGGCGCCCAGATGCGCCAGGATCACCTTCTGCGGGCGTCCGCCGTCAGACACGTCATCCAGACGCCGTGTCAGCCATTGATAGGACAGACCGTGAAACCCGTACCGGCGCACGCCCTTGTCAAAATACTCCAGGGGCAGGGCGAAGGTGTCGTTCACCCATGGATGGGTGCGATGAAACGCGGTGTCGAAACATCCAATCTGGACGGCGCCGGGAAAGGCGCGCCGCGCCGCCTGCACGCCCGCCAGATTGTGCGGCTGGTGGAGTGGGGCGAGCGGGCTGAGCGCCGCCAACTCTGCTTCAACCTCTGAATTCAGGATCACAGGATCGGTGAAGCGGGTTCCCCCATGCACGATACGGTGTCCGACGCCGCGCACATGGTCGTCGATTTCATCGGCCAGGATGTCGAGCGCCGCCGCCATGGCGCCGCCATGATCGGCTGCGGCCGGGACAGCTTGCGTTTCTTCAGCGCCGTTTCTTTTCAAGGTCAGCTGCATGGCTTCGCCGACACCGTCGATATGCCCGGTGAGCTGACGGTTCTGGCCATTGGCGGTGAAGACGGCGAATTTGAGCGAGGACGAGCCCGCATTCAGCACCACAAGGCTCATTGTGCGGCCTCTGGCACGGATTGAGTGAGGGCGGGCGCGGGATGACCGGTCTTGAGCCATTGGGCGTGCAGCGCCGCCACCGCGCAGGACATCAGGCGCGAGAACTCAGAATCCGCCCGGCTGGTCAGGATCACGGGGGCTGCCGCGCCCAGCACCACGCCGGCGCTTTCCGCGCGCGCTACAAATGTCAGCTCCTTGGCCAGCATGTTGCCCGCCTCCAGATTGGGCGCGACCAATATATCGGCGCGGCCTGCGACAGCGCCCGTCAGCCCCTTCACCCGCGCCGCTTCCAGATCCACGGCGTTGTCCATGGCCAGCGGCCCGTCCACCAGGCCGCCGGTGATCTGGCCACGATCGGCCATTTTAGACAGGGCGGCGGCGTCGAGCGTCGAGGGCAGGGCCGGATTGATGGTCTCCACCGCTGACAGGATGCCGGCCTTGGGCAGCGCAATGCCCAGAGCGCGCGCCAGGTCGATGGCGTTCTGGGTGATGTCGGCCTTGGCCGACAGGTCCGGCGCGATGTTCACCGCCGCATCCGTGACCAGCAAAAGCTTGTCATGGGCGGGCACGTCCATGACGAACACATGGGACAGGCGGCGTTCGGTGCGCAGGCCATGGCTGCGGTTCAGCACGGCGCGCAGCAAGGTGTCGGTATGAAGGTGTCCCTTCATCAGGCTTTGCGCCTGCCCGTCCGCCACCAGCTTGCAGGCGAGCGCCGCTGCGCTTTGGGCGTCCGGCGCCGCTTCAATCAGGACGCCGTCAAGAGAGCGCCCGGCCGCTTGCGCGGCCTGGGCGATGGCGTCTGGATCGCCCACCAGTATCGGTGTGATCAAGTCGCGGTCCGCCGCCGCCATTGCGCCGGCTAACGCATCTTCACTTTGAGGGCAAACCACGGCTGTGACGGCAGGGGCGATATCGCTGCAGGCGGTCAGCAAGCGTTCGAAATGGCGGTGGCGCTGCACCATCAGGTCGGGCAGGTCATACGGGCCGAAATGACGTGACTGGCTGGGCGGGACCACGTCCAGTTCCGCACTCAAGGCGGGACCGTCCGGGCCGTCCACACTGGCGGAGAGGGTGACGTAATCCTTGTGCTTGGCGATGAGATGCACCCGAATCGCCACTTCGTCGCCGATGCGGACGGGGTCGCCGGTTTCAAAACGCCATGCGCGCTCGCGCGACCCTGGGCCGGGCAGGCGTTGGCCGACCACGGAAGAAATCAGGCTGGCGAGAAAGGCGGGCGGGCAAATCCCTTCGGGTTTGCCGTCGCCATCGCCATCTAGCTCGGGCAGGTGCAGCGGATTGAGATCGCCCGACGCGTGAGTATAGAACACCAACGCATTCGGCGTGATCCGGCGCACCTCTTCTGCGCTTTGCCCTACGCTCAGGGCGGATAGATCAAGACCCTGTCGGCCTGCTGTCTCGGTCATATCGCACTCCGTGTCTTTGAGTGCGTATTGTGTGGCCCGATCCTACAAAGGTCGACCGTTATTGGCTTCAACCAGCATACGGCGCAGTTTGCGCATGCCGCCGACCCAGCGGTCCCGCTCGCTGCCTTTCTTGGCGACGTATTCGGGGGTCTGGGCATGGGTAGTGACCAGGAAGCGGTTCTCTTGCATGGCCTTGATCAGCGTCTCTGCGACCTCTTCAGGTTCGAGATAGCCGCTCAGCCCCTGGGCGCCGCCTTCAATGCCCTTCACCAGCGGCGTGTTCACGCCTTCCGGGCACAGGCACTGAACCTTCAGGCCGTCATCGCCATGGGTGATCGCCAGACTCTCGGCAAACGACACCGCCGCCGCCTTGGTGGCCGAATAGGGCGCGTCGCCAATCTGGTTGAGAAGGCCCGCAGCCGAAGCTGTGATGATGAAGTGGCCATGGCGTTCCGCGATCGAACGCGCCAGCATGCGCGCGGCGAAAACGCTGGCCATGACATTGACCTGCCAGCAGGCATCCCAGGAGGGCGTCGGCGCATCTCCAGCGCCCCAGCCGGGGCCGTCCGACACGCCGATGCCGGCGTTTGACATGAAGATGTCCACGGGGCCCAGCTGGCGCTCCACCCGATTGACCAAGCGCGCCAGCGCGGCTTCATCTGTGACGTCGACGCCCAGGCCGAAACCGCCGAAGTGTTCGCCCGCCGCTTTCGCGGCGTCATGATTGAGATCTGCAATGACGACTTTGGCGCCGCGCGCATGAAAAGCGGACGCGCAAGCCTTGCCGATGCCACTGGCGCCGCCGGTGACGATGGCGATTTTACCGTTGAGATCCATGTGTCGATCCTCCCGCATGATTTTGCAGGAAGCTTAAACGGTTAAGGACAACTCGCAAGACGCTTGGTCGGCGCCGGATCAGGCCACATCCAGCGCTGCGTGGAGGATCGCCATGACGATGGTCAGCGCGGCGCGATATTGCTCAAGCGTTTCAGGCTTGCGCACGGACGAGACCACGTTGGCGTACTGTGAGCAGGCTTGTTGCAGGCGCTCCGCATCGCCGGAGAAGACAATCACCGGGATATGGGAGAAGGCGGGATTTTGAGACAGCTGCTCAAGAACCCAGACACCGTCTTCACCGGCGAGCTTCAGATCCAGGACGATGCAATCATAATCAGGATTGGCGCGTACGAGTTTGAGAGTCTGTTCGCCTTCGACGGCGCGATCAATGACGGCCGCGCCGGATTCCTCACGAAGCATTTTTTCAAAGAGGAAGGCTTCCTGGTCATCGTCTTCGACGAGCAGCAGAGTAGGTTTGTATGTTCCCGTCGCCGTCATAAGGGCGCCCCCGAGCCTAAATTTTTGTCCATGTTGACGCTAGTGTGACGTTTTGACTATGAAAAGTGATATTTCGGATAATGTTGAATTTTCAACAGTTGCTAAGAAGCATTCTCAGGATCAAGTTAAAGCTTGTTCAGCCTGTACGTTGGGACTTGCTCGATAATGATTGCCTGACAGCACCTTATGGAGATTCAGTCTTGATATCTGGAGTTGTTCATCTTCGTGTTAATTTCGTAACCTGAGCGACAGGTTTCTGTATTGCGCCTGCTATCGGCGCTCTTTTGAGCTCAGGACGAACGATTCCCTGCCTGACATGACTGATTCGGCATCAAGACGCAGTGCAAGGAGATGATCAGGCTCAGGCCTGGCTGGTGTCCCCGACTGGATTCGAACCAGTGGCCCTCAGATTAGGAATCTGATGCTCTATCCTGCTGAGCTACGGGGACACGCTCACGGAAAATAAGCCGGGATGACAGGCGCGTCACCCCGGCGAATGCTTATTGCTGCGCCTGTGTCAGCGCGGCGCGGATTGCGGCGAGGTCCGCCAGTTTGAAATTCTGGCCGCCCGTGTCCTCGGCGTCGTCCTGCGCCAGGAACACGCCTTCGGGGTGTCCGGGCAAAGGCAGGGCGTGAACGTCGATGCCGTCGGTCTCGCTGGTGCGGTCGATCTCGCCGCCATTGATCTCGAAACGACCGACCAGCGTGTTGTCAGCGGTGTTGAAGACAGCATAGGCGTTATCGCCCTGGCTGGAGACGACGAGCCAGGGGGCGGCGCCGTCTTGCGGCCACAGGGCCACGCCTTCGGCATCTGCGATCAGACTGTCAGAATTCACGTCCGCCAGCTTGGTGCGCGCATCGCCGCTCTCAGGGTCCGCGTCATAGATCCAGACCGCCACATTTTCTTCGGCGATGTAAAGCGTGCCCGTCTGGTCGTCGACGGCGCAGCCTTCGGTAATGGAGCCGACAGTGAAGCGGCGAACGGTTTCGCTCCGCATGGCGCCGTCTTCAAACCACAGGCGTTGCTGCATCAGTCGACCGGTATCGTCTTCGGTGACGAAGGCGAACAGCGCATTGTCGGACGGGCGTTGATACAGACACAGGCCATAAGGGTCGACAAAGTCGAGCGGCAGGACCCCGCCGGGCGCCGCGTTCAGGTCTCCCGTTTCACGGTCGATGAAGAAGACCGCCAACGCGATATTGGTGCGGTCTGAAGCGACTGCGATGTCCACGGTTTCATCGCCGGCCTCAAAGCCATAGCGCACATCGACATTGTTCATGCGCCCGGCGGCCAGGTATTGGGCGGTTTCCCCGTCCAGCGTGTAAACGTAGAGCCCGCTTTTCTTGTCTGTGCCCAGAATGCGCGATTGAGACGGGTCCGCGGCGCGCCATAGGGCGGGATCATCCGCTGCGTCGCCGGCGCCGGCGACGGCGGCGGTTTCCACGCTCGCAGGAACAGAGACGCGGGGCAGGCTCGGCCCGGAAGCCTCGGTACAGGCGAACAACGCGCCTGCGCACACTGTCACAAAGAACATCGAAACTGTTGCGCGCATGACGCACCCCCTTTTTCACCCGGAACCGGTTCAATTGGAGCCCTGCATAACGGGACAGCTCGGCCTTGGACAAGTCGCGAGGTTGCATTGTCATATTGAATACATACAGCCGACACAGAGCCGTGTTGCAGGCAACATCAAAGTGTCGCCTGCGCTCTTCATAACCCCGTCTTGATCGCGTGCAGGTCTGCGCGCGCCTTATTGCGTCTTGATAATAGTCGGGGGACTTTCAGATGAAGCGTATGACCAGTTTGCTGGGTGCGGCGTCCATTATGGCGCTGGCCGCGGGAACAGCCCATGCCGGCGAGATCACCGGCCGCGTGACGGAATCGACCGGGGCGGTCGGTCTTCAGGGCGCGATCGTTCGGATCAGCGAAACCGGCCAGACCGTGTCTTCGGCGCGTGACGGCTCCTTCCGCCTGAGCAATGTTCCCGCTGGAGATTTCACTCTGGTCGTCGACTATCTCGGCGCCGACGCTCAGACCCGGTCCGTGACGCTGATCAGCGCAGACGACCAGGTGGAGACCAATTTCGTGTTGGGCGCGGACGTGGCGATCGCGGACAACATCCTGATCATCGGTCAACGCGGACAGCTGACCAGCGCGCTGAACCGCCAGCGGGCCGCCGCCGGCCTGATCTCGGTTCTGTCCGCCGACGCTGTGGACCGCTTGCCTGATGAAAACGTGGCCGAAGCGGCGCGACGCATCGCTGGCGTCAACGTGCTCAACGACCAGGGCGAGGGCCGTTTCGTCTCGATCCGCGGCATCGACCCGAACCTGAACACCACCACGGTGAACGGCGTGCGCCTGCCGTCTCCTGAAGCGGACAACCGTCAGGTGCCGCTCGACGTGATCGATTCAGACGTCCTGTCCTCGATCGTCATCTCCAAGTCCCTCACGCCGGACATGCCGGGCGACACGATTGGCGGCAATATCGAGATCGAGACCCTGTCCGGTCTCGATCAGGACGACCGCCTGCTGCAATTCCGTCTGCGCGGCATCTATGCCGATGTTGTGGAAGAATACGGCTATCGCGGCTCGCTGACCTTCGCAGACAAGTTCTTCAACGACCGTTTGGGCGTGGCGCTGTCGATCTCTGATCAGGAACGGTCCTTCGGTTCTGAGAACGCCGAGGTCGACGGGACCTGGAACGTGGATGAAAGCGTGCCGTTCCCCGAAGAGTTCGAGAACCGCAATTACGACGTGACCCGTGAGCGCACCTCGGTGGTGTTCAATCTCGATTATGATCTGAGCGAGAGCACCAACCTGTTCGTGCGCACCACCTACTCGGACTTTTCCGACCAGGAATACCGCAACCGGATCGAGAACAAGTTCGAGGATCCGGACTATGCCGACGCCCTGTCCTCGGGCAATGGCGCCTTCTTTGACGCCTCCACCGGCGACGAGTTCGAAGTGGACCGCGACATCAAGGACCGCCTTGAAGAGCAGACCATCTACGCCATCGCAGTGGGCGGCGAGACCTTCGCCGGTCCCTGGACGTTCGATTACCAGCTGGCCTACGCCTATGCCGAGGAAGCCGAGCCGAGCCGGATCGATACGGGGTTCCGCGCCAAGTTCGATCAAGGCATTTTCGGGGTGAACGTCGCGGACGCTCAAATCCCGCAAGTGATCTTTGGCGATGCGGTTGCCGAGCAAGCCTATTTCGACGGTGACTCCTATGAGTTTGACGATCTGGAGTTTCTCGACGGCGTCGCCAAGGACGATGAATGGTCTGCCGAATTCAATGCGCGTCGCGAGATGAATTTCGGCGCCTATACCGGTTTCGTGCAATCGGGCGCCCAGTACCGCACGCGTGAGAAATCCTATGAGGCCGTTACACTGGTCTATGACGGCTTTGACGGCCCGGATCTGCTGCTGAGCCAGTTCCAGACGACGGTCGACTATCCGTTGGCCGCCAATTTCGGTCCGGCGCTGGACGCCGGCGCGGTTCGCAACTTCTTCTTCGCCAACCGCAGCGATTTCGAACTGAACGACATCGACACGGCGGTGGCGTCCAACGCCGACAATTACGGCGCTGAAGAAGACGTGTTCGCGGCCTATCTGATGGGTTCGGTGGACATCAACCGTCTGCGCCTCGTCGGCGGCGTCCGCGTTGAAGACACCCAGTATGACGCCCATGGCTTCGAAATTCTCGAGCAGGAAATCGAGACCGCTGTCGCAGGCGACGTGACCGGCGCGTTTGAGAGCTATATCGCTCCGGCTCTGACCGGCTCGGAACTTCTGGCGAGCGATCTCGACGTCGAATATGATGCAGGCGCCGACGAAACCATCATCGAAGGCGATCGCGTTTATCGCCGCCGGGTCACCGCCGAGAACTCCTACACCGATTGGCTGCCGAGCCTGAACCTGCGCTATGAAGCGTCGGATAATATGATCGTGCGCGCCGCGTACTACGCCTCGATCGCCCGTCCGAACCTGGCGCAGGCCGCCCCGCGTCTGGCGTTCGAGGAGAACGACAAGGGCGAAGTGGAAGCTGAAGCCGGCAACCCCGATCTTGAGCGTCAGGAAGCGCAGAACTTCGATCTGGCGCTGGAGTTCTATCCGACCGAGGATGCAGTTCTGTCGGCCGGGCTGTTCTACAAGTCGATCGACAATTTCATCGCGCAAGTCGTCTATGAAGACACCGTAATCAACGGCGTCCAGCTTGAGCAGGCGACGACCTTCATCAATCTCGACGACGCGAACCTGACTGGCGTCGAGCTCAACTACCAGCAGGCCCTGACCATGCTTCCGGGCCTTCTGCAGCACACCATCATCGGCGCCAACTACACATATGTGGACTCCGAGGCGACGCTGGCTGATGGCCGCGAGATCACCCTGCCGCTTCAATCCCAGAATGTGGCGAACCTGATCCTGGGCTATGATGACGGGCGTCTCGATCTGCGCGCCGCGGTGTCCTATCGCGATGAGTACATCGACGAGCTGGGCGACAACGCCGCCGAGGACCGTCTGATCCTTGATCACACCCAGTTCGATTTCTCGGCCAAATACGACCTGGCCGAGAATTTCCGCTTGTACTTTGACTACAAGAACGCTTTCGACGAGCCGTTCCGCGCGGCCTTCCGCGATGGCGGCCGCCTGCTGAACTCGCAATACGAAGAGTACAGCTGGCAGGCTCAGTTCGGCTTCCGCTACACCTTCGGCGGCTAAGGCGACTGAACGCCTTTGGGAAAGAAACCCCCGGAGCCTGGCTCCGGGGGTTTCGTCATTCACGGGCTTGCCTGAAAGCCAGCTGAGGGTGAGGCTCTGACTTTGTCCTGCGCATAGAGGCGGGAACAGCATGGGGAGTTCCTAGACCATGATCGAGCCGGACTTCATCACTGATCTGGGTAGCCCGAACGCCTATCTGGTCCACAAGGTTTTGCCGGGAATCGAAAACCGCACAGGGGTGACGTTCCGCTATCGCCCCTGCCTTCTGGGCGGGATTTTCAAGGAGACGGGCAATCAATCGCCCTTCTTCGCGTTCGCGGATATCAAGCACAAGCTTGATTACGAGATGCTCGAAATCCGTCGCTATGTGGCCGAGCACGCGTTGGGGGCGTTCAAGTTCAACTCCCATTTCCCGATGAACACCCTGACGCTCATGCGCATGGCGGCGGCTGTCGAGATGGATGCGCCCGATCAGGTGCGCGCCTTTCTGGATGCAGGCTTCGCCGGAATGTGGGAGCAGGACCGGGACTTCACCCAGGACGACGTCATCCAGGCGCATTTCTCGGATGCGGGGTTTGATGCGGATGCCTTGCTGGCCCGGACAGCAGACACCGAGGTCAAGGCGCATCTGATCGCGAATACGCAGGACGCGGTCGTGCGCGGCGTCTTCGGCATGCCGACGATCTTCGTGGGCCAAGAGATGTTTTACGGCAAGGAACGGCTCGGCCAGATCGAGGCGGAAATCCGAAACCAGCTTTCATGAGCGGCGCGGCGGTCATCATCGGCGCCGGGGACGCCACGGGCGGCGCGATCGCCAAGGCTTTCGCCAGAGAGGGCTATGACGCCTGCGTGGTGCGTCGACCGCGCCATCTTGATCAGTTGCAGGCGCTGGCTCAGAGCATCCGCGACGATGGCGGCCGCGCCCACGCATTTGGCGTCGATGCGCGCGATGAAGACCAGATGACGGCGCTGTTTGATCAGGTTGAGGCTGAAATCGGCCCGATCGAAATCATGGTCTTCAATATCGGGGCGAATGTGAACTTTGCCATCGAAGAGACGAGCGCTCGCGTCTATCGCAAGGTCTGGGAGATGGCCGCTTTCGCCGGCTTTCTGGCGGGACGGGAAGCGGCGCGCAAGATGATCCCGCGCGAACGCGGCGCGGTCATTTTCACCGGCGCCACGGCGTCCATTCGGGGCGGAAAGGGTTATGCCGCCTTTGCGGGAGCGAAGTTCGCCCTGCGCGCCCTGGCCCAGTCCATGGCGCGAGAGCTGGGGCAGAGGAATATTCATGTGGCCCATGCGCTCATCGATGGGGCGATTGATTCCCCGTTCATCGCCGAGCTGTTGCCTGATGTGGACGTGTTGCGGGCCCAGGACCGTCTGCTTGACCCCGAAGCCATCGCTGCAGCCTATGTCAGCCTGCATCATCAGCCTCGAACGGCCTGGACGCATGAGCTGGACCTCAGGCCCTGGGGAGAGACCTGGTAGCGCCGCGATGAGACATTGCGTCCGCTAGGCAAGTGTTGCGGTCTGTCTTATAGCGCAGTCATGTTTCGCGTGTCTCACCCTGTCCTACGCCAGATAGCGGCGGCCTTCATCGCCTTGCAGGCGTTGTGGTCGTCCATGGCGACGACGGCCTATGCCGCTGGATTTGATGAGGCGAAGTATCTGTGCGGCACGCTGGCGATGGAGCTGGACGCGCAAGCGCGCGCCCAGATCGCTGAACTCGTCGCGCTGACCGGGCTGGAAGAACCTCACGACCGTCAGTCCGGTTTTGATCCCTCAGACTGCGTCGCCTGCACGCTGGGGCATGTTGTGGCGCTGGTCGCGGACGCGCCTCGCCTGATTGACAGGACACCGACCCAGGTCGAGCCCGCTTTCCTGCGGGTGGATCAGGCAAGCCCGCGTACGCCGACCGGTCCTCCCGTGGGGCTGCGCGCGCCTCCGTTTCACAGCTGATCCTCTCCTCGCTGCGCCCGTGGGCGCGTGTCGGCGTCTGACCTTGGTGTCGGGCGCGGAATCTGTTCTGTGAAATGAGAAACCATGTCTGTCATCCTGTTTGCGGGCGTCTCTGCGCTCGCCATGTCCGCCGCCGCCTCAACTGCGACTGCCGAAGCGACGCCCCAGTCTGACAATCCACGTTGGGTGGATGTCATCACCGTCACCGGCCACGCGCCGCTCGCGGCTGATGACGCCGCCGTCTCGACCGATCTTGCGCCTGCGGTGGCGCCGGACGCCGCCGGGCTCGCTGCGCGCCTGCCCGGGGCGGCGCTCGTGGATAACGGCGCGCTGTCTGGCCAGGTCCAGTATCGCGGCCTGTATGGCGCCCGCGTCGCTGTTCGCCTTGATGGGCAAGCCTTTCATTCCGGCGGGCCGAACCTGATGGATCCGCCGCTGCATTATGCGCCGGCGCCCTTGCTGGAGCGGCTCGAAGTCACGCGCGGTCCGTCGCCGGTGAGCCAGGGACCATCCCTCAGCGCGGGTGTGAACGCGGTGTTCAAGCATGTCGACTATGCCGAGACCGCCAGCCCCGTTCTAAGCGCGGATATCACCTCCATCGTGCGCAGCGTGGACGAAAGCTATGCCGTGGGCGGCGTGGCCGGGATTGCGACGGATCGCCAGCGCTTTGAAGTGATGGCGTCCACAGAGCGCGGCGAGGATCGCGATACGCCCTATGGCGTCCTGAACGGAACCGGGCATGCGCGTGATGTATACGGCTTTGGCTATGGTCTGCGCCTGACTGCGAACACTGAAGTGACGGCGGATTTTCGCCGACAGGAAGGGGGCGAGACGGGCAACCCGCCATTCCCCATGGACATTCGCTATATGGACACCTCCACGAGCCGGCTGGGTTTGAAGACGCAGGTTGAGGCGTGGAGCCTGTCCGTGCGCGCGGAGCATGCGCGCGTCGATCACGCCATGAACAATTTTGATCAACGCCCGGCGCCGACGCCCATGCGCTGGCGGGAGACGCTGGCGAGTTCTGAAACCGTGACATTCGGGTTCGATGCGGAACGCGCCCTTCAGGATGGCGTCCTGCGTCTTGGTTTGGATCGCGCAGACATCCGCCATGACACCACCATCACCAATCCCATGAATGCGGATTTCTTCGTCACGCCATTCCCTGATGTGGAGCTGGCGCGCACGGGCGTCTATGCCGAATGGGAAGGGCCGGTTTCAGTCTATGAATTCTATGCCGGGGTACGGCTCGACGCTCATGAAGCGGATGCGGGCGAGCCGTCTCTCGGAGCGGCGCTGCCCATGGGGCCGCGCATGCTGGCGGCGGCGTTCTCCGCCGCAGATCGATCCTGGGATGATGTGACGGTGGACGGGCTGGTGCGTCTTGCGCGACCCGTGACAGACACCGTGACATTGCGCGGCGCGCTGGCGCGCAAATCCCGCGTCGCCGGGCAGGTGGAACGTTATGGCTGGCTGCCGATCACGGCGTCCGGGGGGCTGGCTGACGGCAACACCTATGTGGGGACGCTGGATCTGAACCCGGAAGTCGCGACGAGCCTTGAGGCGGGTTTCGACTATGCTTCGGACCGAGCGTATCTGCGGCCGACCGTTTATGTCGCTTGGGTTGAAGATTACATCCAGGGCGTTCCAGCCGAGCCGAATACGCCCGGCGTCGCCGATACGCCGCTTGAAATGGTGTCGGCGATGAATGGCGATCCGACGCCCTTGCGGTTTTCCAATGTGGATGCGCGGCTTTACGGCTTTGATGCGGATTTCGGCCTGGTCCTGACACCGAGCTGGCGCTTGGACGGCGTGCTGACCTATGTGCGTGGCGAACGCGATGATGTGGACGATGACCTCTACCGCATCACCCCAGCCAGCTTGCGGCTGAGCGCCACCTATGAGCAGGCGGTGTGGTCCGCGACCGTCGAAACGCTGATGGTCGCCGAGCAGGACAAGGTGTCTGCTGAGAACAGCGAGCAGGAAACTCCGGGACATGTTGTGCTGAACGCTTACGGGCGCTGGGCGGTCAATGATCAGGTGAGCCTGTCTGCGGGCGTCGAGAACATTCTGGACCAGCCCTATCGCGACCATCTGGCGGGCTATAACCGCAATTCAGGCCTCGGCGTGCCGGTTGGCGAACGTCTGCCGGGCGCTGGGGCGGGGGTCTGGTTGCGGCTCAATACCCGCTTCTAGGCTTTGATCTTGTGAGGCTGACAGGCAGTATGCTCCCTTCTCGGGGGAGTCTCAAATGCTCAAAATCGCGCTTTGCGTGTTGGTTTTGGCCAGCCTGTCAGCCTGTCATGCGCCTGAACGGGCGGAGGTTTCGAGCGTTGCGCCTCTTGGCGCGCGCTCGGGCCACAGCTTCACCTATCTGGATGAAGCGGGCGTCCGTCAGACCGCTCTCTTGGCCGGAATAAGAGGCGCAGAGACGCCAGACTCCCGTGAACAGCTGCAACGTCTTCTTGATGAAGCGGGAGACGCCTTGCTGCTGATCGAGACGGACGCCGGACGGGACCGGTATGATCGGCCCGTGGTGCTGGCGATGTTTGATCGGGACGCCGGCGAGGCGTACCTCGACGCGGACATGGTTCGCTCAGGGCAGGCGATGGTCTGGCCGAGACCCGACGCAGATCAGCGCGCCCATGTTTTGTATGCACTGGAAGCGCAAGCGCGACTGGCCGGAGAGGGGGCTTGGGGCGGCGGGGATTTTGCAATCCGTGATCCGGATCCCGACCGCCTGGCCCAGCATCTCGACAGCGCCCAGATCATTGAGGGCCGTGTCGTCGCGGTGGGAGAGGCGCGCAATGGCCGCCTCTATCTCAATTTTGGCCTGAATTGGCGCACGGATTTCACGGTGAGCCTGAACCGGGCGGACCGCGAGCGGTTTGAAGCGCAGGGGCTTTCGGACCCGGCCCAGTTGGAGGGCGCCGTCATTCGCGTGCGAGGCTGGCTGTATGCCGAGAATGGACCCATGATCCATGTGGCGAGTCCGGCGCAGATTGAAATCCTTGATGCGCCAGACCCGACACCTTTGCCTTGAGCGTTAGTCGGTGGGGATCAGACCGGCTTCTTCAGGGTCGCCGACCACTTCAGTCAGGTATTGTTTGAGCTTTTTCAGCGCTTGGTGCTCTACCTGTCGGACACGTTCTTTTGAGATGCCCAGGCGTTCGCCGAGTTTCTCAAGTGTGACGGAATCCTCACCCAGACGTCGCTCACGGATGATGAGCTGCTCACGCTCGCTGAGACGACCCAGAGCCTGCCCTAGCCATTGCGTGCGCTGGCTCTGGTCGCGCCCTTCCATGACCTGGGTTTCCGGGTCGGGATTGTCATCTTGCAGCAAGTCCTGCCACTCGCCTTCGCCATCTTCGGTGAAGGGGGCGTTCAGGGACCGGTCCACAGCGGCCAGACGGCTCGCCATCTTCTCCACATCGTCTTCACCGACGCGCAGGGCCTGGGCCACATAGGCGCGGTTTTCCGGTGTGAGCGCGCCTGAGCTCGTGTCCTTGATCAGGGCGCGCAGACGGCGAAGATTAAAGAACAGGGACTTCTGGGCGGCGGTGGTGCCCGTACGCACGATGGACCAGTTGCGCAGCACATAGTCCTGAATGGACGCGCGAATCCACCAGGTGGCGTAAGTGGAGAAGCGCACCTCGCGTTCAGGCTCAAAGCGGGCGGCGGCCTGCATCAGGCCGATATTGCCTTCCGACACGAGGTCGGGAAACGGCAGGCCGTAATTGCGGAACTTGGCTGCGATGGAGATGACCAGCCGCATATAGGCGGTGGTCAGGGCATGCAGCGCCTCCTCATCGCCTTTTTCTTTCCAGGCGGTGGCGAGGTCGAGCTCTTGCTGACGCTCGAGCAGAGGGGCGTCCATCGCTTTCTTCATGTAACGCCGATCAGGGTCGACGGAGCGCGATGGGGCGGAGCGAGTCGGCGCAGATTGTGACATCTTGTTCGCTTTCGTTTCGCATGGGCCACTAACTTGTTCATGAGCTTATACGAACGATGTCCGGACCTGGATCACGCTCTGATGTGATAGTTCACGATTTGCTGGGGTAGAACGAAAAACGCCCCGCCAGAGTGAACTGGCGAGGCGTTGAACTGTCGACGTCCTGACGGGACGAGGCGCGTATCAGGCGGCTTTCTTGGTCAGCGTCGTGGTCAGAAGCTCAAGCGCTTCCTCACGGTCGACCTTCTCAACCGCGGCCACTTCGCGGACCATGCGGTCGAGCGCAGATTCATAAAGCTGGCGTTCGGAATAGGACGGCTCGGGCTGGTCTTCCTGGCGGTGCAGATCGCGCACGACTTCCGCAATGGAGATCAGATCGCCGGAATTGATCTTGGCTTCATATTCCTGGGCGCGGCGGCTCCACATGGTGCGCTTGACCTTGGGCTTGCCCTTCAGGGTTTTGAGCGCGTTCTGCAGGACATCGTCACTGGCCAGCGGGCGCATGCCTGCGTCGGTCGCCTTGGCGGTCGGCACGCGCAGGGTCATCTTGTCTTGCTCGAAGGAGACGACATAGACCTCGATATCAAATCCGGCGACGCTTTCTTTTTCGACGCCCACGACACGGCCCACGCCATGAGCTGGATAGACCACATAGTCGCTTTTCTTGAACGTCTTATTATCGTTGGCGGATTTCTTGGTCATACGAGGCCCTCTCGTCCAAAGCCTGCCGAACTGGTCATCTTTGCGGGTCAGAATAGACCACACGAAAACCCGATCTGATCTAAGTGGAAGATCAGCGGTCGGACTTTCTATGATACAGTTACATCAAGGCGGTTGCTGTCCCGGAATACGCGCTTATGCGCTTACCGAAGACAGGCAATGTAACAGAAAAACTGCAAAAACTCAACTTGATGCGCAGTCGTGTCTATTCCGCACGCGGAGCACGGTTAACCAATCGCTAAGATTTTGAATGAATTCAGAGATTCCTAAGCGGGCTTTTCTGAGAAATATTTCTCCAGCTTATTCGTGATGGTCTCGAACTCTTTATAGTCGGCGGGCGGATCTTTGCGCACCGTGATATTCGGCCAGACAGTGGCGTATTTTGAGTTCAACGCCAGCCACTTGCCGTCTGCATCGTCTTCCGTGTCGGGCTTGATGGCTTCAATCGGACATTCAGGCTCGCAGACGCCGCAGTCAATGCACTCGTCTGGATGAATGACGAGCATGTTCTCGCCTTCATAAAAGCAGTCCACAGGACAGACTTCGACACAGTCAGTGAATTTGCAGCGAATGCAGGCGTCAGTGACGATATAGGTCATCGCGCGGGCGGCCTCGGGACAGGAATGAGAGACGATAAGTTGGCGGGGACATGGCCCCCTCTAGGACGTTTGTCAACGGCCCGAGGCGGCTTGTCGCGCTTCAGCGCGGTCACGATCGGACAAGCCCAGCAGCGGCGCCAGGCGCCGTATCAGCGCATCTTCGTGCGCATCACGCTCGCCATCCGCCAGGACGACCCGCCAGAGGTCGGTCAGGATCGTCAGTCTTTGGTCGCGCGGCAGTTGTTTGACCACCCGGGTAAAGCGGTGATGGTCGACGGCGGCTTCCGCCTGGTCCTCGGCCTCTTGCAGCACTTCAGCGGCGCGCGCTTCGTCGAGGTCAAAACCGGTGCGAAGCACGGAGATGATCTCAGCTTCCTCCACATCGGCGTAAATACCGTCTGAGAGGGCGGCTTCCACCATGAGAGCAGCCGTGCACACTTCAGGGGTCAAAGCGCGTTCTGCTGTGGGTTCTGCGGATGTGAACAGGCGTTTCAGGGTTTCAAACATAATCAATCCAGAAAAGTCTATGCGCTACTCAGTGGCAAGGCTGTAGCACGCCTCAGCTTCAACTGCAGGGCCTCGCCGCTCCGGCAAGTCGATAATGACCAGCCGAAAGGGCGCCTCGCCGCGGCGGATCACCAGTTGATCGCCTGCGCGGACCGGGCTCGAAGGCTTTGTCAGGCGCATCACCTTGCCCCCGCGATCAATTCGGACAGCGCCTTTCTCGACCATCTGCCCCGCCAGGGCGCGCGATTTGAAAAGCCGCGTCCTGAAAAGCCAGACATCGCAACGCTGAGCTGGGCCGTGTTCGCTCATGAGCGCTCTTGTGGTGTCTCCGCCGAGTCTGATGCGGCTTGAGTGTCTGCCTGGGTCTCTTCTGCGGGCGATTGCGTCGCTGCCTGATGGGCCTCAGGCGCCTGCGTCGGCACGCCTTCTGACTCAGGCTTGGCTTCGGCCTCGCTCGTTTCAGCAGATTTGGCCTTGGGCTTCTTGCGCGGCTTGCGGCGTTTCTGGGCGGCGGGTTTGGGTTGCTCCAACTCCAGCGCGGCGAGCGCGGCGAAGGGCGAATCCGGGTCGATCGGCTTGTCCTGCACAGGCGCAGGCTTTGCGGCGCGCACATCCTTGCGCGGGCCTTTGCCCTTGCCATGAGGCTTGTTTCCGCCTTGCGCCGGACGGGTGCTGGACCGCGACCGGCCCGCCCACAATTCAGCTTGCTCCTCGGTCGCGGTCTGCACGCGGCGATAACCCAGGGCTTTGAGAACCTCGCGCAGGTCCTCATTGGAGCAGCCGAGCAGCGCCGTCATGGGCGCATTGGGCTCGAACCGCCGTTCCTTGTTTTCAGAGCGTTGATCGCGGATCAGGTCCGCCAGACGCTCCAGCATGTCCAGACGCACCGCGCGCGGCCCGCAGGGCTGAAAGCCCGCCGCCGCATAATCGGCCAGGGTATAGCGGCGATCATTGGGAATGCTGGTCAGCCCCGGCGGAGGATTGACCGCCCGCTCGATATCGCCTTCGTGCACCGCCTTGAGCATGGACAGGAGGCGGGCCGCGCCGGGCTTGAGCAAAGCCGGCATGAAGACGGCGTGTTCGCCGATGCGTACGCCGGAGCGCCGCAAGGATTGGCGCTCGGGCACGGACAGGGCCGACAATTCATCCGCCAGCTTGGCGCGCGACATCGCGCCGAAATTTTCCACCAGCTGATAGGCGACGCCGCGCGCCAGACCGTCGAGCCGGCCCTCTTCCTTGAGCGCCTTGCGCATGGCCAGAAGCGGTTCGAGCCGGGTGCCGGCCTGTTCGGCGGCGAACGTCATCAGTCGTTTTTCGGCCTGCGCGATCAATTCGCTGGATCCCAGCTCGCCGCCGATCAGATCAACGCCCGGGGTGAACGGATCGCCGCCCGCCTTCAGGCGCCCGACCGGATCGTCTTTCCAGTTCAGCAGGCCATCTTCGCCCAGAGCCAGTTCCGAATCGTCAGCCTGGGAGAGCTGGGACAGGAGCCGGTTCACTTCCGGGCGGACGGCTTTCATGGCGGCGTTCGCCACAGCCCGGCGCGCCAAAGGCTCGCCTGCGGCGTCGGCTTCAAAGCTCAGCCCGTTCAATCGTCCCACGAAATGGCCCTCCACAGTGACCTCGCCCAGGCTGTTGAGCCCGGATTGCAAATCGGTTTTCTCACGCAGCCCTTTCATCAGCGCGCTGGTGCGCCGGTCGATGAAACGGGCTGTCAGGCGCTCATGAAGCGCGTCCGAGAGCTGATCTTCAACCTCTCGCGTACGGCTCGTCCAATATTCAGGGTCTTTTGTCCAGTCCTTCCGGTGGGCGGCGTAAGACCAGGTGCGGACATAAGCCAGTCTTTGCGCGAGCGCATCCACGTCTCCGGCGGTCTTGGCCAGCCGCGTCAACTGCGCGTCCAGCCAGCTGTCGGGCAAATAGCCCTTGGCGCTGGTCAGATGCATGTAAAGCGTTGAAACCAGACGTGCATGTTCTTCCGGGCTGGATTTGCGGAAGTCCGGCGTCCGGCACACATCCCACAATCGCGCGGTCCCGTCCCGAGCGGCGGCGCGCTCGCGAATATCGCTGTCGCGCGACACCAGATCGAGCACATGCTCATCGGCTGCATTGCGCACGCGCTCCAGCACAGGGTCGGGGGAGGGCGTGTTGAGCGAGCGGCGCAACGTATCCAGATTGCGCAGGTCGAGCCGACCGTCGCGCCAGGTCAGTTTCCGGACAGGTTCGAAAGTGTGGTTCTCCACCCGCTCGATGACGTCGGCGTCGAGCGGGCGGGCGTCGGCGGTCTGACCGAACGTGCCGTCAGAGCGGAACCGGCCGGCGCGTCCTGCGATCTGCCCGATCTCATGGGGAAAGAGCCGGCGGCGCTTGCGACCGTCAAACTTCGAGAAACTGGCGAAGGCCACATGGTCCACATCCATGTTCAGGCCCATGCCGATCGCGTCGGTCGCGATCAGGAAATCCACTTCGCCGGACTGATAGAGCTCCACCTGGGCGTTGCGGGTTCGCGGGCTGAGCGCGCCCATGACGACCGCTGCGCCGCCGCGCTGGCGGCGCACCAGCTCGGCGATGGAATAGACGTCCTCAGAGCTGAAGGCGACGATGGCGGAGCGCCGGGGCAGCTTGGTCAGCTTCTTGGCGCCGGCATATGTCAGCACCGAGAAGCGTTCGCGCTCCTCGATCTCCGCTTCGGGGATCAGATGGCGCAGGATGGGCCGCATGGTGGTGGAGCCCAGAAGCAGGGTCTCCGCCGTGCCGCGCGCATGGAGCAGCCGGTCAGTGAAGATGTGTCCGCGCTCGGGGTCTGCGGCCAGCTGGATCTCGTCAATCGCGAGAAAAGCCGGGCGCATGTTCAGCGGCATCGCCTCGACCGTGCACAGGAAGAATCGCGCGGTCGGGGGGACGATCTTTTCCTCGCCCGTGATCAGGGCGACGGCGGCGGGCCCCTTGGCCTTGACGACTTTGTCATAGAGCTCGCGCGCCAGGAGGCGCAGCGGCAGGCCGAACACGCCTGTGCTGTGCGCCATCATGCGCTCAAGCGCCAGATGGGTCTTGCCGGTATTGGTGGGGCCTAGGATCGCGGCGATACGGCTATCGCCAGCGCGGGCGCGTGACATGACGCTCTCCAGCGTGGGTTCGCCTTACAGATAGGGGGGAACGATCTTATTGCGAAGCGTCGCCTGCATAGAGCTGGGTCGCGGTGATGTTGATCGACCCGATCCGCGTCTGGGCGCGGAACCGCACAGGCACATAAACGCTTTCGATGGGCGCCAGCCAGATCGTCACCGGTCGATTGGTCTCTTGCTCGTCAGGGCGATCGCCCTCGTCATAGCCGCTGATCGGCTCGATGAAGGCCTGGCAACGGATGGCCTCGCCGCTCCAGCCGCGGGTGCGAACGTCATCCGGGCCGGCATTGTTGAAGCGTAGGTCATAGCGCGCCTTGCCGTCAAAGACGGGCAGACGACCCTGGCAGATGTCCGCGTCGTCAGACTGTATGGACAGCATCAGCCCCAGCAGGGTCGAAATGGGATCAAGCGCGCCTGCGCGTTCTTCATCATTGGCGGGCGGTTCGCCCATGGAGCCGAAGGGCGGCTGGACGTCCGGCATGGCGACGCCGTCATCGAAATTGATGCCGACCACGCGTCCCTTGTTGCTGGCGTGATTGACGTGCTCATAGCGATAGGGGCGCAGCGAGTCAGGCGCGCGATACCCGGACGTGGTCGCTTCGATATTGGTGTCGTCGAACCAGCGCAGCAACCCGCCGCTCTCAAACGTCGCGGCCGCTGAATAGGTGCCGTCCTGAAAGGCGGCGGACAAGGAGATGTCAGCGACTTTCAGGATCAGCACCGAGCCTGAGTACTGGGCGTAAATCTGCTGGGGCGGCTCAACGCTCTGGGCGCTGGCGGCCAGCGGGCAGCCGGCCACAGCCAGGGTCGCAAAAGTGAGACGGGCGTAATTCGACACAGTCAGCATTTTACTCTATTCCTTCGGCCCCAGCCGAGTTCGCATCCTATCTAACGTGATCTGGCTGCAAGATGAACGCCAAGTTCTGTGCGCCTGCGCCTTGACGCAGGCGGCCCAGACCGGTACATCGCCCGCTCTCGCGCCGCACCTTGGATTTTCCATGTAAGCGGTCGCATATGATTTTACGACTGTTGTGGAACAAGGTGGAAGCTATGTCGCGCCGCTGCGAACTTACTGGGACGGGTCCGGTTTCGGGCAACAACGTTTCCCACGCCAACAACAAGACCAAGCGCCGCTTTCTGCCGAACCTGTGTCAGGTGACGCTGGCGTCTGAGGCCCTGGGCCGGTCTTTCCGTCTGCGTATCGCCGCCAAGGCTCTGCGCAGCGTCGACCATGTTGGCGGTCTGGACCAATTCCTGCTGAAAGCTCGTGACGAGCAGCTTTCTGGCGCCGCGCTGAAGATCAAGCGCGAGCTTAAGAAAGCCGCTGCAGCCGCCTAATCGGCTCTGTGCTTGACGCGAGAAAAACGCCCGCCGGAAACGGCGGGCGTTTTTCTGTGCGTGACGCCCGGGACTCAGTCTCGCGGTTCGATGGTGAAGCTCAGTAACAGCGTGCGCTGAGACTCATTGAAATTATCGTCCGAAATCAGAAACAGGCGCGTCTCGCCATTAATCTCGGCGACCGCCATGCCCTCAAAATTATCCACCGTCATGTCTTCGGGCTCGATGGCTGCGAGCAGGGTCGGATGAAGCTCAGCGACATTCGCGGCGTCCGCGATCTGTTCAGCGCTCAGATGCAGGATGTGGATGCGATTACCCACATCACGCGACCAGAACCGTTGAAGGATATAGAGGCCGCCTTGATCATCAGGCTCGAGCGCGGTCAGACCGAACTCAGCTTCCATCGCCAGCAGGAATGAGGCGCCAGCCGCGTCCGGCGCCGTCATATCCTGACGGGTCAGGATATGAACGGGGGCGGCGCCCGTCGTGTGCTCCCCCGCCGACCATAGCCAGTTTCCATCCGCCGCCAGGCCTTCCATGCCGGCGTTGTTCGGCAGTCTTTGCGTGCCCAGGGGATTGGGCAGCGGCGTTGGACGGGCGGTCCCCACCGCGCTCCAGTCTTCCTCCAGCCTGTAGCGCCAGATCCGGTGTTCGCGCTCGAAGCTGACCGCATAGGCGCCGTCGCCCAGATTGGCGAGCCCTTCAGAATCGGCGAATCGCTCTGAAACCGCTTCCCCCGCTTCATTCAGAAGGGGGTGGATATGCACGTCAGAGAGCCCGGCAAGCGCAGTGTCGTCATAGTCTAGGCTGGCCGTCATCCAGCGACCCTGGTCAGACACGGCCAGCATGCGCTGACCGTCTTCAGACAGGTGTAGCGCTGACCAGCCGCCAAAGCGTTCATCCTCGCTGCTGAGTTCAACTCCGCCCGCATAGCGAAGATCGCCCACGCGCATGCGGCCGGGATCATCTGGAAACAGAACCACGCGCTCGGCGCTGACGGTCAGGCCTGCGTCTGATGGGGAAGACTCGTCCTGAGCCTGTCCGCCACAGGCGGCTGTCAGGCTGAACAAGGCGGCGGTAAGAGCCGTACGGATCATGGCGAGCCTCTTGAGAAGGCGCGCCCCTAGCGTCGAGCGCGCGTACCGGTCACAGCCCGTTTCATAGCCGAGCCGCCGGCCGGACGCACCTTGTTTTCGCCTTTTGCGCGAATTTTGGTGTCGGCTTTGCGGTCGCGTTTCTCATCAAACAGTGCCGCCAGCTGGTCGGTCATCGCGCCCGCCAGTTGTTCCACATCCACGATGGTGACCGCCTTGCGGTAATAGCGGGTCACGTCATGGCCGATGCCGATCGCGAGCAGCTCGACATCGGATTTGTTCTCGATCATGGCGATGACTTCGCGCAGATGCTTTTCCAGATAGGCGGGCGAGTTCGCCGATTGAGTGCCGTCATCCACCGGCGCGCCATCGGAGATCACCATCATGATGCGGCGCTGCTCGGGCCGCGCCATCAGGCGTTTATGCGCCCAGAGCAAAGCCTCGCCGTCGATGTTTTCCTTGAGAAGGCCGTCACGCAGCATCAGGCCCAGATTGGGCCGTGCGCGCCGCCAGGGCGCGTCGGCGGCCTTGTAGATGATATGGCGCAGATCATTGAGGCGGCCCGGATTGGGCGGCTTGCCCTGGCTGAGCCATTCCTCTTTCGAGCGTCCGCCCTTCCAGGCGCGCGTGGTGAAGCCCAGAATTTCTGTCTTCACGCCGCACCGCTCAAGCGTACGCGCCAATATGTCGGCGCAGGCTGCGGCCACCAGGATGGGACGTCCGCGCATGGAGCCTGAATTGTCGAGCAGCAAGGTGACGACCGTATCGCGGAAATCGGTGTCTTTCTCCTGCTTGAAGCTGAGCGGCATCATCGGGTCCATGATGATGCGGGGAAGGCGCGCCGGGTCCAGCATGCCTTCTTCAAGATCGAACGACCAGGAGCGCTGCTGCTGGGCCATCAGGCGGCGTTGCAAACGGTTGGCGAGACGCCCCACCGCGCTTTCAAGGCCTTTGAGATGCTGGTCGAGGGTGCGCCGCAGACGGTTGAGCTCGGCCGCATCGCACAGATCAGACGCCTGGATCACTTCGTCGAACTTGTCGGTGAAGACTTTATAGGCGTTGAGATCTTCGCCGGGCGGGCTGACCCAGTTGGGTTTCGCCGATTGCATGGACTCGCTGGGCTCGTCATCGGCCTCGACGCGGGTCTGGCTATCCTCGGCGAAATGGATGTCGTCGGTGTCCGCCGCCGTGCCCTTGGCGTCCGCAGCGTCGTCCTCATCCTCGCCCTGATCGGGATCGTTGTCAGACTCGTCCTGGCCTGCTTCAGGCTCTTGCTCGACGCCGGCATCGTCCTGACTGTCGTCAGTGTCGTCTTCGTCCTGGTCGTGCTCGCCCAGTTCGTCAGTCAGGTCGAGATCACGGATCACTTGCCGTAGAGCATCCGCAAAGGCGCTTTGATCATCCACTGCGCCCGCCAGAGCATCCAGCGCGCCGCCTGCACTGTTTTCCAGATCCTCTCGCCAGACCTGCATCAGGCCCTTCGCATCGTCCGGAGCGGGCCGACCTGTTACGCGCTCACGCACCAGCATGGAGATGGCGTCCGCCAGGGGCGCGGTTTGCCGGTCCTCGGCATGGTTCCAGCCCTCGCGGCGGCAGCGATCGGCCAGCGCCGCATCCAGATTGTCGGCGACGCCGCGCATGGCGCGCGCGCCCAGGGCTTCCACTCGCGCCTGTTCGGCGGCGTCAAAGATTTGCCGCGCCCGGGCGCCGGGCGGCAGGGCGGTCTGATGCGAGCGCGCGTTATGAAGCTGCAGACGCAGCGCCAGCGCATCCGCCTTGCCGCGCAGCTTCGCCGCATCGTCTGCTGTCAGTTTTTCCGGCGGATTGGGCAGCACGACCTTGCCGTTCGACAACGCCGCGGACTCGCCGCCGAACTTCACGTCCAGTTCGCGGTCGTGAGAGATCGCGCGTGTCGCAGCGGACAGCGCGCGCCGGAACTGGTCAGCAGGCGAAGCGTCAGACATGAAAAGCCTTTAGGCTGCAGTGCCGGCGGCGAGGGCGCTTTCCGGCAGATCCTCGCCAAAGACCCGCTGATAGAATTCCGACACGATCGGGCGTTCCAGCTCGTCGCATTTGTTCAGGAAGGTCAGGCGGAAGGCGATGCCGGCGTCACCGAAGATCTGGGTGTTCTCCGCCCAGGTCAGCACGGTGCGCGGGCTCATCACGGTGGACAGATCGCCATTGATGAAGGCTTCGCGGCTGAGATCGGCCACCGTCACCATGTCGGCGATCATCTTGGCGCCGGCTTCAGACTGGCCCACTTCGCCCAGCTTGGCGGCGACGATCTCGCGCTCGGTCTCGGCGGGCAGATAGTTCAGCGTGGCGACCAGGGACCAGCGGTCCATCTGACCCTGGTTGATCTGCTGGGTGCCGTGATAGAGCCCCGTCGTGTCGCCCAGGCCCACCGTGTTGGTGGTCGCGAACAGCCGGAAATTCGGGTTCGGGCGGATCACCCGGTTCTGGTCGAGCAAGGTCAGAGAGCCCGAGGCTTCCAGAACGCGCTGGATCACGAACATCACGTCGGGGCGGCCGGCGTCGTATTCGTCAAAGAGCAAGGCGACGGGACGCTGGACGGCCCAGGGCAGGATGCCTTCCTGGAACTCGGTGATCTGCTGGCCGTCTTTCAGGACGATCGCGTCCTTGCCCACCATGTCGATCCGGCTCACATGGCTGTCGAGATTGACCCGGATCATCGGCCAGTTCAGACGCGCGGCGACCTGTTCGATATGGGTGGATTTACCGGTGCCGTGATAGCCCTGAACCATGACGCGGCGGTTGAAGGCGAAGCCCGCCAGAATGGCCCGCGTGGTGGCCGGGTCGAACACATAGGTGTCGTCAATATCGGGCACGTGGGAATCGCGACCGGAAAAGGCGGGGACCTCAAATCCGGGATCAAAGCCAAACAAGGCCTGACAATCGGCGGTCGTGTCGGGGGTGAGGCTGATCAGGGTATCGTCGGTCATACGCGGAAGGGCTCTTTGTTGCAGCGCGACAGGGTGGTTCAAACCATAAGCCCCAGACATAGAGCGTCCAAGCCCTGTCGCCACTCGGGCTCAGCCCATGCCGCAGCTTTTGAGGATCTGGTACGCCTCGACCACTTTCTGAAGCAGCTCTTCCATCGAGCGGTCGCCGCCATTTGAATCCGGATGGTACTGACGCACCAGCTCAGCATAGCGGCGCCGGATGACAGACTTGTTGGCCTTGGGGTCGAGATTGAGGGTTTCGAGGGCGCGCTTTTGAAGCCGCCCCATCCCGGCGTTCGGGTCTTCGGCTTCGCGCTGGGCGCGTTCCTGGCCGGGGGGCGGGCCGTCGCCGAACAGATTGAACGGATCGACGAAGCCGTCCTTGAAATCCTTGCTGGCGTTCTGCGCGGCGCGGCGGGCGCTGGAGCCGGACGCGAACCCCCAGGTAGGGCGGTGGCCATACATGTCCGCCGCCGCATGGGCCTTGGCCGCATCCTCGCTCATGCCCTCAAAGAAATTCCATTCCTTGTTGTACTGGGCGGCATGTTGTTGGCAGAACCAGTAGAACTCGGTGCGGTTGGCCGGGCTTTTGGGCGCGCGCGCGGTCGCTTTCGACCGGCACTGGGGATGCTCACACACCTTATCCTCTTGCCGCGCCTCGGTTTTGGGCGGCTTGATACGGATGTCTTTAAATTTGGGTCGGTATTTGTAAGAGCCGTCCATGACCCCAAGTATGGGGCGCACCGGCCTGACGGACAATAAACAGAGGATGACAATGTCCAGCGTAAAGCAGCAAATTGTGGACAGACTTACCCAGGCGTTGTCGCCAGATCGCCTTGCCGTGACCGATGACAGCGCGCTTCACGCCGGTCATTCCGAGCAGGCGAGAGCGGGGGAAAGCCATTTCACCGTCGAGATCGTGTCTGACGCTTTCACGGGCCAGACCCGGGTCCAGCGCCACCGCCTGGTCAATCAGGCGCTCGGCGATCTGATGAAAGCGCAGGTTCACGCGCTCGCCATCAAGGCGAAAGCGCCCGCCGAAGCGGGGTGATCAATCGTTCGCGCCTGCGGCCTCGGGCTCTTTCTTGAGCCGCATGCGGGTGATCTGGTTGCGGCGGCGTTCCAGGATTTCAAACTGAACCCCGTGAAAGCGGAAGATCTGCCCCGCTTCGGGGATGGTCTGGGCTTCGTGGATCACCAGGCCCGCAATGGTCACCGCTTCGTCGTCGGGCAATTCCCAGTCCAGCGCCCGGTTCACGTCGCGAATGGGCGCGCCGCCATCCACAAGGATGAAGCCGTCGGGCAGACGGGTGACGCCCTCGACGGTGACATCGTGCTCGTCCTCGATCTCGCCGACGATTTCCTCGATGATGTCTTCCAGCGTCACAACGCCCATCAAGGCACCGTACTCGTCCACCACCAGGGCGAAGTGCTCGCGCTTCTGGCGGAAGGCCGTCAGCTGTTCAAGCAGTTCGGTGGTTTCGGGAATGAACCAGGGCTCGCGCTTGATCGCTTCAATGTCGAGCTTGCTGGAATCCCCGCCCGCATTGTGCAGCTCTCGCGCCAGATCGCGCACATGCAAGATGCCGACAATGTTCTCGGCGTCATCGCGATAAAGCGGCAGGCGGGTGTGCGGGCAGCTTAGCGCATCGGCCACCAATTGCTCGACCGGTTGGTCGATATCAAACATGACAAGGCTTTTGCGGTGAACCATGACGTCGTCCACCGTCAGCTCGCGCAGATCGAGCACGCCGCCCAGCATGTCGCGGTCGGTTTTCACCACGCCGCCTTCCTGGTGGTGCAAATCGATCTGACCGCGAATCTCGTCATGGGCGGACAGGACCGGGCCTTCAACCGACAGACCCAGAATGCGCAAGGTCGCGCGCACCAGCCATTGCACGGCGGCCACCACAGGCGCGAACAGCATCACGAAAATGCGGATCGGCAAGGATACGGTCAGCGCCATGCGGTCAGGATTGGACAGCGCATAGGTCTTGGGCAGCACTTCAGCGAAGATCAGCACCAATAGCGTCATCACCAAAGTGGCGATGGGCACGCCCGCTTCGCCGAACATGGCCAGGAACACCGCCGAGGCCAGCGACGCCGCCAGGATGTTCACAAGGTTATTGCCCAAAAGGATCGCGCCGATCAGGCTTTCGCGATCATCAATCAGCACGTTCACTCGCCGCGCCCGGTGATCCTTTTCTTTTTCAAGGGTCAGCATGCGCGCCTTGGAGGTGGCGGTCAGCGCGGTTTCAGAGCCTGAGAAGAACCCCGAAAAGGCCAGCAGGCACAAAATGCCAAGTCCGGTCCAGGCCATCCACGGTTCAAAAGTCATTATTCCTCAACCTCGCTGGACATGAACGCGGCCAGCTCCTTGTGATCCACATCAGTTGTGATGAAGGCATTTCCGATGGCGCGCGCAAGGATCAATGTGATCGCACCGCCCGAGTTTTTCTTGTCGTCCTGCATCCGCGCCAGCAAACGCTCTGCTGTGTAGGGTCCGCCGGGCAAGTCTGAAATCCGGGCCGGGAGCCCGATAGTCTTCAGATGGTGCTCGACACGGCGCGCGTCTTCAGCGTCGCAAAGGCCAAGCCGTTCAGAGAACCGATAGGCGAGCGCAAGACCGCAGGCGACGGCCTCGCCATGAACCAGCGCGCCTTTTGTCGCTTCCGCTTCAAACGCATGTCCGAAGGTGTGGCCCAGATTGAGCAAGGCGCGCACGCCGCCCTCACGCTCGTCCTCGGCGACGATCCTGGCCTTGAAGGCGACGGCGTCCGCGACGGCCTGCGCCAGACCGTCTCCGGTCACGGCGTCCACGCCCTGAGCTTCAAGACGGTCAAACAACGGCGCATCCTGGATCAGCCCGGCTTTGACGATCTCGGCATAGCCCGCCAAAACTTCGCGCCGGGGCAGGGTGTCGAGAAAGGCGGTGTCGGCGATCACCAGGTCCGGCTGATGAAACGCGCCGATCAGGTTTTTGCCGTGCTGTGTGTTGATGCCGGTCTTGCCGCCGACCGAGCTGTCCACCTGAGCCAACAGGGTCGTCGGGATCTGGATGAAGCGCGTACCGCGTTTGAGGATCGCTGAAGCGAACCCGGTCAGATCGCCGACCGTGCCGCCGCCAAAGGCGATCACGGGCTCGCTGCGCTCCACATTCAAATCGAGCAGGCGGTCGCACAGAGCTTCCAGCCCGCGCCAGCTCTTGGCGCGTTCTCCGCCCTCGATCTCAATCAGTTCAAGTTTCAGACCGGCTGCGTCAAAAGCCTGGGTCAGGCGAGTCGCGTGGTGGCTGAGCGCTTGGGAATCCGCAACGATGACCGCGCGTCCACGCGGAGCGCGGTTCGCAAGCCGGTCCGCGCGTGCGGACAGGGCGTCGCGACCGATCACCACTTCATAGGCGCCGGAAGCTGCGTTCACCTCGATCACGCGCAGCACGCTCATTCGCGCATTCCTTCTTGATAAGTCCTGAGGGCGTCGATCACCTGATCGGCCGATTGTTCATGGCTGCCGACCGAGGTGTCCACCACAATGTCCGCTTCGGCGTAGAGGGGCGCGCGCTCGCGTTCAAGCCGGGCCATGATCTCGGCGGGATCGCCTTGCGACAATAACGGACGGGCGCCGGGCTTGCGTCCCACGCGCTCGATCAGGACGTCGAGATCAGCCTTCAGCCAGACGGAGATGGCTTTGTCTTTCACCAGCGCGCGCGTCTCATCCTGAATGAAGGCGCCCCCGCCAAGCCCGATGATCAGCGGATCAGGTTGCGCCAGTAAGCGGTCGATCACCTTGCGCTCACCCTCTCTGAAAGCGGGCTCTCCGAAATCGGCGAAGATCTCGCTGACCGTGCGGCCGGCTGCGCGCTCGACTTCTTCGTCAGCGTCTCGGAACTCGGCGCCGAACCGCCGAGCGAGCCGTCGTCCAATCGTGGTCTTGCCCACGCCCATCAGGCCTACAAGCGTCAGATGCCGGGACAGTACGGGCGGGTTTTCAGAATTTGTCATCACACTGTAAGGCTATACGCCAATGCTGCGCAGGCGAGCAATCACTGCAGACGTCTGGAAAACGCCGCATTCGCCTGCTTAACTATCGCCACAGGGCGAGCGACATGGAAAAGGCACTCTCATGAAAACCATTCTGATCTGCTTGGGCGTAGGGCTGGTGGTCATTATCGGCGGGTTCATCGCTTTACTGGGACTGGCGGACAGTAATGCGCCGACCCCTGAAGAAGTCCGTGTCGAGGTGACAGATGCATTGGTCGATTAAAACCGCCTTGCTGGCCGCAAGCGTTCTGGCGTGCGGCCAGGCGTTCGCCCAGGCCCGGCCAGCCACTGATCAGATTGAAGTGGCCGAGTTGGGCGCCGTCGATCCGTTCGAAGTGGGCGTCAATTCAGTCCTGCCCGAAACGGTCTGGAGTTCGGGGCATGCAGGCGCGCTGAACGGTGCGCTGTCGGTGCTGCCGGATCGCGCCAGCTCAGGATGGAGCAACCCGGCTGCAGCGAGATTGGCTTTGGCCGCTTTGCGGTCCTCGGGCGAGCCGCCCCACGGCGGACGCGATGATTTCACGCTCGCCGCCAAGCGCGCTGACCGGGCGTTGTCCGCCGGGCGCGCTCAACTGGCCTATGAATTATTGGCGCGCACGCCGCGGGTGAACGAATCAGACGCGCTATCGCGCGTCTATGCGGAAACCGCGCTGGCGATGGGTCGTACCGAGGAGGCCTGCCGGGCCGCAGATGCGCTGCTGGAAGGTCGGGACGCCGCCTATTGGCTCCGCCTGCGCGCCAGCTGTCTGGCGCTGGACGGTCGCATTCCCGCCGCAGAGCTGACCGCTGAACTGGCGCGCGCCCAAGCGCAAACGCCTGCATTTGATCAGGTGTTTGACGCCCTGACTCTGAACCAGCCGGCGCCTGAAGGCTTTCGTCCGCGCACCGCGCTGCAGCTGACCCTGTTGGAAGCGCTAGCGCCGGGCGTACGCCTGTACCCGCACGAGGATGCGCCCAACTGGCTGCATCTGGCGGCGGAACGCACCGGCCCCACCATCGCCCTGCCTGAGACCTTGCCTGAAGCGCTGGAAGCGGCGGTCGTCATGGAGGGGGCCGAGCGCGCGGCGGCGCTGGGCGCCTTGATCGGGCAGGACCTTGATCGCGAGATCGCGGCCGAGGCGCTGGCCATTCGCCTGTCGGACGCGGCGCAGCAGGACCTGTTCATGGAGGCTGCTCTGACTTTCGGACCGGAAGTGGCCAGTCTGCCGATTACGGAAAACACGCTCGCCCATGGCGTTCATTTCGTGCTGGCCGCATTGGCCGCCGATGATCTTGTCGCCGCCGAGCGCTGGCGCGAAGCCTTGCTCGACGGACCGCCAGAGCCTGATCTCGCGCTTCAGCCCGCGCCAGACCTGGGCGGTTTGCCGTCTCTGGGTAGCGAAGATCTTGAGCCCGCCGACGATAAGAAAACGACGGCTCCGGTTTGGCAGCCGCCAGCGCCGGGCTTGATGGTGGCGATAGATTTCGCCCACGCCATAGCGCTCGATCAGATCGAGGATGACGCCTTCATGGCGCTGCTGGCGGCGCGGCTGGAGACGGCGACGCCTGAGCGCTTGTGTCAGGCGGCTGGCCTGGTGGCGCTCGGCGCGGATGACCAGGGCGAGTTGCAACAGGCGTTGTCAGGCCTGACCCGCCAGACGGGCGTCACGCCCCCTGCGCTGGGGCCCTTGCTGTTGGCGTCCGGCGCAGGCGCGCTGGGCGAGACGCAATTGCATGCCGCTTCACTGCTTGAACGCCATCCCGAAGACGCGGAAACCTGTGCGGCGTCCATGCTGGCGCTCGATCATACGGGATTGCGGCGGCAGGCGCTTCAATATGTGCTGGCGCGGGTCATTGAGGACGCTGCGTGAGCGCGCGCTCGATTGATCTGTTTCTTGACATGATGGCGGCGGAGCGTGGCGCGGCTCGCAATACGCTCGACGCCTATCGCCGTGACCTGGAAGACGCCGCCCAGCGGTTCGGCGGACGCGGCGTCGGCCTTGAACAGGCGCAAACCCATGATGTGGAAGCCTTGCTCGTCGATCTCGCCGCGGACGGCCTGTCGCCCGCGACATCCGCGCGACGGCTCTCCGCGCTCAAGCGCTATTACCGGTTCTTACTCAAGGAAGGGCTGCGCGCAGATGATCCGGCCAAGACCCTGTCCGGCCCCAAAAAGCCGCGCCCTCTGCCCAAAGTGTTGAGCGAAGCGCAAGTCGAGGCGCTGTTTGACGCGGCGGATCGCATGGAGGGGGCGGAGGGACTGCGCCTGCGCGCTCTGCTGGAGCTGCTTTATGCGGGCGGCTTGCGGGTCAGCGAACTTGTAACCTTGCCGCTGTCAGGCTTCGCCCGGTCAGAGCGCTGCCTGATTGTCACCGGCAAGGGCGGCAAGGAGCGGCTCATTCCCCTGACCGATGCTGCGCTGGACGCTGTGGACGCTTACAAGGCTGTGCGGGCGGAGCATTTGCCCCCGCCGAAGGCGCCAGCCTATGGCGTGGCGGCGCGTTATCTTTTCCCGTCGCGTACGGCGCGAGGCGGGCATTTGACGCGTGAGCGGTTCGCCCAGCGACTGAAAGATCTGACGCTGGCCGCAGGGCTCGACCCAGGACAGGTCAGTCCGCACGTGATGCGCCATGCGTTCGCGACGCATCTTCTGGCCAATGGCGCGGATTTGCGCAGCGTTCAGACCTTGCTGGGACATGCCGATGTCTCAACGACCGAAATTTATACGCATGTGCTGGAGGCGCGGCTGAAGGCGCTGGTGCATGACGCGCACCCGTTGAGCCATGATGAGACAGGCTCTGAGGGATGAAACCGGCCCGGCATTTGCTCATAACAGTGCATAGATTGCCTCGCGCCTGAGCGCCCTTTAGTTTGCGCCCTCCACCGGGGCCCATCCACCAGGACCGTCCATGTCAGATTCTACGCGCACCTATCTCGATTTCGAACGGCCGATCGCCGAGCTTGACGCCAAGATTGAAGAACTTGAAAGCGTCCTGTCCCGGAACGGCGAAGACGCGCCTGATGCGGCGGATGAAATCGCCAAGCTGCGTCAGAAGTCGTCCGACCAGCTCAAATCGATGTATTCCAAGCTCGACGCCTGGCGCAAAACCATGGTGGCGCGTCATCCCGAGCGCCCGCATCTGCGCGATTATATCGCTGGCCTCGTGACCGATTTCGAGGATCTGGCTGGTGATCGCCGCTTTGGCGAAGACCACGCCATTGTAGGCGGCCTCGGTCGTCTGAAAGGTCGCCCTGTGGTCATCATGGGCCATGAAAAGGGTCATGACACCCAGACCCGCCTCAAGCACAATTTCGGCATGGCGCGGCCTGAAGGGTATCGCAAGGCCATGCGTTTGATGGACTTGGCGGAACGTTTCGATCTGCCGGTGGTCACCTTGGTGGATACGGCGGGCGCCTATCCCGGCATTGGCGCGGAAGAACGCGGCCAGGCCGAAGCGATCGCCCGCTCCACCGAGCGCTGCCTGACGCTTGGCACGCCGATGGTCAGCGTGGTGACGGGTGAAGGCGGATCAGGCGGCGCTGTGGCGCTGGCGTCCGCCAATACGGTGATGATGCTGGAGCACTCGATCTATTCGGTGATCTCGCCTGAAGGCTGCGCGTCCATTCTCTGGCGCGACGGCGCGCGCGCCCGTGACGCGGCGCTCGCCATGAAAGTCAGCGCGCAGGATCTGATCGAGCTCAAGATCATCGATACGATCATCGAAGAGCCTCTGGGCGGCGCGCATCGCGATCGCGCAGACACCATCCGCCGGGTGGGTGATGCGGTTGAAACCGCGCTGGCGAGTCTGGACGGGCTGAGCCCCGCCGAGCTGCGTCAGCGCCGCCGTGACCGCTTCCTGAATATTGGCCGCTCGCTTCTGGAGACCTGACGCCAGCGTCAGGCCAGAGCGTCGCGATCCACATCAACCCAGTCCTTCAAGGATGCGGGGCGGTAGTGCGCGTCCGGATCATCAAAGCGCACCCAGACGCTGGGATGGAAACACGCCAGCGACTCCTGTGATGGGGGCGGCGCTTCACGCACCTTGTCACCCAATGCGCTCAAGAGACCGCCCGGCGTCTTGAAGCGGCAGAGCGGGTCCGGCTCCAGCCGCGAATCCAGTACGGCGTGCTCAATCGACAGCCCTTGCTCACGCGCCTGATCGGCCATCCATTTCAAGGCGATGTCCGATAAGGGCGTGTTGGCCGCTTCACCGCCCCCCACGCCGCCATGCGGCCCGATGAACCAGACCTGCCGCAAGGGATCGATCTCGTTCAGGGCCTCTTTGGAGGCTTCCATCGGGGTGAGGGGGAAGGCTTTGCGCGTTTCATCCAGCGCGCAGGCATGACGGGCGTGCAGCACCTTGCGGTTCAGTTGCGCGTCGTGAAACCGGTATTCTTCGTTCAGACGCTCATTGATCTCATGATCGTCAGAGAGGTCGGGGATGCCCAAGGCGCCCACCGTGTCCCAACATCCCAGAAAATGAATGTCGGGTTCAAACCCGTTGCGTTCGCGAAACTCTCGGCACTTCCAGGATGAGGGTTTGAGATTCTTGGAGCGGTACAGCTCATAGGCTTCAGACAGCTTGCCCAGATTGCGCCTGTGCAGAAGCCCGGAATTATAGATGAGCCCCGCCAGAGACCGCACCGTGTAAGCGCCGCGTGAAAATCCGAACAGCCAGATCTCGTCGCCTTCGCAATAGTTCAGTGAGAGAAAGCGGTAGGCGTCATAGATTTTTTCTTCGAGCCCGCCGCCGAACGCGCCCTGACGTTTCTTGCGCAGCGAACTGAGGATGCGTTTGAACCAGTTTGAATCGCTATGGGTGAACGGCGTGCCGACCCCTGAATCATAAAACACGATCTGTTCTATGGGGTGGTCGGGATCCGAGGTGTCCGCAGCGCTGAGAGAAAACGCGAGCTTGGCCACATTTGTCGGCACCTGCTGGCTGATGGTCTGCCATGTGCCGTCAGAGCATACGATCAGTCGTTTCATCACCACCTCCGTGCGTCATGTATAGAACATTGACTCAGAGGGGTGGATTGCGCAATCAGGGATTTATTGATTCAGGCGAGCCTGTGCTCCAGCCAGGGCAAGGTCCTTCCCGGGATAAGCCTGGAGGGGCGGTCCTCGATGAAGCGTGCGCCCATGGCGGTGTAAAAGCCGCGTGCGTTCGGGTCTGACAGGATTTGCAAGACATTGGCGTCCGCCATACGCGCCTGATCCAACGCCCAGTCGTACAGGCGCTTGCCGAGGCCTGTGCCGATGGCGTCCGGAGATATGAACAATAGATCCAGCATGACGCCCCGCCCATCAGTCTGATCATAGGGCGTGCTGATCTGGGCGAGCCCCATGGGCGCATCATCGCGCCAGGCGGCGATGGCCCGACCGTCTTTCGCTGCGCCCGGATCCAGACGCAGGACGGTCTCCATCTTGGCCATCATGTCTTCGCCATAGCCCCAATACGCCTTGGAGCGCAGGATCATGGCGTTGACGGCGTCAAACTGATCCGGCTCCAGGCGTGAGAGGCGTATGTCAGGCATCAGGCATCAGGCTTCAGGCTCAGGCCTGGCCGATGGCGCCGTGGCAATGCTTGAACTTCTTGCCCGATCCGCACGGACAGGCGGCGTTGCGCGGCACACGGCCCCAGGTGCCCGGATCATTGGGGTCAACGCTCTGGGCGGCGACGCGCGTTGCCGTCGGCGAGGGCGTGGACTGGGCGGGACGGGGGCCGCTGTCATCCATCTCGTTCCGGCCCGTTTGCGGGTCGATATGTTGCGCCTGGATGTTCTTGGGCGGTTGCGGCGCTTCGGGCGCGGGCGAGCTTTGCGCCATGCGCAGATGGAACAGAACGCGCGTGGTTTCATAGCGCAGATCGTCAAGCAGGTGCTCGAACAGCGCAAAGGCTTCGGTCTTGAACTCGTTGAGCGGGTCGCGCTGGGCGTAGCCGCGCAGGCCCACAGCCGAGCGCAGGGCGTCCAGATTCTGCAGATGGTCACGCCAGTTCTGGTCGATGGTCTGCAACAGGATCTGCTTCTCGATCCGGCGCATCAGTTCCGGTCCGATATTGGCGGCCTTCTCGGCATAGGTCTCGTCGACCACCTTCATCAGGCGTTCGCGCATCTCTTCGTCCGCGATGCCTTCCTCGGCGGCCCAGTCCTTGATCGGCAGCTCGAGATTGAAGTGCTTGACCACCTCCTCGTTGAGCCCGTCGATATCCCATTGGTCAGCATAGGCGCGCGGCGGAATATGCTTGGTGACCAGATCCTCGACGGTCGTCTCACGCATGTCGGTAATGACGTCAGAGACGTCTTTCGCGGTCATGAACTCGATGCGCTGTTCGAAGATCGCCTTGCGCTGATCATTCATCACATCATCGTATTTGAGGATGTTCTTGCGAATGTCGTAATTGCGTTGCTCGACCTTTTTCTGGCTGGTCTCCACCGCTTTCGACATCCAGGGGTGCTGAATGGCTTCACCCTCTTTCAGGCCCAGCGTGCGCATGATGCCGTCCAGGCGCTCAGGCGCGAAGATCCGCAGCAGATCGTCTTCAACGGACAGGAAGAAAGCGGAGCGGCCCGGATCGCCCTGACGGCCAGACCGGCCGCGCAGCTGGTTGTCGATCCGGCGGCTTTCATGGCGCTCGGTGCCGATGACGAACAGGCCGCCCGCGTCCAGCGCCTGTTGTTTCTTGTCGGCGACTTCCGCTTCGAACTGCTCGCGCTTGGCTTTCAGCGCGGCGTCATCGGGTTCGCGGCCCGCGGCTTTTTCCGCGTCGACCCATTCTTGCAGATTGTAGTCCACATTGCCGCCGAGCTGAATGTCGGTGCCGCGGCCGGCCATGTTGGTGGCGATGGTCACGGCGCCCGGAGCGCCCGCTTGGGCGATGATGCCGGCTTCCTGCTCGTGGTAGCGCGCGTTCAGAACCTGGTGAACGATCTTTTTCTTCTTGAGGAAGTCAGAGAGGCGCTCGGATTTTTCAATCGACACCGTACCGACCAGAACCGGCTGGTTCTTGGCGTGCGCGTCTTCAATGGCTTTGAGGATGGCGTGGAATTTTTCGTCCTCGGTCCGATAGAGCTCATCTTCCTCGTCGATCCGCTGCACCGGGCGGTTGGTGGGGATCTCCATCACGCCGAGTGAATAGATGTCGTGGAATTCGTCGGCTTCGGTGGCCGCGGTGCCGGTCATGCCGCCAAGTTTCTTGTAGAGGCGGAAATAGTTCTGGAAGGTGATCGAGGCCAAAGTCTGGTTTTCGGGCTGGATCTCGACGGTTTCCTTGGCCTCGATGGCCTGGTGCAGACCATCCGACAGACGGCGGCCCGGCATCATGCGGCCCGTAAACTCATCAATCAGAACGACCTTCTCCTCGCGGACAATGTAATCCTTGTCGCGAACGAACAGCTTGTGCGCCTTCAGGCCCTGGTTGACGTGATGGACGACAGAGATGTTTTCGATGTCGTAGAGGTCGGCGTCGCTATCGAGGAGGTCACGCTCTTTCAGCAGCTGTTCGATATGCTCGTTGCCTTCTTCGGTGAAGGTGCACGAGCGAGCCTTTTCGTCGATGGTGAAGTCCTCATCGTCCAGCATCGGGATGATCTGGTCGATGGTCTTGTAAAAATCAGTGCGGTCTTCGGTCTGCCCCGAAATGATCAGCGGCGTGCGCGCCTCGTCGATCAGGATGGAGTCCACCTCGTCGACGATGGCGAAATGGTGCTCGGCCTTCTCCAGCGGACGGCCGCCAAACTGGACCATGTCATTGAGCGCGTACTTCATATTGTCGCGCAGATAGTCGAAACCCAGCTCGTTATTGGTGCCGTAGGTGATGTCGCAGGCATAGGCGGCGCGGCGCTCGGGGTCGCTCATGCCATGGATGATCACGCCGGTGGTCATGCCCAGCTTGGCGAACACCCGGCCCATCCATTCAGAGTCACGCTGGGCGAGGTAATCGTTCACCGTCACCACATGCACGCCCTTGCCCGGCAGCGCGTTGAGATACGCGGCGAGGGTGGAGACCAGCGTCTTGCCTTCACCCGTGCGCATTTCGGCGATATTGCCCCGGTGCAGCACGATGCCGCCCATCAGCTGCACATCGTAATGGCGCTGACCCAGTGCGCGTGTGGCGGCTTCGCGTACGGCGGCGAACGCTTCGGGCAATAGCTTGTCCAGGCTTTCGCCGTTCTCATGGCGCTCTCGAAACTCGACGGTTTTCTGCGCCAGTGCTGTATCATCAAGCCCTTGAAAGTCTGGCTCCAGCGCATTGATCTGGTCCACGATGGGACGCATGCGCTTGACCTCACGGTCATTGGAGGAGCCGAAAAGCTTGCGGGCGATGTTGAGCATGACGTATCTGCCTTGACGGGCGAACAATGAATTAAAGACGACGTGAGCGCCCGAAGCGGCCGCCTGGGCGCATCTATCACGTCGTATAAGGTCAAAGGTCACTTAAGGAGGCCCTGATTGACTGTCAATCAAGCCCGCCGACTGCGTGTAGCAGCCGCACTCATCACAATGGCGTTTATTGCGGGCTGTAACCCGCAAGGCGTTGAAGAATCACAACCCTCCAGCGCCATCTCGTCACAGTCGGGACTGCGCTTCACTGCGGACCGTGACGCGCAGCAATCACAGATCGCCGCGCGCGTGGGCGGAACGGTCATCACAATCGACGATGTGCGCCGTGAAGCGGCCGCTTTGGGATTGATCGAAAATCCGCAGGCCCTGCGCCCATCCGATCAGGAGTTCCGCGATACGCTGTCGGACCTGATTGATCAGCGGCTTCTGGCGCTGGAAGCGGTGGCGCGCGACATTCAGGACGAGGACGAAGCCTGGCGTCGTCTCGCCGCTGCTGAAGAGCGCATTCTGGGCAATATCCTGGTGGAGAACGCCATTGCGTCTGCGGTCAGCGACGACGCTGTCCAGCAAGTTTACGAGGAGCAAAGCCGTCTCGCCCCGCGCACGGAAGAGATCCGGGCGCGCCATATCCTGGTGGAGACACGGGAAGAAGCGGATGAAGTTGCGCGCCTTCTGGCCGAGGGCGGCGATTTCGGACAGTTGGCGGCGCAGGTGAGCCGGGATCTCGCTACGCGCTTCAGCGGCGGTGACCTGGGCTATTTCACCCGTTCGGGCATTCTCACCGGTTTCGCCCAGGTGGCGTTCGACACAGGCGAGGGCGAGGTCAGCGCTCCGTTTGAGACAGAATATGGCTGGCACGTCTTGCAGGTGATGGATCGCCGTCTCCAGCCGCGTGAAAGCCTGGACGAAGTGCGGCCCAACATCATCCGCTTCCTGACCTTGCAGGGCATTGATGATCTTCTGGAGGTGCTGCGCGAGAGTTATCCCGTGACCCGGGTCGCCGGTCAGGCGCCGAGCGCGCTGCGCACCACGGAGCCTGCTGTGGTCCCGCCAGCCGACATTGATACGCCCGAAGAGGCGCCGGGCGAGGATGCGCCCTAGTCATTAATGACGCATACACCCTGTCTCCCAACTCCGCTTTAACCCCAACGGTCTACTGATATGAGTTCAAATCTGTTGCTAGTCGTGGCGTGCGCGCTTGTGGACCCGGATGGACGTGTCCTGCTGGCTCAGCGCCCGACCGGCAAACATCATGCAGGCCTGTGGGAGTTTCCAGGCGGCAAGGTTGAACCGGGTGAAACGCCTGAACAGGCCCTCGTGCGCGAATTGCGCGAAGAGCTGGGGATCGAGCCATGCGAGCAATGTCTGCAGCCCTTCGCCTTTGCGTCCGAGGCCTTGGACGCCGGGGGCCATCTTCTGATGCCGCTCTTCGTGTGTCGTCGCTGGGACGGGTTCATCAACCCGACAGAGGGCCAGAAGATCGTCTGGACGCGGCCCGATCAGTTTCGCGAGTATCCGATGCCGCCCGCCGACAAGCCGCTGGCGGCGGAATTGCGCGACAGGCTGGTCGGTGCGCGCGTCGGCTGATCCGAGATGAGCGCGGAGCGACAGCGATTGAATACGGCCTGATCGTCGGTCTTCTGGGCGTTGTGGTGATCACCGCCGTGTCTTTGCTGGGCGATCAGCTGTGGCAGCTCTTGCAAATGGTCAGCAATACGATCAGCACCGCGTCTGGCGGGGCGGGTTGATCTAGCCGGCGATATCGCCTGATTTGTGTTCGGTGACGCCCAGGGCGTCAGCCAGGCGCACTTTCGCTGAGCCGGGGCGTTTGGGTTTGGGCTGATCGGGATGCGGCGCCCAGCCGGCGAAATGGATGATCTCGAACGTCGCCGGGATTTTGCCGTCCGCTTCCGCAAAGCGCTCTGAATAAGCCTGCGCGGTTTTCACAAAGAAGCTTTTCGTTGCGGGCGTGCGCGGGCGCTCAACCAGGGCATTGGTTTCGCCCATGGCGCGCAGATCGCGCATCAGGACGAACGAATTGCCATAGCGCGCCTTGACCCGGTCCACGTCCGACACCGGCAGGGCGAAGCCGGACCGGCTCAGCAAGCCCGCCATGTCCACCGTGTCGGCGAAGGGCGAAACCCGGCGCGGCGCGGGGTCGGCGTCATCAACGCTTTTCAGGCATTGGCGCAGTTCGGTCAGCGTCGATCCGCCAAGAATGGCGCCGGCGAAAAAGCCGTCGGGCTTCAGCGCGTGGTTGATCTGGATCAGCGCCCCGACAAGGTCATTGGTCCAATGCAGGTTCAGGCAGGCGAGCACCAGATCGACGCTTTCAGGTGCGATGGGCAGCTGTTCCTCATCCAGGCAGACCGCAGTCTGATCGCTCAGTCCCGCCATGCGTGGGGAGAGGTCGGTCTCAATCAGATGGTTGATCTTCCGCCGCGCCTGGGAGCGATCTTTCAGAGCGCGCCCGACGGCCCCGCCGCCGCCCAGGACCAGGCAGGTCTCAAAATCGCGGCTGACGCTTTCCACCCGGTCCAGAAGATCATCGGCGGCGCGCGCGTGCAAAAAGTCGTATGCTGTGAATTCACAGGCGGCGCGATCCCGGCGACGGGCCAGCAAGCGCCGGTCAAACAGGACAGGCGGCCCGTCTTCGGGTTGCGGGGCGGGTTTGGATGAAATCAGCGTTACCGGGGTCATGGGCCAGATATGGACCCAATGCGCTGTCAGGCAAAGCCTTGGGGCTGTGGCGCGTGTGTGCGAATCTGATCTGGCCGCCGCTATGTCCCATCACCGGCGATCCGGTTGCGGCGCCGGGAGAATTATCCGCCGAGGCCTGGTCGCAGGTGCGCTTTCTGGACGCCCCCTGGTGTGAAAGCTGCGGGCTGCCCTTTGATTATCCCATCGGCAAGGGCGCGCTGTGCGGCGCCTGCGCGGCGCAAGAGCCGGCGTGCCGCCGCATGCGGTCGGCCTTTGTCTATGACGCCGAGAGCCGGCGTCTGGTTCTGATGCTCAAGCATGCCGGGCGGACTGACGGGCTGAAAGTCTTTGGCCGCTGGATGGCGCGCGCCGGACGCGATGCGCTGGACGGGGCGGACGGGCTGATTCCCATTCCGCTGCATGCCAGCCGGTTGCGTCGCCGCCGGTTCAACCAGTCTTTTCTGCTGGCGCGCGCGGTGTCCGAGGTCACCTCACTGCCTGTGGAGCCGAACCTGGTGTTGCGCACGCGCGCCACGCCCAGTCAGGGCGGGCTCAGCGGCAAGGCGCGTCAGCGCAATGTGGCGGGCGCGTTCCGTATTCAGAAAAACGCGAAACCTTTCATCCAGGGGCGGCGTTTTGTCCTTGTGGACGATGTGCACACCACCGGCGCAACTTTGCAGGCGTGTGCAAGGGTTCTTAAACGGGCCGGCGCCGAAGATGTGACCGCGATCACGCTGGCGCGCGTTGTTAAACCCGTGGACCCGCTTACATAACAGGGCGATTGCGGAGACCCCGCTCCCCCCGGACTGACACAAATCAAGGAGGGCCTGACATGGCCGTCACCCTGTATACTCGCCCCATGTGCCCGTATTGCGTGCGCGCTGTTTCGCTTCTCAAAAAGAAAGGCGTCTCGTTTGAAGAGATTGACGCCGGCTTTGATGTGAAGAAGAAAAAGGAAATGGTGGACCGCGCCAACGGCGCCCGGACCTTCCCGCAAATCTTCATCGGGGAGACCCATGTGGGCGGTTGCGACGAGATGATGGCGCTGGAGCGCGCGGGCAAGCTCGATGATCTGCTACGCACTGAAGGAGCGCTATGAGCGCGATTAAACTTGCTTTGATACAGATGCGCTCCGGCACCGATCCGGAGCGCAATCTGGACGACGCCGAAGCGCTGATCCGCGAAGCGGCGGCTTCTGGCGCGAAGTTCGTCCTGACGCCTGAGACCACCACGCTGGTGCAGAAGGACGCCGAACGCCTGTTCGGCCAGATCCATACCTCCGATGTGGAGCCCGCCATCGTGCGCTTCGCCGATCTGGCGGATTCCCTGGGCATTGATCTTCTGATCGGCTCCATGGCGCTCAAGGGCGGCGCGAAATCTGACGATGGTCGCGACCGCGCGGTCAATCGCTCGCATCTCTTTGGCCCCGATGGCGCGCTCAAAGCCTGCTATGACAAGATCCACATGTTCGATGTGGCGCTGGGCGGCGGCGAGACCTATTCAGAATCCACCAATTACGCGCCGGGCGACCGGGCCGTGCTGACTGAAGCGGCGGGCGGAAAGCTGGGGCTGACCATTTGCTATGATGTGCGTTTCGCGGCGCTCTATCGACGCCTCGCCCAAGCGGGCGCCCAGATGATCTCGGTCCCGAGCGCCTTCACCCGCCCCACGGGCCGTGCGCACTGGGAGACCTTGCTGCGGGCCCGCGCCATCGAGACCGGTAGTTTCATTCTGGCGCCGGCTCAGGGCGGCAAGCATGAGGACGGGCGCAAGACCTGGGGGCACTCCATGGTGATCGGGCCCTGGGGCGAGATCATCGCCCATCTCGATCATGATGAACCGGGCGTGCTTCATGCCGAGATCGACCTTGATGAGGTCGCGTCCGCGCGCAGTCGTATTCCCTCGCTCGGCAATGACCGGGAGTTCACCGGGCCATGATCCGCTACGCCTTGTCTTGCGCGGACGGGCATGAGTTTGAGGCCTGGTTCCGCAATTCAGACGATTACGACCTGCAAAATGACCGCGGCCTGGTCGAATGTCCGTCCTGCGGCTCGCTCGAGATTTCAAAACAGCTGATGGCGCCGTCAGTGCGCACCTCGCGCAAGACCGAAGCGACCGCCAACAGCGCGCCTGACTTTGCGACACTGGCGCGGCAGGTGCAGGCCCATATCCGGTCCAATTTTGATTATGTGGGCGAGCGCTTCGCCAGCGAGGCCCGCGCCATCCACAAGGGCGATGCGCCCGAGCGGCTGATTTATGGCGAGACGACCGCTGAAGAGCGCGAGCAGCTGAGCGAAGAAGGCGTGCCGTGCGCGCCCTTGCCCGAACCCTTCGCGCCGACGCCGCCCAAGAAGGCGAACTAGGCGCTATAGAAACACGTCCCCCGCCAGCCCGAGCGCGAAGCCGAGCACTGCGCCGAGGGGCGGGGCCCAGCGTCGTTCGAGTTTCACCTCCGGCGCCACGTCCTGAAACGTCAGGAACAGAACGCCGCCTGCGGCGAACACCATCAAAAACCCAAGGACCATGGGGTTGGGCGCGAAGATCAAGACGCCCAGGATCGCCGCGATCGGTCCCAGCAGCGGCATCAGCAGATAGGGCGCATAGGTTTTCATCGCAGGTTCGTCGCTGCGGGCGGCGCGTTCCCGATAGGCGTTGAAGGCCTCGGGGAAGTTCTGCAATCCGATCAGCAGCGCCAGCAGCAGGCCCGCCGGCGCCCCGGTGGCCAGCATGGCGCCGAGCGCGATCGCTTCAGGCAGATAGTCCACCAGCATAGCCATGAGCTGGCCCATGCTTTGGCCGCTGCGCCCGAGCGTGCGGTCGATGAAGAAGAAGCTGATCCCGCCCAGGATGAAGGCGAGCAGCGCCATCCAGCCCGGCATCAGCGCCACGCCTTCAGGGATCAGAACCAGCGCCACAGCGGCGATCAGCACGCCGCCGCCAAAGGCGACCACCCCATGGCGCAGCTCGCCTGACATCCAGTTGGGGTGGATTTTGTCCCACAGCGCCAGACCCGCGCCGAGCGGGATGGTCGCCCCCGCGATCAGGGCGTAGAGGACGGCCTGGATCAGAGTCTCCGACACGCCAGGCGTCCTAAGCCGGTTTCTCGGACGCCATCAGATAATTCACGCCTGAATCTGATGAGATGAAGAAAATGTCTTTCAGAGGATTATAACTCACGCCTACGGGTTCCATCAGCTTGAGCCCTTCGGCCTTGAGCGCTTTGCGCACTTCCTGGGGTTTGACGAGCTTGCTGAAGCGATGGGTGCCGCGCGGCAGCCAGCCCAGCACGTATTCCGCGCCGAAAATGGCGGTGGCGAAAGCGCGCGGCGTGCGGTTGATCGTGCCCACGATCATCATGCCGCCGGGCTTCACCATCTTCGCGCAATCACGCAGGAAGGTGTCAGGGTTGGCCACGTGCTCGACCACTTCGAGATTGAGCACCACGTCAAACTGCTCCGGGCCGCCCTCTTCAAGCAATTGCTCGGCGGTGCCGTGGCGGTAATCAATGGTGAGGCCGTTTTCCTCGGCATGCACCAGCGCGGTCTTGATGTTGGCTTCTGCGGCGTCCACCGCCGTCACGGATGCGCCCAGTCGGGCGATGGGTTCGGAAACCAGTCCGCCGCCACAGCCGATGTCGAGCACCTTGAGGCCCTTGAGCGGTTCCGCGCCGTCAGTATTGAAGTGTCGGCTCAGCAGCTCGCGGATATAGGTCAGACGCGCCGGATTGAATTTGTGCAAGGGCGCGAATTTCGACTTCGGATCCCACCATTCGCCGGCGATGCGGGAGAATTTCTCGACTTCCTCGGGATCAATCGAGGGCGTGGACAACTGGGTCGGGGCTTCGGCCTGGGCCATGATGGGCTCCTTCGCATCCCGGCGGAGAACAGCAGATGCGCATTTGCGCTGGTTTCGCCGGTTTTGTACCTATTGCGCCGCAATATGGTCTCATCTCCCGCGATTATCGAGCCCGTTGCGCCGCAGAGCGCCGTTCTGCCGCTGATTGCCGTGTGTCTGGAGGATGTTAATGGCTACGCCCCGTCTTGTGCTGAAATTTGGCGGCACCTCCATGGCGAACCCCGAGCGCATTGCGCACTCCGCCTCGATCGTCGCCGCCGAGGCGCGCCAAGGCAAACAGGTGGCCGTCGTGGTGTCCGCCATGGCGGGCGAGACCGATCGCTTGCTGAGCGCGGCTGAAGCGCTGGGCGGCGGGCTCGGCGAAGTTGAGACCGATACGGTTCTGGCGGCGGGCGAGCAGGCGAGCGCGGCGCTGATGGCGCTGGCGTTAAAGCGCGAGGGCTTTCAGGCGCAAGCCGTCATGGGTTGGAGCCTGCCCATCCTGGTGGAAGGCCCGCCGGGCAGCGCCAAGATCACCGATATTCATGGCGAGTCCCTTGATGAGATGATGTCTGTGGGCGTGATACCGGTGGTCGCCGGCTATCAGGGGCTCAATGCGGACGGACGTCTCGCCACGCTCGGGCGCGGGGGCACGGACCTCAGCGCCGCGGCGGTTGCGGCCGCAGTGGGCGCCGAGTGCGACATCTACACCGATGTGGACGGGGTCTTCACCACCGATCCGCGCATCGCGCCAGAAGCCGTCCGGGTCGAGCGTATCAGCCATGACGCCATGCTGGAGCTGGCGGCCATGGGCGCGAAGGTGCTGCAGACCCGCTCGGTGGAATACGCCAAGGCGAAGGGTGTGACTTTACGTGTGAAGTCGAGCTTCCTGCCGGCCGGGACGAGCGCGGGCACTGAAGTCACGCCGGAGGTGGAGATCGCGGAAAAGCGCATCGTGTCGGGCGTCGCCTATGTGCGAGATCAGGCGCGCGTGTCGCTGCATGGCGGCGAGGGGCCCCAGGCGGCCGAGTTGTTGTTCGCCGCGCTTGGGGAGGCGGATGTGGATGTGGACATGATCGTGCAGGCCCGCGCCCGCTCGGGCGGCTCGGTGGTGGAGTGCTCGGTGGCGGGGCGCGATCTGCCGCGCGCGCTGGCGGCGGCGGAAAACGCCGCCCGCCCCAATGGTCTGGAGGTTCGTTCTGAAACCGGTCTCGCCAAGGTGTCGGTCGTGGGCACGGGATTGCGGGGCCGCGCGGATGTGGCGCGCACGCTTTATGGCGTGCTGGCGCGCGAAGGCATCGCCGTGCGGATGACCGCGACGAGCGAGATCAAGATTTCCGCGCTTGTGGATGCAGACCTTCTCGAACACGCAGTGCGTGCGTTGCACAGCGCCTACAGGTTGGGGGCGGCGCCGTCGAAGGCTTGACGAACCCCCCTCAAACATTGCCTCTATCCCCCGAAACCGGACTCAGGCGGGCGCGTTCCGCCTGCTGCGGCCCCAGACAGGATGCCTGACAGATCGCTATGACGCCTCAAAGCCTGTCCACGACCGTGCGCGGCCCTCGCCGTTTGCTCAGCCGTATCCGCGACCTGATGGCGGCCCAGGAAGATGCGCAAAAGCGTCTCGACCGGCTGACCGACATCATTGCAGAAGAGACCGGCGCGGATGTGTGCTCGATCTATCTGATGCGGCCGTCAGGCGCGCTGGAGCTGTCAGCGACCCATGGCCTGGACCCGTCGGCTGTACACCGCGTGCGCCTGCACGCCGGTGAAGGTCTGGTGGGCGAAGTGGCGCGTCGGGCGCGGCCCTTTACGGTCGAGGATGCGCCCTCTCACCCCAGCTTTTCCTACAAACCGGAAACCGGCGAGGAGCCGTTCAAGAGCTTTGTGGGCGTGCCGATCCTGCGCGGCGGTCGTCTGGTGGGCGTGCTGACGGCGCAGACTGTCGCGGTGCGTCCGACAACTGAAGAAGAGATCGAAACGCTGCAAACCGTCGCCATGTTGCTGGCGGAAATCGTCACGTCAGGCGAACTTGTGCAGGCGGAAGCCTTCTCCGAACTGGAAGTGCGGCTGTCCAAGCCCGAACGGTTTCAGGGTCTGGCCCTGTCTGCGGGCGTGGTGCGCGGCGTAGCGGTGAAACACGAGCCGCATGTGCTCTCCACCCGTCTTGTGGCCGATGACGCGGATGCGGAAGAAGCGCGCCTGAACGAGGCGGTGACGCGTTTGCGCCGGTCTGTGGACCAGCTTCTGGATTCCGGTCGCGTGCCCATCGGCACGCCATCGCGCGAAGTACTCGAAACCTACCGCATGTTCGCCCATGATCGGGGCTGGCTCAATCAGCTGGGCGAGGCGATCCGGGCCGGTCTGACGGCGGAGGCGGCGGTTGAGCGGGTTCGGAACGAACATCGTGCGCGCCTGATGAAAGCGCGTGATGCGCACTTTCAGGAGCGCCTTCACGATCTTGAAGACCTCGCCAACCGTTTGCTGCGACATCTGGCGCGGACGGAAGAGATCCAGGACGACAGCCTGCCCGAGAACGCGATCATCGTGGCGCGTTCGGTCGGGCCGGCGGAACTGCTGGAGTTTGACCGCTCCCGCCTTGCCGGCATCGCCGTCGAGGAAGGCTCTGTCACCGGGCACGCCGCCATTGTCGCCAAGGCTCTTGGCATTCCGATGGTGGGGCGGCTCGAGGGTGCGCTTGACCGGGTTGAAGAGGGCGACAGCGTCATTCTGGACGGTGAGTTCGGGCTTTTACACGTGCGCCCCAATGACGAGGTGAGCGCAGCCTATGGCGAGCGGATCGCCATGCTGGCCGAACGACAACGGGCGTTCGAGCATTTGCGCGATGCGCCTGCGAAGACCCTGGACGGCCAGTCGATGACGCTGGGCATGAATGCGGGTCTTCTGGTCGAGATGAACCGTCTTGAAGATACAGGCGCGTCAGGCGTGGGGCTCTTCCGCACGGAATTTCAGTTCATGGTGGCCGATACGCTGCCGCGGCTGAGCGCGCAGATCGAGCTTTATAAAGCGGTGTACGATGCGGCGGACGGCAAGCCTGTGGTGTTCCGCACGCTTGATCTGGGCGGCGACAAGGTCACGCCTTTCATCCCCTCCATGCGTGAACCCAACCCGGCCTTGGGCTGGCGGGCGCTGCGCATGGGGCTCGATCGGCCTGCGCTGACCCGATACCAGCTGCGCGCGCTGGTGCGCGCCTCGGGCGGACGCACGCTCAATGTGCTGTTCCCGATGATTTCAGTCGCTGAAGAGCTGGCTGCGGCGCGTGACGTGTTGGAACGTGAGCTCGATCTGGCGCGTCGGCACGGACATGACACCCCTGATGAGCTGCGTGTCGGGCTGATGCTGGAGACGCCAGCGGTGGCGTTTGCGCCGGACGCCTGTCTGGAGCTGGCGGATTTCGTGTCGGTCGGCGCCAATGATCTGATGCAGTATTTCTTTGCGGCGGATCGTCAAAATCCACGCGTTTCAGACCGGTATGACCCGATAAGCGCGCCAGCGTTACGGTTATTTAAGGATGTTCGGCAAGCGTGTGACGCTTACGGCAAACCTGTGAATGTCTGTGGTGAACTGGCGGGCCAGCCGTTTGAGGCGTGCGTCCTGGCGGCGCTGGGATATCGTAGTCTGTCGATGGCGGCGGGATCTATCGGACCGGTCAAGCAAGCATTGGCGGGATGCGATCTGAGTCTTTTGACGCCCTGGCTGGATGCTGAAATCCAGCAGGGCTCCAAAATCGGGGGCTCATCCTTGCGCGATCGGATGCGAGCTGCTGGAAAAGAAATCGGACTGCCGCTAGAAGTTGTTGATAAAAACTAAAGCATTTGGTTGAATAGTCTTGAGTGAGGCTGGGGCGCCACACTTATGAGGGGAGCGTCCACTGTGACGCAGGAAATGGCGAACGCGAAGATGCGCGATTACGAACCAACGTCAGATGATTCAGGCTATGTGCCTGTTGACGCAGTGTTCAGCGCGCCCGCACCGGCGCTGGAAGGCGTCAGCTTGGGCGAGCGCCTGCGGCTGAGCCGGACTCACGCCGGACTGACCTTGGACAGCGCCTCCGCCCGCACCCGTATCAAACGTGATTATCTGGACGCTCTTGAAGCGATGGATTCCCGCGGCCTGCCGTCAAAGGCTTATGCCGTGGGCTATCTGCGCACCTACGCCGCCTTTCTGGGGCTGGACGTGGCCGATTGCGTGCGTCAGTTCAAAGAAGAAGTGGATTGCGACGCCGGTCGCGGCGAGCCGACTGCGCCGCAGGAGCGTCGTGAGATCAAGCTGCCGCGCGGCCTTGTCGGCGCCGTGCTCATTCTGGGCGGCGTGGTCGTCGCAGCGGGCTGGTACGGCAATTACGTGACCCGCGCTGAAGCGTTCGCTGGCGCAGCGGCGCCCATGGACGCGCTGATGCGCGCCGAAACCCCGCTTGTGGAGCTTGAAAGCTCCGGCGCGCCGACCCGCGCCGCAATCTGGTCAGGCCTGCCTGACGCACATGCGGGCAATACGCTGGTTCTTGAAGCGGGCGGCCGGGTGGATATCGAAGTCCGCGACGCGTCGGGCCGTATTCTCGCTGCGCGTGAGCTTGAGCCGGGCGAGCTGTATCGCGCGCCGGACGAGCCGGGTTTGACCATTTCGACCAATGACGCCGGCGCGGTTCTGGTGCGGGCTGCCGGACGGCCCATGGGCCCGCTGGGCGAGCCTGGACAGGCCGTGGACAATATCTCCGCCGCCGAATTAGTGCTCACGGCGCTGCGTGAAGCGGACGCCGGCTAGCTGCTGCAGCTGAGACAGCCTCGGCCTGCGGGGCTCGCTTAACCGCATTCCAGCGCTTATATCCCTGTCAGACTGAAACCCTGCTCCAAGCGAGGCGGCGATCATGGCGGTTGAAGATCACACCAAAGTGCGGCCCTGGCGGATGATTGACCGCCGCAAGAGTCGCCAGATCCATGTGGGCGATGTGGCTGTGGGCGGCGATGCGCCGATCTCGGTGCAGTCCATGACCAACACGCTCACATCTGACGCCAACGCGACCATCAATCAGATCCGGGCGCTGGAAGAGGCGGGCGCGGACATTGTGCGCGTGTCCTGTCCGGACACAGACTCGACCGCCGCCTTCAAGACCATCGCCAAGGCTGCGAAAGTCCCGCTCGTCGCTGACATCCATTTTCACTACAAACGCGGCATTGAAGCCGCTGAGGCGGGCGCCGCCTGCCTGCGGATCAATCCGGGCAATATCGGCTCGATGGACCGGGTGCGCGATGTGGTTCAGGCCGCGCGCGATCATGGCTGTTCGATCCGTATCGGGGTGAACGCCGGCTCGCTGGAGCGTGAGCTCCTCGAGAAGTATGGCGAGCCTTGCCCGGACGCGATGGTGGAAAGCGCGCTCAATCATGCGCGCATTCTCGAAGATCTCGATTTTCGCGAATACAAGATTTCGGTGAAGGCGTCGGACGTCTTCCTGACCGTGGCGGCCTATCAGGCGCTGGCGGAAGCCACCGACGCGCCCTTGCATCTGGGCGTCACGGAAGCGGGCGGCCTGCGCACCGGCGGGGTGAAAAGCTCGATCGGCATGGGCTCCATGCTCTGGGCCGGCATTGGCGACACCATCCGCGTCTCGCTCTCGGCGGATCCGGTGGAAGAGATCAAGGTCGGCTATGACATCCTAAAATCCCTGGGGCTGCGCACGCGCGGCGTGAACATCATCGCCTGCCCAAGCTGTGCGCGGCAGGGCTTTGACGTCATCAAGACCGTCGAGGCGCTGGAGCATCGGCTTGAGCATATTTCCGAGCCGATCTCGCTCTCCATTATCGGCTGCGTGGTGAACGGGCCGGGCGAAGCCGCCTATACGGACCTGGGGTTCACCGGCGGCGGCAAGGGTTCGGGCATGCTCTATTTCGCCGGTCAGGCGGATGAGAAGGTCTCAAACGACACCATGATCGAGCGCATCGTCGAAGCGGTTGAGGACAAGGCCGCCAAGATGCGCGCCGAGCGCGAAGCGTCCGAAGCGGCGGCGGAGTAGGCGCCAGCGCCTGAAATCCTCTTTACCTGAACGCCCGGCTTGCGCTTAGCTTTCCCCCGAGCCGCCCCAAGAGCGGCCTTCAAGGGGAGTTCCAAGATGTTTCAATCCATGATGACGCCGGTTCTGATGCTGGCGAGCTGGACCATGGTGATGTGGTTGTGGATGTACGCCACCCGCATCCCCGCGATGCAGAAGGCCGGGATCAAACCCGCCGAGCTGAAGGAAAAGTCCCAGCTCGACGTGTTGCCGCGCTCGGTGCGGCAGGTCGCGGATAATTATAACCACCTGCATGAGCAGCCGGTCGTCTTCTACGCACTGGCGACCTACAGCCATCTGGTCGGCGTGGCGGATCCGCTGAATGTGGGCCTGGCCTGGGCCTATGTGATCCTGCGCGTCGCGCACAGCATCTTCCAGGCGACGATCAATTTCATTCCGGTCCGGTTCGCACTCTTCGCCCTGTCGAGCGTGGTTCTGATCGTGATCGCGGTGCGCAATCTGCTGGCGTTGATGGCCTAGTCCGGCGGCCGGGCGTTCTCGGGCGTCCGGCCGACCACCTCGGCGAACAGGCGCGTGATTTCTGGCTCCACGCTTGAGAAATCACTGAATTCATCGGTTTCGGTATTGATGTTCACCGCTGCGGCGATGCCCAGCTCAGGGTAGAGGATCAGCCAGCTCATCGCGCCGCGGCTGACCCCGCCATGATGGACGATACGAACTGGCGCCTCCTCGCCAAAGCGGGAGATGCTTTGCGGGTTCACCCGCCAGCCGAGCGCATAGCCCTCTTCATTCACCTCACCTGAATTGAGGCGCATCGGCGTCCAGAACCGCTCGCGCGTGGCTTCGGAAATATAGTCGTCATCGAGCCAGGCGCTGGCGACCTGCACCAGATCGATCGAGCGCGCATATAGCCCGCCGCTGGGCCAGCGCTGGCTGACATTCACCGCGCCGCGCGGGCGGATCTGTCCGTTGCCGCGAGACTGGTAGAATTGCGCCACATGCTCCGGTGTCGGCCCAGCATTGGCGCGAACGGGCGTGGCAAGATCGAGGGGCGTGCGGATCTTGCGGTCCAGCAAGCTGGCATAGTTTTCACCCGTGGCGCGCTCGGCCATGACCGCCGCCAGCACAACATCGAATGAGGTATAGTAATAGGCCTCGCCCGGCTCAGACAGCAGGCGCGCATCATCCACCAGCTCCAGGCTGTCTTCCACCTGGTCATACTGGCGCTTCATCCGCAGGGTTTCATAGGCGTCCGGCCAGTCAGAATTGTTCTCGTATCCGGGAAAGCCCGCGGTATGGGACAGAAGCTGATCGAGTTCGATCTCCAGCCAGTCTTCATTCGGGGCGTCGGGGAAATGGGCGCCGACCGTGTCGTCCGGGTCAAGAACGCCTTGGTCCACAAGCCGAGCGATTACGGTCGCGGTCATGGCTTTGGAGGTTGAGCCGATCCGAAACAGGGTGTCCGGCGTGGCGGGCGTCTGGGCCTCTACATTCGCCCATCCTGCGCCTGCCGACCAGACCAGTTCGCCATCAATGGCGACAGCAGCCGTGACGCCAGGCACGCCAAAGCGCACGCGCATGGCTTCCAGTCGTTCCGCCGCCACAATCCCCGCGGTTTCAAACTGCGGGGAGAGACTATCCACCGTCACAGCTGGTGCGTCCGGCATGGCTTTCCAGCCCCATTGCGTGCTGATCAAGACCCAGCTCGCTATGATCAGGACGAGGCCCGCCAGCAGCTTCATTCCGGTTTTCACAATTGACGGCATGCTCTCCCCCGCATCGTCCCAAGACTGCGCGCTCACCCTTGCCCATATCGTCTGACCGGGCGATGAACATTTCCGTTTACGACAAAAAGGGATGAGCGATGACCCGCGTTTACGGACTCAAAAACTGCGATACCTGCAAGAAGGCTGTGAAAGCCATGCAGGCGAACAGCGTCGCGCATGAGTTTGTGGATATCCGCACCGAAGCGGATCTGGCGGATCGCGTCCCGGTCTGGCTTGAGGCCGTGGGTTCGAAAGCGTTGATCAATACTCGGTCCACCACCTGGCGCGGCCTGGATGACGCGCAACGCGCCCGCGCCGATACTGATCCGGCGGCGCTTCTGGTCGAAAACCCGACCCTGATCAAGCGCCCGGTTATCGAAGCTGGCGAAGCGGTGACGGTTGGATGGTCTGATGTGATCGAGCAGGGGCTGACGTCACGCTGACGCCAGCCCGCACAGGCTCGGTTGTTAGAGCTGGGTAATGCAGCCTATGAGCGCCACGACGCCGCCGCGGGCGTCATTGACGGTGGATTCAAGCCGCAGATCCTTCTCGGTCCGGGCGATATGAACTTTGCGTCCATTATACATGTCCCGGAAGAGGGCATCCATGTCGCTCGGAGCTTTGTCCAGCGTCTTGATATTGGTGCCATTGTCATTGGTGTACGGCACAGCGAACTGGAGCGCGACCCTCAGATCGGACTTTTCCTTGGACGTAAAGACCATCACGCCCTCTGACCCGCGGAATCCGAAATTACGGTCTGCGAAAAAGACGCCGGCGCACACTGAATTATCCGGATCGCCTGGTGCGAAGAAGAAGCGCGATTTGAGCTGGACTTTGGGAGAGTCCAGATCCCCGGTCTCATTGTCCTGCATGAACGACTTCATCTCGCCATGGGCCATGTAGAGATCAGAGCCGCTATCGCCGTCCAGCCCTTTGCGCCAGTTGTTGACGACGAAATTCTGGTCGGTGTTGTTCAGAACAATGCCCAGGATCTTCTTCGGGTTCTCAAGCAGCAGGTAAAGCAGGAAAGCGACCAGAATAACGACGACGGTCGCGATGGCTGTTTTCATCCCCAGTGAGGTCACGCCGATCTTCACCGCACCGAGAAGCGCAGAGCCGGCGCGCAGCGCCTTGATCGTGTAGAACGCCATCGGCACGCCCACCGAGATCAGTCCGCCCGAGACGATTTCGATGGCCAGAGCGCCTTCGCTTTTGGCCGCCGACATGTTCTCGAACCGCTTGGTCAGCGTGAAGACATAGTCATAAAGGTCCTGGCCTCGATACGTGGCCATGACTTCAGCATTGTGTTCGGAGACGACGTAATTGGGTTCGATTTCGACGGCGTCGCCTTTAGCTTTCAGCAGGTCTTCAAATTCGGGCGCCAACGTCGACGGCTCTTCATTGCTGTCTTGCTCGGCGCGCGAAACCTGTTCCACCGCCGCTTCGATCAGCATGGCTTGAGCCGTACGGCGTCGTTCGGAAAGGCTGAGCGCCGGGTTGGTCAGGATCAGGTCGAGCCTGATCCCGTAACGGGCGTTCAAACGCTCGATGACCTGCATGGCGAAGTCTGCAGGTTGTAGGTCTCCATGATGTTCAATATGCATGATTTGTCTCCCTCTGCGCGCATTATGCGCTATCAGGAGTCGTATAACTTTGAGTCGCGAAACACAATTCATAAGCGAAAAATTCTCTTATTTGGGGAATTTCATCGTGTCTGCAGTGCATGAGGTCGGCTATGCGTACAAAAGACTTTCCGCGTCCCGGTCGCGGCGCTAAATCCCTAGACATGAAAAAATCTATCTGTGTGTATTGCGGCTCCAATCCGGGCGCCGCACCCGAATACGCCCAGGCCGCGCAAGCGGTGGGCGTAAAACTGGCTCAAAACGACATCCGTCTGGTCTATGGCGGTGGTCAGGTTGGGCTGATGGGCCTTATGGCGGATGCCTGTATCGATGCAGGCGGCCAGGTCTACGGGGTCATTCCCGACTTCCTGCATCAAAAAGAGATCGCCCATCCGCGCGTTCAGGACATGCATATCGTCCCGTCCATGCATGAGCGAAAGCTGAAGATGGCGGACGCGTCAGACGCCTTCATCGCCATGCCCGGCGGCATCGGCACCATGGAGGAATTGTTTGAGGTCTGGACCTGGTCCCAGCTGGGGCGCCACGAAAAGCCGGTCGGCGTGCTCAATGTGAACGGCTATTATGACAAGCTGCTCGAATTCATCGATCACATGACCGGGGAAGGCTTTTTGATGGACAAGCATCGCGCCATGCTCATGCGCGGCGAGACCATTGAAGAGCTTCTGGAACAATTTGAAGCCTTCGAGCATCCCGGCATGATCGCCACGCTGGCGGCGGGACAGGTCTAGTCCGCTTCCGCATCCGGGTGCTTTTCGTAACTGACGGTCGGTTCTCCAACCACATCAATGCCGGTCGCACGCCGGGCTATTCTGTTTGCAAGCGGAACGTCTGCTTCAAACCCGCGTGCCGATGAGTGCAAGCGTCGGCTGATATGAGCCAGGCCTTCAATGTAGCACAGCTCGGCGCTCCGCAATTCCAGCTCGACCCTGTTGTCCGCATAGTCGGACAAGTCCTCACCTGGAGCCGGGGGGAGGAGGGCGAGGGTCAGCATTGCGATCGGGTCTTCAGCTTCGACGGCTGTGTTTAGAAAACTGCGTGCGGCCGGATAGTCGATATTCTGGCCGTAATATCCGAATGCGTATGCCGCGCCGACTTCTGAATTTGCGACAATGTGGCCGTTCTCAGCCGCTGCGAGCAGCCATTCAAACCCCATCTGGTCACTCACCTCATCGCTTCGATTGCTGTGACCGGATAAATAGCCATAGGCGAGGTCGAACATGGAGTCAGCGTCTCCGTTTTCGGCTCGCTCGACGAGTGCGATTGGCGCCGCCTCCCCCTCATTCCAATACAGGCTCCGCTCAGTCGGCCAATCATACTCACTGACCTCAGAGAGCGCCTCATTGGTGCAAAGCAGAAGATTTTGGACCCTGGCCTGCCGTTCCTCAGTCGGCTCTGGTTCCGCCCATGGAAGGATTATGAAGCCGGGATTGCTGGGGAGGAAAGTCTCGATCCTGTTCTGCGCCAGATGCTGGGGCAGACCATAACCATCATATGAGTAGCAGCCGCCAATGACTCGGCAGTACATGAGCTCCAGCAACTGAGGAAACGTGCTCCGTTCACGCACGGTCCTCTCACTACGCTCATGTCGAGGCGCGAAGAGGCCGATCATGACGATCGCAGCCAGAATCAGACCGCATAGCGTCAGCACGATGCGCACTCTATTCTCTCCCTCGGAAAATTCCCCTCGCGAGCATTCTCCTGAACCGCGTGCGTCCATCAAGGGAAATCTCCCCGGTCGTGCAGCCTCACCCCCTTTCCAAATCCTCTTGCCGGGCGTAACTGATCAAACATGAGTATTCAGGACGCAAAACTGGACCAGGTCATCGACCGGTTCGATCAGGTCGAGGCGCGTTTGGGCGCCGCCGCTGATCCAGAAGAGATCGTTTCGCTTTCCAAAGAGCACGCCGAACTCAAAACGGTGGCCGAGAAGGCGCGCGAGTTGAAAACCGCGCGAGACAGCCTTGCGGAAGCCGACGCCATCATCGAGGACGGCTCGGACAGGGATATGGTCGAGCTGGCCGAGGAAGAGCGCCAGGATCTCAGAAAGCGCCTGCCGGAACTTGAGCGGGACTTGCAGCTTCTGTTGATCCCCAAGGATCGTGATGACGACGCCTCGATCATGATCGAGATTCGCGCCGGCACGGGCGGCGATGAAGCGGCGCTGTTCGCGGGTGATCTGTTCCGCATGTATGAGCGCTACGCCTCCAATCAGGGCTGGAAGGTCGAAGTGGTCGAAGCCAGCGAGGCGGAAGTCGGCGGCTACAAGGAGATCATCGCTTCGGTGAAGGGCCGGGGCGTGTTCGGCAAGATGAAGTTTGAATCCGGCGTCCATCGGGTTCAGCGCGTACCGGTCACAGAATCGGGCGGCCGTATTCACACCTCCGCCGCGACGGTCGCCGTGCTGCCCGAGCCTGAAAATGTCGAGATCGAAATCAAGGACGAAGATCTGCGCATCGACACCATGCGGGCTTCCGGCGCGGGCGGTCAGCACGTGAACAAGACTGAATCCGCAGTGCGCATGACCCACATTCCCTCCGGCATCGTCGTGGTCAGCTCCGAGAAATCCCAGCACCAGAACCGCGCCATCGCCATGCAGGTGCTCAAGACGCGCCTGTATGAAAAAGAGCGCCGCGAGAAGGACGAAGCCCGCGCCGCCGAGCGCAAGGGCCAGGTGGGGTCGGGCGACCGGTCCGAACGCATTCGCACCTATAACTTCCCCCAGGGGCGGGTCAGCGATCACCGCATCAACCTCACGCTCTACAAGCTCGACGAGATTCTGTCCGGCGACGCTTTGGATGAAGTCATCGACGCGCTGCTCGCCGAGGACCAGGCCGCAAAACTTGCGGCGATGGAAGACGCTTGAGCGGGGTGACCCGGGCTGCGCTTGTGCGGGCTGCTGCTGAACGATTAGGCGCGGCGGGGCTGGATGATGCAGCCGATGAAGCGCGGCGCTTGCTGCTGGCGGTCAGCGATCTGAGTCCGGCGCGCTTGCTGACCGAGATGACGCAGCCCATGCCCTCTGAGGAGCGCGAACGGTTTGACGCGTTGGTGACGCGCCGCGAACAGCGCGAACCGCTGTCGCACATTCTCGGCGTCCAGCCCTTCTGGACGCTGGAGCTGAAAGTCACCCGCGATGTGCTGACCCCGCGAGCGGACACCGAGACGGTGATCGAAGCAGCGCTCGCCGCCTTTCCGGATCGATCGACGCCTTTGCGGATACTCGACATTGCGACAGGGTCGGGCGCGATCATTCTGGCTTTGCTGAGCGAATTTCAGAACGCCTCGGGACTGGCGACCGACCTGAGCGAGGCGGCGCTGAAGGTCGCGGCGGAGAATGCGGCGCGCACCGGATTGAGTGATCGCGTGCGCTTTCAGTCCGGCAATTGGGCGGATGGTGTTTCGGACGCTTTTGATCTCGTGGTCTCAAACCCGCCCTATATCGCGACCGATGTGCTTGAGACGCTGGAGCCGGAAGTCCGGGTTTTCGAGCCTCGGTTAGCGCTTGACGGTGGCGTGACCGGATTCGGGCCCTATCCGCATTTGTTCGCCGAGGCCGCGCGACTATTGAAGCCTGGCGGGTTGGCTTTGTTCGAGATCGGGTACGATCAAGGGGCCATGGCGCGGCAGGCGGCGCGTGAAGCTGGCGCTCAAGAGGTCAGCATCTTGAAGGATTTGGCCGGAAATGACCGGGTTGTCAGCCTGAACTTTCCACTCTGAGCGCATGTGCGTGCAGAAAAGTGTTGGAATCTGCCTGCACCTGCGTCTAGGGTGCGGACAAGTCCAGCGGGTGATGCATGTCGGGGCAGGGGCTGTCCTGATTCGATTACCGAGCGCCCCGCTGACCGATCGGCCCACACGCTATCGAGTTCGGACGCAATCTTGATTGCGCTCGCGCAGATAGACGCGAATTTCGCGGTGTCGTGTCGGCCTCAATGGTATCAACAACCCGAAAAGAGATCAGGTTCTTGAACATGAAGCGTCAACGCGGACGAGGGCGAAAGCCCGGATCGCCCAGCAACCGCTCGTATGAGAGCAATGGGCCGGACGTAAAAGTTCGGGGCGCCCCCTCTCATATCTACGACAAATACATGCAGCTCGCCCGCGATGCTTCCTCCGCCGGGGACCGGGTGATGGCTGAAAACTATTATCAGCACGCCGAGCACTATCTGCGGATCGTTCAGGCCAACCAGCCCAAGCGTGATGAGCGTGAGGACAATAACGGCAATCAGGACGACGCTGACGGGGCTGATGAGGCCGCTGAAGGTCAGAACGACGCCGGCTCTGACAACGCTTCCGGCTCCAACCAGGCTGAGGAAGCGCCACGCCAGCGCCGTCCGCGCGGCCGTCGCCGCCGGGACGAACCGTCCGGCAGCGATGATCCGCTTCAGGTGGTTGATCCTGAAAGCTCGGGCGCATCGTCTTCTACGCCTTCTGAAGAGGGCGATAGCCAGCCTTCGACCGAAGAGAAGCCGAAAAAGCGTACGCGCACCCGTCGCCCGAAAGCGGATGTGGACGCCCAGAAAGCGCTCGACGCGGCTGATGGCGAAGGTGAGAAACGCTCATCCAAGGATGCAGGCGAGGCGGCCTGAGCCGTTCAGACCTGATGCACGAAAAAAGGCTGGAGCACTGCTCCAGCCTTTTTTGTATTCAGAAGCGATGCCCTGATCAGCCGCGGCGGCCCAGCCGACGCAGGCGGCGCCAGAAACGGCGGCGCTCGGGACGGGGCTGGGGTTTGAGATTCTGCACGAACTCCTCCGCGCACGACCGCCAGGAGTATTTCTCGGCGTAGGCGCGGCAGTCTTCGCGCTTCATTTCCAGCGCTTCAAGGCAGGCTGTTTTCAGGTCGTCATTCACAGATCCTGCCTTGGAGCCTGGAATGATGTCCTTGGGACCGTTCGCCACATAGGCGGCGACGGGCGTTCCGGTGGCCATGGATTCCAGGATCACCAGCCCGAATGTGTCGGTGAAGCTGGGGAAGACCATGACGTCGGCGTCCGCGAAATGGCGCGCCAGTTCGTCGCCTGACTTGTTGCCGGTGAACACGACCTCGGGATATTTCTTTTTCAGCTCTTCAAGCTGGGGTCCGGGGCCGACGATGACTTTCGTGCCGGGCAGATCAAGATCGAGGAAGGATTCGATGTTCTTCTCGACGGCCACACGGCCGATATAGACGAAGATCGGACCCTGAAGTCCCTCATAGACGCTTTCCCCGCCCATATGGCGCTTGTCAGGGTGGAACAGCTCGGTGTCCACGCCGCGCGCCCAGGGGGTGATGTTGTTGAAGCCGCGCTCGGTCAGCATGTCGCGCATGGACGGGGTGGCGACCATCAGCCGGTTGCCCGAATTGTGGAAGCGCCGCATGAACCAATAGCCCGCCGAGATCGGAATGAACGGCAATCGCGCATTCACATACTCGGGGAACTTGGTGTGATAGCTGGTGGTGAAGGGCAGCTTCCACTTCAGACATATCGCCCGTGCGGCCTGGCCCAGAGAGCCTTCGGTGGCGATATGAATCGCTTCGGGCTCGAACGCCTTGAACCGGGCTTCCAGATCCTTGCGGGCGCCAACCGCCATCTTGATCTCGGGATAGGTCGGCAGCGGGAAGGTTTTAAACCCAAGGCCAGGGTGAATCACCTCGACCTCATGGCCCATGGCGCGGCACTCTTCCACAGTGCGTGAAAGCGTCCGGACGACGCCGTTGACCTGAGGCTCCCACGCATCGGTGACGAGCAGTATGCGCAGCGGAGCGCTTTCCTCCATGGGACGGATCTCCAGAACCTTGTGTCTCTTCGCGCCGGTTTAGCGTGTTTTAGCCGTTTGTCGAAGGGCTGTCGGCGCCAGACGCGCTGGCATAGGGGCTTTGGGTGAGGTTTTGCCGGTGTCGTGGAACGATGGCGGCGTCCGGTCGTTGGTAAAGTGAACAAGCCTTGTCTGCGCGAACGCAGCGCAGCGCGGGCGAGGGCTGAAATTATCAAAGGAGGATGTGTCTGCAGGCGGCGGTCCGCCAAAAAATCAGACTTTGCAGATTTCGCGTGGAAAGCGGGGCGTCATTCCGTTGTATACACGTCGAGATAAATAGATTTTCAAAACTATACAAAGACTTGCGAATTGATTGAAATAGAAAATTTCGATTGTGAGGCGTGGCTGGTTCAAGATTGCTGTCATTAAAATCTGCGAGGAAGTAAAGCTGAGGGGGCAAATGTGACCGGTGCCCTGTAGTTGAAAATACTAAAATCAACTTATATATTTTCAGCTCAAAATAAATTCTATTCAGTCATGCTGCGGTGCGACGCTGTGCGGACTTGTACTGATTTCTAATAGCGGGACTTGAATTCTATGGCTTGAGCAAGCATTGTCATGGATGACAGGGCCGGATGCGCCGGCCGCTCTGGGTTCGAGAGGCTTTCGACCATGCGTGATTGGACAGACGTGAATATCGATTGGGACGTTTTGGACGGCGAGAAATTCGCTGATGAACGTCAGGCGACCCGCCTGCTGGATGATGCTGTGGGCCTGAGCCCGCAGGCGCGCCAGGCGGCGGGCGATGCGGCGATTGATCTGGTCGAGCGCGCTCGCGCCACCCGCCATGGCGGCGGGTTGATGGAAAGCTTCCTGCAGGAATTCGGTCTCAGCAATAAGGAAGGCCTGGCGTTGATGTGCCTGGCTGAAGCCTTGTTGCGCGTGCCGGACGCAGAGACCGCAGACGCACTGATCGCCGAAAAGATCGGATCGGGGTCCTGGGTCGAACACGCGTGGAAATCTGATAACTGGCTGGTCAACGCCTCCACCTTGGGGCTGATGATGACCGGCTCCATCCTGAAGGTGGACAAGGGCGCGCAGAAAAACCCTGGCGAGTACTTCAAGCAGATGGCCAGCCGCCTCGGTGAGCCGGTGATTCGAACCGCTACGCGCCGCGCCATGCGCATTCTGGGCGAGCAGTTCGTTCTGGGCCGCACCATTGAAGGTGCGATCAAACGTGGTCGCGGGTGGAAAACCTATGGCTCGGTGAAGCCGCTGTTCAGCTTTGACATGCTGGGCGAGGGCGCGCGCACCGATGCTGACGCGCAGCGCTATCAAAAGAAATATCTCGACGCCATCAAGGCGGTCGCCGCCAAACGCCAGACGGGCGGCGTGGAAGATGTGGACGGCGTGAGCGTCAAGCTGACGGCGCTGCACCCGCGCTATCTGGCGGTCAAACAAGACCAGGTGATGGACGAGCTGTACCCGCGGGCGCTGGAGCTGGCGCAAGCGGCGAAAGCGGCGGATCTGGGCTTCAGCCTGGATGCCGAAGAGAGCGACCGTCTGGTTATTCAGCTGAAGATTTTCGACAAGCTGGCGCGTGATCCCTCACTTGCGGGCTGGGACGGCCTCGGCATCGTGATCCAAGCCTATCAAAAGCGCGCCTCCGCAGTGCTGCAAAAGCTCATTGAGCTGGGACAGGATTGCGGTCGCCGGTTCATGGTGCGCCTGGTGAAAGGCGCCTATTGGGATACCGAGATCAAGTTCGCCCAGATGAACGGCCAGCCCGATTTTCCGGTCTGGACCACCAAGCCGGCGACCGATCTCAATTATCTGGCGTGCGCCCGTCTGATGCTGGCCGCGCCGGACGCCATCTTCCCGCAATTCGCCACGCATAACGCACACACCTTGTGCGCCGTGCGTCAGATCGCGGCCGAGACCGGCAACCCGCCTTATGAATTCCAGCGCCTGCACGGCATGGGCGAGCCGCTTTACGCCGCCGCCGCCGAGGCGTTCCCCGATCTGGGCGCCGTACGCGTCTATGCGCCCGTGGGCAGCCATGAAGACCTGTTGCCCTATCTGGTGCGGCGCCTTCTGGAGAACGGGGCGAACACCTCGTTCGTTCATGCGTTCCTGGATGAAGACGTGCCCGCCGCAGACGTGGCCAGCGGCCCGTTCAAGGCGGCCCCGACCCTGGACCGGCACCCCTTCATCTCCATTCCGCCCAAGCTCTATGGCCCCGCGCGCCTGAACTCCAAAGGGATGGACCTGACGCAATCGGCTGTGCGTGAGCGTCTGGCGGACGCACAAGCGGCGTTTGACGCCGATGCGCCCTATCCCTGCGGGCCGATCATCAATGGCGAGGCGCTGACCGATTGGGGCGCGCCGATGACGAGCCCCGCCGATGAGAGCTTCCAGGTCGCGACCTTGCATGAATCCACGGAAGACGATGTGGAGCGCGCCTACAAGGCGGCGCGAGACGCCCAGCCAGGCTGGAACGCCAAGGGCGGTCCGGCGCGCGCAAAAATCCTGCGCGATATGGCTGATAGCCTGGAAGCGAACACCGACCGCCTGCTCGCCCTGATGGCGCGGGAAACCGGCAAGACCTTGCTGGACGGCGTGGCGGAAGTGCGCGAGGCCGTGGACTTCCTGCGCTATTACGCTGTCGAAGCGGAGACCAAGTTCGGCGAGCCGGTGCGGCTTCCCGGTCCTGCGGGCGAGACCAACCATCTGGGCCTGGGCGGGCGCGGCGTCTTTGTCTGCATCAGCCCGTGGAACTTCCCGCTGGCGATCTTCACCGGCCAGGTGGCGGCGGCTTTGGCGGCAGGCAATAGCGTGCTGGCCAAACCTGCTGAACAAAGCCCGCTGATCGCGTTTGAAGCGGTCAAGCTCTATCTCGAGGCCGGATTGCCTGAAGGCGTGCTGCATCTGATTCCCGGCGACGGGAAGATCGGCGCGGCGCTGACCGGGCTGCCGGGTGTGGACGGGGTCGCGTTCACCGGCTCCACCGATGTGGCGCGCATCATCAACCGGACGCTGGCGGCCAAGGACGGCCCGATCGTGCCGCTTATCGCCGAGACGGGCGGCCTGAATGGTCTGTTCGTGGACACCTCCGCTCTGCACGAGCAGGTTATCGATGATGCGATTCTGTCCGCCTTCGGGTCTGCGGGGCAACGCTGCTCGGCCTTGCGCTTGTTGCTGATCCCCGACGAGATCGGCGATCATCTGATCGATGGCCTGAAGGGTGCGATGGATATGCTCAAGCTGGGCGATCCGGCGGACGCGTCCACGGATATCGGCCCGGTGATCGACGCAGACGCCTATTCCATGCTCGAAAGCCATGTGGAGCGTATGGCCTCTGAGGCCAAAGTGCTGCACCGCGCGCCGCTGAGTGACGAGCTGGCGGCCAAAGGGCGGTATTTCTCGCCGGCCCTGGTGGAGATCACCTCCATGGATCAGCTGACCGATGAGAAGTTCGGCCCGATCATGCACGTGCTGCGTTACAAGCGGTCAGAGCTTGAGACCGTGGCGCGTCAACTCGCCGACAAGGGCTATGGGCTGACTTTGGGCGTGCACAGCCGCCTGGATCGATTCGCCGAGCGGGTGCGCGCGATCGTGCCGGCAGGCAATTGCTATGTGAATCGCAACATCACCGGCGCGGTGGTGGGCGTGCAACCCTTCGGCGGCGAAGGCTTGTCAGGCACGGGCCCCAAAGCGGGCGGCCCCCACTATATCTACCGGTTCGCATCCGAGCATACGGTCACCATTAACGTGGCGGCGCAGGGCGGTGATCCCGAACTTCTGTCTTTGGGTTAACCCGACCGCCAATAGGGGCATCGGCGCTCTCGCCAGATATCCACAAGAAACCGCATTTATCCCCGGGCCCGGACTCCTTAACGAGTCCGGGCCCGGAGCGTTTTCTGGTAGGACTTTGTTTACGAAAAAAGCGGCTCGGGGCCGGTTTGACCCGTTGACGGTCTGACAGGACCCAAGCACTATATGTTGCGGTTTCCGGGGGAAGCCGCACACCATGTATAGGTTTTTCTTAAGCAGCGCGCGGGAAAACGACCTCTCGCAGGTCAGATGCGCGATGCTGAATTGGAGCGGGTAGAGATGACGCCTTTCGACCAAGCCCACGCTACCGGAGCTCGCGCACAGGAGTCCGCTTCCAGCCTGCGCGGCAAGCCCAAAGCTGTTCAGCTCCGACTGGTTGATAAGGTTAAGATCGACCCCTCGCGCGACGCGCTTCTGACCGATTTCGGCAAGAAGACGCTGGTTGATCGCTACCTGCTGCCCGGCGAATCCTATCAGGACATGTTCGCGCGCGTTTCGACGGCCTACGCCGACGACCTTGAGCATGCGCAGCGCCTTTATGATTACATGTCCAATCTGTGGTTCATGCCGGCGACGCCGGTGCTGTCCAATGGCGGCGCGGATCGTGGTCTGCCGATCTCGTGCTTCCTGAACTCGGTGGACGATTCGCTGGGCGACATCGTTTCAACCTGGACGGAGAACGTCTGGCTCGCGTCCAATGGCGGCGGGATCGGCACCTATTGGGGCAGCGTGCGCTCGATCGGCGAGAAGGTCGGTCAGAACGGCCAGACGTCCGGCATCATTCCTTTCATCCGGGTGATGGATTCGCTCACCCTGGCGATTTCCCAAGGCTCGCTGCGGCGCGGCTCGGCGGCGGTGTATCTCGACATTCACCACCCCGAAATCGAGGAATTCCTCGAAATCCGCAAACCTTCGGGCGATTTCAACCGCAAAAGCCTCAACCTTCACCATGGCCTCAACGTTTCTGACGCGTTCATGGAGGCCGTCGCCAAGGATGAGGATTTCGAGCTGATTTCGCCACGCTCTGGCGAGGTGGTGAAAACCGTCAGCGCTCGCAAATTGTGGCAGAAAATTCTGGAAGTGCGCCTGCAGACCGGCGAGCCGTACATCCTGTTCTCCGACACGGTGAACAACAATATGCCCGCCCACCAGCGCAAGCTGGGCCTGAAGGTGCGCCAGTCCAATCTGTGTTCGGAAATCACTCTGCCGACCGGCATCGACCATCTGGGCAATGACCGGACGGCCGTGTGCTGCCTGTCCTCGCTGAACGCCGAGAAATTCCTTGAGTGGAAAGACGATCCGCGTTTCCTCGAGGACATCTTCCGCTTCCTCGACAATATCTTGCAGGACTTCATCGAGCGTGCGCCGGATGAGATGGAGCGGGCGAAATATTCCGCCGCGCGTGAACGCTCTGTCGGTCTGGGGCTGATGGGGTTCCACTCCTTCCTGCAGCGCTTGAACGTGCCGTTTGAATCCGCCATGGCCCAATCCTGGAACAAGCGCATGTTCCAGCATATCCGCCAGGGTGCGGACAAAGCCTCGGTCAAGCTGGCAGAAGAGCGCGGCGCCTGCCCGGACGCCGGCGAGAATGGCGTCAAGGCGCGCTTCTCTCACAAGCTGGCGATCGCGCCGACCGCGTCGATCTCCATCATCTGCGGCGGCACCTCTGCAGGCATCGAGCCGATCCCGGCCAATGTCTACACGCACAAGACCTTGTCAGGCTCTTTCACGGTCAAGAACCCCTACCTTGAGCAGGTGCTTGAGGAGAAGGGCCAGAACACGCCGACCATCTGGTCCTCCATCTTGGAGCATGAAGGTTCGGTCCAGCATCTTGATTGCCTGGATGAGCTGGAGAAGGACGTGTTCAAGACCGCGTTCGAGCTTGATCAGCGCTGGGTCATCGAGCACGCCGCTGATCGGTCGCCCTTCATCTGCCAGGCGCAGTCGCTGAACCTGTTCCTGCCCGGTGATGTGAACAAATGGGATCTGCACATGCTGCATTGGTCGGCTTGGGAGAAGGGCGTCAAATCCCTCTACTATTGCCGCTCCAAATCGGTGCAGCGTGCGGCCTATGCCGGGTCTGGCGAGAAAGACGAAATGTCCAAGGCCATGGGGGACGCCGCCCCCAAGGACTATGACGAGTGCCTCGCCTGTCAGTAGCGCCAGACTTTTTGTGAATATTGTAAGAACCCCGGCCTCGCGCCGGGGTTTTTCATATTATCTCTATGAAAAAACTGGCTTTGTATAATTTGCGATCTGTTAACCCTAAAGAAGCCTCCTTGATCTCAATATGGCCATTGTTCATGCTATGATTTGAACATCGCAGGTTGAAGCCGATGGGGACCGGTATGACCACGCCTAACGCAAGCAAAGTGCTGAAACCGACGCAGGGCCATCTGGCTCTGGCGGGTGCGTGCGCGGCGGCGTGCCTGGTCTCTCTATCCTCTATCGGCGCCAGTGCTTTCGCTCAACAGGTGCAGGCGTCGCAGGAAATGCGCGCCATGATCATGGGCCCGCTTCAGGACGAGCTGGCGCATCCGCGCCCTCGCCATGACGGCGCGAATTACACGTCTTCCCAGACCATGGGCTGGTCGCCCAGCTATACCGATTTTATCGGCTCTGATTCGCAGTCTGCCCTGCCAGATGCGGCGCGACTGGCCGGGGTCGCGCTCAGTGTTCGCTCCGACAGCGCAGCCATGGAAGGGTTTTCGGCCCTGTATCAGGCTGGAACGACCCTGGTTCAGACACCGGCGGGCGGCCGAATTTCGGTGTCCCTGTTTGACGGCCGGGCGCCGGATGCGGCGCTGTCAGCCCTGTCTGAGTCTTACGCGGACATCGCCGGTAGCGATCTTGATCCGTCAGGTCGCTCCTCTCGCCGGATGACGTTGCGGTATGAGAACGCGTTTGACGCTCGCGGCGGCCTGGACGGGCTGGATGTTGGCGTGGCGCCGCGCGCCGGCGTCTCCATCGGTCAGGATGGCCCTGCAGCAGAAGCGGGTGCGACCGTCCGGCTTGGCCAATATCTCGATGAAGGTTTCGGCGCGGATCGTCCCGCCTGGTGGTTCTTCGCCGGCGCTGACCAGCAAGCGCTGATGTATGATCCTGGCGCGGGCTTCAACATGCGCAATGCGCTCGCCATGGGCCCGTATGCGACCGTGGGCGATGCTCAGGCCGGCGTCGCCGCCCGGTTTGGCGGCGCGGATTTGTCTTTCGCTTATATCCAGCGTGAAACACGCTATGCCTTGCCGAATGAATCCTGGGAAACATCTGAAGGATTTGCGGCGTTCTCATTGACGCTGCGCCGGTAGGACTGAGGACGTACGCGCCGTCTGACGCGCGTCAGAGGGGCGTGCCTTGAGAGTGTCTTGCATTGCGGCGCTGCTGGCGGTCTGTTGCGGCCTCGTTTCGGGGGGGGGCGCGGCGCGCGCGTCAGATCGGTCCGACTTCCCTGATTTGCCTGATTTCTTCCAACCTGAAGACGGTGAAGTGCTGACGCTTGTCATCGAGAATGACATGTTCGGCGGTACGGATCGCCACTATACCAATGGCTTGCGTCTGGAATGGGTGGCGTCTGAAGAGGCGGTCAGCCCCTGGCTGTTGCAAGCGGCCCGCACCCAGCCATTCGTCAATCTCAAGGGCGCGACGGTGCGTGAGGGATATGCGCTGGCGCATACGCTCTACACGGCCAGCGATATCACGGTGGAGGACCCGCCGCTCGATGATCATCCCTATGCCGCCCATCTCAGCCTGAACTGGTTCGCCTCGGCCCGGACGGCCAATAGCGAACACACCATTCTTGTTGATGTGGGGCTGATCGGACCGAGCGCGCAGGGCGAGTTTGTTCAGTCGCGCTGGCATCAGCTGATCGACGGCAAGGAGCCGCGCGGCTGGGATACGCAATTGCATGACGAGTTGGTGTTCGCCATTTCAGGCCAACGGACCGAGCGGATCCATCAATGGGAGATCGGGGCCTATCGAGCCGATCTGATGGGCCATGGCGGGCTTACGCTGGGGACATTGCGTACGGATCTGTCTGTGGGCGCGACTGTGCGATTCGGAACGGATCTGCAGGAATCTTTCGCCCCGCCGCGCATGCGGCCGGCGCTGTCCCCTTCCAGCATCTTTACGCCGAACCAGCCGGTGTCCGCCTATGTCTTCGCCAGCGTTGGCGGTTATGCGGTGGGCCGAGATATCTTTCTCGACGGCAATACGTTTCGCGAGTCGCGCTCGGTGGAGCGCAATATCTGGGTCGGGGATGTGCAGGCGGGGGCCGCGTTGCATGTGAATCGCTACCGACTGGCCTTTACCTATGTGGTGCGAAGCGAGCAGTATGCCGGGCAGAACGGGCCGCAACGGTTCGGCGCCATCGCGCTATCGCGCGCTTTCTAGCCGACGCGGTCACTTGAGTCGCCTTGCGTCAAGTTTCTTCCAGCGTGGAAAACCCGATTAATACACTGGAAACCAGACTCGTTGTGACACAATATCTAGTGGACCTGAGGGGCAAAAGCGCTATCTGTCGTGCCAGCGGCGCTATATAGCCCCTTGAATGATCGCCAGAGCCGAGAAAGAAAACGCCATGCTATCCGTCGCTTCAGACCGTCCGGGCCTTTTGTCTCCCAGCCTGACCTACAAGCCGTTCCGCTATCCGTGGGCGTATGACTTCTGGAAAATTCAGTCCCAGGTTCACTGGCTGCCTGAAGAAGTGCCGCTGGGCGAGGACTGCAAGGATTGGGCGACCAAGCTGACTGACAAGGAGCGCAATCTGCTGACGCAGATCTTCCGCTTCTTCACCCAGTCGGACGTGGAAGTCGGCGCGAACTACATGGAAAACTACATGCCGCTCTTCAAGCCGGTTGAAGTGCGCATGATGCTCGCCTCCTTCTCCAATATGGAGACGATCCATATCGCGGCCTATGCGCTGCTGCTGGAAACCATCGGCATGCCGGACACCGAATTCTCCGCCTTCATGGAGTATGAGGAAATGGCGGCGAAGCATGATTATCTGGGCAAGTTCGGCTGCGAGACCGAGAAAGACATTCTCACGTCGATGGCGGTGTTCGGCGGCTTTACCGAAGGCCTGCAATTGTTCGCCAGCTTTGCGATGCTGATGAACTTCCCGCGCTTCAACAAGATGAAGGGGATGGGCCAGATCGTGTCCTGGTCGGTGCGCGATGAATCGCTGCACTGCGAGGGCATGATGAAGCTGTTCCACACCTTCGCCGAGGAAACCGGGGCGCTGACCAAATCGGTGAAGGACGACATCGCCGATTGCTGCCAGACCGTGGTCAAGCTTGAAGACAAGTTCATCGATCTGGCGTTTGAAGCGGGTGAAGTCGAAGGCATGACGCCTGAGGACATCAAGACATATATCCGCTACATCGCCGACTGGCGGATGAAGCAGATGAAGCTCCCTACAATTTACGGCGTCAAAGAGCACCCGCTTCCGTGGCTGTCCGAGATCCTGAACGGGGTGGAGCACGCCAACTTCTTTGAAGCGCGCGCCACTGAATACTCCAAGGGCGCGACCCAGGGCGACTGGCATGGCGACGCCGGTGTCTGGTCGAACTTTGACAACATGATGCTGAAGCGCGCTGTCCATGGCGCGTCAGCGCCGGCCGAATAGCGCTTGCATCGCAGCGTATTTTCAAACCCCGGCGGGTCCTCCTGCCGGGGTTTTTGTATATGTGTCACCGGCTCGTGATTGGGCGGGCGGCGTCTGGCCTTATAGGCTCGCCGTCATGACCACCCCAGATCATCACGTGTCGATCCGTTTCGGGCGTTTGAGCGACGTCTCCGTCAGTCAACTTCTGACGCATATGAATGACCCGCGTATAGCGGCGCATTTGCCTTTGCTCACCCAGCCTTGGACCGATGAGGACGCTGAGGCGTTCCTCGTCGCCAAGCAGAAACGCTGGCGTGAAGACGGCTTGGGCCATTGGGCGATCTATCAGGGGGATCGCTATGTGGGCTGGGGCGGCTTTGAAAAAGAGGGCGAGGTCTGGGATTTCGGGCTGGTGCTCACCCCGGACGCGTTCGGTCTGGGCCGGCGGGTGCTCGTAAAGGCGCTGGACTTCGCCCGCAATGACGAGCGGATCAATATGATCAGCTTTCTGCTCGCGCCATCGCGCAAGTCTCTGTCCGCGTTGGCGCGCTATGGCGCAGTCTTTATGGGCGAGGACGCCTATGCCGGTCAGCGTTTCCTCAAATACCAGCTGGACGTTCGCCCATAAAAAACCCCGGCGCAAGGCCGGGGTTCTTTGGATCCGTCGAGCGACGCCTAGAGATTGACGCGGCGCGCCGACTGCAGGCTGTCAAGCACCGCCTTGGCGTCGTCGCCCGGCTTGCGCTTGCGCTTGGCCTGCGGCTGGTAGGCCAGCTGGGCGTGGGCTTCGCAGTAGGCGTTGCCGACGCCGGAATGGCGGCCGCAGAAGCGAAATTCAGTGTCGGTCGGATCGCCGATCGGCCATTTGCACATACCCTCGCGCAAGGTCAGCACCGTGGCGTATTCGCCATTGGGCAGACGGGCCGCGTCTTGTGGCGCCACAAGGGCTGCAGGCTTGGCTTCAGCAGCGACAGGTTTCGCCTTTGCAGGAGCGGCGGCCTGGGGGCTGGCTTTCGCGGCCACAGGCTTTGCAGCCGGACGCGGAGCGGGCCGAGGCGCCGGACGACGCGCGGGGCGCGAAGGCGCCGCACGGCCTGACAGGCCCAGGCGGTGTACTTTGCCGATCACGGCGTTTCGGGTCACCCCACCAAGTTGCTTGGCGATCTGGCTGGCGCTCAGGCCATCCGACCAAAGCTTTTTCAGAGTTTCCACACGGTCTTCGGTCCACGCCATGGCGGTGCGCTCCTCGCCCAATTAAGCTCATCCACATATCCCACACCTAGTGATAGGGTCATTGGCTTGCCCTATATCTTGGGTGTGAACACGAGATACAGTATCTCCTGAGCCGCTAGGCACAAGATGCCGACTTGATTCGTCCGTGGATAACTTCATCCGCACCGCATGGCCTGCACAGGGCGGCGGGAGCGTGCTAGATGCGCGTACAGAGCCTTAAGGGGAGTCGCTCATGTCAGATCAAGTCGCTTCGGCGCCGCAATCCACAACTGTCTCCGACGGTCCCCGACCACGCCGGCTGGGCGCGGTGAACTGGCTGGGTCTGTGGACGCTGTACAAGAAAGAGGTGCGGCGCTTTTTGAAGGTCAGCTTTCAGACGGTGCTGGCGCCTGTCGCGACCACCTTGCTGTACATGATCGTCTTTTCTCTCGCGATCGGATCGCGCCGCGGCGATGTGATGGGCGTGGACTTCACCGCCTTCGTCGCGCCCGGCCTGATCATGCTGGGCATGCTCAACAACAGCTTCGCCAATTCGTCCTCTTCGCTGATCGTGGCGAAAGTGCAGGGCAATACGGTCGACTTTCTGATGCCGCCGCTGTCGGCGGCCGAGTTGGCCGCGGCCTTTATCGGCGGGGCGGTCACGCGCGGCGTGATCGTCGGGACGGCGACCGCGCTCGCGGTGGCGCCATTCGTGGACATCACCATCAGCCATATCTGGGCGATGGCGTATTTCGGCCTGTCAGCGACAGCGATGATGGCGATGATTGGTCTGATTGCGGGGCTATGGGCGGAGAAATTTGATCATCTGGCGGTGATCACCAACTTCATCATCATGCCCTTGGCGTTCCTGTCGGGCACGTTCTATTCGGTCGAGATCCTGCCTGAGCCGTTCTACTCGATCAGTCATGTGAACCCGGTCTTCTTCCTGATCGACGGCTTCCGCTTTGGCTTTATCGGCAGTCATGACAGTCCGCTTCTGATTGGCGGTCTGGTGATCGCAGCGATCAATGCGGCGCTTCTCGCCGCGTCCTATCTGCTGCTGCGCTCAGGCTGGCGCTTGAAGAGCTGACGCGTCTGGTCCTAGATCAGCACAGTTGAATTTTCTCACCCCTTTCCACCCAGGGAGCCTTTTATGCCCAAGCCGTTGATGGACACCTATTCGCCGCCCAAACTTGATTTTGAACGCGGCGAGGGCGTTTACCTGATCGAGAAAAGCGGTGACAAATATCTCGACTTCATCTCGGGCATCGCGGTGAACGCGCTGGGCCATTGTCACCCCAAGGCGGTGGCGGCGCTGAAGGACCAGGCGGACAAGCTGTGGCACACCTCAAACATGTTCCGGGTGCCGGGTCAGTTTGAACTGGCTGAAAAGTACTGCCGCGACAGTTTTGCGGATCGGGTCTTCTTCACCAATTCCGGCACTGAAGCGGTCGAGTGTGCGCTGAAATCAGCGCGCCATTATCATTTCGCCAATGGCCGTCCCGACAAATACCGGATCATCACCTTCACCGGCGCGTTCCATGGTCGCTCCTATGGCGGGATCAATGCGGGCGGCAATCCGAAATATCTCGAAGGCTTCGGCCCCGCCATGGAAGGCTTTGACCAGGTGGAGTTCGGTGATCACGAGGCGCTGAAAGCGGCGGTGACTGAAGAAACCGCCGCCATTCTGGTCGAACCGGTTCAGGGCGAGGGCGGCGTGCGCGCCATTCCCGATGTCTGCCTGCGCGGTTTGCGCGAATTGTGTGACGAACACGGCCTGCTGCTCATCTATGATGAAGTGCAGTGCGGCGCCGGCCGGACTGGCAAGATCTGGGCGCATGAATGGGCAGGCGACGCCCGTCCTGACATCATGGCGGTGGCCAAGGGCGTCGGCGGCGGCTTCCCGATGGGCGCCTGCCTGACCACGGACGCGGCTGGCGAACACATGGTCGTGGGCACGCATGGGTCGACCTTTGGCGGCAATCCGCTGGCGATGGCGGTCGGCAATGTGGTTTATGATGAGCTGAGCAAGCCCGGCTTCATGGAGCATGTGGTCTCCATTTCCAACGTTTTGCGCCAATCGCTCTCCGGCGTCGTCGACGCGCATTCCGACAAGGTCGAAGAGCTGCGGGGGCGCGGATTGCTGGTCGGACTGAAGCTCAAGGACGGCTTTGGCAATCGCACGCTTGTCGGCAAGGCGCGCGAGCACCATTTGCTGATGGGCGCGGCCGGCGACAACGTGGCTCGGATGGCTCCGCCGCTGATCATCAACGAAGATCATGTGCGTGAAGCAGTCAGCGCCCTCGACAAGGCGCTCGGCGAGCTGCAGCCTGAGTAGTTAAGCGGAACGAGACGGACGTATGACTGATATGACCTCTACACCTGGCCCGGACTCCTTGGGGGCAGGCGACAATATCGTCCTGACGTTCCAGCTCGAAGGTTTGAGCGTGCGCGGTCGTTTCGTCCGTCTCGGAGAGACGATGGATACGATGCTGTCCGCGCACAACTACCCGGCCTCTGTCGCCCGTCTTGTCGGCGAGTGTGCGCTCGTCGCCATCCTGATCGGGGATTCGCTGAAGTTTGACGGTCGGCTGATCGTTCAGGCCAGCGGCCCCGGCGCGACGGGACAAGCGGTGGAAGGCAATGGCGCGGTCGGCTTCGTCGTTGCTGATTTCGTGCCTGGCCAGGGCGTCCGCGCCTACGCCAAATATGATGCGGATCGCGTCCAGGCTCTGGAAGCTCAGGCGAACGGCCCGTTGGGGCCGCTCGACCTTCTGGGCAAGGGCAATTTCGTCATGACGATTGATCCCGGCGACAGCATGGAACGCTATCAGGGCGTCACCGCCATCGAGGGCGACACCCTGGCCGCCAGCGCCGAGCACTATTTTGCGCAATCAGAACAAGTGCCCACCCGGTTGCGACTGGCGGTCGGCCAGCAAGTCATGGACGGCGGCAAAACCGTCTGGCGCGCGGGCGGCGCCTTGATCCAGAAAATCGCCGCCGATGACAGCCGGCCCGCGGAAGACGCCGAGTTTGATCATGCGCTCGCCCTGTTCAACACCATTGAGGATGACGAGCTGCTGGATCCGGAGCTCACGGCGGGGCGCGTGCTGTACCGTCTGTTCCACGAGGACGGCGTGCGGGTTCAGGCCGAGCGTGAGGTGAACCGGTATTGCACTTGCGGGCGTGCGCGCCTGGCCAAGATGCTGGCGCGTTTCCCGGCGGATGATCGCGAGCATATGAGCAAGGAAGACGGCTCGGTCGAGATGACGTGCGAGTACTGCAAGAGTGAGTGGCGGTTTACGGCTGAAGAGATCGACGCCGCAGCTGTTGCGAACGACTGATGTCAGATGATGAAACGCTCTTTCAGCTCAGCCCCGATCTAGAGGAATGTTGTCATCAGGCGCAGGTCGCGTTTGAAAAATGGCGGCGTCAGCATGCGCGCGCTCTACCCGATGCGGCGTTGATCGAGCATGTGGGCGCGACTTCTGTGCCCGGCTGTGAAACCAAGGGCGATCTCGACATCGCTGTCCGCGTCTCCAGGGATGATTTCCCCGCGGCGCTGAAGCATCTGGACAAGACGCATCAAGCTAAGGACCGGCCGGCCCGGCGCGAGGGGTTCGCCGCGTTCAGCGCGCCCGGTTACGCGCTGGAGGTCGGCGTCCAGCTTGTGGTGGTCGGCGACACGCTTGATCAGTTCAGCGCCTTCCGGGACGCCCTGAACGCCGACAAGGTTCTGGTGGCGCGATACAACGCGCTCAAACGCGCCTATCGCGGACGTAAGACGGCGTCTTACCGCGAAGCCAAAGCAGAGTTTATCAAGACCGTGCTCGACGCCTGACGAGGCGGTTGAGCGCATTGGGACGGTTGCAGGCGGATGGTGGACATCCCCCGGCTTCAAGTCCATTAATGCCAGCGATCAAAGGCTTGGCCCCAGCGCCAATTCCAGCGTTTGGAGTGACTAAGTGCCTGCGCCTTACTCTTACCGGTCCAGCTCGAATATGATCGCCGACGCCTGGCTCGACCTCAAGGAGGGGCTGGAGCGTCACACCTTGTGGACCAATCTGGGCCTTCAGGAAGTCAAGCAGCTCTATCGCGGCTCTTTGCTGGGCGCCGCCTGGATCGTGGTGTCCTTTCTGGTGTTCGGGGCTGGCCTGATCTGGTTTTTTGGCGCGCTCAGCTCCAGTGATGCGCGTTGGTTCGCCGCCTATCTGCTGATCGGATTGTGGGTGTTTCAATACATCGCCACAGTGATTACAGGGGCCTGCACCGTGTTCATTGCGGCGGAGGGCTGGTTACGGTCCCAGCGGCTGCCGATGAGCCTGTTCGCCTACAAGCTGACCTTTCGCAATGTCTTCAATCTGGCTTTGACGGGGCTGTCAGTGGCCCTGGCGCTGGCGTTCTTGCGTCATCCTTTGACCTGGGGCGCGTTGTGGGCGATCCCCGCGCTCGCGGTGATCATCTACACGTCGGTCTGGGTGACCTTGCTGTTGGGCTTCCTCACGGCGCGGTTCCGTGATTTGCAGCATATCGTCGTCACCATCATGCGGTTCGCGTTCCTGATGACACCGGTGCTTTGGGTTGCGGATGAACTGGGAACGCGCGGCAAGTTCGCCAACATCAATCCGCTGACGCATTTCATCGCCATTGTCCGCGAGCCCCTGCTCAACGGCCAGGTGGTGATGGTGCACTGGTGGATCGTGTTGGCGATGACGGGCCTGGGCTCGTTGGTCACCTTTGCGGTCTTCGCGCGTTTCCGCCGCGATCTGATTTTCTGGTTGTAACGCCATGGCCCGAGTCCTGCTCAGAAATGTCGATGTCACCTTCACCTCGCGTCGGGTGAAGCGCAAAACGGCGGAAGACAACGAAGCCAACCAGGAGCGGGTGTCAGGCGGCCTGATCGAGCGTCAGGGCTCGACCCTGAACGTGCACGCCATCCGCGATTTGTCTTTGTTGCTGAAGCCGGGCGACCGGCTGGGCGTGGTGGGACGCAACGGCGCCGGCAAGACCACCTTGCTGCGCACCATTGCGGGCATCTACCCGCCCAAGCGCGGACTGGTGGCCGTGGATGGCCATATCGCCACCATGTTCAATATCGGGCTGGGCATGAATATGGACGCCACCGGCTATGAGAATATTCGCCTGGCCGGCATTGTGGCGGGCAAGAGCCAGCGTGAAATCGACGGCATGCAGGATGACATCATCCGCTTTACCGGGCTGGGCGATTATCTGGATTTGCCGATCCGCACCTATTCGCAAGGCATGGCCATGCGGCTCAAATTCGCCTGCGCCACCGCCTTTGACGCCGATATCTTGCTGTTTGACGAATGGCTGGGCGCGGGCGACGCGGCCTTTCAGGCGCGCGCCAAGGATCGGCTGGACGATATGGTCAAACGCTCGCGCATCCTTGTGCTGGCGACCCATAACGTCAAACTGATGAAGTCGGTCTGCAATCAGGCGATCTTGATGCAGGAAGGCGTGATCACCCATCGCGGCGATGTGGACGAGGTGATCGAGCGCTCGAAAACCGTCAACGGCTAACCGCGCCAGAAGCGCGGCGCCAGCATCACGAAAATCACCATGATCTCGAGCCGGCCAATGATCATGTTGGCCGTCATCACCCATTTCGCGGTTGCGGGCAGTTCCTGGAACGAGCCTGCCGGGCCGATGATGTCGCCGAGCCCCGGGCCCACATTGGCGAGCGTGGTGGCCGCCCCGCTGACCGCGGTGACAGGGTCGAGCCCGATCAGGCTCAGCAGCGAGGCGCTGATCCCGAAGGTCAGAAAGAACAAGAAGAAAAAGCCCAGCACCGAGCGCACGGTTTCATCAGGGACGGTCTGGTTGCGGTAGCGGATGGGTTTGACCGCATTGGGGCGCGCATATTGGGCGATATAGGCGTTCATCGCCGAAGCCGCGATCTGATAGCGGAAGATCTTCACCGAGCATGTGGTCGACCCCGCGCAGCCGCCGATGAACATCAGAACAAAGAAAATACCCGCCGCGCCGCCGCCCCACAGCCAGAAATCCGCTGAGGCGTATCCCGTTCCGGTCAGCACGGAGACGCCGTTGACCGCTGCGATCCGCCAGGCGGGCAGGTGGGCGTGATCATGGGGGTCGTGGACCACCAGCCAGAGCGTCAGGAGGATGGAAGCTGTCAGGGCCACCATCAGAAAGGCGCGCGCCTGCGGATCAAACACCAGCAGGTCCGGCCGCCCCTGAGCGGCGCGCAGGAACAGCACGAAGGGCAATCCCGCCAGCACCATGAACACCAGAGCCACCAGATCCGCGCCGCCGTCGACGAAGGCCCCGATCGAGCTGTCATGGGTGGAGAAGCCGCCGGTCGCCACTGTGGTCATGGCGTGGTTGATCGCCTGAAACGGCGTCATTTCCGCGCCCAGATAGGCGAGAAAGCACAAGAAGGTCAGCACCAGATAGACCAGGCCTACAGCGGCGGCGATCTGACCGGCGCGCGGCAAGGCTTTTTCTGACTTGTCAGAGCTTTCAAGCCGGAAGAGCTGCATGCCGCCAATGCCCAGGAGCGGCCAGATCGCCATGGCGGTGACGATGATCCCCACGCCGCCGATCCATTGCAGGATCGAGCGCCACAGCAAGATGCCCGCCGGCATGTCCTGCAAGCCCGTCAGCACCGTCGCGCCGGTCGTGGTGATCCCCGAGGTCGCTTCAAACAGCGCGTCCGTCCAGCTGATGTCGAGGCCTGAGAGCTTGAGCGGGATCGCCGCCGCCACAGACAATACGATCCAGGCGCCGCCCGTCAGCAAAATCGCGCCGCGGGCGCTGAGGTCCTTGGTCGAGCCGCGGCCCATCAAGGTCATGATGCCGCCCAGCGCCAACCCCAGCCCGCCTGCGCCGAAAAAGGCGTGCGCGGCCTGGGCGTCGTCATTCAGGTCCGCGATCGCCGGCGCGAACATGGCGGCGGACAGGCTGGCGAGCATGACGCCCAGCACAAACAGAACGGTGCGGCCCGAAGCGTTCACAGGATTTCCCGAAGCGGCTCTAGTGCAAGGTCACGGTGTTGTACGGCGAGTCCAGCGCAAACCCGGGAATGACCGCGTCAAATCTCTCGCCGTCCTCGGTGCGCATGGTGTAGGCGCCGCGCATGAACCCTGACGGGGTGCGCAAGGGCGCGCCGGACGTATAGGCGAACACCTCGCCTGGCTTGATCTGCGGTTGCTCGCCGACCACGCCCGGTCCCTGAACGATCTCGGTCTGGTTGAAGGCGTCGGTGATGCGCCATTCCCGGCTCATCAATTGAACGACGGCGTCACCCTGGTTCTCGATCTCGATTGTGTAGGACCAGAAATAGCGCCCCTCATCGGGTTCGGACTCCTCGTCGCGAAAAGCCGGGCGCACGCGGATCAGAATGTCCCGAGTGACTTCTTCATACATGGGCGGGCCTTCCCTTAAAGAGCGAGCGCGTATCAGACCCAGATAGCGCCCATGGCTCAAGCAAAATAGTGTGGGGCGCAGCGCGGCGCTTGTGCGGCGGCCTGGCTTGCTGGACAAGGCGGGGGTCAAGCGCGGACACTCGAACCGCCCAAATGATTCTGTTGTGAAGCCCTGATCTGATGACTTTTGCTCCCGGCATTCTTCCTGATCGCGCCCTGTCTGATGCTGTCGCTCAGGGCTGGATCGCGTCTGATAAGCCGCTGGAAAGCGGGCAGATTCAACCTGCCAGCCTTGATCTGCGACTGGCGCGCCGGGCCTGGCGCTTGCGGGCGAGCTTCCTGCCGGGGCCGTCTCGGACTGTGCTGGACTGCCTCGATGAAGACGTGGTCATGCACGAGCTCGACCTTGAGGGCGGGGCGGTGCTGGAGACGGGCTGCGTTTATCTGGCCGAAATTCAGGAAAGCCTGAGTTTACCCGACGCGGTCGCGGCCTTCGCCAATCCCAAAAGCTCCACCGGGCGCCTTGATGTCTTCACCCGCGTCATCGGCGATCAGTCGAGCGCCTTTGATCAGGTGCGCGCGGGCTATCAAGGCCCGCTTTATGTGGAGATTTCCCCGCGCACCTTCTCGGTGCTGGCCCGCCCCGGCGACCGGCTGGTGCAGGTGCGCCTGCGCGCGGGTGAGATGAAAGCGCTCGACGCGGTGACGCTGTCCGTCGATCTCAAGGCCGGGGACGGCCAGCCCGTGGGCTATCGCGCCAAGCGCCACAGCCCGCTCGTGGACCTGATGAAAGTCGGCGCACACGATCCTGAGCGCTTCTGGGAGCCGATCTACGCCCCCAATGGCCGCATCGTGCTCGATCCCGGTGAGTTCTATATTCTGTGTTCGCGCGAAGCCGTCGGCGTGCCGGTCGATCAGGCCGCCGAAATGGCCCCCATTGCGCCCGAGATCGGCGAGTTCCGCGCCCATTACGCCGGCTTCTTTGATCCGGGCTTTGGCGTCGATGCGGCGGGCGGCGCAGGATCCCGCGCTGTTCTGGAAGTGCGCGGCCGCGACGTGCCCTTCATCCTCGATCATGGTCAGGCGGTCGCCCGCCTTGTCTATGAACCGATGTCGTCAGACGTGAAAACGCCCTATGGCGTCGCCGGCTCGAACTATCAGGCCCAGGGCCTCAAGCTTGCCAAGCATTTCAAGCAGGGCTGAGGCTTGCGCAGAGACTTCCTGCGTCTGCTCGCTTGCCGGGTTCCATCAATCTGGTAAAAACAACGCCCTCAAGCGGGTGTAGCTCAATGGTAGAGCGAGAGCTTCCCAAGCTCCAGACGAGGGTTCGATTCCCTTCACCCGCTCCACGCTTTTCCTGAATACTCGCAGATCGCCCTCACTCTCTCGGCAAATGACTGCGAAAGCTGGCGCGTCCGATCTTTGATGACCTGGGGTTATGAGTGTTTATTCGTGTATTTCGCAGCTTCGCATATGGTGATTGCACGCATCTTGAAGTTAAGCGTTCAATTCATTTCGATTGTAATGTGGAAGAAGTGAGCGGTCCTTATCGTGTGCGTAAAGCCGTGAGCGAAGATAAGTTGGAATTCATCATTGAGATGAGTGACGGCTATGGGCGGTTTTTAATGCTTGCCATGCTCTTTGCGTCACTTGTATGGTTGGTGGCGTACGTCGGGACTGGTTTTGATTTTGAATATATAATGATCGCATTCATCTGGTTTGTTCTTTCCCGTTTGTATATTTATGCCAATCGGCCACGCTCGCTTCGCCTGACTGTTTCCGAGCTTTCATAGCTTCCCCCCTGCGGCGACACGCCGGGTGTGCGGTTAACCCTTCCGGTGTAAGTCAGTCTCATGAGCGAGACCCGCGCGCCTTTCAAACGAACGATACGCTGGCGGCGCCGGCTGAGGCTTTGGCGCGCGCGGCTCGACCGGACGGCGCGGGGGCCGTTGGCGCTTCCGGCGCTGTTTGCGGGCTCGGTGCTGGAAAGCACGCTTTTGCCCTGGCCGATCGAGTTTCCGCTGCTGGCTTACATGCTGCGCGGCCGACGACAGGTGATCGAGGCGACGCTGGTGGTCACGCTCGGCTCGGTGCTGGGCTGTGTGCTGAGCTATTGGGCGGGGCGTCTGGCGCTCGATCTCGCGGAGGCGTTCATCAGCGCGCGGCCCGATCTGGCGCTGTCGCTGGAGGGCGCGCGTGCGCGGATCGACGCCTATGGCGCCTGGGCGGTGAGCGTGTCCATGCTGACGCCGGTGCCGGTGCAGCTCAGCTCGTTCGCTGCAGGGGCAGCGCTGATCCCGGCGCCCCTGTTTGTGCTCGCGGCCTTTTCGGGGCGGCTGGTGCGCTATGGCGCCATGGGCGTTTTATTGTTCCTCTTTGGTCGCCGCGTGCTTTGGCTGTGGGCGCGCCTGCCAAGCGGGCTGCGCCTTGTGGTGCGGCTTGGGGTGCTCGCGCTGTTCGCCCTGATGATGGGGGCGGCGATTATCCTGGTCGCAGGCGGCGCTAGCGCGGCATGAAGCGCTGACCGGTTACAAAGCCGAAATGGCTGAACACATGCGCCAGCAGCATCATGAAAAACACGCCGCTAGCGATGCTGAGCAGAGTCCAGGGAATAAGACGCGGCTTGAGCGGATTTGAGGGCTTGCCGCTGCGCCAGGCGGCGAGCGCGAACAGGCCGGCGGTGGCGAGCATGAGCAAGAGAGTGATCGGCAGCGTCATCAGGCGTTTCTCTGCGGGCGCGGGAAACGCCGTGTTGGGTCTTGTCCCACAGATAGGGGTGGCGGGGCAGCTCGCGCAAGGCCTTGAGCGCGGCAGGCGCCTGCATCAGCCAATAGGCGGGCATGCTGAGCACATGCCTGAGCTGGGGGCGGAACCCCGCCCGGCGCGCGCCGGTGACCGCGCAGACCATGGCCGAGCCATAAGCGACGCCCATCATCAGCGCCCCCAGCGTCCAGAGCGCCCCCCAGCCCGGAACAAGCCCCAGAAGGGTCGCGCCGAGCGCCATCGCCAGCACGGTCGGCGCATGGATCAGCGCGCTGAGCATGTTGGCGAGCACGGTGAAGCTGAGGCTGAACACGCCGCTCCAGCCGAGGGTCTCGATCAGTCCGCGCGGATCGCGCATATGCACCAGCCAGGTGACGAAATGGCCTTTCAGCCAGCGGCTGCGCTGATTGATCCAGGCGCTGGGGTTGAGCGGCGCTTCTTCCAGCGTGCCGGGCTCGATCAGCCCGGCGCGCCAGCCCTGACGTCCCAGCCGAAAGCCGAGATCGGCGTCTTCAGTGACATTGAACGGATCCCAGGCGCCGCAGTGTTCGAGCGCGGATCGGCGGAACACATTGCTGGTCCCCCCAAGCGGCAGCGGCCAGCCCAGCCGAGACAGCAGCGGCAGCAGGGCGTGAAACTGGGTGGCGTATTCCAGTGCGAATTGCGCGGTCAGCCAGTTTTCTTCACGATTATACCAACCCAGCGGCGCCTGAACGACGCCCAGGCCCGGATCCGCCGCGAAGGCCTCGGCGGCGTGACGTAATTGTTGGGGGTGAGGGGAGTCTTCGGCGTCATAAACCGCGATCAGCTCACCCCGTGACGCTTGCAGCGCCAGGTTCAGGGCGCGCGGTTTCGTCATGGGGCCGAGCGGGGGCAGGACCACGACGCGCAAGGCCTGCCGGGCCGCCAGCGCGCGGGCTGTGGCGCGTGTGGCCTCGTCATGGGCTTCCAGCGCCAGGATGATGTCGAGCTTGCGCCGCGGATAGTCGAGCCGGGACAGGGCGGCGATCAGGCCGGGCAGCACCTCCGCCTCGTCATAGAGCGCGATGATGACGCTGATCACGGGCAGGTCATGGTTTGAGAGACGCGCGCGCGCCGCATAGCGCGCCGGGGTGAGGGCCGCCGCGAGCCGCAGTGCGCTCAATACGACCACACCGCCCGCGGCGGCCATGATGACCGCCATGAGCACCAGCCCTTTCAACAGGACGGTCAGCACCAGAATAAAGCAAAGCGGTCCGATGATAAGCGGCGGGGGCGGTCTCAAGGCGTGTCCGGCGCTCGCCAGAGGGTTGAGGTCGCGCAGGCCATAGGCCGCGGCGTGCAGATCGAGCGGTCGTCCGCTGCGAACGGCGAGCGCGCGTCCTGAAAGGGCCGGTCTGATCACAGACGGCATGCCGCGCTCCCCCGTTGAGTACCAGCCGGGGCGTAGTTAATATTCTCTTTATAAGAGAATCAAGACTCTTTCGGGTTGAAATACAATCGGCGCCGGTTTGCGGTCAGGCGCTTGTCCTGCAGCGCGACGTCAAAGGCTGCGAGGGCGCTGGTGGGCCAGCCATAGGGCAGGTCGGACGCGGCTTCGGCCTGACCGGCGAGCATATGCACCAGGGCGCCGATGCCGGGATTGTGACCGACCAGCATGATCGCCTCCGCGCCGTGTTCGAGTTGCTCGGCGACGGCGCGCTCCAGCATTTCTGGCGAGGCGTGATACAGCGCCATGGGATCGGTCACGGGCAGCTCGCCCAGTATGGCGCTGAGACGTTTCCAGGTCTCGCGGGTCCGTCTGGCCGGGCTCACCAGAGCGTGCGTGGCCTTAACACCCGCCCGGTTCAAGGCTTCGGCCGCCCGGTCAGCGTCAGCGACGCCCCGCTCGGTCAGGCCACGGTCAAAATCGTCTTCAGCCATCATACGGTCGACGGCCTTGGCGTGGCGCATGGCGATCAGGAGCGGCATAGGGGCGAATCCTCATGCAAGGGCAATTACACGGCTTACGGGTTGCGTTGCACGACAGCCCACGCCAAGTAAAGCGGTGTTTGACGCCCCTCGCAAATGCTCTGATGGAGATGAATTATGGGTCTGCTGCTTGGCGATATCGCCCCGAACTTTGAAGCGGAAACCACCGAAGGCAAGATCAAGTTCCACGACTGGATCGGTGATGACTGGGTGGTGTTCTTCTCTCACCCCGCCGATTACACCCCGGTTTGCACCACGGAGCTCGGCTACACCGCCAAGCTGAAAGACGAATTCGCCAAGCGCGGCGCCAAGGCGATCGCTCTGTCTGTGGACCCGATCGCTGACCACCATGGCTGGGTCAAGGACATTGAAGAGACCCAGGGCGTGAAGATGAATTTCCCGATCATCGCCGACACCGATCGTTCGGTGTCCGAGCTCTATACGATGATCCATCCCAACGCCGATCCGAAAGTGACCGTGCGGGCCGTCTACATCATCGACCCGAACAAGAAGATCCGCGCCACTTTCACCTATCCGCCGAGCGCGGGCCGGAACTTCAACGAAGTGCTGCGCCTGATCGACTCCCTGCAGCTCACCGACGGCTACAAGGTGGCGACCCCGGTGAACTGGGAAGACGGCCAGGACGTGATCGTGGTGCCGTCCATTTCCGATGAAGAGGCCGACACGCTCTTCCCCAAGGGCTACACCAAGATCAAGCCGTATCTGCGCACCACGCCGCAGCCGGACAAGTAAGCCTTTCAGAGCTTTAGAGATGAATGCGGCCGCTCCGGAACCCGGGGCGGCCGTTTTTTTATCATTTTTTGAGTAAAGGGTGCTTGACGTGAAGTGAGCTTTACATAATATGTGAAGCACGCTTTACATCAAGGAGTGAGCGCAAATGTCTGCTGATTGTTTGAAGGCCCTGCCCTGGATGGCGCTGTACGCCCTCGTCTTTCTGGCGCAGCCCCGGTCTGACGCGCCTGCGTCTCATGAGCCGCTCGCTCAGGACAGGTCTCACAGTGAAGCGACCCTGCAACCGGGCGCATGAACGCCCCGCCTCATGGCGCACAGAAAGGACACATCATGAAAAAGGGACAATCCATCCGCCGCATCGCCGCCTTCGCTCTGATCGGGCTGTGTGCGGCGTCCTGGGCCGCGCTGGGCCTGTCGCTGGCCTTTGACCTCCCACGCGCCTTGAAGGTCTCCGCCGTCATCGCCGCTGCGTTCTCCACCGAAGCGATGATCTGGGGCGGCGGCGCGCTACTGGGCTGGACGGCGTTCGCCAACCGCGCCCGCCTCTGGAAAAAAATCACCGGTTCAGCGTAAGAGTCCCTATCAACCCTGTCGGGAGAGACCCATTGGGACGCTGGCTTGATTATGTAATGCCTGAAACCGCCTCCGCACCGCCCAAGGCGCGGAGGCGTTACGTGGTGAACGGATCATTGGCGGGCGCTCTGGCTGTGCTCGCGACGCTGCTGGTTGATTGGGAATGGGTCCCTGAACCTGTTCTCTTGGGAATGGTCGCAGCCTTGTGTTGGCTGCTGTGGGAGTTTGCCCTTCTGGTCAAGGCTTTGGACGAGCTACAGCATCGCATCCATTTGACGGCTCTGGCGCTGTCAGGCGGCGTGCTGGCTATCCTGACCACCAGTTGGGCGATTTGGGATGTCGTCTGGCCCTTGCCCGATATCCTGCTGGCCTTTGGCTTTCCGGGCTTCATGCTGATGTATTACATCGCCCTGTTCTTCGTCTCTCGCCGCTACGCATGAAGAACCGTCTGAAGGATATGCGTGCGGATCTCGGCTGGAGCCAGGCCGCGCTGGCGGACAAGCTCGACGTCTCACGCCAGACCATCATCTCCATCGAGAACGGCAAATATGATCCCTCCTTGCCGTTGGCGTTCAAGATTGCGCGGGTGTTCGGCCAGCCGATCGAGGCGATCTTTGATGACGAACACAGCTGATCTCGCAGGGACGGCGGCGACGTGGCTCGCGGCCAAGCCGGAGCTGGAAGCCTTTTCGGCGTATTTCAGCGCGAAACAGGCTGGTCTTAAGGCGGCGGCCAAACAGGCTGGCGACACCTTCGCGGCTCAGCTGGAGCAAGCCCCGTTGACGGAGGCGATCTCATTGGTGCGCACGCTTGATGAAGCAAGGCGTCTGTTTGGCGCTATCCCTGGCTTCATGCCCTATCCGGTGGCGATGGCGGCGATCCGGGTCTGCCGGAGATGGGAAGAGGAAGACGCCGCTGCGGCCGATCCGCTAGTGTTCAGGGCCGGATTTGAGTGGAATCCAGACCTGTTCGCACAGGCGTTGGAGCGTGATCCCTGTCATCCGGCGGCCTTGCGCGGACGTATTCTTGATCTGCTGAAGCGGGTTTCCGACGCGTTTCATACTGTCGAGCGCGGCGCCCTGTCAGAACCCGAACCTGATGTGCGCGCAGCCATGCACGCTCTCGCCACTCTGTGCGGACAGCTTCAAGCGCCGGACTTCACACAGGCCGTACTGGAAGAGCTAAACCTCTTTCAAGAGGTGCTGACGGGCCTCGACGCGTGGCGCGCCGCTGGTCAACCTGGAAGCTTTAGCGCCTATATGCAGGCGCAGGGGCTGGATCTGAATGACTTGCCGGGATTCTTCGCCTGATCCGCGTGCGCGTTCTTCGCCATCGCGTGTCGCTCAGCGCTCGCACAGTTGACCAAACCCGCTGGCGGTTCTACTTGCCCTGCTTCAATCCAACTTGCAGCAGGAAAAGAGACCCGCGATGACCGATTTCGCCGCGCTCGCCCAGAACGCCAAGGCCTGGCCCTTTGAGCAGGCCCGCCTGGTGAAGAAACGGGTGGAGAAAAGCGGGATGAAGGGCGGCGCGGTCATCTTCGAGACCGGCTATGGCCCGTCCGGACTGCCGCATATCGGAACGTTTGGCGAAGTGGCGCGCACCGCCATGGTGCGCCATGCCTTTCGCGTGCTGACCGAGGACCAGTATCCCACCAAGCTCATCGCGTTTTCAGATGACATGGACGGCATGCGCAAAGTGCCGTCTAATCTGCCCAATCAGGACATGTTGACCGCGCATCTGGGCAAGCCCTTGTCTGACGTGCCCGATCCGTTCGGCACCCATGAGGGTTTTGCGCAGCATAACAATGCGCGCCTGCGCGCCTTCCTCGACAGCTTCGGGTTCGACTACGAGTTCCGCTCCGCCACCCATGAGTACCGCTCCGGCGCCTTTGACGAGGCGCTGATCCGGGCGCTCGAAAAGTTCGATGACATCATGGCGGTGATGCTGCCCACTTTGGGCGCGGAACGTCAGGCGACCTATTCGCCCTTCCTGCCGATCTCGCCGACCACGGGCCGGGTGCTCTATGTGCCGATGAAGGCCATCGACGCCAAGGCCGGGACCATCACGTTCGAGGATGAGGACGGGACTGACATCACCCTGCCGGTGACGGGGGGGAACACCAAGCTGCAATGGAAGCCCGATTTTGGCATGCGCTGGGCCGCGCTGGGCGTGGATTTCGAGATGTTCGGCAAGGATCACCAGGCCAATGCGCCGGTCTATTCAAAGATCTGCCGGGTCCTGGGCGTCGAGCCGCCGGTGCAATATGTCTACGAGCTCTTCCTGGATGACCAGGGCGAGAAGATTTCCAAGTCCAAGGGCAATGGCCTGGCGGTCGAGGATTGGCTGCGATACGCGCCCCAGGAAAGCTTGTCGATGTACATGTTCCAGAAGCCGCGTACGGCCAAGCGTCTGTATTTTGACGTGATCCCCAAGGCGGTGGACGAGTATCGCCAGCATCTGCGCGCCTATCCCGATCAGGAGCCGGCCAAGCAGCTGGAAAATCCGGTCTATCACATCCATTCCGGCGAGCCGCCCAAGGCGGGTTCTGATATCGGATACTCCTTGCTGCTCAATCTGGTCTCGGCGGCGAACGCTCATGACAAGGCGACGCTGTGGGGGTTCATCGCCAAATACGCGCCGGAGCTGACACCGGAAACCGATCCGTTCCTGGACCGGCTCGCGGGGTATGCGCTGGCCTATTACGAAGACCAGGTGAAACCGCATAAGACCTATCGCGCCCCGACCGATATGGAGCGGGCGGCCATGGAGGATCTGGTGCAGCGTCTGAAGGCGCTGGATCCGGGCGAAACCGATCCGGAAGTCATCCAGACCGAGGTTTACGCTGCGGGCAAGAGCCAGGACTTTGAAAACCTGCGCGACTGGTTCCAGGCGCTCTATGAAGTGCTGCTGGGCCAAAGCCAGGGGCCGCGCTTTGGCGGACTGGCGGCGCTCTATGGTTTGCCGGGCGCGATCACCCTGATTGAACGCGCGCTGGCGGGCGAGGATTTATCTAAATCCTAAGATTGCATATGTTTGATGGAACATGCCCCGTTGTCAGCTGACAGCGGGGTTTTCCATGTTTGAAAGCTCAACCCAAGGTCGGTAGACGAAACAACTCTGAGGGCTTCAATATTCCCCAGATAGGAGAGCATGGCGCAATTGTAGGCGTTATGCATGTCTGGCCCATCTGCGACTTGGTGGATGAGGGTTTTCACGAAAAAGGGGAGAACAGCATGATGCGTTCAATAAAGGTGTTGGCGGTGGCGCTAACAGCGCTCGCAGGAGCAGCGGCTACAGCGGCTTTGGCCTATGGTGGCGGTCCGATGTACTTTCATATTTTTTATGAAGATGCGTCGATGACTGTTCAGGTGGGTGCGCGTCGCGATGTCTGCATGAACGGAGTAATTACTGCTGGGCCTGTGAATGGGCGTGTCAGCAATTATTCTGAACAGATTCCGACGGGTCAGTATTGCCAAGGTTATGCGAGTAGCAACTAGCCGGACATTGCGACTTTCCGTTTGACTGAAAACTTTGCGATCATATGGAGGCTTCCATGCCAATCTTCAAAACAGGTCTGTCGATGTTGGTGCTGGCTTCGGCTCTGGCAATTTCACCCCTTTCGGCTGTGTCGGCCGGACAGCCAGAGCCCGTGTACTGGATCACCTATTTTTCTGATGCGACCATGACGCAACCAGTCGGATCGATCGAGCAATTCTGTGCGAGCTGGGGTGTGGGCGAGAATGCTTTGATGGGGCAGATTTCGCCTTATGAGAGCCGCTTCCTGCTCGGACACTGCCAGGATGGTCAGCTCGTCTGGCTTCCAGGCTAGGACGCCTTCCAAGCACCGATGCCAGATAGGCGACATGACAACCCCGCAGTCTCTTGGCTGCGGGGTTTATTGTGTTGCGAGCACACCAGAAAGCGTGTTGACGCGGCAATTTAAAGGCGCAATGGTATGAGCGCATGGGGTCGCCAAAGACGGCGTCTGGTCGAGAGTGAGCGCGTGTAAACGCCTTCCGCTTCGCCAGATTTGACTGCGTCATCCCAGCCCGTTCAAGGGCGTTCACAAGCGGTTGCGGCAGCCTGCACGGCTGAGCGACCTGCTCGGAGGAGACATGCAATGAAACTGAAAATCATGGGAGCCGCGATCGCGGCCGTTTGTGTCGCGACCAGCGCAGCGATGGCCATGTGGCCCGACACGGAACGGATGTACGAGTACACGTATTACAGCGACGCCAGCAAAACCACTCAGGTTGGTTTCTCGTTTGATCAGTGCATCAACGGCTATGTCGTACCGGGTCAGGCGCATGGAACGGCGACACAGTATTACACCCGTACGGTCATCGGGCAGTGCCCCGGGTATCTGTACTAGGCGACTAGCCTGCCTTCCAAATTGATCCTTCAAAACTTGGAGAGTTTTCCATGCTCAACATGAAAATGATGCTCGCCGGCGCTCTGGTCGCTGCGGCTGCAACGGTTGGATTCTCGAGCCAGGCCGGTTCGTCTGAGCCCATGTATTTCTATTACTTCTATTCTGACGCCAGCATGACGGACGTGGTTGGTTTCAGACGTGACGTTTGCACCAATGGCTATGTCACCTCAGCGCCATTGCTGGGTCAGCGGACGCCTTACGTTGAAACGGAATTGGTCGGCATGTGCCCGGGCTATCTGTTTTAATCGAGCGCCTGGGGCAAGGCCGGAGCTTGCCGCGCCTTGCCCCGATGGCTTGCCTCTGAAGTCGGACGTCTTCAAACTGGCTTGCGACGGGCTTTCCCGTCGTGAAACGCTTGTTCTCAGGGCAGGGTGAAATTCCCGACCGGCGGTAGCCATACTCTGTGTGGGAGCCCGCGAGCGCTCGTCAGCTGTTCAGTCTGGCGAGGTCAGCAGATCCGGTGAGACGCCGGAGCCGACGGTATAGTCCGGATGAAAGAGAACAGAAGGCGGCGCAAGCCGAACGGTCGCACCTGCAGGTGTGGCCGCATTTTGGTTTGGCTGTCTTTCTGACGCCCTGGTTCAGGCCTGTTCAATAGGAAGACAGGACCATGAATCAGATTGAAAAGACCTCCCACTTCACAAGAGAGACGCCGTCCGATCGCGTTCGTTCCGCCATCGAGGCGGTGCGTGCGGGGCGCGGCGTGGTGATCACCGATGACGCCGATCGTGAAAATGAAGGCGATCTCGTCTTCGCGGCTGAAACCTTGACGACTGAGCAGATGGCGCAGCTGATCCGCGACTGCAGCGGCATTGTCTGCCTGGTGCTTGATCCTTTGCGCGCCAAGCAATTGGCCTTGCCGCCCATGGTGCGTGAAAACTCGGCGCGATACGGAACCAATTTCACCGTTTCAATCGAAGCGCGGGACGGGGTGAGCACGGGCGTGTCTGCTGCGGACCGCACCCGGACCATCAAGACGGCTATCGCGCCGGACGCCAAGCCGAATGACCTGGCTCGTCCGGGGCATGTTTTTCCATTGGTGGCGCATCCCGACGGTCTGGCCGCGCGTCGCGGGCATACGGAGGCGAGCTTGGCGTTGATGGCCCTGGCGGGCCGCCAGCCGAGCGGCGTGCTGTGCGAATTGATGCATGCTGACGGAACGATGATGCGGCTTGAGGCCTTGCTCGCGTATTGTGACAGACACGGGCTTGCCTGGGTGACTGTGGAAGACTTGGCCGTCGTCTCGGCGGAGTGAGGGTATTTGTCTCATGAACGGGGGCGGCGCGCGTGCGTCGCCCTCGATTCAATAATTTGATATTATTAGTGTTTCTAGAGTTATCAAGAGGTCTGATTGAAGCGTGACATAAAACTGCAAAATTACGAATTTTGCTAAACCCCTCTAAAATCTACAAAAATTGAAGTTCAAGAAAATCCCGGAATGGGAACCGATTTCACGCTTTCAGAAAAACCGCATATAAATCATATTATTAAGGCCCGTTAGGGAAGCGTGAAGTGTAATTCTCTCGCCCACTTTTCATCCGTATCCAGATGTATTACATTTATATGACTGTTGGGTGACAGAACAATAACCGAGACGGTTGTCGAGGCTTCAGCGCGCAGGATTCACCCCCCTGGTGAGGATCTGAACCGACCTTCCGTCCATAGAGCAATCCGCAATGCCGTGAGGCGCGGCGGATTGCGTCAAAATGAGGAGTGAACCCAATGAAGCATTTCATCAAAACCGTCGCGGCGGCCTCCATCCTGGCGTCTGCCGGTCTATTCGCAGCTTCTGCGCAGCAATCTGAAGAGTTCACCTTTGCGGTGGATCGCGCTGAGCTGACCTCCCAGTCCGCTGTGCGTGTGGCGTATCAACGTTTGAATGCGGAAGCTGAACGCTATTGCGGATCGCTGCCGCTCCAATCCGACACCGAGATGGCCTATTGCCGGGCTGACGTGGTGGACCATGTGATTAGCGCGGTGTCCCATGAAGGCCTTCAGGCGCTTCATGTCGAACGGACGCGCGAAGCCCGCTACGTGGCTGACCGCGGATAATCGCCGGCAATCCTAACGTCGTTTTTGCGGCGCGAACCAAACCGGGCTCGTCAGCACACGCTGACGGGCCCGTTTGTTTTACGGTCTAGGCGCTTGACGCTGCATGCGCCCTCTTCAATGCTCGGCCTGACACGGGCAGGGTGCGCCTGCCTTTTTCCATTCAGCCGGAGCGCCCTATGGACCACATCAAGTCCGCCATTCGCACGATCCCTGATTATCCCAAGCCGGGCATCATGTTCCGTGATGTGACAACGCTTCTGGGCGACGCCGGCGCATTTCGCGCCGCAGTGGATGCGATGGTGTTTCCCCATGCGGGCAAGAAAATCGACAAGGTCGCCGGGATCGAGGCGCGAGGCTTCATCCTGGGCGGCGCGGTGGCGCACCAGCTCAGCGTCGGCTTCGTGCCGATCCGCAAGAAGGGCAAGCTGCCCCATTCCACGCTGAGCCAGAGCTATGAGCTTGAATACGGCACGGACGAGGTGGAGATCCATACAGACGCCATCAAGCCGGGTGAAACCGTGTTGATCGTGGATGATCTGATCGCCACGGGCGGTACGGCGGAAGCGGCGATCAAGCTGATCCGCTCAGCCGGCGGCGAGGTGGTCGGCTGTTCCTTCGTCATCGACCTGCCCGATATCGGCGGCGCGAAGAAGATTGAAGCGCATGGCGTGAAAGTCGCGAGCCTGGTGGCGTTCGAGGGCGAGTAGTTCGACCGACACCCTTAAAGAAAAAAAAGCCCCGGAGCATCGCTCCGGGGCTTTCTCGTTTTCAGCTGGCCTCAGGCCTATTCGATGAAGTCACGAACGTCCTGCGCCACCTGCTCGAAAGAGGGTTGGTGCAGATACATCATGTGACCGGCCGGATAATAGGTCAGCTCGATGCGGTCCTGATCGAAATAGCCGGGGCGGTTGAACGTCATCTCGGTGGCGAAGAAGGGCGTCGCCAGATCATAGATGCCATTGGTGGCCAGCACGCGTAGCTCCTGGTTCTGGCGCATGGCGCGCTCGAGCCAGACCGAGGTGTTGACGTAATTGTTGCGACCGCCGGCGGGACCCGCGTCCCAGTTCCAGTCGCGCACGCCGCCCAGCGTGGTGTAGGGGCGCGTCTCGTCCACACCCAGCACGCGGGTGTAGTAATCCATCATCGCCGCAGTATAGGCGCCGTCAATGCCATAGCCGGACGGATCGCCTTCCGGGCTGTCAGACACGCCGATCGGCTCCACGCCGGTGAAGCGCGAATCAAAGCGACCCACGGACAGGCCCTGGTCACGCAGCAATTCCGTGCGGAAGCGTGACAAGGTCACCCGCATGTCGGAGCGTTCGATGTATTGCTCTGACAGGCCGGTCAGCGCGCTCATGCGCTCGATGACGTTCGCCTTGCGGGTGGCGTCGATGTCATGACCACGCACCAGCGCCGGCAGGTATTCATCGGTAGCGAAGCTGCGAGCGTCGTCCAGGAAGGCGTCGCGGTCATTGTTCCAGGCGGAGCGGTCCACAATATTGTGGTGCCAGGCGGTGGCGGCGTAGCCCGGGATCAGGCCCACATAGCCGATTTCGTTGCCCGGATCCGTCGCGTCCAGACGGAAGTCGAGCACCACCGAGATCAGCACGACGCCATTGATGGAGACATCGTTCCAGCCCGCTTCGAGCTGACGCATCAGGGCGCCGATACGGGTGGTGCCATAGCTCTCGCCCAGCAGGTATTTCGGCGAATTCCAGCGTTGATGCTCGGTCAGCCATTTGCGGATGAACGCTGCTACGGAAGCTGCGTCTTCATCCACGCCCCAGAATTCTTCGGCCGGGTCGGTGTCGCCCAGAGCCCGGCTCCAGCCGGTGCCGACGGGGTCGATGAACACAAGGTCGGCTTCGCCCAGCAGCGTTTCAGGGTTGTCGCGCAGATCAAACGGCGCGGCGCCGTCATCGCGCGCATCGCTGGGCAGGACCACGCGCTGCGGGCCGAACAGGCCCATATGCAGCCAGAGCGAGGCCGAGCCTGGCCCGCCGTTGAAGATGAAGGCCACCGGGCGCGTGCGCGGATCAGACACGCCGTCACGCAGATAGGTGGTGGAGAAGATCGAGCCGGTGGGCTCGCCGTCTTCGTCTTCCAGATAGGTCTCGCCTGCGATGGCCGTGTAGCGGATACGTTCTCCGCCAGCCGTGATCTGACCGGTGGATTCCCAGCGCTGCGGCTCTGGAATGTCGGGCGTCTCGTCCTGAGCCATGAGCGGGCTGGCGAGCATGAGCGCCGCGCTGAGCGCGGCGACGGCGGTGCGGATCATATCCGTCTCCTTTTCCCCGTGTTTTTCCGGCTCTTCGGCGTCGCCGCCAAAGCCGATGTTATAATAGTACGTTGTGCGGTCTTGGCGCTTGTCAGGTCAAGTCCAGACATAACGCTGTCCACAAACGCAAACCGCCCCCGTCTTGCGGACGGGGGCGGCGGAACGCGTTGATCCTAGCCTTCGAAGGCGTTGATCAGAGTGCGCAAATGGGCTCGGTGCGCTTTGGCTTCGCGCGATCCCATCAGGTCGGGCATCCAGTCCGGGCCGACCCAGCCTTTGACGTCATGGATAGCGGCCAAGGCGGCGGAGCGCGCCACCGGCGAATAGTCGCCATCGCCGGCGATCGAGATCAGTCGGCGCAGATATTCCACCTGCAGATTCTGGCGATAGGTGTTCGGCTCACCGCGAATATCGGCGGCGTAGACCACTTGCGTCAGGTCTTGCAGATAGTCAGCGACCGGATACTCCCCGCCATACTGGCGCGCATCATTCATACGCTCGAGCATGTTGGGGTGCAGAAGGTGCGCCATGACGGCCCGTTGCTGGCTGAAGGCCCGGGCGTGCAGCGCCGGATCTTCATCTTCGCCGAAATGATCAAAGAAGCGCCGCTGACGCTGCAAATGATCAAGATAGGCTTCTTCCGCCGCAAAGGCGTCCGGTCCGAACAATGCCGCGTCGAGCACGTCCAGCGCCTGTTCCTGCTTTTCGCGGGACACCGGGATGAACGGGGTTTCAGCGCCTGGCTGGCCCACGACCGAGCGGTTGTTGTAGATCCCGCCCACATGGCGGCTGGCCACATTGGCGGCGCCGAAGCGCTGACCGGACAACACCAGATAGCTGGTCAGCAGGGGCTGATAGCTTTCCCCTTCAACCTCGAAGCGTTCCGGCAGGGTGCGCAGGGTCTCGTTGATCAGCTCCACGCGTTGGCCGGCCCAGCTCACCGGGTCGGACGACAGGTCATTGATCATCACGCGCGGGTCAGAGTGCATGCCCGGCGAGCGCAGATCGTCGGCGTCATTGCCGAACGCCAGCGCAGGATCGGTCGATTGCTCCAGAAGCGCGGGCAAAGCCGCCTCATCCGGGGTGTAGCCGTAGCTGATCGCCCAGATGTCATACGGTCCCGGCGTCTCCTGGGAATACTGCACGCTGGCGCCGTCTTCTGCAGGCAGGTTCAGCGCCGGGTAATCCATGATGGAGCCGGTCACCGTCTCGCCATTGGCCAGATCATCGAGCGAGATGGTGGAGGTCGCCCGCATATTGTGCATCAGACCCAGCGTATGGCCGATCTCGTGGATCACCAGATAGTGCAGGGACTGACGGATCAGTTCGTCCATCTCGACAGTGGACGCGCCTTGCGCCTGCAAGGCCGCGACGCCGGACAGGGTCTCCATCTGCAGATGTTCGGCGAAGTTGCACATCGCGCCATGGGCGTCGTGATCATGCTCGATGACGGGGTCGCCGGTCATCTCGGACAATTGCTCGGCCGGCAGCCACTGGCTCAGACCCGCCACGTCAAACAGCTCCGAATAGCGGATGCGGTTCGTCATGAAGACGTATTCCAGCATGATGTCCGCGCCCATGATCTCGCCGGTGCGCGGATTGGTGAAGCTGGGGCCATACCCGCCGAAAGGCGGTGTGGGCGACGACGTCCAGCGCAGCACATTGTAGCGAATGTCGCCGGCGTCCCAGTCTGCGTCATCCGGCTGGACCCGCACTTCCAAGGCATTGGAGAAGCCCGCGGCCTCAAAGGCGATATTCCATGTCAGAGCGGCGTCGCGAATGGTGTCGCGCAGCTCGACGGGCGTGGTGTTCTCGATCCACCACACAATCGGCTCGACCGGATCGGAGATCTCCGCGGTCGGGTCCTGTTTGACCAGACGCCAGCGATTGATCACATCGTCATAGGGCGTGACGCTGGTGTCGGTCAGATTTGTGATGCGCTGGCCGAAATAACCCACGCGGAAATCATCTGCGCGTGGCTCATAGCCCTCTTCGGGAAGGGCCAGGAAGCTGTGCTGCACCGTCACCGCCACAGCGCGCGCGTCGGTGATCTCGGCGCCGCCGCCATTGCGCGGGGAGTCCTCGGTGTAGACGTACTCGACGACCACATCGGTGTTCTCAGGATAGTTGCGAATGTCCAGAACGCGGGTGCGGTCACCGGACAGACGGCCCATCGAGAACGCGTCTTCGGCGCCGGGGCCACGCGGAGCGTTGGGTTTGATCTGGGAGAGATCTTCGCCGCTCAGAAGCGAGTCGATCTGCACCAGGAAGCGGTCCGGCGCGTCGTCTTCGCCTTCGGTTTCAGCCTCGATCTCAAGCACGGCCAGCGGCGCGCGAGTGATGTTGGCGCTGGAGGCGCGCGACAGGGCATTGTCAGGATCAAACGAGAAGCTGGTGTTCTCGGCGCTGATCTCGATCTCGCCGTAATGGCGGGAGAAGGTCAGAACGCGGTTGTCGCGGAACTGGCCGCGGAACAGGCCAGTGCGCGGCGCGCCATCTTCCGCATAGCTGAAATAGACGAACTCATCATCGAGCTGATCGGCGGCGATCTCCATATAGAGCGCGCCGTCTTCTGGATTGCGATAGAGCGGAAACAGACCGTCGATCGTTTCAAACTCTTCGGTGAACCCTTCGATGGTTTGCGCTTCGTCCTCATCGCCCTCGTCCTGGGCGAATGCGGGCGAACCCGCTGTTATGGCGGCTATGGCCGCCGTGAACCACAGGCTGCGAAACTGCGACATTTCCAAGCCCTCCCCTCTTGATTGCCGTACAAAGATGACAAACTAGGCTGGAGATGGGGCGAGAGCAAAGTCGTGATCGGTTACACTTTCGTCACGTTGTGCGCCGCCCGCATGCAAACCCGATCCGATCCAAGGCGCAAAGCGAGCCCTTATGAACTATCGTCACGCGTTCCACGCTGGTAATTTCGCCGATGTGCTCAAGCATCTGGTGCTCGCTCAATGCCTTGAGCATCTGGGCGACAAACCCAAACCCTATCGCGTGATCGACACCCATGCGGGTGTGGGCGCCTATGATCTGACGGGCGACGAGGCTCAGCGCAGCCCGGAATGGATGCAGGGGATCGGCCGTCTGATGAAGGCGGACATTCCTGCTGATCTGCGCGAATCGCTCGACCCGTATCTGAACGTGGTGCGGGCGATGAATCCCGGCGAGGCGCTGACCGCTTATCCCGGGTCGCCCGAAATCGCGGCCCGACTGGCGCGCGCGGAAGACCGCATTCATCTGTGCGAGCTTCACAAGGATGATAGCGTCACCCTGGACAAGCGCTATGCGCGTGACGCCCGGGTGAAAGTCCAGGCCATGGACGGCTATCGGGCTCTGCCGGGCCTCGTCCCGCCTCGGGAAAAGCGCGGACTGGTGATGATCGACCCGCCGTTCGAGCATCGTGACGAGATGGCGTTCATGGCGCAGGCGGCGAAGTCGGCCTTGGAGCGCTGGCCGACAGGCACCTTCATTTTCTGGCGGCCGCTGAAGGACTTATGGGCGCAAGAGCGCTTTGACGTCGGACTGGCGGAATGGCTGATCGCAGATCAGGGCCTTGAAGGCGAAAAACTGTTGCGCGCGGACATGTGGGTGCGCGAGCTGAAAGAAGACGGGCCGCTCGCTGGCGCTGGCGTCGTGGTGGTCAATCCTCCCTTCAAGCTCGAAGAACGCTTGCTGAAACTCTTGCCCTGGCTGACCGAGCTTCTGGCGCAGGATGAGGATGCAGGCTGGCGGCTCGACGGCTGCATCAATGATGACAGCCTGATGGTGGACGAATTCTAGGCGTCTGTCTCGTCACTGGTCTCTCCGACGCCGAACAGCTTGCCCTTTTCCGTCCACAACACCGTCAGCAGGGCCGCAGCGCCCAGCACCGTGAACCCCATGGTGATGGGCAGCACCGTGCCGTTATAGCCCTGGCCGATCACGGAGCCGAGCACGGCGCCGGCCATTGCGGTGGATGAGCCATAGAGCGCGGCGGTCGTCCCGGCGCGCTCGCCCGCCGGCTCCATGGCGAGGGCGGAGAAGTTCGCCCCGATCATGGAAAACAGCATCAGTGCGGCCATCAACAGTACGAAATAGACGATGAAGGGCGGCTGCCCGAACAGGGCCAGCGTCATGTTCACGCCGTTGACCAGCAAATAGGCGATCAAGGCGGAGTGCGAAATCCGCCGCATGCCCAGCCGACGCACGATCTTGGCGTTGACGATATTGGCGCCCGCCAGCCCGATTGCGATCACCGCGAAGGCGATGGGAAACCAGGCGCCCAGCTCATAAAGCTCGGCCAGCACCTGTTCGGATGTGGCGATGAAGGCGAAGAGGGCGCCCATGATGAAGCAGGACGCCGTCAGATAGCCCAGCGTGATCCGGTTGGAGGCGGCCAGCACGTAATTGCGCATCGCCGAGCCGAACCGCAGCGGGGTGCGTTTGTCGGGGTGCAGGGTTTCAGGCAGCCGGATCAGCATCCAGACCGACAGCGCCGCCGCCATCACGAACAGGAAGATGAAGATCACCCGCCAGCTGCCGCCGAACAGGATCAGCTGGCCGATGCTGGGGGCCAGGATGGGCGCGACTGTGAAGACGGTCATGGCGAACGACATGATCTCCGCCATCCGGCGTCCCGACACCAGATCGCGCACGATGGCCACCGCGATGACCCGCGTCGCCGCCGCCGCGACCCCTTGCAGGGCGCGCGCCGCCACCAATTGCCACAAGCCTTGGGAGCCCAGGCACAGGATCGTCGCCGCCAGATACGCCACCAGCGCGATCAGCAAGGTCCGGCGGCGGCCCAGTGAATCCGACAAAGGCCCGAAGCCCAGCTGGGCCAGTCCGAAGCCGAACACATAGGAGGTGATCACCAGCTGGCGGTCATTGCCCGGCGCGCCGAGCGCATTGCCCACTTCGGCCAGCGCCGGCAGCAAGATGTCGATGGACAGGGCGTTGAGCGCCATGAGGAAGCCGACCATGGCGATCAGCTCCCGCGTGGAGATTTGCGGACGGAGCGGGTCGGGAGAGGGCAGGTGCTGCAAGCGGGCCTCCTGGGCGCCGTCCCGACCGCGATAATTGGGGTTGGGGCTTAGTATTGCGGGTCCGTATCCCAGGGCCAGCCTGCTGGATAATCAGCGGGAACCTGACCGGGGAAGTTCGGGGTACGCTTCTCCAGGAAGCTTGTCACGCCCTCAGCCGCATCTGGCGACATGCCGCGATGAAGGATGGCGCGGCTTTCAAGCCGGTGCGCCTCCATGGGATGGCTCGCGCCCAGCATCCGCCAGAGCAGGCGGCGGTTCATGGCGACCGAAACCGGGGCCGTGTCTTTCACGAACAGGCGCGCCCGTTCCAGCGCCCGTTCCAGAACCGCTTCGGGCGTATCCTGAAGCTCGCTGACCAGTCCGCGCGCCAGCGCTTCCTCAGCCAGGAAGGTCCGGCCTGACAAACCCCAGTCCAGCGCGGCTTCGACGCCCACAAGGCGGGGCAGGAACCAGCTCGCGCAGCCATCCCAGGCGATGCCGCGCTTTGTGAAGGGCAGGGCGAATTTTGCGCCCGCCAGCGCCACGCGTGCGTCCATGGGCAGGATCATGGTGGCGCCGATGCCGACCGAGGCGCCGTTGATGGCGGCTACGACCGGTTTCTCGCTGTCAAAGATGCGCAGGTTCAGCCGTCCGCCGAAATCGCGCCATTGCGGGTCCGTGTCGACCAGCTCGCCTTCGGCCTGGGCTGTAGCGACGGCGTTGAAGGTCTCCGCGCCCAGCGACAGATCCGCCCCGGCGCAGAAGGCGCGGCCCTCGCCGGTGACGACCATGGCGCGCACGGAAGGATCAGCGTCCGAGCGATCAAACGCGTCCGCCATTTCCTCACCCATCTGGGTGGTGAAGGCGTTCATGGCGTCTGGACGTGAAAGGGTCAGGAGGCTGATGCCGTCCTGAGCCTCATAGCGAATGGTGGAATAGCTCATATCACTCCCCGAAAGTCTGTTTTTCGGAGAGCTTAAGCGCTTAACGCCCGGGCGTCAGCTGCTGTGTCGCGCTTTAGACGTTGAACTTGAAGAGCATGACGTCGCCATCCTGGACGACATACTCCTTGCCTTCCTGACGCAGCTTGCCGGCTTCGCGCGCGCCGCTTTCCCCGCCGTTGGAGACGTAATCGTCATAGGCGGTGGTTTCGGCCCGGATGAAGCCACGTTCAAAATCGCCATGGATGACGCCGGCGGCCTTGGGCGCGGTCCAGCCCTTGCGGATGGTCCAGGCGCGCGCTTCTTTCGGGCCGACGGTGAAATAGGTCTGAAGATCCAGCAGCGTGTAGCCCACATGGATCAGACGATCGAGGCCGGGCTCTTCAAGGCCGATCTCGGCGAGGTATTCCGCGCGTTCGTCATCGTCCAGCAGAGCCAGCTCGGATTCGATCTTGGCGGAGATCACCACGCAGGCTGCGCCGTCCTGAGCGGCGCGCTCTTCGACGACCTTGGAAAAGGCATTGCCGGTCCCCGCGGAGTCTTCGTCCACATTGGCGACGAACATGACAGGCTTGGAGGTCAGGAGCTGGAGCATTTTCCACTCCTTGGCCATGTCTTCAGGCACGTCCGCATTGCGGGCCGGGCGGCCTTCCTGCAGCTCGGCCAGGGCCAGATCCACCAGGGCGATGGTCGCTTTCGCGTCCTTGTCGCCGGACTTGGCTTTCTTCTCGAGATTGGCGCGGCGCTTTTCCAGGCTGTCCATGTCGGCGAGCATCAGCTCGGTCTCCACGGTCTCGAAATCGGCCAGCGGATCAATCTTGCCTGCGACGTGGGTGATGTCGCCGTCTTCAAAACAGCGCAGCACGTACAGAATCGCGTCGGTCTCGCGGATATTGGCCAGGAACTGGTTGCCGAGGCCCTCGCCCTGGGATGCGCCTTTGACGAGGCCGGCGATGTCCACAAAGTTCATCCGCGCCGGGATCACAGTGGCCGAACCGCCGATCTCGGCCAGCTTTTGCAGGCGCGGTTCGGGAACCGCCACTTCGCCCACATTGGGTTCAATGGTGCAGAAGGGATAGTTCGCCGCCTGGGCGGCCGCTGTCTGGGTCAGCGCGTTGAACAGGGTGGATTTGCCCACATTCGGCAGACCGACAATCCCGCATTTGAAACCCATGGCGCGCGCCTCTCTTCAGCTCAGCGTGTGTAGCGACTTTGGCGGGCCGTATAGGCCGAACGCGCAAATGAGGGAAGGGGGGCGGGCAGAGAGGGCGTTGCTATGCGGCGTTCACCGCCTCCAGAAACCCGTCGATCCGGTCAGACAGGTCGTTGGCGTTGGTGCGCAGCTGGTTGGCCATGTCTGCGATCTGATTGGCGGCCGCGACGGCGTTTGCTGCGCCTTGCATGACCTGGGCGCTGTCTTCATCCACGGCTTGGGTTTTCTGCGCGGCGGTTTGAGCCGTGCCTGAAATTTCCGCGACGGCGGCGGTCTGCTGTTCGACGGCGGAAGCGCTTTCCGCGGAGGCCGCGTCGATCTCGCTGATCTCCTCCACAATCGCAGCCGCCGTCTTGGACGCGTCCTGAACGCTGGCTTCAAAGCGGGAGATCCGCTCACCGATGGTCTCGGTCAGCTTGGTGGTCTGGGTGGCGAGGGCTTTCACCTCGCTGGCGACAACGGCGAACCCTTTACCGGCTTCACCGGCGCGGGCCGCCTCGATGGTGGCGTTGAGCGCCAGAAGATTGGTTTGCTCGGCCACGGCGTTGATGCCGGAAATGATCTCGACCATGTCCGTCAGCGCCGAGGCCATCTCGTTCATGCTGGCCTGGCTCTCCTGGGTGCGCTCGGCGGTGCGGCGGGTCAGGTTTGAGACGCGTTCGGCGGAGCCGCGCACTTCGTTGATCGAGACGTTGAGCTCTTCAGTGGCCGCCGCCATGGTCTGCACGCCATTGCTGGCCTCGCGCGCGGCTTCGTTCATGGAGGAGGAACGGGTCTTGCCGTCTTCAGCGGCGTTGCGGGAGGTTTCCGCGGCCTCGACCACTTGTTCTAACAGCGCTTCCACAGCGCGCAGGGTCTGGCCAGCGCCGGTCTTGAACGTCTCGATCTCAGCCTGCAGCGCCTGCGCTTTTTGCGCTTCGCTCTCTTTGCGCGACAGTTCGCCCGCCTGGGCGGTTTCCGCTGCATGCAGCTGTTCGGTCATGTGGTTGAGCGCCTTGGCGATCCGGCCAATCTCGTCCGCCCGGTTCTGAAAGGCGTTATCCGCGCTGCGATCGCCTTGCGCCACTGCGTCCATGCGTTTGGCCAGGTCGAGCATGGGTTTGAACATGCGCTGGATGACAGGCCAGGCGAGCGCCGCCGTAATCGCGCCTGCGATTGCGGTGGCCATCAAGAAACCCAGCCAGCCCGCGCCAAAGGCGGCGTAAAGCCCGGTTTTGAGCAAGACGCCGAAGGTCATCAGGCCGAGGAAGACGAGGATGAAACGAACGGAAAGCGGAAGGGAGGGCATGGCGCATCTCACAGTTTGCCTGTGTGTTGCTGATGCGGCCTGTTCGGTTAATCCCCCCCTAATGAGTGTGGAGAAAACCACACTGATTAGAGGGGAATAAGGTGAATATTCTTATGCTTAGGCTGAGCGCACCGAATGCAGGAACGCGTTGATCGTGGTCGACATGCTCGAAGCGTGACTCTCCAGCTCAGAGCAAAGCTTGGCGATCTGGTCGGCGTTGGCGACGGAGTCTTCAGCGCCTTGCATGACGGTGCTGGTTTCCTCATCGACGAGCCCGGTGCGTTCGGCGGCGGTCTGGGCGGAGCGGCTGATTTCGGAGACGGCGGCGGTTTGTTGCTCGACCGCCGAGGCGCTTTCCGCAGAGGCCTGATCAATCTGCATCATGGCGTCCGCCACGCTTTGCGTGGCCTGACCGGCGTCCTGGACCAGGGATTTGAAGTTCACGATCCGGGCGTTGATGGTCTCGGTCAGCTTGGTGGTTTGCTCCGCCAGCGCCTTGACCTCGCTGGCCACGACGGCAAAGCCCTTGCCCGCTTCACCGGCGCGCGCGGCCTCGATGGTGGCGTTCAGCGCCAAGAGGTTGGTTTGTTCGGCCACGGCGTCGATGCCGGCGATGATTTCGGTCATGTCGGTCAGGGAGTCGCTGATGTCTTCCATCTTGGACCGGCTTTGCTGGGTCTGGTCGGCGGACGCAGATGTCAGCTCCGCCACGCGCGCTGCAGACCCGCGCAGCTCGCCGATGGAGGCGTTCAGTTCTTCAGTTGAGGCGGCCATGGTCTGGACGCCCGCACTTGCGGCCTGGGCCGCCTGGCTGACCTTGGACAGACGGTCCCGGCTTTCGATGGAGGTCGCGCGGGTGGATTGAGCGGTTTGCTGCACGTCCTGCGCGGCTTTGGTGACGGTGCTCAGGACCTGATTGGCGGTGTGTTCGAACTTGGTGATTTCGTCAGACAGGGTTTTCGCCCGCCGCGCTTCCACCGCCTGATTGTCCATTTCCTTGCGGCGCAACTCTTCAGCTTCGCTCAACTTGGCGCACAGGCCGCGAACGGCGTTGGCGATGCGGCCGATCTCATCCGTGCGCTCGAGGAATTGATGGTTCGGCGCGTACTGGCCCGCCGCGACGTCATCAATGGTGCGCGTCACCACATTGATCGGCGCCAGAGCGCGTCGGCTGACCCAGAAGCCGACCCCGCCTGCAATCGCGAGGGAGATGAGCGCCAGCAGGCCCGTGATCATGAGAACCGTATTGCGCGTGGCGATGATCGCCGCTTTCTCCACGCCCACATACAAGATGCCGATGGTCTCGCCCTCGGGGGTGAAGACGGGCTGGTAGGCGGTGAAGTAATCCTTGCCCAGAATGGTCGCCTGGCCGCGGAAGCCGCGCCCCGCCATCATGGAATCGTAAACGGCGCCGGCGCCCAACGGGGTGCCTACGGCGCGATTGCCATCGGGTTTGACGATGTTGGTGGTGCGGCGGAAGAAGTCATTCTCGGCTTCAGACCAGATAAACAAGGTGGCGGTCTGGCCGGTCTGGCGGCCCACGGAGTCAATCATTTCGTGGGAGGTGAATTCGGGCAGGGCCGGCGCTTCAAGACGCGTGATCTCGCCATCGGCGTTATATCGAATGTCCAGTTCAGGCAGGCGTGTGGTTTGCAGCGTGGCGGCGGCGACCCGCAAATTCATTTCCTGCGCTTCAGAAGCCGAGCGTGAGATTGAATTGTTGATCACCCATCCGGCCGAGAAAGCTGTCAGAGCGATCCCGACGGCGACAAGTCCCAGAATAAGAGCGACCAGACGCGTAACCAGTGACGTGAACATATGGGTTCTCTCTTGATTTTAGAATGCCCTCTGAGGTGACTGGGTTTTGGCTAATAAAGTCTGAAGCACCGTCGCTCTGCGCCCGTCTGGATAGACATTGTGATCAGACTGACTGGCTTTATTGCCGCATTACTCTTATATGCAGGCACCTTTTGCTGTTCGTCGTCGGCCTTGACCCGGCGAGGGAGAGGATGATGACCACACTGATTTCCAACGCCCCGCGCCCTGGCGCGGGCGCCGTTTCCAATCCTGTTTCTGCTCCGGTGCTTGATACAGCGCGTGTTGACGCGTTGATGGACGCGTACGGGCTGACAGGCGAGTTCCTCAATCTGGGCGGCGAGCCCGCGGATCACCGCGTCGTCGCGGCCATGTCAGGCGGCGTGGACAGCTCGGTCGTGGCGGCCGTGCTGCATCGCGCGGGCTATCAGGTCGTGGGCATGACGCTGCAGCTGTATGATCATGGCGAGGCGGTCCACCGCAAAGGCGCGTGCTGCGCGGGTCAGGACATTCACGACGCGCGCCGCGTGGCCGAAGCCATGGGGTTCCCCCATTATGTACTCGACTATGAAACCCGGTTCCGTGAAGCGGTGATCGAGGATTTCGCCGACACCTATCTGGCCGGCTTCACCCCCATCCCCTGCGTGCGGTGCAATCAGTCTGTGAAGTTCGCGGACCTGCTGGCCACGTCCAAGCAGCTGGGCGCGGACTGTCTGGTCACGGGGCACTACATTCAGCGCACGATGAACGGGAACCGGCCCGAGCTGCGCCGCGCCGCAGATGCGGGCAAGGACCAGTCCTATTTCCTGTTCGCCACCACGGAAGAGCAGCTCGATTATCTGCGCTTCCCGTTGGGGCATCTGAACAAGGACCAGACCCGCGAGCTCGCCGCCGCCCTCGGCCTGACCGTGGCCGCCAAGCCCGACAGTCAGGATATCTGTTTCGTGCCCGATGGTGATTACGCTTCGGTGGTGGAGAAGGTGCGTCCAGGCGCCTCGCGCCCGGGCGAGATCGTGCATCTGGATGGCCGCGTGATGGGCCGGCACGAGGGCGTGTTGCGCTATACGGTGGGCCAGCGCCGCGGGCTTGGCATCGCCACAGGCGAGCCGCTGTATGTGGTGCGTCTGGATGCGGAGAACGCCCAGGTCATCGTGGGCCCGCGCGAGGCTTTGCAAGTGCGCAAGATCACGCTTCAGGATGTGAACTGGATCGGCGATGGCGATCTGAGCGAAGCCGATGGTCTGACCGTGGGCATCAAGGTGCGCTCCACCCGTCCGCCCAAATCAGCGGTTCTGGAAGTGGGCGAGGACGGTGTCTTCGTGCTGCTCGAACAGGGCGAAGAAGGCGTCGCGCCGGGTCAGGCGTGCGTGTTCTATTCCCACCCCGATCATGACCGGGTGCTGGGCGGCGGCTGGATCCGGGCGACGGGTTAACCCGTCCCCGCCTTCCAGCCGACCACCACCAGCCAGTGGACGATGACGGCGGGCAAGACTGCCTGAGCGGTGGGTGAGGGCGGTGCAGAGCGCGCCCAATAGGGCGACGAGGATCAGGAAAGCCGGGTCGGTGAAAACCTCCTGCGCCATGGGCAGGCCGAGCCAGACCTGAACCGGATGCCAGAGCACGAACACCGCCACTGACAGCAGGCTGCTGATCAGGGTCTGCAGCCATCCTTGAACAGGCGGCAACAGAATCCCGCGGAACACAAACTCTTCACCCAGAGCGGGAGTGAAGAAGGCGATGATCGCTAATATGAGAAATTGGTCCGGATTGATCCGCACCCCCGGCGCGTTCAAAGAAAAATGAATGGGGCTGATAAAGCGATGTATGATCCAGGCCAGACAGGCGAAAACGATTAATCCTGCAAGCATATCGGGCCCGTCGACCCATCTTGGGGGCCGTCTGAGCCCCCCTGCTGCGTATGCGAGCACTCTTGACGCGGTGCGAAACAAGGCCTTTCTCTCCTCTCAATGACCGGCCCGAGCCGGCCGAGATAAAACTATTAGGAGACGGACCATGAGTTCCGAAGATCCGATTGTCATCGTTGGCATGGCGCGCACCCCGATGGGCGGCCTGCTGGGAGAACTGGCGGGGATGTCCGCCAATGAGCTGGGCGCGGAAGCCGTCAAGGCCGCGCTCGCTGAAGCCGGCGTCGCCGGCGACGACGTGGACCTGATTTACATGGGCAATGTGCTCAGCGCCGGCCAGGGTCAGGCCCCGGCGCGCCAGGCGGCCATCAAGGGCGGTCTGCCCAAATCGGTCGAGGCGACCACGCTGAACAAGATGTGCGGCTCTGGCATGCAGGCCGCCATCATGGGCCGCGCCTCCATCGCGTCGGGCGACGCCTCGGTGATCGTGGCGGGCGGCATGGAATCCATGACCAATGCGCCGCACCTGATGCCGAACCATCGCACCGGCTTCAAATACGGCCATGACGTGATCAAGGACCACATGGCCCAGGACGGTCTGGAAGACGCGTATGAAGGCAACGCCATGGGCGTGTTCGCCGACATGATCGCGCGCGAGCACCAGTTCACCCGCGAAGACCAGGACGCCTATGCGCTGGAAACTCTGGCCCGCGCCATTCGCGCGACCGAAAAAGGCGATTTCAAGCGCGAAATCACCCCGGTGACCATCAAGAGCCGCAAGGGCGACGTGACGGTTGAAACCGACGAGCTTCCCCGCAAGGCGCGCCCGGAAAAAATCCCCAGCCTGAAGCCGGCCTTCGGCAAGGACGGCACGGTGACGGCGGCGAACGCCTCAGCCATCTCTGACGGCGCGGCTGCGCTGGTGATGATGCGCCAGAGCGAAGCCGAGCGCCGCGGCCTGAAGCCGCTGGCGAAGATCGTCGCCACCGCAGCCCACGCCCATGAGCCGGCCTACTTCACCACCGCGCCGGTTCCGGCCATGCGCAAGGTTCTGGAGAAGGCGGGCTGGACCAAGGACGATGTGGATCTGTGGGAGATCAACGAAGCCTTCGCCGTGGTGCCGATGATCGCCATGAAAGAGCTGGGCCTCAGCCATGATGTTGTGAACGTCAATGGCGGCGCTTGTGCGCTGGGTCACCCGATCGGCGCGTCCGGCGCACGGATCATGGTCACCCTGATCGCGGCTCTGGAAAGCCAGGGCAAGACCAAAGGCGTCGCCTCGCTGTGCATCGGCGGCGGTGAAGCCACGGCGGTCGCGATCGAACGCCTGAACTAATCGGTTTGAACGCCGTATGAAGAAGCCCCGGTCATCTGGCCGGGGCTTTTTTTGTTTAGTCCAGCAAGAAGACGTCGTCGTCTTCATCGCCGCCGTCAGCCGGCGGCGATGACAGGCCCGGCAAGGGGTCGGGCGTGTTTTTCGGCAACCCCACCGTCATCAGCGCGGCCTGCCAGTTCAGGCAATACTGCGATAGGGCGCCCGCTTTCTGAGCCGCTTGCGCGAGTTGCTGCGCCGCGTTGGCGCCGTGGGCATGCGCGATCCAGGCAATAGGCAAGCCATGCGGCGTATAGGCTTTCAATCCCTTTAGAAAGCCGACCCAGTCCTGTTGGGGGTCATAGCCTTCGAGCTTTCGAAAATCGAAGAGGGCGCCGCGGATATGCTCTTTTTCGACCCGCTTTTGCAGCTCTTGCAGATTGCCCATCGCGCCATGGACGGTCTCGATCCCGCCCACAGCGAGATACCAGATGCGAGGGCGTTGGGAGATCAACTGGTTTGCAAGATTCACACGCGTCATGTGGCTCAACCGTTTTGTCTGAACGCTCCAAGATTGCGCGCGGCGTAACTTATGATTTCTAAATCAAGTGGCTGGGGTATCGAGTTCGCCTTGTGATACGGCTTGGTGGATGCAGGAAATGGCTTCTGGCGGGGTCTGGTTTTCACCAGAAACAGAAGAATTATGACGCGCTGCAGCATGGCTTTGCTTGCCGCGCTTCGCTTGCCAAAACCGATTCTGAACGCTACCTCGCGGCCTGAAAAGCCTTGTATGGCTTGAAGAAACGTACGGACAAAGCATGTCGAACGGACAGACTCGTTTCCACGTTCCGACCCCGCCGTATCGGCCGGGGGACGAGCCCGACTTCGCCCATCTCGATCTTCAGAAAGCCGGCGAGGCGCCGCGCCCCGATCCCGCCGCGTCCTGGCAAGAGACCCGAGATCTGGCGACAGGGCTTGTCGGCGTTCTCGATCACAATCATCAGGCCGTCGGCGACTGGAATCCCGAGCTCAGCCCGGAAGTGCTGCGCGAGGGGCTGAGCCATATGGTGCTCACCCGGATCTATGACGAGCGCATGCTGAAGCTGCAGCGTCAGGGCAAGATGAGCTTCTATATGAAGTCCACAGGCGAGGAGGCGGTCGCCGTCGCCGCCGCCATGGCGCTGAAGCCCACCGACATGGTGTTCCCCAGCTACCGCCAGCAGGGCATCCTGTTTGCGCGCGGTCGCAACATCGTCGACATGATGTGCCATTGCATCTCCAACAGCCGCGACAATCTCAAGGGGCGTCAGCTGCCGGTGCACTACGCCTGGGCCGAGGGCAATTTCTTCACGATCTCGGGCAATCTGGGCACTCAATTCCCGCAAGCCGCCGGCTACGCCATGGCCTGCGCCTATAAGGGCGAAGACCAGATTGCGGCGAGCTGGATCGGTGACGGCACGACCGCGGAAGGCGATTTTCACGCCGGTCTGACCCTGGCGTCCACCTATCGCGCGCCGGTGATCTTCAACGTCGTGAATAACCAGTGGGCGATCTCGTCCAACCAGAACATCGCCCGCGGCGATGCGCCGACCTTTGCGGCGAAGGGGCTTGGTTATGGCCTGGCCTCGATCCGGGCGGACGGCAATGACTTCCTGGCTGTCTACGCCGCCACCCAATGGGCCGCCGAGCGGGCGCGTCAGGGCAAGGGCGCGACGGTGCTGGAGCTGTTCACCTATCGCGCCGATGCGCACTCCACCTCGGACGACCCGACCAAATACCGTCCCAAGACCGAGTTTGACCGCTGGCCGCTGGGCGATCCCATCGAGCGCCTGAAACAGCATCTGATCGGCAAGGGCGAGTGGGACGAGACCCGTCAGGCCAAGCTCGAAGAGCAGATGACCGCTCTGGTGGTGAAGTCCTACAAGGAAGCGGAAAGCCACGGCACGCTGCACGAAGGCCCGCTTTCGCCCACCGAAAGCATTTTCGAAGACGTCTACGCCAAGCCCGATTGGCGGCTGCGCCGTCAGCGCCAGGATCTGGGGGTTTAAGTCATGCCAGCGATGAACATCATTCAGGCGCTGAACTCCGCTATGGACGTGCTTTTAGAGCGTGATCCGGACGTCGTGGTCTTTGGTGAGGATGCAGGCTATTTCGGCGGCGTGTTCAAGGCGACCGACAAGCTGCAGGACAAATACGGTCTCGACCGGGTGTTCGACACCCCGATCAACGAGGCGGCCATCGCGGGCATGGCGGTCGGCATGGCGGCGAAGGGGCTCAAGCCCATCGCCGAGATCCAGTTCGCCGACTACATCTTTCCCGCCATCGACCAGATCATCTCCGAGATGAGCCGCATCCGCTATCGCTCGGCAGGTCAATTCACGGCTGGCTGCGTGGTGCGGTCGCCCTGGGGCGGCGGCATTCGCGGCGGCCAGACCCACTCGATGAGCCCGGAAGCGTTCTTCACCCATGTGCCCGGTCTTCAGGTGGTGGTTCCGTCCAATCCCTATGACGCCAAGGGCCTGCTGATCTCCGCGCTGGAAAGCGGCGATCCGGTGATCTTCTTTGAGCCCAAGCGGATCTATAACGGCCCGTTTGACGGCGTGCCGGACACGCCGCTGAAATCCTGGGCCAAGCACGCCAAGGGCGAGGTGCCCGAAGGTCATTACACCGTCGAGCTGGGCAAGGCCGAAGTGGTGCGCGAAGGCGAAGCCTGCACTGTCATCGCCTATGGCACGCTCGTTCATGTGGCCCAGGCCGCCGCCGAAGCGGCGGGCGTTGATGCCGAGATCATCGATCTCAAGACGCTCGTGCCCTATGATATCGAGACCATCGCCAAATCGGTGAACAAGACCGGCCGGGTCGTCGTCGCTCAGGAAGCGCCGCGCACGTCCGGGTTTGCAGCCGAGCTGGCCGCCCAGATCCAGGAAGAATGCTTCTATGCGCTGGAAGCGCCGATCTTCCGTCTGACCGGCTGGGACATTCCTTATCCGCACGCCCATGAATGGGCGTACTTCCCCACGCGCGACCGCTTTGCGCGCGCGATGAAGACCGTGACGGAGGCCTGAGCATGAGCGAATACAAGTACAAGCTCCCCGATGTGGGCGAAGGCGTCGTCGAGGCGGAAATCGTCGAATGGCACATCAAGGCCGGCGACAAGGTCACCGAAGACCAGCACATCCTGGATGTGATGACTGACAAGGCCACGGTCGAAATTCCGTGCGCGGTGAACGGCGTGGTGAAATCCATCGTCGGCGAGCCCGGTGAAGTGATCCCGGTCGGCACTGAAATCCTGATCATCGATGTGGACGGCGAAATCCCCGACGATATCGAGAACACGGCTGAGCCCGAGACCAAGGAGGCTCCGAAAGAAGAGCCCAAGGCCGAGACGCCGAAGGCTGAACCGAAACCTGAGCCCAAGCCTGAGCCGAAACCGGCGCCTGCGGCGGCGAAAACCGCCGCGCCTGCACGCTCCAACGGCGACCGCCCGCTCGCCAGTCCGGCGGTGCGTCAGCGCGCCCTGGAGGCTGATATTGATCTCGCCGATGTGCCTGGCACCGGTCCGGCTTGCCGCATCACCCATATCGATCTTGATGATTTCATCGCCGCCGGCGGTCGCTTCGTCTCCCGTGCGGAACGGGCGGGCGCGGGCAAGGCGCGGCGCATGGGCAAGGAAGACATCAAGGTCATCGGCCTGCGCCGCAAGATCGCCGAGAACATGGCGCACGCCAAGCGCACCATTCCGCACATCACCTATGTGGACGAGATCGACCTGACCGCGCTCGAAGACCTGCGCGCGCACATGAACGCCAGAAAGTCAGACGATCAGACCAAGCTGACCCTCATTCCGTTCCTGGTGATGGCGCTGACGAAAGCCTTGCCGAAATTCCCGCAGGCGAACGCGCATTTCGACACCGAAGGCTCTGTGCTGACCCAGCATGACGGCGTTCATTGCGGCATCGCCGCCGCCACGCCCAACGGGCTGATGGTGCCGGTGATCAAGCACGCCGAGAGCCTCGATATCTGGGAAGTCGCCGCCGAGGTGAAGCGTCTCGGCGACGCGGCCAAGGCTGGCAAGTGCACCAAGGACGAGCTGACCGGCTCGACCATCACCATCACCTCTCTGGGCGCCATCGGCGGCATCGTCACCACCCCGGTGATCAACCATCCCGAGACCGCCATTATCGGCGTGAACAAGATGCAGACCCTGCCGCGCTATGACCGCGAAGGCCGCGTCGTGCCGCGCAAGATCATGAACCTGTCCTCGAGCTTCGATCACCGCATTGTGGACGGCTATGAAGCCGCTCTTCTGGTGCAGGAGATGAAGGGCTATCTCGAAAACCCCGCGACCCTGTTCATGGATTAGGGCTTAGCCCCCTCCACAAGCTCAAAGCCCGGCACTCGCGCCGGGCTTTTTGTTTGCGAGTTGAAACCCCGGCCAAGCGCAGCGCCGAGCCGGAGGCCTGCGCCGGGAAAGAGAATGGGTGGATACCTCTCCCCTTGTCATCCCGGCTCAAGGCCGGGATGACGGTGTGCGTCATGGCAGGCGCTGCATAGGCCTCCGGATCAAGTCCGAAGGCCGAGAGATGTTCGTTCTATGGTCTCGGTCCTCGGGCTTGACCCAGGGACCCACTCAATCGCTCAGTTGCAGAAATAAGCTCGACATAGGCGAGCGTCCCTCTCCCCTTTTTGAGGGGAGAGGACAGGTGAGGGGTGAGCGGCGCCTGATCATGCAAGAGTGCCCCTCGATGAAGCGCACCCCCTCACCCGACCTCTCCCCCTTGTCCAAGGGGGAGAGGGGAAGCGCCGCAGCCTCAATTGCTCCCACTTCTCCCTTGCCTCCAGCACGCTTTACCTCCTAATGTCACCATTGGTGACATTAGGAGGGTTTGATGTCGATTTACGAGATGATCCGCGATCATATGGACAAGTCGGTGCCGTTTGCGACCGTGACGGGCGTGGAGCTGGTTGAGGTTTCGCCCGAGCGCGGCGTGGCGCGTCTCGCCAAAAGACCTGAGGTCGAAAACCACATCCAGACCATGCATGCGGGCGCCATGTTCACCCTGGGCGAGGCGGCGTCGGGTGCAGCGCTGGGCGGCGTGCTGGGCGATCAGCTGATGGCGGCTCGGCCCGTGGCGGCGGACGCCAGCATCAAATACCTCAAGACCGGCAAGACCGATCTGACCGCAACGGCGATCGCTAATTCTGACGCTGAAACCATCCGCAAGGAACTCGCAGACATCGGCAAGGTGGTGTTCGACATCAAGGTCGCGATCACCGACGCCGAGGATGTGACCGTCGCCGAAATGGTGGTGAACTGGCACGTCAAGAAAACGGGGTGATGGCGAAGGCGCGCAAATATCACCATGGCGAGGTGCGGGAAACGGCGGTAGGCGCAGCGCTCGACCTGATCGAAGCGGATGGGCCTGATGCGCTGACCATGCGAGCCCTAGCGAAGGCGGTGGGCGTCGATCATCGCGCGCTCTACCGCCATTATCCCGACCGGGACGCGGTGCTGGCCGAAGTCGCCGCCGAGGGCTATCGTCAGCTTCTCAGCATTCAGCTTGCCGGGTGCGTGGACGCTTCGAACCCGCTTCAGACCGCTTTTGAGGTCTATGTCCATTTCGCGCTCGACCGGCCACATCTGCACGCCTTGATGCTGACCCGGTCCCGTCAGGAGATGGACGCCCATGCTGCGCTAGGCGAGGCAGTGAAGGCCGAGCTTGACCAGCTGATGGTCTGGTCACGTCTGGCGCTCGGCGCCGGGCCGGGTGAGCGGGAGACGGATGCGCGTGATCTCGCCTTTGCGGCGCTGGCGGCGGCTTATGGTCTTTGCAGTCTCGCTTCAAGCGCATCGCTGGCGCCGCGCAGTCCTGAAGATCTCAGGCAGTTCGTTGCAGATCAGGTGCGCGGCGTTCTGGAAGGGCAGCTGTTGCGGCTTACGCCGAATTCACACCGGTAAGGCGATGTCTCTGATAGGCTTTCTCCAAATAGGAGGACGGTGATGATGAAACGGACTGTCTGGGCTGCAAGCCTCGCAATTCTGACCGGCGCCCTGGCGCAAGCTCAAACGCCCGCCGAGACCTTTGAAGACGGTTTGGCGGAGTACCGGCGCAGTCATCATATTCCCAGCCTCTCGGTTCTGGTCTTGCGGGACGGAGAGCCCGAAGTTGAAGCCTATCTTGGATGGTCGGATGACGAAGGCGAGGTCGCGACCGACGCTGACACCGCCTATTTCGTTGCGTCCGTAACGAAAACCGTCAGCGGAACCACTCTGTTTCTCGCCGATCAGGCGGGAGAGATTGATCTCGACCGTCCCATGTCGGACGCCGAGGACTGGCGCGACCTGTGCGAATGGTTCCCGGACTCAGATATTCCGCTCGCCGGCGGTGATGTGGACGGGGTGATGTTCCCGGACTTCACCTGTCAGGGGCAGACATTGCGTCAGGTCGTGAACATGCAGGTCAATGGCGAGCCGGGAACGGACTTTTATTACAATGCCCTGGTCTTCGCGCGGTTGGGCCGTTTTGTGGACGAGGCGCATGATCGCGATTTCCGCGCCCTCGTGCGCGGTTATGTGATCGACCCGCTTGAGATGACCGACACCATGGCGGGCTGGCGTGACACGCAGAACTTTCATGTGCTGAGCCATCTGGCGCCGCCTTTCGTGTTTGACGGAGAACGCCTGGTCAAACAGCCTTTTCCTGACGACGACTTCCGTGGCGCGGCCGGGCTTTATATGACGCCGCTCGACCTGGCGCGCTTTGACCGGGCGCTGGATGACGGCGCGCTCTTGACGCCCGAGCAGCGCGAGGCGCTGTGGACTCCGCCCAACAATGCCGACGGCACGCCGTCTGAATACGCCCATGGCTGGTTCTTGCAGGAGCATCACGGCGAGCGTCTGGTCTTTCATTCAGGCTGGCAACCAGACGCCTATTCCGCGATCTATCTGAAACTGCCCGATCGCGGGTTGACCCTGATCGCCTTCGCCAACACCGAAAGCCTGTGGTGGGGCAACCGCGCGGACCGGTCGGAAGTCGACCGCTCTGATCTGGTCCAGGCCTTCTTCGCAGCCTACGGGGTTGGCGAAGAGGCGCCCTGATCGGGAACGGTCGCGCCTGCATCCGCGTTCCTCTCTCAAGCAGGACAGGATGAGGCGATGAAAGCGTTTGGGATTTTTCTGGTGGGCGCTTTGCTCGCGATTGCAGGGCTGACCTGGGCGATGATCCAGCTGGGCATCCCCACAAGCTGGATTGTGATCGTAGTTCTGATCGTTTTCGGGATATCTGTCGCCAGCGGCGCCGGGCTGACCAAACCCTGGGCTGACAAGACCTCGGTCAACGTCCAGAAGGACTAATGTGTCCGGACCTTTTTAAGAAGACGGGGCAGGTTTCAGCCTGCCCCTTTTTTGTTGCGCGCCAAGCGTCTAAACCTCAGCCAAATCCCTCTCGGACCCAGCAGGAGTGTTACGCATGGCCCAGTCGAAAACATGTCAGGTTCTCGTCGTCGGCGGCGGTCCGGGCGGCTATCCCGCTGCGATCCGTGCGGGCCAGCTGGGGCTCGACACCATCATCGTGGACAAGCACGGCCTGGGGGGCACCTGCCTGAACCGCGGCTGCATTCCTTCGAAGGCGTTTATCCACGCCGCCTCCAAATATGAGGAGATGGTCCATCACGCCAAGAAAGACGAGATGGGACTGAAGGTCTCTGACCCGACCCTGGACATGGCGGGCGTGACGGCGTGGAAGGACGGCATCGTCTCAAAACTCACCAAGGGCGTCGGCCAGCTCATCAAGGCGGCCAAGGTCGAAGCGGTTTCCGGTTGGGCGACTTTCAAGAACGCCAAGACCTGTGTCGTCGAGATGGAAGACGGCGAGACCGTCGAGATTACGGCGGAGAACGTCATTCTCGCCACCGGCTCCAAGGAAACCGAGCTGCCCTTCATGACGTTTGGAGGCAATGTCATCGGCTCGACCGAGGCGCTGGAGCTGACCGAACGGCCTGAAAAGCTGGTCGTCGTGGGCGGAGGCTATATCGGCCTTGAGCTCGGGATCGCCTTCCGCAAGATGGGCTCCGAGGTTGCTGTGGTGGAAGCCGCGGACACCATTCTGCCCAGCTATGACAAGGAAATGATCCGTCCGGTCCAGATGTGGCTGAAGAAGAACAAGGTCGCGCTGCACACCGGCTGCAAGGCCAAGGGCGCGGTCGAGGAGGGCGGTCAGACCTATCTCGAGTTTGAAGACGCCAACGGCGAGACCCAGCGCATCGAGGCGGACAAGATCCTCGTCGCCGTCGGTCGCAAGCCGGTCACTGAAGGCTGGGGCCTTGAAAACATGGGCGTCGATATGGACGGCCCGTTCGTGAAGATCGATCATCAGTGCCGCACCGCCATGCGCGGCGTCTACGCCATTGGCGATCTGGTGGGTGAGCCGCTGCTGGCGCACAAGGCCACCAAGCAGGGCGAGCTGGTCGCCGAGATCATCGCCGGCCACAAGCGCGCCTATGACCCGGTCTCCGTCGCGGCGGTGTGCTTCACCGAGCCCGAGCTGGTCGGCGTGGGCCTGACGCCGGATGAAGCGAAAGCCAGGGGCGAGACCGTCATCACCGGCAAGTTCCCGCTGGCGGCTTCGGGCCGGGCGCTGACCATGGAGGGCGGCGCGGATGGCGGTTTCGTGCGCGTCACCGCGCGCGAAAGCGATCATGTGATCCTTGGCATTCACGCCGTCGGCAAGCATGTCTCCGAGCTCTCGGGCGAGTTCGCCCTGGCGCTGGAGATGGGCGCGACGCTGGAAGACGTAGCGGGGACCATCCACGTGCACCCGACCCTGACCGAAGGCTTCGCGGAAGGCGTGCTGACCGCGCTGGGCCATCCCATCCACATCTCGGCCTAGCCGAAACGTTATGTCATCGCTTTTCCCCGCCCGCCAAAGCGGGTAGGGGAGGATGATGACCGACGAACACACGACTTCCAACGCCCCGCATCATCACCGCCACGAGCATGACGACCACCATTCCCATGGTCATGGTCATGGTCATGGTCACTCTCATGCGCATCCGGTGGATGGACGCAATGAAAGCCGCACGCTGATCGCGGCCGCGTTGACTGGCGGCTTCATGCTGGCCGAGGTCATCGGCGGTCTTCTGACCGGGTCTCTGGCCTTGCTGGCGGACGCGGCGCACATGCTGACGGATTTCGCCGCATTGCTTCTGGCCTGGGGCGCGTTTCGCCTGTCGCGGCGGCCCGCCACTTCCAAGCGCTCTTACGGCTATGATCGCATGCAGATTCTGGCGGCGTTCGCCAACGGGGTGACGCTGTCCATTCTGGTGGTCTGGATCGTCTGCGAAGCGGTGATGCGCCTGTTTGATCCCAACGAGATTCAGGCGACCGGCATGGCGGTGATCGCGGTGCTCGGGCTGTTGGTCAATATCGTCGCCTTCGCCGTTTTGCATGGGGCGGACACCAGCAACCTCAATATTCGCGGGGCGTTGGCCCATGTGATGGGCGATCTGCTGGGGTCGGTCGCGGCGATCATTGCGGCGGGTGTGATCTGGTGGACAGGCTGGACGCCCATTGATCCGCTGTTATCGCTCTTGATCGCGGGCCTGATCGGCGTCTCCGCCTGGCGCCTTGTCCGCGACGCCGGACGGGTTCTTCTGGAAGCAGCGCCGGATCATATCGACCCTGAAGCGCTCCGCACGGATCTCATGGCGTCAACGCCGGGCGTGCTCGATATCCATCATGTTCATGTCTGGTCGCTGACGCCCGACCGGCCCATGGCCACACTTCACGCGCGAATTGAACCGGAGGCGGACGTCGCCCAGATCGTGCGTCGCCTCAAGGCCCGCCTGGCGGAGCAGTACAAACTGACCCATGCCACGATTGAAGTAGAGACGGGGTCTTGTGCGGACCAGACGCTCTAGACGCGCAATTTTACCGATTGTTAGTCATACCCCTTAAACGAAGATTCAGCCCTTTCTGTCACAAACCGTACCTGTCGATTGTCGGAAGAGCGGGCGACACGCTCAGACGACGACGTTTTGGGAAGACAACGGGCCTCAAAACGAGGACCCCTTTGCTAGGTTTGGGTGTGACTATGAAAAAGTTTGCTGGTGTTTTCGCTGCTGTGTCTCTGATCGCTGGTCTCGGCGCAGCTCCCGCTTATGCGTTCCAGGAGCCGGAACTGGTTCAGGCCGAAGCGCCGGAATTCCCGCGCGCTGCTCAGCGCCGCGAGATCGAAGGCCATGTGGTCGTGCGCTACAACGTCTCCGCTGACGGCGCCGTGTCTGATGTGGAAGTGGTCGAAGCGACCCCTGCCGGCGTGTTCGAGCGTTCCGTGATGCGCGCCCTTGAAAGCTGGCAGTACGCCACCGGCCCGGGCGCTGAAGGCGTCGAGCGCCGTTTCGACTTCAACTTCGGCGACTAAACCTTTTGTAAAGGCGGCGCAGTCAAATAATGGCTGCGCCGTTTTTGTGCGTTTGAATGAATTAACCTTAATTGGGGCTGATAGATGGCGATCTCGATCCATTCCGTTCAGACACGCCTGCTGGCCGCTTTCGCTGCAGTGATTATTATTACACTGGCGACCAGCGCTGCGGGCTTGTTTGCCTTCTCCAGTTCCAGGACTGCCCTCGACGCCATTGTTGAAGAATCCGCGCCCCGCGCCGCCGCCGCACAGCGGCTGGAAGCGGCGTCCGGCGCTCTGACGGGTGAGTTGGCGGCGTTCTCCCGCTCCCGCGACACCATCGACCAACAAGTGTCCGCCTCGCGGCTGGATGCGCTGACCCAGGAAGCGAGCGCCGCGATCGACGCCCTGCGCCAGGCGGGGCTGAGCACCGAGAACGCCAATGCGCTGAGCGAAGCGTTGAACGGATTGAGCGCGTCAGTGAATGACGCTTCCGGCCCGGTCGGCGCCAAGCTTGAAGCCAACGCAGCCCGTGAACGCGCCATGCGCGATGTGTTGCGTCAACGTGCGGCCGTGTCTGAAATGCTCGAAGGCGCGCTGGATGAAACCAGCGATGAGGGCGTCATCGAAACGCTTCTGCGCTCGTCCATGTCGGTCAATCTGGCCGCCGCGCGGTTCGCCGAGCTGAGCACGGCGAGCAGCGACAGTGAAGTCAGCAGCATTCAGGACGATTTCTACATCGCCGCCGATGATCTCAGCATCAACATGGCCATCCTTGGCGATGTGGCGACGCCCGAGCTGCGGGACGCCGTGGATACGCTCCTGGCCTATGCTGAAGGCCCGCAAGGCATGTTCAGCCTGCGCGAGACCGAGCTTGAGATGATCGACGAGACCGAAATGCTGGTCGAGGACGCACGCATCATGGACGCCGCGCTCGCCGAGCTGGTCACCGCGACCCGCGAAGGCGCGCTGAATGAGCAAGACGCCGCCAGCAATGCCGGTCTGAACGCCATGGCGTTCGGTTCGGCGCTGATGTGGGTGTTCGCCATCCTCTCCGTCGCGGTCGGCGGTGCGGTTGGTTACTTCTATGTCTCGCGCAATCTGCTGAATCGTCTGACCCGCATCGCTCGCGCCATGGCCACCCTCGCCAAGGGTGATCTGGGCAATGAGATCGAAGACGACTCCAAGGACGAGATTGGCGAGATGGCCAAGGCCGTGGCCGTGTTCCGCCAGAACGCCGTCGAGCGTCAGCGCCTGGAGCAGGAAAGCGAAGCCGAGCGGATCGCCCGCGAAGCCCGCGCCCAGAAGATCGAAGAGCTGGTGGCCCAGTTCGACGATGTCTCGCGCCGCGCGCTGGACGCCGTCGGCACCGCCGCGGAAGAAATGGAAAGCGCTGCGACCGCGCTCGACCATTCCTCGCGCAGCGCTGGCGAAACCACCGCACGTGTGAACTCGTCGGGCAGCCGCGCCGCTGAAAACGTGGACACCGTGGCCGCCGCCGCTGAAGAGATGACCGGCTCCATCGCCGAAATCGCCCAGCAGATCTCGCGCTCCACCGAGATCGCCCAGGACGCCGCCAATCGCGTGCAGGCGACCAATACGGACGTGTCCCAGCTGGATGAAGCCGCCGCTCGTATCGGTGACATCGTCAACCTGATCGAAGGCATCGCCGAGCAGACGAACCTTCTGGCGCTGAACGCTACCATCGAGGCGGCGCGCGCTGGTGAAGCCGGCAAGGGCTTTGCGGTTGTGGCCAGCGAGGTGAAAACCCTGGCTGAGCAAACCGCCAATGCGACCAAGTCCATCTCCGATCAGATCTCCGGCATTCAGGGCGCGACCAGCAAGACTGTGGGCGCCATCGAGAATATCGGCGAAGTGATCTCTGAGATGAACAACATCTCCGCCGCTATCGCGGCCGCCATGGAAGAGCAGCGCGCTGCAGCGTCCGAGATCACTCGCGCCGCCCACGAAGCCGCGTCGGGCACCCGCGAAGTGTCTGAATCCATCGGCCAGGTGGACGCCGCCGCCTCTGAAACCGGCCAGTGCGCCGCCCAGGTGAACGCCGCCAGCCACGCCCTGACCGAAGAATCCACCGGCCTGCGCAAAGCGGTCGGCGAGTTCCTCTCCTCGGTCCGTGCGGCCTAACTGATTTATGTGACGCCGCATCAGCGCGGGCCCCTTGCAAGGCGGCCCGCGCGCGGTTATACGCCTCCCTCCGGTTCGCAGCCGACCCAGTTGCGAACATACGGTTTGGCTGGGTAGCTCAGCTGGTTAGAGCGCACGACTCATAATCGTGAGGTCGGGAGTTCAAGTCTCCCCCCCGCCACCACTTCTCTTCCTTAAGTTCAATTTGCATCAACGTCCCAACGGGACGTTTTTCTGCGTTTGGGCATCAGATCTACCGAGTCCACCCCCTACCTGCGGCAGAGCAGCGCGGGGCGGTGACAAGTCTCTCACACTTATCTATTTTGATAAGTGTTCAGCGCGGCGGGAGGCTTCCCGCGCTCGCGCACAGGGAGAGACTGCATGATCCGCTGGCTGGCTTTGGGATGTCTTGCGCTGGGTCTGACCCCGGCTGCGAGCTGGGCGCAAGATGAGCCCTATCAGGTTTCCGAGACCGAGATCACCGACCAGAAGGCGGTCTTCGCCACGGTGCAGAGCGTGGACGTGACCATGGCGCGGGCGCGTCTGTCCGGCACCATCGGAGAATTGCGGATCGACGAAGGCGACCGGGTCGAGGCCGGCGAGGTGATCGCGGTGGTCGTGGACAACCAGATCGCGCCCCAGATAGGGTCTTTGAATGCGCAATTGGCGGCGGTCACCGCCCAGCTGGAGCAGGCGCGGGCCGACCTGGCGCGCGATCAGCGCCTGTATGATCGCGGCCTTGTGGCTGAAGCGCGGCTGGAAGCGGCGCGTACCCAGGTCGAAGTGTTTGAAAATCAGGTGGCTTCCGCGCGCCAGCAGCGCGCCGTGACCGTCCAGCGCTCGCGTGAAGGCGATGTGCTGGCGCCCGCGACCGGCGTGGTGCTGTCGGTGCCGGTGACGGCGGGCAGCGTGGTGATGCCGGGCGAGCAGATCGCCGAAATCGCCACCGATCTTTATGTGCTGCGGCTGTCCCTGCCCGAACGCCATGCCCGCTTCGTTCGGGAAGGCGACCCGGTGCAGCTGGAAGGCGGGGCGTTGACCGAGGACGGTCTGGCCGCGACCGGCACCATCCGTCAGGTCTATCCGCGCATCGAGGCGGGCCGGGTGACGGCGGACGCGGTCGTTGAGGGTCTTGGCGATTTCTTTGTAGGCGAGCGCGTGCGCGTCCTGATCAATACTGACGCCCGGCGCGGCATCGTCATTCCGGCCGGCTTGATCGAGACCCGCTACGGGCTCGACTATGTCAGCGTGCTGGATGACGCCGGACATACCCGTGACGTGGTGGTGCAGCGCGGCGGCTTGCAAGCAGGGCCTGAGGGCGAACCCCGCGTTGAAATCCTGTCCGGCCTGCAGACCGGCGACCTGCTGGTGCAGCCATGAAGCTGGGCCTGTCTGGAAATCTGGCGAACGGCTTTATCCGCTCGCCGCTCACCCCGCTGTTTTTGCTGGCCGCGCTCGGCCTGGGTCTGATCGCGCTTCTGACCATCCCGCGCGAGGAAGAACCGCAAATCTCCGTGCCCATGATCGACATCATGGTGCGCGCGGACGGATTGGCCGCGGCGGACGCCGTCGAGCTGATCACCGAACCGCTCGAGGCGGTCATTTCGGGCATCGCCGAGGTCGAGCACACTTATTCCAACACCATGGATGACCAGGTTCTGGTCACCGCCCGCTTCAAGGTGGGCGTGGCTGAGGACCTGGCCGTTCTGCGCGTGCATGAGGAAATCCGCGGCCATTACGACCAGCTGCCCCTGGGCGTGCCCGAACCCTTGATCATCGCGCGCGGCATTAATGACGTGCCGATCCTGACCCTGACGCTCAGCCCGGAACCGGGGCTTGGCGAACGCTGGACGGACGCCTCGCTGCTGACTTTGGCCGAAGAGCTGCAATCGCGGCTGACCTCGGTGGACGGCTCCGGCTTGAGTTTCATCGTCGGCGGACGCGCCGATCAGGTGCGCATCGAGCCTGATCCTGAACGGCTGGCGCTTTATGGCGTCACCTTGCAACAGCTGGCGGGCAAGATCGGGGCGGCCAATTCTGCGTTCCCTGTGAGGCCCGTGTTTCAGGACGGCGCGGTGGCGCAGACGCTGGTGGGGGAAACCCTGCGCGACCCCGCCTCCATCGGTCTTTTACTGCTGACAACGCGTGACGGACGCCCCGTCTATGTCCGCGATGTGGCGGACGTGGTGATCGGGGCGGAGCCTTCAGATCACCGCGTCTGGTCTTTGACGCGTCAAGGCGACGCCCATGCTGAAGACGCCCAGGCCGAAGCGGCGCATGGCGCGACCGGCGACTGGGTGCGCACCCCGGCGGTGACTTTGGCCTTGGCGAAACGCCCGGGCGCGAACGCCGTGGTGGTGGCCGAGCAGGTGCTTGAGACCGTCGAGACGCTGCGCGGCACGCTGATCCCGGATGGGGTGCGCGTTGAGGTCACGAGAAACTACGGGGAGACGGCGGCGGAGAAAGCCAATGAGCTGTTCTTCCATCTGGGCCTCGCGACGATTTCCATCGTGGTGCTGATCGCGCTGATGGTGGGCTGGCGGGAATCCATCGTGGTGCTGGTGGTCATTCCCACCACCATTCTTCTGACCCTGTTCGCCTCAAACACTTTGGGCTTCACCATCAACCGGGTCAGCCTGTTCGCGCTGATCTTCTCCATCGGCATTCTGGTGGATGACGCCATCGTGGTGATCGAGAACATCGCCCGTCACTGGGCGATGAAGGATGGCCGCCCGCCGATCAAGGCCGCCGTCGAGGCCGTCGCTGAAGTGGGCAATCCCACCATCGTCGCGACCCTGACCGTGGTGGCGGCGCTCCTGCCCATGCTCTTCGTGTCCGGGTTGATGGGGCCGTATATGGCGCCGATCCCGATCAACGCGTCTGCGGCGATGATCTTCTCGTTCTTCGTGGCGATGATCATTACGCCCTGGCTGATGGTGAAAATCGCCAGCAATGCCGGCGAGCATGGTCATGACGCGGAAGACAGCGAGACCCGGCTGGGCCGCGGCTATCGCGCCATTGCGGGCTGGGTGGTCAAAAGCCGCGCCCGCGCCTGGATATTCCTGATCAGTGCGGGCGTGCTGACGCTCGTCGTCATGATGGCGATTCCGCTGGGGATCGTGACGGTCAAGCTGCTGCCGTTTGACAACAAGTCAGAGTTTCAGGTGATCGTGGACCTGCCCGAGGGCGCGAGCCTTGAAGACACAGAACGGGTCCTGTTTGAAGCGGCGGACGTGTTGTCGGGCGTCGAGGAAGTGATCTCCATCCAGGCCTATGCCGGCGCGTCTGCGCCGTTCAACTTCAACGGCCTGGTGCGCCACTACTTCTTCCGCACCAATCCCGAGCAGGGCGACCTTCAGGTCAATCTGGCCTCGCGCCATCACCGCAAACGCCAGAGCCATGACATTGCGCTGCAGGCCCGTGAGCTGTTGAGCGAGATCGCCATGCCAGAAGGCACAGTGATCAAGGTGGCCGAAACGCCGCCCGGCCCGCCGGTGCTCGCGACCTTGCTGGCGGAGATCTACGGCCCGGACGGCGAGACCCGTCGCGCGGTGGCGTCTGAAGTGCGCCGCATCTTTGATGAGGTCGACTTCATCGTGGATGTGGATGACAGCTTTGGTCAGCCGCGTCCGCGTCTTCAGATCGTGCTCGATCAGGACAATCTGGAATTTTACGGGGTGGAGCAGGGCGATGTGTTTGACACCCTGCGCATTCTCCTGGATGGCCGTGCGGTGGGCTACGCCCAGCAGGGTGACGGCCGGAACCCGCTGGAGATCACGATTGATCTGCCCCGCTCAGAGCGGATCTGGGCCGAGCGGCTGCTCTCCACGCCTGTCCCCGCCAATCTCTTGCCGGGCGACCGCACCGTGGTCGAGCTCGGCGATGTGGTCAGCGTGCGCGAAGTGGAAGGCTCACCCGTGATCTATCGCCGGGACGGCCGGTTCGCCGACATGGTGATGGGCGAGCTGGCGGGCCGCTATGAAGCGCCGATCTACGGCATGGGCGCGGTCGCCGAACTGATCGAGGGCGAGACCTGGCCGGACGGCCTGCCGCGGCCTGAGATCCGGCTGTTCGGTCAGCCGATCAGTGATGACGCGCCGACCTTGCTGTGGGATGGCGAGTGGGAGATCACCTATGTGACCTTCCGTGATATGGGCGCGGCCTTCATGGTGGCGCTGGCGGGGATTTACGTGTTGGTGGTGGCCCAGTTCGGGTCGTTCCGGGCGCCTCTGGTGATCCTGACGCCGGTGCCGCTGACGCTGATCGGCATTCTGATCGGACATGCGCTGTTCGGGGCGCCGTTCTCGGCCACGTCCATGATCGGCTTCATCGCGCTGGCGGGCATCATCGTGCGGAACTCGATTCTGCTGGTGGACTTCATCCGCCATGAAGCCCAGCCGGACGAGACCTTGCGCGAGACCGTGCTGCGGGCGGGGGCGATTCGCTTCAAACCGATTCTTCTGACCGCGCTGGCGGCGATGCTCGGCGCCTCGGTGATCTTGTTTGATCCGATCTTCCAGGGTCTGGCGATTTCGCTGCTCTTCGGCCTGCTGTCCTCGACTCTTCTGACACTGCTGGTCATTCCGGCGGTCTATGTGGTCTTCAAGGATCCTGACACGCCCTATCTCGGTGATGTGGGAAAAGCGCACGTCGAAGAATAAAAAGGGGAACTCACCGAAACTTGATCCGTTCTGGTTGCCGGGCAGGCGTCCTAAGCGTACGTTAACCTTAACAGGGGGTAAACGCTTGGACGAGGCGGGACAGGCGCACATGAACGAACGAGATCAATTCTCATACGGACTGGGATGGGTCTGGGCCCTGGCGGGCCTGATCTTGATCGGATTGCTTGTTTTCGGCGGTTGGCGCATGAGTGACATCATGCGCGGCGACGATGACAGCGAGCCCATCTATGCGGCCTGCATCGACACCTATGGCGACAATAATTGCCGGTGTTTTTCGGGCGTGCTCAGCGTTCAGCTCTCACGCTACGGCTATCAAAGCTATGTGCGCGAGCTGGAGCGTGACGCCTATCGTCGGCGCTATTTCGACGGTCGGCTGGCGCAAAACACCCTCACCGGACGCGATGCCCGGGTCTGTGTCGACGCGTCAGACATTTGCGGCGTGCCGGTCTGTGAACCGCCTCGTTATGACTATTATCAAAATGGTGCGGACGCAGATCCCGCCTATGCCCCGCAATCACAAGAACGTCCGTTCGGCGCGACCCAGAGCGGGTGGGGCGAGGGCTCATGAACCGGTTCTCCATTCTTGTGACGCTGGCTTTGGGGTTGGCTCTGGCGGGCGGGACGGCGGCTTTTTTCGCCTCTGACAGCGCGGCGCGGCAGTCGATCTTCAACTTTCAGTCCGAACCCGAGGACGAGGACATCCGGGTGACGCGCTCTCCCAGTGATAACGACTGGCAACCGCGCACCCTGTCGGAAGCCTCTCGTCAGCAAGGGCGCTGGACGCCCCGCGGCGGTCGCGCTCAGGGCTATCAGCCGCCGACCTATCAAGGACCCAGCAGCTGGCTGAACCCGAACCGCAGCTGGTTTCCGCGCCAGCGCGACGCGTTCCCGTCCGAACCCTGGACGTTTCATCTTGAGACAACCGACCCGGAAACCGGCGAGACCAACGCGACTCTGGTGTGCGTGGACGGCGCTGCGGAATGCGTGCCTCGGCCTATCGCGGCGCGCGTTTACAGCGAGGCGGCGCGGTATTGGCTGTTGCGTGGCGATGCGGAGCTGACCACGCTGGAGCTCGATTGCGGCGACAGTTTTTCCTCCCTCATCGACTTTGGCTGTGAACAGGCCGGCGGACGCCCGCTCATGCCTGAATCGCGCGAAGCGGCCATGCGCTTCTGGAACCGGTCGGTCGCCTGGGGGCGTCCGTTCGGCGCGCAATCCTCGATCCTGGCGCAACGCCGGCTTCAGGCCCATCTGGTCGATTGCCCGGTGACCCAGGACAGCCTGGCGCGCATCGCCCGTGATCCTGAAAGCCGTCTGGCGGACGTGATCGGGCTCAATCTGCGGCAGGCGGCCTTGTCCGCGCTGGGGTATTACAATGGCTCGATCGACGGCACGTACGGGGCTGAGACCCGCCGGGCCGTGCGCGCGTTCCAACGCGAGCTTGGCTATGACGAAACCGCTTCGCTGACGCCGCGCCAGACCGCCCAGCTGATGTGTCACGCCGCCCAGACCGCGCGCGATCCCGGCGTCCAGAACGTTCTGGGGATCATGCACGCCGTCGGACTCGGCGTCGTCCAGAACACGGACCTGGCGCTTGAATGGCTGGAGATGGCCGCCGTGCGCGGCGACCCTGACGCCAATTTCAATCTGGCGGTCATTTACGGCACGGGCGCGGTGTTCGGCTCGTATCGTTTGTGCGCCATTGTGGAAAATCCCGAACGCGCCGACGCGTATCTGCGTGATGCAGCCGAGTTGGGCCATGGCCTGGCGCGGCGCTTCCGCTCGACGCCCGAACTGACGAGCGCGCCCAACGCGCATGTGAGATGGGCGCGGATTCGCGAAGAGATCGAAGAAGAAGCCGCCTCCGAGCCGGGCCGGGGAGCCCGGGCCATGGAGATTCTGCGCAACGCCATGCGCGCCCGCGTCCCGCCGGCTCATGCCGGATGCCTGGACGCCAACGCGAGCCGATAACCGGCGAGATCAAGAGGACAGGACTGATGCGCAATTCAATCTTACTCAGCGTGCTGATCAGCGCCGCCGCGCTCGCAGGCTGCAAGACCGAGCCCGGCTATATTCCGCCCGTGGATCCCTATTATCCGCCCGCCAGCGCGCCGGTCGTCGCCACGGCTGACGCGATCGCGCTCGATACCGCCCTGCAGGTCTGCGAAGTGGATTCCTTGCGGGCTCAACGCGATGAGCGCATCGAGTCCGCACGCGCGCTGCTGATCACCGGCTATGCATCGGGCGGGGATGTGAACGAGCGCTGGGAGGACCGCGAAGGCACGCTTCGCGTGGACCAGCCGCCTTCAGGGCCGCAAACCGAGCGTACGGAAATGCTGCGGGCTTTCGAGCTGGACCTGGACGCCGCCTATCGGTTTGCAGCGGGCTCATGCCGCGCCTATTCCGCCTGCATGCATCAGCGCGATTATGAGGAGCGCGATTGCGTGGCGTCGCTCAATTCGTGGGAGCGGGCGCAAGATCGCTTCACGGACGTGTCGCTATCGCTGGCGGAAATCCGCGCGGATATCGCGGCGCCGGCGCGTCATCATCGCGCGCATGGCCGGGATCGCTATGACCGCCGTCATGCTCGGCCGCGCCGGGATCGTGATTGCGAGGGTGTGATCGCGGATCTGTTCACCACAGACGCCTGCGACCGCCAGCACTAGGCCTGGCGGCCTAGCGCACCTGATAGGGTTCGACGGAACGCACCACCATGGAATAGGCGGTGGCGGCGAGATCTGTGTCCACACGTTCGATTTCCATGCGGCCTTCCACCCAGACCGGCTCCCACAGACTGTCAAAACGGATGGGCTCGAGCGCGCGCAGATAGACGATCTGGTTGGGGGGCGGCGGCGGAACATGGACGCAGGCGCCGTGATAGGGCAGCAGCAAAAACTCTTGCGCCGATCCATTTTCAGCGAAATCGAGCGGCAGGATATAGCCCGGCATCCGCACCACCAGCCCGTCGAGGTCTTCGACAATATTGAAGGTGCCGATCTGGCCTTCGATCGTGCTTTGCTGCCCCAGTTGACTCATCAAGGATGGATCGGCGCGGCCTTCATTGAGCGCTTCGAGAACTTCCAGGTCTGAATCAGGCAGCAAATCGCGCCAGACCAGCATCTCGGCTTCCGCGTCAGGGTCGACCGCCACCAGTCCGGAAACGCTTTCGCTGCTCTGTGTCGATTCGGCTCCACACGCTGTCAGTGCGAGCAGGGCGAGCAGGCTCAGACCAGATATGCGCAACATGTGACCAAGGCTCCAGTAAAGGGTGTGGGCGTCTCAAGAACTGCCAGAGGGAAATGCACGCAGTTTTAAGAACTTCCTGTCATAAACCTACAGAAGAGCCGCGAAAAGCGGTCCTGGAGGTGGCTTGATGGGTCAATTTAACCCGGCGGACGACATTCAAACACACGACATTGCGCATCGCGCGAGACAAGCGCAGTACGAACTCGTGTCCAAAGGGGCGCTTCGCGCTGTTCCCCTGAACATCGTCAACGCCCTGCTGCTTACCGCAATAATCCATCCCTATGTGGCGCCGGTCGCGTTCTGGACCTGGCTGGCCGTGCTCTGCGTTGGCCCGGTCTTGCGCTTTTCCGCCATGTTGCGCGCCCGCAAGGCTGACCGTCCGCCCAACGACACCGAGATGTATCTCTATGTCGCCCTGTCCGCCCTGGTAGGGGTGGCCTGGGGCGCGACGCCGCTCATTCTGTCCGATGCGGCCCCGGCTCTGGTTGCACAGATCGTCGGCCTGGTGATCGCCGGCATGGCCGCCGGCGCGGTGCTGACCTCTGCGGGCGAACGCCGGGTCATTCTGTCTTACGCCGGTCCGGCGCTCGGCTTGTGGGCTGTGTCTCTGATCAATGTTGACCCTGTGATCGGCACGTTCGGCGCCGTGATGCTGCTGGGCTTCCTGGCCGGCATCACCATGCTGGCGAAGACCTATGCCGAGACCTTGAAGGAATCAGTCGCCGCTACGGTGGCGCTGGAAAGCGCCAACAAGAAAACCCTTGAACAGGCCGCCGCCTTGGCGCGCCTCGCCGAGCATAATGACCAGGCGGCCCGGAAAGCCGAAGAGACGGCGCGCGCCAGCGCCGTCATGCTCGCCAATATGGGGCATGAATTGCGCTCCCCGCTGAACGGCGTGCTGGGCATGGCGCAATTGCTCGACAAGACGACTCTGACCGATGAACAGACCTTGATGGTGTCACGGCTTCTGGAAAGCGGTGGAACTCTGGAAAGCCTGATCAATACGGTGCTTGAAGTCTCTCGCATTGATGCGGGCCGGATGGAGCTGGTGGTCGAGGATCTGACGCCCATCGATCTCGCCGACCGCTTGCGCCGCGAGCACACCCCCCATGCCATCGCCAAGAAACTGGACCTGCAGATCGAGCTGACGGGCGACGCCGAGCGCACGCTACGCGCTGATGGCGGGCGCCTGCTGCACATGTGCCGGATCCTGACCAGCAATGCGCTGCGCTTCACTGAGAGCGGCGGCGTGACCATCCGCCTGCACCTGGATGAAGCGCCGAACGCTTCGTCGTCGCTCCGCATCGAGGTTCAGGACACAGGGTCCGGCGTGCCCGAGAGCTCACGCGAGCAATTGTTCAACGCCATGGGGCGCGACACGATGGACGAAAACATCAAGCAGTCGGGTACGGGGCTGGGTCTGCATCTGGTGCGCAAACTGGCTGAAATGATGCATGGTGATGTCGGTTACGCGCCTGTCGAGGGTGAGACCGGATCTGTGTTCTGGTTCGAGGTGAAGCTGCGTCATTCTGCGAAAGCGGACCGGTTCGCCGATGGCGAGCAAATGTCGGTGTCCAGCCGCCGGTTGCGTGTTCTGGTCGGAGAGAGCGAGCCGGCGCTGCGCTCTGTATTGTTAGGCTATCTCAAATCTTTCAATTGCGTGGTCACCTGTTCCAGCAATTCCGCCGAGCTCGTGGACGCACTTGGGGCCTCAGCTTACGACGCGGTCGTTCTGGGACATGAACTCAGTGATGCAGAGCCCGAGGACGCGGCCGCAGATGTGCGCGCCTTGCCGTCGACCGCGGCTATGACGCCGGTTTTGCGCCTGGTGGAAGGCCTGGATACGCCGCTGCGGGTGAATGCCATGGAGACGCTGATCCGCTCTCCGGTCAGTGCGGAAGTTCTGATGGAAGGGCTCAAGCAGGCGCTCGCCAATGATCCGATCGCCAACGCCCAGCTGTACCGGATCGCCTGACCGGGTCAGCGCCGGGTCAGCGCCGGGGTCATGAAGTCTGCTCAATCACCCAGTCTTGAAAGCCTTCGGCGCTGAGTGCGCTGTTGACGTCGAGCGTCAGAATACAGGGCTCGTCATAAGGGTGCAGCGCGGCGATCTCCGCTTTGGCCTGACCTGCAGCGCCGACTGAGGTCTTGAACAGCGCGATGATTTCGCGCTCGCTTTGCACCTCGCCCTCCCAGCGATAGATGGACTGGCCCGCGCCCAGAATATTGGCGCAAGCGATCAGGCTTTTCTCAAGCAGGCGATGCGCAGCGCGCGTCACGCTCTCTTCATCCGGCCAGGTGGTGTAAAGCAGACAGATCGTGGAGGCGGGGTCAGGCATGGACGTGATCCTTGCAGGCGCGCGTTGAAAGCAAGATATACTGGCTACATGGATACACGCTCTTCTTCAAACGCGGCCCTGGTGCTGTTCTCCGGCGGCCAGGATTCCGCCACTTGCCTCGCCTGGGCGCTGTCGCGCTTTGATCGGGTGGAGACCATCGGCTTTGACTATGGCCAGCGCCATGATGTGGAGCTGACGGCACGGCAAAAGGTGCGCGAGGCCATGCTCGATGCCTTTCCGCACTGGGCGGACCGGCTGGGCGAGGACCGGCTGGTGGACCTGTCCGGCTATGGCGCGCTGGCGGAAAGCGCGCTGACCGCGGACATGGAAATCGTCATGACCGAGGCGGGCCTGCCCTCCACCTTCGTGCCTGGGCGCAATCTCGTCTTTCTCACCGTCGCCGCCGCGCTCGCCTATCGCCGCGGCGTCGACGTGCTGGTGGGCGGCATGTGCCAGACCGATTACTCAGGCTATCCCGACTGCCGCGAAGACACGATCCAGACCCAGGCCAAAGCGCTGGGTCTGGGGCTGGACCGCCCGACAATGGTCGAGACCCCGCTGATGCATCTCGACAAGGCCCAGACCTGGGCGCTCGCCCATGAGCTGGGCGGCGATGCGCTCGTCGATCTGATCGTCGAGCACAGCCATACCTGCTATCGCGGCGAACGTGGCCAGCGTCATGACTGGGGTTATGGCTGTGATGACTGCCCGGCGTGTGATTTGCGCAAGACCGGCTGGACCAAATGGCGCGAGGTCGTCGCGGCTTCATGACCTATTCCGTCAAGGAAATGTTCCTGACCGTTCAGGGCGAGGGCGGCCAGACGGGCCGACCGGCCGTGTTCCTGCGCTTTGCGGGCTGCAATCTCTGGAGCGGGCTGGAGCGTGATCGCGCCAGCGCCATCTGCCAGTTCTGCGACACCGATTTTGTGGGCGTGGATGGCGAAAATGGCGGCAAGTTCAAGACCGCCGAGGCGCTGGCTGGAGCCGTCGCCAGCCTGTGGCCGGGCGGGGGCGAGCCCTATGTGGTCTGCACCGGCGGCGAACCGCTCTTGCAGCTGGACGCGCCGCTGATCGACGCCCTGCATGCGGCGGGGTTCAAGATTGCGGTGGAGACCAATGGCACCATCAAAGCGCCGGACGGCATTGACTGGGTGTGCGTAAGCCCCAAATCCACAGCGCCGCTCAAGCAGATCACTGGCGATGAGCTGAAGCTTGTCTACCCCCAGCCCGAAGCCATGCCTGAGTTGTTCGAGCATCTCGATTTCAGGCAATTCCGGTTACAGCCCATGGACGGGCCGCAGCAGGCGGAAAACGCGCAAGCCGCGTTCGACTATTGTCTCAAGCATCCCAAATGGATGCTCAGCCTGCAGACGCATAAATGGATCAATGTGCCATGACAACGAACGCCCTGACCCTGCGTATCGCTCAGCAAAGCGATATGCCGGCCCTTTCGGCGCTGATGGATCTGGCGATCAACCGTTTGCAGGATGACTTTCTGAGCCCTGAACAGGTCGTGGCCAGTCAGGCGGTCATGGGCATCGACACCCAACTCATCAAGGACGGCACCTATTTCGTGGTGATGCGCGGGGATGAGATTGCTGGCTGCGGCGGCTGGAGCTATCGCGCCACGCTCTATGGCGGCGATCACACCACCGATCAGCGCGATGCGCGCGAGCTTGATCCCAAGACCGAACCCGCCAAGGTGCGCGCCATGTACACCCATCCCGACCATACCCGGCAGGGCGTCGGGCGCTTGATCCTGAACGCTTGCGAAGATGCGGCGCGAAACCATGGCTTTGTGCGGGCGGAAATGATGGCGACTCTGTCCGGTCAGCCGCTTTACGCCGCTTGCGGCTATACGCCGATCAGCGAGGAAAGCGCCAAGGTGCAGGGCGTCAGCGTCCCGTTGGTCAGGATGGGCAAGGCGCTCGTCTAGGCGGGGGTCTGCTCGCAAAGCTCGGTGACGAACTTGTCTTCGGGCGCGATCTTGCCGGGCGTGACGATGTCCACCGCGCCGCCCACCACCTTGCCGGCGGTTCCCACCACGGCGCCCGTCGCGCCGACCGCGAGATCGGCGGTCTGCACCACGATGCAGCCGGGCGTCAGCATCAGCGTGGCGAGGGCGAACATCACAAGGGCGGGGCGCATCATGGCGAACTCCAGAAAGCCTCGGGGGAGCCAGTCGCTCCTCCGAAGCTCTCTGTGTAGTCCTTGGCGCTTAAGGCCCGGTGAACGCGAGCGTCAAAGCGAGTCCACCAAAACGATTTCGGCGTCCTCTATCGCTTTAATCTCGATCACCGGTTCATCGACGATTCCCGCGCCGTCACGCGGACCCAGGGTTTCGTCATTGACGGTCACAGCACCCTTGGCGAGCGCCAGATAGGCGTGACGGCCTGGCTCCAGCGCATAGCTTGCGGACTGGCCGGCCTTGAGCGTGCCGCCCAGCACCCGCGCATCGGCGCGGATGGGCAGGGCGTCGTCATCGCCCTTGCGGCCTGAGGCCAGCACCACCAGCTCGCCCGCCCGGTCATCCTTGGGAAAGCTGCGGCTGTCCCAATAGGGCTCGCCGCCGCGTTCATCGGGCATGATCCAGATCTGGAAGATGCGGGTCAGCTCGCTTTCCTGATTGTACTCGGCGTGGCGGATGCCCTTGCCCGCGCTCATCACCTGCACATCGCCCGCCACGGTGCGGCCCTTATTGCCCAGACTGTCCTGGTGTGTGATGGCGCCGTCGCGCACATAGGTGATGATCTCCATCTCGGCATGCGGGTGCGGGGGAAACCCCGTGCCGGGCTGGATCTCGTCATCGTTCCAGACGCGCAGCGCGCCCCAGCCCATGCGCTTGGGATTGTGATAAGAGCCGAAGCTGAAATGGTGTTTCGCGTTCAGCCAGTCGATCCGGAACGCGCCCAGATCCTCGAAATAACGCACATCGATCATGACGAACCTCCTTAGCTCGCTCGTGTTGAACACACAGATAGCGGCTGAAGGCGCTCAGATTAATGGGAGGGTTGGACGGTGAGTTATGCCGTTCTGGAAAGGATCAGCGTTACTCGCCCTCGCGTCGCCAGGCCAAGGCGAACAGGCCCAGTATCAACAGCGCGATCAACAGGCCCGGCGCCAGCGGCGTGGATTGCGCATCGATGACCCGATAGGCGGCGTTGCGCTTGAGGCCCGCCCAGTTGATCCCTGCCTGACGCGCGCGCTCATTGGTGCGGCGCAGGTCGGGCAGGTCGATGCCGTCGCCCAGGGCGAACACGCCGCCGCCGCTTGAGTCCACCAGCGTGGCGAAGCCTTCAGGATCGGGGCGCAGATCGCGATATTCCAGCGGGTTGAGCGGACCGGAGGCGGTGACCGTGGTCAGCTCGCCTGACCGCAACCGCACCAGACCTTGCTCGCGCGCCGGCAGGCGCTGCACATAATCGCCAAACCCGTTGGACGTCATCCCGACCGTGTCGCGGGCGCCGGACGGCCATTCGATCTCAAGATCCGGCACATCATCGGCGAGGGTGTTGCGTGTCACTTCCAGCTCGCCATTCACCACGCGGGCGCTCAGGCGTTCTTCGTCGAGCTCGGGCTCGCCCATCAGCCAATGCGCCACCCGGCGGAACAGCTCGTCATGGGGCCCGCCGCCTTCATAGCCGCGCGCCCAGAGCCAGGCCTGATCAGACAGCAGGATCGCCGCGCGGCCCTGACCTTCGCGCGACAAGGTCAACAGCGGATCGCCATTGGGCGCCTGCAACACCGTCTCGCCGGACAGGGCGCGGGCGCCGATGCTGCGGAACCAGGGCCCCCATTCGCCCTCACCGGTCAGCATGGGCCGGGTGACGGGGTGTCTTTCGCCGATATCGCTGATCTGCGGGACAAAGCGTTCTTCGCTGATCAATCCGGTCGGCACAGCGGGTAAAACGCTGGCCAGCGGCGAGCGCGCCACGCTTTCCCCGCCGGCGAAGGGCGGGCCGGTGGTCACCAGAAGCGCGCCGCCGTTCTCCACATAATTGGCGATGTTATCAAAATAGAGCGGGCGCAGGATGCCGCGGCGGCGATAGCGGTCGAAAATGACCAGATCAAATTCCTGCAAGCTCAGCTGGAACAGCTCGAACACCGGAAAGGCGATCAGCGCCAGCTCGTTGGGCGGCACGCTGTCATCCTTGTCCAGCGGACGCAAAATGGTGAAGTGCACCAGATCGACGCTGGGATCGGACTTCAGCAGATTGCGCCAGGCGCGCGCCCCATTATGCGGCTCGCCCGTCACCAGCAAAACCCGCAAGCGGTCGCGCACGCCGGTGACGTTCACCGCCGCGCGATTGTTGATCAGGGACAGCTCGCCGGGGCCGGGCTCCACCTCGATCTCGACCACATTGGGGCCGCGATTGGCGATCTCGGCCTGCACGGTGACATCCTGACCGATCTGAACGCGCGCGCTGATCGGCTCGCCGCCGTCTACGTAGAGATTGACCATGGCCGTGCCGGTCGCGGCGCCTTCATCCTCGACGCGCAGCGTGAAGCTGACCGGATCGCCCACCAGCCCATAGCGCGGCGCCTGGGAGACGATCAGGCGGCGGTCGCGCGCATTGGGATCGCCGGTGAGGAAGTGATGCACGGGCGCATCCAGCCCGAGCTCATCCGCGCTGGGCGCCGTGTCATGCACCTGGCCGTCAGAGGCGATGATCACCCCGGCCAGCCGGTTGCGCGGCGCTTGTGACAGGCCCTGCTGGAGGGCGCGACTGAGGCGCGTGCCGTCTTCGGACGCGCCGCCGCTCACTTCAATGAGGTCCAGAAGCGGATCACGCTCGGCCAGCGCGCGCACCGCTTGCGCGACCTGTGCGGCGGCGTCGCTGCGGGTTCCGATCTGCATGGAGGCGCTGTCGTCCGTGATCAGCACCGCCACATCGCTGAGCGGTTCGCGGGTTTCCTGCACCAGGGCGGGATTGAGCAGCGCCCCCGTCAGCACCAGCGCCGCCAGCGCGCGCCATAGCCAGCCCTTCAGGCCGCGCACCAGCGCAAATCCGGAGACAGCCAGCGCCAGCGCGCCCAGCCCATAGGCCAGAACCGGCGGGATGAGCGGAGAGAGGGAGAGCGTGACGGCGTCCATCAATCCTGCCCCAATCGTTCCAGAATGGCGGGCACATGCACCTGATCGGCCTTGTAGTTGCCGGTCAGGGCGTACATGGCGAGATTGACGCCGAACCGGATGGCCAGTTCGCGCTGTCGCGGGCCGCCCTCCACCGGGGCCAGCGGGCGACCCTGTTCGTCAATCGCCCAGGCCGAGGCCCAGTCCGCCGAGCCGATGACCACCGAGGAGGCGCCGTCGCGGCCCGAGCTCTCAGGATTGGCTTCCACCCAGATCTGGGTTTCGGGATAGCGACCGGGGAACTCGGTCAGAAGATAAAACGCCCGGCCCAGAACATGATCATCGGGCATTTGCTGCAAGGGCGGCACTTCAACGGAATCCAGAAGCCGGACCAGGCCGGGATGCGGGGCGAGCCCGCGGCCGCGGGCGCGGCCGTCGCGGGTGTCAAAGACGATCAGCCCGCCCGCATTCATATAGGCGGTGACGCGGGCCGCAGCCTCGGGCGACAGGCCTTGCGCGTCTTCGGTCACCGGCCAGTAGATCATCGGGTAGAACAGGATTTCATCGGTTTCGATATCAACGCCGGCTGGCGTGCTGGGTTCGACCGCGCTGCGCCGCGTGCTCTCGCGCGACAGTCCGGCGAGGCCCGCGCGGCTCAGTTCGTCAATGCGCGCATCGCCTGTGCGCACATAGGCGAGCCGGACTTCCAGCGCCTGTTGATCGATCCCCGTCACGCCTTGCGCAAGCGCGTCTTGCGGCATGCCGCCCAGGGCCAGCGCGAGCACGGCGACTGCGCCGAAATTGCGGGTGGCGAAGGGCATGCGGCCTGACAGGACCAGGGTGATCAGGCCATCAAGGCACAACAGGATCAGGGCCAGACTCAACAGCGGTCCAGCCAGTCGCGTCTCGATCGCGCCATCGCCCAGCCGATAGGTCGCGCCGGGCAGGTCGCGCGCCATCAACGCTAGGTCATCACCGGGCTGCATCACATTGAGCGCGGCGCTCGCGGCGCCCAGGCTCCAGACGCCGGGGGGCGTCTGAGCGCTGGCGCGCGCCTGGGTGAACTGATCCGCGGCGATCATCTGCGATTGGCCAGTCGGGTCCGTCAAAAGCCCGTCGGCGGTCAGCTGACGCTCCAGCCCCCATGCGCCACCCTGGGGCGGGGTCGGGTCTGCGCCGCCGCTGAGCGACAGCACGCGTTCCAGCATGGCCGGATACAGCCCGGACAGCGGCAGGGAGGACCAGTCGGGACCGGCGGTGACGTGAAACAGCACGATCCAGCCTTGCCCGCGCCGATCTGCGGTCACCAGCGGCGTGCCGTCTTCAAGGCGCGCCCAGACCTTGGCGTCGAGATCCGGGCCGGGCTCGGCCAGCACCTGCCGGGTGACCTGCGCTTCGCTGGACACTTCAAGACCGGTGAACGGGCTCTCATCGGGGAAAGGCGCCAGACCTTGCGGATCTTCCCACGCCATCGCGCCGCCAAACAGGCGTCCGCCCTCGCGCAGACGCACGGGCAACAGATCATCGGCGCGGGTGGCCAGATTCGGTCCGGAAAAGCGGATCAACACGCCGCCCGCTTCGACAAAGGCGGTCAGGCGATCATCTTCCAGACGGGCGTTGTCCACCATCACCAGCGCCGAGGGTTCTGTGCCCAGCAGCGTGTCCAGATCCCCGCTCACAAGTTCTGTGGACCCCGCCAGCGCTTCGCGGGCGTAATGATAGTCAGACAATAGCGGTTGCCGGTCGCCGCCGGTTTCAGGCGTCAGCAAACCCACCCGCGGCCTGCGCCAGCGGTCGCCGGTGATGTGTGTCGCGCCCGCGGACCCGAAGCGGTCGAGCGCCAGGCGCGAGATCTGATTGCGCAGGTCCAGCGGCAGGCTGGCGGACAGATCCAGGCGCTGTTCTCCGGCTTCAAATACGCCCTCCAGACGCGCCAGCGCCTGACCGTCCGCGCCTGTGGCGGTCAGCGTGACCGGGCGCTGGGCGTCGCTGTCCGCGCGCACCAGCCGCACGGTGAAGCCATCGGGCTCCACCCCGACCCGCGTCAGGCCGATGGCGGTGCGCTCAGGTTCAGGCAAGATGATCGTCACCGGCCCTGATGCGCTGAGCACCCGCGCCAGCGCGCGATCGTGGTCTTCATTTGAGACGCCGTCGCTGATCCACACGGTGTCAAAGCGCTCAGGCGCGCCTTGCTGGCTCAGACCTGTTTCAAGGCGTTCCGCGGTGATATCGCGAGCGGGCGGCCAGGCGCGCAGCTCATGGGCGTTCAGGCGCGCCAGGGCGTTGCTGGCGGGGCCGAAGGAAAGATCGCTCTGGCTGGCGGGCGCAGCGGTGAAGACCAGCAGCACGTCCCGGCCTTCACTGCGCGCCGCGATCAGCTGGCTGCGGGCCTGGGCCTGCATTTGCGGCCAGCCCGGCGCTGAACGCCAGCCGTCATCCACCAGCAGCAGAAGCGGGCGATCCGTGCTGATGTCGGTCTGCGGGCTCAGGATCGGTCGCGCCAGCGCCAGGATCACCAGCGACGCCATCACCAGCCGCAGCACAAGAAGCCACCAGGGCGTGGATTGCGGGGTTTCCGGCGTCCGCGCCAGGTTTTGCAGCAAGCGCAGCGGCGCGAAGACGATCCGCGCCGGGGCGGGCGGGGTGGCGCGCAGCAAGAGCCAGAGCAGCGGCAATACGGCGAAGGCGGCCAGCGCCCAGGGCGCGGCGAAGGCGAGCGGACCCAGGCTGATCATGAACGGGGCTCTGACAAGGCTTGATAAAGGGCGAGCACGGCGCTCGCAGCCGGGCGGTCGGTGCGATGGGTGATCAGCCGCCAGCCATACTGGCGGGCCAGATCGTTCAGCTGTGCGCCATGACGGCTCCAGGCCTCGCGATAGGCGGTGCGGGCGTCTTCAGCGCGACCAAACAACAAACTGTCTCCGCCGCCGGACGCCGCTTCAAACCTCGTGCGGCCCTTGAAGGGGAAATCATCTTCGGCGGGGTCGATCACGCGCAACAAGGCGCCGCTCGCGCCTTGGGCGGCGAAGCGGCTGAGTCGGGCCTGCCAGGTTTCGACCGGGTCGAGAAAATCACTGGCGATCACAAGACGCGCATGACGCGGCAGGTCCGCGGCTTCGACGCTGTCCGCATGTCCGTCGCCCAGCGCCAAAGCGCGGCTGACGGTTTCAAACCCGGATCGGCCTGCGCGGGCGCGTCCGGTCTCACCCAGCACGGACAGGCGTTCGCCGCCGCGGCTCAGAAGACTGGCGATGGCCATCAGGGCCACCGAGGCGCGTTCGGCTTTCGTTGGCAGTCCTGGCGAGTGAAGCTGCATGCCGGCGGACCCGTCGCGCCAGAAATGGATCGCGTTCGCCGCCTCCCATTCCACTTCGCGGATATACAGATGATCGCCCTGGGCCGAGCGTCGCCAGTCTACAAAGCGCGCGCCGTCTTCAGGCCGGTGATGGCGGTATTGCCAGAAGGTCTCGCCCTGTCCCGCGCGCCGGCGCCCGTGTACGCCATGGGCGACGCTGGCGGCGATACGCTCCGCCTCGGCCAGCAAGGCCGGGAAGCGCGCCGCCGCCTGCTCCGCTTCGTGGCGCAGGCGGGTCTGTCGGGAAGGGGCGGGAGCCTGGCTCATCAAGATGTTACGCGGCGGCTTTCGCAAGGCGGTTGATCAGGGCGTCCAGCTGCAAGCCCTCGGCGCGGGCGGCGAAGCTGAGCGCCATGCGGTGCTTGAGGACGGGCTCGGCGAGCGCCAGCACGTCTTCGGTCGATGGCGCGAGGCGACCTTGCAGCAAGGCGCGCGCGCGCACCGCCAGCATCAGCGCCTGACCGGCGCGAGGACCGGGGCCCCAGCTGACGCCGTCGCGGACTTCTTGGTCATTGGAGCGGTCCGGGCGGGCTTGTTCGAGCAACGCCAGAATGGCGTCGAGCACGGCTTCGCCCACCGGCATGGCGCGCACCAGCTGTTGCAGATCGAGGATTTCCTGAGCGTTCAGAACCGGCTCGGCGACGGAGTCTTCAGACCCGGTGGTGGCCAGCAAAATGGCGCGCTCCTGATCCTTGTCCGGATAAGGCACGTCGATCTGCATCAGGAATCGGTCAAGCTGGGCTTCGGGCAGCGGATAGGTGCCTTCCTGCTCGATCGGGTTCTGGGTCGCCAGCACATGGAAGGGCTGGGGCAGGTCATGGCGCTCGCCCGCCACGGTGACGAAGCCTTCCTGCATCGCCTGCAACAGCGCCGCCTGGGTGCGCGGGCTGGCGCGGTTGATCTCGTCCGCCATCAGCAAGCGGCAGAAGACCGGGCCGGGGATGAAGCGGAAATGGCGTTTGCCGTCCGCGTCCTGGTCGAGCACTTCGGAGCCCAGAATATCGGCTGGCATCAGGTCGGGGGTGAACTGCACGCGCTTGTCCTCAAGCCCTGTGACCACCGCCAGCGCATGAACGAGGCGGGTCTTCGCCACGCCCGGCGGGCCGACCAGCAGGCCATGTCCGCCTGACAGGATCACGGCGAGTGATTGTTCGACCACGTCATCGAGCCCGATAATGGAGCGGGCGATGGAGTGGCGAACCTCGGCCAGGCGTGCGGTTGCAGCGTCTGCGCGTGCTGAAAGCGCCTGTACGTCTTCCTTCGAGGTGGGCATCGGCTTACATCCTTGAACGAGGCAGGTTTCTGACCTCAAACATGGCCGCAGCCAGAGGAGGTGTCCATGGGCGCACCGAAGTCTGAACAAGATGCAATGCAGTCGCTGCTCTCCGCGGCGGAAGCGATCGACACCGCAGACGGCTATCCCCCGGTGGATCGGTGGGAGCCGGAGTATTGCGGGGAGATGGATCTCGTCATCAAACGCGATGGCAGCTGGTGGCATGAGGGCGCGCGAATCGGGCGCGAAAAACTCGTCAGATTGTTCGCGCGCATCCTTCGAAAGGACGAGGATGGCGAGACCTATCTCGTCACCCCGGTCGAGAAAATCAAAATCAAGGTCGAGGCCGCGCCCTTCACCGCAGTGCGCGTGGACCGGTCAGGCTCCGGCCCGGATCAGAAGCTGGCCTTTCTGACCAATCTTGATGACGCCGTGATTGCGGGTCCTGAACACCCCCTGCGTGTCGAAATTGCGGAGGATGGCGAGCCTGAACCCTATGTGCATGTGCGCGGTCGGCTGGAAGCGCTGATCACGCGCGCCGCCTTCTATGATCTCGTGGAATTCGCCGAGCGCGGCGAGGACGAAAATGGCGAACCCTGCATGGGCGTATGGAGCCGCGGCGTCTTCTTCCCGCTGGGCCCTGTCGCATGAGCCAGGGTGTCGAGGCGATACTGAGCCGTTTGCGCAGCGTGCTCGATCCTGTGGACGGCCCGGCTCACGCGCGTCCGATCCATGGCGACGGCGATCTTGATGACATTCAGCGCCCCCTGGGCCGCAAACTCAAACCCGCTGCGGTGCTGGCCCTGCTGGTCAAGCGCGAGACCGGTTTGACGGTCCTGTTCACCCGGCGGGCGGACCATTTGCAGGCCCATGCCGGACAGGTCAGCTTTCCGGGCGGACGCCAGATGGCGGGGCGTGAAACCCTGGCCGAATGCGCGCTTCGTGAAACCGAGGAAGAAGTGGGTCTGCCGCCCAGCGCGATCACGCTGTTGGGACGCTGGGAAAGCTATGAGACCGTGACCGGCTATGCGGTGACGCCTTTTGTGGGCGTGATCGAGCCGGGCTTTGCTTTGAACCCTGATCCTGGCGAAGTGGCTGAAGTGTTCGAGACGCCGTTCGATTTCCTGATGGACAAGGACAATCACAAGCTCGAAGCCCGCGAGTTCCAGGGCATGTTGCGGCGCTATTACGCCATGCCCCATAAAGGCCGGTATATCTGGGGAGCGACGGCGGGCATGCTGCGCGCCCTGTCGATCCGCTATGCGCAAGGACGACCAGGCGAGCCCGTCAGGCGTTCAAAGGAGACCAGCCGATGACCCGCATATTCCTGTTGATGCTGGTGGCGTTCGCCCTGCCCTATATTGTCGCGCGACTGCTGTCGGCGGCGGGCGTGCTCGAACAGCCCATGTCCGCGACCCTGGGCGTTTTGTCCGGCATGGGCGCGGCTTTGGTCATGCTGGTGGTGCTGGTGCTGCTTGAAACCGACGCCAGCTCCCGGGACGGCGCCTATCAGCCGCCGCGCCTGGAAGATGGGGAAATTCGTCCCGGTCAGTTTGAAGAGCGTGACCCGCCCCCTGCCGACGAACCGATCTAGCGAAGGTGTGAGGGGATGAAGCTCGATCCCGATCAACACGCCTTTCTGAGAGACCCGGCGACGATCGCGGTTATGGACGCGATCAGTCCCGCCGATGCAGATACGGCGCGCTTTGTCGGCGGCTGCGTGCGCAACGCCATTCAGGGCGAGCCGGTCGAGGATGTGGATATCGCCACACAGCTGACGCCGGACGAAACACTGGCGGCGCTTCAGGCTGCCGGGATTAGGGCGATCCCCACCGGCTTTGAACACGGCACGATCACTGCGGTGGTCAATGGCGCGCCATTTGAAATCACCTCCCTGCGCAAGGATGTGACCACAGATGGTCGTCGTGCGGTGGTGGCCTTCACCACGGACTGGATGCTGGACGCCGGTCGCCGCGATTTTCGCCTCAACGCGATCTATGCGCGACGCGACGGCAGCCTGTTTGATCCCTGGAATGGCGTTGCAGACGCCCAGGCGCGTCGCGTGGTGTTCATTGGCGACCCTGATCAAAGGCTGGCGGAAGACGTTCTGCGCATCCTGCGCTTTTACCGGTTCAACGCCTGGTATGGTTCTGAGCTTGATGCGGCCGGTCATGATGCGTGCATCCGGGCTGCGCCCAGGCTCGCCGGTCTGGCGCGGGAACGGGTGTGGAAAGAGCTCAAGAAACTCCTGGCCGCGCCGGATCCCGGAGCTGTGGCCAAAGCGATGCATCTGGGCCACGTTTTCGAACCGGTTTGGCCGGAACCGCTCGACTTAAACCTTCTCTTAAGCATAATTAACGCCGACAGAGGGAAAGGGCGCGCGCCCGATACGCTCTTAAGAGCGGCGGCGCTGTGCGGGGGAAAGGGTGACGCCGTGCGTAGCCTGTGTGACCAGATGAAAGCGTCAAACGCGGAGACGAGCCGTCTTGTCGCCATGTGCGACCCGGCGCCGGAGCGTGCAGGAGACGTGCGTCCAGGGCTTGATGGCAAGGCTCTGTCTCGCGCGCTCTACGCTCTCGGCGGTCAGACTGTGTCAGATCGCTTGCGCCTGGCTGAAGCGCGGGGCGAGGGCGATGCGGACGCGGATTTGCGAACGGCTGCGGCTTGGCGCGCCCCTGATCTGCCGATCAATGGCCGCGACCTGATTGAAGCGGGGTTGCAAACCGGGCCGCAGCTGGGCGCCGTTCTCAGCCAGCTCGAGGAGGCCTGGATCGAATCACGATTCACGCTGGACCGTCAGGCGCTTTTGGCGATGGCGAGCGAGGGGCGGGGATGAGCCTGTCCGAGCTTTTTTCCCTGCGCTATCGCGCCCGGGTCGGCAGCGGCGAGTTGTTCGCCGCGGATTTGCACCTGCATGATCGCCGCGCGTTGGAAGAGAAGGCCAAGGCGCTCAACTACACCGAAGACGAGGTCGAGAACGCGCTGGTGGACGCCGAGCTGGCGCTGCGAATCCAGCTCGCCAAATCCATCAACAACGCCAATGAAAAGCGCAAGATCAAGGATCTTCCCCGGCGGGCGCGCCAGATCATGGCGGACGCCTATTTGCAGGCGAACCGCGCGCACTGGTCGGCGGTTCTGGACGCGCCGGGGTTTGAGAACCTGTTCCAGGCTGAAGGCGGGGTCAGTGCACGCGATCCGCTCAATGGCAAGAAATGGAGCATCGCCGCCAACCTCATGATCTTTGATTATGTGGAGGCGTTCTTTGATCTGTTGCCGGGTGAGGAGCAGCTCGAATTCAGCCGCGATCTGAACCAGCGGCTCCAGCGCGGAGAATCGCGCTGGTATTTCCAGCTGGGTCGCTGGCGCCGCGATGACTGGCCGCGTGAACGCGACAGCCAGTTTGATCAGATCCTGTTCTCGCTCAAAAGCCAGGCCGATCAGGCGCTGACCGCGCAGGACAACAAGATTCGCAATGGCGAAGAGGTCACCGCGCAAACGCTCGACCCTCTGAAGGTCTCTGCGTCATTGTCAGAAGCGGCGCGCAGCCTGTGGGAGGCGGATCGCCTTCTGGAATCTGATCTGTTGTCCAAGAAAGTGCGCCATGGCGCCGCCGTGCGCGCGGCGCGTCATGCGCTGGATCAGTGTCTGGTGCATTTCCGGGGCAAGCTCGACGGGCCGTTCGTCAAGGCCAAACCGCCCAAGGACAAAAGACCGGCCAAGGGGCTGGGGCGACTGGCGGCGCCGACCCTGGACAAGAGCGCGCTCAAGGGCGTCTCCGAAGGCGTGGCGGCGGCGATCCGGATCGAGATGATCGGCAAATGGCTGGCCCATGGCGGCGGTCTGAAAGACCAGCGCCTGAACGCGCTCGACCGGGCCGGGCTGGCGGAAATGCTGTTGCGGCTGGTGCTGTTTGGTCTGCCTGAGGACAAGGACAGCCCCTACGATATCGAGGAAGCGGAAGCGGACGAGATTCGCAGCTATTCCAAGATCACCGCGGTGCGAGACGTGCCCAAGCGAGACGGCAAGCTGCTCAACCACGGTGAAGGCAGCCTGATGCTGCACATGGATGATGAAGCCAGCGCCCGGCTGGCGGTCGATGTGCTGGCCCGGCTTTGCCAGTTTGCGACAGGGGCGGCCGGTACGCCGAAAGATGCGGCGGAAATGCGGGCCGAACAGCCGATTCGCAGAAATCTCGGAGCGCCCTTGGACGTCCGCAGCGCCCCGAACCCGATCTGGCTGCAGATGACCAATTGGCTGATTCTGGGCGGCGTCGCCGCATCGCTGATCGCGCTGGGCTTTATTTTCGGATTGCTGAGTGCGGGATGGTCGCCGGGCTTCGTCTCACCCTGAGGGGTTATTCGTCCGTGCCGGTCTCAGCTGTTGGGGCGATCTCAAGACGGTTCTCGGACAGAGCTTCAAGTCGGGCGTAGGCTTTGTCGTCCCCGCGTCGGGCTTGCTCGATCAAAGCCTGCAAGGTGACGTAGCGGCTTTCCAGGTCCTGGCTTTCACGTTGGCGGGCTTCAGATCCGACCTGGCTCTCAATGCGGGCGCGGAATGCGTCGACCACGTCTTGACTGTCACGTTCTGCGATGCCGCCTTCACCATCCGACAGGGCGTTCAACAGCGCATCAAACGGGCTTTGAGACAGTGACAGGTCAGGCGCCTCAACTCCGGCATTGGCCGATTCTTGCTCAACGATCGCCTGCATGGTCTCTCGGGTGCCGCGATAGCGTTCGGAATTTTGTTCTTCCTCGGACAGAGAATCGTAAAACTCGATATAGGCGCGCGCGCGGGTCAGGACGTCGCCGGTATGTTCGGGCGCTGTGAAGGCCTCGCGTTCGCGTTCAAGCATTTTCATGCGGGTGTCGCGCGCGATGTCCGGATCGAGGCCCGGCTGTTCCAGAGTGGCGGCGAAATTGTCCTTGTAGGCGCGGGCGCCGGACAGGGCGTTGCGGAAGATCGCGTCTCCGCGTTCGCCAAGCAGGGCGTCCACGCGCGCGGAGGCGCCGTTCAGCACCGCTTGCGCCGCCGCGGACAGGCTGACGGTGTCATTGGTTTTTGAAGAATTTTCACCCTGCCCGGAGGCGCCGGATCGCGCTTTTGCGATCTCGGCTTGCGTTGCTGCATTGGCGCCGTTCGGGCCCAGATATGGACCTTGGGTTCCAACCGTATTGACCATGTAACGCTCCATAGGCGGGGTGCCGTTTAAAGGTAGCGTTCGATGAGTCTGCTAACCGGTCGTTAACGCAGATTAAGATTTCGCTTATGGCCAGCGGGCGTGGGGCGGCATGGAGGACAGGATGGAATTGATGTTTCCGCCGGTCTCGAGCCCGAATTTGGTGCCGCGATCATAAAGAAGGTTGAACTCGGCATAGCGGCCGCGGCGCACCAGTTGTTCCTCGCGGTCGTCATCAGACCAGGGCGTGTCCATGCGCGTTTTGACGATCTGCGGGTAAGCGTTCAGGAAGGCCTCGCCCACATTACGGGTAAAGGCGAAGTCCGCCTCATGATCGCCGGTGTCGAGATGGTCGTAGAAAATCCCGCCCGTGCCGCGTGCTTCCTGACGGTGCTTGAGCCAGAAATACTCGTCGCACCAGTCTGTGAAGCGCGGGTAATATGCGGGGTCATGGGCGTCGCAGGCGGCTTTCGCGGCCTCATGAAACAGCACGCTGTCCTCAAAGCTCTTGTCGCGTTGGTAATCCTGGGTCGGGTTCAAATCCATGCCGCCGCCAAACCAGCTTTGCGTGGTGGTGATGAAGCGCGTGTTCATGTGCACGGCGGGCACATGGGGGTTGCGCATGTGGGCGATCAGGGAGACGCCGGTCGCAAAGAAGCGCGGATCGGTTTCAGCGCCGCGGACGCGCGCAGCGAATTCCGGGCTGAACTCGCCAAAGACCGTGGAGACATGCACCCCGACTTTTTCAAACAGACGGCCATGCATCATGCCCATCACGCCGCCGCCAAGCTCTTCATCGCCGTCGCCGCGCGTCCAGGGCGTGCGTTCAAACCGTCCGGCCTCGCCTGGATAGAGCGCCGGATCGGCGGCGTCTTCAAGCGCTTCGAACGCCAGGCAGATCCGGTCTCGCAGCTCCTCAAACCAGGCTTTGGCGCGGGCGCGACGATCAGCCAGAGCATCAGCGCTAGGTTTGGCGGTTGCAGACATGCTCGCTCCTCAAGGGTCTGGGCGATGTGAAAAGATACATCTCGGCTCGCGCTGGCAAGTCCAAACGGCGCCTGAAGCGCTGGCGCGCGCGACAGGCGGGCATTAGTCTGCGCCGCCATATCAAGCCTTGTCTGAATGTGGATTGCTGACCGCCATGATTGACCCTTTGACTGACCTGCGCGACGCGCGTCGTCGTGAAGACCTGTTGTCCGTCTCTGTGGAGGCGCGCCGCCTGATCGAGGCCGCGCCCCAGCTGGGCAGCCAATGGGGGGAAGTGGCCAGCCTGGCGCTTGAAGTCGGTGACGAGGTCGGCGCCTTGCAGGCGGCGGAACGCCTGACTGAAGCCTCTCCCAATTATCAGCAATCCTGGCTCTGGCTCGTCGCTGCGCTGACCGGTCTGGGCCGTCATCAGCGAGCGCTCGACGTCCTTGAGAAGCTGATCGCCCAAGCGCCCAATGACCCGGCTTTGCAAAGACGGGCGGGGCGCGCCCTTCTGGCGCTGGGGCGCACAAATCTGGCGGCGTTGAGCTTTCGGCGTGCGATCAGCCTGGACCGGTTCGACGTCATGGCGTGGGAAGGCCTGTCTGAGTGCATCACGTTTGAATCGGGCTCGGCGGAGCTGGCCGCGCTTGAGGAAATGCGCATCCAGAACACCGCCAACATGTCCTCCACCCAGCGCGGCGTTCTGGCCTATACATTGGCCAAGGCCTATCGCGATGTGGGCGAGGACGCAGTCGCGGCCATGCGCGTGGCGGAGGGCGCCTCCTTCTGTCTGGGCGATACGGCGTTTGACACAGATCGGCACGAGCAGTCGATCAAGGCGCTGATCGCCAGTTATGAGCCACAATTTGTCGACCAGCACGAAGAGGCGGGGGTTATTGACGCGCGCCCGGTGCTGCTGATTGCTCCGCCGTGCGGCGGCGCGAACTGGCTCAGCCAGGTTCTGGCGGCGGACGCCGATACTGGCGCGCTGATGCGTAGTAACAGCGTGTTCTGGCTCAACGCCGCATCGCTGGGCGATCAGACGCTGTCAGAGATTTCAGCCGCGATCGAAGCCGGGTGGGGCCGCAATGTACTGGGCGATGTCGCCAAGCGCTATCTGGGTCAGGCCGAGGAAGCCTTGGATGGTCCGGCGAAACGGATCATTGACCCCAGCTCCCTGTCTGAAATGGCGGCGGGCGCGTTCGGCGTCTGCTTGCCGGCGTCAAAAATGGTGCGGATTTTCCGCGACCCGCGCGATCTGGCCTGGTCGATCTACAAGACCCGGTTCCGCAAGGCGCGGCACTGGACCTATCATCCGGATGACATCGCCCGTGTTCTGGCGTGCCATAATCTCCTCTGCGAGCACTGGGAATCGATTTTCCCCGACCGGATACTCACGGTGCGCTACGAAGACATGCTCAGCGATCCGCAAGCCGTGGCGCGCGAGGTTGCGACGTTCATCGGTGTGGACGGCGATACGGCGGCGGCTGAGGCCTGGCTGCGCAGCGAAGCCCTCAACGCGGATCCCGTGGGCGTTCATGCAGAGGCGGGAGACCGCTTCGAGCCGTTGAGCGCCGCGTTGGAGCGGGCGGGGCTGATCTAGGCTGACGCCTCGCTGGCAATCAGACGAGCAAGCTCTTCGCCGGCCATGCGGACCGGATCGCTGGAGCGCTGCGATCGGGCGAGAATGAGCGCCCCTTCCAGCGTTGATAAGCACAGTGTGGCCAGTTGATGGGCCCGCTCGGGCGTCTGGCCTTCAGCGATCAGTTGCTCCGCCAGCCCCTCAATGACGCGATCAAAGGCCGAGCGGATCGCCGCAACGAGCTCAGGGGCGCCATTGGTTTGCTCAAGGGCGACCGTGGCGATAGGGCACCCTTTTGTAAAATCAGAGCCTTCCAGCCAACCGGCCAGATCCTCAGCGAAAGCGCGAATGGCCCCGGCCGATGACCCCTGGCTCTCCTGGCGGGCGGTCAAAGTCTGATGCAAGACCTGCCCGGCTGACTCCATGGCGGCCACGCCCAGCTCGGCCTTCCCACCTGGAAAGTGATGATAGAGCGAGCCTTTGGGCATCTGTGCGCGGTCGAGAATTTCTGACAATCCCGTCGCGGCGAACCCTTGCTCCTGAAACAGTTGAGCGGCGGCGCTGATCAAGCGCGTCCGCGACGCGCCGCGTTTGCGAGCAGGGCTCGCCGTCGAGGGGCGTTTGGATGACGACATTAGCGAAATCTCCTTGATCAAGAGCTTGAACGAAGAGGCCGGAAATGTCTATGTAGACCGGTCGGTCTAATTGGGAGGTTTCCATGTCATCTGCACAACGCCCGCCTGAAGCCGCCGTGGCGGATGCTGCGCTTCTTCGAGAGATCATCAAGGTCCAGCCCTTCACCCGGTGGACGGGGTTGGAGGTCATCAAGGCCGAGAACGGCGAAGTCGAGACGCGTCTGGTGCTTCGCAAAGACGACATGACCCAGCACCATGGCTTCCTGCATGGCGGTCTCGTCGGCTTTCTGGCGGATAACGCCGCCGCTTACGCGGCGGCCACTGTGGTGGGAGACGTGGTCACGTCACAGTTCACTGTGAACTTCCTGTCGCCGGGAATCGGGTCTGCGTTTCGCGCCCGGGCTCAAGTGATCAAAGCCGGCAAAAGACAGGTCGTTGTTCGTGTGGACATCATCGCAGAGCAAGACCAGGGGGAAAAACTCATCGCTGTCGCTCAGGCCACGATTTCACCCGTCAGTGAGCGGTGAAGGCCAAGCCTGCCTCTGAATTCACCTCGTCATTTGTGATTTTAACTGGGGAAAATCTGCGTTTGCGGCGAAATCACGCGCAGGAAACGGGATAATCAGGTTGAAAAATATGGGGGCGCACATTAATCCGCCTCGATGACACGTTGTATGTTTAGCGGGGCTGCGTCAGCAAGCCGCACCGTAAAACAGCAACGCTGCGCTAAGTCTGAGATCGCGCGCTAGCGTGCGTGGGGCCTGCCAGGTTCTGCGGGGCGGGCAGTTCGAATTCAAGAGGTCGGCACGTGACGGACGTGAACAGCAATCCTGAGACCGGCGGCGATGAGCCGTCGCGCCGGGACTTTCTCTACATCGCATCGGTTGGAGCAGTGGGCGTCGGTGGCGCTCTGACGCTGTGGCCGTTCATCGATCAGATGAACCCGGCGGCGGATACGCTTGCGTTGTCCACCACCGAGGTGAATGTCGGCGCACTCGAAGAAGGCGCGGTGATCACGGTCATGTTCCGTGAGCGCCCGCACTTTGTGAGCCGCCGCACAGCGACCGAAATTGCGGAAGCTGAGGACGTGGAGGTGTCTCGCCTTCCCGACCCGCTTGCGCGTAACGCCAATCTGGAAGACAGCGCGCCTGCGACCGACCACAACCGGTCCGCTCTCACCGCCCTGATCGACGATGGCGTCGAGGTGGACGAAGCCCTGCGTGGTTCTCTTCTGATTTCCAGCGCGAACTGCACCCATCTGGGCTGCGTGCCGACCGAAGGCGCAGGCGATTATGACGCCTGGTTCTGCCCGTGCCATGGCTCGCACTACGACACAGCCGGCCGGATTCGCCGTGGCCCGGCCCCGGAAAATCTGCCAATTCCGCCGATGACCTTCATCTCGGCGACGACATTGCGTCTGGGCTAGGGAGAGCGAAGAATGAGCGGACCGAGCACATACGAACCCAAAACCGGTGTGGAGCGCTGGCTGGACCAGCGCCTGCCGATCGTGCGCCTGGGCTGGGATTCCTTCGTGGATTTCCCCACCCCGCGCAATCTGAACTACTGGTACACATTCGGCGGCATCCTGACCGTCTGCCTGATGATCCAGATCCTGTCCGGCATCGTGCTGGCCATGCACTATGTGCCTCACATCGATTATGCGTTCGCCTCAGTTGAGCGCATCGACCGCGATGTGAACTTTGGCTGGCTGCTGCGCAACATTCACGCCAACGGCGCGTCCATGTTCTTCCTGGCCGTCTACCTGCACATGCTGCGCGGCCTGTATTACGGCTCCTACAAGGCTCCGCGAGAGCTGTTGTGGATCCTGGGCGTCGTGATCTATCTGCTGATGATGGCCGCCGCCTTCCTGGGCTATGTGCTGCCCTGGGGCCAGATGTCCTATTGGGGCGCGATGGTGATCACCAACCTGTTCGGCGCGCTGCCGCTGATCGGCACGCCGATCACCGAATGGCTGTGGGGCGGGTTCTCAGTGGGCAACGCCACGCTGAACCGCTTCTTCTCGCTGCACTATCTGATCCCGTTCCTGATCGCCGGCATCGTCGGCCTGCATGTCTGGGCGCTGCACGTTCCGGGCAACAACAACCCGACAGGCCTGAGCATCAAGACCAAGGCGGACACGCTGCCCTTCCACCCGTACTACACGGTGAAAGACGGCTTCGCGATCATCGTCTTTATGATCATCTTCGCCTTCTTCGTGTTCTACTGGCCGGACGCTCTGGGCCACGCCGACAACTATATCGAGGCGAACCCGCTGGTGACTCCGGCGCACATCGTGCCGGAATGGTATCTGCTGCCCTTCTACGCGATCCTGCGGGCCGTGCCTGACAAGCTGGGCGGCGTGTTGATGATGTTCGGCGCCATCGCGGTTCTGTTCATCCTGCCTTGGCTGGACACCTCCAAGGTGCGCTCCATGCGCTATCGTCCGCTGGCGCGCTGGTTCTTCATCTTCTTCGTGATCGGCTGCGTCGGCTTGGCGTGGTGCGGCGCGGAGCTGCCGGACAACAAGGTTCCGGTGCTGGGCGCGATCGGCCTCAACTTCTTGTGGCTGGGCCGTATCCTGACCCTGTACTATTTCGCCTATTTCCTGGTGATCCTGCCGCTTCTGGGCTTCATCGAGAAACCGACCCAACGTCCGGCCTCCATCGAGGAATCGGTGCTGGGTTCAGGCAAAAAAGACATGCCGGCGGCGTCCGCCGCTCCGGCCGAATAAGGAGAGCGATAGATGAAAATGATCCAACGCCTCCTCACCGTGGCTGTCAGCGCTCTGGCGCTGGCGACCCCGGCGGCTCACGCCGCTGCTGGAGAGACCCATCACCCGGAAGAGCATGAGTTCAGCTTTGAAGGTCCGTTCGGCACGTTCGACAGAGGGCAGCTGCAGCGGGGCTTCCTGGTGTACCAGCAGGTCTGTTCGGCCTGTCACAGCATGAACCAGCTTCACATCCGCAATCTGGGTGAAGAAGGCGGTCCCTTCTTTTCGGCGGAGTATCCGAACCCGAACGACAACCCGGTCGTGCGCGCCATCGCGGCGGAGTACATCGTGGAAGACGGTCCGGATGAGTATGGCGACATGTTCGAGCGTCCCGGCCGTCCGGCTGACCGCTTCCCGAACCCGTTCGCCAACCCGCAGCAGGCTGCGGCGTCCAATGGCGGCGCGATCCCGCCGGACTTCTCGGTGATCGTGAAAGCGCGCCATGGCGGTCCGGAATATATCCGGTCACTGATGCTGGGCTACGACTATGAAGTGCCTGAAGACGTTCATGTGGGCGTCGGCCAGTACTACAACCCGTACATGCCCGGCGGCGTCATCGCCATGCCGCCGCAGCTTCAGGACGGCCTGGTTGAATATGCTGACGGCACCGAAGCCACCAAGCGACAGATGGCGACAGACGTCGCCGCTTTCCTGGCCTGGGCGTCCGAACCGCATATGGAAGTGCGCAAGAAGATGGGCCTGATGGTCATGATCTACTTGCTGGCGCTGGCGGGCTTGCTGTACGCCGCTTACCGTCAGGTCTGGTCAAACGTGAAGCACTAGGCTTTCGCGTTTACACCGAACACGATTGCGGGCCGTCCGGACATCCGGGCGGCCCGTTTCTATTGAAGGCTGCCGGTGTTAAAGGTCCGATCATGAGCCGCGATCCAATCCATGTGTCACCCCATGATCCCGCCTGGGCGGAAGAAGGTCTGGCCTTTGCCGACGCCGTGTGCGTGGCCCTGGGCTCTCGCGCCTTGCGCGTTGACCATGTGGGCTCGACGGCGGTGCCGGGATTGGCCGCCAAGGATGTGATCGACATTCAGGCGCTGGTTATTGACCTGGATGATGACGGGCTGGTGGACGCCATGAAGGCGGCGGGCTTTGTTCATCGCCCTGACAATACTGGCGACGACCCCAATCTGGACACCACCCCCTCGCTGGGCCCGGATGACTGGCGCAAGGTTTATTTCCGAGAGGCGAAGGGCCAGCGCCGCCTGCACATCCATATCCGGCGCAACGGCGCGGCGGGCGCGCGCAACATGTTGTTGATGCGCGACTTCTTGCGCGACAATGAGAGCGCGCGCCGGGACTATGGCGACTTCAAAATGGCGTTAGCGGACAAGACTCGCAGCGACCGCTCAGCGTATCAGGCGATCAAGCGTCCCTTCATCTCGACCGTGCTGCGGTCTGCGGAAAGCTGGGCGGAGATCCATCACTGGGCGCCGGGCGTGCCTGATTCATACTGGAGAACCGAAGAATGAGCTGGAAACTCGGGATTATCGGCGGCTCCGGCCTTTACGGTCTGGAGGGCTTGGAAAACGTGCGCAGGGAGACGGTGGGCACGCCCTGGGGCAATCCGTCCAGCACGTTGGTTCACGCCACGCTTGAGGGTGTGGAGCTGGTGTTCCTGGCACGCCATGACGAAGGCCATCGCATCCCTCCGAGCGATCTCAATTACCGCGCCAATATCGACGCCCTGAAGCGCGCCGGGGTGACCGACGTGCTGTCTCTGTCAGCTGTCGGCTCGCTCAAGGAAGAGCTGGCGCCCGGCGCCTTTGTGGTGGTCGATCAGTTCATCGACCGCAGCTTCGCGCGCAATAAAAGCTTCTTCTCCGAAGGCTGCGTCGCCCATGTGGCGATGGCCGATCCTGTCTGCTCGCGCCTGTCCGCCATGGCGGCGGATGCCGCAGAGGCGGCCGGCGTTGAAACCGTTCAGCGCGGCGGAACCTATCTAGTGATGGAAGGCCCGCAATTCTCCACCCGCGCGGAAAGCCAGCTCTATCGTCAATGGGGCTGCAGCGTGATCGGCATGACCAACATGCCTGAAGCCAAGCTCGCCCGTGAAGCCGAGCTGCCCTACGCCAGCGTCTCCATGGTCACAGACTATGATTGCTGGCGCACCGAGGACGCGGACGTGGACATTTCCGACATCCTCAAGACCATGCACGCCAACACCGTCCATGCTCACGCTCTGGTGCGCAATCTGGTGAAGGCGATGGCCGCAAGCCCGCGCACCGACAGCCCGCAAGGCATCGAGAAAGCGCTCGAATACGCCATCATCACCGCCCCGGAAAAACGCGATCCAGCGCTTCTGGCCAAACTCGACGCTGTTGCGGGCCGGGTTTTGGGGAAAACATCTTAGCGCTTTCCCCTCAGAGGGGAATTGTCTAGGCTCTGCCCATTCAAAATGGAGGAGAGCGTTATGCGTGCCCTGAAACTAATCGCCGGACTGGCGGCTGGACTGTGCGTTCTGGTCTCGTCACAGGCGTTCGGCGCCAGCCTGACCACGACCAATAACTACTATTATGTTGATTTCTATATGGACAACGTTCAGGTGGGCCATGGTGAAGTTCACTGTGCGGACCAACCGTTCGAGTACATCCTGATCTGGGGGATCAATCAGGGCGAGCGCGTGGTGTCCGGGCGTGAGAATTGCCCCAGCCTGCCTTTCCCCTTCTGAGTGACACAGGGTGGGGCGGACACGCCCCACCCGCGTCCCAGAACACGAGCAGGCCGTCAGCGAGCCGACTGCGGATAGGCTTCGGCCAGCCAATCGGCCAGCACCACATCGCGGACATCGCGAGTATGGCCTGTGCTGAATAGAGTGAGGCGGCTGTCATAGCCCGCCTCGCTTAACCGCTCATGGGTCAGCTCGGAGGACAGCTTGAAGCCGGGCTCGTACAGACCCGCGGCGAAGCGGAAGCGGGCATGGGGCGGATCGAAAGGCTCAACGCTGCGCAGGCGTCCATAGCCTGACGAGTACGCCATCACCCAGCCAAACACGTCGCCGCGCAAATAGCCGGCGTGACGGGCGAAGCTGGCCCCGTTTGAAAAGCCCAGCACCGTGCGTTGCGTCCGGTCTGTGCTGGCCCCGAACTGAGCGCTGGCCCAATCGGTCAGCGTCTCGGCGAAGAAGGTCAGGTGCTGTTCGGCGCGGTCCTCATCGGCATACCAGCCGATCAGATAGTCAGCCGCCCGCAGATCGGTGGGAAAGTCCGAGCGGTCCTCGACCACGCCCGCAGGGCCGGACAGCGCGCCCACAAGGATCAGCGGCGCCAGATCGCCCGCCTGGATCGCAGCCTCGATCTGATGGGCGAAGTGTGCGGTTTCCGCCCCATCGGTCATGAACACGACTGGATAGGGGTCTGCCGCCGGATCATGGTTGGGTGGCAGATAGACCTGGACCCGGCGGGTTTCGCCATGCTCGGGGCTGAAGACTTCATGGTGTTCGATATGCCCGTCCAGCACCCCCACCCGCGCCGCATTCATCGGGGCGTTGGGGCCGCGCCAGTCAAGGCTCGGCGCTGTCTCGTCATCGAGATCGGGCGAGAGGATAAGATGGACCATCGCCCGGTCCATGTCAGCAAGTCTCAGCCTGGCCGCGAAGCGTCCCTTCCCGACCGGGTTGAGCGGCATGTTCAGCGTGCCCGAGACAGAGAGCGTCTCCTCAGTCTCGCTGCGCGCCAGCACGGTCAGGGCGCCGGTTTGCAGATCCGGCACAAGAGCGAAGGCGTCGCCCGCCAGCCGGGCGTCAATGCTGGCGAGGGTCGGGTCATCAAGGGGCGTCTGACACGCCAGCAAGGCCGTCTCTTGCTGTCGCGCCAGCAGGCTGCCGCTCTCGGACTCATAGGCCTCCACCTCACTGCAGGCAGGGTAGGCGCGCCAGTCAAAGGGCGGAGGAGCATCGGCCTGGGCCAGGGTGAGAACGGCCCAGAGTGCGGATGTGACTGTGAGCATGATTGAGGCCTCCTCAAGGTTATGGTCTTCTTAGACGCACCAGGCGTCAGCTCGAGCCATAAATGAGCTGGACGCCAAAGCCCTCATGAGGATTTTTCACAATGATGCGAGCGCTTTGCCTGTCGGTCCTTCTTCTCTCGGTATCTTCTGCGGCCTTCGCCGAGGCGCCTGTGCCGGGGATGCAGGCGTTCGAGACCGGCCAATGGGGCGCGGCGGAAAGCGCGGCTTCCAGCGCGGCGTCTGATGTGGATGCGTTGATCCTGGCGTCCGAAGCGGCGTTGATGCCGATCACGCTCGATCAGGCCGAGGGGCTGTCACGCCGGGAGCGCCGTCAGGCGGCTCTGCGCGCGCAAGACTATGCGGAAGCGGCGCTGGCGTTGGAGCCGGAGAACGCCCAGGCGCATCTGCGCCTTGCTGCGGGGCTTGGGTATCAGAGCCGCTATGTGAACAAGGTGCGCGCCGTGATGATGGGGCTGCCGCAGCGCGGGCGCGATCACATGGTTGAAGCGTTGCGCCTTGACCCGACAGAGCCCTGGGCCCCGGCCATGCTGGGCGCCTGGCATCTGGAAGTTGTGCGCCGGGCGGGCGAGGGCATGTTTGACGCCAATGAGGCGGAGGGCCTCGCCCTGATGCGTCAGTCCGTCGAGATGGATGGCGCGCCCGCCGCCATTCCTTACCGCTTCGCTGTGGCGCTGGTCGCCGCCGACCCGGCCGTTCATGGCGAGGAAGCGACGCTGATGCTGAACCGGGCGATCAATGCCTCATCCCAGGATGCGGTGGGGCAGGCGGTTTCAACGCTTTCAGAGCATCTTCTGGGACTGCTGCAGACCGATCCCGCTGCGGCGCAGGTCGAAGCGGTGCGTCTGCTGGAAGAGTAAAAACAATAGCTTGAGACGAAGCGGGGCAGATGCTCGGTCAAAAACCCGATCTTAAGGTCGAAAATATTTGACATGAGGTCTGCCCCATTTTACATCTCAGCATGTCAAAAAAATTCGACATTAGATCAAAGGAGTTTGACATGTCGTTTCAAGAAAAAAGCAATCTGGTCATGACGGTCATCATCACCCTGGTGTTCGGGGCGTATTTCGGGGATTTGGGCGTTGCGTTGATCCGCGGCGAGGCGGAGCCCGCCCAGCTGGATATGTCCTTTATCGGGCTTACGGCCGCCGTGATTTTCTATTCGATCATCGCCCATATCATCGTGGCGGTCTGGTCGCCGGACGAGGCTGAAGAGGCTGACGAACGCGACAAGTTCATCGAAATGCGCGCAGACGCCCGCTCAGGCTATGTGCTGGGCGTCGGCGCCATTCTGGCGTTGAACCTCGCCTGGCTGGGATTTGATGTGTACTGGGTCGCGCACATGGTGCTGGCGGGTCTGGCGGGCGCCGAGATCTTCAAGGGCGTCCAGCGCATCATCGATTACCGGATGGGGGTATAGGTTTGGCGAAACCCACCTCGATCCGAAACCGTATCCGTGAGCTGCGTTTTCACGCCGGAGAGATGACCCAGGCCGAACTGGCCAAGCGGATCGGCGTCACCCGGCAGACTGTGCTCGCCATCGAACAGGGCAAATACTCCCCCTCCCTGGAAGTGGCGTTTCAGATCGCAGCCGTCTTTGAAACCCCTCTGACAGAGGTGTTTGAGTATGCGCCTGACGGTTCCCCCTAAGACCTGATGGCGTTCAGCGCCCTCGCAGTTTCAAATGCGGGGGCGTCTGCTATTGGCTGGCCCAGACGATGCGCGCCATCCACACAATGTCACGCGTGGGCAGATTGCGGTTGTCATAGGCGGGGTTGAGCGAGATCAGCTCGACGCTGTCGGCCGTGACGCGGCCCAGCTCCTTGGCCATCACTTCACCCTCGCGGGTTTTCACCACGACCCGGTCGCCGCGACGCGGCGGCGCTTCGGGGCTGACGACGATACGGTCGCCATGGCGATAGACGGGCGCCATGGAGTCCCCGGAAATCTCGAGCGCATAGGCGCCGTCGCCTTCCTCGCCGGGAAACAGGATGTCCTCCCAGCCCGAACCCGAGGGGAAACCGGCATCGTCGAAATAGCCATGATCGCCCGCTTGGGCGAAGCCGATGAGCGGCACGGAGCGGCCCTGGCTGCGGCCCATGGCGAGGGCGGCGAACTCGTCAAACCCCACATGCGTGGCGTCCAACGCCTTGGCGAGGCTTTCCGTGGAGGGCCAGCGCGGTTTCGCGCCGTCCGCGCTTTTGCGCTTGGAGGGGTTGAAGGTGGTCGGGTCCAGCCCGGCGCGGCGCGCCAGCCCGGAGGGCGTCAGGCCGACGCGGTTGGCCAGCCGGTCTATCCCGTTCCAGATCTGGGCATGGGTCAGCATAAGTATACCGTATAACGCGACTCTTTACGCTCTTATAGCAGGAAAAAAATCCTTGAGGAATGCCAAGGGCGTTTGTGGGCGCAGTCAGAAGGGACGCACGCTTGCGCGAAACCCGTTGGCGTCGTATCGGCCTGTGTCATGACCGAGCTTATTTATCGCATCGCTGATCCGGCGGCTCTGGCCGCGGCTTCGCTCGCGGGCGCCTATGAAGGCGAGGCCCATGACAAGGCTGACGGCTTCATCCACGCCTCGTCTCTGGACCAGCTCGCGGATACGCTGCAGCTGCACTATGCCGACGCCGAACGTCTGGCGGTGGCCGAGATCGACGCAGCGGCTCTGGGCGAGACGCTGAAATGGGAAAAATCCCGCAATGGCGCTCTGTTTCCTCACATCTATGGCGACATCCCGTTCAGCGCGATCACCGGCATTCACTTGCTGCAACGTGATGAGCGCGGCGGCTGGCGACTGCCTTCGGAGTTGAGCCGATGAGTGACGCCCTCGCCAAACTGCTCACCCTGCTGCCGGCGGAAACCGCGCACCGCACCGCCCTGATGGGTCTGAAGGCCGGGTTCGGCCCCAAGGCGCGCACGGCCGCCGACCCGGTGCTGAAAACCGCGCTGGCGGGGCTGGAGCTGAGCCATCCGGTCGGTCTCGCCGCCGGGTTCGACAAGAACGCCGAAGCGCCGGACGCCCTGCTCAACGCCGGCTTCGCCTTTGTGGAAGTGGGCGCCGTGACGCCCCGCCCGCAGCTCGGCAATCCGCAGCCGCGCCTGTTCCGCCTGCGCGAGGACAAGGCGGTCATCAACCGCATGGGCTTTAACAATGAGGGGCTTGATGCGGTCAAAGCCCGGCTCGAAGCCCGTCAGGACAGCCCGACGAAAGCTGCGGGCGCTGTGGGCGTCAATCTGGGGGCCAACAAGGATTCTGAAGACCGGGCGAATGACTATGCGGTCCTGTTGAAGGCGCTGTCAGGTCTGGCGGACTTCTTCACCGTCAATATCTCCTCGCCCAATACGCCTGGCCTGCGCACCCTGCAGAGCGGGGATGCGCTGGATGAGCTTTTGAAGAAGGTCAATGACGCGCGCTGGGCCGAACCGGTGTTTTTGAAGGTTGCGCCTGATCTGGTCGAAGCCGACATCGACGCCATCGTCAAAGCGGTTCAGGTTCACGCCCTGTCCGGCCTGATCGTCTCCAACACCACGCTGGAACGCCCTGAGAGCCTGAAAAGCGCCCATAAGGGCGAGGCGGGCGGTCTGTCGGGCTTGCCGCTCAAGACGCGCTCCACCGAGGTTCTGCGACAGTTCCGTCAACGCACTGGCCCGGATATGCCGATCATCGGCGTGGGCGGGATTGACGGGCCGGAGGCGGCCTACGCCAAGATCCGCGCCGGGGCGAACGCCGTGCAGCTGTACACGGCCCTGGTGTATCAGGGGCCGGGGCTGGCGCTGAAAATCCGCGACGGCCTCGCGGCGCTTCTGAAAGCGGACGGCTTCGAGCATGTGTCAGAGGCGGTGGGCGTCGACGTCTAGGCGACAAAGCTGCGCTTGAGGCCCGGCCAGCCCACCATCAAGGTTCCCGCCCGGGCGACATAATACGCCAGGAAAGCCAACCACAGCCCGTGCGCCCCGAAGGCGGGCCGCAGCACCGCGTCGAGCGCCAGATAGATCACCAGCGCTGCGATCATGGCGTTACGCATGAGCGGGCCCTGGGTGGCGCCGATCATCAACCCGTCCAATTGCCAGCTGGGCATGCCCAGCAGCGGCGTCAGCGCGCACCAGATCAGAAAACTGCGGGCGGTGGCGCGCGTGGCCTCATCAGTGGTCATCATCATGATGAACTGATCGCCCAGCAGCAGAAAGCCGAGGCTGAGCAGAACAGAGAAACCCAGCGCCAGCTCGCTGGTCAGCCGGAAGGCGCGCAACAGCCGTTTCCAGTTCTTCGCCCCGGCGGCGCGGCCGGTCTCGGCTTCGGTCACATGGGCGAAGGCGTCGAGGAAGAAGGCGCAGATCGAGATGTACTGCATCAAAATGGCGTTGCCCGCCAGAACGTCCGCGCCCTCGCGCAGGCTGGCGATATTAAACCAGGTGAACCCCGCCAACAGCGCCATGGTGCGCAAGAAGATGTCACGATTGACCGAGACCAGGCGCCGAATGGCGGTTCCGTCAAAGAGCGCGCTGGCGGGCGCTGCGCCGCGATTGCGCAGGATCAGGATGATCAGTCCGGCCGCCGCCAGAAGGTGCAGCCACTGCGCCGCGGCGCTTGCCGCGCCGACGCCGGCCACGCCCATGTCAAACCCCAGAACGAAGAGTACGGACAGGCCTGCGTTTGTGAGGTTCAGCACCGCCTGCAAGATCAAAGCTCGCCCGGTGAGCCCCAAGCCGATCAGCCAGCCATAGACGGCGAAGCCGGCGAAGGCGGCGGGCGCGCCCCATAGCCGTGCATCCACATAGGCGCGGCCCAGCGTCTCGACATCGTCAGGGCTGTCAAAGAGAGCGAAAGCGCCTGCTTTCAGCGGCCATTGCGCGAGCAGCAAGACAAGGCCGATGGCGACGCCGATCATCCCGGCTCGCCACAGAACGGCGCGCACTTCGCCTTCATCCTCGCGTCCGTCCGCCTGGGCGGTGAGGGCCGTCGCGCCCATGCGCAAAAAGGCGACAGACCAGAAAAAGACGTTGAACACCAGGCCGCCCAGCGCCACAGCGGCGATGGCCTGGGTGTCTGCGGTGCGTCCGATCACGGCCAGGTCGACCAGCCCCACCAGAGGCGAGGCGATGTTTGCGCCCATTATGGGCAGCGCGCGCAGAAACACGTGCTTGCGGGTCAGGGACGGCACCGTCATTCAGGCTGGATAACCGCTCAAACCTTGGGAAGCGAGCGGCAAATCAGTCCGCTAGCGCGTCGCCCAGAGCATCGCCTGAGTCCCAGGCGAACTCGGCGCGTGGTCCCAGCCGCCAGTCGCCGGCGCACCCCAATGTCCCGGTAGGGTCAAGGGCGAAGGGCGTGCCCGGCGCCTCGGTGACGAGCGCATAGCGCCAGCGATGCGCCTGGCGCCAGACCGGCATGGGCAGGCCGAAGCGGACAAAGGCTTCCTCGGTCAGGGCGCGGGCGACGGTGTCCGGATCGCTTTCCAGAAACGCCTCTGACCAGTCCGGCGATGCGTGCAGCACCCAGGAGTCAGGGCCTGTCTGGCCGGGGCGAGAGGTCATGCGCGCCATCCAGCGCAACGCGCCGCCCAGAAGCTTCGCGCCGTCAAAGCCGAGATCCGCCTCGGTCTCAGGCACGGTCATCACCGCCCAGCACGGCGAGAGTTTCGCCGCCAGCGCTTCTGCGATCATGGTGGAGAAATCACCGTCGCTGCGCGCCAGAAACTCGATCAGTTGTTCAGGCGGCAGGGTCAGGACCACTTTGTGGAAGGGGCCTTCAGTGTCGCCGTTTTCAAAATGGACGAGCCAGGCGCCGCCGTCTCCGCTCACCTTGACGGCGCGGCGGCCAAACTGAACGTCCTGGCCGGCCAGGGCGATTTTCACGATCGCGCTCATGCCCGGCACGCCAACCCATCGCGTCTTGTCGCGCAGGGATTCGGCATTGCCGCCACGGTCGATGGAGACTGTCCGGCCGGTCCACAGACCGGCGGCGCCGGCGCTTTGCGCCTCGGTCAGCAAAGCGTTGAAGCTTTCCCCCGTCGCCGTCAGGAATTGAGCCCCATGGTCAAAACTGACATCGCCCAGCGGCGTGCTGGCCCGGCGTGTGGACATGCGCCCGCCCGGCCCACGCCCCTTGTCGAACAGGACGACGCCCAGCCCGCGGGCGGACAAGGCTCTGGCTGCGGCTGCGCCAGCCAAACCGGCGCCGATCACTGCTGCGCTTTGCCTGGCCACCTGTCATCCTCTTTGCTGCGATCTAAATTGATGATTGTTATGGATCAGAAAAGTTCAAAACCGAGTGAATCCCAACCCGATGATGCAGTCGCAGCTGCACCTGTCGAGGTCTTTTATGACGGTGGATGTCCGCTCTGCCGAGCGGAGATCGGCTATTATCGCAAATCAGGCGCTAATGCTCAGTTCACGGACGTAACGCAAGATGGGGCGACGCCGTCCGGCGTCACGTGCGAACAGGCGCTGAAGCGCTTTCATGTGCGGGATGCGCAGGGGCGATTGCGCTCAGGTGCGGCGGCGTTTGCGGCGCTCTGGCGTGTGACGCCGGGCTGGCGCTGGCTGGGGCATGTCGGCGGCACGCCGCCTTTTGTCTGGATCGGGGAGGGCGCATACCGCTTTTTCTTGCCGGTGAGACCCTATATTCAAAAACTTGTCAGACATGGAAACCGGAGAGATTCATGACGAGAGGCCCGGCGCCACGGTCCAAGAAGCCCGATATTCCCGACAAGATCTGTCCTGTCTGCAAGCGCCCTTTTTCCTGGCGAAAGAAGTGGGAGCGCAATTGGGAAAGCGTGAAGTATTGCTCCAAGCGATGCGCCTCAAATCGGCAGAGCGCATAAATTGCAGCACATGACAGAAGTCTCATGCGACGGTCAGGGCGCGGTTAGGTGAGGCGACCTAGGGTCGGCCATACGGAATGACGAGACCCGCTCCGAAGAGGGTGGTCCGGTTCCGCAAGGTCGAACTTAGGAGATAAGTCATGTCTACGTTTTCTGTGATGCTCGCCAGCCTGGCTGGACTCACGCTCGCCCCCGCCGCAGAACTCCCGTCTGAGACTCTTCTGGTCCAGGATCGGGTCATTCATTTCACATCCGAACAATTGCTGGCTGAGGATGGCGTTGAAGCGCTTCGTCAGCGTATTGCGCTTTCTGCTCGCATGGTGTGCCGAGAGTCTGGCAACCCGCTTTCACGCATGGGTCGCGAAGCCCGCATCTGTATGCAGAACGCATATCGTGACGGGGTGGAGCAGCTTGAGATCAAGGTCGCTGAAGCCCGTGAAACCAACCGTCAATACGCGCTGACCTCGACGGATTCTGCGCGGTCGACTCAATAAGTTTTCGAACAACAGCCGTTCATGCTCACGAGGCTGTTCCCCTGGCCCCCGGTCTCTTTTGAGAGCGGGGGCTTTTCTATTGGCGCGCGATTTTCGCGCCATGCATTTTTGCAAGACGGAGCTGCGTGCAAACCGGCGCAAGTGTCATCGGGCTGTAGCAAAACACGGGCAGAACGCATCTCAGCCGGAGCGTCCGGCCTGGTTGGATTAGAACCGCCGCAAGAGTGGTTCGTTTGTGAACAAAAGGATCTCCCCCATGCGCTTCATCGCTGTCGCCCTGATCGCCGCCGCCGCCCTGACCGGCGCCGCGTCCGCCACCGAAACCTCCAAATCTGTTGAGATCGATTTCCGCGCCTCAGACCTGACCAATGTCGAGCGCCTGGACAGCCTGCGCGCCCGCATTCGCAGCGCGGCTCTGGATGTGTGTGATGTTTACGCCGCTCGCTCGCTCGCCGAGCGCCGCATGGCTCGCGAATGCATGATCGAAGCCCAGCGTCAGGGCGAATCCCAGCTCAACATCGCCGTCGCTCGCGCGAACGGCGTGATCGAAGTGGCTGCGGAAGTTCGCTAGGCTCACTTGTCGATCTGACGATCTGAAAAGCCCCGCAGGATATCCTGCGGGGCTTTTTATTTGTACAGGCTTGAAAAAATCGCTTTAAGGGATTTCAGGGCGCGTATTCAACGCGTGAGGGATTTACTGACAGCAGGTGACCTTTCATGCCTTTTATTTTTGGGGCTCATTTCCTAATCGCGCTGGCCTGCGCTGTGCACGTCATTCGGACTCGTCAGGAAATGTATTGGCTGTTCTTGCTGTTCATGTTTCCGATGTTGGGCTCAGTCGTATACCTGCTTGCAGTCGTTCTTCCTGAAGTATCGGGTTCTTCTCGCGCACGCGCCGCCAGAGCTGCGATGGACCCCGGGAGAGAGTTGCGCCTGGCTCGAAAAGAACTCGATGTACGCAGGACACCGGCCGTGCTCAAACGCATGGCTGAGGCTCATATGGAGTTGGGTCAGTATCAGGATGCGCTTGGCCTCTATGAAGAAGCCTCCCGCAGCGCCTTCGCTGATGATGCGGCCTTGCTGCAAGGTCAAGCTCGTGCGGAATTTGAATGCGGCCGTTATGAAGCAGCGCTTGAGACGCTCGGCGTACTGAGGGCGAGCAATCCCTCGGCACGGCTGCCGGCGGCGCATCTGGTCTTGGCGCGAACGCTGTTTGAGCTGGGGCGACGCGAAGAGGCGTACTCAGAATTTGAAGCGGTGAGCGGGTATTTTCCTGGCGCAGAAGCCAAGGCGCGCTGGGCGGAAGCGCTGGAGCGCGATGACCGTCATGAAGATGCGCGGCAAACTTGGCTGGAGATTGTGCAAACGGCCCGCATTATTCCGGCGCATAGCCGGAGACTTCAATCGCGCTGGATCAACCTAGCACGCTCCAAGGTCTAAAGTAGAACCAGGCAGGTTTTCAGGCCTGCCTGGTTCATTGGCCGTCTGAATTTAACTCTTAGTATTGAACGCGCAGTTCAACACCGAAGGTGCGAGGGTCCCCCGGCTGCACGAAGGTGGCGTCATAGGGATAGCTGCCTGAGAAGGGCGGCGTGAACGGCGCGGTGCGCGACGAGTTCCGGAAGGAAATGTTGTCGATATAGTCCTCGTCCAGAAGGTTATCGACGAACAGGTAGATCGCGTAATTGTCCGCTTCATAGCCGATTTTGGCGTCCACAACCGTACGGGCGTCAATGGTGGCGGGATACTCGGTCACGCCATATTCCAGCGTGCGCGGGTTCTCGATGCTGACGGTGCTGGCGTTGTCGCCGCCGTCAAAGCTCTCATCCTCGAAGGTGACCGAGCCGGTGGCGAAGAAGCCGCGATCATTGCGGTAGGTCGCCCCGAAGCTGCCCGAGAAGGACGGCGCCTTGCCGAACTCATTGCCGACGATAGAGCCAGCTCCCTCTACGCCTCGGGCGTCGGAGGTGAACTCGGTGTGCAGATAGCCAAAGGTCAGGAAGGCGTCGATGTTGTCGGTGATGTCATAGGACGCCTCGATCTCCAGGCCATAGGCTTCTGACGAACCCAGATTGGCCGGTACGTCTTCACCGGTGGGGCCTTCCACCGAGCCGATCTGGTTGGTCCAGTCGATGAAGAACACATTGGTGTTCGCCGTCAGCCGGTCGTTCTGGTAGCGGAAGGCGACTTCATAGTTCCACAGCTGCTCCTCATCGGCGTCAAACACCTCGATCTCGCCGGTGGACTGGTTGAGATAGCTCGACTGATAGCCTGGACGGGTGCCGCGCGCCGCAGCGAAGGTCGTTGAGAAGCCGTCCGTCCAGTTAAACATCACAGACGCCTTGGGAGAGATCAGGGTCTGTTCGAAGGTGGAGTTGGTATCTCCGGCTGTGCGACCGATCGCAGTCTCGTTTTCAAACCGTTCGACGCGCAGGCCGCCGCCGACCGTGATGAACTCGTCCATTAGCGGGAAGAAGATATCGCCATAGGCGGCCGCGATAGTGATGTCCTTGTTCCGGCTGGAAATGCTGCCCTGACTGACCGGGAAAGGATTGTTGTACGGATCCGAGACCACACCGAAATAGTGCAGGTTATAGGTGGAATCCATGTGGTCGTAGTACAGACCCGCCGCGCCGTAGAAACGCTCGAAATCAAACCGGCCCCGCAGTTCGGTTGCGAAAATCTGCTCGTCCGGAAATTCGCGATAGGTGCGGCCATAGGTGGGCTCGTTTGAGTAATCGACCTCGGCATAGGTGTCTTCCGCCGCGTCGGTATAGCCCGCCATGAAGCTGAGATCGAAGTGCTCGTTGACCCGGTAATTGGCGTTCAACTGAGCCGTGGTCATGCGGTATTCGCGGTCTTCGATGGTGTCCACGATGGATTTGCGACGATCGCCATGGTCTTCCATCAGGAAGATTTCGAGCGGTACGGAATCAAGGCCGGTGTCGAAATTGTAGGAGGCGAGGGAGATCGTGGCGTTGAAGTCCGGCGCGAACTCAGGCTGCCAGCGCAGCTTGCCGCGCACGTTCAGAATGTCGCGATAGTCCGGGTCATCCACATTGCGGGTCGTGTTCTCGATGGTTCCGTCCGTATGACCGGCTTCGAGAGACAGGCGACCGGTCAGGCCCAGCTGTTCGGAGATCGGGCCGCTGATCGCGAAGGCGCCGGAATAGGTATTGTAATTGCCGGCGATGACGCGGGCTTCGGCTTCGAACTCATCCGTCGGATCCTTGGTCTGGATGAAGACAGACCCCACCGGCGTCTGACGGCCGCGGGTGATCTGGACCCCGCGATAGATTTCAAGCTGCTGCACGTCCCAGGTCGATTGCGCCCCGGCGAACAGGTTCAGGCTGAAGGCGTCAGCGGGCACGATCAGGCCGTCGATATACACGCCCGACACCGGCTGGCCTGCGGTGGATGCGCCGCCGGTCTGGTTGGTGTTGTTGTTGATGCCGCGAATGTTGAAGTTCAGCTCGCCATTATTGGACGAGACGTTGGCGACCCGGCGCAGGGCGTCGAAATAATCGTCGAAATTGCCGTCTTCCAGCGTCAGGTCGCCAATGATGGCGACTGAGGTCGGTGTTTCCTGAACTGTGCGGTTCAGGCCCTCGCCATACACCGTGATGACATCGTCAGATGACCGGTTCCGAGCGGGTGCGGAGTCCTCGGTCTGCGCGGCGGCGGTGCTGGCGGCGAGCGCAATCAGCGCGGCCGAGCCAATGAATTTTTGGAACATGATCTACCCCTGTTGAGTGCGGCCTGAGTATCAGGGCTGCACAAGGGCAGTTAGCGAGTCTTCATGTCAGATTTTCAAAGTGCGGCTCATTGAATATTGAATAGATTAATGCAAAAATCCTGCAAAGGGAGTTTATCTCTATTCGGGGCACCCGTGGTTGGTTGTTGAAATATTTTAAACCAGTTTTGGTTTTCAGTTTTCACTTGCCAGTCTTGTTTCTTAACTTCGAGGTGTGCCGTATATCCCCCTTGCGGGAAGTGAGACGCGCCGATTACGACGCCATCATTATTTCATGATAGTTTGCATGTGAATGAAAAAATGAGTTCTAGCCGCTCGTTTTCACCGGCTTGATCAGGAAATGTCCGTGCAGATTGGCGATGGGCGCGGCGCGGCGGTCTTGCCAGGCGTCGACGCGGACATTGGCCACGCGGGAGCCCTGCCGGGTGATGGAGGCGCGGGCGTAAACGTCCTGAGGCTTGCCCGGACGCAGATAATCCACCGCCACATCAATGGGTTTGGGCAGGGCGGCGAGCTCGGTGAACGCCAGAAGCCCGGCCGAGGCCGTGATTTCCATGAAGGCCCCGATGACGCCGCCATGAAGCGCCGGGATCAGCGGGTTGCCGATCAGCCATTCGTCATAGGGCAGGATCGCGGTCAGCTCGTCGCCATGATCGTCAAAGCGCACGCCCATCCGGCTCACATAGGGGCTCGACTGAAGTTTCAGCAGACGCTCGTTCATGAGGATGCGCCTCCGGCTTTCGAAGCGGCGGCCTGTTGATCAAAATCGGCTTTGGCCCGCTCGGCGGCGGCCTGGCTGACCTTGCTCACCATGAAGGCGGCATGGGCGGTCGCCACAGGATCTTCCGTGTCGCCGTCATGGGCGATCGCGCTGACAAAGGCGATCAGTCCTGACACCTTGATGGTCTTGGCGACGGCGATCACGTCATGGCCCGGCTTGGCGGGGCGCATGTAATCGAGCCGCAAATCCAGCGTGGCGACCGCCTGGTCACCGCCGAGCCCGGCGAAGGCCGCGGTGCCGCAGGCATGATCAAGCAATGCGGTGACGACACCGCCGTGCATGACGCCGGTTTCAGGATCGCCGATGGAGGCCTCTTCATAGGGCGCGCGGATCACCGCTTCGCCCGCGCTGACGCTCACCAGTTTCAGGCCTAGCGCCACGGCGTGAGGGCTGCCATCGACCAGCAGGCCGGCCAGCGTGTCGAGTTTGTCTTGTAAAGGGTCGCTCATACGCCCGCTTGTAATCGGATGCGCCGGGGCTTTCCAGTCTGATCAGTCGCGGACCTTGCGTCGCACCAGCGTTTCCAGGCCTTGCACGACTTCCATGCGGGTGTTCATGGGTTCGCCTTGCATATCTGCAAGACGCCCCAGGGAGGCGCGGTGCAGCTGAATGATCTCGTGCTCACGTTCGCCAAGCGCCTCGACGCTGGACAGGAACCGTTCGAGCGAGCGGCCGATCCGGGCGGATAGCTCATCGCCCTTGCGCAGCATGTTGAAAATAATGGACTGGGCCTGTGCGCGGGCCGCCTGCAGCGGCGAGGTGAGGCCGGCGGCCACATCCATGTCCCGCTTGAACGTGCCTGCACGCTCTTCGCCGCGTACGCGGCGATCGGGGCCGTTATAGTTCAGTGTTTTCACGAAGGGGCGGGGACGCTGGGTAATTTCAGTCAGGCGTTCGGTCACGGCGCGCGGAGAGATCGGCCGCAGCGCCAGAGTGTCGGCGCCAGCGTCGCGCGCCGCCTCGATATCCAAAAGCGTGTTCTTGGTGGACAGGATCATCGCCGGGGTGCGGCTGGCGGCGGTTTTGGTCCGGCGCAGCTTGCGAATGGTGGTCGCGGCGTCCAGACGCTCGTCGCGCCAGTCCACCAGCATGACGGAATGGTCTGCATTTTCAGCAAACCAGATCGCAGAATCCGGTGTGGTGCAGGTCTGAATCCGCTCCGCGCCTGCATAGCGCAGGATGTCCACGGTCAGGCGGCGCGAGAAGGGAGTCGGGTCACAGACGATGACGGCGCGCTGGCGCCAGTCCAGAGCCTCGCCGGACTTCCCGTCGTCGAAATCAATGTCCAGTTCGGCCGCCACTTGTTCCCCCTCACAGGCATAGACACACATGCCTAGAGGAAAAAAGTGGATATTGTCTTATGAATTCGTGGGTTAGTCTTACCGGCGGGTAAACGCCCGGATCAGGTGAACCGCCAGCCAGATCGGCAGAACGATCACCGCGCCCAGGAAGAAATACCGCAAGGCCCAACGCAGGGACGCGCCGATGGAGTCAAAGAAAGACGCCCAGGCCTCGCCCACGGTCTGGAAGAAATCCACCCACAGATCAGCCGGGTCGACGCGAAACACCGCCAGGACCAGGCCCACCAGCACACACAGGAGAAAGACGACCATGAGGTCGGCGAACCGCACGCTCAGCACACGTTGCACCAGTGAATGGCGCTCTGAGGTCTTGGGGGTTTGTTCACTCATGATCGTCTGTGTCTCATGCAATTAGGGCGTAAACGCGGCGATCAGCCCTGTTTCTGGATTTCCACCTGGTGCGGATAGGGGATCTCGATCTCGTTGGTGTCGAACGCGATCTTGACCTTCTTGTTCATGTCAAAATGCAGGTCCCAGTAGTCTGACGCCTTGCACCAGGCGCGCACCACATAATCGACGCTGGACGCGCCATGGGCTTTGACTTCCACAAACAGGGCCGGTTCCGCCAGCACGCGGCTGTCCGCCTCGAACGTGGCGCGCAGAACGCCGATCACCTTGTCGATGTCATCATCATAACCGGCCGAGAACACGAAGTCGCAGCGACGGGTCGGGTAAGCGGAGAAGTTGGTGATCACATTGCCCCAGGACTGGCCGTTGGGGATGATGATCTGGCGGTTATCGGGGGTGTTCAGCTCGGTGTAGAACAAGGTGATGTCCTTGACCGACCCAGCGACGCCCGCCACCTCGACATAATCGCCGATCTTGTAGGGGCGGAAGAAGATGATCATCACGCCCGCCGCCACATTGGACAGCGTGCCCTGAAGGGCGAGACCAATGGCGAGCGAGGCGGCGCCGAGCACGGCGACCATGGAGGTGGTCTGAACCCCGAAGCGGGTCAGCACGGCGATGATGACGATCGCCAGCACCAGATATTTGGCGATGGAGGCGAAAAAGCTCGCCAGGGTCCGGTCCATTTTCGGATTGCGGTCCGGGATGGAGCGGATGGTGCGGCCGATCGCGCCGGCGATCATGAAGCCGACGATCAGGATGATCGCAGCCATTGCCACATTCATGGCCATCTGCAAGCCGATGGTGGTCAGGTATTCCTGAGCCCGTTGAAGATCAAAGGCGGAAGTGTCCATGAAAAGCGTCCCCGAATATCCAGACGAAAGTCTTCGTAGACGCCTTGGATATCACTGTTTCGCTGAAGGTGTGAGAGGTTTGGGAAGCATTTTTACAACCGTCTCGAGCGTATCCGCCTCGGCTGCAGGCTTGTCCCAGCGAATCCGGTGAATACGCGGAAAGCGCATGGCGACGCCGGATTTATGACGCGGCGAACGGTTCAGCCCTTCAAACGCGATCTCCAGCACCAGGCCGAAATCAGTCCGCGCGGCGACTGAGCGTACAGGACCGAAGCGTTCGATGGTGTTGTCGCGCACGAATTTGTCGAGCTTTTTCAATTCGTCGTCCGTGAAGCCGAAATAGGCTTTACCCACCGGCGTCAGAACCTGCTCGCCATCCTCCTCGCGCCAGACGCCGAAGGTGAAATCTGAATAAAAGCTCGAGCGTTTGCCATGGCCGCGCTGGGCGTACATCAAAACGGCGTCGATCAGGAACGGGTCGCGTTTGTGTTTCCACCACGGGCCTTTGGGCCGTCCCGCCAGATAGGGGCTGTCCTTGCGCTTGATCATCACGCCTTCAGCCTGAACATGGGGCGGATCAGCCCGCAGGGCGTCCAGGTCAGACCAGTTTGCAAAGGTCACTGTTTCAGAGAGGTCAATTCGCGCCGAACCGGTGCGCGACAGCATGCGCTCAAGCCGTTCGCGGCGCTCTGTCAGAGGCAGGCCGCGCACATCCTCCTCGCCCTCCACCAGGATGTCATAGGCCCGTATGAAGCCGGGAAGGCGGGTCATCATCGCCTTGGAGACAGTCTTGCGATTGAGCCTTTGCTGAAGATCAGAGAACGGCGCCACCTGGCCGTCCGGCGTGCGGATCAAGAGTTCACCATCGATCGCGCCCTCAAACTCCAGCGCGGCCAGCACGTCGGGGAAGGTGTGGGAGATGTCGTCCCCCGTGCGGGTGTAGAGCCGGCGCACGCCGTCTTCGCTGACGGCCTGGATGCGGATGCCGTCCCATTTGTATTCGGCGAGAAAGTCTTCGGGGGTCAGGCGCTCAAAGGCGCCGTCATCCACCGGATGCGCCAGCATGACCGGGCGGAAGGGCGCCTTGGCGGCGTTGACCGGTTTGTCCGCAATACCGTCGAGCCAGGCGAACAGGCTTTCATAGGGAGGCTCGAGCCCGTGCCACAGCTCTTCGATCTCGGTGATGTCCACATCGCCGAATTGCGCCAGGGCGGTTTTCGCGAGCCGGGCCGATACTCCGACGCGCAGCCCGCCCGTGACAAGTTTCAGAAGCGCCCAGCGGCTTTGCGCGTCCAGCGCATCCAGCCAGCTTTCAATCAGCGCCGGCGCGCCCGCGCGTGTCACCGTGCTTAACCCGTCGATGACCTCGACCAGATCGGGCGGACGGTTCGCGCCATGCTTTTGCGGCCAGATCAGCGCGGCGGTTTCGGCCAGATCGCCGACATAGTCATAAGACAGCTCGAACAGGACCGGATCGACCCGCTGGCTCACAAGGCTGCGGATCGCGGCCGCCTTGGCGGTCTTGAAGTCCAGCGCGCCGGTCAGCGCCGCCAGCGCGTAGCCGCGGTCAGGGTCAGGCGTCGTGCGGAAATGATCCGCCAACAGCCGCAGTTTGCCGTTGCGCTGGGGCGTATAGGACAATCGGTCCAGAAGGGTGGCGAAGCGTTCCATGCCCAGACCATATAGGATCGCAGTTCGCTTTTGCCGCCCGGCCGCCCATTCAGGTGATAACCCTATTCGCTTTGGGTTTTCGTTTGCGCCGAGGCCCTGTATCCCTGTTTGCAATGGATAAGTTTTGCGGCGCGCTCAGCGTAAAGAGCCGCTGTGGTGATGGGGAGCATCATGAGCGATCAAGAGCGCGCGAGCGCGCAGACCGAACACCAGACCGGCTTTCTGGGGCTGATTGAGCGAACGGGCAATCGCCTGCCGGACCCGGCCTTTCTGTTTTTGTATCTGATCATCGCCATGGTGGTCATCTCGGTGATCACCGCGATGCTCGGCCTGTCCGCCATCCACCCCACCCAGACCAATCCTGATGGCAGCGCGGTGATCGTCAACGCGCGCAGCGTGCTCAACTCTGAAAGCCTGCAACATCTGCTGGTCGAAATGCCGGAAATTTTCACCGGCTTCCACCCGCTCGGCTATGTGCTGGTTGTGATGCTGGGCGCGGGCGTCGCGGAACGTGCGGGCCTGTTCGGCACGGCCATGCGCGCCGCCGTGCGCGATGTTCCCAAAATGCTGCTGACGCCGGCTGTGGCGCTGGTGGCGATGATGGGCAATCTGGCGGCGGACGCGGCCTATGTGGTGCTGATCCCGCTGGCGGGCGTCATCTTCGCCGCCGCCGGTCGACATCCGGTTGCGGGCATCACGGCGGCTTTTGCGGGCGTGTCCGGCGGGTTCTCCGCGAACCTGCTGCCCGGTCAGCTCGATGCGCTCCTGTTTGGCGTGACCGAGGCGTCTGTGATCGCGCTGGTGCCTGAGTGGACCATGAACATTGTCGGCAACTGGTATTTCATCGCCGCGATGACCTTCGTCTTCATGCCGGTGATCTGGTATGTCACCGACCGCATCGTCGAGCCGCGTCTGGGTCCGTGGACCGGCGGCGCCTCGACCGCGGCTCAGGAGGGCGATGACGATCCCGAGGCGCCGCTGACCGAGGGCCAGAAAAAGGGTCTGTGGCGCGCGCTCTGGGCCGTTCTGGGCGTGTGTTTCCTGTGGCTCTTGATGGCGGTCGACCTGGTCGCGCTCTTCAGCTTTGGCGCGTTCTCCATGTATGGCGGCGACGTGCCGCTGCTGAACGAGGCCGCGCTGGAGGCGGGTCAGGGCGTCGCCATCGCCATGGTGCCGTTCTTCCAGTCTCTGGTGGCGGGCTTCATGATCCTGTTCCTGCTGGCGGGCGTCGCCTATGGCCAGGCCGCAGGCACGGTGAAAACCCATCGCGACGTGGTTTCGATGATGGCCGAAGCCATGAAGGATATGGGCTATTATCTCGTGCTCGCCTTCTTCGCCGCCTATTTCGTGGAGATGTTCAACCAGTCGAGCCTGGGCATCATCACGGCGGTGAACGGCGCGAACGCCATCGAGCAATCGGGCCTGCCGCTGCCGCTGGTCCTCGGACTGATCGTGTTGTTCTCGGCGGTGCTGAACCTGTTTGTGGGGTCGGCCAGCGCCAAATGGGCGCTGATGGCGCCGGTTCTGGTGCCGATGCTGATGCTCTTGGGCGTCAGCCCGGAAATGGCGACGGCGGCGTACCGGGTGGGCGACGGCTCCACCAACATCATCACCCCGCTGATGGTGTATTTCCCGCTGGTTCTGATCTTCTGCCGCCGCTGGGTGGACAATTTCGGCATCGGGTCGCTGACCGCCAGCATGCTGCCCTATTCGATCTGGCTTCTGATCTCGGGCATCATCATGACCATGGCCTGGGTCTTCCTCGGCCTGCCGCTGGGGCCGGGCGCGGAAGTGGGGTACGTCCTGCCGGTCGCCAACTAATCAGACAAACGCCGGGGGCTCAGCTCCCGGCGTTTTCATTTCAGTCCGGAGGCTCTGATGCCTGTTACGCTGCACCATCTCGAACTGTCCCGCTCCGAACGGATCATCTGGCTGCTGGAAGAGCTGAACGCGCCTTATGAGATCAAGCGCTACAAGCGCGACCCGCAAGTGCGCCTCGCCCCGCCCGAGCTGGCTGAGAAGCATCCGCTGGGCAAGGCGCCGCTGCTGGAGCTGGAAGACGGATCAGTGCTCGCGGAAACCGGCGCCATCGCGCAATACCTGCTGGACCGGTTTGACCCCGACCATGCGCTGCACCCTGCGCCGGACGCGCCGGGGCGCTTGAAATTCCTTGAATGGATGCACGCCTCTGAAGGCGCGGTCTTCCTGCCCTTCCTGATGAGCACCTATTGCGAGGCGACGGGGCTCAAGGACTCGCTGCTGGATCAGTTCATGGAGGGCGAGCGCGCCAAGGCCTTCGCCCATATCGAACGTCATCTCAGCCAGAATGATTATTTCGCAGGCGAACAATTCAGCGCCGCAGATTGCCTGATGGGCTTCCAGCTCGACGCGATCTCAAAACGGGGCGGCGTCAAGGACGGCTCGGCCCTCAAAGCCTGGCTTGATCGGGTGCAGCAACGCGAGGCCTACAAGGCGATGCGTCAGGTGACGGCGGAGGATTAGTCTGCGTCTGTCTCCGCCCAGGGCGCGGGAACGGGTGGTGTCGACCAGCACGGTTCCAGAGCCGCTATAAACGCATTGAAGCGGTTCGCGGGATTCCCCTCTGCTAGCCAACCGGTGAACTGCGCCTTTTGCAAATAGGTGTTGAGCGAAACCTCGATCGTGTCCGCATGGAGGACAAGTGTCAGTTCATCACTGGAATTTACAAAGGGGTGGTCGGTCGGAACCCAGGACACGTTGCGGAGGGCGTCGAATGCTTCTTGCGCAACAGGGCAAGTCGATAGACGCGCTTCACGCCAGATCAATCCGGCGTCGCGGGCGACCGCGTTCACATCTGCGTCCGCTTGCAGGCCTTCCTGCACGCGCCGAGAGAGTGAGGATCCGTTGTGTCTCGGGCGCGTACTATTTTCGACCTGAGGCGCCGCAGCTTGACGGATCACCCAGTCGCGTTGATCTGGCGCACAAGCATTAGGGTGCTCCATCCCATCTGGTGCCGGGCATATGAAACGACCAGCCACGGCCCAGACCGGCCAGTGATAATCATCGCCAAGATAGCGCGCCGTCAGGTCCGGTTCGCCAGGCTGCTCGGGAAAGAAAGTTCCAGTGTTAAATGGACCTTCCCATATCGCAGCGTTGGAGTCTGACAACGATAATAGTGGACCTGTCTCCTGAAGCCCCAACGTGATTGCAAGCATGGCTGAAATTAGCATGAGGGTCCCCTTCCTGTCCCTGCTGAAGGGTGCCTCTGAGGGGAAATGTCAGCAAGTTAATTGTATGACGTGTGATCATAGCGTCATCGCCTCAGCGATCAGGTCCTCGCTGGCGTCTTCTAAAATGGCGTCCATCGCCTCGCCGTGACGGATGGGCTCACGGCCCACTTCCAGCATGACGGGGACCGCCAGCGGGCTGATCTGATCCAGATGCACCGCCTCCACATGGCCCGCCACGCGCACCAGTGCGTCTGACAGGCGGCGCACGTCCAGCAGGCCCGCGGCCGCGTCCGCCCAGGCGGCCTGCATCAAGATGTGATCGGGCTCGTGATCGCGCAGCACATTATAGATGAGGTCAGCGGAGAAGGTGACCTGCCGGCCCGTCTTCTCCTGCCCCGGAAAGCGCCGCTCGATCAGGCCGGCGATCAGCGCGCAGTTTCGGAAGGTGCGCTTCATCAGATCGCTTTCGGCCAGCCAGGCGTCGAGATCGTCGCTCATCATGTCTTCGGAAAACAGCGCGCTCATATCCACGTCGCTGAGGTCTTTGCGCCCCCAGACCGCCAGCGCATATTCATTGGCTACAAAGCCCAAGGGCTGCTTGCCCAGCCGTTCGAGCCGCCGCGTCACCAGCATGCCCAGCGTCTGGTGGGCGAGGCGGCCTTCAAAGGGATAGCAAACCAGCCAGGATTTGCCCGCTCGCGGGAAGGTCTCCACCAGGAGGCTGTCCGGCGCAGGCAGCTTGGATTTGCGCTTTTGGATTTCCAGCCAGTCGCGCACCTGTTCGGGCAAAAGACTCCAGCGGTCGGGGTTATGCACCAGCTCGCGCACACGGGCGGCGAGATAGGTGGAATAGGGGAATTTGCCGCCCTCAAAGCTGGGGATTTTCGGGTCTTCCGCACTCGACCGGCTGACGAGGCAATCGCCGCCGCTCACTCCTTCAAAGCTCAAAATCTGCCCTGCAAACATGAAGGTGTCGCCGGGGCTTAATTGATCGGTGAACCATTCCTCGACCTGGCCCAGCATCTTGCCGCCCATCAGGCTGGCGCCCTGGGCGCCGCCTGCGCGCGCGACTTCGCCCGGCCGTACCAATCCCTGGTGACCGCGCCCGTGTCGGGGTTTCGAGGCGCCGGTCCTGCGCGCCAGTCGGACATTCAGCATGGGCGCTTCAATGATGGTGCCTACATTCATCCGGTGGCGCTGGGCCACATCGCGATTGCGAGCGCGCCAGAGCCCGTCGCGGGTCTTCACCAGGCGCTTGAACCGGTCATAGCTGCCCAGCGCATAGCCGCCATCGGCGATGAAAGTCAGCACCCGGTCAAAGGTCGCCCGGTCCAGCTCGGCATAGGGGGCCGCGGCGGTGATTTCGCAATAGAGCGTGTCGGCGTCAAACGGATCGCCGCAGGCGCGGCCCATCACATGCTGGGCCAGAACGTCGAGCGCTCCCGCTTTCAAGGGATCACCGTCGAGCGCGCCGGCCAGCACCGCTTCGCGGGCGCAGGCGCATTCCAGATGCTCGAACCGGTTTGTGGGAACCAGCACGGCGCGGCTTGCCGCATCCAGCCGGTGATTGGCGCGGCCCAGACGCTGCAGCAGGCGTGAGGTGCCCTTGGGCGCGCCCATCTGGATCACCAGATCCACATCCCCCCAGTCGATCCCCAGATCGAGGGTGGAGGTGCAGACCACCGCTTTCAGAACGCCCGCGCCCATGGCCGCCTCGACCTTGCGGCGCTGCTCGACGGACAGCGAGCCGTGATGCAGCGCGATGGGCAGATTGTCGTCATTGATGGACCACAGCTCCTGAAACACCAGCTCGGCCTGCGACCGGGTGTTCACGAAGATCAGCGCCGTGCCCGCGCCTTTGATCTGCTCATAGACATCGCGCATGGCGTGGCGGCCCGAATGTCCCGACCAGGGGATGCGCTCATCAGGCGTCATCACCTCGACCTCCGGCGCGGCGCCGGCGCTGCCGCGGACGATGCGGGCGAAGCGGGCATCCTCGCCTGGGCGCTGCGCCGTCAGCCAGCGCGCATGGCCCATCTCATCCTTCACCGTGGCGGACAGGCCCACCCGGCGCATCTTGGGCGCATAATGCTGGAGCGCGGCGAGGCCCAGCGCCAGAAGGTCGCCGCGCTTGGCCGGGGCGAGGGCGTGCACCTCGTCGATGATCACGCATTGCAGGTCTTCAAAGAAGGCGCTGGCGTTCTCCTGCGCGTAGAACAGCGCGATCTGTTCGGGCGTGGTCAGCAGGATATCGGGCGGCCGGGCGCGCTGGCGTGTGCGCTTGCTGGCGGGCGTGTCGCCGGTGCGGGTCTCGACCCGCAAGTTAAGCCCCATCTCCTCGATCGGCGTCATCAGATTGCGCGCCACGTCCTGGCTCAGCGCTTTCAGCGGGCTGACATAGAGCGTGTGCAGGCGGTGGGGGCGATCCTTGCCGCCAGCGTCTGCAATGTCAGCCAGATCCATCAGGCTGGGCAGGAAACCGCCCAGCGTCTTGCCGCCGCCCGTGGGCGCGATCAGCAGCGCGTCTTCGCCCGCTTGCGCGGCGGCGACCATCTCGCGCTGGTGCGCGCGCGGCGTCCAGCCCCGGCGTTCAAACCAGGCTTCAAAGCGTTCGGGCAGGGCGGGCAGGCGGGCGTGCTTCATCCGCGAAAGAGATAGCATGCGCGCAGGGCGGGCACAGTCTTTCCTCTGCGCGCGTCACGCCCTAGTCTCCTGCGCAACACAATAACCCTCGAGGAGACGCCCGATGCGCACCGCCCTGTTCGCCTTCGCATCCATTCTGGCCCTGACCGCCTGCAGCCAGCCCGCAGCCGACACGGAAGCGCCCGCCGAAACGCAAACGGCGGCTTCTGGTATTATGGCGCCGGCCTATCCAGAGAGCCGGACGGTGGACCAGGTGGATGTCTACGCCTCCGCCGCCGAGGGCGAGGTCGCGGTGTCTGACCCCTATCGCTGGCTGGAACAGGATGTGCGCGTCTCTGAAGATGTCGCGGACTGGGTGACCGCGCAGACCGCAACCACGAACGCCTATCTCGATCAGTTGCCTGGCCGTGAGCGCATCGCCGCGCGCCTGGCCGAGCTTTGGAATTATGAGCGCTATGGGCTGCCGACCTCGCGCGAGACCGCAGACGGGCTGCGCTATTTCTTCTCGCGCAATGACGGTTTGCAGGACCAGTCGGTCTTCATGGTGCAGGACGGGCTGGACGGTGAGGCGCGCGCGCTGATTGATCCCAATGAGTGGGCGGCGGACGGCACGACGGCGCTGGCCGGCACCGTGCCGAGCCCGGACGGAACCAGGCTCGCTTATCTGATCGCCGATGGCGGGTCGGACTGGCGCTCCATCCGCGTGATGGATGTGGAGACCGGCGAACAGCTCGGCGATGAGATCGAATGGGTGAAGTTCTCGCCCTTGAGCTGGGCCAAGGACGGCTCGGGCTTTTACTATTCGCGCTATCCTGCGCCCGAAGAGGGCGAAGCGTTCACTGCGCTCAATCTCAATCAGGCGATCTATTTTCACGCACTGGGGACCGATCAGAGCGAAGACGTTCAGATCATGGCTGATCCCGCCGCGCCGGATGTGGGCTGGCGCGGGTCTGTCAGCGATGACGGCCGCTATCTGATCATCAATTCCTCCACCGGCACGGACGGCAATGGCGTCCATGTTCTCGACCTTGAAGCCGACGACGCGACGCCGGTCGAGATTTTCGCAGGCTTTGGCAACAACCATGGCTATGTCGGCAATCAGGGCGAGACCTTCTTCTTCCAGACCGATCTCGATGCGCCCAATGGGCGGATCGTTTCGGTCTCTCTGTCTGATCCCCAAACCCTGAACGATGTGGTTTCCGAAGGCGACGGCCCGATCACCGGGGCGGACCATGTGGGCGGTCATCTGATCGTTGAAACCATGCGCGATGTGGCCAGCGCGGTCAGCGTCTACACGCCCGTGGGTGAGTTCGTGCGCGAGGTGGAGTTGCCGGGCCTTGGCGTGGCGTCGGGCTTTGGCGGCGACCCTGAACGGTCCGAGACGTTTTATGCCTATGAGAGCCTGAACCAGCCTGCAGCCCTTTACCGGTATGATGTGGAGACGGGTGAGAGCGAGGTGTTTCGCGCGCCGGACCTGACCTTCAACCCCGATGATTATGTGGTCAGCCAGACCTTCTATGAGAGCACGGGCGGTGCGCGCATCCCGATGTTTGTCGCTCATCATCGGGACGTCGATCCCAATGGCGTGCGCCCGACCCTGATCTATGGCTATGGCGGCTTCGCCATCACCCGTCGCCCGGATTTTGACGTGCGGCGCTTGCAGTGGATGGAGATGGGCGGGGTGTACGCAATCGCCAATCTGCGCGGCGGTTCGGCCTATGGCCGCGACTGGCATGACGCCGGGCGTCTCGCAAACAAGCAGAACGTCTTTGACGACTTCATCAATGCCGGTCACGCCCTGATCGATATGGGCTGGACCAGCCCCGATCATCTCGCCATCCATGGCCGCTCCAATGGCGGGCTTCTGGTGGGCGCGGTGGCCAATCAGGCGCCGGACCTGTTCGCGGCGGCCCTGCCGGCGGTGGGCGTGATGGACATGCTGCGCTTTAATCAGTTCACCGCAGGCCGGTTCTGGGTGGATGATTATGGCAGCCCGCAAGATCCTGAGATGTTTGACGTGCTCTATGGCTATTCGCCCTATCACAACATCCCGCAGACGGGCGAGTATCCCGCGACCCTGATCACCACGGCCGATACCGATGATCGCGTGGTGCCGGGCCATTCCTTCAAATACGCGGCCGCTCTTCAGGCGGCTCAGACGGGCGACGCGCCGACCCTGATCCGGATTGAAACACGCGCCGGCCATGGCGCCGGGACGCCGGTGTCGAAACTGATCGAGGAAGCGGCGGACCGCTGGGCGTTCATCGCCTATCACACCGGGCTCGAGATCGAAGACTAGGAACGCTGTCCAAGATTGACCTGAAAACCCCGGAGCCTGGCTCCGGGGTTTTTTTGTCTTCTGTACCGACGCGAGCTAAGATGGAAACTCAGTCATTTAGAGTGAGGCCATCATGAGCGACGCAGAAAACCTGGACCGCCTGGAAGCCCTGTTTGAGGCTTTGCGGTCCCAGCGTCCGCGTCCTGAAAAGCTGGCCGCCTGGCTGTCCGCCTCCACCTTGCTCACCCGCGAGGAAACGCCTGAAGTGTTGTCGACGACCGTGGGCGAGACATACGCTCAACTGCGCGCGGAGCTGGGCTGGCGTTCGCCGACCGGCGTTTTGCGCTGGCTGTACGCCGCCATGCTGAACCAGAGCGATGTGCCGGTGGAGCGCTTCCTGGCCGCGCGCGCAGCCATGCGCGGCGGTGCGAGCGGCTTCAAGCGGATGAGTCTTCATGCTGGCGGCGCTCGGGCGGCGCTTATGCTTTGCATCGGCTCGAAAGAGGACACGCCGGTCGAGCGCTTTTTCGAGATGCGCGACGCTTTGGCGCCGCCGTGGTGGCGGGCAAGCGCCGCGGTGACAGATACGTATGCCGCGATCCATGCAGCGCGCGGCGATGATCCGGCCGAGGTTCAGGCCGCTCGTAAAGCGGCGGAAGCGGTCTTTGGGGCTCATCCGCGCGCCCGGGGTCAGCGTCGCGACGGCGCCAAGCTGTGCGCCCTGCTCGGCGCGGACCCGAGGGAGGCGATGACGCGCTTTGAAGCTTTTGACGCTGCCCGGCAGGCGCACAAACCCTTGCGTCGGTATGCGTTTCGCCAGCGGTTCGTACTGTGGGCGGTGCAGGGACTGACAGTGGAGGACGCGCTCGCCATCAATGAAGTGCGAGAGGCTCTGCCGCGTTCTGTCAGTTCGACCGGCGGGGCGCGCACAGCCCTGGCGCATCTGGTCCACACGGCAGGCCGAAACGGCGCCCAGGATGGCGCGCTCAGCGCGATGGACGCCGTCATTGCGGCTCAGACGGCCATGATGGTGTCTGTCATCGCCGCGACCAGCGTCGTCACAACCACCAGCGCCAGCTCGAACGGATCAAGTACTTAAGGTCGTATTGACTCTAACGTTCGCAACTCTGTGACGAGCCGTTAACCGGAGCGGGGGGACACTTCGACCTGCACTGATTTGCGTGCGCTCAAGTCTACGGGACGGGTTGGAGTGGATTATGCGTAAGAGTTTCTTGAAAGCTGTGATGGCGACAACGGCATGTGTCGCGCTGGCAGGCGCAGCGAACGGCCTTGATCATCATGGCCATGCCTCCTGGGGGTATGACGGTGACGGCGGGCCGGAGCATTGGGGCATGTTGTCTGCTGACAACGCCGTGTGCGACAGCGGCCACGAGCAATCGCCGATTGACCTGCACGCTGTCAGCGACGCCGCTGATTTGGTACCTGCGTTGCACTGGGAAGCGGGCGAAGGCTCGGTGACTGATAACGGCCATACGATCAAGGTGGGTCTTGAGGACGCCGGCTCTCTGCATCTGGGCGACCGTGAATACGACCTGGTTCAGTTCCACTTCCACGCCGGCAGCGAACATACGGTCGATGGTCAGCAATATCCGCTTGAAGTTCACTTTGTGCATGCCTCTGAAGACGGCCATCTGGCGGTTGTCGGCGTGTTTTTTGAAGAAGGCGCCGTCAACCCCGCGCTCGACGCGCTCTGGGCTGCGATCCCCCATGAAGGCGAGCATCATGAGGTCGACGATGTCGATCCGCGCGCTTTCCTGCCGTCTGATCACCATGCCTGGCGCTATGCAGGGTCGCTGACCACGCCGCCGTGTTCAGAAGGCGTGGCCTGGACGGTGATGCAGACCCCGATCAGCGCGTCTGCGGCTCAGATCGAGGCCTTCACCGCGCATTATTCCAACAATTACCGACCGGTTCAGGCGCTTCATGCGCGCTCCGTGTCTGCGGGCGATTTGCACTAGCACAGCCCGTATTCGAGCGGCGCCGCTTTCTCTCCCCCCTCGAGCGGCGCCGCTCATTTCTCTCTCAGGTCACCGGTTTCCCGGTCTGCAAAGACGCCCTATGTCATGGGCATGATCCGACCTGATCAGCTTTTACGTGAAACAGAGCGCGGCCTGTGGTGCGAACCTGGCGGCTTTTTTATTGATCCCATGCGTCCCGCCGAACGGGCGCTGGTCACGCACGGCCATGCCGATCACGCTCGCGCCGGTCATGAGCGCGTCCTGGCCACGCCTGAAACCCTCGCCATCATGGCGGCGCGTTACGGCGAGACGTTCACGCCCGACCCCGTCTCCATCGCCTATGGCGAGCGTTTGAAGATCGGCGAGGTGGAGGTCAGCTTTCATCCCGCGGGGCATGTGCTGGGCAGCGCGCAAATCCGTCTTGACTGGAAGGGTCTGGTGATCGGCGTATCCGGTGATTACAAGCGCCGCCGTGATCCCACCTGCGCCGGGTTCGAAGTCTTTCCCGCCCATGTCTATGTGACCGAGGCGACGTTCGCCCTGCCGGTGTTCCGCCATCCAGACGACGCCGGAGAGATCGCCAAGCTGCTGACGAGCGTCAGGCAGAATCCGGATCGGGCTCATCTGGTCGGCGCCTATGCGCTGGGCAAGGCGCAACGGGTGATCTGTCTTCTGAGAGAGGCGGGCTATGAGGCGCCGATTTATATTCATGGCGCGATGGAGCAGCTGTGCGCGCTTTATGAAGATCACGGCGTCGCGCTGGGGCCGCTGGAAAAGGCGACGCTGAAAGACGGCAGCGGCGCCAAGCAGGACTTCGCGGGGAAGATCGTCATCGCGCCGCCCTCTTCGTTTCAGACCGCTTGGGCGCGGCGGTTTCCTGATCCGGTGATCTGCTTTGCATCGGGCTGGATGCAGGTGCGGGCGCGGGCGCGGCAGCGCGGGGTGGAATTGCCGCTGATCCTGTCAGACCATGCCGATTGGGATGAGCTGACCCAGACTGTCCGCGATGTGAACCCCGACGAAGTCTGGATCACCCATGGCCGCGATGACGCGCTGGCGCGCTGGGCGGAGCTGGAAGGATACAAGGCGCGTCCGCTTTCGCTCGTGGGCTATGAGGACGAGGATGACTAGCCGCTTGCCTCACGCCCCTGCGCCCGCCTAAGTGAGGTCATGACCGACGCCCTTCGTCCGCCGCTGGCCGATCCTGTCTTGATGACGGTGAACGGCGCCCGCCTGATCGCGGATCCGTCCGGCGTGGCCTATTGGCCCGATGAAAGCGTGCTGCTGGTCAGTGATCTGCACTTTGAAAAGGGCAGCGCCTATGCGGCGCGCGGCCAGCTCCTGCCGCCCTATGACACCCGCGCCACGCTCACGCGGCTCGCCGCAGCCCTTGCGCTCTATCAACCGCGCTCGGTGGTGGCGCTGGGCGACAGTTTCCACGATCTGGGCGCAGACGGACGCATGGCGCCTGCTGACGCGGACGCCCTGTCAACGCTCGTTGCATCGGTGGAGGACTGGCTGTGGATCGAGGGCAATCATGACCCGAAACCGCCCGCGCGCTTTGGCGGTCGGGCCGGGTTCGAGCTGGCGCTGGGGCCGTTGCATCTTCGCCATGAACCCCAGCCGGGCGCGCGGCCAGGCGAGGTGGCGGGGCATTTGCATCCGTGCGCCAAGATCAGCGGTCAGGGGCGCCGGGTGCGGCGGCGCTGTTTCGCCACCGACGGCGCACGGCTGATCCTGCCTGCGTTCGGGGCGTATACGGGCGGGCTCAATGTCTGTGACGCCGCCTACGCGCCGCTTTTCAAGACGCGGCCTTACGCCTACATGCTGGGCCGTGAGCGGGTCTACGCCGTCAACGGCGCAAAGCTGTTGGGGGATTAGAGGCTGAAGGTGGGCGAGCTGCGCACGAACGCGGTCAGCCCCAGGCACAATACCGCCACCGCAGTCAGCAGAAAGCGCAGCGGCAAGTACCAGCGCGGGAAGGTCGCGCCGCGAATGGCGCTGCGGTCCCACAGGAACTGGATCACAAAGCCTGCGATCAGCACGCCCCAGCCCGTCAGTTCCAGATCAAGCGGCAGTCCGGGGCGGTTCCACACCTGCATGACCACGGCGAGCCAGCCGGCAAGGCTGAGCGTGATGGACAAGAGCAGAACGCCCGAGCGGGGCGTATCTGAGCGGATCACCAGCTCGCTCGACCAGCGGCCGCCCGCCAGGAATGACAAGATCACGGCGGCGTAGACGGGTAGGGCGGTGGCGGCCTGGAGCGCGGCCTGACCGCCGACCATGACGCCAAGCGCGCCGGCGATGAAGGGCAGCAATCCGCCGAATCCCAAAATCAGAACCAGGGCGGGAGCTTCGCTAAGGCGTTGCATCGAGAGGCCTCGTATCACAATTGAGCCGGTTTAACGGCGCTGGGTGACCGCCGCTGCAGTCCATCCAGCCAGCATGGCCAACAGGACCGAGATCAAGGCGTACACGACCGGACGGTTCTGGGCCAGATCATAGATGGTGCGTTCCGCGCCCGCCTTGACCACCGTCAGTTCTGTGCGCCGGGTCGCTATGGGTTGTCCATCCCTGAACAGGTACACATCCGCGTTATACTGACCCGTGGGCGTGGTCGGCGGCAAGACGACCCGCGCCCGAAACAATCCGCCTTCCAGAAGCTCGACGCCGCCAGGCGCTTCGGCATAGAGCCCCCGCCGCGCCTTGTTGCGCACCAGGGCGGCGCGATACTCGACGATTTCCCCGCCAAGATCGGTCACCAGCACGTCGCGCACCCCGAACAGGGTTTCGCGGCGAATGCTTTCGGGCGCGAACAATCGCACATGGTCCATGCCGATCTGATTGCGGCGCAAGGCGGAAAAGCTCGCGAACTCAGCCAAGGGGCGCGTTGAGGCGACGGCGTAATACCCCGCCACATCTTCAAAGCGCACCGGGGCGGCGTTGATCCAGATGCCCAGAACCCGGCGTTTGCGCATGACGCGCAGATCGCCTTCCGGGCCGCGCACCGCCACCACAATGTCATCGCCGTCTTCAAGGCCGACGGCGGCGCCATACAGCGTCAACTCGGCGCCGGCGAAGGTCGAGCGGATTTCGACCACATCCTCAGTCAGCGCCGCCGCGATCTGGGCGGGCGGCTGCACCCCTTCGGGCGGCGCGGCGTGCGCGGCGGCGCTTGCGAGCACCATCGCCAGCAGACCTGTGATCAGCGCTCGGGCGGTCATCACATCCCCCCGCGCGCTTGCATCAGCACGAACATGTCCACCGGCGTGCTGGTCAGATCCCACAAGAGTTTCAGGCAGACGCTGACCACCATCAGCGCCAGCAAGGCGCGCAATTCCTCCGCCGGGATCTTGCTGGTGAACCGCGCGCCGATCTGCGCGCCGATCACCCCGCCCACGATCAGGATGCCCGCCAGCACCATGTCCACGGTCTGGTTTTGCACCGCCTGAAGAAAACTGGTCAGCGAGGCGACGAACAGGATCTGAAACAGCGAGGTGCCGATCACCACATTGGTGGGCATGCGCAACAGATAGATCATGGCGGGGACCATGACGAAGCCGCCGCCCACCCCCATCAGCGCCGCCAGCACGCCCACCAGAAAGCCGATGGCGATCGGCGGGATCACGCTCATGTAAAGCCCGGATACGGCGAAGCGGGTCTTGAAGGGCAGGGCGTCGATCAGGCCGCGCTTGCGGCGTTTGGGGCGGACGGGGCCGCCCGCGCTACGGCGCCTGCGAATGGCGTTGACGCTCTCAAACAGCATCAAGCTGCCGATGACGCCCAGAAAACCGACATAGCAAAGCGAGATGACCAGATCGATCTGGCCAAGCCTTTGCAGCAACCCAAATAGCTGAACGCCGGAGACGGAGCCGACAATGCCGCCCGCCAGCAGCACCAGCCCCATCTTGACGTCCAGCGTCTTGCGCCGGAAATGGGCGAGTGCGCCCGAGACCGAGCTCGCTACGATCTGATTGGCCTGGGTGGACACGGCCACGGCCGGCGGAATGCCCAGAAAGATCAGGATCGGCGTCATCAGAAACCCGCCGCCGACGCCGAACAGGCCCGACAGGAACCCCACGCCCAGACCCAGGCCGAGCAACAGCCAGAGGTTCAGGGAAATCTCGGCGATGGGCAGGTAGATCTGCACCGCCCCGCGCCTAGCCGGCGGCGGCTTGTTCAAGCCGTGAGATCAGCGTGCTGTCCACTTGATCTGACACCGTCAGGCCCTGGGCGCGACGGAAGCTGCGAATGGCGTCACGCGTCCGCGCACCCATCATGCCGTCCGCAGGGCCGGGCTGATAGCCGAGCTGAGACAACAAGGCCTGAGCGCGAGCGATCTGGGCGGGGCTGGCGAGCGCGCCGCTTTCCCAGGACTGGGGCGGATACTCGCCTTGCGCCTCGGGACTGCTGGCGCGCGGCGTGAAATTGCGCGCGACCGATTCTGCAGCGGCGCGTTGCTCGGGCGTCAGCATGGGGCGCAGTTCAGCAGCGGAATTGCGCGCTTCGGCATCGCCCGCGTTCGCCGCGATAGTGAACCAGGCATAGGCGTCTGCCGGGCTTTCAGGAACGCCGAAGCCTTCCTTGAACAACAGCGCGATATTGACCTGGCTGTCCACCAGACCGTGCAAGGCGCCTTGCTCGAACCAGCGCGCCGCGATCGCCTGAAAATCAGGGGTGGATTCCGCGTTGATGAACATGCCGCCGGCATCGTGCATGGCCTGCACATTGCCGTTCTCGGCGGCTCGCGCCATCCACTCTCGCGCCGAAGCGGGGTTGGCGGGCACGCCCTCGCCATTGGCCAGCATCAGGGCGAAACGGCGCTGGGCTGCGGGCACATCCTGTTCGGCGGCGCGGCGCATCAGGGCGGCGGCGTCGCTGAACCGGCCTTCGTCAAGTTGTTGCAGCGCCAGTTGGTAGCGCGCCACGGCGTCGCCATTGGCGGCGGCGCTTTCAAGGCTGGGCGCCGGATCGACGGAGGGACGCGGTGCAGGCGCCGGGGGCGCTGTCTGGGCCGCGGGGGGCGGCGGTGTCGCAGCCTGCGTTTCAGGCGCCGTCGTCTCAGGTTGTGACGGCGAAGGCGGCGCAGCCACGGGCTCAGACGCCACGCCCTCAGCGTCAGCGACGCGCAGATCAGGTGTCGTCGACGCAGACAAATCCGCCGGTTCCGAGAACAGGCTGGACAGGGTTGCGCTGGGGTCCGCATTCAAAGCAGAATCTTCGGGGCCGTTGATGGCCTCCATCACCAGCATGCCCGCCGCCGCCGCGACCGCCAGAAAGCCCAGCGCGCTGGCGCCCAGCAGCAAGGTGCGGTTAGAGCTGCGCTGCTCAGCTTCCACAGGCGGTGTCCAGCCCGCTTCGCCGCCGCGATTCGCGCGGACCTGTTTTCTGGCCTTGGCGAGGAAATCCGCATCCGCCGTCGCGCCCATGGCGGCCGGTTTGCGCGGCGCAGGCTCTGGCTGAGGCTCAGGCGCGCGATGCTGGGGCGCCGGCTGCGGCTTGGCGGACGGAGCGATAATGGGGTCCGGTTCAGCACGGGTGAAGGATGACGCGCGCGCCGGCTCCGCCTTGATGTCGAAATCGTCATGGGCGGGCAGCGTGAAATCGTCATCCGCTTCGGTATTGCTGACCCAGCTGTCGGGGGCTTCAGGCAGGGGTTTGCTGAAATCGTCTATGGCATCTGCGGCTTCGCGCACGATGGCTTTTGACGGGTCCTTGTCTTTGGACTTGCCCTTGCGGCCTTCGATGGCTTCCAGCCGTTCGGCCAGCGCATTCATCGCCTTCTGGACCGGCGACAGCGCCTCGCTTGTATCGTGTCGCGCCTGGTCGAGCCGCTCGTGCAGCCCCGTCATGGCCTTGTCGATACGTTCCGCCGTGCGCTCTTCAGAGGCGCGGATACGCGTTTCAAGATCCTGCTCGCCATTGGACGAGCGCGCGTGTTCTAGACGTTCTACAACCTGGGCCATGCGTTCGCCCGCTGCTTCGACCGCCTCGGCCGAGCGGTGCTCGGCTTGCTGGACGCGGTCCGCCAAGTTTTCCCCAAGCCTCGCCACCTGTTCTCCAATCCGCCGCACGGCGACCGTGTTGTCTTGGCGAACCTTTTCAAGACGCGCTTCGAGATCGGAACGGTCTTGTTTGGATTGGCGTTTGGCTTCGTCTTCGTCCAGACGGCGCTGAAGGCGCTGCTCGGTCCGATCCAGTCGCTGCTCCACGGCGCGCGCCATGCGCGCCACTTCGCCGCCAATGCGTTGCAAGGCGTCAGACTGGCGCTGTTCGGCGGCGCGAAGCCGGGTCTCAGCCTCCGCCAGCGCGCGCTCAAGCCGCGGGCTATCCGCGCTCTTTGAGACTTCTGCAATCTGGCGCGCGCATTCGCTGCGCGTTTCGCGGATCACATCAGCGACTTCGCGCGCCAGCGCATCGATGCGGCGCTGGACGTCTTCATCCTTGAGGGCCTGAGACTGGACGGTCTCAAGCTGGCGCAAACGATTATCGAGCTTTTCCTGCGATCCCGCCAGCGCTTCGGCGGCCCGCTGGGTGGCGCCTTCTGCGGAGATGATGCGGCTTTGCAGCGAGCGCGATGTGTCTTGCAGGTCGCTGAGCAGGGATTGAGTGCGCTGGTCACGCGTTTCCACCAGCTCGCGCAGGTCACGCGTTTCGCTGCTGAGCGTCTTTTCAGACTCTTCCAGACGCTGGCCGAGTTTTTCCAGCCCGCGTTCGGCGCTGTCGCGGCGACGCTCTTCCTTGTGGGCGAGATTGTCGAGCTCGGAGCGGACATCACGTTCGGTCTCGTAAAGCCGGCCCGCCAGCTTGCCCACCGTGGTTTCGACCGATTTCAGCGCAGCCGGATCAGCGCCAGCACCCGGCCCGGCGCGCTCCAAGCGGCGCACGCGCTCCAGAATTTCGTCCTGATGGGCGCGGGTGCGCTTGATGGCGTCCTGCGCGGTCTCGCCGTCTTCATCGACACTGTCCTCGATCAGATCGAGACGGCGTGAAATCGAGGTGACGGATTGATCAATATGAGAGAGCGCCTGGGTGGAGCGCCGTTCGGACGCCTCCATGCGGTCTGACAGGCGCTGCACAAGTTCGGTCAGCTGGTCGTCATGACCAGGGCCGCCATCATCGCCGCCGCCAAAACCGGGAAACCGGGAGAGCTGATCATCCCAGTCCTTGGCGTTTTCAGAAACGCCGTCATCGAGAATGACGCGGTTCAGCCATTCGCCCAGAGTCATGCCTTCACGCCTCGCCGCTGATTTGGCGAGGGCGCGGGCGCGGGGATCAATCCCCTTCACACTCCAAGGCGCCACAGGCGGCATGCCGACTCATCTCCACATTTCCATGGTCGACCCTATAGACGCGGTTAATATTGTGTAAACCAGTTCGGCAGGCGCCATATCTGGTATTCCACATGGAATCACCGCCCACGAGGCGAACGCATGGACTCAATTCTTAATCAAGAGCAGGTGATGCGGTTAACGCCTCGTAAATCTCTCTTAAACCGGAGAGAATCGTTTCAGCGGGCGATTTCGACATGGGGCAGCCAGTACGGCGCCAGGTCTGACATGCGGGCTTCCAGCGTATCGGCCTCCGCCAGGGGCGAGTCTTCGATGGGGCGAGGCAGTTGACGGCCAAGGTCAAAAAGCGACCAGGCCGGTCCCGGCGCCCCCGCCGCCAGATAGCGTTGCCCCAGATGCCAATAGGCGTCAGGGGCGAAAGGATCCATGATCAGCGCTTCCGCCAGCAATTGCGCCGGATCAAGGTCGGGCCGCGCCTGTAATCCGACCCGGCCCCAGGCGATCAAGGCGTTCGCTGTCAGCAGACGGGCGGCGGCGCCGGCATGGCCTTCGCGATCAATGAAGGGCGCGAAGCGCTCGACTGCGAGGGCTGGATTATTGCGTTTCAGCGCATCCAGCCCGGCGGCGAGCGCTTGAAAGCCTTCGTCCTGTCGACCAGCAAGGGCGAGGGCGCTTGCATAGGCGCAGGTCAGCCGGGCGCTGCCGATTGAAGCTTCAGGGCAGGGGCCGAAATGATGCGTTTCCTGGATTTGAACCAGCAAGGCGCCGGCAAAATCGCCTTCTTCCTGAAGGCGCTGGCTTTCTTCAAAAAAGTCAGCCGTATCGGGCCCGGCTCCATAGACGCCGTCCAGCGTGTCGGTCGCTGCGGTCAGAACGGCGTGCAGCCGGTCTGCGCCGGCATAAACCTGGACGCTGCCTTGCGGCAGGGGCGGCATGACAGGCTCAGCCGCGTCGGCTTCTGAAGTCCGGGTCCAGCGCTCCAGACGCCCGGCCGGGCTGTCGGGGCTGTAGACTACGAAAGAAAAAGCGCAGGGGAAGCGGGCGTCTTCAGCCAGGCGCGCCATAATGTCAGGGTGAATCGGCGCCACATAGGGCAGCCAGGCCAACGCGCTGGAGGCGTGCTCTGGCCCGATCGCAGGCGCGTCACAGCGCGAGCCGTCTGCGCCATAATCAGCGCTGAACACGACCTGATCGTCATAAAGGGCGATGAAGCCGGTCGGCGTATCCGTCATTGCAAGCGTTCCGGTCTGGCTCGCCACCCCGGTCGCCGCTTCCAGCCAGACCCTGTCAAACGTGCCGGCGTTTCCAAAGCTGATCACGTCCCGGCGGCCGCCCTCGCTCAGCGCGACATAGATGTCGAGATGACGGCGCGCTTCCGCATAAAGGCTGGTGCGGACCACTGCATCCTGATCCGCCGCCCGGGCGAACAGGGCGCCTTGGGACATGTCGAGCCACATCTGACCGTCTGCTTGCGTCACCCAGCTGGCCCAGTCGCGCCCATAGCGCGCCACGCGCGTCTGATCCCCGAGGATCTCAATTGAGCTCGTGCGCGATGTCTCGACTCGCCAGGCGGCCTGGATTTCATCAGGCGCCATGCGCACGTCCGACGCAGTCTGAGCGCCAGCAACGGGCGTCAGAAGAAGGCAGGCGGCGAACGCAAACAGGCGCATTTGCAAATCCTTGGCCGAGATATCGGCGAGTCTGCTTCAGTTAAGCGCCAAATCAATCGAGGAATGCGGCGCGGTCAAGGCGCCAGTTGGACAAGGTTGAGAGTGTCACATGTAAGCCAACAGATTGACGTTGACGTTCACGTCAAGCGGCATACACTCTCCCACATGACAGATGCTGTGATCCCAGAGGCCGATCTTTCCATCCGTGAAATCGCGGAGAAGTTCGACGTCACGCCTCGCACTTTGCGGTTTTACGAGCAGAAAGGCCTGCTCAATCCCAAGCGCCGGGGCGGGTCGCGTTGGTATACGGCGGGTGATGTGGCGCGCTTGTCGCTCATTCTGCGGGGGCGCCGCGTGGGGTTTTCCCTCGAAGAGATCGGCGAAATGCTCGACCTCGAAGCGCTGGCTACACGCTCTCATGAAACCTTGTCGCGCAATCTGGGGCGTTTTCGCGCCCGAATCGCCGCGCTTGAACAGCAGCGCAATGATATTGAAGATGCGCTGGCGGAATTGAATGCGGGCTGCGCCTGGCTGGAAGAACGCCTGGCTGATCGAGAGCCTTCTGAAGACGTCAAGCGGCGCGCCGCCGCGTTTGAGGCGCTGGCGTCCGCACGTTTGACCCAATGGTCCGGGCATCCGCCCGATGATCCCACATGACGCTTTCGCGAAGAGGCCGTGACAGGACTCGACGCGCACCGGCCGACATGGCCCCATACCTATAACCCCCTCGTTCCCTACGGAGACGGTTCAAATGCCCGATTACAAGGCCCCAAATCGCGATCAGAAGTTCGTCCTGAACGAGCTGCTCAACGTCCAGCAATACAATGACATCCCCGGCTTCGCGGACGCGTCCGAGGACATCGTCAACGCCATCCTGGAAGAGGGCGGCAAGTTCTGCGAAGGCGTGCTGCACCCGCTCAACATGGTCGGCGACCATGAAGGTTGCTCCTTGAAAGACGGCGTTGTCACCACGCCGACCGGCTTCAAGGGCGCGTATGACCAGATGACCGAAGCGGGCTGGACGGCTCTGTCTGCGCCGGCCGAGTTCGGCGGGCAGGCCTTGCCGCATTATCTCAACCTCGCCTTCAACGAGATGGTGACCAGCTGCAACATGGCGTTCGGCATGTATCCGGGACTGACCAACGGTGCGGCGCAAGCCCTGCTGGTGGGCGGCAGCCAGGAGCAGAAAGAGCTCTATCTGCCGAAAATGTTCTCCGGCGAATGGTCGGGCACCATGAACCTGACCGAACCCCATTGCGGCACCGATCTGGGTTTGCTGCGCACCAAGGCGGTTCCGAACGGCGACGGCAGCTACAAGATTTCCGGCCAGAAGATCTGGATCTCCGCCGGCGAGCACGAGATGAGCGGCAATATCGTTCACCTGGTGCTGGCGCGGGTCGAAGGCGCGCCGCAGGGCGTGAAAGGCATCTCGCTGTTCGTGGTGCCGAAATACCTGCCGGACGCGGACGGCAATCCGGGCGAGCGCAACACGCTTCAGTGTGGCGGCCTGGAAGAGAAAATGGGCATTCACGGCAACGCCACTTGCGTCATGAACTATGACGAGGCGACCGGCTGGCTCGTGGGCGAGGAGAACAAGGGCCTCAAGATCATGTTCGTCATGATGAACGAGGCGCGCCTGGGCGTGGGCCTGCAGGGTCTGGGCCTGGCGGAAACCGCGTATCAGTACTCGCTGGCCTTCGCGAAAGACCGCATCCAGGGCCGCTCCCTGACCGGACCGAAGAACCCCGACGGCCCCGCCGACCCGATCATCGTGCACCCCGATGTGCGGCGCATGCTGATGGACCAGAAAGTGTTCGTCGAGGGCGCGCGCGCCTTCACCTACTGGACCGCGCTGCAAGGCGATCTCGAGCATAAGGCCGAAGATGAAGCCGTCCGCGAAAAAGCGGGCGACTACATGGCGCTGCTGACCCCGATCGTGAAGGGCTACCTGACCGACAAGGGCTATGACAGCGTCTCCACCGGCCTGCAGGTTCATGGCGGTTCGGGCTTCACCCGCGAATGGGGCGTCGAACAGCTGCTGCGTGATGCGCGCATCACCTTGATCTATGAAGGCACGAACGGCGTTCAGGCGCTCGACCTGGTGGGCCGCAAGCTGGCCATGGCGGGCATGCGCCCGATCAACACCTTCTTCGCCGAGCTGGACCAGTTCATCGCCGACAATCAGGGCGACGCCGATCTGAAGATCTATGTGGACGGCCTGGCGGACGTGAAGGCCAAGCTGCAGACCGCCACCAACTGGCTGGTCGAAAAAGGTCTTGAGAACTTTGACAATGCCGGTGCGGCCTCGACCGATTACATGCACCTCTTCGGTCTGACCTGCTTTGCCTATATGTGGGCGAAAATGGCGAAGGTGGCCGCCGCCAAGAAAGGCGACAGCGACCCGATCTACGCCACCAAGCTGGTCACGGCGAAATACTTCGTCGAGCGCTGGCTGCCCCAGGCGGACGCGCATCTGGCCCGGATCGAAACCGGCGCCGAGACCATGATGACGCTCGAAGCCGAAGCATTCTGAGATTGACCATGAAAGCCCTCCGCCCCGCTGGCGGGGGGCTTTCATGCAAGAAAAACGTGGGAGGAAGACACCAATGACGGCGCAAGTGTTGAACGTGCCAAAGCCGGAATGGCTGGACCAGGAAGACGTGAATATTTTCGACGGGGCCGTTCGCGGCTTCATCGAGAAGGAATGCCTGCCGCACGGCGACCGCTGGGAGAAAGAAGGCTCGGTAGATCGCGAACTGTGGAACAAGGCCGGCGAAAGCGGCCTTTTGTGCCCGGCGGCTCCGGAAGAGTTTGGCGGCGCTGGCGGCGACTGGCGCCATGACTACGCCTTTCACATGGCGATCGCCGAGATGGGCGTGGATGGTTGGGGCGCCAGCCTGCACAACTCCATCGTCGCGCCCTATGTCTGGCATTACGGCACCGAAGAGCAGAAGAAACGCCTGCTGCCCAAACTCATCTCGGGCGAGTATGTCGGCGCCATCGCCATGACCGAGCCGGGCGCGGGGTCCGACCTTCAGGGCATCAAGACCAATGCCGTCAAAGACGGCAATGGCTACAAGATCAACGGCTCCAAAACCTTCATCACCAATGGCGGCATGGCGAACTTCATCGTCGTGGTGGCCAAGACCGATCCCAAGGGCGGCGCCAAGGGCACCTCGCTCTTCCTGATCGAGACCGACGGGCTGGAGGGCTTCCGCCGCGGCCGCAATCTCGACAAGGTCGGCATGAAGTCCCAGGACACCGCCGAGCTGTTCTTCGAGGACATGAAGGTGCCCGCCGAAGCGCTGCTCGGTGAAGAAGAGGGCCAGGGCTTCTTCCAGCTGATGGAGCAACTGCCCCAGGAGCGCCTTCAGATTGGGGTTCAGGCCGTGGGCATGATGAAGCGCGCGCTCCACGAGACCATCAACTACGTCAAGGAGCGTCAGGCGTTCGGCAAGCCGGTGATGGGCTTTCAGAACACCCAGTTCAAACTGGCGGAGCTCAAGACCAAGGCGACCATCGCTGAAGTGTTCGTCCAGCATTGCTCTGATCTTCTGATCAAGGGCCAGCTGGACGCTGCGACCGCGTCCATGGCGAAGTACTGGACGACCGACATCCAGTGCGAGCTGATCGACGAATGCGTGCAGCTGCACGGCGGCTACGGCTTCATGAACGAATATCCCATCGCCCGTATGTGGCGGGACTCGCGGGTGCAGCGTATTTATGGCGGCACCAACGAGATCATGAAGCTCTTGATCGCGCGGACGCTGTAGGTGATCGCGCGGCGTGTCATACTCTTCGCGGCGGGCGCCTTGCTCGCCGCCTGCACGCCGGACACGGCGGAACCTGAGGCGGCTGTATCTGAGCCGTCTCCGGTCCGCGCTTATTTCGAACAGACCTTCTCCGGACTTTGGGGCCTGGACGCCTCTTGCCCGGAGGAGGGGATGTTCCGCCTCTCGCCAGAGCGCCTCGAACTCTACGAGCGCTCTTGCGAGGTCCTGAGCCTGATCCGGGACGGCGACATGATCGCCGCACGCACCCGGTGCCAGGCCGAAGGCCAGACCATGGCGGACAACACGCACATGCTCACGCTCGTCAGCGAAGACACCATCAGCGTGTCTGACGGGCATTACGAATGGATACGCCACGCCTGCGGCGCGGCGCACGCCCCAACCCAGGGAGGATCCCTTTATGACTGACGCTTATATTTATGACGCCACGCGGACACCGCGCGGCAAAGGCAAGAAAAACGGTTCGCTGCACGAAATCACCGCGCTGCAGCTGGCCACCCAGCAGCTTCAGGCGATCCGCGATCGCAACAATCTCGACACCTCTTTCATTGACGATGTGGTGCTGGGCTGCGTGTCGCCGGTCGGCGAGCAGGGCGCCGATATCGCCCGCGCCGCCGCGCTGAACGCGAACTATGCTGAGACCGCGTCCGGTTTTCAGGTCAACCGCTTCTGCGCCTCCGGCCTTGAAGCTGTGAACCTGGCCGCTGCGAAAGTCATGTCCGGCGAAGCGGATCTCGCCATTGGCGGCGGCGTGGAAGCCATGTCGCGCGTGCCGATGGGCTCTGACGGCGGCGCCATGGCGGTCGATCCGGAAATGGCCTTTGACCATTACTTCGTGCCCCAGGGCGTGTCCGCGGACCTGATCGCCACCAAATACGGCTATTCGCGCGATGACGTGGACGCCTATGCGATCGAATCCCAGAACCGCGCCGAGAAAGCCTGGAAAGAGCGCCGCTTCGACAAATCTGTCGTGCCGGTGAAAAACCAGCTCGGCCTCGTCCAGCTTGACCATGACGAGCATATGCGCCCCGGCACCGACATGCAGTCGCTGGCGAGCCTGAAGCCGTCCTTCAAGGACCTCTCCGCCTTTATCGGCCTGGATAAGGTCGCCATGCAGAAATATCCCGATGTGGAGAAGATCAACTTCGTCCACCATGCGGGCAACTCCTCGGGCATCGTGGACGGCGCCGCCGCCATCCTCGTCGGCTCCAAGGAAATGGGCGAGAAGCTCGGCCTCAAGCCGCGCGCCCGCATCCGCGCCATGGCGTCCACCGGCTCCGAGCCGACCATCATGCTGACCGGCCCCGCGCCGTCCGCGCGCAAGGCGCTGAAGAAAGCCGGCATGAGCCCATCCGACATTGATCTGTTTGAGATGAACGAGGCGTTCGCCTCGGTCGTGCTGCGCTTCATGGAAGATCTGGGCGTGGATCACTCCAAGACCAATGTGAACGGCGGCGCCATCGCCATGGGCCACCCGCTGGGCGCCACCGGCGCGATGATCCTGGGGACCGTGCTCGACGAGCTGGAACGCACCGGCAAGTCCACCGGCCTCGCCACGCTCTGCGTCGGCGGCGGCATGGGCACCGCGACCATCATCGAGCTGGTCTGATCAGATGAGCCGCACTGAACCCGGCAATCCCGATCCAGAGACCGACCGGACACGGGCCTATTCGTCTGCCGTTCCGACCGGACTCGCATTGGGACTGGTGCTTGGGACAGGTGTCGGCGTCGCGCTTGATAATGTTGGCCTTGGTATTTCGCTCGGCCTTGCCATTGGCGCGGCTCTGGGCCTGGCCCAGGGGCAGCGCTCTAAAGAGAAACCGAAATCTGATCCGCTTTCTGAAGACGGATCTTCGGAGGAGACCTCCAAATGACCTACACGCATTTCAAATTCGAGGTGGACGGCGACGGCATCGCGCTCATCACTTTCGATTCCCCGAACGTCTCGATGAACGTTCTGTCCAATTCCGTCATGGAAGAGATGGGGCAGATCGTCGAGAAAATCAGCTCGGACGACGCCATCAAGGGCGCGGTCATCACGTCGGGCAAGAAAGCCTTCTGCGCCGGCGCTGACCTGTCAGAGCTGGGCGGCGGCATGGCCGATCTCAAGGGCATGTCCGAAGAAGACGCCAAGGCGAAACTGTTTGAGACCGCCTATCGTCTCAACCAGTCCCTGCGCAATCTCGAAACCTGCGGCAAGCCCATCGCAGCAGCGATCAACGGTCTGGCGCTGGGCGGCGGCTTTGAAGTCACGCTCGCCTGCCATTATCGCGTCATGGCGACCGATACGGGCGCCAAGCTGGGCCTGCCAGAAGCGCTTGTCGGCGTTCTGCCGGGCGGCGGCGGCACCCAGCGTCTGCCGCGCCTGATCGGCGTGATGAACGCAGCCCCGATCATGCTGCAGGGCAAACAGCTCGATGCTGAAAAAGCCAAACAGCAAGGCGTGGTCCACGAGATCGCTCCGCTGTCCGAAATCGTCGCCAAGGCCAAGGAGCTGGTCAAAGCGGACGCCATGGGCGGCAAACAGCCCTGGGATCAGGACAAGTTCAAAATCCCCGGCGGCGGCCCGTACCACCCTGCCGGCCTGCAGGTGTTCATGGGCGCATCCCCGATGCTGCTCAAGGAAACCTACGGCAACTATCCGGCCCAGCGTTACATCCTGTCTTGCGTCTATGAAGGCTTGCAGGTCCCGATGGACGCGGCCCTGCGCATCGAAAGCCGCTACTTCACCAAGCTGCTGATGCGTCCGGAGAGCCGGAACATGATCCGCTCGCTCTTCCTGTCCAAGCAGGCGCTTGAAAAAGGCGCACGCCGTCCGGCAGGCGAGCAGAAGGCCGAGATCAAGAAGGTCGCCGTCATCGGCGCGGGCTTCATGGGCGCAGGCATCGCCACCGTGTCGGCCCAGGCCGGCATCGAAGTGGTGCTGATCGACGTCAACCAGGAAGGCGCGGACAAGGGCAAGGCCCATGTGGCGGCGCACTTCGCCAAGGGCGTCAAGCGCGGCAAGCTCACCCAGGACGCGGCTGACGCCAAGACCAATCTGGTCACCGCGACGACCGATTATTCGATGCTGAAAGACGTCGATCTGGTGGTTGAGGCCGTGTTTGAGAACTCAGAACTCAAGCACAAGATCACCAAGGCGGCTGAAGAGCATATGCCTAAAGACGCGATCTTTGGGTCCAACACCTCCACCATTCCGATCTCTTCTCTGGCCGAGGCCTCCTCGCGTCCGGAGAACTTCATCGGCGTTCACTTCTTCTCGCCGGTCGAGAAGATGATGCTGGTCGAGCTGATCGTGGGCGAGAAAACCGGCGGCCGGGCCATTTCGATGTGTCTCGACTTCGTGGCCAAGATCAAGAAGACCCCGATTGTCGTCGCCGATACCCGCGGCTTCTACGCCAACCGCTGCGTCATGCGTTATATCGAGCAGGGCATGTACCTGCTGACCGAAGGCGTGAAGCCGGCCCTGATCGAGAACGCCGCCAAAATGGCCGGCATGCCGGTCGGCCCGCTCTCGCTGCAGGACGAAGTGGCGATTGATCTGGGCTACAAGGTGCTTCAGCAGACCAAGAAGGATCTTGGCGACGCGTTTGAAGACACCCCGAACGCTGAAGTCATCGAGAAGATGTACGAGCTGGGCCGTTATGGCCGCAAGAACCAGAAGGGCTTCTACGTCTATACCGACGAAGGCAAGCAGCTCTGGGACGAGCTCGATCAGTTCGCGCCGAACGGCAAGTTGCTCGACGAGCAGCCTGACGTGCAGGAAATCAAGGATCGCATCCTCTACGCCCAGGCCATCGAAGCGGCCCGGACGATGGAAGAGGAGATCGTTGCTGACCCGCGCGAAGCCGATGTCGGCTCGATCCTCGCCTGGGGCTTTGCGCCCTATACCGGCGGCGTGCTGAGCTTCATCGACACCATCGGCGCCAAGGCCTTCGTGGAACGCGCCGATGCGCTGAAAGCGAAATACGGCGCACCGTTCGAAGTCCCCGCCCTGCTGCGCGACATGGCCGGCAAAGGCGAGACCTTCTACGGCCGCTTCGCCCCGGCGAAAGCGGCGTAAGTCTGGTCACAGACCGAACTGAAAAGGCCGGGCGTTTCGCCCGGCCTTTTTAATTGTAACTCGTCTTCGCGTCGATGAGCTGTCACGCTGTCACGGCATCCAGTGGGACGGGATGCGGCATCTTCTGATGACAGCTGCAAACGGGGACACAGACGCCATGCTCACGACACTCACCGCCTTCGCCGCCCTGACGCTTGCTCAGGCCGCCGAGCCCATGATTGATTTCTCAGGCGTTCAGGACCCGCTGGGCGGGGAACCGACGCGGGTTCTGGTGCTGGGCACGGCGCACCTCAACCAATTGCCCGAGGGCGCGCTCAATCCCGGCGATCTTGAGCTGGTGCTGGAGCGGCTCGAGGCGTTTGAGCCTGACATCATCGCCATCGAAGCCATTGGCGGGCGCGGTTGTGACGAGCTGCGCCGCTATGCTGCGCTCTATGAAGGCCTCGCGGACACCTATTGCCGCGATCCTCAGCCTGCGCTCGATGCGCTGGGGATGAGCCAGCCTGAGGCCTTCATAGCCGCGCGCGCCCGTTTGGCGGACTTTCCCGACGCGCCGAGCGCATCGGAGCGCCGGGCGCTGGCGCTGCTCTTGTATGGCGCCGGGGAGCCCTGGTCGGCGGCCCTGCAATGGGCGCAACTTGAGCCGAGCGACCGCATTGCTGCAGACGACCTGACCGAGGCGCTGGCAGGCGAGTTGAACGCCATGCTCGGTTCACGCGGAGAGAATAACGCCATCGGCGTCGCGCTGGCCGCTCGCCTGGGGCTGGATTCGCTGGCGACCATGGACGATCACACCGCCGATTCCATCTACGCCCATGCGCCAGAGACGCTGGGGCCGACGATCCAGTCGGTCTGGGCGCAATCCGACCCGGAGACGGACGTCGTGTTTGAAGAGGCGCAGACCTATCTGGGCTCGCCCGAGCGGGTGCTCGCCGGATATCGCTTCATCAATGCGCCCGCCTATCAGCAGGCCACGATCAACGCCGATTTCGGCCTCGCCGCCGCGACGCCCGACAATGATGCGGTGGCCCGCCAATATGTCAGCTGGTGGCAGACCCGCGGTCTGCGCATGGCCGCTAATGTCGTCGAGGCGGCGGGCAATGAGCCGGGCGCGCGGGTGCTGGTGATCGTTGGATCGTCGCACAAGGCGTATTTCGACGCCTATCTTGATCAGATGCATGATTGGGAGCTGATCGGCGTGGACGCGGTCCTGCACGACTGATCTTTCGCGGAACGCGGCGGCTGTGTGTGCGTTGCTTTAAAACAAGCAACAGCAAAGAAGGAGGATCCCAATGGCCTCCCATTACAATACCGAGACCGCACCCGCCGATAATCAGGCGTTTTCTGAAGCGTTTGACGAAACCAAATCGGTGGACCGCAAGGGCCAGCTACGTCCCGATGACGCCAAGCTCGGCGACCAGACCGTGCCTGTTGATCAGGCGCTGGATGGCGGGCGAGGCGAGCGGTTCGGCGAGAAAGTTGCTCAGGATTCCGCCGGCCGGTTAGGCGCGCGTGAAGAGACTGTCGAGCGTGTGGCTGACGCGGATCGCGAGAACACGCCGAAAAAACCTGACCAGAGCGAAGACGAGAAAGACGACAAGCTCGACGAGGCGCTCGACGACACCTTCCCCGCATCCGATCCGCCGCCCATGCGGCCGGGACAAGACTAAAGCAGACGGACCTTGAAGCATTGAAGGAGGACGGTGTGAGCGACATATCTGACAAATCTGATCGGAAGGCGGAAGAAACCCTGGATCAGGAAGCCCAACGCCGTCGCGAGGCCGGTGCGGATGGCGCGAAAGCCGATCATCTCCCCGAGCCTGGGCCGTCTGAGCATTCCAGCAAAAAGTCGAGCTAGGGCTTCGTCGCACACGACCCATAGGGCCTGATTCCAGTCAGGCCCTATGGGTTGCTGGATCCGGAATTCCCGTGTGAGCCGAACCAAACAGGCATTGCTACCATTTGAAAGATTATGACTATTCCATTTATTAACATATTTGTTAACCAATGTGCTTGAGTAAAAGCGTCCCTATTGCTTAAATTTAATCGTCGGAAACAGACATTGTCTTGAGCAGAGTCTCTTTCAGCTTCGGGCCGATCTCCTCCGACACGTGTCAGGCTTCCCTCGGTCCTGACGGGCGGCTTCCCCTCAGCTGCCGCCCAACTACCGACCTCTCCCCTGGAGGTCGTCAGCCCTTGGGTCCCAGGCCATCGGCCGTTCCGGACCCGCGTGCGTCCACCGCCCGACGCCCCGCTCAATCCAGCGGGGCCGGGCGGTGGCTTTGCGATCTCGCATCATGGATCGGGTGACGCGTGCGCGCACCGGAGTGGTGATTGGTCATTCACCACCTTCTGAGTTTCCTGAGAACCGTGAGATGACAAAGCACTGTCTGGCTTATAATACGGGTGTATTCTTCTCGACTCTTTCCCTTAAGGAAACACATGGACCGGATCGACGCGCTTCGCCTGTTCGCCGCTGTGGCGGAACTGGAAAGTTTCACCCGCGCAGCGGAACGGCTCGGGATGACGGCGGGCGCCGCCTCCAAGCAGATCTCGGCTTTGGAAGATCGCATGCAAGCGCGACTTCTGGAGCGCACCACACGCTCGGTGCGGCTGACCGATGCGGGCCGCGCGCTGCTGGAGCGGGTCGGGCCGTGGCTGGCTGAGTATGACGCGATCGAAAACGGTCTGGTGGCCGAGCAGGCTGCGGCGGCGGGCGTGTTACGCGTCTCCGCGCCCGTTGATTTCGGCTCGTCGCGCCTGATCCAGCCCATCACGGCCTTCATGGCGCAATGGCCGGGCGTTGAAGTGCGTCTGGAGTTCTCCGACCGCATGGTCGATCTGGTGGATGAAGGCTTTGATCTGGGCGTCCGGATCGGCCAGCTGGGCGATTCCAGCCTGATCGCACGCCGCCTCGCGCCGGCGCCGCTCAAACTCGTGGCGAGCCCGGTCTATCTCAATGCGGCCGGCGCGCCCGAGCATCCCAATGACCTCGCGCGGCATGATTGCATTATCGACCGTAACAAGGCCGCCCCCAATCAATGGCGGTTCCAGCGTGGGGATGAGGCCGTCGAGGTGAAAGTGTCCGGTCGGTTGACTCTTCATGGCGCCCGCGCGGCGGTTTGCGCCGCAGCGAATGGAGCCGGGATTGCGTCCTTGCCGGCTTGGGCGGCGCATACGTCCCTGGCCGATGGCGGCGTGGTGGAGGTTCTGCCGGACTGGGCGCCGGATCACCGCGATCTTTGGGCGGTCTTCCCCTCCAATCGCTTCCTGGCGCACCGGGTCCGTTTGCTGGTCGATCATCTGGTGGATTGGTTCTCGGACGGGCTCTAGCCCAGAAAACCGCGCAGTCTCAGCGCCAGCGCGTCGCGATCTTTCAAGTCACATTCCCACAGCACCAGGGTTTTCCAGCCCTGCTCTTCGAGCGCCTTGAGCGCCGCAGCGTCCCGCGCAGCATTGCGGGCGATCTTGGCGCGCCAGTACTCCGCGTTGGTCTTGGGCTGGCGCGATCCGCGCGCGCAGTCATGACCGTGCCAGAAGCAGCCATGCACGAAGATCACGGCCTGCCTGCCTGCGAACACCAGATCCGGCGAGCCCGGCAGGTCCTTGCGATGCAACCGATAGCGATACCCGAGGGCGTGCGCCATCCGCCGCACGATCATTTCAGGTTTGGTGTCCTTGCCCTTCACCGCCCGCATCACCCGAGAGCGCTCGTCCGGGGTGAAGACGTCGTGAGGTGAGCGTGGTTTCACCATGGCGAACGACCGCGCCCGACCAGGGTCCAGCTCATCCAGTTGCGCAAGACCGGCAGTCGGCAGAACACGCCCATGAAAGTGTCGCGCAGCATCCCGATAATGCGAGAGCTCGACTGGAAGACGGGAGTGAGCGACCGGCTCATCAGCGAATAATATCGGGCGACGGGTTTGCGGTCCGCCTCAAAGGCTTTCAGGGCATGGGTGACGGGGGCGTGATCCTTGAGTTGCGCCGCCAGGCTGACGGCGTCCGCCAGCGCCAGATTGGCGCCTTGACCCAGTTGGGGGCTCATGCCGTGAGCGGCGTCGCCGATCAGGATCGAGCGCCCATTCCGCCAGTTGGGGCAGACGCAATCTCGATAGCGCGCCTCTGCGAACACGGCGGGGTCCGTGACAGGCTCGACCAGCTCTGCAGCGCGTGGCCAGAGGGATCGCAGGCGTTTCTTGAAGGCGTCCAGACCCTCAGCTTTCCAGAGCGGGATCGCATCCCCGCGCAAGGACCAGAAAAAGCTGACTCCCGGGCGACCGTGAGGGTCTGAAGGGTTTGCGCCGACAGGGAGCAGGCCGATCATGACGCTGCAACCGTCATAGATCTGGTCAAGCTCGCCACCGTGAGGACTTTGAGTCTCCGTCAGGATCGCCCACATCGCGCCCCAAGGGTAAACCGGGTCGTGCGCTTTCGGACAAATCTGACGGCGCAGGCTGGAATGTGATCCGTCCGCGGCGATGACGAGGTCGAAGCGTTCTGTCGCTTCGCCGTTTTCAAGCATCAGGCGAGGCGCATCCTCAAGGTCGACCAAACGCTCCACGCCTTGCCCCGGACGCCAGTCGATATCGGTTTCAAGCGCGCTTTCGTGCAGCAGGTTGAACAGGCTGGCGCGGTGAATGCCAACGCCCATATCGCCGGTCTTGCCGTCCGCGTATCTCAAATCCAGCACTGTGCGCCCTTTGGGGGTGCGGCCTATGAGACGGGAGACGGGCGCGCCTTGCGCGACCGCCTGGTCAAGCAGGCCCAGCTGATTGAGCGCGAGCAGCCCGGAGGGTTGCAACAATAGCCCTGCACCAAGCGGGCGGGGGGCGTCAAAGCGTTCAAAGACGCTGACGCTGTGGCCATCCCGGGAGAGCAGGGCGGCGCTCGCCAGTCCCGAGATCCCGCTTCCAATGATGGCGATCTTCATGATCTATTCCGCGGGTTCTTTCGCGAGCAGCACGGCCTGGGCGTGTTCGAGAATGGGTTCGAACAGGCCTTCGCGCAAGAACGCCACCACGGGAGCCGCGACCCCGTCGCCGGCCAGATGCAGGCCCGCGCTTTCGCGCTGGGGCAGCTTGTACTCATCCGGCAATCCCATCAGCCGGGCATATTCGCGCGCCGTCATGGGGCGGGTGCGGACCCGGCCAGAGCGCACCGAGACGATGAACTGACGGGATGAGCCGCCGCCGGGCGTGCGCAGGCATCCCGCCAGCCCGTCAAAACGGACCTCGGCGCGTTGTTTGCGCTCACCCTTTTCGATCCGCGTCCGGCGATACAGCGCCCCGATCATCGGGGTGTCTGACTGGCGCGCCGCCTTGAGCTTGGCCATGTTGGCCGGGCTCATCATGGCGAGCAGACGCCGGGTCTCTTCCGGGCTGTGCCAGGGCGTGCGCCGGCTTGGCTCGATCAGATCGCCTAGCGTTTGGTTCGGGATTGGCGGAACGGGCAGGGCCCACCACAGCCAGTTGGCTTTCAGGGCGTCGGGCAAGCGCTCTGCGGCGCGTCGCACGGCGCGGGTGTGGAAGGGCGAAATCCCGTCCGGCGCATCTTCCAGCACCAGCTCGTCGGGGATGGGAATATCCTTGCGCAAGGCCACCACGAACAGGCGCGGGCGCGATTGCGGCACGAACCAGCGCGCGTCGATCTCCATGGCTCCGACCCGGTAGCCGCCCTCGTCCAGGGTCCGGCACAGGGCTTCAAAGTCGGCGCCGTCCGAGCAGGTCAGAAGTCCGGTGACGTTTTCCAGCGCGATCAGCTTGGGCGCCCGGTCTTCGGCGTGGAGCGCCTCGATCAAACGCCAGAAGCCATAGAACACGCCTGATCGCTCGCCCGCCAGACCGCCGCGGTTTCCCGCCAGCGACAAGTCCTGACAGGGAAAGCTGGCCCAGGCGAGATCGGCTTCGCCCGGAAGATCAGCGGCGTTCAGCGCGCACACATCACCCTGGTTGAAGTGGTCATCGCCGAAATTGGCGCGATAGGCGCTCGCCTTGTCGGCGTCAATGTCATTGGCGAAACGGCAGCGCCAATGCGCGCCGAGACCCAGGCGCGCCATCCCGCCGCCACAGAAGAACTCGTAATAGCCGTATCGGGAATCACTGCGCATGGTCGCCAGCATACAGGCTTGGCTCTTGGAGCGAAGCCGGACTGAGCGCTAAAGTGCGCTGCGATTGTCAGGGGCTCGGCCCATTCGCGCCGGGAGCAATACTATGAAACCAGTCCTTTCTAATCTCGTCGGCCTGTGTGGTCTCGCCCTGCTTCTGACAGCCTGCGCGCAGACGTCCCAATCCGCTTTGTCATCCAGCGCCAGTTTCGCGCCCTCGACAGGGCGCGAAGCCGCGCCGTCGCCTTCATTGGCGCCGTCTGACCGACGCGGCGACATCCCGCGCTCCGGCTATCAGATCGACGGCGCCGGGTTTTACGGCGATTTGCATTATCTCGAAGAGGGCGACCGGGTTCGCGCGGTTTATGCGCATGCGGTTGAGGGGGAGGTGACCCGTCATGCCGATTTGCGCCCTGAAGCGGCCTGGCTTCATGACGGCGTGCGCCGTTTTGAAGGCCGGGAAGAAGACGGCGCGACCATGACTGTTGAGCTGGAGGCGGGCGTCTGCCGGATGAACGGGCGGGTCTATGCGCGCTTCGCCAGGATTGAGGCGGCCGACGGCTCGTATGAAGGCTGCGCCGCCGAGATCGGCCCGCATGTCAGCTGGAGCGAAGCCTTGCCGCGCTATCTGCCCCTGATCCGCACCTGCCTTGATGAAAGCCGGGCCTCGTCCATGACGTTTGTGCGCGGGGCGGGACGGGCTCAGGTGCTGCATGTGACCGATCACGGCGAGACGCCCGTCGTGCGGATGCGCTTTGGCGATTCAGGGCGCTGGGATTGCGTGCTTGAAAATGAGGCTGCCCGCTGGCGCGTCGTGGCTGAGGATGCGCCGCTTCAACCGGGCGAAGCTGATCCTTTCTTCATTGTGGACGCTGTACCGGAGGCCGGCGAAGCCTGCGCGGTTTATGAGCGCGTGCTTTCAGGGAGCGGCGAGACTTTGGGCGCGCTGGGATATGATGTGTGTCAGTCCGGCGCTGTCGCTTTACTGGCGCCTGGAGCCCGGTAAGCCCTGTTCCTCAGTGATGTCTGGCGCACGCCCAACGACTCGCGGCACAAGGACGCCATGATGATACGGCTTCTCACTGCATCGGCTCTGGCCGCTTTGTCCTGCACCGCCGCTCACGCGGAGCTGCGTGATGTCTCACTGCTTCAGTCGGAGGGGCGGACCCAGCTTTGGCTGGCCTTTGACAGCCAGCCGCAGAGCGTCGAAATCCAGCCTGGATCCGGGCTCGTCCTGCATGTGGACGGAGTGAGCCTCGACCGCTCGCGCCATATCGAACCGGCGGTGCGCGGACCGGTCTCCGCCCTGGCGCTGAGCCGGGCGCCCAACGGCGTTTCGATTTCGATGTCCGGCGCCTTTGCAGGCGGTGAGGCCGAAGTGCGAGAGGGCGGCGTGCTGGTCACGCTCTCAGGGGTCACCGGACAGTCTGCGCCGATCCGGCGCTCGCCGCCGCGCTCGCCGGTCAGCGAGCAGGGGGCGGCATCCGGCCCAACGGCTTCACCGGCGTCAGAGCCCGCCGCGTCTTCGGCTTCCTCTACGCCGTCCTCAGCATCGGAGCCTTCCGAACAGCACAGCGCTGGCGGCGCCGATGCTGCTTCGTCCGAGCCTCAGGATCTGGCGCCCACTCCCTCTCCCGCTCCCGCTTCGGCGGGCTCGGCCGCCGGCACACAGGCGCAAATGCGTGAGCTCGGCGGTGATCTGGTGATTGATGAGAGTGTCTGTCCGGACAGCGCGGCCCGGCTGGCGGATGCGCCCTGGGATCTGAACCTGCTCTCCACCCACGCGGATTGTCTGGTCAGTGTTGGCGACAGCGAGAGCGCAGTGTCGCTTTACCAGCGTGTGCTCGCCTTTGACCCGCGTCATTTTCAGGCGGCGCTCGGACTGGCCCGCATTCTGAGCGATCAGGGCGATCATCAGGCCGCGGCGGAACTGTTTGAAACCGCCGCCAGCGCCGCCCGCACCGATGGGCAGGCCGTGCAGGCCCGCATGGCGGCGCGTCGGGCGCGTGAGCTGGCGGGATCGGGCGGGTAACGGATCGGGCCGCGCGTTTAATACGCCAGTTCCGGCTGCGTTTTTGATTGCAGCTCTGCGAGACGCGCCGCTGAAACCGGCGCCAGCCTGCGTGTCTCAAGATCCAGCATGCAGGCGACCGCTTCCATGCTCCACAAAGGCTTGCCCGAAACCGGATCGAGCGCCCAGTGAACGAGGGTGCGTACCTTGTCCGTTACAGATTTCAGTCCTGAACGCAGCACATAGCCCTCGCCTTGTGCGGGGAAGCGGCGGAAATTCAGACGTGCTTCCAGCACGGCGCTGGCGACGGTCAGCGGCTCGCCTTTGGCGAAGGCCTCCCATTGCTCGGGAAAGCCGTCGCTGAAATGAATGACGCTGTCTGAGACCTTGCCGATGCCGAACTCGGCGCGCATGCGTCCGAAAGCGTCCAGCTCGTCGCGATTGATGCGACCGCGTCCGATCTCCTGCAGCCCCAGCGCGTTCGCCGTCGCGACCGACAGCGTCGCGCTGGGCGGCGTATCGCTCAGGCTGCGCGGGGTCATCAGCGCGGGGCGCTCCACCTCGTTCAGGCTCAGCGCCTTGAGGCTGCGCGCGGGCCAGTTGAACGCCCGGCCCGTGGCGGCGGCGCAATGTTCGGCGCGGATTTCAAACGTGGCCGCCGGCGTGTCGCTGGCGGCGTGATACAGGATCATGGCCACGGTGAGGCTGGCGCCGTCATGGCTGGTCACCCCGCCCGAAATCCGTAACGGCGCCCCCGGGCGCGCTTCGGCGAGAAACCGGATGACGATGTCGCGCGGGATCAAGGTGGCGGTGGCGTCCGGAGCGAAGGCGAGATGCATGCCCAGCCGATCCGCAAGTCCGGCCAGCGCTTCTTGCGCCTTGGCCATGTAGAAGCGGACATTGAGATGGCCCAGCTCGTCACATTCCCAAGAATTCGCGTTGCCGCGCCACAAAATCTGCATCCGCTAGGCTCCATGATGATGGATTGAAAGGCTAGGGCGCTTCGCGCGATCTGTCAGGCGCTGTGGCGAAGGCGGACGATCGCGGGCTCAGCTCACACAATTGCGGCACTGGCCGTAGTGTTCGACGACGCTGCGGGTGATGACAAAGCCTTCAGGCGTATCCATCACAGGCCGATGCATATGGCGCTCGTCCACACTGCCGCAGGCTTCACAGATGAACAGCTCGGCGGAGCCTGTGCACGGATCATGCTCGTCGCCGTTCAGGCACGCGGTGTAAGCGTTTAACGCCTCGACCTTGTGGGCCAGTCCGGCGCGGGTCAGAAAGTCCAGCGCGCGATAGACGGTTGGCGGCTGGGCCGCGCCGCCCGGTTTGAGCGCGGATAACAGGTCATAGGCTTTCACCGGCCCGCCTGCCTCCACCAGCAATTCCAGAACCCGCCGACGCATGGGCGTCAGCGACAGACCGCGTTCGGTGCAAAACCGTTCTGCGGCGTCAAGCGTTTGAATCGCACTGGTCATGGTTTCATCCTAGCGGCTTTCGACAAGTAGGGCGAGCCTGAGGGCCAGCCCGGCATCCGGCGGAAGGCCGGAGCGTCTTCTACATGTAAGTGGGACTCCGGACTTGATGCGCCAAGAGGGTGACGTTATGACATAACGCAGTGCGATACTATAACATTACGGGGTCTTCATCATGTCTGCATTCTCACCCTCGGCTCGCCGGCTTGGCGCAGTTGTCAGCTTGCTGGCGCTGACTGCGCCACAGGCTTTCGCCCAGACCGGCGCGAACCAATCGTCCGAGGACCTCATCGTGGTCCTGTCCGCCCCGATGCAGCTGCAAAGCGAAGAGATGGTGGGATCAGTGGACCTGGTGTCCGCACAGGAGATCGAACGCAATCTCAATGGCAATATCGCAGACACGCTGAGCCGCATGCCAGGGGTGAACAGTACGTATTTCGGTCCTGCCGCAGGGCGTCCGATCATTCGCGGCCTGGGCGCTGACCGGGTGCGCATGCTGGTGAACGGTCTTGGCGCGCTCGACGCCTCCAGCGCCAGTCCGGACCACGCTGTTTCCGCCGAAGCGCTGGGCGCGCGTCAGATCGAGGTGCTGCGCGGCCCCGCGGCGATCGCTTATGGCGGCGGCGCTGTCGGCGGCGTGGTGAATGTGCTGGACGGTCGCATCCCTTCAGAACGCAATGACGATGTCCTTGACGGCTTTGCCTATCTGGGCGCCACAAGCGTGGATGAGGGGGTTCAGGCTGCAGGCCGCGTCACCGCCGATTTCAACGGGTTGATGCTTCAGATTGATGGGTTGCGCCGGGAGGGAAGTGATTTCGACATTCCCGGTTTCGCCGAGACCGAAGCCCTGCGCGAGGAGCATCACGAAGACGAGGATCATGATGAGGGCGAAGATCATCATGACGAAGATGAACACGAGCATGACGAAGAGTCGGCTTATGGCGAGGTTCCGGGCTCTGATTACACCTTCGAGACCTATTCCGGCGCTGTCTCTCTTGTGCGTGACTGGGGCTTTGTCGGCCTTTCCGTAAAAGAAACCGACGCCGAATATGGTCTGCCGGGTCATAGCCATGCCCATGAAGACGAGCATGATCATGAAGACGAAGATCATGAGGGCGAAGAGGATCATGATCATGAGGGCGAGGAAGAGGCGCCACGCCTGGTGCTTGACCAGACCCGGATTGACCTGCGCGGAGAGCTGAACCGGGACGCGACCTTCAACCGTATCCGCTGGAGCTTCGCCCACGCCGATTACACCCACGCCGAACTGGAAAACGGTGACATCGCCACCCTGTTCAAGAAGGACGGCTTTGAGGGACGGGTCGAGCTGGCGCATGACCATGGCGACAACCGTCAAGGCGCCTGGGGCGTGCAAGTGCTGACCCAGGATTTCTCAGCCGAGGGCGAGGAAGCCTATATCGAACCGGTCACCACCCAGGACTGGGGCGCGTTCATCACCGAACGCTGGGATAATGGCGTCTGGGGTGTGGAAGGCGGCTTGCGCGCCGAAACCCGCGAGTTGAGCGGTCAGCGCGCGAACCGGTCCTTTGACACCTATTCAGGGTCGGGCTCGATCTTCATGCGTCCCACCGACGCCTGGTTCCTGGCCGCGACGCTGTCACGGACCGAACGGGCGCCCACGGATGCAGAAGTCTTCGCGGACGGCCCCCACGCCGCAACGCGCGCGTATGAGCGCGGCAGCCTGGACCTGGACACCGAGGTCGCCTGGTCCGGTGAAGTGACTGCGCGGTATGCGTTGAACCGGGTATCGGCGGAAACCAGCATATACTTAGCTGATTATGACGGCTTCATCGGCCTGTTCCCGACCGGTGAGGAAGAAGACGGGTTTGACGTCTTTGAGTATCGCCAGGCGGATGCGCAGCTTTATGGCTTTGAAGCGCAGCTGAACGCCGAGCTGGGCGAGGTTCGCGGCTGGGATCTGTCGGGTGAGGCGAGTCTCGATTATGTGCGCGGCGAGCTTGATGACGGCGGAAACCTGCCGCGCATCCCGCCTCTGTCTTCAAATCTGGCCCTGATCGCCGAGCGCGGCGTCTGGTCGGTGCGCGGTGAGGCGCATCTGGTCGCGGAGCAAGATGACACAACCTCCTTTGAAACCAAGACCGACGGCTATGTGATGTACAACGCCGATCTCGAGGTCACTCCGTTTTCCGATCGAGACGTGCGCGTGATCCTGGGGGTGCGAAACCTCAGTGATGAGGAAGGCCGGGTGCACTCCTCTTTCCTCAAAGACATGGTTCCGCTGCCGGGGCGCTCCTTCCGGATCGCGGTTCGCGCCGGCTTCTGATCGCGGGGATTTCCCCTCCCTGCGGCAGGGCGCCGCGCGTCAGCCGGACGCGCGGCGCCTTGCCATATATCCTGCGCGCGAAAGCGGGCGCAGAAAGTCCCCATCCAAACTATGGGAAAGGGGACGAACCCATGAAAAAGCTACTTCTCGCAGCCGCTGGCGTTGTCGCACTGACCGGCATGACGGCTCCTGCCGCACTGGCCGAAAAAGGCGACTGGCAGTTCCGCGTGCGCGCCATCACGGTCCAGCCTGATGAAGGCGCAGACATCCAGACTATTGGCGGCGATGTCGACATCGACACCTCGGTGGTGCCGGAATTCGACATCAGCTATTTCTTCACCGACAACATCGCAGCTGAGCTGATCCTGGGCGTGACGCCTCATGACGTCATGGCTGTGGACACCGCCGTCGGCGATCTGGATCTGGGCGACGTCACCTTGCTGCCGCCGACTCTGACCCTGCAATATCACTTCAATCCCGAAGGTCAGGTCCGACCGTATCTGGGCGCAGGCGTGAACTACACGATCTTCTTCAACGATGATCTGCCTTCAGGCACCATTCTGGACGGCATCGACTATGACCCGTCTTTCGGCCTCGCGCTGCAGGCTGGCGTCGATTACGCCCTCAATGAACGTTGGTTCCTGAACTTCGACGTGAAGAAGGTCTGGATCAACACGGATGTGGAAGTTGACGCGACCACGGCGCTGAGCGCTGTCGTCAACGCGGACGTGGATATTGATCCGTGGATCGTCGGCGTCGGCTTCGGCTGGCGCTACTAGGCCCGTTTCGTCGGCCAGGTTCTGGACGGGCGTCCCGCTGCGCGGGGCGCCCGTCTTGCATTGGGACGAATGATCGTGGCGCGTGTGTCCCGTTATGTTGCCTCAGGGGCAGGTCTGCGCTAACGATCCATCAACGTTTCAAGAGGGGGAGCCCCATGGCTGACGCCGCCGCCAACAAGCCGACCTTGTCCGGGTCCTTGCCGCTTTACAAAAATCCTGAGCCGCTGAACCCGCAAGAGCATCAGGGCAAAGGTCTGCGCTATAGCGACCGCCCGTTCGATTTCCTGAAGGACTCGCACTTCGTGCCTGTCACTCTGGGCGAATTCGGCGCCGCCAGCGCCCGTTTCCCGATCATCTTCCTGGGTGAGACCAAGACCCCGGTCGCCGCCATGGGCCTTCAGGCGGGCGCGAACCTGTTCGTGGATCCGGAGACCGGTGATTACGAGCGTTTCGCGTATCTGCCGGCGTTCGTGCGTCGCTATCCGTTCGTGGCCGCCAATCATGGCCCGGAGAGCGATCGCTTCACCGTCTGCGTGGACACCGGTTCGCACCTGTTCTCGGACAATCCCGAGCAGCCCTTCTTCAACGACAAGGGCGAGCCGACCGAATTCACCAACCGCGCCATCGATTTTGTGCGCCGGTTTGAATCCGATGTGGCTTTGACCGAAGCGTTCGTGAAGCGCCTGAACGAGCTGGACCTGTTTGACCAGCAGCAGGCCACCTTCCAGCCGCGCAACGCCAATGGCGAGCCGCAAGGCGAACCGCAGGTCGTCGCCAGCTATTGGGGCGTCTCTGGCGAGAAACTGCAGAAGCTTGATCCGAAGGTTCTGGCTGAGCTGCGCGACAACACCTATCTGGGCGCAATCTACGCGCACATGCTGTCCATGCCGCAGTGGGAAACGCTGATCGCACGCGCGTCCTTCCGCAACACCGGCGCTGGCGCTCCGCCGCCGCCCGCAGCGCCTGAAGCCTAAGCGCTTCAAAAGCTGAGAGTATGAAACCGGCGGGGGCGACGCTCCGGCCGGTTTTTCTTTGCGCGCTCATGCCGGTTTATCACAACCCCGTCAGAGTGGTTTCGCCCTGCAGGGTGAAGCGGCTATATCAGGGCTGACATGATCAGACCGCTGATCAGTGACGCGACCCAAGGAGTCCCCCGACGTGTTCCGACTGCTCGCAGTACTTTTGATCCTGATGACCGGCGCACCAGCGTTGGCCCAGTTCGGCTCAGGCGACCCCATGGTGGACGCACGGCTGGTCTCTGACCGGCGCGCGGTCGAACCTGGCGAGACCTTCCATCTCGCCCTGCACCAGACGATCACGCCTGGCTGGCACACCTATTGGCGCAATCCGGGCGATTCAGGTGAACCGACCCGTCTTGACCTGTCGCTGCCGGACGGCTGGCGCGCGGGCGACATGATCTGGCCGGCGCCGCACAGCTATGATCTCGGCCCTTTGACCAATTATGGCTATTCCGCCGAAGTCACCTTGCCGGTTCCGGTGACCGTGCCAAGCAACGCCGCGCCGGGACCGCTGACGATCACCGCATTCGCCACCTGGCTCGTCTGTGAAGATATCTGCATCCCCGAAGAGGCCGATGTCGCAATTACGCTTGATGTGGGCGGGTCCGTCACAGATCCGGCGGGTGAGGCGCTGATCACCCAGGCTCTGGACCAGGCGCCGGTCCGTGATGACGCTTTGCGCGCCGGGCTCGACGGCGACAGCAACGGATTGGTGCTGACCCTGAGCGGGCCGCGGTTTGCGGATGCAGTGCTCTCGGATCTGACATTTTACCCGTATGAATCCGGCGTGATCGACCACGCCGCCGATCAGGCCCTTGTTCATGAAGGCGAAGAACTTCGTCTGGACCTGACCGCTGGATATCTGAGCCGAAACGGCGTGGATCAGGCGCGGTCCGGCGTGCTCGTCTATACCGCGCAGCGCGGTGATGTCTGGACAGAAGAAGCGGTGGTGATAACGGCGCGCAACGGAGTGCGGGTCAATGACCTGAACGCCGTGACCGCAGCCCCGCTGAGCCCGGCCTCCGGCGCCGAGGAACCGCGTACGCCAGCGCCGCAATCCGTGAGCTTCCTGCAGGCCGCCGGTCTGGCGCTGCTGGGCGGGCTGATCCTCAATCTGATGCCTTGCGTCTTCCCGGTGCTGTCGATGAAGGCGCTGACGCTGGTTGAAAAACGCGGCGCGGAGAAACGTGAAGCGCGGATGCTGGGCCTGGTGTTCGCTGCGGGCGTGATCGGGACATTCCTGGCGCTGGGCGGATCGCTTTTGATCCTGCGCGTCGCGGGCTTGCCTGCGCTTTGGGGCATGCAGCTGCAGGCGCCGCTTGTCGTGGCGGGGCTCGCCACCTTGCTGTTCCTGATCGGTCTGAACTTCATGGGCGCGTTCGAGTTCGGCACATCGCTTCAGTCTGTCGGCTCGGGCATCAAGGATAGCGGACGCAAAGGCGCCTTTCTGACCGGCGTGCTCGCGGTCTTTGTCGCCGCGCCGTGTCTGGCGCCGTTCATGACGGGCGCGCTGGCCTTCGCCTTGACCCAGCCGGCGCTGGCCTCGCTGACAATCTTCGTCTTCCTCGGTGTCGGCCTCGCTTTTCCCTTTGTGCTGGTCAGCTTTATGCCGGGGCTTCTGGCGCTGCTGCCAAAGCCGGGGCCCTGGATGATCCGGTTCCGGCAGATTCTGGCCTTTCCGATGTTCGCCACGGCGATCTGGCTGGTCTGGGTGCTGACCGCCCAGCTGGGCCCCAATGGCGCGCTCTGGTTGATGCTGGCCTTGCTGGCGGCCAGTTTTACGGTCTGGGCGCTGGGCTTGTCAGGCCTGGCGGGCCGCGCGACGGCGCTTCTGGGTGTCGTATTGACGCTAGGCGCCTTGTCTGTCACGGCCCGGATGGAGCCGGTCAGCCAGACGGTCCAGGGGCAAAGCGAGTGGGCGGTCTGGAGCGAAAGCGCCGTGAGGGAGGCGCAATCCGCCGGGCGTCCGGTGTTTGTGGAGTTCACCGCCGCCTGGTGTGTGTCCTGTCAGGTGAACAAGCTCGGCGCCCTGTCTGAAAGAGGCGTGAAGGCGGCGTTCGCCGAGCATGATGTGGCGTTGTTTCGCGCTGATTTCACGAATAGAGATCCAGAAATCGCCGCTGCTTTGGCGCGTCACGGCTCGGCGGGCGTGCCGCTTTATCTGATGTATCCCGCCAATTCCGGCGCGCCTGAAGTTTTGCCGCCGCTCTTGACCGGGGGATTGGTGATCCGATCTGTGAACGAGGCCGTACAATAGGCCGAACACCAGGGGAGTTAATCTGATGCTAACCATGTCTCGTCGTTCGCTGGGCCAGCTGATGAGCGTTTGCGCCGCCGCCGCCCTGACGATCACCGCTTTCACACTCGAAGCCCGCGCCGATGTCGTCACCGGTGAGGCTGCGCCAGCTTTCAGCGTGCAGACGGCGACAGGCGAGGCGCTGTCACTTGAGAACCTGTCGGGTCAGACGGTTGTTCTGGAGTGGACCAATCATGGCTGCCCCTATGTGCAGCGTCATTACGGCTCTGAGCATATCCAGAACCTGCAGTCCGCGGCCGCTGAAGACGATGTGGTCTGGGTTCAGATCATTTCCTCGGCTCCGGGCGAGCAAGGCTATGTCGAGGCCGAAGAGGCTCTGAGCCTGAATGAGGAGCGCGGCGCCGCGCCTGCTCATGTGGTTCTCGATCCGTCGGGCGATCTGGGCCGTCTTTATGATGCGCGCACGACCCCGCATATGTATGTGATCGATGGCCAGGGCGTGCTGCAATATGCCGGCGCGATCGATGATCAGCCGCGTCCACGAGCGGATTCCCCTGAACCCACGGATTACGTGACGATGGCGCTTGCGGCGGTCAGTAACGGCGAAAGCCCCGATCCCGCCCAGACCCAGCCCTATGGCTGCAACGTCAAATACGCTTACTGATCGCTTGCCTCGACCGGACAGGAATAGGCGCTGATCGCCGCCGCCTCCGCGTCGGGCGTGGCGGCGATCTCGGCGGCCTGTCCGGTCAGGCGTGCGATTTCCTGATAGACCCTGGCATGATCAGCGCGCGTCGCTGTGTGTGACAACAGGTCGGCGCGATGCTGGGCATCCTCGCTCATGCCCCGGAAAATGCATCGTAGATCGGTCGGACCGCCGCTCTCATCCACAGCGCGTGACAGCTGATGAGACCGCAAGCTGAACTCGCTCAGCTCGGTGAGGAACGGATCCTGGACCGGTAGAGCGTCCACCGGGGCTGCCGGGCTGCGCGCCATATCCTGCGCGCGGCGTTGCGCTTCCGCCTCAAGACTGTGCGACAGCGTCACCAGCGCCTGGGCGGCGTCCGGCGCAATCTGCGGCGTGCTGGCGGCCTGAACAATGATCAGAAGCGTGTGAGCGAACATGGACGACATCCGGTTTTTCGTGCTTAGAGCGCCTTGCAAACCCGGCGCCGCTTGATCCTTGTCTCTGGCAAGGCTAATTCGCAGGCCCTTCGATACCTTTAATCTGAGCGAGCATCCTCATGGCCAAGACCAAGGCGTTCCGTCCCAAAGCCCGTCGTCCCCGCGGTTTTGAGGATCGCTCCGCCCATGTGCTGCGCGCCGAGCGCGCCCTCGTGAGCGCCGCCAGCGCGGTTTATGAGCAATGGGGCTTCGAGCCGCTCGAAACGCCCGCCTTCGAATACGCTGATGCGCTTGGCAAATTCCTGCCCGATGAAGAGCGTCCCAATGAGGGCGTCTTCGCCATGCAGGATGATGACGAGCAATGGATGGCGCTGCGCTATGACCTGACCGCGCCGCTGGCCCGCTTCGCCGCCGAGAATTTCCAGGATCTGGCCAAACCCTTCCGCCGCTATCAGTTCGGCGAAGTCTGGCGCAATGAGAAGCCGGGACCGGGTCGTTTCCGCCAGTTCGTTCAGTGTGACGCCGACAGCGTCGGCGCGCCGGGACCTGCGGCGGATGCGGAGATGATTGCGCTCGCCAGTGAAGTGATGGGGGCTGCGGGGCTGTCCGGGGATGAGTTCGTCATCCGCGTCAATGACCGCCGCCTGCTGGACGGGGTTCTTGAGCGCCTTGGGGATGCGGCGAGTGAAAAGCGCCTGCGGGTCCTGCGCGCCATCGACAAGATGGACCGGCTGGGCCTTGAGGGCGTTGAGCTCTTGCTGGGCGAGGGCCGCAAGGATGACAGCGGCGATTTCACCGAGGGCGCAGGCCTGGACGCCGATCAGCGCCGCCATGTGCTCAGCTTCATTGAGGCGGGCCAGGTGGATGACGCGCTGACGGGCGCGGCGCGCAATACCGAAGTCCTCAAGCGCCTGACGCAGGCGCTGGGCGATACGGACGCCGGCAAGCTGGCGGTCGCCGATCTTGAAACCATCACCGCGGTGCTGGATGCGCTGGGCAAGTCCGATAACTGGACGCTCGACACCTCCGTCGTCCGGGGTCTGGGCTATTACACCGGCCCGGTGTTTGAAGCCGAACTTCTGGCCGAGGCCACGTATGACGACGGCTCGCCGATCCGGTTTGGCTCTGTGGGCGGCGGCGGCCGCTATGACGATCTGGTCAGCCGCTTCACCGGTCAGGCCGTGCCGGCCACCGGGTTTTCGTTTGGCGTCAGCCGCTTTGCGGCTGCGCTGTCCGCGCTCAAGCGTCTGGACGCGGCCAAAGCCGATCCGCTGGTGATCATCGTGGCGGCGGAGAAAGACCGCATGGCGGACTATTTCGCCTTGGCGGCTGACCTTCGGGGCGCCGGGTTGCGGGCGGAAGCCTTCATTGGCGGCGGCAATATGGGCAAACAGCTCAAATACGCCGATCGCCGGGATGCTGATTTTGCAGTGATTATTGGCTCTGACGAACGCGAAGCGGGCGAGGCCCAGATCAAGGATCTCAAGCTGGGCGCACGTCTGGCGGCCGAGATCACTGATAACAAGGCCTGGCGCGAGGATCAGCCCGCCCAGTTCACCGTGTCACGCGATCAGGTCGTGAGCGCCATAAAGGCGCGCCTGAGCGGCGGCTAATTGTGTCGAAATTGCAGCAGAGCGAAACATCGCCTGACTCTAGGGGCTTGACGTTCGTATGACGGTTAGGCCAACGTTTGATCAGACAGGGCCTGACCGTCTTGTCTCTTAAGTGGTGTCTCTGGGGAGGAGACGTCTCTTAATCGACCAACCAGAATCTTTAAGCCCGGCGTCTTTCGACGCCGGGCTTTTTTTGTTCGAGATACACTCAGTAGTTTGACCATCGCGGCCGGTGCGGATTGTTATCCAGCGGCTCTTCTGTTTCAGCGGACTGGCTGGATGGTGTGTTGGTTTGTGTTGTGGCGCATGCAGTGAGCGTGAGTGCGAACAAGCTGACGCCCAGAGCAGCGAATAGAGTTTTCAAAGACATACTCTTACTCTCCCGGAAATGCTCCGTTCATGAGAGGTGTCGCAGTCGCCATACGGAGCTGACGGCGCTGCGCAAGCCCGTTATCGGCGTGGAGGAGTCGGCGGTGTGGGAGCATCCGGCGCGCCTTCAAGCCCTTGCGCCTGTTCCGAACTGCGCCAGGCGTCCAGCCAGGTGTCTTTCTCGGCCCCGACAAGCTCGCGACCATTCACCCAGACACGGGTTTCGCCGTCCCGTTCGATGATGCGCACCTGCCGGTCTTCATATGTGTGCTCATGACGCGATGAAGTGTGATGGCGTGTCTCGCGCCACTCCGCCCGCTCGTCTCGCATTTCGTGGAGACTGTCTTGCAGTTCCTCGCGCGCGTCGCGCAGTTCCCGCCGGTCCTCAGCGGTCAGGGGAACCCGGACGCCGTCCTCGGTCTTCCACCCACGCTCCAGCGTGCGGTCAATCGCGCGCAGTCCGGCTTCAAGGCCATGCTCGGCGGCGGCGAGGCCCGCCTGCGCGATGGAGTCAGCGTCGATGGAAATGGACAGCGCCTGGCGCTCGGCGAGATGCGCTTGTTCTTCTGCGCGCCGGGCGGCGCGTTCCGCCCGATGTTCTGCGCGGCGGACCATGCGTTCGGCGTCACGTTCGGCGCGCTCTGCAGCGCGCTCGGCGAGCCGCTCCGCGCGCATGGCGCGGCGTTCGGCGTCCTCGACGATGACTTCGATCCGCGCCTGGAGTTCGTCTTGGTCGAGATTGAGGCGGTCGAGCTGGATGTGAAAGTCGGAGCCTTCGGCGAAATGCTCGACCAGGGTCTCAGACAAAGCCTCCATTTCTTCTGTGAAGGCGTCCAACTCGTCTTCGTCCCATCGGTCAACGTCGATGTCGAGATCAAGGGTGATTGAAGCGTCCTCAGCGCCATCCAGCGCGGTTTCAATCACCCGGACAGCGTGCGCGCCGTCATGGATGACGACCCGCTGGCCATTGACGACCAGCACATGACCATTGCGGTCATCGGCTTCGGCATAAGGTGTTTGCGTAGCCCCGGCCGAAGCGCAGGCGACCAGCAGTGGTGCGGCGGCGACGGCGGCGGCGGTGGCGATCCAATGTTTCATAAAGCGTCCTCCCTTTGCGTGAACTGTGGGTGAACGCGCCTTACGGCAGCACGTCTGCAGGCTTAAGTTTTCGTCATTCTCGTATTCAGAGCTTTTGCCTTCGTCTGGACAGATGGCCGGCGGCGCTCTAGCAATCAGCTCTAACAATGAGGGATTTCAGGGACACCCATGATCATTTCACGACGCGGGCTGATGGCCGGCATGGCGGCGCTTTGCACCGCGCCTGCATTCGCAACATCGGCCTCTCTGGATACGCTGGTCGGCAATTGCCTGATCCTGGGGTTTCTCGGCGATCATGCTCAGGCTGACGGCGCGTCGCGGCTTGAGTCCGATCTGGCCGCTGGCCGCGTCGGCGGCGCTTTGTTCCTGCGCCATAACGCCCGCAGCCGCGACGGCGTGCTGGGGCTCTCAGAACGCTTCCAGTCTGCAGCGCCGGACGCCTGGCTGGCCATTGATCAGGAAGGCGGCTTCGTCCAGCGCCTGACAGACGAGATGGGCTTCACCGACATTCCAACCGCCGAGGCGTTGGCGGAGATGGGGCTCGACGCGGCCCGTCCGGTCTTCGCCCAGGCGGCGCGTGAGCTGGCGCAAAACGGGTTTTCCATGAACCTCGCCCCGGTCGCGGACCTGCGCCATGACGGCAATCAGGTGATCGACCGCTGGGCGCGCGCTTTTGGAGATGATCCGGACACGGTCGCAGCCTATTGCGGCGCCTTCATCGACGCCATGGAGGCGGAGGGTGTCGCCTGCGCCATCAAGCATTTCCCCGGTCACGGGCGCAGCCAGGGCGACAGCCATGACGGGTTCGTCGACATTTCAGACACATGGGGCGAGGTGGAAGCCGCGCCCTTTGAGCGCCTCATTGAGCAAGACAAGGCTCATCTGATCATGGGCGGGCACCTGATCAATCGCCGTCTGGACCCATCGGGTCATCCGGTCACTCTGTCGCGTCCGATCCTTCAAGGGCTGTTACGCGAACAGATGGGCTATCGCGGCGCGGTGATCACCGATGACCTCGATATGGGCGCGATCCGGAACCAGTATTCGCGCGAGCAAGCCATTGTCGAGGCGCTGGCGGCGGGCAATGACCTGTTGCTGATCTCCAACTCGGCGGACGCCGATCCTGATCTGCCCCGGCGCGCCGTGGAGTGGGTCGGGCAGGCGATCGAGGACGGGCGGCTCAGCCTGGACCGTCTGATCGACGCCAACGCCCGGATCGCCGCTCTGAAGGCGCAAGTGGGGCGGGGCTGACGCCGCCCGCACTGCGTCGTCCTTTATCGGAAGCGATAGCTCATCCGCAGGCCCAGCTCGTCCAGGCCCTGATTGCGGCCGCTGGCGAGGATTTGTCCGTGGGAATGATGCTCGTAAAACACGCCTAGCGACCAGTGCTGATTGAGCGCGTAATCGGCGGCGAAGCCGGTGCGGAACAGCCAGTCAGACCCCAGAAGGGCGCGGGTGTCCTTGATGCGCTGGGCCTCCACGGGGCCGTCGCGGTCGGGATACACTTCCAGCACGCCGTCATTATAGCTCAGCCCGAACGAGGCCTCGAGGCTCAGCCGGTCGGTGACGCCATAGTCCCAAGCGAGCCCGGCCGTGACCAGATTGGTGTAGCCCTGGGTGCTGATGTTTGCGGACAGGAAAGGCCGAGGCGACCAGATGCGCTCCAGGAAGTCCGGGCTTGAAAACATCAGGTCGCCAACGATTTGCGGCCCGTCTTCGCTGTGATCGGTCAGGTCATGCGCCGCGACGCCCAGGCGAATTTCCTCAAGACCGAAACCGGGGCTTTGTGCGCTGGCGGCGCCGGTGAGGGAGATAGCGGCGAGCGCGACGGCGAAACGAAGCATTGTGTATTCCTTTAACTCAGATGGTTTTGGAATAGCGCCCAGCTGAAATGTTGACCAGTGCGTTGACGAGGCTATGAGCCGATTGTCTGCGACCTGTTGGTTTCGCGCCGCTTTGTCGGGCAGAGAAACCTTTTGTTAAGCCAAAATTCCCCCATAGGCAGATTTTATGGCTCGTAATTCCCTTTTTGAGATAGCCTCCTTGCTGCGCAAGATTGCGCCAAAATGGAGGAGACTTTCATGAACAAACTGTCTGTAGCCGCGATCGCATCGTCCGCCTTGCTGGGGCTCTCAACTTTGGCCACTGGGTCTGCAATGGCCGATGATTCCATCCGCTGCCAGGAGCAGGCGGAAGAAACCTGCGCGATGTTCGTGCCGCGTGGAACCGCCCAATGGGCAGGCTGTGTCGAGAACCTGTTTGCGCTGTGCATGGGGCAGCTGCCAGATGCTGGTTTTGATGGCGCCAAAGGCCTTCGCAAAAGCTGCGACCTGTCCTGACGCCGCGGCGGGGAGGGCGCGCGCCACTGCGCCCTCCCACCTATTGCCTATTGCAGAAGGCGGCGCACCAGTTGACCGGCCAGATCCGGACGGTCTGCGCTCAGATGCACGATGATGATCATGCCGGTGTTGAGCTCATACAGCGCCAAGCTGGCGTATCCGGCGATCGAGCCGCCATGCATGATGACGTCCAGTCCGCGCGGGTCTCGAATGCGCATCGGCCCCAGAGCGCGGCTGCGCCCGTCGCCGCGATCAATCTCTTCGCTCAGCATCAACCGGCCCAGCTCTGACAGTTCGCCCTCATGTGAGAACAGGGCGATCAGCGTATCCGCCAGATCGCTGGCGCTGGTGAAGACGCCGCCGTCGGGGCCATGGTTTTCAATCAGCGCATAGACGTCTCGCTCCGGCTCGTCTGGCGAACCATAGCCGTGAATGGGATCGCCGCCGTGCAGCGCCTGATCATAGCTTGTCGCTTCTAGGTTCAAGGGGGCGATGAGGCGCGCCTGCATCAAGGCGCCAAAGCTGTCCCCGGTCACGGCCTCGGCGATCAGCGCCAGATACTGATAGTTCGAGTTTGAATACTCGTACCCTTGCCCTGGCGGGAACTCGGCGGGACGGCCATGGATATACCCCAGAGTGCGTTGCGGGGTGTTGCCCTGGACCGTATTGACCGTTTGAAACCAGACATCGTCATAATAATCGGGAATGCCGCTGGTGTGGGTGAGCAGCTGGCGCACAGTCGCGGTCTGCGCATTGGCGATCCCGTCCACCCAATGAGGCGCGACGTGGTCGGCCAACCTGTCGTCCAGCGAAAGCAATCCCTCCGCGATCAGGCTGTGAATGACGGCGGCGGTGTGGACCTTGCCGATGCTGGCGATCCGCAATTGCGCGTTTTCAGGGATAGGGGCGCCCGTCTGGCGGTTCGCGACACCGCGCGTGATGATCCTGCGGCCTTCAGCGTCTTCAACCAGAACCACGGCGCCCGCGATCTCACCCTCTTCAAGAATGGCGTCGATCTCCGCTTCGATGGTCGGCGTGTCGGGGAGAGCGGCCAAAGCGCTGATGGGAAGGAGCCATGCAATCAACACAGCGATGGGGAGCAGGCGTGTCATGACGAACCTCATCTGTTTTGCAGACATGCTAGCAGAGCCGACTTGCCTGATCCCGCCGAAATCAGCACGTTAAGCGCCGAAATTCGGCGCGGAGCAGGCTTATGACACTGGATGAGACAGATCGAGCGATCTTGCGGATCGTGCAGTCTGACAACCGCCTCTCCAACCATACAATCGCACAGCAGGTGAACCTGTCTGAAACCGCTGTCCGTCGTCGGCTTGAGCGGTTGCGGCGGGAAGGCGTCATCATGGCGGATGCGGCGCTGCTGGATCGAGCCCGCCTCGGGCAGACGCTGATCGTGTCGGTGACCTTTCACGATGACGCGCCGGACATCTATGAGCGTTTTCGCGCGGCCATGCAGGCGGACCCGAACGTCACCCAGATCTATTCCATCGCGGGCGAGGTGGACTTCCTGCTGCACGTACACGCGCCTTCACTGGCGTCCTATGAGCAATGGGCGGAAGCCAGCCTGCTGCAAGATCCGATTGTGCGGCGCTATGAAACCTCTGTGGTGCTCAGCACCGTCAAATTCACGACAGAAACTCCTGTGTGATAGAGCGGACCGGCTAACCCTCTAAATATTTTGACGATTTGTCTGCATTGGCGCGTGAGGCTCTCGTCCCTGATCTGTCTGGCGGTCGCCAAATCGGATTGAGATTCGTGTTTGTCGCCCAGTCATGATCTGGCTGTATTGGAGAATAATGATTTTAAATTCCCTTTTTGGGAGTATCGTGGTGTCCGTGTCTTTTGCAGATAGCGACATGTTCGAAGGGAGATGATCAATGAGACAGACGTTTTTCACCGCCTTGGTTTCAGCCGCCGCCTTGTGTGTATCGTTGACTGCGCAGTCGGCAGCTCAAACTGGCGCGAGTTCAGACTGTCTTATGCAAGCCCGCGCGTATTGCGCTTATCTGAGTTCAGACCGGATAGCCTATTATGAGTGCGTGCTGGCGCAGTATGAAGCGTGTCTTGGATCGGCGACACAAACTCATCAGCCAGACGCGCCATTCCGAGGGCGAGACTGCGAGATTGCCTAAGTGCGATGCAGTTTTGAATGAAACAGGGCGGCTCGATTGAGCCGCCCTGTTTGATGAAGAGAGCTGAATTCAGCCTGTCGGACACGTTTTTGCTCCCTGTCCTGACACGGTTTCGATAGCGTCAGAGCGTTCGAAGTCTCTTTGTCGGAGCCGCCATGAAACGCGACCGGATCGAAAGTCTCAAACACAACGCCAAGCTTGATGTGCGCTTGCCCGACCAGCTCAAGGACGAGTTCCTGGCGCGCTGTCGGGAGGAAGGCGTCTCCAGCGGGGCGGTGATCCGGTCGTTGATCCTTGATTATGTGACGGCCCAGCCCCGGCATCTGCCGGTCATGGCGGCGCGGCTGAAGGAGACGATCATGAAACGCGCGAAATGGATTGCCGGCGGCGTCGGCGGAAGCGTCCTGGCCGGGCTGGCGGCGATGAGCTTTGTCTTTGCGCCGATGGCGAACGCCGAGGATGTGAGGGTGGATTTCGAACTCACGCTTGGAGATGGTCAAACAGACCTGTCTTTCTCAAACTCGTATCTGACCGAGCTGGGCGAGAGGCTCATGATCATTCCTGAAACTGAGCAGGGCGGCGTAACGCATGCCGTCGTACTCGACGTTCGGTCCTGCACGGGTGACGAGCTTGCACAGACGCCCCAGTGCGAAGTGGTCTTTGAGGTCGAGATCATGGAAGTGCTCGCCTATCACGACAATGAGCAGGGCGGCATTAGCGTGACCGAGAAGCGAGTTCTGTCGGCTCCGGTCCTGATGGGGGCATTGGGGCGAGCCGCGATGATTGAGATTGGAGCAGAGCAGGGCACGCGTTTGCAAATGAGCATGCAGGCGGCTCCGGTCAACGGCTAAAAAACCTGCCCGATCAGCTCCAGGACGAGTTCTTGAGGAGTCCCGCGGGCTGCCGGTCAAGGACGGAAAACGAGCCTGTGGCGAGGGCGAGACTGAATTGCGACTCGCCTTAATAGGGAAACTATTGTCAAACTTCTCTCAGAAGGCGGCTTTACGGGTGAGCCGTTAAGCCAGTCTGTGGCCTCCCCGGTCACCAGAAAGGGAGAAACGAACCATGATCAAATCAATCGCTCTCACCGGCGCGGCGGCGCTGATGGCGCTTTCATCCGCTTCGATCGCAAGCGCGCAGTCCTCGCCGTTTGATCCGTGCATGGTGGAAGCCCGAGCCTATTGCCGTTCGCTCAACCTCGCTGACCGGCTCGAATTCTACAATTGCGTCCAGGAAGAATACGCGGCTTGCATCGGTTCGCTGACACTCAAGGTCTCAGCGGGTCAAAAGGCATATCTACGTCGTTGTGCGAGCTAGCTTACAGTCTGTGAGCCACGTCAAAAAAAGGGCGGCTCGATTGAGCCGCCCTTTCCGTTCGTAGGCTGTGAGAGCCGAGCTTAGAAGCCCATGCCGCCCATGCCGCCCATATCAGGCGCAGCCGGAGCTGCACCTTCTTTTTTGGGCTTTTCAGCGATCGCCGCTTCGGTGGTGATCAGCAGGGAGGCGACAGACGCCGCGTCCTGCAGAGCGATGCGGGACACTTTCACCGGATCGATGACGCCGGATTTCACCAGGTCTTCGTACTCGCCGGTCTGGGCGTTGTAGCCGAAGTTCACATCGTTGTTTTCCAGCACTTTGCCGACGACGATGGAGCCTTCAACGCCTGCGTTTTCGACGATCTGGCGGATCGGAGACTGCAGGGCGCGCGCCACGATGGCGATGCCCTGGTTCTGATCTTCGTTATCGCCGGTCACGCCTTCAAGCGCCTTGGTGGCTTTCAGCAGCGCAATGCCGCCGCCCGGCACGATGCCTTCTTCCACCGCAGCGCGGGTGGCGTTCAGGGCGTCGTCCACGCGGTCCTTGCGCTCTTTCACTTCGATTTCCGAAGCGCCGCCGACCTTGATCACCGCAACGCCGCCAGCGAGTTTCGCCAGACGCTCTTGCAGTTTCTCTTTGTCGTAATCAGACGAGCTGTCCTCGACCTGACGACGGATCTGGTTCACGCGGCCTTCGATGGCCTCTTTCTCACCGGCGCCGTCCACGATGGTGGTGTCGTCTTTGGTGATGGTGACTTTCTTGGCGGTGCCCAGCATGTCGAGGGTGACGTTCTCGAGCTTGATGCCCAGGTCTTCAGAGACGACCTGACCACCGGTGAGAACGGCGATGTCCTCGAGCATGGCTTTCCGGCGATCGCCGAAGCCCGGCGCCTTGACGGCTGCGATTTTCAGGCCGCCGCGCAGCTTGTTGACCACCAGGGTCGCCAGCGCTTCGCCTTCAACGTCTTCTGCGATGATCAGCAGTGGACGGTTGGACTGAACCACAGCTTCCAGAACCGGCAGCATGGCCTGCAGAGAAGACAGTTTCTTCTCGAACAGCAGGATGTACGGGTCTTCGAGATCCGCGATCATCTTTTCGGAGTCGGTGATGAAGTACGGCGACAGGTAGCCGCGGTCGAACTGCATGCCTTCCACGACGTCCAGCTCGGTCGCCAGAGACTTGGCTTCCTCGACGGTGATCACGCCTTCATTGCCGACTTTCTCCATGGCGTTGGCGATCATGTCGCCAATTTCTTTTTCGCCATTCGCGGAGATGGTGCCGACCTGAGCAACTTCAGAATTGCCCTTGATCGGGGTCGCGGAGGATTTCAGGTGCTCGATGACCAGCGAGACGGCTTTGTCGATGCCGCGCTTGAGGTCCATCGGGTTCATGCCGGCGGCGACCGATTTCATGCCTTCACGCACGATCGATTGCGCCAGAACGGTGGCGGTGGTGGTGCCGTCGCCCGCTTCGTCATTGGTGCGCGAAGCGACTTCGCGAACCATCTGGGCGCCCATGTTCTCGAACTTGTCTTCCAGTTCGATTTCCTTCGCTACGGACACGCCGTCCTTGGTGGTGCGCGGAGCGCCGAAGGATTTCTCGATCACCACATTGCGGCCTTTCGGGCCGAGGGTGACTTTCACGGCGTCGGCGAGGGTATCCACGCCTTTGAGCATTTTTTCGCGGGCGGAAGCGCCGAACTTAACGTCTTTGGCAGCCATTGTTCGTCCCTATCAATCTTGAGTGTGTGGTTCGGAAAAGCGGTGAGGCGGCGATTAGCCGACCACGCCCAGAATGTCGGACTCTTTCATGATCAGCAGATCCTGACCTTCCAGAGTGATCTCGGTGCCGGACCATTTGCCGAACAGCACGCGGTCGCCGACCTTGACGTCCATGGCGATCAGAGCGCCCTTGTCGTCACGGGCGCCCGGGCCCACAGCCACGACTTCAGCTTCTTGCGGCTTTTCCTTGGCGGTGTCGGGGATGATGATGCCGCCAGCGGTCTTGGATTCTTCCTCGACGCGCTTGACAACAACGCGGTCCTGCAGAGGACGAAATTTCATTGCCGGTACTCCGTTTTTGAGCGTCAGCTCACTGAAGATCTGGTTTAGCTCTCGCCGCCTCGAGGCGCTTAGCACTCTCTTGGGTCGGCTGCTAACAGAGGCGGAGGTAAGAGGCGCGCGTGACCCCGTCAAGAGCGCCGAGCGACATTTTTGGCCGCGTAATTCAGCGCGATCTCCAGCCGGTTCAGCCTGCGTTCATGCACACGTCGCGCACATAGGCTAGGATAGGGCTAGCTAGACGGGGAACTTCTAGGTTAGTTCTGCGTTTTAGGGGACGTTTACGGGAGAGAGTATGATGTTTCGTTCAATGATCGCCGCCGTCATGGCGCTGGGCCTTGCGGCCGCCTGCACCACCACTGACCAGTATGGCAATGTCACGCAGAACCGGACGGGCACCGGCATTCTGGCCGGCGCAGCGGCTGGCGCGCTGCTGGGCACGCTGGCGGGCGGTGATGACCGCCGCAATGCGCTGATCGGCGCGGGCGTGGGCGCCCTCGCTGGCGGCGGCATCGGCAACTACATGGATCGCCAGGAAAACGCTTTCCGCGAGCGTCTGCGCGGTTCGGGCGTGACCGTGCGTCGTGTGGGCAATGACCTGTATCTGGTGATGCCGGGTGATGTGACCTTCGCCACCAACTCCGCCCAGATCAGCGGCCGCTTTGGTCCTGTGCTCAATGATGTGGCGGACGTGCTGATGACCTATCCGGCCACGTATGTGGACGTGATCGGTCATGCCGACAGCGTCGGCGACGCCGGCTACAATCAGGCGCTGTCCGAGCGCCGCGCCAGCTCTGTGGCGTCGGAACTGATCGCACGCGGCGTCATGCGTGACCGTCTGTATGTTGCGGGCATGGGCGAGAGCCAGCCGATCGCCTCCAACGACAGCGATGCAGGCCGCGCTGCGAACCGCCGCGTGGAAATCAAGATCGCCCCGCACACCTCGTAACTGCGAGGCGGGAGACCGCGATTAACGACAAGGCGCGTCCGCATGTGCGGGCGCGCCTTTGTTTTTTCCATTTGTCCACGGCTCACAGCGTTAACGTTCTGACAAGTCCGGTTAACGCACTTTATGATCGCCAAAATGAGTGTGATTCGTTGGACTTGGTCTGGTCTGGACCAAGTCGCGACATTCAGGAGCGAGAATGCCGCGCGCAAGCGACATATTGGTGATCCTAACCTATGCGATGGTCGCCATCGTCGCGGCTCTGGCGTTTGATCGCTTCGGGCTGATGTCGGCCGAGCTCGCCTGGATGATGGGCGCGCTGGTGTTCCTGATCGGCGGCCAGGTGCACGCCTCTGTCGCGCGCGCTGAAGAACGCAAACTCTTTGAGGACGAGATCCATCTTCTCAAAGCCGCCAACATGTCCATGCTTGATGAGCTGAGCAGCGCTCAGGACCGGATTGAAGCGCTGGCGGAGACCGCGGTCGCCACCAAATCCAAGACAGCGGAAACCCGCACTTCGGCCACACAGGAGTCGGCGCTGGAATTGAGCCAGCCGATCCAGGCCGCGGGCGATCCGCAAAACGCCGATGAGCGTCTGGTCGCTGAAATTCTGGCGCGACTGGAAGGCGGCGGTCGCGCTGCGCCTGTCGCCGCCCAGACGCCGGATGCGGTGGATCTGGTGCGCCGGGCGCTCGATGACAATCGCGTCGATCTGTATCTGCAGCCTGTGGTCGGCCTGCCGCAGCGCCGCACGTATTTCTATGAAGGCTATACGCGCATTCGCGACGAAAACGGTCAGGTTCTGGGACCGGGCGAGTTCCTGGCCGCCGCCGAAGAAGCGGGCCTGATCACCGATGTGGACAATCTGCTGCTGCTGCGTTGCGTGCAGATCGTGCGCCGTCTGACCAAGTCTGATCGCCGGGTCGGCGTGTTTTGCAATGTCTCTATCCGTTCGCTCGCCGATGAAGACTTCTTCCCCGCCTTCCTCGATTTCTTGCGCCGCAATTCCGACCTCGCCGGCGCGCTGATCTTTGAATTGCCGCGCGCCCAGTTTGAAAACCGCTCCGCCACCGCCGCCCGCAATATGGCGCGTCTGGCCGATTTCGGGTTCCGCTTCTCCATCGACCAGGTCAATGACCTCAATATCGACCTTGCGGAGCTGCAGCGCGCGGGCGTTCGCTTCATCAAGGTGGCGGGCGACCGCCTGATCGCCGCCGCCCATGGCGCCGAGCCGATTGCAGGGCGTGAACCGGGCGCCTTGCGCCCTGAAGACGTGGCGGGTCTGTTCGCGCGTTATGGCGTGGATTTGGTGGCTGAAAAGATCGAGGTGGAGAGCACGGTGGTTGAAGTGCTTGATCTCGACGTCGCCTATGCCCAGGGGCATCTGTTCGGCGCGCCGCGCCCGGTGCGCGATGAAGTGCTCAACGAAGCCGATAACAAGCTGCGTCGCGCTGCGGGCTAGGGTGTGCTTTCATCGTTGACGCGCGCGTCTCAGCAGCCTAGCTCCGCGCCATGACCGATTTTCCTCGCCTCTCCGATCTCGCCCAAGACTATGACGCAATCCTGTGTGACGTCTGGGGCGTCATCCGCGATGGCTCGGACCTTTTGCCCGAAGCGCTCGACGCCTTGCGCCGCTATCGCGCTCAGGGCGGAACCGTGGTGCTGGTGTCAAATTCACCGCGTCGCGCATCATCGCTTGAGAGCTTCCTCAAACAGATGGGATCGGGCGAGGATGTCTGGGATGGCGCCGTCAGCTCGGGCGAGGCGACCCATGCCTTGCTTGAAAGCCGCGCGCCAGGTCCCGCCTTCAAGCTCGGCCCCGATTGGGATGACGCGCTGTATGAGGGGACGGGGCTGGAGTTCGCCAAGCTCGAAGACGCCGCCTTCATCTCCTGCACGGGCCTGTTTGACTGGGAAAACGAGACCCCGGACGACTACACGGATCTTCTGACCGAAGCCAAGCTGCGCCGCCTCGACCTGATCTGCGCCAATCCCGATATCGTCGTTCAGTTTGGCGACGGCTTGCGCTATTGCGCGGGCGCGCTGGCGCAAAAATACCAGGAGATGGGCGGGACGGCGATCATGGCCGGCAAACCCCATCCACCGATTTACGATCTGGCCTATCGCGAGATCGAGCGCCTGCGCGGCGAGCGTCTGGACAAGGCGCGGGTTCTGGCCGTGGGCGATGGCCCGCACACCGATATTCAGGGCGCCCAGTCTGAAGGCGTGGATGCGCTGTTCATCGCCGACGGCATTCTGGGGCAGGCCTTCGAGGCCGGGTTTGACGCACACAAAGCGGCCGCCCTCCTTGAGGAGGACGGCCTTGTTGCGCGCTATTGTGCGCCCAAGCTGGTCTGGTGATCAGCCTTCGATCTCCCAGGTCCCGTTGACGGTGATCGAGACGACAAGCTCGCCGCCCGAGACCGGCGTGGCTGAATCTTCCATCGCCATGGCGCGCGAGAACATCACCGGCTGGGGCGCATAGCCGCCGCTTTCAGAGAAGTTCAGCAGGCGCTCGACGGTGAACCCGCCCGCCTCGGCGTAGAGGTCGCGGGTCTCGTACAGCTCGGCGACAGCGCGGCGCCGCGCTTCGGTCTCTGCGGCGTCGGCTTCAGAGCTGGAGAAGGTCACGCCGTTCAGCGAGTTGGCGCCCGCCTCAAACAAGGCGTCGATGGCCGGGCCGACGCTGTCCATGCCGCGCACCAAAGCGGTGACGGTGTTGCGCGCGCTATAGCCGGTGATCTCACGCGTGCCGCCGTCGCGGCTGGACGGCTGGGAATAGACCGGGCTGACATTGAGCTGGCTGGTCTGAATGTCGCGCGCTTCGACGCCGGCCTCCTCCAGCGCGCTGAACACGCGCTGCATGCGTTGGCTGTTGGCGCGCAGCGCCTCGGCCGCCGTGCGCGCCTCGGTGACGACGCCGGCTGAGACTTGCGCCTGGTCCGGGGTGATGCGGACTTCGCCGCTGGCTGACAGGCTCAGCTGTGCGGTCTGTTCCTGCGCGGGCGCGGTTTGGGCGACCGCTGCAGCGGGCAGGGCGGTGGTGGTCATCAGGGCGGCGGCGAGAAAAACGGTGCGGATCATAATAGCTCTCCCAGTCTGTTGTGCGTCCAGTATACGGTCTTTGAAGCCCGTCTCATGTCGGAAACGCGACTCTTTGATGGCCGTTCCCTGAACGCCTGTTCAGCTGCGTCTCGCCGCCATCGCCACTTTGCCAAATTCGCCGCCCGCGTTATCAAGTCAGGACGCTGTCTCGTCTCAGCGGGCCTGTAGCTCAATTGGTTAGAGCCGGCGGCTCATAACCGCTTGGTTGGGGGTTCGAGTCCCTCCGGGCCCACCAGAGCTTCTGGAAAACTTCAGGGGTAAAGCACTGTCAGGACCTGTCTGTCAGGACAGCCGTTGAACGGGCCGTGCCCATCCCTGGCGTGCTCGACTCTATCGCTCGGCTGCGCAAGGCCGGCGTCAAGATCGGCTCGACCACAGGATATGCCCGCAAGACGCTGGACAAGCTGGCGCCGGCCGCCGCAGCGCTGGGGTATGCGCTTGATGTTATTGTAGCGGGTGATGAAGTCGAGAATGGTCGACCAGGGCCTGGCATGATGCTGGCTTGCATGCAGGCGTTGGGCGTGACCGCAGAAGAAACCGTCAAGGTGGATGACGCCGCTGCGGGCGTGGCTAAAGGGCGTGCTGTTGGCGCTTATACATTTGGTCTGGCGTTGACCGGCACGCTTGCAGGTCTGGATAAGCGACAACTCTTCAATCTGGGCGGTCTAGAGCAGCAGCGCCTTCGCGATCGGGCTGAGAGCATTTTGGTTCCAGCCGGAGCGAACCGGATTATCGGTAGCGTCGCAGGTTTGGCGGATATTTTGCTCAGAGAGCCAGCCTTCCATCTAAAGGGGTGAACCCTTTACAGGCTTGCTCGCCATGGCATTTCGAGCATTGAAACCTCTTTGTTCCCGCCAAGCCCATCATCGTTGCGGTCTGTTGCCCAAGACACTCATGGTTCTAAGGCGGCGCCGTGCCCGGATCAATTTCCATGACTCCTTTGGCCGGGGGGGCTTGTCCAGACGCTCATAGAGCTGACTTCCCAGAATGAATGGTCTACTTTAGTGGTGTTTTCACCAAGGTTGTTCCGAGGCGCTGGTTGTCAAAGTAGTCTTTGATTCGGAATGCTGCACTAGCGAATTTCTTTGATAATTATTTGTGCAGGCGCGAAGTGCTTTGCGATAGTTTGGTATAATTATACGATAAAAGGACTGGGTGCGTGTGTCTGAAGGATGTAATTTCACTATAAATTATAAGTTAATCTATTGTTTTATAAGTGAATTTGGGAGATTTTTTAAAAGTTCAATTTAAGCGGGCTGAGGCGTTGACATTCAATAAGTAAGATAAATACTCTCAATAGATGTCAGGGTGAAAATACACTCGACCGAAATGGGGAGGACAGAATGAACGTTAATCAGGGACAGAGTGAACACAGCCGTCTGAAGCGCCTGCTGAAGCTGTCTTGCGGTGTGCTGGCGCTTGGGCTGGCCATGCCGTCGGCCTATGGTTTCCAACAGGCCGACGAGGGCGAAGCGGCCGAGCAGCAAGAAACGCGAGACGTGATTGTGGTGACCGGCATCCGAGCCTCGGTCACCCAGGCGCTGGATCTCAAGCGCACGTCGACCGAGATCGTGGATTCGATCGTTGCTGAAGATATTGCGGAATTTCCCGACAACAATGTGATTGAGGCGCTCCAGCGTGTTGCTGGCGTGCAGATTACAGACCGGGGGGCGGGCGAGGGCTCTGCCCTGACGATCCGGGGACTTCCGGACGCAACCACGACCTTCAATGGGCGTAATGTTTTCACAGCCTCCGGCGCGGCCCTGTCCCTTGCAGATGTGCCGGCCAACCTTGTTCAGCGTTTGGATGTCTACAAGACCCGCTCTGCTGACCAGTTTGCAGCCGGTCTGGCGGGACAGATCGATATTCGCACCCGACGTCCGTTCGATTTCGAGGATTTCAGCTTATCGGCGGTCGCGCGTGCGACCTATAATGAGCAATCGGACAGGATTGATCCCAATTTCAGCGCCCTCATCGCAAATCGTTGGGAGACGAGCGCCGGTGAATTCGGCCTCATGGCGAATGTCAGCTATTCCGAGACCCATTATCGCGATATGGGGGCCTCGGCGGGGGCGATCATCCCGTTCGCTACCGCGGACAATCCCCCGCCCGGCTTCGCGCCGCTCGAGCGGATCTTCCCGACCGATGCGCGCGTGGTCGACGCCAATGGTGAGCAAGTTGAAATCTGGCAGCCAGGCCTGGACCGTGGTCTGCCTGATGCGGCCGGCTCCACGCTGAATTTCGGCACGCTGGGCGATTATGAATATGTTCTGGCGCGCGATGCGCTCTTTGCGGGGGATCTCTACGGCGAACGGGAACGCCCGGCCTTTAATATCGCCGCGCAATGGTCGCCCAACGCCAATGCGGTTTATACGGCGGAATACCTCTACCAGGGCTTCCGGTCGCAAACCTTCAACAGCCTGCACTTCACCTTCGCGGACTGGTGGGGATCTCTGGGCGCCGATCCGGGCTCGACGTTCGAGACATATGAAGGCACGAATGTCATTTCCTCTCGCACGGTTCGGGATGTCTTCGGCTTCCAAAGCGGGGATTTCACCGACAGCCAGACCGACAGCCATGTCTTTGCGCTGAACGGGGACTGGACGCTGTTTGACGATGCCCTGAATCTGGTGGGGGATTTATCCTACCAGACCTCGGAATTTGAAACCGCCTTCATCGCGATGCGCACATCGCGCGTTGCGCCGGAGCTCACCGTGGACTTCAACTCGGGCAATGGCATGCCTGACTGGGGCTTTACGGATGAATCCCTTCTGCTCGATCCGTCTGTCTGGACGGTCGGGGAGCTGTTTGACAATCGCGGGCGCAATACCGGCGACGCCATCACCTTCTCTCTGGATGGCGATTACGATCTGGACCGGGGACGTGGCGGCTTCCTGCAAACCTTCAGCGCGGGCCTTCGCTGGGACCGCCGCGGCGCCACAGAGGGCATTTGGGAGCAACCCCAATCCGTCGGAGCTCTGGGCCAGCCGTTTTCGAACCTGCCTGAAGCGGCCTATCATGTGAACAAGGGTTTCAACGACGGTCGGTCTGATGTGCCGACAAGCTGGGTGCTGCCCAATGGCTACTGGTTGGCGGACAATGCTGATCAGGTGCGCAGCCTTTACGCGGCGGCTTTGCCAGCCTTGGACATCGAGTTGAGCGACGAGATCGAGATCGTGGATGATTTCGATGTCGAAGAAACCACCATGTCGGTCTACGCCATGCTCGACATGCAGTTCCAGCTGGCCGAGCGTCCCCTGGATGTGCGTCTGGGCGGCCGTTACACCAGTGTGGAAACCGATATTGCGTTCACGGACCGCATTACCGGTGATTCCTCCGATGCATCGCCTTCCAGCGAGAAATTCCTGCCGTCCGTGCTGCTGCGTTATGAAATGACGGACGACATCGTGCTGCGGTTTAACTACGGCGAGACCTTGCGCCGTCCGGCTTTCGCAGCCCTAAATCCGAATTTCAGCCTGACAGAAGACTTGACCAATGTGGGCTATGGCAATGGCGACGGGGGCAATCCCGATCTCGATGTCACCACGTCGAAGAACTACGACTTCTCGGCTGAATGGTATTTCGGCGACGATGACGCGTTTTACGTGACGGTCTTCCGCCGTGAAGTGGATGGCCTGGTGGTTCCGCTGAACCGGCGCATCACGATCCCGAACGACCGCTACAACACCGACCTCTTCGTGGTCAGCCAGCCCGTGAATGCGTCTGACGGCGTGCTTGAAGGCGCAGAAATCGGTCTGACCTACTTCCCGGACAATCTGCCCGGTTTGCTGGACGGGTTCGGGGTTCTGGGCAGCGTCACCTTCCTGGATTCCGAGCAGAATATCCCGCTGACCAACAGCGCGGGCGAGATCGTTGGCGAGGAAAACACGTCTTTCTTCGGCGTTTCGGATTTCTCCTACAACGCCACGCTGGCTTACGAGAACGAATGGCTTGGCGCGCGCCTGTCCTATGTGTATCGGGAAGACTTCCTGAATGCGAATGAGGAGCGCAACTTCGCCAACCCGATCGGGATCTGGCGTCGTCCCGAAAAGAGCCTGGATCTGGCTGTGAACCTGAACTTGCGTGACAACGTCTCTGTGACGTTCGACGCCGTGAACATCACAGACGAGGTCCAGCAGGAATACTATGCGTTCGGCGATGCAGGCGGACCGGATATCTACAATTTCCGGAATCTCATCCTCGGCCGGACTTTCACGGTGGGCGTCAAATATGACTTCTAGAGTTTGAAGCCCCCCTGACTGACTGGCGTCGCTGCATTCCCTCCAACCAGAGGGTTCGGCGGCGCCAGTTTTCCTGTGCATTCAAGACTTCAGGTAAGCTTGAACCCACTCGGGCCGCGCTGTAAGCATATGATAATATAAAAAGCTGCAGAGCGGACATCGTAATGGAACGACATCAGAACCTGACCATGAGCGTCAATCAGGCCCTGGGCCGTGAGATTGCGACGGGCAAGTACCCGCCCGGATCGTCCCTGCCGCCTGAGAAGGATCTGGTGATTGAATTCAACGCCAGCCGTACGGTACTGCGTGAGGCAGTGAAAATGCTCGCCGCCAAAGGGCTGGTTGATACTCGCCCCCGCCGCGGCACGGTCGTCAAACCCGAGGGCGACTGGAATCTGGCGGATCCTGACCTGCTGGGCTGGTTGCTTCACCGCAAGAATGTTCTGCCGCTGATTCTGGAGTTTGCGGATGTGCGGCTTGCCATCGAACCGGCTGCGGCGGCTCTGGCCGCCCGTATGCGGGATCCAGACATGATTGCTGAAATGGAGGGCGCGCTGCAGCGGATGATTGATGCCGAATCCGGCAATGACGATTCCCTGGAAGCGGATATCGCCTTTCACGTCGCCATTTTGCGCGGCAGCGGCAACCGGTTCTTCTGGAGCTTACGCTATATGGTTGAAGTCGCTTTGCGATTTTCAATCCGGATCACCAACGCCCGCAAGGCCGGGCGCGGCCCTTCCATCCCGGCGCATAATCGCGTCCTGCAGGCCATCAGGGCGGGCGACCAGCAAGCGGCTGAGTCCTCCATTCGCGCTTTGATCATCGAATCCAAGACTTTGCTGTATGAGGCGCAGGAAAAGGACGACACAACTGTGCTCGGCTAAGATTGACCCGTATTATCAAGGAAAATCAAATGGCGTCTGATGTCTTGAAGGCTGAACTGATTGGCCGCCTTGATTGCAAGGCGACGCTTGCGGAAGGCGTGATCTGGGACGAAGAGGCGCATGCGGTATTCTGGGTCGATATTGAAGGCGCCAGGCTGTGCCGGGCGCGCACCCCATTTGAAGCATTCGAAGTCTTTGAAACGCCTGAACGGATTGGCTCCATTGGACTCGTCGAAGGGCGCACAGACTGCCTGATTGCTGCATTTGAAAGCGGGTTCGCACTTTTCCATTTCGAGACGGGCCAGGTGGACTGGCTTGCCAGGCCTGAACTGGCCAGCGATGTCCGCTTCAATGACGGCCGGGTAGACCGGATGGGGCGCTTCTGGGCCGGGACCATGGTCGAGACCGCGGCCCGGCGCCACTCAGGGGATGGCGCATTGTTCCGACTGGATGCGTCTGGTCAGGCCTCTGTTCACCTCAAGGGGATCGGCATCTCAAACAGTCTGTGCTGGAGCCCTGATGGGGCGACGATGTATTTCGCAGACACGCCTGAAAAGACCATTTGGTCATTTGATTTTCAGGACGGTCGGCCGAGCGGGCAGGCCGTGTTTGCAAGATGCGCCGCGGGCGCGCCTGACGGGTCAGCTGTGGATGCAGACGGCTGTGTCTGGAATGCGGAGTGGGGGGCTGGCCGGGTCGTGCGGTATGACGCGCAGGGCCGCATTCTGGGTCACGTGCCGGTTCCGGCGCCCCATGTCAGCTGCGTGGCGTTCGGCGGCGAAGCGCTGGACTTGCTGTTCGTCACGACCGCGCGAGCCGAGATGAGCGCGGACGCGCTTGAGCGCACCCCTGAGGCCGGTTCGGTTTTTGTCTACAAGACAGATTGTAAAGGTCTTCCCGAAAGCCGCTGGCGTCCTGTTGACTGACGCCAGCGGCAAGCGGGCCTACCAGAAAATGATATAGATGATAGCGGTGATCGACAGGATCGCCACGGTGTGAACCACATCCCAGAGGTTCCAGCTGGCCCTGACATCCTGCGCCTGCTCAGATGAGATCGACTGATGTGTCAGTCCGTCTAGAGCTTCACGCGATTTCGGACGGGTCACCAGAGAGACCACAAACATGACCGCCAGCGTGAACGCCAGCAGCCCGCAGCAATAATACAGCCAGTTCAGGGACTGGATTGCGGTCAGGGCGGGGTGGGCGTTGGTCAGCCCAGGCGACAGGTCAAGCACGAGCCTGAGCATGCCGGCGGCGAAGCCCGCCACCAGGCCGTAGAAGCCAGCTTCGGGCGTGGCGCGAGTCGACCACAGACCAACGAAGAAGACCGCGACGATGGCGGGCGCAATCAGACCCTGAACCTTTTGCAGCGCTTCATACAGGGAATCGCCCAGCATGGGGATGACCGGCACCCAGGCGATGCCCAGCAGAACAACGACCAGTGTCGCGCTCCGGCCTACGGAGAGATAGTGTTTCTGCGTGAGCCCGGGGCGAATACGCTCATAGAAGTCCACGGTGAATAACGTGGCGGATGAGTTGAAGAGCGAGGCCAGCGAGCTCATTAAAGCGGCGATCGCGCCGCCCAGCACCACGCCCTTCACCCCTGCCGGCAACAGCTCTCTGACCAAGGTGGGGAAGGCGGCGTTGGCGCCGCCTTCCAGCGAGATCAGTCCCTCCTGGGCCATGGCGGCGGCGATCATGCCCGGCATCAGGAAGATGAAGACCGGCAGGAGTTTGAGATAGCCGCCAAAAATGGCCCCGCGCCGCGCTTGCGTCATGTCACGCGCCGACAGGACGCGCTGGACGATGTATTGATCTGTACACCAGTACCAGGCGCCAATGATGATCGATCCGCCAACCACGGCGGGCCAGGGGAAGTCCGGATCATCAATGGGACGGAATAGATGCATGTTCTCGCCGCTGGCCTGTTTCAGGACGACAAACCCTTCCATTAGCCCGCCATCTCCACCGAGTTGGGTCAGCCCGACGAAAAGGATGATCACCGAGCCCAACAGCAGCACCGGTGTCTGGATGACAGATGTCCAGAGCACCGCCTTCATGCCGCCGACGACGGTGTAAAGGCCGGTGATGAGCACGAGTGAAATCGCAGCAATCCAGAAGAAGTCGATGCCGAACATCGTATCGATGCCGAAGATTTCCTGAATGGCCAGGCCGCCGGCGAACACGGTGACGGACACCTTTGTGAGCACGTAGGACACAAGGGAGATAAAGGAGAAGAAGGTCCGCGTGCGGCTGGAATAGCGCTTCTCGAGGTATTCCGGCGTTGTAAAGATCTTGGCGCGCCAGAAATAGGGCGCGAAAACCCAGGCCAGCACCAGGATAAGCCAGGACTGCAGCTCCCAATGGGCCATGGCCATGCCGTTCTCAGCGCCCGCAGACGCCAGGCCGACCAGGTGTTCAGACCCGATATTGGAGGCGAAGATCGAGGCCCCGATGACCAGCCAGCCGGCGTTGCGACCAGCGAGGAAATAATCCTCGGTATCTTCTTCTTTCATCAGGGCGACCCAGACGACCACCCCCAGCAGCACCAGGGCGAAAAGCCCCAGGATCGCCCAGTCCAGCGCAACGAACGACATTTTCCCTCTCATTGGCGACGCCTGCGGCGCCACACACGCCGACAAGTCACCTCTCTGCCTAAGGGAGACACTGCTCGGATCGTCGCGCCCGAATTCGGGCGTCGCAATCCTGTTCCTCCCCCTATGCCGTGCGCCTTGTGTGACGCTTGAGCATATTTATCTGACAAATAGAGGGGTTTCAGGTCCGTCCGTCAAGTGACGACGGGCCAATCATTGCGCCACTGGATGGGACGAATTCGTAATGTCGGTATTCCGTCCGCCTGCAGGTCATAGGCGTGATGCACCAGATAATCCTGGTCTGTGTCGCGCAACACCGCGCAATGGCCCGGCCCGACAAAGCGGCCATCGGGGTCATCCGCGGCTTGAAGAATGACCGTTCCTCCGCCTTGCATCATGTCAACCCCGTCCTGGTCCAGATATGGGCCAGTCGCCTGTCGGGAGCGCCCGACAACGGTGCGATAGGTGCTCTCTTCCCCGCGGCAGCACAGGCCAAACGAGGCGAACAGGTAATGCCAGCCGTTGCGGACAATGATGAAAGGCGCCTCGATCGCGCCGGGGCTGGGTCGCTGGGCGATGGCATGCAGCTCCGGCTCTGCTTCCAGCGCCAGGCCTGTGAGCGGATCAAGCTCGAAAACCTTCAGGCCGCTCCAGAAGCTGCCGAACGACATCCAGTGTCGCCCATCGGCGTCTGTGAAGACGGCGGGGTCAATGGCATTGTAATCATTGGCGTCCGTTGATCGGAAGACAGGCCCTCGATCAACCCAGGACGTGGGAGACGACAGGTCGTTGCAAACCGCCATGCCAATGGCGGATTTGTTTTCGCCAAAGCTTGAGACCGAATAATACAAGCGATGTTCGCCCTCTATGGTGACGATATCAGGCGCCCAAAGCCCGCGACTCTCCGGATAGTCGCTTCGGGTCCAGTCCGGCATTTCGGCAAAAACGGCGCCGTGCAGGGTCCAGTCTGTGAGATTGGTTGATGTTCGCCAGTGCACAAGTCCGGGCGCTTCACCCATGTGCGAGGTGGAAAACAGATGGTAGACGCCATCCGTCTTGAGGATGGCCGGATCGTGGACGGGGGTCAGGTTCCCGCTCAGCGCTAGCGGAGCAAGACCGCTTGCAGGCTGTAATCTGGAGCTCGCGAGCGAACACCCGCCAAGCCCGGCAGCCGCACCTGTTGCGAGCGCACCCCAAACAGCACGTCTTGTAAATCCTTCTGGCATGAACGCCCCTCCCGCATTTTCAAAAAGCAGCCTCTTGCTGACTTTGAAAAAGCCGCCGGGCTGTCTTGTCATGGCAAATTATCATATTTATCGTCTTAGCCAACTTCTTGATGGGTCTGGCGGGTGAACCGCCGTCCCGACGCAAAAATCGGAGCACCGACGGATGAGTATCACCGGCGAACTTTTCATCGCAGGCGAACGCGTGGCCAACGGCGAAACCTACAAGGCCGTGGACCCCTCGACGGGCAAGGAGCTCAGAGAAACCTTCTCCATTGCTTCGACGGCGGATGTGGCAAAGGCCTGTGAAGCAGCCGGCGATGCTTTCGCGTCCTATTCCGCAAGCGCGCCGGAAGATCGCGCGCGCTTTCTCGAAGCGATCGCCGACAATATCGAGGCGCTGGGCGATGAACTGCTGGAGCGCGGCGTTCTGGAAACTGGCCTGCCGACAGCGCGTCTGACAGGTGAACGCGGCCGGACAGCCAACCAGCTGCGTTTGTTCGCCAGTGAATTGCGCGATGGTGGGTATGAAGGCGTCCGTATCGACAGCGCGCTTCCCGATCGGGAGCCTGCGCCTCGCCCTGCCTTGCGCACCCGTAAGGTCGCGCTGGGCCCGGTTGCGGTCTTTGGCGCGAGCAATTTTCCGCTGGCCTTCTCGGTTGCAGGCGGGGACACCGCTTCGGCCTTGGCGGCGGGCTGCCCCGTGGTCGTCAAGGCGCACCCGGCCCATCCGGGCGTGTGTGAACTCGTCGCCGGCGCCATCGCAAAGGCGGTCAAGGATTGCGGTCTGCACAAAGGCGTCTTCTCGATGGTGGCGGATACCGGACACAAGGGCGGTCAGGCGCTTGTGGCGGATCCCAACATCAAGGCCGTGGGTTTCACTGGATCGCGCGGCGGCGGCCTGGCCTTGATGAAGATCGCCGCCGAACGCGCCGAGCCCATCCCGGTTTACGCCGAGATGAGCGCCGTAAACCCGGTCGTGTTGTTCAAGGGCGCGCTCGAGAAAGACGCGGCTGGACTGGGCGAAGCCTTTGTCGGTTCGCTGACCATGGGCGCCGGTCAGTTCTGCACCAATCCGGGGCTTGTCTTTGCGATTGATCGCCCGGAGCTGGACGCCTTCGTGGACGCCGCGCGCAAAGCGGTGGAGGCCGCGTCGCCGCAAGTCATGCTGACCGCGGGAATCAAGTCCGCCTATGACAGCGGCGTGGAGAAGCTCGCCCAGGTCAAGGGTGTGAAAAAGCTGGCGCGCGGCGAGGATGGCGATGCCTGTGGTGCCGGGCCCGCACTCTTTGAAGCGGCCGCCGACATCTTTGAAGGTGATGCCGCGCTGAGCGAGGAAGTCTTCGGGGCCAGTTCCGTGCTCGTGCGCTGCAAGGATGAAGCGAGTTTGATCAAGGCGCTTGAACGACTTGAGGGCCAGCTGACCGCTACGCTGCATCTGACCGAGTCCGACCATGCGCTCGCTTCGAAAGTTCTGCCGGTTCTGGAGCGCAAGGCGGGCCGCATTCTCGCAAATGGTTGGCCGACCGGCGTGGAAGTCTGCCACGCCATGGTTCATGGCGGCCCGTTCCCGGCGACCAGTGATACGCGCAGCACCTCTGTGGGGACCATGGCGATTGATCGTTTCCTGCGGCCGGTCTGTTTGCAGAACATCCCTGAAGCCCTGCTGCCGGCCTCGCTGAAAGGCCAGGGGCTGGACGGACGGTTGCGTCGCGTCGATGGCGAATGGCGCAGCTGAGCCATCCAGTACAGTAACTAGACAAGATACAAATTAATCGGGGGAAACCATGACGCTGAGGCTGGTCCAGTATATCGACGCTTCAAACGCGCCCAGTATCGCTTTGCTCGATGACTCGGGGCCAGCGCGCCGCATTGAAGGCTATGAGCACGTGCTCGACATGGCGAAAGCCGCGCTTTCAGAAAGCGTGTCTCTTGCAGAGCTGGCGAGCCGTCAGGCGGGCGCTGAGATTGATCTTGATGACCCCAAGACCGTGAAGGCCTTGCGGGCGCCCATCAGTCATGGCGATCCGGCCCATCTGGCGCTCACTGGCACGGGTTTGACCCATCTGGGCTCGGCTGAAGGCCGTGACAAGATGCACAAGGCGGCCGCCGGCGAAACGCTGACGGATTCCATGCGCATGTTCAATATCGGTCTGGAGGGCGGCAAGCCGGCCCCGGGCGAGGAGGGCGCCCAGCCTGAATGGTTCTACAAGGGCGATGGTTCCGGCGTCGTGGCGAGCGGCGAGGCGCTTCAGTCTCCGGCCTTTGCGCTGGATGGCGGTGAAGAGCCTGAAGTGGCGGGCGTCTATCTGATCGACGACGAAGGCTGCCCGCGTCGTCTCGGATTTGTGCTGGCCAACGAGTTCTCTGACCACATCACCGAGCGTGGCAATTATCTCTGGCTCGCACACTCCAAATTGCGTCCCGCCTCCTTGGGGCCGGAGCTCTATCTGGGCGATTTGCCCCCTAGCGTGATCGGCAAGAGCCGCATCATCCGCAATGGCGAGATCGTCTGGGAGAAGGACTTTCTCTCGGGCGAAGACAACATGTCTCACTCGCTGGCCAATCTGGAGAACCATCACTTCAAGTATGAGCAATTCCGTCGGCCCGGTGATGTGCATGTGCATTTCTTCGGCACGGCGACATTGTCGTTCTCGGATGGCTTTGAAACCCGGGAGGGAGATGTTTTCGAAATTGAAGCCGCGCCCTTCCGACTGCCTTTGCGCAACCCATTGAAGCGCGCCTCCAAGGTCAGCGTCGAGGTCAAAGCGTTGTGAGTAAGGTCAAACTCGCCCTGATCGGCATCGGCAAGATCGCGCGGGACCAACACATCCCGCACATCGCCGAAAGCCCGGATTTTGAGTTGGTTGCAGCCGTGACGCGACACACGGCGCCTGAGGGCGTTCCAGGCTATCCGACGCTCGCCGCCATGAAAGCCGCTCACCCGGAGGTGACGGCTCTGTCTGTTTGCACGCCGCCGTTCGGACGGCTAGACGTGGTGCGCGAAGCCCTGACGCTGGGGCTTGATGTAATGATCGAAAAACCACCCGCGGCCACCGTGAGTGAGGCGCGCGCCAGTGTTGCGCTAGCCGCCGAGACGGACCGCGTTTTTTATGCGACCTGGCATTCGCGTGAAGCCGCCGCCGTTGAGCCGGCCAAGAGCTGGCTCGCGGACAAGATGATCAAGCGCGTCACCACACACTGGAAAGAGGATGTGCGCGTCTGGCATCCAGGACAAAGCTGGATCTGGAGCCCGGGCGTCGGCGTGTTTGATCCGGGGGTGAACGCCCTCTCGGTGCTCACTGAAATCCTGCCCGGGCCCGTGCTTCTCGACAGGGCTGACTTGCGTTTCCCGGAAAACAAGGACGCTCCGATCGCCGCTGATCTCGATATGAGATGTGGGTGCGATGTGCCTGTCCGGGTCGAGTTCGACTTTGACCAGACTGGCGAGCAGACCTGGATGATCGAAGTCGAAACCGATACCGGAACGCTGCGCCTGACTGACGGCGCCTCGCGGCTCTGGCTGGATGACGCTCCGGTCAAGACATCCGAAGACCCCGAATACCGCCGTCTGTATCGCCGGTTCGCTCAATTGTTGGCGGAGCGTCGGTCAGACGTCGACATGTCACCCTTTCAACTTGTGGCGGACGCTTTTCACATCGGCCGACGCCAAACGGTAGGGCCATTCAACGACTTCTGATGACCCAAGCGCCGGCAAGTGCGCACGGTCATGCATGACACAAGGGAGGAATGTCATGAAACGGACTACGAACTCTGCGGTGGCGTTTGCCGCTATTCTGGCCGCGGGTGCGCTGGCGCCTGCAAGTCTGGCTCTGCAAGACGGGCCGCCCAATCCCGCCGACGTGTTTGACGCGCAAGAGCGTCTCGATCACTGGAGACCTGCGCGAAACGCTGAACTCAGAGCCGATCTGGACGCCACGGGCGCTCCGATAGCGCCGGAGATCTATGGTCACTTCGCCGAACATCTGGGTCGCGGCATTTATGAAGGCATCTGGGTTGGCCCGGAGTCCGATATCCCCAACACCAATGGCTATCGGCAGGATGTCGTTGAGGCGCTGAACGTCCTCGACGTGCCGGTGGTGCGTTGGCCGGGCGGCTGCTTCGCAGACGAGTATGACTGGCGTGACGGCATTGGGCCGCGTGACGAGCGTCCGGTGCGGATCAATACGCACTGGGGCTGGGTGACCGAAGATAACAGCTTCGGCACGCACGAATTCATGAATTTCGCCGAGCTGATCAATGCTGACGCCTATGTGGCAGGCAATATGGGATCCGGTTCGCCGCGTGAAATGGCTCAATGGGTCGAATACATGACCTCCGATATGGAGACGAGCCTGGCGGAGGAACGGCGCGCGAATGGTCGTGACGAGCCCTGGGATATGCCTTATTTCGGTGTGGGCAATGAGAGTTGGGGATGCGGCGGTCACATGACCGGCGAATACTCAGCCGATTTGCACAATCGCTACGCCACCTTCATCAAATCGCCTCCGGGCGCCGAAACGCGTGTCGCGCGTGTGGCCACGGGCGCCAATGTGAATGATTACGCTTTCACACGCGCCTTGATGCGCGATGCGCGTCCCTGGCTGATGGATGCGTTGTCGCTGCACTACTACACCTTCGCAGGGCGTTGGGAAGACAAGGGCGCCGCCACCGAGTTCACCGAGTCCGAGTGGGGTCGCACGCTCTATCACGCCCTGTTCCTGGAAGAGCTTGTGGCCGAGCATAGCGCCATCATGGATGAGTATGATCCGGAGAAACGGGTCGGTCTTTATGTGGATGAGTTCGGCACCTGGTTTGAATCCACCGTAGGCTCCACTCCGGGCTTCCTCGAGCAGCAGAACACCATTCGCGACGCGCTTGTGGCGGGGCTGTCCTACAACATCTTACATCGTCATACCGACCGGGTCCGGATGGCCAACATCGCCCAGATGGTGAATGTGCTTCAGGCGTCCATCCTGACGCGTGGCGAAGAGATGATCCTGACGCCGACCTATCATCTCATCCGCATGTATCAGCCCTTCCGTGGCGCGACGCCGATTGATCTCACGATCGAGGCGCCGTCGGTGGAGATTGGCGGCGATGCCTTTCCGCATGTCGACGCGTCGCTCGCGCGCATGGAGAATGGCGATCTGGTCCTGTCGCTGATCAATCTGCACCCGACCGAGGCGATCACTGTACCGACCAATCTGAGCGGTTCGGTGACGGGTGAGGTGCTGACCGGCGCATCGATTGACGCCCACAACACCTTTGAGGCGCCTGAAACGGTCACTCCGGCGATCTATGACGGCGCCCGTGAGCGGAATGGGGCTCTCAGCTTCGCGCTGGAACCGCGTTCGGTGACGGTCGTGCGCATCGCACAGGACTGATCTCAATGCAGTCTCGACGCGGATTTCTTGCAAGCGCCAGTTTTCTGGCGCTTGCGGGAGCCGTGGCGCCCGGTTGGATGCCCGCCGCCGCGTTCACAGGACGGTCGACGCGCCGTCAGCCCTTGCCCTTGCGGGATGTGAGGCTCAAGCCTTCGATTTTCGCAGACGCTGTTGAACGAAACAGTGAATACCTGCTGTTCCTTTCCCCCGACCGGCTGCTGCACAATTTCCATCTCAGCGCGGGTCTGGAGCCACGCGGGCCGGTCTATGGCGGCTGGGAAGCCCGCGGCATCGCCGGACATACTCTGGGCCATTATCTGACGGCCTGCGCGCTGGCCTATGCCCAGACCGGGCGCGGCGAATTACGGGAGCGGGTCGCTTATGTGGTCGACCAGCTGGCAATGTGTCAGGCGGCGCACGGCGACGGCTATGTGGGCGGGACGACTGTCGAACGAAACGGCGAAGTCGTTGACGGCAAGATCATCTTTGAAGAACTGCGAGATGACGACATCCGCACTGGCGGCTTCGACATCAACGGGGGCTGGGTGCCGCTGTACACCTGGCACAAGGTTCAGGCCGGTCTGATCGACGCGTTGCGTCACGCTGAGCTGGACGCGGCCAGGCCGGTTCTGCTCGGCATGGCGGCATATCTCGCGGAGATACTCGAGGGGCTCGATGACAGCCAGATGCAGACCTTGCTCGCCGCCGAGCATGGCGGGCTGAACGAAGTCTATGCCGAACTCTACGCGCTGACCGGCGAGCGGCGCTGGCTGACCCTGGCGGAACGGATCCGGCATAGGTCAGTGCTGGACCCGCTGGCCGCCGGCGCTGACCCCTTGCCGGGGCTGCATGCCAACACTCAGATTCCCAAAGTCATTGGTCTGGCGCGCCTTCACGAGCTGACAGGCGAGACGCAATACCGGGAAACGAGCGAGCATTTCTACGCTCTTGTGACGGACCACTATTCCTATGTGATCGGCGGCAATTCAGAGCGGGAACATTTCCCCGAACCCGATGTCATCGCGGGGCGCCTGACAGACCGAACCTGTGAAGCTTGCAATACCTACAATATGCTCAAGCTGGCGCGCCATCTGCATGCCTGGTCGGGCGACCCGGCGATACTGGATTATTACGAGCGCGCCCATCTCAACCACATCATGGCGCACCAGCACCCCCAGACCGGCGGGTTTGTATACTTCATGCCTTTGGCGTCGGGCTCGCGACGGATCTATTCAGAACCTGAGGACAGTTTCTGGTGTTGCGTGGGCAGCGGCATGGAAAGCCATGCCAAACATGGCGAGTCCATCTGGTGGGAAGATGAGGGCGGTCTCTATCTGAACCTCTATTACGCGTCCCGCGCTCACTGGAGAAATGGCGGGATGACGATCTCGCTGGACACCGATTTTCCGATGGACGAGCAGGTGACGATCACCATCGAGGACGCGCCAGACGCCGATCGAAGTCTGGCCTTGCGAATACCCGGTTGGTGCGCCAATCCGGAACTGTCCATAAACGGGGCGCTTCATAGGGTGGAGGTTCAAGCCGGTTATCTGCGCCTCACTCGCAGATGGCGCGCCGGAGACGTGATCCGCCTCAGGCTGCCAATGGCGCTTTCAATGGAAACGCCGCCGGATGCCCCCAACCTGACGACTTATTTGCATGGCCCTCTGGTGTTGGGGGCGGATCTTGGCGACGCAGCGGAGCCCTATGAGGCCTTGCCGCCAGCGCTGATCAGCGCCGATCCTGGAGCGGCCTTGCAGGCGACGGGCGCGGGGTTTGCGCAATACGCCATGGGGGGCGCTGAACCTCGGGGGCTCACTCTAAGCCCTTTCTTCAGCCAGTATGACAGGCGATCCGCCGTCTATTTTCCAAGCTTCACCCCGGAGGAATGGGCGCTTCAACGTGATGCGTTTGAAGCTGAGCAGCGTGCGGAAGCGGTTCTGCAGGCCCGGACAGTGGACGTCATCCATCTGGGAGAAATGCAGCCCGAACGCGATCATGACTTCCGCTTCAATCAGGCGGACCTGATCGCTTTTGGCGGGTTGACCGGGCGCCAGGCCTGGTGGGGCGAGGGCAACTGGATGGCCTTTGATCTGGCGGTCGATGATGGCCCCATGATCTTGCAGGCTCTGTATTGGGGTGAAGAGATCAACAAGGATTTCGAGGTCCGGGTTGACGGCCAGCTCATTGCCCGAGAGCGTCGGGATCGTGAACCCGATCAGGAATTTCACGCTGTGGATTATCCGCTTCCTCTTGCTCTTACCCAGGGTAAGGACGAGGTCGAGATCCGCTTCGTGACACGCGGCACTGATGCGCCAGTCTATGTCGCTCGGATGCTTCGCGAGGAAGGCTGAACCTCAGGCGTCTTCTTATGAAAACGGGGCGACACTGGAGTTCCCAGTGTCGCCCCGTCATGCGCAAGTGGTATGCTTAATGATTGTTACGAGGCGGCCCATACTTCCGGGTGATGTCCTTGTATTTCAGAGCCGGTTCCAGAACGGCGCCGGTTCCCAAATCTCCGACAACGCTGCGCTGCATTTCCTGCCAGGGCGTCTGGCTCTCGGGATACTTGTAGCCGCCCTGTTGCTCCAGAGCGTCTTTGCGGCGTTCCCATTCGTCGGCGTCGACCATCGCATTGACTTCGCCCGTATTGAGATCGACCCGGATTGTGTCGCCGGTCTGAAGCAGGGCCAGGCCGCTATTCACTGCCGCTTCGGGCGAAGCGTTCAGGATTGACGGGCTGCCGGATGTGCCGGATTGGCGGCCATCGCCAATGCAGGGCAGGGCTTCTACGCCTTCCGCCAGCAGGCTGGCCGGTGGGCGCATGTTCACGACTTCTGCCCCGCCTGGATATCCGATCGGACCGGCGCCCCGCATGACAAGGATAGAGCGCGCAGTCGCGCCCAGATCAGGAGAGTCGATGCGGTGGTGATAATCTTCAGGCCCGTCAAAGACGATGGCTTTGCCTTCGAAGGCATTCGGATTTGCTGGATCAGACAGGAACTCCTTGCGGAACCAGTCCGAAACCACGCTCAGTTTCATGATGGCGTTATCGAACAGATTGCCATGAAGGACCGTAAAGCCGGCATTCTGGCGTATTGGACGGCTGAAGGGTCGAATGACGTCTTCGTCGTGGATTGTCGCGTCCTTGTAGTTCTCGCCGATAGTCGCGCCGTTCACCGTGAGCGCATCTTCCTCAATCAAGCCCTGAGCCATCAGTTCGGACATCACCGCGGGCACGCCGCCCGCGCGATTGAAATCCTCGCCCAGATATTCGCCGGCGGGCTGGAGATTGACCAGGAGCGGCAGATCGCGACCGTAAGTCTGCCAGTCATCCAACGTGAGCTCGACGCCCAGATGGCGGGCGATGGCGATCAGGTGAATGGGCGCATTGCTGGATCCGCCGATCGCCGCGTTCAGGCGAATGGCGTTCAGGAACGCCTTGCGCGTCATGATGTCAGAGGGTCGGCGGTCCGCGTGAACCATGTCCACGATGGCGCGTCCGGTATGGTAGGCGTTCTCGGCACGGTCCCTGTGAGGCGCCGGGATCGCCGCCGAGCCGGGCAGGGACATGCCCAGTCCCTCGGCCAGGGAATTCAGGGTGGTGGCCGTGCCCATGGTGTTGCAATACCCGGTCGAAGGCGCGGAGGATGCAACGATGCGGATGAACTCCTCTTTGTCGATCTCGCCTGCGGCGTACATTTCGCGCGCTTGCCAGACGATGGTTCCCGAGCCGGTTCGCTTGCCTTTGTACCAGCCGTTCAGCATGGGGCCGACCGAGAGGGCGATCGAGGGGATATTGACCTGCGCGGCCGCCATCAGGCAGGCCGGCATGGTTTTGTCGCAGCCAATGGTCAGGACGACCCCGTCAATAGGGTAACCGTAGATCAGCTCTACAAGGCCCATATACGCGAGGTTCCGGTCCAGCCCTGCGGTTGGACGTTTCCCGGTTTCCTGGATGGGGTGAACCGGAAATTCAATCGGAATTCCGCCCGATTCCCGAATGCCTTCACGCACCCTCTCAGCCAGCTGGAGGTGGTGCCGGTTGCAAGGCGACAGATCGCTGCCGGTCTGGGCGATGCCGATGATGGGACGCCCGGATTGCAGCTCTTCCAGGGACAGACCGAAGTTGAGATAGCGCTCAAGATAAAGCGCCGTCATGTCCGGGTTTTCGGGGTTGTCAAACCAGTGTCGCGAGCGAAGGTTCGTTTCGGATCGACGTTTGGTGTCGCTCATTAAACTGAAGTCCTGTGCAAGTGTCAGTCGGTTGCGGCGTCAGTGACGCTGAACCGCAGGACGATTTCATTGCGATAGGTCTCACCCGGATTGAGGCGGGGAGACGGAAAGCGCGCTTCATTGGGCGCGTTGGGGAAGGTTTGCGGCTCCAGGCACAAGGCATCGCCTTGGCGGTGCGCGACGCTGTCTTTGCCAGTCAGCGTGCCGTCCAGGAAATTGCCGGAGTAGAACTGGATGCCGGGCGCCGTGGTGTGCATCTCCAAGCGGCGACCACTGGCCGGATCTTCCAGCACGGCCGCCAGTTCGAGCGCGCCAGGCGCATCCCGCAGGACCCAGTTGTGATCATAACCGCGTCCGAGGCGGAGCTGTTCATTTGTGTAATCACGCACTGATTCCCCGATGCGACGGGGCTGGGTGAAGTCGAAGGGCGTGCCGACGACAGGGCGCAATTCACCTGTGGGAATGAGCCCGGAATCTACGGGAGTGAAGCGGTCGGCATTCAAGACGAGGGTCTGGTCCAGGATGCTTTCACCGCTGTTGACGCCCGCCAGATTGAAATAGGCGTGATTGGTCAGGTTCACGATGGTGGGGGCGCTGGTCTCGGCTTCATAGACGATGCTCAGCTCGCCTGAATCCGTTAGCTCATAGGTGACACGGGCCTGGAGTTCTCCGGGATAACCGCCATCGCCATCCGGGCTGACCAGGGACAGGACAACGCCCGAACGTTCGCCGTCATAGACCTCTTCAATGGTCCATAGACGCTGGTCAAAACCGTCAGCGCCGCCGTGGAGGTGGTTGTCACCGTCATTGACGTCGAGCTGATAGGTCTGCCCGTCCAGTTCGAAGCGGCCCTGTGCAATGCGGTTGGCGTAGCGACCCACGCTGGAGCCGAAATACTGGCCTTTATCAAGATATTCCTGCGGCGTGTCATAACCGAGCACGATATCGGCGCTTTCGCCTGCAGCGTCGGGTGTGTGAAGGGACTGGATTGCTGCGCCGAGGGTTATGAGGCGCACTGAAATGCCCGCATCGCTGGTCAGTCGTACGGATTCGACCGTGCGTCCGTCATCCAGGACGCCGAAAATGCTGCGTTCAGGAGGCGCGGCGAGCGCCCCTGTCGAAGTGGTCAGCGTCATTGCCGCTCCTGCTAACATCGCGGTGCACAGGTTTGATCTCATCATCCTCCCCTTTCCGTATATTTCCTTATTTATGTGACTTATAATCTTAAGCGCTTTGGTCTGACAAGTGAACCTGATCAACGGTCCGCTCCCGCACAGGGCTTTCAGATATTAGCAATTCGTATGCAGCTAGTCGGCGATGCATGATTGACAGTCGGAATTAGATACCGTTGTCTATCATCCTATAAAACATATAAATGTTGAGGGGAGGGACGCGGTGTCACGCGTCGCGCTGAAGAACGTCGCCAAATCGTTCGGGCCCACATGTCCGGTCGATGAGCTTACACTGGATATCAGGAGCGGTGAGTTCCTGGTGCTCCTCGGGCCGTCCGGCTGCGGCAAGTCCACATTATTGCGTCTGATCGCTGGTCTGGAAACGCTAGATGAAGGCGAAATCCATATCGGCGACCGTCGCGTGGATCATCTTGCGCCCGGACAACGGGGCGTGGCCATGGTTTTCCAGAACTATGCGCTCTACCCGCACATGACGGTTTATGAAAATCTGGCGTTCGGCCTGCGTAATGCGCAGGTGCCTGAACCGGAAGTTCGCGACCGGGCGACCGAAGCGAGCCGACTCCTGGAAATCGAGGAGCTGCTGGACAGACGACCCGATCAACTCTCGGGCGGCCAGCGACAGCGCGTTGCGATTGCGCGCGCCATTGTCAAAAAGCCAGAACTGTTCCTCTTTGATGAGCCGCTCTCCAATCTCGACGCGGCCCTGCGCACCCGGACCCGGGTGGAGCTGGCCCAGCTGCATCAGCGTCTGGGCGCGACCATGATCTTTGTTACCCACGACCAGGTGGAGGCCATGACGATGGCTGATCGGATCGTGGTTTTGAACGAAGGCCGGATCGAGCAGATCGGCGCGCCGATGGATGTCTATCACCGCCCTGAGACTCGCTTTGTTGCCGAGTTTGTCGGCTCTCCGAGCATGAACATACTGCGTTGTCGGATCGTCGAGGGTGCGGGCGGCTATGCCCGCGCGCAAATCGAGGACGGGCCGGAGCTGGATACGCGGGTGCCGATGACGGCGTTGAAGGATGGTCCTTATGAGCTGGGTCTAAGACCGGAGTTTCTGCGGCTGACAGACAGTGGAGAGGACTTCGTCGGTACGGCGCGCATGGTCGAAAGACTGGGAGAGCGCACCCTGCTGCATGTCGATCTGGCCAATGGCGTGCGGGTGATAGGCGAGGATTTGGGGGTGTCTCATGTTCACCCCGGAGACTCCGTGAAGCTCAAGGCGCAGGCGGACATGGCGCACCTGTTTGATGCTTCCGGGGGCGCGCATCACGCGGAGCGTTCATGACTGACGCCGTGTCTTCTGCCCTGGCGTCACGGCGCCCCAAACCAGTCCGCGACAAGGGCTGGCGCAATGCATTGTTTGTATTGCCTTACATGGTCGTGTTCGTCTTCATGATCGTGTTGCCGCTGGGATTGGGCTTCAGCCTGTCGCTGACCCGAGCGGACCTGTTCGGGGTCGAGCGCTTTGTCGGTTTGGACCATTATGCAGCGCTTCTGGCAGACCCGTTTTTCCGGCGCGCTGTGTTCAACACCTTCTACTTCGTAGCGTTGACCGTGCCTGCTTTGGCGATCATCGGCCTGTTGCTGGCTATGGCGCTGAACCGGCAAACCCGATGGGCTACGATCTGCCGGGGCGTGTTCTTTTCATCCACTGTGCTGTCCGTGACCGTCGTGACGCTCGTCTGGCGCCTGGTGTTCATCCCTGATGGCGGGCTTCTGGCCTTGATCAACGAGATCTTCGGCGCCGCGCCTGTGAACTGGCTCAACTCGCCCTATCTGGCGATGCCGGCGATCGCCATCACCACGATCTGGTGGTGCATAGGGCTGCCGATGGCGCTCTATCTCGCGGCTTTGCAACAAGTGCCGAGAGAATTGTACGAGGCCGCAGCCCTTGATGGGGCAGGACGCTGGCGCACCTTTCGCAACATTACGCTGCCAGCCGTGCAACGCACTACGATCGTGGTGGTGATCATTGAGGTGATCTTGCAGTTCCAGCTGTTCGGTCAGGCTCAGTTGATGACCCAGGGCGGACCGAATAACGCCACCCGACCCCTTGTGCTGTTCATCTATGAATCAGGATGGCGGCAATGGCAGCTGGGCTATGCCTCAGCGGCTGCGCAAATCCTGTTTGCTCTGATCGTCTTGGTGGCGATGGCGCAATACGGACTCACCAATCGCAAGGGTGATGCGTAATGGCTTGGGCGGGGAAGAAGCAGGCGTCGACCAATCGCATTACCGCGATGATAGTCGTGGCGGCCGCCATTCTGATGATAGTTCCGCTGGCTTGGGTCCTCTTGTTATCGCTCAAGGACAACAGTGAGCTGATGACCAGTACCGCGACCGCTTTCAACGGGCGGTACACGTTGGACAATTATCTCAATATCCTTGCCGATGGTCAGGTCCTGCGCTGGGTGCTGAATAGTCTTATTGTGTCCGTTTTCGTCACTACGGGAGTGCTCGCGCTCTCCTCGCTGGCGGGTTACGGTTTCGCGCGACTGGAGTTTCCTGGCAAGAACATCCTCTTTGTGATTGTCCTTCTGGGACTGGCCGTGCCGGAGCAGGCGGTGATCATCGCCCGGCACCAGATATTCTCCTGGCTGTCGATCCACAACACCTACCCGGCCTTGATCATTCCCGGGCTCGCGGCGCCGTTCGGGGTGTTCTTAATGACCCAGTATTTCCGGGCGATCCCGAAAGCGATTGATGAAGCGGCCCTCCTGGATGGCGCCTCCCGTTTCACGGTTTTCCGCAAGGTCTTGCTGCCGCTTACGATTCCAGCGCAAGCCACGCTTGGGATTTTCACTTTCCTGACGGCCTGGAACGATTACTGGTGGCCGTTGGTCTCCGCGACCAAGGGCTCCATGTTCACGCTGACCGTCGGCATCGCGTCGCAGCAGCAGAACTTCGCCCAGACCGAAGGGCTCGGTTTCCTGATGGCCCAGGCGGTATTCGCGGCCCTGCCGGTCCTGCTGGTATACATCTACTTCCAGAAATACATCATTCAGGCGGTCGCCGGGGCGGCGGTGAAATGAAGCGGTTCCTGATCCTCGCCAGCCTGTCACTCATGCTGCTGCAAGGCTGCGAACGCGATGAGCGTACGACGCTCACGATCCAGCGCATCTTTGGCGCGTGCGAGGCTGAATACGGCGATGTGACCGATATTGCTTCCGCAGAGGGTGAATGCGGGATCATGACCGCCATCATCAACAAGTTCGAGGCGGAGAATCCTGATATCCGGGTTGAAGAGAACATCGTCTTCTGGCCGGGCTATGATCAGCTGACGGCGCAGCTCGCCGCCAATGACATCCCTGATCTGGTCACCATGCATGGCTCGGTTCTGCCAGATTATCAGAGCCGTGGTCTGCTTGAGCCGATGGGGCCTCTTCTGGAGCAGGCCGGTATTGATCCAGCACGCTTCACCGAGGCGGCGGACCTGGCGTCGACCATTGAGGGCGCGCGCTGGTCCTTGCCCATCGATACCTGGGCGCCGCTCTGGCACATCAACATGAACCTGTTCCGCGAAGCCGGGCTTGTGGACGAGACGGGGCAGCCTATCCTGCCGTCCAGCCCGGAAGAGCTCTATGCTCAGGCGGAGCAGTTCCGCGAGCGGACAGGCCGCCCGTATTTCGTGCTCAGCACAGCGAATGAATACGCAAGTTTCGCCCGCAACTTCTACACGCTGGCCCTACAGCAGGACGCTGAGCTTTTTCCCGAACCGCGAGCCGCCGATTTTCAATCGGATGAGGTGGCTGCCGCGCTGGAGGTGTTCCGCACCGTTTTCGAGCGCGATTTCACTACGAAAAATCAGGATTATTCCGCGGCCGTGAGCGGTTTTCTCCGCGGCGACGGCGGCGTTTTCATTGTGGGCACCTGGATGGTCGGCGCGTTTGAGGACGCCTCAAAAGAGGCTGGCGGCCCTCTGTCGAACGGATATGCCGTGCGCACCTATCCGCGCCTGTTTGACCAGCAGCGCGTCTTTGCTGACGGACATGGCTGGGCCATGCCGGTTGATCCGCGGCGCAGTGAAGCGGAGGCGGAGGCTGTCGCCCGGTTCCTGGCCTTCTTCGCTGAACATAATCTTGACTGGTCCCGGACCGGACATTTGCCGGTTTTTACAGATGTTCTTGAAAGTGAAGACTGGCTTGCGTTGCCCCACCGTCAGGACCTGAGCGGGCTTGCTGAACAGGCCACGCCGTTACCGCGCTATGTCCGGCGCCAGTTCCCGCTTGAAACGATTGTCGGACAGGAAGTTTCAGCAGCGGTTACCGGTCTCAAGCCGGTGAGCCAGGCCCAGGCTGATCTGGATCGCCGCGCGGAAGCGCTGCTTGAAAGCTACTGATTTATCCCAAGGGAGAAACGTCCATGCATGATGCGCGCCTGGTGGTGAACCGCAATTTCACGATCGCCCCGCTTAACCGCCGGATCTTCGGCACGTTTGTCGAACACATGGGCCGCTGCGTGTATGGCGGCATCTATGAACCGGGCCACCCCACCGCCGATGAGAACGGCTTTCGGCAGGATGTGCTGGAGCTGACCAAGGAGCTCGGCCCGACGATCATCCGTTATCCCGGCGGCAATTTCCTGTCCGGCTATAACTGGGAAGACGGGGTGGGGCCCAAGGAGGAGCGTCCGGTCAAGCGTGACCTCGCCTGGGGGCAGACCGAAACGAACCAGTTCGGCACAAATGAGTTCATGACCTGGATCGCCAAGGCGGATGTAGAGCCCATGTTCGCGGTCAATCTCGGCACGCGCGGACCGGATGAGGCGCGCAATCTCATCGAATACTGCAACCATCCCTCGGGCACTTACTGGTCGGATCTGCGCCGCTCGCATGGCGTGGAAGAGCCTTATGACATCAAGTTCTGGTGCTTGGGCAACGAGATGGATGGCCCCTGGCAAATCTGCAAGAAAACTGCTTACGAATATGGCCGGGCTGCGCTTGAAACCGCCAAGGTCCTGCGCTGGGCCGATGATGATCTGGAACTGGCGGCCTGTGGTTCGTCCTTCCGCGACATGCCGACCTATGGCGCTTGGGAATATGATGTGCTCGACCAGTGCTTCGAGGAGGTCGACTACATCTCCTTGCACCAGTACTTCCGCAATGATGACAACGACATCGCCAAATTCCTGACCAGCATTGATGATCTGGACAGCTTCATCAACGAAGTCGCCGCCATTGCTGACGCCGTAGCGGCCAAACGGCGGTCCAAGAAGCGGATCATGCTGTCGCTGGATGAATGGAATGTCTGGTACAAAGCCCATGGCGAAGGCCATTTGCGCAAGCCGGGCTGGCCGGAAGCTCCCAAGATCCTTGAGGAAGTCTATAATTTCGAGGATGCGCTGGTGGTTGGCGGCGTCCTGATCACCCTGATGAACAATGCGGATCGAGTGACCGCGGCTTGCCTGGCCCAGCTCGTCAATGTGATCGGTCCAATCATGACGGAAACCGGCGGTCCGGCCTGGCGTCAGACAATTTTCCATCCGTTTGCGCTGGCGTCACGACTGGCCCATGGCGAGGTGCTCCGTCCGGTCGTGGAGACGGGCGGTTTCAAGGCCGGCGATCATGACAATGCGCCTCTACTGGTCAGCACTGTGATCCGAGACCCTGAGTCAGGCCGGGTCGTTGTGTTCGCGCTGAACCGCGCTCAGGACAAACCCATGCATCTGAAGGTGGAGCTTGAAGGATTGTCGCTCGGCAAGGTCAAAGAAGCGCACGAGCTTCATCATGCGGACCTCAAGGCCATCAACGACAAGAACAATCCCGATGAGGTGGCGCCGGTTTCTCATGGCGAGCATGACTTCACGGACGAAATGCTGTCCGCCACGCTCAAACCCTTGTCTTGGAACGTGTTTGTTCTGGAGGCCTGATCCAGAAGCCCAGCGCTGGACACAAAAAGCCCGCCAGTCTCTGGCGGGCTTTTTCGATAGTCCGGAAATGTATGATGCACAGTCGCGCCTAAAGAGTGTGTCCGTTGCCTGCATCAGGGTTCACCATCAGCCGCATCCCAACCGCTTTTGTTACGGTCAGCCCTCCGGCTCGCCTTCGGGCACATAGATCATGCGGCCGTCATTGAGCTGGTAAGCGACGCCAGCAGGCGCTCAAACCAGGCCTGGGCGGGTCAGGCTTTGGGAGGGGCTTCAATCGAGATGGAACCAGCCTTTGACAAAGGCCGACGGGGATCGATATGAAACGTGATAACGTAACGTATGGAGCGCGTCATGACCGTTCACCCGTCGGACACCCGACTTCCCGTCACCGTCCTGTCCGGATTTCTGGGCGCGGGCAAGACGACGCTGCTCAATCACATCCTGACCAATCAGCAGGGTCTGAAGGTCGCCGTCATCGTCAATGATATGAGCGAGGTGAATATCGACGGCGATCTGGTGGCGCGCACGGGCGAGGTCACCCGTACGGATGAAACCTTGGTTGAAATGACCAATGGCTGCATCTGCTGCACGTTGCGCGAAGACCTTCTGACCGAAGTTCGCAAGCTGTCCGAAAGCGGCCGGTTCGATGCGCTGGTGATTGAGTCCACCGGGGTTTCCGAGCCCTTGCCCGTGGCGGCGACCTTTGATTTCAGGGACGAGGCCGGTCAGTCATTGGGCGATGTATCAAAGATCGACGCCATGATCACCGTCGTGGATGCCGTGAACCTTCTGAAGGATTACGCCTCGACTGATTTTCTCTCTGACCGCGGGGAAACCGCCGGTGAGGGGGATCAGCGCGCTGTGATCGATCTTCTTGTCGATCAGATCGAGTTTGCGGACATCGTGATCATCAACAAGGTCGAGCAAGTCACCCCTCAGCACCTTGAGACCGTCCGGAAGGTCATTGCAGGACTTAACCCCGAGGCAGAGGTCATCGAGACCAGCTTTTCGAAGACCGATCTCGACAAGGTTCTGAATACGGGCCGGTTTGACTTTGAGAAGGCGCACAATCATCCGCTTTGGGCCAAGGAGCTCTATGAATTCGACCAGCATGTGCCCGAGACCGAGGAATATGGCGTCGAGCATTTCGTCTACCGGGCGCGCGCGCCCTTTGATCCGGCGAAGCTGCATGCCTTCTTCGGTCGTGAATGGCCCAACGTCATCCGCGCCAAGGGCCATTTCTGGATCGCCACACGCCCGGACTGGGTGGCGGAGCTGAGCCAGGCCGGCGCCTTGGTGCGTCATCAAGGTCTTGGGCGTTGGTGGGCGGCGGTCCCGCGAGAGCATTGGCCAAGCGGACGTGATTTCGATCAGATGGTCGACACGCACTGGGATGAGGTCTGGGGGGACCGCCGTCAGGAGCTTGTCTTCATTGGCATCGGCATGGACGAGGCCCTAATCCGGCGAGAACTGGACGAATGCCTGGTGGAAGGGGATTCAGACTACGCGCCAGAGCTATGGGCCGGGCGGCTGGATCCATTCCCCGAGTGGGCGCGGTAAAGGAAGAGGCTGATTGGTCAGCCTTCTGTGCCGCATCCCTTCTGACACTTGGGTTGAGTTGGAGCGGCTCTATCCCTATTGGCTCTGAACTCGCGTTACCTAGCGCCAAGCAAGCGATCAATATGGCGCGGATCGGCAAGACAAGCCAGACCACACTGTCACTTTGCTAGGCCCCTTATCGCGATGGAGGCCAGTGATCGGGCGCGGTGATGGCGTTGATGTCGGCAATCTCACGGGCAGCTTCGGAGTTGAGCGCCGCCATGCTGGTCAGGTCCGTGCCGCGGAAAGCAATGATCTGCGTGCGGACGCCAGCGTCGGCCTCGCCGCGCTGACGCCGTGGGGAGTCTGGGTGCGGGTTGAGGCGGGTTTCGACGGATTGGGCGTGGGCGATTTTGTAGCCCGGACAGGGCGCCTTGAAATCCGCTTACCCTTCGGCGCCAGGGGACGCGCCGGAGGCAGCGCGACCCGGTCTTCGTCAGACGCGTCGGGTCTGACGGAGTGCTCTGCCGCTCTCAATCTGAGGCCTGAGCTCAGCCGGGCTGGGAACTGTTGACGGGCTAGGGGCGCCGGCGTCTGCCTAATGAGCGCCATAGGCTGTGAGAGCCTGTGTGGAAATAGCGCATCCGATTATGCTTGAGCCGGTTGTGTGATGTCAAATAAGTCAATGAAAATTAGTGGCTTACTTGACATCCTTCTGGCTCGTCAGTGTTTGCTTGAGGGCACAGTTCCTGCCTCAACGCCGGTCATCGGTTGTCAGAAGGCGGGACTTCACCGCCAGGCTTGCCGCGCCGATCACGCCCGCGCGGGAGCCATGCTGGGACGCGGTCAGGATGGGCGCGGGGAGTTCTTGGGTGCGCGCAAATCCCTCCCCGCCGCCAAAGGCGCGGCTGAGATCCACCTGGTCACAGACCGCTTTTGAAAGGCTCCCCGGCAAGCGTCCGCCAATAACGACGACGGAGGGGTCAAACAGGCGGGTGGCGACATAGATGGCGGTTTCCAGCTGGGCTCCCGCCCGGTCGATCCAGCTCAGTAGCGTGGGGTCGTTGGCCTGATACAGGGCTTCAAGATCGGGAAAGTCGATCCGTGCGTCATGTCCCGCCGCTTTCAGGCGCTCAAACAGGTCCATGCCGGAAGGCCGGGGCTGGTCATCGGGATAGAGCACGCCGACGAGCGCTGCATTGCCATGCGCGCCGCGAAAGGCTTCCCCCTTGTGCATCAGTCCCCCGCCGACGCCATGACCGATATGGATCAGCATGAGTGATTGCACTGACCTTCCATAGCCTAGCAGCTGCTCACCGATGGCGGCCGTCAGGGCGTCATTCTCGAAAAAGCATTCGAGCTCGATATCGCCCGCTAGCGCCTCGCGGATGTCCACATCCGTGAAGCGAGGAAAGTAAGGGTGGGCTTTCAGCCGGACGCCATCGGGCAGGAAGTCGCCGGGCAGGGTGAAGCCAACGCCCAGACAGCGCTCAATGGGGGCGCCCGCTTCTTTCAAGAGCCCCGGGATCAGGGCTTTGACACGGGCGGAAATCTCAGCCGGGTCGGGATCGGACCGGGACAGCCTGACGGTCTGGTGGGCGAGCATCTCTCCCTTGAGGTCCACCGCGCCTGCCTCGACAAAGGAGTGAGAGAAATTCACCCCGATCGAAAAGGCGCCACGACGATTGATGGACAAGGGGCGCGCGGGTTGTCCCCGCGCGCCGCTGCGCTCCACCGTTTCCGTGACGAGATTTCTCGCCGCCAGCTCACGCGCCAGCCCGGTCACCGCCGCAGGCGTCATCTGCACCCGGTCTGCTATGTCCCGGCGGGCGATCGGGCCGAAATGCCAGATCTGCTCCAGAACCCGTTTCTGGGACGGGGTCAGATCAAACGGCGTTTCACTCATCGCTGTGTCCGGGCATGCAGGTCTTGGGGCCGAACCGCGCATCAAGATAGCTCTGAAGACGCAAGGGGCGTCCGGTCATGATCACGTCAGCGCCCAGATCGATCAGGCGGCCCCAGCCTTCGGCGGGGTCAACCATGGAGACCGTATCCGAATATCCGCCGCTCCAGCGTGGTTGCACGGCGACCATCATGATCCGTTTGCCGGCGAGACGCTCGTCCGTGCGGCCTTCAATCCAGTTCTGCGGATCATCAATCACCACTTCAAAACCCACAGGTTGGTAGGCGTCAAACTCGTCCAGGCGCTGGCTGAACGGTCGATCAGAATACCAGATGATTGGCATGTGCATCTGCACATCGGTCAGGTCGAGGCGGGAGATCATCGGCTCAGAGCCTGACCGGCGGTCCCGGCCGACAATATTGTCGGGAATCTTGAAGAACACGGTGTTCAGCGCCCCGGCCTCACGCACGGCGGCGACGGCGGCGTTGAACACATCGGTGAAGCCGTGCAGGGAGTCCGTCTTGATCTCCAGATTGATCAGGAGGTCGTCGCCCGCCGCAGCGAGGACTTCCGCCAGTGTGGAGACCGGCAGGCCGGTCAGCGCGGCGCCCGGCTCGCCGCTGCCTTCGCGCAGGCGGTGGCTGCGGATCTCTTCAAGCGAGTGTTCGAACGTATAGCCATAGCCATCGGTCATCCGCCCCAGCGTGGAGTCGTGAAAGACGATCAGCTGGTCATCTGCGGTCAGCCGCACATCAATCTCGATGGCTTCAACGCCAATCCGGATGCAATCGCGGACGGCCATGGCCGTGTTTTCCGGCGCTTCATCATGGCAGGCGCGGTGAGCGACGATCATCGGACGCTCAAGCTCCGGCGCGCGGAACGCCTCAGACAGCGAGGACGGGCACGATTGAGCCACAGCGCCGGGAGTGATGGCGGCCATCGCGCACAGAACAGGGATCCATTTCATGACAAACTCCTTATCGGGAAATCGGATGGGAAAGAAGGTCCGGCCGGATACTCAGGGGGAGTTCCGGCCGGTGGGGGCAGGTCCTAGTATTTGTAGATCAGGCCCACCCAGGCGGAGCGGCCGTAATCGCGAGTCCAGGCCGTGCGTCCATAAGAGAGTTGGCGATCCTGGGCGCCATCGCCGACATTGCGGGCTTCAGCAAACAGCTTGAGTCCGTTGTCGAAATTGTACCGCGCCCGCAGATCGATCCAGGTTTGTGCGCCAATGTGCTCGTCAAAGGTCGGCGAAGATGAGCTGACCGAGATCAGATAATCGTCGCGGTATTTCCAGGCGGCCCGGAATTCGAAATCGCCCGGCGCCCAGAACAGCGCCAGATTGGCGATGTTGGAGGGTTGATAGAGCAGGCCGGACAGTTCGCGCTCGACGCCATCGCTCATCTCTATGGCGAAGCTGCTGTCAATGCGGGCGTAGTTGGCGGTGAAGCCGACATCGGCAAGATAGGGGCTGATCCAGTCCAGGGAATTGACCGTGGCCCCGATCTCGACGCCAGACAATTCGGCGCTATTGGCGTTGTCAGGCTGGCGGCGCGTTTCAAGGTATTCGGCGTCACCCACCATGACCGTGTTGCGGGTGCTGCGGGTGAAGATCTCATTGTCGATCAGCTTGGAGAAGGCGCCGACGGAGATCACGCCGTCCACGCTCGGCATGTAATACTCCACTGACAGATCGAAATTGTCAGACAGGCGCGGTCTCAGGTCCGGATTGCCCGAACTGATCGAGATGGTCTGCATGGTGTCGTCGATGCTTTGCGAGCCCAGAACCGAAAGATCGTCATACTCGCCCCGGCCCAGGGTGCGGCTATAGGCGGCGCGCAGACGCAGAGTGTCCGTCACGTCATAGACAGCGCTGGCGGAGGGCAGGAATTGCTCATAGCCACCGGTTTCTCGAACGAATTGCAAGGAGCGATAGCCTGAGGAGTCCACCTGGGTGTCTTCATACCGAACGCCAGCACGCAGGACGTAAGACTCACCAGCATAGCGCGCCTGCATATAGAGGGCGGTGATGTCTTCCTGCACGGTGAACTCGCTGGACAGGCCTTCATTATCCTGGTCCTTGCGGTCGTCCCATTCCATCTGGGTTTCTTCAAAGAAGCCCAGATAGGCGTCATGGTCGATGAAGCGCTGGGGGACGTTCGTAAAGAGGTTTGGATCGAACTCCTGCGTATAGTCCAGCAGCGCCTGATCCATGGAGAAGGCCTTGGTGCGGGCGGTGTCCGGCCGGTAGTCATGGTCAAAGAGTTGGTCCTGGAAACGCTCGTCCGTGCGATAACTCAGACCGACCTGAACACCCCAGCCCAGATCGTCGCTCTCGGCGTTCAGGCCGTAATCAAGCTTGAACTGGAAAGCGTCCTGCTCGTTGATGTCCAGACGCGGACGATAGAAGACCGCCGTGTAGCGCGACCCGTCCAGATAGTTTTCCGGGTTGGTCAGCGTTAGTCGCGGATACTGGCCGGAAATGTCATAGGAGAAGCCGAACGCGGTTTCGTTCGCCGTATTGGTGTCAAACCTGATCTGGTAGAAAGGGTTTTCACGTTCGCCATGCGCCTGGGTCAGCAGGCCGGAGAGCGTGTGGTTCTCATTCGGCGTCCATTCAAACTGACCGGTCAGGCTGGAGAGGGTGTTGGTGTCGCCTTGCAGGAAATACTGGCTGCGGACACGGCCTTCCGCGACCACGCCGCTCGACGCCGTCAGCTCGCCCGGCAGATTGTTGCGCCGGTTGCGATAGAGCATGTTGTCCCAACGCTGCTCGGTATCTGTTTCTTCAAACCAGTAGCCTGAAACCGTCGCATAGAAGGTGCCCGGACGCTGGTACTCGAACTTGCCGAACACGCCCTGGCGTTCGATCTCGTTTGTGTACTGGTAGGTCTGCGCGCCATGAGGCACCTGAATGGTGCCAGGCTCAGCGTCCTCGATCCGAGCGCTGGACACCCGCGAGCCATTACTATTGAAGAAGTCGTACTCACTCCAGGACACGCCCGGCAGCCAGGTGTCGTTCGTAGCGTTCAGATAGCTGCCTGAGAGCACCAGACCGAACTGGTCCTGATCGCCAAATGTGCTGGTGAAGGCGAAATCACCGCGTGTGCCCAGATCATGCTCGCCCGGCGCATCGGTATGGTCCGAACCTCCAAGGGCGCCGCGGACCGCGAAATAGACGCCGTCCGTGTTGAAGGCGCTGCGGGTGCGGACGGCGATATTGCCGCCCAGCGCATTGCCGTCCATGTCCGCCGAGAAGCTCTTCTGAACACCGGTGACGTCGATCACATAAGATGGAATGACCGACAGCTGGGTTGCGCGGCCATTATTCCGGGTCGAAGGCACGATCGCGCCGTCAATCGACAGGAAGTTGAAGTCCGACCGCAGGCCGCGCACCACCACAAACTCGGTATCCCCGTTGCGGTCTTCGGTGGACACGCCCGCAATCCGGGTCAGCGCTTCGGCGACGGAAAAGTCAGGCAAGGCGCCAACATCGTCAGCGGTGATGAAGTCGGCGATCACATCGGCATCGCGCTTCTGTTCGACCGCGCGCTGGTTCTGCAGGCGTGCGCCGGTCACGACGATGACATCCTCAACAGGCGTTTCGCTGGTTTGCGCGATCGCAGGCATCGAATAGGCGAGGATTGAGGCGCCCGTCAGAAGGGCGCAGGTGAAGGCTTTTGAAGTGGTCATGGTCCATCCCCCAGAAGGTCTAGCGTCGCGGGTCCTGATCGACGCAGGCGGGGAGATATCAGCGGCTTGCGACAGTTTTGTTTAAATCAATCAATTTAATTTAATATATCATCGAACCGTCATATCAGGCGCTTACATACGCTTCGTAGCGTGGGGGGCGAGCATGCAGGCGTCAGCTTGGCGGAACGAGGCGAAGGCCTTTGGGTACGCCACAGGCAATTTCGGAAAGAACCTGCTCTGGGGCTCGGCGGATATCATTCTCTTGTTCGCCATGACCGACTTGGCGGGCGTGGCCCCCGCCACAGCCGGTCTGATCCTGCTGGTGTCTCTTGTCTTTGATGCGGCCGTTGATCCGATGGTTGGCGCCTTGGCGGACCGCCTCCGTTCGCGGTTAGGCAAATATGGCGTTTTCATCCTGCCAGGCAGCGTGCTGGCGGCGTCCTGCTATGTCTGGATGATCCAGTCCGCCAGCGCGCCCGGCGCGCCAGTGATGGCGATTGCAATGGCGGTCTTTGCCTTCCGCATGACCTATTCACTGATCGACCTGCCGCACAACGCCCTGATGTCTGTGGCCTTTCAGCGAAGCCGTCAGCGGGCGCGCCTTGCGGGCTACCGGTTCCTGTTCAGCTCGATCGCCTCCTTGCTCTTCGCTGTCTGGCTCGGGCCGGTGCTGGGGCAGGGCGGAGCGGACGCGGCGGGGGCGTTGCGCCATTTCGCCTGGCTGGCCGCGGCTCTGTCGACGCTGACGATGGTCTTCGCCTGGTCCATGGTGCGTCGAGAGGACCGCGAGGCGGTGCGTCTCAAATCTCATCAGGCTCAGGCCGGGCGCATTCGCGACCTGTTCGCGAACGGGCAGTTCCAGCTCATCTTGATCTTGAGCGTGCTGGGTGGTCTGGGGCCGCCCCTGTTCGCCAAGACGCTCGCCTATGTCACGGTCTATGTGATCGAAGCGCCAGCGCTGAGCGCGACGGCGCTGGCCGCGATTACCCTGGGTCAGCTTCTGGGCTTGCCGCTCTGGATCGCCGCCGGTCACAGGTTTGAAAAATCCAGACTGCTTCAGACGGCCTATCTGATCTCAGGGGGCGCCTTCCTGCTCGCGACAGGGTTCGCACGGGTCTGGCCGACGAGCTATATCGTGTTCGCCGCTATGGGCGGCGCGGGCCTGTCCGGCGTCTATTCCATCATCTGGGGCATGATCCCGGACGTGTTTGACTGGGTCGAACACCACTGCGGCGCCCGCCATGAGGGCGTTGGCTATGGCGTGGTCATCTTCCTGATGAAGGCGAGCAACGCGCTGGCCACGGGCGCTCTGGGTCTAGCTTTGTCGCGTATGGCCTATACGCCGGGCGAGCCGCAGGGGCCTCATGTGCTCTGGGTCATAATCGCCTTCTCCGGCGGTCTTCCTTGTCTGGTGGCGCTGCTTGCGGTCTGGGTCTGCTCCCAATATCGCATCACGCATAGGCTTCAGAGCCGACTGAGGTTTTAAGTTTTGTCAGCGTTGGCCTTCATACAATGCCATGAAGGTATTCAGGCCTGTGATCCGTCACGGGGCTGACGCCTTGAAACACGCTGACTTGACCTCTGAGACCCATGCCGCGCTACGTTCAGACCCCGACGCTTTCCAATGATCTTCAGGCGAAGCCGCATCCTCTCAAGCGCCCGTTGCGCGCTTTGTCTATCGTGCTGCTGGCGTCCACCGCTTTGGTCGGGTTGGGATAGGCGGCGCAGGCGCAAGTGAACAGGTCGATCAACGGGACTGGCCTTGTCATTGACGGGGTCAGCGGGGGGACCGTTGGGGCCCACCATTTTTACGTTTTGTTCGCCATAGGCTTCACTGTCCGGAAGGTCGGGGACACGCGGCGGGTCCGCGGTATGCGAGCGCCGTTGATCAGATCGGACTTTCGGGCCGGGATGGCTTGGGTCCTGTCATGGCGGGCTTCACCAGACAGGATCAGGAGTGAACCGGGTTCCAGTCGCAGGCTGATGTGTGCATCTCTGCGGGCATTTTGCAGCACCATGTCCGCGCAGCCTCTGTCAGGCTGAGTGAGGCGATGGCGGGGCCGAAGCAGGGGCGCAATCGATATGGGCCGATATGCCTTGCCCTGGCTGATATTCCTTGATGATGACCTGATCGGGAATGGCCTCAAACTTCTTCAAGGCCGTCACAGAGCGGCAGGGTTTCGAAGCTGGCAAGCTAAACCGTCAACAAATCAATCTTCTACTTGTCTGAAACGTAGCGGAATATCGGTTCGAGCCATGTCAAGCGGTCAGCGGAATATCAATATTCTTATTAAATTGCATTCTGTAGCATTTTTAATATGAAGCGTTGATACGTTTCTTCGAGCCGGTAGGGCGCACAGAAACAGCGTGGTGTTCAGCCGCCCGGCTCGGGTCAGTCCAACTTCGGCGGCCTGAACAATGTTTATGGAAAAGGAGATCGGACATGATCATCAGATCCCTACTCAGGATCGGGATTCCCGTCCTGATGATGACGTCATCGCCGGCCATGGGGCTGGCTCAAGACACTCATATCAATCCCGTTCTGGACGCCATCATTACGGCGAATGAGAACGATCAAAGCTGCGCGAATCTGGCCTGTGTTCCAGTGTTCCATAAAGGCCAGAGGACAAACTACGCGAGAACAAATTTTGTCGCCCACCGGGGGTATTGGCACGCAGATATGGGCTCATACGGGAGTGTGACGCCGCTGCTTGAAAACAGCCCGCGCGCCATTTGGGAGGCCTATGACCGCGGCATCCCGGCGATTGAGGTGGATGTGAGGGTTTCACAGGATGATGTGGCGTTCGCCATGCATGATGTAACGCTCGGACGTTTAATGCGCGAGTATCCTCTAGATGACAGCAGGAATGTAAGAACCTTAACTGCTCTACAAATACGGAGTACTTATTCTCGTATTTGTACAGGATTTTGGATATTTAGGTCGTGTATGCCAGACTACAGTGCACACCATCTTGAGGTGGCACGTCGAGCTCATGATATGGTTGCCGCCCCTCGTGGAAGCGGGAGGAGTCTTACAGTGGTGGGTGCAATAGATCTCGAAAGTGTATTATCAACCATTCATGATGAAATATATGATCCAGGAGGCCGAGCAGTTAATGAAGATACAATACCAAATGTATCTGGGCATTATATGCCACTTATAATTCTTGATATTCAGGATATGCATACAGCTCAAGCAGCAGCGCGCTTGGTTGTTCAGCATAATCTTCAAGACTGGGTGGTTTTGAAAATATTTGCGGCCAGAGTAACGACTGTTAATCCATCGCAGTCCGTAACTAGTAGTCCCGCTGAATGGTTCTTTAGTCAAATGCCAGCGTACAGCGATACTTTAAATTATATTATACAAATAAATGATTCACAAATTAAAAATTGCTCATTATTTGAGTGTTATTTAAATATAGAAGGTTATGCTCGGGCGCATCGCCCTAGGGATTTTATAGCTGACTTTGATGACTATCTAGCGTCCCGCATGGGAAATTTGATAGGTATTGGCTTGAGCACGCCCAGTAACCCTCCTGAAGAGGCTACCGGGCATCTAGAATCTGAAGAAAAGCGGGACTATGTAGAGCAACTGTATTCAGATCTGAGCTTGGGGTATTTGAATGGAAACGGTACTGGCCGCAGGATGAGATTGGCGACTTTTGGAGTGTCCAGATCATTCGAGGTTGTATCGCAGACTGGTTGCGAACAAAGGCTGTTTCAACAAGGGTCTCATAATTGGGAGCCCTTCAATCCTGCGGATTCATCAATGAGAAATGAGTTCGCTTCCGAAACTGACTTTAACATTGCTGACATTACCCGAAATCAGACTGGGAACTATATTATCCCGCTGGGTAATGAGCATCAGTCTATGTATTGCGCTGAATAATAGGGGCACGCTATGAAGATCAAAACACTTGTAATTTCTGCTTTGTGCTTTGCGGTTTCCCCTCAGGCTCAAGCTTCCGTCCCGGTTCATCCGGTTTTGCAACTGCTTGTGGACGCCGCACAGGCTGAAACCGGATGCGCCAATTGTCTGGCGAACAACCGGATCGCTGACCGGGGTGTTTACAACGCCGCCCCGCAGTCACGGGATTTTGACAGAGCGCATCCTGAAAACAGCTTTCTGGCGATCGAGGGGGCTGAGCGTGCTGGTCTCGATGCTGTGGAGCTGCGCGTGCGTGTGACGTTGGATGGCGTCGCCATGCTGATGTCTGATGTCACGACGGATCGTATTTCTGATAATGACGGCTCAAATGGGGGTTATGATCCGATCCGCGATTTTCCGCATGATTGGCCCGATCTGAACTGGGTCGAGCATGAGCGTTTCCAATCCATCGCGTATGAACGTAAATCCTCTCCCATGTTCAATGATCAACATGAGTCTTATCGTCTCAAGACTTATGGAGAAGGCGGACCGAACGTCTCGGATGTAGCTTTGTCCGACCAGCGTCTGATCAATGTCCTGAGCGATGTTCGCGATGCTCAGTTTGGATACGGCCCCTATCCCATGCTCATCCTGGACGTGGGTGATTATGAGAGCCTCTATGCGGCGGCGATGGCTGTGGATGCGACCGGTACCTATGAGCAAGTGCTATTTAATGTCGAGCTGACAGAGTCTCTTCTGCATCAGTCGCTTCTCGGCGGTGCGCTGGAAGTGACGGCAGCGGACATCGTTTCATCTTTGCTCGAGAGTCTGCCGCATGCGGATCGGTACTGGTTTGCGCTGGATATTGATGGGGACGGCTTGAACCATTGCAACAATGGAACAGGATGCCAGGTTCGCCATACGCATGCCGGACAGACTGTCACTGTGGATCCAGATCTACTGATCTCGGCGTTTCAGGCGACAGGCCAGCTGGTGGCTCTGTCACTGGACGTGCCTCAGAACGGGGCTGGCTGGGAGCGTGAAGAAAAGGCTCATACCGTTCGATATCTGGGCGAACGCTATGAAGACAGCCTTCCGCGCATCGGCATTTTGCATGGCCCGGATATGGCGTATTTGACGCCGTCCGGTCAGTGTGAGGCCTATTGGTTTGACGAGCTTGGCCAGCCTCACATCTATGACGAGGCTGATTTCTCCGAAAACCATGCCTATGCGGCTCAGATGGACATGGTGGTTCGTCCGGTTGTCGCGCGCAGTGAGTATGGCGAAGACTGGATCGAGAACATGACCACAGCCGCCGATGCAATCGAGACCTATTGCGGTCGTTGATTGCTGTTGAAGAGGGAGGGCGCACAGCGCCCTCCCTCTCTCTCTTTTAAGACAGGGCTTGAAGCGCGATAGTACTTAGCTTGTCATGTCAGTGCGACTGGAAGGCGGGCCCTGTGCATCAGGCTCCAGATGAGGCTAAGCGCCAGTCCGGCGACAAAGGGGCTGGCCGCCATGATCAGCGTCAGCGTCCGCGCTGCAGCCATGTCGGTATAATCAAACTCGGCCAGCGCCCATCCCAGGCAGATCAGAGCGACGCCCTGGGCTGATTTCGACGCGAAGGTGAACAGGCCATATCGCGTGGTGGTCTGCTCAGGGTCAGCGCTCGCGACTCTCGCCAGAAGACTCCATAACACCATAGCCGCCCCGCCCAGGGCGACGCCGTACAATGCGCCGCTGCTGAGCGCGCCAAAGGCGCCTGCATGAGACATGAGCAGGAAATACACACCCGCGGCGCATAGCGTGCCGGCTGCGGTCAGCAAGGCGGTTTCCAGTGATGTGCGCGAGGCCCAGAAACTCCAGAGCGGCTGTGCGCAGACCTGGCCCAGAGCGACGCTGACCATGAAGCCCGAAGCGCCCATGTCTGAAGAGAGTGCGTAAGCGGAGAAATAGGCTTCGAGCTTGCCGAAAAACGGCGCGGTCAGCGACAGCGAGAAAATGCCCGCCAAGAGCAGGGTGAAGCCATGATCGCGCCAGATCGAGGACAGGGCTTTTGGCTGAATCGCTTGTTCTACTGAGGCGGGTGTGACGGTTGCTTTGGGGGGAGGGGTATTCAAAGTCGACCACAGGCCAAGCCCCAGAGAGCACAGTGTGGATACCAGAACCAGTAAGGCCGAGAGCATCAGATATTGACCAGCCTGGTCGGCGGTCGGCGTGTTGCGCACAAGGGGGGTTAGCACGCCAGCAATCAAGAGGCTTGAAATCCCGGCCGCTATGTAACGGGCGGCGGCGAAATTGGCGCGTCTGGAATCTGAGTGCGTTGCGAGCGCCATGTAAGCGTTCTGCGGAACGTCGTAGAGGGAATATCCCATGCGAAACGCCAGCAGGCTGATCAGGGCGTAGGCGGTCTGGACGCTTTCGGCCAGATAGGGGGTGAATGAGAAAGCGCAGAAGGCCAGCCCCGCGAGCGCTGCGCCGATCAGCTGAATCCGGGCTGCAGACCGGGCGGTGCGAACATAAGGTCGGAGTGTTCGTCCTGTGAGAAAGTCCATACTCGCATTGAAAAACAGCGAGATGGAGAGGACCATTCCCATCTGGAGGGGCGGCAGGCCGACAATCTCTGTCAGAAAAAAAGCAAAGAAGAGAGAGGAGGCTGTCCAGAGCAGGCTTTTGCCGAAATGCGCCGCGCTGTAGACAATCAAGCCTATTGCGCCGTCCGTCGTCGAGGCTCGCATGCAAGAAGTCGCCATGGCGTCCTCATCTTGTCATCACTCGTCTGCGCGAACGCTGACCGGCCTGAAGAACAAATCCGCCAGAGGTATGGCCGCCGCCCCGATCAGGTAAGCACGTTCGCCGACCTCGGCCGGCAATATGCTGAGAACAGGGTGTGGACGGTCGCGGCGGACGTGCTTTGCGCGTTCCTCGTAATTGATTTTTGCTTTCTCGGCGAGCATTTCCCGAAGCGATTGCGGCAAGCGGCCACCTATGACGAGCGCCTCGACATCAATGGTGTAGTGCACCAGAAGCGCAAGGGTGTGAAGAGCGGGCGCCGCTGTTTCCTGAATCCACTCGGACACACCGGGCCAATCCAGGTCAAACCTTTGAATTAAATCGCGGACATTCTCCGTAGTGACGCCGTGTCGCTGCAGGGTTGAACGCAAGGTCTCAAGGCTGGGCGGTGTGACGCCAGCGACCTTGAGGCTGGCGGCAAACTCCGCCGCATTGCCATGGGCGCCGCGCCACAGGCGTCCTTCCAGCATCACGCCGCCGCCGAAACCGGAGGCGATGCTGACATAGGCGAAATTGGAGACATGACCGCCGACACCCAGAAGGTGTTCCCCGACCGCCGCCGCATTGGCGTTATTTTCCACATAGACGGGCAGGCCATAGCGAGTTTGAAATTCAGCTTCAAGATCCAGCAACGCCCAGTCATCTAGCTCCGACGCGGGATTGAGCTTGTCTCCCTCGCCAATAAAGAAGCCAGGTACAGTGAGTCCGATCGCAGCGACCTGATTGTGCAAGCCTTCGGGCAGATGGGTCTCAATAAAGCGATGAATTGCTTTATGAACGACCTCTCGAGTGATCGGAGGTTCGACGATATCGTCCACGGCGCGCACCGCGCCGCACAGATCCACCAATGCGATTTCGGCTGTATCCGTCAGGATGCTGACACCGAGGACAAATGCGGAATCAGCGTTGAGCATGACCTGGTGACTTGGTTGCCCGCGTCCTTCGACAACCTGGCCGCCAATCTTCAAAAACCCTTGTTTCGAAAGGCTTTCGGTCGCCCTGAAAACGGCGGGGCCTGAGAGGCCTGTCAGTTTCATGAGCCGTGCGCGCGTGAGTTGACCATGCTGTCTGACAAGGGTCAGGACGGCACGTTCGCGCTCGGTCAGATTGAGATCACCCAACTTTATCATGGATAGAATTTACTCCGTTGACCCCCTCAATAACACGAACTGAGAAATGCGCGTCACAAAAATATCATTCGTCATGTAATTTAATCGGGGATATCACCCGCAGCGACATGGAACGGCGAGATGCCGGGACAGTTCACAAGCTTTTGGGGGTTCTTCATGCGTATTCACTTCTACGGTGTGTCATGCGCCGCACTTGCAGCCGGTTTGCTCGGGGCGGCGGTCTCGCCGGCTTACGCTCAGCAAGATGAAGCAGCAGCGCCGCGAAACGATGCGACGACATCCGAGGATGTCATCATTGTGACGGGGTATCGGGAGTCAAACCAGGCGTCCATTGAAGCCAAACGCGAAGCGCCGGGTATTCTGGACGCCATCAGCCAGGATCAAATCGGGCTCCTACCGGATTTGACCATTGCAGATGTCGCGCGACGCATTCCGGGACTGGCGACGATTTCTCAGGCGGGGGCCGTAGGCAACCGGTCTGTGGACGCCGAAGAAAGCGTGATTATCCGTGGCCTTGATCCGAACTTCAATCTGACCACGTTTGACGGTGCTCCGATTGCATCGACGAGCGAGAATGACCGCGCCGCGAACCTCAGCATCATTCCGCCTACGGTCGTCAGCCGGATTGAAGCGGTGAAAACCCTGAGCGCCGACCTCAACCCACACGGCCTTTCCGGTCAGCTCAACCTGGTGACCATGAGCGCATTTGACCGCAATGGTCCATTTGCGGCGGCGCGGGCGTCAGTCGGTGTGAATTCAACTGCCGGCCAAGGGCTTGAAAGTGACAAGCCGTCACTGCGCGTCGGCGGCGTCTACTCAAACGTTCTGGGCGCCCAGGACCAGTTTGGTCTGGTACTGAGCGCATCATATGAAGAATTCCACGAAGCCAGCTTGGATTATCGCCCCGGGGCCGCCAGCGACACCTATCTGTTCTATGATGCAGATACGTCCAGCAACGCAATCATGGACGAGTTCGCACTGTCAAATGGCATGCCGGCGTCGCGTCGTAACCAGCTCTATCTCTTTGATAATTCACGTGAGCGTGCATCGGGCGTCGCCAAGTTCGAGTATCAGCCCAGCGACCGGACCGAAGCGTCTATTCTTTTCGGCGCCTTTTATCAGGATGAGCAGGAAGCCCGGCACGAGCACCTTGCGCTCGCTAATAAGGGCGTTCGCCCCATCAATCAGACTCTGCTTGAAGGCGACTATACCCAAGGTCGGGTTGAAACCGGCATGGTGTACCAGCCCGAAGAAAGCCTGACCACGGTTGTGACGGGGCAGGTTGAGCACCGCTTTGACAATGACGCCGCCTTGAACCTGACTGCGTCCTTCTCGCGTGCGGATGTGGACGTGATCCGCAACATGTACAAGTTTCGTCCCGGCTATGATGCCGAGACGGGTTATCATTATGACCTGACAAGTGGACGTCCCGTGTTGGATTTCGTCAATCCGGACCAGGTCAATGACCTGTCTACCTACACGAACAATTATATTCGTGAGCGTACGCAGGATATCGAGCAAACGCTGAGCTATTTCGCCGGCAGCTATGGTTGGAATGTCGATCGTGACGATATGGGCTTTGGCCTGAAAGTCGGCGCTCAATACACTGGTCGCGACCAGTCATTTGACCGTGAATACATCGAAGGCGACGTCTTTGACGCCAATGGCGACCTGGTGACGTTAGATCAGTTTGTGGAAGACCTGATCCTGCCCTCCTATGACCCTGACGTGCAGTTTCGCCTGATCGATGGCGATGCGCTGCATGAGGCCTGGATCGCGCAGGGACGTCCGATCACCAGTGACCGAAGCGATAACTCGATCAGCGATGATTACACAATCAAAGAAGAAATGTGGGGCCTGTACGGTCGGGTGGTTTATCGTGCTGACCGGTTCAATCTTCAGGCTGGGCTGCGATACGACGATACTCAGGCTGACATCAGCCTTTACGCACGCAATGACGCCTTGGACGCCATTCCCAATGACGCCGCACAATATGTGCCTGAAAACCGGTCAAACGATTACGCGTTCTGGCTTCCCTCTGTCATCGGCACATTTGATCTGACCGAGGACCTGATCCTGCGGGCCGCTTATGGTCGCACGATCGGTCGTCCGAACTTTAACCAGATGGCCTCACAAGAGCGGATCGGCGAACCCGATCTGAGCAATGGCTCAATCTCCATCAGCCGGGGCAATCCGGATCTGGAGCCGCTGGTGTCTGACAACTTCGATCTGTCGTTGGAATACTATTTTGACGGCGGTCAGAGCATGGTGTCTCTGGCGGGCTTCTACAAAGATGTGGATGGCCTGATCTACACCCAGACCGTGCTTGATCCCGCTTATGACTATGAGGGCCAACAGCTTTCGGCCACCATCACCCAGCCGATCAACACCACTGGATCGACGATCTACGGCGTTGAACTGGGCGTTCGCAAAGACTTCGCGGACATGTTTGACGGTCTTCTGAGCGGGTTCGTCTTTGATGGGAACCTGACCTGGATCGGCAGTGAGTTCACCTTCATCAATGCGGAAGGCGTAGCGCGTGATCTGGATGGCTGGGAGAACCAGCCAGAGTTTCTGGCCAACGCCCAACTCTCTTATGAGAACGGCCCGTACGGCGCCAAGATCGCCTACAACCATGTGGGCGAGTTCCTGGCGAACATTCTGGCCGATGAGGGCGACCTCTATGAAATGCATCGTCAGGGCCGCGGTGTCTGGGACGTGCAGGCGCGTTACGAGGTTAACGACCAGCTTCAGCTGATCGCTGAAGTTCAGAACCTGACTGAGGAAGGGGTGTCTTACACCCGGGACTTCCCCGATGCCGGCGAACTGCTTGCCGCTGAAGTCGAACGCGGCCGCGTGTTCTGGCTCGGGCTGAGCTGGACGCCGGGTCTGTAATGAAGCGCGTGAGCTGCTCGCCTGACCTTCGGGCGAGCAGCTTACCCTTTTTCAAGGGAATAACAATGAAGTCTATGTTCGCTTTTGCGGGCGCCATGATTGGTCTGGCGACCTGCACTCTCTCGGCTCCCTCCGCTTTTGCTCTCCCGAGCCAGCTGGGCGAATCTGATGATCAGGTTCTGGTGATAGCGCATCGCGGCTGCTGGCAGACCGTTCCAGAGAACTCCGTAGCAGCGATTGAGCGCTGCAAGGCGTTCGAAATTGATATTGTAGAAGTGGATTTGCGGCTCACCTCGGACGGTGTGCTGGTCAATTTTCACGATGACAGTCTGGAGCGTATGACGGGACGCTCGGGACGGATCGAAGACCTGACACTGGCCGAGGTTGCTGAAATTCGCTTGCGCAATCGTGATGGTCGGGGGGCGCCGGACCTCACTGAGCATGTCATCCCCACTTTCCAGGAGATGTTGGACGCCGCAGGCGATGACATGATCCTGGTTTTGGACATGAAAGGCGACATCCCTGAAATCTCTCGTGAAGCGGCCCGTGTCCTTCACGCCAACGATGCCTGTGATCGGGCCTTGTTCTCCCTCGTGTCCTCGGCAGAAGATGTTGCTGAAATTGCAGGCCCATTGTTTGGCTGTGCGGGTTTCATGGCGAACTTGCGTCCGCCAATGGGCGTTATGAGCGAAGTTTCACTCTCTTATCAGAGCCTTGATCCGCTCGCGATAGCGGTCCGTTTCGATGAGTGGGGATATCTGGAAGAGGGTGCTGATGATGTTCTCGCCATGGATGCGCGCATCTGGGTCAACACGCTGAGCCGGTATCACGCAGCGGGACTGATCGATGAAGACGCCATGAATGATCCTGCGGCTCTTTGGGGGCGTCTGGTCGAGAATGGCGTGACGATGATCCAGACCGACGAACCTGAAGCTTTGATGGCGTATCTGTACGTGACAGGACGGCGCTAACATCCTGTCGCCAGACGGCTCGGCGCCCCCTGCGCCGGGCCGTCATTGTACTCTTTTTCGTATTGGACGAAATTGGCCAGTATCTTTATGCCAGCGGTCCACCATCAAGCTTCTCTTCCAAATCAGGAAGGCGAACCTGGTTAGCCTTTTCATCTCCAACCCATTGATTTATTTCGTGAGGATTATAAAGGTTAGCCCTCGCAACACTTTGAAATTCCGCACCTCTCTACTCCCTCCGGGCCCACCATTTCCCGTATTTGTTATCCATGAGTTTCATCGTCCGGAAAGTCAGGGACACGCGGCGGGTGCGCGGGATGCGATCGCCGTTGACCGCATCAGACTTTCGCGCCGGGATGGCGTGGGTCCAGTCATAGCGGGCTTCACCAGACAGGATCAGGAGCGAGCGCGGTTCCAGTCGCAGACTGATGTGATCATGTGTGTGCGTGTTCTCAAACATCATCTCCGCGCCGCCTGTCAGGCTGAGGGAGGCGATGGCGGGGCCGAAGCAGGGGGCGCAATCGATATGGGCCGAAATGCCTTGCCCTGGCTCATATTCATTGATGATGACCTGATCGGGGACGGCCTCAAACTCGGCTTCTTGAGCTATGCTCTGAGCGAGGGGCGCGAGCCAGTCAGGCAGTGGCCCGAGCCACATATCAGGGCTCACAGTCCGGGCGCGATAATCATATCGCCAGCCATAGTGTTGGACACGCCGTTTGAGGTCAGAGCGCCAGGACTGGCCATCCACCTTCGCAAGCAAGGCTTCAGCTGTCTGTCTGGAGAGGTGGCTGTCCAGAAGTCGCGCGCCGGGGGGCAGGGACAGGGTCATTTCAAGCCTATCTCCGGGACGGCTTGAAGGCCCAGGTGCAACATGACCGGTAAGCAGACAATGCGCTTTGTGATGGATTGTTTGGATTGACGTGCCCGTATCCAGCCCAGCGCGCGGCGCCCGGTCGATCAAATGTTCCGGAGCGTCTCATCGCGGTGCAGGCCAGTGGTCTGGCGCTGTAATGGCGTTGCGGTCCGCAATTGCGCGAGCGGGGTCGGAGTCGAGCGCGGCCATGCTGGTCAGGCATCGGGCCAGCGTGTGCATGCTGTGCTGGGTGACAGCGCCGCCTTCACGGGTGCAATTGAGCGAGGTGTAGAGCTGATCGGCCTCCCGACCGAACAGGCGCAGGATATAGTTGATCTCGCCGAATTCGACGACGGAGAAGTTGCGGTTGAGATAGGTCTCCTCGCACAGGGCCTTGCTGAAACGCGGTGAGCTGTCGAACACGACGCTGAGATGCACGTCCCGGCACAAGGAGACCTGGGTCGCCAGCGCGCCCCCCAGAGAGTGGCCGGTCACCGATGGAGTGACGTCGTATCGATCCGACACGTCGTCAAACAGGGCCAGAGCTGAGCGGCGCTGACCTGTCAGGAGATTGCCATGCAGCCAGTCTGGCCCGCTGGTGAAGTCCGTGCCCCGGAAAGCGATGATCACCTCTGTCGTCTCGCCATTGAGGCGGCGCTCATAAAGGACATAGCCAAAACCGTTGGCCTGTTCGTATTCGTGTTCGATGTATTGAAAACGTTCGCCGAGCTCGAAAGTGTCCACATCATACGCGTTGGAGGACATCAGGGCGTATTCGTAAGCCTGCTCGGCGGCATGGCGAGAGCAAGCGTTCCAGCCGCGAATGACATCGGTCTCTTCGCACTCCGTCTGGGACATCGCCTGAAGGGCGGTGAGTTGTGGGTCATCGCTGTGATGGTCATAGGTGGTTGCGCAGGCGCTCAGGAGGAAGGCCAGGACAAGACCGCCTCCGATCTGCATTGGACACTGGGTCAAAGTCTGTCTCCCCGATCAGCCGTACAGTACAAATTACTACCATTGGCGGGTGAGCGTAACTTCTTAAGTTCCGGCTTGGCCCCCAAACGAGAACGCGGCATTTGTCGGGGCGCGCAGCTGTGCATTGATCTTCCTGTAACCATCTGTTGCTGTGAATAATTTCACGATCGTTCCTGTGGCGTATTACTGGTACGGCGATTGAGCAAACCTCAATAGCCCGCCATTTGCCGACATCAGGGACCGATGCTGACTGACCCCTTTCACACCGAGCGGATTTACACGCTCTGGGACGAACTCGCTGATTTGGGAGCCGCCGGAACCGAGGAGGCCCGCCGACACCTGCTGTCCACGGTCGCCGATATGGTCCAGGCGCGTCAGGCGGACTGGTGAACACAACGGCGCGCCGGTCTGGCCTTCTTATGGCGAAACCCGAAGCTATATGCGCTTTGACGGCGGCGCGGAGGTGGCGGAAGGCCTTAATCCCGGGGCGTTTGAACTGCATGATGCGCTCTACCAGGCGCGATTGGCGCAAGGTCTGGGCTGGTCTTGGAATGTGGGCACGGCGTCTCCAGTGCTCTGCGCGCCTGACGCCTGACGTGTTCGGCTCATCGCTCTTGTTCCATCGCGTCGACGCAGGTCAGGATTGAAAGACGCGATCAGATGAAAGGCGGGGCTGTGACGGGCGCAACCAAACCAGGCAAGGAGAGGATGACGAAGGCGGAACGCCGGGCCGAATCCATTCGGCAGATCCTCGACTGCGCCGAGCGCCTGTTCGCCGAACGCGGCTTTCACGGCGTCTCGCTCAAGGACATCGCCGCCGAGGCGGACGTGCATCACACGCTCATCCACTATTATTTCGGCGACAAGAACGCGGTGGTTGACGCGGTGTTCGCGCGGCGAGCGCCGCTGTCATGTCAAAGACGCATGGAGGCGCTCAAGCTCTATGAGGCGGAGGCGGCGGGCGCCCCCACAGTGGAGGGCGCGCTCTCGGCCTTTCTGTCGTCTGACTTTGATCTGTATCAGGAACAGCCTGAAGAATGGAAATACGCGCTCGCCCTGGGCGCCCAGGTCGCAAACACCCCCGATTGGGGCGCAGAGATCATGGAGAAGCATTTCGACCCGGTGGTGCAGCAGCTGATCGATATTCTGGCTGTCGCCTTGCCCGCTTGCAGCAAGGAAGACCTCTACTGGGGCTATCACTTCGTCACCGGGGCTTTCATGCTGACGCTGGCGCGGACGGGGCGGATCGACAAACTCTCTGACGGGCTGTGCCGTTCTGATGATCTGCCGTCCGCCCGCAAGCGCCTGTCCAGCTTCATGGCGGCCGGATTTCGCGCTTTGCACGCCTGCCGTCAGGCCGGCGTCAGCGCCGAGGACATGTTAGAGCAATTGCCCGTCATCCAGGGTGAAGGCTGATCCGGTGATCTGACGGCCCGGCGCGCCGGCCAGCATCAGCAGTGCAGCGTCCAGTCCGTCCTCGTCCATCAGGCGGCGGCGGGGAAATGTCTGGATTTGCCGTTGGCCGCCTTCGGTGGCGAACCAGTCGGCGTTGATTTCAGTCTCGATATAGCCCGGGCAGATCGCGTTCACCGAGATCAGGCGCTTGGCCCACTCGCGCGCCAGCGCCTTGGTCATCGACACCACCGCCGCCTTGGAGGCGCAATACGCTGACAGGGCCGGCAGCTGCGTGAAGGCTGCGATCGAGGCGATATTGATGATGCGGGCGTTCCCGGCTTCGGCCTGCCCGTTTTTCAGCATGCGGCGGGCCGCCTCAGCCGCGCCGAAATAAACGCCGCGCACATTGACGTTGAAGGTGTTGTCAAAGTGCTCCTGGCTCATCTCCAGCGCCATGCCGTCGCCCCCGACGCCGGCATTGTTGATCATGATGGACAGCGGACCCAGCTCGGCCTCCACTTGATCCAGCGCCGGACCGATATCAGCAGTTTGCGAGACATCCAGAGCGCAGGTCATGGCCTTGCCGCCCTTGGCGCGGATCTCTTCAACCAGCGCTTCCAGGCGATCCGTCCGGCGCGCCATGACGGCGACAGCCGCGCCTTCTTCGCTCAGCTTCAAAGCGAACCTGCGTCCCAGTCCGCTCGATGCGCCGGTGATCGCCGCCACGCGGCCCTTGAGTTGGAAATCCATGAAGCGTCTCCCGTTGTGTCATGCTGGTCAGAACGCCAGCTTATCGACTGGAGAGACTGTTTCATTATCAAGTATGTGAAAATCTTTTCGGTGTGATGTCTTGAGCTTGCCGAAGGCGCGGGAGTGAGCCTCACTCTTCCTGTCGCGCAGGCAGAGCCATCAACCCGGCGCCATAGATTTCGGTCATGCGGTCGGTAATCGTCTTGAAGTCATCGGAGCGGCAGGCGCCGCCGGACAGCGCGTCAATCCGGCCGTTCTGCACCAGCGACAGCGTGATCGCGCCCGACAGGGTGTGGTAGAACCAATAGAGATCCGTGCGGTCGCAATCAGGACGCACCTGGGCGAGCATTTCGATCAGTTTCTGCACCACCGGGTCAAACGGAGCGTCGAGGCCTTCCATCAGTTCGCGATCATTGGAGGCGTTGATGCTGGCGATCAGCGCGCCATAGCTGCGATAACCCTCATGATCCTCAAGCATGAAGCCGAAGGTCGGCGCCAGATAGGCGCGCACCACGCCCTCGGCGGTGAGCTGGCCTGCGGCCTCTTTCTCATAGGCGTCCAGCGTCTCGAGCCGGGTTGCGTTGATCAGTGGCGCCCGGCGCGCGATCACCGCGTTGTAGAGGCCCATCTTGTGGTCGAAATAATAGTGCAGCAGCGAGGTCTTGGTGTCGCACAGCTCGGCGATCTCGCGCATCGTCACGCCATGAAAACCCTTCCGGGCGAACAGCGCCTCGGCAGCGTCCAGGATGCGTTCAGAGGATTCCTCGCGGCGGTCGGCCTGTGTGCGCCGTTTGCGGCCTGAACTCGTCTTGGCTGCGGAACTCATTGATTCTCCCTTGAGCGCGACGGGCGCTGACCCGGCCATACTAGGCAGCTGACCGGGATTTCCAAAGCCGTCAGGACCGCCTTTTCCTAAAAACTTATTGAACGGACGATAAAGAAATTGACTTGACCGTTTCCTGAGGCATGTTTGGCGACACAAAACAATCATGGGAGGACAGTCATGGCGTATTCACGGGCAGGGACGTTCAGGAAGACCATCCTTGCGGGCGCCGCTCTTGCGGCATTGGGGCTGGGCGCGATGCCTGTTCCCGCCGCACAGGCGCAAGACACCGAAACTCAGGCCGGGGCGGGTCGTCAGGTCGACACCATCACCGTCACCGCGCGCCGCCGCGAAGAGACGCTGAACGATGTGCCGGTCTCGCTGACCGTGCAGACCGGAGCCGAGCTGAGCGAGCGCGGCGTCACCGATATCACCGGGCTGCAGCAGCTGACGCCGAACCTGACCCTTCAGGTGGCCAGCGGCACCAATTCCACGCTGACCGCCTTCATCCGCGGCATTGGCCAACAAGATCCGCTGTGGGGCTTCGAGCCGGGCATCGGGCTTTATGTGGACGACGTCTATATCGCCCGTCCGCAGGGCGCGGTTCTGGACATTCTCGATGTGGAGCGCATCGAGGTTCTGCGCGGCCCGCAGGGTACGCTCTATGGCCGCAACACCATTGGCGGCGCGGTCAAATACGTCACCGCGCGCATGGGCGCCGAGCCCGAAATGACCGCGCGGGTGAATGTGGGCTCCTACAATCAGCTTGATGTGCTGGTGTCCGGCTCCACTCCGGTGGGCGACATGCTCCATGTGGGCGGCGCCCTCGGCCAGTTCCGTCGCGACGGCTTTGGCACGAACCTCTACACGGGCGCGGATCAGGCCAACAAGGACGTTATGGCGGGCCGCATCGCCATCGAGTTCACCCCGACAGAGTCGCTGTTCTTCCGCCTGTCTGCAGACCGGGTGGATGATGACAGCAACGCCAATCATGGCCACCGTGAAGTTCCGCTTCCGGCCGCATTCGGCTTCCCGCCCGCGACCCTGTTCGGGGTGTCTCCGCCGCCTGAAGCCTTCGCCGTGCCCGAGCATGAGTACGACACCTGGGCCGGGATCGGCGACCGTAATGAGGTCATCACCCAGGGCGTCTCCCTGACGGGGGAATGGATCCTCAATGATACCCTGACCCTGAAATCAATCAGCGCCTATCGTGATGGCGTCACCCATAGCCGCGGCGTGGATTTTGACGGCACCCCGGCGCCGATCGTGGACATCCGCTCGCCGGAAAATGTCTATGAAGACCACCAGTTCTCACAGGAGCTGCAGGCCGTCATCGAGCGCGATCGCTGGCAGGGCATTGCAGGTCTTTACTATCTGAATTCGTCCGCAGCGGGCGCGTTTGATTCCGTCGTAGGCCTTGGCGCGCTGGCGATTCCGGGCACCCCGACACCGAACCTGACCCAGGGCACTTCGGGCAATGTGGACACGCGGTCCTACGCGATCTTCGGCGATTTCAGCTTTGACATCACCGAGCGCTGGGCCATGTCGCTGGGCGGCCGCTGGACGCGGGACGAGAAGACCGCAACCGTGTTCAAGGCGAACTATCTGGGCCTTGGCAGTCCGATCACCGGCACGCCCAATGTGCCGATCCAGGTGCTCACCGATTACGAGAACGACGCCACCTATGAAGAGTTCACCCCGCGCGTCAGCGTCAGCTATGCCCTGAATGCGACCACGAATGTCTATGCGGCCTATAGCCGGGGCTTCAAGTCGGGTGGGTTCGACATGCGCGGCGACGCCACGGCCACGCCGTTGACCGCCGAGGGGTATGAGCCTGAAACGGTGGATTCCTTCGAACTGGGCCTGAAGGGCGTGTTCCTGAACGGTCGCCTGCAATTCACCGGCGCGGTCTTCCATTCCGACTATCAGGACCAGCAGGTCACCAGCGCCCAGCCCAACGCCAGCGGCGTGGGTCTGGTGAGCTTTGTGGACAATGCCGGCAGCTCCACCATTCAGGGCGTCGAGGCCGAAGGTCAGTTCGTGTTGAACGACTATTTCACGCTCGATTTCGGTGTGGGCTATACCGATGCCTCGTTTGACGAGTTCAACGTCTACGCCCCCGATGGTTCCGGCGGCTATGTGATCGTGGACGTGGCCGATCAGCGTTCCTTCGAGAACACTCCGAAATGGAACGGCCATGTGGGACTGAGCTATGAGACCGAGCTGGCCAGCTATGGCTCGCTGCTGGTGCGCGGGGACGTGTCTTTCCGTGACAGCACCCAGGTCACAGAAACGCCGGTGCCTGCGATCGATCAGGACGCCTATGAGCTCTACAATCTGAGCGCGGTCTGGACCGCGCCGTCCGACCGCTGGGAGCTGGGCCTTTACGGTCGCAACCTCTCGGACGAGCGCTACCATCCCGATGGCAACAATTTCTCTGGCCTTGCCTTCGGGGAATCCACCATCGCCTATTACGCGCCGCCGCGGACCGTGTTCGCCTCGGTCACCTACCGGTACTAAGGCCTTCGCCGCCCCGCCAATACGGCGGGGCGGCGTTGCTTTGGACGGGTCTAGCCTTCCGTTTCCGGATGGACCGCGGAGCGGTCGATCAGCGTGTGGAAGAAGCCGGTCATGGCTTCGAGATTGTCCAGGCTGATGCGTTCATTGTCACCGTGAATGCCCGCAAAATCCTCTTCGCCCAGCGTCACGGCGGTGAAGCGATAGAGCGTATCGGTCAGCGACCCAAAGGCCCGTGCATCGGTGGCGCCGGTGATCATGAAGGGCACGACCGGCGCGCCTTCGGGACCATAGGCCTGAGCCGTCTCTGAAATCAGGCGCCAGGCTTCGCCCTCCGTGGGCGCCACCGGCGTCTGGCTGAAGGGCGCGCCTTCAAGCGTGATTTCAACGCCTTCGAGATCATTGACGCTATCGCGCAGATGGGCGAGGGCGTCCTCCACGCTGTCGCGCGGGTGAAGGCGCAGATTGATCAGCGCATGGGCCTGTTGCGGCAGCACGTTTTCCGCCGTGCCGCCCTGGATGACCGTTGGCGCGATGGTTGTGCCCAGAAGCGCGCGGCCCACCTCTTCCCCTGCCAGCTGGCCGGTGATGATCGGACCGAACGTACCGGGATGGGACAGGATGAACCCGCCGACGCCGCCCATGGTCGGGCCCAGAGCCAGCAGCATGTCCCGCGTCGGCCCGCCCGAGACCGAGCGACTGAACGGCCGGTCCTGTATCTGCACGATGGCGCGCGCCAGCTGGCTGACAGCGGTCTCTTCAGGCGGGGTTGAGGAATGACCGCCGCGCGCCTGCGCCGTCACCTGTACGGTCATGGAGTGTTTTTCAGCGATGGCGATCATGATGGCCGGCGTGCCCGTCACCGGGTTTTCGGACATGATGAAACCGCCTTCATCCACCACGAAGAACGGCTTCACGCCGCGGGCCGCCAAAGCCTCCGCTGCGCTGCGCGCCCCGGCGCCTTCGGTTTCTTCATCGCCGCCCAGAACGATATAGACCCCGCGCCGGGGCGTGTGGTCTTCGGCGATCAGCGCCTCGACCGCGCTCAGAAGGGCGATGAGATGCCCCTTCATGTCCAGCGCGCCACGCCCATAGACATAGCCGTCATGGATCGTGCCGGAGAAGGGAGGAAAATCCCAGCGCTCCAGCGTGTCGCCTTCCACCGGCACGACGTCCTGATGGGCCAGAAGCACGATCGGGTCGAGGACCGGATCCGAGCCCGGCCAGAAATACATCAGCGTATGGGCGTCCAGCTCTGTGAGCTCCGCTTGCGCATGAAGCCGGGGGAAGCGCTCCGCCAGAAAGGCGTGAAACGCCTCGAACGCGGCGCTTTCGACGGCCGGATCCGCGTCATTCGCCACGGTCTGGAACTGCAGCGCTTGCGACAGGCTGTCAGCGATCTCGCCCCGGTCCAGGGACAGTTCGCTCAGGACAGCCGCAGCCGGGGCGTCCGCCTCAGGTCCGGAAGGGCCGCAAGACGCTAAGAGCGCAACGGCGCAAACGCCGGTCAGGATTGCACGAGGCATGGAGTGTCTCCTCAAGACAGGGCGCCGTTTCGGTCAGGCGGCGGGGCGTATCAATGAATTCCCCCCAATCGGGCGGGCTGGCAAGTCATCATGATAAACTTATTGATCAGATAATAAAGATGTTGACTTGGCGGGATGAGTCAGTGTGACTGAAGACCCGGCGCGGAACGGCGTCCGGATGCGCCCGTCACACCATCTGTCCGCTGACCTCCAGCAGGAGCGCTGTGGGGAAGATGCAATCAGTGGAACACATTCATGACCTCACCCCTTGTCATCACTGATCATGTCTGGACGTCCGGGGATGGGCTGAAGCTGTTTGCGCGTGAATATGCGCCTGACAAAGCGGCGGGCCTTCCCGTGGTTTGCATACCGGGACTGACGCGGAACAGTCTGGATTTCGAGGATGTGGCGCCCTGGCTGGCGGGTCTGGGGCGCCGCGTCCTGGCGGTGGACCTGCGGGGGCGGGGGCGCTCGGATCGCGCCGACCCCAAAGCCTATCGTCTGCCGGTCTATGCGCAGGACATCGTGGCGCTGCTGGATTCATTGAAGCTCGAACAGGCGCACATACTGGGCACGTCGCTGGGCGGGATGATCGCCATGCAGATGGCGCGCACGCATTTGCCGCGGCTGGCCGGAGCGGTGTTGAACGATATCGGTCCCAGGATTGAGGCGGAGGGTATCCGCCGGATCGGCGGGTATGCAAAAACGGCCCCTGTGGTGGACAGCTGGAGCGCCGCGACCGAGTACGCCCGGCATATCGCGGGATCCGCCTTTCCCCATTACACGGCCGCAGACTGGGAGCAGTTCACCGCCCGCATGTTCAACCAGGCGCAGGACGGCGCATTGACGCCGACCTATGACCCAGCGGTCGCGAGCAAGGCTCCTGTGTGGATGATCCAGTTGGCGAGCCTTGTCATGTGGCGCCATTTCAATCGCCTGGCGAAGCATCGTCCGGTACTGGTGTTGCGGGGTGCGCGCTCTGACATTCTCTCCGCAAGGACGGTCTCGCGCATGGCGCGCAAACCCCTCGTGACGGCGGTGGAGATTCCGGGCGCATCGCACACGCCGGACCTGACAGAACAAAGCTCAAGGTCTGCTCTGTCGGAGCATTTTTCAAACGTCGCATAGGATGTTTCACGGCGTTCGACCCTCGAGCGTTCAGCCCTCGCAGGCGGACAAGCGTTCAGAAGACTGATCCAGCTCCGTCCGGTCCTGATCACGGACAAGGGGAGGTCCCGCGCCTTCTCCGTGAAGAATTCGTGAAGAAACGCGAGCCTGCGCAAAACCGGCCGCGCAAAGGCGTCTTCCTTCCGCAAACGCTTCGATGCGCGAAGCGTGCTGTGTTGTGGGGGAAGCCATCACATGCCTTTTTCATTTGCTTTGCCGCTGACCAAGCGGAACCGATCCATCGCCGCCGCCGTGCTGTGCGGCTCTGTCTCTGCTGTGGCGCTGGGGGCTGCTTCAGCTCAGGACGCCGAACCTGACGTCATCGTGGTTCGGGGCAGCTTCACCGCCAGCCTGGCGGACTCGCTGGCCGAAAAACGTACGGCCGACGGCATTGTCGACGCCATCGTGGCCGCTGATATCGGCAAGCTGCCGGCGGTGAACGTGGCTGAGGCGCTGCAGCGCATCCCCGGCGTCACCATTGTGCGCGAAGGCGGGGAAGGGCAGTTCATTTCCGTGCGCGGTCTGGGGCCGAACTTCCAGGCGGTGACCATGAACGGCATGCCGCTCGCCTATAACGAAAACATCCGCAATTCCGGCCAGTCAGGCCGTCAGTTCCGCCTGCGCGTCATTCCATCTGACCTCATTGACGGCATCGTCGTCGCCAAGACCCCGACCGCGGATCTGGTGGAAATGGGCATCGGCTCTTCGGTGGACATCCGCACGGTGGCGCCGCTGGATCGCGACAGCTTTGTCTCCGGCTCCCTGTACGGCTCTTATGAAGAGCGCACCGATGATCTGGCGCCGAACGGCTCTCTGGCCGCAGGCTGGCGCAATGCCGACAGCAGCTTCGGCGTGATTGGCGGGCTGTCCTTCTCCCAACGCGAGGTTCAGTTTGAACGCCTGCGTCTGGGCTGGGGCGATGTGGATGTCGCAGGCCTTGGGACCGTGCGCGCGCCGGGAGACATCCAGCCCTATCTCGAGCAGGAAGACCGTGAGCGCATGAGCGCAGTCGGCGGGCTGCAATGGCGTTTGTCCGACACGCTCGAATTCAAGGCGGATGCGCTCTACTCCATCTTCAATAACGAAGTGGTGGAACGCCGTCTGACTTACTACATCCCCAGCCAGCTCGACCGGCTCGACCTGTCCACGGCTGTCGTCGAAGATGGATATTTGCTGGCCGGGACCATCAACGGCGCCCGGATCCGCAACTACACCGAATTCCTTGATCAGCAGCATGAAAACATCAATCTGACCGCGGGCTTCATCTATGAGGTTGGCGGCTGGGAGATCGAGCCGAAGTTCAGCTATGCGCTCGCCAACTCCGACCTCACCACGCCGATCTCACGCGTTGAAATGCGCACCGGCTCTGGCGATGGCGGCAATCTGACCTTTGACCTGTCCAATGACGTGGCGGGCGACGCCGAGATCAATGCGCTCTACACCGATCTCGACCTGACCGATCCGTCTATCGTGCCCTATTACCGCTTCCGTTATCGCCCGATCAATTCCGAGGACGAGGACAAGACCTTCACCCTGGATGTCTCGCGTGATCTGGACATGGCGTTCGGCGGTCTGACGCTGACGCGCTTCATGGCGGGCGGTCAGTACTCGGATCGGTATCGGGACTATCAGCGCCGCGATCGCGATGTGCGCGATGTCAGCCAGTATCTGCGCGCCGGTTATGACATCAATGATCCGGCCTTCATGAACACAATGGTGCCGGGCAACACGTTTGATGAGTCCATCGTCAACGGTCAGCTGTGGACCAGCGCCAATATCCAGCAATGGATGGACGCCTTCACCACTGGCGGTGAATTCCCCAATGTCAGCCCGAACGCGTCTGACCTTGAGCCGACCGCGGGCGATCTGCAGAACTCCTACCGCATCGGCGAGGAGATCACCGCCTTCTACAGCCGAGTGGATTTCGCCTCGGAATTCCAGGGCGTGCCGCTCGATGGCAATGTGGGGCTGCGCTACGTCTCCACCGACACCAATGTCCTGGGCACGACGGTCGCTCCGGTCGACGATGGCGCTGGCGGCGTGACCACGGCCGTGACGCCGACCGAGTTTGACAGCACGTATGAGGAGTTCCTGCCCAGCCTGAACGTCACCTTCGATCTGACCGACGATGTTCTGCTGCGTCTGGGCGCGGCGCGCACCATGACCCGGCCCTCCCTGTCAGAGCTGCGCAACTCGATCAACACCAATTCCGGCACGGTCTCCCAGATCTTCATCCAGGGTGCGGATGCGCTCAATGACGATACGCTGATCCTGACCGCGTCGGCCGGCAACCCGGAACTGACGCCGTACACCAGCTGGAACTATGATCTGTCCTTTGAATGGTATTTCGATGAATTCGGCGCCTTTACGGCGGCGGCGTTCTACAAGGATGTCAGCGATTACATCGCCAGCGACGTGGAAACCCGCACCCTGGCGTTCGCGGTTCAGGACGGCTCGACCCTGCCGGTGGACATTCTGGTCTCCACCCCGGTGAATGTGGGCGACGCCAGCATTTCCGGCATCGAGTTCGGTTTCACCAACAAGCTTGAAATGGGTCTGGGCGTCACTGCGACGGCCACGTTCGCCACCACCAAGCTCGAGCTCGCTCAGCAGGGCGTCGGCGTCCAGTCCGCCGGCATTCAGGGCGTGTCAGACACCAGCTTGTCCATCACCCCGTTCTTTGAGCGCGGCCCGATCTCGGCCAATCTCAGCTATACGTGGCGGGATGATTACCTGACCGACACCGGGGCGACCGTGACCTCGCGTCCGACTGATCCCGATGAAGTCGGCTTCTATCAGAAGGGCTATGGCACGCTCGATTTTGGGGCGAGCTACCAGGTCAATGACTGGCTCGAACTCTACACCCAAGGCACGAACCTGCTCAATGAGCAGCAGGTCTCCTACCAGGGCGTGGAGCGCGAAGTGACCCAGATCCATACCTATGGCCGCACGCTCTATTTCGGCGTTCGCGGAAGTTTCTAAGCCATCCTCTGGCTCTGGTCGGCGCAATGCGCAACCCCCGGCGTCGACCGGGCCAGTTGTTGGGAGAACCCGTCAGACATGACGGGTTCTCTTCTGCTTTTCAGGAGATCTGATCATGTGGCGTCCATGCCTTCTGTCCGTTGCGACCCTTGTGTCTGTGTGCGCGCCGGCATCCGCGCATCCTCATCACGCGCACCCGCACGCCCACGAGGATGTCGAAGCGCCCGCTCGCGAACCGGTCCAGTATCCTGCGCCGTCTGACAGCGCGCGTTGGCTGGCGGGCGATCACCATGTGCATAGCGAATACTCCGCAACCTGGTCTGAAAAGGGCGCGCCCTCAGAAGACCTGCCGCCTGTGCCGCGGATCGCTGGCGATGCGGTCTATCCAATCATCGAAAACGCGCGGCAGGCCCGCGCCTACGGGCTGGACTGGATGGTGTCCACCGATCATGGGGGCCCCAATCACAGTCGGCTCAATCTTGAACGCGCCTATCCGGACGTGCTGGCCGCGCGCGCCGAATTGCCTGAGCTGATCCTGTTTTACGGCATGGAGTTTGATACGCCCGGCGCGGATCATTCCAGCCTGATTATTCCGCACACGCCTGACGAGGCGGAGCGGCTGTTCGAAATCGAAAGCCAGTACAACAAGCGTGAACCCTTTCCGCCGGATCTGGGGTGGGATCTGGAGCCGCGCATGGACGAGGCTCTGCGCGTGATGCGCGATCTGCCGGTGCCGCCGGTGCTGATCGCCAATCACCCGGCGCGGTCCTTCTTCCAGGGAACATATGCGCGCGTTGAACCTTCCGAGCTGCGCCGCTGGAACGATATCGCCCCCCATGTTGCGGTTGGCATGGAAGGCGCGCCAGGGCACCAGGCCCGCGCCATCATGCCTGACGGCGGCATTCACCCGACCGCGCCGCGCGCCGGATACACTGAGGCGCAGACCTTTGGCGGGTATGATCCGCTGACCGCGACGCTGGGCGGGTTCTGGGATTCCATGCTGGGCGAGGGGCGTCGCTGGTGGGTGACCGCGACTTCGGATTCCCATCGCAACTGGCGCGATGGCGGCGATGACTTCTGGCCCGGTGAATACGCCAAGACCTACGTGTTTGCAGACAGGACCTATGACGCTGTCCTGCAGGGCTTGAGAGCGGGGCGGGTCTTCGTCGCGACGGGCGGCCTGATCACTGAGCTCTCCATGGAACTTGAAGCCTCAGGCGGCGCAAGAACCCGGCATCTGGGTGAAACGCTGAGCGTCACCCGGGGCGAGGATCTGGTGATCACCGTGTCCTTCACCGACCCCCAGGCCGAGAACGCCCATGGCGACGACCCCAGCGTGGAGCGCGTTGATGTGATTGTCGGCGAGTTTGTAGAGCCGGTCGGAGAGCATCGCGACCAGAACCCCTCCACCCGTGTCCTGGAACGCCTGCCGCGGTCACAATGGCGTCGGTCCGGCGACAGCCTGTCTCATCAAATCGTCATCGAAAACGTGCAGACAGGATTTTATGTGCGCCTGCGCGGAACGAATACGGATGAAGGCGAGCCGGAAGCTGATCCGCGCGGAGAAAACCCGTGGGAGGATCTCTGGTTCTACTCCAATCCCGTTTTCATCGAGATTGTTTCGGATTCCGAGGCTCAATAAGGGGATGGCCCGGTGTTGACGCAGAAGGGTTCAACGGACCAGGGGGAGGGGCGACGCAAGCTGATCGATCAGCTTTATCGCCAGCACAAGCGCAGCCTGACGGCGCGTTTGCGTCGCGTATATGGCGCAGGTCCCCCCGACCCTCAGGATCTTGTGCAGATCGCGTTCGCCAAACTCGCCACGCTTCCAGATATTGACGCCATCCGACAGCCCGGCGCTTTCCTGTTTCGCGTGGCCGTAAACGCCGGTCTGGACCAGGTGGATCGCCTCGCCAGCGCCCGACGGTTTGAGGAAGAACAATTGCGCGCTGTAGACAGTGTGCAAAATCCGACGCCTGAAACCGTCTATCTAGACCAGGAGGCGCTCACACGCCTTGGGCGCATGATTGACAGCTTGCCTGCACAACAGCGTGAAATCGTCTATCGTGCGCGGTTCAAAGGTGAAACCTTGACCGTGATCGCGCGGGACATGCAGGTCAACGTGTCTTCCGTGTCGCGTCTGCTGGCGAAGGCTATGATCCAGTTGCGCGCGGGTCTGAATGAAGGCGAGAAGAACGAGTATGCACACCCGAGAGCCTTCAATGACTAATTCTGTCTCTGAGTTTTTCCCGGTGGGCAAGGACGGCTCGGTCGAGGATCAGGCTGCCGCGTGGTTCGCCTATTTGCGCTCCGGTCACGACACTGAAGCTGGCCGTGCTGATTTCAGCGCCTGGCTGCAGCAAGATCCCTCACACGTCCACGCCTACACAACCATCAAGCAGGCCTGGGAGGCGTTTGCGGAAGTCGATCGTGTCGAGGAGCGACTGACCGTGTCCGCGAATGACGTGCGACAGGACGAGCCGTCAGCGCGATTTGAACAGCCGCGTTCGGTTTGGCGCGGCTGGAGCACGGCGGCCGCGGCCTTGGTCGCGGTGACGTTAGGGCTGGGAGTGGCGGCAGGTGCGCTTCACCAGCTTCTGAGCCCGGCGAGCGACACCGTGCAGGTCGCGGCTCAGGTCGAAACCTTGCGCTTTCAGACCGGCGTTGGCGAGGTCGAGACGGTGTCCTTGCCGGATGGCAGCGTGATCACGTTGAGTGGAGATACGCGCCTGCAGGTGCGGCTCGGCGAAATCCGCGAAGTGGTTCTGAGTGCAGGGCAGGCCTATTTCGAGGTCGCCCATGATGTCGCACGCCCCTTCGAAGTGCGAGCGGGCGCAGCTGAAGTGCGTGTCGTCGGGACAGCGTTCGACATCCGCCACGGCGCGAACGCCGTAGCGGTGTCCGTCACCGAAGGACGCGTGCGTCTGACTTCTGCTGCAGTCTCGACAGAGGAGGAAAGCGCGTTGTCCATGCTGCTCACGCCCCGACAACAGGCGGTGCTGTTTGACGATGGCGCGGTTCGGCGCGGCGCTTTCGACGCAGAGCGCACGCTCGCCTGGCGTCAACGCCGGTTTTATTTCGAAGACGCTTCCTTGTGTGATCTCATCATTGATGTGAATCGCTTCACGCAGACGCCTGTCAGCGCCACCGATCCTGACGCCTGCGAAATGCGCGTCAGCGCTTCGTTTGACAGTGAGCAGATCGATCAGACGCTGGAGGCCGTCGCGCACAGTCTGGGCCTCAATCTGGAGCGCCGTTCCGGAGAGATCCGACTTGTGAGCATGAAGGGATAGGCAGCGCCAGACCCCGCGTGTGCGGAAACGGGGGGCGATGTGATCAAACTGACAGGCTTCCTTGATAGCATGCCCACAGCCCGTCTGAGGGGGCGGGGATGGGGGAATACCGTGTCGTGGATCTGGCGATCGTGTTTGTGCGCGATACTGGCGGCTTGCCTGGCCGGCTTGGGCTTTCACGCCCCTGCCTGGGCCAGGCAGGGGGCGTCGCCGTTCGAGCTCAGCCCGTTGAGCGACGTGCTGGACGCCTTGTCGCGGGAGTATCATCGCCCCATTGTCGCCAGTCCTGACCAGTTGCGAGGGCGTATGGCGCGCCTGCCGCAATCAGCCCTATCGCTGGAAGCGGCCCTGACAGGGCTTCTGGAAGATCAGGCGCTGGACTTTGAAGTGCTTGAGAGCGGAGCTGTGATCATTCGCGCAGCGCCGCCGCGTGATGAGGTGCGACTGGAGGCTGACCCGGTGCGGCCCGAGCGTGGGCCGGACACCGTCATTGTTCGGGGGCGGTATTCCGGCAGCCTGGCCTCGGCGCGTCAGATCCGGCGGCGATCCACCAATTTGGTGGACGCAATCGATGCTCAGGATATTGGCGATTATCCGGCGCGCAATGTCGCGGAATCCCTGCTCCGCGTGCCTGGCGTTTCGATTGTGCGCGAACGCGGGGAGGGATTGTTCGTCAGCGTTCGCGGCCTGGCGCCGAATTTCCAGCTTGTCACGCTCGACGGTCGGGCTCTGGCCGTGAACGAGAATGTCCGCGATTCCGGTCAGGACGGCCGCCAGTTCCGGTTTGACGTTCTGGCGCCGGAGACCGTGGCCGGGGTGAGCGTGATCAAGACCCCGACTGCCGATCACGATGAGGGCGCTATTGGAGCCATCATCGACATCAAGACCTATGACCCGCTCGACTTGCCCGATGAAACCTTTCGGTTTTCGGCCGCCGGCAACCATTCCGATCTCGCCCAAACGCTCAGTCCTCGCGTGTCCGCACTGGCGAGCTGGCGTGATGACGCTGCCTCGACGGGCCTGATGCTGGCCGCGAGTTTTCTGGAGCGCGACGGTCGGCAGGATCGTGTGACAGGGGTGGATTATCGCGAGCTGGACATTGACGGCGAGAGCATGCTGGCGATGACGGCCGCGCGCCCCACGCTGGAATGGGAGACGCGTCGGCGCTTCACCATCAATGGCAAGCTGCAATGGCGAGGCGCGCGTCAGGCGCTGGAGGTGGGCGTATTTCATACCCGTCTCGACAATACCTATAACGAGCTGACCTATTCAGCAGGTCTCAACGAGCCGCACGAGCGTATCGCTGTCACGCGCGCGGATGGGGCTGTGGCGTCCGTAGAGGGGCAGGGATCATCCCAGATCGGCTATGAGCGGTCGCAGCTACGTCATGACAATTCGATCCTGACGCTGGAGGGGCGTCGGGACTGGGGGCGCTGGAGCGTGCAGGCCGAGCTTTCGGGAACGCGCGCTGTGAGTTCGACAGCCAGTCCGATCCTGCGCACCCGGCTCCAGGGGGATGTTGGACGGATACGGCTCAGCCAGCCCGCTGCGGGCGCAGAGCTTCCCGAAGTCCGTTTGCTGGAAATCGACCTGAATGATCCATCCGCCTTGCCCTTTCGTCGTATCGAGTGGCGACGTCAGAAATCTGTGGATGAAGAGTTGAGCGGCGGGGTCGATGCAGTGCGGGCGCTCAACGCCGGTCCCTTCGAAGACATCGTCATGGGGGCGAGCTGGCGCAGCCGGTCGCGCACTTACACAAGGCAGGATGTGATCCTCACGGACCTCGCCGGAGACCGTTTTGGCGCGGAGATGTTTGATCCGTTTCCGGTATCGGGTTTCCTGAACTCAGGGTCAGGCATTCTGGACAGCTGGTTGCAGCCCGACGCTGACGCCTTTCTCGCCCTGTCAGACCGCAGCGCGTTGTCGCGTGAACCCACATCCTGGGATTTGCGAAATTCCTACAAGGTGAGTGAAGACATCGCCGCAGGCTATGTGATGACGAATATGGACGCCAGGCTGGCCGAGCGGCCCTTGCGTCTGAATATGGGGGTGCGGCTGACCCATTCAGAACAGCGGTCTTCAGGGCATGCCGAGGAAGACGGCGAAGCTGCGCCTGTGTCCGTCACCCGTCGCTATGTCGACGCCTTGCCCTCGCTGAATGCAGTCTATGAAACGACGGACCGCCTGTGGTTCCGCGCCGCAGCGGCGCGCGTCATCACGCGGCCCTCTCTGGCCGACCTGGCCCCGCGTCTGACGCTGAACTCCGCAGAGACCGTGCTCGAGGCGCGGGGCGGCAATCCCGGCTTGGGGCGTTACCAGGGCTGGCAGTACGATGTTTCAGCTGAATATGACGCGCCGTCGGGCTTTCTCAGCGTGGGGCTGTTTTACAAGGATATTGACCAGTTCGTCTTTGACCGGGTGTCCACGCTCGATCTTGGCGGCGTGATGTATGAGCTGACCGGACCCGCCAATGGCGGGCGCGCCAGCGTCTATGGCGCGGAGATCGCCGGGCAGCTCATCTTCACCGGCTTGCCGGCGCCGTTCGATGCGATGGGGGTGCATGCGAACTACACATTGACCCGCTCACACGCGCACTATTCAGACACGTTGACCGATGACCTTCCGGATGTGGCCCCTGCGAGTTTTCACATCACCGGTTTTTACGAAAGCGACCCGTTTCAGGCGCGTATCGCCTATAGCTGGCGCGACAGGCTGATCACTTCCGTCGGCCCGGACGCCGCCCTGATCTCAAACCGGGACGCGTTCGGCAGCCTTGACGCCTCCGCCACCTGGAGCCCGTCGGACGCATTGGAGATGCAGCTGCAGGTGACGAACATGCTCAACGCCAGGCAGTCCGAGTTTATCGGAGACGGCCTGTTTGCAGGTTATACGGAGTTTGGCCGAACGGTCTCTCTGGTGGCGCGCTACAGCTTTTAAAAACCAAGTCAGGCTGCGCCATCGCTCAGCATGGCGCGCGATTCTTGAGAGCGCCGCCCCGGCAGAAGGCGGGCGTGTCGCCGAAGGGGGCGAGGGGGTGAGCTATGCGACTGCAGCGGGGCGGGTTGGACGCCCGGACGGACGCCCCGATGTGCTCTGACCTTCCAGCTTCGAATCCGGTCGAGGCCTGGTGTTTCACCAGTCAAGCTGCACGCGAAGGCCCAGCGTGTCGCCGGAGGCGCCGTCCGCGAATTCGACCGGAATGAACGCCAAGGAGGAGGTGTCGTGGCGAACCCAGTTGACCATGACCCGCACCCGGTCTTCAGGATACCAGTTCAGGGCCAGAGAGACGCTGGTGAGTTCATTGGACTGTGCGGGGCCTTGTTCGATCTGGGTCAGGCTGTAGCGCGCCCCGATCTGGAAGGCGCCAGACCCGCCCGCGCTCAAGGGACGCAGGACAGTCACACGCTGAAAGGTGGAATTGGCGGGATTGAGTGAGCGGTGCTCGCCGGTCAGCATGTAGGCCGCCTCGACATATCCGCCCTCAGCCTGAACATCAGGGCCCGAATTGGAGGCGAAGCGTCGCGCGCCCGCTTCGGCCTGCACCGAGACGGCGCCCAGAGCCAGCCCGGTCTCGAAGCCCAGGAAAGACGCCGTGTCCGGCGCGGTCAGTGAAAACTGGAGCAGTCGGGGGCCGGCGTTGATTTCTGGCGTCAGACCGCCGCCGTAAACGGCTGCGCTGGAAATGTCCGCGACGTGCCCGGAGACGCCGAGATGGAACTGATCGCCGGTTTCGCGCGTGATCACGCGCCCCAGACGAACTCCGGCCTGTGCTCCGTCATGATCCAGGACAAAGGAGTCTCCATCGCTCCCGGTTCCGAACACGCCGGCTTCGGCGTGCCAGCCATTCTTCGCGAACTCGTACGATACGCCGAGCGCATATCCGGGAGAGAATTGTGCAAAGGTGGCGCGTTCGAGAAATGTCGAGAACAAGTCGTCTGTCTTCTCGTCCATGACGGACGGGACCTTGTTGTGCCCGAAGACAAAGCGGTGGGATGCTGCGGGACGATACCAGATCAGGAGATCCTGCTCGGCGATCTGATCGCCAGCGAAATCAAGATCAATGACGCCGCCCCAGTGTTCGGTGAACTGCGCGGCCAGTCCCAATCGCGCCCTGCGGTCCACCGGTATGTCGTCACCGAAGGGCGGTTCCTCGGACAGATCGAGCTGAAGCCGGCCAATGACGTCAAACGTCGGCAGGCTGCGCGTCTCTTCATTTGCATAGGCCGTCCCGGAGGCCAGGAGCGCGGCGGAGAAGGCTGAGGCGACACTCAAAGGCTTCATGACATGAACTCCTGGTCCCGTGTTTTTGACGAGCGCCGCCCGCCGGGACGGTCTGTCCCGGCTGTTTACGAAGCGCTTTTTTGCGTTATGCGGCCCGAACAGCAGCCATGAAGGCGTCGAACCTGGCCTGCATGCTCTCGGCGCGTTCAGCCAGGGCCTTGGCGTTGGTCAGCCCCTTGTCAGCCGAAGACTGGGTGGAGGTCGCAAAATCACGGACGTTCTTGATGGAATCGTCCACTTGCTGGGTCGAGGCCGCGGCGTCTTGCGCACTGCCCGCGATCTGGCGGGTCGCGGCGCTTTGCTGGTCCATCGCAGCGGCGATGGCTGCGCAGATTTCATCAACGGACTGGATCGACTTGGTGATGGCGTCCATTGAGCTGGTCGCGCCTTCGGACGCGGTCTGCACGGCTGAGATATGACGCTCGATATCATTGGTGGCGTTCGAGGTTTGCTCGGCCAGGGCTTTGACTTCACTAGCGACGACCGCGAAGCCCTTGCCGGCTTCACCGGCCCGCGCGCTTTCAATGGTGGCGTTGAGCGCCAGCAGGTTGGTCTGCTCGGCGATGGCCTTGATGATGTCGACGATCTGTCCGATGGCGATTGCGGTTTGCGCCAGCTCCTGGATGTCTCCGGTGCTGCGCTGGGAGTTTTCGACCGCCTGGCGTGACAGATTTGCGGATTCTGAGATTTGCGAACTGATCTCGGCGATCGAGGCGGACATTTCTTCCGCTGCGCCCGCCACGGTCTGGACTGCGCCGGTGGAATTCTGAGCCGCCGTCTGGGCCTGACTGGTTTCATTGTTCATGGATGAGGAGTTCCCGGCCAGCCCGGACGCGGCGTCTTCCATGTCGCTGGCCAGTTCGACCAGGCTGGACATCAGTTCGGACGATGTGGCCTCAAAATCCGACAACAAGGCGTCAATGGATTCCTGGCGTTTCGCTGCGGCTTCACGGTTTTGCGCCTGTTCGGCGGCTATCCGGTCAGCTTCTGCAAGCGCAAGCCTGAAAACTTCAACGGCTCTCGCCACCTCGCCCAGTTCATCGCCGCGCTGGGTGCCCTCGATATCCAGGGAGCGTTCGCCCTTGGTCATGCGTTCCATGGCCTGTTTCAGCCGGTCGATAGGGCCAGAAATATCGCGTCCGAGAAACACGCTTGCTGCAACCGCCAGCACAATGGCCAGAAGCGCGCCGCCAATGCCGATCAGACGCCCTGTGGAGAGGTTGGCCTGCAGCGTTTCCTCGCGTTGTCCGAGCAGAGCGCTTTCCATAGCCGCAAACTCGGCGAGCAAGACGCGAATTGAGTCCATTTGCGTTTTGCCGGCCCCTGAAATCTCCATGTTTTGCGCCTGCTCACGGGTCGCAGGCGAGCGCATCAGGGCGATGGCGCGTTCAGCATGGTTGATTCGCCAGTCGAGACCGGTCTCTGTGATTTCAGTCGCGAGACGCGTGGCGCGCGGATTATCGCTTGTCTTGGACAAGAGAGTCTCCACGGCGTTATCGAAATTCTCTTGCCCCGCAATATAAGGCTCAAGGAAATTGTCTTCGCCTGCCAGTAGAAAGGCTCTCAGCCCGGTTTCCTGATCAATCATCGCCATTTGGGCTTGATCGAGCAGGCTGAGCACCTCGTATGTGTGCTTTGTCCAGGCCGAGCTTTGAAGGCTCCGATTGACGTTCAATACAAAGATTGCGCCCAGCAGCACGGCGATGCCCGCCAAGGCGCCGCAGGCGGCCGCAAGTTTAAGTGCGATATTGATTCGCATCAGGCTCTCTCCAGGCGATGGCGGGAACACCCTGCGGTTGCTTGGTTAAGAAGGGTGAAACCATGAAGCCTGTGTGTGCTCAATTATAGATTTTGAACCCGAGTTCTGGCGGACGGATCGGGTCGCCGTCGTATGACAACTCTCCGGGAGCCAGTCGACGCTGTGCCCAGGCCCGCCAGTGTCAGGGCCGAAACGGTCATCTGGATAGCTTTTCCGGCTCAGCGGCGCCTGTCGCGAAACCGGACTGTCAGAGCGATCAGAGTGAAGCGGTCAGGAGATGCGCCGCCCTCTCTTCTGGCCGGCCGGTATGTCAATGCGGCGTGTTTATGCGTCGCGGCGGGGGCTGGCGCGGACAATGGCAAGAATATTCCCTGGCGCGGCGCTACACTGGCCCCAAAGCATGAGGTCAGGATATGCGGTTGAAACAGTCTTTGCTCGCGGGTGTCATGGGAGCGGTATTGGCGGCGTGCGGCGCGGCGCCGGAACCGGGCGGACCCCCGCAAACATCGCTCGCGCCGTCCGTGGCGCTGACCCTCTCGCCGCAGGCCGGGGCGGACGAGCCCGATCAGATCGAGACCGTGCAGTTGCGCTTTGTCTTTGACGGCATTCGCGCCCAGGCCGGCGAGCCTGTTTTCCAGCTCCCTCTCATCGCCAGCAATGTGGATACGGTCGCAACGGTTCTTCACGATCTGGTAGCGGAAGATGCGCAAGGCCCGATCGAGCTGAGCTATCAGGATGTGGACTTGCCCGAGCAATCGGCGCGCGACGCCGTCAGCGGCGGCCCGACGCGCCAATGGCTGGCCGGGCGTGCGACGCAAGGCCCGGTGACGGTCCGCTTTACGGTTCCCGCGGAGGCGAGCTTGCCGCCGCGCGGCCCGGCGCCGCCCTTCGGCTTCAGCAATAACGGCCAGGGCGTGTCCGCGGCCGGGCATATCTTTTTCATTCTGCCGCCGGGCGCGAACCGGTACGACGCCAGTATCGACTGGGATTTCTCCCGCGCGCCGGACGGCATGCGCGGGTTCAGCTCGCTGGGCGAAGGAGACGTACAGGCTGCCGAGCGTCTGAGCGGGTCTGAGTTGCGCATGGGCTTTTACATGGCGGGCGCGCTTGAAAGCTGGCCGGAAGTCACTCCGGAGCGGGGCTTTTTCGGCGTGGTCCAGGGCGAGCCGCCGTTTGACGGCCCGGCCCTGCTGAGCTGGGCGGGCGAGCTCTATGATGAGTACGCAGATTTCTTTGGGCAGGACGAGACGCCGACCTATGGCGTCTTCATTCGCTATAATCCGATCAATGGCGGCGGCGGCGTCGGGCTGCACCACTCGTTCGTGCTGACCTATAAAGAGGAGTCAACGGACGTCGCAGCGCTTCAGTCCACGCTGGCCCATGAGATGTTCCACACCTTCCAGCCCTTTATTGCTGAGCCGGGCGGACTTCAGTCCTCCTGGTTTGGCGAAGGGCTCGCCGTGTTCTATCAGGCGCGTCTGCCGCTGCGCTTCGGCCAGATCAGCGCTGAAGATTTTCTGGCGGATCTGAACTTTCACGCCGGCCGCTATTACACCAGCATCATGGCCACGGCGCCCAATAGCGAGGTGCCGACGCGGTTCTGGACGGATACGCGTATCCGGACCCTGCCGTACGACCGGGGCATGCTGTATTTCGTGACGGTGGATCACGCCGTGCGACAGGCCAGCGGCGGCGCGCGGTCGCTCGATGACCTGATGCTTGAGATGCTGCGCCGTGAGCAATCTGGCGAAACGCTGACCAACGCCAGCTGGGAAGCGGTGCTGTCCGCCGAGCTGGGCGATGAAGCGGTTGAGGAGTTTCGGGCGTTTCTGGACGGCGCCATGCCGATCCCCGCACCAGACGCCTTCGGTCCGTGTTTCACGCGCACCACGCGGTCCATGCGTCGGTACGAGCTGGGCTTTGACACGGCGGTGCTCGCCGAGCCGACGCGCATCATTCGCGGACTGGAGCCTGGCTCCGCCGCCGCTGAAGCGGGTTTGCGCAATGGCGACGAGATTTTGCGTCCGGTTCCCCAAGATCATCTGCAGGGGGATCAGGATGCGCGACTGACGCTTGAAATTCGCCGGGGCGAAGAGAGGTTCTCCGTCACGTACTGGCCGCGTGGCGAAGTGGTGGACGCGTATCAGTGGGAAATTGTTGAGGGGGCCGAGACCCGATCCTGCGGACTGTGATCAGGCGCCGGCCGGATCCTGAAGGTCAGACGACTTTCCGGATCCGGGCCTGGCGATAGGCCTGCAAGCCTTCGGTGAAACGGGTCAGCCCCTCTTCCAGCTGCGCGGGGTCTTGCACATAGCCCAGACGCACATAGCCGGGCTGACCAAACAGCTCGCCGGGGGCGACGATGACATTGCTGTGCTCCATCAGCCAGGTGGAGAACGCCTGCGTGTCTTCGATCTCATTGAGCTTGAGGAAGGCGACGCAGCCATGATCGGGCAGCGCGCTCTCCACCCAGCCTTCCTGGCGCCAGAGATCGCAATGGCGCGTCATGACAGGCCGGGCGGCTTCCGAGAGGCGCTGCACATAGGCGTCAAAAGAGGCGCTGTTTTCAAGCACCAGCGCTGCGACGGCATGTCCGAGCTTGGAGACGCCGAACGAGAAATGATCCGTGTGCGCGCGCAAGCGTTTCAACGCGTCCTCGGAGGCGATGATCCAGCCGCAGCGCAGCGTGCTCAATCCGTAGATCTTGGTCAGGCTGCTGATCGAGATGAACCGGTGCGAGCGTTTTGCGCCAATATCCTGACGCGACCTCATCGGCCCGTAATCGCGATACACCTCGTCGACCACCACCCAGAAATCACGCGCCTCCGCCAGCGCGGCCAGCGCGTCCAGTTGATCGGGCGGGATCGGATGGCTGGACGGGTTGTGAAGGTCTGAAACCACCACCATGCGGGTTTTGGGCGTCAGCGCGGTTTCCAGCCCAGCAAGATCAAGCGCGAACTCGGGCGCCGGGCGCTGGAAATGATCAACGTTGAGGTGGTTGTTGGCGGCGAGGCTGTCAAACAGCTCAAACCGCGGCGTCTCCACCAGCACATGATCGCCAGGCTCAAGCAGGGCGCGATAGACCGTATGCAGGCCTTCGGTCGCGCCGGTGGTGCTTATGATCCAGTCCCGCGGCACGTCATAGCGGCGCGCAAGGGCGGAGACGGTGTAGGGATTGCCGCCGATAAAGGCGCTGGTATAGCGCGACGTGACGGGGTCTCTGAACGCGTCGGACACGAGTTCCCGGACCAGTGATTTGGGCTCTGGAACGGCGCTGTCAAACAGGGCCCAGGCTTCTCGCGGCTCTTTGGCGAGCCGTTCGATCATCCCGCGTATCCATGACGCATAGTCCATGGGGTCCGTACTTTCTGCCATTGTGCCGCCGCCAGAACAGAGGCTCTGCTCACCGTTGATAGCGTTCGGGGAGAGGCCTTTTTATGCATTCAGCGGCGAGGCCTCTGGAAAGGCCGCATAATCCTGCCTGCGCGAGAACGCCGGTCTGGGCGTGTCAGTCTGCGCAGATGGCGAACGGGAGCGCCTCGGCTGAGACGCTCCCATGCGCGACCGGTCTAGAACCGGTAATTGGCGCCGACGAACCAGCGGCGTCCCAGGATGTCGCCATGGCTCAGCGACGGGTAGGACGGTTCTTCATCGGTGACGTTGATGACGCCGGCCCGCAGGGTCAGGTCATCGGTCAGCTGATAAAGCCCGGAAATATCGTGGGTGATATTTGAGTCCAGAACCGGGTTGGGATTGTTCTCGATGGTCGCGCCCGGCGCCGCCAGGACTTCATCGAGATAATACGCCTGGTAGGTCATGCGCAGCGGCCCGCGGGTCCAGATCGCGTCAAACCGGCCCACCCATTCGGGTTTGTCATCCGTGCCGTCGGTGCGAATGAAGGTCGAACCTGTGGCGGACGTGGTCAGAAGGCTCGTATGCGTGGCCTGCAGGCCCAGGGTCAGCTGGCCGGGATCAAAGCTGGTGAACCAGCTTTCAAGCGGCAGCTCGTACTGGGCGTAGTAGACTTCGCCTTCATAGCGGATTTCGCCAGCGTTCACCGTCGTCGAGCGGCCTGTGACCACGGTGCCGGCCGGGTTGGTGCCTTGCGGCGCCGCCAGGCGGGTGAAGGCGGCGCAGATGTCGGCGGGTTGCTCGGCGCTGTCATAGCAGGTCGCCATGAACTCTTCATTGGTGAAGGCGGACAGACCGTCCGTCAGATCAATCTCGATCCGGTCCACCGTCAGGGTCAGCCCCGGAACGAAGGACGGCTCGAACACGAAGCCATAGGTCCAGGTGTCGGACACTTCGTTCTTGAGGTCCCGATTGCCGCCCGTGGTGATCTCCGTGAGGGTGAAGTTCTCCGCCGGGTTCTGGAAGGTGGCCAGATCGCCGTAATTGGGATTGGCGGCCCATTCCGCTTCGCAATTGGCGCGGCGCACAGCCGGGTTCGGGCCGGCGTCAATGCGGTCGGCGTCACACGGGTCGATCCCCGAGCTGCTGAGCACGACATTGGTCGGGGCGAACAGCTGGGTCAGGGTCGGAGCGCGGAAGTTCCGGCTGCGCGAGGCGCGCACCATCAGGTCTTCGCTCACACGCCAGCGCAGCCCGGCGCCCCAGACGGTCTCGGCTTCGGTGATGGAGTTGTCCACATACCGGAAGGAGCCTGAGAATTCGAGTTCCTGCACGAAAGGCAAGGTGAAGTCGCCGCCCACCAGAGGCGCCAGGACTTCCACGGAGAGCTCGTCGGTCTTGTAGTCGCCTTCTTCAGCCAGGACGCGTGATCCCGTGCCGACAAGGCCAAGACGGTTCGCTTCCAGCGGATTGAACTCAGCTTCCTCATAGCGGTGCTCATAGGCGAGCACATAGTCGACCGGACCTGCGGGCAGATCAAACAGGGAGCTGCCGAGCGTGGCGAGGAAATCAAACTGGGTGTTGGTGAAATCCTGACCGGTCCGCGCAGAGACATAGTTTTGCGCCTCTGCCGAGATATTGCCGAACCCGAACGGATTCAGCGGTGCGCAGGCCGGATCGTCATTGCTGGCGTCCGCATCGACATTGATGGCGCAAACGATGTTGCCCGCGCCGTCGCTGACGGCGGCCAGGGCGTTGTCCATGTGCGCGGTGTTCACGCCCCAGGAGCGGACCTCGCCCTCAACGCCGGCATAGCTGCCTGACACCGTCCAGTAGAAGTCGCGATCTGCGGCGAAGAACTCACCTTCCGCGCCCAGCATGGCGCGCCAGCTGTCGGTGGTGTGCGTCTGGCGGTCTTCCGGGAAGAGCTGGCCGTCAAAATGCTTGGACATCCACATCGGCGCGCCGAACGCGAAGCCGGGATTGACCTGGCTCAGCGAGGCGATGGCGTCTGCGGTCAGGAACGGGTTGTTGACCGTGAACAGGATCGGGCCAGACCCGCTGGCCGCGCTGTTGAGCACGGTGCGCGACGCGCCTTGCGGGCGCTCTTCCGCTTCGGTGGACGAGTACATGAATTCGCCCGTCAGACGCAAATTCGGCGATACGTCGTAATGGGTGATGACGTTGGCGGCGATGCGCTCGACGCCGGTCCGCAGACCCGCCAGATCGCTGTAGCGGAAACCGTCCCCGCCTTCGGCGAAGGGAATGCCCAGGATGTTGCCCGGATCATAGGGAACGATGCTGCCGTCTGCGGCGAACTGGATCGGGCTGCCGTTCAGGCGCGCCAGAAAGTTCGGGGGCGGGGCGGGGGTGGAGTAGATCACGCCGTTGGTGTTGAAGTTCCAGAAATGGGCCGGGATGACCTCGCTCACGGACGGGATGCCGTCATTGGGTCCCGTATCAAGCGGATTGCCCTGGGTCAGACGCGCCAGGTTGGAGCGCGGCCGGTCGGAGAACTGCAGGCTGGGCGTGTCGGACCATTCGAGGTTGAAGGCGATATTGCCTTTGTCGTCGGCGAAGTTCGTGCCGCCGGTCAGCCGGATCGAAGGCTGTTCGTAGTCATTGTACTCCCAGGAGTCGCCGTATTGCAGGTCGAGCTCCAAGCCTTCGTAATCATCAACCAGGATGTAGTTCACCACGCCGGCGATGGCGTCTGACCCGTACACGGCGGCGCCGCCGCCCTGGACGATCTCGACCCGTTCGATCAGACCGGTGGGGATGATGTTAGCGTCGACCTGTGCGTCCCCGAGACCGCTGGAGGTGGTGACGAACCGACGACCGTTGACCAGGCTGAGCGTCCGTCCGGCGCCAAGACCGAACAGCGAGGGATATTGCTGGCCGGAGCCGCTGGACTCGCCGCTGCCATCGGCCTGGTTCAGTTGCGGCGCCATGGACGGGATGTCGTTCAGGGCGTCGGCTGCGCTCAGATAGCCGCGATCCTCGATCGATTGCGCGCTGATTTCCGAAACCGGCGCCGGGGTCGAGGCGACCGAGCGGCGGATCCGCGAACCGGTGACGACGATGACTTCAGCCGAAGCCGTGTCGTCCGCTTCGGTTTCAGTTTGGGCCAGGGCGCCGGGTGCGGCGCTGAGCAAGGCGGCTGTCACCAGTGCGGTGGTTGAATACAGCCGTTTCAGAGTGTGACGTTTCATACTGCTTCCCCATTAGGCTTTTTGATTGCGCCCGGCCGATTGTTATTGATGTGCTGACCTGGGCCCGTCCTGAGGTCTAGTTTCATTCATGGCTCGCGAAATATTTAGGCGTTCTGGGGTGGTCCTTGGATGATCTGGGACAGGTCTATGCGGAGTATGACAGTTTTTGCGCAGATTTTATCCGCCCGAATGACGCGGTTTCTTGCAGCGCACAATCCAGACATGACAAACCCCGCGGGCCTGGCCCGCGGGGTTTCGATGACCTGAAAGGGGACAGGCGTCAGAGCGGACAGGCGTCGTCGTCAACACCAGGCGTGCGCGCCCAGGTGTAAACGGTGACTGTCTGGCCACGGGGAAGGTACTCAAGGGTGAAGCGTTCGCCGTCACGACCGACGGACAGTGAGAGTGTGCGCTCAGGGTCAGACTGCGCCGCTTCCAGCGCCACCGGCTCCAGAATGCGGTCGCCATTGCGAAGGCCGGCCTGCTCCGCCGCTGACCCTTCAACCAGCCCGGACACGATCCGCTCCTCGCTGCTCAAGGTCGAGGCGTCAAAGCCGAGCTGGAATTCACGGCTCGGAGTCTCCTCACGCATGAAGCAGGGGCCGTACGCGTCTGACGGCGGCACCTGCAGCGCGCCCGCCATCATCTCGGTGAACCGGGTGCGGGCGTCCTCGCCCAGCTCCGCGACCATCAGATCGGCCCAGACTTCCGGTGTGAACGGGTCGCCTGCTTCCCGGATCTCGTCGATCTGGAAGAACACATCATCCATGCTGCGTTCGCCGTTGCTGGCGGCGCGAATGCGCGCATCCTCGCCGGCGAAGTACAGCGAGCCCCGGTCATAGGGCAGGGTGCGCACGCGGGTGTCGCGCCAGAACAGATACGGGATCTGGTCATTGGGCAGGTCATTGATGGCGTTGGTGTAGTACCGGCGAGCGTGCTTGTTGACGTCTTCCAGGAAAGCGTCCGGAGACAACAACCCGTATTTCAGCGGCACGCGGCGCGTGTAAAACACGTTCATGCCTTCGGTGAACCACGAGGTGGCGCCGGGAGGGCCCGAGACGCCGCCCACCCATTTATGGCTCATTTCGTGGATGATCGTGATGGCGATGTCATCGAGATTCGCGGTGTCCCCGGGATAGGACAGCATGAAGGAATTGGTCAGCCCCGCGCCGCCGCCGCCCGGATACGGGTTCGGGCGCGACATGAAGGTGTAGGGCTCCGGGTTCTCGATGCCGAAAAAGTCAAGCTGCGCCTGATAGACCTCTTCAGACCAGGGCATGGTCTCGTCCGGATCAAAGGGCGGATCGCCGATCCAGTAGGCGCTGAAGGCGTGGTCCTCGCCATCGGTGGGGTATCGGCCGACCGGACCGGCCATGTAATAGGCGGGGATCAGTCGTCCCGCCGGGCCGGTGAGCTCGGTCTCGCCCCGACCGAAACTGGAAATGCCGATCGACCCTTCTGCCATGTGGTCGAGATCCCAATTCAGGGTCATCTGGAAAGGCTGGTTGGTGTCCGGCACCACAAGAAAAGTGCTGCCCGCGCCTGTGATCACACCTTCGTTCAGACGCAAGTCGAACGGCGGCCCCGCCCCCAGCGTGGGCGGAACCAGCGCGATGGGCGCGCGGTACTGAACCCGGATCGGCCCGAAAGTGTCCCGATCCGCAAGCCAGCGCCGATAATAGATGAAATTGTTGGGGTCTTCGGGATTGTCCGCACGGGTCAGCGAGACCGGACCTTCCGTGTCAAACGCCATGACAGGCGCCACATCGCCCTCGCCATAAGGGGCGCCCAGAACGCCTGCGAAAATGGCGGGCGCTGTCAGAAACGGCTCGCCCGCTTCAACGTCATAGCCCGTCAGCTCCACCGTGACGTCGACAAAGGCTTCCTCTTCAAGCCCGCCGGGAGTGAAGGTGAGGCTCATCCGGGGCAAGCCGGCATGGGCGTCGTTCTGAGCTTCCGGCTCAGCCGTCGTGGCGGAAGGGTCAGCGCAGCCTGCCAGTGTTGCAAGCGCAAGCGCCGACATGCTGAGCGCGATCTGACGCGAGAGTGTGCGTAGGCCCATCCTTCATCTCCTCAGACTGGTAGGGTGACGCCAGTGTAAAAGCCCGCATGCGGAAGGATTTGCTGAATCTTGCAGGGTGTCTGGCTTTTTTATGCCCGGCTCTCTCGCACAGGCTCGGGTGACGCCAGCCTCTATGCGGCGTGTGGCGCCGGGTAAACTCTTCGAAAATTCCAACCCTGGCGCATTTGTTATGCGCGCGCCTGCGGACAAGTGCTCCAATTGGCATGAAATGCAGACTGGAGCTGGCCTATTGTTTACTGAGCGCATGCGTATGGGAGCCTATCATGACCTCATCCTTTTCAGACGCCAATCTGACCCGTCGGGCCTGCCTGGTCGGGGCTGCGGCGACGCCGCTGGCGGCAAGCGTTGTGGGGAAGGCGTCCGCCAAGACGCAGGATGCGCGACGGATTTTCCCTGATCGGGCCGAGTTTCCCGATATCGCCGGAACCTATCTCAACTCAGGCTCGGTTCACCCGGTCAGCCGTGGCGCGCGTCAGGCGGTCGAGACCTATCTGACATCGCGCAGCATGAGCGGTGAGGTCGAGGGCTACAGCATTGGCGAGAAGCGCCGCTCCGTGCTGGAGCGCTACGCCGCGCTGATCAATGCGGATGTGTCTGAAGTCGCCTATGTGACCAACACGTCTGCAGGCGAGGCCCTGGTGGTCAAGGCGCTGGGGCTGCCTGAACGCGGCGGCCGCATCGTGACGGACGCGCTGCATTTCTTCGGCTCCTTCCATCTCTATAACGAGTTGGAGGCCGCGGGCATGGATGTGGTGATCATCCGACCGCGTGAAGACCATCAGATTCATCTTGAAGACATGGCGGCGGCCATGAATGACCAGACGGTGCTGGTGGCGGTGTCGGCGATCTCCACCATCAACGGATTTCAGCATGATCTCGCCGCACTGACCGAGATGGCGCACGCCTATGGCGCAAAAATCTATGTGGATGCGATCCACGCCATTGGCGCGGTCCCGTTCGACGTCAAAGCCAGCAATATTGATTTCATGGCGGGCGGAAGTTTCAAATGGATGATGGGCGATATGGGGCTTGGCTTCGCCTATATGCGCGCCGACCTGATTGATCAGGTGCAGCGCCCCTGGGCCGGGTATCAGCAGCTCGCCCGCTTTTCGAGCCATGTCTATCCATACGATACGCCGGGCGATGTGGCGTTCGAGACCGGCGCGCGCGATGACGCCACGGGCCTGTTCGCCATGGGCACTTATTCCAACACCGGCGTGGCCCATCTGGACTGGTCGCTGGATTATCTCAGCCGCGTAGGGGTGGAGGCCATTCAGGCGCACCGCCAGCCGCTGATCGAGAAAGCGCGGCGCGAGATGCCGGCTCTGGGTTTTGAGCCCATGACGGCGGAGGACAGCACCGGCCCCCTGATCAGCTGGGCGCGCGAGAACGCGTATGCAGAGCTTCATGAGCGCTTGCAAGCCGCGCAGGTCCAGGTGTCGCTCTCGCGCCATCGCTTGCGGATTTCGCCGTCCGTCTTCAACACCGAAGCTGATATCGACCGGGTTCTCGAGGCGCTTTCTTGAGCGCGGCCCCGGTCTTTCTGGACGCTGACGCTGTTCGTGACAGGCTCGACTGGCGCACCTGCATGGATCTGATGCGGCAGGCCATGACGGGGTTGTCTCTGAGACAGGCCGACAGCTTGTTGCGCAGCTTCATCGCGCTGGGCGATCAGCGCACTTTCGCGATGATGCCCGCCAGCCTGCCGGAAGGGCAGGGCTTCGGCGCCAAGCTCGTCAGCGTCTACCAGACCGATCACGGCAAGACCCATGACGGGCTCGTCATCCTGTTTGAGCGCGAGGCCGGGCGGCCGGTCTGCGTGGCGGACGCCGGCGAGGTGACCCGCATCCGGACCGCCGCCATGAGCGCGGTGGCGACCGACGCATTTTCGCGGCCGGAGGCCAACACCCTGGCCCTGCTTGGAACCGGCGTTCAGGCTTTCTCCCATTTGCAGGCGTTGCGTCATGTGCGCGACTTCCAGCGCGTGACCGTGTGGGGGCGGGACGCCGCGCGCACCCGCGCTATCGCTGCAGACTGGTCGCGAGAGACCGGCCTCGTCATCGACCCGGTGCTTACGGCGAAAGACGCGGTAAGCGACGCGGACGTGATCTGCACGGTGACCGGCGCCCGCGATCCGGTGCTGAAGGGCGCCTGGGTGCGTCCCGGCGCGCATGTGAATCTGGTGGGGTCGTCAGGCCCGATGGCGGCAGAGGCGGACGCGGCGCTGCTGCAACGAAGCCGGGTCTTTCCAGACCATCTCCCGCATGTGCTCGCCCATGGCGGCGAGTTCCTGCGCGCGGTCGAGGCGGGCGCCTATTGCGCTGACATGCTGGGGCCTGAAATCGGTCTGGTGCTGGCCGGGCGTGAAGCCGGGCGCACCACGGATCAGGACATCACGGTCTTTAAATCACTGGGACACGCGGTTCAGGACCTGAGCGTCGTGTCCTGGCTTTACGAAACACGAGGGGAGAGCTGAATGGGGACGGATCCGGAATTGCGCAAAGGGGTGGGGTTGTTCCCCGTCATCGCGCTCGGACTGGGGACCGCGATCGGGGTCTCGATCTTTTCCGTCATCGCGCCGGCGACCGCGCTCGCCGGTCCCGCCATGCTGCTTTCAGTCGTTTTCGCGGCTGTGCCGATGTTCGTGATCGCGGTGACCTACGCCTTCATGGGCTCGGCCCTGCCGGCGTCCGGCGCATCCTATGAATGGCCGCGGCGCTTCGTTTCTGAAAAGCTGGCTTTCATCATCGTCTGGCTGCGCATCGCCGGGAATGTCGGCGCCATGTTCATTCTGGCGCTGGTGCTGGTGCGCTACCTGTCCTTCATCGTGCCTCTGCCCACGAAACTGACCATGGCGGGGCTGTTCGTCCTGGTGTTCGGCCTGAACATTCTGGGGATCTCCATCGCCGCGACCGTGCAGACCATGCTGATGGTGGTCCTGGTCGGCTTTTTCGCCATCTTCGTCGGCTTTGGCGGCACGGATGTCGCGCCTGAAGCGTTCACGCCCTTCATGACGGGCGGATGGGGCGGTGTCTTCGCCGCCATACCTTTGCTGGTGGGCCTGTTCTTCGGCATTGAAGCGGCGACCGAGGTCGGCGGCGAGGTGCGCAATAGCCGCCGCAACATCCCGCTCGGCATCGCGCTGGCGATCTCGACCGCCGTGGTCGTCTACTTGCTGGTCGGCGGCGTGACGCTGGGATTGCTGGGGGCGGAACGGCTGGCGAGCAGCGAAACCCCGATCCTTGACGCCATGGCCGAGCTTGTCGGGCGCGAGGCCGCCCAGCCCATCGTCGCGGTGGCGGCGGTGGCGGCGATCGGCACCTCGCTCAACGCGCTCGCCATGGGGTTCAGCCGCTCGCTCTACGCCATGGGGCATAGCGGCGCGCTGCCGTCGATTTTGGGCCGGGTGCATCCGCGTTTCGGCACGCCCTATGTGGCGCTGGGCGCGATGTTCGTCGCCTGCATTCTGGGCCTGTTCATGCCCACCAGCCTGGCGCCGCTCTTCCTGGCGGTGAACATCCCGACCTTGCTGAAATTCTGCACCACTTGCCTGTCCTCCATCGTGCTCGTGCGCACCGAGCCTGCGCTGTACGAGCAGGCCGGGTTCAAGCTGGGCAAGGGCGCCACCCAGGTCTGGGCGGTGCTGGGCATGGTGATGGCGCTTCTGGTCACCGCGCTTGGCGTATCCACCGACTGGCGTCCGTATCTGGCCCTGACCCTGTGGGGGCTGGTGGGTGTCGCCGTTTATTTCGCTCGTCCGCTCTGGACCAAGGAGGCTCCCCTTGAAGCTCATTAATCGATCAGTTCTTTCAAGCGCAGCCCTTGCAGCGGCGCTCTGGTTCGAGCCTGCATCCGCCCAGTCGCTTGAAACCGGGCTGACCGCGCGCACCCCGCATGACGGCGTGTTCGAGGGGCAGGCGGTCCAGTATGACGCCATCGTGGAAACCACATTGCTGCCCGGCGCAGACGGCGAAACCGCGGGGCGGCTGGTGACCACCAGCTATGTGGCGCAAGGCGCGGGGGACGCGTCGGAGCGGCCTGTGCTGTTCCTGTTCAATGGCGGGCCAGGCGCCTCCACCACGCCCTTGCATTTCAGCGCCTTTGGTCCGATGCGCCGGTTCGGCGACGGAGAGACCGCCTATCTGCAACCCAATCCCGACAGCCTTCTGGACCGGGCGGACCTGGTCTTCATCGACCCGGTGGGCACCGGCTTCTCCATCCCCGAGAGCGAGGATGACGGCGCGCAATTCTGGAGCCGTGAAGGCGATGCGCGCTCGGTCGCGGATGTGATCGCGGCCTGGCTGGAGCGTCATGACCGGACCGCGTCGCCGCGCTTCGTGCTGGGCCAGTCCTACGGCACGATCCGGGCGGCGGAGATCGCCCGGCTGGCGCCTGAGCTGGATCTGGACGGCGTGCTGATGTTCGCGCTGGTGCCGGACGGACGCGGCGAGGATACGGGCTATGCGCTCAGCTTTCCCAGCATGGCGGCCGCGGCCTGGTATCACCAGCGCATCGACCGGGACGGCCGCAGCGTGACTGAGGTGTTTGACGCGGCGGTCGCGTTTGTCGAGCACACCTATCTGCCTGCTCTGGAGCAGGGTGACGCTTTGCCTGAGACGGAGGCGACGGCGATCGCGGAGACGATGTCGGGATTTCTGGGCCTGCCGGCGGACTTCATCACCGAGAAGAATCTCCGCCTCAGCAATCGCGATTTCATGTTCGCCCTGCTGGAGGATGAGGGCCTGCGCACGGGGCAGCTGGATGCGCGCGCCACGGCGCGTCTGGACGCCCCGGCGCAACGCCCGCCCTATGACGATCCGGGGCTGAGCTATCACCCCGGCGAGCCGACCGAGCCAGAGGGTGAGCCGGCCTTGCGGTTTGATCCCGAAGCGCACGAGTCCATCGTCGAGGCCTATTACGACACCGTGCTGGGTTTTGACCCGGAGCGTCCCTATCGGGCGTTGAACCTTGATGTGAACGCCGCCTGGGATCATCAGGACTGGCGACCGATCATCCCGCATCTGGCGGCGGCCATGCAGGCGGATCCCGAACTGACGCTGTTCTGGGCGGCGGGTCTGTATGATCTGTCCACGCCGGCCTATGGCGGGCGCTACGCCCTTGATCAGGGGGGCGTGCCCGCGGATCGGTTGACGGCCGCCTATTTCCCGGCGGGGCATTCGGTATTTGTGGGCGAAGACAATCGTGCGCTTCTGGGAGACGCGGTCCGCACATTCCTGAGTGCTCAGGACTAAGGCGCGACGCCGGCCTGCGCAGCCCTAGAAGGGGTGTGCGGGCAGGCCCAGCTTTTGCGCTTGCTGTTCAAGAAAGCGTCCGCAGACCAGATCCTGAACGATATGACCCAGAGATTTGTAGGCTGTGATGGTGTCTGACTCGGGACGGCCGCTCAGGCGTCCCAGATAGACATCGCCGATCTCGCCCGCCACATGGCTGTCATCGACGCGACCCGCGGCTTTCGCGTTCAGGAATTCAGCGCCTTGCGCCAGCACGCCTTCGCGATGGTCGGCGATGAAATAGCTTCGCGCGACCAGATCGTCATCCACTTCCGCCGGGCCGGCATAGCTTGAGCCGACAATGTTGATATGGGCGCCGGGCGACAGCCATTCGCCCTTCACAAGCGGGGTGGGCGAGGCGGTGACGGTGGCGATGATGTCGGCGCGTTCCACGGCGCTGCGGATGTCCTCGCAGGCCTGGATGTCGAGCCCGGAATACGCCGAGATGTCCCGCGCGAACCGTTCGGCTTTCTCCATCGACCGGCCCGTGACGCGGATCTCTTTCAGATCCCGAACCTTGGAAATGGCGAGGATGTGAGAAGCGGCCTGTTCGCCATAGCCGACCACCGTCAGGCGCTCCGCGTCATGGCGGGCCATCGCATTGGTCGCGGCGGCGCTGGCGGCGCCGGTGCGGATCGAGGTGACCTCGCCCGCATGCACCAGCGCGGTGGGCTCGCCGGTGTCTGGATCAAACATCAAAATGCCGCCCTGGTGCGATTGCCGCCCCTTGTCGGCGTTTCCGGGGAACACGCTGACCAGCTTGGCGCCGAAAGCCCCTGATCCGTTTAGCGCTCCGGGCATAACGCCGAACATGCGGCTGTCGGCCATACGCAGGATGGACCGGAGCGGTTGGATGCTCTGACCGCTCGACAGGGCGATCATGCCCTCGCGCATCAGGTGGATCGCTTCTTCATAGCTGAGATGAGTGCGGACGAAGTCCTGGCCGATCACTCTCATTGCGCCGATCCCGCATCATGACCTGGCAGCGCGACAGGCTCCGCGAAAGGTTGAATGCCCAGAGCGCGATGAATGTCGGCGGGCCGATAGGCGACGCCGTCTTTCATCACCAGCCGGATCTGGCGGATGGCCGAGATGTCCTCCAGCGGATTTCCCGGCACCAGGAAGAAGTCCGCCCGTTTGCCGATTTCGATGCTGCCAAGCCAGGCATCGCGCCCGAGATAGCGTTCAGCTTCCAGCGTCGCCAGAGCCAGCGCACGCGCCGGGCTCAGCCCCGCCTGAACATACAGCTCGACCTCGCGATGCACGGTGAATCCGTAGCCGTTATCAGTGCCCGGCAAGAGCTGGACGCCCCGCGCGTCGAGCATCTTCATGGTGTCCAGAAGACTCTGGAAGCCGTTGCGGTATTCAAGGTCGGTCGCTTCACTGTCGATGGTGACGAAGGCGCGGCGACGATTGCGCTGGAACCCGACCGGCATGTGTTCCACATGACCGGCGGCGGAGCTCGGGAATTCGCCTGACCGGCTGAGCATCAACAGCTCCAGCGTCACGGCGGTGGTGTCGAGCGCGGCGCCATGCTCGACCATCAGATCGACGGTATGCCGCACCTCTTCGCTCTCAAGATCGAGCGCGGCGGCGCGGCGCATGCCGGTCAGACGGATCGGGGTGCGCGTGTCTTCTTCGGGCTCAAGCAGCCAGCCCAGCATCAGCTGGTTGATGTGGGAGATGTCGTCATAGCCGGCCTCGATCACATAGTCGGGCGAGACGAAGGCGGGCACATGTCCGGTGACCCCGAGCCCCCAGGCGTGAGCCTCTGCGATCACCGGGGCGATCCAGTCGCCGGGCAGGGAGTTGTAGATCTTGACCTGGTGATAGCCGTGGCTGGCGTACCAGCGCACCGCTTCCAGCGCGTTTTCAAGCGAGTCCGCAATGATGCCGGTGCGCACTGAATAGGGGCTGCGCCCTTCCAGCATGCCGTTGCGCACGGTGCGCGGGCCGGCCAGCTCTCCCGCCTCGATCCGGCTGACCAGTTCGATCAGGCCTTCAGGGTCGTTGCCCATATCCCGCACGCTGGTGACGCCGGCGGACAGATAGCGCAGGCCGGTCTGGGCGTTGATATGGGCGTGCATGTCGTGAAGGCCGGGGATCAGCACGCCGGCTTCGCCGTCGATGACCTGATGATCCTCGCCAATCCAGGCGTCGGCGTCGGGCTGGACGCCCACGATCTCGCCCTCAAACACGGTGACGGCGGACAGATCGGTCAGCGCGCCGGCGTCGGGATCAAACAGGCGCACATTGCGGATGACCACAGGCGTTTCATAGCGGTGCGCCAGCTGGTCCTGCAGCTCTTCCTGATGACGGTTTTCAAACTGGTCGCGCAGCGCGGCAAGTTGAGGCGCGAGCGCGGCGTATTCTTCCAGAATGGTCATGCCGCCGGAGAAGTTGGCGATCAGCCGCAGATCCGGGTCCATCAGCACATAGCCGGCGCCCAGATTCAGACCGGTCAGCCGGTAGACGCGCGCGTCCTCCGCGCCGTCGATGGGCGCGTCAAGCGCCACCTCTTCCACCCGCAACTGGCCGGCGGGCAGAACGGGCAGGGAGTCCGCGCCCGCAGCCAGGATGGCCCGCACATAAAGGCCGGCGCTCCAGGGGCTGCTGTCTGCGGCGATGTAGAGCCGGGGCTCGCTGACCGCGACGTCGCCGCTGTCTGACTGACTGTTCCACACCAAGCGCCCGTCCTGCTGGGTCAGGGTTTCGTGAACCGGATCGCCAAAGAGGGAATGGCCTTCAATGGTCCAGGACAGCGGCACGCCGTCATCGTTCAGCGTCAGGCTTTGGTGATTGCCCGGCCCGCGACCGTTATTGTCCACGTCGTAATCAAGCTCGACCTGATCGCCGCGGATTTCGGCGGTCAGATACCCTACGTTTTCGCCGGCTGCGATGACGACATAGGCGTCAGTTCGCGCGTCTTGGGCGTGCGCGTCCGCCGCTGAAAACAGGCACAGGCCAAGGATGAGGCTGGCGACAAGAGATGACAGGCGCATGAGCGGAGAACTCCGTTCCGGAAATGAAGCGCCTGAGGGGCGCTTCATGCAGACTAACGGGGCGTTGGTCGATATTTTTGCCTATTGGCGTGAAGCCATGCCCGGGTGCAGGAAAAATCTCGCGTTCAGACGACCGAATGCGATTGCTTATGCCTCTGTGATCCGCACGGGCAGGGCGGTGGTGTTTTTCATCTGAGAGAGCGCCACAATCGAGCTGACATCTTCAACGCCTGGTAGCTTCAGGATCGTGTTGAAGATAAACTCTTGATACCATTTGATATCTGGCGCGACGACCTTGATCATGACATCGCGCTCGCCCAGAATGGAGTAGCACTCCACCACTTCTGGAATGGACATGACGCCCCGGACAAATTTTTGCCGGTCCGCATCCGCCAGATAGGAGATTTTGAGCTGGGCGAACACATGCAGGTTCACACCCAGCATTTCCGGATCCAGAAGCGCGACCTGGGCCTTGATGAACCCCTCTTCGCGAAGACGCTGGATGCGCCGCCAGCACGGGGACTGGGACAGTCCGACCCGGTCGGCCAGCTCGGCGGTGGAGATGGAGCAGTCTTTCTGAAGCTGCTCCAGAATGCGCACATCAATGGCGTCCAGTTTCGGCGTCATCGAATTTCTCCCCTCTTCATGCGCATGTCTTTATCGACTTATGGCGCTATGAAAGTTGAAACTTGAGAGTTTCAGTGAAAGGGAGAATAAACAATGCGTCAAATTAAAAATCTGCAGGATTTTCAACCGTAGAGTTAACGCGTGAGAAAGCGCCGGAGATCCGCACTCATCGCCGCCAGGGCGTCCGGGTTGGTATAGGCCATATGGCCGCCTTCATACTCGGCCAGCCAGATGCGGCCGTCGCCGCCCTCGAGATGGTCAGCGAGGTAGCGCGCCGGTCCCAGAGTGGTGGTCGTGTCATATCGGCCTGTACCGATCAGGATGGCGAAATCGTCCGAAGCGGCCAGCGCCGCTTCGAGATGGGACGCATAATTATAGTCGTCAAAAGGCCCGCCCATTCCGCCCGTGGGAAGCCAGCGCCAGTCCGATGCATTGGGCGCGCGCCAGTGATAGTCGTTCATCGGCAGGGGCACGCTCAGCGTTTCGCTGAAATGCGCGGTCAGGGCTTGCGGAATCCAGCTCGACACAGGGCCGAACGGGTCTGACGGCCGTTCGCCTGGCTGCGGTGCGGGAGCGGTGTAGCGCGCATCGTATACCGCCAGGCGTTCATCCGTGTCCGCCAGCAGAACCTGGCGGAATGCGGCCTTGGTGATGGTCAGGCGATGGTCGAGATAATACTGCGCCGGCACGCCGGTATAGGCGTGCAGCTGTCGGGCGACAGCGTTTCGCTCCTCATCGCGCAACGCCGAGCCTTGCGACAGCGCCATCAGATAATCCGTCATGGCCCAGTCGTGGACCTGATCCACGAACCCGGCGACGTCCAGGCCTTGCGGATCCACCCGGCCATGATAGGCGGCGATGGCGGCCAGAGACGCCAGATTGGTGGCGTAGGAGACGATATTGTCGGCGCGCTGGGAGGTCTCGATCATGTTGACCGCCTGGCCCATCAAGATCACCCCGTCCAGCGGACGGGTTTCAGCCAGCAGTCCAGCGACCACGCTGGCGCGGATCGTGCCATAGCTTTCGCCCATCACGTAGACAGGAGAGTGCGCGCGATCATGCGCCTCCAGCCAGTCCGTGATGAACTGCGCGGTCATCTGTGCGTCGCCCCACACGGTCAGAAGCACTTCGTCTGCATCCTCGCTCGTGACCCGGCTGAAGCCGGTGGCGGGCGGGTCGATGAAGACCAGATCTGCAATGTCCAGAAGCGTGTGGGGGTTCGCCACCGTTTCAGCTTGCTCAGGAACCGGCGCTTGCGGATCGCGAGGCGCATTGATGCGCACCGGCCCGAGCGCGCCCATGTGCAGCCAGCTGGACGGAGCGCCAGGGCCGCCATTGAACAAGAACAGCACCGGGCGCTCTGCGGCCGCCGCGCGGGTGTCCGCCAGATATGCGGTCGTCACCAGGCTGGCGGCGGGCAAGGCGTCGCTCGCCTCGATTTCTGTGCGTTCGACCAGCGCCTGATATCGCACGGCCTGGCCCCCGAACACGCCTTCAAACTCGGTGTTGGCGTTCAGCACGACAGGCTGCGCCGCGCTGGCGGCGCTACATCCCAAGGCGAACACGGTGGCGGTGAGAATGGAGCGCAGTACGGTCATGACGTCTTCCCTGGTGTGCTTCGTCACCAGTCTATCGGCCTAGAGGGACATGGATGGTTCGAAAGTGTGCGTTATTCAGCCTGATGTTGGAATAATCATGCGCGCCGTTGCACAAAATGAAGGCGATCGCGCGTTTTCGTCCCATGGCGGGCTGGAGGCAGGGCCTAGGCCGGGCGGGGCACGGCGAACAGCGCATCACGTTTGGCGAGATGCGTCGACAGGGCGAAGCCGTCAATGGTCGGCGTCGCTTGCCCGGTCACGCCGTCCACCGCGCCAGCCTTGAGCGCGGCGGCGAGCCGGTGGTGTTCGCGCACATCGCTGACCGCATCGCGCCAGACGGGCGCCTGATCGGGCGCGAGTTGGGCCATGGCCGCAGCGAGGGCGTAGCTGGTCCAGTGAGTGACGCCCGCAATGATCAGCGCGTCGGCGCCGGTGGCGCTGGCGATGGTCTGACCTTGGTCGACATGGGTGAACAGCGCGGATTTGGGCAGGGCGCCCATGCCGATCTCATTGCCGCCATCGCCGGCAGCCAGCCGCATAAAACCGGATCGGGGATGAAAGGCGGCGTCAAACGCCAGCGTATGCGCGCTGAGATCGCGGCCGCGCATGGAATAACAGCGCCCGTCTATCGCCCGACCCGGGCGTTCAATGGAAAAAACGGTCCTCACGCCGCGCGCGTTGAGCTCGTCCTGCAAGCTGTCAGCGTGGTCCAGCGCCAACAGAGTGGAGCCAGGCAGGCCCGCCTCGCGTATCAGCGGGTCGAGCACCGGCGCGCAGGGCGTGTCGGTCACCACCACCACATCCCGGCCAAGCGCATGCAGCGCTTCGGCGATGGCCATGACCGCCAGCGGTCCGTCGGTTTCTGCGGCGGGTTGGGCGGCATGGGCCACGTAAAAGCCGGTGAACAGGGCGATCGCGCCGTCCGTCTGCGTCAAATGACGCGCCGCCCGTTCAAGTCCGCCCTTTGCGTGCGGCGCCAGCAAGTCCGCGCCCCGGCTGGCGCCAAGGGCCAGCTCTGTCTCGAGCGCTGCGAACAGGGCGTCTGTCGCATGCGTCTCAAGCGTCGGGGCGGGGGCGGTCGGCATGGCTCGGGCTATCCTTTCAGCGTGCGTAAGGCCTCGCCTCCACGCAACACCACCACAATCAGTCCAGCGACCCAGGTGATGCAAGCGGCGATGAACAGCGCCGGGCTCCATTCGGTCGGCTGACCGTCCGCCCAGGCCGTCGGGGTTTCAATGCCCAGGGGCGTGAACAGGTGGAACACGATTGCTCCGCTCATCACGCCCATCGCCAGTAATCCGCCCAGGCTCTGGCTCAGGGCGGCGTGTCCGGGTTTGCGCGTGGTCAGCATCACCACGAAGGGAATACCCAGCACCAACAGGGCGGCCGTCAGCTCCGCGAGCCCGATGATCCAGGGGCCGGCGGGGTAAAACAGCCCGATGCCGGACCAGTCGCGCAGGGTTTCAAAGATATGTTGAGGCGTTTCATGCCCGGTGAATTTATAGCGCAGGGAATCCAGAAAGATCGCCGATATCCAGATCCCGAGCCCATAGGCGGCCAGTTTGCGAAGGTTGATCCCCAGCATGATCGTCTCCTATTCGCTCAAAAGGGCGGGGAAATTGGCGTCCGCCTGCGCGATATGGCCGGGAATATCCTGGGTCCAGCGCTCTTTGATCTCGCGATTATAGTTCAGATACAAAACGCCATCGACGATATTCCAATGATTGGGATCGCCCTTGGCGGTGTAACCCTGAGACACCGCCCAGGCGCAATAGCCGCCATAGGCGGGCGCGTATTGTTCGGGGTCCGCGACGAACAGATCCAGATTGGCCTGGCTGGCGAAGCGCCAGTCCGCGCCATTCCAGGACGTCGTGTACGCGCGATCACCGCGCACGGCTTCGCCTTCAGTGTGATAGGCGACGGCGTCATACCCGCCCACAGCGGTGTTGCTGAACCGGCCCGTATAGACCGCGTCTTCCGCCAGAGCTGCGCCCGTCGGCAGGGCGGCGCCGGTGAAGGCCAGCATGCCGGCCAGAAGGATTGCGTTTCGCATGGTCTTGCTCCTGTTGCATCGACATCAGTGTCGTTCAGGCAAGGCTTAGACGAAGTAGTCCCATACCGCTCTACACAGGCTTGCACGAAGGCGTGAGCGGCGTGTGATCACGATTGTTTGCAGACCCGGCGCTGGCGCCGGACGCCATGCGCGATTAGATGTGCCGCCAATGAAATGTGTGACAGCGCAGGAGCCGGCCATGGCTGAGGAAATGAGCACCGCCGTAGAGGGCGAGACCAAGGCTGAGGCCTATGTCCGTCTGGGCAAGGAAATCGCCGCCATCGTCGCGGGCGAGACCAGTCATACGGCCCGCTACGCGACGGCGGCCTGCCTTCTGGCGCATAATTTCGGCCCGCGGTTTTTCTGGACCGGGTTTTACGTGGTCGATCCGTTGAAGCCTAATGAGCTGGTCGTCGGCCCGTATCAGGGCACGCTGGGCTGTCTGCGCATTCCGTTCGGCCGCGGCGTCTGCGGCGCGGCGGCGGCGACGGGCGAAACCCAGCTGGTCCCTGATGTGGAGGCTTTCCCCAACCATATCGCCTGCGACAGCCGGTCGAAATCAGAGATCGTCGTGCCGGTGTTTGACGCGGACGGGCAGCTGGCGGCGGTCCTTGATGTGGACTCCGCCGAGCTCGACGCCTTTGACGGTGACGATCAGGCCGGTCTTGAAGCGATCTGCAAGACGCTTCTGACCGCCTAGAACAATCCCAGGAATTTGCGGCGCCGGGTTTCGCCGGGCTGCGCTTGCACCGGCGGCGTGACCGGGGTCGCCTGCTGCTGGTCCGTGGCTTTCGGGCTGGCGGACTGCGGCGCTTCACCCAGACGCGGCGGGGCCGGTGCGCAGATTTCGGCGTCGCACAAAGCGGCGTCCATGCCCGTGGCGCTGCTGGCGCTGTGAGCGTAGCTCATGGAGCCGCCAGACGCTTCGCCCAGGCCCAGCCGGGTGCGTACGGAGGCGCGGAAGTCTTCGGCGCGGTCGCTGAGCGTCTCGGCGCGCGCCTGGTGTTCCTCAAGGCGGGAGAGGTCGGCCGGGCGCGGCGCCCGCACAGCCGACGCCACATCGTCCAGTCTGGCGCGGGCCAAAGCTTCTCGGGCGCGTTCGATGTTCAAACGGGTGGGGTCTGCACTCATCATCGCCTCCTGAGGGGTTTGCGAGGGTGAAGGAGTTTACGATTTCTTAGCATACCACTCAAACCCCCCGGTGCGCGAGATCATCGCGACGTCGACTTCGCCGCCGACTCCGGTCTGGGTCTGATGCAGGTCGCTTTTGAGAATGTTGAGTTCCACCAAAGCCTTGGCGGTCTCCCCCATTTGCTTTTTGCCAGAGGCCGCCACCACGGCGATGAACGGGTCGATAAATTCTTCCTGCGAGATCGTGCGCGCCGTGTGGATGAATTCCGCTGACAGGGACAGCAATTCAGAATCGCGCAGCTCGCTCATCACCGCGTCCACCGTGTCGTCGTCGAGCCCGGCTTTTCGAAGCGCGACCTCGCTGGCGGCTTCATTGGTCACCATGTTCATCGACGCCATGACGTCAAACAGATAGGGGTGAACCCCGCGCAGGAAGGCGTGGGTCATCTCGGCTTGAGCGAAGGTGCGCAAGAACGCGTTCGGTCCGTTCTCAACGCCGACCTGAGTGGTTTCGTCATGGGCGCGCTTCATCACGCCGTCCACCAGGATCGAGGCGTAGTAATGGCTGTAGACCGGGAAGACGTCGCTTTCCCCAAAGCCTGCAAACACCAGCCCGGCATAGGGCTCCAGGAAGGCGGGCTTGGTGACGATCAGATAGGCGAAGTCAAACAGCTTGTTGCGGATCCCTTCCTGCATGCCGAACGGACCAAGCGCGTCTGAAATCAGGCTGTCCAGCATGGCGGCGTAACGCTCGTAAAAGCGGTCGCGGTCAAGCTCGGCAAAGACGTCCAGATTGGCCCGCTCCGCTCCGCCGTCATCTTGCAGAAGGTGCGCGCGATACAGATCCAGCGCGCCTTCGAACGCGGCGTTGTCATCGCCATACTCGCCCGGCGCATGATGGCGCAGGCTGCGGGCATGGTTGAGCACGGTCAGCATGGCCGCCCGCATCAGGCTTTCCAGCTCTTCCGTTTCCTCCTTTTCAGGAAAGAGCGCCCGGTTGCGGTCGATGAAGGCGAAGAACGCGTCGGCGCAGGCCTGGACGCTGTCAAAGTCATGGTCGCCATGGGCGCGTTTGAAGGCGTGGGCGATATGCGACCAGGAGCGGCCCAGCACATCGCCGCGCGAATACACCATCAGCGCCATGTTCGGCCCGAGCTGCAGGATCTTCTCGGCCTCCAGCGTGACGACCGAGCCCGGCCCGCCGCCATAGGTGACGGCGCTGTCCGCCGCCAGCACGACAGCCTGCCGGTTCATGATCATGACTTCAGACGTCATCGCCGTATTTCCCCTCGGCTTCAGCCCCCTCAGGCCGCGCACCCTGAGCACCTTGTGGCGTCATGCAATTATGAATGGCGTGCATGCGTCCAGGCGTTAACAGAACGTTAGCGCTCCGCGGTGTGGCTGTTAAGCTCGAAGCCAGAGATTTCTTCTGAACCCCCGGATATTGCGACATGAATGACACGACCGCCGACACCGACACCCAGACCGGGCTGCGCTGCTATTTCGCCTTCCGCAGCCCGTATTCACGCCTCGGCCTGCACAAGCTGGCGCGCGCCGGGTTTGACGGTGATCTGATCCTGTTCACCGGCCCGCCCGAGGATGCTGAGTTCGCTGATCCGACGCGCAACAAGTACAAGCTCGCCTATTACCAGCAGGACGTGTTCCGCATGACTGTGCGGATGGGCCTGCCGCTCGCTTTGCCCGATCCGTTTGACCCCGATTATCGCCTCGCCAATCTCAGTTTTCTCGCTGCGCAACAAGCGGGCAAAGGGCTCGACTACGCGCTCGCCGTGTCCGATGCGCGCTGGGGGGCGGGGAAGAATATTTCCGAAATGGACGTGCTCGCCGAAGCCGCGAAGAGCGTGGACTGGAACGGCTTTGACGCGGACGCCATCAACGCGGACGCCAGCCTGGCGCAAGTGATCAAGGACCAGCGCGCGCAGATCCAGGCGGACGGCGTGTTCGGCGTGCCCTTCCTGATCGAGGGGCCCAATAAATACTGGGGGCAGGACCGGTTTGATCTCTGGTTGGAAGAACGCGCGGGTTAGGGGCATTTGGGGTGAAGTCCCGGGCGAGCATCGCGAAGACCCGGGACCTCCCTCCGCGAAAAGCGCCTCATCCTGATGAAGGCCCCGGCTCTGCGCTGCGCTGGGCCGGGGTTTCAGTTTGGGGGTAAGCCGCAAACTTATCCGCCCCCGCCCGAAGCTGAGCCATACTCACAGCCGTTCCTTCCAGGGCGGGCGGCCGGCGCGTTCAGGCTGGGAGGGGCGAGATGTCCCGAGGACAGAGGGTCTGACGCGCCCTCTGACCAAAAAGGCGGGTCATCATCGTACGGTCCAGGGCGGCGGCGTCTGATGAGGCGGCGACTGCACCGGCGGCGCGACAGCGCAGAAGTCTCCGTGCGGTGATCCCGACAAAACATCTCCAGCGCGGGAGCCGGGTTTGGCTTTCAAGACTGAACACCATCAACACAAACGGCCCGCTCCCGCGCGACCCGTCATTTGGCTTCATCCTTGCGTTTGCGCGCGGGGCTGTCGGCGCTTCCCCTCTCCCCCTTGGACAAGGGGGAGAGGCAGGGTGAGGGGGTGCGTTTCAGCCAGGGTCACGCTTACAGGATCAGGCGCCGCTCACCCCTCACCTGTCCTCTCCCCTCAAAGATGGGAGAGGGACGCGCACAAGCGTTACGGGGTTATCTGTCATCCTTCTACAGCCGTCATCCCGGCCTTGAGCCGGGATCTGCTGACAGAATCTTTGTGATCAGGACAGAGCGTTTCCAGTAGATCCCGGATCGCTGCGTCCGGGATGACAAACTGGAAGCGCAAACAAAAACCCCGGAGGCTGGCTCCGGGGGTTTCGCGTTCGTTAGTTCTGAAACCTACTCTTCGTCATCCTCAGACAGCTCACGACCGAAGAAATCGTAGATCGTGGTCCACAAATGGCGTTGCAAAGCGGGCGGGCGGACGCCGTGACGCTGGCCGGGATAGGTCATCATCTCGAACAGCTCGCCGCGCTGCTGCAGCTCGGCGTAGAGCCGGGTGGAATGATCAAACGTCACATTGTCGTCCGCCATGCCGTGGATCATCAGGGTCGGGGTTTCATACCCGTCCAGATGCGCGAAGGCGGAGCCTTCAAAATAGCCGTCTTCATTGTTTTGCGGCGTGTCCATATAGCGCTCGGTGTAATGGGTGTCGTAAAGCGCCCAATCGGTCACCGGCGCACCGGACACCGCGGCGTCAAACCGGCCCGGCGCCTGCAGCGTGGTCATCAGGGTCATGTAGCCGCCATAGGACCAGCCCCACAGGCCGATCCGTTCGCTATCCACAAACTCAAGGCCTTCAAGGTAATCGAGCCCGGTCAGCTGGTCGCGCACTTCCACGCCGCCCATCCGGTCATGCAGCGCGGCCTCAAAGGCGTGGCCGCGGTTCCAGCTGCCGCGATTGTCGAGCTTGAAGAGGATATAGCCCTGATCGGCGAACAGCTGGTCGCGCGCGCCGACCCAGCCCTTGTACACGCTCTGAACATGTGGGCCGCCATAGACCTGCACGATGGCCGGGCAGGGATCAGCGGCGGTGCAATGGTCAGGCTTCAGCATCGACCAGTAGAGCTCGGTCTCCCCGTCATCGGCCAGCACGGTTCCAAACTCGGGAACCAGATGGCTGTCCAGGAAGGGCGCATAGGGATGGTCTTCGCCGATGGCGTTTTCCTCAATCCAGGCCACGCGCTCGCCGGAAATGTCATAGAGCGCGGTCTGGGGCGGGGTGTCGGGATCAGAATAGCTGCCGATAAAGCCCGTGCCGCCCTGGCCGAGGCTGGCGTTCCAGCGGCCTTCACCTTCGGTGATCTGCACCGGCTCGCCGCCGTCAAACGGCACAGCGTACAGGTGTCGCTCCAAGGGGCTCGTCATCCAGCCTTCAAAATAGACGGTCGCGCCGTCTTCAGACAGGCCGGCGAGGTCGTCGACCACCCAGTCGCCCGAGGTCAGCGCGCGCGCCTCGCCCTCCGCGCTCACATGATAGACATGGCGAAAGCCGGTGCGTTCGGATGTCCACAGAAAGCCGCCATCGTCGAGCGCGGTGAAGTCATTGGTGAGATTGATCCAGGCGTCAGACTGTTCGGTCAGAACCGTCTCGGTCTCGCCGGTCATCGGGTCGGCGGCCAGGATATCGAGCACAGTCTGGGCGCGGTTCTGGCGCTGGGCGTAGAGCGTGCCGCTGTCCGCGCTCCAGTTCACCCGCGCCAGATAGATGTCGGTCTCCGGGCCCAGATCGACCCGGGTGCGCTGGCCGGTGGCCACGTCGATCACATGCAGCTGGATCAGCACGTTATCCGTGCCCGAACGCGGATAGCGCTGATCGGTGACGGTGACGCCTTCGGCGTTGATGCCAAAGCGGGGCACGATCTCGACCGGCGTCTCGTCAATGCGAGCTGCGGCCACATACTGCCCGTCCGGGCTCCACCAATAGCCGGTATAGCGGCCCATTTCTTCCTGGGCGACGAACTCGGCGACGCCCCAGCTGATCGCGCCGGCGCCTTCACTGGTCAGGGCGCGTTCCTCGCCGGTCGCAAGATTGTGCACCCAGAGATTCTGGTCGCGGATGAAGCTGACATACTGGCCGTCCGGGCTGACGCGGGCGTCGGTTTCAAACGCCTCGGTCTGCATCAGGCGCTCGGCCTCGCCGGTGTTCACGTCCACATAGAAGACATCGCCGTCGAGCGGCACCAGGATCGCTTCGCCCGTCTCGTCCCAGTCATAGCTGACCACGCCGGAGGTGGAGATGCGCGCGCGCTCGCGATACTGGATCTCGGCTTCCGACAGTTCGCGCTCATCGGGCGCCAGCACCGCGGAATCCACCAGCATGTAGGCTTCGCCATCGCTGAGATTCATCGCCCACAGATCGGTCACCGTACGGTCGTCATCCTTGGGGCGCAGGAAGGTCACCCGCTCGCCGTCGGGGGAAAAGCGCAAGCCCCGCGGCGTGGCGCCGGCGAGGTTGGCGCTGCCGAACACGTCGTCAATGCTTAGTGCTGCTGGATCGACCGGGGCGGCCGGCGGTGGTGTTTGAGCGGTGTCCGTAGACGGCGCACAGGCGGCCAGGGCCAGAAGGCCGACGCAGGTGAACAAGGCGTGGCGCATGAGAGCTCCCCTTCTCAAGTCAGTTTGGGCGCGACGCTAATGGGTGAGGGCGCCGGGGTAAACGCCGGGGCGGCGTCGTAACTGATCATAAGCATTCTTTTGAGAGGCTTGCAGGCATCGCAGTTTGAGACTTCAAGGGAGAGGTTCATGCCGGGTCTGACCCTGATCGCTGTTGCGGCCAGCGTGCTGGCGACCGCACAAGGCCAACGCTTCCCCGTGATCGAAGTGCCCAATGACCCTGCGGCGCGCTATGATGTGCTGATGCTGGTTCCGGTGCGCGGCGGCAAGCTGGAAATCGTCACCCGTCGCGTCGGGCGCCGGGGCGAGACCTTCGTCCAGCGCGAAATCGACTGCCGCGCCGGCCTGGTGCGCTATCTGGGCCAGGGCCATACGGTGGACGAGATGAACGCCGACCACCGCAATTATATGCTCGACCCGATCGACCCTGAGTCCATCTCAGGCCATATCGCGGACTATGCCTGCGAGAATGTGGAACGGCCGGATTAGGGCTGAGAAATCCCCGCCGCACACGCCTCTAGCGCCTCAGAACCCGGCTTGAGTCTCAGATGGGCGTGGGCGTCTGCTTCGAGACACTCCGGCAGGGTCAGCGCGCGCAGATCAATCAGCCCGCCCTCCACGATATAGCGCTGATAATCGGTATCGAATTGCGCCCCGAGCGCGTCGCGTAGGGAGGCGTGAAGCGCCTCGTCTGACAAGGTGCGCGGTCGTCCGTCCGCTTCCAGAGCGTCAGCGCGATCAATGAGGTTTGCGAGCACGCGAGTCAGGCCTTCATCGCCCTCCGCCTTTAAAATCGTGTCCCAGTGCAGCGCCAGCAGCGCGCCGCGTTGATAGGGCAGGCGCTCGGTCTGCTCGCTTTCAAACAGGCGCTCATTCAGGTCTTCAGCAGGCAGGGTGTTCACGTCAGACGTCATATAGGCGGTCCAGAGCGCGTCCATGTTCGCGGCATAGTCTTCAAGCGTGATGCGGCCGGTCTGCAAGAGCAGGCGCTGGGTGAAGTATTCGGTGAAGCCTTCGGTGAACCAGGCGCGGGACGGGTCGGTCGCCTCGTCGGTTTGCCCGGCGCGGCGCGGAATCCATTCGTGCAGCACTTCATGAGTGATCGTATGGATGAGGTTGGCGGGGTCGGCGTTGGGCGTCGCCAGAAGGAAGAAGGCCTCATCAAAGCCCGACCCGATCACCGCCGAGCCCTGGGGCAGGTCCGGCAGCGGCGTCACCATGAGAAAATACTGATCAAAGGCGGGGTCTTCAAACAGCGTCGAAGCGTGCTCCAGCGTCAGCGCGGTGACCTCATGGATCGTCGCGTCATCAAGCGCCCAGTCGCCCCGTATCGCCGAGCGCAGCTCAAGGTCTGCAGCATCCGCTGTTTCGCTGCGAAAGGCGCCGAACGCAAACAGGCCATTGGTCAGCGCCGCATAAGACACGGGCGCGCTCCCGCCCGTGTCGTTCACCGGGCGGTTGAACGCGCCGGTATCGGGCAGGCTGACGCGAATATCGCCGACCGGCGCGTCAAAGCCGGGCAGCACGGCCCCGCCTGCAAAAAACGCGTAGTCTGGCTGCAGCACGGGCCGCATCCCCGGCAGGCGCTGTACGCCCCATTGCGGCTCGCCCTCATAATCCTGGGCGATGTCATAGCGCACCAGAACCGGGCCTTCGGGCAGGGCGGGCACGGTCAGCGCGGCGCCCTCAAGCGTGTGGGCGAGGGGGCCGCCCGGGCCGCTGACGCGCACATGACTGACCAGCTGGGTCAGGTTTTCCGCCGGTCCCCAGTTTTCCACGAAGGTCAGGGACAGGGCGTCGCCCGCCTGCGCCTCAAAGCTCAGCGTGAGGGTGACCGCGCTCCAGTCGTCGCCGGTTTGCGTGATGGACAGCGCATTCGGCAGCGCGGTCTGCTGCGTGGCGGCCAGCGCCAGTACGAGCAAGGCGTTCATGTCAGTCTCCCCCAGTTCGAGAGGAGCCTGACATGAAGAAGGGGTCAGATCACATTACAATCTTGATACTGGCGACGTGCGCGCCCGACACGCTGCATTGCGTCATCCCCCCCAAACCCGCTATAGCGTGCGGCTAGAACAAAGCCCCCAGCTAATGGAGCGCGCACGCCTATGGCCGCGTATCAATACGTCTATCACATGGACAATCTGGCGAAGACCTATCCCGGCGGGAAACAAGTCTTCTCCGGCATCTCGCTGCACTTCCTGCCGGACGCCAAGATCGGCGTCGTGGGCGTCAACGGCGCGGGTAAATCCTCGCTGCTGCGCATCATGGCCGGTCAGGACACCGACTTCACCGGCGAAGCCTGGGCGGAGAAGGGCGTGCGCGTGGGGTATCTGCCCCAGGAGCCCAAGCTCGACGAGACCAAGACCGTCTGGGAAAACGTCATCGAAGGGTCTGAAGACAAGCAGATCTATGACGCCTACAACGCCATCGCCATGCAGCTCGCCGAGGATTATTCCGACGAGCTGATGGAGAAGATGACCGAGCTGCAAGAGCAGGTCGATGCGCGCGACGCCTGGGACATCGACTCCAAGATCGAGATGGCCATGGACGCGCTGCGCTGCCCGGCGCCGGATGCGGACGTGACGAATTTGTCGGGCGGTGAACGCCGCCGGGTGGCGATCTGTCAGCTGCTCCTGTCCAAGCCGCACGTGCTGCTGCTTGACGAACCGACCAACCACCTCGACGCGGAAAGCGTGGCCTGGCTCCAGAACCATCTGGAGAATTATCCCGGCGCCGTGCTGATCGTCACCCACGACCGTTACTTCCTGGACGCGATCACCACCTGGACGCTCGAGCTCGATCGCGGTCAGGGCGTTCCGTATCAGGGCGGCTATTCAGACTGGCTGGAGCAAAAGGCCAAGCGCCTGGCGCAAGAGTCGCGCGAAGAGAGCGCCAAGCAGCGCGCCCTGCTGCGCGAGCTCGACTGGATCCGCGCCGCGCCGAAAGCGCGTCAGGCCAAATCCAAGGCCCGTATCAAATCCTATGAAGAAAAGCGGGACGCCGCCGAGAAGGAAAAGATCTCGACCGCCGTCATCCGCATTCCGCCGGGCCCGCGCCTGGGCGGCAATGTGGTGGATTTCGACCATGTGTCGAAAGGCTTTGATGATCGCCTGCTGATCAATGATCTCGACTTCAAACTGCCGCCGGGCGGCGTTGTCGGCGTGATCGGTCCGAACGGCGCGGGTAAGACCACCCTGTTCAAGATGATCGTCGGCGAGGAAAAACCCGATAACGGCTCCGTCACCCTCGGCGAGACCGTGAAGCTTGGCTATGTGAACCAGTCGCGCGACGCGCTCGACCCCAACAAAAACGTTTGGGAAGAGATTTCGGGCGGCAATGACATGATCATGCTGGGCGACCATGAAGTGGCGAGCCGGGCCTATGTGGGCGCGTTTAACTTCAAGGGCGGCGACCAGCAGAAGAAAGTCGGCATTCTGTCGGGCGGTGAGCGCAACCGCGTCCACCTCGCCAAAATGCTCAAAGAAGGCGGCAATCTGCTGCTGCTTGACGAACCGACCAACGATCTCGACGTCGAGACGCTGTCGGCTCTGGAAGCGGCTTTGGAAGATTTCCCCGGCTGCGCCGTGGTCATCTCGCACGACCGTTTCTTCCTCGACCGCATCGCCACCCACATCCTCGCCTTTGAAGGCGACAGCCATGTGGAATGGTTTGAAGGCTCGTTCACCGACTATCTGGCCGACAAGAAGCGCCGCCTGGGCGACGACGCCCTGGTGCCCAAGCGCGTGAAGTTCCAGAAGTTCGAACGCTAGATTTTCTCAAAATCACAACAAAAAAGGGCGCGCCAGCTGGCGCGCCCTTTTTCGTGGAAAGCAGCTGAGACTATCCGCCCACAAACCGCGCCAGCCTGTCTCGCACCGCGTCGAAATACGCGGCCACATGAACGCCATCCACCAGGCCGTGATGGGTCTGGACCGACAGCGGCAGGCTGAGCTGACCCTCCGCCTCGCGCCGCCACTGGCCCGCTGCGATATTGGGCGTGGCGGCCAGGGCGCCGCCGCCGGAGCGGGGATGCTCGATGGAGGTGAAGCGCAGGAAGGGCAGGCCGGTGCAGTAGAGCTGGCCGCACTCGGGCGCGGCCTTCACATTGGTGCGCATCCCGGTCGCGGTTTCCGCCTCGTGCTTGTCGGCGTGGTAGGCCTTCACAAAGGCGTCGAGATCTTCGGTGAACGGCACGTAGGAAAAGTTCACATGGCCTTGGGTGTTTTGCACGGTGTAGCTGGGCAACAGCGCATTGATCCGGAAGGGCTCGCCCTGGTCGGTCAACCGCCAGCGAAACGCGTCCACATCAAGGCTTGCGCCTGAGATCGCGTGAAACAGCACGGCGAAGGGCGGCAGGGCGCGGGCTTTCGCAGCGGTCACGAAATCGGGCGCCATAAGCTCGGCGGTGACGTTCAGGCGCGGATCGTCCATGGCGTCGAACCAGCGCAATTGCGGCCCGCGTTCAAACGGCGCGTCGATTGGCGCGATGATGTCGGGTGTGTATGCAGGTGTCATGGCGCGCCTTTCTGGCCGGGCGCTGAGACCGGGCGGGCGCTTGGCGCGCAGGCCGGAAACGAAACCGCCGGAGCGCGCTGCTGGTAGCGCGCCCCGGCGGGCGTTTCAACTCTATGCGCTCAGGGGCGAGAGAGGACTGTGATCAGGCGTCTTCGCCGGGCTCGCGATTGCGCAGCATGGACGTCGCAGCGCTGACATCACCGCGATGATCGCCGATCACGGCGAGGATTTGTTCGCGCTGGGTCTGGGCCAGCCAGACGCCGAGCACTTCCACGTCCACGGCTTTCAACTCGCCGCTCGAGTCCAGAATGCGCCAGTTCACTTCGAATTCTTGGCCGTCGGGGCCGCCATAGACGCGCGAGCGAACGATGAAATCGCCCGGATTGCGGGTGACCGAACCCGTGACTTCCAGCTGCTGGCCGGCATAGGTGCTCAGCTCGCTTTCATAGACGCCGATGGCGTAATTGCGGAACGCCGTGCGGAACGCATTCAACTCGTCTTCCGAGGCGGTGCGGCGATACCGGCCGAGCACGAAATTGGAGATGCGGTCCACATCGGCCAACGCGTCGATACGGTCGCGGAATTCGGCGCGCACTGTGGGCAGATCGGTTTGCCCGGAATTGAGCTCGGTCAGGGTTTCGATGACCTGATTGGCTTGGTTCTGGACAAAGGCTTCTGCGTCGTCAGCCGTCGTGGACTGCGCCAGCGCCACGGGCGCCAGAAGCGTCAACGCGAAGGCGGTGAGGATGTGTTTGATCATGGGGAGGTCTCCTGCCGCCATTTCGGCGTGCTTATTCAAACTCAGGCAAGTCTTCATAGTTCGGGTCGGACCGCGCTCCGTTTTCGATGAAGGCGGAACGCGACTGACGCCAGGCCGAACGGGCCTGAACATAGGGGTCAATTGCGGTGCGATTGAGGCTGCCGATAGCGTCATCGAGATCGGCGCGGGTCTGAATTCCGTTCAGGCCACGCAGGCCCCAGGCCCAGGCCTCGCTAGATTCCTCTTCGCTCCAGTTCAATGGATGAGGATAACGATCGACAAAGCGTCCGGTTGCATCGCGAACGTTGGATGGGCCAATTAATGGCAGCACCAGATAGGGGCCGTCGCCCACGCCCCAGACGGCGAGAGTCTGGCCGAAATCGCGCCGATGCTGCGGTACGCCTTCATGAGAGGCGACGTCAAACACGCCCGCGACGCCGATCGTGGTGTTCATCACAAACCGGCCGACAGTGTCGCCAGCGGCATGCACATCGCCTTGCAACAGGGCGTTGGCGAACACCACAGGCTGATTGAGATTGCTCATGAAATTGCGCACGCCGGTCTGGACCGGGTCAGGGGTCACGGCGTCATAGGCGCGGGCGGACGGGCCGACCACCACATCATCAAGCGTCTGGTTGACGGCGAAGACAGCGCGATTGGCGGGTTCGAACGGGTCGCCGGTCTCCTGCGCCAGTTCACGCGATGCGCAAGCGGTCAGGCTGAGCGCCGCCAGCATGACTGCGGCGTATGAGGAAAAAGCATGGATGCGCATGGAGCGTCCTTTGGGTCGTAAATTCTGTTGGGAGCAATGTCGTGTCTGGGGCCGTGATATCAAGTCAGTGTGATCCATTAGGTACTGTTCCGGAGTGAATACAGCCTTGCCCGAGCGTCAATAATCGCATAAAGATATCTTTATGTGGATGTGTCGCCGTGTCCGTGCGACGCGCAGCCAGGGTAGGATGGTGGTGACCGTTATGGGCCGTTCCTCTTCACAAGGGCCGAAGGTGTCCTTTGAATTCTTCCCGCCTAAAAGCGAGGAAGCCGAGGCGAAATTATGGTCGTCCATTGCGCGGCTCTCGCCTCTGGCGCCGGACTTTGTGTCTGTCACCTATGGCGCGGGCGGCTCTACGCGAGACCGCACCCACCGCACGGTGCGCCGGATCGTGTCTGAGACCGAGATGGCGCCTGCGGCCCATCTGACCTGCGTGTCCGCGACCCGCGAAGAGGTGGATGAGGTCATCCGCGATTACTGGAATGCCGGCGTGCGCCATATCGTGGCGCTGCGCGGCGATCCGCCCGAAGGACTGGACCAGGCGTATACGCCTTTCCCCAACGGCTACAGCAATTCGGCCGACCTGACCGCCGGCATCAAGGCCATTGGCGATTTCGAGGTGTCGGTCGGCTGCTACCCCGAAAAGCATCCCGACAGCGCGGACTGGGACGCGGATCTGGACATGCTGAAAGCAAAGATCGATGCGGGCGCGACGCGCGCCATCACCCAGTTCTTTTTCGACGCCGACATCTTCTTTCGCTATCTCGAGCGCGTGCGCAAAGCCGGGATCGACATTCCCATCGTGCCCGGCGTGATGCTGCAGCCCAATTTCAAAGGCCTGGTGCGCATGGCCGAGATGTGCGGCGCCCATGTCCCTGATCGGGTCCATGCGGTGTATGACGGCCTGGAAGATGACGCCGGCACGCGCGAGCTGGTGACGGCGCACCTGGCGGCTGGAATGTGTGAAAAGCTGAGCCAGGGCGGCGCGGAGGCGTTTCATTTCTACACGCTGAACCGGGCTGAGCTGTCGCTGTCCACCTGTGCGCTTCTGGGCGTAAAGCCCCCTCACGTCGTCAAAGCCGCCTAACGGGACCGAACGCCATGACCAAAGCTGAACGCCGCGCTGCGCTGGAAGCGCTGGCGCAAACCCGCATTCTGATCCTGGATGGCGCCATGGGCACCCAGATTCAGACGTTGAAGCTGGATGAAGCCGGCTATCGCGGCGACCGGTTTGCAGACTGGTCCTGCCCGATCCAGGGCAATAACGATATCCTCAACCTGTCTACGCCCGACGCCGTGCGCGCGATCCACAAGCAGTATTTCGATGCGGGCGCCGACATGGTGGAGACCAACACCTTCTCCGCCACCGTCATCGCCCAGGCGGATTACAAGATGGAAGACCTCGCCGCCGAAATCGCGTCCGAAGGCGCGCGCCTGGCGCGCGAAGCGGCGGATGAAGCCGAAGCTGAAACCGGCTCGCCCAAGGCGGTGCTGGGCGCGATCGGGCCGACCAACAAGACGTTGTCGCTGTCGCCCAATGTGGAAGATCCCGGCTTTCGCGAAGTGACGTTCGACCAGGTGCGTGAGGCCTATGCCGAGCAGGTCCTGGCCATGGCCGAGCATGTGGACTTCTTCCTGATCGAGACGATCTTTGACACGCTGAACGCCAAGGCGGCGATCAAGGCCATTCTTGACCTGCGAAATGAGGGCAAGATCGATCCCGATATCCCGATCATCCTGTCAGGCACCATCACCGACGCCTCGGGGCGCACCCTGTCGGGCCAGACCACCGAAGCGTTTTACAATTCCGTCCGTCACGCCCAGCCTTGGGCGGTGGGCCTGAACTGCGCGCTGGGCGGCAAGCAATTGCGGCCCTATGTGGCCGAGCTGGCGCGCATCGCCGATTGCCATGTGCTGGCCTATCCCAATGCGGGCCTGCCCAATGCGTTCGGCGAGTATGACGAGACGCCGGACGAAACCGCCGCCTTCATCGCGGACTGGGCGCAATCGGGCCTGATCAACATTGCCGGCGGTTGCTGCGGCACCACGCCGGCCCATATCGCCGCCATCGCGCGCGACGCCAAAACCGGTCAGCCGCGCACGCTCAAAGAGCGCCCTCAGGCCATGCGCCTGTCGGGGCTTGAACCGTTTGAGCTGGCTTGAGGAGCCCGTATGTCTGACGCCTCACCTTCTCGCGCCATTTTCGTCAATGTGGGCGAACGCACGAACGTCACCGGCTCGGCGAAATTCCGCAAGCTGATCAAGGCGGGCGATTACGCCGCCGCGCTCGACGTGGCGCGCCAGCAGGTGGACGCCGGCGCCCAGATCATCGACGTGAACATGGATGAGGGCTTGCTGGATTCAAAGCAGGCCATGACGACCTTCCTCAACCTGATCGCCGCCGAGCCCGACATCGCCCGCGTGCCGGTGATGATCGACTCTTCCAAATGGGAGGTGATCGAGGCGGGCCTGAAATGCGTGCAGGGCAAGGCGGTCGTCAACTCGATCTCGCTGAAGGAAGGCGAGGCGGAGTTCCTCAAGCACGCCCGCGCCTGCAAGGCTTATGGCGCAGCGGTCGTGGTCATGGCCTTTGACGAGGACGGCCAGGCGGACACCGCCAAGCGCAAGATCGAGATCTGCGAGCGCGCCTATAAGACGCTGGTCGACCAGGTCGGGTTCGATCCCAACGACATCATCTTTGATCCCAATATCTTCGCGGTGGCGACGGGGATCGAGGAGCACAACAATTATGCGGTGGACTTCATCGAGGCCACGCGCTGGATCCGCCAGAACCTGCCGGGCTGTCACGTCTCGGGCGGGTTGTCGAACGTGTCCTTCTCCTTCCGCGGCAATGAGCCGGTGCGCCGGGCCATGCACTCGGTCTTCCTCTATCACGCCATCAAGGCGGGGATGGATATGGGGATCGTCAACGCTGGCCAGCTCGACATTTATGACGCCATCGACCCCGAGCTGCGCGAGCTGGTGGAGGATGTGATCCTCAATCGCCGGGACGACGCCACCGAGCGCCTGCTGGAGGCCGCCGAGCGGTACAAGGGCACGGGCGAGTCTGCGCAGAAGGAAGACGAAGCCTGGCGCAGCGCGCCGGTGGAAGAGCGTCTCAAGCACGCTCTGGTCAAGGGCATCGACGCCTATGTGGTCGAAGACACCGAAGAGGCGCGCCAGGCCGCCGAGCGTCCGCTGCATGTGATCGAAGGCCCGCTGATGGCGGGCATGAACGTGGTCGGTGATCTGTTCGGCGAGGGCAAGATGTTCCTGCCGCAGGTCGTCAAATCCGCCCGCGTGATGAAAAAGGCCGTGGCCTATCTCTTCCCCTATATGGAGGAGGAGCGCGAACGGTCCGGCGCTGAAAAGGAAGCCGCCGGCAAGATCATCATGGCGACCGTGAAGGGCGACGTGCACGATATCGGCAAGAATATCGTCGGCGTCGTGCTGCAATGTAACGGCTATGACGTGGTGGATCTGGGCGTGATGGTGCCCGCCGAGAAGATCCTTGAGACCGCGCGCGCCGAAAAGGCCGACATTATCGGCCTGTCCGGCCTGATCACGCCGTCGCTGGATGAAATGGTGCATGTGGCCAGCGAGATGGAGCGGCAGGGTTTTGACCTGCCCTTGATGATCGGCGGCGCCACCACCTCTCCGGCCCATACGGCGGTGAAGATCGAACCGGCTTACAACAAGGCGCCGATCATTCACGCCACCGACGCCTCCCGCGCGGTGGGGATCGTCTCGCGCCTTCTGTCCAAGGAAGAACGCCAGCCGCTCTGGGACGAAGTCTCCGCTCGCTACGCCAAGATCCGCGAAACCCGCGCCCGCACGCAAGGCAGCCGCGAGCGCGTCAGCCTGGACGCCGCCCGCGCCAACGGCTTTGACGCCGACGCCGGCGGGTATCAGCCGGTCGCGCCGCAAAAGGCGGGTCTGACCACGATCGACGATGTCCGTCTGGCGGATCTGGTGGACTATATCGACTGGACGCCGTTCTTTTTCTCCTGGGAGCTCAAGGGCAGCTATCCGGCCATTCTGGATGATCCCAACCGCGGCGAGGCGGCGCGCAACCTGTTCAAGGATGCGCAGGCCATGCTCAAGACCATGGTCGAGGAAGACTGGCTGAAACCGCGCGGCGTGGTCGGTCTGTGGCCGGCCCGGCGCGACGGCGATGACGTGATCGTCTTTGCTGATGACAGCCGGACTGAAGAGGCGGGGCGCTTCTTTGGTTTGCGTCAGCAATCGAAAAAAGAGGGCGACAAGCCCAACTACGCCATCAACGATTTCGTCTCATCCACGCAAGATGACTGGATCGGCGGCTTCGCCGTGACGGCGGGCGAGGGCGAACAGGCGATGATCGACCGCTTCAAGGCGGACAATGACGACTATTCCGAGATCCTGTTCAAATCGCTGTCTGACCGGTTCGCGGAAGCCTTCGCTGAATACCTGCACCAGCGCGTGCGCCGCTCGATCTGGGGCTATGCGTCTGATGAGACGCTGTCCAATGAAGAGCTGATCAAGGAAGCCTATGCCGGCATCCGCCCGGCGCCGGGCTATCCCGCCCAGCCTGACCACACCGAAAAAGACCTGTTGTTCAAACTGCTCGAAGCGCCTGAGCGCACCGGCATCACGCTGACCGAAAGCTGGGCGATGAGCCCGGCCTCGTCCGTGTCCGGGCTTTATATCGCGCATCCTGACAGCGTGTATTTCGCCGTGGGCCGGGTCGCCAGGGACCAGGTCGAGGACTATGCGAAACGCAAGGGCTGGACCCTCAAGCGCGCCGAAAAGGAACTCGCCCCGGTGCTGGGCTATGAGCCCGACGCCGAGGCCGCAGCCTCAGCAGAAGCGGCGGAATAACTCTTCAAGAGCAGATATCGTGTCTGCGTCTTTGAGTTGTCATGCTTCTCCTCCATAGTGTGTTGGGGTGGGGTGGTATGAGCACATTTGAGAGAGTTCTGGGCTTTCTGGCGAGCCTGATTGCGGTGGGAACATTCGTCTGGGCCGTTGCGACGACGTTTTTTGGGGTGGAATTCGCTCTGAGTTTCGAGCCACAGGCGGCCAAGCTGCCTACGCCGGATATGTCAGATGTTTGGGCAGGGATCGCGTCTGTCCTCACGGGCGTGCAACAGATCATCCAGGTCATTTTTCGCTGGGCCTCCCAGAACATCGTCCTGAAGATTTTCTTCTACATCGTGGTGATGCTGATCTACGCGCTGATCTTCGCATCGCTCTTCGTGGTGCCTTGGGTCAGGCGTCGGGAACCGGTCTTCGTTCCTACCTTTCTGAGTTATCTGTTTTTTCTGGGCGCGGTCTGGGTGTTTGACAATCTCTTTGTGGGAGGTGAATTACGCGTCATTTCCGCAGCTGTGCTGTCGGGTGACTATATGCAACTCGAGAATGAGGGCGTGGAGCATTCCATGTGCTTGTTCGCCAGCCTGGCGCTGTATGCATTCGGCGTGAACGCCGCAGCGAGCATTGCGCGCCAAACGGCGGAAGAGGACATGGATTTCTTCGAGCGTACGTTCAAAGGCGGCGGCGCTCCGGCAGGCTCCTGGACGGCTCATGCCGTCTTGGCCTTCCTGATGGCGCTCGCCGCCCTCTTCACGTACTGACTATTCGGCGTCGCCGTCCGCCACATGAACGTCCGGGCCCAGCGGGACCACGGCTGTCGGATTGATCATGTCGTGGCTTTCATAATAGTGCCGCTTGGCGTGTTCGAGATTGAACACGTCGGCCACCCCATGCTGCGTATGCAGGCGGCGGGCATAGGCGTTGATGTTGGGATAGTCGATCAGGCGCTTGAGATTGCACTTGAAATGGCCGTGATAGACCGGGTCAAAGCGCACCAGGGTCGTGTAAAGACGCCAGTCGGCTTCAGTGACCTCCTCGCCCATCAGATAGGCGCGGCCGTCTGACAACCGGTCCTCGATCCAGTCGAGCGCATCAAACAGCGTGGTCACCGCCTCTTCATAGGCGTCCTGGGTGGTGGCGAAGCCGGATTTGTAAACGCCGTTATTTATCTCGTGATAGACGCGCTCATTGACGGTCCCGATCTCTTCACGCAGCGCTTCAGGATAGTAATCACCCGGCTTGGCGCCCACCTCGTCAAAGGCCGAGTTGAACATGCGGATGATGTCCGCGCTCTCATTGGAGACGATCGTGTTGGTCTTCTTGTCCCACAGCACCGGCACGGTCACGCGGCCCGAATAGTCAGATTTGGCGGCGGTGTAGACCTGGTGCATGAACTCGGCGCCGTGCAGCGGGTCGGCAATGACGCCGGGGCCGTCCTTGAAGGTCCAGCCGTTCTCGCGCATCAGCCAGTGAACCACCGACACGTCGATCATGTCTTCCAGGCCCTTCAGGCGCCGGAAGATCAAGGTGCGGTGCGCCCAGGGGCAGGCGAGGGAGACATAAAGATGATAGCGGCCCGGCTCGGCCTTGAACCCGGCTTCGCCGGTCGGTCCGGCTGAGCCGTCTGCGGTCACCCAGTTGCGAAACATCGCCTCGGAGCGTTTGAACCGCCCGCCAGTGGATTTGGTGTCATACCATTTGTCCTGCCAGACGCCGTCTACAAGCAATCCCATGGTGTGGTCTCTCCTTTGTTGCGCCCCTGCAAATGAATGGATCGGCCCAGAGTTAACCGGCGAGCGCCTAGAACCGGCCCTGCTGGTAATCGAGCATGGCCTGGCGCACTTCGCCTTCGGTGGTCATCACGAAGGGGCCGCCCCAGACGATAGGCTCGCCAATGGGCTTTCCGGCGGCCAGCATCAGGCGCGCGCCTTCAGGCCCGGCCTTGATGCGGATCGCATCGCCACGTCCGAACACGCCCAGCTGGGCCTCTTTGAGCTTCATGCCGCCCGCTTCCACGTCGCCCGTGTGAACGGCAAGGAAGGCGGTCTTCGCGTCCGGGATCGGTTCCTCAAAGACTGCGCCCGGCTCCATGCGGAGTTCGGCGTAAAGCGGCTCAACGGTCACATCTGTGACGGGGCCTTTGACGCCGGTCGAGGTCTGCCCCGTGACGATTTTCGCGACCACGCCGTCGCGGATGTCTGAGGGGACGCGCTCCTCGTCAAACTCCTGATAGGCGGGGTCTTTCATCTTCTCGGCCTTGGGCAGGTTCACCCAGAGCTGGAAGCCGCTCATCAACCCGTCTTCCTGCTCGGGCATTTCCGAATGCACAATGCCGCGCGCGGCGGTCATCCATTGCACGCCGCCCGGCTCGATCACGCCTTCATGGCCTTTATTGTCCTGGTGGCGCATCCGGCCTTCGACCATGTAGGTGACGGTTTCAAAGCCGCGGTGCGGATGCGGCGGGAAACCCGCCAGATAATCGCCGGGATTGTCGGAGTGGAACTTGTCGAGCATCAGGAACGGGTCCAGCACGCGCAGATCGGGCGTGCCCAGCAGGCGGGTCAGCTTCACCCCGGCGCCGTCAGAGGTCGGCATGCCTTGGGTGATCTTCACGATCGGACGCAATTGCGGGCTCATATCTGGCTCCTGTGTCGGCTTCAGGCCTGAACATGGGGGCCCAGGACGCAGATGACGAGCGCGGTTTCAGACAGGCAGCGTTTCCGAAACGCGAATAATCAAGCCTTGCGTCCATAGGCGATGGACGAAACACTAGCAGCGCTGTAACCCATCCCCCTTTTCCGATCTTACTGGAGGTCCTCACGGCATGACTGATGAGCCGTTCGTTCTGGGCTGGGAAGAATGGGCCTCGTTTTCGGGGCTCGCACTTCCGGCGATCAAGGCCAAAATCGATACGGGGGCCAAGACGAGCGCATTGCATGCGGTCGCCATCGAGCCTTTCGGGCCGGAGGATAACCCTCAGGTCCGCTTCGTCATGCACCCCATTCCCGACCAGCCGGACCTGGAAGTGGTGTGCGCGGCGCCGGCTGTGGATCGCCGTGAAGTCACCTCGTCAAATGGCGAGACAGAGTTGCGCTGGGTGATTGAAGCCAATGTCACCATTGGCGAACGCACCTGGCCGATCGAGGTCACGCTGACCAATCGTGAGAGCATGGCGTATCGCATGCTGCTGGGCCGAACGGCGATTCTGGACGACATGGTGGTCAGCCCCACCCAGTCTTGCGCGCAAAAGGAGCTGAGCTATGACCTCTATCAGCACTTGCCGCGCAGCAAGCCGGTGCACCGTCCGCTACGGATCGCCATTCTGACCCGCGAGCCGAAAAACTATTCCTCCCAGCGTCTGAAGGAAGCCGCAGAAGCGCAAGGCCATGTGGCGGAGATGATCAACACGGCGCGGTGCACCATGGCGATCAACGCGCTGTCGCCTGCGATCTATTATGATGGTCGCCGCCTGCCGCGCTATGACGCGGTCATTCCGCGCATCGGCGCCTCGATGACCAATTACGGCATGGCGGTGCTGCGCCAGTTCGCCATGACCGGCGCCTATATCCTCAACACGCCAGAATCCATCGGCGCCAGCCGCGACAAGCTCTATGCGCATCAGGTGCTGGCGAGCGCCGGCATCGGCATGCCGACCACGGCTTTCGCGCACTCGCCCAAAGACACCAAGAACCTGATCGAGCACGTGGGCGGCGCGCCGCTGGTGGTGAAGCTTCTGGAAAGCACGCAAGGACGCGGCGTGATCCTGGCGGAGACCGGCAAGGCGGCGGAATCGGTGATCGACGCCTTCCGCGGTCTGGACGCCAACTTCATCGTTCAGGATTTCGTCAAGGAAGCCTCGGGCGTCGACATCCGCTGTTTCGTCATCGGCAACAAGGTGGTTGCGGCGATGAAGCGCGAGGCCCAGCCCGGCGAGTTCCGCTCCAACCTGCACCGGGGCGGTCAGGCGAGCCGTGTGCGAATCTCGAAAGAAGAACGTGCGGCGGCGGTGAAGGCGGCGCGCGCGCTGGGTCTGTCCGTGGCGGGTGTGGATCTGCTGCGCTCGGATGAAGGCCCGAAAGTGCTTGAGGTGAACTCGTCACCCGGCATTGAAGGCATCGAGAAGTCGAGCGGCAAGGACGTGGCCGAGATTATCATCGACCATATCGAATCCCATGTGCGCGCTTTGCGGCGTCCGCCGGTTCGTCGCCGCAAGGGCAAGACAGCGCCAACGGCGTCTGCAGACTAAGAGCTAGAAAAATGCCCTGGCGTCCGGGGGATGGGACGCCAGGGCTGACCGGATCGGATTACTGACCCGGCATGATCACGCTGTCGATGACGTGTACGACGCCATTGGATGCGTCGACATCGGCGGCGATGACCGAAGCGCCGTCGACCATGACGGAGCCGTCAGCGGCCACGACCACGTTCACGGTGTCGCCTTGCAAGGTGGTCAGGTCATACGTGCCTGGCGCCGTGCCGGCGGCCATGTATTCGCCCTGAACCACATGATAGGTCAGGATCGAGGTCAGCTGATCGCGGTTTTCCGGCTGCAGCAATGCGTTGAGGGTGTCAGAGCCCACAGCGGCGAACGCGTCATTGGTCGGGGCGAAGACGGTGAAGGGGCCGTCGCCGGACAGCGCGTCGACCAGCTCGGCGGTCTGCAGCGCGGTCACCAGCGTGGAGAAGCTTTCGTCACCAGTGGCGATCGCCACGATGGAAGGCTGGCTGGCATGGTGGTCTTTGGTCACTTTGGGGGCGGAAGCGGCGCCGGCGTCGATCGCCATGGCCGGGGCGGCGAGGGCGGCGCTCAGAGCGGCGGCGGTCAGAGCAGTCAAAGTACGCATGTCTGTCTCCCATAAGGGTGAGGATCAAACCTGCTGGCGTTTGGCCGACAGGCATTCCAGTCTCGCTGGAACACCCATGGTTACGCAGCGCTCGCGGCGCTGGATCATTCTTAACGCATTTTAATATGATCGAGGCGCGACGAAGGCGGTGGTTGTGGGCGCAGCGCGCCGCGCTATGCGCTGTCCTCAGGCGGGGATGGTGCAAAATACGCATCCAGTCCGCCCTCCAGATTGGCGAGCCAAGTGACGCCCTCATGGTTTCGAAGGCTTGCGTTCGCCTTCAGGGTTTCCGCCGTGATCACTTTCAGCGGCCAGTCCGGGAACAGCGCGGCTTCTCCATGCGCGATGTCCAGAATGGAGAATTCCTCATTGCGCCGGTCATCCCAGATGCATTCAAGGATGGAGCGGATGGTCTTGGGCGGGCCTTCGAGCGCATGCAGGACTCGCCTCTCATTCATCAAGAAGGCGGAGGTCACCTCCACATCTCGATTATGCGCCTCGCTGCTGCTGAGCAATGAGTCGATTTCCGCTACGCCGAGATCGGCGCGCAGCACGCTGCGGTATGCGACTCGGAACACCCAAGTCTCCTGATGGAATCCTTCAAACTTGTTAGGAACTTATGGAAGTCGGCGGGTGAAAAAAGCCGAATTCACCACAGTGAACGCATTTAGTGTAACCATAAGCAGTTTTATGCGTATACATTGTGGAAAATGAATAGGTTAGGCTCCAGCTCCGCCGCCGCCCGGCGTCAGGATTTCAACGCTCTCGCCCGCTTCGACATCAAGTCTGAACAGAGCCTCCAGATTCTGGCGTGTTCCGTCCTTGCGCAACAGGGCCTGCGCGCCTGTCGCGCCGGGTGATCCGCCGTTCAGGCCGGCGGGATGCTCGGTCCGTCGGCCGGACAGAAGCGCCGCCTGCATGGGGTCCAGAAACATGATGCGTCGCACCGATCCGTCGCCGCCCTTGAACGCGCCGTCGCCGCCAGAGCCCTTGCGCACCGAATGCTCGAGCAGGCGCACCGGATAGCGCGCTTCCAGCACTTCAGGGTCGGTCAGGCGCGAATTGGTCATGTGCGTGTGCACGGCGCTGGCGCCGGCGAAGCCTGACCCGTCCGCGCGATAGCCCGCGCCGGCGCCGCCGCAGATCGTCTCGTAATACTGCCGGGTCTCATCGCCGAAGGTGAAGTTATTCATGCTGCCCTGGGCGCAGGCCATGCGGCCGGTCGCCATGAACAGGGCGTCCACCACCAGCTGGCTGGTCTCCACATTGCCGGCCACCACAGCGGCGGGCGGGACGGGATTGAGCAAGCTGCCTTCGGGCACGATCAGGGTGATGGGTTTCAGGCAGCCCTCATTGAGCGGGATGGCGTCATCCACCAGGCACCGCAGCACATACAGCACCGCCGCGCGGGTGACGGCGCTCGGGGCGTTGAAGTTGCTGGGGCGCTGTTCAGAGGTGCCGGTGAAATCGATGATGGCGGTGCGATCTGACTGATCGACGCTGATCTTCACGCGGATGACCGCGCCGTCTTCAAGCCGCATCTCCGCTTCGCCATTCGACAGCGCCTCGATCACGCGGCGCACCGCGCGTTCGGCGTTATCCTGCACATGGCCCATATAGGCGCGGACCACAGCTGTGCCGTCCAGCGCGTTGAGCTTGCGTAGCTCGGCTGCGCCCTTCGAGCAGGCGGCGAGCTGGGCCTTGAGGTCGGCGATGTTCTGATCGGGATTGCGGGCGGGATAGGCGCCGGACGCCAGAACCTCGCGCACAGCCTGTTCGTCGAACCGGCCTTCGTGAAGGATCTTGACGCTGTCGAAGATCACGCCTTCCTCGTCAATCGTTTTGGAGAAGGGCGGCATGGAGCCCGGCGCGATGCCGCCGATATCAGCATGGTGACCGCGCGACGCCACATAGAACATGCGTTCGCCGGTTTCGTCGCAGACCGGCTGGATCACCGTCACATCCGGCAGATGGGTGCCGCCATTATAGGGCGCGTTGACCGCAACCGCGTCGCCGGGGCCGAGATCGGGATGCGCTTCGACCGCCGCCAGCACGCTGGCGGACATGGAGCCCAGATGCACCGGCATGTGAGGGGCGTTGGCGACCAGCCCGCCCTCGGCGTCAAACACCGCGCAGGAAAAATCGAGGCGTTCCTTGATGTTGACAGAGTGCGCCGTGCGTTCGAGCACCACGCCCATCTGCTCGGCGATGGACATGAAGCGGCGATTGAACAGCTCCAGCCGGATCGGATCAAGACGCGTATCGCCAGCCTGCAAGGGCGCGGCGGCCTCGTGGGTCAGAACGAGCATGCCGTCCGCCAGCCGGTCGGCGCGCCAGCCCGGATCAAGCACGATGGTCTGGTTGGCGTCCATGATCAGCGCCGGCCCTGTCACGCGGGCCTCGGCGCCCAGATCCTCAAGATCAAAGACGGGCACGCTTCGGCTCTCGCCCATGCTATGCATCCCGGCCTCGGCTCGCGGAGAGGGTGCGCCGGACTGAGCGGCCAGATCGGCTTCGGCGCGGGGCGCGCCCGCGGGGGCGCCTTCAGCGTCAGCGGCGGCGGAATCAAGGATCAGCACGGCGTCATCAGGCGTGAAGCCAAAGAGCTGGCTGTGCGCGGCGTCAAAATCACGGCGCATCTGCGCTTCATCGCCCCACGCCACGGGCAGGGCGGTGTCAGAGCCCTGAACCCGGATTCGCACTTCCTTGGCGACTGAAATGTCTCGCGCGCTCTGGACTTTCAGCGATTGCAGCGCTTCGGTTTCCAGAGCCTGCAGCGTACGCTCGGCGGATTGCAGCCCCGCATCATCAAAGACGATCTCAAGGCCCGCTTGCCGTGTATCGCGCAAGGGCGCCAAGCCGATCCCGTAAGCAGACAGAAGACCCGCCTTGGGGTGAATGAGCGCTGTGCGCATGCCCAGAGCTTCCGCCACCTTGCAGGCGTGCTGGCCGCCCGCGCCGCCAAAGGCGTTGAGCGCATAGCCGCGCGGATCTACGCCCTGGGCGGTCGAGATCTGTTTGATGGCGTCGGCCATGGCTTCGATGGCGACCGACAAAAACCCCTCGGCGGCGGCTTCAGGACTGTCGAGCCCCATCTTGTCCGCCAGCTCGCCCAGGGCCTTGCGTGCGGCGTTCACATCCAGCGGCTGGTCATGGTTCGGGCCGAACACTTTGGGAAACCAGTCCGGCTGGATGCGGCCCAGCACCACATTGGCGTCCGTCACCGCCGCCGGGCCGCCGCGGCCATAGCAGGCCGGTCCCGGATCCGCGCCGGCGCTGCGCGGGCCCACACGGGCGCGTTCGCCGTCAAAGTCGAGCACGGAGCCGCCGCCGGCCGCGACGGTGTGCACGCTGAGCATGGGCGCGCGCAATTGCCGACCGTCGAGGTTCGCCATGTCTGTGCGCGCATAGCTCTCGCCGTCATAGCGTGACACGTCGGTGGAGGTGCCGCCCATGTCAAAGCCGATCACCGTGTCATAGCCCGCCGACTTGGCGGTCAGGGCCATGCCCACCACGCCGCCCGCAGGACCGGACAGGACGGCGTTGCGCGCCTTGAAATGCCTGGCGCTCGACAGGCCGCCGCCCGACTGCATGAAATAGAGCGGGGCGCCTTCAAGGCCCTTGTCCACCCGGCCTACATAATCGCGCAGCACCGGCTCAAGATAGGCGTCGATCACCGCGGTCGAGGCGCGCGGAACCAGCTTGATCAGGGGGCTCGCCTCGCTGGAGCGGGTGACATGGTCAAAGCCGATCTCCCGGGCCAACTCGGCGACGGCCTGTTCATGGGCGTCGTTCACATGCGCGTTCATGAAGGCGATCGCGATGCTGTCAAAGCCGTCTGCACGCGCTTGCTCCAGCGCAGCCCTGGCGGCGTCAAGGTCAAGCGCGGTCACCTCTTCGCCCCGGGTGGACAGACGACCGTCAAGCTCGACCGTTCGCGCAGGCAGCGGCGAGGGGCGTTTGATGTCGAGCGCGAAAATATCGGGCCGGGTCTGGTCGCCGATGATCAGCAGGTCGCCGAAGCCGCGCGTCACCAGAAAAAGGGTTTTCGCGCCGTCCAGCTCCAGAAGGGCGTTGGTGGCCACGGTCGTGCCCATCTTCACCGCCGCCAGAGCGCCCTGCGGCAGCGCTTCGCCGGTCGACACGCCCAGCAAACGCCGGACGCCTTCTGTGGCGGCGTCTTCATAAGCGTCTGAGTTCGAGAGGAGTTTGAGCGCCTTCAGATCCCCTTCAGGGGAACGCCCGATCACATCGGTGAACGTGCCGCCGCGGTCAATCCAGATTTCCCATTCAGCTTGGGCGGCGTCAGATTGGGTCACGCGGTGCTCCTTGGCGGCGAGTGTGTCGGCCTTTTGTTATGAACAGCACAGCTTGCCCGGACAGAGCAAGAACGCGGCCGCACCCCGCACCCGTATTCTGATGCGCGAAATCATGGCGTCAGCGCCCGCTTTTGGGTAATATTTCGCGGATGCAGCGTAGCTTTCTAACTCCACGCAGCCCGACCGGCGCTCCGATACAGGAGGCAGGGGGATGAGCTTTTGGCGCAAACTGGCCGACCTGATCACCGGGCATCGCGACCCGTTTGAATGCCGGGGCGAGGATTGCCCGCCCGGCCGTGCGGTCGATGACGCGGAATTCGCCATGGCCCTGATCGGGCTGGGCGCCAAGATGGCCAAGGCCGACGGCGTGGTGACGCGCAATGAAGAGCGCGCCTTCCTGCAGGTGTTTCAGGCGCCGCCCGGTTTTGAAGCCTCCCTGCGTCGCGCGTTTGATCTCGCCAAGCAGACGACCCTGGGCTTTGACGGCTATGCGCGCCGGCTGGCGCGGCGGTTCAAGGACCATCCGGCGGTGCTGGAAGACGTTCTGGACGGCCTGTTCCACATCGCCAAGGCCGATGGCCGCGTCACGCAGGATGAAGATGACTTCCTGTCGCGGGTGGCGGATTTGTTCGGGTTCACCGCGCGCGAATATGACCGGATCCGCGTGGCGCATCTGGGCGCGCCTGAAGACGACCCTTATGTGATCCTGGGCATAGACCGGGACGCCGATGAGCAGGCGGTGAAGACCGCCTACCGCAAGGTCGCCTCACAAAATCACCCCGACCGGCTCATCGCGCGCGGGGCGCCCGCCGAGATGCAGCGCATCGCTGTGGAGAAGATGGCGGTGATCAACGCGGCTTACGCTGCGATCACCCGCAAGCGTGATGTGAAAGGACTGGGCGCTCCGGCTGAATGACAATTCTTTCACGCAAGAGGCTCTAGCATTGACCTGAGGCGTTGAACCCCCAAACTATAGACAAGGCGGGGACGACTGACTCACCGTGGAGATATCGTGATGACGCACCAACAGACTTATGATGCCGGCGGCCTGATGAATGGCTTGCGCGCGCTGTTTGCAGGGCTGGCGGCTGTGGCGGTGATCGGTCTGGTTCTGGTGCTGGCGGCGTTTCTCACCATGGCGGCTTTCGTCGTCGCAGGGCTCGCCGCGGTCGGCGCTGCGGGCTACTGGGCGTATCGCAAAGTGGTCAAACGCTCTCGCAAACAGACGGACCGGACTGTGCTCGACGCGCATCGTGGCCCGCACGGCTGGACCGTTGACGGCGAAGACCAGGCGCGCGGCGTCTAGCTTGGCCTGAGGGCGCGCCTCCCAGGCGCGCCGAGGCTAACATTCAGAAATTGATCGTGAGCGATACACTGCTTGCGGGCGAGGGCGGGCTCGCTTAGAGCGAGGCTATGTCACTTCGCCATTTCGCTCTTCTCTTTGGTGTCTGCCTCGTCTGGGGACTGAATTTCGTCGTTGCGAAATGGTCCCTGTCCGGCACGCCCGTTCTGGTGGAAGGCTTTGAGGGCAGCCCGCCCTTCTTCTTCGCCTTCCTGCGCTTCTTCCTGCTTTATGCGGTGCTCGGGCCGTGGCTCAGGCCCGTGCCGCGTCATATGGGCGTGGTGATCGGGGCGGCGCTGACCATGGGCGCGATCCAGTTCGCGCTTTTGTTTGTCGGGCTGCGTTACGCGTCGCCCTCCGCCATCGCCATTGTCGTCCAGCTGGCGGTGCCCTTCACCACGGTTTTGTCCATTATCTTCCTGCAAGAGCGGGTGCGCTGGGTGCGCGGCAGCGGCATGGCGATCGCGTTCGCCGGCGCTGCGCTGGTGGTTCTCAAACCGGCTGAGTTTTCTTTCACCGCCGGCCTTCTGGCCGGGGTCGGCGCGGCGTTCGCCGCGGCGGCGGGCTCCATTCTGGTGAAGAAGGCGGACATGTCCGCCATGTCGCTTCAGGCCTGGATCGGGCTGATTTCCTGGCCGCCGCTTCTGGCCATGACGCTGTTGTTTGAGCGCGATCAGATCGCCGCCTCTCTGGACGGCGGCTGGCTGTTTGTGGGTTCGCTGGCCTTCACCGTGCTGCTGGTGAACATCTTCGGGCACGGATCGTTCTATTATCTGCTGCGCCGGTATGACGCCTCCCTCATCGCGCCTTTGACCCTGATGGGGCCGCTGATCGGCGTCATTCTGGGCGTGGTGCTGCTGGGCGATCCGGTCACCTGGCAATTGATCGTGGGCGGCGTTCTGGCGCTGGCCGGCGTTGGCGTGGTCGCGGCGCGGCGCGCCAAGACGGTGGATCCCACAACGCCCATGGGACGCCCGCGCTAGCAGGAGAGACGCATGGCCGTGATCAAGCGCCCGTCGCCCAATTTCAATGACCGACGCCTGCCGCTGTCGATGCTAGTTTTGCACTATACCGGCATGGAGACCGGCGACGCCGCGATCGAGCGTCTGTGTGATCCAGAGTTCTCTGTGAGCGCGCATTATGTGGTCGAGGAGGATGGCCGCGTCTTCCAGCTTGTGAGCGAGGACAAGCGCGCCTGGCATGCGGGCAAGGGCGTCTGGCGCGGCTGCAGCGAGATCAATTCCGCCTCCATCGGCATCGAGATCGTCAATGGAGGCCATGATTTTGGTCTGCCCGATTTTCCCGACGCCCAGATCGAGGCGGTGCTGACGCTGAGCCAGGGCATTCTCGCGCGCCATCCCATCCAGGCGTGCGATGTGATCGGGCATTCCGATCTGGCGCCGGATCGCAAGCAGGATCCGGGCGAGAAATTTCCCTGGAAGCGCTTCGCCGAGGCGGGCGTCGGTCTGTGGCCCGAGCCGGCTGATCCCGGCTTCTCTCCGTGTTCGCCCGGTGAACAGGGAGACGCCGTCGACGCTCTGCGTCAGGCGCTGCGCGAGATCGGGTATGGCGTGGAGCGTGATGGTCCGTATGACGCTGAGCTGAAAGCGGCGGTTCAGGCGTTCCAGCGCCGCTTCAGGCCTGAACGGCTGGACGGCGTGGCGGATGACGAGACCTGCGCCCTGATCGAAGGGCTGCGGCGAGAGGTGACATCTGTCATCTCAAAAGGGTGACGCCTGCAACCTGATCGTCGGGCGAGGGCGGGGCAGTCTGGGGACAACAAAGCAAAGGAGCTTGTCCCATGTTGTTGTCCCTCATCGCCGCCCTGGGTTCTGTGTCTGTCAGCGTCAGCACCCCGACCCCCGAAGGCGATATGTATGTCTCGCTCTGCTCGGAAGACACGTTTCTGAGCGGCGCTTGCGAACATGGCCAGCGCCGGGCGGCGTCAGCAGAAGATGTTTTCGTGTTCGAGGATGTGCCGGCCGGACAATGGGCGGTTCAGGTCTGGCGCGACCCGGAAGGCGACGGCGAGATGCGCACCATGGCGTTCGGCATCCCCGCGGAGCCGATCACCATTTCCAATGACCCGCCGATGAATTTCGGCCCGCCCCAGTTTGCGGATGCGGCCGTCGCCGTCACCGATGAGGGCGTGCAGATCAGCCTCTCTGTGAACTGACACGCTGTACCTCGCTTCATGGAAGACTGGCCGTCGCGCTTGACCGCGGCGGCCTTTTTCGTGATGGGATGGGATATCAGAGGGCTGGGCGGCCGCTGCTGCGAGAGGGGAAACCCTGCAGGAGAGGAAAGTCCGGGCTCCATGGAGGCAAGGCGCCGGGGAAATCCCGGCGGGCCGGGCGACCGGTTCAGGGACAGCGCCGCAGAAATCAGACCGCCGCGTTTCGGCGCGGTAAGGGTGAAACGGTGGGGTAAGAGCCCACCGCCCCGACCGCAAGGAAGGGGGCACGGCAAGCCCCGCCTGGAGCAAGACCGAATAGGGACCCGCGTTTCGCTTCGGCGAGACAGACGCGCCTCCGCGTCGAGGTCCGGGTAGGTCGCTGGAGGCGTCGTGCAAGCGGCGTCCTAGAGGAATGGTCGCCCCCGGTCGTCCTTTATGGGACGGCATGGGACAGAACCCGGCTTATAGGCCCTCTGATCTTGTCTTTCCGAGCGTTAGCGTCGCCAAAGGTTAACGTCTCGGCCAATCTGTTCTCAATCTGTTCTTGTTTTCGGGGTCCGTTTTTCACGAGATTCTTAGTTATCATGCGGTAAAACGGGGTCCGCAACAGGTTAGGACCATTGTAACCCATGCTTTCCCATGTTATCCCATAGTTAACCCGCCATGATGGGGTGCGGGTGAGGTATGGGGCTAAGCCGGTCATGTTCGTCTCCACGACGACCAACGGAATTGATGCGAAAGGGCGGGTGTCTGTACCCGCCGACTTCCGCGCGACCGTGTCCGGCCAGGGCTTTCCCGGCATCTATGTCTGGCGCTCGTTCAACGGCCCGTTTCTGGAAGGCGGCGGACAGCGCCTGCTGGAAGATTATTCCGACGCCATCGAAGACATGGATCCCTATGATCCCGCCCGCACCGCGTTTGAGCGCGTAATCTTTGGCGGCGCCAAGGCGCTGTCGTTTGACTCCACGGGCCGCGTCTCCCTGCCCAAAGAGCTGATCGACCATGCCGGCCTCGCCAAGCAGGCGGTGTTCATCGGCATGGGCAAGCGCTTTGAGATCTGGGACCCGTCCGCGCACGCCGATCAGGCGGAAGACGATCTGGCCTTTGCGCGCGACAACAAGTCTGCGCTGCGTCGCCCGTCCCGCCGCCGGGGAGATGAGTCATGAACGACGCCTCCCACGTCCCGGTGATGCTCGATGAAGTGCTGACGGCGCTGCAGCCGCGTGATGGCGGTCTGTATGTGGACGGCACCTTTGGCGCAGGCGGTTATACGCGCGGCATCCTTGGCGCGGCGGAGTGCCGGGTTCTGGGGATTGATCGCGACCCGAGCGCGCGCGAAACCGCCGAGATGATGAAGCCCGCCTATGAGGGGCGCTTCGCTTTCGGCTTCGGCCCGTTCTCGATGATGGAAGACATTATCGAGGCGGCGGGCAGTTCCGGCGTGGACGGCGTGGTGCTTGATCTGGGGGTCAGCTCCATGCAGATCGACCAGGCCGAGCGCGGGTTCTCCTTCCAGAAAGACGGCCCGCTGGACATGCGCATGTCCCAGTCCGGCCCGACGGCGGCGGATGCGGTGAACCATCTCGAAGCGAACGAGCTGGCGGCGATCTTCAAGATTTATGGCGAGGAGCGTCATGCGCGCCGCGCCGCCCAAGCGATCATTCGCGCCCGTGAGATCGAGCCGATCACCCGCACATTGGCGCTGGCGGACATCATCGGCAAGGCGGTCGGCGGCAAGCCGGGCCGCATTCACCCCGCCACGCGCTCGTTTCAGGGTTTGCGCATTTACGTCAATGACGAGCTGGGCGAGCTGGTGCGCGGACTGCAAGCGGCTGAACGCGTGCTCAAACCCGCCGGGCGCCTGGTGGTGGTGACCTTCCATTCTCTGGAAGACCGCATCGTGAAAACCTTTCTGCGCGAGCGCGGCGGCCTGATGGGCGGCGGCTCGCGACACCAGCCGGAAATCCAGCCCGAGCGCGAACCGAGCTTTTCGGTGATCAGCAAGAAAGCGCAGGCCGCCTCCGACATGGAAGCGTTTGAAAACCCGCGCGCGCGTTCCGCCAAGCTGCGCGCTGGAATCCGGACTGAAAACCCGGCCTGGCCCCGTGATGAAGAAGGCTTTGCGGGCGTGCCGCCCTATCGCCGTCTTGAGGAGTGTGTTCAATGATCCGCATCGTTGAAATCGTCGGCGTTCTTGTCGCCGCCATCCTGCTCGCCGCGCTTTATGTGGCCAAGTCAGGGACCGCCAGCGACTCAGAAAAACTGGCGCAATTGCAGGCTGAACTGGCGCGCGAGCGAGGCCGGATCAGTGCGCTGGATGCGGAAATCTCTCACCAGGAAGAGCCTGAGAACCTGCGCCGCCTGGCGCGGGCCTATCTGGGCTTCGAGCCGGTGCGCCCCGAGCAGGAGCTGGCCTTTTCCGAGCTGCCGCGCCTGAGCGCTCAGGACGCGCCTGAAGGCTTGCGCGCTCCGCAGCAAGCGCTGGCCACGGCGCGCGTGTCTTACGCCAATCCCGGACAGAACTGATGAAGTTCCTCCGGCGGCTTTCGCGGCGGGTGCGGGTCAAGGATGACCATCGCGCCACCCCGCCCGCGCCGGTGGAGTCAGCCCCGGCGCAGGCCATGCGCCGCGTGCGCATTGAAAACCGCAGCAATCTGGCGGGGCGCCGCCGCTCCCGTCTGAGCGTCATCGGACTGGTGCTGAGCGTCGGATTCGTCATATCGGCGGGCCGGGCGGTGGAGATCGCGGTCTTCAACGGCGAGGCCGATACCCGGTTTGAAGCCGCCGCGGCCGAGATGGCGCCGGCGCGCCGCGCCTCGATCCTGGATCGCGATGGGGAAATCCTCGCCGCCACACTCGACTTTCATTCGGTTTACGCCGATCCGCTTTATGTCTGGGACGCCGAAGAAGTCGCCCAGCAATTGGCTACGGTGCTGCCCGATCTGGATGTGGAGCGGCTGACCCGCAGGCTGTCCTCGAACTCGCGCTATGTCCCCATCGCCGACGGGCTGAGCCCGCGTGTGCGCCAGGCGATCCACCTTCTGGGGCTGCCGGGCGTGAATTTCACCGTGGAGCCGGGGCGCATCTATCCCAAGCAACGCGTGGCCGCGCATCTGGTCGGTTATGTGGATGGCCAGATGGAAGGCGTGGCGGGCGCCGAGCGTGCGTTTGAAGCCGAGCTGGCCGAAGGCGGCCGTCCGGTCAGCCTGTCCATTGACCTGACCGCGCAATACCGGGTCGAAAGCATTTTGCGCGAGCGCATGGCGGCCCACCAGGCGGCGGGCGCGTCGGCGGTGCTGATGCGCGTCGGCACCGGCGAGATCATCGCCATGGCCTCCCTGCCGGATTACGACCCCAACCGGTTCGCCGAAGCGACAGCGCCCGGCTCTGATATCGACCCGCTGTTCAATCAGGCGGTGCAGGGCGTCTATGAGCTGGGGTCTGTGTTCAAGCCGCTCTCGCTCGCCGCCGGTCTTGAAGCCGGCAGCGTGCATATGGACGATGTCTATGACGCCTCGACCCCGGTGCGCATCGGCGGCCACACCATCCATGACTATCGGGGCGAGAACCGTCCGCTGACCGCGCGGGAAATGGTGCTGTATTCCTCAAACATCGCCGCTTCGCGCATGGCCGATGTGATCGGCGCCGATGATCTGACCGGGTTTTATTCCGATCTGCGCCTGTTTGAGGCGCCGCCGGTGGAGTTGCTGGAAGCGGCGGGGCCGAGCCTGCCGCGCCGCTGGGGCCGCATCCAGACCATGACGGCGTCTTACGGGCATGGCTTTCAGGTCAGCCCGCTGGCGCTTGCGGCGGCCTATGCCGCGCTGGCCAATGGCGGTGTCTACACCCCGCCCACCCTGCGTCCGGTCGCGCCTGGCGAGACGGTGGCGGGCGTGCCGGTGATGAGCTCCAGCGTCGCCGCCCAGGTGCTGGGCGTGATGCGCGAGTTTGTGGCGCGCTCCCAGACCGGAACGGCGGATGTGGAAGGATTGGCCGTGGCGGGCAAGACCGGCACGGCGGAACGGGTCGTCGGCGGTCAGTATGTGGAAGGCAGCACCTTCAACACGTTTGTGGCCGTATTTCCGTTTGATGATCCGCAATATGTGCTGACGGTCTCGATGGACCGCCCCCAGCCGACGGCGGAAACCCACGGCTTCTCGACCGCGGGCTGGACGTCCATGCCGGCGGCGGGCGAGATCATGCGCGCGCTGGCCGGGGTTCTGGACATAGACCGTCACGACGCCGATCCTGAGGCGCAAGTCTCGGTGGTCGCTGAACTGTTCGCGCCCCGTCCGCGCATCGTGGCCCCGTCCGAGGAGCCGGTTGAGCTGGAAAACGCCGCATTCGAGGACCCGCAATGATCCGTACGCTTGCTGATTTGCTGCCTGAGAGCCTGAGCGCCCCGGCGGGGGCGGACGGCCTTGAAATCACAGGATTGGCGCTCGACAGCCGTAAGGTGAAGCCTGGTGACCTGTTCGCGGCGCTGCCCGGCGTGAAAGTCAACGGCGCGCAATTCATCTCCAAGGCGATCGAGAAGGGCGCAGTCTGCGTGCTCGCGCCGAAGGGGACGCAGGCCTCCGTCCCGGTCATCGAGGCGGAAGACCCGGCGGGCGCCTTGTCAGCCATTGCGGCGCGGTTCTATCCGCGTCAGCCCGCGACCATTGCGGCGGTCACCGGCACCAATGGCAAAAGCTCGACCGTTGAGTTCCTGCGCCAGATCTGGGCGGCGGCAGGTCTTGAAGCGGCGGCGCTCGGCACACTGGGCGTCACCCGCGCCTCGGGCCGGACGGATGTGGGCTATACGACGCCTGACGCCATCGCGCTTCATCAAAGCCTGGACAAGCTGACCGAGGAAGGCGTCACCCATCTGGCGATGGAGGCGTCCTCGCACGGGCTCAAGCAGCGCCGCATGGACGGTGCGCGCCTGGCGCTGGTGGGGTTCACCAACCTCACCCAGGACCATCTCGATTATCACCCCGACTTTGAGGACTATTTCGCCTCCAAGATGCGGCTGTTCTCAACGCTTGCGCCCATGGGCGCGCCGGCGGTGATCAACATGGATTCAGACTGGTCTGCGCGCGTGGCGCAGGCGGCCCAGTCCGCAGGGTTGAGCCCGGTCGAGATCGGCTGGCGCGGCCGGGACCTGACTGTGCATGAAATCACGCCCCATCCCGCCAGCCAGCATGTGCGCTTCAGCTGGAAAGGCGAGGAACGCGAGGTTGATCTGCCCTTGATCGGCGAGTTCCAGGCCGCCAATGCGCTGGGCGCTGCCGCGCTGGCCATCGCCAGCGGCGTTCAGCCCGATCAGGCGTTTGACGCCATGGGCGCCTTGCAGGGCGTCGCCGGGCGTTTGCAAACGGTGGGGACCACCATGGACGGCGCTCCGGTGCTGCTCGATTACGCGCACACGCCTGACGGCCTGGATAAATTGCTGCGCGCGGCGCGGCCGCACACGCAAGGACGGATCGTTCTGGTGTTTGGCGCAGGCGGGGACCGGGACGCCACCAAACGCGCGCCCATGGGTGAGATCGCGGCGCGGCTGGCCGACATCGCCATCGTCACCGACGACAATCCGCGCACCGAAGATCCCGCCGGCATTCGCAAGGCGATCATGGCCGCGTGTCCCGATGCGCAGGAAATCCCTGATCGCGAAGCGGCGATCCGCGCCGGGATCGAGCAGTTGCAAAAAGGCGATGTTCTTCTGATCGCCGGCAAAGGGCATGAGACGGGCCAGATTCTGGCTGATCGCGTCATTCCCTTTGATGAAGCCCAGATCGTCGCCACACTTCTGCAAGAGCGGGGAGGGACGACATGACCGAGCCGCTCTGGACCGCCAAGCAGGCCGCCGAGGCGTCTGGCGGGCGCCTGACCGATGGCGGATGGAGCGCCACGGGCGTTTCCATCGACACCCGCACGCTGCAGCCCGGTGATCTGTTCGTGGCGCTGACGGACCGGCGTGACGGCCATGACTTCGCGCAGGCTGCGCTTGATAAGGGCGCCGCGGCGGTGCTGGTGTCGCGCCCGGAGGTCTGCTCGGGCCCGCGGCTTGTGGTCAATGACGTGCTGGACGGCTTGATCAGGCTGGGCGAGGGCGCGCGGCGCCGCTCGGACGCTGTGCGCGTGGGCGTGACCGGCTCGGTGGGCAAAACCAGCGTCAAGGAGGCGCTGGCCGCGGTGTTCCGCAAGGCTGGCGCGGCGCATTGGTCAGAGAAGAGCTACAACAATCATTGGGGCGTGCCGCTGACCCTGTCGCGCATGCCCGAAGCGACCCGGCACGCCGTGTTTGAAATGGGGATGAACCATAAGGGTGAGATTTCGACCCTGACCCAGATGGTGCGTCCACATGTGGCGATGATCACCAAGATCGCGCCCGCCCATTTGGAGAATCTGGGCTCCATGGACGCGATCGCCGACGCCAAGTCCGAAATCTTTGAAGGGCTTGAGGCGGACGGCGTAGCGGTGATCCCGGCCGATGACGAATTCGCCCCGCGTCTGATGCAGGCCGTTCAGGGCTCGGGCGCCGGATTCATGCTTGATTTCGGTCTTACTCCGGGCGCCGCGGTGCGCATCCTGTCCTATGACGAAGGACCGGATGGAGGCGTGGGCCGCATGGATGTGATGGGCAAACCGATGGATTTCCGCCTGCGCCTGCCCGGCGCGCACCAGGCGGTGAACGCAGCGGGCGTGGTGGCGGCGGCCTTGGGCGCCGGCGTCGACCCGGACCTGGCGCTGGATGCGCTGTCCGAGCTCAAACCCACGGCAGGCCGCGGCGTCGCCTTCTTTGCCCAGCTACCAAAAGGCCGCGTCATCGAAGTGGTGGATGAAAGCTATAACGCCAACCCCGCCTCCATGCGCGCGGCCTTCAGCGCGCTCAAGCTGCGTAAACCGCACGGCCAGGGCCGCAAGCTGGCGGTGATTGGCGAGATGCTGGAGCTGGGCCCTGACAGCCAGGCGCTGCACGCCAGCCTGGCCGAACCGCTGGTCGAAGCGGGGGTGGATCAGGTCATCGGAGTGGGCGAGGGCGCACGCGCGCTGATGGATGCTTTGCCCGCCGCGCTGCGTGCGCACTGGTGCGAGAGCGCCGACACTGTGGTTGAAAGCCTGACCGAACTGGCGCGGGATGGGGATGTGGTCCTTGTTAAGGGATCAAACGCATCTGGCGTTCATAAACTAGTGTCATCGCTACGCGACAAAGCCGCGTCCGCCACCGCCTCCGCCTAAAGGGCCTTTTTGACTATGCTTTATCTTTTACTGTCTCCTTTTACAGAACAGTTTCAGGCCCTTAACCTGATCAACTACCTGACATTCCGAACCGGCGCAGCGATGATGACCGCCTTTGTTCTGGCGCTCGCCATCGGCAATCCCTTTATCGGCTGGCTGCGCACCAAGGGCAGCCAACCGATTCGCACCGACGGGCCGGAAAGCCATATCGTCGCCAAGGCGGGCACCCCCACCATGGGCGGCTTCATCATTCTGGCCGGCATTCTGGCGGGGACGCTGATCTGGGCGGATATTTCCAACCCCTATCTGTGGGTGGTGATCTTTGTGACCGCAGGCTTTGGCGGCATCGGCTTTATCGACGACTGGCGCAAGGTCACTCAGAAATCCACTGAAGGCCTGTCGGGCAAGGGCAAGCTGATCCTGCAATTCATCATCGCCGCGATCGCGGTGGTGGCCATGGTCTATTTGCTCGACACCGCGCCGGATACGCCGGACAATTTCGCAACCTCTGTAGCCGTGCCGTTCTTCAAGGATCTGATGGTTCCGCTCAGCTATGCCTTCTACCTGTTCGGCATGGTGGTGATCGTGGGCGCGTCCAACGCGGTGAACCTGACGGACGGGCTGGACGGGCTGGCCATCGTGCCGGTGATGATCGCGGCGGCGAGCTTTGGCTTCATCGCCTATTTCGTCGGCTCGTCTGTGTATTCAGAATACCTGTTCCTGAACTTCACGCCCGGTACCGGTGAGTTGTCGGTGATCTGCGGCGCGATGATCGGCGCCGGCCTGGGCTTTTTGTGGTACAACGCCCCGCCCGCCATGGTGTTCATGGGCGACACCGGCTCATTGTCGTTGGGCGGCGCCATCGGCACGATTGCGGTGGCGGTCAAGCACGAGATCGTGCTGGTGATCATTGGCGGCCTGTTCGTGCTGGAAGCGGTGTCGGTGATGGTCCAGGTGGCCAGCTTCAAGCTGACCGGCAAGCGCGTCTTCCGCATGGCGCCGATCCACCACCATTACGAGAAACTGGGCTGGGCGGAGCCCACCATCGTGATCCGGTTCTGGATCATCGCCTTCGTGCTCGCCCTGATTGGCCTGTCCACTTTGAAACTTCGCTAGGCCGCCGCATTCGCGGGCGCTGATGACTGTTGGGAAACGCGCATGAGCACCCGTCGCAAGGCCGGATTGTGGAGCGGACTGGACCGCCCGATCCTGGTCATCGTGATCTTCTTGATGGCGATCGGGATTGTTCTGGCCTTCGCCGCCAGCCCCGCAGCGGCCGAGCGCGCCGCCTGGATCGATGATCCGTTCTATTATCTCTACCGTCAGCTGTTTTTCGCGGGCGTCGGGCTCGCCATACTGGCGTTCGCGTCCGCGCTGTCGGTGACGGGCGTTCGGCGCTTCGCCGGACTGGCGCTGGTCGGGGCCCTGATCGCTCTGGTCCTGGTGCTGATCGTCGGCGCGGATGTGAAGGGCGCGACGCGCTGGATTCGGATCGGCTCGTACTCGCTGCAGCCGTCGGAGTTTCTTAAACCCGCCTTCGTGGTGATCGCCGCCTGGTTGTTCGCCGAGGAGGATCGCGGCGCGCCGATCCCTGGGCGTCTGGTGGCGTTCGGGTTTTACGGGCTGTCTGTTCTCTTGCTGATGCTGCAGCCCGATTTTGGTCAGACCGTGCTGATCTCGCTGGTGTTCGGCGCACTGCTTTGGGCGGGCGGCCTGTCCTGGCTGCACACCACAATTCTGGGCGTCCTGGCGGTCATCGGCGGCGGCGGCGCGTATGTGGCGCTGCCTCATGTGCGTGATCGCATTCTGGACTTCATCGGCCCGGGCGGCGCCCAGACCCAGACTGAAACCGCGCTCGACGCCATGTCGCGCGGCGGCATCTGGGGTGCGGGGCCGGGCGAAGGCCAGGTCAAACATCTGCTGCCTGAAGCGCACACAGATTTCGTCTTCTCCGTCGCGGCGGAAGAGTATGGCCTGATCGCTTCGCTGGCGATCATCGGGCTTTACGCCTTGCTGTTCGCGCGGGCCTGGATGCTGTCGCTGCGGCTGACGGATCCGTTCGCCCAGCTCGCCACCTCCGGGCTGGCGCTGCTGTTCGCGCTGCAGGCGCTTGTGAATATCGGGGTGAATCTCGATATCGCGCCGCCCACCGGCATGACCTTGCCCTTCATCTCCTATGGAGGCTCGTCCATGCTGGCATTGTGTTTCTCCGCCGGCTTGCTGCTGGCGCTGACCCGTCGTCGTCCGGGCGCCTATGCGCACCGGCCCCGCCAAGGAGCGATATCCACGTGACCCCGAAACGAGTGCTCATCGCCGCCGGGGGAACGGGCGGCCATATGTTCCCTGCCCGCGCCGCCGCCGACGCCCTGATGGCGCGCGGCTGGTCGGTCAAACTGGTGACCGATGCGCGCGGCGCCAAGCATGCCCGCGATTTTCCCGGTGACGGCGTGACCGAGATCGAGGCGTCCAGCCCGTTCTCCAAGAACCCGATCAAGATGGCGCAATCGGTGATGAAGCTCACCACAGGCGTCTTTCAGGCGCGCCGCATTCTGGCTGAATATCAGCCCCATGTGGTGGCGGGCTTTGGCGGCTATCCCGCCTTTCCGGTGCTGACGGCGGCGTGGATGAACTCTGTTCCGCGCGTCATCCATGAACAGAACGCCGTTCTGGGCCGGGTGAACCGTTTGTTCGCCGGATCTGTGGTCAGCGTCGCCTCAGGCTTTACGCGTCTCGATAAAATGCCGGACTCAGCCGTGCATGCGGTCACCGGAAACCCGGTGCGCGCCCAGGTGCTTCAGGCGCGTGAGGTTGAGTATGAACCGCCGCAGCCGGGCGGCGAGATCCGGCTTCTGGTGCTGGGCGGCTCGCTCGGCGCGCGCATCCTGTCTGAGACCGTGCCGCGGGCGGTCGCGGCCCTGCCCGAGGACCTGCGTTTGCGGCTGAAAGTGGTGCAGCAAACACGCGAGGAAAGCCTCGACAGCGCGCGAGAGATTTATGCGGACGCCGGGGTGCAGGCTGAACTGAGCCCGTTCTTTCGCGGTATGGGTCGGCTTTACGCCGAGACCCATCTGGTGATTTCGCGTTCGGGCGCGTCCTCCGTATCCGAGATCGCCGCCATTGGCCGTCCCGCGCTGTTCGTGCCGCTGGCGATCGCCATGGATGATCACCAGACCGCGAATGCGCAGGGGCTTGTGAAGGTCGGCGCGGCGGAGATGATGACCGAGGCGGAGATGACCGTCGATCATCTGCGGGCGCGGCTTGAAACGCTGCTGGCGGACGGCGAAGCTCTGGATGCGCGCGCTCGTCTGGCTCGAACCGAAGGCCGTCCCGACGCGCATGAACGTCTTGCTGATCTGATTGTCCAAGCTGCGGAGCCGAAAACCTGATGCCGCCTATTGATCTCGCCGCCTCCGTGGGTCCCGTTCATTTCGTCGGCATAGGCGGCATCGGCATGAGCGGCATCGCCGAAGTCATGCTGACGCTGGGCTATCAGGTGACGGGCTCTGACATCAAGGACAGCGCCAATGTCCAGCGGCTGCGCGCCAAGGGCGCGACCGTCCATATCGGCCACGCGGCTGAAAACGTGGACGGGGCCGGGGCGCTGGTGGTCTCCAGCGCGGTGAAGCCTGACAATCCCGAACTGGTCGCCGCGCGCGCCAAACGCACGCCGGTGGTGCGCCGGGCGGAAATGCTGGCCGAGCTGATGCGTCTCAAGCACGCGGTCGCCGTCGCCGGCACCCATGGCAAGACCACCACCACCTCGCTCGTGGCGTGCCTGATGGATTCTGCGGGCTTTGATCCGACCGTGATCAATGGCGGCATCATTTCCGCCTATGGCTCGAACGCCAAGATCGGCGAGGGCGACTGGATGGTGGTCGAGGCCGATGAAAGCGACGGCTCCTTCCTCAAGCTGCGCGGCTCGGTGGGGATCATCACCAATATCGACCCTGAGCATATGGAGCATTACGGCTCGTTCGACGCGCTTCGCGCGGCCTTCGCCCAGTTTGTCGAGAACCTGCCGTTTTACGGCTTTGCGGTGCTGTGCATCGACCATCCTGAAGTGCAGGCGCTGGCGGCGAAGATCGAGGACCGCCGGGTCATCACCTATGGCTTTTCACCCCAGGCCGATGTGCGCCTGTCCAATCTTGTGATGGACGAGACCGGCGGGCATTTCGATCTGACCTTCCAGCCGCGCGGGACCGAGCCCGTGACCTGGGCGGGGATCAGCCTGCCGATGATGGGCGAGCATAATGTGCTGAACGCGGCCGGCGCGCTGGCTGTGGTCCAGGCGCTGGGCGGCGGCGAGGAGGAAGCGCGTACGGCGCTGGCGGGTTTCACCGGCGTCAAACGCCGCTTCACCCTCACCGGACAAGCCCATGGCGTCACGGTGGTGGATGATTACGGTCACCACCCCGTGGAGATCACCGCCGTGCTGAAAGCCGCGCGCCAGCAAGTGGGCGACGGTCGGGTGCATGCCGTAGTCCAGCCCCATCGCTATTCGCGCCTGCATGACTTGTTTGAAGACTTCTGCACCTGCTTCAACGATGCAGACAGCGTGCTGGTGACCCCGGTCTTCGCTGCGGGTGAAGCCCCGATCGAAGGCGCCAGCCAGGAGGCGCTGGTCGCCGGACTGGCGCGCCATGGTCACCGCAACGCCAGCGCCACCACGCGCGAAAGCCTGCCGCGGGATCTCAAGGCCTTCATTGAGCCCGGCGATCTGATCGTGTGTCTGGGCGCTGGCGACATCACCGCCTGGGCGGCGGAGCTGCCCCAGCGTCTGGAGGCGCAAGGTTGAGCTGGCCCTCTCTCCTGCATCGTCTGCCCGAGGTTCGCGGCAAGCTGATCGAGAACGCGTCCCTGGCCGACATCACCTGGCTGCGCGTGGGCGGTCCGGCGCAAGTTTTGTTCCTGCCCGCAGACGCCGCCGACCTGGCGCGCTTTCTGGCGGAGACGCCGCGCGATATCGAGGTGCGGGTTCTGGGCGCGGGCTCAAACACGCTGGTGCGTGATGGCGGCCTGCCCGGCGTCACGGTCAAGCTGACGCCCGCTTTCGGCAAGGTCGAGGCGTTAGAGAACAATCGCATCCGCGCGGGCGCGGCGGCGCTTGATAAAATGGTCGCCAAGGCGGCGGCGAAAGCCGGGATTGCAGGCCTTGAGTTCTATGTGGGGGTGCCCGGCGCCATTGGCGGCGCGCTGCGCATGAATGCCGGGTGCTATGGGACGGAGACCAAGGACGTGCTGGTTGAGGCGATTGCGCTGGACCGCACCGGCCGCCGGATCGTCGCGCCAGCCTCTGAACTGGGATACGCCTATCGCCATTCCGATGCGCCGGACGACTGGATCTTCATCGAGGCGGTGTTTGAAGGCCAGCCTGATAACCCCGAAGCCGTCACCGAGCGCATGACCGCCATCACCGAGCGGCGCGAGACGACCCAGCCGATCCGCGAGAAGACCTCGGGCTCGACGTTCAAGAACCCCGATCCTGATACCTCCGGCGGGCGGTCGGCCTGGCAATTGGTCGATGCTGTGGGCTGGCGTGGCAAGCCCATTGGCGGCGCGCGCTTTTCCGAACAGCATTGCAATTTCCTGATCAATGACGGCACGGCGACCGCCAGCGATCTTGAAACCCTGGGCGAGACCGTGCGCGCCGCTGTGAAGGATCAGTTCGGCGTCGAGCTGACCTGGGAAGTGAAACGGATCGGAGAGCCGCAATGAGCAAGCATGTAGCGGTTCTGTTGGGCGGACGAAGCCCGGAGCGCGACGTCTCTCTGGTCTCGGGCATTAAGGTGATCGAGGCGCTTGAGGCCAAGGGCTATCAGGTCTCTCCCATCGACCCGCAGGATGCTGACTGGATCGACCAGCTCAATGGCATAAAACCCGATGTGGTCTTCAACGCGCTTCATGGCGATTGGGGCGAGGATGGCCGGGTGCAGGGCGTGCTCGATTATCTGGGCTTCGCCTATACCCATTCCGGGGTTGCGGCGTCGGCGCTGGCCATGGACAAGCAGCGCGCCAAGGCGGTGCTGCGTGAAGCGGGGATCGCTTGCCCCGAAGGCCAGCTGATCAGCCGGTTCGAGGCTGCCCGCGAGCATGTCATGGCGCCGCCCTATGTGGCCAAACCCAATGCGCAAGGCAGCTCGGTGGGGGTTGTGATCGTCACCGAAGGCGCGAACCGCCCGCCCGCAATCCTGGGCTCTGACGACTGGCCCTATGACGAAGAGGTGCTGATCGAGCGCTTCATTCCGGGGCGCGAGCTGACCGTGGCCGTGATGGGCGATCGGGCGCTGACGGTGACCGAGATCGTCCCCAAGACCGCTTTTTATGATTACGACGCGAAGTATGCGGAGGGCGGCTCGGTTCACCAGCTGCCCGCCGATGTGCCGCAAGCTGTTTTTGACCAGTGCATGCGCGATGCGCTGACCGCCCATCAGGCGCTAGGATGCGAAGGCCTGACCCGGTCTGATTTCCGATATGATCCGGTGACAGGCGGGGTTTGGTTACTCGAAATTAACACCCAACCCGGCATGACTCCCACATCCCTTGCGCCCGAACAGGCGGCGCACTGCGGCGTCGGTTTCCCCGACCTCGTAGCGTGGATGGTGGAGAATGCGGCGTGTCCAAGCTGAAGGGCGCCGGCGCTCGAGACTCATCGAAAGCCCGGCGCAAGTCGAATCAGGCCCCCAAAGCGGCGGGCGGTCGAAAGCTGTCCAACTGGGCGGCCGCGCAATGGCGTGCGGCGCGCAATCGGGCGAGCTATGCCTTCAAACTGATTTTCACCGTCTTTGGCGCCTTGCTGGCGGGGACTGCGGTCATCTTGCTCGTCTTCGGTCAGCTTGATGATGTGGGCGGCATGCTGGCGGGCCGGGCCGAGGCCGAGCTGGAGCAAGCGGGCTATACGCTGGACTGGCTCGATGTGGCGGGCGCGGACCGCACCGGCGTCGAGGAGATCGCCATGGCGGTGGGCGCCGCGCCGGGGCTGGGGCTCAGCCGGGTGGACCTGAACGCGGCGCGGGACGCCATTCAGTCTTTGTCCTGGGTGAAATCGGCTGAAGTCCTGCGGCTGTGGCCGGACCGGATCGCCGTCCTGATCGAGGAACGCCAGCCCTATGCGCTGTGGCAGATCAACCAGACCTATCATGTGATTGATGCGGACGGCGCGGTGATCGACGCCGCCAATCCGCTCGAGTTCGCCTATCTTCCGCGCGTGGTTGGCGAAGACGCCAATCTCGAGGCGGGAAGCGTCATCGGACTGCTGGCGATGCACCCTGAAATTCGCGACCGGGTCACTCACGCCATTCGGGTGGGCGAGCGGCGCTGGAGCCTGCGGCTTCAAAGCGGCGGCGATGTCTTGTTGCCTGAAGATGATCCCGCGAGCGCTTTGGCGCTCTTGGCGGCGATGCATGAGGAGCGCGGCGTGCTCGATTACGAAGCGCAGATATTTGATCTCAGAAATGCCGGTGAAATGGTGATGCGTCCCTGGCCTGACCGGGCGGCGGAACGTGCAGGGCGAGGGGCGTGACAGTGGGGGCTATGGGGTTTTTCAAACAGGGGGGCGCGTCGAGCGCCGCCACGCCGCCGCGTAAATCAGGCGTGTTCGCAGCGCTCGACATCGGCGCGTCCAAGACCGTCTGTTTCATCGCCAAGACCGAAGAGACGCTGGCGGGTTTGCGCCCGCGCGTGATCGGGGTCGGCCACCAATCCACGCGCGGCGTGCGCGCCAGCCAGGTGGTGGACGTCAATCTGGCGGTGGAAAGCATCCGCGCTGCGGTGGAGAACGCCGAACGCATGGCGGGCCACACCGTCAGCGAAGTGTATCTGGCCGCGTCCGCCGGCGCGCCGTCGAGCGCGCGCATCTCTGTCGAGATGGACCTGGCCGCCCGCGAAGTCACCGACCGCGATCTGCGCCGCATCCTCGCGGAAGCCCTGCGTCGTCATCACGAGCAGAAACGCGTGCTGCTGCACGCTTTGCCCTTGTCCTGGCGGGTGGACGGCCATCGCGGCGTCAAGGATCCGCGCGGCATGTTCGGCGAAAGCCTGGGGGTGGATCTGCACCTGGTCAGCGCCGCCGCCGATCCGTTGCAGAACCTGATTTCCTGCGTCGAGCGTTGCCAGCTGACGGTCGCGGGCGTCGCGGCCACGCCTTATGTGTCAGGCATTGCGGCGCTGGCGCCGGATGAGCGGGATCTGGGCGCCATGCTGATTGATATGGGCGCGCACACCACCACGGTCGCGGTGTTCAATGAAGGCGCGCTGCAGCATGTGGACGGGGTGCCGGTGGGCGGCGCCCATGTGACCAACGACATCGCGCGCGGGCTGTCCACGCCTGTGAACGCCGCAGAACGCATCAAGGCGCTGCATGGTTGCGCGCTCGACAGTCCCGATGACGACCAGATCATGATCGAGACGCCGCCCGTCGCGGGGTCGGGCGTCGTGACCATGAACCAGCAACCCAAGGCGCTGTTGAACGCCATTATTCGTCCGCGTCTGGAAGAAGTCTTCGAAATGGTGCGCGACCGGCTCGACGCGGCCGGCGCCGCCAGCGCGGCAGGGCGCTCAGTGGTGTTGACCGGCGGCGCTGCGCAATTGCCCGGCGCGGCGCAACTGGCGGGCCGGGTCTTAGGTAAACAGGTGCGTCTGGGACGGCCTGATACATTGGCGGGGCTCGGCGATGCGGTCAGCGGTCCGGGCTTTTCAGCGGCGGCGGGATTGCTGCTGCGCTGCGTGCAAGGCCCGTCGGAAGCCATCTCGGGGCCGCCGCGTTTTGACCAAGGCCCTGTGCGCATTCGCGAACGCGCCGATGGCGATGGCGGCATGAAAGCGGTCTGGCGCTGGTTCGCGGAAAGTTTCTAGACTCCTTATCCAGACTCAAGGTTCTATTATTGTTCGCGAAAAAAGGTTTGCTCGACGAGGGGCGATTTAACTCTCGATTAAGCTAGAACGCGCAGTGTCACGGGGTGATTCGTTAACTCTACCGCCCCACGGAGACCTGCCATGCCCTTGAACCTTTCCGCGCCAGAAACCACCGAACTGAAACCTCGCATCCTTGTATGCGGTGTGGGCGGCGCCGGGGGCAACGCCGTAAACAACATGATCGACGCTCAGCTTGAGGGCGTGGACTTTGTGGTCGCCAACACCGACGCACAGGCGCTGCAACGCGCGCGGACCGATCGGCGCATCCAGATGGGCGCTGCGATCACCGAGGGTCTGGGCGCTGGGGCGCGCCCGGAAGTGGGTGAGCAGGCCGCCGAAGACTCTCTGGCCGAGATCCAGGAGCACCTGCAGGGCGCGCACATGGTGTTCATCACCGCCGGCATGGGCGGCGGCACCGGCACCGGGGCTGCGCCGGTCATCGCCCGCGCGGCGCGCGAACAAGGCATCCTGACCGTCGGCGTCGTCACCAAGCCGTTCCATTTTGAAGGCACGCGCCGCATGCGTCTGGCGGAGTCCGGCATTGACCGGCTGCAAGAGCATGTGGACACGCTGATCATCATTCCGAACCAGAACCTGTTCCGGATCGCCACCGAAAAGACGACCTTCGCGGAAGCTTTCGGCATGGCCGACCAGGTGCTGCACTCGGGCGTGCGCGGCATCACCGACCTGATGGTCATGCCCGGCCTGATCAACCTCGACTTCGCCGATGTGCGCACCGTGATGAACGAGATGGGCAAGGCGATGATGGGCACGGGCGAAGCCAATGGCGAGAAACGCGCCGTGGAAGCCGCCAACAACGCCATCAACAACCCGCTGCTCGACGATGTGTCGATGAAGGGCGCCAAGGGCGTGCTCATCAACATCACCGGCGGCATGGACATGACGCTGTATGAAGTCGACGAAGCGGCCAACGAAATCCGCAACGAAGTCGACCCGGACGCCAACATCATCGTCGGCTCCACCTTCGATCCCGAGCTTGACGGCATCATCCGTGTTTCCGTGGTCGCCACCGGCATCGACGCTGAGATGAATGAAGCCACCGACCCGCGTCGCCGCCAGGGCGCCGAGCCGGTCTCCGCGATGTGGAAGGGGCGTGACACCCGTCAGCAGCGTCAAACCGAACCGCTGGTGCGCCGCGCCTCTGATGCGGTGGCGGTCAATGAGACCCCTCAACAAGTGACTCCGGCCTCGCACACGGCTCATACGGGCCATGCCGGCCATGCTGCGCAAGGCTCTGTGGCGATGCGCGGCTCTGACGCTGTGAACACGCCGGATTCCTTTACGGGCGGCGAGCCGGTGCATCCGGTCGCCAAGCCCGCCGTGGTCGAAACCCGCGAACGTCTGGAGCGCGAAATCTCCGCCTCCGCCGAACCGCATCAGCAGGCCCAGGCTCCGGTCCAGCCGCAGACGCAACACGCGCCGGTGGAAGAGACCAAATCGCGCGAGCCGCGCCGCGGCCTGTCGCTGTTCGGGCGTCGCAAGTCCGCGCCGGCCGAGCACAAGGCGCCGAGCCAGCCTGAGCGCCCCAGCGTGGTGCGTCCGGTCGAGGCTGCGCCGCGTCCGACCCAGCCCAGCGGCGACCTGTTTGGTGAGGATCTCGACGAGAACGAGCTGGAAATCCCGGCCTTCCTGCGTCGCCAAGCCAACTAGGCGTTACTGCCAACACATTGAAAACGCGCCGTTCTGTTCACTCAGGGCGGCGCGTTTTCCGTTTTAGAGCCGGTTTCGTAACACGGTGCAACAATCCTTTAATTGCGGGATGCAACCCGGCCCGTAGTGTGCAGGGCGAGGGGCATAGCCTGTTAAGCATCTTGCGATGTGGCGGGCTATTGGATTGACGAACAACTGGATTGGGCCTGCTTCATGATTGAACGCGCAACTTTGGCGGCGCCGGCGGTTTGCGCCGGGATCGGTTTGCACACCGGGGCCCGTGTCCGCATGGCCATGAAGCCCGCATCGCTGGGCTCGGGCATCGTCTTTGAACGCACCGATCTGGATGTCGAGGATTGCTTCATTCCGGCGCGCCGCGACTATGTGCGCTCCACCGATCTGGGCACGACCTTGGTTAATGACGCCGGCGCCTCCGTCGCGACGGTCGAGCATTTGATGGCGGCGCTGGCGGGGCTGGGCGTGGACGATCTGATGATCGAACTCGATGGTCCCGAAGTGCCGGCCATGGATGGGTCATCCGCGCCCTTCGTCGATCTGATCCTGCAAGCCGGGCTGAAGTCCCGCCCGGCGCCGCGCAAGGCCCTGCAGGTGCTCAAGCCTGTCGAGGTCGAGGACGGCTCGCGCCATGCGGTCTTCCTGCCGGCCCTGCGTCCGGCCATTGATGTGGAGATCGACTTTGACGATCCCGCCATCGGTCGCCAGCACTTCGCCTTTGAAGTCAGCCGCAGCAATTTTCAGGATCTGGTCGCCCCGGCGCGCACATTTGGCTTCCGCCGCGATTTCAGCGCGCTGCTGAAAGCGGGTCTGGCGCGCGGCGGCTCCATGGAGAACGCCGTTGTCGTGGATGAAGACGGCGTCGCCAATCCCGAAGGTCTGCGCTTCGCCGATGAGTTCGTGCGTCACAAGGCGTTGGACGCATTGGGTGATCTGTATCTTCTGGGCGCGCCGATCATCGGTTTGTACAAGGCGCATCGTCCCGGACATGGCTTGAACGCCAAGGCTTTGGCGGCTCTGCTGGCTGATGAAAGCGCCTGGCGCTGGACATCCATGACCGACACGGTCGTGCAGAGCGAACGTCTGGTTCACTCGTAATCGACGCGGAAAAGTTCGCTCTTATTCACTCCGGGCCTGATAGGGCGCTTTTGCCCGCGCCCGCGATGGGTTAAACCATTCTCAATACCTAAGAGTCCGCTGCGTCCTGAGGGTCAGGGCAGGCGGTCGCCGGCTTGAGGGCGTGTGTCCATGAAGACTGTTCTGCGTGTTGCTGTTATGGGCGCCGTCGCCTTGTCGCTCACCGCTTGTGCGGGGCGTGACCGCGAAGAGCTGGCCTATGTGGAGCAGCCGGTCGAGACGCTCTACGCCGAAGCCTTCGAGAAGATGCAGCGCAGTCGCTATGACGAAGCCGCCGCTTATTTCGATGAGGTGGAACGCCAGCACCCGTTCTCGGAATGGGCGCGCCGTTCCATGCTGATGGCGGCCTACGCCAATTACCGTCAGTCCAAATATGACGAGGCGATATCCGACGCCCAGCGTTTCATCGCCCTGCATCCCGGCAACGCCAGCGCGCCCTACGCGTATTACCTGATCGCGCTGAGCTATTACGAGCGCATCTATGATGTGGGCCGCGACCAGTCCACCACCCGGCAGGCGCTGCAGGCGCTTGAGCAAGTGGTGCGCCGCTATCCCGATACGCCCTACGCTCAGGACGCGCGCCTGAAGATCGACATGGCGCGCGACCATTTGGCCGGCAAGGAAATGAGCGTCGGACGCTGGTATCTGCGCAACGGCTATCATCTGGCGGCGATCAACCGCTTCCAGAATGTGATTCGCGAATATGAGACCACCAGCCACACTCCCGAAGCGCTGCACCGTCTGGTGGAAGCCTATGTCAGCCTGGGCGTGGATGAAGAGGCCCGTCAGATCGCCGCGGTTCTGGGCTATAACTTCTCCGGGTCTGAATGGTATGAGGACAGTTATGATCTTCTCACCTCGCGCGGGATCGCTGTGCCGGGCTCTGAAGACCTTGAACGTGATCCGTCCTTGCTGCGGCGCGCGTTGAACCGCGTCTTCGGCTAATTTCAAACGCACTGCGAACCTGAATGCTGGCTTCGCTCTCCATCCGTGACATCGTCCTGATCGACTCGCTCGATCTGATGTTCGACGCCGGTCTGTCCGCCCTCACGGGCGAGACGGGCGCGGGCAAATCCATTCTTCTGGGCGCATTGGGGCTGGCGTGCGGCGAGCGCGCCGAACGCGCCCAGGTGCGCGCGGGCGCCGACAAGGCGGTCGCCATCGCCATGTTCGAACCGCCTGTTGATCATCCGGTCTACGCTTTGCTGGACGAGGCGGGCGTGGATGTGGAGCCGGGCGAGGCGGTGATCCTGCGCCGCACCCTGACGGCGGATGGCCGCTCACGCGCGCATGTGAACGATCAGCCCGCCAGCGTTGGATTGCTGGCGCGTCTGGGCGAAGTGCTGGTGGAGATTCACGGCCAGCATGACGGTCGGGGTTTGATGGATCCCAAAAGCCATCGCGGCCTGCTGGACGCCTATGCGGACGCCGGCGCTGAACTGGCGGCGGTGAAAATCGCCTGGACAAGCCTGAGTGACGCCCGGTCTCGCCTGGACGAGTTGACGGACGCCCGTGACAAGGCCGCGAGCGAGGAAGCCTTTCTGCGCGGCAGCGTGGACGAGCTGGAGGCGCTTGATCCCCAGGCTGGCGAAGAGGCGAGCCTCGCCGCCGAGCGCAAATTCCTGCAGCAGGCCGAATCCGCGTTGACCGAGCTCAATGACGCCATGGAAGCCGTGGCGGGCGGCGACGGCCTGTCCAACCGCCTGAACACCGCCTTGCGCGGGCTTGAGCGCGTGCGCGGGGCCCTGGGCGAAGCGGATGGCGCTGAAGGCGCGGCGGGTGAGGCGCAGGCGTCAGTGCAGCGCGCCGCCGGGGCCCTCGACCGCGCTTTGATCGAGTTTAACGAGGCCGAGGAAGCGCTGTCAGACGCCGCCGCCCGCTTTGATGTGGAGCCTGGGCGCCTGAACGAGGTGGAGGAGCGCCTGTTCGCCCTGCGCGCCGCCGCTCGCAAGCACAGTGTGGATGTGGATGCGCTGGCCGAGCTGCGCGATCGTCTCGCCGCTCGTCTGGATATGATCGAACACGCTGATGATCGCCTGAAAGAAGCCGAAGGCGCGCTGAACGCCGCGCAGGCGGACTATGCGCGCGCCGCCAAGGCGTTGAGTGCTGTGCGTTCCAAAGCGGGCGTGGCTCTGGCGAAAGCCGTCGAGGTTGAACTGGCGCCGCTGAAAATGGACAAGGCGCGCTTTCAGGTTCGCGTGGACGCCGATGAAGACAAGCCGGGCGCCTCGGGCTGGGACAAAATCGCGTTTGAAGTCGCCACCAATCCCGGCGCGCCGTTCGGAGCGCTCGACAAGATCGCCTCGGGCGGCGAGCTGTCGCGTTTCGCTCTGGCCCTGAAAGTGTGTCTGGTGGGCGAGGACGCCCGCACCATGGTGTTTGACGAGGTGGATCAGGGCGTGGGCGGCGCGGTGGCGGATGCGGTCGGCTCGCGCCTCAAACGCTTGGCGGAAACCGGGCAGGCGCTGGTGGTCACCCACAGCCCGCAAGTGGCCGCGCGCGCCGGCACGCATTATTCTATCGAAAAGGCGGAGCAGTCAGACGGCATGCGCACCACCGTGCGGCGCCTGGCCGACGCCGACCGCCGCGAAGAGATCGCCCGCATGCTGTCGGGCGCGGAAATCACCGATGCGGCCCGCGCCGCCGCCGACCAGCTGATGGGCTCATGAACGCTGCGATGAAGGATGTGGAGGCGCTGACCTCCGAGGACGCCGCCACAGAACTTGACCGTCTCGCCCGCGAAATCGCCAAGCATGATGCGGCGTATTACGAGAAAGATGCGCCGAAAATCTCAGACGCCGCCTATGACGCCTTGCGGGCGCGCAATACGGCGATCGAGGCGCGTTTTCCCGAGCTGAAACGCAAGGACAGCCCCTCTGACCGGGTTGGCGCCAAACCGTCAGAACAGTTTGGTGAAGTGGTCCACGCCGTACCCATGCTGTCATTGGGCAATGCGTTTGAAGATCAGGATGTGCGCGATTTCGCCGACCGCATCCGCCGCTTCCTGAACCTCAAGGACGAGCCGCTGGTGCTGACCGCCGAGCCCAAGATTGACGGGCTGAGCGCCAATCTGCGCTATGAAAAGGGCGAGCTGGTGATCGGCGCCACCCGCGGCGACGGTCGGTCAGGCGAGAACGTCACCGCCAATCTCAAGACCATTTCCGACATTCCCCACAGGCTTGAAGGCGATGTGCCCGACGTGTTGGAAGTGCGCGGCGAGGTCTATATGAGCCACGCCGATTTCGCCTCGCTCAACGCCATGCAGGAAGAGCGCGGCAAGCCCGCCTATAAAAATCCGCGGAACGCCGCCGCCGGATCGCTGCGCCAGATCGACCCGACCATCACCGCCGAGCGCCCCTTGCGCTTTTTCGCCTATGCTTGGGGCGAGCTGAGCGAACCGCTCGCCGACACCCAGTATGACGCCGTCAAACGCCTGGGCGCATTGGGCTTCGTCATCAATGACGACATGGTGCGCGTGGACAGCGTCGAGGCGGTGATCAACCATTACCATGCGCTGGAAGAGAAACGCGCCGATCTCGGCTATGACATAGACGGCGTCGTCTACAAGGTGGACCGGCTCGACTGGCAGGAGCGGCTGGGCTTTGTCGCCCGCGCCCCCCGCTGGGCCATCGCGCACAAATTCTCGCCCGAAAAAGCCGTCACGCGGCTCAACGCCATCGAGATCCAGGTGGGGCGCACGGGCGCGCTGACGCCCGTCGCCAAGCTCGAACCCGTCACCGTGGGCGGCGTGGTGGTGTCGAACGCCACTCTGCACAATCAGGACGAAATCGAGCGCAAGGATGTGCGCGTGGGCGACACCGTGATCATCCAGCGCGCCGGCGATGTGATCCCGCAAGTGGTCGAGGTCGTGCCGGGCAAACGCCCCGAGGGCGCCGAACAGTTTGAGTTTCCCACCCTGTGCCCCGTCTGCGGCAGCCATGCCGTGCGTGAAGAGGGCGAGGTGGTGCGCCGCTGTACGGGCGGGCTGATCTGTGACGCGCAAGCCGTCGAACGGCTCAAGCATTTCGTCTCTCGCAAGGCGTTTGACATTGAAGGGCTGGGCGCGAAACAGATCGAGGCCTTCTTTCACGAGGGCCTCGTCAAACAGCCCGCTGACATCTTCACCCTGCGCGCTCGTAATGAGGCGGGCGAGATCAATCCGCCCATCCAGACCCGCGAAGGCTGGGGCGAGCGCTCGGCGGCGAACCTGTTTGGCTCCATTGATCAGCGCCGCACCATCGGCCTCGCGCGCTTTCTGTTTGCGCTCGGCATCCGCCATGTGGGCGAGGAGACCTCACGCCTGATCGCGCGCAGCTTTACGAGCTGGCAGGCGGTACGCGAGACGGCGGAAGCCGCAAACGAGCCCGGCGAGGCCTTCGCCGCCTTCATGGATATTGACGGCATTGGCGAGACGGCGGTCAAAGCCCTCGCGGAGTTCTTCGCCGAAAGCCATAACCAGGACGCGCTGAACGCGCTGCTTGAGCATGTGACCGTCGAGGACGCCGAACAGGTCGCCGCCGAGAGCCCGGTCGCCGGCAAGACGGTGGTGTTCACCGGCTCGCTCGAACGCTTCACCCGCGATGAAGCCAAGGCGCGCGCGCAATCGCTCGGCGCAAAGGTGTCGGGTTCGGTGTCGGGCAAGACCGACATCCTCGTCGCCGGTCCCGGCGCAGGCTCCAAGCTGAAGAAAGCGCAGGAGCTGGGCGTTCAGACCATGACCGAGGATGAATGGCTGGCGCTGATTGAGGGGTGAGGGCCTAAACTTTATGACTGTCATCCCGGCCTTGAGCCGGGATCTACTGACAGCGTCTCTGTGATCAGAACAGAGTGGTTGCGGTAGATCCCGGATCGCCTGCGGCGTCCGGGATGACAGGAAGGGGTGAAATTACTCCCCCAGAAGCCGCTCAACCTCAGCCAAAATGATCTCCCAAGCGGGCGCGGTCGGGTCGATCAGCTCGAAATGCCCGGCGTTCTCCAGCGTGACTTCAGTGACGGTATCGCCCGCCGTTTGCGCCTCTTGCGCATAAGCCGCGCCAAACTGCGGCGGCACGATGGGGTCGAGCGCGCCTGAAATGATTACCTGCTCCACCTGCATCGGCAAATTCTGATCGGGTGAGGTGTCGGCATAGGGCGCGGCGCCGGGATGGCCGGCGATCAGCGCGTCCACGGTGTCGGGCTCGCCGCAGCGGCCGGGGCCTTCGGCGCGGTACAATTCAAGATCATTGATGCCCGCCAGCGTGATGACGCCATTGGGGGTGAACGGGTTCGGGACGGCCAGAGGACTGTCTGTGAGCTGGCCGCGCGCGGCGGCCCAGAGCGCCAGATGCCCGCCCGCGGAATGGCCCATCAGCACGGTGCGCTCAAGATCAATGGGATAGGTCTCCGCCAGCGTCCGCACATAATCGGTCGCCAGCGCCACACTCTCAAACGTGCCCGGATAGCCGCCTGTCTCATGGCCGAGGCGCGGATAGGTGAGGTTCCACACCGCGATGCCGCGCGCCTTGAGGTCCGCGTTCAGCTGGTCTTGAAGGATGGTGCCCGGAATGGCCGCCTGCCAGCAGCCGCCATGGATCATGATCACCAGCGGGAAGGGGCCGACGCCAGCGGTCTCACGATCAGGCAGCCACAGCTCGCCATACTGCTCCTCGCCGCTGCCGTATTCGATGCGGGCGTCAGCCGGCGCGCGCTCGCGGTCTAGCAAGTCCCGCCAGCTGATCGGGCGCGCGTCGGCGTGCGGGTCCTGCGCCAGCGTAGGCGCGGTGAGGAGGAGGGCGGCGGCGAGGCTGAGGGCGAGGCGCATGGGCGTATCCGGTTCTGTTTTCAGTATTCTAACCTGAAACCCCGGGCGAGATAGTCCACACCCGTCATCCCGGCCTTGAGCCGGGATCTACAGACGGCGTCGCTGTGATCAGAACAGAGTGGTTCCGGTAGATCCCGGATCGCTGCGCGTCCGGGATGACGATGTGTTTTCTCAAGGGGGAGCCTAAGGCGCCTCTTCAACAAAGCTCGCGACCACCTTCTTCAGGCCGGCTTTATCAAACGCCACGCTGAGCTTGGCGCCGTCGGCGGCTTTGACGGTGCCATAGCCGAATTTCTGGTGGAAGACGCGGTCGCCCGGTTTCCATTTGGAGGTTCCGCCCACCGAACTTGTATCGAGCAAGGTGGCCTGGCCCTCGATGACGCCGGGGTCGGGACGGCGACCCGCGGCCTTGCTGGCCTGAAAGCGTTTCCAGCCGGGGCTTTCATAGCTGGATTTGAAGGGGTCGGCGGCTTCCGCCACGCCTTCAAAGCCGGGACCGGCGTCGTAATAGCCGGTCTCTGATTGCGCCTCGCAATGCTCGGCGGGCATTTCATCGATAAAGCGGGAGGGCAGCACGGACTGCCAGCGACCGAAGATCATCCGGTTGGCGGTGAAGCTGATGATCGCGCGCTGGCGGGCGCGGGTGATGCCGACATAGGCGAGGCGGCGTTCTTCTTCCAAAGCCGCCGTGCCGCCTTCATCCATCGAGCGTTGGGAGGGAAAGACGGTTTCTTCCCAGCCCGGCAGGAAGACCAGCGGAAATTCGAGGCCTTTGGCGGCGTGCAGCGTCATGATGGAGACCTCGTCGCCATCCTCTTTACGATCCGCGTCAGAAACGAGCGCGATGTGTTCGAGGAAGGCTTCCAGGCTGTCAAACTCGCCCATGGAGCGGACGAATTCCTTGAGGTTGTCGAGCCGGCCTGCGGCTTGCGGGCTCTTGTCCTCGCGCCACATGGCCGTATAGCCGCTTTCATCGAGGATCACTTCAGCCAGCTCGTCATGGCGCATGGTCTCGGACAGCTCGGCCCAGCGATCGAGATCGCGCAGAAAGGCGATCAGCCCGGTGCGGCCCTTGCCCCGGATCTCATCGGTCTGGGTCATCAGGCGCGCGGCGGCGGCCATGGACACTTCGGCGCCGCGGGCGGCCATGGCGATCTTCTGAACCGAGGTGTCGCCCACGCCGCGCTTGGGCGTGTTCACCACGCGCTCAAACGCCAGATCATCATCCAGGCTGCGCACCAGCCGCAGATAGGCGAGGGCGTCGCGGATCTCGGCGCGCTCGAAAAAGCGCGGTCCGCCGATCACCTTGTAAGGCAGCCCCAACATGATGAAACGGTCTTCAAACGCCCGCATCTGCCAGGAGGCGCGCACCAGAACAGCGATGTCGGAATGCTGGCCGCCAGAGCGCACATGGCCCTCGATCTCGTCGGCGACGAAGCGCGCTTCGGCCTCGCCATCCCAGAGGCCGGACACCTGGACTTTCTGGCCGGGATCATCCTCGGTCCACAGGGTCTTTCCCAGCCGCGCCTTGTTGGCCGTGATCAGGCCCGCCGCCGCGCCCAGGATATGGCCCGTCGAGCGGTAATTACGTTCCAGCCGGATCACTGTCGCGCCGGGGAAATCCTGTTCAAAGCGCAGAATGTTGTCCACTTCCGCGCCACGCCAGCCATAGATCGACTGGTCGTCATCACCCACGCAGCACACATTGCCCGAGCCGCGCGCCAGAAGGCGCAGCCACAGATACTGAGCGACGTTGGTGTCTTGATACTCGTCCACCAGCAGATAGCGGAATTTCCTGTGATAGTCGGCCAGCACATCGTCATGGGTCTGAAAGATCGTGATGTTGTGCAGCAGCAGATCGCCGAAATCACACGCGTTCAGGACGCTCAAGCGGTCCTGATAGAGCTTGTAGAGCTTTTGTGCCTTGCCGTCGGCGAAGCTCCACTTGTCCTCTTCGGGGATGCGTTCTGGCGTCTGGGCGCGGTTCTTCCAGCCATCGATCAGGCTGGCCAGATGGCGCGGCGTCCAGCGCTTGATGTCGATGCCTTCCGCTTCAAGGATCTGCTTCAGAAGGCGCAGCTGGTCGTCGGTGTCGAGGATCGTGAAGCTTGATTTCAGGCCCACCAGCTCGGCATGGCGGCGCAGGATCTGCGCGGCGATGGAGTGAAAGGTCCCCAGCCAGGGCAGACCCTCGACCTGTTCGCCGATGATCGCGCCGACACGGGTCTTCATCTCGCGGGCGGCCTTGTTGGTGAAGGTCACCGAAAGAATGTTCCAGGGCTGCGCCTTGCCGGTGGCCAGGATATGCGCGAGCCGCGTCGTCAGAACACGCGTCTTTCCGGTGCCTGCGCCCGCCAGCACCAGCACGGCGCCGTCAATCGCCTCGACCGCGGCGCGCTGTTCAGGGTTCAACCCGTCCAGATAGGCCGCGTCGGCGCGCGGCGCCCGTGGGGCCGCCTGCTGGGAAAGGGGAACAGAGGACATGACGCACGCTTTCGCAGATCGATTCGCTAAGGAGAACGAAACTAGCACATCCGCTTGCAATGCGTAGGGGCGGCGATGTCATCTCTCAGGCGGACAGGCGCTCGACTTCCGCCTCGATGTCGGACCAGCGACCGGCGCGCAGTTGGGCCAGATCATAGGCCTGCTGAAGGTTCAGCCAGAATTGCGCCGAGGTTCCGAAGGCTGCGGCCAGCCGTACGGCCAGCTCGGTGGAGACAGACTGCTTGCCCGCCACGAACCGCGACAGGTTGGCCGCGCTGATATTAAGCGCGGTCGCGGCCCGGCGCATGGACAAGCCCAGTGGCTCAAGGAATTCCTCAGCCAGATACTCTCCGGGGTGAACGGTCAGCCCTGTGACCAGGGGGGCGTCAATCTTGGTCATTTCAGTCCTCCCTAATGGTAATCGGTGACGGTGACGTCTTCTGGGCCTTGCGCCGTCCACACAAAGCAGACGCGCCATTGATCATTGACCCGGATCGAATGCTGCCCTGCGCGGTCGCCTTTCAGGGCTTCCAGCCGATTGCCGGGCGGCGCCTTCAGATCTTCCAGAGCTGTTGCAGCATGAAGCGCCAGGAACTTGCGGGCTACAACACGCTGCACATCCGCCCAGCTGCAGCCTTTCGGAAGCTTGCCGGTCAGAAAGAAGCTTCGGCTCGCCTTGTCCGCAAAGCTCTGGATCATGATGTAACGTAGTGCGTAACGCGCAACAAATCAAGCCGCGTTAGCGATGCTCTTCCTCGTGCCGCGCCTGCAGCGCGGCGGCGTAGGCGGCGTGGGCGTCGGCCTTGGTGATGTAGCCCACAATGGGCTGGTCGCCATGACGGGAGCGGACCTGGGCGCCGTCGAGTTTTTCCGCCGAGAAGAACCCCATCACCCGGCCTAGATAATCATCGTCATAGACGCAGGATTCATCGAGCTCGCCGGCGGTGTCATGGCTGTCGAGCGGGGTCATGATGTCGCGCGCGCGAATGGTCTGCAGGATGACGCGGGCATCGCCCTGGGTGAGGTCGAAACCGTGCCGCTCCACCTGTTTGTGAAAGAAGCTGCCCTTGGTGACAGACGTGGTGATCACGCTCGCCAGCGACACGCAGACCAATAGCGCGATCGAGGCTTCATAGCTGGCGGTCAGCTCAAACACGATCAGCGTGGTCGATAGCGGCGCGCCCAGCACCGCCCCGCCGACTGCGCCCATGCCGATCACGGCGAAATAGGCCGAGCCGGCGCTGTCTGTCCCAAGCCAGGGCGCAATCAGCGCGCCATAAAGCGCGCCCAGCATCGCGCCGAGATAGAGCGAGGGCGCAAACACGCCGCCGCCGAACCGGAACGCCATGGTGGCCATGGTCGCGATCAGTTTCAGCACAATCAGTGCCGTCAGCGTGGCGATGGCGTAGCCGCCCGCCAACGCGATGGAGGTCGCTTCATACCCCACGCCCAGCACTTCCGGCGCGAGAACGCCCAGAACGCCAATGATCAATCCCCCGAAAGGCGGCAGCAGCCACAGCGGGACCGACAGGGCCTGCGCGCGGATCGCTAAAAGGCGCGGCGCGTTGAAGGACAGCAGGATACAGGCGATGGCCACGCCCGCAGACGCCAACCCCAAGGGGATGATGGCGATGAAGTCCGTCAGGGTGGCGGGGGGAATCTCAGGCACGATGAAGGCCGGGCTAGCGCCGAAATGGATGCGCGACAGGATCGCCCCGATCACGCTGGAGGCCGCGACAGGGCCGATCGATCGCAAGGCGTAATGGCCCAGCACCACCTCGAACGCGAACAACGCCCCGGCGACAGGCGCGTTAAAGCTGGCGGCCACCGCCGCCGATGCGCCGCAGGCCAGCATGATCCGCGCGCCCCGCGCTGGCAGGTTTAGCGGACGGCTGAGAAAGCTGGCGAGGGACGCGCCCAGATGCACGGACGGGCCTTCGCGGCCGGTTGAACCGCCAGCGCCGATGGAGACGGCGTGAACCAGCGCGGACCAGATGCTGGGCATCAGGGCCATCTTTCCGCCTTGCGCGGCGCGGGCTTCCATCACATCGGCCACGCCTTCGGCCCGGACTTCAGGCAGCCATTGGGTTTTCAGTCCCACATACAATAACAGCGACACGATGCAGCCGCCCGCCACGGGCGCCAGAATGACGTGATGGATCGGCAGGCCCGAAGCGGTGCTTGCCAGTCGTTCGGAGAATTCGCCAAAGGCGACGAGTTGCACCGACTGGATCACCAGACGCAATCCGATGGCGGCGTAGCCCGCGACCACGCCGACCACCAGCGCCAGCAGCCAGAGCGCCGGAGAGCGCCCATCGGCGAAGCTGTTCTTGAGATAGCGGAGAATCTTGTCCAGTGGCGACAGGGGCGGCGGATTGATGGCGGTGCTCATACCATCTTCAAACCCCTCACAGGCTATGGCGTCAACTGCGGATCAATCCTGACCTGCGCTGAGCGCGCGGTTGAGCGCCCAGACGCGGCAGGCGCTCGACAGGGGCTGGTCGGGCTCGCGCGTCTCGTCAATCGAGGTCACGAGCCCGGCCAGGGATCCGCCGGTAACGCTCAGCTGCTTGTCGATCACGGACCAGAATTCCGGCTCAAGCGCCAGAGAAGTCGCGTGTCCTTTCAAGGTGACTGAACGTTTCTTGAGCATGGTGTCTAGGCCAGTTCTTTCAGCGCTTCGGCGTTGAAATCTTCAAGTTCGTCAAAGCGGCCGTCCTTGACCTTGCGCGCCCAGGCGTAATCAGAGAGCAGCGCGCGGCCGACGCCGACCAGCTCGAATTCACCCGCGTCCAGACGTTCGATCAGCTTGTCGAGGCCGGACTTTTCAGAGGCTTCCCCCATAAACGCGCCAATGAAGTCACTATTGAGGCCAACTGATCCCACTGTGATGGCAGGCTTGCCGGTGAGTTTCTTCGTCCAGCCGGCGAGATTGAGGTCAGAGCCGTCAAACTCGGGCAGCCAGAAGCGGCGCGTGGAGGCGTGGAAGATATCAACGCCTGCCTCTGCCAGCGGCGCCAGGAAAGCTTCAAGCTCGGCCGGGGTCTGCGCCAGCTTCGCGTTATAGTCTTGCTGCTTCCATTGCGAGTAACGCAGGATGACAGGAAGGTCGGCGGGGATGCGCGCGCGGACGGCGCGGATGATCTCTTGCGCGAATTCGGTGCGCGAAATCATGTCGCCGCCGTACTTGTCGTCGCGCTGGTTCATGCCTTCCCAGAAGAACTGGTCGATCAGATAGCCGTGCGCACCGTGCAGCTCGATGGCGTCAAAGCCGATCTTGGCGGCGTTTTCCGCCGCTTCTGCAAAAGCGCGAACGGTGTCGTCAATGTCAGCCTGGGTCATCGGCTCGCCGACTTTCTTGCCGCCGGGCATGATGCCGGACGGGCTGTCGGACGGCGCGTCAGGGTGCGGGCCGGTGCCGGGCTTGCGCGCCAGTCCCACATGCCAGAGCTGGGGCGCGATCTTGCCGCCCTTGGCGTGAACCGCGTCCACAACCTTTTTCCAGCCCGCGAGGGCCTCGTCCGTGTGGAAGTTCGGGATCGCAGGATCAAAACTGGCGCCGGGGCGGTCGACGGTCGTGCCTTCGGTGATGATCAGGCCCACATCATTGGCCGCACGGCGCTCGTAATAGCCCACCACGTCATCATTGGGCACGCCGCCCGGACTTTTGGAGCGGGTCATGGGCGCCATGACGATGCGGTTTTTCAAAGACAGCGAGCCAAGCTCGAACGGTTGGTAGAGGGCGTCTGTGTTGAGCATTGGGATCCCCTGAATGCACGAAATTACCGGACCCAGTTGGATATGTCGCGCGCGACAATCAAGGCGCAATTTTGAATGGGCTTATGCCTTCTTCTGCTCAAACAGCATATTCTTCAGGTATTTCAGAGCAATACGCAGATATGCCTAGGGTGCAGCTTTCTGCGCTGACCGGTGGGCCCGCTCTGAATATGGGCGGCGGACGCCTGTAGTTGCGACTGATAATGAGATTGATTATCGAAGTTCTGCCCCTATAACTCAGGCCTGAACGCAACGCATTCTCAATTTCAAATCGGACCTGCCCAGCATGTTGAATTCGAGTGCGCGGATGATGACCGCGCTTGCCGCCTTCTTCACCCTCGGAACGGCGCCCGTCTGGGCGACGGAGACGACCGAGCAGGCCGCCGTCGACACCATCACGGTGACGGGCCGCTTCCTGTCGATTGACCAACTGAACGCGGTGAAGACCCCGACGCCGGTGCTGGACGTGCCGCAAAGCCTGTCCATCGTCACCCGCGCTCAGCTTGATGATCAGGCCTTCAGCTCCATCGCAGACATTCTGCGCTATACGCCGGGCCTGGCCGTCAGCCAGGGCGAGGGGCATCGCGACGCCATCATCATTCGCGGCAATCAGAGCACGGCGGACTTCTTCCTCGACGGCCTGCGCGACGATGTTCAGTACTACCGCCCGCTTTATAATCTCGAACAGGTCGAGATTTTGCGCGGCGCCAATGCGCTTCTGTTCGGCCGCGGCGGCGGCGGCGGCGTGGTCAACCGCGTCACCAAGACCGCGCAGCTGGACGAGAATTTCGGCGGCCTGACCTCAAGCCTGGATACCTTCGGCGCTTACCAGGTGTCAGGCGATGTGAACTCGGTTCTGTCTGACACCGTGGCCTTCCGGGTCAATGTGTTCGGCGAGCATCAGGAAAACCATCGCGACGTGTTTGAAGGCGACCGGTTTGCGGTCAATCCGACCTTTACCGTGGATCTGGGCGATCAGACCCAGGCCGTGTTCAGCTATGAATATGTCAATGATGACCGCGTGGTGGACCGCGGCGTGCCGTCCGTCACGGTCGTGGGTGGCCCGGACGTGCCGCTGGACGGGTATCGCGACACCTTCTTCGGATCCGCCGATGGCAACTACACCACGCTGGAAGCCAGCATCTTCCGCACGCGGCTGGATCACACCTTCTCCGATACGCTGCGCGGCAATGTGACGATCCAGTACGCCGATTACGACAAATACTATCAGAACATCTATGCGGCCGGCTTTGAGGCCGACGATAATCCGCCACAACTGACCCTGGACGGCTATGCGGATGAGACTGCGCGTCAGAACTTCATCGCCCAGGGCAATCTGGTGGGTGAGTTTGAAACCGGTCCGTTCAGCCACACCGTCTTGCTGGGTATCGAATATGGAGATCAGTCCACCAGCAACGCCCGCATCGACAACACGTTTGCGACCAGCAATGACGACCGGGACACTATCGACTTCTCCACGCCGATCTCGGTGCCGGACTATGCGTTCGTGGATACGCTGCGCGATCGCGAATCTGACGTACAGTTCGCCTCGCTGTACCTGCAGGACCAGATTGATCTGACCGCGCAGCTCAAGCTGGTGCTGGGCCTGCGCTTTGACCGGTTTGACGTGGACGTGCTCGACCGGGAAGCAGTGTCGGCGACTGATGACGGCCGCCGCGGCCGGGTGGACGAGGAAGTTTCTCCACGTCTGGGCCTGATCTACAAGCCGGCGGAGAACGTCTCGGTTTACGCCAGCTATGCGGAATCCTACCTGCCGAGCGCCGGGGATCAGTTCCTGACGCTGACCCGATCGACGCCCACAAGCACCGGCACTGAAGACATCCAGCCCCAGCGTTTCGAAAACACCGAAGTGGGTTTGAAATGGGATTTCACTCGCAATCTCAGCCTGACCACGGCGCTGTTCCGCGTCGAGCGTGGCCTGTTCACCTCTGTGGATCCCAACAATGTGTCCCAGGTGATCACCATTCCGGGCAGTGTGACAGACGGGTTTGAAGTCCAGCTCACCGGTCAGCTGACCGAGGCCTGGACGGTGAACGCCGGCTATAGCTATCTCGACAGCACGATTGATGGCGGCGGTTTTGACGGCAATCGCACCTTGCAGACGCCTGAGCACATGATTTCGATCTGGAATGAGTATCAGGCCACCGACCAGCTCGCCCTGGCGCTCGGCGTGACCTATCAGGACAGCTATTTCGTGCGCGAGGACAATGCGGTTGAAGTGCCTGACTACACCCGCGTTGACGCAGCGGTGTTCTATGATCTGTCAGATCAGACGCGTCTGCAGCTCAATATCGAGAACCTGCTCGATGAGGAGTATTTCCCCGACGCGCATTCCAACGACAATATCTCGACCGGCAAGCCGCTGAATGCGCGGATCACGATCCGCCATCGCTTCTAGGCTCTCAAGCTGACAGATATGGGAAGAACCAAGGCGGTGGAGCATGGCTTCACCGCCTTTTCTCCATCGAGGCAAGTTCGCCGCGACTGGAGGTCGCACTAGGTGATGTCGAGAGCTATCTTGAAGGAGACGCGATCATGACATCCGCCCCGACCCAGAACGCCCGCCATGGCCTGCGTTTGCGCGACCGGCCTGAATTCTCGCGCAAGACGGCGCCGCTGACCATGTCGGCGACTTCCATGGCCAAGGATGCGGTCGCTGAAATGGCCGCGCGCAATTTCGGCTCCGTCATCATCGTGGACTCCGAGAACAAGGTCGAAGGCGTGGTGACCGAGCGCGATATCCTGCGCCGCCTGGTCAATGAAGGCCGTGATCCCGCGAAGACGCCATTGTCCGACATCATGACCGCCAACCCGCGCACCGCGCAGGCCGATGACGACATGCTCGAATGGCTGCGCATGATGAGCAATGAGCGCTTTCGCCGCTTGCCCGTGGTCGACGAGGACGGCCGCCTGATCCAGGTGCTCACCCAGGGCGATTTCGTCAGCTATACATGGCCGGATCTGCTCAGCCAGGCGTCCTCGCTGGGCAAGGCGACGGTGATGCGCAACTTCCCTCTGGTGCTGATCGGCGCCGGCATATTGATCTATCCGCTGATCCTGGCGTTGGCGCTGGGCGCGTTCGGATAGGCGAGGGATCGCCTTACGCTGTTCCAGAAACGGCACGTCCCGTAATGAAAACGGCGGCTCATCGAGCCGCCGTTTTTCTAGGTCTCGGAGCCTTTGTCCGTATCCCGCTTGTGCGCCTCCAGCGCCGCCTTGCGCTTGGCTTCACGCGCCTGCTCAAGATCGCGCTGAGCCTTGGGCGTTCCAAACTGGACGCGATTGACCTCGGCCTGCTTGGCCTTGTCTTCGCGTGCTTTGCGTTTGCGGACCTGACGCAGATTGATCGGCTGGGTCATGGGAGCCTCCAGGCTCCGCCGCCGAAGCGGCGGAGCAGGGTGTTCGGCCTTATTTCGGGCCGATCATGTCTTCAGGGCGCACCACGCGGTCAAACTCCTCCTCGGTGACGAAGCCGAGTTTGACGGCTTCCTCGCGCAGGGTGGTGCCGTTCTCGTGGGCGGTCTTGGCGACCTTGGTGGCGTTGTCATAGCCGATGGTGGGCGCCAGGGCGGTCACAAGCATCAGCGAGCGTTCCATGATGTCGGCGATGCGCTGCTCATTGGCCTCGATCCCCACCACGCAATTGTCGGTGAAGGACTGGCAGGCGTCCGCGATCAGCTGGGCGCTGGTCAAAACGTTATAGGACATCATCGGCTTGAAGACGTTGAGCTGGAACTGGCCCTGGCTGCCGGCGAAGGTGACCGCCGTGTTGTGGCCCATCACCTGGGCGCAGACCATGGTCATGGCTTCGCACTGGGTGGGGTTCACCTTGCCCGGCATGATCGAGGAGCCCGGCTCGTTCGCCGGCAGGGAGATCTCGCCGATGCCGCAGCGCGGGCCGGAGCCCAACAGGCGGATGTCATTGGCGATCTTGAACAGCGACACCGCCGCGGAGTTGAGCGCGCCGTGCGCCTCGACCATGGCGTCCTTGGTGGACAACGCCTCGAACTTGTTCGGCGCCGTGATGAAGGGCAGCTCGGTCAGCTCCGCCACTTGCTCGGCGAAGGCGTCGGCGAACCCCACTTTGGCGTTCAGCCCGGTGCCCACCGCGGTGCCGCCCTGAGCCAGCTCGTACAGAGCGGGCAGGGTGGCTTCGACGCGGCGGATGGCGTTGTCGAGCATGTGCACATAGGCGGAGAATTCCTGGCCCAGGGTCAGCGGCGTCGCGTCCATCAGGTGCGTGCGGCCGATCTTGATGATGTCCTTGAAAGCTTCGGACTTGTCATTGAGCGCGTCGCGCAGCGTCTCGAGCGCGGGGACCAGCGTATGCACGAACACTTCCGCCGACGCGATGTGCATGGCGGTGGGGAAGGTGTCGTTGGACGATTGCGACCGGTTCACATGGTCATTGGGGTGGACCGGGTCTTTCGAGCCCACTTCGCCGCCCAGCATCTGGATGGCGCGGTTGGAGATGACCTCGTTGGCGTTCATGTTCGACTGGGTGCCAGACCCTGTCTGCCACACCACCAGCGGGAAATGATCGTTGAGCTTGCCTTCCGCCACTTCCAGCGCGGCGGCGGCGATGGCGTCGCCCAGTTTCGGATCAAGATTGTCGAGCGCCATGTTCGCCTTGGCGGCGCAATGCTTGACCACGCCGAGCGCGCGGATCAGCGGCAGGGGCTGGGTCTGGCCGCCGATCTTGAAGTTCATCAGCGAGCGCGCGGTCTGCGCCCCCCACAGCTTGTCGGCGGGAACTTCGAGGGGGCCGAAAGAATCGGTTTCAACGCGCATCTCGGTCATCGGTCTTTCTCCAGTTCGGCAAGGGCCTTGTATGGGGCGTCTATAGGCCCGCACAGCAAAGACAGGCAAGCCGCAGCGTGGCGGAGCGCCGTCAAATCTGCACCTGATTGAACCGTTTGTGACCGGACCCGCACCTGTAAGGAGAGCCTGATGCTTCAAGGAGAATGATATGGATGCGTTTCAAGGGGCGGCCCGACTGATCGGAATGGATGATGCGGTCTGGGCCAAACACGCCCATCCGTTGAGCGTGTGGAGCCGGATGCTGGCCGCGCCAGTCATCTTCTTGTGTCTGTGGAGCCCGGTCTGGATCGGCTGGTACGGGGCGGGGCTCATCGCCATGGCGCTGGTGTGGATGTGGATCAATCCGCGTCTGTGTCCGCCACCGAAGACCGGGCGCAGCTGGGCCAGCAAGGGCGTGATCGGCGAGCGCATCTTCATCAACCGCAAGGCTGTTCCCGTGCCCGAAGGCTATAAGCGCGCCGCCTTTCTGACCTCGGGGCTGTCCGCTCTTTTCATGCTGGGCTTTGTGTACGCCTATTATAGACTGGATGTCCTGGCGGCGGCTTTGGCCTGGCATGGCTCAGCGGTGGCGAAATACTGGTTCGTGGACCGGATGGCGATGCTCACCGACACCATGGCGGACGCACATCCAGCTTATGCAGCCTGGCTTGCCGGTGACTGGAGCGCGACGCCTGAAGATGAGGCTGCGTCTGGCGAATCGCCATAAAGAGCGGGGGTGTAAACGGTTCCAGCTCCCGCTTCACAGTTTCGCCGCTGGAGACATGGAACCAGATCGATTGAGTGGGAGAGGGAAAGTGCAAGCATCCGCCACTGAAGGCTCGCTGAATGTGCGTGTGGACGCGCCGACCTCGCAATCGCGTCAGTTCAAGGATCTGATCGCCGCCTATTTCCGCACCGAGTTCAAGCGCGTGGGACCCCGATACGGCGCGTTTGAAATCGAGATCGAAATCGAACACGGCCCAGACAGCCCGGTTCATGACGTGGACAGTGTGGCCCGGGTCGTGGTCGAGGCCTTGACCGGCATTGTTTTTCACGATGACAGCCAGGTCCAGCGTCTGCATGTGGAGAAGACGACGGGTGAGCGCGACCGCGTGAAAGTGCGTGCGCGGCCGATTGGCGATCTGTTCGAAGAGACGCACGCGGACGCCGCCTGAAACGAAAAACGCCAGGGCCGGAGCCCTGGCGTTGCTGACTAGGTATGACGCGGCAGCCTAGAATTTATAGCCCAGCGTGACCCAGAACTTGGTCTTGTCCGCAGGGGCGTAGCTGGCGTCGGGGCCGTCATAATCGGCCATCTGCACCGACAGCGACACATTGTTCGCAAAGCTGAGATTGACATAGGCGTCCAGCTCTTCACCCAGGTCATTGCTGGTGTTCTCAGAGCTGAAATCCCGCCAGATCAGGCCGGCGCGCCAGCCTTCAATGGCGGAAGAGTCCACGCTGGCGCCATAGCTGACCTCGACATGGAAATCTTCCAGGCCGTCCGCCGGCGCGGCGCGGCCGCCGCCGTGGAAGACATCCGCCCAGCCGGCGGTGCCGTGATTGGCGGCCAGCGGGTTGGCGAAGGCGACATTGCCGTCACCTGAGACCACGTCATACCCAAGCGCGAGGCGAGCGCCGCCATAGGCAAACGCGACGCCGCTATCCACCAGCGTATTGTCAAAGCTTGCGGTGGCAGACCCGGAATCATTTTGCGCCGCGACCAGCAGATCATAGCTGACGCCGATTTCGCCCAGATCGGTCGAGCCGGTCACGCGTGCGCCATAGGTGGTGTTGGACAGGTTTTCGCGGCCAGCTTCGGGGATGTCGATCAGATAGACGAAGCCGGAGACCTTGAAAGCGTCGCTGGCGTTATAGCTGGCGTGGAAGAGGTGGGCGTCGGTGTCCCAGTCAAAATCGGTGTCCGGCCCGCGGTTCAGTTGCCAATGGTAGACATAGCTGGCTTCAAAGGCGCCATTTTCATAGCTGACCATCGCGGCGTCATGGGAGTTCTTGTCCTGACGCCAGCCGGGGGAGCCGATGATGCGGTTGCCGTCAAAGCCGAGATACTGACGGCCGACGGTGAATGACAGCGCGTCGTTCGGCGCGAATGTCAGCTGGGCGCGATTGAGCTCGGTGAAGTCAGGGTCGTTGATCGTCGCGAACTGGGGCCGCGGATCAAAACTGGTGTTCCGGTCATCGCCAGAGAGCGTGATGTTGTTCTCAGCTTCCGCCAGGAAGGTGAAGCGCTCGTCCGCAGGTTTGAAGCGCACGCCGACCCGGCTGCGCAGAGTGAGGGAGTCCGCATCCAGCTTGCCGGTCTGCTCGACCGTCTCGTATCGAGCGCGAAAATCGCCGAAGACTTCAGCAGACTGGGCTAGGGCGGCCTGGGGAACCAGAGCCACACCTGCGCCAAGCAGCAGGGAGAGTTCATAAGATTTCATGTCCAGCCCCATGGGTCGCAAACTAAAAAATATTTGGCGGCCCGAGTTGGGGCGGCCTGTGTCTGGAGCCATTAAGGATAAAAATGCTTCAAGTTTGGTTAGTCAGGTGTTCAGAACAAATGCACGACTTCCCCTGGACTGGGGATTTTGTGGCGGGCTGGGCTTTCAAAAAGGGGTCTACTCGGCGATCTGAGCGGCGCTGAGTTGTGGGCGCGCTGATTTGAGCGCGCTGTAGATCAATCCCAAGACCGCAAGGACAGCCAGGATGTTGATGATCCAGGACAGCACACGCAGTCGACCCGCCATGGCGGACGAGATGGCGGGTGCGTTGGAGAGAGTTTCATTGATTTCAGTAATTTGCGCGCGCATCTGAGTGTCCAGCCGGGTCATCGCCAAGGCCTGGTCCTGAACTGCCGAGGCTGAACGATCTGTATCCAGACGTGCAGCTTGCAGGGTCAGGCTGCGAATGGCGGGAAGGGCCTGCTCCAGGGCGTCGAGGGGCGCTTCAAGATTTGAGCGCGGTGTCGCCAGAGCGCTCATGGCGTCCACGCCGGCTTCGTATTCTTCAAGATTGATCAGCACAGCCTGCATCCGCAACTGGGACGGGGCGCTGATCATCGCGTGTGCGTCGCGCATCAGAGAGCTGAGCTCTTTGTCGAGGGTCGAGGCGGCGTAGATGCGCTCGATGGTAAGCCGTGACTGGGTTTCAAACTGTCGAAGGGACGCACCGATCACGATGCTGGCCACGGCATAAATCAGCAAGAGCAGCAGGGCGAGACTTGGCAGCGCCTTACCTGCGGCGGGAGAAAGAGCAGACTTCAAGGCAGGCATGGCGAGACCTCCGCTGAGATGCATGCTTCCCGTAAACCGGGAACACGCGTTCGCATTTCCCCTAAACTGATACCGACTTGATTAATGCATCCTTAAGCGTGTGCCTGAATCCCCAAAGGGGGATCGTGGACAAAAAAAAGGGGCGCATGCGCGCCCCTTTTCAACCCTATCTGAGGTGCGTTACGAAGCGCGCATGGTCTGCACGAAGCTTTCGAACTCTTCTTTCCAGGCCTCGTGACGGTCCGCCATTTCCTGGGCGGCGGACAACACGGATTTGGAGATCTCGTCGGTCTGGTGAGTGAACTCCACCACTTTCGCCACGCTGGAGGCGGCGTCGCTGGAGCCTGAATCCGCGCGCTGGGCGGATTCTGCGATCTCGGTGGTCGCGACGCGTTGCTGATCGATCGCGGCTGCACAACTGGTGGCCAGTTCGCCCAGCTGACGCACGGCCTGCAAGGTGCGGTCCGTGGACGCCGCCGTTTTTTCGGAGGCGGATTGAATGGCGTTGATCTGCGCGGAAATTTGCTGGGTTGCGCTGCTGGTCTGCTCGGCCAGTTCCTTGACCTCGCTGGCCACAACCGCGAAGCCCTTGCCCGCCTCGCCGGCGCGCGCCGCTTCGATGGTGGCGTTCAGCGCCAGTAGGTTGGTCTGGTCCGCGATCGTTTCGATCAGGGTGACGATCTCGCCGATGGCCTGAGCGGCTTCGGACAATTGAGTCACCACGGTCGAGCTTTGTTCGGTTTCCGAGCTCGCCTCATTGGACAGTTCGCTGGTGCGGGTGACCTGCTCGGAGACTTCGCGGATCGACGCCGCCAGTTCTTCAGAGGCCGCCGCCACCGCCTGGATGCCGGACGCCGCAGCGCCCGAGGCGGTTTGGGCGTCACGCGACAGGCCGGAGGCTTCGCTGGACGAGCTTTGCATTTGAGACGCGGAGGACGACAATTGCTGAGAGGCCGCCATCACCGAGCTCAGAAGTTCGGTGGAGCTGGTTTCAAAGCGCAGCACTGCATCCTCGATATCCTTCTGGCGCTCAAGACGTTGAGACGCCTCACTGGCCTGATTGGCGTGGATCTGGTCTGCGTTGCTCAGGGCTTCTTGCAAGGTCGCGATCGCGCGGCCGAGATCGCCGAACACATCCTTGCGGGACGTCTCGGAGATCGTCATGTCGCGTTCGCCGTCCGCCAGCTTGCCGACCAGAGACTGGATCGAGCTGACGGAGCGCCGAATGCTGCCGCCGATGACCTGGGTCATGGCCATCAGGCCCGCCGCCGTCAGGATCAGGGCGATCAGGCTGACCCATTGCGAAGCGGTCGCCATCTGGTCGCGGCTGGCCCAGGCGGCTTCCAACAGCGCGCGCTCGCCGTCACGGACCACTTCGATATTGGTGTCCATCCGGTCGTCATAGACAGCCAGTTCATCAATGAAGCGCTGCATTTCGATGTCGGAATAGCCGGCGATGTTCGCCGCGGCGCCCTCGATCAGTGCGTTCAGGCCCGGCACGTCCGCCCGGATTGCGGTAAGCGCGGCCTGGAATTGAGGGTCGGTGACAATCCCTTCCACATCGGACAAGGCGGTTTCAAAATCTGCGAGATTTCCCAGCGCTGCATCCCGGCGTTCAGCCGTGGGCGAGCTCGCCATCAGATATGTGTCGCGCAAAAGCGAGGTGAGATCTTTCTCAAGACCGCTGGCTGCGACCAGGTTTTCTGTGGCGTGGGTCGCGCGATTGTCTGCCTGTTGGCTGAACATGCCTGTGACGAAGTTCGCGCCGACATAACTCAGCATCAGAACAATCGACGCCCCGGCGATCATGCGAAGGCGGGTTGTCATGGAGAACTGATCTAGCTGCTGGATCATGGTTTGCCCCCTAGCTGGCTGCATGATTACGCGATCTTTCCTCAACCCTAGCGGTAGGGAGCGCAATCCTTAACTATGCTTAGCCATTTGCGCGTTAATATATGTTTGCGCATACGGTCGATTTCATCGTCGACCGCCAGCCATTTTCACGGCGTCGCCCTGACGTCTCAGGCTGAGCATCGCCCAGACGCCCACCATCGGGCCAAGCGCCAGCGGCCAGAAGGCGAACCTCCATCCCGTATAATCCGCCCAGACGGGAAGAAGCTGAACCGTGATCAGCGTCAGGGCGAACCCCAGAGCGGTTTGCAAGGTCAGGATGGAGCCCGCCTTGTCCGGCGGCGCCAGCTCGGCGGCGGCGGCGGAAAATTGCGCGGAGTCCGCAATCACGGTGACGCCGTATATGACAAGCAGGCCGATCATCAGCGCGGCAGGGCCAGACCAGGCCCAGGCGCTGAGCAGGGCGCACGCGCCGCTGAGGGCCATGGCGACGCTCGTCACCAGCGTGCGGCCGACCCGATCCGCGATCCAGCCCGCTCCCAGCGCTCCCAAAGCGCCGACGCCCACAATGACAAAGGTCGTGACCGGAACCGAGACGGATGCAGAGAGGGCGTTCTGCTCAGCCCAGACGGCGAGAAAAACGCCGACCCAGGCCCAGAAGGCATACAGCTCCCACATATGGCCCAGATAGCCCAGATTGACCCGGGCCAGCGCCGGATCGGTGAGGCTGAGCCTTATGGCGCGTGGATCAAACCGGGCGGCGCGTTTGAAGGCGGGGCCTGCACGGGCGCACAGAATCAAGACAGCGCTTGCAAGCGCCGCCAGGCCAGACAGGGCGAAGGGCGCGCGCCAACCCAGACTATCGGTGACCACAGGCGCCAGATGCGGGCTGGCCGAACCCAGTGTCAGAGCCCCGACCAGCAATCCGATCAGCAGTCCTGTATCGCCTTTGGCCCAGCTGGCGGCGAGTTTCATGCCCACGGGATAGACGAAGGCCAGGGCCGCGCCCGCCCCCAGCCGCGTTACGGGCATCAGAAGAGAGCCGGGCTCCAGCAGGACGGCGGCTCCGCTCATCAAGGCGGCGACGCTCGCGCCGGCTGCGAAGACGTGCCGGGCGTCATATCGGTCCGCCACGCCCAGAACGGCGCTGGTCAGAGCGCCGAGAACAAATCCGAGCTGGACGGCGCTGGAGAGGGCGGCGCCGGCGAAAGGGCTCAAGGCGCCGGTGTCTTGCAGGCCGGGAAGGGCGGCGGCGCCCGCGAACCAGACCGACAACGCCAGCACCTGAGACAGGGCGATCAGCGCCAGATGACGCGGTTTGCCGGATAGGTCAGCCATGCTCGAAGGGGCGCAGCGCCGCAGTGGCGGTCGCTGTTGCGCACAAGACGCCGTCGGAATTCCACAGCCAGCCTTCGGTAAAGGCGACGCTGGAGCCCAGCCGCACCACCTGGCCGCGCGCTCGCGCGCGATCCGTCATCAAGGGGCGCAGAAAGCTGGTTTTCATTTCCAGCGTGGGCACGGCGGCTTTCAGGTCGCCGGCGATGAAGGCGGACAGGCTCATCGCTTCATCAAGAAAGCCGGATACGATGCCGCCCTGAATGGAGCCGTTCGGATTGAGGAATTCCGGCCGGGCTTCAAACCAGGCCTCCACCCAGTGCGCGTCCGGGTCGAGATCAATCAGCGAAAAACCAAAATGCCGGGTGGCCGCAGGCAAGTGAGCGGGGTCAGAGAACAGCGCCGTCAGCTCGTCCCGACGCGATGGGGACGCGCTCACTCCTTGTTCCGGAACGCTTCGAGGCTGACCACGGTGCCTTCATGGACTTCATCATCATCAGACCCATTGCCCGGCGTATCGCCGGGGGCGGGTGACGCGTAGTCAAAATGAAGCCGGAAGCCCACGCTGGGATCGTGAAAGCGGGTCACCGCGCGCCAGGGAACCTTGAGGTATTTCGGAACGCCGCCGAACTTCAGCGTGACTTCAAACCCGACGTCATCAATTTCCAGGTCCCAGAACTGATGCTCCAGGACAATGGTCATCTCTTCTGGATAGGCGCTGGCCAGGGATTCATCGATATCGCAGCCTGGATCGGTCGTGCGAAAGGTGATGTAAAAATGGTGCGCCCCCGGAAGGCCGTCACCCGCCGCCCGTTCAAGAGACTTTCGAACCACGTCGCGCAAAGCATCCTGTGCGAGCCGTTCATATTGCATCAGGTCTTTCGTCACCTGCATCGCCCTTTCCCAGCCGCGGCAATCAGTCACGAAGCGTACTTGTTCCCAGCGGTGCGTCAATCGGTCGTGGCGGTCGGACTCACCTGTGCGGCGCCCGCCTCAATGCGTCATGCACACGGCGAGGCGTCGGTCTTCAGGGCGCGCCTCACCTGAATAAGATTTTCGCAACCAAACCCTAAGGTCTTTGGTGTATTGTCTTCGCATCATCGACGACGTCAGGCCCGTGGACGGGACTGGATGGTGGGGAGACTTTGGATGCGAGCTGCACTTAGGCGCTATTGGCCGTCGTCGGAGGCGACTGAGCCTTTAACCGTAGCCTCTGCCCGTGTGTTGTCGGTCTTCTGTGTGCTTGGCGGGCTGAGCTGCTTGGCCGTCAACATCATCAATCTGCAGTTTCTTCCCGACTACGCCTTTGAAATAATGATGGGTACGGGTGTGTCTCTTCTCGTGCTGGCGGGTCCCTACCTGGTCAATGGACGGTCGAATTACCAGCTTCGGATGCGTATCGTCGGCGTGACCTTCGTGTTGTTTCTGGGCTTGCTGTCGCTGCTGAATGGCCAGTTGGTCAACGTCAACAATCTGGGCCTGGTGCCGGCGGTGTTGACGTTTTGCCTGGTGCTGGGGGTGCTGGACGGTCTGATGATCGCCCTGTTCAGCATTGGTGTTTACACGGCGACCTATTTCATGACGCGGTTAGGCGGTGACGCCAATCTGTCTCTGGATACGCTCTACACCGGTCTGGTCCTGTCTCAGGTGTTTGTGTTTGTGACCGCGGGCTTTTTCCGCGCCAGCATGATGACCGCCGTGGCGGCGCTGGAGGCGGAAAAGCAAAAGGCGGAGCAGGCCAATCAGGCGAAATCCCACTTCCTGGCCAATATGAGCCATGAAATTCGGACGCCGCTGAATGGCGTTCTGGGCATGACAGCGGTTCTGGCCTTGTCCAGGCTTGATGATCGTCAGCGCAAGGCGGTCGAGGTGATCCGCACCTCGGGCGATCATTTGCTCTCGACGCTCAATGACATACTCGACCTGGCCAAGATTGACGCAGGCCAGATGGACGTTGAAACCGTGGAATTCACCCTGGGCGAGGTCGCTGAGCAGATTGAGTCGCTTTATGCGCCCCAGGCTGAAGAGGCCAGTCTCAGCTTCTCCCTGCGCTATGAAAACGGCGTGAGCGCACAGAGCTTGCGCGTCGGGGACCCGACACGTCTCAGCCAGATCGTTCATAACCTTGTGTCGAACGCCATCAAGTTCACGCGCAAGGGCGGCGTGCGCCTTATTTTCTCTCAGGATGACGCGACCGACGAGTTGATCTTGCGGGTGCGCGACACGGGTTGCGGGATGACGTCCTCACAACTTGATCGCGTTTTCCTGCCTTTCACCCAGGCGGATGCGTCCACATCACGTGAATATGGCGGCACGGGTCTGGGCCTGTCGATCGTCAAGCGTTTGCTGGAAATCATGAAGGGCCGCATTGACGTGGAAAGCGAGCCCGATGTCGGCACGCTGTTCACCGTCCATCTGCCGTTTCGCTCGACCAACACGCAAGACCCTCACGCCGCGATCAGAAATGAGTGTGATTGCGATGGTTTGATCCCCAAAGGACTGAAAGTGCTCGTGGTCGACGACTGCGAAACCAATCAGGCCGTCGCCGCGGGCTTGTTGCGGGCGTGCGATGTCGACGTGGTTCTGGCCGACAGCGGCGAGGCGGCGCTGACACAGACCCAGACGCATGATTTTGATCTGGTGCTTCTGGATATCCGCATGCCCGGGCGCGATGGCGTACAGGTGTTTGGCGATATGAAGTCGGCGCGCCAGAAAGACGGCCGCACACTACCTCCAGTGATCGCAATGACCGCCAACATCATGGCCCATCAGGTGGAGGGCTATATCGAAGCCGGCTTCTCCGACACTCTGGCCAAGCCCTTGCGGCAGGATGTGTTGATGCAGGCGGTGTCTGACGCCCTTGCCGAACAGAGCGCCGCGATGCGAGCCCGGTCCGCCTAGGCGTTAGGCGTCTGACGCGATCCGATAAGCCAGTCTGAGGCCGCCCCAGTGTCGGCCTTTTATGAAAATCGGCGCGCTGAGATCCTTCATCATCACGAAACGCCCAGCCCCCATATCCCTGCGATAGGTCTGCAACAGCACAGCTTTTGTATTCTGACCGGCGCGCAATCCCACACGGTCGTCAAAGATCCGGCGATTGCGGCAATGGGCGGCGTTCCAGTCGGGGTCTGCGCTCTGGGGCTGGGAGAATTTCAGATTATGGGTCGGCAGATAGCCGTTCCGGTCGACAGCCGCGCAAAATACGATGTCGGGGTGCTCGCTGGCGACGCGCTCCTGTATGGGCGGCAGCAAGCTGTCCGTCAAAGCCGTGAAGCGGGTCATGAATTGTTGCGGGACTGTTCCTGCGATCGGCGTGTAGACCTCGTCAAACAGGTCCTCCAATTGGGTTTGACCACTGGAGAGCGCGTGCTCGAACGCCGCCACGATTTCATCCCGGGCGGCCTGCACCATGGTCATGAATTCGCCGTCACGCGTCTTCGCGCCCTCAAGCGCCGCCTGCACGACCATGGCGTCGGCTTCATCCACGGTCAGGCTGATCTGGGTCGCGGACTGGTCGAGCTGGTGGGAGGACGCGCTGACCACGCCGCTCAGATTTTGCACCTGTCCGGTCAGATGCTCTGTGCGCTGCTGGATTTCCCCGGCGTCGCGTGCGGCTTCAAGGCTTGAGGCCGACATGCCTGTGATGGCGTCGGACATGCCCTGAACCAGCGTGCTCAGGCGCCCGGTGGACTGGCTGACCTCTTCCCCCGCGCTCGCTGCGGTTCGGCCCAGATCAACCAGCGCGTCGCTCTCGCCGCGAATTTCGCTGAGCAGGCCCTGAATGGTCACCGTGGCGGTGGCGGTTTCGCCAGCCAGCGTTTTCACTTCATCGGCGACAATGGCGAAGCCGCGTCCCGCTTCGCCGGCCCGCGCCGCCTCGATGGTGGCGTTGAGGGCCAGAAGATTGGTCTGGCTGGCGATGCGTTCAATCGTGTCGGACATGACGCCGACCCGGTTCAAGGCGTCCAGAAGCACGCCGACCTGGGTTTGAATGGTGTCGACGGTGTGGATCAGGGTGGTGATGTCCTGCCCGGTCTGCTGAAGCGCCGTGTCTGCGTCCGTCATGGCCGAAGCGGCGCTGCGTGAATACTCTTCGGTCTGTTGGGTCACGGTCAGGATCGACCGGCTTTGTTCCAGGGTGGCGCGCGCGTCTTCGTCCAGTTCAGCGAAGGACTGTTTCAGGCTCAGAATGGATCGGGAGGTTTCATCGATCAGGCCTGAGACGTCCGCCATGGACACGCCGAATCTGGAGAGCGCTTCAGAACCGGAGGAGGCTGGCGGATCCAAAGCGATCTGGGGCTCGGTGGCGGCGGCGGGATCAGGCCCTGTAGACATGCCGGTTCCAGTCCAGAACGAATCTAGGTGCACAGCATCAGCTTTGGAATATTAATAAAACCTTCCTGCTGGGCGACCAGGCTCGAAACGCTCCCCTTCTTTCGTCGGAGGCGGAGGGCGGGCAAGCGGAGCAGGGAAAGTGGAGGCTTCTGTTGCCAGGCGCCTCCGAACCCCGCCTAACCTTGCTAGAGATTAGGACTTAAGTGCGAGATACCCGCGCTGCTATGCAGCGAGAGCGACCTCTTCAGCATAGTTGTCGTTGGCAACTACTATATATGGGCTGGTAACGAAGCCCATTCGGGCGAAAGCCACGTCTTTAGCCATCCGTCGATCCTATTCGGCCCCATGCTCGCCGCCCAACGTGCGGAGGAAGATTGGTGGAGCCGCCGGGATTCGCACCCGGGTCCGGTCTAGTTATTACACGCGCGTTTATCGCCATAGTCCGCCGGAGCGAACAATTAGAATATAGGCGACGCACGCGCCCCGTTAAAGGGGCGGGCGCATCGCCTAAGGCTGTAATCAGCCCATCTTCATGACGAAGGCGTTGAGCTTGTTGCCGTCCAGATCGCGGAAATAGGCGGCGTAAAACCCTTCGCCGCGGGGACCCGGCTCACCCTCGCAGGTTCCGCCCATTTCAATCGCGGCGTCATAGATCGCCTTCACATGGTCTTCGTCACGGGCGGCCAGCGCCACCATGACGCCATTGCCTACGGTGGCCGGTTCGCCATTGAACGGCTTGGTCAGCCCGATCCCGGCGCCGCCGTCAGGCTTGCCCCAGGCGATGAAATTGCCCGGATCCTCCATCATGCGCGGCGTGTCGAGCAGCTCCGCGATGCGGTCATAAAACACCGCCGCCTTCTCAAGATCATTCGTTCCGACAGTCACATAACCAATCATAGTGTGTTCCCTGTTTGTTCGTGATGGAAATTTGCTCCTTTTCTTCCTTCCGGGCAAGTGAAAATGCGGGGTTCGGGCAAAAAAAGAGCCGCCGGGGATGCCGGCGGCTCCAGTCAGGCTCGTGTCGCCTTATTGGCTGATCGAGAGGGCGATATTGCCGCTGGCGGCGTTATAGCCGTCCACCGCGATGTGATAGGTCACACCGGGTGTGGGGAAGAAACGCACCCGGCTTTGCAGCGTGCTTCCGGCGTCGTCATTCGTCCTGACCGTGGACAGGGCGTTCACCGACGAGCCGGTATAAACCCCGAGCAGGGTGTCGTAATTGGAGCCGAAGGTGGTGACGGTCACCCGGCTCGACGAGGTCGCCGTCCAGCTCCACCAAACCGAGGCGCCGCCAGATTGGGCGTGATTGGGTTCACCGGCTTCCTTGTCCGCTCCGATATTGGACCCCGTGGCGGAGGTCGACGCGCCAGACAGGGTGATCCGGTCTGCGAAGTCGTTGTTGGCGGGACCGGTTGAGCCGCCGCCGCCCGCAAGCTGGGCGTAGGCCGCATCAATCTGGATGCGCGGATAGGTCTGCCCGTTCCGGGAGTCAAAGATGGACACGCCCGTGCTTTCAAGCGCGGTTTCGATATCGGTGACGCTGGCGCTGGGGAAGGCTTCGCGCAACAGGGCGAAGGCGCCGGCCACGTGAGGCGTTGCCATGGATGTGCCTGACGAGCCCGAGAACCAGTGACAGAACCCGTCTGGTCCCGGCGCTGTCGGCGTGCCGGCGGCGATGCAGTTCTGGCCCGGAGCAGGCTCTTCAGACTGCCAGGCGGCGGTGATGGCGCTGCCCGGCGCCATGAGGTCCACAAGGCTGGAGGCGTTTGAGTAGCTGGCGACGGCGTCCGTTTTTGTGGTGGCGCCGACCGTAATGGCGCTGGAGATGCACGCTGGCGTGCTCACCGAGTTTGTGAAGCCGTTATTGCCGCTGGCGATGACCGTTGCGATCCCGGCGCTGCGCAGATTGTTGATCACCGTGGTGCGTGGATCGGAGCTGTCGCAGGCGGAGAAATTCTGACCGCCGCCCAGGCTCATATTGATCGAGGCGAGGTTCAGGCTTGCGCGGTTGAGATAGAGCCAGTCGAGCGCGGCGATCTGGTCGGAGGTCCAGGACTGGATGCAGGGCTGGGTCGCGCCCGCGCCGCATTGGCTGGCGGGGAAGCGTGCGAACACGTTCACGGCGATGATGTTGGCGCCGCGCGCCACGCCCGAGATCGGACCCGAACCGAGGCTGGTGGTGCGGCCTGCGGCGGTTGAGGCCACATGGGTGCCGTGGAAACAGCCATTGGTGCCGTTGGTGGGATCAAGCACAGCTTCAACGCAGGAATCGCCGGCGCCGGCGCTGCTCAGGCTTGTCACCTGCGAGACGCCGCCGGGGCAGTTGCTGGTCGAGACGCCAGATACGATCTGGTTGAAACAGGCCGAGGCGGTGATGGCCGATCCGGTCATCGGGTGTTCGTTCTCGACGCCGGAATCCAGTATGGCGACGGAATACCCTGAACCCTCAATGGACTGGGCCCAGACGTCATCTGCGCCGACAATCACGGTGCTGTCTTGCAAGAGCAGGGGGTCAGGCCGGTCCTGATAAATGGCCATCACACCGTCTGTGGCGCGCAAAAGACTGATTTCACGGGCGTTCGCCAGCATGGTGAAGCCCGGCGTCGCCACATAGGCGCGCGTCAGGACAGGGCGGTTCGCCGTTTCGGCTTCACCCGTGCCGCCGCGCTGGGCGATGGTCGCGTCTGCTGCCTCGGCGCGCAGGACGCCATTGCCCCCGAACGCGTCCAGAAGCACTCGCTCGCGCAGGGCGCGGATGGCGGTCAGTTCTGGGGATTCTCCGGCGCGTGGCTCGGTGAAGCCGCGGACGTCCCGGTCCTTGGCGGGACGCATCATGACGATGATCGGAATACGGGCTCCGGTCACCAGGGCCTGTTCAGACTCTGGTGAGACCGGGCCTGTCAGGCCGTGACGCAGGCTTGAAACATCGACGTCTCCGAGCTGGGCGTTCAGGCGAGCCTCGTTAGCGTCACGAGGGAGAACATCCTGCGCATAACTCATAGGTTGAAGCGCGGCGAGGATGAATGCTGCTGATAAGGCGGACTTAAGCATAAGGGCCTCCAAGGGGTTAGGGCGCCATTTGGATACCGTCACGTAAAAATTGAGGGGGTGACGGGGCGGCGGCGCATGCCCGAAGAGTGACGTATTACGGTATTAAAAAACAACCCAAAATCGCTAAATTCCCTCAAAAATTGAAAAACACGTGCAGATTCAATCAACAGCGGAGCGTGCAAGGAGCGCCGCTCGGAGCAGATCACACCGGCGAGGGAAGGGCTGCGCTGGATGTCAGGTGAGAGGGCCGCCTCAGCCCTTGAAGCCGCGCAGCCTGAGGGCGTTGCTCAAAACGCAGACGCTGGAGGCGGCCATGGCGGCGGCGGCGAAAATGGGCGACAGCGACCAGCCGAAGACGGGTGTGAACACCCCCGCCGCCACCGGGATCAGCAGCGCATTATAGCCGAACGCCCAGACCAGGTTCTGTTTGATGTTGTTCAGGGTCGCCCGGCTGAGGCCGAGGGCGGCGGCCACTTTGGCGGGATCGTCGCGCATCAAGACGACGTCCGCGCTTTCCACGGCGATATCGGACCCTGAGCCCATGGCGACGCCCACATCAGCCTCGGCGAGGGCGGCGGCGTCGTTGACGCCGTCGCCGATGAACGCCACCGGGCCATACGCTTTACGCAAGGACGCGACAGCCTGGTATTTTTCATCGGGCGGCGTTTCGGCGCGGATATCGTCAATGCCGAGCGCGTGTCCGACCGCATGCGCCGGCGCATCGCCATCGCCGGTGATCATCGCGATCTTGACGCCCTGGCGGCGCAAGGCGTCCAGAGCGGCGAAGGCGCCGGGCCGGATCGGGTCGGAGACTCCGAAGACGGCTTGAACCTGGGTGTCCCGCGCGAGGATGATCAATGTGACGCCGGACTCATCGAGCGCCTTGATGGCGAGCGCGAGCGGATCAAGGTCCACGCCGAGACGTGTCATATAGCGTTTGGAGCCAAGCGCGACGCTTTGATCGTCCAGAACAGCTGTGACGCCGAACCCGGATTCGGCGCGCCAGTCCTCCAGTCCGGGCAGGGAGAGTGCGCGATCTTCGGCGGCTTTGAGAACGGCGCGGGCGATCGGGTGTTCGCTGTTGTGCTCAAGCGCCGCGGCGAGGGCGAGGGCGTCATCTTCTCTCACATCGCCGCTTGTATGGATCGCGGTCAGGGTCGGACGGCCTTCGGTCAGGGTGCCGGTCTTGTCAAAGGCGGCGACGCGAATGCCCGAAAGGCCTTGCAGCGCTTCGCCTTGCCGGAACAAGACGCCCAGCTCGGCGCCGCGGCCTGCGCCGACCATGATCGAGGTGGGCGTCGCCAATCCCATGGCGCAGGGGCAGGCGATGATCAGAACGGCGACCGCTTTCACCAGCGCCTCGCTCAGTCCGGCTTCGGGCGCCAGCGTCAGCCAGGCGAGGAAGGTGACAGCCGAGATGGCGATGACGGCGGGGACGAAATAACCCGTCACCCGGTCGACCAGGGACTGGATCGGCAGCTTGGCGCCCTGGGCGTGCTCAACCATGGCGATGATCTGGCTCAGCACCGTGTCCGCGCCCGTGCGCTCGGTGCGGATCGTCAGCGCGCCATTGGTGTTCATCGAGCCGCCGACGACGGCGTCACCCTTGGCCTTGAGCACGGGAACCGGCTCGCCGGTCAGCATGGATTCATCCACATAGGACTGGCCGTCCGCCACCACGCCGTCCACCGGCAGGCGTTCGCCGGGCCGCACATGAACCTGATCGCCGGGGGTGATCGCGTCCAGCGCCAGCTCGACGACCTCACCGTCACGCTCCACCCGCGCGGTTTGCGGGCGCAGGCCGATCAGCTTGCGGATGGCGGCGCTGGTGCGGCCCTTGGCGCGCGCTTCCATATACCGGCCCGCCAGGATCAGCGTGGTGATCATCGCGGCGGCCTCAAAATAGATATGGCGCGCATCAACCGGGAACAGGTCCGGCGCGACGAGCACCAGCGTGGAATAGGCCCAGGCCGCGCCGGCGCCGAGCGCCACAAGCGCATTCATTTCAGGCGCCAGCCGGACCAAGGCCTTGCCGCCCAGCGTGAAGAAGCGGCGGCCGGGAAAGGCGAGCACCAGGGTCGTCAGCACGAACTGGATCGACCAGCTCAGCGTCTGACCCAGCGTGTTCATGATGAAATGGTGGAAGCCCGGGATCATGTGCCCGCCCATTTCCAGCACGAAGACCGGCAGCGTCAGCAAGGCCGCCAGGATCAGCTGGCGTTTGAGATCAGCTCGCTCGCGCGCTTTGTTCGCTTCATCGCGGGCGGCGCGATCCGGGGCCGGATCATAGCGTTCCGCCTCAAAGCCGACGCTCTCGACTGCGGCGATCAGCGCGGCTTCATCAAGGTCTTCGCCCGCCACTTGAGCGCGGGAGGTGGCGAAGTTCACATGCGCTTGCCGCACGCCCTCGCTTTTGGAGAGCGCGGTCTCCACCTTGCGTACGCAGCCTGCACAGGTCAGGCCGGAGAGAGACAGGGTGAGTGAGGAGGACGGGGCGCTCTGGGTCATGGCGTTGAGATCGGCCTTGAGCGTCTCAGATGCAAGTGTCTGGAGATGCGAAACAGATGCGGTTTATCCGCGCAAGACCGGATCATGGATGCGCCGTCGGCCTTTCCCGAATCGGCAGCCGGGTTACACTCCGCCGTGTTATTTGGATCTCAGGAGGCCGCCATGGCGCTTGCCGAAACTCCGACGCCGATGATCGGCTCCCCCATCGAGCGCGCCTATCTCGATCTGCTGCACGAGATCATGGAGACCGGCGAGGATCAGACCGACCGCACCGGCACCGGCACGCGCGGCGTGTTCGGTCGCCAGATCCGCTGTGATCTGCGTGACGGCTTCCCGCTGTTGACCACCAAGAAAGTCCATTTCAAATCCATCGCGGTGGAGCTGTTGTGGTTCATCAAGGGCATCACCAATGTCAAATGGCTGCAAGAACGCGGCGTCAGCATCTGGGATGAATGGGCGGACGAGAACGGCGAGCTTGGCCCTGTCTACGGCAAGCAATGGCGCCGCTGGGAAGGGCCGAACGGCGAGGAGATCGACCAGCTTGCCGCCCTGATCGACCAGATCAAGACAAGCCCTGACAGCCGCCGTCATGTGATCAGCGCCTGGAACCCCGCCGACGTGCCGTCCATGGCGCTGCCGCCCTGTCATACGCTGTTCCAGTTCAAGGTGCTGGGCGGACGCTTGCACCTGCAGCTCTATCAGCGCAGCGCGGACATGTTCCTCGGGGTGCCGTTCAACATCGCCAGCTATGCGCTGCTGCTGGCCATGGTCGCGCAAGCCACCGGCTATGAGCCGGGCGAGTACGTGCACACCTTTGGCGACGCGCACATTTATTCCAACCATTTCGACCAGGTGCGCGAACAGCTGTCGCGCACCCCGCGCGCCTTGCCGTCGCTGACGCTCAACCCGGACGTGACCGATCTGTTCGCGTTCGAGTACGAAGACATCACGATCGAGGGCTATGATCCCCATGCGCGCATTTCCGCGCCGGTGGCGGTGTAAGTGATGACCCACACCAAGCTCGCCATTGTCGTCGCGGTCGCCAGAAACGGCGTCATCGGGCGCGCGGGTGATCTGCCCTGGCGCATCCCCTCTGATCTCAAACGGTTCAAGCAGGTGACCTTGGGCAAGCCGGTGGTTATGGGGCGCAAGACCTGGGATAGCTTGCCGCGCAAGCCTTTGCCGGGGCGGGCGAATTTCGTGATCAGCCGGTCGATGACGGCTGCGGCGGGCGCCTATGTGTTCGCCGATGTCGACGCGTGCCTCGAGGAAGCGCGCGCCGCGGCTGTGGATGCGGGAACCGATGAGGTCTGCCTGATCGGCGGGGCGCAGCTTTACGCCGACCTGCTGCCGCGCGTGGACCGCATCTATCTCACTGAGGTGGATCTGGAGCCTGAGGGCGACGCGCATTTTCCAAAGCTTGATGAAGCGGACTGGCGTGAAATCAGCGCTGAACGCGTCCAGGCGTCCGACACAGACGATGCGGGCTTCACCCTGAGGGTGCTCGATCGCAAGCTGGCGGTTTAGCGCAGCACCCTGATACCGGTTTTACTTGAACCGGAGCGTGTGACCGGCCACATACTCGTATACCAAAGAAACGCAAAAACCACTTAACCAGCGGGGAGATCTATGCCCTGGAACGACAATGCAGGCGGCGGCGGCCCATGGGGCTCCGGCGGCGGCGGTCAGAATAACAATAACAACAACCCCTGGGGCCGCGGCCCCAACGGGCCGGGCCGTGGCCCGTCCGGCGGGGGTCAGGAGCCTGACCTTGAGGAATTGGTGCGCCGGTTCCAGCAATGGCTCGGCGGCAAGGGGCCGCGCGGCGGTGGCCGCGGCGGCTCTGGCAAAGGCGGTTCAGGCGGCGGCCTGGTCGGCGTTGTGGCGGGTCTGATCGCCATCGGCGTCATCACGGCGGCCTCCGTCTATCAGGTGGGACCGGGTGAAGCGGGCGTGGTGCAGCGCTTTGGCGAATACGTGCGCACGACCGGCGCCGGTCTTCGCATCAAGCTGCCCTATCCGATCGAGACGGTTGAAACCGTCAACGTCACCGAGATCCGGTCCGTCACGATCGGCTCGACGCCGCAAGAAGCGCTGATGGTCACCCGCGATGAAAACATCGTGGACCTGTCCTTCACCGTTCAGTGGCAAGTCGATCCGACCCGCGTGCGGGACTTCGTCTTCAACGTCCGTGATCAGGCCTCCATGGTTCGCGCGGTGGCGGAAAGCGCCATGCGTGAAGTCGTGGGCACGTCCGACCTGCAGCCGATCATCGGCACGGGCCGGGGCGAGGTGGCTCAGCGCGCTGAAGAGATCATCCAGGAAACGCTGAACCTTTATGAATCCGGCATTCAGCTCGTGGGTCTGCAATTGCAGGAATCCGCGCCGCCGGAAGAGGTGATCGCGGCCTTCCAGGACGTGATCAGCGCAGACCAGGATGCTGAAGCCAACGCGCTGCAAGCGACGGCTTACGCCAACCAGATTGTTCCTGAAGCGCGCGGTGACGCCGTCCGTCTTCTGGAAGAATCGCGCGGCTATCGCGATCAGGTGGTCGCTGAGGCCCAAGGTCAGGCGGATCGCTTCAACTCGATCTACGCAGAATACGTCCAGGCTCCGGACGTGACGCGTGAGCGGATGTATATCGAGACGCTGGAACAGGTTCTGGGCCGGTCCGATCTGATCATTCTGGATCAGGACGGCGCCGCGAACGGGGCGGTTCCGTATCTGCCGCTCGACCAGTTGGGCCGCAACCGAGGCGACGTCAATCGCGCCGCAGGTTCTGGGCAGGGAGGTTAAGTCATGAGATTTCTCACAATCGCCCTCGTGGTCATTCTGGGCGGTCTGCTGATCGCCGCGGCGACCGCGACCTTCACCGTCAGTGAAACACGCTCCGCCCTGGTGCTGCGTTTCGGTGATCCGGTTCGCGTCATCAACGATATCGGCGATGACGAAGCCGGGCTGCACTTCAAGCTGCCCTGGGAAGAGGTCTTGCTGTTTGACCGCCGCAATGTCGAATTCGACATGCGTCCGCAACAGCTGCAGGCCGGCGACCAGGAACGTCTCGAAGTGGACGCCTTCCTGCGCTACCGGATCGTCAATCCGCTGCGCTATTATCAGACCTTGCGCAATGAGAATGGCGCTGAGGCCCGTCTGGGCTCGATCATGGAAGACGCGCTGCGCGCCGTGGTCGGCTCGATCCCGTCCCAGGACGTCATCTCAGGCCAGCGCGCCGAGCTGATGGACCGGGTGGAGCGTTCGGTGGACGCCGCCGTGACACGCGCCGATCTGGGCCTTGAGGTGATCGATGTGCGCATCCTGCGCGCCGATCTTCCCAACGAGGTTGAGGAGCGGGTGTTCCTTCGCATGCGCTCTGAGCGTCAGCAGGAAGCGGCTCGCATCCGCGCTGAAGGTGAAGAACGCGCGCGTGAAATCCGGGCGTCTGCGGATCGTGAAGCGACGGTTATTCTCGCGAATGCGCGCGCCGACGCTGACCGTATTCGTGGTGAAGGCGACGCCCAGCGGAACGCCATCTATGCGGCGGCGTATGGTCAGGACGCGGAGTTCTTCCGCTTTTATCGGTCCATGATCGCCTATGAGACGGCGCTGCGTGAAGGCACCCCCATCGTGATGGGGCCGGACAGCGCCTTCTTTGACTATTTCGGATCCCAGGACGGCCGTTAACCGGTATTCTGAGATCAGAAACAGGAGCGGCCGGGCGCAAAACGCCCGGCCGTTTCACTTTTTAGCCCCCAAACACAGGTCAGCGCTTGGCGGGGCCGGGGCGGCGCCGTTAAGACTCTTGGCCTGATTGAAAGACCAAACAGACAACGGGGAATGCCGATGCGCGTGCTTGGCGCTGTGATCTTTGCTCTGGCCCTTATGGCGGCTTGCGCCGTACAGGCCGCAGCCCAGCCCAATGAGGGCTTCGCCGATCTCAATGACCGGCTGAGCCCCGCCGTGGTCAATATCGCCACCGCCCAGCGGGTTGGCGATGAGGACGGCTCCCCCCTGTTTGCGCCGGGCACCCCGCTGGAACGCTATAATGATCTGTCGGGCAATCGCTTGCGCATGCAGCGCTCGCTGGGTTCGGGCTTCATCATCGACGCGGACGGCGTGGTGATCACCAACCACCACGTCATCGACGGCGCGGACGAGGTGGAGGTCGTTTTGCAAAACGGCCGCATTCTCTCTGCGACGATTGTCGGCAGTGACCCGGCGACCGACATTGCGGTGCTGCGCGTGCAATCTGAAACACCCTTGCCCGTCGTGGCCTTCGGCGACAGCGAAGCGGCGCGTGTGGGCGAATGGGTGGTCGCCATCGGCAACCCGTTCGGCCTGGGCGGCTCGTTGACCGCTGGCGTGATCAGCGCACGCGGCCGCGAGATCGGCGGTCGCTATGACGATTACCTGCAGACCGATGTGGCGATCAACCGGGGCAATTCCGGCGGGCCCTTGTTCAACATGGACGGCGATGTCATCGGCGTGAACACGGCGATCTTCTCACCCACCGGCACATCGGTCGGCATTTCCTTTTCCGTGCCGAGCGCGATCGCCGAGCCGGTGATCAACCAGCTGATCGAATATGGCGAAACCCGCCGCGGCTGGATCGGCGTCAACGTGCTGGAAGTCACCCGCGACATGGCTGAGGCGATGGGGCTGAACACCCCGCGCGGCGCCGTGCTGACCCGCATCGATCCTGACGGCCCCGCCGCGAACAGCGGGCTTCAGACCGGCGATGTGATCCTGGCGTTCAATGGCCGCCCCGTGGCGGACGACCGGGTGCTGCCGCGCATCGTGGCGGAAACCGCACCTGGCTCTCGCGTGGATGTGGAAGTGTTTCGCCGCGGCGAATCCATGACCCTGGCGCTGGAAGTGGAACGCCTTGAGGAAGAGGCGCAGCCCACCCCGCCCGTCGGTGCGGAGCTTGATGAAGACGGCGATGGTCGAGGCGACGCCATCAATGGCGATCTGTTCGGCATGACGCTTGAGCCCATCACCGACGCGCTGCGTCGACGCTACCGCATCAATGCGGACGCCAGCGGGCTGGTGGTGACGGCGGTGGATCCTGATAGCGATGCGGCTGGCAAGGTCCGTCCCGGCGATGTGGTGGAAGAGATCGCCTGGACCCCGGTGGAGAGCCTGGATCAGGCCCGTGACCTGATCGCCCGGGCCGGCGCCGACGGCGCGCCCATACTGTTCAGTCTGAACCGGCAGGGTCAGTACGTGCTTGAAACCTTGCGCAGCTAGAGCGCGTTGATGGCCGCCACGCCCGACATCCTGCTGCTGGCCGGCCCGACCGCGTCTGGAAAAAGCGCGCTCTCGCTCCACGCCGCACGGGCGCTGGATGGCGAAGTGATCAACGCGGATTCCATGCAGGTTTATGACGGGCTGGGCGTGATCACCGCGCGCCCCGAGCCCCATGAGATGGCGGGGGTGCCGCATCATCTGTTCGGCGTGATTGATCCGTCTGAACGGTGCTCGGTCGGAGCATGGGCGAAGCTTGCGATCCAAGCTGTTCGCGACATCACCGGTCGCGGCAAACGTGCGGTCTTCGTCGGCGGGACGGGGCTGTATTTCAAGGCGTTGATGGACGGCCTCGCGCCGACGCCGGAGGTTTCCCAAGCGATCAGCGATGAGGTTGCGGCGCTCTATGAGCGCGGCGGGCTGGAGGCTTTGCGCGCCGAAGCGGACGTGCTGGACCCGGTCGGCGCAGCGCGCATCGAAGCGGGGGACCGGCAACGCCTGATGCGCCTGATCGCGGTGGCGCGCGCCGCCGGGCGTCCGCTGTCAGAGATCCAGGCCGAGACACGCCCGCTGATTGATCCAAAGCGATGTCTGGGCGTGGTGATCGCGCCGGATCGTGAGGCGCTTTACGCCCGGATCGAGGCGCGCTTTGACCAGATGGTGGCTCATGGCGCGCTGGAAGAAGCCCGCGCCATCGCCGAGCGTCGCCTGTCGCCAGACCTGCCCGCCATGAAGGCCGTCGGCCTGCCGCCATTGATCGCCCATGTTCAGGGACGGATGGAGCTTGATGAGGCCATTGATCTGGCCAAGCGCGACACCCGCCGGTACGCCAAGCGCCAGTTCACCTGGTTTTCCAACCAGCACCCTGACTGGAAGCGCGTCCAATCCCTTGATCCAGTCACCGCTCGCGCGGAACTGGACGACATTCTTCTCAAACCCTTTTTCGGAGCCGCGTGATGGCTGAACCGTTATATCAGGCTGATCTCGATCTGAGCGCGCTGCAGAGCGAGACCCTCGCCATTATCGGCTATGGCAATCATGGCCGGTCCCATGCGCTCAATCTGCGCGATATGGGCGCGCGCTCCATCCTGATCGCCTTGCGTGAAGGCTCGCCCTCACGCGCCAAGGCGGAAGCGGATGGGTTTGAAGTGGTGTCGATGGCGGAGGCCGCGCGGCGCGCGGACATGCTGTCGCTGCTGGCGGCGGACGAGGCGCATGGCGAGATCTGGCGCGAGCATATCGCGCCCCATTACCGTCCCTGCCTGACCTTGCTGCTGTGTCACGGGTTTTCCATTGAATACAAGGTGATCGAGCCTCCCGCCGATATTGATGTGGTGCTGGCCGCGGCCAAGGGGCCGGGCGGCGCGGTGCGCTCGAGCTTTGAAAAGGGCGGCTCCCTGATCGGGTTCTGGGCGGTGCACCAGGATTATACCGGTCAGGCGGAGGCACGGGCGAAAGCGTATCTGGGCGGACTGGGGTGTGGTCGGGCCGGGGTGTATTCCACGACTTTCGGCGAGGAGGCGCTGGCCGATATTCTGGGCGAGCAGGCGGTGCTGGTGGGCGGCATGTGCGCCCTGGCGCGCGAGGGGTATGAACAGCTTGTCGCCGCCGGGATCAGCCCGGTCATGGCCTATATCGACACCGTCCATGAGCTCAAATACATCGCCGATCTGATCCAGAGCCGCGGCATCGCCGGCATGTATGAAGCCATTTCCGACACCGCCGAGTTTGGCGCCCATGAAGTGGAAGGCCCGATCCGCGACGCGGTGCGCCCGGTGTTTGAAGCCATCGTCAAGGACGTCACCGCGGGCGGTTTCGCCAAGCGCTGGGTGGCGGACTATGAACAGGACAGGGCCCGGCTGAAAGCCATGAGGGCCAAAGCCGCGGAGCATGAGCTGGAAGACACCGGGCGACTGATCCGCCGCGCGTCAGCCTTTGGAGACTGAAGCGCTTAACCGAATTGATTGCGCCAACCGATTGCCAGCGGTGTAAAAAAGCGTATGCGTACCGCCGCTCTGCGCTGGATGGCGTTTGTCCAGTCGCGTCGACACTGTTCCGGATATGACCGCCATGAACCCGCTTGTTCGCTTTTTCACCCGCATGGACGCCCGCGCCGCCCGCGCGGTCTATATTTCACTGGGCTTGTTCGCGCTGGTTCTGGCGATTTTCCTGATCGGCAAGTTCGTCCTGGACATCGAGCCGGGCCAGATCGGGACCTGGTTTGAGAGCGCGGCGGACCAATGGTACGCGCTGCCGGCGACCATCGTGATTTTCACCGTGTTGGCTTTTGTGGGCGCGCCGCAATTTGCGCTGATCGGGGCGGCGGTGTTCGCCTTTGGTCCGGTGCAGGGGTTCTTGTATTCGTGGGTGGCGACGATCTGTTCGGCGACCGTGACGTTTTACGCTGGCCGTCTGGCGGGGGCGGACGCCGTGCGCCGCTATGGCGGGCAGACGGTCAACCGGATTTCGGAGTTTGTCGGGCGGAACGGGTTTTTCGCCTCCATGATCGTGCGAATCGTTCCGAGCGCGCCCTTCATCGTGGTCAATATGGCGGCTGGTGTTTCGCACATGAGTTATTTTGCCTTCATCGGCGGATTGGCCATCGGCGTGCTGCCCAAAACCGCTTTGGTGGTGTTCGCTGGCGGCGGTTTGATGGCGCTGTTGTCGGGCGGCGGATGGCTCGCAATCCTTGCCCTCATAGGGATTGTGGCGGTTTGGATCGTGTTCATGCTGCTCGCGCGCCGCTGGCTGCGCGGGCCTGAAACAGAGTTAAAAAATCCCGTGGAAGACTCAGAGAACACTGAGGCTGAGGCGGGCGAGCGGCTTGCAATCAGTGACGCACCATCGCACAAGGAGTCATGATACTTGCCCCAGCGCGGCGACTCGCCTGCTGCGCCTGACAGATAAAGAGGCAGAGAATGTTCTCCAGCGTGTTCGGTCTCCTTTCCGCGGATATCGCCATCGATTTGGGGACGGCGAACACATTGGTCTACGTCAAAGGCCGCGGCGTCGTTCTGAATGAGCCCTCTGTCGTCGCCTATAAGGTGGACAAGGGTCGTAAGCATGTGCAGGCCGTCGGCGCCGAAGCCAAGCTGATGCTGGGCAAGACACCGGGCAATGTGGAAGCCATCCGACCCATGCGTGACGGCGTGATCGCCGATTTCGACGTGGCCGAAGAGATGATCAAGCACTTCATTCGCAAGGTGCACAATCGCCAGACCTTCGTCAGCCCGCAGGTGGTGATCTGCGTGCCGTCCGGCGCGACCGCCGTGGAGCGCCGCGCCATTCATGAAAGCGCCGTCGGCGCCGGCGCGCGCAAGGTCTATCTGATTGACGAGCCCATGGCGGCGGCGGTGGGCGCAGGCCTGCCGATCGACGAGCCGACCGGCTCCATGATCGTGGACATTGGCGGCGGCACCACCGAAGTGGCTGTGATGTCTCTGTCAGGCATCGTCTATTCGCGCTCGGTCCGTGTGGGCGGCGACAAGATGGACGAAGCCATCATCAATTATATTCGCCGTTCGGCGAATCTTCTGATCGGCGAAACCTCGGGCGAGCGGATCAAGAAGGAAATCGGTTCGGCCACCCCGCCGCAAAAAGGCGAAGGCCTGACGCTGGACATCAAGGGCCGTGACCTGATGAACGGCGTGCCGCGTGAGATCGTCGTGACCGAAGCCATGATCGCCGATGCGCTTTCCGAGCCGGTCGAGCAGATTGTGGAAGCGGTCAAGCAGGCGCTGGAAGCGACCCCGCCGGAACTGGCGGCGGACATCGTGGACAAGGGCATCGTGCTCACCGGCGGCGGCGCCTTGCTGCGCAATCTCGACACCGAGCTGCGTGACCGCACCGGCCTGCCGGTCAGCCTGGCCGACGAACCGCTGTCTTGCGTGGTTCTGGGCTGCGGCAAGGCGGTGGAGAATCTGCGCCTGTGGCGTCCGATTCTGGCGGAAGCGGTTTAAGCGTGTAAGCGAGCCTGCGAGGGAGGCTATCCAGCGTGGCTCAACGGCGGAGTTCCAGACGAAGACAGGACGAGGGAGTGCGGTTTTCGCCTCTCTTGTTCATCATTTGCATTCTGGTCAGCTGTTTCCTGATTTATATCGACCGGCCTGAGAGTCGGCCGCAAGCCTTGACGGGCATGCGGGCTGGCTTCAATGATCTGGCGACGCCGGTGCTCGATCTCAGCGTTCGTCCCTTCCGCGGACTCGCCAATATCGGCCCGTGGTGGAAGCGCCAGTTCGAGCTCGCCGATGAAAACCGCAATCTGCGCATACAGGCCGCCGAGATGCGGGCCTGGCGCGACGCCGCCCTGTCCTTGCAAGAACGCAACGCCCGCTACCGCGAAGCGCTGAACCTGCAGGCGGACGCCGCCGAGGCGCGCATCAGCGCCTGGACGGTGGCGGACCGGTCCAACGCCTTTGTCCGCTCGCGCCTGATCGACGCCGGTCATGAAGACGGGGTGCGCCCCGGCTATCCGGCGGTGAATGTTTACGGTCTTGTCGGACGGACGGTGGAAGTGGGGCGCAGCTCCACCCGGATCCTGCTGCTGACCGACATCAACTCACGCGTAGCCGTGATGGCGGATCGGTCCAACGCCCGCGCCTTGCTGGTGGGCGACAACACGGAATACCCCCGCCTTGAATATCTGGGCGCAGAGCCGGATTTGCGCGAAGGCGACCGCATCGTCACCTCCGGTGATGACAATGTCATGCCGCGCGGCGTGCCGGTGGGGCAGGCGGTGCGAGACCGAGACGGGCGCTGGCGCGTGGCGTTGTTCAGCCGGACCGCGCCGATCGACCTGATCTGGATCTGGCCGTTCGAGCCGGTTCAGGCGCCTGAGGCGGACCCGGTCATTGAGCTCTCCACGCCAGAGGAGGCGAACTGATGCGCCCATCGGTCGAACGCAATAACGCCACCACCGATCTGGTGCTGTTCATCGTCACAATGCTGGTTGCGCTGATCCTGCACGCTCTGCCCAGCCGGCTGGGCGGCGGACCGGATCTTGCGCCCGCCTTTCCTTTGATCGCGCTGTTTATCTGGTCGGTGCGTCAGCCCTGGTTTATCGCCCCGCCTGTTCTACTTCTGGTCGGCGTCTTGCAGGATTTGCTGGCGGGCGCCCCCATGGGCGTCTGGGCGTTTGCGTTTCTGGTCGCCTTCAGCGTCATGCGGTTGCGCGAAGCGGACGGCGCCGGCGGCGAGATCGGGCCTCTGGCCTTGCGGTTCACGCTGACGGCGGCAGTGGCCTTCGGTGCGGCCTGGGGGGCTGGATCATTCGCTATTGGCGCCCCGGTGGCGCCAGGACCGTTGATTACTGAAGCGATCCTGACCATCCTTCTGTTTCCGATCTTCGCCTGGTTGTTCGCCCGGCGAAAGGAACGCAGCACCTTCTCCTAAGGCAGCCAAGGCTGAGAAAGAGCGCGAATGCGTCGCGACAAGCAGGAAGCCCAAGCCCAGTTCACCCGCCGGTCCCTTTTGTTGTCAGGGTTCGGAGCGGGCGCTTTCGCCGCCTTGAGCGCGCGCATGTACGGCTTGCAGGTGCTTGAGCAGGACGCCTATCGGTTATTGTCTGAGCAGAACCAGTTCAATTTCCGCCTGCAACCGCCTGCGCGGGGACGGCTTCTGGACCGGTTTGGCGAAGCGATTGCGGAAAATCGCGAAAGCTACCGGTTGATGATCGTGCGCGATCAGGCCGGTGATCCGCGCGCCGCACTGGAACGCCTGTCTCGCTACATGCCGATCAGCGAATCGCGCATCGAACGCATCTTGCGCGCCGTGTCGCGCACCTCGCGATTCACCCCGGTCACCGTGGCCGAGGATCTCGATTGGGAGACGTTTGCGCGAATCAATCTGCACCTGCCCGATCTGCCGGGGATCACGCCGGATGTGGGCGAAGTGCGCACCTATCCGCGCCCCTATGATTTTGCGCATGTGACCGGCTATGTGCAGGCCGCACCGCCTGAAGCGGCCAATGACGACCCGCTTTTGCTGCATCCGGGGTTCCGGATCGGTCGTACGGGCGCGGAGCTGCAGCATGAAGACCGTTTGCGCGGCTCGGCAGGGCAGCTCAAGGTCGAGGTGAACGCCACCGGCCGGGTGATGCGCGAAATCCCCGAACAATCCATTCCCTCCGTGCCCGGTCAGGATGTGACCCTGACGCTGGACGCCCGCGCGCAACGCACGGCGATGGAGGCCCTGGGTGATCAAAGTGCGGCGGCGGTGGGGCTTGATGTCATCACAGGTGAAATCCTGGTGCTGGCCTCCACGCCGAGCTTTGACCCGAACGCCTTTGTTCTGGGCATCGGGACGGAGGCGTTCGCCTCTTTGAACAACAATCCCTATCGCCCCTTGTTCAACAAGGCGACGACGGGGCTGTACGCACCCGCCTCCACGGTGAAGGTCATGTCCTCGCTGGCGGCGCTGGAGCATGGGGTCACCGACCCCGAAGAGACCATTTACTGCGGCGGGCATACCCGGCTGGGCAATCGCGACTTTCACTGCTGGCGGCGACAGGGTCATGGCCGCATGAATCTGCACGAAGCGGTCAAGCAGTCCTGCGACGTCTATTTCTACGAAATGGCCAACCGGCTGGGCATCGAGCGCTATCGCGAGATGATGCTGAGCTGCGGTCTGGGCCAGTATTTCGACATTGGTCTGCCGTTCCCGCGCCGGGCCGAAGGGCTGGTGCCCAGTCCGGCCTGGAAACGCGCACGCCGTAATGAGCCCTGGACGACGGGCGACACCTATAATGTGGGCATCGGGCAGGGCGCCTTGCTGGCGTCGCCCCTGCAATTGGCGGTGATGACCGCACGCATCGCCACGGGCCGTCAGGTGACGCCTACATTGACGCGTAACGTCGGCGCCGTACCCGATTTCGCGCCCATGGGCTGGAACGCCGAGCATCTGGATCATGTGAACCGGGCCATGTCTGGCGTGGTCAACGAGCCGGGCGGGTCCGCCTATTGGCCGCTGGGCACGCGCGGGCTGGATCTGGACGGACTTGAAATGGCGGGCAAGACCGGCACGTCACAGGTGTATTCAATTTCCACCGAGGAACGTGCGGCGGGCGTGCGCGATCAGGACGATCTGCCCTGGCGGCTGCGCAATCACGGTCTGTTCGTCTCCTACGCGCCGGTCAGCGCGCCGCGCTATGTGGTCACCGTGGTGATCGAGCATGGCGGCGGCGGCACCCGCGCCGCTGCGCCGGCGCAGGCCATTTTGCGCGACCTGGTGCGCCGCGATCCCTCCAACGCCCGTCCTGACATGCTCGCTTCGGCGGCGCGTCCGACCACGGAAGGATAGAGCATGGGCGTTTTCACCCAGTCCGCGCCGCGCGGCTTCCGGGGCAAGCTGTTTGAGATCAACTGGGCCTTCGTCCTGTTGATCCTGCTCGTCGGCCTGATCGGGGTCGGCATGTTGTATTCGGTCGAGGGGGGCGCGTGGAATCCCTACGCCTCGCGCCATGCGCTGCGCCTGGGCGTGGGATTGGTGATCATGGTGGTGATCGCGTTGTTCCCGCCGCGCTTCTGGATGGGGCTGGCGTATCCGGCGTTTCTGGGGGCGCTTGTGCTGCTGATCGGGGTGGAGCTGATGGGCGCCACGGCGATGGGCGCGCAGCGCTGGATCGATATCGGGCCGATCCGCATGCAGCCGTCTGAAATCATGAAGATCGCCCTGGTTCTGGCGCTGGCGCGGTATTATCACGACCTGCCCGAGGAAAAGGTCTCCTCGCTGGGCGGACTGATCATACCGGCCCTGATGATCGCCTTGCCCATGGGGCTGATCGTCAAACAGCCTGACCTTGGCACTTCGCTCTTGTTGGCGGCCACCGGGGTGGTGATCGTGTTCCTGGCGGGGCTGAGCTGGAAGGTGATCGTCGGCTCAGGGGTTCTGGGCGGCGTCGCCGGCGGCTTCTTCTTCCAGTACGGTCTGCAGGATTATCAACGCCGGCGGATCATGACCTTCATCAATCCCGAAGACGATCCCATGGGCGCGGGCTATCACATCCTGCAGTCCAAGATCGCGCTGGGGTCGGGCGGCATGACCGGCAAGGGCTATATGGAAGGCACCCAGGCGCACCTGAACTTCCTGCCGGAAAAACAGACCGATTTCATTTTCACCATGCTGGGCGAGGAGTTCGGCTTTATCGGCGGGCTCGTGGTGCTGGGGCTGTATGCGTTGATCCTGGCCAATTGCGTGATGATCGCCACCTCATGCCGCTCGGTGTTCCTGCGTCTGGTGGTGATGGGGGTGGCGACGACCTTCTCGCTCTATGTCTTCATCAATGTGGGCATGGTCATGGGCATGCTGCCCGTGGTGGGCGTGCCGCTGCCGATGATCTCATATGGCGGCACGGTGATGATGACCGTCCTGATCGGCTTGGGCCTGATCCTGGGCGCTCACGTTCACCGCGACACCGAGCCGCCCAAGGGCGCAGGTTTGTTTGGTTAACACCGCATTGCCCAACTTGACCGCAAGGCGCGGATCGCCCAACCTCCCGCGCCAAAGCGCCGCAGGGCGGATTCAGATTTAATGCACGCGCCGATCAGGCGCGGCTGAGGGGAGGAGACTGCACCTATGGCGATGGGCGGCGCGAGCGCGCACGGAACTTGGAGCAGCCGTTTCGGCTTTCTGATGGCGGCGATCGGGTCGTCGGTCGGGCTGGGTAATTTCTGGCGGTTTCCATACACGGCCGGCGAGAATGGCGGCGCGGCTTTCGTGCTGATCTATCTGGTCTGTGTGGTGTTGATCGCCTTTCCGATCCTGATGGCGGAGCTGAGCGTAGGCCGTCATGCCCGTCGGTCCGCGGTGGGGTCCACCCGCAAGATGGCGTTTGACGCGGGCGCGTCAGAGATGTGGTCGATCACAGGCTGGGTCGGCATGGCCGGCGGCGTGATGATCCTGTGTTTCTATTCCGTGGTTGCGGGCTGGGTCGCCGCCTATGTGTTCAAGATGCTGTCGGGCGGCATGATCGGCATGGAGCCGTCGGCGGTTTCGGACGCCTTCGGCCAGCTGGTGGGCGATACCCGCACGGTGATCCTCTGGCATACGGCCTTCATGCTGGTGACGGTGGGCATTGTCTGCTTTGGCGTCATCAAGGGCATTGAGCGCACGGTCTCAATCTTGATGCCGCTCTTCTTCCTGATGCTGGTGGGCATGGTGATCTATGCCGGTCTGACCGCGGATATGGGCGCAGCGATCGAGTATCTGTTCGCGCCGGACTTCTCCAAGATTACGGCCCAGACCTTCCTGGAAGCGCTGGGGCAGGCCTTCTTCTCGATCGGGGTGGGCTCTGCGATCATGATCACCTATGGCTCCTACCTCTCGCGTGATGACAACCTGCCGCAATCGGCCGTCATCATTGCGGGCGCGGACACGATCGTGGCCATCATTGCAGGCCTGGCGATCTTCCCGTTCGTGTTCGCGTTCGGCCTGAGCCCGGACGCCGGCCCCGGCCTGTTCTTCCAGACCCTGCCGTCTGCGTTCGCGCAGATGCCGGGCGGCCAATGGGTGGGCGGCGCCTTCTTCTTCCTCGCCCTGATTGCGGCGCTGACAAGCTCGATTTCGCTTCTGCAGGTGATCGTGGCCTTTGGCGAGGAGCACACCGATTTCGGTCGCGTGGGCTCGGCGCTGTTCTTTGGCGCGATCATCTACATGTTCGGCGTGGCGGCGGCTTTCTCCGGGGAGTTCTTCGACATTCTCGACAAGGTGTCGGGCACGATCTTGCTGCCGCTCGGGGGCTTCCTGATCGCGCTGTTTACAGGCTGGGTCGTTTCCAAGGCGCTCATGCGCAAAGAGCTTCCCAATGCGGGGTCGGGCTTCTTCGCGTATTGGCGCTTCAGCATTCGCTGGCTGGCGCCGGTCGCTGTGGGCCTGATCATCGTGACGGGTCTGGCCAGCACCTTCGGCTTCAACCTGCCCTTCCTGAACTAGGCGGCGGTCAAGCCTGACGACAAAAGCCCCGGTCCATGCGGACCGGGGCTTTTTTGTGCGCTTTTCCAGGTGAGCGGGTTAGCCGAAGCGCCGCGCGAACATGTCGGTGGCGCGCACCAGCCCGTCCACCGTGCCCGGCTCGCCTGCGGCGTGACCGGCGTCCGCGACGAAGTTCAGCTGCACGCCCGGCCAGGCCTTTGACAATTTCCAGGCGGTGCGCGGCGGCGTGACCATGTCATAGCGCCCCTGCACGATGACGCCGGGAATGTCCGCCAGATGCGCGGTGTCCTCGAGCAAGATCCCGTCGCGTTCCAGAAACCCGCCATGATGAAAGTAATGCGCTTCGATCCGGGCCAGCGCATCCGACCGGTGCGGATCGGGGTTCACAAGGTGGGGCGCGACGCTCATCGAGATCAGCGCGCTTTCCCAGCTGGACCAGGCCAGCGCGTCCTCGCGGCGTTCATCCATGCTGGCGCCGGAGGTCAGGCGTTCGTAATACGCTGCGACCACGCGCTCGCGCTCGGTCGGCGTCAGGCGGTCGGTCAGTCGCGCCCAGGCGTCGGGGAACAAGCGGTTGGCGCCGTCCCGGTAGAACCAGTCGAGCTCTTTTCGGGTGCAGGCGAAGACGCCGCGCAGCACAAGCCCCAGCACATGTTCGGGACAGGCGCGGGCATAGGCCAGCCCCAGCGTCGCCCCCCAGGAGCCGCCGAACACCAGCCATTTGTCGATGCCCAGATGTGACCGCAATTGTTCGATATCGTTGACCAGATGGGCGGTCGTGTTGTGCTCCAGCAAGGAATAGGGGCGTGAACGCCCGCAGCCGCGCTGGTCAAAAACGATGATGCGATACCGGCGCGGGTCGAAAAACCGCCGCATGGCGGGGGCGGCGCCGCCGCCTGGCCCGCCATGCAAGGTGATCACGGGCACCCCGTCGGGGCGGCCGCAATCCTCGTAATACAGGCTATGGCCCTGTCCGACGTCCAGAAAGCCGGTATGCACCGGCGTGGTGGGCGGATACAGGCCCAGCCGGCGGTGGGAGCGGAGTGTGTCCATTTTTCGCGCGGTAATCAGCCGATTAACCCTCAAGTTCTGTTTACCGTGACACTATGTCGTTTTATCACTGTGTGGAACCGGGTTCGGAGGGGAAACCGGTCTGCGTCAAAAAGGGTCGCTTCGGCATGCATTCGTTCGTCCGGGCTTTGGGCCTAGGTATCGTTCTAAGCGCCTGCATCCTGTCCTCAGGATGCGCAAGCCAGCCGATTGCGCTGGGCGCTGACACTCAGGCCGGCATGGCCGCCGAGACACAGCTGAGAACGCAATCGCAAACCGTGAACGCGCTGGTGGACGATGAGGGCTGGTCGCTGAGCGCCGCGCCCGCCGCGGCGGCGCGCGCCTTTTTCGGTCGGCTGATCAATGGCGCCAGCGATGAAGAGGCTGCAGCGGATCCGGTCAGCGTTTATGTGGACGCGCAGGGCGATGCGATGGTGCAAGCGCTCAATTCTGATCTGGGGCGCCTGATCGGTCTGACGCGCGCCATCGCCGACGCGGCGGAAGATATCGCCGGGGCGGAGCATACGCTGGGACAGGCCAGCCTGACCCAGGATCTGGCGTCTGCGGAAAGTGCGCTGGGGGCTGTTCGCCGGGCGCAAGACTTCTTCCTCGCCGTGTCAGAGCGTCTTGATGAAGCAGATGCGGTGAGCGGGTATGAGCCCTCATTGCAGACGCTCGACGCCGAGAAAACCCGTCTCGCAAACGCGGCGGACGCTCTGGCGGAACGCCGCTGGGCGGCGCACTCCAATCTGGGTCTTGCAAGTTAATGAGTCATTCTGTTCCGGGCGACGCGCTCGACCCGCAAACCGTCAAGGGCTTCCTCGCCGATGATGAAGGCCAGGCCTTGGCCCGGCACGCCCGTATCGCCGCTGACAGCGCGCCGGGCGCCTTTGTTGAAATCGGCAGCTGGTGCGGACGCTCCAGCGTCTATCTGGGCCGGGCCGCGCGCGCGGCGTGTCGCCTTCTGTTCGCTGTCGACCATCATCGCGGCTCGGAAGAACATCAGCCGGGCGAAGGCTATCATGACCCCGAGCTTTATGACGCCGAGCTGGGCCGTGTGGACACGCTGCCGGCCCTGCGCCGGAGTTTGGCTCTGGCTGATCTTGAGCGCGACGTCATCCCCATGGTCGGGCCGTCCGCTCTGATCGGCGCCAGCTGGTCTGGTCCGCTGAGCTTTGTGTTCATTGACGGCGGTCACGCCATGGACACGGCGCTGGCGGATTATCGCGCCTGGGCGGGACATGTGGCGCGCGGCGGATTGCTCGCCATCCATGACGTCTTCCCCAATCCCGAGGATGGTGGCCGTCCGCCTTATGAAATCTGGAAACTCGCCGTGGCCTCGGGGCTGTTCGAACCGGTGGAGCGGGTCAATACGCTCGAGATTCTGCGCCGTCTGTAAGCCAGGCGTCGGCCCGGGCGTGGCGGATCAGCAGGTCTGATCCGGCGCTCAGGCCATACAGCGCGTCCGCCGCCAGGATGACCGCGCCGGCGGTCCAGCTGGGGCGTTCCTTGGGCCAGACCTGGCCCAGCTCATACTGCCAGCCCATCCAGTAGCCGTCGCCGTCGCGCGCCAGGGGCGCCAAAGCGCCCAGAAGGTTTTGCGCCCGGACCGTGTCGCCGATGCTCAGACAGGCCAACGCCAGCTCGGCGGTTTCCGCCGCGGTGATCCAGGGCTCTTCGGTGACGCAGCGGCAGCCCAGATCCTCGACCACGAACCGGTCCCAACCCGCATGCAGGTGCGCCTTGGCTTCCAGCCCCGTCACCACGCCGCTCAGCACCGGGTAATACCAGTCCATGGCGTAGCGAGAGCGGTCCTCGCCCAGCCGGTCAAACCGGTGCGGCTTGGTGGTGAAGGCGTTTGCAATCTGGCGTCGCGCCTTGGCCCAGTCCGTGCGCTTGCGACCCAGGGCGTCGGCGATGCGCAATCCGCATTCGAGACTTTTGAACAGCGAGGCGTTGCCCGCTTTCAGCGAATCCACCGCCTCCAGAGCCTGTCCCTCATCGGGTTTGCGCCAGACCACGTCGCCATGGGGCGTCTGGTGATCGACCACCCAGTCCAGCGCGCGGCTGATCATGTCGGCATGACGCGCAATCAGGCGTGGCTCGTCGAGCGCCAGCGCGCTGCGCAAGACGGTCACGGCGGCGTAGCCGGTGAAATTGGTGTCATGGGCGGTGACGGGATCTTTGGGCGGCGCGATGCGCTCGCCGTCTTGATCCATGGGCACGCCCGCGCCCAGCTCGCCCAGCCAGGAGCCGTCGGCGTGCTGACGCTCGGCCAGGGCGTCAAGCGCGGCGTGGGTTGCGGTGTCCCGGCCGGCGATGGCCAGCGCCATGGCGCTCTCGCCATGGTTCCAGGGATCCCAGACGCCGGTCTCCACCCACGGGATAGACCCGTCGCGCAATTGCAGATCCTCGATCCGGTCGGCGCAGGCGGCGATGTCCACGCCGATGGATTGGGGACGATGGCTCATGCTGCGTCCTTCTGGAAATACAGCGCGACGGATTTGCCCATCACCGGGTTCAGCGCGGCTTCGGTCCAGCGCGTCAGGCGCGGCTTTTCCATCAGGTCCCATTCCAGAAGCTTGCGGAAGGCGTTGACCGAGCGGCTTTCGTCCTGGCGCTCCCATTTGGCGCAACGCAGCCACCAATACGGCGCGTGCAGGGCGTGCGCCCAATGGCGTTTGTAGGGACGATAGCCGCGGCTCGCGACGCGGTCTCGAAGCTCATGATCGCGGAAGATGCGCACATGGCCGCCCGGCGTGTTCTGATAGCCTTCAGACAGCGCCCAGCAGATCTTTTCCGGCCAATAGCGCGGCACGGACAGCGCAAAGCGACCGCCGGGCTTCACAATACGAGTGATTTCATCAAGCGCCGCGTCCACATCGGGCAGATGCTCCAGCACTTCAGAACAGATCACCACGTCAAAGCTGTCATCGGCGAAGGGCAGGCGACCGGCGTCGCCCACGCTCCACACCGCGCTGCGGGGTGGGTTCTGGGGCGGCGGGGGAAGCTCGAAGAAGCCGTCGACCGCGCTCTTGAGGTCTTCGAGGCTGAGGTCGAGCATGGTCACGTCCAGCGCCTTGTCATGCCAGTAAAAGGCATGGCTGTGCCGGCCGCGCCCGCAGCCCAGGTCGAGGACGCGCTGACCGTCTTTGAGATCCAGCGCATCAAGGTCCAGCGTCACCATCATTGGGCGGCAAGCTCCGTTATGTCAGGCAGGCGCCCGCGCTCTTCCAGCGCCTGGGCGTAAAGGTCCATGCTGGCGCGAGCGTGCTCGTCCCAGCGAAAGGCGCTGTGCGCGCGGGCCGCGCATGCGGCGCTCATCTGCTGGCGTAGCGCCGGATCAGACAAGACCCGCTCCAGCGCATCAGCGAGGCCGTCTGAATCTTCCACCTCGGTCACAAGGCCGGCCTCGCCCGCCACTTCCGGCAAGGCGCCGCCGCGCGACACAATCACCGGCGCGCCGCAGGCCATGGCCTCGGCCGCGGGAAAGCCGAAGCCTTCAAAGCGGGAGGCGGAGACAAAGACGGTCGCCTTTCGATAGAGCGCCACGATCTCGTCCAGGCTGAGGCCGGAGACGAAGTCGACGCTGTCGATCAGCCCGGTGTCCTTGAGCGCGCGTTTGGTGGGGCCGTCGCGCAAGGAGCCGATCACGGTCAGGCGCGGCGTGCGACCGCGGGCTTTCAGCTTCGCCAGAGCGTCGATCAGCACGTCGAGCCCCTTGATCGGAACATCGGCGCTGGCGAGCGCCAGAATATGGTCGTCGTCGCGCGTGACGCCGTGGTCGGGTTTGAAGCTGTCCAGATCGAGCCCGTTGAAGGCGACGCGCACCCGATCCGGATCGACGCCGCAACGCTGGGCGTAAGACTGACGCGCGGCGTCCGACACGGCCAGAAAGCGCGGCAGCGCGCGCGCGGCCTTGGCCTGATGGTTCACAAAGGAATGCCAGCGCCGGGTCAGGGCGCGCCGCCACCAGTTCGCCGCGCCCGCCACGGCGAAATCGCGATCTATGGCGATAGGGTGGTGCAAGGTGGTGATCACCGGCAGATAGCTGTCCACGCCGGTCATCGGCAGGGCGAGCGTCTGGTTGTCATGCACCACGTCAAACCGGTCGCCATGCTCGGCGACCCAGGCTTCAAGACGCAGGGCGTAGCTGACCATTTCAGCGAAGGCGCCGGTATTGTGCGCCAGCCATTCGGTTCGGTTGGCGCGATCCAGCAGTGTTTCGAGCCGGAGAGTCAGGAACGCGTTGTCGACGCTGAACAGATCGAGCGAGGGCAGCGTGATCAGCTCGATATCCGGATCAAGATCGGGATAGGGCGGGCCCGAAATCACGGAAACGGCGCAGCCCTGATCGGCGAGCGCGCGCGACAGGGCGCGGACGTACACGCCCTGACCACCCACATGGGGTGCTGAGCGATAACTGGAGACCAGCACGCGCAAGGGCGCGGAGCGGGTCTGGGTCGGATCAAGGACGGCGTCTTTCATGAAGGCGGGAAGCTATCGCCAGCCGCGCCGGAAACCAAGAGCAAACAGTGTTCACCGTGCGGTCAAACGCGCTTTCCTCACAGGTTCAGCCGCGCTAAGCCCCTGAACATGTCCGCCTTGCTCGCCTCGATCCCGCGTCCTGTTCGCTTTGCGCTCTTTTACGGGGCGTTCTATCTGGGGTTCGGCGCCTACCTGCCCTACATGCCGGTCTGGTATGAGGGGCGGGGGCTCAGTCCTGAAATGATCGGGGCCGCGGCCGCCGCCTCAATGGCGGGGCGGGTCTTCGCGGCGCCGCTGGGCGCGATGCTGGCGGACCGCGCGCCGAAAAAACGCTGGGCGGTCCTGACGTACGCGCTGGTCTCGTTTTTCGCCTTCGCCGCTTTCATTCCCGCCACCAATCCCTGGGCGATCTTGGTGTTGGCGGGCCTCGCGGGGGGCGCCTTCACCGGCATCATGCCGATCATCGACGCCTTCGCGATCCAGGAATCCAGCCGTCGCCGGTTTGCGTTCGGCCCGCCGCGCGCGTTTGGGTCGGCGACGTTCATCATCGGAAATGTGGGCGCGGGCTGGTTGATCGGCTGGCTGGGCGGCGAGGCGGCCCTGGCCTGGACGCTGATCGGCGCGGCTCTGGCGGTGCTGACCGCGCTGATGCTGCCCGAAGGGCGCAACCGGCCCGAGCCTGTCGCCTCCGAGAACACGGCGCCGAAGACCGGCGTGGTCGCGGCCATGCTGTCCAATGGCTTGCCGCTGGCCTTTGCGGCGTCAGCGCTGATCCAGGGCGCGCACGGATTTTATTATGGGTTTTCCGCCGTCGCCTGGCGGGCCGAGGGCGTGCCCGCCGGGGCGGTGGGATTGCTCTGGGCCACCGGGGTGGGGGCCGAGATCGTGTTTTTCGCTGTCTCCGCCCGACTGCTCAGATCGGTAAGCCCCGCAAAAGTGCTGGCGCTGGGGGGCGCGGTGTCCGTGATCCGCTGGTTGGCGCTCGCCGTGTCTCCGCCGCTCTGGCTCTTGTTTCCGCTCCAGCTCCTGCACGCCTTCAGCTTCAGCGCCACCTATCTGGGCTTTCTGCGCTATGCGGCGGATAACAGCCCGCAGCGCTTCGCCTCCATGGCGCAGGCGATCAACTCCGCCTTCTCGGGCGGGTTGGTCCTGGCGCTGGCGGCCTATGCGTCTGGATTCGCCTATAGCGCGTATGGCGCAGGCGGCTTTGCAGTGATGGCGATTCCGTCGGGCCTGGGTTTGCTCTTTGCATTCTGGCTCGTGCAAACCGCGCGAACACAGCCATAATGGAGCCACACTCCCATTTAAGCCTCACAGCTCAGGGGAAGCGGGGACGATGACAGCAGCGATCGCAACAGAGCGTCAGCAGGCGGGGCTGACAACGCGCCAGGAAGGCGCGCGTCTGGTGCTGGAGCCGCGCGGCGATTGGATGATCGAAGCTGTCGGGCGTTTCAACCGCCAACTCAAGCGCATCGAGACCGAGACCGATCCGCAGGATCTGGTGATTGATCTGACGCATCTGGGCCGGATCGACACCGCCGGCGCTTATCTGCTGGGCCGAACCCTCAGCCGGTGCGGCGATCCTGATGCAGACTGGCATTTCATCGGCGAGCACGAGACCGCGCGCCGCCTCATGGGGGAGATGCGCGAGCGGCTCGCCGATTGCCCGCCCCTTGAAGAAACGCCGCGCGGTGTCGTCGCCACCTTCGCTCGGATCGGCGCCGGGGTGGAGGACGGCGTGAAGGAAACCGTCGAATCCTTCGCCTTTTTCGGCCGCACCATCACCACCGGGCTGAGTGTGCTGATCAATCCGACCAAAATGCGCTGGACGCCGACCATTCACTTGATGGAGACGGCGGGCGTCGATGCGTTGCCGATCATCTCCGTGCTCAGCTTTTTCATCGGCGCGGTCGTGGCCTTCATGGGCGCCAGCCTGTTGGAAACCTTCGGCGCCTCTGTATTCACCGTGGATCTGGTGGGCATCGCGGTCTTGCGTGAATTCGGCGTGCTGATCACGGCGATCTTGCTGGCGGGGCGGTCTGATTCCGCCTTCACCGCCGCCATCGGGTCGATGAAGATGCAGCAAGAGATCGACGCCATGAAGGTGATGGGTCTCGACCCGTATGAGGTTCTGGTGCTGCCGCGCGTTCTGGCCTGCGTGCTGATGGCGCCGCTTCTGACCCTGTCCGCCATGGTGGCGGGGGTTGTGGGCGGCATGATGGTCAGCTGGTGGACGCTGGACATCTCACCCAATTTCTTCCTCACCCGGATGCACGACACCATCGATCTCAAACACTTCCTGGTGGGCATGTCCAAGGCGCCGGTGTTTGGCCTGGTGATCGCCATTGTGGGCTGCCGTCACGGGCTACAGGTGGGCGGTGATGTGGAGAGCCTGGGCGCCCGGGTGACGACGTCCGTGGTGCAGGCGATCTTCGCCGTCATCGTGATCGATGCGCTGTTCGCCATGATGTATCTGGAGCTCGATATATGAGCGGTGCGCCCTTGATCGAAGTGCGCGGCCTGCGCAGCCAGTTCGGCTCTCATGTGGTCCATGACAACCTCGATCTCGAGGTCCGCCAGGGCGAGACCCTGGGCATTGTCGGCGGATCAGGCTCGGGCAAATCCGTGCTGATCAACACCATTCTGGGACTGAAATCGCCTGATGGCGGCGAGATCCTGTTTCGTGGCGCGCCCATGTCCAAGATGTCAGGCAGGGACAGGCTGGAGCTGGAAAAACGCTGGGGAGTCCTGTTTCAGGCCGGCGCCCTGTTCTCTTCGCTGACCGTGCAGGAAAACGTCATGGCGCCCATGCGCGAGCATGTGCGCATGCCTGTCAGCCTGATGAAGGAGCTGGCGGATCTCAAGATCGGCCTGGTGGGATTGTCGGGCGAGGCGGGGGGCAAGTTTCCCGCGGAATTGTCGGGCGGCATGAAAAAACGCGCCGGGCTGGCGCGGGCTCTGTCGCTGGATCCCGACATTCTGTTTCTGGATGAGCCCACCGCCGGGCTCGACCCGATCGGGGCCAGCGCCTTTGATGATCTGATCAAAGAACTGTCTGAGACGCTGAACCTGACCGTAGTGATGATCACCCACGATCTCGACAGCCTGCACGCCATTTGCGACCGGGTTGCGGTCATCGCCGACAAGACGATCATCGCCAATGCGCCGCTCGATGAGCTGACCCGCAATCCGCATCCCTGGATCCAGGAATATTTTGGCGGTCCACGCGGACGCGCCGTGTTAAGACAAGCCGCTGAGGACTAGAGGCACGCTATGGAAACCAAAGCGCATCACGCCATTGTGGGTTTCTTCGTCGTTTTCCTGACGGTGTCGGGGGTGATGTTGTCGCTCTGGCTGTCCGGGGCGGCGCTGGACCGTGAATTTCGCGAATATGACGTCGTCTTTGACGGCGCCGTCAGGGGCTTGCGCCCGGCGTCGGAGGTTCGCTTTAACGGCATTCAGGTCGGCGAGGTGACGGAGCTGGGTCTGAACCCCGACAATCCCGGACAGGTGATTGCGCGCATTCGGGTGAATGTGGAAACGCCGGTGAAGTCGGATTCCGAAGCCCAGCTGGAGCCGCAAGGTCTGACGGGGCTGTCCTATATCCAGATTTCAGCGGGTTCGCCCAATGCAGAGCGTCTTGAAAGCCGGCCCGGTGATCGCGCGCCGCGCATTTACGCGACACAGGCCCAGATCGATCAGCTGGTGGAAGGGGGCGAGAGCCTTCTGGAATCCGCCCAGCTCAGCTTTGTGCGCATCGGTCGCCTGCTCAGCGATGAAAATCTCGAGAGCATGACCAACACGCTCAATCATATCGAGACGATCACGGGCGATCTGGCCGAGCGCGAATTGTTGATCAGCGAAGCGCGTGCGGCGCTCAACAGTGTGCAGCAGGCGGGCGCTGACGTGTCCGTCGCCGCCCAGGCCATGCAGCAATTCGCCCAGGTCACCGAACGCTATGTGGTCGATGATCTGACGCCGGCGACGCTGGACACCGCCGCCGCCGCGCAGGAAGTCGATCGCACCGCTGTCGAGACCTATGACGCGCTGGTCGCGATCCGTCCCGGCGTCGAAGAGTTTTCCGAGGACGGACTGACCCAGCTGACGGCGACCTTGCGTGATTTGCGATCCCTGGTCGCGGCGCTCGAACGGGTCGCGCTGGAGCTGGAATCCGATCCAGCCGGATTTATCGCCGAACCTGAAGGCGCTGAAGTGGAGGTGCCGCGATGAGCACTCTTGGAAAATTCGCGCTGGGCGCGCTTGGGGCGGCGAGCCTTCTGGCGACGCCGGGCTGCATCTCCTTGCTGCCGGAAAGCGAGCCGGTGTCGCTATATCGCCTGACCGGTCTGACGGCGGATGAAGTGGCCCCTTCCGCCGAGGCGCAAACCATCTTGATTGATCATATCAGCGCCCCGCGTGGATTGGCGGTCGACCGGGTGGCTCTGCTGCGCGATGGCGAGCTGGCCTATATGGCGGGCGCAGCCTGGCTGTCGCCGGCGCCGACGCTGGTGCATGACCGGATACTCGATGTCTTCCTCAGTGAGACGCCGGAACTGATCCCCGCCCGCAGCGAAGACGGAGTGCAGGCGCGATACCGCCTGCAGCTGGAGTTGCGCCGGTTTGAAGCCGAATACGATCAGGGCGATGCTCGAGCGCCCCTGATCCAGATGCGCATGGTGGCGCGTCTGATTGACCGCGATGCGCGGGCTTTGGCGGCGTCGCGCCGCTTTGATGTCAGCGTCCGGGCCAGCGATAACCGTCAGGCGGCGTTGATTGACGCCTTCAGCCAAGCCTCCAATGAAACCGCCCATGCCCTGGCGGACTGGACGACCGGCGTGGTTTGCGCCGACACCGCCTGCTAGAGCGTCACTGAGCGTAGAACAAAAAAAGGCCGGCCCCATCTGAGGCCGGCCGTTTTGTGCGTGCCGCCGCGCGTCAGGTGTCGCGATTTCGGCGATTGCGTTTGGGATCGTCCTTGCTTGCGGACGGCGTCTCGTCTGAATCCATATTGGCCAGTAGGTCGCGCCAGCGCCAGCTGGCTTCCTTGCGGGCTTTCTCGACACCGTCGCGGATGCTGTCGCGCACCGGATCCTCTTCATCGCCATTGAGCGCCGCCTCGTCTTCATCCTCTTCGGAGCGGGCGGGACGAACGGCTTTCAGATCAGGCTTGCTTTCATCCTTGCGGCGGGCGCGCTCCGCCTTGCGTTCTTCCGTTTTGGAGGCTTCCCAGTCTTCATCGCGCTCGGCGCTGTCACGCGTCTCCGCGGAGCGGGCGTCAGCTTCGCGTTTGGCGATCTCCGTGCGCTTGCGCGTGGGTTTGTCAGCCTTGCCGTCGTCCTCATCCTTGCGCCGGGCGCTGAGCGGGTCGGGCAATTCGTTGATGTTGAGATCGAGCGGTTTGTGACCGCCAGCCACAGAACCCATGCGCAGGATGAAATCGCTGAGCAATTCATAGTTCTGGCGGATGCGCGACTGGAACAGGGCGTCAATGTCGCGCGCCTGATCGGACGCGGTCTGCGCCGTCTCATTGAGCTGGCTCAGCCCGTCTTCCAGCGTGCGCTGCATGGCCTTGGCGGCGTTGCGTGCGGCGTCGGGGGCGTCATCAAGCTTGCTGCGCAGACCAGACAGCTCATCCTCGATCCGGCGGCTTTCACGGCGCGCGGCGTCGAGGGTTTCAGACATTTGCTTGCGCACCGCCTCGGCGGCCTCTTCGGCGGCTTTCTCGGCGCGCGCGGTTAGGTCTTCAGCCTCGCGCAGGCGAGCCTGGAAGGCGTCGTCAGAGCGGCGGGCGACGTCAAATCCGCTTTCACTGACCCGTTCAAGCGCGGCTTCGGCGTCGTCGGCTTGTTTCTTCAGGCTTTCACCCGCTTCCTCGGCGGCTTCGCGTGCAGCACGAGCGGCGTCACGCATCCGGTCGAGCGCGCGCTCCTGGGCGCGGGCGGCTTCTTCACTGCGTTCAGACAGGGAATTGGCCAGATCCTTGGCCTGACCCAACGCCTTGTCCACGGCGTCCAGGAAGACTTCGCCGGAATTCTTGGCGGTGCTTTCAAGGATTTCAGCCCCGTCGCGCGCCTTGCGCGTCATGGTTTCCAGCTCGGCCTTGTGGAAGTCGAGCGCGGCGCCGATCTTTTCTTGTTCCTTGCGCAGGGTCTCGGTCACATCCTGCAGGCGATCGCGGTGTTTGACATAGGCGTCTTCCAGCCCGTCGGTGCGATTGCGCAGCATGTCGGAGAAGTCGCGCAGCTCGGTGGCGCGCGCGTCCAGCGACAGGGCGACCCGGTCGCCGGCTTCTTCAGCGGCCTGGCCAGCCGCGCTCAGGCGCTCGGCCCCTGACCGGATCAGGCGTTCGCCTTCTGACGCCTTGGCGTCGGCGAGTTCTGCGGCGGCGGCGACCATTTTGGACTGGTCCTGAATGGCGGCGGCGATCATCGCCGCCTTGTCGTCCAGGCCTTCAGACACGTCATTGAGGCGCAGGCGTTCGTCGCGCAGGGCGCGGGTCAGTTGTTCGGCGCGCTCCTTGGCGCGGGTGGAGCCGTCTTCCAGGCTTTCGGCATGGTGGGTGATCACCTCTTCCATGGCCGCAAGCCGCGCCAGGGCGCTCTCCATCGCCTTGTTGACGCGGTCCACTTGCATGGTGATCGCATCGGCCAGTCGCGAGGCGTCTTCCTCGGCGTGTTCTGTGGGGGTGGCGAGGCGAAGGACCGCCGCATCCAGATGGCGCGCACGAGAGCCGGCGCGAGACACTTCACGTCCCAAAAGGCCCGCCAGCACGAACAGCAGAGCCGGGGCGGCCGCGAAGACGGACAGGCCCGCCATCTGCGCAGGGCTTAAAGCGGTCAGATCTGTATAACCGGCGAGATAGGCCGCGGCGCCGCCAAACCACAACAATCCGAACGCGGCGCCGCCAAAGGCCAGCCATCCGCCGCCTTCGGTCTTGGGAGGGGGGGCGGTCATCTGAGGCGCGAGAGGGGTGGAGCGCACAGCCTCCAGCGCACCGCCCGCCGGTTCGGCGATCACGCTTTCCTCAATCTTTTCAGCGTCTTTTGTATCCTTGGCAGCCATGACGTCTCGTCTGGTTTGGCGCTGATCCCGTTCGGATATCGCCGTGAAACGACCATCCTAACAGAATCACGCGGCACTGCAGGCCTGTTTGTTCAGACCCTGTGTGTAACGCCAGAGTGTGAGTCGATCAAAGAGCGGGAAGCGCACGCCGCAAAGATAGGGTTTCGCAATCGTTAAGAATAATGATCTGCGGAACAGCTTGCGCATGCGTGGCGCCAAGAGCGCCCTGCGGCGGTGCGATCACAAGGGACGGCGCGCACAAGGATTGTGCGTTTTGCGCGGTCACTGAGAACGAGGCTGAGGTCAGCAGAGCGCCGCCTGACAAGGTTTCGACCTGTTGGGGGATCAGCTGGACAGCATGCGCTTCATCTTCCCGCTCATATCCCAACCCCAGAAAGGAGAGGGTGGCGGCGAGAATCATATGGGCGATATCGATCAGCAGCGACATAACGGGCCTTGGCGCAACATGGACGATGATTTTTATGCGCCCGGCCCGAGACCGATACAAGGTCAGTCGTGCTGAAATTTCATGAACTCTTGGTAAGACTAGATGCCGCTGGACTGATAACAGTCTTGCGCCGCTTCTGAAATGCGGCGAGCTTGTCAAATACTCAAGGCCAGTTAAGGCTGAGGGCCTGTCACGACCGGGGGATAATCATGAGCCTGCATACCGCGCCAGTGGCCGCGAAGGACCGCTTTGAAAGTCTTGATGTTCTGCGCGGCGTCGCCGTGCTGGGCATTCTGATGATGAATGTGCAGGCTTTCACCATGGCGTCCAACGCCTATGCGTATCCACCGGCGCACATGGACCTGACCGGGGCCAATCTGACCGTCTGGTACATCGCGCACGTCTTTTTCGAGATGAAGTTCATCACCATTTTCTCCGCCCTGTTTGGCGCGGGCATGCTGCTTATGGTGGGAGAAGAGCCGGACGCGTCGCGCAAGCTGCATTTCTCACGCATGACCTGGCTGTTGGTGATCGGCCTTGTTCACATGTTCGGCCTGTGGTTCGGCGACATCCTGGTCACCTATGCGATCGGTGGGTTCATCATCGTTTTCTTCCGGCGCATGTCGCCGGGCAAGCTGATCGGATGGGGTCTGTTCTGGGTGGCGCTGTCCGGGCTCCTGATGGTCGCCATCTTTGCCAGTTTCACCCTTTTGCCGGCCGATATGGGCCCGGTGGATGTGGGCATGGCCTATAGCGATGAGCAGCTGGCCAATCTCGTGAACACCTATCAGAGCGGCTATTGGCCCAGCCGTATTCCCAACGCCCTCAATGGCTTGGGCAATATTTTGATGTTTGCGTTCTTCGGCGGCCGCATCGTCGGCGTGATGCTGCTTGGCATGGCGCTGTATAAGCTCGGTTTTCTGCTGGGCCGGTGGAGCGTGCGCAATTACGTCATCGCAGCAGCGGTCGGGCTGGGCGTTGGCTTGCCGGTCGTGGCCTGGGGCGGCCAAATGGCCATCGAACACGACTTCTCCCTGGACACGATGTGGATTCATACCGCCACCAATTATGGCGGCAGTCTTCTGGTGAGCCTGGGCTATGCCGCGTTGATCAACCTGGCGTGCAAGGCGCCCTGGCTGAAGCTGGTCCGGACGCCGTTCGCCGCGGCGGGGCGCATGGCCTTCACCAATTATCTCACCCAGTCGATCGTCATGGTGTTCCTGACCGTGGGCGGAATTGGCCTGGGCTTGTTCGGAGAGCTGGAACGTGTGCAGCAGGCGCAGCTGGTGGTCACGGTCTGGATTGTCCAGTTGATCGTGTCCGTACTCTGGCTGCAGGTGTTCCGCTTTGGTCCGTTTGAATGGCTCTGGCGCAGCCTCAGCTATGGCAAGCTTCAGCCCATCATGAAGGTCAAGGCCTGATGCAGGTTCAAACGGGCGACGCGTTCGCTGTCTACGGCCTGCTCCGGGCGGGGGAGAGCGGCTTCGCGCAGTTCGGGCTTGAAAACGCCTTCGCTCCGCTCGGCCCCTGCACCCTGCGCGGTCAGCTTTATGATCTGGGCGCTTATCCAGGGCTGGTCGACGGGGCGGGCTCGGTGGTCGGCGAACTCTTTGAAGTGCGCGACGCGTCGGTCATGCCCAAAGTGGACGCGTTCGAGGATTACTGGCCCGAAGACCCGGCGCGCTCGCGCTATGCACGCAGACAAGTCCGGCTCATCGAGCCGGACCGGGACGCCTGGGTCTATGTCTGGGTGCTTGGCGTTGAGAACGCCCGCCTGATCCCCAGCGGAGACTGGTTCAAACGCGATTCCGCCTAGATGGCGTCAGGCTGGTTTTCAGGCGCGGCGCGTTCAAATTCTGGCAGCGCGCGCGCCGCTTCATCCGCCGCCACAAGCCGCGGATACGGCGTCAGATCTACGCCAAACCGGCGCGCATTGAACATTTGCGGCAGCAGGTAAACCTCCGCCAGCGTCGGCCCGTCGCCGAAGATGAAACCGTTCCGGCCATCGGCCAGCTTTTCCAGCGCTTCAAACCCAAGGCTGATCCAGTGACGCGCCCAGGCGGGGCCGGCCTCGGCGTCATCGCCCGACAACTCGCGCGCTTTCTTCAGGATGCGCAGGTTTTGCAGCGGATGAATGTCGCAGCCTATCGCCGCTGCGAAAGCGCGCACACGGGCGCGCTCAATGGGATCGGTGGGCAGCAAGGGCCGCTCGGGGAAGGTCTCTTCAATCCATTCCAGGATCGCGACGGACTGGGTCAGCACCTGTCCATCCACTTCCAGCGCCGGCACCAGACCTTGCGGGTTCTTGGCCTTGTAGGCGTCTGAATGCTGTTCGCCGTCCACCAGATTGACGCCGACATATTGATACTCGACGCCTTTCCAGTTCAACGCCAGGCGTGTGCGATAGCTGGTGCCGGAGCGAAAATAGCCGTGCAGGACGAGTTTCATGGAATTTTTCTCCGGTGTTTGAGACGGGGCCGCTGAGATAGGGGGTGAATTTAGTTGCAAATGATACTATCTTCCGCCACACGACGATGCGCGCCGGAGAGCGGCTGATCAAGCCCGCCGGCGCATCACGATTGATTTAAGGGAGCGCCCCCATGGCCGATCTGTTTGAGAACCCGTTGGGCACCGACGGCTTTGAGTTCGTCGAGTATACGAGCCCGGAACCGGAAAAAATCGAGGCGCTGTTTGAGAGCCTCGGCTTCACTGCGGTCGCCAAGCACAAGACCAAGAACATCATCCGCTACAAGCAAGGTGACATCAGCTTCCTGGTGAACAAGGAAGAGACCGGCCAGGCGGCGGAGTTCCGCAAGGAACATGGCCCCAGCGCCAACGCCATGGCCTTCCGGGTGAAAGACGCCAAGGCGGCGTACGCCGACGCCATTGCGCGCGGCGCGGAACCGTTTGGCGAGGGCGTGTGGACCGACGAAATCCCGGCCATCAAGGGCATTGGCGGCTCGGCGCTTTATCTGGTCGACACCTATGGCGAAAAGACCATCTATGATGATCTGTTTGAGCCGATCGCGGGCGCCGAAGATAAGGGCGGCGTGGGCCTTGAGGTGCTCGATCACCTGACCCACAACGTCATCAACGGCAATATGAACAAGTGGGCGAGCTTTTACGAGAACGTCTTCAACTTCCGCGAAATCCGCTATTTCGACATCAAGGGCCAGCACACCGGCCTTCTGTCACGCGCCATGACCGGCCCGTGCGGCAAGCTGAAAATCCCGCTGAACGAAAGCTCGGATGATCAGTCCCAGATCTCTGAATATCTGCGTGAGTATAACGGCGAAGGCATCCAGCACATCGCCCTGACCACGCCGAACATTTATGAGACCGTGGAACAGCTGCGCAAGAACGGCGTCGTCTTCCAGGGCACGCCGGAGACCTATTACGAGCTGGTCGACGAGCGCGTGCCGAACCATGGCGAAGATCTCGAGCGTCTGAAGAAGAACAACATCCTGGTGGACGGCAATCCCGAAACCGGCGACGGCCTGCTGCTGCAGATCTTCACCACCACCAATATTGGCCCGATCTTCTTCGAGATCATCCAGCGCAAGGGCAATGAAGGCTTCGGCGAGGGCAATTTCAAAGCCCTGTTTGAATCCATCGAGCTTGATCAGATCCGCCGCGGCGTGATCAAGACCGAGCCGGCGGCCGAGTAATCTTGGCCGACGACGCCCGCAAATCCTTGGATGCAGGCGAAGGCGCAAGCCTTCGCCTGCCGTCCTATGTGCCCTATCGCCTGTCGGTGACGTCCAACAAGGCCTCCAGCCTGATCGCCAAGGCGTATCAGGCCCGGTTCGGGCTGACGATCTGGGAATGGCGGGTGATTGCGGTGCTGGGCGAGGGCGCGGCTCTGACCGCGCAAGCGGTGTGCGAAGCCACCGCCATGGACAAGGTCAGCGTCAGCCGCGCCATCCGCGCGCTGGATGAGCGCGGCCTCGTGACCCGAATCCGCAATGCGAAGGACCGGCGCGCCAGCGATGTCTCGCTGACCGCGGAGGGACAGGCGATTTACGCGGACGTGGCGCCCCTGGCGCTGGAGTACGAGCAAAAGCTGCTGGCCGCGTTTTCAGACGAAGAGCGCGACCAGCTCATGACGCTGCTCGACAAGCTGGAAGCGCAACTCGATGAGGTGGGGCAAGCGTTCGAACGCTAGAGCCGTTTCGGTCGACTTTGATCGACCAAATCGGCTCTAGGGCATTCTTGGGCGCCTTTTCGAACCGCGTAACCGGTTCCCACTTTCGCTGAAAAGGCGTCTAGCCTTCCACCACCAGGCTGAGCCATTGGGCGATCAGCGCCGGGCTTTCAGAGCCTTCAATCTCAACCGTTGCGTCCTGAGTGAGCTGAAGCTGACCGGGCTTGCGCTCGACCACATTGGCGAGCGTGAACGTGCCGCGGATTTTTGATCCGACACGCACCGGCGTCAGAAAGCGCACTTTCTCAAAGCCGTAATTGATGCCGATCACGCCCGGCTCGAAGGCCGGCAGGGCCTTCTCGGCGAAATGGCTGAGCATGGACAGCGTCAGAAAGCCGTGGGCGATCGGGCCGCCGAACGGGCTTTCAGTCCTGGCGCGCTCAGGATCCACATGGATGAACTGGTGATCCAGGGTCACGTCCGCGAAGGTGTTGACCTGATCCTGAGTGACCTCAAACCAGTCCGACGAATGCGATTGGCCCAGACGGGCCTTGTATGTGTCTAGCAAGCTCATGTGCGGAGTTGAACGCTTTAGGCCTTAACGGTCAAGAGTCTGCTCGCTCGCGCCGTCGGCGGATCGCCCATTTCGTCAAGCCGAACAGAGAGATGGACAGCCAGCATATTTCAATGACGAAGCTCGCCAGATTGAACGTCACCATCAAGGAGACGAGCAAAAGCAGGGCGCCGCACAGATTGAGCAGCAGATAGCCGAGCCCGTCGCTGCGCACTTTCTCGATCTGGAGCAGGAAGAAGGCGGACAGCACGCAGGCGACGCCTGTGAGCCCGATCACGTCTGACAGCATCATGGCGGCGTCGCGTCCCTGTTTGATGGGTCTGATTGGCAGGAGGCCCAGCCCTACTTCTCCTTAAGCATACGGACAAGTCGGCGGGCTGCGTGAAGGTCTGTTAAGATGGGGGCTCTAAGGCTGGGAACTTCGAGATACGGAGGTTTGAACGCCCATGAGCGCGCCCGTTTTGGATCGAGACCATCTGGAGCAATACACCGCTGGCGATGCGGCGCTGGAGACCGAGTTGTTCGGATTGCTGTCCGATCAGATCGACGCCTGCGTCGGTCTGATGAAGGCCGCCCGATCTGATGAAGACTGGCGCACGGCGGTTCACACCCTCAAGGGCGCGGCGCGCGGCGTCGGCGCCATGGAGTTGGGCGAGGCCTGCGCGAAAGCGGAAAACTGTTATCCCGACGCTGAGGCGCTGCAAGCGGTGGAGACGGCGTCCGAACGGGCGCGAGACGCCATGGCGGCGGTGCGCGGCTAGCGGGTCTTGTCCCAGACCTTGAATTCGTAAGCGATGGATTGCTCGACCAGCTCGCGCCAGACCGGTTCGGCGATTTGCGCGGGCAGACCACAGGCTTCGGCGCTGTTGAGCACCTTGCTCACCACATCCTCGATGCGCGCTTCATCGCGCACCACATCCCGGCTGGGTTTGATGCGGGCGGCGGCTTGCATATAGCGCGTGCGCTCGGTGATCAGCGCCACCAGGGCGCGGTCCATGCGGTCCACGCCATCGCGCACGTCCGCCATGGTCTCGCACGCCTCAGGCGCGATGCGAGCGTTGAGATCTTCGAGATCAAAATGGTCAGGCGTTTTAGACGACATGGCGGCGTTATAGGCTGAAGTTTCCCGGCTCCAAACCCCTGTCTCGCATTGCATCGCGGCTGGGTGCAGCTAAAACTCGCAGAAAGGTTTCAGGAGAGCGCCATGCAGCCCGTCACCCTCTACGGCAATATCGAAAGCGGAAATTGTCTGAAGACGCTTTGGGCGGCGAAATTCGCCGACGCGCCCCATGACTGGGTGGAAGTCGACATCTTCGGCGGCGAGACGCGCAGCGACTCGTTCCTGGCGCTCAACCCGGCGGGGCAGGTTCCGGTTCTGCGCATGGCGGACGGCCGTACGCTCGCCCAGTCCAATGCAATCTTGCTGTATCTGCTCGAAGGCACGGAGCTGATCCCTGCCGATCCGTATCTGCGGGCGGTGATGATGCAATGGCTATTCTGGGAGCAATATTCTCACGAGCCTTATATCGCCATGCGGCGCAGCGCCTTGCGCTTCAAGGGCGCCAGCGAGGCCGATCTCGACCCGGACCTCTACGCCAAGGGACGCCGCGCCCTGGGGGTGATGGAGATGAACCTTCTGTCGCAAAGCTACATGGTGGGCGAAGACATGACCGCCGCCGACATCGCGCTGGTCGCCTATACCCGCGTCGCCGATGAGGGTGGATTTGACCTGTCAGAGTTTCCCGCCGTCAACGGCTGGGTCCGCCGGGTGGAAAGCGCGCTGGGCATCGAGCACGGCCAGGCCGCCGTGCATGGCGACCCGGAATAGACATCCTCGCTGACTGATGAAAAAAAGGGCGGCCTCAGGGCCGCCCTTTTTGTGTCCAGGCTCAGGCGTTTAACGTCGCTTGGTCAGTTCTTTCATCGCCTTGTCGACGCCCGCCAGGGTGAGTGAGAACATGCGCTCTTCGCCGATGATCTCGCGCACCAGCTGCACCGAATAGGTATGCGGCCACCAGCCTTCGGGCGTGGGGTTCAGCCAGACCAGATGCGGATAGGTTTCCTTCAGGCGCCGCAGCCAGACCCCGCCCGCTTCCTCGTTCCAGTGTTCGACCGAGCCGCCGGGATGGGTGATCTCAGAGGGGGACATGGCCGCGTCGCCCACGATCACCACCTTGTAGTCGCTGGGGTATTTGTGCAGCACATCCCACATGGACTGGGTTTCGGTGCGGCGACGTAAGTTGGACTTCCACACGCCTTCATAGATGCAGTTGTGAAAGTAGAAATACTCAAGATTCTTGAACACGCCCCGCGCGGCCGAAAACAGGCGTTCGGTGAGGTCGATATAGGGGTCCATGGACCCGCCCACATCAAAGAACACCAAGACTTTCACGGCATTGCGGCGCTCTGGCCGCATCTGAACGTCCAGATAGCCCTTGTTGGCGGTGGCGCGGATGGTGCCGTCGAGATCGAGCTCTTCTTCCGCCCCGTCGCGGGCGAACTGGCGCAGGCGGCGCAGGGCGATCTTCAGGTTTCGGGTGCCGAGCTCACGTTCTGAATCAAGATCCTTGAAGCGGCGGTTCTCCCAGACCTTGCTGGCTTTCTTGTTTTTCGACTTGCCCCCGATCCGCACGCCGTTCGGGCTCCAGCCTGAATTGCCATAGGGGCTGGTTCCGCCCGTGCCGATCCATTTATTGCCGCCCTCATGGCGCTTTTCCTGCTCTTTGAGACGGTCCTGCAGCGTCTTCATGAGCTGGTCGAAATCCATCTCCTGCAGCGCCTCCATCTCTTCCTTGGTGAGATGGCGCTGCATCTGGGCTTTCAGCCAGTCTTCGGGAATCTCGTCGGACTTGAACAGATCGCCCAGCGCTTCAATGCCTTCGAAATGATGGGCGAAGACCTTGTCGAACTTGTCAAAATTGCGCTCGTCTTTCACAAGCGCCGCGCGGCTGACCGCGTAAAAGCTGTCCACCTCCTGCTCTATGGCGCCTTTTTTCAGGGCTTCAAGCAGGGTGAGGTATTCCCGGGTGGAGACCGGAATTTTCGCCGCACGCAGATCGGTGAAGAAGCGATGGAAAAGGGCCATGCGCTCGGCTCCTAGCCTTCTCTCCGGGTCATGAAGGCGAGGCGTTCAAACAGCTGAACATCCTGCTCGTTCTTCAGAAGGGCGCCGTGCAGCGGCGGGATCAGCTTGCGGGTGTCGCGTTCGCGCAGGATGGCCGGATCGATGTCTTCAGCCAAAAGGAGCTTCAGCCAGTCCAGCAGTTCAGACGTGGACGGCTTTTTCTTCAGGCCCGGCGCGCTGCGCACCTCAAAGAACATCTCCAGCGCTTCGGCCAGCAGCTCGGATTTGATTCCGGGGAAGTGGACATTGACGATCTGCTCCATCGTTTCCTCGTCGGGGAAGGCGATGAAGTGGAAGAAACAGCGGCGCAGGAAGGCGTCCGGCAGTTCTTTTTCATTGTTGGACGAGATGATCACGATCGGGCGCTGCTCAGCCTTGATCGTCTCGCCCGTCTCGTAGACATAGAACTCCATCCGGTCGAGCTCTTGCAGGAGATCGTTGGGGAATTCGATATCGGCCTTGTCGATCTCGTCGATCAGCAGGACAGGGCGCACATCGGCGTCGAACGCCTCCCACAGCTTGCCCTTGCGGATATAGTTTTTGACGTCGTTGACCTTGTCATTGCCCAGCTGGGAATCGCGCAGGCGCGCTACGGCGTCGTATTCATAAAGCCCCTGATGCGCCTTGGTGGTGGACTTGATGTGCCACTCGATCAACGGCGCCCCCAGAGAGGTCGCGACCTGGCGCGCCAGCTCGGTCTTGCCGGTGCCGGGCTCGCCCTTCACCAGCAGCGGACGTTCGAGAATGATGGCGGCGTTCACCGCGGCGGCCAACTCTTCGGTGGCCACGTAATCCTTCGTGCCTTCAAAACGCATGTCGGGTGTTTTCCCTGTTTTGTGTTCTGTGTCGTTCGGGCGCCCCCAGCACCCGGTTGCAGTCCTGTTTACACGCACTCTAACGCTGCGCGTTACGCCCGTCATCCTTGCGCAGTGCTGCGAACATAAGCTCGGCGCGGTCCCAGTCATATGGGGTATCAATATCCTGAACACGTTCAGGCGCGATCAGGATTGGAATGGAGCGCGGGGAGAAGACAGGCGCATGCTCCATCAAGGCCTTGGGGCGACACCAGAAAAACTGCGCTGCGTCGTGAAACGCCTCTTCCAGATCCTGAGACCGTGAACGGATGAATTCAGGATACATCGGCGTCAGGCCCGGTCCGGTGTCACTGTGAACGGCTTTCAGCGCGCGCTGCACGGGAAACGCGAAGGGCGTCACCGAGATCGCATACTCCTGCTGCGGGGCCTCGATCAGGGAGTCATGGCCGCGCGTGATGTCGGCGGCGCTGAGGAAGGGCGCGGTGGCGTAAATGGCGCAGACAAGCTCGGCGCTCTGGCCCGTGATGCGCTCCATCTCGTTCATGGCGTGAGCAATCACCGGGATGACGCCGGTGAAATCATCCGCCAGCTCGGGCGGGCGGCGGAAGGGCGCGCTGGCTCCGGCTGCTTCCGCGACTTGCGCGATTTCATCATCATCGGTGCTGACGATCACATGATCAAACAGGCCCGTTTCCAGCGCCGCCGCGATCGGCCAGCTGATCATGGGCTGGCCGTGAAAAGGGCGCACATTCTTGCGCGGGATCCGTTTGGAGCCGCCGCGCGCCGGGATGACCGCGATCTTCATGGTCAGCGCTTCGTGTTGAGCGCGATGCCGTGAATCTCCGACACCGTGGAGGGCAGGTGGAAGCTCTTGGACACCTTGGTGTGCTCATCGAACACGGTGATGGCGGTGTCGATGGCGATGTTCTGGCTCACGCCCATGGCGGCGGAATAATTGCGGTTCCGGCTCTGGCCGATGAAGAAGCGCGCGCCATCATGGGCGAGACCGCGGGCGAAGCCCGGAAATTGCCCCACGGTCTGGGCGTTATTCTTCAGAAGGCGTCCACGCAGGGAATCAAGCACCACCAGCGAGCCGTCCACAAAGTCGATGGAGTGCGGCATCCACAGGTCTGAAATCACCGATCCGACCCAGCGTCTGTCCGCCAGGTCATATTCCAGCACCACGCCGTCAAACACGTCGCGTTTCCAGTTTCCGGTGGCGGAGAACATCGACAGGTAGACGCTGTCGCCCAGCACCAGAATGTCATTGCAATGATGCTGCGCCGAGCCGGTGCGCGCCTGTTTGGGGCTGATCGGGATGCGATCGATCTCTTCACCCTGTTCGGAATAGACGAGGATCGCGTCGAGATAGGAGCAGGCGATGAAATACTGCCGCTTCTCCTCGGACCAGCTGACGCCATGACAGCGCGCGCCCTGAGGCAGGGCGAAGCTTTTCAGGATCGTGTAGTCGCGATCAAAAGTGATCAGGCCGCGTTCGTCATCAATGGCGATGAAGTGCTCGCCATGGGGCCGCAGCCCGTGAAAATTGCCCTTGAAGACCTTGCGGAAGCTGTGGTTCGCGCCTGAAATCTGCAGCTCGTAAAGCCCGCCGCCCGCTTCTGGATCCTCCAGAGGCGGCAGTCCGCAGGTGAACAGCACCGTCTCCTCCAGGCTTTCCATCTCGGCGATGATGCGCAGATCATTGAGCACCGGACTGACCACGAAATCCTGTCCGGGGATGAGGCCTAAGCTCACCAGCTGCTCGCCCACTTCCACAAACGAGGTGGTGCAGATCACGACAAAGGGGCGCGGCGTCCCGTCTTTCAGGCTGTCAGGGCGCGCAATGGTCAGCCCGGCCTGGGTTTCACCCGCAAGATTGGGATTGTTGTCGACAATCCCCGTCACGCCAGTGATCCGGCGCAGGGTTTTGTCGGCGATATTGCCCGCCCCCGCCAGCACGATCGGCCGGCCCCGGCCGCGCATGTTCACATCGGCGAAGGTCGTGAATTCGGCTGTGGTCGTGCGGCTCATACCTGCACGCCCTTGACCATGTACTGCTCACGGCGCGGATCGTCTTTATCAAGATGGACCGGGCCATAGCTCGACGCGCCGCCCCAGACATCATCCTTGACCCATTGATCATTCTCGATGCGCCAGACGCGCGGATCGCGGAAGGTGTCGCAGATCTGGTCGAACTCGGCCTCGGTCATGTCCACATATTTGAGCCAGCGTTCGAGATCGCGGCGCGGTTTGACGTGGTCATGCTTTCTGACCATCTCCAGCCCGGTCTTGTAGTCCATGATCCCCAGGCGCACGTCCTGGCTGGCATGGTCGGTGGCGCGGCCATAGCCGAACTTGATGAATTTGAGATAGTCGTGGACGCCGTTCTCATGCATGTCGTCGAGATTGGAAATTTTCCGGTAGGTGCGCTCGAACGGGTATTCCGCTTTCTTCCAGCCATATTCGGCCTCGGCCACCGCGGCGCATTTATTGCCGTTCCACTTCTCGTAAAACCCGAGATAAACGCCGCGCACGCCGACCCGGTCGATATCCTCGTCAGAGGGATACATGGCGAAGGACAGCTCTTTCTCGGTCAGGCCCATTTTCAGGTCCGGGCGGCCATGACGCTCCAGCCCCTCATCGGTGAAATCATCCCAGTCCAGCCCGTGAAGATCGTGCTCCTTGCGGGTCTTGGCGGTGAATTCGGGGAAGTCTGAGTAGGAGAACATGCCGCCCAGATCGACCCAGCCATGATCGCCCCACAACATCAGCGGGATGTCATGCAGCACGGCCTGTCGGATCGGGTAGGTCTTGATGCCGGCATGGTTGTGCCAGTTCATGTCGCCATGCAGCTTGAACCCCAGAAGGTTCATCTTGATCAGGGTCTCAAGGCCAGGGCGATAGATGATGTGATCGGCGTCGAACGCCTCGCGCATCAGCTGGAGATTATACTCGCCCTCGGGCAGGAAATTGTTGCCATGATAGGTGACCAGCAGCGGGCGCAGGCCCAGCTTTTTGACCGCCAGATGGGTCTGGTAAAAGCTGTCCTTGCCGCCGCCCACAGGAATGACGCAGTCATAGCCTTTGGGATTGCGGTAATCTGCCACCAGCTCTTCGAGCATGGTCCAGCGCTCGTCCCAGTCGATGTCGACCGTCTGGCCCGCCACACGGCAGCCCGAGCACATTCCCTTTTCATCAAAGGTCAGCGGCGCCGCTGACGAGCTGGGATAAAAACAGGTCTTGCAGAACTGGACACTCATGGCGCTTCCCTCAGGCTGGGGCGTCAGCGATGACGAATCACCGCCGGGCTTAAGGGTAACAAAACGCCTCAATCGTTAAGTTTAGCCCAAGCCACGCACCATTGAGGGGAAAGGCCGTCCATTGCGGATATTGAGCGCCCACCAACCGGTCTACCTGCCGGGGCTGATCCTGTTTCACAAGATCGCCCTCAGCGATGTGTTCGTATTGCTGCCGGACGTGCAGTTCCAGCGTCATAGCTGGCAGCAAAGAAACCGGGTGCGCAACGGCAAGGACGCGATCTTCCTGTCTGTCCCGGTGAAGAAGTCGGGAGACCTTCACCGCACGATCCGTCAGACCGAAATCGCAGGCGAACCCTGGCGCAAGAAGCATCTCACCACGCTTCGCCAAGTCTATGGCAAGCGGCCTCACTTCGAGGCGTATTTCCCGGCCATTCAAGCGCTGATCGAAGCGGACTACGCCAATCTCTCAGACCTCAATTGCGCGCTGATCCGGCATGTTTGCGCCGTGCTGGAGCTTGAGGCTGAGATCGTGGACAGCGCCGCGCTGGACCATGAGGGCGAGAGCCAGGACCGGCTGATTTCGCTGTGTCAGGCCGCGGGCGCTGACGCTTATATTTCAAACGTAGGCGCGGCGTCATATGTGGACGAGGCGGGCTTCTCGGCCAAGGGCGTCACCCATTACTGGCAGGCGTTTACGCCGCCGGAATACCCGCAAGGTAAGGCCTTCCTACCCAATCTCTCCATCGTCGACGCCCTGTTCAATCTGGGCCCGGACACGGCCAGGCTGGTGCGCGGCTGTGGAGAGATGACGCGGGATCTGGGCGCGGCGCAGGCGGCGCTGACTGGCTGACCCCTACATCCGCACGTCAAAGCCGGCGCGTTGCAAAGCGCGCTTGCCGCCGCGGTCGGCGAGTTCCTTGAAATGCCAGATATTGGCGGCGGCCACGGCGTCGGCGCCGGCTTTCAGGCCCTTGGAATAATGCTCGTACACCCCGACGCCCGAACAGGCGATCACGGGGATGGTGACAGCGTTCGAGACCTGCTCGATCAGGGCGATATCATAGCCCGTGCCGCGCCCGTCCCGATCAAGGCTTTGCAAGAGGATTTCACCCGCGCCGCGGTCTTCGGCTTCCTTGGCCCAGCTCACCGGATCGCGGCCCGTGGCCTCGCGCCCGCCACGGGTCATCACTTCATAGCCGTCGCCTGACTGGCGCACATCAACGCTGACGACCATGGCCTGCGCGCCAAAGCGTTTGGAGACCTGACTGATCAGCTCTGGTGTCTCGAAAGCGGCGGTGTTGATGGCGACCTTGTCGGCGCCGCGCGAGAAAATCTCGCGCACCTGATCCAGCGAGTTGATGCGTCCGCCCCAGGTCAGCGGCATGAAGCACTGGCTCGCCACGGCTTCGAGCACCTCCATGGAATCGGCATAGGCGCGATTGCCGGAATCGCGGCGACCTTGCGACAGCCCGCCTTCGCGGGTGATGTCGAGATAGATCAGCTCATCCACCTTCCACTCGTTAAAGCGCGACACCTCGTGCAGCGGATCGCCGATGATCTGGTGCTGGGTGAAGGTTTCAGAGCGGACCAGCTGGCCGTTCATGAGCAGGAGGACCGGGATCAGGCGCGGCATCAGCATGACGAGGCGAACTCCAGCCAGTTGGTGAGAAGGGCGAGGCCGGCCTTGTGGCTTTTTTCGGGATGGAATTGCGCCGCCCAGACCGAGCCGTGCTCGAGTGCGCAGACAAAGCGTTCGCCATGCTCAGACCAGCCGGCGGCGTCCTCTGTGCGGTCAGGTTCGCAAACAAAGGAATGGACGAAGTAGAAAGCCTCGTTTTCCGGCAGGCCTTTGAACAGCCCGTCCGACTTTGACGCCGCCACATGGTTCCAGCCCACATGCGGGACACGATAGGGCGGGGTGTTGGGCGGCGGGGCGAGGCGGCGGACCTTTCCGGGAATAATCCCGAGGCCCGCATGCTGGCCATGCTCGGTGCTTTCATCGAGCAAAAGCTGCATCCCGAGGCAAATCCCCAGAAGCGGGCGCTGCTGAGCGGCGATCTCCTCCTTGATCAGGTGCGCCAGCCCCAGCTCGTGCAAATGCGCCATGCCTTCGCCAAAGGCGCCGACGCCGGGCAGCACTACGCCCTTCGCCGCGCGCAGCACGCCGGGATCATGGCTCACCACCACGTCCGCCCCCAGATGGATGAGCGCGTTTCTCACCGAGGTGAGATTGCCCATGCCGTAATCAATGATCGCAATCGTCATTTGAGATCGCCGGTCAGGATGAGAGCAACTGTGTGATGGCCTCGGCCGCCCGCGCCATGCCCAGCCCGTCAATCAGTTCAGGCCCCTTGGCGCTCAGCGCGACAGCTTTGGAGGGATCGCCCAGCAAGGCTTCCAGCTGTTCGGACAAGGCCGGGATGTCATCGCCGTTTTCAAACCCCAGATTGATCAGCGCGCCGCGTTCCGCGAACCAGTCGATTTCCGGGATGAGGTTTTCGAGCTGCGGGAAGACGATCGAGGGCACGCCCGCGGCCAGCGCTTCATACACCACCATGCCGCCGGTCATGATCGCAACGGGCGCCCGCGCCAGATGGCTGGCGATCTGGTGAACCGGCAGGCCCTGCTTGGCGATGCCGCCGTTCAGAACCGTCATCCGCTTGAGGCTTTCAAAGTCGGGAAAGCTTGATCCGACGATCATGATGAAGGGGTGGGGTTTGGCCAGGGTCGGGCCATGCTCGGCCAGCTGCATCGCCCAGTCCGCCGCCCGGTCGCCGCCGCCGCATATGGCGATGACAGGGCCTTTGCGCGCGTCATTATGACGGGATTTGGCGAAAACCGGTGCGATCAGGGCGTACTCGCCGCCGCAAAGCGCCTGTCCGCCTGACCGAAGATTGGGATAGCGGTGATAGTCTTCGATCACCGTGCCGTTGAAAACCAGGTCGGCGGGGGCGTCAGATCCGAAATCATCCACCATCAGCCGCTTGAGCTGCGGCAGTGAGTCCAGCGCGCTCCACAAGACCGGGTCATGAACCGGCTGGTCCACCAGAACCGCGTCGGCTTCAGTCTCGATCACCAGAGCTTTCAGAAAGACGTCCACCGGCCCTTTGAGCGGCACGATCTTGTCGTAAGGAAAGAACTCAGACAGCGCCTCACCCTGGCCGAGCACATGCACGCGCGGGCGCTCAGGCAGAAGGTCGATCAGTCGGCTGCAACGCGCGGCGTGGGCCAGGCCTGTCTCATGGACGGCGTCCACGCGGATGATCAGGGAAGTCATGTCAGCGCCTCCAGAACCGGCTCCATCACGGCGCAGGCCGCGGTGATTCTGGCGCTATCATAGCGCTCATCGAGCCAGAGATTGATGACCGACTGCGCCCAGAGATCCGCATCGGGATGCGCGTCCTGGGCCGTCAGTGTGGGGAAAGACTGTGTCAGGGCCGGGTAATTCGTGCCGGCGTCAAAACCCGCCTTGCGCAGCGCCTGCACCAGCGGATCGCGCACAGCGGGCGCAGTTTTCACGATCAGCCGCCAGGGCGCGGTCTGATCCAGAGCGACCGGGGTGAGGGCGGGGGCCAAACCGCTCAGCGCGTCGAGCCAGAGCGCACGCCGGTCCTGGCGGGCAGCCAGATGTGCGGGCAGGCGCGCAAGTGCGACTGTCAGCTTTTCCGCCGTTTCGGGATCAAAGCCGAAGCGCAGCTGGGACAACTCGGTCACCAATGTGTGCTCGATCTCGGCAGAGCGGCCCTGATTGCGCAAGGCGCGCCGGTGCAGCATCAGCTGGCCTTCGGCTTCGGCTGCGGCGTCATCCAGCACAGGATAAGACTTGGCCCGTTTCGCCAGTTCAGCCGCCAGCGCCGCATCCTTGGTGATCACCGCGCCGCCTGCGCCGGCGTCCAGCACCTTGCCCGCTCCGAAGCTGACGATGCGCGCCAGATCTTCCAAGGGCGCCCGGGGCGTGAAGCTGGAGGCGTTGGCGTCGTTTTCGATGCTGATCCAGCCCTGCTCGCGTGCGGCCTTGCGCGCCTGAGTGAAATCGAGGCGAAATCCGTACAGCTGGGTCAGCAGAACTGCGCCCGTTCTTCCCGTGCGCGCCAAACGCTCGATTTGAGCGGCCAGAGCGGCGTCGTCATTGACGCCGGTCTCGGCGCTGACCGGCGCGAGCCGCACTTCAGCGCCGCTGGCCCAGGCGCTTGCGAGCAGGCTGGGGCAGGCGTTGGAGGGGATCAGAATGGTGGAGCGGCCATGAAGTCCCAGCGTTTCAAACAGCGCCAGCAAGGCCGAGCGCGCCCGTCCGAACAGGACAGCCTGATCGCCGCCAAAGGCGTTTGCGATCTGGTGCGCCGGCGCCGTCGTCATCTGAGCCCACCCTTAATCATGGACCAGTCCAGCGGTTCGCCGAATGTGAGATCACGTGCGGCGGTGCGTCCTAGAACTTTCGACCAGTCGCGCGGATGCAGGCCGCCGCCGGGGCGCACCGAGCGCACATTGGCTTCGGTCAGAACCTCTCCGGCCTTGATGTCCGCCGTCACATACAGCGAGCGGCGCACGGTGCGCGAGCGCACTTCAGATTGCGCCAGACCGGTTCGAACCTGGCCCAGCGCCGCATGGGCGTTGCGGGTTTCGCGCACCAGGCTCGCCAGCTCATCGGGCTCCAGCGAGAACTCCGCGTCCGGGCCGCCGTCCGAGCGGCGCATTGTGACGTGCTTTTCGATCATTCGCGCGCCCAGGGCCGTCGCGGCCACGGGCGCGGCGATGCCGGGGGTATGGTCGCTGAGCCCGATCGGGATTTGCAGACGCTGGATCAGCTCGGGGATGGTGCGAAGATCCGCTTGCTCAATCGGCGTCGGATAGCCCGAGGTGCAATGAAGAATACACAGCCGTTCGCATCCGGCCTGGCGGGCGGTCAGCACCGCCTCGATGATCTCGTCCCAGCTCGCCATGCCTGTGGACATCACCAGCGGGCGCCCCGTCTGGGCGGCGTGCGCAATCAGCGGCAGATCCACCAGTTCAAACGAGGCGATCTTGTAGGCGGGCGGTTCGAACTGTTCGAGAAAATCCACCGCCGAGAAATCAAACGGCGAGGAGAACACCTCCATGCCATGCTTGCGACCGCGTTCGAACAGGGCCGCATGCCAGTCCCAGGGCGTGTGCGCTTCCTCGTAAAGGTCATGCAGCTTGCGCCCGTCCCAGAGGCCGCCTTCGAGCACGAAGCCGGGCCCGTCATGGTCCAGCGTGATGGTGTCGGCGGTATAGGTTTGCAGCTTCAGCGCATCCGCGCCTGCGTCCGCGCAGGCGTCAATGATTTCGAGCGCGCGCGACAGATCCCCGCTGTGATTGGCCGACAGCTCGGCGACGATCACGGGCGGACGGCTCAGATCTTCGATCTGGTCAAACACGGAAGAGGGGGCGGTCATGACAACGCTCCTGCCGGTTGCGAGGGCTTGTTTACTGTTATGATGAGTCTTGGTTCACTAAGAATGAAACCCGGGGGAGAACCGCATTCGATGACCTCAAGCGCGCATAACGCCAAGCAGTGGGATGCGTTCTACGCCAGCTCCCAGACCCGTGTTCCCTATACGGACGCCGCAGTGTTCGCCCTGATTGCGCTTTCGAGAAACTCCGATGCGCGAGTGTTCGAGTTCGGCTGCGGCAATGGCCAGAATCTGGGCTTTCTGCGCAGCGTGTTTCCCAAGGCGCGCCTTTCTGGCTGCGATGTCTCCGCCGAGGCGCTGATCGCGGGGCGGCGGCTTTACCCAGACCTTGATCTGTTTGTCAGCGGCGACGCGCTGGGGCTGAAGCCAGGCTCGCTCGACGTAATTCTCGAGCGCGCCACGCTGCAACACATCCCCAAACCCCTGGCCGCGCGCTATGTGCAGGAGATGTTCGCGGCCCTGAAGCCGGGCGGCCGCGCCTTTTTCGAAGTCGCCAGCACCGATCATGGCTATGCCGCGCACGGCGATGGATCAGAAGACCCGGTGTTTGGGCATCGCGTGTTTTACGCGCTGGATGAGCTTAAAGCCCTGTTCGCCGACTTCCAGCTCGACCAGGTCTATGATCGGCGACGGGCGCTGGTCGAGGGCGCGGAGCTCAATAATGGCCGACCGGTCTATGACGAGGCGGCGTTCCAGCTCTATCTGACCAAGTCGGCCTAGAAATCAGGCCTTTACGTTTGCGGTTTCTTCGGCGAGCGCCTTGGCGACCTGCTTCATGATGTTGATCCAGTCCGCATAGCCTTTGCCGAAGAAGGAGCGCGTCGTGGTGAACCAGGGCGACCGCCCCGTCCCCATATGCGTCCAGATCCGGCCATGCGGGTGGATGTACCAGATGTTTCCGCCCGCCGCCGCGCCCAGCGAGGTGGTGGCGTTGGTCGGGCCGATCACCAGATCGCAAGCCTTGGCCAGAGCGGTCACCTGATCGAGATCGTTTTTCAGATCAATGCCGTCCAGCGTATGCACGTCGACGCCGAATTTGGACTTGGCGTAGGCGATGTCGTCTGCGGCGTCGCCATATTGCAGGTTCACGAAGGTGACGCCCGGCGTTTTCAGCACCGGCTTCCAGAGCTCAAACGCCGAGAAGTGTTTGGAGCGCTTGGAGTCCATTTTCAGCGATTTCCACAAAATGCCGACTTTCAGCCCCTCGGGCAGGGTCGCCAGCTGCTCGCGCCAATGGGCGACATCCGCCTCGGGCGGCGACAGAACCGGGCCTTGCGGAAAATCGGAGACCTTGGTGCGGAACGCGCAGGCGGGTTGGGCGAAGGGCGTCCAATAGTCAAAGGTCAGCCCGTCTTCAAACCCGGTGACGCCGCGTAAATCCTTGCCCTCGCGCTTCACCGTCCGGTGAGAGCCCACGATGGCATCCGGATAGGTGCGCTGGACCATGTCCACCAGACGCTGCTCAACGGCGATGTAGAGCTGACCGTCCGGCCCGATCGCGTCGAGCAGGTCATGGCCGAGCTGCAGGAACAGGATCTCGTCGCCCAGCCCTTGTTCGCCGATCCACAGAAGCTTCTTGCCGCGCAGGGCCTTGACGTCTTCGCCATCCCAACGTGGCGCGTCGATCAGGAAATAGGTGACATTGGTGTATTCAGGATCAAGCCGTGTCTTGTACAGCGACCAGCCTTCTTCCAGCTCGCCCATCGCCAGCAGGGACTGGGACAGGCCGTGGGTCATGATGATCACGTCTTTCTGGGACGCGGCGGTTTTCAGCGCTTCGCGGAAATGATGCACCGCCTTTTCCGGCTCGCCGAGCAATTCATAGGCGAAGGCCGTATTGTGGTGCGCGCGGGCGAAATCAGGCTGCAGCCGCAAGGCTTCGGAATAGAAGGTGAGAGCCTGATCCGGTTCGCCTTTTTCCAGCAAGGTTGTACCCAGCGAGTTCCAGAAATCCTTCTCTTCCGGATTGGCGTAGATGGCGGCGCGCAGGATCTCGACGGAATCGTCAAACTTGCCCTGATCGCGCAGCACGCCGGACAGGTTGATGACGCCGGCGGGGTGGTTGGGGGCCATTTGCAGGAAGAGGCGCAGGAATTTTTCTGCGCCGTCCATCATGTCGAGCTTCCACGCCAGCATGGCCAGGTTGAGATAAACTTCTGAATTCTGGGGGTTGAACCTCCAGGCGCGCTCATAGAACTGTAGCGCCTTGGCCAGGCGGCCCAGGCGTTCAAGGCTGATCGCCAGGGCGTGATTGGCCAGAGCGCTTTCCGGCGCCAGGTCCACCGCATCCAGACACAGCTTGGCGGCCTTGGCGGCGGACTCGCGGTCATCCTCGACTATCTTCATGGCCCGCTTGAGCAGGCTGATCGCCTTGGGCGGCAGGTTTTCGTCTTTTGATTTTCTGGAGGCGAGCGCACGCTGCACGTCCGAAGAGGCGGAGCTGTCACGGCGAACCCGCACATCACGAACGGCTTTTTCTTCACCCGCCGCCAGTTCCGCATCAAGATCGAGCAATTGGCTCATCGCGCATCATCCCTTGCAGTTTACCGAGCCAACAATGGATGCTTCGATTAAGGTTCTGCTAATAATGCGAACCTGCGTCACAGAAACGGTTTCTTCACTCTAGCCTGCTTGAGTGTGCGAGGTCGGATGCCGCCAGGCCGCGCCGACAATGAAGGGTCAGACACGTCATGCCGCTAAAGCTTTCCTTGAAGCCGGGTGAAAAGTTCGTTCTGAACGGAGCCGTGGTTGAAAATGGCGATCGCCGGGCGACTCTTGTCTTGCAAAACAAGGCGAGCGTTCTGCGTGAAAAAGACATCATGCATGAGCATGAGGTCGATACGCCGGCGAAGCGGATCTATTTCCCGGTCATGATGATGTACCTCTCATCAACCTCTCAGGACGGACTATATGACGAGTTCGTTCTGAGGATGACTGAGTTCATGAACGCTGTGGGCTCGTCAGACGTGCTTTCAGAGTGCGTCGCCGTCAGCCGCGAAGTCATGGCGGGCGAATTTTACAAGGCGTTGCTGCGTTGCAGAAAGCTGATCCAGTACGAAGCCAAGCTCCTGGCTGGATCTGACGAGGCTTAAAGAGGCTAAGCGTTCATGTCGTATCAGGCCTATAAGACTGCATCTTCGCGCACGGAAGACCCGCGTCAGACGGAATACCGTCTGATCGGCGAGGTCACGCGCGGGTTGATGGAGGTCAAGGACGCGCCCAAGACCGAAATCCGCAAAAAGGCGGCGGCGCTGGATCGCAATCGACGTGTCTGGTCCGCCTTTGCGGCGGATTGCGCCAGTGATCACAATAATCTGCCTGACTCCCTGCGTGCGGGCATCATTTCATTGTCGATCTTCGTCTCCAAGGAGACGAGTTCGGCGATGCGTGGCGAAACCGATCTGGACACCCTGATCGACATCAACCGCATGATCATGCAGGGGCTGTCGCCCTCCTGATCCGGCGCGCGTTGGGCAATTCCGCCCCGCCCGGACAAATTTGCCCGGCAAGGCGCGACGTGCGCGCCTCGCGGCATATGGCCTATTTCCAAGCATCTGAAAAACATAGCTGAAAACATGTCGCGCGCGTCCGCGCGGCGGCATGGGGTTTGCTCTGCACTGGACGGGACAAAATGTCCTTCGGCCGAGAATAGGCCGCTCACTTCCAGAATGGAGGAACCCCACAATGAACGTTTCTGTGAACACCAACTCTGGAGCCATGATCGCGCTTCAGAATCTGAACAAAACCAACATGGACCTGCAGACCACGCAGAACCGTATCAACACCGGGCTGGAAGTCGCCAGCGCTAAGGACAATGGCGGTATCTACGCCATCGCCCAGCGTATGCGCTCCCAGGTTTCCGGTTTTGGGGTTGTTGGTCAGATTTTGGACCGGGGCGAGGCGACGCTCGACGTTGCTCTTGCTGCGGGTGAAGCGATTTCGGATCTGCTGATTGAGATGAATGAGAAGGCTTTGGCGGCGTCAGACGCGTCACTGGATACAGCAAGCCGTAGCGCCCTGAATGAAGATTTCACGGCGCTGCGCGATCAGATTTCGACGATCGTGAGCAATGCTGAATTCAATGGCGTCAATCTGATTGACGGCTCAACCAGCGCATTCGTGGCGCTGGCCAACCAGGACGGCTCAAACACGATTACTGTGAGCTCGGAAGACATGTCGCTTTCCGGTTCGATCGTGTCTTTGGCCGCCACGGCGTCGTTTGCGACGGCGACACAGGCCAGCAATATCGCCTCTCAGATCGGCACTTCGCTGGATTCCGTGAACTCTGCGCTTGCGCGGTTGGGCACGAAATCCAAAGCGTTGGAGATCCACTCCTCGTTTGTCACAAAACTTTCTGACGCTCTGGAAGTCGGTATCGGCAATCTGGTCGATGCGGATCTGGCCAAGGAATCTGCATCCTTGCAGTCTCTGCAGGTCAAACAACAGCTGGGCACTCAGGCGCTTTCGATCGCCAACCAGCAGCCGCAATCGATCCTGTCCTATTTCGGCTAGGGCGACGGATACAGGCCGGGGCCGCCCTGCGCGGCCCCGGCTTTTTCTTGCTCTCAAGCAGAGTCAACGTCTGATTAACCAAATCATGGAGCAGGGCGCCCCGTCCGCCCGGCAATAACTGCCGCGTCCGGCATAATTTGCCGAGCGCGCCCGGCAGAAAATACCGACCTCTGACCGTAGGGTAAACGGTTTTCACACAATCAAATTACAGAAAAACAAGGGCTTGCGACCTGTTATGGGCGCAAAGGGTGAATCTGGCCCCAGCTTTGCTCCTAGTGACGTGGACCAGAAGGTCTGGCGGGCAAAAGGCGCGTCACATCAAACGTAGAAACGTTAAAGGAGCCAAGAAATGGCGACGATTAATACCAATCCGGGCGCAATGATCGCCCTGCAGAATCTCAACAAGACCAACATGGACCTGCAGCAGGTCCAGCAACGTATCAATACGGGTCTTGCGATCTCCTCCGCCAAGGACAATGGCGGCGTTTACGCAATCGCTCAATCCATGCGCGCCGATGTGGCGGGCTACAATGCTGTGGGCCAGTCTCTGGACTTGGCGCAATCCACGGTCGATGTCGCGCTGGCGGCGGGCGAAGCCATTTCAGATCTGATGATCGAAATGAAAGAGAAAGCGCTCGCGTCCACCGATTCCTCGTTGGACACGGCGTCTCGTAACGCCTTGAACGAAGATTTCACCGCATTGCGCGATCAGATCGGCACGATTGTGGCCAACGCCGAGTTTAACGGCACCAATCTGATCTCCAACGGTGCGGCGGACATTACGGCTCTGGCCAATTCTGACGGCTCCAACACCATCACCATCGGCGCCGAAGATTTGAGCCTGACCGGCGGCACCCTGTCGATCGGCGCGGGATCCTCGATCTCCACCGTCGCCGCCGCCAGTACGGCTGTGGCTGCGATCGAAGCGGGTCTGGACAATCTGAACTCCGCTTTGGCGCGCTTGGGCACGGGTTCCAAGTCGCTGGAGATCCACTCCACCTTTGTCACCAAGCTGTCTGACGCCCTGGAACGGGGCATCGGCAACCTTGTCGACGCGGACCTGGCGAAAGAATCCGCCCGTCTCCAGTCGCTGCAGGTCAAGCAGCAGCTGGGCACCCAGGCGCTTTCAATCGCGAACTCCGCGCCGAGCTCGATCCTGAGTTACTTCCGGTAATTCAACCCCAGATTCGGCGAGGGCTTCATAGAAGATGGAGCCGTCGCCGGAGCCTTGGCGCGCAAAAAGCGTGTCGTAACCGTAGAAACGGACACTTGAAGGAGCCAAGAAATGGCGACGATCAATACGAACCCCGGGGCGATGATCGCCCTGCAGAACCTGAACCAGACCAACAAGGATCTGCAACAGGTTCAACAGCGCATCAACACTGGCCTGGCGATCAGCTCGGCCAAGGACAATGGCGGCGTGTTCGCTATCGCCCAGTCGATGCGTGCCGATGTGGCGGGCTACAAGGCCGTCAATCAATCGCTGGATCTGGCCCAGTCCACCACTGATGTGGCGCTGGCGGCAGGCGAGGCGATCTCTGATCTCCTGGTGGAGATGAAAGAGAAAGCGCTGGCTTCCGCCGATACGTCCCTGGACACGGCGTCCCGCAATGCCCTGAACGAAGACTTCACGGCGCTGCGTGACCAGATCGGCACCATCGTGGCCAACGCCGAGTTCAACGGCACCAATCTCATCGAGAACGGCGCCACCGATATCTCGGCTCTGGCCAACGCTGATGGCTCCAACACCATCACCATCGGCGCGGAAGACCTCAGCTTGACGGGCACAACGATCACCCTGACGGCTGGCAGCGTCATCAATACGACGACCACCGCGAACGCTGCGGTGACGGCGATCGAGACCTCGCTGGACAATCTGAACTCCGCCCTGGCTCGCCTGGGTACGGGTTCGAAGTCTCTCGAGATCCACGGGACCTTCGTGACCAAGCTGTCTGACGCCCTGGAACGGGGCATCGGCAATCTGGTCGACGCGGATCTGGCGAAAGAATCCGCCCGTCTTCAGTCGCTGCAGGTCAAGCAGCAGCTGGGTACGCAGGCGCTCTCGATCGCGAACTCCGCACCGAGCTCGATCCTGGGTTACTTCCGGTAATCCCTAAAGTCTCGCAGGGGGCTTCATAGAAAATGGAGCCCCCTACGAAGAGTGATGCGCAAAAAGCGTGTCGAAACCGTAGAAACGGACACTTGAAGGAGCCAAGAAATGGCGACGATCAATACGAACCCGGGCGCAATGATCGCCCTGCAGAACCTGAACCAGACCAACAAAGACCTGCAACAGGTTCAACAGCGCATCAACACCGGCCTGGCGATCAGCTCGGCCAAGGACAATGGCGGCGTGTTCGCTATCGCCCAATCGATGCGTGCCGACGTGGCGGGTTACTCCGCTGTGGGCCAGTCTCTCGATCTGGCGCAATCGACCGTGGACGTGGCCCTGGCCGCGGGTGAAGCGATCTCTGATCTGCTGATCGAGATGAAGGAAAAAGCGCTGGCTGGCGCGGACACCTCGCTCGATACGGCGTCTCGTAACGCTCTGAACGAAGACTTCAAAGCGCTGCGTGACCAGATCGGCACCATCGTGGACAATGCCGAGTTCAACGGCACCAACCTGATCAACGGCACCCAGACCGGCGGCATCTCGGCTCTGGCCAATGCTGACGGCTCCAACACTCTGGATGTGGGTCAGGAAGTGATGTCGCTGGGCGGCACCAACGTGACTGTGGCGGCGACGGCGTCGTTCACCACAGCGGCTGCGGCGTCCACCCTGGTGGCCACCATCGAAACTTCGCTGGACAACCTCAACACGGCTCTGGCCAAGTTGGGCACCGGTTCGAAGTCTCTGGAAGTTCACAAAAGCTTTGTGGGCAAACTGTCTGACGCTCTTGAAAAAGGCATCGGCAATCTGGTCGACGCGGATCTGGCGAAAGAATCCGCCCGTCTCCAGTCGCTGCAGGTCAAGCAGCAGCTGGGTACGCAGGCGCTTTCGATCGCGAACTCTGCGCCGAGCTCGATCCTGGGTTACTTCCGGTAATCCATAGCGGAATTGGCCGGGGCGTTACGTGGGGTTCCTCCCCGGCCAATTTTCCCAGATGACCATGACTGACGGAGCAAGGGAGAAAGTAGGAGGCGCCGACGCCGCCAAAGCGTCGACGAAAAGGATATGAACATCGGCAACATCATACCGGTTACAAACGCCCAGGGCGTCACCCCGGAGCCAGATCAATCCGAGAAAGCCGTCGCCGGCATGGCCAAGCGTGGCCAGATCGGCGGTGAGGAAACCGATAAATCCGTCGCTGAAAAAGGCGCGGCCGTCGTGCAAAAGTCCGCTGACCTTGAGCGCATCGAGGCCATGCGTGAGCGCGTCAACGCCAGCTTGCGGACCCGGCTTCAGATTGATCGCGAAGAAGAGAGCGGTCAGTTCATCTACCGTCTGTTTGATCCGGAAACCGGTGAAGTCATGCGTCAATGGCCGCCGGAAAAATACATGGATCTGGTCGCTTTTCTGAAAGACCAGCAAGGCGGCGTCGTTGACGAGCGTGTCTGACCTCTCGGCAGATTTGACCGCTTGCAGCGGCAATAATTAACCACGTCCAGAGTCCTGCGGGGTCTGGCGAGCTTTGTCGTATTTGCACAAATATATGTTTTAAATCATTTTTCGGCGATCTGGCCTGATTGGCCCGCCGATTGCTCCTGATACTGCTGAGCGGCCGTCGAATGCGGCGCAGTTATGCAATCGGGAGAAGACCAATGGCGCTCAGCGTCCATACCAACACCTCAGCGATGATCGCGCTGCAAAACCTCAACAAGACCAATGAGGACATTCAGGGCGTCCAGAGCCGGATCAATACCGGCCTGCGTGTGACAGGGGCGAAGGATAACTCCTCCGTCTATGCGGTGGCGCAAGGCATGCGCTCCGACATTGGCGCGCTGGGCTCCGTGAAATCCTCGCTCGACCGCGCCGTCTCCATCGGCGATGTGGCGATTGCGGCCGGTGAGTCCATCTCCGACCTGCTGATCCAGATGCGCGAGAAAGCCACTGCCGCACTTGATCCTTCCATCGATACGTTCTCGCGCCAGGCCTATGACAGCGACTACAAAGAGTTGCTCGATCAAGTGAAAGTCATCCTGACCAATGCTGAATTTGACGGCGCGAATCTGCTGAACGGATCGCTGACGAACGGCATCGCGTTCCTGGCGGATGCGGACGCGACGCGCTCCGTCACCCTGGAAGGTCAGAACCTGTCGATTTCCGGCGCCATCATCACGCTGACGAACAATTCCAGCCTTGGCACCGTGACCCTGGCCGGCAACGTGGTCAGCGCCATCCAGGCCAGCCTCGACAACGTCAACCAGGCGCTGGCCAATCTGGGGTCCGACCTCAAGAAGATGGAAGCGCACCGGACATTTGTCGGCAAACTCGAGGACAGTCTGACCGAAGGCGTGGGCAATCTTGTGGACGCCGACCTGGCCAAGGAATCCGCGCGATTGCAGGCCTTGCAGGTGAAACAGCAACTCGGGGTGCAGGCGCTCTCGATCGCCAACTCCGAGCCGCAGATCATTCTGAACCTCTTTAACGGCTAACCCCGTTCCTAAATCACCACCACGGCGAACCGTCCGACTTCTCCCGATGTCGGGCGGTTTGTTGTATTCAGCGGGGCGCGGACTCAGCACACTGTCTTTAACACTCAGGGAGCGGATGCATGAGCGACGGGTTTCTGCCGTATGGCCGACAATGGATCGACGACGAGGATATCGCCGCGGTCACCGCTTGCCTGACCTCTGATTATCTGACGACAGGTCCCCGGGTCGCAGCGTTTGAAACCGCCTTCGCCCAAGCTGTCTCGGCGCCCCATGCGCTCAGTTGTCATTCCGCGACGGCGGGGCTGCATCTCGCCTATGACGCATTGGGCCTGGGGCCGGGTGATTGCGCCATCGTCCCGGCGCTGACATTCGTCGCAACCGCCAACGCCGCCCGGTATTGCGGTGCGGATGTGGTGATCGCAGACGTGGACGCTGACACGGGATTGATGACGCCGGACACTCTGGCCGAGGCGCTGGAGCGATCCCAGAGCCGGGCGAGGCTGATCGCGCCTGTCCATCTCGCGGGTGTGGCGTGCGACATGCCCGCGCTCAGCGCCCTGGCGCGTGATCATGGGCTGTCAGTGGTTGAGGACGCCTCGCATGCTGTGGGCAGTCTGGATGAGACAGGCGCGCCTGTGGGGGCGTGCCCTCATTCAGATGCGGCGGTCTTCTCGTTTCATCCGGTCAAGACGCTGGCATGCGGGGAAGGGGGCATGGTGACGACGCGTGACCCCGAGACGGCTGATCGCGTCGCCCATGCGCGCTCTCATGGCGTCGTGCGCGAGCCGGGCCGGTTTGAACGCGCCGAGGGCGCCGCCGAGCCCTGGTGGTATGAAATGCAGACGCTGGGCTGGAATTACCGCATGCCTGACATCAATGCGGCGCTGGGATTGTCCCAGCTCAACAAGCTCCCGCGCTTCGCCGAGCGACGCCGTTTGCTGGCGCAGCTCTATGATGACGCCCTGTCCGGGCTGGCGCCGCTGGTGCAGCCGCCCGCTGGGCGGGCGAGCGTCGATCCGTGCCGTCACCTGTACAATGTGCGAATTAATTTTGACGCAGCGGGTCAGAGTCGCGCGGATGTCATGGACGCCCTGCGGGCACGCGGCGTCGGCTCGCAGGTTCATTACATCCCGGTCCACCACCAGCCCTATTACAAAGCGCTGTATGGTGAGCAGAGCTTGCCGGGCGCCGAGCGCCATTATGCGCGCACATTGTCGCTTCCGCTCTATCCGGCAATGTCTGATGAAGACCCGATGCGCGTGGTTGCAGCCTTGAAAGCGGCGCTGGGGTTTTGAAGCGGGGTCCCGTTTCGCTGAAAGGCGCTAGGCGGGCCGTTTCTCCATCAACGCCCAGGTCGGGTTGTCGAGATTGCTGGTGCGTTTCCAGCTGAACCCGTCCGCCACCACTTCCAGATCCTTGAAGCGATCCAGGAAGAAGCCGGCGAAGTCACGCTTCCACAAATGATCGGTCATCCCGCGATAGACGAGTTCGACCGGGTCGGGATTGAAATATTCCGACACCAGGATGAAGCGCTTGGAGACGCGATACATCTCATCCGCCACCTGACCGAGATTGTCGGGGTGGACGTGGATCAGAACGCCATTTGTGAAGACGAGGTCCATGCTGGCGTCATCAAAGGGGAGGTCCTCGCCCCGGCCGGCGCGGATATGGGTTTGCGGCAGCACGCCGTCCTTGATCAGGGTTTCGCGCGCGCTGTCATTGGGCTCGACCGCGAACAATTCAGCATCGCTCAGGCGTTGCAGCGCGCGCTGGTTGAGGCCCAGATTGCAGCCGACTTCGCAAATGGTTTGAGGCTCGCGCGTCCCGAAAGCGTCCAGCCAGCGAGACCACAGACGGGTGCGCGCGCGGATGCGAAACTCTTCAGGGCTGCAGCGCTGGGTGTATTCGTCGCCGAATTCGCCCGACCAGGTGTTCACGGGATCATGGGTCATGGATCAGGCTTTCCGGGCGAGTTTTTCGTTGAGAATGTTCTGCAGCGTTCGGGCGTCGAGGCGCTCGGGATTGGAATCTGACTGATATTCAAATCCTTCGGGCACCGGCACGGCGCCGTCGGCGAACCATTCGGCGCGCAGGCGCTCAGAGCTGTGCGGCAGGATCACATAACGATCCTCCAGCTCCACTGTGGAGCGGGAATCGTCTTCTGGCACCATCACCTCGTGCAGCTTTTCGCCCGGACGGATGCCGACCATCTTGTGCGGCAGGTTGGGCGCGATCGAGCGCGCCAGGTCCACCGTGCTCATGGAGGGGATTTTGGGGACGAAGACTTCACCGCCCTTGGCCATTTCAAGGGCCGAGAGCACAAAGTTCACGCCCTGTTCGAGCGTGATCCAGAACCGGGTCATGCGCGGATCCGTGATGGGCAGATGGTCCGCGCCCTCTGCGACGAGTTTTTTGAAGAACGGCACGACCGAGCCGCGCGAGCCGACCACATTGCCGTAGCGCACGACCGAGAAAGTCGGCCCGTCCTCGCCGCCCATATGCTGGGCGGCGGTGAAGATCTTGTCAGACGCCAGCTTGGAGGCGCCATACAGATTGATCGGGCTGGCGGCCTTGTCCGTGGACAGGGCGCAGACATGCTGGACCCCGCGCTTGATGGCGGCGCGCACGACGTTTTCCGCGCCGAATACATTGGTGCGCATGCACTCAAACGGATTGTATTCCGCGATCGGCACATGCTTGAGCGCTGCGGCGTGGACCACCACGTCGACCCCGCGCATGGCCATGTCGAGCCGGCCCTCATCGCGCACATCGCCGATGAAATAGCGCATGAAACGGTGCTCTTCGGGATTGAAGCGCTGCGCCATCTCATACTGTTTGAGTTCGTCGCGGGAGAACACGATCAGTTTTTTGGGCTTGTATTCGTTGATCACGGTCTGGACGAAATGATGCCCGAAAGACCCCGTGCCGCCGGTGATCAGGATGGTCTTGCCGTTCAGATCAATGCGCGGGTTGCGAAAGTCACGCCCCAGAAACAGACGGTTGACGTCTTCGTCCGCGGAATTGGAGGTCTTCGGAGGCTGGCTCATTGAGATGACTTTCCATGGGTCATGGACACATTCTTGACGCCACGATCCGCGGTGTCGGTTAACGGCCCGTTAGGCGCGGTAAATCCATAGTCGGATTCGATGAGAGCAACAGCTTTCCAGTCTTGGGGGACATGATGGGCGCGACTGTGATCGTTCAGGCTGGCAGCGGACCAAGCGCCCTTGCGGATCGCGAGCTTGTCTATCTGGGCGATCGCACCGCCCTGGCGTGCGGGCTCGAGCGCGCCCGCCGCATTCCCGGCGTCGACCTGGTGGTCTGCGCCGTCCCTGATGATCGTGAGCATGACCTGATCGCCGAAGAGGCGTGCGATAGCGCCGTCATGGTGGTGCGCGGCCCCGCCGCGGATCCCTTGGGCCTTGTGGCGCAGGCGGCGCGCGAGGCTGGCGCCTCCGTTGTCGTGCGGCTTACCAGCCAGTGCCCGGTGATCGACCCTGTCATTGCGGGCGGCGTGTTGGCGCTCTTGACGGATGCGCGCGCCGATTATGCGTCCAACACCATGCCGGCGCGCTTCCCGCACGGGCTTGATTGCGAGGCTTTTTCCGCGCTGTTGCTCGACGAGGCGGATCGCAAGGCGGATACGCTGGCTGAGCGGCGCTCGGTCACAGGCTGGATGCGGCGCAATCCCGATCTGACCCGCGCCAATCTGACAGGCCCCGGCGGCGGGCTTGAGCATTTGCGCTGGATGCTGGAGACGCCAGAGGACGCCGCTTTTCTGCAAGCGATCTTTGAAGAGCTGGGCGATAAGGCGCTGACGGCGACCGCGGCCGAGATGGCGGCTTTGTGCCTGCGCCGTCCCGATCTGAGCGAGCTGAACGCGGACCGGGTGGACTATGCGCGTCTGGTGTCGCCCGAACGCGCCAGCGTAGAAACGCGGCCCATGCGGTTTCCCTTCGCCGCTTGAAGGCTTGGCGTTTCGTTCACCTTAAATCCTAACGGTTTGTTTGCAGGTCGGGCGCTAGTCTGCGATTCGATGCAAAAGGTGTGTCGAGCTTTATGGGTTCAGGCCGAAGGCCATGGTCATTTCGTCCAATCTTCTCAGCGCCTGGTATGGCGCGCAGAACGCCACGGCGCTGTCACGCACGACAGCGTTCTCGCAATCTGCGGCCAACGCCCAGAACTCTGAGCGGTCCTCCTCCAGCGATGTTTTGCCGCCCTGGGATGCGCGCGGCGAGATTGAAGCGCTCGACGTGCTCAAGCGCAGCGCGCTGGCTGACGGCGTTTTCTTTGACAAGAAGCTCGGTGATTTCGCCAGCCTGGACGTGGGCGAGGACGAGAAACAGCTCTTCGCCATGTATCAGGGCCTGCGCCGCTTGCAGGCGCTGGGCGCGGAAGCCGCAGAAAAAGGTACGGCCGACAGCCGCCGCGACTTCCTTGATCGCCGCTTTCAGGAAGGCCTGAACCAGCTCAACAGTTTCTTCGGCGACCTCTCCCTGGAAGGGGTGACGGTCCTGAAAGGCGAGGAACTCTCCAAGGCGGAAAGCAATCTTGCGATCTCGCGCGGGATTTCCGAATACGTCACGCCCATTGTTCATTCCGGCGCCTTTGACGCCGAAGTGGACGGCTTTCAGGGCGATGTCTCCTTCACCATCAGCGTGAAAAAGTCCGGCGCGACCACGCCCGTGGCCATTGATCTGGCCAATATGGGCGCGACCCCGCGCACGCTCGACAATGTCGCCGACTTCATCAACACCGAGCTTGAGAACGCCGGCATGCTCAGCCGGATCGAGCGGGTGAAGATCGGCGAGGAAGACGATAACGGGATCATTCCTGGAAATAATTTCGGCTTCAAGATCAAGGGCATTCTCACCGAGACCCTGAGTTTTGAGCCGGCAACCGGCAATCCTGCGGTCTATATGGCCGGCGTCTCTGGCGATACCGAAGGCGCGGGCGGCCAGCTGACCAAATACGTCGATATCGCCAATGGCGGCGACGCCGCGTTCATGCGCCGCATCGACGCGGACGGCAGCGTGACGACGTCTGACGTCGCCGTGCCGGGCGGTGAAGAGGGCGAAACGGAAACCCGCACCAAAACGGAATCCAATCCGCTGCGCATTCTTGATTCCGTGCAAGGCGCGGATGGCGGTCTGTATGTGGTCGGGCATGCGGCGAATGGCGTGGCCGGACAGTCGATCAAGGGCGAGCAGGATCTGATCCTGATGCGCTATGACACCACCGGAAAACAGGTCTGGGCCCGCACATTGGGGTCAGGCGGCACGGCGGAAGGCGCTTCGATCGCGCTGGACGCCAACGGCAATGTCGTAGTGGCGGGCTCTGTCGAGGGCGCTTTGGGCGACACGACCGAGCTGGGCGGCACGGATTCCCTGGTCTCCAAATTCTCCGCCGACGGCGTCGAGCAATGGACCAAGCGCTTCGGCAGCAACAAGGATGACGAAGCGACGGCAGTGAGCGTTGGCGCGGACGGCACGATCTATGTGGCGGGCCAGACCAGCGCGCCGGTCGGCGGCGTGGTCAATGCGGGCAAGACGGACGGGTATCTGCGCGCGCTCGATGAGAACGGCGCGATCCTGTACACGCGCGCGGCAGGCGCCAGCGCCGAGAATGACACCGCCAAATCCATCGCCCAGGCGTCCGATGGCGGATTGATCGTCGCCAGCGAAGTGAACGGCAGCGCCGTGCTCACCAAATACGCCGCGGGCGATGACGGAACCGGTGCGCCGGTCTGGACGCTCGATCTGGGCGATCTGGATGGTGGCCGTATCGGCGAGATCACCGTGGCTGATGACGGCGCGATCTATCTGGCAGGCGCCGCGGGCGCCGCCTTCTCGCCCAGTGCGCCGATTGAGGCGAACGCCGGCGGTCGCGACGCCGTGCTGGTCAAAATCTCTGACGGCCCGACCGCCAGCGTCGACTTCACCACCTTCCTGGGCTCTGCCGAGGATAATTCCGCGACCTCTGTGACGGTCAGCAATGGCGTGGCCTATATCGCCGGCAAGACCTCCGGTGCGCTGCCGGGGCAGACCCAGAACGGCGCCCGCAACGCCTTTGTCGCGGGTCTGGACACGACCAGCGGCGCGGTCACCTTCACCCAGCAATTGTCTGGCCGGGGCGGTCTGGCGGAAGCCAATGCGGTGGTGGTTGATCCCACGGGCGATAATGCGCTCGACCGGCTCGGCTTTCCCACCGGCGAAGTGCGCTATGCGGACAGCCGCGTGATCACCGCGCGCTCGAGCGTGCGCGAGGGCGATCATTTCTTCATCTCCGTGGATGGCGGCCGGAAAAAGAAGATCACCATTGATGATGACGAGACCATGCGGTCTCTGACCTTCAAGCTGAACGCCGTGCTGGTGCTGGACGGCAATTCCGACGTGCGCCGCTCCGCCAATGGCGACATGCTGCGCATCAAGCCCAAGGAAGGCGTGAAGATCGAACTGTTCGCCGGGGATGACGGGCGTGACGCGCTGAGCGGCCTGGGGTTGCCCGAGGGCTCGATCATCGGCAAGGGGTCGCTTCTGGACAAGGACAGCACGTCTGACGCGCCCGAGATTTTTGCGCTGGAAATGCCCACCTCCCTGTCGATCTCAGACAAGGACAGCGCCGCGAAAGCGCTGGAAGCCTTGTCTAAGGCCCAGTCCGTGATCCAGCGCGCCTATCGCGATCTGACGACGGATCCGGCGCTGAAGGCGCTTCTGGACGGCCCGCAGGCGGGCAAGCGCGGCGGTACGGTTCCGTCCTATCTGACCGCTCAGGTGTCAAACTATCAAGCGGGCCTGGATCGCCTTCTGAACGGTGGCGGCGGCAGCACTCTGGGTCTGTTCTAAGACCGTCTTCTCCGCGCATACAAAAAAACCCCGGAGCCGCGCTCCGGGGTTTTTTGTGGACCAGAACTGGATCAGACTGTCTGGTTATAGGCGAGGGCGGAGACGCCGCCTGGTTTGACGCCGGGGCCGTAGCCGACCTGGCTCTGTTGCTGGCGTGCGGCTTCATCAGCGATGGCTTTGACCAGGCCTTCAGTCAGCACTTTCAGCGCTTCAACCGCGGCGCCGTTGCGCGCCAGGGCGTCTTCGAACGCCCGAGTGGAGATCTTCAGTTTCGCCTTGAGTTCGGGATCAACGCCGGACAGGCGCGAGCGGTCCTTGCTGGCGAGTTTGGTTTCAGTGCGATAGAGCGTCGCGAGCTTGGTTTTCTCGGCCTGAAACTCCACAGCCTTATGGGGCATGTGCGCGTCAAACAGCTCGGTTTCCTGATCGAGCAATTCGGTCAGCCGACCGGTCAGCTGGATCAGCGCCTGGGCGCGTTCGGTCGGGTTTGCAGCCGCCAGTTCAGTCATCACGCACCTCCTTGTTCTTGCATGGCCAGCATTTCGCGCATCACGGAATCGGCCAGACCGATGCCGCCGGCCTTGGCCATCACCTTGGCGTATTCTTCATTGAGCATGGATTTGAACGCGTTCTCGCCCGGACCGCCGCCAAAGCTCGACTCGGTGGTCTCGCCCAGCATCTGCTCCATCATCTGGGACAGAAAGACCGCTTCGAAGTCTTCAGCCGTCTTGCGGATCTGATCGGGGGTCTGGCCCGCGGTCGACCGGGATGTGGACGCAGGGCCGCGCGCTGCGAGCAGCGCGTTCTGCATCTGGGCGTCAAGCATACCGTCCATTACAGCACCTCGATTTCAGCTTGCAGCGCGCCGGCGGCCTTGATGCTTTGCAGGATGGTGATCATGTCGCGCGGGCTGACGCCCAGCGCGTTGAGACCATCCACAAGCTCACGCAGGCTGACCGTGCCGTTCAGCACGCCCATTTCGCGCAATTCCTCATCCACAGTCACATTCGTGCGCGGCACCTCGACGGTTTCGCCGCCATCCGCGAACGGCAGGGCCTGGCTGACTTGCGGGCTTTCGGTGACGGTGATGGTCAACCCGCCCTGGGCGATGGCGACGGTGGAGACGCGCACATCTTCGCCCATCACGATGGTGCCGGTGGATTCGTCGATGACCACGCGGGCGCGCATGTCCGTCTCGACGCGCAATTGCTCGACCTCGGCGATCAGCGCGACCATGTCGCCGTCAAAATAGAGCGGGCGGGTCAGCGCGACGGTGGAGGGGTTCTGAGCGGCGGCGGCTTCAGCGCCCAGAAACGCGTTGATGGTCTGGGCCATGCGGCGCGCGGTGGTGAAATCGGGATTGCGCAGCGCCAGACGGATTTGCGCCTGACCGGCCAGGTCCCAGTCCAGTTCACGCTCGATGACGCCACCATTGGCGATCCGGCCATTGGTCGGCACGCCGCGGGTGATCGAGGCCCCGTCGCCTTCAGCGGCGAACCCGCCCACAGCCAGCGAACCTTGCGCCACGGCGTAGACATCGCCATTGGCGGCCATCAGCGGGGTGGCGATCAGCACGCCGCCCTGAAGGCTGTCTGAATCGCCCAGCGCGGACACCGTGACGTCGACGCGCGAGCCTTGCATGGAGAAGGGCGGCAGCTCGGCGGTGACGATCACCGCCGCCACATTGCCCGTGCGCAGATCGGCTTCGCGCACATTGATGTTGAAGCGTTCCAGCATGGAGTTGAGCGCCTGCCGGGTGAACACCGCATTGCGCAGGGTGTCGCCGGTGCCGTCCAGGCCCACCACCAGGCCATAGCCCACCAGCTGGTTGTCGCGAACGCCCTCCACATCCGCGATGTCCTTGATTCGCGGATTGGCCTCGGCCAGCGGCGCTGCGAGGCAGAAAAGCGTGAGGCAAGCGATTAACAGGCGGGTCATGCTGGCGGAATTCTCCGACGGGTCAGGTTTCTACACCTGTCCCATTGCGAGAACCATGCCAGTTTCAGACGCGTCAAGGCATTGAAAAATATAAGGGGTGGCTGGGAAAACCTTGCCGAGGCCGCTGTATTGCATGGAGCGAGGGCAAATCCTGCCGAGTGAGCGCTTTAAGCACTCATTAAGTTTGATTAAGCACTGTTGTCTCATGCTTTGAGAGGATTCGAAGGGCATCATGAAGGTCAATTCATCCCGGCCCGTACAGGGGGCATCCGGCGCCAAGCGTAAAGGTGAAGCTTCAAAAGCTTCGGGTTTTTCGCCTGAGGGCGCGTCGTCATCGAGTGGATCTGTCTCTGCATCTGCGCTGAGCGGCGCCTCGGCCATCGGGTCGGTTGACGCCTTGCTGGCGCTGCAGGGTGCAGGCGATGCGGTCACGGCCAAGCGCCAGGCGACCGAGCGGGCCTTCTCTCTTCTCGACATTCTCGACGATCTGAAGCTGGCGCTTCTGGACGGCGTGCTGCCGCGGGATACGCTGGTCAAGCTCATGGAGACGCTGCAATCACGCCGCGACGCCACCCATGACCCGCGTCTGGAAGCGGCGCTGGACGAAGTGGAAATTCGCGCCGCCGTTGAACTGGCCAAACTAAGCGCCTGATCGCATTGCCAGAGGGGGCGATGCGACCGTCACATCTTCATCATCGTCCTGTCGAATTTGCTCTGCAACCGTATGAGCAGATTGACTTGAACTTGACGGTCGATATTCTCCGCCGCGCTCAGGCCGGCGGGGGCTGCATACGGAGACGGTCTCATGAGTGTTATGGATTCAAGCATTGAGCTGCCGACGGGCTACCGTCCCAGCGAGTCCGAACCCTTCATGAATGAACGCCAGAAAGAATATTTCCGGCGGAAGTTGTTGGCTTGGAAGGATGAAATCCTTCGAGAGAGCCGTTCGACGCTTTCAAACCTTCAAGAAGATATCGGCGCCTTGCCCGACCTTGCGGATCGGGCGTCGACGGAAACCGATCGCGCGCTGGAGCTGCGCGCCCGGGATCGTCAACGCAAGCTGATCTCGAAGATCGAGTCGGCGCTGCGCCGGATCGAGGAAGACGAGTACGGCTATTGCGAGGAAACGGGCGAGCCGATCTCTCTGGCGCGTCTGGATGCGCGCCCGGTAGCGACGCTCAGCCTTGAAGCCCAGGAGCGCCACGAGCGGTCCGAGCGGGTCCACCGCGACAATTAGCTGGATGAACGTCAGGCCTAGGCCTGACGGCGCCAGTCCTCATTACCTTTGAGAAACTCAAGCGCTTCATCCGCGTTCGAGAACGCTTGCGCATTAATGCCGGCCTTGGTCAGCAGCTTTGAGGCCCGAGCCGTCACCACCAGTGTCTGAGCGTTAAACACATAAGCCAGCCTCACGTGCGGCGGACAATGCTGAACGATATAATTCAGCCGGTCGGTGAACTCGGCGAGGGTATAGCTCAACTGGTTGCGGCTGTAATCGAACAGGACGCCCGTCCATTGCGGTTCTTTTTTCAAGCGATCACAAAGGGCGATTTGGGCTTTGGCGGTGAGCTCGCTGGTTTCCATACCTGAGATGTTATAGCGCAGAATGCCAAGTTCCGGCATTTCCACGCGTTCGAAAGACCAGCCCGTCATTAATCCAGCGCCTATCAAAAGCTGTATGAGATCAATGACCACGTTCACACAGCTTGATTGATAATTATTTACGTTGAAGGGCTTAAGTGTGTTCGACTTCGAAGCCCGTCACTGACTGGCGTCAGGTTTCGCTCTGAGCATGGGCGAGAGCGAGCGCGTGAGTGTCAAAGGCCCGGGCCGGACGCCCGGATTTGCTTAAAAGCCGTGTGATGTAAGCGGCGTGCATCAGATTGCCGTCATCGTAGACATAGGCGATGCGGATGGCTTCAGGCAGCGCTTCATGGAGCGCCTCGGCGACCTGTGTGAACTGGCCGATCGTATGGTCAAACCGGCAGCCCTGATAATTCATGATCAAGCCCGAATAGCCGTGATCGCGCACGCGCTGACCGAGCTTTGGCGCATTGGCGAGGCTCTGCGCCACTGTGTTCACGCCCGTCATGTGAATGCTCAGGACACGGCCGTCTGCATGCTCGGTCCGCGTGATCGTCATGGACATGCGCTTGCCCTAGAAAGGCCAGAGGAGATTGTAGAGTTCCTGACCCACGGGCGGGCGCTGCATTTCAGAGATGTGCCCGCGGCCGCCATATGAGATGCGCGCTTCGGCGATCTGTTCATGGTCGATTGTGTTGTCCGCCGCGATGTCCTGAGGCCGGACGATGCCGGAAATCAGCAGCTCTCGCACTTCATTGTTGATGCGCACTTCCTGACGCCCATGGATCACCAGATTGCCGTTCCACAGCACGTCCACAACGATCGCTGCGGCGGTCATCGAAATGCTTTCGGAGCGATTGATATTGCCCGCGCCCTGGGTGGAGGAGGCCGAGCCGAAGCTCGCGAGGCTGGCGGGATCGACCGCGTCGTTGAAGAACTGGTTGAGCGCGGCTTCCCCGCCGAAGAAATTGGTCAGGTTTGAGTCTTCGGACGTGGTGCGCGAGCGCGTGGTCTGATTGGAGACTGTGGCGCTGTCGGCGATGTCGATGCTCACCGTCAGGATATCGCCCACATGCGCGGCGCGGGGATCGCCGAAAAACGTCGTGGAGTTGGTCGACCGCCACAGGGAGTTGGGGTTTGAAGACTGGGCGCGCGCTTCGGCGATGGCGCGGGCGCGGGCCAGTCGCGCCGCTTCCGCCTGGCCGGCGGTGGGACCGTTGGCGCCTGCCTGACCGGTCAGTGCTGCAGCGTTGTTGATATCATTCATGGGCGGCGTCTGCCCCACATAGGACAGGCGGTCCGTGGTCGCGCAAGCGGTCAGAGACAAGGCGCCCAGAAGAACGGCGCTGCACATCAAAAAGCGTTTGGACATCATGGCTCAGGACTCGCTTGGGCGCGCGGCGCTGCGGCCGCCAAGGACACTGGCGCGGCCGGGGGCTTCGACCCAGGCCTCAACCGTGCGGTTCGATTGCAGGTTCAGAAAACGGATGAACTGGCCTTCGCCGCCATTTTCCAGGGCGCGGGCCTGGGCGCTGAGCATCAGCGGGCCGACCTGATAGACCAGGGACACCAGCTCACCGCGCTCCACCACAATGGGCGGCTCCACGTCAAAGCTGCGCAAGGGGCGCTCCGGGCTCAGGGCGCGCTTGGCGGACATGCCGACAAGATCTGATTCAGCCAGCAGGATTTCACCGCGCACCTGGCTTTCAGGCAGGCGGACCCAGTCCACGTCAGCGGCGGTGATGGTTTCGCCGCGCGCAATGGTGCGGTTGAGCACCGGCACATTGGTCACCCGCTGCGCCCGGCCGGACACGGTGAGGGGGTCGCCGCCCGGATACGCCGCGATCTGGGCGCGGAACAGGTTCGAGCTGGCGTCATGGTCAAAGCTGATCAGCTCCGGCCCGCCCATGGCGTCAGCCGGCGCGAACAGGTCCTGGCGCATATTGGAGAGATTGACCGCATAGGCGTGGCCGGTCTCCACATAGAGCGCTTCCTGAACCAGATCGGAAATGTCTGACGCGCTGACCGTGCGCGCCTCGCGTTCGACGGTGACGCGCAGAACGCCGCCGGCGTTCGCCCAGTGGAAACCCTCGCGCGCCGCTGCGTTACGGACAAAGTCGGGGTCCAGCGAAATCGCTCGTCCCGGCGCCGGGGCGCGAGCGAGCTGGATGTCGCCGGCCTCGCCTGTGATGTCGAACAGATCGGACAGGGTGATGACGGCGTCGGCGCTGACCAGGCGCTCCTTGAGCACCACGGACGTGCTGACCTCTTGCGCCGCCGCGGCGCCCGTCGAAAGCGCCAGAACAAGGGTGAGGGTGCGAAGCATGGCTTAGCCTTTCCTCAGCGCAGATTGGAGGAGGTTGCGAGCATCTCGTCCGCGGCCGTGATGACCCGGGCGTTCATCTCATAGGCGCGCTGGGCCTGGATGAGAGATGTGATCTCGGTGACGGCGTCCACATTGGACACTTCCACAAAGCCCTGACGGATTTGCCCGAAACCGGGATCGGTGGGGGCGCCGAGATTGGGCGCGCCCGACGCGGCGCTTTCCAGCAGAAGGTTGTCGCCGATCTGCTCAAGGCCGGCTTCGTTGGGGAAGGTGGCGAGTTCGAGCTGACCGACAATCTGAGGCGCGGGCTGACCATCAAGCAGGATCTGCACCTGGCCTTGGGTGTTGATGACCACCTGGCGCGCTTCATTGGGCACCACAATGCCCGGCATGACGCTGTAGCCGTCTGCAGTGACGATCTCGCCGTTCGGGCTCAGCGAGAAATTGCCGGCGCGGGAATAGGCGTCATTGCCGTCTGGCATTTGAACGCGGAAATAGCCGGAGCCGGAGATCGCGACGTCATAGTCGTTGCCGGTTTCGCTCAAGCCGCCCTGTTCGGCGATGCGGTAGACCGAGCCGGCGTTGACGCCGAGGCCGACCTGAACGCCGGTCGGCACGATGGTGCCCGCGTCCGAGGAATTGGCGCCCGGCTGGGAGACGGTCTGGTAGAGCAGGTCTTCGAACTCGGCGCGCTGACGTTTGAACGCGATCGTGTTCATGTTGGCGAGGTTGTGAGAGATCACCTCGACGGCCAGTGACTGGGCTTCCATCCCGGTGGCGGCGGTGGACAATGCGCGCATGGCTGCGGCCTCCTTCAGAATAGAGCGTTATGGGCGACCAAGACGGTCAATGGCCTTGCGGCTGAGTTCGTCGGTGTCTTTGATCATGCGGGTGACCGACGTGTAGGCGCGGCTCACTTGCATCATGGTGGTGATTTCGAGCATGGGGCGCACATTCGAGCTTTCCAGAAAGCCCTGCTTGATCTGCGGCAGCTCCTCGATCACGCGTTCGGCGTCTTCTGGCGCGGCGTAGCGGTTGTCGCCGGTTTTGGTCAGAACGCCCTGATCGGCGAACTGGGCGACGCCCACTTGCGCGATGACCTGTCCGTTCTGCGTGATCTCGCCGGACTCGCCGATGACGATCTGACCGGCGTTGGGATTGAGCACAATCGGCGCGCCGCCGGCGTCCAGCACTTGCGCGCCGTCGCTGGCGACCAGCTCGCCCAGAGGGTTCAGGGTGAAGGCGCCGTCGCGCGTGAAGCGCTCGACCCCGTCCATCTCCACCATGAAGAAGCCGTCGCCCTGCAAGGCCAGATCCAGCGGGCGGCCCGTATTGGTGAGCGCGCCTTGAGAGAAATCCCGGCCCATCGCCCATTCGTCAACGAACTGGGCGCGGTTGGGGCCGTCTTGATGGCGGGCGCGAAAGGCGGTGTCAGGTTCGAGCATCATGCGCTCGGCCTTGAAGCCCTGGGTGTTGGCGTTGGCGATATTGTTGGCGACCACATCCATCTGCCGACGCAAGGTCAGCTGGCGGGTCAGTCCGATCAGCATGGTGTTGTCCATCGCCAGGCGTCCTTCTGAAGGCGGTTGCTGCGACTTCTGGCAGCGTCCCCAGACTCATGGCAAACACCGTGCCATGGTTAACATACTGAAAAATATACATGCGATTGAAGGGGCGGCGCTTTTGGGCGGCCAGCCTTGCCTGTCGAGCCCACACAAAGGGGAAAAATCTGCCCAGCGAAGCCGTTTCCAAACGGATCGTTAACCGCAGCACTGATTAATCGTTGGCTGTACTGGGCCAATCCGTAAGGCGAGGGAATCAGCTTCATGGCTGAAGACACCGAAGACGAAACGCGCGAAGAGGGCGCCGAAGGTGAAGAGGGCGAAGAGGAAGCCAAGAAGGGCGGCCTCAAGAAGATGATCCTTTTCATCGGCTTGCCTGTGATCCTCGTCATCCTGGCCGGGGTGGCGGGCGCCTTGTTTTTCCTGGGCGGCGGCGACGAAGAGGTTCTCGCCGAGGGCGAGCATGGCGAAGAACATGGCGAAGCCTCTGCCGATGGTCATGGGGATGGTCACGGCGCTGCAGCGACCGAAGAACATCTGGCGGAGCTGTTTCGCTTTGAAGAGCCGCTGATCGTGGACATGTCCGGCCCGGACAACCGGTCGGTGCTTTTGGAAGTGCAGATCGCGCTCGCCTATTCCGACCACGATGTGGCCGAACTTCTGGCGCGCGAAGACGTTCAGATCCTGCTGCGCGACGAATATGTGGATTTTTTCCGCGCATTGCGGGTCGAAGACATTGACGGCTCGACCGGATCACACCGCATTCGGATGGAGTTGATCCGCCGCACCAATCTGGTGCTGGCCCCCAAGACTGTGGACGGCGTTCTGCTGCCCAGTTTCGTGATGCAGCAATAGCGGAGACCTGCGTTGGACGACGATATCGATCAGGATGCAATGGCGGCTGAATGGGAGGCCGCTGCTGCGGGCGAACAGCCTGACTTTGACTCCTTGGGCGATGACGGCGACGACCTGGCGTCCGAATGGGAGGCCATGGTCGACGGGGATGGTGAAACCTTCCTGCCGGCCCAGCAGTCTTCCGGCCCCGAACGCATCCTCAATCAGGAAGAAATCGACTCCCTTCTGGGCTTCTCGGTTTCTGACGACGACGCCAATGAGCGCTCGGGCATCCGGGCGATCATCAATTCGGCGCTGGTGTCCTATGAACGCCTGCCGATGCTGGAGATCGTCTTTGACCGTCTGGTGAGGTTGATGACGACGAGCCTTCGCAATTTCACGTCCGACAACGTGGAAGTGAGTCTCGACAACATCTCGTCCATCCGCTTCGGCGATTATCTCAACTCGATCCCGCTGCCGGCGATCCTGGCGGTGTTCCGCGCCAAGCAGCTTGATAACTACGGCCTGCTGACGGTGGACTCCAACCTGATCTATTCGATCGTGGACGTTCTGCTGGGCGGACGGCGCGGCACCTCGGCCATGCGCGTGGAAGGCCGGCCCTACACCACCATCGAACGCACGCTGGTCCAGCGGATGATCGAAGTGGTGCTGGCCGATGCCCGTCAGGCGTTCGCGCCGCTGACGGAAGTGGATTTCGATCTCGACCGGGTCGAGACCAACCCGCGCTTCGCCGCCATCGCCCGGCCTGCGAACGCCGCGATCCTCGTCAAGCTGCGCATCGACATGGAAGACCGCGGCGGGCGCATCGAGCTCTTGCTGCCTTACGCCACGCTCGAACCCATCCGGAAAATGCTGCTGCAGCAGTTCATGGGTGAGAAGTTCGGCCGCGACAATATCTGGGAAAGCCACCTCGCCACTGAATTGTGGTCCACCAAGATGGAGGTGAGCGCGGTTCTGGATGAGATGCAGAAGCCTTTGGGCGAAGTGATGAATCTGAAGGTCGGCGACACCTTGATGCTGGATGCGGGCCCGGACGGGTTGATCGAGCTGCGCTGCGATGATGTTCCGCTGACGCACGGTCATATGGGCCGAATCGGGCACAACATAGGGGTTCGCCTGGATCGTCCGCTGAGTGCGATGGCGAAGAAAAGTTTGATGGGGTTCTCATGACGCTCGCTGGTTTCGCTTTCGAAGCTCTTGTCTGCATCCTTCTGGCTATGGCGGTGGTCATGTGCTGGCGTGTGGATCGCCGTTTGCGGGCCTTGCGCAATGGCCAGGACGGTCTTGTGGGGACCATTTCCGCGCTGAACGATGCGGTGGAACGCGCGCGCGCCACTTTGGGGGCGCTGGACCGTGCGAGCCGTGATGGCGGGGAAAGTCTGCGAAAAGAAACCGAACGGGCGCAGAAGCTGGCTGATGAGCTGCGCTTTTTGTCCGGAGAAGCCGATATGAGCGCCCAGCGCCTGACCCAGCGTCCGCGACGCGAGGCGCCGCGCGCTGACGATGAAGACCCTGAAACCGCACGCTCCCGTCGCCGCCTGAACGCGCTGAAGGCGCTGCGCTGATCATGACGCCCGTCCGTCCCCTCATGTTGTTGGCGGTCGTCCTGGCCGGGCTTCTGGGTTTGAAATCCCTCTCGCTGGTCGATGAAGCTGCGACGCTGATTTCCGAGCGCGCCGACGCAGCCGCGGCCCCGCCGGCGGATGACGGGCATGGCGGGTCAGGCGGGGAAGAACCGGAAGAAGTCGTGGATGAGGGACCGGCGCCGCCTGCAGCGCCGCCCCCTTCAGCCGCGCCTGCGCCGCGCGCCGCGCCGACAACAGCTCAGCTGGGGCTGGAGCGTCGCCTGGCGGAACGCCGGCGGACGCTGGACCAACGCGAAGCCGAGCTTGATACGCGTGAGCAATTATTGTCTGTGGCGGAGCTGCGCGTGGATGATCGCGTCACCGAATTGGAAGCCCTGCGCGATGAAGTGCGCGAACTGCTGGGCATGCTTGATGACCGCCGGCAAGAGCAGGTGGACGCCATCGTCGCCGTGTATTCCCAGCTCGAGCCCGACGCGGCGGCCCGCATTCTCACGTCCATGCGTGAAACCGACGAGACGACGCTGCTGCTGGTCGCTGAACAATTGCAGACCACGAACGCACGCAAGTTCGCCGCCGTCATGGCGGAGATGGATCCCGGCTTCGCCGCCGAGCTGACCTTCATGCTGCGCATGCGCGCTGAACCGCCCGAAACAACCGCGGAAGCGGAGGCCCGCCTTGAAGCGGCGGCAGGATAAGCGGCTCGCCTTGTTTGCGAGTGCGGCGCTGGGCGTCGTGCTGTCGGCGTCGGCCCTGGCCCAGTCGCCGGCGCAAATCGACGTGTCGAGGCAGGGCCAGACGACCCGCGTCCAGATCAGCCTGCCCGAAATGGATGGTGACGGTCTGAGCGCGGATGCGGAAGTCGCCGCCGGCGCCGTGCTGGTGGCCCGACTGTCCGAGCCGATCGAAGCGGACGTCTCGGAGATCACCGCCGCGGCGCCCGATTACATCGCCATGGCGCGTCTGGACCCGGATGGGCGGACCTTGCGGCTGGCGCTGAACCAGACCCTGGAAAGCCGGGTGTCTGTGTCTCACAACATTATCGCCATTGATATCGCGCCGCCCGGCGCAGCGCCGCTCGCTGATGTGGTCAGCCCTTATGAGCTGGCCCAGATTGAACGCGCCCGTCAGGCGCGCGCCCAGGCGGCCGCTGCGGCTGCAGCCGCAGCGGCGCCGCCGCCTGCGCTGCCCGTGGACATGCGCATTGGCGAAGCGGCTGAGTATTCGCGGATCGTGTTTCAATGGCCCGAGGCTGTGACTTATTCGCTGGAGCAGGCCGACGGGCGCGCCGTGCTGACCTTTTCACGGGCGGCTGAGCTGAACCTGGCGCCGCTGACCGCTGCGCCGCCGCGCTTCATTGACGCCGTGACCGAGCGACCGGCGGACAGTCTGTCGCTGTCCTTCCTTCTGGCGTCAGGGGCGGAAGCGCGGGTCTGGTCTGATGAGCCGGGGCGGGTGGTGTTTGACGTCTCCCTGGGCGCGGCTGGCGGCGCAGAAGCCGTTCTGGCGGCCCTGTCAGAGTATGCCGATCAGCTTGAAGCCCAGGCGCCGACCGCGTCTGAAAGCGTCGAGCCGGCTGGCGGCGGTGATGAAGCGCTCGATACGCCAGATTTCGAGACCCCGAACCTTGAGCGTCCTGACGTCGAAGCGCGCCCCGACCCTGTGCCTGAAGACGGGATCGTGCGGGTGGAAGCGCGGCGCAACGGCACCGATGTGGTGCTCAATATTCCCTGGGCCTCGCTGCCGGGCGCGGCCGTGTTTCGTCGCGGGCAGGCGATCTGGGTGGTGTTTGACGCCAGCGCGGAGCTGGATGTGGGTGAGATGGCGACGCTGGCCGGACGCCATATTCGCAATCATGAAGTGTTGCGTGGCGCGGATTACACAGCCATGCGGATCGAAGCGCCGAACTCCACCCAGACGGATGTGCGTCCCGTGGGAACCAGCTGGGTTCTGACTTTTAGCGAAACGGTGGACCAGCCGCCCGCGCCGATCCGCGTGACGCGCGAGACCGGCGTGAACCGCCCCGCACGCCTGCGCTTTAATTTCAATGGCGCGCGCAGCGTGCGCACCGTGACCGACCCGGTTGTGGGCGATTCCATTCTGGTGCTGACCAGTGATGGCGAGAAATACGGGGTGATTTCACCCCGCCAGTATGTGGAAGCGGTGATGCTGCCCTCCACTCAAGGCGTCGCGTTGCAGCCTCTGGCTGATGACCTCATCTTCACCGTGCGCGCGGGCGGCGCCGATCTCAGCCGTCCGGGCGGTCTGGCCCTGACACGGGCGGCCACGCCTGGTCTGTCCGGCTCGCTGGACCGTCCCGTCACGCCCGGCTTTCTGGATCTGGCGGCCTATCGGGGCGAGGGCGATTACCGCGACTCGATGGTGGTCTTGCAGCGCCGGGCCTCGGAGCTGGACCCGGCGGCGATTCTCAATCTGGCGCGCTTCAAACTGGGATGGCAGCTTGCGGCTGAAGCGCTGGGCCTGATCGAGTTGGCGGTTGAGGAAAACCCCTCGCTGGACGCCAGTCCGGAAATCGCCGCCTTGCGCGGCGTCGCCAGCTATATGATGGGGCGCTATGAAGATGCGGACCGTTATTTGTCCCATCCGGTGCTTTTGAACGATCCCGCCGCGCAATCCTGGCGCGGCGCCGTCTCCGCCCAATTGGGCGACTGGCCGCAGGCGCGTCGGCGGTTCGAGCAAGGGCGCGAAGCGATCTATTTCTTTGATCCGGTCTGGCGCGCGCGCCTGTCGGCCCTGCACGCCATGGCGGTGCTCAAGACCAATGATCTTGGGGCTGTCGAGCCCTTGCTCAATGTGGTCGAGGCGGAAGATTTCGACCTTGAAGCGCGCACGGAAGCGGCGATGGTCCAGGCCGGGCTCGCCGCGGCGTCCGGCGATGTGGATCAGGCCATTGCGCTCTATGATGCGCTGAGCCGCTCGGACTGGCGACCGGCCCGAGCCCGCGCATTGTTAGAAAAAGTCAGGCTTGAGTTCACCAATGACCGCATCCCGGCCGATGAAGCGGTCGAGGCCCTTGAGAGCCTGCGCTTTCGCTGGCGCGGCGATGATGTGGAAGTTGAAGCCTCGACCATGCTGGGCGAGGTCTATGCGGATGCTGGCCGGTTCTCTGAAGCGCTGAACACCATGTCCAGCGCGCTGTCGCGCTTTTCCAACACACCCGAGGCGCGCCGGTTGAGCGTGCGCCTGGAAACGCTGTTCCGTGACATTTTCCTCAACGGGCAGGGCGACCGCATGGACCCGATGGAGGCGCTGGCGCTCTGGTATGAGCATCAGGACCTGACGCCGCCGGGGCCGGACGGATTGCGCATGGCGCGCCGCATCGCCGCCCGTCTGGTGGAGGTGGACCTGCTGGAGCCGGCGTCAGAGCTTCTGGCGCACCAGGTGTTCGAACGGCGGGTGACTATGACCTCGCTGGCGCGCGCTCAAGTCGCCGCCGATCTGGCGCGGGTCTATCTGATTGATAATCGCGCATCCGACGCTTTGCGGGCGCTCGACAGCACCCGCATCGCCGGGCTTCCAAACGATCTGGTGGATGAACGCCGCGTGCTTCAGGCTCGCGCTCTGGCGGCGCTGGGGCGCACCGAACATGCGCTGGAACTGGTCGCTTATGATCAGGGCCCTGAAGCGGACCGCCTGCGCGCGGACATCGCCTGGGAAGGGCGCAACTGGTCTGAAGCCGGACGCCTGATGGAAGCGCTGCTGGGCGATCGCTGGCGCTCTGACCGGGCGCTCAGCTCAGCAGAAGCCCATGATGTGCTGCGCGCCCTGATCGCCTATGCGCTGGTATCGGATGAAGCCGGCATGGACCGGGTCGTCGCGCGCTATGGTCGGGCCATGGGAGAGACTGAACACGCCGCCGCTTTCAGCACCGTCGCCAACCGCTCGGTTGCGCCCGGCGACAGCCGGTTGAGCTCGCTGGTCGGCCAGATCGCGAATGTCCAGCGCACTGATGCGCTGATGGCGGGGTTCGGTCGCTATGATGAAGTCTCAGGGCCTGAAAGCTGATCAGCCGCCCGGCGGCATGCGTTCAAAGCTTTGAACCAGCGATCCGATCACCAAAGTCCAGCCATCCACCAGCACGAAGAAGATCAGCTTGAACGGCAGTGAGATGATCACGGGCGGCAGCATCATCATGCCCATGGACATCAAGATGCTGGCCACCACCAGATCGATGATCAGGAAGGGGATGAACAGCAGAAAGCCGATCTCGAAGGCGCGCCTCAATTCTGAAATCATGAACGCAGGCGCCACCACATAGACCGGTGTGGCTTCCGGGGATTCAGGCTCTTCGCCAGAAATGTTCAAAAACAGCCCCAGATCCTCTTCCCGGGTATGGGCGAGCATGAAGGCTTTCACCGGCTGTGCGGCGGCGGTGAAGGCTTCCTGATTGCTGATCTGACCATTCAGGAGCGGCTCCACGCCGTCCTGATAGGCTTGGGTGAAGACCGGCGACATGATGAAGGCGGTCAGAAACAGCGATAGCGAGATCAGCACGGCGTTCGGCGGGCTTTGCTGCAGGCCGATCGCGGTGCGCAGCAGCGACAGTACCACCACGATCCGGATAAAGCTCGTGGTCATGATCAGGATGGACGGCGCCAGGCTCAGCACCGTCAGCAGAGCGATCATCTGCAAGACGCGCTCGGTCAGGGCCGTGTCATTGCCGCCCAGCGAAATCGACAGACCCGGCCCGGCCGCGGCATGGGCGTCCGGCGCGCCGATCAGGCCCAGCCCCAGGGCGAACGTGATCAGGGCGCCGAGATGGATCCAGCGCGCGATCTTCATTGGCTCTGCCCCAACCGTGTGACGGAAGCGCCGGGGTTTTCCGCTTCAGTCTCAAGGGAGTCCGGGGCGACCGGTTCGAACACAGGCTCTTCCTTGGCGGGGGCGCGGTCGAGCACCTGCTCGCGCTCCGCGCCGAGAAGCAGCACATGTTCGGCGTCGTCCACGCGCACGATCACCACCTTGCGGCGCGGGTCGAGCATCAAGGTCTCGGTGATGGACAGGCGGCGCTTGCGCGTCGGCGCGGACCAGCGGTCCAGCATCGGCATCGGCCCCATCCAGCCCGCGCGTCTGGCGACCACCGCGAATCCGCCTAAAAGGCCCAAGACAAGGATCAGGGCGGCGAAATACCGTATGATATCAAGCTGGTCCAAAGTCGCTTCGTCCCGTTCTCATCAGCTGGAGAGGCGCAGTCGCTCATCCTTGCTAAAAGCCCTAACGGGAGTCGGCGAGGGAGTTAAGCTCTCCTTAACCGGCTCGGCTCAGGGTGATGAATGCAAAGTTAACTCTGGCGGAGGCGCCGATGCGCCCTGACGACATACCGCTCTTGTCCATGCTGCGTGACACGATGGGCTATCACGGCGCCCGTCAGCGCGTCATTGCTGAAAACGTGGCCAACGCCAACACGCCCGGATACACGCCCAGTGATGTTCCGCGCAGCGAGTTTGAGCGCGTGCTGGCCGGGCAGGCCCAGGCCGGCGGCGGGCTGCGCACCACGCACGCCATGCATTATGGCGGGGATGGCGGGGCGTCCGGTTCGCGGCAATTCCGCACCGAGACTGCGCCGGACAGTGAAACCACCTCGAACGGCAATTCGGTCGTGATCGAGGAACAGATGGTCGACGCCAACGACAACCGGATGCGGTTCGAGACGGCGTTGAGCCTGTATCAGAAGAGCCTGAACATGATCCGTATGGCGAGCCGCTCGCCGGGTCAGTGATCCTAAGCAACGCCAGAAAGGCAGACGGCTATGGTCGATCGCGTCTCTGAAACCCTGCAGATCTCCGCAGCCGGCCTGCGCGCGCAATCCTCGCGCATGCGGGTCATTGCGGAGAACGTGGCGAACGCGGATTCCACGGCGCGCACGCCGGACGAAAATCCGTATCAGCGCCAGATCCCGGTGTTCCAGTCCGAGTTTGACCGTCAGGTCGGCACCGAGCTGGTTCGCATGAATGACGTCACGCTCGATGAATCAGATTTCCGCATGGTCTATGAGCCCGGCCACCCGGCGGCTGATGGCGAGGGCTATGTGAAATATCCCAATGTGTCTTCGCTGGTCGAGCTGATGGACATGCGCGATGCGCAGCGGTCCTACGAAGCGAATCTGACCATGGTGGAAGGCACGCGCCGCATGCTTGAGCGCACGCTCGACCTGTTGCGTCGTTAAACGCTTTCCCGCCGGCTCTAGAAAGGGGCTGACTTATGGATCTCGCCGCCATCCGCGCCTATACCGCCGCCGCCCAGCAGGCCGCCGGCGTTTCGCCGTCCACGAACAACGCCGCCGAGCTCGCCAAGACCGAGGGCGGTGATTTCGGCGACATGGTGATGAACGCCGTGCAATCGGTTCAGGAGACGCTGAGCCAGTCTGAACAGCTCAGCGCCCAGGCCGCGACCGGTCAGGCCGAGCTGGTGGATGTGGTCACCGCTGTGGCCGCCGCTGAAGTCCAGCTTGAAAGCGTCGTCGCCGTGCGCGACCAGGTCATCCGCGCCTATCAGGAAATCCTGCGCATGCCGATCTAACGCCTCTCGCAGGTCTGAAACAAAGCGCCCCCGCAGCCAGGCTCGGGGGCGTTTTTGTATGCTGAGTCTGGCCTTGAGCGTGGCGGTCACGCCTTGAAAGCAGGCATGAAAAACCCCGCAAGGCTGCAGGCCTTGCGGGGTTTCTGCTGTGAAGCAGGCGGGGTGAGGGGGTTAGCCTGCTTTCACAGTATCGATCCAGGCCTCAACCCGGTCTTCCAGCATGGGCAGCGGCAGCGGGCCCGCGGTCAGGACCGCGTCATGGAACCCGCCCCAGCTGAAGTCGTCGCCCAGTTCTTCCTGGGCCTGGAACAGCAGCCCCTGGATGAACATCATGCCGGTTTTGTAGGAGACGGCCTGACCCGGCCAGACAATATAGCGCTCGACTTCCGGGGTGATGTCGCCCTCAGTCATCGGGGTCGCTTCCAGCATGTAATCAATCGCTTGCTGGCGGTCCCACTGATAGTGGTGGATGCCGGTGTCGACCACCAGGCGCGCGGCGCGGAAGACCTCATAGGACAGGCGGCCGAAGTCTGAATACGGGTCTTCGTAAAAGCCCATCTCCTTGCCCAGCCATTCGGTGTACAGCGCCCAGCCTTCGCCATAGGCGGAGTTCCACGCAAAGCGCTGGAACATCGGCACGTCCTCGAGTTCCTGGGTCAGCGCGATCTGGAAGTGGTGCCCCGGCGCGCCTTCGTGCAGCGACAGGCTTTCCAGCAGATAGGTGGGATTGTCCTGCATCTGGGACAGGTTGACGTAGTAATACCCGGGGCGAGAGCCATCGAGCGCGGGCTGGTTGTAGAAGGCGCCGGTGGCGGTGGCTTCACGCCAGGGCTCGACCGCGCGCACTTCCAGCGGCGCTTCGGGCAGGGTGTCGAAATATTGCGGCGCGACCTCCATCACGTGCTCGATCACGGCGGTGGCGCGGTCGAGATATTCCTGCCGGCCTTCGGGCGTGTTGGGCAGCTGGAACTGCTCTGCGGTGCGCATATAGGCGAAGAAGTCCTGCACGCTGCCTTCAAAGCCGACCTGGGCCATGATCTCGCGCATCTCGCCATGAATGCGTTCGACTTCGGCGAGGCCGCGTTCATGGATCTCTTCGGCGGTCATCTCCGGAATGGTGGTGAACTGCGCCAGCGAGGCGGCGTAGGCGGCTTCGCCATTGGGCAGTTTCCACACGCCGTCACGATCGTCAGACATCGCTTCCATGCGATCCAGCGCCGCCATATAGCGCTCCATCGCCGGCACATAGACGTTCAGGAGCGCGTCTTCAGCGCGCATGACCAGCTCGGCCTTGGCGTCATCGTCAATGTCGAGCGCGTCGACCTTGGCTTTGAAGTCGGCGAACAGCGCGCTGTCTTCCGCGCCTTGCTCAAACGGCGCGCCGGACAGTTGAGACTGGGCCGAGGCGGTCAGGCGTGGATAGGCGAACAAGGGCAAGGTGACGCCGTTCGCCGCGCGTTCTTCCGCGCGTTCAGTCAGCGTGTCGATGACCTCGCCGATTCCTTCCAGACGCGAGGCGTACGCCTCAGCGTGTTCCTGCGTCGCAACCCGGTGGTTGTTGATCAGGAACGTGGTCAGGTCAGAGACAGAATCGCCCATGGGCGAGAACACATAGCGGCTGTCGCGCACGGCGAACTGGCGCGCATCATTCTCGGCGATGCTGATCGCGAAATCATAAGACACCTTGCCGGCATCGGTCAGCAGGTCGCGGTCGAACTCGGCCTGCATCTCCTGAACCCGGCGCTGGCCGCGCTCGAAATCCTCGATCTGGCGCGCGTCCGAGCGGTCATCCCACCGGCCATAGGCGTCGATGTCGGAAATCATTCCCAGATAGGTCTGGACCTCCGGCGAGCGCGACACTTCCTCAAGGAAGGCTTCCTGGAAGGACGCGTACAGGCGCTCGGTTTCGGTTTGTTCAGCCTGCTGCGCGACCGTCGCGGCGCTGGCCAGGTTGGCGCTGACGTGTGCGCCGTCATGCGCCAATGCGCCGCCAGCGGTCAGAAGTGCGACAGAGGCCGCGCTGCAAAGAAGTGTCTTGATCATAAAATTGTCTCCCCGAAGGCGGATACACGTCCGCCCTATTGCGCGCCATGCTGCACCCGGACGGCGATTGCGCCAATGCACGCCAACATGACAAATCGTTAAACAAAGCGCGACGCATAAAACTTTACCTCTGGAACTTTGCGCGTCGGCATAGAATCCGTGCATGAAATCATTGCGGCGCTGTGAGCGCATCAGAAGGAAGCCATCATGACCGCGGGCGAAGTCCTCGATATTGGCGCGGAAGCGATCTGGGTGATGCTGGGCATGGCGGCGCCGGTCATGCTGATCGGGCTGGCCGTGGGCGTTCTGATCGCCCTGTTTCAGGCCCTGACCCAGGTGCAGGAAATGACATTGGTCTTCGTGCCGAAAATCATCGTGATCTTTCTGGCGCTTCTGATTTTCCTGCCGATGATGGGCGCGCTTCTGAACGGTTTCATGCAAACGATCGCCGACCGAATCATCGCAGGCTGACGGCCATGCTGGCCGGTTTCGATCTTTCCCTCACTCTTTTCGCAGCCGCGATGGTGTTTGCGCGTATGGGCGGGATATTGATGCTGATGCCCGGTATCGGCGAAACGTCGATTCCGGTGCGGTTGCGGCTCGCCTTTGCTCTGGCCTTTTCCTTTGTGGTCGGCCCGTCCATCGCGCCGATGCTGCCGGCGCCGCCAGAGACGCTTGCGGGCGTCGGCGTTCTTGTGGCGCTCGAAACCCTGATCGGGGTGATGATCGGCGCAGCGTCGCGCATTCTTCTGACCGCCGGCGCGATCGCGGGCCAGATCATCGGCTACCAGACCGGCCTCGCCATGGCGCAGTCCTTTGACCCCGCCCAGGGCCAGGCCGGCGTGCTGCCCGCCCAGTTCCTGAATCTGATCTTCATCGTCATCGTTCTGGCCACGCCGCTTCATCAGCAGATGTTGCTGGCGGCTGCGGGATCCTATGAATTGATGCCCGCCGGCGAAGCGCCGATGTGGGGAGACGCCGCGTTCTGGGCCCTGGGCCTGTTCATCGACGCTTTCGTCATCGGGGTTCAGATCGCCAGCCCGCTGATCGTGTTCGGCCTGGTCTTTTATCTGGGGCTCGGCGTGCTCTCGCGCCTGATGCCGCAGGCGCAGATCTTCTTCATCGCCATGCCGCTCAACATCCTGATCGGCTTTTCCATTCTGGCCATGTCCCTGGGCGCCATGGTGATGCTGTGGGCGGAGCGCTATGAGCGCTTCACCGCGACGCTGAACTGAGGCGGGCGTCATGGCGGAAGGCGAAGACAAGTCAGAAAAGACAGAAGAACCGACAGACCGAAAACTCCGGCAGGCGCGCGAGGAAGGCGATGTTCCCAAATCCCAGGAGGTGTCGGGCTGGTTCACCCTGACTGCGGGGCTGGCGATGCTGGCGTTTCTGGCGCCGGGCATGTCACGCAGCCTGGCGGAGATGCTGCAGGTGTTTCTCGCCCAGCCCCATGAACTGGCGGTCGACCCAACTGGCGCGGTGACCCTGGCGGCGGCGACCGCCTTGCGCCTGGTCGTGGTGACAGGCCTGGCCTTCGCCATGCTGCTGGTCGCGGCGATCTTCGGCAATCTGATACAGACCGGCGTGATGTTCACGCCCAAGAAGATCGCGCCCAAGCTCGACAAGCTTGACCCGATCAAGGGCCTGACCCGCATGTTCGGGCCTGAGGGCTGGATGAACTTCTTCAAGGGCGTCGCCAAGATGACGGTGGTCGGGCTCGCCATCGCTCTGGCGCTCTGGCCGCGGCGCAATGAGCTGGCGGTGATGCCGGGCGTAGCGCCCATCGGCATCTTGCAGGAGGTCTATACCGCCGCCATCCAGCTGATGATCGCCGCCCTGATCGCCTACACCGCCATCGCCGTGCTCGATTTCCTGTTTCAGCGCAAGCAGTACATCGACCGCAACAAGATGAGCCGCAAGGAAATCCGCGATGAGATGAAGGATACCGAAGGCGATCCCATGGTGAAGGCGAAACTGCGCCAGATCCGTCATGAGCGCGCCCAGCGGCGCATGATGGCGCGCGTGCCGGACGCCGCCGTGGTGATCACCAACCCGACCCACTACGCCGTGGCGCTGGAATATGAGCAAGGCCGTACGCCCGCGCCGATCTGTGTGGCCAAGGGCGCCGACGATGTCGCGCTGCGCATCCGCGAACTGGCCAAGGAACATAACATTCCCATCGTCGAGGACCCGCCTCTGGCGCGCGGCCTGTTCGCCAGCGTGGAGCTGGAGGAAGTGATCCCGCCCGAACATTTCACGGCGGTGGCCAAGGTGATCGGATACGTGCTGACGCTGGCGGGCAAGGCGCCGAAGTTCTGATCCGGACGCTGAAAACAGGATTTCGTACCGTCTCGCTGAAATATGGTTAACTTTAACCTGTGAGACTGCGTGTTCGAATCATGGATCCGCCATTGCGCCATTCGGCGTGCCGGCCTGCACCAACCGGAGCCTGTCATGTCAGACCTCCCGCTTTCCGCCCAACGCACCGACGCCGTGGCTGAGCCCGTCGCTGATCCGGCGTCTGCACCAGCTGCAAAGCCGGCTGCGGGCGAGGGGGCGCTGACCCGGCCCCTGACCCGGCTGATCTTCTGGGTGGCGAGCCTGGGCGCTCTGGCTGCTGCGGCTGTGGCGATTGTCGCCGGCGCGGGCGCGGGATGGAACGGCGTCATCTTGTTGTCCGGCATCGCGTCGGTCGCGCTGCTCTTGATGTATGCGCTGGCGGCGGGCGAAACCGCGGGGCGTTCCTTGCTTGAAGGCGGCGAGCGCAAGCGTGCGGGCGGGGCTGCGGCCACCGCCATGGGGCTCTGGCCCGATCCGGTTCTGATCACGGATGCGCAAGGCCGGGTGGCCTGGGCGAATCCGGCCTATGTCAAACTGGCGGACACGCTGATCGGAGCCAGGGGCGCCGGGACGCCCGCAGCCCCCGAACGCCTGTTCAGCGGCGCCGGCGCGGGGGCGGTCTATCGTCTCAACCGGGCGGCGAGCGCAGGCGAAACAGCCCGTGAAATTGTCGGCCGCATCCCTTTGGGCGGCGGTGAAAGCGTGGTTTACAGCGCCGACATCTCGGCCCTGGAAGACGGCGCGACCTTGTGGCGCTTCTCCGAGCTGCGCGATGACGGCTCGCTGGACGCAGACATGGCGCCGGACTGGACCGATCATGCGCCGGTCGGCCTGTTCTCCGCTGATGCCGAGGGCCGGGTGCTGGCCGCCAACGCCACCTTGCGCAGCTGGGTCGGGGTCGGCGAAGACGCCGCGCTGAAATTACAGGACATCACCACGGGCGACACCGCCGACGCCTTTGCGCAATCGCGCGGCGCGGACGGTGTGATCCGGCTCGACGCCCGTCTCAAGCGGGTGGACGGCGAGGAAAGCCCGGTGGTGATCTGCGTCAGCTGGAGCGATGAGCGCCCGTCCAAGGCGCGCGCCGTGGTCTATGAGCTGTCGGCCACCGGCGCGCCTCCTGCCGTGGCGGCGCCTGAGCCGCGTGAGACATCTTCGGGCGCCAGCTCGCTGGCTGGCGGCTCGTTTGATGAAATGTTCGCCACCGCCCCGTTTGGCGTGGCGCGTCTGGATGACGCTGATCCGGCGGTCGCCGTGATCGAGGACGCCAACCCGGCCCTGCTCAAGCTGTCGGGCGGCGGCGCCGTGCCGGGCGCGAAGTTTGAAGACCTGTTTGATTTCGGCGATGACGGCCGCATCGACAATGTGCTGGCGTCGGCCCTGGCCGGACGCGGCGAACCCAGCGAAGTGCGTCTGAAAGCCGGCGAAGACGGCGAGCGCGCCGTGCAGGTCTTCCTGTCGCCGTCACGCGACGGCAAGCGCGTCGCCTATGTGGTGGACGTGTCGTCGTGGAAAGCGCTGGAGCAACAGGTCGCCCAGGCTGGCAAGATGCAGGCGGTCGGCCAGCTCGCCAGCGGCGTGGCCCATGATTTCAACAATATGCTCACCGCCATCCGGTTGAATGTGGGCGAGCTGTTAAACCGGCACCCGGTGGGCGATCCCTCCTATCAGGATTTGCAGCAGATCAACTCCACCGTCACCCGTCAGGCCGGGCTGGTGCGAAAGCTGCTGGCGTTCTCGCGCAAGCAGACCTTCCGCAACACCGTTTTTGACGTCTCTGACGTCCTGTCTGATTGCTCGATCATGCTGGGCCAGATCCTGGAAGAGACCGTACGGCTGGACATCAAGCATGGCCGCGATCTGCCGCTGGTGCGCGCAGACCGCAACCAGATCGACAATATCCTCGTGAACCTCGCCACCAACGCCCGCGACGCGATGAAATCGCAGGGCGGCGGGGTTCTGACCATCGTCACCGAGGCGGTCACCGCCGAAGACGTCGCGCGCGCCGGCGCGCCCAATCCCAAGGATGGCGACTGGGCCGCGATCCATGTGTCCGACACGGGCACGGGCATGGACGAGGCGACGCTGAAGAAGATCTTCGAGCCGTTCTTCACCACCAAGGAGGCCGGGCAGGGCACCGGGCTGGGCCTGGCGACGGTTTATGGCGTGGTCAAGCAATCGGGTGGTTTCCTGTTTGTGGATTCTGAAGTGGGCAAGGGCACGACCTTCCACATCTATCTGCCCGGCCATGTGCCGAGCGCGGAAGAGGAAACCGAGCTCGCCCGCGAGGAAGCGGCCAAGACCGCCGAGCCTGAACCCTCTGACCTCGCCGGGCGCGGCCGCATCCTGTTTGTGGAGGATGAAGACGCGGTGCGCGCCATCGCCGCCAAGACGCTGGTGCGCCGCGGCTATGACGTGGTTGAAGCGTGTGACGGTGAAGAGGCGCTCGAGATTCTGGAGAATGAGCCGGAGAGCTTTGATCTTCTGATCTCGGACGTGGTGATGCCAGGACTCGACGGTCCCGGCTTGCTCAAGGAGGCGCGGCATCTTCTGGGCAGCGCGCGAATCGTCTTCATTTCCGGCTACGCCAAGGAAGAGTTCTCCGACACCCTGTCTGATGATCTCGAGATCTCTTTCCTGCCCAAACCCTTCGACATCCAGCAGCTGGCCGAACGGGTGAAGCAGGAGCTGGCGGCGCGTCAACGCGCCTAGTCTCATGCTAAGCGGCTGATTGCGCTCAGCTGTCCCGAGGACGGCGCACGCGCCAAATGTTCCGCTTGTGTTCCGTGAACAAAATAAGTACGGTCACCTTCATTGCTCGACTCGGTCGGGCGTGAAATAAGGAGGGCCGACCTGATGGCACAGTCAAATCTGCGCGTGGTGAAAGACGGCGACATGGATAAACAAAAAGCGCTTGAAGCGGCCCTGACTCAAATTGATCGCGCCTTCGGCAAAGGCTCGGTGATGAAGCTGGGCTCCAAGCCGGACCAAGACATTCAGGCGATTTCCACCGGCTCTCTGGGCCTGGATATCGCGCTGGGCGTGGGCGGCCTGCCGAAAGGCCGGATCGTCGAGATCTACGGCCCGGAAAGCTCGGGTAAAACCACGCTGGCGCTGCACACGGTCGCCGAAGCGCAGAAAAGCGGCGGCGTCGCGGCGTTCGTGGACGCCGAACACGCGCTGGATCCGGTCTATGCCCGCAAGCTGGGCGTGGATGTGGGCGAGCTTCTGGTCTCCCAGCCTGACACCGGCGAGCAGGCGCTTGAAATCGCCGATACGCTGGTGCGCTCGGGCGCTATCGACGTCCTGGTGATCGACTCCGTGGCGGCTTTGACCCCGCGGGCGGAACTGGAAGGCGATATGGGCGACTCGCTGCCCGGTCTTCAGGCCCGTTTGATGAGCCAGGCGCTGCGCAAGCTCACCGGCTCCATCTCCAAATCAAAATGCCTGGTGATCTTCATCAACCAGATCCGCATGAAGATCGGCGTGATGTTCGGCAGCCCCGAAACCACGACCGGCGGCAATGCGCTGAAATTCTACTCCACCGTGCGCCTGGATATCCGCCGCATCGGCGCGCTGAAAAACCGCGACGAAGTCATCGGCAACCAGACCCGCGTCAAAGTGGTCAAGAACAAGGTGGCGCCGCCTTTCCGCGAGGTGGAGTTCGACATCCTCTATGGCGAAGGCATTTCCAAGACCGGCGAACTGCTCGATCTGGGCGTGAAGGGCAATATCATCGAAAAGTCCGGCTCGTGGTATTCGCACGACTCCGAGCGGATCGGGCAGGGGCGCGAGAATGCGCGCCAATTCCTGCTCGACCATCCCGAGATGGCCGACAAGATCGAAGCCCAGGTGCGCAAGAACGCAGGCCTGATAGCGGACGAACTGCTGGTCGGCCCGGGCGAGGATGATGACCTGGACGACGAGGCGACGGGCTAGGCCCGGACGGGCCTGACCGCATCCTTCACCGCCAAAACGGTGATGAATCTACAACGGGCGCTTGGCTTTGCCGGGCGCCCGTTCGTATATGGGGGTGAACCGACACCCATAGGTCGCCGCTTAAGCGGGCGACCATCCTCTCAACGCCGCGCGCCAGCGCCCGGAGTGCATATATGACAGCCTTGCGCGATATTCGCCGCCAGTTTCTCGATTTCTTTGGCAATCAGGGCCATGAGATCGTTCAGTCCGCGCCGCTCGTGCCGCAGGACGACCCGACCTTGCTGTTCGTGAACGCCGGCATGGTGCCGTTCAAGAACGTCTTCACCGGCGCGGAACGCCGCGACTATTCGCGCGCTACAAGTTCGCAAAAATGCGTGCGCGCGGGCGGCAAGCACAATGACCTCGATAATGTGGGCTATACAGCGCGCCACCACACCTTCTTTGAAATGCTGGGGAATTTCTCGTTCGGCGACTATTTCAAGGAACAGGCGATCGAGTTCGCCTGGACGATGGTGACCAAGGAATTCGCCCTGCCCAAGGACGAGCTCCTGGTCACGGTCTATTCCGAGGACGAGGAAGCGGCGGCGCTCTGGCGCAAGATCGCGGGCCTTCCCGACGAGAAGATCATCCGCATCTCCACCTCGGATAATTTCTGGTCCATGGGCGACACCGGCCCGTGCGGACCGTGTTCGGAGATCTTCTTTGATCACGGCCCGGAGATATGGGGCGGTCCGCCGGGCACGCCGGAAGAGGATGGCGACCGCTTCATCGAGATCTGGAACCTGGTGTTCATGCAGTATGAACAGCAGCCGGGCGGCGAGCGTATCAACCTGCCCAAGCCCTCCATCGACACCGGCATGGGGCTTGAGCGTATCGCGGCGGTGCTGCAGGGCGTTCACAACAATTACGATGTGGACCTGTTCAAGACCCTGATCAGCGCCTCTGAAGACGCTTTGAAGGTGAAGGCCGAGGGCGACGCGCTGGCGAGCCACCGGGTCATCGCCGACCATCTGCGCTCCACCTCCTTCCTGATCGCGGATGGCGTGACGCCGTCCAATGAGGGCCGGGGCTATGTGCTGCGCCGGATCATGCGCCGCGCCATGCGCCATGCGCACCTTCTGGGCGCCAATGAGCCGGTGTTGTTCGGCCTTGCGAAAACCCTGTCCGACGAGATGGGCGAGGCCTTCCCCGAACTGCCGCGCGCCTTGCCGGCGATCGAGGAGACGCTGCGCGGCGAGGAAGAACGCTTTCAACGCACGCTGGGCCGCGGCCTGACGCTTCTGGAAGAGGCGACCGCCGACCTTAAAGAGGGCGACGCCCTGCCGGGGGAAACCGCGTTCAAGCTTTATGACACGTACGGCTTTCCGCTGGACCTGACCGAAGACGCGCTGCGCACGCGCGGGCTGAGCGTGGACCAGGCCGGGTTTGACGCCGCCATGGAGCGTCAGCGCTCTGACGCACGCGCCAGCTGGAGCGGGTCGGGCCAGGCCGCGCCGGAAGCGCTGTGGTTCGCGGTCCGTGATCGCCTGGGCGCGACGCAGTTCACCGGGTATCAAAGCCATGACGGCCAGTCCGAACTCACCGCCATCGTGGCGGACGGGGCGGAGCAGTCTGATCTGGCTGAGGGAGCCGGCGCCGAGCTGATCTTCAAATCCACACCGTTTTACGCCGAGGGCGGCGGTCAGATCGGCGATGCGGGCGTCATCACCTTCGACAATGGCGCGGTGTTCACCGTCACCGACGTGCAAAAGCGCACGGGCGAGATTTACGCTCATATCGGCGTGCTGGAGCATGGCGCGATCAAGCTCGGCGACGCCGCGGCGCTGAAGGTGGACGCTGAACGCCGCACCAAAGTCCGCGCCAATCACTCCGCCACCCACCTGTTGCACGCTGCGTTACGCGACGTGCTGGGGCCGCATGTGACCCAGAAAGGCTCTTATGTGGGGCCGGACCGGCTGCGGTTTGACTTCTCCCACGCCAAGGCGCTGAGCGAAGCGGAGACCGCTGCTGTCGAGGCGCAGGTCAACGCCGTGATCCGTCAGAACGCCGACGCGAAGATCGCGGAGATGACGCCGGACAAGGCGATCGAGGCGGGCGCGCTCGCCCTGTTTGGCGAGAAGTATGGCGACACCGTGCGCGTGCTGGCCATGGGCGATTCTCTGAAAGATGACGCCAAGGCCTATTCGGTTGAGCTGTGCGGCGGCATCCATGTGGACCGCACGGGCGACATCGCCCTGTTCAAGATCGTTGGCGAAAGCTCGGTCAGTTCAGGCGTGCGCCGTCTGGAAGCCCTGACAGGGGAAGCCGCTCGCCAATGGCTGGAGACCGAGGCGAACAAGGCCAAGACCGCGGCTTTGTCGCTGAAAGTGCCGACCCATGAGCTGGTGGACCGGGTCGCCGCCTTGCAGGCCGAACGCAAGACGCTGGAGCGTCAGCTGGCGGAAGCCAAGAAACAGCTCGCCATGGGCGGGGGCGGCGGCGCAGCAGCGCCGGCGGGCCCTGAAGAGGTGGGCGGCGTGAAACTGATCGCCCGCGTCGTCGAAGGCGTCGGCGGCAAGGATTTGCGCGGCCTTGTGGACGAAGCCCGCAAGCAGATGGGCTCTGGCGTTGCGGCGTTTGTGGGCGTCAATGAAGGCAAGGCGGCGCTCGCCGTGGGCCTGACCGATGATCTGGTGGGCGCAATGAGCGCGGTGGACCTGGTGCGCGCCGCCGTGGGCGCCGTGGGCGGCAAGGGCGGCGGTGGCCGTCCCGATTTCGCTCAGGCGGGCGGACCTGACGGCGCCAAGGCCGAGGACGCGATCGCCGCGATCCGCACGGCGCTGGCGGGCTGATGGTCAAGCGAGCCAAACCGGGCGCGGATATTCAGATGACCGGCGACAAGGCGGCGGCGAAACAGATCGCCGCCGCCCGCGCCGCGTTCAATACGGCCTTGTCTGCGCGCGATTATGACGGCATCGCGCTGGCGCTGTGCGAGGATTGCACGCTGGTGCCCGGTGATGACGCCGAGCTGATGGCGGGGCGCGAGGCTCAGCTTGCCGCCTGGCGATCCATCATCACTCAGGCGCCTGATGTGAGCTATGTGCGCACGCCCATGCGCATTGATATGGGCGAGGACGGCCTGCTGGCGGCGGAGACCGGACGCTGGAAAGGCCAGTGGTCGGCCCAGGGCTTTGAAGTGCGTTATTCAGGCCGCTACTTCGCCAAATGGCGTCTGGATGGCGATGACTGGCGCATCGCGTCAGAAGTGTTCGTGACCTTGAAGCGCGGATAAACGCAGCCAAGCCGTCACACCGTGCTGTCCTCATTCGTCAGATCTTCCAGTAAAGGGAGACTGACATGTTCGCACGTCTGACTGTATACGCTTGCGCCCTCATCCTGATCGCGACGGGGGCGGCCATGCTGATTAATGGTCCGCTCTGGTATGAGTTGACCCCCGGCGTGATGATGACCGGGCCTTATAATCCTCATTTCGTTCTGGATATTGGTTTTGCGTTTCTGGCTTCAGGCGTCGTGCTCGGCATCGGGGCCTGGATGGGATCGCGCCCTGTGATGCTGGCGGGTCTCAGCTGGCCCGCGCTTCATGCCGGGCTGCATGCGGTCTGTCTGATCATCATGGGGCCTGCCAGCGGTGCGGCGCTCTGGACAGAGCTTTTGGGCGTCATCGCTCCTGTCGTGCTGGCGGCAGGCGCACTCTTTCATGTCCCCGTGCTCAGCCCCGGAATTGGCGGGCGTACTCTGCTGCACAGGATGACAGAGCGGTTTGAGCAGCAATGGTCCTATGACGCCGGCTATCTGCATGAAATCACCGAGCTGGCGCCTGAGACGCTGGTGCGGTTTCAAAGCTTTCAGGGCCTCGCCGCCTATCAGGGCGCGGCGCCTGATATGTTGATCGCGGGGGCGACGCTTGGCGCTATGCTGGAAGAGGATTGCGGTCCCTGCGCCCAGCTAACGGTCGACATGCTGCTGGCGCGCGGCGTCAGCCCTTCTATGGTGCGCGCCCTGATCGAGGAAAATTGGGATCAGGTGGACGAGGCTGCAGCGCTCGGGTTTCGCTTCGCTCAGGCCTTGATGAGACGGGATGAGACGGTGCAAGCTTGGCGGGACATCATCAAGCGCCAGTATGGACAGGGCGCGGCGCTAGCGGTCGCCTATGCCGTCATGGTGGCGCGCAGCTATCCTCTGCTCAAGCGGGCGCTGGGACACGATCAGGCCTGTTTGCGGCTTCAGGTGGACGGACGCTCCCAGACCGTGCGGCAGTCATGAACCAGGCCTCGCTCACCACCCAGTTTGAAGCTCAACGCCCGGCTCTTCTGGCGCTGGCCTATCGCATGCTGGGCGAACGGGGGCTCGCCGAGGATGTGGTGCAGGAAACCTGGCTGCGCTGGCGGGCGGTCGAGCCGGAGACGCTCGACGCGCCCGGCGCCTGGTTGCGTACGGTGACGACACGGCTCGCCATCGACGCCTTGCGGCGGGCGCGCGCGCGGCGTGAGGCCTATATCGGTCCCTGGTTGCCTGAACCGCTGCTGGAAGACCCGGCGAGCGACTTCACCGCAAGGCTGGAGACGGTCCAGCAGGCCGAGCTCGCGCTTGTCTGGGTGATGGAGTTTCTCACGCCGGATGAACGCGCCGCTTTCATCTTGCGAGAGACGTTTGAGGAGGATTATGAGGCGATCGCGTCCGTGCTGGGCAAAAGCGAGGCGGCCTGTCGCAAGCTGGTCAGCCGGGCCAGAACCAAAACCGGGGCGGCGCCCATGCAGCTCGGCGCTTCTCGTGAGGTGGTGATGGGCTTGCTGGAGCGCTTGATGCAGGCGAGCGCTGCAGGCGATCTTCAAGCCATCCGCGATGTGCTGGCCGAGGATGTGGTGACGATCTCTGACGGCGGGGGCAAGGCGCGCGCCGCCTTGCGGCCGCTCTATGGCGCTGATGAAAGCGCGCAGGTCTTGCATGCCGTGGCCACGCGAAAACAGGGGAGCGCCGCTCCGGTTCTGGTGCGGGTGAACGGCGCGCCGGGCATCGCGATACTAGTGGGCGGCGTTTTCGATCACGTCACCACTCTGGCGCCGTCGCGCAACGATCCGTCTCGGATCGGTTGGCTTTACACCATGCGTAACCCGGACAAGCTTTGGAAGGCGGATCGGGATTAAGGCGGTTTCGCCGCACCGAATTTGTTCGCCACGTTCATAAACCGTCTGGACTTTCCCGTTTAAGGTTAACCTGATGACCAATCGGGCGAGCGGGGGTGAGTGATGGAACACGGGCATGGCTATGAAATCTGGCTGAAGGATGCGGTGGTCTTCCTGATCGCCGCCGGCGTCGTGGTGCCGCTCTTTCGCCTGTTCAAGCTCAGCTCCGTGCTCGGGTTTCTGATCGCCGGACTGGCGCTCGGCCCGTTTGCGCTCGGTGGCCTTGCGGAGCGTATTCCGGCTCTGGAATGGGTGACGATCTCAGAACCGGACGCCGCCAAGCCCTTCGCCGAGCTGGGCGTGTTGTTCCTGTTGTTTCTGCTGGGTCTGGAATTGTCCTTCCAGCGGCTCTGGCAATTGCGCCGCGCCGTGTTTGGCGCCGGCGGGCTGCAGGCGTTCGGCAGCGCGGCTGTGCTGGGCGTCGCCTGTTTCCTGATCGGCCAGACTGCGCCGACCGCCCTTGTGATCGGGCTGGCGCTGGCGCTCTCCTCCACCGCCATCGTCATGCAGATCATGGCTGAAGAGCGCCGCACCGCCGCGCCCGTGGGGCGCGCCTCGTTGTCGGTGTTGTTGATGCAGGACATCCTGGTCGCGCCGATCTTGATTCTTGTGGGCTTTCTTACTCGCGATTCCGGCGCTGATATCGGCGCCGCTCTGCTCAGCGCGCTGTTTCAGGGCGTGCTGGCGCTGGCCTGGATCTTGTTGCTGGGCCGTCTGGTGCTGCGCCCGGTCTTTCGTCTGGTGGCCAAGGCGGGCGGGCGCGATCTTCTGATGGCGCTGACGCTGGCGGTGGTGGTCGGCGCCTCCATGCTGACGGCCGGAGCGGGTTTGTCGCTGGCGCTGGGCGCGTTTCTGGCTGGATTGATGCTGGGCGAGACCGAGTTCAAGCATCAGGCCGAGATCGACCTTGAACCGTTCAAGGGCCTATTGCTGGGCGTGTTCTTCATGACGGTGGGCATGGGCCTTGATCTGGGCGCCGTGTGGGCGAATGTCGGGCTGGTGCTGGCGGGCCTCGTGGGCATGCTGATAGTCAAGGGTCTGCTGGTCTATCTGGCGTGCCGCCTGTTTGCTGGCGATCACCGCTTGTCGCTGGAGGCGGCCTTCTTGCTGGCTCCGGCGGGCGAGTTCGCTTTCGTCATTCTCGCCACCGCCAATGCGGGCGATGTCATCCCCGCTGAAACCGCGACCCTGGTCGCCGCCATCGCCGGGCTGTCCATGTTGCTCACGCCGGCCCTGGCCGCGATTGGCCGCAAGCTTGCGACCCGGAGCGATGAAGGTGCCGGGCAAGCGGAGCTTCCCTCAGATCTTGTCGAGCTGGAAGGCCATGTGATCATCGCCGGGTTCGGCCGTGTGGGGCGCACCATGGCGCGCGTGCTGGAGACTGAGAACGTGTCCATGATCGCGCTTGATATGAACGCGGAAAAAGTCGCCAAAGGCCGCGAGGAAGGCTGGCCGGTGTATTACGGCGATGCGGGTCGCGCGGAATTTCTGGAGCGGGCGGGCGCCGCACGCGCGGACATGTTCGTCGTCACCGTGGATGACGCCGGCAAGGCGTCCGACATGGTGCGGGCGGCGCGCAATCTGCGCCCTGACGCATTGATCATCGCGCGCGGGCGCGACCGCCGTCATGCGGTGGAACTGGCCGCGGCGGGCGCCAGTCACGTAACGCTGGAGACGGCGGAAGCCGCGCTGCAGCTGGCGGGCCGGGCGCTTGAGGATCTGGGGCTGTCCGCTGACATCGTCCGCGACCGTCTGGCGGCGGAACGCGAGGATGTCTACGCCTCAGACGCGGTGTGACCGCCCATATGCAGACGGATCAGTCGGGGCGGTCGTCCAGGATGTCACGCGCCGGGCGACGCCCTGCGAGATCTTCGGGCACGCCCATGGCGCGATCACGCGCATAGCGGTCCTCAAATTCCTCCCGTCGGCGCTGGGCCTCGTCGGCCTGCTCATAGCGCTCCGTCCGTGCGGCCTCCATCGCGCGTTCGATGCAGGTGTCGCGTGCGTCCTTATCGCTGACGCTCTGGCATTGGGCGTAAGCGTTGCGGCGGTCGTAATTCTCTACGGATACGCACGCCTGAAGGCTGAGCGGCGCGCACACGCAAAGAGCAGTCAGAACCCGTTTGTTCATGGGACGCTCCTGTTGATAGCGAACGCTACCATCCGGATCGTGAACCCACAATCATCAGGCCAGTTGTCGGAGGCGAAGGTCTGAGATGGCGTGTGCAGACACAAAAAAGGCCGGGCGAAACGCCCGGCCTTTGTCTTTGAAAGCGTGTCAGCGCTGAGGCTTACACCTTGTCTTTCATCACTTCGGCGAAGCGTTCGGCCACGGTGTCCAGGAAACCTTCAGTGGACAGCCAGCCCTGCTGGTCGCCGACCAGAAGCGCCAAGTCCTTGGTCATGTAGCCGGCTTCCACCGTGCCGATGATGGTCTGCTCGAGATCTTCTGCGAACTGAACCACCAGCTCATTGCCGTCCATCTTGCCGCGATATTTCAGGCCGCGGGTCCAGGCAAAGATCGAGGCGATGGAGTTCGTCGAGGTCTTCTCGCCGCGCTGATGCTGGCGATAGTGACGGGTCACGGTGCCGTGCGCCGCTTCGGCTTCGACGGTTTTCCCGTCCGGGGTCATCAGCACGGACGTCATCAGGCCCAGCGAGCCGAAGCCCTGCGCCACGGTGTCGGACTGCACGTCGCCGTCATAGTTCTTACAGGCCCACACGAAACCACCGGACCACTTCATGGCCGCAGCGACCATGTCGTCGATCAGACGGTGTTCATAGGTGATGCCCTTGGCGTCGAAATCCGCCTTGAACTCAGAATCAAAGACCGCCTGGAAGATGTCTTTGAAGCGGCCGTCATAGGCTTTCATGATGGTGTTCTTGGTGGACAGATACACCGGCCAGCCGCGATCCAGGCCATAGCGCAGCGAGGCGCGGGCGAAATCCTTGATGGATTCATCAAGGTTATACATGCCCATGGCGACGCCGGAGCTCGGGAAGTCGAACACTTCATGGGTGATCGGCTCGCCGCCGTCGGCCGGCGTATAGGTCAGGGTCAGCTTGCCCGGACCCGGCACCAGCATGTCGGTGGCCTTGTACTGGTCGCCAAAGGCGTGACGGCCGATGACGATCGGCTTGGTCCAGCCCGGAACCAGCCGCGGCACATTCTTGATCACGATCGGCTCGCGGAACACCACGCCGCCCAGAATGTTGCGGATGGTGCCGTTGGGCGAGCGCCACATTTTCTTCAGGCCGAACTCTTCCACGCGGGCTTCGTCGGGCGTGATGGTCGCGCATTTAACGCCGACGCCGTAATGCTTGATGGCTTCGGCGGATTCAACCGTGATCTGGTCATCGGTCTCGTCGCGTTTTTCGATCGAGAGATCGTAGTATTTCAGGTCGATGTCCAGATAAGGCAGGATCAGCTTTTCCTTGATCAGCGCCCAGATGATGCGGGTCATCTCGTCGCCGTCGAGTTCGACGACCGGATTGTCGACTTTGATCTTGGCCATGAAGCGTATCTTCCGTGTTCTGTGGGCATGAGGTGTCGCACAAGCAAATTGCGACATGCCGCGTCGAGGGGTGGACGAATGTGTGGCGGGTGTCTAGCACCGCACCGCTGTAAGAGAAAGAGGGCGCCCGAATGACAAAGCTCTAGCTTGACACTTCAAAGCCCCAAAGCGGCGTTCCGATCAAACCGGGATTTAAAACCGGCGCTGAGTTCCGACACCGCATACTCAGTCTCTCCACTGCGGGTTTTAATCTCCACCGTAACCCGTGTGCTGCCTTGAGGCATGAAGGCTGACGCTGTCGACTGAAAGGGGGTCGCCTCCCCCTGGCAGGGGCGTTCGGTCAGCGTGTACTCATGCAGCTGTCCGGGCGCGCGGACCGCGACGACGATTTGCAGGATTTCCTGGATTTCGCATCGCGCGGTGAATTGCACCCGGAAGCGTTCGATCGAGGTGTCTTGGTTCAAGAAATTGAACACGAGCCGCTCCGCGCCGGTGACGGACCCTGAACCGGACGCCTGGTCAAACAGCGCTTGAGAGTCTTCAGGCTGCTCAGGGGTGATCGGAAAGGCGATGAGGTTGTCCATCAGGAAGACCTGATGTCCCGGGTAATCAATGACGGTGTGGGCGTGACGATTGACCAGCTCATAGATGGACGGATTGAGCCAGCGTCTATGCCCTCGTGTTCCCAGTATGATGGCGTCTGGCGACAGCGTTTGCAGAGTCTCCAGCATTGCGTCTTCGGAGTTGGATCTGTGAATGCGCAGGCGGGCCAGATAGGTGTACCAGCCATCTTCCAGGCCGGTCGTTGAGTAAGGCCCCATCAAAGTGGATAGAAAGAGCCTGCGTTCGGTCCGGTCAGGCAGATTGTCCAACATGGCGTTTATCGCTGCCGTCGGCGCTCTGCGCCTGTAAAGGCTGTCCGCCGCTTTCGGTGAAATCGCCTGTCTCACATTGACGCCGGGAACGCCGTGACCGCCTGCGGGCATGAGGAGCAACTGGATCGCTGAAATGGAGACGATGCTGGCGATGAACAGGCGGCTCGCCCAGCCAGGGGTTTCAATCCACTGAGACAGCAGCCCTGTGGACAGCGCCATAACGGCGAGGCTGACGGGCCAAAGCAGCCTGAGATCGTTTTGCATGGCGCTCAGGCCGATAAAGAGCAAAACCAGTCCCACGCAGAGCGTCATAGCCAAACGCGCCTTCTTTACGAAAGCTGCGGTCAAGATCGCAGGGATGCTCAACAGGATTGCGAGTCCGAAACCGCCCCTGAAATCAGAGGAAGAGAAAGTGTGCGTGTCAAAGACAGCCCGGAATAACACGTCCCATCCCAGATACCCTGTGTGAGGCGTCGAATGCTGTTCCGGCGGGTAAAACGGGGATTGGAAGATTTGGTTGTAATAGGGAAAAACCGGATTGCCGCTGGTCACATAAGCAAACACCGCAATGGGGAGAACCAGAGCTGCAAAGCTTACGATTCCGGACCCCAGCAGAATGCACAGGGATCGGACGGGGCGATCATGGCGAAGCAGGATCAGCGCGGCGCAAAGCGCTCCGAACACGATCGTCAGGAGCCAGGATGTGTGCTTGGTCGCACTGGCGCCGGCCAGGCAAATGGCCAGAGCGACAAGAAAGGGAGTCGCTTGATGCGAGGATCGCGTTTTCAGCAAACACAGCATGGATAACACAGCGCCCATAACGAACGCTGCGACGGTGTTATCATAGTAAAATTCGCTTGTTAGCTCCAGAAGCAACGGGATTGTCGCGACAATGCTGAAGCAGGCGGCGGCGCCCAGGCGGGTGCGTGACACGAGCCCGGCAGTCATCGCCGCCGCCCCAAGGCTCAGCAACATCATCATTGCGTTCTGAAGCCGTGACGCGCTTTCTCCGCCAAGCAGATAGACGGACCCGGCGAGATGCAGTCCGCCGAGAGGCTGAAGCCCCCAAGCAGCCAGCGCCGGGTCATGATGCCAACGCGCATTGAACCTCATATGTTCAAAAAAGCTCTGATAGGCCGCGCGGGCGTCTGATCCGAATTCCGGCAAGGCCGTCATGAAAAGCAGCGTCAGACAGGCGACCAGACCGGGCGCGATCAGAAGGGATAGACGCAAGTCAGGTTCTGCATTGATGCTGAACCGCCTCAGTCCACCCAGCAGCCGCCAGTCCTCAACGCGGATGATCAGCAGCGCGGCGATGGACAGGCTCACGTAGAGCAGGGCGTGGACGCCGGAATAGTTGATGGGGAAATGCGACATGCCCCATAGGAGCGTGCTGAAGACGGCCAGACCTGAAAGCGTGGACAGGAGTCCCAGGGCCAAGGCGTCTGATTGTGATGCAGGGTCTGATTGCGTGGCGTTCCAGAGACGGCTGAGCAGGGCGAAGCCCACAAGAGCTGCGGCGGCGATCTGCATCAACACGCTGATTAACGCCGGCCCGCCGATAAAGATCGTGAGGCACAGCGCTATGGGAAGAACAGAAGCCCAGCTTGAGTATTTGAAGCGCAGATGATGCAGGAGCACGCTGGCCGCCACTGCGATCGCGGCGATCAGGACAAACGATCCCATGCCGTCAAAGCCGATCAACCAGTATCTGAAGCGTGAGCTGGGATCGATGATGAAAAAGCCAAGAAAACCGGCCAATGCGACGAGCGCTGTCAGCCCCGCGGCGACATAGGGCAGGGTGGGAGTTCTAGTTTTCATCATCATACTGGACCAAGGGTTTTGCATGTCGTCTGGTCAGGCGAGGCGTTATCGGCTTGTTGGGCTCGCGGCTGACGTCAAAGTTCAAGAACCCGACCAGAAAAATGGCGGACAGGATGATCTGAACTTCCAGGATGGCCAGAGCGCCGCCCGAGCGCGGTTGCCCGGTCGTCCAGCTTTCAAATGCCGCGAATATTCCGCCCAGCAGGCCTGCGGTCCCGAGAGTCACCCCGCCGAACAAGAGCAGGCTTCCAAGATTGAAGTCTCTTAAAATATATTGATAGAACAGTCGCTTGAAGTAAGTGGAAACGTTCTTTTTGAAGAAGTTGAAAAACTCTTTGGAGGCGTTGAGATGACTGGTTTCCTCGCCATAAAATGCGTCATGCGGAATTTCGACCACGACGCCGCCCAAAGTGTTGATCCGGAAAAGGAGGTCGGTTTCGAAGAAGTATCGCTTCGATAGTTTTTCAATGGGAAGGTTGTTGGCCAGCGGGCCGCTGATGGCCACATACCCGTTTGTCGGGTCTGATGTGGAGTAATACCCGGTGGAGAAGCGGCTGATGAACGTCAGTCCCAGATTTCCAATCCGGCGAGTAACTGGCATGCTCTCAGCGGCGTCGAGATAGAAAAATCTGTTTCCTTTTACATAGTCAGCTTCACCAGACAGTATCGGCTCAGCGAAGGTGTCTGCGAGGGCCGGATCCATCTGACCGTCGCCGTCAATTTTGATGATGACGTCGGACTTGAACTGCTGAGCGAGCTTGAAACCCGTGAGAACAGCGCCGCCTACGCCCTGGTTTTGTTCATGACGGAGAACCGTGACGCGAGGGTCCTGGCAATTGTCTTCGACAAAGCGCCATGATTGGTCGGGGCATGCATCATCAATCACCAGAATATGAGACACGCTGTCAGGAATGCGCTTGATCACCTCCAGAATATGCGACGTCACCCGGTAGGACGGAATGACGACGCTGATGATCGGGGGAGATTCATGCGCATCTTCATTTGAAGGTTTGGTTGGAGAAGGTTTTAGGCCGTACATGAGCGCCGTCTCTTCAGCTTGCGAGCGTGTATCTCGCTAAGAGAATTCGAGCGCGGTATACCAGCGAATGATGTCAATAAAAAGCACACAAAATCATTTGGATGGTTTCCTGAAATGGGGTCGTGGCCTGATGAGGCTGCTTTGAATACAAGGAAGAATTCGTGTGATAGGATACGTGAAGCTGCTCGCCTTTTCCGTGCTGTTGGCCAGCGGTCAGGTCGCATTCAAATATGCGGCGGTGGATGTGAAGGCTCGATATGAAACGGTCGGACTCTGGGCCGTTCTGTCATGGCCTTTGTTCGCAGCGCTTTCCATATACGCTGTCGCAACGGCTATCTGGGTTTGGATATTGATGGATACGCCACTTTCCAAAGCCTATCCCTTTGCATTGCTGGGCGCTGTTCTCGTGCCTGTAGCCTCGGTACTGCTTTTTGGCGAGAAACTCTCATTCACCTACCCGATTGGACTAATGCTGGTCTGTTTGGGCGTGTACCTTTGTGTGCGCTGAGAGAGCTGACTTGATCAGCAGGTCCATGCGCGGCAAGACCTCATGATGATCAATCAAACACCATCATCCGCCCTGAACCCCGTGTTCATCCTGGTCGAACCGCAAATGGGTGAAAATATCGGTGCGGCCTGTCGGGTGATGGGCAATTTCGCGCTGCCGGAGTTGCGAATCGTCAACCCGCGCGATGGCTGGCCCAATCCCAAGGCCGAAACCATGGCTACTGATTCCCCGGTTCTGAAACAGGCGCGCGTGTTCGCGACGCTGGAGGAAGCGACAGCCGATTGCCAGACGCTTTATGCGACCACAGCGCAGCCGCGCAGCATGGTCAAACCTGTGCACACCGCACGCGCAGCCATGTCGGAAATACGCGGACATATTCAGGCGGGGCAAAGGGTCGGCGTGTTGTTCGGGGCGGAGAAATCCGGCCTGCCCAATACGGCGATCACGATTTCGAACGCTATCATCACCTTGCCGGTCGACCGCAATTTCTCCTCTTTGAATCTGTCCATGGCGGTGGGCGTGCTGGCGCATGAATGGCGGGCGGGCGATCCCGCGCCCTCTGACTTCAAACCGCTTGAAGATCGCGCCAGCGTGCAAGAGCTGCAGGGACTTTACACGCATCTTGAGGATGAGCTGGATCGCGCCGGCTTCTTCTATCCGCCGGAAAAAACACCGCTGATGATGCAGAACCTGATCAATATTTTTGCGCGCGGAGGGTTAACGCAGCAGGAGGTCCGGACCTTCCGCGGCGTGATCAAGACGCTGGCCATCGGTCGGGGCAAGGCGAGGATCGAACGAGATTAGCCAAACAACCCATAAGGTTGTCCTTTCATCTACGCACGCCCTAAGGCGAGAACGCCTCTAGGGGGAATGCGCGCAGGTGATTTACAATCCTGAGCCGAAATGGCGCCATCCTGTGAGCCTTGTGATGTGCTTACAGGGAGAGCACCGTGCTCAATAATTTATCGCTTAGAACCCAGCTGTTTGGCGGGTTTGGTATGATGGCTTTCATCGTCATTGTCATGGTTGTGGCGGGGTTTGTCTTCGCCTCCGCCAGCGGAGCGAATTTTGCGCGTTTCCGAACCATGTCGCAGGCGTCCAACGACGTGGCGGGCATTCAGGAGGCTGTCGCCAGCTTCCGTAACGACACCTATGTATACCGGGTGACAGGCGACCCCGCCATGGCGGAACACGCCTGGAGCAAACGCGAAGAGCTCAATAACGGCATCGTGGCGGCCCAGACCCGGCTTGGAAATGACACGGTGCGTCATGATCTCGAACGGGTTGAGGAGTTCGGCGAGCAATACGCCCAAGCCTTTGAGCAGTACATCACACGCCGTCAGCTTCTGGACGGCGAAATCTCATCACTGTCGGATTTCGAGGACCAGCTGTTGGGGCAGCTGGGTGATACGCTCGCCGTCGCCGAAATGATGGGCGCCGACCAGTCCATGCTTCTGACGGCGGAAGCGATCCGTTCGCTTCTGCAGGCGCGCTATTATGGCCGCCGGGCGCTGACGGAAGGTTATGGCGCCAGCTATGACCGGGCCCAGTCCGAACTGGACGTGCTGAACACCATGCTCACCCGGGTCCTGGGCTCGGACGAAGAGGTCATGCACAGCGCCGTGCAGCCCATCTCCGATGAGGTGCAGGTCTATGCGTCGCGGTTCCAGGCTGCCGTGGATATTACGGAAGAGCTGAACGCGCTGTCGCGAAACGAGCTTGACCAGTTGGGGCCGCAAATGGCCGGCGCCGTCAATCTCGTAGTCGATGATGTGGTTGAGCTTCAGGATCAGGCGGGTCATGAGATTGAAGCCGCCTTCACCCAGCAAAAACTGGTCAGCACGTCGTTGGGCGTTTTCGGCCTGGCGCTGGCGGTGCTGGGGGCCTTCGTAGTCGTGCGCTTGATCATGTCCAATATCGGCGCGGTGGTCAGCGGCATCGCCCGCGTCCGTCGGGGCGAGCTTGAGTTCGAGGTTCAGGGCGTCGAGCGCAAGGATGAACTGGGCGATCTGTTCCGCGCCGTGGATGAATTGCGCACGGGCGAGATCAATCGCATCCGGATGGAAAGCGAAGCTATGGTCGCCACCAAAGAGCGTGAAGCGCGGTCTCAGGCGACCCATGAGGCGATCGACGTGTTCCGCGTCAAGGTTGAGAGCATTCTGAAAATTCTGGCCGAGCGCACTCATGAAATGCGTCATACGGCAGGCCGGCTGAATTCACAGGCCACCTTCGCCAATGAACAGGCGCAAACAGCGGACGGCGCAGCGACTGAAACAGCGGGCAGCGTGGAAACTGTCGCGGCGGCTGCAGAGGAGCTTTCAAGCTCGATTCAGGAAATCGCCCGCTTGACCGAAAGCGCCTCTCACAAGGTGAGCGATGCTGGTCAGCGCTCCCAGAGCTCGGTGGAGCAGATCGAGGCGCTGGCGGACCGGGTCTCGAGCATCAACGACGTGATCGACCTCATTAACGACATCGCCGAGCAAACCAACCTTCTGGCGCTCAACGCTACGATTGAAGCGGCGCGCGCCGGGGATGCGGGCAAGGGCTTCGCGGTTGTGGCCAGCGAGGTGAAAGATCTGGCCGAACAGACCAGCAAGGCCACCGACACCGTGGCGAGCCTCGTCAAGGACATTCAGAGCTCCATGTCGGGCTCGGTGGACTCCATTCGCGGCATCGCCAAGATGAGCGAAGAGATCAATGAAGCCACCGCCTCCATCGCCAGCGCCATTGAAGAGCAGGGCGCCGCGACGCGGGAGATTTCACAAAGCACCTCGCGGGCGGCGGAAAGCACGACGACCCTGGCCAAAGGGGTGCGCGATGTGGGTGAAGCCGTGGCTGAAACCGAGAGCGCAGCCGGCATGCTGGAGACCACGTCGGACGCCTTCACCAGCCAGTCTGATACGCTGCGCGAGGCCGTCGAGATGTTCTTTGAGGCCATCAAGGAAGGTCCGCTGGATCGGCGGGAAGGCGAAGATCCGAACTATCGTGGGCCTGAGCGGCGCAAGAGCCGGCAAGGTGAGGCCGAAATTCCCAACGCCGCCTGATTTTGGGGCAGGACTGACGCCAGGCCGCCTTCCCGCATCGGGAGGGCGGCCTGAGCGTTTCCGCGTTCCGCGCCGCTGCGAACGGTATCCAGACGGATTGATATCCTTTAGTGAGAAGAGGTTTGAAGGATCCGCCTGAAGATTCATGGCCCAGACTGAATTTCATCTCCCGCAAGCGTTTCGTGACCTTGTCCGCCGATCCGGCCGCTGGTCGCCGCCCGATTGGATTTTCCTGCCTGCATCGACTCTGGTGATGGCGGGACTGATCGTCTTGGGGCTCGGCACACGCCCAGGCGCAGTGGACGCCGTGATCAGCGACACCGAGTTCGTGATGCAGGGCGAGGCGCTGGCTCAGCTCATCCCCGGCCCTGGAACGCGCTTTGAATTGATCATCGGTCCGTCGGGCGAGCCTCTGGCGCGGTTAAGCGCCACAGCGTCTTTTGAAGCGGCGGGCTTGCTGTCAGCTGGCGTCGGCGCAGCTCTGCCCTCTGAATGGGAAGAGAACGCCATCGGCCGCATTGTCCGGCTTGAGGTCGAGGCTCAGGCCGCTCCGGACTCGCGCATCGATCAGATCCGGGTCGGCTACTTCACGGTCGGTTATGGTGATTCAGAACGCACCTTGAAACCGGTGAGCGAGTTCTGGAGCACGGTGGGCATCTGCTATCAGGTTGCGCCGACGGCCCAGGCGAACGGCGTGGAATGGCTGGGCATCTGGCCGGGCGATTCCGGCAATGGCGAGGCCGTGCTGGTCCGCTCGATCCGCTTGACCCTTGAGCCGCCAAGGGACGCCATGGCGCAGTGCGAAGCGCGCCTGTCTTCCGCGTAGTCGCGGGGGCGTTCATGCAAGCCTGGCGCATCCTTCTCTACACCATCAATCTGGTTCTGGGCCCGGCCCGGCGCCGCCTCTTGCTGGGCGTCTTCATGGCGGGGCTGGGTTATGTGATGTTTCAGCCTGCCTTTGAGGGGCGGGGCGAGGTGGAGCAGCTCGCCGCCCTGATCCAGTTCTCGCAAACCGGCGCGATCCGGGTCGCACAGGGAACGCCGCTGCCTTCTGAAATCGCCTCCCATGACGGGCCATGGCCTGCGTCCTGGCAGAGCGAGGCGCGTCCGGGGTATGCACGCTGGGCGGCGCTGCCGGATGCGCCGGATGGCGCGGCGCAGGGAGAGCCATCGGACCCGCTTGTTTCACCGATCGCCGCCGGGCCCAAGCCATTGACCCAAGTCGTGCTGGCGCCGGTGCGCCTGCTGGTGTCGGACTGGAGCTGGCGGGCGCAGGTCCAGCTGTACCGGTTGATTTTGTGGACGGCCGCCATGCTGGGTTTCGCTGTCGCGGTCGAAGCCGCCGTCCGGCACGGCCTGGTCAATGAACATGGCGCGGTGATTATGGCGGCCTGGCCTTTCATGTTTCCCCAGTTTTTCGCGCAGATGACCTCGGTCGGCGGCGATGCGCTGGGGCTGAGCTGCGCGGCTTTGTCCTGCGCGGCCTTCATCGCCTTGTCGCGGCGCAATGATCTGTCCGCCAGCCTGGCTCTGGGGCTGACCCTTGGGTTGGGCGTCTGGGCGAATACGCTTCTGGTGACCTTGTGGATGGGGCTGGCGGCGTATCTGGGCTGGCGCAGCTGGCGGCTTCACACAGCGGCTGCGCTGGACGCGGAATGGCTGGTCTTGCGCGTGTTCGCGCTCAGCCTGGCGCTTCTCATCGGGACGGGATGGCTTGTCTATGCGCTCGTCAGTGCTGACTCCAGCGAGATGACGGCTGTGCTGAGTCCCGGCTTCGCGGAGCGGTTATGGTCCACGCTCGCGACGTTTTCAGCGGATGGCGGCGCGTCCGCCATCCTGCCCGGCCGCGGTTGGCGCCTGATCTCACTAGGGCTGTTGGTCGTGGTTCTGGCGCGGTGGGAGCTGAACTGGCGCGTTTTGCCGCCCCTGGCCCAGGCGCCGGCTTTCATCCTTCCGGTCTTTACGCTCAGCGCCTTGTTGCTGGGCCTTCAGGGCTATGCGTCAGGGCTTGGCGATCTTCACATGCTGGCGGCCTATCTGGGGCTGGCGACGGCGCTCTGCTGCCGGAGTTCAGCGCTGGCGCTGGCTTTGGTGATGCTGGGCATGACGGGGGCGTTGGCGCAGGGATTGTTTCAGGCCTCGGTGTTTTCCGGATGCACGGTCTTTGACCCGCAGCTGGGGCGGTATGGCTATGAAGGCGCGCGCTGCGTGCTGGACCTGGATGCGCTGGGCGCAATCAGCGCGCCGCGCCTCGCCTTGCAGGCCTTGATGATCGGCGGTTTGAGCGCCGCCAGCGCGATCGTCACGCTCTACAGGCAGTCCGCTCCACAGCGCGAATATTGACTCCGCCTGCCGCTTTGCTCATAACCCGCGCTTCCCTCGCTCGCCGGCTTGCCGGACGAGCTTTGTTTTCATGGCAACGGACGACGCGTGGACCGCCGTTTCAATTGCTCTGGCTGAGGGATCAGAGCCGGGCCGCGTCGAGAAGGAAAGACTATGTCGAAGCGTCATTCACAGAAATACAAAATTGACCGCCGCATGGGCGAAAACATCTGGGGCCGCGCCAAGTCCCCGGTGAACAAACGCTCCTACGGCCCGGGTCAACACGGCCAGCGCCGCGCCGGCAAGCTGTCTGACTTCGGTCTGCAGCTGCGCGCCAAGCAAAAGCTCAAAGGCTATTACGGCAACATCACCGAGAAGCAGTTCAAGCGCATCTACACCGAAGCGCAGCGCCTGCGCGGCAACACCGCTGAAAACCTGATCGGTCTGCTGGAAAGTCGTCTGGACGCGATCGTGTATCGCGCCAAGTTCGTGCCGACCGTCTTCGCCGCACGCCAGTTCGTCAACCACGGCCACGTCCGTGTGAACGGCAAGCGCGTCAACATCGCTTCCTATATGGTCAAGCCGGGCGATGTGGTTGAAGTGCGCGAAAAGTCCCGCTCCATGGCGCTGGTGCTTGAAGCACTGGGCAGCCCGGAACGTGACGTGCCTGATTATCTCGATCTGGACGCCAAGGGCATGAAAGCCACCTACACCCGTAAGCCGGAATTCAACGAAGTTCCGTACCCGGTGAAGATGGAACCGAACCTGGTCGTCGAATTCTACTCCTCGTAATTTTTCGAGGACGACGAGACAGAAAAGCCCGCTGCAGCGCAGCGGGCTTTTTCTTTGGCCGCATGACATGAAAAAACCCGCCTCCAGGAGGAGACGGGTTTTCTCGGTCAGGTGCGGCGGGCAGGGACTTACCCCTCCACCAGGCCCTTGTCTTTCATCAGCTGTTGCAGCTCGCCGGCCTCGAACATCTCCTTGATGATGTCGCAGCCGCCGACAAACTCGCCCTTCACATAGAGCTGGGGGATGGTCGGCCAGTCTGAATACACCTTGATGCCTTCGCGCACGGCATGGTCTTCCAGCACGTTCACCGCGGCGTATTCCACGCCCACATGGTCGAGAACCCGGGCCACCACCGAGGAGAACCCGCATTGCGGGAAGGTGGGGGTGCCCTTCATGAACAGGACCACGTCATTGTCGGTGACGGCTTTCTTGATCGCTTCCTGGGTGTCGGCGTCGGACATGGAGAGGATTCCTTATGGTTCGTCTTGGCCCCAAGATGGGGGGCGGAGCGAAGAGTTTCAATTGCTGACAGGCGCGCTAGTCCGGCGCCCGGGTTTCCAGCGCCAGAGCGTGCAGCTCGCCGCCCATCCGGCCTTTCAGCGCAGCATAGACCATCTGGTGTTGCCGCACGCGTGGCAGGCCGGCGAAAGCCGGAGAAATCACCACCGCCTTGTAATGGTCGCCATCGCCGGCGAGATCGGTGATTTCAACCTCGGCGGCGGGAACGCCCTCCTTGATGAGACTGACAATGTCTTCCGCATTCATGGGCATGGCGTCTCTCCTGCGCAGTGCTAGTCTGAGCCATACCATCACACCGGGCGCGCCCGGAACCCTGACTTTCACAGGGATATTACGGAGACTCGCCCATGTTGCTGTCCGCATTGCTGTTGACCACCGCTCTGGCCGTTCCCGCCGCCTCTGATTGTGCGGGTCTGGAGCCGGCTCCTTGGGCGGATCTGTGCGTCATCAGTTCAGACGAAATGAAAGGCCGGATGGTCGAGAGCGAAGGCAATGCGCGGGCGCGCGCTTATATCATCGACCGCCTGACCGAGATCGGCGTTCAGCCTGTCGGGGACAGCTTCGAGCAACCCTTCAGTTTTGAGCGCGCCATTGATTTTCGCGATCCGAATTCACCGCGTGAAACCATCAACGCCGTGAACGTCATCGGCGTCATCCCCGGACAAGACCGCAGCCGCGCCATCGCGGTGACCGCGCATTATGACCATGTGGGGCGGACCGAAGAGGGCGAGATTTTCAACGGCGCCGACGACAATGCGTCAGGCGTTGCGGCGCTTCTGGCTGTGGCGGAGCATTTTATCGCCAACCCGCCCGAGCATGACCTGTTGATCATGGCCTTCGACGCAGAGGAGGGCGGATTGCGCGGGGCGCGTGAAGTGGTCGCCAATCCGGTTGAAGGCGCGGCGCCGGTCGCCTTCAACCTCAATTTCGACATGCTGGGCTATAGCCCGGACAATGACATCTGGGCGGCGGGTCCCTATCACACGCCCGCCCTGCATCCGATTGTCGAAGCGGTGGCGCAGGACGCGTCGATCACGCTGGCGGCAGGCTATGACCAGCCCGATGGCGATCCACGCAATGACTGGACTCTGCTGTCAGACCAGGGCGCGTTTCATGCCGCCGGCATCCCGTTTCTCTATCTCGGGGTGGAGGATCATGAGCACTATCACCAGACCACGGACGAGTTTGAAACCATCAATCCTGACTTCTTCCTGAGCGCGGTGAGCGTGGCGGTCGAGCTGGCCGAGCGCATTGATGCAGATCTTGATGCGGTTCTGGGCGAGAGCGGCGAACCCTAGCGAAAAGCCAAGTGATTGACGCGTCGCAACATTTGCGGCGCGTCATGAAATCATAACAAAAATAAACACTGTTTACTTTTCAAAGTGCGGTGAGATCCCTATCTATACGCCACAAACGCGGGCGTATAGGCATGCTCGGGTTTCATCAGGGAGATGGATATGTCCACCGCACTTCGTACTGTATTCGCTGGCGCAGCACTCGCGATCGCCGCTTTCGGTTCCGCTCAGGCCCAGGACTGTCCGTCCGAGCCGATGTTCGCCGGCATGTCCGGTCCGAACTCTGACGTGCGCCAGTCTGCGCGCCGCATCGATCAGGGCGACTGGCGCAACGCCGCTCACTTCGCCTCCGAGGCGCTTGAGTCCGGCACCTCCAACCGCAACAAGAACGCCGCCGCCGTCAATCTGTGCGCCGCGCTCGCCAATCAAGGCGATTCCGGCACGGCGGACGCCTGCGCCATGGCCATCGAACGCAATCCCGAAGGCTGGGAAGCCTACACCAATCGCGGCGGCGCCTTCTGGCTGGCGGGCGATCACGCCGCCGCCGCCGCTGATTTCGCGCGCGCCGCCGAACTGGGCGCCGGTGAAGCGGCGGTCACGCACAATTCCGCTCTGGCTCAGTGCCACAGCTAAGTCGCTGACCCGTTCAAATGAAAAAGGCCGGAGCATTGGCTCCGGCCTTTTTTGTGTGCTCTGTCGCCTGTCTTACTCGGCGACGCGTGCTTCAGGCTCGCCCTCCATCAGGGCCGGCATGAAGCCTTCATGGGCCTGTTTGAGGCGGATCAGATCCACCGCATGGCCGCCATTGATGGAGATGAAGCGACCGCCTGCGAGGCCCACGACCTCGACCGGGACGCTTGCGGTCTTGGCGTCCGCGCGGATGGCCTCGGCGTCTGACGCATCAGCAGCGATCAGATAACGGCCCTGATCCTCGCCGAACATCCAGGCGAAGACCGGCAGGCCGCCCGTATAGGCGAGCTTGATCCCGACGCCAGCCGCCATCGCCATATCAGCGGCGGCGCAGGCCAGGCCGCCGTCTGACAGGTCATGGACCGCCTTGGCGTGACCGGCGCGGATCGTCTTGCGGACAAAGTCGCCATTGCGTTTTTCAACGGCCAGGTCGACGCGCGGCGAGGCGCCTTTTTCCTGGTTTTCGATCTCGCGCAGATAGATCGAGGCGCCCAGCTCCCCGCGGGTTTCGCCTACCAGCAGCAGCACCTGGCCCTCTTTCAGACCGCCATAGCCCATGCGCTGGGCGATATCGGGGATCAGGCCCACCGCGCCCACCGCCGGAGTGGGCGGAATGGCGACGCCGTCGGTCTCGTTATAGAGCGAGACATTGCCGGACACGACGGGGAAGTCGAGCGCCTTGCAGGCCTCGGCCATGCCTTCCACGCAGCCCACGAACTGACCCATGATTTCAGGGCGTTCGGGATTGCCGAAGTTCAGGCAGTCGGTGATGGCGATGGGATCAGCGCCGACGGCGGTGAGGTTGCGCCAGGCTTCGGCCACGGCCTGCTTGCCGCCTTCGAACGGGTCAGCGAAGCAATAACGCGGCGTGCAGTCGGTGGTGATCGCCAGCGCTTTTTGAGTGCCGTGCACGCGCACAATGGCGGCGTCGGATGCGTCTTCGGAGCTGGCGGCGGTGTCGGCCATCACGTGGCGGTCATACTGACGCCAGATCCAGCGCTTGGACGCCATGTCCGGGCTGCCCATCAGGCTCGCCAGCACTTCACCCAGATGTTCAGGCTGGTGCAGATCCTTGGGATCGATGGAGCCGCGGGCTTCGGCGGGGAACCAGGGGCGGTCGTATTTCGGCGCGTTCTCGCCAATCGGATCAAGCGGCAGGTCGCAGACGACCTCGCCCTTGTGACGCAGCACAAGACGGCCATGGGGCGCAGTCTTGCCGATGGTCGCCACATCCAGATCCCATTTGCGGAAAATGCGCTCGGCCACATGCTCACGACCCGGCTTGATGATGATCAGCATCCGTTCCTGGGATTCTGACAGCATCATCTCATAGGCGGTCATGTTCTCTTCGCGCTGGGGCACGTGATCGAGATCAAGCTCGATCCCGAGGCCGCCAGACGACGCCATTTCCACAGATGAAGACGTCAGGCCGGCCGCGCCCATGTCCTGGATCGAGCTGATCGCGTCTTCGCTCATCAGCTCAAGGCAGGCTTCGATCAGTTTTTTCTCGGTGAAGGGGTCGCCGACCTGAACGGTCGGGCGGTTCTCTTCAGAGCCTTCGCCAAACTCCGCCGACGCCATGGTGGCGCCGTGAATGCCGTCGCGGCCGGTTTTCGCGCCCACATAGAGCACAGGGAACTCAGGCTCGCGCGCGGCGGCGGTGAAGATCTTGTCGGTGTCCGCCAGGCCCACAGCCATGGCGTTCACCAGGATGTTGCCGTTATAGCCCTTGTCGAAATTGGTCTCGCCGCCCACCGTCGGCACGCCGACGCAATTGCCGTAGCCGCCAATGCCGGCTGTGACGCCCGCGACCAGCTGACGGGTCTTGGGGTGTTCGGGATCGCCAAAGCGCAGCGCGTTCATCAACGCCACCGGGCGCGCGCCCATGGTGAAGACGTCGCGCAGAATCCCGCCCACGCCCGTCGCCGCACCCTGATAGGGCTCGATATAGCTGGGGTGGTTGTGGCTCTCCATCTTGAAGATGGCCGCCTGGCCGTCGCCAATGTCGATGACGCCGGCGTTCTCGCCCGGGCCATAGATCACCTTGTCGCCCGAAGTGGGGAATTTGGACAGGTGCAGGCGCGAGGATTTGTACGAGCAGTGCTCGGACCACATCACCGAGAAAATGCCCAGCTCCACAAGGTTCGGCGCGCGGCCGAGCTCCTTGAGGATGATCTCGTATTCGTCAGCGGTGACGTGATCGAGGGCGATCTCTTCGGTGATTCCCTCGGCGTAACGCGGGTTCACAGCTTCGCTCATGACAGTTTCCCCAGCACGCTTTCAAACAGGGCCAGTCCATCGGTTCCGCCATGATCGGCGTCCACCGCGCGTTCCGGGTGAGGCATCATGCCCAGCACATTGCCCGCCGCATTGGTGACGCCGGCGATGTCGCGGGCGGAGCCGTTGGGATTGTTGGCGTAGCGGAAGACCACCTGGCCTTCGCCCTCGATCCGGTCGAGCGTCGCCTCGTCGGCGAAGTAATTGCCGTCATGGTGCGCGACCGGAATGACGATCTCCTTGCGGTCGGCATAGCCGCGGGTGAAGCGGGTGTTCGCCGTCTCCACCAGCAGGGGCGCTTTCTCGCAGACGAAGTGCAAAGACGCGTTGCGCATCAGCGTGCCGTCCAGAAGGCCAGCCTCAGTCAGGATCTGAAAGCCGTTGCACACGCCCAGCATGGGCACGCCGGCTTCGGCCTTCTTTTTCAGGTCATTGACGATCGGCGAGCGCGCGGCGACCGCGCCCGAGCGCAGATAGTCGCCATAGGAGAACCCGCCGGGGACCATGACGAAGTCCAGCCCCTCAGGCAGTTCGGTCTCTTCATGCCAGACCATGGCCGGCGCGTGGCCGGTGACGGCTTCGATCGCCGTGGCCGCGTCGCGGTCACAGTTCGAGCCGGGGAAGACGATGACGGCGGTTTTCATGTCAGATCCGCTTCTTGCTCGCCAGCGCCTAAGCGCTCAGCTCGATGTCGTAATTTTCGATGACGGGGTTGGCGAGCAGCTTGTCGCACATCTCCGAGACGCGTTGCTGGGCTTCCTCGGCGTCGGCGGTGTTGAGATCAATCTCGATCAGCTTGCCCTGACGCACGCCCGTAACTTCGTCAAACCCCAGATGGTTCAGCGAGTTGGAGACGGCCTGACCTTGCGGGTCCAGAACGCCGGGTTTGAGATAGACGTGAATGCGCGCTTTCATTCCGGAGACCCCTCTTCGGTGACGGAACCGTTTTCTTTCATGATGCCCAGACGGCGGGCGACTTCGGCATAGGCTTCGGTCACATTGCCCAGATCGCGGCGGAACCGGTCCTTGTCGAGCTTTTCATTGGTGTTGGCGTCCCACAGACGGCAGCTGTCCGGGCTGATCTCGTCGGCGAGAATCACTCGCGGCATGTCGTTCTGGTCGTAGACGCGGCCAAATTCGAGCTTGAAGTCCACAAGACGGATGCCGACGGCGGCGAACATGCCCGACATGAAATCGTTCACCCGCAGCGCCATGGCGATCATCTCGTCCATGTCCTGGGTGGTGGCCCAGTTGAACGCGGTGACGTGTTCCTCGGCGACCATCGGATCTTCCAGCGCGTCGTTCTTGTAATAGAACTCGACGATGGAGCGCGGCAGCGCATCGCCTTCGGTCAGGCCGAAGCGTTTGGCGATGGAGCCGGCGGCCACATTGCGCACCACCACTTCCAGCGGAATGATCTCGACTTCGCGCAGCAATTGCTCGCGCATGTTCAAGCGCTTGATGAAGTGGGTGGGGATGCCCATCCGGCCCAGATGCTCCATGATGTATTCGGAGATCCGGTTGTTGAGCACGCCCTTGCCTTCGAGCACGGCTTTTTTCTGGGCGTTGAAGGCGGTGGCGTCATCCTTGAAATAGGCCACGACGGTGCCCGGCTCGGGACCCTCGTAGAGGATTTTGGCTTTGCCTTCGTACAGCATCTTGCGGCGGGACATCGTGGCCTCGCTCCGGCTTGGGCGCGCTTTAACGGCGCGCGAGTGGGGCGTGAGCCCGCTTTGATGTCGCTGGGAACAGAGACGTCGCGCCTGGGCCATGCCATGAGAAACGCGAAACGGCCCGTCGCCGCGGGCCGCTATCGTGGCGCCTTCATACGCGAGGGGCGCGCGTACATCAATATCTGTGCTGAAGCCTGTTCGCGCTCAGGCTTACACGATTGATAATCGGCGCTGCTGCAGCTAACTCTTCAGACAGCAGTATTGATGTCTGGGGTTGAAGGACCACCGCCATGTCAGGTTTTGATGATCGCGAAAACGCGTTCGAAAACAAATTCGCTCACGATCAGGAGCTCGAGTTCAAAGCGGTGGCGCGCCGCAACAAGCTTCTGGGTCTGTGGGCCTCCGAGCTGATGGGCCTGACGGGCGACGCCGCTGACGCCTACGCCAAAGAGGTCGTCAAAGCCGATTTCGAGGAAGCTGGCGATGAAGACGTGTTTCGCAAGGTGCGCGGCGATTTTGACGCCCGCGGCATCGAGCAGACCGATCACCAGATTCGTCACAAGATGGAGCAGCTGCTCGAAGAAGCCCGCGAGCAGGTTCGCCAGGGCTAACGGCTTTTGCTGTAAACGTAAAAAGGCGGCGCAGATCCTGCGCCGCCTTTTTCATGTCCGGCCTACAGTCCGAACGCCTCACGGTCGGCGATCACGCGCAGGGCGTGATCCAGCGCGCCGCGAATGTCTGCGTCTGAATACGCCATGCTGATCCGCGCCAGAACATCACCGGTGTCGCGGTCGACCAGAAGGACGAAGCCGGTCGCGCCGGCGGTCGCCTCGAAAACTTCGCTGACGCCTTCTTCTTCAGCCCGCCGCGCCAAGGCGCTGCGTCGCCCGAAAGAGCTGTCAAAGCGCACGCGTTCCAGCGGCGCCTCGGCGTAATCGGCCATCACCGCCTCATAGCGCGGCTCTAGCACCTTGCAGGGGCCGCACCAATTGGACCGGAACAGCGCCGCCACCAGACGCGGCTCGTCTGCAGTGCTTGCAGGCGTCGCTTCCCGAGCGGTCGCCACTGCAGTCAGGCCCAGGACCAGAAGCGATGCGAGAAGGGGGGCGCGGATCATGGCGGAGCTCTTTATCTGAAACGGCCTCACCGTTTAGCACACAGCAGCCTAGCGCGGGCTCAAACTCGCGTGAGTGCGTGCGGTCGGGCAAGCCTTTCCGTCAAAGCCCTGAAGGCGGACGCGGCCCGACCCGTAATCAATGCTGATCGCTGCGTATTGCAGAACATCCATGCCCAGGATGATGGCGGGTTCGTCCAGCCAGCCACGGTGATCAAAGGCGTAGAGATCAGATACGGTGATTTCAAAAAGACCCATGCAGAAATCATCGACGCGAAAACGACTGAACAGGCGGCGTATTTCGCCCTGAGCCTGAGTGCCGCCCGACACGCCCTCAATCGACACAGGGCCTGAAGACCGCGTGCGGCCGCGCGCATTCGCCAGGGCGGTGTTGACGATGGAGGCGCTGGCGCCGGTATCGATGAACACCCGGACCGGGCTCTCGACGCCGCGCATCTGGCCGACGCCCATCACCAGACCGTTTTGAAGGCTGAGCGGGCCAGCTTGCAGCTCTGTGTCATCGGGCAAGAGTTCCAGCAGCCCTTCAGTGAAATCCAGCCGGATGACTTCCGTGGTGAAGGCGTTGGCGCCCAGAAGCCCTGCAGCCGTCATCACGGAACCGAACGCCTCTTCGAAGACCGCCACTTCGATGACGCGTGGGCCGAGGCCATAGTCGAGATGCTCAACGAAAATCAGGTCGGTGTCGAAGCGCCCGGTCATCCCATGTCCAACCCGATCAAGGCTGATCACCTGCTGCTCGCTGAGCTGTTGCGCGATCAGCCGAGGCGCGGCGGTATGCGACGCGCCGGTGTCGATGATGAACGGGACGGGGTCCGCTTCCGGGTCGCCTGAGAACAACACACTGCGCCCCACATCCGTTTCGACCGTGAAGAGCCCGTAGGAGTTTCTCTCCATCGGGACGGTGACGGGGTCTTGCGCGAAGGCATTGGCGCCTGTCATCAAGGTCAGAGCGAGAACGACAAGGCTTTGGAAAGTAATCATCTCGGGAACCTGCTGTTCCATCGACGGTAGCAGTTCGAGAAAACGATACAATCACAAATCAGCCGGACGCCGCGGAGCCTGAAATGCATAACGCCGCCCGGATGACCGGGCGGCGTTATGACAAGCGACAGATGTCTTGAGAGATCAGTGCGCGCCGAAGACACGGTCGAAGATCGTGTCCACATGCTTGAAGTGATACTCCTCATCAAAGCAGGCTTCGATCTGGGCGTCCGTGAGCAGCGCCGTGACGCCCTCATCGGCTTTGAGGTGTTCGACCAGCTTGCCGCCTTCATCCCAGGTTTTCATGCCGTTGCGCTGGACGAGGCGATAGGAATCCTCACGCGAGGCGCCGGCCTGGGTCAGCGCGAGCAGAACGCGCTGGGAATTGTGGATGCCGCCATAAGTCTCAAGATTCTCCCGGCAGCGATCCTCGTGCACGATCAGGCCTTCAATCATCGAGGCGGTGCGGTGCAGGGCGAAATCCAGATGCGCGGTGGCGTCCGGGCCGATGCCGCGTTCCACAGAAGAGTGTGAGATGTCGCGTTCATGCCAGAGCGCGACGTTTTCCATGGCCGGAACCACTGCGGAGCGCACCAGACGCGCGAGACCTGTGAGGTTTTCGGTCAGGATCGGATTACGCTTGTGCGGCATGGCCGACGAGCCTTTCTGCCCCTTGGAGAAAAACTCCTGCGCCTCGCGCACTTCCGAGCGCTGCAAATGGCGCACTTCCACGGCCACATTCTCGATCGCGGAGGCGATCAGGCCGAGCGTTGCGAAGAAGGCGGCATGGCGGTCGCGCGGGATCACCTGGGTGGAGATCGGCTCCACGCTCAGCCCCATCGCCTGCGCCACATGAGCTTCCACCGCCGGGTTCACATTGGCGTAGGTGCCGATGGCGCCGGAAATGGCGCAGGTGGCGATCTCTTCACGCGCTTGCACAAGGCGTGCGCGGTTGCGGTCAAACTCGGCGTAGAAGCGCGCGAATTTCAGCCCCATCGTCGTGGGTTCGGCGTGGATGCCGTGGCTGCGGCCGATGCAGGCGGTCATCTTGTGCTCGAAAGCGCGCTTTTTCAGCGCCGCCAGCACCCGGTCCATGCCCGCAAGCAGCAGATCAGAGGCGCGTTGGAGCTGGACGGCGAGGCAGGTGTCCAGAACGTCAGAGCTCGTGAGCCCCTGGTGCACGAAGCGGGCGTCGTCGCCCACAAGCTCGGCCAGGTGGGTGAGGAAAGCGATGACGTCGTGCTTCACCTCAGCTTCGATCTCGTCGATGCGGTCGACGTCGAACGTCATGTCCTTGGCTTTCCACACCGCCTTGGCGGCGTCGGCGGGCACCACGCCCAGCTCGGCCAGCTTGTCGGTGGCGTGGGCCTCAATCTCGAACCAGATGCGGTATTTCGATTGCGGGGACCAGATATCGGCCATTTCCGGCCGGGTATAGCGAGGGATCATGGGGCGCGGCTCTCACGTCTGACGAAAGGGGCGGGTTTGCGCGCAAACAGCGCCAACCGGCCCGCCACGTCAAGTGCGCCGCTTCAGATCACGCTTGAGCGCATAGCCCGCCGCCACGAACAAAACCGCCGCCAGGGCAAAGGCCGAGCTGCCCGCCATCAAGGCCAGACGCAGCGCTTCGCCCTCGCCGTAATGGGGGCGCAGCGCGTCTGACAGGGCGCCGACGGCCAGCGGCCCGAGGCCAATCCCGATCAGATTGTTGAAGAACCCGATGATCGCCGCCACTGCTGCGCGAGAGGCGGGCGGGGTCATCGTCTGGGTGGCGGCGAGGCCCGGTCCTATCCAGGCATAGCTGAGCAGCAAGGGGATGGCGAAGAACATCAAGGTCGTGGTCCCGTCCCGCGCCATAAGCCCGCCGAGAAAGAACGGCACGGTCAGCAGCAAGGTGACGCCTGGAATGACGCCATAGGCTTCAGGACGTCCCGGACCGACCCGGTCCGCCATCCAGCCGCCGGCCACCGAGCCGATCAGCCCCAAAGCGAATAGCGGCGACAGGCCGGCGCCCACCTCTTCCAGCGTCATGCCTTGTGAGCGGATCAGGAAAGACGGCGCCCATTGATAGAGGCTATAGCCCGCAAACGAGGTCACCGCGGCGGCGGCCGTGAACAGGCGCAGCGACGGCGTGGCGAAGACGAGTTTCAACGCGCCAAGCGCATTGGCTTTCTGGGCGCGCAAGGCTTCCGTGTCGAACATGCCGCGCTTGGGTTCCTTGACAAGAACCAGTAGCACCAGCGCCAGCAAGACGCCCGGCAAGCCGACCAGAATGAACGCCCAGCGCCAGTTCAGCGCATCCGCGATAAAGGCGCCGAGCGCCGAGCCTGCTGTGAGCCCCAAGGGCGCGCCCACGGAAAACAGGCCGATTGCGAAGGCGCGCTTTGAGGGCGGAAAATAGTCTGACAACACCGAATAGGAGGGCGAGACGCCGCCTGCCTCGCCCGAGGCGACGCCGATGCGCGCCAGCAGCATCTGGACGAAATTGCTGGCGAGGCCGGACAGGGCGGTGAACATGCTCCACACCACGCAGGCCGCGGCGATCAGGCGGATGCGGTTGGTGCGGTCGGCCAGAATGGCGATGGGGATGCCAAGCGTGGCGTAAAACTGCGCGAAGGCTGTGCCGCCCAGCAGGGCGAGCTGTGAATCGCTCAGGTTCAGATCGACCCGGAACTCTTCCTGGAGCACCGCAAAGACCTGCCGGTCCATGAAATTGACCAGATAGACCACGAGCAAAACACCAAGCGCGGTCCAGGCGTTCCGGGCGGCCGGCCGTTTGGCGGTGAAAGGCGCTGGGGTGCTCATTGCGGTCCCTTAGGCTCGAATCAGAGAGGCCGGGGTTATGCGATAGGCAAGTGATTCAGTTAAAGGCTCGTGTGCATTACGATTCAGCGAAGTGGAATCTGGCTTGAAAGTCAGGCTTCAAGCATGTCAGTCGTGATGGCGTGTGTCCGATCCAAAGAGCGCGATGGGTCTGGCAGCGGATATTTCAGGCCCGAACCGCAATTAAACAGCACAATGTCTGAGTCGCGTTCAATCATGCCTTGATTCAGCGCAGATTGGCAGGCGGCGAGGGTCGCGGCGCCTTCCGGGCACAACAAGAGACCGTCCTCGCGTCCGCACTGCTGACGAGCGTTTTCGATCTGGTCTTCGCTGACTGCCAGCGCTGCGCCACGGCTTGCGCGTACGGCGCGCAGGATCAGGAAATCGCCAATGGCCTTGGGCACCCGAATGCCCGCCGCGAAAGTGTGCGCGTCCAGCCATTCGGGCGCGTGCTCCTCGCCCGCTTCATACGCCTTGACGATAGGCGCGCAGCCTTCGGCCTGGACGGCGAACATCTTGGGACGCTCTGAGCCGATCCAGCCGAGTTTTTCCATTTCATCAAAGGCTTTCCACATGCCGATCAGGCCGGTGCCGCCGCCGGTGGGGTAAAAGATCGCGTCGGGGAGTTTCCAGCCCAATTGCCAGGCCAGCTCGATCCCCATCGTTTTCTTCCCCTCGATCCGGTAGGGCTCTTTCAGGGTGGAGACGTCAAACCAGCCCATCTGCTCTTTGAGTGCGCCGACAATCGCGCCGCATTGATGGATCAGGCCGTTGACGCGAAACACCTTGCCGCCCTGGGCCGCGATCTCGCGCACATTCACGTCCGGCGTGTCTTCCGGGCAGAAGGAATAGGTCGTCATCCCGGCGCGCGCGCCATAGGCGGACAGTGCGGCGCCGGCATTGCCGTTGGTGGGCATGGCCATGGTTTGAACGCCATAGGATTTCGCCATGGACACCGCCAGCGCCAGTCCGCGCGCCTTGAAACTGCCCGTGGGCAGGCGGCCCTCATCCTTGACCCACAGGCGTCCGGATGCGCCGATCTTCGCCGCCGTGCCCGTCGCGTCGATCAGGGGCGTGTCCACTTCGCCCAGCGACACCACGTCCTCGTCTTTGGCGACGGGCAGCAGCTCGCGCCATTTCCAGAATCCGGGATGATCCATGGCGGAGCGCGCAGCGATGGCGTCGCGGTCAAGCCGCCCCTTCATCGTTGCAAGGTCATACCGCGCCAGCAGCGGCCAGCCGTCAGCAGAGAGGTTCCGCGGCTGGTCGGCGCTCATCCGCGCGCCCGTCATGGAGCATTCAAGATGGGTGAAAAAGTTGGACGGGGCGAAAGGCATGGGTCACTGTGAGACAAGGTTAAGAAGGAGACCGACATGCCAGTATTGGGCGTAGGCGGCATATTCGCGAAGTCGACTGATCCTGACGCGAGCAAGCGATGGTATCAAGAGGTGTTGGGTCTGGAGCTAAATTCTTACGGGGGTTTTGACTTTTCGCATGCTGAGACGGCTGACACCTTTGGCGACGGCGCGCGCACCATCTTCGCCCGCTTTGAGGACGGGTCTGATTATTTCGCCCCGTCAGAGCAGGCCTTTATGGTGAATCTGATAGTCGAGGATCTTGACGCCCTGCTGGAGCGGATCAAGGCGGCAGGTGTCGCCTTGATCGGGGAACCGCAAAAATTCGATTATGGTCATTTCGCCTGGCTGATGGACCCCGACGGGGTCAAGATCGAGTTGTGGGAGCCCGCCAAGCCGCAGGCCTAGCGGCCTCTTAGCGCGTCATCTGTCCCCAGGCGGCGGTGAACAGGCGCCCTAGTCGATCCAGCGACCAATCGCGCTGATCCACCGGGCGTCCGGCGATCCAGGTGCGCCGGGCGGTGAAGCGCTCCCCGGTTTCGAGCGCCGTCACGGGGTCGTGGTCAAACCAGACCAGATCCGCGCGCTTGCCCGGCTCGATCGATCCGATCTCATCGTCCAGGCCCAATTGCCGCGCCGCGTTGATCGTCATCATCGCAAATGCGTCTTCGGCGCTGACCGTGTCGCCCAGAGGCGCGTCGTCGGGCGTAAGACGCGTGACCGGCAAGGTCATCACGCGGGCGGCGTCGATGGTGCTGGCGGGATGATCGCCATGGATCGTCACCACGGCGCCGCTCTCCATCGCAGCCCGAATGGGCATGTAGCGCCCGGCGCGCTCAGCCCCGAACATCGCCTCCAGACGGTGGCCGTAATAGCCGATATGGTCGGGGAAAAAGCCCAATGAGACGCCCAGTTCAGCCGCGCGCTCGATCTGCTGGGGCGTCGCCAACGCCAGATGCTCCAGACGGTGGTGAAGACCGGATCGAGGATGGGCGCGCTGGGCGGCGTCGATCACATCAAGCGCCAGATCTATCGCGCGTTCGCCCTGGACGTGGAACGCCATCTGCACGCCCGATTGCTGCGCTTCAAGCGCGTACGCCAGCGCAGTTTCGGGCGGGATCGCCAGCGGTCCGCGCCAGCCTGACGGCAGCCCCAGCACCTCGGCGTTAAACGCGCTGTCGGCATAGGGTTCCGCCGTCGCGGCGCCGCCCACAAAGGGTGAGCCGTCCAGCCATAGCTTGAGCCCGGCGACGCGGGTGATGACGGCGTCAGAGCGGGCGTCATCAAACAGGGTGTAACCGTGCGCCGCTTGCTCGGGCAGCAGGTATAACATCGTGTTCAGCGCGGGGCGGGGAGATGTCGCGACGGTTTTCAGGATCGCCAGCGGATCGCGTGCGCGTCCGACCAGTCCTGTAATGCCGATGGTCGTGTAGCCCGAGCGGGCGTAGTCCGCGTAGGCGTCCGCCAGTATGAATTCCAGCGCCGCGTCTGAAGGCGTCGGGACCCCGGCCATCAGCTGGCTGACCGCATCCACCTCCACCACGCGCCCCGTCAGGGCGCCGCTCGCGTCGCGTTCGAAATAGCCGTGTTCGGGATCGGGCGTCTGGGCGTCGACGCCTGCCGCCTCAAACGCGGCGGTGTTGGCGAAGGCCTCGTGCATCATCTGGGTCAGGATCACCAAAGGCCTGTCAGGCGACAGGGCGTCCAGCTCTTCCATGCTGGGCGCGTCGATATCGCCCAAGAGGATCGGGTCCCAACCAAACCCGATCGCCCACGGGCTGGGGCCGCCGCGAGTCAGTCCTTGCTCGATCAGCGCCATCACTTCAGTCCGGCCGCCCGCATGGGGGCCAGACAGATTGATCGCCTGTCCCAGAAGCCCGGTGGCGAGGGGATGGGTGTGCGGCTCGATCAGACCCGGCGTGAGGGCGCCGCCCTCAAGGTCAAACCGGCGCACGCCGCGCGGCGCTTCGGCGGCGACTGTGTCCAGATCGCCCATGGCGATAATCTCGCCGTCGCGTATGTACAGGGCCTGCACGACGCCGCGATCAGACGCGGTGCGGATCACCCCATTGTAAAAGAGCAGGTCCTGGGGCGCGTCCGCGGAACGGGCCGTCAGCGCAAAACCCGCCGCCAATAGGGTCAGCATGGCGAGCCCGGCCAGAATGATACGCAGCATGGCGCGCCTCCCCGTCAGATGGTTCGGGCAGGCTAAAGCGCTGAAGGTCTAAAGCAATCCCAAACTTTTAAAGCTCGCCGTACGTTCGCGCCCGATGACCAGATGGTCATGGACCACGATGTTGAAGGGCTTGGCGGCGCTGATCACCAGCTTGGTCATTTCGATATCGGCATGGGACGGCGTCGGGTCGCCGCTGGGATGGTTGTGCACAAGGATCAGGGCGCTGGCGTCCAGCGCCAGGGCGCGTTTGACCACTTCACGGGGATAGACCGGCGCATGATCCACCGTGCCGCGCGCCTGATGTTCGTCCCCGACCAGGCGGTTTTTCTTGTCCAGATACAAAACCCGGAATTGCTCGGTCGAAGCGTGCTGGAGCGCCGTGCGCAGGTAATCGAGAAGGGCCGACCAGCTCGACAGGACCGGGCGGCCCACCACTTGCTCGCGCGCCATGCGCACGGCGAGGGCTTGAAGCAGTTTGAGATCGAGGGCGGTCTTTTCCGAGACGCCCTTGATGTCGGTCAGCTGGTGCAGTTCCGCCGCGCAGACCCCGCCCAAGTTTCCGAACCGCGCGATCAACGCCTTGGCCAGCGGTTTGACATCGCGCCGCGGGATGGAGCGAAACAGCGCCAGCTCCAGAAGTTCGTAATCGGCGAGGCCCTGACCACCGGCTTCTGAAAAGCGCGCACGCAGCCGGTCGCGATGGCCGGCATGGTGGGGGGTGTCAGGGAGGGTTTTGAGGTCGCTCACGATCCGCGCTCATCTGTGATAGTCTCCCTTGATAAGAGAATATTGAGTGAGACGCCACCTTTGAGGCGAGTCGGCGCGATTGACGCTCGAGCGCGCATAAGCGGTTTCCCCATCTTCCGCACCCGTGTGATTTGACCTATCCGGTCTGCAAGCACACATACGCATGCAGATTTGAGTGAATCACGAAAAGGGCGCGCAATGGCCGATCACGAGTTTGACTATGACCTGTTCACCATCGGCGCGGGCTCTGGCGGGGTGCGCGCGTCGCGCCTGAGCGCCATGAAGGGCAAGACAGTGGCCGTCGCCGAGGAATACCGTCCCGGCGGGACCTGCGTGATCCGCGGCTGCGTGCCCAAGAAATACATGGTCTACGCCTCGGGCTTCTCCAAAAGCTTCAAACAGGCCAAGGCCTATGGCTGGGATGTGGGCGCGCCGAGTTTTGACTGGCCGAAATTCCGCGACACCATGAACGCCGAAGTGGATCGCCTGTCGGGGATCTATTCGCGCAATCTCGCAAACGCCGGCGTCGAGCTGATCGAAGACCGGGCCGTGCTTGAGGGCCCCCACACCATCCGCCTGGTCAAACAGGATCGGACGGTGACGGCGAAACACATCCTGATCGCGGTGGGCGGCGCGCCGAACACGGACGAAAGCCTGCCCGGCGTCGAACACGCCATCACGTCAAACGAGCTGTTCCACCTGCCCAAATTGCCCAAGCACATTGTGATCGCCGGCGGCGGCTATATCGCGGTGGAGTTCGCCCAGGTGTTCGCCGGCTTGGGCGTCGAAACCTGCCTTGTGTATCGCGGCGAAACCGTGCTGCGCGGCTTTGACGATGATGTGCGCACCGCCGTGCATGAAGGCCTGAAAGAAGCCGGCGTGCGGGTCATCACCCATGCTGTGTTTAACAAGATCGAACTGACCGACGAACAGACCGGACTGAAAAGCGTCACGCTGGATAATGGCGATGTGATCGAGAATGTGGATCAGGTCGTCTTCGCCATCGGCCGCGACCCCTACACCAAGGGGTTAGGGCTTGAGAGCGCAGGCGTCGAGGTCAATGACAAGGGCGCGATCAAGGTCGATGAGTATTCCAAGACGAGCGTGGACAATATCTACGCTGTGGGCGATGTGACCGACCGGGTGAACCTGACCCCGGTGGCGATCCGTGAAGGCGCGGCGTTTGTGGATACGGTCTATGGCGGCAAGCCTAACGCCTATGATCACTCAACCATCGCCAGCGCAGTCTTCACCCAGCCGCCCGTGGGCACGGTGGGGCTGACTGAAGCCGAGGCGCGCAAGGCCTATGGCGAAGTGGACATTTATAAATCCCAGTTCCGGCCCATGAAGGGCATCATCACCGATCATCCGGACCGGATGATGATGAAGATGATCGTTCGCGCCTCCGACCAGGTGGTCGTCGGCGTGCATCTGGTGGGCGATGACAGCCCTGAAATCATTCAGGCCGTGGGCATTGCCGTGAAGGCGGGGCTGACCAAGGCCCAGTTTGACGAGACCTGCGCCGTTCACCCCAGCGTGGCCGAGGAACTGGTCACCATGAAGGAAAAATGGATCCCGCCTGAATTGCGCGCCGCGGAATAGCCGCGCGCAATTCAGCACAGGGTCTAGCTCTGCAAGGCGGCGGTGGCGGCGCTCAAGGCGTCAGCCTGCACGTCCGTGAAGCTTTTGCTGGCGTCCGACTGGAATTCAACCGCCAGGTCTGAATGCGTGATGCTGCCGCCGGACACCGTGAACTGTGCGGTGAAAACGGCGCCGGATTGATGAGAAATGCCTGTGATCGTGATGGTCATGAGATCGCCTCTCGCCCTGATGGAAGTTGAATTCCCCAATTAGAGGGCGCCTGGATAAAAAATTCAACTGAGGCGATAATTGTGGTGTTTACGATACAGTATACCCCGCGGGCTTACACTCGGGGCTTACTGCATTGCACAATCGCCGCTAATATGTCCGGCCAAATTCTAGAAAGGCGAAGGCCATGACTGTGTGGAGCCCTGAGAGCTGGAGATCCAAACCCGGTAAGCAATTACCGACTTATCCCGATATGGATAAGCTCTATTGGGTGGAATCCGAGCTCGCCAAGCGCCCGCCGCTGGTCTTTGCCGGCGAGGTGCGCCGGTTGAAAAGCCAGCTCGCCAATGTGTCCGCGGGGCAGGCTTTCCTGCTGCAGGGCGGCGATTGCGCCGAGAGCTTCAAGGAGTTCTCCGCGGAGACCGTGCGCGACACCTTCCGCGTGCTGCTTCAAATGGCGGTGGTGATGACTTTCGCCAGCGCCAAGCCGGTGGTGAAAGTGGGCCGCATTGCAGGCCAGTTCGCGAAGCCGCGCTCGTCGGATTCTGAAACCATCGACGGCGTGACCCTGCCCAGCTATCGCGGCGATTCCGTCAATGACATGGCCTTCACCGAAGAAGCGCGCGTACCCGATCCCGAACGTCTGATCCGGGCGTATGACCAGTCAGCGGCGACGCTGAACCTGCTGCGCGCGCTGGCGTCGGGCGGCTATGCCGACCTTCACAATGTCCACCAGTGGACGCTTGATTTCCTGGCGGGCAGCCCGGCGGGCGAGCGCTATCAGGAATATGCCGACCGCATCGGCGAGGCTTTGGCCTTCATGCGCGCGTGCGGCGTGACGCCTGACGGCGCGCCCTCGCTGGAAGGGGTGGATTTCTTCACCTCCCACGAAGCGCTGCACCTGCCGTTCGAGCAGGCGATGACCCGGATGGAGAGCAATTCCGGCCGCTGGTATGACACCAGCGCGCATTTGCTGTGGATCGGCGACCGGACGCGTCAGCCTGACCACGCCCATGTTGAGTTCATGCGCGGCCTGGAAAATCCGGTCGGGCTCAAATGCGGCCCGACGCTGGACCCTGATGAGCTGATCCGTCTGATCGATGTTCTGAACCCGCGTGATGAGGCTGGGCGTCTGATCCTGTATGTGCGGATGGGCGCGGACAAGGTGGCGGAGGGCCTGCTGCCGCTGGTACGCAAGGTGCAGTCTGAAGGGCGCAATGTGATCTGGTCGTGTGACCCGATGCACGGCAACACGCACAAGGCGGCCAATGGCTACAAGACCCGCGATTTTGACAAGGTGCTCTCTGAGCTGCGCACCTTCATCGAAGTCCTGCGCGCTGAAGGGGCCGAGCCCGGCGGGGTGCATTTCGAGATGACGGGCCAGGACGTGACCGAATGCGTCGGCGGCGCCGGGCACCTGTCCGAAGCCGATCTGTCGAGCCGGTATCACACCCATTGCGATCCGCGTCTGAACGCGGACCAGGCGCTGGAAATGGCCTTCCAGATCTCTGACGCGCTGAAGCCCGCCCAAGGCCTCAAACGCGGCGCTGTGGCGGCCGAATAGGCCAGCGCGAAAGCATGACGTCAAAAAGCCCGGCTCAACGAGCCGGGCTTTTTCTTGCGTTGCGTCGGGCCAAAACAAAACCGCCGCCCGTAGGGGCGGCGGTTTCGCTCAGCCTGATCCGCCCGAAGGCGGAAAACGCTTAAATGTCTTTCAGAGCCGAAGCCGGACGGAAGGCCAGCTGGGTCTTGGCTTTGGACATCATTTTCTCGCCGGTCCGCGGGTTACGCACTTCGCGCGCTTCACGGTGCTTGGCGTGGAAGGTGCCGAAGCCCGCCAGTTGCACGGAGTCATCAGACTTAGCAGCGCCGACGATGGCGTCTGCGAACGCGTCGATGGCGTCGCCGGCTTGGGCTTTGGTGATGCCAGCTTTGTCGGCGATGGCTTTGGCGAGTTCAGATTTATTCATCAGGGTTCCCCCCACTGGTTGGATAAGGCGGCGGCATGAGAATCGTTCGCCGCCAACATTGGACAGCGCCATGAAGCGCGATTCTGAGCCCTGATTGCAAGGCTATACAGGCGTATCAGCTGAATTGGTGTGCAGTCCTAACGCGAAATTGCGCGTTATGGTAAACAAAGGGCTACGAAACCGGCCCGTTGTTTGCTTTTAGGAAACCATGACCCAAGCACCTGTTTCATGGCTGAACAGAATCAGCGCGACCGGGCTGGCCGTAGCGGCGGCCTGCCTGTCCTATGCAGGTTTCCTGCACATGTTCGGAAATGACACGCTGGCGGCCTTTGTGGGCGCCTGTGTCGGCGGCGGCGTCCTGGGGCGCCTGTACCGCGTTGCGCGTCAGGGCCAGATGTAAGCGCCCAGCAGGGATAGGCTCTGCATGACGATGCCTGCGATCAGGATCAGGATGATCAGAACCAGGGTCATCAGAAGGCTGTAGCCCCAACGCTTGGCGCCGGCGCCGATGACGCTCTCCGGCATGCCTCTGTAGACCGTCTGAAAATATCCCAGCATCACCAGGCCCGTGCCCAAAGCCCATGGAAGCCCCAGTTGCGTCTGCGGGATCATCAAGACAAGCCCGATAATGCTGCCGGCATTCAGGATCGCAAACATCAGGTTGAGGTTGACGCTGAAGGGGCGTTTGTCGCCCATCAGGCGCAGGATCAGCACCGAGCAGGCCGTGAACAGGCCGACCAGAATGGGCTGAAGAAACCCGGCGATATTGCCGAAGTGCGCGTAGAACTCGTCGAGGGGCCGACCGACAAGGGTTTGCAGATCCTGCAGCTGCTCCTCTGACAAGCGGGAAAGCGATTGTTCCAGGATGCCGGCATGTCCGCCCCAGATCACGGACAGAGCGACTTGAATGCCCATCAGCCCGAGAAACAGGCGGAGCATTGGCGTGTAGCGCTCGCGGTCTTTCTCGGTGATGGCCTGCATGACCGATCGGGGGGTGGCCAGCAAGGCGTACACGGTTTTCAGGCTTCGTAGATTGAAGCCGAGCGTATCTTCGATCAGGTCGTCGCGATCCTTGCGCCCCTGTTCGTCAGTCTCTGACCCGCTCATCTTTGTCCCCCTGCCCCTGATAGGGACAGTGTGGCCTGAAATGCGATGGCGATGAAGCTACTCTTCTTTGGATTCGCCCCGGCGCGGCGGATAAAGCACCATCTGGGTGCAGCGGAAGACCGCGATTTCCTTGTTGTCGCTTTCGCGCCAGCAATTGGCCGACCAGATCTGGGTCGTGCTGCCCCGGTGGATGGGAACGGCCTCGCCGATGACGCGGCCTTCGCGCGCGGCGCCGAAGAAGCTCGAACTCACTTCAATCGTGGTGAAGCCGATCGATCGGTCGGGAATATTCATGCTCGCGCCATAGCCCGCCAGCGTATCGAGCATGGCGATGATGGTGGCGGTATGCAGGAAGCCTGTGGGCGCTTGCAGTTCAGGACGAACCGTCAGGGCGCCGCGAATGCGGGTGGCGCTGGCCTCAACGACATCCAGTCCCACAAGACCGGCGAGACGGCCCTCAGCACGCGCGTTCAATTGTTCTACGTTCATGGAAACCCTCGGACGCCTGAAAGACGACCGTCCTGTCTCAAACAACGGTAGGGGTAACCATTAGGGAGAAAGTCTTCACAAGAGGTATAGCAGGCGCTCCGTACGGAGAAGAATACGACGCGATAAATCAGAAGTTGATTGGTGGGCTATCACAGGTCGCGTTCGGGCCGGAACACGCGCAAGGCGCGTCCGGCCCGGTTCACGTCAGAGCTTGACCAGCATTTTACCGATATTGGCGCCGGTGAAGAGCCCCATGAAAGCGTCGGGCGTCTGTTCGATGCCGTCATAGACGGTGTCGCGGGTTTTCACCTTGCCCGCCATCATCCAGTCAGACAGATCCTTGATGAACTCCCCCTGCAGATCAAAATGATCTGACAGGATGAAGCCCTGGACCTTCAGCTTCTTGGCGATGATCTGGGTCAGATTGGTGGGACCGGGCAGGGGGGTGTCGTCATTATAGCGTGCGATCATGCCGCAAACGGCCATGCGGCCATGAGGCTTGATGACGTCCAGCGCGGCCTGAAGGTGATCGCCGCCGACATTCTCGAAATAGGCGTCCACGCCGCCAAATGGTTCCGCCGCGGCGCGCACCGCGCCCGCCAGATCATCTGTCGCCTTGTAATCGACCACGGCGTCGGCGCCGATCTCGGTGCAGAAATCGGTTTTCTCTTTACCGCCTGCGGTGGCGACGACATGGGCGCCCATGGCTTTGGCGAATTGAACGCCGGCCGAGCCCACCGCGCCGGCGGCGGCGCTCATCCACAAGGTTTCACCCTCTTTCAGCTCGATGATGCGCTTGAGGCCGATATAGGCGGTCATGCCGGTCAGACCCGCCACGCCCAGATAGGCTTCAGGGGGCAGGACGCTGGCGTCGATCTTGGTCAGGCTGTCGGCGGCGGCCACATAGCCTTCGCGCCAGCCCTTCATGCTCATCACCCAGTCGCCCTCGGCGAAACCGTCAGCCTTGGACTGGACGACCTGACCCACGGCGCCGCCTTCCAGCGGCGCGCCCACGGCGAACGGGTCGATATAGGTTTTCACGCCGATCATGCGGCCGCGCATATACGGATCCACCGACAGCCAGGCGTTGCGCACCACGACCTCGCCCTCGGCGGGTTCGGGCAAGTCCACTTCGGCGAGTTCAAAATAGTCTGATTTCACCGGGCCGGTGAAATGCTGCGTCAATCGGATTTCGCGTGATTTCATGGCGCTGTGTCTCCCCTTAATTCAATCATGTCCCTGACATTCTGATCAAAGCGATGCTCCATCACCTGATCAAATGCAAGAAATTGCAGAGCAACCGTGATCACTAGTGTGACCGGGGTCAACAGCATGAAGGAAAAGACCTTCAGTATCGTCCCTATCAGGCTGCTCGAATAATGCGCCGAGACGACCCGCGCAGTGACGTAAAAATAGATCACAGTGGAGAGGAAAAGACTCAGCATCATGGTCGTCTGGCTGTCTGAAACCAGAACCAGGCCCAGCATCAAGATGATCAGCGCCGCCGTCATGGTGTTGATCGTGGTCAGATAGACCAGCACCGCGCCGTACAGCGTTCGCTTGGGCGCAAATGCCTTGAACAGCAGCGCGAATGGGAAGGAAGAGATCACCATGATCGGCCAGACGAGGATGTTGAGCCAGAAGCTCCAGACCGCGTTCACCGTCTCGAGATCCGTCCCTTGCTCAACAAGCCAGGCGTTCAGAACTTCAGCGGATGCAGGCGTGACGGTTTCAATGGACTGCAGGTCTCCCCCGACGATGAAGACGGTCAGGGCGGTGTAGATGCCGAACAGAAAAATCAGAAGTCGAAGCGGCGAGGCGTACGTGTCGCGCTCCTGTATCAGAACCGCGTGGGCGACCCGTTCGGGCGCGAGCAAGCCATCAGAGAGAGTCCTCAGAAAGGACCGGTTCCAGCCCATCAGCCCGTCTAGCAATTCATCAAGCTGAGGGCCTTTCGGCCCTTGTTCCATCGGCGGCTCGGATTGTGACGTCATGGCCGTTCCCCACGGTTTGGGCGCCAGCATCGTCCTGTCCGGACAGACCATCAAGTCAGCCTGCGCACTCTGGTGTTTGACGCGCCGTTGGCGGCGGTCTAAAGCCGCGCTTTAGGTCGCGCACCAGTGCGGCGCCTCTTTATAGAAACAGAGCCGATATCCATGACCGTGAAAGTCCGTTTCGCCCCCAGTCCCACCGGCCGTCTGCATGTGGGCAATGTGCGCACCGCCTTGCTGAACGTGTTGTTCGCGCGGAGCCAGGGCGGCACGGTCTTGCTGCGGATCGACGATACGGACCTTGAGCGCTCCACACAGGACAATGAAGACGCCATCAAGGCCGACCTTACCTGGCTGGGGCTGAGTTGGGACGAAACGTTCAAGCAGTCCGAGCGCTTTGACAAATATGAAGCGGCCAAACAGAGCCTGATCGATCAGGGCCTTCTGTATCCGTGCTATGAGACCGAGGATGAGCTGGACCGCAAACGCAAGATCCAGCGCGCCCAGAGCAAGCCGCCGGTCTATGACCGCGCCGCGCTCAGCCTGACCGATGAGGACAAGGCCAAGCTCGACGCCGAAGGCCGCAAGCCGCACTGGCGTTTCAAGCTGTCAGGCGGCCGCATCGAATGGACTGATCTCGTGCGCGGGCCGAGCCATATCGAAACCAGCTCTGTCTCCGATCCTATCCTGATCCGCGCTGACGGCAGCTATCTTTATACGCTGCCGAGCGTTGTGGATGACCTGGACTCAAACGTCACCCACATCATCCGCGGCGAAGACCATGTGACGAACTCGGCCGCGCAGATCGAGATTTTCGAAGCGCTGGGCGGCAAGGGCTCGGCGCCCGCCATGGGCCATACCGCGCTTCTGGTCGGCGCAGACGGCGACAAGCTGTCCAAGCGTCTGGGTTCTCTGTCCATTGAAGACCTGCGTGAGATTGACGGCTATGAGCCGATGGCGGTGTGCTCGCTTTTGGCCAAGATCGGCACGTCGGACGCCGTGGATGCACGCGATGATCTGCAACAACTCGCCGACGAGTTTGAGTTCGGCAAGCTGTCGCGCACCCCGGCGCGCTTTGATCCAGAAGAGCTCAAGCGCCTGAACGCCAAGCTGGTGCACGCCATGAGCTATGCCGACGCCCAGCCCAAGCTGGCGGCGCTGGACGCGGATGGCGGCGAGGCGGTCTGGCTGACCGTGCGCCCGAACCTCACTTTTGTGAAAGACGTCATCGAATGGGTGCGTCTGATCGAAGGCCCGGTCACGCCCGCCATCGCCGATGAAGACGCGGACTTTGTCTCTCAAGCCGGCGACATGCTGCCTGAGGGCGCGCTGACCGGTGAGAGCTGGAGCGTCTGGACCGGCGCGCTGAAAGAAGCGACGGGCCGCAAGGGCAAGGCGCTGTTCAAGCCCCTGCGCATGGCCCTGACCGGTCAGGAACGCGGCCCGGAAATGGCCGAGATCCTGCCGCTGATCGGCGCCGAGAAAGCCAAGGCGCGCCTGAAAGGCGTGACGGTTTAGGTCTTCTCTCGGACTGAACGACAAAACCCCGGAGCACCGCTCCGGGGTTTTTTGTTTGAGTCATCTGAGTTTTGGCCAAGCCCTACCGAATGAAAGCTTGAGATCTAGCCGCAGGGCGGCTGGTCAAGACCGGCGGGGGATTTGGTGAACAGCTCGGCCCCGTCCTTGGTCACCCCGATGGAATGCTCGAACTGGGCGGACAGGGATTTGTCGCGCGTCACCGCGGTCCAGCCGTCATTGAGGATTTTAACGCCCGGCTTGCCGATATTGAGCATGGGCTCGATGGTGAAGAACATGCCTTCTTCGATAACAGGGCCTGTGCCGTATTCGCCGAAGTGCAGAACATTCGGCGCGTCATGGAACAGACGGCCGAGGCCATGGCCGCAGAAATCGCGCACGACCGAATAGCGCTGGGCTTCGGCGTGTTCCTGGATGGCGGCGCCGATATCGCCGAAATGATTGCCCGGTTTGACCTGTTCGATGCCGCGCATCATCGCTTCATAGGTCACTTCCACAAGGCGGGCCGCCTTGCGCTTGACGTCGCCCACGCCGAACATGCGCGAGGTGTCGCCATGCCAGCCGTCCAGCACGCAGGTCACGTCGATATTGACGATATCGCCGTCGCGCAGCGGTTTGCTGTTGGGGATGCCGTGACAGACCACGTGGTTGATCGAGGTGCAGCTTGATTTGGTGTAGCCGCGATAAAAGATCGTCGCAGGCGCTGCGCCATGGTCGAGATAAAACTCGCGCACCAGATCATCGAGGGCCTGGGTGCTGACTCCGGGTTTCACATACTCCACCAGCATGTCCAGCGCCCGGGCCGATAACTGGCCCGCCTTGCGCATGCCCTCAAAGTCCTCGGGCGTGTGGCGTTTGATATGCCCGTCGCGCGTCGGCGCGTCGTCGAGGTCCAAGCCGGTGTCAGTCACGTCTCATCCTGTCTTTACCTGACCCCTATATAACCGCGCCCGGACCGTGATGGAACATGTCCTGGGTCCGGGCGCGCATTCAGTCGCAGTTTGTGATCGCCTTACTGGGCGAAGAAGCTGTCCTCGTTCCAGTGCGGGGTCTCATCGCTGTTGGCGATCGCCTCGATGATGGCGAGATTGATGTTGGCGAACTTGGCGCCTTGATCAAACATCACGCCGTTATCGGCTTCATCGCCCGGCGCGTGATAATCGCCGCCCAGGAAGTTCAGGAAGCCCTGACCTTCGTCATCATCCGGATTGGGGCTGGAGAAGCCCGTCATCAGGAAGAGCGACGGGACGCCCTGGCGCACGAAGTTATAGTGATCGGAGCGCACGAACAGCGCCTGCTGCGGCAGAGGGTCTTCCGAGATGCTGGCGCCCACGGTGCGGGCGGCGGCGTCCGCGATCGGACCCAGGCTCGAATGCTCCGCGCCAAATCCGATCAGGTCGTTGAACTCATAACGGATCACCGGCATGTCCAGATTGATGTTGGCCACCATGCCTTCCATGGCCGGCGTGATGTTGGCGGCGATATGGGCGGACCCCAGAAGGCCTTTTTCCTCAGCCGTCAGGCCGATGAAGACCACCGGGCGGCGCTGACGCTCTCTGTCGGCCAGGGCGCGGGCGGTCTCGATCATGATCGCGGACCCCGAGGCGTTGTCGAGCGCGCCATTACAGATCCGGTCCACATCCTCTTCCAGACGGCAGATGCCGATATGGTCGAGGTGCGCGGTGATGATGACCGGCTCGTCCGCGAGCATCGGATCAGACCCGGGCAGCACGCCCACCACATTGTCGGAATAGACCATCTCGCGTTCGGTCACAGCGGACAGGCTGAGCATCTGGTTCAGGTCGAAGCCTTCGGGCGCTTCGCCGTTGACGGCGTTGTCCAGAATGGCGGCGAAATCCTGGCCCGCCAGTTCGAACAGACGCGCTGCGACAGCGTCGGAAATCGTCGCGCGGACCTGCAACTCGGACGCGGCGGACGCGGCTTCAGTGGTCATGCTTTCGCCGGCGGCGTAGGGCGCCATGCGGGCAAAAGTCCGGCGCGTCAGGCCTTCAGGCGCGATCTGAACCATGCCGATGGCGCCATTGTCGGCGGCGAAACGCGCCTTGGTGCGGCTGGAATTCAGGTGCGCGCTGACGTCAGACGCCAGCTCGCCCGGCGTGCCGGCCAGAACCACCACGATCTTGCCGGCCACATCCAGACCGTCGTAATCGTCATAGCCCAGTTGCGGCGTGTCCATGCCGAAGCCGACAAACACCGCGTCCGCTTCAATGGCGGCGTCGTCCAGCACGGCATGCGGAGAGACGACGAAATCCTCGCCCGGGGTCAGCGCTTCGCCATCCAGAATGAAGCGGGCTTCGTCCTGATTGGCGGACATCACCTGCAGCGGCACTTCGGCGCGATAGCCTTCCATGCCGCCCGGCTCCAGTCCGATCAGGCGGAACTGGCTTTCCATATAGGCGGCGGCGATGTCATAGCCGCGTTCGCCGGCCTCGCGGCCTTCCAGAAGGTCATCGGCCAGAAACCGGATATGCGCTTCAATCGACGACGCATTGACGGCAGGCGCCATCGCTTCGGTCTGAGCTGTTTCAGGCGCCGGAACGCTGGCGCAGGCGCTCAGAACAAGCGCGCTGGCCGCAATAGCGAGTGCAAATCGCATGATAGTCTCCCCTTAATCACATTGGGGCGGACTATAGGCGCGTGGGGCCGCTTGAAAAACTTTCCGGTCTGTAATGCGCAGCGGAGACCGGCGTCAGCCTCGCTTCAAGCGGGCGTCCAGCGCATCGGCTGCGGCGCGGATATCGTCAGCCGGTTTGGCGTAGTGGCGCGCAAAGGAGTCCGTCATGCGGGCCGGGCGGCCGGTTGAAAGCTGAAAGCAGACCAGCCGCGTCACAGCGCGAAAGACCGTCTCGCCATCAGAGATGCGGCGATACTGATACCAGCGTTCGGCGCGCAATTTGCCGTCAGATCGGGCGATCCAGACCGCGCAGGCGATGTCGTCGCCCAGCCGGCAATGGCCCAGATAATCGGCTTCGGTACGCATGATCGCCATGCCGCGATCTTCGGTGCGGCAGTCTTCAGGCTGAAACCCGTCCGCCGCCCAGTGCGCCCAGGCGTTCTGGTCCGCCCAGCGCAAATAGACCGAGTTATTGGCGTGATCGAAATCGTCGATATCCTCCGCCCGGACCGTCACGGGCAGGATGAACGGACGGGGCAGGTCCCAGCCTGCGTCCGCCGGGTTCAATACGCTCTGCTGGCTCACAGTTTCACCTCGATTTCACGCACGATTTCGATGCCGTCCAGCGTGATCTCACACGCCCAGGCGATGATTTCCACGCCCGCAAGCGAGGCGTCGCGCAAGGCTTGCGCATAAACCGGATCGAGATCGTCGGCCGGCGACAACACGTCACAATCATTGCGCTGTACGATAAAGAGCTGCACGGCGCGATGGCCCTGACGCACCATGTCCGACAGCTCGCCCAGATGCTTGGCGCCGCGGCTGGTGACGCTGTCGGGAAACTCGGTCAGGCCGGGCGTGCGCCTCAGATGGCAGTTCTTCACTTCCACATAACAGACAGGCCGGTCCGCGCTTTCCAGCAGCAGGTCGATGCGCGAATTGGCGCCGTATTTCACTTCCCGGCGCAAAGCCTCATACCCTGACAAAGCGGGAATGGCGCCCGCACGGATCGCGTCTTCCGCCAGCCGGTTGGGACGGTTGGTGTTGATGCCCACCAGCGTGTTGTCCGCTTCCAGCACTTCGAGCGTGTATTTGAGTTTGCGCTTGGGATCATCGGTATGGCTGAGCCAACAGCGGCTGCCGGGATCCTTCAGCCCCAGCATCGAGCCGGGATTGGGGCAGTGCGCGGTCACGGTCTCGCCGGTCTCAAGCTCCACATCCGCCAGGAAGCGCTTATAGCGTTTGATCAGGACGCCGGGATGGAGCGGGGCGGGAAATCGCATCACAAGACCTTGGAGAGCGGGAAGGGCGGGACCATAGTCTTCCCCATCACGCACGCAAGAGAGGGGCGGTCATGAGTGAAGCGAAACCGGAGGCTGTCAGCGCCGGCATTGTCGTCATCGGCGATGAAATCCTGTCTGGCCGCACCCGCGACATCAATGTGCAGCAAATCGCCGAATTCCTGGCGCCGCTTGGCATTGCTCTGAGCGAAGTGCGGATCGTGTCCGATGATCAGGACGCCATTGTGGAGGCGGTGAGGGCGCTGTCCGCGCGCTGCACCTATGTGTTCACCACGGGCGGCATCGGCCCGACCCATGACGACATCACCGCGGACGCCGTCGCCGCTGCGTTCGGTCGCTCGATTGATGTGCGCGATGATGCGCGCGAGATTCTCGAGCACTGGTACGCCAAGACAAACACCGAGGTCACGCCCGCGCGCCTGCGTATGGCGCGCATCCCCGAGGGCGCGGTTCTGGTGGAGAACCCGGTGACCGGCGCGCCGGGCTTTCAGATTGAAAATGTCTTTGTGCTCGCCGGCGTGCCGAAAATCGCGCGCGGCATGCTTGAAGACATCGCCCCGCGCCTGACTCGCGGCAAGGTCACCCATTCGGTCACCGTCCGGCTGGAAAACGCTCGCGAAGGCGATCTCGCTGAAGCTTTGGGCCAGATGCAGGCGGACTATCCGTCTGTGTCGCTGGGCTCTTACCCCTGGTTCAAGGACGCTGAAGACGGCTCCATCACCCGCGGGGTAGCCCTGGTCGCGCGCGGCACGGATGAAGCCGTGCTCAAGACCGTTGAGAGCGGGCTGCAAGCGCTTGCCGAAGGCGCGCGTTAAAGCAACCGCCCCTTAACGTGCTGGAGGCCATGCTTGCCGTCCCGCTCGGGCCATCTTACGTTTTGGCCTGAACCCGCCTTACCGGCCCTGAGCGTTCAGGGCCTCAAGCCTTTTTTGAGGACCGCCGCCGATGTCTTACGGCTATACCGACCCGATCATCCGCAATGACGACGAAGACGGCGAAGACAAGGACGCGCCGAAAACCCCTGATTATGTGGGCAAAGCGCTCTTTGAAAGCCGCACCATCCTGATCACCGGGGGAATCTCGGACAAAACCGCCCGTGAGGTTTGCGCCCAGCTCTTCGCGCTGGCGGCCAAATCCGACGAGCCGATCCTGATGGTCATCTCCTCGCCGGGCGGCCATGTGGAATCCGGCGACATGATCCACGACACGATGAAGTTCATCAAACCGCGCGTGATCGTGCTCGGTTCGGGCTGGGTCGCCAGCGCCGGCGCGCTGATCTATGTGGGCGCCAACAAGGAAGACCGGTACGCGCTGCCCAACACCCGCTTCCTCTTGCACCAACCGTCCGGCGGCGCCGGCGGCATGGCGTCTGATATCGAGATCCAGGTTCGCGAGATGCGCTCCATGCGCGAGCGTTTGAACCAGATCTTCGCCGACGCCACCGGGCAATCGCTGGCCCGGATCGAGAAAGACACCGATCGTGATTTCTGGCTGACCGCCAAAGAGGCCGTCGATTACGGCCTGTGCGGCAAGATCATCACCAGCCAGGATGAGATCAAACGCTAGAGCTTTCTGTCTTCTGCCAAAGATCAGCGGGCCGGACTTTTCAAAGTCCGGCCCGTTTCGTATTCAGAAGACACAGTGTCTGATTAAGGCGCGCATGCGGGCGTGGCGGAATTGGTAGACGCACCGGACTTAAAATCCGTTGGGCGGCAACGCCCGTGCCGGTTCAAGTCCGGCCGCCCGCACCATTTTTTCTGTTCTCCCTCGCCTCCGCTCTGTCGATCCTCGCTAAAGCTGCGGGCGCGCGGTCGCGCTTGCGGACCTCTGGTCCGGTTTTCTTGTTCTCCTTCGCCTCCGCTTCGTTGGTCCTCGCTGACACTGCGGGCGGCCTTTGGCCTTGCGGACCTTTGGTCCGGTTGCAGCAAGGCGCTAGGGCGCGGTGACGCCTTGTGAGGGCGGGGTGAGGTTGAGGCTGTAGAACTCGAAATATCGTGTGCCGCTGTCGAGATAGGGGGCGGCGGCTTGATATTGGGGCAGGCTGCGCAAGGCGCGCAGGCTCTCAATGCTGTCCCATTCGGCCAGGGTGATCTGGTCGGGCGCGTCCAGCGTCTCACCGGTCAGATGGGCGTCGGGATTGTACATCTTGTACACAAACCGCCCGCCGACGGCGGCGAGGTCTTCGGCGACCATATCGAGATAGCGCGCATAATCAGTTGGGTTTTCCGGGTCAAACCAGGCCAGCGCCAGCGTGTAGAACTTGTCAGGGTCGAGCGTCAGATCGAGGTCATCTTCCAGAACGGCGCTGTAAACCCGGCGCCCCGTCCAGCCTTGAGATGCAAAGCGCTCCAGCAGGGGGCGGCGTTCATAGGTCTCATACGCGTCGGCCGCGTGTTGAGAGGGCCAGACATGCATCTGCACGCTGTCCGGTTCAAAATCCCCCAAGATGGTGCTGCGCACATCAAAGCGCGGCCCGGAAGCCCGCTCTGCGGCGGCCATGGCGTCAAACTGGGCGAAGCCGTTGCGCGCCTGCACGCCTGTTTCTGAAGGCGCGGCGAGCGTGTAGCTGAGCACCGAGCCGGCCTCAAGCCGTGTTTGTGGCGCGCGCGCGTCTGGCGTCAGACCGGCGAAATACACATATGCGTCGAAATGGGCGGCGTTAAACGCGTCGGACGCTGAGACGATGTCGTCATTCATGGTGGCGAAGGCGCGGCCTTCGGCATAGTCGCGATAGTAAAACACCTCCACCGTGTCCGGCGTGGACATGCCGGCCGCCCAGTCCACATCGATCGTCGCCGCGATGGTGAAGGCGTGGGGGCGTTGAGCGGCTGTGGCCATGAAGTCTGCATGGCCGGCCTGGCGGGCGTCAGGGTCTGTGTTGTTGAAGGTCCCGATTTTCAGCACGTAATACCGCTCCGGCGTTTCAATCATTGAGGCAGGATTCATTTCCGTGTTCCGATACGCGCCTTCCAGCAGCACCGCGTTGTCAGGCAAGCCCAGACCGAAGCGCAGGGCGGCGCGACCTTCTGCAGTGGAAGTCTGATCGCTCTCACAGCTCGCCAGAGCAAAATGCGTGGCCTCGCCCAGAGAGAGTTCGCCGCGTGAGCCGCCGATCTGGCCATGGCGCCAGACCGAACATCCAAGCGCGTCCAGCGATAGAGGCGTCTGTTGCGGCAGGGAGATGGGCTGCGGGCTGAGAATAAGCAGGCCGGTTTCTGCCTGGGTCGGCGCGGTCATGAGCCCGAGAAGGGCGCTGGAGAGAAGGGGGAGAGTGAAACGCATGGGAGCCCTCAATGGTTGATATGCGCACCGTTTAGCACTGACTGGCTTCGTTATCTGGATTGTCTCCGTGCAGCGTTGGTGCATATATGCACCAAGCGGAGGGCGGGCATGACCCATTGGGATGATTTCAGGTTGGTGCTGGCGCTGTCGCGATCCGGATCTGTGCGCGAGGCCGGAGCGATGCTGGGGGTGAACCATTCCACGGTCTCGCGGCGTCTGACGGCGCTGTCGCAGCGCGTGGGCGGGGCTGTGTTTGAACGTGTCGCTGGCCGCTATCAGGTCACGGCGCTGGGAGCGCCTGTACTGGAGGCGGCCGAGCACATGGAGGCCGCATTTCTGGAGAGTGAACGCCGGGTGCGGGCGGCCCAACCCGATATGGCGGGCGCTGTGACGCTCTCCGTGCCTGACGCCATCTCCCGACTTCTCTTGCTGGAAGACATGAGCGCTTTCGCGCGCTCCAATCCGGGCATTCTGCTGACGCTCAAATGCTCGTACGCCTATGCGGATCTGGACCGGTCTGATGCGGACATCGTCATTCGCGGCGCGTCTGCGCCGGATGACCATCTGGTGGGGCGGCGGTTGTTTCCCTATGCGCTGGCTCATTACTGCGCCCGGGATTATTTCGACCAGGTGGCCCCGCCTGACCGGCGCTGGCTCGTGCGGCGCACGCCGGCGCAATGGATCGAGCGCTCCCCATGTCCGGAAACGCCGGTCGGCTTTGTGATTGATGATATCGATATGCTGCACGAGGCGGCCGCGCGCGGGCAGGGCATGATCCGGGGGGCTTGCTATATCGCAGAGTCAGATGAGCGATTGATCCGCATTCCTGGCTCGAAAGTGGAGCCTGGGGAGGATTTGTGGGTGCTTACACATCCCGATCTTCGCAATGCGCCGCGGATCAAGGCGGTGATGGGGCTTGTCACAGAGGCCCTGACGCGTTCCAGAGCCTTGATCGAGCGAGGGGAAATCGAGCGCTGGCGAGACTGATCGCACCCGGACGCCCTTGCGAACCCTGTGGGTTCGGGGTGACAGACTGCGCGAGACGCTCAGAAGTTATTAAAATATACGTCTCATTATTCCACGATGAGCCGTTTGATCTACGCCAGTGAAATGATCTGTGAGCGCCCGAGGATCTGGTATCTGGCGGTCGGCGCGAACATGACGATTGACCAGTCCGTGCCCGGCATACGCCGCTTGGGCGAGCGCTTCCGGGAGACCCCCGTCCAGGGCCTGATCGTGGATTATCGCGCCGCGACGATCCGCCAGCATCCGTTTGAGTACAGCGAGCTGGCTTTGAGCGTCAGCTTGCACATCCCGCCCACAACCTTGATCGCCTACATCACAGGACCACGGAATTGCCGGAAAGCCGCCCTGATGGTCAAACTGCTTCGGGACCGCAATTTCGCGGCACGAGGCTTTCAGCGCTGGGGCAAATTGACCGCCTGGCTGAACTGTCCGCCAGACCTGATGGATCCCATCCCCAGCAAGTGGCGCAATACGGTGATTGTCTAGGTTTGAAGCTGAGCGTCGGTCGCTTTGGGCTTATGAGCCGAGCGATCCGTTGAAGCCAGCACTGCATTGGCCCCAAGCGCCAGGGCGCTGGCGATCAAGCCTGCGAACACCCCCCATGCCGCCGGGCTTTGATACCCTGACATCCCATAGGCTAGGAAGTGCGCCCCCGCGCCGATGAGGATCAGCGCCGCGCCTGACAGTTTGAGGCCGGACGACAAAGCCGCTTTGGACGGCGCGAACACGCTGAGCCCGGTCAGGACCAGCAAGCCCATCCAGAACACCGCAGGCATTGCGGCGTCTGCGAGGCCCAGCACCCGGTCGAGCGCCAGCACGAGACCGATCAGGGCCGGCGGCCCCCAGACCAGTGCGATCCAGCTGCGTTCCAGACGCGGTTGCGGGCCTTTCTTGCGGGCGCGCTTATAAAGCCAGAGCTGCACGCCGCTGACGCAGACCACGCACAGAGCGAGGCCCAGCGCCACATAGATCAGCTTGACGGGCACGCCGCCCCAGTTTCCGAAATGCAGGTTGTAGACGGACGCCGTGGCCTGTTGACCAAACGCGCCGTCATCCAGCCCGGTCTTGCCGATGAACGCGCCGTCCGGGGAGAATTGCAGGTATTCGCCGAAGATCAGCCGCTGATTGGCGGCGGTCAGGATTTGCAAGGTCTGCCCGTCCTGTCCGGGGTTTTCGATCTGCACGATCCAGGGCGTCAGGCCAGCGTCGGCGAAGTCGGTCTCCACCACGCGCAGCGCTTGGGCGATGTCGGGCAGGGGGCCGGCTTCGGCGGTCTCCTCTGCGCCGGGGCCGAACACGGTATCAAACATCTCATTGACGTTCATGCCTGGCTGGGTCTGCGCCAGGGTCAGCGCCACGATGGTGGCGAGCCCCAAAGCGGCGCCGGTCAGCGGGATCATGATGTGAAAGGGCGCGCCCCAGACCGACAGCCGGTTATGGCGGTCCGCCAGGCTCAGCTGGCCATTGCCGGGCTTGTGACTGCGAAACGCATCCCTGAAGACGCGCGGGTGAGCGAGGAACCCCGACACGACCAGCGCCAGCATCATCACGCCCAAAAGCCCCACCACGATCAGGCCCAGCGTGGAGGGGAGATGCAGATAGTAATGCAGGTCGATCAGAAATTCGGAAAAGCCGTGGTCGATCGTCTCGCCCAAAGCCGCGCTCTCATCAATGAACCAGTAGGTGTCGCCATAGCCGCCCGCCAGGCGCGGGGAATCCGGGGTGGGCAGGAAGATCGAAACACGATCCGGCGTCTCTCCAGCCGCGCTCGCATGATCGAGCAGGGTTTGCGCCGCACGGGCGGCCAGTTCAGGCGATGCGGCGCTGACTTCGGTGATATGGGGCTGTTCCCAGCGGGCGAATTCAGCGTGAAACACCACCAGAACCCCGCTCAGCGAGACGATGTAGAGCAAGGCGCCCAGCACGACGCCGATCCCGGCATGGGCGGAGAGCATGCGGGCGACGAGTTTGGCGGAGAGGTCGGGCCAGACAGAGGGGCGAGAGGAGGCGGCCATAAGTCAGGATCTCACGAAACCGGGGGCGAAAGAAAAAGCGCAATCAGCGCAAAAACGAGGGCGAGGCCGACCAGGGCGGCGGTGCGCCAGCGCAGGGGCGCCTCCAGCGCGCAGATCACAGCCAATCCCGCCCAGCCCAGGGGTGCGAACACCAAGGCGGTGAACAGGCTGTCTGGCATCTCCCAGTTCAGGGTCTGGGTCAGACGGAACAGGGCGATGCTGGCGATCAGCGTGACGCCCAGAGAAACAGGTCCCGCCAGTGCGGCGACGGACAGGGTCCGCAGGCTCGCCATCCAGCGGGGGCGCGCATCGCTTGAACCCGGAGCGGCTTTGAGGGCGGGGGCCGTCACGGGGCGGGTCATACCCTGCGCCATGACGCTCATCGCGCCCAGCATGGGCGCGATGAAAGCCGCAGTGACGCCCAGGTCCGGCCCCAGGGCGATCACGAATGGCCAGACAGATACGATCATCATGCCCCACCCCGCCACCATCAGATAGAGGTGCGAACCCTGACGCCGGATCCAGGACAGCCGAACCAGCGCCAGGCCGATAAGGCCCAGCGCCAGTCCGGCGATCAGTACTGCAATCGAAGAGGTCGCCACGATCTCAGCACCTGATCCTAGAAGCGTCTTGCGACGCGAAGATTGACGGTGCGTTCCTCGCCGGGGAAGCAATCGCCCCGCGCCAGGCAGGAGCCGTAATATTCCTCGTCAAAGAGGTTGCGGACGTTCAGAGCGACGCTCCAGTCCTCCAGCTCATAGGCCACGAGCAGGTCGGCCAGGGTGTAGCTGTCAGAGACGATGGTGAGGATGTCGCCTGTTGCGAGGCTAAGGCCGCTGCTTTCCCGCTCACCCACATACCGTACGCCGGCGCCAATGCGCAGAGCGTCAAAGGCGGTCGGGCGGAACTCGGCCCAGAGCGAGGCCTGCTCGTCGGGGATGACTGAGAAGGGGAGGCCGTTGGCGTCTTCGGTGTCCAGAAGCGTCAGCGCGGCGTCCAGTTTCAGATCGCCCAGCGCGGTTTCGAACGTGGTCACGCCTTCAAACTCAAAACCGGTGATCGACGCTTCGCCTTCCTGTTGGGAGGGGGCGTTGGGCAGAGCCACCGGGTTCGGCAGATTGGTCTGGGTGATGTCAAAATACGCCAGCGTCACGTAAGTCTGGGTGCCGACAGGCTGGTACTTGACGCCGATCTCGACCTGTTCGCCCTCACGCGGTTCCAGTGGCGCGCCTGTGACATTGTCATTCCCGATGACCGGTTCAAAGGATTCCGCATAGCTGACATAGGGCGAAACGCCGTTGTCGAAAGCGTACAGGAGCCCGACTGAATAGGAGACCGCGTCATCATCCTGGGGGCCTGCGGCGGTCAGATTGCTCACATCATCCGTGCGAAGGCCTGCGTTGAAGATCCAGTTTCCCCACGAGATCTGGTCATGCAGGTAGAAGCCCCAGTAATCGGTGTCGCCGCTTGTGACGCTCCGCACAGCGTCGAACTCGGCCTGGGTCGGCACGCCGTCGCCATAGACCGGATCAAAGACGTTGATCACGCCCTGGTATTGATAGGCGCGGGCGTTTTCGAGCTCGACATCCTGATAGTTCACGCCGGCCAGCACTTCGTGCTCAAAGGCGCCCGTCATGAAGTCCGCGCGCACGCGAGCATCAAAGGCGAGCTGCTTGGAGCTTGCAGTGCTGTCGTACCAGGTGCGTGCGCCATTGCCGTTTGCATCAATACGCGGCAAGCCCGTGCCGGCGAAGCTCACCCAGCTCTGGCGATAGGTTGAGGACGAATCGCGCCAGCGCGCGGTGCCCTCAAGCGTGAAAATGTCGTTCAGGCGGTGGCTGCCGATCACGGTGAGGGCGGTGGACTCTGTCTCATAGGTGTTGAAGCCCGGCTCGCCCAGATAGGTGCTCGGCTCGATGGTCTGGCCGTTCGGGCCCGGATAATACGTCCCGGTCAGCGGCAGGAACTGGCCGGCGGCGTCGCCATCACGATCATCATAGTTGAGCAGGAAGGTGATCTCGGTGTTCTCGCCTGGGGTCCAGGTGAGGGACGGCGCCAGCGAGATGGCGTCATCATTGACGTAATCGACCTGGGTGTCGCTGTCGCGCACCACGCCGACAAAGCGGGCATAGAGCGTGTCCTCAATCAGCGTGGTGCTGAAATCGCCAGCCAGCTCTGCGCGATCATGGGTGCCATAGCTCGCCACGATCTCCTGACCGAGGTCAGGGCCAGCGATTTTTGACACAAGGTTGACGACGCCGCCCGGAGAGCCCTGACCATAAAGGACGGACGCCGGGCCTTTGAGCACTTCCACCTGGTCGATGGTGTAAAGGTCGGGGCGGGTATTGTTGTAATTGCCGAACAGCGCCTGAAGATTGTCGCGATATTCGGGAACATCCAGACCCCGCACGGTGAAGAAATCGCCGCGGGTGGCGAAGCCGTAGGCCTCGCCCAGAACGCCGGAGGTGTAGTTCAGCGTGCCGCTGAGATTGAGGGCGCCGCGCGAGATGAAGTCATAAGACGTCTCGACTGACACAGACCGCGCGGTCTCAAGGATCGGCGCGCTGGATTTCATCGCGCCAAACGTGCCGAGTGAACCGGTGACGACGATCACGTCATCGGTGTCAGGCTGGGCGGCGTCGGACTGGGCGAGGGCGGCCGGGGTGAGGGCGAGGCAGGCGCAAGCGCCAAGCAAGGTAGTACGCAAAGACATCGGGGATTCCCATTCTCAAATCTGCGCCCTCACTAATGCGAATCATTTTCACTATCAACAGTAGATGAGAATGAATTGCAGGAATAAGTTATTTGACGGGAAGGGCGCGCCGAGGCTGGATAGCGCCATGACGCACCACATCCATGATCATGCACTGTCCGCGGCGGAAGCGCTGAGCCCTGAGCTTTTTCAGGCGATTGAGCGGCAAGGCGCGCTTGAGGCCTGGTCTCCGCCGCAAACACCGTTTCCGGTTTCGCTGTGTCGCTCTGTGGCGGGTCAGCAGCTGAGCGTGAAGGCCGCAGCGTCGATCTGGGCGCGGGTGCAAACGCTCAGCGAGCACCCTGAAGGTTTGCTCGATGCGTTTCACCCTGACCGGCACGAGGCGTTGCGCGGCTGTGGTCTGTCCGGCGCAAAAGTGAAGACCCTGATCGCCATCGCGGACGCTCGGCGAGAGGGCTGGCTTGAGACCGAGCCCTTGCGCGCCATGAGTCCTCAGGCGCGATCAGATCGCCTGGTGGAAATCTGGGGGGTGGGACGCTGGACGGCGGACATGTCCAACATCTTTTATTTCGGGGAGCCCGACATCTGGCCCGATGGCGATGTGACCGCCCGCAAGACGCTGGAAAAGCTGACCAGCAAACGCCGCAAGACCGTGCGCACTGCGGCGCGCTTCGCGCCCTACCGGTCTTTTCTGGCGCGGTATATGTGGCGGCATGCGGACGCGCCGCCTGACGCCTGAAATCGTGAAAACGAGAACCAAACCGCTCATGGCGCGTTTTTGAACAGGTGCTGATCCCTGATCGGCGCCGTGAAAATCGGGTCTGATTGAGGATCGCATGGACGGCGGACCGAATTAGGTCGGCCTGCAGCGACGTCTTCGGTCTCCGTCTGGATCGGGCGCCCGGAGCAATCCGGGCGCCCGATGACCTGTCTACTGGCTATACCCCGCATAGAGATCCGCGAGCGCCAGCGCCAAGGGATAATGGTTTGCGCCGTCCGCATTCGCCGAGGTGGCGACCACCACTTGCGGCTCCACATACACCATCAGGAAGCTACGGCCGCCCGGGCTGCCGCCTGAATGTGCGGCGTAGTGCAGGCCGATGCTGGGTTCAAATCCGGCTTCCATGCCATAGACATAGCTGACGGTTTCACCTGCGCTCGTCTGGATGGGCATGAAGGCGGCGTCGATCTCTTCAGCACTCAGCAAAGAGCCGTCCGCCAGGGCTGCGCCCATCTGCGCCATGTCCCGGCTGGAGGCGATCAGGCCGCCGCCGCCGAACTTGCACTCCGCAGACAGCGGCATGGGCGCCAGACCTTCGCCGGCGTCAAAATACGGCGTCGCCTTCTCGGCGGTGTCTGAGTCAGATTGCGCGGTATAGACCTCGCCCAGCGCCGCGCTCATGGCGGCGTCAAAGCTGTCAGCGCCGGTCAGCTCCACCAGAAGGTGGCTCAGCAGCACAAAGCCATAGGTGCTGTATTCATGCTGGGCGCCCGGTTCAGCGATCAGCGGATCATTGATGAAATGTCCCAATGCGTCTGACGGCAGCGCGCACCGGCGATCACTGAAGGCGATCCAGTCGTCATCGCCCGTATAGCCGCGCACGCCGGCCGTATGGCTGAGCAGCTGACGCAATGTCACGTCCTGATAGGTGGCGGGCAGGGAGGGGTCGATGGCGCGCACCGACTGGTCCAGATCCAGACCGTGATGCGCCTCCAGTCGGGCGAAAGCGATCCCGGTCAGAAGCTTGGCGGTGGAGTAGACATTGTAATCGGTCGTCACGCCGTCGTGCGCGCTGCGCATCATGCCGCCTTCGGCTTCAAAGGCGATCTCGCCCTCCACCATGACAGTCACGTTGAGCGCGGGATACTCTTGCGCGAATTGATCAAAGATGGCTTGCGCGGTTTCACTTTGGCTTTGCGCCAGGGCGGAGGTTGAAACCAGCGCGGCGGCGCCGAGGGCGGCAATAAAGGTTTGCATTGGAAACGTCCTTGTTGTCGTTTGCGTGGGGAGAGGCGTTGACCGCCAACACCCTTCCTGTGCAGGCGGTTTCGAGTGCAGAAAAGCTCAAAAGGACGAACGGCTCATATGCAGGGTGAACAGCTCAAAGCCGCTCTGGCGCGGGCCGGACAGCTCTTGCGTCCTTGGGAGGCGGGGCTGGCGGCTATGCTCTGCGCGCTGGTCCTGCTGGCGCCCTGGCCGACTTCGAATGCGCCGATCTGGCGGGCGGATCGCGTTGAGACTCTGGTCGTCTCCCCTGAAGCCGACGACCCGGCGCTCTGGCGCGAGCAAGCGTTCTGGCGGGCCGATCCCGGCGCCGGCGTCATGCAAATGCGCTGGCGCGTGCCGGACGCCGCCCTGGCGCCGGACACGCCGATGGCGCTGGCTCTGTCCGGGCCGTTTTCCGCTGAAGCCTATTTCAATGGTCAGCTGATCGGCGGCAAGGGACGCCCGTTCAGTGATGAAGCGCCGGAGCGCGCAGGGCCGATCGACAGTCTGATCGCCCTGCCGCCCGATCTGATCCGCCCGAGCGGAAATGAGATTACGCTGGTCCTGTCCAGTACGCGCGCCGGGTACGCGCCCGCCGTGATCGTGCAAACCCTGGCGGTGACGCCGTTCAGGCCCGACGCCAGACGGTCCTTGCGCGACTACGCTCTGACTTTAGGACTGGCCGGCGTGTTGGCGGTGCTGGCGATCAGCCTGTTCAGGCTGGGGCTTGATCGTGACGACCGCATGGTGTTCTGGCTCGCAGGCGGGGTGGCTGCATTGGTCATCGCAGCGCTGGCTGAGATGTCGCGCGCTTATGTGAATTACCCATATGACTGGCATCAGCCGCGGCAGGCGGTGATCTTGCTGGGAATGGCGGGCGCTTCGGCGGGGTTTCTGGGCTTTCTGGTTCAGCGCTGGGCGCTGGGCCGGGTGTGGAGCCGGGCGGCCATCGGCGTCACCACAGTCTGCGCTCTGCTCGGCGTGGTTCTGTATGACGGCTATGACGGCAAGATCATCCTGCTCACCATGTGTACGGTCTTTGGCTGTCTGGTCTGGACGTTGATCGCGGGCTTTCGGCTGGACCGGAACGCCTTGGCCATGGCGGGCGTCTGGCTTGCGCTTTTGATCCTGAACCTTTTGGCGCCGGGGCGGTTCATTGATCTTGGCGTGTACGCCATTACCGCAGTCGCGCTGGGCGTGTGGATGGTGCGATCACCGGATCTGTTGTCCCCGGCTTCCGAAGGCCCTGAAACAGAGGCGCAGCCCTTGCAGGCCGCCCTGACCGTGCAGTCGACGGGCAAGATGCACCGCGTGGCGCTCGATGACGTGCTCTATCTGAAAGCGGCGGGCAATTACACCGAGGTGCATCGCTGCTCGGGGGGCTGGCTGCTGGATCAGCGCGGCCTGGCGGCGGTGCTGGAGGAGGCGGGTGAGGGCGTGTTGCGTGTTCATCGTTCGTATGCGGTCAATATGAGCAAGGTCGACGCCTTGTTGACCCGCCCGGGAAGCCGGTATGGGCTCAGTCTCTTAGGGGGCGCCGAGGCGCCTGTTGGCCGATCGCGGGTTGACGCGGTGCGCGATGCATTATCGCGTTAATCATGTCTTGCGTGACGCGCTGATCTGACGTGAACTGTCGCCAGATCAAGGACTTCGTGATGACTGACCCTGCCGACCTTCGAAACGCCCATCTTCAAGCCGTTCGTTCGGGCGCGTTCGACGCGCCCACGAGCGGCCTGTGCGCGGGCTACGCCCAGGCCAATCTGGTCGTTCTGCCTGCCGCGCTGGCCTATGATTTCCTGCTCTTCACCCAGCTCAATCCCAAACCCTGTCCGCTTCTGGGGATGAGCGAGCCGGGAGATCCGCTGATTACGAAGCTCGATGTGGATGTGCGCACGGACGCGCCGCGGTATGAAGTGTTTCGTGATGGCGAGTTTGTTGATGAGCGCACCGATCTGACCGATCTCTGGCGTGAGGATCTGGTGGCCTTGCTGCTGGGATGCTCCTTCACCTTCGAACATGCCTTGCTGGCTGAAGGCCTGCCGGTTCGCCATATCGCGGCGGGTACAAACGTGCCGATGTACCGCACCAATATCGCCTGCACGCCTGTGGGGCCGTTTTCGGGCGGCATGGTCGTGTCCATGCGCGGCGTCCCGCCAGAGCTGGTGGAGCGGGTCAGCGAAGTGACCGGGCGCTTTCCCGGCAGTCATGGCGGGCCTGTGCATGTGGGCGATCCCGCAGAGATCGGCATAACCGATATCAGCAAGCCTGATTTTGGCGATGCGCCGGTGCTGGAAGACGGGGATGTGCCGGTGTTCTGGGCGTGCGGGGTGACGCCTCAGGCCGTGGTGCTGGACGCCAGGCCGGAGCTGGCGATTTTTCACAAGCCGGGACATATGATCATCACCGCGCAGCGCGACGCGGTGGTGTAAGCGCGCAAGGCCCGCTAGGGTCGGCCCAGCTTTGAATGTCGTGAGCCCTGATGTCTTCTTTCCGCCTTTGTTTCCCGCGACGCCTGGACGGGCAGAACGGGTTCGCTTTCGAATATGACGTTCCCGGCCTTGGCGCCTTTACAGAGACGGTGATTTTTCCCGACGAGGCCCGGTTTGACCGGCTGGACCGCTCAGTCCTGGCAGGGCTTGTGCGCATGGCGGCCATTTTGATCGGGACCAGTTATTACAAGGCGGCGCCGGCCAGGTTGATCGAGCCTGATTTTGCGCTGAGCGACGCTGAGCGGCGCCTGGTTGAGTTGGCCTATGGGCCGGGGCTGGGTGAGTTCTATGTGCGCAATGATCTGCCCTATCCGCCTGATTTTACGATCAAGGCCGAGCCGCGCATGGCGCAGCTTCGAACCCCTGTGATCAAGACCGAAGATGTGCGCGCCGCCGTTGCGTTTGGCGGCGGCAAGGACAGCCATGTGGCCGCCAGCCTGATCAAGGCGTCCGGCGCAGACGTCGAGCGGGTGTCGCTCATTCTGTCTGAAAGCGTGGGCGAACGGCTGACAGCGATGAGCGAGGCGCCTGTGACCCTGATCCGGCGCCGGATTGACCCGTACTTGATCGAACTGGGCCGTTCGGGCCGGGCGCTGAACGGCCATATCCCCATCACCGGGGTCAATTCGTGCCTGATGGCGCTCTATGCGGCGGCCAAGGGGCTTGATTGGGTGGTGTTCGCCAATGAACGCGCCGCCAGCGAGCCGACCATGGAAAGCAATGGCCATCCGGTGAACCATCAGTTCTCCAAATCGCTGGAATTTGAAGACGCGCTGCGCGTCGCTTTCACCGCGATCAATGCGCCGGTGACTTATTTCTCGATCCTGCGACCGGTCAGCGAACTCTGGACCGCGCATTATCTGGCGACGGCGGGCGAGGCCGCGCTGGACATTTTCGCCAGCTGCAATCGCAATTTCGTCTTCGCCGGTCCGAACGCCTTGCCCAAGGGCAAGCGCTGGTGCGGCGAATGCGCGAAATGCGTCTACACCGCGGTCCTGCTGGCGCCCTTCCTGTCGGTCGAACGCCATGAGCAGGTGTTCCAGTCCAAGCCGCTGCACAACCCCGAGAACCTCGATTTCCTGCGTGAGATCGCCGGTCTGACTGACGCCAAGCCCTGGGAGTGCGTCGGGGAGCGACGCGAGGTGGCGGCGGCTTTGGCCCATCTTCTGACCGGTGCGGACTGGGCGAAAGCGCCGTTAATCCAAGCGATTGAGCCTGAACTCTTCAGTCAGTGGGCGCGTGAAGACCTGCAGCAGGCCTGGGCGGAGGCTCTCGACGCCCGATCCGAGCACCGCATGCCGGCGCCGGTCGCCAAGCTTATGGGCGCAAGCTGATCTTCCACATGAAGTCAGCGCCGCTGAATCCCAAACCTTGAATTGAATCAGTGAGCGGGTTTTATCCCAGCTTCTTCGCGGCTTGCGCGAAGGCGTCGCCGCGAGCACCGAAATAGGTAAAGGCTGCGCCTCTGGGCGCCGCAGGGCTCATCATCACAATCCCGCCTTCGGGCAAGGCCTCGTAGGCACGCTTCACCGCCAACTCAAAGTCTGGCTCGTAAGCCGTTATATTTGCGTGCGGACCGGATTTCAGGGCGTCGACGATGCTGGGTCCGTTTTCGGGGATGGTGATGATGGCCTTGATCCGGGTCTCTTTTTTGAGCCCCTCGGCCAGCGGCGCATAGTCTTGCTCGCGATCTTCGCCGCCCAGAATCAGGCTGATCGGACGGTCCGGAAACGCCTCCAGCGCCAGCAGGCAGGACTGGGGCGTCGTGCATAGCGTGTCGTCGATGAAGTCGACGCCGTTCAGGCTGTGAACCGTCTCCAGGCGGTGGGGCAGGCCCTTGAAGCTCGCAAGGCTGCTGAACGCGTCATAGGCGTCGAGCCCCAATCCCTCGATCACCGCCAGCGCCGCGCAGGCGTTCGCCGCGTTATGGGCGCCGGGCAAAGCGGGGACGTGGCCCCAAGCGTCCGACCCGTGATGAATGACGCCGCCGGGGGCGTGAAAGCCTTCGGACTGGTCATACCAGAGGGTGTTCGGACGATGCACGAACAGCGAGGTCAGCCGCGTGTCCTTGGCGCTCATGACGCCGCGCGCATTGGGGTCGAGCATGGCGAGCCGGGCCTTGTCGCGGCGATATTGCTCCACCCCGCGATGCCAGGGCGCGTGATCATTGAGAAGGTTCAAGAACACAAACCAGTCCGGCGCATGGACAAGGTCGGCGATCTGATAGCTCGACAGCTCCACCACCACGATCTCGGCATCGTCCGGCGTGTTGATGACCGGCTCGCCAATATTGCCCGCCAGAACCACGTTGACGCCCAGGCTCTTGAGCATGTGATGCAGCAGGCTGGCCGTGGTGGATTTGCCCTTGGTGCCCGTCACCCCGATCACGGTCTGATCGGCGGGTTTGGACGCGAACCACAGATTGGTCTGGCTGGTCAGCTCTGCGCCCAGATCCATCGCCTCGGCCAGGCGCGCATCATACAGCGACACGCCCGGTGATTTCACAATCAGCGACTGCCCCGCCAGGGTGATGGCGCGCGCCAGATCATCCTGACCGACGTACTCGACGCCTTCGGGCAGGTCTTCGGGCTCATGTGAGTCAATCACATACAGCGCGGCGTCAGGCGCGCGTTCGCGCACATGGTCGAGCGCGGCGCGCCCTTCCTTGCCGAAGCCCCAGATGAAAATGGCGTCGAACTCAGACAGCGCGGTCATGGATTATCCGGAAAAACGAATGAGGAAGCGTTTGGCCTTGCCCACGCTCATCACCACGGCGCCGGCGCCGGTGCGATGCTCGCGCAAATCCGCGTTTTCGTCCTGAACCTTCACGCCGTTCAGCGACACCGAATTCTGCTTGAGCAGTCGTCGCGCCTCGCTTTTGGAGGCGCTGGCGCCCAGGTCTTCAGCGACAAGCGCGTCAATGAGCGGCAGCGCGTCGCCGCCGCTGGCGCCCAGCGTCGGCACGGCGCGGGCGATCATGTCGACCAATTCGGCGCTGAGATTGTCGGACTTGCCCTTGAAGATCACGGTGGAGGCTTCAATCGCCAGATCGGCGGCCTTCTGGCCATGCACGCGCGCTGTCAGAAGCTCGGCCAGCGCCTTTTGCGGCAGGCGCAAATGCGGCTCGGCTTCGGTCAGCTCTGCAAGCTGGCTGAGATCAATATCGGTGAGCCAGCTGAGGAATTTCGGGGCGTCCGCGTCGGCGCTGTTCAGCCAGAACTGGTAGAACTCGTAAGGGCTGGTGAGATCGGGATCGATCCAGACCGCGCCTTTTTCCGACTTGCCGTATTTCTTGCCCTCGGAATTGGTCAGCAGCGGATAGGTGACCGCATGGGCGTGCTGGCCCTCGATCCGGCGCACCAGATCCACGCCGCCCACGATATTGCCCCATTGGTCCGATCCGCCCATCTGGATCTGGACGTTATGGGCGCGGTGCAGGTGCACGAAGTCATAGCCTTGCAAGAGCTGGTAGGAAAACTCGGTGAAGGAGATGCCCTGATCGCGGTTCTCGATGCGGTTGCGCACCGAATCCTTGGTCAGCATGGCGTTGACCGAGAAATGCTTGCCCACATCACGCAGGAAGCTGATCACATCCATTTTCCGCCACCAGTCGGCGTTGTTGACGTAGATCGGCTCCGGCCCGTCGGTCAGCGCGAACAGGCGTTCAAACTGCTTGCGCTGGCCTTCGATATTGGCCTGCACGATGTCTTCAGTCTGCAGATTGCGCTCGGCGTCCTTGCCTGACGGATCGCCGATCAGGCCCGTGGCGCCGCCCAGCAGCACCACGACCTGTCCGCCGCGCTGGCGATAGCGGTCCATGCCCAGAAGCGGCATGAGATTGCCCGCATGCAGGCTCGGCGCGCTCGGGTCAAAGCCCACATACATCGCCGGCTTGTGCTCGGCGATATAAGCGTCTGTCAGCTCGGGCGTCTTCTGGTTGAGAAGGCCGCGGGCTTCCATATCGGCGAGGAAGGGCGTGGCTTTGGGATCGGCGAGGCGAACGCTCATGAGGCTCTCTTGGTGGTAGGAACAGTCAAGCCTTCGGCTTAGCCGTCCCCACCCCGTCTTGCAACGCCGTGATGGCGCACAGCTGTGTCACTCCATGCGGTCATAGGGCGTCTTCTCGACCTCGGCTGCAATGGGATCGCCGCTGTCACGCTCGGCCACGGCCTGTTTGAAGCCGACCTCCTGGGCGCGCTGACGGAACCACATGCCTTCAGGCGAATGGCGCGAGACCCCGTCAAACACGGTCGCGAGCATCTGGGTGTTGGACAGCCCCATGGCCTCATAGGCCTGATTGACCACCATCTTGGTCATCATCAGCTGGTTCTTCGGCACGCCCTGAAGCCGTCCGGCGAGACGCTCAACAGCGGCGTCGAGTTCGGCTTCAGGAACGGCTTCCAGCGCCAGCCCGATGCGCTCGGCTTCTTTGCCGTCGATCAGCTCGCCGGTCATCATCATGCGCTTGGCCTGCTGGGGGCCGAGGCGATACACCCACATGGAGGGTGTCGGCACGCCCCAGACGCGGGCCGGCGGATACCCGATGCGGGCGTCCTCGGCCATGATCACGAAATCACAGCACAGGGCGATATCGGACCCACCCGCCGCCGCCGCGCCATGCACGCGGGCGATGGTGGGCTTGTGGCAGCGCCACAGGCTCATGAAATCAAGCGTGTTCTGGTGCATGAAGGCGTAGTCGATCATCGGGTCCCAGGGCATGTCCTGACTGCCCGGCAGCTCGCCCTCGCGCTCGGCATAGTCCTTCAGGTCATAGCCGCCGCAAAACCCTTTGCCGGCGCCCTGCACCACGATCACGTGGACGGCGGGGTCGCGTTCCGCCTTTTTCACCGCGCCCGCGATATCGCCCGGCATGGCGTCATTGATGGCGTTCAGGCGCTCGGGCCTGTTCAGGGTGATCGTGCAGACCCGACCCTCGACCTCGTAAAGCAGCGTGGAAAATTCGCTCATCTCAGTCTCCGCAAAGTCGTGTGATCAAGGCGCCGTCGACGCCTGCTTTTTCAAGGATCATGCGAGTGTCCGCTCCCAGCTGGCCTGAACAGGTCGCGCCCTGACCGGGGCGCTGCCCGTCAAAGCGCGCCGCGGCGCCGGGCAGGCGCACCGGGCCGGGGCCGTCCGCCTCGCCATCATAGATGAAACCGCTCGCGTCCAGCTGGGGATGGCTCAGGATATCGTCTGAACTGTTGACCTTGCCTGCGGGCACGCCCGCCGCGCGCAAACGCTCCAGCAACGCGTCCACGGGCTGGTCTTCGGCCAGCGGCGCGCAGGTCTCGCGGATGAAGTCCCAGTTGATGAACCGGCCCGCCATGTCCGCACAGCGCGGATCCTCCAGAAGCTGCGGGGCGCCCACGACGTCGCACCAGGCGCCGAACTCTTTTTCAGACAGCATCACCACCACAAACCAGCCGTCCGCCGCCTTCCAGGGGCGGTAGACCTTGGCGATGTTGGGGCCGGGCTGAAGCGGGTCCTTCAGCGTCAACGGCATGTGCACATCCATCCAGCTAAAGGCGAGGGCGGCTTCCAGCATGGACACCGCCACATGGCGGCCCTGGCCGTCGCGTTCACGCCCCGCCAGCGCGCTGGTGATCGCCTGGCACAGATAGAGCCCCGCCACCTTGTCGCAGATATATTGCGGATAAAGCTCAGGTTCTGGCTTGTCGGGGCGGGCGGCCAGCCCGCTTTCCGCCTGGATGACCGGGTCATAGGCGCGCACATCGCTCAAGGGATCCCAAGGGCCGAAGCCCGTGACTTCCGCGACGATCAGATCGGGATGGCTGCGCCGCAGCGTCCCGGCGTCGAGCTTGAGCTTTTGCGCCGCGGCCGGGCGGTAATTGTGCATCACCACATCCGCCTGCCTGATCAGGGTTTGCAGCGCCGCCTGCGCGTCTTTGTCGGTCAGGTCGAGGCTGATCAGGGATTTGCCGCGATTGAGCGTTTGAAACGTCGAGCTGGAGCCGTCCTTGGCGATGTAGCCCAGACGCCGGACCAGATCGCCGCCGGGCGGCTCGATCTTGATCACATGGGCGCCTTGCTGAGCAAGCGTCAGGCTGGCGATTGGGCCGGCGACGACCGTTGTCAGGTCAAGCACCGTCAGCCCGGCCAGGGGTGTGGCTAGGGTCATGATGTCCTCCCGTAAGCGCGCGATTTTTCGCGTCGTTTGTTCGAGACTGGCGCAGCCCGCTTCCCCGGACAAGCCAAGCTGGTACGGTGAATGCGATTAGTTCTGGAGAATCGCCTTGATGCGGGAAGCAGTGACAATCAGCGCGATACAGGCGCTGGCGGAGTCAGATCCGGTGTTTGTGGACGCCAGCTGGTTCCTGCCCGGGGCGGGCATGACCGGTGAAGAGGTCTTTGAAGAGCGTCGCCTGCCGCGCGCGGTGTTTTTCGATCTCGATGGCGTCTGCGATGTCAGCTCTCCCTTGCCGCACATGGCGCCGGGGGCGGCGGCCTTCGCCCGCTGGCTCAGCTGGCACGGGCTGAGCGGGGGCGAGAAATTCATCATCTATGACCAGACCTCGCTGGTGGGCGCCGCGCGCGTCTGGTGGACCTTCCGCCGGTTTGGGTGCGATGTGCGCATTCTGGATGGCGGCCTGAACGCCTGGCGCAAATCAGGCGGCTCGATTGAAACCGGAGAGATTTTCCGCAGGCCTCCCGCCATCGAGCGGGCGCCGCGGATGATCTGGGACGATACGGTCAATTGGGAGGATGTCTCCTTCGCCTCGCGCTCTGGCGGGGCGCTGGTGGTGGACGCCCGCGCGCCGAGTCGGTTTGAAGGAACCGAGCCGGAGCCGCGCAACGGGCTGAAATCAGGCCATATCCCCGGCTCGATCAATTTGCCTTTCCCCAAGCTTCTGACCGCAGACGGCAAGCTGAAATCCGAGGACGCATTGGAGGCGGCCCTGCCGCGGGTCAGCCGCGAAACCCGGATCATCACCACATGCGGATCGGGCGTGACGGCGGCGATCCTGAGCGCGGCCTTCCTGAGCGCCGGCTTCCGCGATGTGCGGCTTTATGACGGCAGCTGGGCGGAGTGGGGCGCGCGCGATCTGCCCGTGGAGACCGGCCCGGCATGAGCGTGACGCTGACGGTGTATGACACGCTGGCGCAGGCGCCCGCCGGCGTGCGCGATCAGATTTATGACCTGATCTGTGAAGCGGATGACGCCTTCTGGCCGCCGCTGCGCGCCCGTACGCCCGAGCAGGGCTTGTCCGTGGGCGAGGGGACGGTGCTGGACGCTGCGCCGACGGCGTACTGGGCCTCGATCCAGCCGCACGCCCTGATCACCGCCAGCGACGCGGCGGGCCGGGTGCTCGGTATGATGAGCGTGGCGCGCGACAAAAAGCTCGAGGCGCTGAAACTGACGGTGAGCGCCTATCTGTCGACCCTGATCGTGACGCAATCGGCGCAGGGGCGCGGCCTGGCGCGAACCCTGTATGAGCGCCTGTTTGATCTGGCGCGCAGCGGGTCGGAAACGCCCTGTGTGGCGACCCGCACCTGGAGCACCAATGGCGCGCATCTCCCGCTGATCGCCAAGCTGGGCTTTGAAGAAAGATTACGCCTTAAGGATGATCGTGGCGCGGGGATCGACACCGTGTATTTTCTTAAACCGCTCTGAGCGCTTTTCTTGTGCGAAAACCGCGCTAGCCTTGGCTCAAACACTGTTCACAAATTTCCTCCGGGGAGGGTCCTTCGCGTGTCTGAACTCAAATGCCTGAAAGGCAAGCTGCGTCTGCCGGTGATCGGCTCGCCGCTCTTCATCATCTCCAATCCCAAGATGGTCATCGCCCAGTGCAAGGCGGGCATTGTCGGCTCCTTCCCGGCGTTGAACGCGCGCCCGCAAAGCCAGCTTGATGAATGGCTGGATGAGATCAGCTCCGAGCTCGACAGCTATAACAAAGCCAATCCTGACGCCCCGGCGGCGCCGTTCGCGGTGAACCAGATCGTGCACCGCTCCAATGACCGTCTCGAGGCGGATCTGGCGAGCTGTGAGAAATACAAGGTGCCGCTGGTGATCACTTCGCTGGGCGCGCGCGAGGAGCTGAACCAGGCCGTTCATGGCTGGGGCGGCGAGACGATGCACGACATCATCAACATCAAATTCGCCCACAAGGCGCTGGAAAAAGGCGCGGACGGCCTGATCCCGGTGTGCGCCGGCGCAGGCGGGCATGCCGGCACCCTGTCGCCCTTTGGTCTCGTGAGCGAGATCCGCGAATTCTTTGACGGCCCGATCGCGCTGTCAGGCTCCATCTCCACCGGCGCCGGCGTTCTGGGCGCGCAGGCCATGGGCGCGGATTACGCCTATATCGGCTCGGCCTTCATCGCCACTGAAGAGGCGCGCGCCAGCGAGGCCTATAAACAGTCCATTGTCGACAGCACGGCGGAAGACATCATCTATTCCAACCTCTTCACCGGCGTGCACGGCAATTATCTGCGCAAGTCGATCGAGGATGCCGGGCTCGACCCGAACAATCTGCCGGAAAGCGATCCGTCCGCGATGAATTTCGGGTCGGGCGGCAATACCGACGCCAAGGCTTGGAAAGACATCTGGGGCTCCGGCCAGGGCGTGGGCTCGGTCAAGAAAGTGCAAAGCGCGGGCGCCTATGTGTCCGAACTGCAAGCCCAGTACGAAGCCGCCAAGCAGCGCATCTGCGGCGGCTAGAGCGGGAAGACGGGGCGATGGGGGAAATCGGCGCGCTTCTGGGCCGGATCATCAACAACCTGCCGGACAGCCTGTTGCTGGAGTCGCTCATACTGGGCGCTCTGGCGACGGTGCTGACCGCGGTGATTCGCATTGTTTGGGCGGGGTCGAGCTGGCTGATCGAGCGGGCGGTGTTCCTCCTGTCCCGCTCGCTGACCCATCACGTCATCTATCTGGGCCCGGTGGAGGCGTTTCCGCCGGGCATTCGGTTCAATGTGCTGATCATCCGCTTCGGCACCGATCAGTACATCTCCACCATGGCCAGTGACCGCGAGCGCATGGTGGGGCGTCTGCAGCTGAAGATTTACCCTGCTGAAGTGCGCGGCAAGAAGGATGGTGCCTATCTGTCCTTCCGTGTGCCGGTCCACAAGCGGTTGGGCACCCAGTTCAAGATCTTTGCAGATGTGGAGCCGGGCGTTGATCTGGATGACATCATGCAGGTCTTCGACGCCAATCAGGAGATCCATGAAGTCAGCGTGTCGGACAGCAAGTTCGACCGCCGTATATATTTCCTGCTCAAGGACTACGCCCAGACCCAGACCGTGGACGGTCCGGTGAACAATTTCATCTATCCTGTCTGAGCGGGCTCCACCTCACCCCTCCACCTCATGCACGCGCAGCAAGATCGCGCGGATCAGGGCGTCGCGTTCATCCGGGGTGCGCGATGAGAGCTGGAGCGGGCCTTCGGCGCGGCCCGAGATGATCAGCTCGGTCAGGCCATGCACCACCGACCAGGAGGTCATGAGCAAGATCGTGCGAAGGTCGGCGGCCACATCGCCGGGATAGAGCGCGGCGACTTCCCGTTCCAGTTTTCCATACGCGTCAAGCGAGGCGGCTGCGAAGTCAGGATGGCTGCGGTCTGGTTTTTCTGACGCGAACATCAGCTGGAACAGCGCCGGATGCGCTTCGGCGAAGTCCACATACCCAAGCCCTGACGCCACGAACTGATCCACCGCGCCTTGCCCCGCTTGCGCCTGTCTGGCGTTTTGCGTCTCGACAAGTCGTCGATAACCGTCAGCGGCGAGGGCGCTCAACAGCCCCGTCATGTCCTTGAAGTGATGCGCCGGGGCGGCGTGGCTGACATTGGCGCGTTTCGCGGCGGCGCGCAGGGAAAAGCGCTCCAGCCCGTTTTCCGACAACTCGTCTTCAGCGGCCTTCAGGAGAAGGGCGGGCAGATCGCCCTTATGGTACGGCTGCTTCTCGGTCATCGCCATTTCGTCACCCATCTCGATTTCAAACTTGACACTGACAAGATAGCCCGGCTATCGTATCTTGACAATGTAAAGATACAGGGCGTGGTCAGGCGCCCCAAGGAGAATGACATGTTGAAATGGGGCTTGCGGATTCTGGGCGTCTTCGTGCTGCTGAACGTTTTGGGCGCGATCGGGGCGTATGTGGTCATTGATCGTTCAATCGTGGAGATGTTTGGCGGGCGCACGCCGGTCATCGCGCTGGAGCCGTCCCACGAGACGCCCGAGCGCTATGTGCTCGCCAATGTGCGCGTGCTGGAGCCGGGCTCGGAGCGGTTCTCAGAGCCCATGGACGTGGTGATCGAGGCGGGAGTGATCGCCGATATGGGCGCCGGCATGGCGCAACGGGCTGACGCGCCGGTGATGGATGGCGAGGGACGCTATCTGATGCCGGGTTTGACGGATTCCCATGTGCATTTGTGGAACAGCCAGAATGATCTGGCGCTCTATCTGGCCCATGGCGTCACCCAGATTCGCGAAATGCACGGCCAGCCCCATCATCTGGAATGGCGCGACCAGATCGCCGACGGTGATCTGCTGGGCCCGGACATCTTCGTGGTGGCGGCTCAGATCGCGACTTATGATTTCGCCGAAGGCCTGTGGCAGTCCTGGACGTCCAAGCGCAATGTCGCCCGCACGCCTGAAGCCGCCGACCAGATGGTGCGCGATCTGGCGGCAGACGGGTATGACGCCGTCAAGGCCAGCAGTTATCTGAGCCTGAGCGGTTATCAGGCGGCCAGCGCCGCCAGCGAAGCGGTCGGCATCCCGCTGGTGGGCCATGTGCCGGTGGCGGCGCGGCTTGATGATTTGTGGGCGTCCAATCAGAGCGAAGTCGCTCATGTGGAGGAGCTGATCAAAGGGCTCGACCGGGATTTCGGCGGCTATGGCGTCAGCAATGCGGGTGAGTATCTCGACTATGTGCTGGCGCATCGCGACGCCGTTGCCCAGCACATGATCAACAATGAGATTGTTCTGGCGTCGACTCTGGCGCTGGTGTCGAGCTTCGCCCAGCAGAAGACCGATACCGAAGCCGCGCTGGAAACCGCGCCGGTGGGGCTGGTCAATCCAGGCGTCGCCGAAGGCCGCGCCATGGGCTGGCTGCCGGATGTGAACATCTACTCCGTGCCGCAGCAATATCGCTCAGAGGGCTGGCGCGACCGCTATCAGGCCTATTGGACCACCTATGCCGAGGCGCAGCAGCTGATGTTTGAGGCGGCTCTGGCGGCGGGCGTGCCGATGGTGGCGGGAACTGACGCCAATGTCCCGCTCATGGCGCCGGGCTATTCCCTGCACCAGGAGCTCGAAGCGCTGGTGTATGCAGGAATGACGCCCGCTCAGGCGCTGGAATCGGCGACGGCGACGCCGGGGCGCTTCATGGACTGGAATACGGGCCGCGTTCAGCCGGGCTTTCGCGCCAATCTGGTGCTGCTCAACGCCAATCCGCTTGAGGACATCCGCAATACGCGGGCGGTCGAGGCGGTGGTGATGCAGGGCGAAGTCCTCATGCGTGAGGAGCTGGACGCCATGCTGGACGCGGTCGAAGCGGTCAATGACGCGGCGCGAAACACGCCGCTGGATCCGGCCTGGACACAGGCCGCCGCGCAGTAGACGCCTTGCACCGGAACAGAAAAAACCCCGGCTCAATCTGAGCCGGGGTTTTAGTGTCGCGCTGTAAGAGGAGTTACAGCACGGTCAGCCAATCAGGTTTGTTGAACGGCACGCCCAGATCCTCGGCGGCGTCCTTATAGGTGACTTCGCCTTCCGCCACGTTCAGGCCGCGCGCCAGATGGATGTCGTCATTGAGCGCTTGCTTGGCGCCCTTGTCGGCCAGCGCCAGGGTGAAGGGCAGGGTGGCGTTGGTCAGCGCCAGGGTCGAGGTGCGCGCCACGGCGCCGGGCATGTTCGCCACGCAATAGTGCACGATGCCGTCCACGATATAGGTCGGGTCCTGGTGGGTGGTGGCCTTGGAGGTTTCAAAGCAGCCGCCCTGATCGATGGCGATGTCCACGAGAACCGCGCCCTCTTTCATGGTGGAGAGCATGTCGCGGGTGACCAGCTTGGGCGCGGCTGCGCCCGGCACCAGAACCGCGCCGATCACCAGATCGGCTTCGGCGATCTCCTCGGCGATGGCGCCTTGGGTGGAGTAACGCGTCTTCACCTGACCGCGGAAGAACTGGTCGGTTTCCGCCAGCTTCGGCAAGGAGCGGTCGAGCACGGTCACATCCGCACGCAGGCCCAGCGCCATCTCGGCGGCATGGCTGCCGGACACGCCGGCGCCCAGGATCACGACTTTCGCCGGGGTCACGCCCGGCACGCCGCCCATCAACACGCCGCGACCGCCGGCCGCCTTGTGCAAGGCGTTCGCGCCCACATGCACGCTCATCCGGCCCGCCACTTCCGACATCGGACGCAGCAGCGGCAAGCGGCCATTGATGTCGGTCACGGTCTCATAGGCGATGGCGATGCAGCCCGATTTGCGCAGGCCTTCGGTCTGAACAGGATCGGGCGCCAGGTGCAGATAGGTGAACAGGGTGTGGCGCGCGGTCAGCATCGCGGTTTCAGAGGGCTGTGGCTCTTTCACCTTCACGATCAGCTCACCGGCTTCAAACACCGCCGCGGCGTCGGCTAGGATTTCCGCGCCTGCTTCAGTGTACTCCTCGTTGGAGAAGCCCGCGCCATTCCCGGCGCCGTCTTGAATGAAAACCTCATGGCCGTGCGCGACCAGTTCGCGAGCGCCGTTCGGCGTCAGGCCCACCCGGTATTCATGGTTCTTGATCTCGGTCGGAACGCCAATGCGCATAATTCTGCCTCCCGGCTGGCCAGCTCTCGAAGCGAGATCTGGACGGTGTGATTTTGCGCGGAAAATAGGGATTGTGTGCAGCATCCTGCAAGTAAATTTATGATGTTCAAATTATTTTGCGTTTAAGTATGAAATTGCGCCATGATGCGCTGCGTCATTGTGGGTGCGAAGCGCGCCAGCGCGAGAAGTTTCGACGGATTGGGAGCGGGGTATGAAACTGGATGAGATCGACGCCGCCATTCTGGGCGCGCTTCAGCACGATGGGCGGCTGACCAACGCCGATCTTGCGGACCGGGTCGGCCTGTCTCCCTCCGCCTGTCACCGCCGGGTGAAGGCGCTGGAGGCGGAAGGCGTGATCGCAAGCTATGCCGCTTTGCTCAACGCCGACCGGGTGGGGCGGGGCCTGACGGTGATCGTGCTGGTGACGCTCGAAAACCAGAAGCGCGAAACCATGGAAGCCTTTGAAACCGCCGTGGCCGGGATCGAGCATGTGAGCGATTGCTATCTGACCACGGGCGCGGAAGATTATTTCCTGCAGCTGCAAGTGCGTGACGCCAGTGATTATGAGCGGGTGCACCGCGAGCGCCTGTCCGGCCTGCCGGGCGTGGCGCGTCTGGTCTCAAACATCGCCATGCGCACCGTCTTTTCGCGCCGCGCGATGAGCGTGCAATAACGCCCCCCATTGCCGTGCCCGCCTATCAGCGCTAAATGCGCGCCCATGACCGATGAACGCTATTCCAAGCTGGACATGCTGGGCGCCGACGCGAGAGCGGCGGACCGCCCCGAAGACGCGCGTCTTGAGCGGGTGGAGAACCCGTCGCAGGACGCCGACTACATGATCCGTTTCGCCTGTCCGGAATTCACCTCGATCTGTCCGGTGACCGGCCAGCCTGACTTCGCGCATCTCGTGATCGACTATGCGCCCGCGCAATGGATCGTGGAGAGCAAATCGCTCAAGCTCTATCTGCAGAGCTTCCGCAATCATGGCGCCTTCCACGAAGCGTGCACCATGATGATCGGTCAGCGTCTGGTGGATGAACTCAAGCCCAAATGGCTGCGGATCGGCGGCTATTGGTATCCGCGCGGCGGCATCCCGATCGACGTGTTCGGCCAATGGGGCGAGGCGCCGAAAGGGCTATGGATCCCCGATCAGGGCGTGCCCTCTTATCGCGGTCGCGGCTGAAGCAACATTAACATATTGAACTTGAAGCCCTTCCGGCGAGTGCTGGGAGGGCTTTTTTACGCCTGAGCTCGGGCGGAGCATGAGCGCAAACCCGACATTTAGACATGTAGGCTTGGAAAATTGTCAGGTCCTATTGACACATTGGAGAAATGTCAGGTAAACACGACATAACGTCAATTTATCCTGATGGTGTGAACATGAAACCTGTCACTGCCTGCCGTTTCGCCGCTTTCGTTCTAGGCGTTTTTTCAATCTTCCTGTCCCTTCAGGCCTTTGGAGTGTTTCGCGCTGAGGGCGCCGAGCCCTGGAATTCGGACCGTATCATGGTCTCGCAGAGCGGGGATCAGAGCGGCCCGACAGTCGTGTATGTACCGGGGCTGGCGTCACCGTCCGAGGTGTTCGAGCCCTTCGCTCGGTCTGACTGGGACAATCATCTTGTGACTCTGGCCGGTTTTGGCGGGGTCGAACCGCCTGCGGAGCTTGAGCCTTTCGTGGCGCCGGCCAGTCAGGCGATTGCTGAGTATCTCGTGGCGCAGGCTTTGGAAGACGTCGTGCTTGTCGGTCACTCCATGGGCGCGCAGGTCGCGCTTCTGACCGCCGGTTATGCGCCGGATCAGGTGTCTGACGTGATCGTCGTGGATTCCGCCCCGTTCTTTTCCGGTTTGATGCAGCCGGGCGTGACGCCTGAGATGATGGCGCCCCAAGCCGCCGCGATCCGCCAGCAGATGAGCGCAATGCCGCGCGACGCCTATCTGGGCATGATGGCGCAAGGGCTGCGGGTTCAGTCAATGACCTCAGAGGGCCAGGCTCAGGTCATGGCCTGGATCGAACAGGCCGATCAGCGCGCTGTCGCCGCAGCCACAGCGGAGTTGATGGCGACCGATTTCGCCCCGCGACTGTCCGCCGTCCAGGCGCCGGTGACCTTGCTCTACGCCGAGTTTCCTGAAATGGAGCCGGCCGTCATCCGTCAGATGTTCGTCAGCCAGTACGAAGGTCGGGTGGATCTTGAGGCGCGCGGCGTCGCCGACTCGCGTCACTTTATCATGCTGGACCAGCCAGAGCGCTTCGCCGAAGAAGTGGCTCGTGTGGTTGTAGGAGACTGATCATGAAAATGACCCCTGCCGCCCAAACATATCTGCAGCGCATGCTGGTGATCTTCACGCTCTACACAGTCTTACTGTTTGGCGCGGTGTGGACCGACAACCATTTCGAACTCGCCCAGCCTGTCCGGATCATTCTCAGCCTGTTGCCTGTCCTGCCAGTTCTCGCCTGCATCGTCACCATCATCGCCTTTGTCCGTGCGATGGACGAAGTGCAGGCCCGCATCGTTCTGGAATCCGCTCTGATCGGCGCGATCCTGGTGGCGGTGGCGAGCTTTACCTATGGCATGTTGCGCGGGGTGACAGACTGGCCGGGCATTCTCGAAGTCTGGTACTTGCCCGCCTTTATCGGGATCAGCGGCTTCGCCCAGGTCTTTGTGAAGAGGCGCTACCAGTGAAGAACCGCATCCGAGTGCTGCGCGCGGAACGGCGCTGGTCCCAGGCGGAGCTGGGCGACCGGGTCGGCGTGTCGCGCCAGGCGATCAATGCGGTGGAGACGTCCAAGCACGATCCCTCCCTCTCGCTGGCCTTCAAGATCGCCGAAGCCTTCGACGCCCGGATCGAGGATGTGTTCGATCCTCATGGCGAACCGGATTGAAGGCGCTCACTTTTCTGGTGTTCTCCTTCGCCTCCGCTCAGTCGATCCTCGCTGACGCTGCGAGCGGCCTTTGGCCTTGCGAACCCTGAGGGCTTGAAACCCTGCCTTGAAACCGCCTTGGTGATGAAAAGTGTGTTCAGCTTAATCAATTGAAGCTGAACACACTTTTCCGCATCGGTTCATGCGCGGTGCGCCAGTCTCTGTTTCGACGCGGACGATGATGTCCGTGGATGCACACTGGAGACTGCACATGATTACTCGCACCCTTCTGGCCGCCGGTCTCAGCCTGGCCTGCCTCACCTTCGCACCGAACGCGGAGGCGCAATCGCGCAATTCCATCGAGATCACCCAGTCCGGCCACGCCAACGAGCTGGCGGCGCGGGTGGACGGCTATCGCAACCGGTTAAATCTCGAACAGCGCGGCGTGCGCCAGTTTATCTCGACCCTTCAAGAGGGCGCCCGGAATGGCGCGCAAGTGTCCCAATATGGCGCAGGCAATGAGGCGGGCCTCAACCAGCAAGGACGCCGCAATCGCATCGTAATGGGCCAGGAAGGCCGGTTTAACGAGGCGTTCAGCTCGCAGTCCGGCATCGGCAATGTGGTGGGCGTCGCCCAGATCGGGTCAGACCATCAGGCGGTCACCCATCAAGAAGGCTCCAACAACGCCCTGGGCGTGATCCAGATCGGTCGCGGCCAGTTCACCGACATCCACCAAACCGGTTCAGGCAATGTGACCCTGGTTATCCAGGGCGGCTTTTAGGTCGGCATGCACAGGGCTCACAAGGCGGTCGGCGTCTGGCGCCGACCGCTTATCCCGGACACAGGAGAATGATTATGCGTATTCTGGCGGCCGTGATGGCCACGACAGCCTGCATTGGATCAGCGGCGGCTTGCGCGCATGCGCAGTCGGAGATTTCAAGCGTCAGGACGGAGCCTCGCTCGACGGCTTTATGCGCCCTGACAAGCCGGGAGAGCCTGGCAGGGCGCGAGCTGGTGGCGGACGCCGCCTCTGATCTCGCCGGACGCTGGGAGCTGCAACTGGGCGGTCCGGCGCTTTCGCTTCAGCAATCGGGCGTGCTGGAGCCTGGGCAAGGCGGGTATCAAACCCTGGCGCGAATCCAGCTGAGCGGTCCCGCTTCCGGGCCCGTCTCGCTGGATGACCTTCAGCCCGGCCAAACCGTCACGAGTGCTGACGCCGGGCCGCTCTTCGGCGCCCTGACGATCGTTGACGTCGAGGGACGGATTGTGTGTTCAGCGCAGTGGGAGGACGCGTATCGCTAGAGCGCTTGCGGTGCGGTCTGGGCTGGCTCACGTTCGCACAGCTCGCGCAGGCGCTCGATCCCGGCTTCGGGCGTGGGATGAAAGCTGATCGTCCTGATCACATCATCTTGAGCGAAGCCGGCGTCGACCACGCGCAGCAGCAGGGTTTCCAGCGGTTCCCAGAACTCCGCGTCCACAAAGACGGCGGGTTTGTCGTGCCGGCCCAGCTGGCGCAGCATGATCATGTCGAAGATTTCTTCAAGCGTGCCGGCGCCGCCGGGCAGGACGAGAAAGGCGTCGGCCTCTTCAACCATGATGGCTTTGCGTGCAGCGAGAGTCGCCGTGATCCGAGGCTCCACGCCCTCTTGCAGGCCTTCCGTCGGGATCAGGAATTCAGGAATGACCCCCAGGACTTCGCCTCCTTCAGCCATGGCGGCGCGCGCCATGCGGCCCATCAGCCCCGCTTCGGCGCCGCCATAAACCAGTCGCAGTCCCGCACGCGCTATGGCGCGCCCTGTGGCTTCGGCCATGTCTGAAAAGCGCGGATCCGCACCGTCATTGGACCCGCAAAATACGCATATGCTCCGCATTTTCGCCTCACATAGAATACACATTGTCTGCAAACGCGGATTGAAACGTTCAGACGAGACGTTCAGCATTACCAAGACGGCGCATCCGGCGCGAGGCTTGCATAACAGTGACGGATGTCAGTACGCGAGGAGTACGCCCATGGCCGCAACGCGGTCCTTTCTGATTGCAACAGCTCTGCTGATCGTTGCGGTTGCGGCGGCGGCGGTCTTCATCGTGATGCGTCCCGGTCCCGGCGCCATCAGCGCGCCGGAAACGCCGGCCATCTCCGAACAGGATGAAGGGCTTGCGCAATCCAGTCAGGAAACGGCTGCGCTCATTCCGCCGACCTTTGACATCGTGCGCGTGGATCCACGCGGCACCGCCGTGGTCGCCGGTCGCGGCGCACCGGGCGCCAGCGTCGTGTTGATGGTGGGCGAGGAAGAAATCTCCCGCGTTGAAATCGACAGCGCCGGTGAATGGGTGATGATCGTCGACCGTCCTTTGCCGGCCGGCTCGGTCGAGTTGTCATTGTTGATGGAAACGCCGGCGGGGCAGGAAATTCGCTCAGATCAGGTGGTGGTCGTCTCCGTGCCTGAGGGCCGCGATGAAACCCCTCTGGTGGTTCTGGGCCGTCCGGGCGAAGCCAGCCGTGTCTTGCAAGGTCCGTTTGACGGCGTGTCGGTGGGACCGCTGTCTCTCTCCACTGTGGATTATGACGATAGCGGCGCCGTGATTTTCTCTGGACGCGCCGTGCCGGGTACGGATGTGCGTGTGCTGGCGGATGGCGAGGAAGTGGGCCGTGTCACCACGGATGACGCCGGCCGCTGGGTGATCCGCGCCGGAACCGCCTTTGCGCCGGGCGTCTATGACCTTCAGGTGGATCAGCTTGATGAGGACGGCCGGGTCACGGCCGTGATCGTGCTGCCGTTTGAACGCGCCGCGCCGGAAGCTGCGCGCGCTGCGCAACAGGCGGGCCGGGTGATCGTTCAGCCGGGCAACTCGCTGTGGCGGATCGCGCGCCGGCTATATGGCGAGGGCTTGCAATACACGGTCATCTACGAAGCCAATCGCGACCAGATCCGCGACCCCAATCTGATTTATCCCGGCCAGGTGTTCTCGGCGCCTGAAGAGGATGGTCAGAACGGGTCATCCGGGGAGCCGGGATAATAAGGCGCCGGTCCGGCATGGCGCCGGGCTGGGCTTCGCCCTAAATAGGGCGTCATGCATCATCATGACCCTGCCAATCCCACCGAAGGCCCCGCACCCGAAGGCCGTCTGGGCGAGGCGATCTCGCGCCTTCTCACCATTCTGGCCTCTGACGCCATGCGGCGCTGGCGCCCGCGCATGGCGTTCGCCTTTCTGATCACCTTGATCGCCAAGGGGTTCGCGGTCGCGTCTCCGATTGCTTTCGGTGAGGGCGTGAATGTGTTGACCCGCGGAGCCGCGGACGGCGCTCTGGCGACGGGTCTGTTTGGCGCGGCGGCTGTGATGTTCGTCGCCTATGGCCTGTTGCGCTTCGCCGCCAGCGGAACCCCGCAATTGCGCGACGCGATCTTCGCTCCGGTCAGTCAGGACGCTCAGCGTCTGACCGCGGTGCAGGGCTTTGCGCATGTGCAGACGCTCTCCCTGAGCTTTCATCAGACCAAGCGCACCGGCGCCATGAACCGCATCATTGATCGCGGAGCCAACGCTGTGGATTTCCTGCTGCGCTTCCTGGTCTTCAACATCCTGCCGGCGCTGGCCGAACTGCTGCTCGCCGCCATTGTGGCGGCGGTGCTCTATGGTTGGATCTTCTCCGTCATCATCGTCATCGCCGTGATCGCTTACGCGGTGACCACCGGATTGATGACGGAATGGCGCGTGAAGCTGCGCCGTCAGATGAACGAGGCGGACACAGAGGTGAACGCCCGCGCCGTGGACACCCTCACAAACTTTGAAACCGTGAAGGCCTTCGCCGCGGAGCAGCGCGAGGCGGACCGCTATGACGACGCCAAGAAGCGCTATGCCGACGCCGCGTCAAAGTCCCAGCAAAGCCTGGCGGGCCTGAATGCGGCGCAGGCCGCAATCATGAATGGCGGCTTGCTCGCTGTGGCGCTGACCGGCGGCTGGATGGCGCTGAATGGTGAGCTTGAGCCCGGCGATGTGGCGGCTTTGACCCTGATGCTGATGAATGTCTATCAACCGCTGAACATTCTGGGCTGGGCCTATCGCGAGATCAAACAGGCGAGCGTGGATCTCGAACGCCTGTTCCAGACCTTGCGGCTCAAGCCTGAAGTGGCGGACAAGCCCGGCGCCGCGGCGCTGGCGCTGAAGGGCGGCGGCGTGCGCTTTGACCATGTCAGCTTCGCTCATGACGGGCGCGACCGGTCTGTGTCTGATGTCAGCTTTGAGATTGCGCCGGGCAGCTTTGTCGGGCTCGCCGGGCCATCGGGTGCGGGCAAGTCCACGCTGTTGCGTCTTCTGTTCCGCTTCTATGACCCGGATGAAGGCCGGGTGCTGATTGATGGCCAAGACATCGCCAATGTCAGCCAGTCGAGTCTGCGCAATGCGCTGGGCCTGGTGCCCCAGGATGTGGTCCTGTTTAACGACACGCTGCGCGAGAACATTCTCTACGGTCACCCGCAGGCGGATGAAGAGGCGTTGTGGGATGCGATTGAGCGCGCGCGCCTGAAAGACTTCGTGCTGTCTCTGCCCAAAGGCCTGGAGACGCGGGTGGGCGAGCGCGGCCTGAAACTGTCTGGCGGCGAGAAACAGCGCGTCGGCGTCGCGCGGGCGATCTTGAAAAACCCACCCATCCTCATTCTGGACGAAGCCACGTCGGCGCTGGATTCAGAAACCGAGAGCGAGGTTCAGGCCGCTTTGGCCGAAGCGGCGCGCGGCCGCACCACCATCGCTGTGGCGCACAGGCTGTCCACCATCGCCAAGGCCGACCAGATCATTGTTCTGGAAGACGGACATGTGACCGAACAGGGCGATCACGCCGCCTTGCTGGAGGCGGACGGGCGCTACGCCGCCATGTGGCGGCGTCAGGCGGAGGCCGGTGAGCTGGCGTGATGTGCGTTGTTTTCGGCAGGCCGTGTTTTCGCCGAATTCATGCATAAGAACCCCTCTGCCTGTCGGGACGCAGGCTGGACCGGGGACGCACAGAATGAACACCACCGCAGTTTTGAGCGCGGCGATCAGCGCGCTGTCGCTCGCGTTCACCGCAATGCCTGCCGCCCGAGCCTGTGATCACGATGACGCGGACGGCCTGGATGTCGCGCTTGTGCTGAGCGGCGGCGGAGCGCTGGCCAGCACGCATATCGGCGCCCTGAAAGTCATCGAGGAGATGGGCGTTCCCATCCATTGCGTCGTCGGCACGTCCATGGGCGCGGTGGTGGGCGGTTTGTACGCCGCCGGCTATTCCGCCCAGGAGCTGGAAGACGTCTTTGTCTATACCGACTGGCCAGAGGTGTTCAGCGGTCGTCCCCCGCGCGAAGACCAGTCCTATCTTCAGTCCGAACGCGCATCCGAGTATCTGACCGGCGCCTTGATCGGCCTGGGAGAAAACGGGGCGAGGCTGCCCGGCGGCATGCGCTCCATGCGCGGTCTGCGCCAGCATTTTCGCAGCCTGACCTTTCATGTGCCCCTGGACGCGGATTTTGACGCGCTCGACACGCCCTATCGCGCCGTGGTGACGGATTTCTCGACCGGCGACGCGGTCGCGTTGTCGTCCGGCGATCTGGTGCAATCCATGCTGGCCAGCATGGCGGTGCCGGGCGCGTTTCGCCCCCGCGAGATTGACGGCGTCCTGTATGTGGACGGCGGCATGGCGGCGCAATTGCCGGTGCGTCAGGCGCGTGAGATGGGCGCGGACATCATCATCGCCATCGACACCAGCGTCGAACCGCCTGCGCCGGGCGAGGCGCCGTCCATGTCCGAGACCTTGCAGCAATTGATCCGGGTGACGGTCTGGCGCAACCGGCAAGCAGATGTGGCCCGGCTGACCGAGGACGACGTCCTGATCACCCCGTCTCTGGAAGGCTTGTCGACCACGGCGTTTGATCAGGCCGTCCATGGCGTCTCCAATGGCGCACGCGCTGCGCAAGACCATCTGGACGCGCTGCGCGAGATTGCGCGGATCGCCGCGCCTTCGCGGCGACAGATCGCGCCGCGTCCGGACATGTCACAGTATGCAGAGGCTGACATTCGGGTGGTCAACAACACCACCATTGATGACGAGGTGCTGAGCGCACGCGCCAATCTGGAGCGCGCCCTGCAAGGCGATGACGCCCAGTTGCCGAGGCGGTTGAATGCGCTGACGGCGTTCGGCGCTTTGGGCGAGGCGGATCTGGCGCGCGATGAGAGCGGGCTGGTGCTGATGGTGGATGAGCGCGATATCGGGCGCAGTCACCTTCAGGGCGGGGTGCGCATGTCCAATACGTTCGAGGGCGAATCCACCTTTTCGGTCCTGGCGCGATATTCACGCCAGCCGTTTTCGCATCGCGGCGGGGATTTCAGCCTGTCTGTGGAGCTGGGCACCACGAACGGGCTGGAAGCGGTGCTCCAGCAGCCCTTCGGCGAGGCCGGGCGATATTTCTATGAACCGAGCCTTTATTATGAAGGTGAGGAGACGCCCCTGAGAATTGGCGATTTGAATCTGGGCGAGTTCTGGGACCAGAAGGCCGGCGCCCGGATGCGGCTGGGGCGGGAGCTGGGCGACTGGGGCATGGCTTATGTGGGCGGTGAAGTGCGTCGCGGGCGAACCGAGGCCAAAGTGACGCTGCTGCCCGACCTGCAGCCTGTGGTCTATACGCTGGCGGGTGTTGGGGGCGGTGTCCGCGTCGATACGCTTGACCAGTTGAGCTGGCCGACACGCGGCATGGCGCTGAGCGCAGAGGCGTATCAGCTGTACAGCCTGGGAGATGACGCGTCCGATACGGTCCAGCTGTCAGCGTCGGGTCTCTATGTCTATGAACTGGGCGAGATGCTGCTGCTCACCAGCGTGAGAGGCGGACAGGTCCGCAATGACAATGATGATCCGGTGGACCTGATTTCTCTGGGTGGTTTCCGTTCCATCTCCGCCTACGGGCAAAACGCCATTCCGACCAATGCCTATGTCTATGGGTCCGTGGAAGCGTATCAGCGACTGGACCGCACCGGCGCCGTTTTCAATGTGCCGGTCTATGCGGGCGTGCTGCTGGAAGCGGCGCATGTGGAGCTGGATTTCCTGGCCGCAGGTGAGGCGGGCGCCACATATTCGGGCGCGCTCTATCTGGGCGTGGACACCGTGCTGGGCCCGGTCATTCTGGGCGGGGCGATCGGAGAGGAAGGCTCAGGCGGCGTGTTCTTGCATGTGGGCAGTTCCTTTTAACGCCCGTTAACGCCTAACACTTTCGATAATTGATATGCGACGATCTGCCTAATGGGACGCCCGGGCCAAGGGCGCGACACTCTTGCGACAGGATAAAGCCCGTCACGGTTGCGCGTGACAGGGTGACAGCGGGAGGTTTCATATGGCTGACATCGTCATTCTCGGCGCAGGACTGGGCGGATTGCCCATGGCGTTCGAAGCGCGCGAGCAAATGCGAAAGACTGACACCATTACGGTGGTCAGCGATTCTCCGACATTTCATTTCACGCCCTCCAACCCCTGGGTGGCCGTGGGCTGGCGAGAAGCCGAGCAGATCAAGATCGAGCTTGCGCCGCTTTTGAAAAAGCGCGGCATCGAGTTCATCCATGCCGCCGCCACCAAGGTTCACCCGGATCGTGATCAGGTGGAGCTGAGCAATGGCGAGACCCTCAGCTATGATTATCTGGTCATCGCCACGGGACCCAAGCTCGACTTTGACGCCATTGAAGGGCTGGGACCGCATGGCGGTCATACCCAGTCAGTCTGTCATGTGAACCATGCTGAGCTCGCCGGTGAGGACTGGGAGAAGCTGGTCGCGGATCCGGGGCCGGTGATTGTGGGCGCCGTGCAGGGCGCGTCCTGCTTCGGTCCGGCCTATGAGCACGTCTTCACGCTGGAAACCGATCTGCGCCGCAAGAAGATTCGTGATCAGGTGCCCATGACCTTTGTGACCTCAGAGCCTTATATCGGTCATCTGGGTCTGGACGGCGTGGGGGACACCAAGGGCTTGCTCGAGCATGAGCTGCGCCAGCGCTCCATCCGCTTCATCACGTCCGCACGGATCACGAAGGTCGAAGCGGGCCTGATGCATGTGGAGGAGGTGGGGCGCCAGGGCGAAGTGGTGCAAACCCATGAACTGCCCTTCAAGCACTCCATGGTGTTGCCGGCCTTCAAGGGCGTGGACGCTGTGTTTGGCGTGGAGGGTCTCGTCAACGAAAAGGGCTTCGTGCTGGTGGATCGCCATCAGCAAAATCCCAACTGGCCGAAAATCTTCTCGGTCGGCGTCTGTGTCGCCATCCCGCCTGTCGCGTCCTATCCGGTGCCGGTGGGCGTGCCGAAAACCGGTTTCATGATCGAATCCATGGTGCGCGCCACCGCCAAGAATATCCGCGCCCTGATAGAAGGGCGGGAGATGAAGCACGAATCCACCTGGAACGCGGTCTGCATCGCGGACTTCGGCGATGGCGGGGTGGCGTTCGTCGCCATGCCGCAAATCCCGCCGCGCAATGTGAACTGGGCCGTGGAGGGCGGCTGGGTCCATATGGCGAAGGCGGCGTTTGAAGGCTATTTCATGGGCAAGATGCGCCGCGGGGTCAGCGAGCCCTTCTATGAGCGCATGATGCTGGACCTTCTGGGCATCACCAAGGTGCGTGACAGCAAAGCGTGATCCGGGCCTGAAATCAGGACGCAAAAAACCCCGGCGTGGGGGACGCCGGGGTTTCTCGCCTGACGACTGGGGCGAACCTTCTAGGAAAAGGCGCCGCCAGGCTTCACCCCCAGGATCTTGAAGATCATGGCGGCGGGACAAAATCCGGTGAAGCTGGATTGGACCAGATTCACCCCGACAAAAGCGGTCAGCCACAGCCAGTAGGGGCTGTGTACCTGTGACAAGAGCAGCGAAACCAGAACCATGGTTCCGGCCAATAGCGTGACAGCGCGTCCAATGGTCATGTGAGCCTCTTCCATTATCAGTTTTGATAATTGATAATAGATATGGCGTCCACCGGGTGTGAACACCATGCGGCGGACTGACGCGTTTGATTGCGACAGGGCTTCAGACAGCAAAACGCCGGCCTCGGATGAGGCCGGCGTTTGACCGATCAGGCTGAGCGCTAGGCTTAGCCGTGTTCTTCGATATGCGCTTCCATCGCATCGTACTGGTCTTTCACCTTGCCGCGCGGGGCTTTGGTGACAGCGTCCGTGATCACAATAGCGAGCGTTGACGCCAGGAAGCCTGGGATCATCTCGTACATGAAGGCGGACAGCGATCCGCCATTGATCGTGAGGGGCGCGTACAGCCAGAACAGAACCACAGCGGCGCCGGTCACCATGCCGGCGATGGCGGCCGAACGGCTCATATTCCTGCGATACAGGCTGAACAGGATCAGCGGACCGAAGGCGGCGCCGAAACCAGCCCAGGCGTTGGACACCAGATCCAGGATCGAGCTCGATCGGTCAAAGGCGAGGAAAATCGCCACCAGAGACACCACCAGCACCGACAAGCGCCCGATCAGCACCAGCTCTTTCTGGCTGGCGCCGCGGCGCAGGAAGGTCTTGTAGAAGTCCTCTGTCAAAGAGCTGGAGGACACCAGAAGCTGGCTGGAGATGGTGGACATGATCGCCGCCAGGATCGCCGCCAGCAAGAAGCCGCCCACCAGCGGGTGGAACAGGATCTGGCTCATCAGGATGAAGATGGTTTCAGCGTCCGTGAACTCGATGCCGCTTTGTTCGATCATCGCGCCGTTCTGAGTGACGAAAGCGAGACCAAAGATGCCGGTCAGCACGGCGCCGATGACCGTGACGATCATCCAGCTCATGCCGATCAGGCGCGCGGTCGCCACTTCCCTGAGCGTGCGGATCGCCATGAAGCGCACGATGATGTGCGGCTGTCCGAAATACCCAAGACCCCAGCTCATCGCCGAAATGATGCCGATAATGCTCATGGAGGTGAGCGGGTCGGGGATCATGGACATGTAGTGTGGCACGTCGGCGGCGGCGCGGGTCGTTGCGACGATCTCGCCCAGACCGCCCAGCTGCGTGAAGGCCACGATAGGCACCATGATCAGGGCCACGAACATGATCACGCCCTGGACGAAGTCTGTCAGGCTGACTGCGAGGAAGCCGCCAAACAGGGTGTAGGCGATCACCACGCCCGCTGTCAGGAACAGGCCCAGCCGGTAATCAAGGCCGAAGCTGGCTTCAAACAGCTTGCCGCCCGCCACAACGCCTGAGGAGGTGTAGAGGGTGAAGAAGATCACGATGACCACCGATGACAGGATCCGCAGGATGCGGGTGTCATCGCTGAAGCGCTTCTCGAAATAGTCAGGGATAGTGATCGCGTCGTCTGCGATCTCAGTGTAGACGCGCAGGCGAGGCGCCACCAGCAGGTAGTTGAAATACGCCCCGATCACCAGGCCCACCGCGATCCAGGCGGCGCCCAGACCCGACACATAGACCGCGCCGGGCAAGCCCATCAGCATCCAGCCCGACATGTCGGACGCGCCCGCGGAGAGCGCGCCGACGGCGGGGTGAAGTTTGCGACCGCCCAGCATGTAGCCGGAGACGTCGTCAGTGGATTTTTTGTAGGCGTATAGCCCGATGCCGAGCATCAGGACGAAGTACGCCCCGAGCGACACAAGCGCTTCAACTTGCATGATGGCCCCCGAATGAACGCGTAAAGAGTTCGATTAAGTTATGTCTTTGGGCTTACGGCCGGGTCTGGCCATTGCCGCGGACACGGTATTTGAAGCTGGTCAGCTGCTCCAGCCCCACCGGACCGCGCGCGTGCATTTTGCCCGTCGCGATTCCGATTTCCGCACCCATGCCGAACTCGCCGCCATCAGAGAATTGAGTGGAGGCGTTATGCATGACTACGGCGGAGTCGATCTCGTTGAGGAAACGCTCGGCGATCGCCGCGTCCTCGGTGACGATGGCGTCCGTATGGGCCGACGAATGCTCGGAGATGAAAGGAATGGCCTCGTCGGGGCCATCCACCAGCTTCACCGACAAAACGGTGTCGAGATACTCGGTGTAGAAATCCTCGTCGGTCGCCGGCTTGATCCGCGCATCGATCTCGCGCGCGTCCGCTTCACCGCGCACTTCGCACTCGCCCAGAGCGTCGAGCGCCAGGGGCAGGAAGTCTTTGGCGATAGAGCGGTCCACCACAAGGCTTTCCGTAGCGCCGCAAACGCCGGTCCGGCGCAGCTTGGCGTTTTTCACGATCGCCGCCGCCTTTGTCAGGTCCGCAGCCGCGTTCACATAGGTGTGGCAATTGCCGTCCAGATGCAAAAGCGTCGGCACGCGCGCCTGGTCGCGCACCAGCGACACCAGGCCTTTGCCGCCGCGCGGGATCACCAGATCCACGTACTCGGCGCAGGTCAGAAGCGCTTGCACCGCATTGCGGTCGGTGGTGTCGATCATCTGGATGCATTCGAGCGGCAGATCCGCCGCTTTCAGGCCCTCGGCCAGGCATTCCACGATCACGCGGGTGGAGTTCAGGCTTTCTGACCCGCCGCGCAGGATCACGGCGTTGCCTGATTTCAGACATAGCGCACCGGCGTCCGCGCCCACATTCGGGCGGCTTTCATAGATCATGCCGATGACGCCGAGCGGCGTGGCGACACGTTCGATGGTCAAACCGTTCGGACGCTCGGTGGTGTGCAGCACCCGGCCCACCGGGTCCGGCAGCGCGGCGATCTGGTCCAGCGCATCCGCGATCGCGTTCACCCGGTCTTCGTCCAGGATCAACCGGTCGATGAACGCGGCGGGCTTGCCCGCGGCCTTGACGCTGTCGACATCCTTGGCGTTCGCCTCCAGCAGCCGGGCGCGGTTGTCGCGCAGGGCTTGGGCGGCGGCGGTCAGCGCCTTGTTCTTGCGTTCGGTTGAGGCGGACGCAAGCGAACGGGCGGCGGTCGCGGCGCGACGCCCCAATTCGTTTACATAGGCGGTGACATCTTGAGTGTCTGGCATATCGTTCATCCGGCTGAGAACAGCGGTCATACGGTGGCTGGCTCCTTTATAGCGTCCGTTATCGGGGGCGGGTGAGTGAAAGTATTAGTCGCGTAGCTCGACTGCGCGCGTGTAGGCGGCGGTGAGGGCGGCGTTCAGGCGGTCATCAAGCACGCCATCATGATTGAGAGCGTTGACCCCGGCGGCGGTGGTGCCGCCCTTGCTCATGATGGAATTGCGCAGGTCTTCGAACCCGGCTTCATCTTCAAGCGCCAGAGCCATGCAGCCCGCCATGGTTTCAATCACCAGGCGTCGCGCATCCTTGGGGCCGAAGCCTTGGGCCTCGACGGCCTTTTGATAGGTGCGGGCGAATTCGAAAACATAGCCGGGGCCGCTGCCTGCGGCGGCGGTGATGCGATCAATCTGGTCCTCGTCCTCGAGCCAGATCGCTTCGCCTACAGCTTCGCCCAGAATGGTTCCGAGCTCGCGATGATCCTTGGTGGCGGTGTCGTCGGCATACAGACCGCTGACGCCGCGACCCACACGGGCGGGCATGTTGGGCATGAGACGCAGGGCGCTGACGCCGCCTGCGGCGGCGGACACCTTGGCGGCGGACGCGCCCGCGGCGATCGAAACCACGCAACCGCCATCCTTGACGAATTTGGCGGCCGGCGGAATGGCGACATCAATCAGCTGGGGTTTGACGGCCAGGATCAAGGCGTCAAAGCGTTCGGAGGCGTCCAGATCGTCAACGGACTTCACCCATTTCACGCCCACAGGCAGTTTGGGTTCGCCCGGATCGACCACGGTCACACCGACGCCGCCAAGTTTGATCCATCGCGAAAGCAGGGCGCCGCCCATATTTCCGCATCCAACCATAATCAAATTCCAGCGCACGAAACCTCCGTCACCGCTTTTGGTCCTAAGAGCGTCAATCCAGTCTGACGCGTCGCTGCATCATTTAGATGACGAAGTAAGATTTTTCAACTCGATGCAGAGTTCAGATGCTGCAACCGTTCGTAAACTACGCTGACATAGGATTTTGAACGCTGAAGAAACATTGGGGGGCTCCCCTTGAATTGTTTCGAACAAAAAGTATCTTCCGCGCATATTTGCGGCATGCTGCGCCGCGTCACTGGAGAGTATTGTTTTGTCTGATCGCCAACGCGTCGTTGTGAAAATTGGCTCATCCCTCCTCGCCAATGAGGAGCATCTCACTCTGCGCTACGCCTTTATGCACGGGGTGATGGAAGATGTCGCCCGTCTGCGCGACGAGGGCATTGACGTGGTTCTGACCTCGTCTGGGGCCGTGGCGATTGGATTGTCCACCATCGGCGTCGCGCCGGAAGAAGCCGGGCTTCTGGATAAACAGGCCGCCGCCGCTTGCGGTCAGCCGCTCCTGATGAACGCCTATAAGCAGATCGCGCTCGAATACGGGTTTGATATCGCGCAGGTGCTTGTGACGCTGGATGATCTGGAAGATCGCCGCCGTTTCCTGAACACCAAGAACACCATCACGCGCCTGATCGAGCGCGGCGTGATGCCGATCGTCAATGAAAACGACTCCGTGACCACGGCCGAGCTGAAGGTGGGGGATAATGACCGCCTCGCCGCCAAGGTCGCGCAGATGGTTCAGGCCGACAAGCTGGTGATCCTGACGAGCGTTGACGGTCTTTATGACCGCAATCCCGAGGATGAGGGCGCCCAGCACGTGCCGGTGGTCGAGGATGTGTCTGAATATCTGGAAGTGACCAGCTCGGTCAGCGCTCTGGGTACGGGCGGCATGCTCACCAAGATGCGGGCCGCAAACATGGCCCAGAACGCCGGCGTGGAGACCCTGATCGGTCAAGGCGAGGTGGATCGTCCGGTCTCGGCGCTTTTGAAAGACGAGCGCCGCCATACCAAATGCGTCGCGCTGGGCGATCCCGACAGCTCATGGGCGATCTGGCTGACGGACCGACTGCAGCAAGCGGGCGGCCTGGTGGTTGACGAGGTCATGGCTGAGAAGCTGCGCAAGGACCGGGCGGATATCGGTCGCTGTGACATCGTTTCCGTTCAGGGCGATTTCAACAAAGGCGACGTGCTGCATATCTATGACGAGGACGGCGAGGAGCTGGCCCGCGGCATGTCCAATTTCACATCGGCTGAAATCCTGCTGCTGGCCCGGAACACGGATTCCACACCGTCTGAGCTGCTGGGGTACGAATCAAAGCCGAGAATCATCGCCGCCGACAACATGGCCCTGATTCAGGATCACCACCTGACCTGGGAAGCGCCGACGGATTCGGTGACGCTGGTCGGCTGACTTTAGCGTATTCGCCAAGCTTGGAACGAGGAGAGGGGCGCTCAGAGCGCCCCTTTTCTTTGGTCTTGGGGGCGTGAACTCGGCAGCTTATGAGGCAGCCCAGATGCGAGCAGCCCCGCCTTGTGGGGCAAGACGGGGCTGGTGCTCACACTCTATTGGGCGTCATCGCCGCTGATGGCTCCTCGGGACGGGCTCGAACCGCCGACCCAGCGATTAACAGTCGCTTGCTCTACCAACTGAGCTACCGAGGAACACTCATCAGCGATGAGGTGGTGTGTATATCCAGAGCGTTGGACGCGATCAAGCGGCTGTGTGCAGCCCGATGCAGTTTCGTTTCAGTCCAGACATCCAGACATAAAAAAATCGGGAGCCCGAGAGCTCCCGAAAAGGCATTGGGTGGATGGTGGGGTGTCTTCGAAGGAAGACGAGTAAACAAATACTGAGTCGGGAGTTAACAAGCGCCTAACGTTAATGAAAATTCTCCACATTCCGTCGGGACTTCACCGATGGTCGCGGACCGGGCCGGACTGTGCTACTTTACCTGTTAAACAAAGCAGACGGGGAGGTTTGCATGGCTGAACGCAGCGCCACTTATCAACAATTCTGGCCCTTTTACCTTCGTGAACACGCCGAGGCGGGAACGCGATACATGCATTATGCGGGCACGCTTATCGGCACCACGATTCTACTGGCTGCGCTACTGACGCAAACCTGGTGGGCGGTGCTGCTGTGGCCGTTGACCGGATATGGTTTCGCCTGGGTCAGCCACGCCTTCATCGAGCGCAACAAGCCGGCGACCTTCATTCATCCGTTCTGGTCTTTCATCAGCGATTACCGGATGACGGCGCTGGCCTTCACCGGCCGCCTCAAGCCCGAGCTGGTCAAGGCGGGGGTGCTGGATCACCCGCACGCGCACGCCGCGGAGTAATCCGCCCGGTTGCGGATGGTCCGTAAGGATCGTCCGCACGCTCGCGTCCGAATCAGATCGGACGGTCTGTGAGGACCGTCCGCAATGCGTCTCAGGAAAAGGGTGGAGGCGCCACCCGGAATCGAACCGGGGTACACGGATTTGCAATCCGCTGCGTCACCACTCCGCCATAGCGCCGTCCTGTGGTGGGTCGCCCTCTATACAAAAGCCAGACGCCGCCCGCAACGCGCTTTGAGCGAGCTTTAACAGCTCTATATGTGGAAATATGCAGTGGCTTGGGGTCGCAGGGACGCGCCTTGGCCTTGCGGGTCAGAAAGCGAGCGCGATATAAGCGCCGCGAACACTCATTAAAGGGACGCCGTCGCGCCATGTCCGAATTCGAGACCGCCCGCCTCGCCATGGTCAATAGCCAGATCCGTCCGAACGACGTGACGGATCATCGTATCCAGGATGCGATGGCTGACATTCCGCGTGAGCGGTTCTTGCCCAAATCCCAGGCCGCCAAGGCTTACGCAGACACCGAAGCGCGTGTGGCCGAGGGCCGCTACATGCTGACGCCGCGCGATCTGGCCAAGCTCATTCAGGCCGCTGACATCCTGCCCAACGACGTGGTGCTCGATGTGGCGTGTGGTCGGGGATATTCCACCGCCGTGCTGGCGCGACTCGCCGAGACTGTGGTCGGGCTGGAGCAAAAAGATCTCGGCCTCGCCGAAAAAGCGACAGACGCGCTCAACGCCATCGAGACCGATAACGCCGCTGTGGTGGAAGGCGAGCTGTCAAAGGGCGTGCCGGGGCAAGGTCCGTTCAACGTGATCATCGTCAACGGCGCCGTGGCCGAGCCGGCCCAGGCCTGGATTGATCAGCTCAGCGTCGGCGGCCGTCTGGCTGTCATTGTCCGCGACGGAAGCGTGGGCCGGGCGCGTATCTACACCAAGGCGCAGAATACTGTGGGTGATCGCGATGTCTTTGACACGACCGCGCCCTATCTGCCCGGCTTTGAACCGGAGGCGAAATTCGCTTTCTAGGCAGGCTGTCATCGGATTGTCTGCCAAGGGTGACATTTTGCACCGTACACCGTGTCTTACCCGTCCTATACAAAGGCGGGTAGGTTTTGCGCGACTTGCGCAAGGGATGGTCAAGAGGGACGCCCCATGAAACGTTTGCTGTGCGCCGCCGCACTGTCGGTTTTCTCGTTTAGCCTTGCGCCCATGGGGATGGCGCAGGCGCAGTCTCTGCAAGAGACGCTGGTCGCCGCCTATGAATCCAATCCCACGCTGGGCGCTCAGCGCGCCAGCTTACGGCAGTCCGAAGAAGGTTATTTCCAGGCCCGCGCCAATGTTCTGCCCAGCCTGTCCGCCAATGGATCGGTGGGTGAGACGCTGGACACCTGGGGCGGTGCGCAAGAGAGCGATTCGTCCAGCTATGGCCTGACGCTGAACCAGTCCATTTATCGCGGCGGGCGCACCCGGGGCTCCATCGACGCCGCCCTGGCGCGAATCGAAGCCGCCCGCCAGCAGCTGCGCTCAACCGAGCAATCGGTTCTGCTGGACGCAGTCAGCGCGCACATGAATGTGGTGCGCGACCAGCAAATCATCGCCATCCGCAGCAATAACGTTGAAGTGCTCGCCGAGCAGCTGCGCGCAGCGCGCGACCGGTTTGAAGTGGGTGAAATCACCCGCACGGACGTCGCCCAGGCTGAAGCGCGCCTGTCTGGCGCTCGGGCTCAACTGTCCGCCGCGCAGGCCGCGCTGGCCGCTTCGCGCGCCGGATACGCCCGCGTGACGGGCGTCGATCCCATCCAGCCCGTCAGCGCAGGTCCTGCAGAGCAGGCGCCGGATGAATTCGCCGATGCTGCGGAAGTCGCCATCAGCCGCAATCCAGACCTTCTGGCCGCCCAGTTTTCAGAACTGGCCGCTGAACATGGCGTGCGAGTGGCGCGCGGCGCCCAATTGCCTGAAGTGGGCGTGCGGGCGAGCATCTCTGAAGGCCGTGAGAGCGATTTCTCCGGCCAGGGTCGCGGGTCCGCCTCGGTCACGGCTTCAGTGACGATGCCGATTTTCACCGGCGGCCTGAACCGCTCGAACGTGCGCCAGGCGCGCGCCTCCGCCGATCAGGCGCGCCTGTCGGGGCTGACGGTGCGCCGTCAGGTGATCGAGGGCGCAACGAATGCGTGGAACAATTACCTCGCTGCGCTCGCCGTGATCGAATCAAGCCGTCAGGCTGTCCGGGCGAATGAAATCGCCTTTGAAGGCGTCGAGCAGGAAGCCCTGGTGGGGCTCCGGACCACGCTGGACGTGCTTAACGCCGAGCAGGAATTGCTGAACTCCCGGCTCGAGCTGGTGCGCGCGGAACGTGACCTGACGGTGGCCAGCTATGCGCTGTTGCAAGCCATGGGACAGCTGGACGCCGCCAGCCTGGCTCTGCCGGTCGACGCTATGGACGTGGAGACGCGATTTGAAGAGTCGCGACGGGCTAACTTCGACTTAACGCCCTGGAATTAGACCTAGGAAATCAAGGAAGGGTGCTGGACAGCCAAGGCTTGCCGCGCCTAACCTGTGCGCCGCCGTTTACCCCTCGACGGACGAAGGACGTCTCTATGGCTCAGGATAGTGCTGAACAAGAACCGACGATGGAGGAAATTCTCGCCTCCATTCGCCGTATCATTAACGAGGACGAGGAAGAGCCGAAGGCTGAAGAAGCCGAGGCCGAAGCCGAACCCGCCCCTGAACCGGAGCCCGAGCTCGAGGCGGAGCCTGAGCCTGAGCCTGAGCCGGAACCCGAGCCTGAGCCCGAGCCGGAGCCTGAATTCGAGGCGGAACCGGAACCCGAGCCTGAGCCGGAACCCGAGCCGGAAATGGACATGGACGACGCGCTTGAGCTGACCGAGCGTGTCGAAGAAGACGAGCCGGTCGATCTCGCTGATGATCTGATGATCATGGATCGCGAGCCTGAGCCGGAACCCGAGCCTGAGTTCGAAGCCGAGCCGGAGCCCGTCGACGAAGAGTCTCTGGTTGATGCTGCGCCGGCTTCTGCCGCGGCCGGTATGTTCGCCGCTTTGTCTGAAAACCTGCGGGTCTCCTCCCAGCAGGGACAGACGCTTGAATCCATCGTGCGTGAAATGATGCGCCCGATGCTCAAGCAGTGGCTGGATGAAAACCTGCCCTCCATCGTTGAGGAAAAAGTGCAGGCTGAAATCGAGCGTATTGCACGCCGGGGCCGTTAATCGGGCCTGGACCTATGACGATTAGACGGGCGCCGCTGGACGGCGCCCGTTTTGTTTCAGCCTCCTGTTTCATAACCATCTCCGAGACCGGCCATGCGCGACCTGACCCAAGCCATTGAAGAGCTGACCCCCTGGCTTGAGAGCCTTGAAGCGGAGCGCAAAGCCGCTGTCTCTCAATGCTATAAAGGTGTCGGAATCGCCTTTGGCGGCGTGGCCGTGTTCTTGATCATATCGGGGCTCGCAGGCTTTCCCGCGCCGGTCATGCTGGTCGGATCCGGACTGATCGTTCTGGGGGCCATGATATGGGGCAATAGCGCGCTCAACACGCTGCGCAAGACCGTGAAGTCCGGCCTCAACGACCGGTTCGCCTCCGCCTTCGGCATGCGTTACAGCGCCGAAGTGCATAACCCGGTGCGCTTTGACGCTTTTCGCGAGCATGGCCTGCTGCCCGGCTCGGACCGCAAGAGCTTCGAGGACATGTTCTCAGGCGAATCCTATGGCGCGGATTTCGATATCTATGAGGCGCATTTGGAAGAGCGCCGCCGCACGAAGAACCGCACCTATTACGTCACCGTGTTTCGCGGGGTTCTGATCCGCATCAACTTCCCGCGCACGGTCGAAGGCGTTACCCTGGTGACCCGCGACAAGGGTATTTTCAACGGTCTAGAGGGCTGGGGGAAGAAGCTGTTCAGCGGCCGCAAGCTGGAGCGGGTCGGCCTGGTGGATCCGACGTTCGAGAAAGCGTTTGAAGTCTACGGCACTGATCAGGTGATGGCGCGCTACCTTCTGACGCCGTCTTTCATGGAGCGCTTGCTGAAGCTCGAGACCGAGCTCAAGGGCAAGAATGTGCGGTGCGTCTTCGATGACGCGCTGGGCGATGGGGATGGCCGCGGCGAATTGCTGATCGTCGCGGAAACCGGCAACAAGTTTGAAGCAGGCTCCATGTTCAAGCCGCTCACCGATCATGACCGCGTGGAGACCCTGCACGGCGAGTTCTCGATGATCGACGACATCATCAACACCGTGCTGGAGCCTGCGCGTGAGGGCGGGGGCGTCAGCTAGGCCTTCGGCTCCAGCAGATCCCAGCGATTGCCGTACAGATCACGAAACACCGCCACCTTGCCATAGGGCTCGTGTCGCGTGTCTTCTTCAAACGGCACGCCATTGATTTCCATGGCTTGGCGCTTGGCGTCAAAGTCATTCGTGTGCAGGAAAAAGCCCACCCGGTCGCCGGCGAAGGCGCCGATGGCGGCGACTTGCTCGACGCCTTTGGCCTTGGCGAGCAACAGCTTCACTCCGCCATCCCCTGCGCCGATCTCGACCCAGCGCTTGCCGTCTCCAAGATCGTCATCGGTCAGAACTTCAAAGCCGAGCGCGGTTTTGAACCAGGCGATGGCTTCATCATAATCGGCGACCAGATAGGTCACTGCGGCGAGGGTTTGAGACGGCCTGCTCACAGATCAAACACTCCGATGAAGGGCACGTGGTCAGAGGCTTTTTCTTTGCCGCGAACATCCTTGGCGATCTCGACGGATTTGAGCGTGTCCGCCGCCTGGGGGCTCAGCAGGAGGTGGTCGATGCGGATGCCGTTATTTCTCTGCCAGGCGCCGGCCTGATAATCCCAGAACGTATACTGGTGCGCGCGACCATCGGCCTGCATAAAGGCCTCTGAATACCCAAGCCACAAGATCTCCGCAAAGGCGTCCCGGCTTTCAGGCCGGATCAGTGCGTCGCCCTCCCAGGCGGCGGAGTCATGCACATCGCTGTCGCGCGGAATGAGATTGTAATCGCCCGCCAGAATGATCGGCTCTTCCAGAGCCAGCAGTGATTTGGCGTGCGCCTTCAGGCGCTTCATCCAGTTGAGCTTGTACTCGTATTTGGGGCCGGGCGCGGGATTACCGTTGGGCAGATAGATCGACGCGACCCGCACCGGGCCATGGTCTGCGCTGATGACGGCTTCGATATACCGCGCCTGCTCGTCTTCCTCATCGCCGGGCAGAGCGCGCTGGCTGACCTCTTCAATCGGGCGCTTTGAAAGCAGGGCCACACCGTTATAGGTCTTCTGGCCTACGGTCTCGACGTTATAGCCGAGCTCTTCGATCTCGAGCCGGGGGAAGCCTTCGTCCACCGTCTTGATCTCCTGAAGACACGCCACGTCAGGCTGCGCCTCCTTGAGCCAGTCCAGCACATTGGGCAGGCGCGCCTTGATCGAGTTGACGTTCCATGTGGCGACGGACAAGGTCATGAGGCAAATCCCGGCTGAGGACGAACGAACATGCGTGATATGGCGGATGACGCCTTTGAGACAGACGCGCCGCCACGCAGGGTGACGTTTCTAGCAGTGTTCGGTTTGCTTGTGGCCAGTGTGGTTGCAGCCTGGGTCGGGTTTTTCGGATACGGGCTGTGGATACCGCGCAGCGTCACCTTTGGCGATCGGGCGGGCGAACCGCTCGCCGAAGGGATCTATTACGCCATGAGCGCCGGCCCGGCGCTGGCCTGCGGGGCGCTCATCATGGGCTGGCTGGTGTTCTGGATCGGACGACGACCCGGCCTCGGGATCCGGCTGGTGTTCTTCATTCCCGTGACCTGGCTTTGCCTGCTGCTCGCGTATTCCGCTGTTGTGGCGACCGCATGCGGCGGCGATTTCCTGTGCCAGCCGTAGACGGTTTGTGAAACCGGCAGCTCAGGGATGAGATTTTCCTTAAGCTTTACAATTGTCTGTTATGACAGCCCTAGGCAAAGATCGATGGGCGACGCGTGAGTCATGCGCGGAGGCTGCACCTGGAGTAGGGCGATATGCAAACGGCTGATAAACAGGGGGCTCCGCAGGGCATGAACTCCGGGATGAGACTGGGATTGGTGGGGCTCACCCTTATCGCTGGCCTCATTGGACTGGTGAGTTTTGGCGTATCCGAGCTGGTCACCCAACCTTACTTGGAGCCATCAGATACCCCGTCAGCTTATCCCCTTTTCGTCTATTTGGTCTGGGCAGGGCCGGTGTTGTCATTTGGCGGACTCGTCCTGGGCTGGGCTGCAATACTCGGCCTGAAGCGCCCAGTGCTGGGTATGAAGTTGATTGGTTTCCCCGTTCTGGCTTGGGTGCTGGGGATGGTGGCTCTCGGTCTTCTGGCCATGCTTGCGCAATAAGCGCCGTATCAGAGGACTTGAGTGTTTCAGGCCCGCCCTTACGCGGAGGGCGAGCCTGAGTGCAGATGCTTGTCTAGCGATCGCGACGGGTAAAAGCGACGCGATCAACGAGGGGTGCGGAGCCATAAAACCCTGTGATTTCCCCCTGCTCATTGCGGATGAATGCCAGTTTCCGCATGGCGCCGCTGAAGGAGGAGAAGGTGTCGTCCTGGTACGCCACAGCCTCAAAACTCCCGGTCCGGGCATGAGTGATCATCAGGCCGTCATCTGACGCTGTGACCGTATAGGCGGTGGCGAGCTCCTCGCTTTCATAAACGCCTGCAAACTCGACCAGAGTGACGCTCGCGGCGTCAAACGGGGCCCGTTCAACACGCGGCGCTTTCAAAGAGCCATGCAGTCCGATCGTGTAGTCAAAAAAGGGCGAGGCGCCGTTCACCGGTTCGGCGAACACCAGTGAGATGTCCGAGCCCGGATTGAGCATGAAGGCGCGCTCGGCGATTTGCGGCAAAGGCTGCAGCTCGTCAGCGGGTGCTCCGAGCGGGCCCAACAGCAATCCGTCATCGCGGGCGGTGATCGTAAAGACCATGCCAGGCTGGATTTCATAATCCCCGGCATAGGCCGCCAGTTGCGCCGGCGTGGCGGGGGACCAGTCCGGATCTGGTTCAGCAATATAATTGGCGCTGTCGCCGAGAAAGGTGTCAGCGAGCGCGAACGCCAGCCCGGCGCTGTCGAAATCGGTCCGATTGCTCATCACGCTGAGCTCGAAATCTTCGCTCGGAATACGCAGCAGGAAGGCGCGGTAGCCCGCATCCGTTCCGCCATGCGACCAGGTCTCAAGGCCGTTATACACGCGCAATTCCTGACCTCTGCCGAAGACGGAGGTGTCGCCATTCGCCGCTGTCGACCGTTCCGCCATCAGCGCGAAAACACGGTCGTCCCCCACTGTGCGGGTCTCGAAATTCTCCGCCCATTTCAGAAGGTCGGACGCCGTAGTGAACAGGCCCGTTGACCCGGCAGTTTCATTGGCGGCGACGACGTTCGCGAAACCGTCGCGGGTCGGGTAGTAGGACGCTGCGCGCGAGGCGATGAGCGCGTTGCGGCTTTCCGGAAAGCGGGTGTTGGTCATGCCCAGCGGTTCAAAAATCCGCTCGCGGGTGAAGTCGTGGAAAGACTGGCCAGACACACGCGCCACGATATGGCTGAGCAGGGTGTAGCCGGTATTGCTGTACTCGACTTCGGCGCCCGCGGGGAAATTCACGCCCGTTTGACGGCTGATCAGCTCCAGCTCCCGGTCGCGCTGGCGGATATCATCCGCCATCCAGCCCGCCATAACGCTCAGCGAGGTCAGCTCGCGAAGGCCCCCCATATGATCAAGCAGATGCCGCACGGTGACGGTCTGCGGGTGAGGGGAGAGCTCGGGCAGATAGGTGCGGATGTCGGCGTCCAGATCAATCTGCCCATCCGAGACGAGCATCAGCGTGCTGAAGGCCGTGAACTGTTTTGAGATCGAAGCCACCTGGAAGGCGGTGTCTGGTGTGATGGCGATGCCATGTTCGAGATTGGCGAGGCCAGCGCCTCGCGCAAAGACAATCTCGTCATTGACCGATATGGCGATCGACAGGCCCGGAGCGTCATCCGTCCGCCAGGGCGCGATCAGGGCTTCCGCCTGGACGATTTCAGGCGGCATGGTTTCGACTTTGGCGGTTTCAGATGATGCGTTGCAGGCGCTTGTGAGCAGTGTCAGCGCAGCGCCGAGCAGGCAGAGATGAGCGTTTTGAATGACCATGGATGAACCCTCGTATTGTCGCGAGGGTCAGATGGCCCGGCCTGCCCGCTGCTTGCGACCGAGATCATGAAATCGAACCTGTTCGGGAAAGCCGGACCCGTTCGAAAACCTGCTAAGCAGTTTGTACAGTTTGCAAATTCTTTCTGAAGGCGCTGGGCGTCAGACCTGTGTGTTTTTTGAACGCGGTGTTGAACGATGATTTCGAATTGAAACCGGACGCGTGCAAAATCTGCAGGACGCTCTGTCCGTCCTGCGCTTCCAGCAGTGATTGGGCGTGACGCACCCGGTAGCGATTGATGAAGTCAAAGAAGTGAACCCCGTGAGACTGGTTCAACAGCTCGGACACTTCTCGCGGGGTCATCGCCAACTGGTCAGACAGACGCGCCAGATTAAGGTTGGGATCCAGATAGGGGGTCTGGGAGTCCATATAGGCCAGCACGCGCTGAAGGTCCGGGGCGTGAGGCGAGGCTGGGCGTGAGCTGAGGCTGATCAGGCGTCGGTCTACATCGCGGAAGAGTTCGGGGTGCAGCAAGGATTTCAGGGCGATCCATGTGGTGATGCCCAGTGCGAGCACGGCGCCCAGAAGCTGGAGCGGCAGCACCACGGCATGGGCTGGTGAGAGATTCAGCACATCCCTCAGCAGGATTAGCGTATGGGCGAAGAGCGAGGCGCCGGCCAATTGGGTCAGCCAGAGCAAAGTCTGTGACCGCCCCGCAGCATGCTGATTGCGATACAGGGTCCAGAAGCGCACCAGAACCCAGATCACCATGGCCATATAGCCGTAATAGAGCAGGTGAGAGCCGACGGTGAAGGCCGCCTGCTCGGCGGGGCTGAGATTGACGCTCGAATAGTCTCCTGGGCTCAGATGCAGTTGATCGCCCGGCAGGGCCAGCCAGAGCGCCATCGTCATGGGAATGAGGTGCAGGGCGTCGCGCCATTTCAGCCGGAAGTCGGCATAGCAGGACGCCAGAAAGAAGCCGAGAAACACGGGCATTTGCAGCTTGCCCAACGCCAGTCTCAGGGCGTTCGTCCAATGCGCCTGATTGCCGGCGTCCACCCACAGCCATCCGCTGAGCTCAATGGCGGTGAGCAACAGGAACGCGGCCAGAAAGCGGTTCGGCAAGGTGCGGGGATTGGGCGCCAGCACCAGGAAACAGGCCAGCAACACGCACATGAATCCGGTCAGGATGGACATGACCGAAAAGAAATTGACCAGCGTGATCTCTATGACCCGCCCCCCGGGCTATGACGTTCAGAATCCGTGCGGATGCGCGCAGAAAGCAAGCGGCCGGTCAAAATCCTTCAAACCGGGCGATTTCGTCCACAGAGGCGCGTTTGGCGCGCAGCCTGTTGACCGGCGCGTCAGGGTCGGCATGGCCCAGCGCCATGCCGCAATAGACCTGATCCGGGCTTTCAACGCCCAGCGCCTGGCCCACGGTTTTGCAATGGGGCGTCCAGGCTTCCTGAAAACAGGTGGCGAGGCCGCGTTCCTGGGCGGCGAGGGCGAGGCTCATCATGAACATGCCCAGATGCGCCCATTGATTGGGGTTCATCCGTTCGTCGATCACAAAGAACAAACCCACCGGCGCGCCGAAGAACTGATAATTCTGCATCAGCCAGTTCAGTCGCGCGGCCTTGTCCTCGCGCGGCACGCCCATGAGCGCGTACATGTCCTCGCCCAGCTCATAGCGGCGGCTGCGATAGGGCTCCCACAGTTTTTCAGGATAGACCGGGAAGGCGGCTTCGTCATCAAACGGGTTTTCAGCCAGTTTCTTGGACACGGCGTCGATCACGCGATGGCGCGCTTCGCCGGCCACCACAATGACTTTCCACGGCTGCAGATTGCCGCCGGACGCGGCCCGACGCGCATCCTCCAGAACGGCGCGCAATTCATCCTCTGACACCGGCGTGTCGAGAAAGGCGCGGGTGGAAATGCGATTTTTGAGGGCGTCGGAAACGGACTGGCTCATGAAGTCTCCTCTGAGTATTTTTTACAAGGGAGCGTGAAACCTGTCGGCCTGTCCAGTCAGATTGATAATCGTGATCAGATGGAAAAGCTGGTTCCGCAGCCGCAGGCGGCGGTGGCGTTGGGGTTCTTGATCTGGAAGCTCGCGCCGATCAGCTCATCCACATAGTCAATCACCGAGCCGTCCAGAAACTCCACGCTCATCGGATCAATCAGCACAGTGGCTCCGTTGCGCTCGATGCGCAGATCGTCGTCATTCGCGGTGTCGGTCAGATCATACTTGTAGGAAAAGCCTGAACAGCCCCCGCCCTCCACGGACAGGCGCAGATAGCGGGCCTCCGTTTGCGCCTTGATGATCTGGTTGATCTGGGCGGCGGCGGAGTCCGACAACGAGATATCGGCGATGTTGGCGGCTGTGGTCATGATCGGTCTGACTTTCAACGTCTGGCGTTAAGGCCTCGCATCAGTATATGGACGTTCCTGACGCCTGAAAAAAGACCTCAACCGACAATGGAGCAGGAGATGGCCCAGATGCGCGCTTCTTATGCCTGCGATCCGGCGAAAAGCCGCGGCCGCCATCATCCCCAGCCTGAAAGCGCCATGCGAAGCGCTTTCCAGCGCGACCGCGACCGGATCATCCATTCCAGCGCCTTTCGCCGGCTCAAGGAAAAGACGCAAGTTTTCGTCGCCCATGAAGGCGACGCCTACCGCACCCGCCTGACCCATTCGCTGGAAGTGTCCCAGATCGCCCGGACGCTGGCGCGGGCCTTGAACGTGGATGAGGATCTGGCCGAAGCCAGCGCTCTGGCGCACGATCTGGGGCATCCGCCCTTTGGACATTCAGGCGAGGACGCCCTGTCTGAATCCATGGTCGATTTCGGCGGCTTTGATCATAACGCCCAGACCTTGCGCGTGGTGACCAAGCTTGAAACCCGCTACCCCGAGTTTGAAGGCCTGAACCTCGCCTGGGAGACGCTGGAAGGCGTCGTGAAACATAACGGCCCGCTGATGCGTGCGGGCGATGATCCCAAAGTGCTGCCCTGGGGCTTCCGCGCCTATCCGGGCTGGCAGGCGCTGGAGCTACACACCCATGCCGGGGTGGAGGGCCAGATCGCGGCGCTGTCAGACGACATCGCCTATAATAATCACGACATTGATGACGGCCTGCGCTCAGGGATTCTCAAGATCGAGCAGCTGATGGATCTGCCGCTGGTGGGGCAGGTCTTCCGGCGTTGCCGCGAACGCTATCCTGATATTTCAGAGAACATCCTGATCCATGAAGCCGTGCGCGAGATGATCGGTCTGATGGTGGCGGATGTTCTGGAAGAGAGCCGGCGCCGCCTTGAAGAGAGCGGCGCGGACAGCCCCGACGCCGTGCGCAGCCTGGATCAGCCCGTGGTGGCGTTCTCGGACGGCATGACGGAAAGCCTCGCCGCCGTACGGCGGTTCCTGTATGCGAACATGTATCTGCATTACAAGGTCAAGCGGATGAAAGAGAAGGGGAAAATGGTTGTTCGAGACCTGTTTTCCGCCTTTCTGTCTGACCCCATGTTGTTGCCGACCGAGCTTCAGAGGGACGCCAGCGGCGCAGGCGCGGAAGCGACGGCGCGTGTGGTGTGCGATTACATCGCCGGGATGACGGATCGCTACGCGATTGAGGAGCACCGCAAGCTCTTCCACGTGGAGGGTTGGGGCTAAGACCCGCCGGACTGTGGAAAATCTCTACGGACAGGGCGACTCTGCGTCCAAGCTGTTGCTATGGTTTACGCTGCTGTTCGCCGCCGAATCACGGTGGCGCTGACCGGTGTGGAACGTGAGATGACCGACGACGACACCCGTTACGGGGCCTATGCCCCGCCGCCTGATGACTATGACACCTATGATGCGCGTGAAGACGAGCAGGACCGCCGCGGTTGGTTGTTCCTGGGCGCCTCGGCGGTGGTGTTCATCCTGTTCGTGGCGGTGGTGTACAACACCTTCCAGCTGGGCGTGCGCGAGCGCGGCGAAAACCCGGTGATCACCGCTGACGCCGAACCCTATCGCGTGGCCCCTGAAGATCCCGGCGGCTATGAAGCGCCCGATCAGGACCTCTCGGCCTATGAGTTGCGCGAAGGCGAAAGCGATCAGGCTGAAACTGAAACGCCGCCCGCGCGCACGGTTTCAGAAGAGCCCGTGACTCAGCAGCCTGCGGCGTCAGAGACCGAAATGCCCGCCCTTCAGGTGGAGACCGCCAGCGCGGATGCGCTGGACCAGCCCGCCGAGCGTGCGCCTGAACCAGAGCCTGAGCCCGTCCGCGCCGAACCTGCGCGCCCGGACCCGGCGCCGGCTCAACCCGCCCCGGCGCGGACCGAGCCACGGACCCAAACCACTGCGCAGACCGAAGGCGCCTATGTGGCCCAGATCGGCGCGTTCCGGTCCCGCGAAGACGCGGAAGCGGGCTGGGTGGCGTTCACCAGCCGCTTCTCTGATCTCGCTATCGGGCATGCGCCTGACATTCAGCGCGCGGATCTGGGCGATCGCGGCGTGTTCCACCGCTTGCGGGTCGCCGCCTTCACCAGCCGTGAAGACGCGGCGCAATTCTGCGCCTCGCTGGACGCCCGCGGTCAGGCCTGCCTGGTGGCGCGCCGATGAGCATAAGCGCGGCGCTGTACGGGCTGGAGGGGGAGACCCTGACGCCGGACGAGAAAGCCTTTTTCCGCGATAGCGATCCGTGGGGCTTCATCCTGTTCGCGCGCAATGTGGATACGCCCAAGCAAGTGCGTCGGCTGACCGGCGCGCTGCGCGAGGCGGTGGGACGAGAGGCGCCGGTTTTTATCGACCAGGAAGGCGGCCGGGTGCAGCGCCTGCGTCCGCCGCATTGGCGCGCTGCGCCGCCCGCGCGCATCTTCGGCGAGCTTTATGATCGTGAGCCCGAGCTGGCGCTTGAGGCGGTGAAACTGAACCATCAACTTCTGGGCGCCGAGCTGATCGCGCTGGGGATCGATGTGGATTTTGCGCCGTGCGCGGACCTGTCGGTGCCGGGCGCCCATGACGTGATCGGCGATCGCGCCTTACATACCGAGCCTGACCCCATCGCGAAGATGAGCACGGCGGCGCTGGACGGCTTGCGCGATCAGGGCGTGCTGGGGGTGATCAAGCATTTGCCCGGTCATGGCCGCGCCGCAGCGGACAGCCATCTGGAATTGCCGGTGGTCACGACCGACGCAGAAACGCTCTCCACGCGTGACTTTGCGGCCTTCAAGGGCATTGAAGGCGCGCTGATGGCGATGACGGCCCATGTGGTCTACGCCGCCATCGACAGCGAACATACCGCCACCCAGTCGCGCGACGTGGTGGACGGCGTCATTCGCGGCGCCATCGGCTTTGATGGTCTGTTGATGACTGATGATCTGTCCATGCAGGCGCTCGAAGGCTCTTTGCAGCAACGCGGCGAGCGGGCGCTCGCGGCGGGCTGTGAGCTGTTGATGCACTGTAATGGCACGATGGCGGAAATGATTGAGGTGGCCCACGCCGCCCCGGCGCTTGGCGGTCACGCCGCCGAGCGCGCAGGACGCGCGCTCGACGCGCGCCACAGACCGAACGTCTTTGACGCCGAGGCGGGCGTGAAACGCCTCAAATCCCTGTTTGATCAAGGGGGCGTGCCGCTGACGTCATGACCGACCTGTTTGACGGTTTCGAGGGGGATGAAGACTTCTCCGCCGCCAAGGAGGCTGGCGCGACCGAAGCGCTGATTCTCGATATCGGGGGCTGGGAAGGCCCGCTGCACCTGCTGCTGGCGCTGGCGCGCAAGAACAAGGTCGATCTCGCCGTCATCTCCATGGTCGAGCTGGCCGACCAGTATCTGGTCTTCATCAACAAGGCGCGCACGCACCGGCTCGACATTGCGGCCGAATATCTCGTGATGGCCGCCTGGCTGACCTATCTCAAATCGCGGCTGCTGCTTCCGAAACCACGCCCGGTTGATGACGAGCCCGAACCTGAAGTAATGGCGGCCGCGCTCGCCTTTCGTCTGAGCCGGCTGGAGGCCATGCGCGCGGCGGGTGATGCCTTGTTTGTGCGCTCGCTCAAGGGACGGGACGTCTTTACGCGCGGCGCGCCCGAGGGCGTGCGGTCGATCCGCACCCCGCTTTATGAAGCGGAGCTCTATGATCTTCTGAAGGCTTACGCCACGCGGCGCGAGCGTGAGGCCTTCGCCACCTATCAGCCCAAATCGCCCAATGTTTACGGGCTGGAGCAGGCCCGCAAACGCCTCACCCATGTGACGCGGGGGCTGACGGGCTGGGCGCGGCTTGATGAATTGCTGCCCGATGATGACGAGCTTGGCTATGACGCGCCCAGTTCAGATTCTGTCATGGCCTCGTCGCTTCTGGCGGCGCTTGAAATCACCAAGCATGGCGAGCTGCGGCTGAGGCAGGACGAGACCTATGCCCCGATCTGGATGCGGCAGGTGGCTGAAGCGGCCGGGCTGTCTCTAAGCGAGGAGGGCTCTGAGCATGGCTGAAGAGGATAACGACCCCATCGCCGAAGCGATCAAGGCGCTGCGCGCCCAGGCCCAGGCGATTCCCGCCGGTGACGCCGGACCGCCCGGCGTCAGGCTGGCGATTGATAACGAGCCTGAATTGCTGCGCATCGTGGAAGCGTTGCTGTTCGCCGCGTCCGAACCGCTGGATCTCGACACATTGCGCGCGCGCCTGCCGGACGACACTGACGTGCGCGGCCTGATCAATGCGCTGCAGGCCAAATACGCCGATGCGGGGGTGAACCTTGTGGAAGTGGGCGGGCGCTGGCGGTTTCAGACCGCTGAAGACCTGGGCTGGCTCTTGCGCACGGAGCGCGAAGAGCCGCGCAAGCTGTCACAGGCCGCGCTCGAAACCCTCGCCATCATCGCCTATCACCAGCCGGTCACCCGCGCGGAAATCGAAGAGATTCGCGGCGTGGCGGTGTCACGCGGCACGCTCGACCAATTGCTGGAAATGAAATGGATTCGCCTGCGCGGGCGTCGCCGGACGCCGGGGCGTCCAGTCACGTATGGCGTGACGGACGCCTTCATGGACTATTTCGGACTGGCGAACCTGTCAGATCTGCCTGGCGTTTCCGATCTCAAAGCGGCGGGGCTGCTCTCCAGCCGCCTGCCGCCGGACTTCTCCATTCCGTCGGCGGGCCATGTGCTGCCTGATGCGGACGAGGATCTGTTCAGCGAGGATGAAGCCGCCCAGTTCCATATGGATTTTCTGGAAGGCGACGAGTCCGAGGACTGACGGCGCGTGTCACTGAAATGTCGAGCTGGAGCTGACGGGGTTATTGGACCCCGGCGCTTATATCCTCTAGTGAAGTGAGAACTGAGCGCCCCGCGCGGCCTGCCGCGTTCAGCGCATCAGACAGTGTTTGCAAGGAGAGCGTCTCATGGGTGCGCATTGGACCGGCATTCTGATCGTTGTCGTTCTGCTGGTGCTGCTGTTTGGCGGCCGGGGCAAGATTTCAGGCCTGATGGGCGATCTGGCCAAAGGCGTGACTGAATTCCGCAAAGGCTTGCGCGATGATGGCGACAAGGACGATGAAAAATCATCGTCGACGTCCGCTTCAGCCGCCCTTGAGGAGGGTGGCGCGCAGGATAGCTCGTCCACCCGCGAGGACGAGCGCACCGGAGGCTAGGCCATGAACCCGGCCTTTGGTTTTCAGGAGCTGATCGTCATCGTCATTCTGGCGCTTGTGGTTGTGGGTCCCAAGGACTTGCCGCTCATGGTGCGCCGGGTCGGCAAGATGATCGGCCAGATCCGCGCTACGGCGCGTGAGTTCCAACGCAGTTTTGACGAGCTGGGCCGCGAGGCGGAGCTCGCCGAATTGCGCAAGGAAATCAGCTCGCTCAAATCCAACAATCCGATCAAGGATATCGAGCGCGAATTCCTGGAAACCGATATGGAGATGATGCGCGATATGGAGGACCGTCCCCATCCGCGCACGGCCCGCCCGATGGCGGACCCCAAGCCGCTGCCGGGTGAAGCGCTGACCCCCGATCCCGAGGCTCCTGACGCTTCTGATACTCCTGAGCCGTCTGATGCGCCGTCGACCAAGACCGGAGAGGGGTGATGGATTCGCCCCAGCTTGAGCATGACGACGAGGTGGAGTCCTCGCGCGCGCCGCTGATGGCGCATCTCGAGGAATTGCGTGACAGGCTGATCTGGTCTTTGGCCGCTGTGGTCATCGGCTTTGTGATCTGTTTCGTCTTCGCCGAATGGATCTACAATGTGCTTCTGGTGCCGTTTGAAGACGCGGCGCGTCAGGTGCGCGGCGACGCGCTGGACCTGCAGCTGATTTTCACCGCGCCGCTGGAATTCTTCTTCGTCAAACTCAAGCTCGCCTTGTTCGGCGCGATCGTGCTGGCCTTCCCGGTGCTCGCCTATCAGGTCTGGGCGTTTGTGCGGCCGGGCCTGTACAAGAATGAGCGGCTCGCTTTTGCGCCGTTTCTGCTGGCCTCGCCGCTGCTGTTCGCGGCGGGGATGGCGTTCGTTTATTATGTCATCCTGCCTTTCGTGATGAGCTTCGCGCTGGGCCAGGAGCAGATCGGGCAGGAGGGGCGCGCCAGCATCCAGCTTCTGACCCGGGTGTCGGAATACCTCAATCTGGTCACGACTTTGGCGCTGGCCTTCGGGATCAGCTTCCAGCTGCCGGTGCTGTTGTCGCTGCTGGGAAAGGCCGGGATCATCACCTCGGGTGATCTGATCCGGTTCTGGAAATTCGCTCTGGTGGGCATCGCCGCCTTCGCCGCTTTTGTGACGCCGCCCGACCCGATCAGCCAACTCTTCCTGGCGGCGGCCATGTTCGGGCTTTACGGCCTTTCGATCCTGGCGGTGAAGCTTGTCGAGCGCAAAGCGGACGAAGACGACGCCTGACGGCGGCTTGCTCGCGGTGTAAACTGCGCATGCACATCCATTTGAAGTGTGGACGATGGAAGCCTGCGCGAGTATCACGCGGGTTCCATTTCACCGTTCGACCTTTGAGTTTTTATCATGCATGACATCCGTCTGATCCGCGATGAGCCGGCGGCTTTCGACGCCGCCATGGCCCTGCGCGGCATGGAGCCGCAAGCCCAGCGCCTGATTGATCTGGACGCGCGCCGCCGTGAAGCGACCTCGCGCCTTCAGGAGATCGAGACCGAGCGCAACTCAAAGTCCAAGGAGATCGGCAAGGCGAAAGCCCAGGGCGATGAAGATCGCTTCAATGCGCTGCGCTCGGATGTGGAGAGCCTCAAATCGGAAATGGAGCGTCTGACAGAAGAGGCGCGCACCGCCGAGGAAGTGCTCAACCAGCACCTGGCCGCGCTTCCGAACCGTCCCGCAGACGACGTGCCCGAGGGCAAGGACGAGAGCGAGAACGAGGAAGTGCGCGGCTGGGGCGAGCCGCGCGAGTTTGATTTTGACGTCGCCGATCATGTGACTGTGGGCGAGCGTCTGGGGCTTGATTTCGAACGCGCCGCGGCGATGTCCGGCGCACGTTTTGCGGTGCTGCAAGGCCCGCTGGCGCGGCTGGAACGAGCGCTGGGTCAGTTCATGCTGGACCTTCAGACGAGCGAGAACGGCTATCGCGAAACGTCTGTGCCTTACATGGTCCGCGATGACGCGCTGTTCGGCACGGGCCAATTGCCCAAATTCGCCGAAGACCTGTTTCGCACCACCGATGACCGCTGGCTGATCCCCACCGCGGAAGTGCCGCTGACCAATCTGGTGCGCGACTCCATCCACGCGGAAGCCAGCTTCCCGATCCGTATGACGGCGCTGACGCCGTGCTTCCGGTCCGAAGCGGGGTCGGCAGGGCGCGACACGCGCGGTCTGATCCGCATGCACCAGTTCCTGAAGGTGGAGCTGGTGTCGATCACCACGCCCGAGCAGTCCGAGGACGAGCTTGAGCGCATGACCCAGTGCGCCGAGATGGTGCTGCGCCGTCTGGAGCTGCCTTACCGGGTGATGAAGCTGTGTACGGGCGATATGGGTTTCTCCGCGCGCCGCACCTATGACCTTGAGGTCTGGATGCCCAGCCAGGACACCTATCGCGAGATCAGCTCGTGCTCGACCTGCGGCGATTTCCAGGCGCGCCGGATGAATGCGCGCTATCGCAAGGAGGGCGAGAAGAAGCCTGACTTCCTGCACACGCTCAATGGCTCGGGCCTGGCGGTGGGCCGGGCGCTGGTCGCGATCCTTGAAAACCATCAGCAAGCCGACGGCTCGGTGCGCATCCCGGAAGCGCTGCAGCCCTATATGGGCGGCGTTGAGGTCATCAAGCCATGAGCCAGCCCCGCATCCTGCTCGTCAATGACGACGGCATCCATGCGCCAGGCCTGAAAGTGCTGGAAGAGATCGCGCGCACGGTCTCTGACGATGTATGGGTTGTGGCGCCGGCCGACGAGCAATCAGGCATGGGGCGCGCCCTGACGCTGAACGCGCCGCTGCGGGTCGAGCAATTTGACGATCAGCGCTTTTCCGTCTCCGGCACGCCGACTGATTGCGTGCATATGGCGATGGATATCCTGATGAAGGATGGGCGCCCGGACCTTTTGTTGTCTGGCGTCAATTCCGGTCAGAACATCGCCGACGATGTGACCATGTCCGGAACGGTCGCGGCGGCCATGCATGGCGTTCAGATGGGCGTGCGCTCCATCGCCCTGTCGCAAGCCTATGGCTTTGAAGGCCGGGCGCAAATCCGGTGGGAGACGGCGCGCGAGCATGGCCCGCGCATCCTCAAGGCCCTTCTGGACACGCCCTGGAGCCAGAACACGCTGCTCAATGTGAACTTCCCTGACCGGGCGCCCGATCAGGTGGCCGGCTCTGAAGTCACTGTCCAGGGCAAGCGCGATCAGGTCGTGCTGCGCGCTGATGAGCGCATGGATCTGCGCGGGCGGGCCTATTACTGGCTCGGCTTTAACGGCAAGCTGTCCGACCCGGCCGTGGGCACGGATTTGCGTGCTGTGTATGAGGGGCGGATCTCGATCACGCCGCTGCATCTGGACTTGACCAATTACGACGCCCGCACCCGCCTGAAAGACGCGCTCGGAGAGACGCTGAACCCATGACCGGCACGCCCGACACCCGCATGATCCAGCTTGTGATGGCGCTGCGACGGGCGGGCGTCTCTGACAAGCAGGTGCTGATGGCGATCGAGCGGACGCCGCGCGAGATCTTCGTGCCGGAGGGATTCGCGGATCAGGCGTTCGAGAACCGCCCTTTGCCGATTGATTGCGGTCAGACCATCTCCCAGCCTTTCGTGGTGGCGGCGATGACGGAAGCGCTCAAGCTCGACGATCGCTGCAAGGTGCTCGAGATCGGCACCGGGTCTGGCTATCAGGCGGCGGTGCTGGCGCGTCTGGCGCGCCGCGTCTACACGGTCGAGCGCTATCGCACTCTGGCCAAGGAAGCCGAAGCGCGGTTTCACGCCTTGCGTCTGTCCAATATCGTCACCCGCATCGGGGATGGCTCTCTGGGCTGGCCTGAACAGGCGCCGTTTGACCGCATCATCGTCACCGCCGCTGCGGCGGCGCGCCCCGACACGCTGCTCGATCAGCTCAAGCCGGGCGGAATTTGCGTCGCGCCGGTGCAAAACGGGCCCGTGCAGACGCTGATGCGCTATGACAAGTCCGAAGAGGGCGAGGTGACTGAAACCGCCCTGTTTGACGTGCGGTTCGTGCCCTTGGTGCCGGGCGAGGCCAGGGCGCTCTAGACTTTTCTCGAGAACCGGCTCCGATTTCACCCTCTGGCGTGATAAGATCTCCTGGCCGGGACCGCGTCTGACTGGGTCCCGTGGTTACACAAGGAGCTCCCCATGAAACTTTTCGCTGCATTGACGGCATTGAGCGCTTCGCTTGTCATGACGGGCGCCGCGCTGTCGCAATCTGACGACACGGATGAAACGCCGTTCGTACCGGAAGGCTATGAACTGACGGGCGAGACCCGCTCCTGCCTGTCGCTGACGCGTATCGACAGCATTGATACGATCAATGAAAGCGCGTGGCTGGTGACGATGAGAAACCGCGACGCCTATCTGACCCGTGTCGGTAGCGGCTGCCGGTCTGCAGCGCGCCCGTTCACTTATATCAGCTATAGCGTTCCCGGCTCCCAGTTGTGCCGAGGCGAGATCGTGCGCGTTATGGATCAAGGTTCTGATACGGTTGTGGGCAGCTGCGGCATTGGTGAATTTGAAAAATTGAGCCCGCTGCCGGAAGACGCCAGCTAAAGTCAACACACGGTTAACGCTCATCCGCCATTCTGCCGGGACAGAGTTCAAGGCAGGACAGGGTGTATGCGCCCTATGATGCGCACAAGTTTGCTGGGGCTAAGCGTCGCGGCGGTGTTATCCGCTTGCGCTGCGCCGTTGCGTGCGCCTGCTCCCATCGAGCATGGATCAAGCGCGGCGCCCCGCTCGACGGCCAGCTGCGGGCGAAGCGTTTCGGTTCGTCCGGGCGATACGCTGTTCGCGATTGCTCAGCGCTGCGGCGTCTCTGTCGCGGACCTGGCGGCTGAAAACAATTTGCGTGAACCCTACACCCTGCGCACCGGGCAAAGCCTGCGCTTGCCGGGGCCGTCCGTCTACACGGTGCGGCGGGGCGATAATCTGTATCGGATCGCGCTCGCGCACGGCATGAGCACGGACCAGCTGGCGCAGATGAACGGTCTGCGCCGCCCCTATACCATTTATCCCGGTCAGGATTTGTCCGTGAACGGCCCGGCGCGGTCTGTGGCGCAGGCGCGGCCTCCGGTCGCCAGCAGCGGCGGTTCAACCGCCCGGTCTGACCCGCCGCCGCGCCGCGCCAGCCCGCCGCCTCAGGCCTCCACCGCCAATGCGCCCAGCTTCCAATGGCCGTTGCAGGGGCAAGTCATCACGCCTTATGGCGGCGCGGAAGGCAGCCGGATTGACGGCATCCGCATCGCCGCGCGTCTGGGCGATCCGGTGCGCGCCGCCGCAGACGGCGAAGTCGTTTATGCCGGCAATGAGCTTCAGGGCTATGGCGAGCTGGTCCTGGTCCGTCACGCCAATAACTGGGTGACGGCGTACGGCCTCAACTCGATCTTGCGGGTGAATGTCGGCGACCGGGTCACGACCGGACAACACATCGCCGATGCAGGCTCGTCCGGATCAGAAACCCGAACAGCGCTCCATTTCGAGGTCCGGCGGGGCGTCAGCCCGGTCGACCCGATGCAGGTTCTACCCGCCCGATAGGGCCGGGCTGAGTAAATCAGGTGACGACATACCGTCGGGGCTTGTTGCATGCGGCGCGGACACCGATATATTCCGGCAACCCTTTCTCGCTCGTTTTATCGGAGCCGCCATGTTTTCCGCGACTGACTCTGTCTTTCTCGCCACCGCCGCCGCTTCAGGCGCACAAGGCGGACTCGTCCCCATGCTGATGCAATTCGCCCCGTTCATCCTGATCTTCGTGGTCTTCTACTTCCTGCTGATCCGTCCGCAGCAGCAGAAAGCCAAGGCGCATCGTGAGATGGTTGAAGGTCTTCGCAAGGGTGATGAAGTCGTCACCTCCGGCGGCATGATCGGCAAGGTCACACGTGTGGCTGACGCCGAAGCGACGGTGGAACTCGCCGAAGGCGTCCGGGTGAAAGTGCTCAAGCACACCATCATGGAAGTGCGCACGCGCACCGAGCCGGCCAATGACGCCGCCGACGCCAAGTCTTCCGACTAAGGCCTGACTGACATTCCGGCGTCGGGTCCTCGGCCCGGCGCCGCCGGACGCTTGAGAGCCCCATGCTGTATTTCGCTCCTTGGAAGACGACGGTCGTCACCCTCGTCATCCTGATCGGCCTTCTGTTCACTCTGCCCAATTTCGTGCCGGAAAGCGTCCGTCTGGACGCCAATGGCGAACCCAAGGGCGTCTTCACGGTTCTGCCGCACAAGACGATCAATCTGGGGCTCGATTTGCGCGGGGGCTCGCACCTGGTGTTCCAGGTGGATATGGAGGAAGTGCGCCAGGAGCGGCTTGAGAACCTGCAGGATGACGCGCGCAGCGCCCTGCGCGAAGATCCGCCCATCCTGATCGCGGGCTCGCCTGCGGTCGTGGAAGGCCAGGTCATTGTTCGGTTGTCGCGTCCCGACGACATGGACCGCGCCCTGGAGCGTCTGGAAGAGCTCAACGAGCCGATCACCACCGCCACGGGCGGGCAAGGGATGACCCAGACCCTGACGATCAATCAGGGCGATGACGACCGGACGATCCGTCTGGGCATCACCGAGGCGGCTCTGGACGCCGTGCGTCAGCGCACGGTCACCCAGTCCATCGAGGTCATCCGCCGGCGTGTGGACTCCACCGGCACCACCGAACCCAATATCGCCCGTCAGGGTGAGGACCGGGTTCTGGTCCAGGTGCCGGGCGAAAGCGATCCTCAGCGCATTATCGACCTGGTCGGCACCACGGCGCGCCTGACCTTCCACATGGTCGAAGAGGGCGTCACCATCAATCCGGACGGTACGGGCCGGACGCCCCCCGGCGTCATGATCCTGCCGTCTGAACGTTCGAGCGAGCCTTATCTCGCCGTGCAACGCCGCGCGCTGGTCACGGGCGAGCAGCTGGTGAACGCCGGTCAGGCGTTTGACCAGAACGGCCAGCCTGCGGTGAGTTTCCGTTTCAACACGTCCGGCGCCCGCTCTTTTGCAGAAGCGACCACCCAGAACCGCGGTCGCCGCTTCGCCATCGTGCTCGACGACACCATTATTTCCGCGCCTGTGATCCGAAGCGCCATCACCGGCGGCTCGGGCATCATTGAAGGCGGCTTTACGCTGCAATCGGCCACAGACCTGTCCAACATGCTCAATGCGGGCGCCCTGCCTGCACGTTTGACGCCGGTGGAGCAACGCACCGTCACCGCCAGCCTGGGCGCGGATTCGGTGGCGCGCGGCGAGACGGCGGTCCTGATCGGCTTCGGCCTGGTGATCGTGTTCATGGCGCTCGCCTACGGCTTCTTCGGCATTGTTTCGACCATGGCGCTGCTGGCGAACATCCTGCTGCTGCTCGGCGCCCTGTCCGGGCTTCAGGCGACTTTGACCCTGCCGGGCATCGCCGGGATCGTTTTGACCATCGGCATGGCGGTGGACGCCAATGTGCTGATCTTTGAGCGGGTCAGGGAGGAGTACCGATTGGGACGAACGGTCACCACGGCCTTCGAGGCCGGGTATTCGCGCGCCCTGTCCGCTATTCTGGACGCCAACATCACCACCCTGATCGCAGCGTCGGTTCTGTACATGCTGGGCGCGGGGCCCGTGCGCGGCTTCGCCGTGACGCTGGGCATCGGCATCCTGACCTCGGTCTTCACCGCTTTTGTGTTCTCACGTCTTCTGATTTCGACCTGGCTGCGAATGGCCCGTCCGAAATCGCTGGCCATGTAAGGGGAGGCGATCATGTCGCTTGCACTCGTCCGCCTCATTCCCACCGACACCGCCATTCCCTTCATCAAGGTGCGCTTTGTGGCGTTCCTGGTGTCGGTGGCGTTGATCCTGGGCTCCTTGACCGCCTTTTCCACGCTGGGGCTCAATTTCGGCATTGATTTCAAGGGCGGCACCGCCATTGAAGTGAAAACCCCCGGGCCCGCCGATACAGGCGCGCTGCGTGAGGTCCTGTCCGGTCTTGATCTGGGCGATGTCCAGGTGCAGGGCTTTGGCGCTGAAGACGAAGCGCTGGTGCGCGTGGGTCTGGTCTCGACAGAGCGCGTGAACGAGATCGAGGGCTATAGCGTCGCCAATGACGCCGAAGCCCAGCAGGCGGTTCGCCAGATGGTCTCCAACGCGCTTGAAGAGGCCTTTCCCGGCATCGTGTTTCAGAAAACCGAATCCCTGAGCCCGCAGGTCTCAGGCGAACTGGTGGTCGCGGGCGCCAGCTCCATCGGCGTGGCCCTGCTCTTGATGCTGATCTACATCTGGTTCCGGTTCGAGTGGCAGTATTCGGTGGGCGCCGTGCTGGCGCTTATCCACGACGTCATCGCCACCATCGGCTTCTTCGCCATCACCCAGCTGGAATTCAACCTGTCCACCATCGCCGCGATCCTGACGATCGTGGGCTATTCGATGAACGATACGGTCATCGTCTATGACCGCATTCGCGAAGACTTCCGCAAGTTCAAGACGCGCCCCACCGTGGATGTGCTCAACGGCGCCATCAACTCCACCCTGTCGCGCACCATCCTGACCTCTGGCACCACCATGATCGCCATCGTCGCCATGGCGGTGATCGGCGGTCCTGCGCTGGAAGGCTTCGCACTGGCGTTGATCTGGGGCGTGGGCGTGGGAACGTATTCGTCTATCTTCGTGGCGGCGCCGCTTCTGACCCTGACCGGGGTGAAGCGCGAGGCCAATGAAGACGGCAGCGGGGGCGCTCTTGCCCCGTAACGCGGCCGGGTCCGGCCTGCCTCCGATTGACGCGTTTGGCGATGGCGGTTTTCGCATCGCCGGGGTGCGAAAGGATGGCGCGACCTTGATCGTGGACGGTGCCGCTCGCGCCTGGTCCAGGACCGGCGATACGCTGGAGCTTGCAGACCTTCAGATCTTCCTCAACGCCTCAACGCGGCCGGACATGCTGATCCTGGGCGTGGGGGAGCGCCTGGTGCATCCCCCCGCCAGCATTCGCCAAGCATTTCGCGAGGCGGGCGTCGGGCTGGAAGTGATGGACACCGCAACCGCCTGCCGCACCTATAATCTGTTGGCCGGCGAGGGACGCAACGTGGCGGCGGCCCTGTTACCAGTTTAAGTAATCTTAAGCATATGTGGGGTTTCATGGGGCATACTTATGCCGCAGGCGAATGTCGCTTTTCAAGGCTTTAAGATGACGATTGAAATGAACCCAGCTGTTCCAGAATTTCAAATAATTGAAAAAACAATCAATAATAGAATAAGTTATACAGGGCTTATAGGGGCGAGCCTTCAGCCTTTATTGGGCAAGGCCATCGCCGATTACAAACGCAAGATCAATGAACATTCTATTCTGATTGTCGACTACCGCAAGGGAGATCCGGTCGTGCAGCCGCAAGACCTCAATGATCTACTTGATGAGGTCGGTGACGCCTGGTCGATCCCTGAACGCATTGTCTATCTATACAATGAAAACAATCGCATGCGGACGGCGCATTTCAGCAAGCTCGTCCTCAAGCGCGGCGGCTCTGTTGTTGCGGTTTCAAGCTGGCGGGACGCCGGCGAAGCCCTGGGCATGGACCTGGGAAGCGACCCGCTGGATGAGCTTGATGTTGCTGTCGATGCTCAGGATTCTGACGAAATCGCGTCATAGACCAACCGGTCGAAGACAGCGCGTGCGCCAATGGTGTCTGGCGTTGTCGGTCCGGGCTGTTCCTGGCTCATGATGACGGCGACAATGCCCGTGGCCGGGCTGACGAAGAATTCCGTGTCGAAATAGCCTGACCAGCCAAAATCACCCTGTGCGCGCACCGGATGCTCACCTGGACCGTCATAGATGACGCCGACGCCGTAACCATAGCCGAGATCAACCGAATCCATACGATCCGGCATCCGATCGGCCTGGACGTGCGCTGTGCTCATGGCGGCGACGGTGTCCTCTGAAAGCAGGCGAGCGCCATCCAGCGCGCCGCCATTCGCCAGCATTTGCGCAAACCGGATATAATCATTGGCGGTTGAGAACAGGCCGGCGCCGCCCGCTTCCAAGGCGGCGACGCTCACTGTGTCTTCAGCGCTGGGAACCCGCGTCAGCTGGCCGTCCTCGCCATGGGTGTAAACGGCGGCTAACCGGTCACGCTGATCATCGCGCAGGAAGAACGTGGTGTCGTCCATGCCCAGTGGCTGGAAAATCCGCGTTTGTGTGAAGTCTTCAAGGCTTTGGCCGGACGCCACGGATACGAGATGGCCGAGAACATCGCTGGCGTAAGAGTAAAACCAGGCGGAGCCGGGCTGGAAATACAGCGGCAATCCCGCCAGCGTCTCCATGCGGCTGTCCATGTCGCCTTCAGCGGCGTAAATATCGTTGCCGATATAAAGCGCGCCCAGATTGGACTGGTAATCAAACAGATAGCCCAGCCCCGACGTGTGGGTGAGCAGATCCTCCACAGTGATCGGTCGCTCGGCGTCCGTGGTGGGGATTTCAAAGCTCTCATCTCTTTGCAAGGCGGTGGCGACGCGCACATTTGCAAAGGCGGGGATATAATCGCTGACCGGATCGTCGAGCGCGATCACGCCGTCTTCAATCAGCATCAGGGCCGCGACGGCTGTCACCGGTTTGCTCATCGACGCGATGCGCACGACCGTGTCCGCCGTCATGGGGCGGTCGGCTTCCAGATCGGCGTATCCGGCAGTGGAGGTGTGCATCACCTCGCCATTGCGGGCGAGCACGGCCACATAGCCGGCGCGTTGCCGCGCGCTGGCGAGCTCGGCCAGGCGGCTGTCGAGCTGGGCGAGACCCGCTTGAGAAAAGCCCGGCGTCGGCGATGGGGCGGGCGCGGCTTGCGAAGCGGCTTCTGGTGCGGGAGCAGGCGAGGCGGCGGGGCCGTCACAAGCGCCGAGAGCGAGCAAGAGCGTGAGAGCGCCAAGCGACGCGCCTTTCCGGCAGTGTGACAGATTGATCCGCATGAGAGGTCCCCTGAAATCCCAAAAAAAACGGCTGCGGTGAAACTCACCGCAGCCGCCTTTCTCGTCAATGTATAATTAGATCAGGGCAGAACCAGATCAGGCGTCCGCCAGATTCTGGTTTGCGAAGTCCCAGTTCACCAGCTTGTCCAGGAAGTCGCCGATATAGTCCGGGCGGCGGTTCTGGTAGTCGAGATAATAGGCGTGTTCCCATACATCCATGGTCAGAAGCGGGGTGACGCCGTCGGTGATCGGGTTTTCAGCGTTCAGCGTCTTGCGCACTTCCAGCGTGTCGCCGTTCTTCACAAGCCAGGCCCAGCCCGAGCCGAACTGGCCGGCGCCGGCGGCTTTGAATTCCTCGACGAATTTGTCATAGGAGCCGAAAGACGCGTCGATGGCGTCCGCGATGGCGCCCGTCGGCTTGCCGCCGCCATTGGGCTTCATCGAGTGCCAGTAAAAGGTGTGGTTCCAGATCTGGGCGGCGTTGTTGAACACGCCCATATTCTTGTCAGCCCAGCTTTTCTTGATCAGCTCTTCCAGGCTCAGGCTTTCAAGGTCGGTGCCTTTGACAGCGTCATTGGCCTTGTCGACATAGGCTTTATGGTGCTTGCCATGGTGGAAGCTCAGGGTTTCCGCAGAGATATGCGGCGCCAGAGCGTCTTGGGCGTAGGGCAGGTCGGGAAGAGTGAACGCCATGTCGGCCTCCTTTGGGAGTTTGAGCGAGAGGGTGCTCATAGGGTGCGGCGGCCGGTTGGAAGACCGCCATACTCAGGTATTACGCACGAGCTAGATATGGGTTCCAACCCGTATGTGTCTACCGGCCAGAGAGAATAGCGTGACTGATTTCGACAGCTTGTTAGCCGCAAATGATCCTGAACGTCGTGCTGCGGCTCTGTTTGCGCCCGCTGAATTGCGCGCGCGCCTGTATGCGCTGTACGCATTTTATCATGAGATCGCGCAGATTCCCGACAAGGTGTCTGAGCCGGTGATCGGCGAGATGCGTCTCGCCTGGGCGCGTGAGGCGGTCAGCGATCTGTTCACCGATCCGCCGAAAGTGCGTCGCCACGATATCTATGAAGCGCTGTCTGAATTGCGTGAAGCGCCGGGCGCTCCGGATCAGGCGGGCCTGGCCGGATTGGTTGAGGCGCGCGCCGCGGATCTGGGCGAGGGTCCTTTCCCCACGCGCGAAGATCGGCGCGACTATGTGGACCGCACCTCAGGCGCGTTGATCCAGATCGCCGCGCGTCTGCTCAAGCCTGATCTTGATCTGGGCGGAGAGCCGGGCGTCGCGATCACCGCAGCAGGACGGCTGTGGGGCTTTGTCGGTCTGTTGCGCGCCTTTGCGCCCCTGGTGCAGGCGGGGCGTCCCCCGTTCAGCGCCGATGAACTGGCCGGCGCCGATCTGAGCAAAGCGGATCTGGCGGCGGGGCGCAAATCGGATGCGGCCAAGGCGGCGCTGGCCGGCCTGCTGAGCGAAGCGCAGGACGCCGCCGGTCTGCTGAGCCGCACCCGCAGCGCGCTCCCCGCCGAGGTGTTCCCGGCGCTGGGCTATGTCAGCCTGGCGCGGGGCTATCTGAAAACCGCTCAGACGCTTGAAGATCCGTATCGCGAACAGATCGAGCGCGCGCCCTTCGGCCAGAATGCGCGCCTGACCTGGGCGTCGCTCACCGGGCGGGTCTAGTCGCCGACCTGCTCGTCGAGAAACGCGCCTATGGCGGAATACGCTTCCAGCCGCGTTTCATACTCGAGCAGCCAATGGTCGCCGCCCTCAAGGGGGATGAAGGAGACCGGCGCGCCTGCGCGCTGCAGGGCGCGATGCATGGCGCGGCTCTGGCGAAAGGGGACGACGCTGTCATCTTCGCCATGCAGCAGCAGCACTGGAATGCGCGCCTGGCCCGCGTAATTGACTGGTGAAATCGAGCGCAAAAGATCGCCCGATATGCGGTCCTGGACCTCGCCGCTGAAAGACCGGTTCCAATACCGCACAGTTTCTGAATCGCGGCCATAGCGCTCACCGACATAGCGCTGGAAGTCCTCAGCATCGGTCATGGGGTTTAAGGCGATGGCGCAGTCAAAGACATCCGGCGTGAAGACGGTTGCTGCGAGCGCCGCGTAGCCGCCATAGCTGCCGCCCGCGATGCAGATCTGCTCGGTCAGGCCAGCTTGCTGCAGATAGGCGGCGGCGTCTGTCACGTCCTGTTGCATGACGCCCGTTCCCCACTGCCCCCAGCCTTGCGCCTCCCATTGCACGCCGTAACCGCCAGAGCCGCGGAATTGCGGCTGGAGGACGCCATAGCCTTGACTGGCCAGCATGTGAGCCAGGGTGTCAAAGCCGCCATAATCACGTGAGGCTGGGCCACCATGCACCAGGACCACAAAAGGGTGCGGCCCTTCCGTGTTTGGCACGGTGAGGTAGGCCGGGATGGAGGCGCCGTCGCGCGCGGCGTAGCGAATTGACTGCCGCTGCGGCAGCGCCGTCCGGAACAGCTCTGGATAGGTCAAACGCACCGGATCAGCCGACCGGGCCGTTAGGTCCACCAGAACATAAACCGGCGCCTGATCCTCGCTGCCGACCCAAATGATGAAACGGCTGCGATCGGGCGTCCAGTCGATAAGGGAGACGCTCTTTCCGGCGAATGAGGCTTCAAGGCTTGACTGAATCTGAGCCAGTTCGGAGTCAAACCAGATGCGTTCGCGTCGCTCACGTTCGATGACGACGCCAGCCACATAGCCGCGATACGGGTCGATGCGAACGCTGTCAAAGTCATAGCGATCATCAGAGAAAATGATCTCCCCCAAGGCGCCGTCTGCTAATTCCACACGCTGCAGGATGTTGGCGTAGGGGGGCTGGTCTGCTGTGCGCGAAATGATGACCGCTTCGCCATCCTGAGAGAAACCGACCACGCCCAGATCAATGATGTCCTGACGTTCCTCGATCAGCGTGCGCCATTGATCGTTTTCCTCAATGGCGACACGCAAACGTTCTGTATCTTGAGAATAACTGACGCGGACATGACGCTCCCCTTGGGCGTCAGAGACCCAATAGCGCGTGTTCACAGCGCCACGGGCGACCACGCTGCGGCGATTGCCGTTTTCAGGGTCCACCGCATAGAGGTTTTTATGCTGGTTCGCGTCACGCAAGGGCAATAAAAGGCGCGCCCGGTCGTTCTGCCAGCCTGCTACTTGCGCGGTGTTCTGGTTGAACCCGGTGTCGCGGCCTTCCCGGATCAGCTGTTCGGCGTCCATGGTGTCGGTGTTGACGGTCAACAGCGCCTGAAAGTCAAAATCGCCGCTTATGTAAAACAGATCAGCGGCGCGCCCGACCCGCGCCATCAGCGTATTCTCGTCAGCCCAGAAGGTTTCAAAGGCGCGCATATTGCTAATGTTGAGCGCGTCCTGCTCGCCTGTTTCCAGCGATTGAACCACCAGATAGCGATCGCTGCCTGAGTGCGCGATATACGCAATCCGGTCGCCGTTCGGAGACAGCGACAGTCCTTGGCCAGCCGGCAGCCTGGCAAAGTGTTCAACCGGTATGACATCAGACGTCTGAGCCAGCGATGACGCTGAAACACACGCCCAGGCGATGGCGGCGCCGAGCAAAGTTTTGAGCATGAAATCCCCCTGTGAGGGGGAGTTTAGTTCGCAAAAAACGCTCTAAACAAGAGAAACTTCCGTAAAAGCTTATTATTCAGCCGCTTGAGAAACTCCATTGAGCCAGGCGTCACAATCTGACAGGGCGCGCGCGCTCATGGCGCGTTTCTTGGCGACGGACTTGTCCTTGCCCTTCAGGCGCTTGCCCTCGGCGTCCTTGGTGGGCGCCTCGATATCGGGGAAAAGGCCGAAATTGACGTTCATCGGCTGGAACGCACCCTTCTTGCCCGGCACATGACCCGTGGTGATATGGGTCAGCAGGGCGCCCAGCGCCGTAGTGGGCGGCGGCGGGGTGACGGCCCGCCCCAATTTCTCAGCCGCCGCGAAACGGCCCGCCAGAAGTCCCATGGACGCGCTTTCCACATAGCCTTCAACGCCGGTGATCTGGCCCGCGAAGCGCAGGGCGGGGCGCGCTTTCAGGCGCATCAAGCCATCCAGCAGCTTGGGCGAATGCAGGAAAGTGTTGCGGTGAATGCCGCCCAAGCGCGCAAAGCTGGCGTTCTCAAGACCCGGGATCATCTTGAACACGTCCGCCTGTGCGCCGTATTTCATTTTGGTCTGAAAGCCGACCATGTTGAACAGGGTGCCCAAGCTATTGTCCTGGCGCAGCTGCACCACCGCATAGGGCTTGGTTTCAGGATCATGAGCGTTGGTCAGCCCGCGCGGCTTCATCGGTCCATGGCGCAGGGTTTCACGCCCGCGCTCGGCCATCACCTCGATGGGCAGGCACGCGTCAAAATAGGGCGTGTCCTTCTCCCATTCCTTGAACTCGGTTTTTTCCGCCGCCAGCAGGGCGTCCACGAACGCCTCATACTGGTCCTTGTCCATGGGGCAGTTGATGTAGGCGGCCTTGTCTTCCTCGGTCTCGCCCTTGTCATAGCGCGACTGTTTCCACGCCACGTCCATATTGATGGAGTCGGCATAAAGGATCGGTGCGATGGCGTCGAAAAAGGCCAGCTCGCCCTCTTCGGTCGCGGCGTGAACCGCTTCGGCCAGCGCTTGCGAGGTGAGGGGGCCGGTGGCGACGATGACGCTGTCCCAGTCCTCGGGCGGCAAGCCGGTGATTTCCTCGCGGACGATTTCGATGTTGGGATGGTTTTCCAGCGCTGCGGTCACCGCTTGGGAGAAGGCCTCGCGGTCCACGGCCAGCGCGCCGCCGGCGGGCACCTGATGTGTGTCCCCCATCGCCATGATCAGCGATCCGGCGCGCCGCATCTCTTCATGCAGCAGGCCCACCGCGTTCGTCTCCGCATCGTCGGAGCGGAACGAGTTCGAGCACACCAGCTCGGCCAGGCCTTCGGTCTGGTGAGCGAAGGTGCCGCGCACCGGGCGCATCTCATGGAGCACGACGCGCACGCCGGCGTTCGCAGCCTGCCAGGCCGCTTCGGAGCCGGCCATGCCGCCGCCAATGATGTGGATCGGGGTCATATCTGTCATGGCGCGTCATATAGTCTTGATGACGGCGCGGCTCAATTGTCTGCGCACAGGCTTTCGGCGCCCTGATGCTTGGCGCAGGGGCGGTTTCGGGCTAACTGGCGTCCCATGAGACTGATTGATCTTCGCGCTGTGGGCGCCGCTTACCGTTTTGTTCTGGAAAATCCGGCTCCCGTTCTGGCGGCGAGCGCGCTTTATGGCGTCGTGTTCGCCGTGCAATCGCTGCTGACGGCCTATGCCGGCGCCTATGCGCCGGGCGCGGCGCCCGCGGCGATCGCCTTCATGGCGGTCGCATTCGGCGCTTTCGTCATCGGCTGGGCCAGCCTGGGACGTTTGGCGCTGGGCATTCCGAAGAAGGGAATGTTCGGCCTGACGCTGGGCGGAGACGAGGGACGGCTACTCTGGGCGCTGGCGCTGGTCGTGCTGTTGCTGGTGATCATCTTGATGACGGCGGGCGTGGCCATGGCCTTCATGATCGCCGGTCTCGCCTTCACTGAAATGGACCCCGGCGCGCCGCAGCCCGACGGATACGTCAATCTGTTTGAACTGATGGGGCCGGTCGCGCTGGCGGTATCCTTCGCCTTGATTGCGGTCTTCCTGGTGTTCAGCCTGTGGCTGATCACGCGGCTGGCGCTGACCGCGCCGGCGACTTTGGAAGCGGGCGCCATCCGGGTGCTGTCCATCTGGCCGGCGTCGCGCGGGCGCAGCGTCGAGATCGCGCTGACGGGGCTGGCCAGCCTGGCGCCCGGCATCGTTGTGTTGGCCGTCTTCAATACGGTCTGCGTCGCCCTGCTGGGCGCAGGGCCGGCCCTTGCACAATCGGCCTCTGGAGAGGCGGGGGCGTTGATCGTGAACCCTGTGCTCTTCCTTCTGGTCAGCGCTGCCTACGGCGTTGCAAAGATTGCGCTTCTGGCGGCGCCTTTGATCGCGGCCCTGTGCGCGCTCTATAGCGTTTACAAGCTGGAAGGCGAGATTTCTCCCGATTAAGGCGGGACCTTCGCGCCAGTCTGAGCTATCGTCTCACGCGAGTGCTTTGTTCGGACACGCGGGGGGAAGAATGTCCAAGCCCAGCTATAATTTCATCGACGCCACCTTCTATTTCCTGAAGGTGTTTGGCCAACGACCATTGAGCGTGGCGTGGATCGGCCTGTGGCAAGTGCTTCTATATGCGGGCTTTGGCGCGCTGATGCTTTACGGGTTTTGGCCCTTGCTCGAAATGGCGCTTGAGTATGGCGGCAAAGGGGATCCGAGCGACGCGGAGATGGCGCAGGCCGCCTTGCAAGGCATGGGCTTTTACATGCTGGGCATTCTCGGCATCCTGATCTCCGCTCTCATGATCCAGGGCGCCTGGCTTCGCCTTCTGGCGCGGGATCAGGTGGTGGTCGGGCTGCCGATCCGCCTGGGCGCGGACGAATTACGTCTGCTGGTCGTCAATATCGTGATTTGGCTGTTGATGATGGCGGCTGGCGTGTTGACCATCATGCTCTTCGCCGTCGTCAATGCAGGGCTTACCATGGGCGGCCAGCCGGGCGGGGTCGCCGTTCAGGCCCTGGTCAACACGCTTCTGACCGTGATCGTCATCGTTGGCTGGATCATTTTCCTTCTGGGGCTCGCGCCTGCGACCTCGCTGACCGTGCGTCAGCGCGGCATCAAGATTTTTGACGGCTTCGCCGCCGCTCAGGGCGTGATGTTCTGGATGTTCCTGTCCTATGTGGTGCTCTTCTTCGCCATTCTCATGGCTTACGTAGTGCTGAGCGTCATGCAGCAGGCGTTCATGATGATCGGATCGTCAGAATTGGTGGGCGCGCTGATCAGCTTTGAACAGACGAGTGATCCGGACCTCATGATGGAGGCTCTTCTGGATGCTCTGGACTCGCCGCTGTTCTGGGCGATGGCCGCGATCGTCCTCATCTTGCAGCTGATCTTCGACATGTTCGTGCAGGGAAGCTGGCAAGGCGTCGGCGCCTATGTGGCGGTGCGCCATGATGGCGGTTTCGCTCCCGATACGCCGCTTGAAGCGCCCGCGGAATCTGTGGGCCAGGCGCCCAGCGAGGGCTGATCCATGACTGACATGACGACGCCTTCCGCCCATCGGTTCACGGTGGGCGGGGCGCTCAGCTTCGGCGTTGAGGTTTTTCGCGCCCGGCCCGGAGCCGTGCTGACCCTTCTGATCGGGCACACCCTTATCTATGTCGTTATGGCGGTGGGGCAGTTCGTTCTGTTCGGAGAGCTGGCGCGCACGGGCGTGCAGGCCGCTGACATGGGCGATGCCGCCGAAGCCTATGCCCTGAGCCTTCAGTTTTCATCCGCCAGTTCGCTCATCTCTCTTCTCAGTGTCCCGCTCTGGATCTGGATGGAGGCGGTCTGGCTCACGCTGTTCATGAGTGGCCGGTTCACCCTCTGGCCCGGCTGGGCGGGCATCGGTCGTCTGACCCTGAGTGGTTTGATCCTCTTTGGCGTTTATCTGGCGGCCTTTCTGGTCCTGTTCTTCGTGATCATGATCGGTATCGTGTTTGCGATGCTGGCCGCAGAGAGCGGGACCGGCGACAGCGCAGTCGCCGCCGTCCTGGTTGTGATTGCGCTTTGCCTCATCGGCGGTCTGGGCCTGGTCGCCATCCTGTCAGTCTTCTCCGGCCTGCCGGCGCATGCCCTGTCCGGGCGCTATGATATCGGGGGCGCGATCCGCGCCGGTCGGCGGCATGTGCTTGGCCTCACACTGGCATGGGTTCTGTTCTTGATCCTCTACATGCTGGTGATGGTCGTCAGTTACGGCGCCATCGCCTTAAGCGTCGGGGACCAAGTTGCGAATACGTTTGAAATGCTGCTCCAGAACCCTGAAGACCCGATGATCACCATGCGGCTGTATGCGCTGTTGATGCCTGGCGTGGACCAGGCCTTGATTACTGCGCTCGTACTGACGCCCGTGATGCTCAGCATGGGCCTCGTGATGATCATCGGACGCGGCATCAGCGCCAAACTCGCGCTCTCCATGCCCAACCCTTCTGAGAAAGCTCCTTGAGATGACCCAAGCGCTGTATGCGCCCTGGCCTGAAACCGCGCGTCGCACCTGGGGGTGGGGCGCGGTCGGCTTGATGGTGGCGGGGTATGTCGCGTCGTCCGTGCCGGTGCTGGTCGGGACGATCATCTACACCATCGTCCTGACGGTCTCGTCAGGCGAGACCGACCCGCTGGCCGCCCAGCAGGCGCTGAACGAGAACACACTGACCGTGCTGCTGCCGCTGATGCTGTTGCAGTTCATCAGCTGGGCGGCGATGACGCTGCTATGGGTGAAGCTGTTTGAGCGCCGCCCGCTCTCGACGATCGGCCTTGAGGGACGGGGCTTTTTCGGGCGCTACATTCTGGGCTTGCCGCTGGGGGTGTTTCTGGTGGTGCTGGTCAGCGTGGTCGCGGCCCTTCTGAGCACGGGGGCGAGCATGGCTGACGCCGACAGCCTGGGCGCGATGGAGGTCACCCGCGCGATCACCCAAACCGCCCTGATCGGATATGCGGCGCTGTTCGCGGGGTTTCTCATCCAGGGCGGGGTGGAAGAGCTGGTCTTTCGCGGCTGGCTGATGAGCGCGCTGACCGCGCGCTGGGGCAAACCTGTCGGCGTCTTTGTCGCCAGCTTCGCCTTCGCGCTCCTTCACGCCCATGTCTTCATCTCGGGGCTGATGTTCGGCGTGCTGGCGCTGTCGGGCATCGGGCTGACCGGGCTTGTTTTCTCGCTGACCGCATTGTGGCGGCGCTCCATCGTCGAGGCCGCCGCGGCTCATGGCGCGTTCAACGCGGTCGCCGTCATCGCGCCGACCTTCGCGCTCCTGGCGTCCGATCCCGATCAGACGATCAAGACCGCCGTCGCCCAGGTGTTCAGCTCCGCAACCGGCCTCGCCGGCGCGGATTCCGTCAGCCTTGGCCCTGAAACCTACGCCCAGCTCATCGCCATGGGCGGGTTGAGCGCACTGATGCTGATCGGTCTGATCATGCGCGGGCGGAAGGGGTGAGCGCGTCCAGCGCTACCCCGCCAGCTTCTTCTGACGCGCCACATCCCGCTCCAGAAGCGGTTTGAGATAGCGGCCGGTCCAGCTGGCCTCGACCTTGGCCACCTGTTCTGGCGTGCCGCAAGCGACGATCTCGCCGCCGCCCGAGCCGCCTTCAGGGCCCAGATCCAAGAGCCAGTCGGCGGTCTTGATGACGTCGAGATTGTGCTCGATGACGATCACCGTATTGCCCTGATCCACCAGCTCGTGGAGCACTTCGAGGAGCTTGCGCACATCTTCAAAGTGCAGGCCGGTGGTGGGCTCGTCGAGGATGTAGAGCGTCTTGCCGGTGGAACGCTTGGCGAGTTCCTTGGACAGCTTCACCCGCTGGGCTTCGCCGCCTGACAGCTGGGTGGCGGGTTGGCCGACTTTCAGATAGCTCAGCCCCACCTGTTTGAGCGTCTCCATCTTGTCGCGCACGGACGGGACCGCCTTGAAGAAGTCGGCGGCCTCCTCGACGGTCATGTCGAGCACGTCGGCGATGGATTTGCCCTTGAAGGTCACTTCCAGCGTTTCGCGATTGAACCGCGCGCCATGGCAGACATCGCACTCCACATAGACGTCGGGCAGGAAGTGCATCTCGATCTTCACCACGCCATCGCCCTGGCACGCTTCACAGCGCCCGCCCTTGACGTTGAACGAGAAACGGCCCGGCTTGTAGCCGCGGGTCTTGGCTTCCGGCAACGAGGCGAACCATTCACGGATCGGGGTGAAGGCGCCGGTATAGGTGGCGGGGTTGGACCGCGGCGTACGCCCGATCGGGCTCTGGTCGATATCGATGATCTTGTCGACCTGGTCGAGCCCTTCCACCGTGTCATGGGGCAGGGGCACGGCGGAGGCCTTGTTCAGGCGCCGCGCCGCCGCCTTGTAGAGCGTCTCGATGGTCAGGGTGGATTTGCCGCCGCCCGATACGCCGGTGACGCAGGTCATCACGCCCAGCGGATAGGCGGCGTCGATGTTCTGAAGATTGTTGCCGGTCGCGCCCTTCACGGTGACCGCGCGTTTCAGGTCCACCGGGCGGCGCTGTTCCGGCACCGGCACCATGCGCTTTCCGGACATGTACTGACCGGTCAGCGATTTGGGGTTCGCGGCGATCTCCGCCGGCGTGCCCGCCGCGATCACTTCGCCGCCATGAACGCCCGCAGCGGGGCCCAGATCGACCACATAATCGGCCGTCTCGATGGCTTCTTCATCGTGTTCGACCACCAGCACGGTGTTGCCCAGATCGCGAAGGCCGCGCAGGGAATCCAGAAGCCGCGTATTGTCGCGCTGGTGCAGGCCGATGGACGGCTCGTCCAGCACATAGAGCACGCCCGTCAGACCCGAGCCGATCTGGCTGGCCAGACGAATGCGCTGGCTCTCCCCGCCCGACAGCGTGCCGGAGGCGCGGCTGAGCGTGAGATAATCCAGGCCCACATCGACCAGGAATCTCAGGCGGTCGCGGATTTCCTTGAGGATGCGCCGCGCGATCTCCTGCTCCTTGGCCGACAGCGTGTCTTCCACCGCTTCAAACCAGCGCAGCGCCGCCTTGATGGATTTCTCCCCGGCGATGGAGATGTCCGCGCCGTCGATCTTCACCGCCAGCGCTTCGGGCTTCAGGCGTTTGCCGTCGCACACATCACACGGCTGGGCGGACTGAAAGCGCGCCAGATCCTCGCGCACCCAGGTGGAGTCCGTTTCCCGCCAGCGCCGCTGCAGATTGGGCATCACCCCTTCAAACGCCTTGGAGGTGGTGAACTGGCGCAGCCCGTCCTCATAGGTGAACTTGATCTTGTCCTTCGTGCCGTGGAGCACGATCTTGCGAAAGCTGGCGTCCAGATCGCGCCAGGGCGTGTACATGCTGGCGCCGTAATGGTCGGCGATGGCCTGCAGGGTCTGCTGATAGAGCTTGGAGGTCGCCCGGCTCCACGGCGCCACGGCGCCGTCATACAGCGACTTGTCGCGATCGGGGACAACCATGTCCTCATCAAATTCGAGACTCTGGCCCAGCCCGTCACAGGCCGGGCAGGCGCCGAACGGATTGTTGAACGAGAACAGGCGCGGCTCGATCTCTTCAATGGTGAAGCCGCTGACCGGACAGGCGAATTTTTGCGAGAAGATGATCCGCTCGCCCGTCTTGTGATCGCCGTGATCAGAGGCGAACTCCGCCATGGCGATGCCGTCGGCGAGCCTGAGCGCGGTCTCCAGGCTGTCGGCGAGGCGCTGTTCGAGCCCCTCCTTGGTGACCACCCGGTCCACCACCACATCGATATCGTGCTTGAATTTCTTGTCGAGCTCGGGCGCCTCTTCCAGCGCATAGAACTCGCCATCCACCTTCACGCGCTGGAAGCCCTGTTTGAGCAGCTCGGCGAATTCCTTGCGGTATTCGCCCTTGCGGCCGCGCACGATGGGCGCCAGCAGATAAAGCCGCGCGCCTTCGCCAAGCGCCGTGATCTTGTCCACCATCTGCGACACGGTCTGCGCCGAGATCGGCTCGCCGGTGGCGGGCGAATACGGCACGCCCACCCGCGCCCAGAGAAGGCGCATATAGTCGTAAATCTCGGTCACCGTGCCCACGGTGGAGCGCGGGTTTTTCGAGGTGGTCTTCTGCTCGATCGAGATGGCGGGCGACAGGCCTTCGATGGAGTCCACATCGGGCTTGCTCATCAGCTCCAGGAACTGACGCGCATAAGCGGACAGGCTTTCCACATAGCGGCGCTGGCCCTCGGCGTAGATGGTGTCGAAGGCGAGCGAGGACTTGCCCGATCCCGACAGCCCCGTGAACACGATCAGCTCGTCACGCGGCAGGTCCACCGACACGCCTTTGAGATTGTGCTCGCGCGCGCCGCGCACGGAAATGGTTTTGAGCTTGTCAGTCATGGGTGACGCAAAGTCCTTAGCTGGCGGCCGGGCCGGGCGGGCGTATCGGGCGTTACTTAGGGCTCCGCCGCGTCTCTATCCACCGTATAGGCGCCGACAGCGGCGCCCGGCGATGGACAGGAGAGGCGGGATAGGCTTCGTTAACACCCGACTCGCGCCTTAATTGACGCGCGGAACGGAATGTGAACAAATACGACGCGAAAGACAAGCGGGAGACGCGGTATGGCTGGTTCTGTAAACAAGGTGATCCTGGTGGGCAATCTGGGCGCCGACCCTGAAGTGCGGCGCCTGAATTCCGGCGATCCGGTCGTGAACCTGCGCATCGCCACCTCGGAAAACTGGCGCGACAAATCCACCGGCGAACGCCGCGAGAAGACCGAATGGCACAACGTCGTGATCTTCAACGACAACCTGGCCAAGGTCGCGGAAAACTATCTGAAGAAAGGCTCGAAGGTTTACATCGAGGGCCAGCTTCAGACCCGCAAATGGCAGGACCGCGACGGCAATGACAAATACACCACCGAAGTGGTGCTGCAGCGCTATCGCGGCGAGCTGACCATGCTGGACGGCCGCGGCGAAGGCGGCGGCGACCGTGCGGGCGGCGGCTATAACAACAACCAGATGGATGATCGCTCCGGCGGCGGCCAGGGCGGCTACAACCAGGGCGGCGGACAAGGCGGCGGTCAGCGCAGCAACGCCCCGCGCGAGGATTTCACCTCCGACACCCTGGACGACGACATCCCGTTCTAGGGTCTGTCCGCGAGACGAAACTGAAAAGCCCGGCGCAGCGCGCCGGGCTTTTTGTTTGAGACGGTCGCCGTCTTTAGCGCAGCAAGGCGTTGCGGATGGCGTCGCGCTCGGCGTGGGTGACGCCGACCACCTCGCGCAGATAGGTCTGCACATCGCCATGATCAGTTTCGATCTGGTCGAACATGGCGCGGATATAGTCGGGGTCCGAGGCCATGAAGGGCGCAATCACCTCTGGCGGCAGCTGGGTGAAGGCGTACATGGGATCTTCGGGGTCGATCTCGGTGGACTGATGGCTCTGCATCTCGGCCATATAGTCCACATAGTCGTCAGACAGGGCGTAATCGGCCACGATGGTCTCGCGATCCACCTCCAGAAGGCTCAGCAGCAGCGCCGCCGCGACGCCCGTGCGGTCCTTGCCCGCCGAACAATTGAAAGCCAGGGGCAGATCGCCCTCGGCCAGACGGTCAAACATCACCGCATAGCGGTCAGCGAACTCGTAAGGCGTCTGACGATAAAAGCCCATGAAGGCCTGGCGGGACCGCTCCGCGCTCATCTCGCCGTCTGCAAACGCGCTCATGAAGGCGGACGGATCCATCTCATAATCCCAGGCGACATAGTCGATTTCGCCGGCCTGCCAGTCCGTCGGCTCGTTATCGCGTTCGGACGCGGCGCGAAAATCACAGATGACGCTGATGCCGAGCCCCGACAGATAGCGGTAGTCATTGGCGGTCAGGCTGTTCATCACGCCCGAGCGATAGATCTTGCCCCATTGAACGGTCCGCCCGTCGCGGGTCTGGTAGCCGCCCAGATCGCGGAAATTGCGGCCGCCTTCCAGCGGCAGCAGGCGCAGGGCCGTGACGGTTTCAGCGCCGGTTTCGTCGCGGAGCAGGAAATAGGTGCGGTCTTGCGTGTCAGAGCGGGGCATCGTGTGAGTCCCATCTGAGTCGTTCTCGCTGACAAGTTGTGCGTCGTCGCCGCTCGGCGAGCGGGCGACATAGACGTCGACCGGCGTTTCGGCGGTCCATTCGATCACATACTGGTCGGTCTCCAGCGTGGCGCTGGCGTTTTGGGGCGCGGCCGTCAGGGCGAGCGCGAGGGTCAGGGCGAACATGTCAGCTCCTTATTTGTTTTGAGAAAAGAAACGGCGCGCCAGACCCCTGCCTGGCGCGCCGTGGGTCTTGGATCAGAAATCCAGGCGCACGCCCGCCAGGAAGCGGCGGCCATAGCCTTCCACCTGGTTCGGCGTGGCGCGTTGCCCGGCGTAGCGGACATCGACTTCGTCGGTGAGGTTGTTGGCGTTGGCGAACAGGGTGACCGCCACGCCGCCCGGCGCGGTGGGCAGGCTGTAGCGCAGCGAGGCGTCCAGACGCTGCTGGGCGTCCCAGTATTCCGCCAGGGAGTCGTTCTCGGTCGTCGACAGCCAGGCGTCGCGATACTGGTAATTCAGGCGGGCGGAGAGGCCGAAGCGTTCGTAAAACACAGACGCGTTCCAGATCATGTCCGAAGCGCCCGGCAGTGAGAAGGTCACGCCCGACTGGGTTTCAAACTCACTGTCCAGCAGGGTGAGGTTGGCCGAGGCGCCGAAGCCGCTCAGCGCTTCAGGCAGGAAGCTGGCCTGGCCGATCAGGTTGATCTCGAGGCCGGAGAGCGAGCCGTTGCTGCCGTTCACCGGGCCGGACAGGGTCCAGACTTCACCCGCCGCGCTTGGCAGATAGACGCCGCCGTCAATACTGGTGCTGTCAGAATAGATGACATTGTCCACAGTGCGGTGGAACACGCCGGCAGACAGGATGCTTGCGGGGGCGAAATACCATTCCAGCGCCAGATCGCCGCCCCAGGTGGTTTCAGGGTCAAGCGTTGGATTGCCGCCCGCCACGGTCTGGCTGGTGGGGTCGACCGAGGCGCTGGCGCGCAGTTCGTTATAGGTCGGGCGGCTGATGCCGGTGGACGCCGAAGCGCGGAATTTCAGCGTATCGGTCAGATCGAAATTGAAGTGCAGGCTGGGCAGCACGGTGACGTAATCGTCTGAATAGGCGGTCTGCAATTGCGGGCCTTCGGACGTATAGTCGGTGTGCTCGACGCGGGCGCCGAAGACGACGCTGCCGCGGCTGAGTTCAACGGTCGCCATGCCGTAAAACGCGATGATGTCTTCTTCCAGCGCGATCAGCTGATCGTCCGCCGGCGTGACGGCCAGCCCGCCGGCGGCGTCAGACCAGGCCTGACGCAGGCCTTCATTGTCGTAATAGGTTCCGCCAATGGAATTGTTGAAGTCCGACCGCCAGGGCGTGCCGTCATCAAAGCTCGCGATATCGACACTGGCGGGGAAGCCGCCAATCGCTTGCGTGACGCCATAGCCGGTGGCCTCGCGCGCGTCATATTGCAGGCCGAAACCGATGACGCTGTCACGTCCGAACAGGCTGACATCGCGTTCGACATCGCCTTTCAGCTTGTAGCTTTCCGTATCGAGGGTCGCATCGACGACCAGGCCAAGCGTCGCAGCATAGCTGAGGGCGTCCAGACCAATCTCAGTCTGGCTGAACGGCGCGAAGACGTTCAGCTGCGGGTCTTCGACATTGGTGATGTCATAGCTGACCGCAGCCTGACCCGCGGCGGAATAGGGGATGGGCAGGAAGGTGCTGTTGCGCGTCTCGGTATAGTTGAGCCGCCCTTCCATCCGCCAGTCGCCGAACTCGCCGTCCAGGCCCAGCGTGTTGGTCCAGGTAGAGTTGTGATACCGGCCGTCTTCCAGCAGGCGATTGACCAGCGCCAGCGGCTGATAGCCGGTGTCGCCGGGCGCCACGGCGCCGCCGATGGCGCCGGCGCCGCCCGCCAGATCAAAGACGTACTGATTGCGTTGTTCGCGATCGATGAATTCGCTGAAGAGCGTGGAGAAGAAGACCCGGCTCACCGCGCCATCGGGGCGGAACTCGGCTGTGCCGCCATAGGCGTTGTCTTCGCGCTCGACGATGTAATTGCGGAAGTCGACTTCGTTCAGGATCAGCTCGCCGGAGCTGTCCAGCTCCAGATCAAACTCGCGATTGTCGGTGATCTGCTTGCGGCGATTGTGAGAGCCGAACACCACCAGGCCGAACTGGTCGCCAGACCAGGAAGCGCGGAAATTATACTTGTTGATCGGGCCGCCGCCCAGTTCCTGCTCGCCATAGCCTGCTTCGCCCGAGGCGGAAAAACCCTCCCGGTCAAACGGGTTGAAGGTGTTGATATTGATGAAGCCTGAGACCGCTTCGCCGGGCATGTCAGGCGTGATCGCCTTGTTGGCTTCCACTGATGAGGTGATCACGGACGGGAAGGAGTCAAAGCGCGGAATGCGGCCGTTCTCGGCGCCCAGCACGTCAATGCCGTCAAAGGCGATCGCGGTCCAGCGGAAGGGCGCGCCCCGGAAGTTGATGAAGCGCGCCTGTCCCTGGTCGCGCTCAATGGCGAGGCCCGGCAGGCGGCCCAGGCTGTCAGCCAGGTTCTGATCGGGGAAGCGCCCGATCGTGTCGGCGGCGATGATGTCGGCGACATTGTCCGCCGCGCGCTTCTGATTCAACGCTGCAGCCTGGGAGTCGCGGATCGGCGTGCCGGTCACCCGGATCACATCAACGGTTTCATCGGTGGTCGCCGATTGCGCCATGGCGGGCGCGGCGGAGAAGAGAACCGTCATGGAGACGGTGGAAATCAAAGCGCTACGAAACATGGTTTCCCCCTTGAGCAGCGATTGGAACGCATGGGGCTCATGCCAAATATATACACTTGTACGAAGTGAACTTTTGATGGAGGATTGATGATGCTTTGGTGTTCAAATCCAAGACACTTTTATAAGTACTTGTAATTAAACAAGTTAAAGGCGCACTTTTTGACGTTTTTATAACCGCGTAATGGTTTGAAGGGGGTGGTTGGGTTGGTGGTGTATACGAATGTGCAACACGTGTTCGGCGCTGGAATCTGCCGTGTCGCGGGACTATGGTCCGCGCATGAAGCGCTTGAGAACTGATTCAAAGGGATCCGCCGCGTCGCGGTTGATCGACGCTGCGGCCCGTCTGGCGGCGGAAGGCGGGGTCAAGGCCGTCACCACGCGCGCCGCGGCGCAGGCCGCCGGCACCAGCGCGTCGGCGGTGACGACCGCGCTTGGCGGGCGGCAGGAGCTTCTGGTCGCGGTTTTCGAGCATGCAAGAGCGCAAGCGCTGGCGCGTGATCAGGCGGCGCTGGCGGATTTGAGCGGTCTTGGCCTGACGCCGTGCATGATGGGGGACTGGCTGTCCGCCTATCTCTATGCCGAGGCGCATGAGGGGCGCGGCGGTCTCTTGCTGCGGCGGGAGATGTATCTGCAGGTCGGCCGGATTCCCGAATTGCTGCCGACGGCCCGGCTCTGGCGAGACCAGGATCTGGCGTTCGCGCGCGCCGTGCTGGAGCTGTTTGGTGTGGATGCGGAAAAGGCCGGGGTTCTGGTCGAGGGGCTGCACGCTCTGGTCGGACTGTTTCCGGTCGTGACGCCCTCGATCAGCCGGACCGCCTGGGCGCAGCAGGCGATCCGGCATTTCTGTGCGCGGCTCTGCGAAACCTCGCCGCCATCTGCGCCCTGGCGGCCTTTGATCGAGGCGCGCGCGGGTGAAATGGCGGCGTCCTTTTATGAGGACGAAGCCCTGTCGCCACAGGCTGAGCTTATACTGGAAGCCGCGGTGCGCTTGCTGGCGCATGTGGGGGCGGCGGGCCTGTCGCATCGGCAACTGGCCTCGGAAGCCGGCGTGCCGCTTTCGGCGACCACCTATTATTTCAAGAACCGCGAAGCGATCCTGGAAGCGACGTTCAAGCGCGTCTATTCAGGGCTGGCCTCGGAGGCGCGCGAGATCACGCCGCAAATGAGTGCGATCAGCATCGACCAGCTGTCCGAGGCCAGCTCAAGCATTTCGCTGGATGCTCAAGGCGGGCTGAGCGCTCCGATGGTGGTCATCGACGAGTTGCTGGCCGCGGCCTTTCGCGACCCCGAGCTGGAGCCGTTCGCCGCGCACATCCTGTCGTCCCGGGGGCAGACCACCGCCTTGATCCTCCCCCATCTGACCGGAGTGACGCTTGACGACTGGGTCCGAGAGGATGCGTTCTTGCTGTCCTTGCTGGGATTGTCATCCATGAGCGCGCTGCAGGTTCTGCCTGCACAGGCCCGATCAGCCGCCGCACGGGACTTCTACCGTGACCGTCTGCTTACGCTATTGCCCAGGGCTTAGGGCGTGAACCAGTTGAGCATGGCGGTAGTCTGGCTGCCGCTGGGCTGGGCCGCGCCGCCGATAGTGGCGATTTGTGATCCCACCGTGACCGCGCCCAACCCATGCCGCGGCGTGGGCATGCGGCCCATCTCGGTCCAGGCGTCGGTTTGCGGATCATAGCGCCAGACCTGGGCGTAGACGCCGCCGCCGGAATTATCAAACCACTCGCCGCCAAACACATAGAGCGCGCCATTGACGCTGGCGGCGGCGAGGCCGCCGGCGCCGCGCGGCCCGGCTTCAGGCGCGGGCAGGGGCGCGCGGGTCTCCCAGCTATCGCTTTGCGGGTCATAGGCTTCATGAACCGGCGTGTTGCCGCCTGTCACGGTGCGCCCGCCCACCACATGCAGGCGCCCGTCCAGCTCTGCGCCCGCCGCGGAATTGCGCGCGGTGGGGGCGGGGGCTGCGACCGACCAGGTCTGGGCGGCGGGGTCCATGACGATATGGGCGTTGGTGTCGGCGTGATCAGACCAGGCCTTGTTTGACAGCCCTGCCGGGCGGCGGCCGGTGACCACGTGCAGACGCCCGTTCATCGCGACGGCCACCGTCTCGGCGTAAGGCTCGGCCATGGGGGCGCCGTTGCGCCAGCGATTGCGGTCCGGATCATAGACCCGTACGCCATTGCTCATCGCCCACATCCCGCCGGTCTGCGCGGTGAAACCGCCGACGGCGTAGATCAGGCCCTCAAGCCCGACCAGATTGGGGTGGTGCAGCGGCACGGGCAGGCGCGCCCGCTCCCGCCAGCGATTCGCGCCGGGCGCCAATGAGAAAACACGATCCGAGACGCCGATCCGGTCGCGCCCCACATCCGGGCTCAAGCCGCCCGCCACATACAGCACGCCGTCAAGGACAGCCGGATAGATTTCCTGAACGCGCAGCGGCAGGTCGGGGCCGGCGCGCCAGGGCGATGCGCCCGCGGCCTGACCGAAAGCGCGGCCTGGCAAGGTCAGAGCCAGGCCGGCAGCGCCCAATCCGGCGAATGTCGCGCGCCGGGTCAGCATCAATGCGCCGCCTCGACCACGCCGCAGACATGGCGCGCGCCAGCGCCGCCAATGGGCTGGGTCGAATGATCGTCTTCATTGTCATGGATGACGAGCGCGGAGCCGTTGTCGTCCAGCAGGGCCGGGGCGTCATATTCGCCATTCAGGCTGACGCGGTCCGTGAACAGCTGAGCGCGCAGTACGCCGTCTTCATGCACATAGATATTGGGCAGGTCGGCGTTGTCCGGGCCTTCGGGGTTCAACAGGCCGTGGCTGCGACCTGACGGATTGATATGGCCGCCGGAGCTGGTGAAGTCCGCGTTCGAGCAATCGCCGATCATATGCAGGTGTACGCCGTGCCAGCCGGTCGCGCTGTCAGGCAGGCCGTCCATCTCGATGGTGATCAGAACACCGGTCGGACCTTGCTGGAGGCGGGCCTGGCCAATTTCGTTGCGCTCCCGGTCGATCAGCGTGGCGTGCGCTTGCATCGCGCCGGACATGCTCTCGGCATGATGGTCGGCGGCGAGCGCGGGGGCGCTAAACGTCGTGGCGGCGAGGGCTGTCGTCAGGGCGAGACTGCGAAGGGCGCAGGTCATGAGGCGTCTCCTTTGAAAGCTACGCTATCAACGTAGGCGGCGTCGGGCGCGATGCGACCCTTAGAGCGGCAGTCTGTGATGATTTTCAACAAAAAACAGGCCAGGTCGCAAATCTGTCGGAAATCGGTGGAGGCAGCCGCGCACCGTGTTTGCCGCCTGTCTCTGGCCTTGCTAGACATAACCCTTAACCGTGCGCAGGTGATTCACGCCTTTTGGGGTGAACTGCGACCGACCGACGCCTCTTTACGCGCGCTGTCCCGCTTGGCGAAGACAGGCGCGCGCCAGCCAGGACGAAACGACTTTGAGCGATTTGCCCCCTGAAACGCCCATGGATGAAGACCTGCCCGCCGCTCCGACCGGCCCGATGGTGTCCATCGAAGACGAGATGAAGCGCAGCTATCTCGATTACGCGATGAGCGTGATCGTCAGCCGCGCCATCCCAGATGCGCGAGACGGGCTGAAGCCCGTGCACCGCCGCATTCTGTGGGCCATGCATGAGGGCGGCTACACCAAGGACAAGGCGTACAAGAAATCCGCCAACGTGGTCGGCGACGTGATGGGTCGTTATCACCCTCACGGCGACAGCGCGATCTATGACGCCCTGGCGCGTATGGCGCAGCCCTTCTCCATGGGACTGCCGCTCATGGACGGCCAGGGCAATTTCGGCTCCATGGACGGCGATCCGCCCGCCGCCATGCGTTACACCGAAATCCGCATGGACCATCCGGCCGAAGCGCTGCTGGCCGATATCGACAAGGATACGGTCGAGTTTCAGGACAACTATGACGGCTCCAAGCAGGAGCCGATCGTTCTGCCGGCGCGTTATCCGAACCTGCTGGTCAACGGCGCTGGCGGCATCGCTGTGGGCATGGCCACCAATATCCCGCCCCATAACCTCAACGAGGTGGTGGACGCGACCATCGCTCTGCTCGACACGCCGGACATCACCGATGTGGAGTTGCTGGAATTCGTGCCGGCGCCGGACTTCCCCACGGGCGGCGAGATCATCGGCCGCTCCGGCGCCCGCAAGGCGCTGCTGGAGGGTCGCGGCTCGGTCATCCTGCGCGGCAAGACCTCGATCGAGGATATTCGCCAGGGCCGTGAAGCCATCATCATTCACGAAATTCCCTATCAGGTGAACAAGGCGTCGATGATCGAGAAGATCGCCGAGCTGGTGCGGGAAAAGCGCGTTGAGGGCATTTCCGATCTGCGCGACGAGTCCGACCGTTCGGGCGTCCGCGTCGTCATCGAGCTGAAGAAAGACGCCAACGCCGAGGTGATCCTGAACCAGCTGTATCGCTGGAGCCCGCTGCAAACCTCGTTCGGGGTGAACATGCTGGCGCTGATCGGCGGTCGCCCGCAACAGGCGGGGATGCGCACCTTCCTTGAGACCTTCATCAGTCACCGCAAGGAAGTGGTGGTCCGCCGCACCAAGTTTGACCTCAAGAAAGCGCGCGACCGGGCGCACGTCTTGATCGGTCTGGGCGTGGCTGTCGCCAATATCGACGAAATCATCGCCATGATCCGCAAGGCGCCCGACCCGCAGACCGCGCGCCAGCAATTGCGTGACAAGGCCTGGCCGGCCAAGGACATCGCGCCGCTGGTGGAGCTGGTGGCTGATCCGCGCTCGCGGATCAAGGATGGCGAGATCCGCCTGACCGAAGAGCAGGCCAAGGCGATTCTGGATCTGCGCCTGCACCGCCTGACGGCGCTGGGCCGCGACGAGATCGGCGATGAAGCCAACAAGCTGGCCGAGACCATCGCCGAGCTGCTGGAAATCCTGCGCAGCCCGACCCTGATCCGCGACATCATCCGCAATGAGCTGCTGGACGCCAAAGCCAAGTTCGGCGTGGAGCGTCGCTCGATCATTATCGAGGGCGATCTGGGGATTGAGGATGAAGATCTGATCCCGCGCGAGGACATGGTCGTCACCCTGACCCATGGCGGCTACGTCAAACGCACGCCGCTCTCCACCTATCGCGCCCAGAACCGCGGCGGCAAAGGCCGCGCGGGCATGGCGATGAAGGATGAGGATTTCGTGGCGACCCTGTTTGTCGCGTCGACCCATGCGCCGCTCTTGTTCTTCAGCTCTGACGGCATGGTCTACAAGACCAAGACCTGGCGCCTGCCGCTGGGCGCGCCCAACACCAAGGGCAAGTTCCTCACAAACCTGCTGCCCAGCCTCAATGAAGGCGCGTGGATCACCTCGGTGATGGCGCTGCCCGAGGATGAGGATCAGTGGAGCGAGTATGACGTGATGTTCGCCACCACGGCGGGCACGGTGCGCCGCAACAAGCTGTCGGACTTCGTTCAGGTCAACCGCAATGGCAAGATCGCCATGAAGCTGGACGAAGACGGCTCCGAAATCCTGGATGTGCGCCTGTGCAACAAGGATCAGGACGTGCTGCTGGTGTCAGCGGCCGGCCGGGCGATCCGCTTCTCGGTGGAAGATGTGCGCGTCTTCGCCTCGCGCAACTCCACCGGCGTGCGCGGCATTCGCCTCAAAGAGGGCGATCGCCTGATCTCCATGGCGATCCTGAACCATATCGACGTCACCACGGATGAGGCCCGCGCCTATATGAAGCACGCCAACGCCATGCGGCGTGCGGCCGGGCTGGACGAGGACGACGCCGTCGTCAGCACGCCGGAAGACGGCGAAGCGGCGGCGGAGGTGGCGCTGAGCCCCGAACGCATCGCCGAGCTGGGCGCCGCGGAAGAGTTCGTGCTGACCGTGGCCCAGGACGGCTTGGGCAAGCGGTCCAGCGCCTATGATTACCGCGTCATGGGACGCGGCAATCAGGGCGTGGCCGCCCATGACATGAGCAAGGTCAAGGAGCTGGCGGCGTGTTTCCCGGTCATCGACGGCGACACCGTGATGGCGGTCACCGATGGCGGTCAGCTGATCCGCTTCCCGGTGGACACTGTGCGCATCGCCGCCCGCGCCACCAAGGGCGTGCGGCTGATCCGACTGGCGGAAGGCGAAAAAGTCGTGTCTGTTGTGCGCATCGCGGAAAGCGATGACGACACCGGTGTTGATGAAGGCGATGAGGGCGAAGCCCCGGCGCCGGATGCGCCGCAGGACGAGCAATAGACCGAGCCAAGACCTTACGGGCTTTGGGGAGTACGCCATGAAACGCCGCGTCGCGCTGTATCCGGGGACTTTTGACCCGGTGACCAACGGCCATCTCGATATTATCGGCCGGGCTGTGAAGCTCTATGACAAGCTGGTGATCGGGGTGGCGCGCAATGACGCCAAGAACCCGCTCTTCAGCTTTGACGAGCGGGTCGAGATGGCGCGTGAGCTGGCGGAATCCGTGGCGGGCGACACCGAGATCGAAGTGTTGCCGTTTGAAGGCCTTTTGATGCATTTCGCCGAGAAAGTCGGCGCCAGCTCGATCATTCGCGGTCTGCGCGCGGTGTCGGACTTTGAGTACGAATTTCAGATGGTGGGGATGAACCAGCGCCTGAATGCGGATATTGAAACCGTGTTCCTGATGGCCGATCCACGCCATCAGGCGATCGCTTCGCGCCTGGTCAAGGAAATCGCCAAGCTGGACGGGGACATCACGCCTTTCGTTCCCGAATTGGTCAAAGCGCGTTTGATGGAGAAGTTCGTCTAATGGCCCAGTGCGCCCGTTTGTTCGCCACCGCCTGCCTGTCCGCCTTGATGTTGACGGCGTGCGCGGAAGCTGAAACCGACAGCCAGACCCAGGACGCGGCGCCAGCAAGCGAAGCGACTGAGCCCGCTGCGCAAGAGCCGGTCGCAACGCCGGGCGCTGACATCATTGCGGATGCGCCTGACAGCGCCTGGCGGACGGTGGACGCTGAAGACCTGATCCACATGGTGACCAGCAAGGGCGAAGTATGGATCGAGCTGCAGGACGAGTTCACGCCGGTCCATGCCGCCCGTGTGCGGGAGCTGGCCGAAACCGATTGGCTCGACTGGAAAGTCTTTCACCGCGTCATCGACGGCTTCATGGCCCAGGGCGGCGGAGCTGTGGACAATCCCAGCATTCAGGCGCCGTTTGATCCGATCCAGGCGGAGTTCGGCATTCGCCGCGATCCCAACGCCATCATCGTCAATGAGCTTCAGGAACGCCGCGCCACCCGGGACGGCCCCATGGCCCAGGCCGGGTTCTGGGACGGCTTCCCCGTCGGCACCCAGCCGTCAGCGCTGGCCGGCATCGTCGCCGATGGGCGTGTGGAGAGTTGGCTGCTTCATTGTAACGGCGCCGCGGCCATGGCGCGCACCAATGATCCCAACTCCGCCAACGCCCAGTTTTATATCGTGCGGGGCGAAGCCGAGCATCTGAACACCCAGTACACCGTCTGGGGCAAGGTGCGCGTCGGGCAGGATGTGGTGGACAGCCTGAATGTCGGCACCCAGGGGCAGACCCTGGGGTTCCGCCCTGACATCATTGAAGAGTTCGAACTGGCCCGCGACATGACCGATGCGCCCACGGTGCAGGTCATGGACACGCGGTCCCCCAGCTTCACCGCCTATCTCGAAGCGTTGGCGGCCAGCCGTGATAACGGCCGCCTGCCGGATATTTGCGCCATCGACGTGCCTGTGCGCGTCCTCGATTAAGAACCCATCCTCCAAAGGAGACCGTCGTGTCCGACGCCAAGCAAGAACTCGTGTTCACCCTGGAAGGCGGCGATGTCGTCATTCGCCTGCGCCCCGACCTAGCGCCCAAGCATGTCGCCCGGATCTCTGAGCTGGCCGCTGACGGCTTCTATGACGGTCTGACCTTTCACCGTGTGATCGATGGCTTTGTCGCCCAGGGCGGTTGCCCGAACGGCAATGGCATGGGCGGCTCAGGCCAGAATATCGAGGCTGAGTTCAGCGAAGAGCCGCATGTGCGCGGCACCATGTCCATGGCGCGCGCCATGGACCCCAATTCCGCCGACAGCCAGTTCTTCATCTGCCTGGACGCCGTGCCGTATCTCGACAACCAGTACACTGTCTGGGGTGAAGTGATCTCCGGCATGGAACACGTAGATGCGCTGCCCAAGGGCGAGCCGCCCGCCGAGCCGGGCAAGATCGTCAAGGCGTCCGTGCGCTAGATCTGGTTTCTGCGATGATGTGTGAAACGGGCGGCTCTCAGAGCCGCCCGTTTTCGTTGTGGCGATCAGTCAGGCCTCGCACCGCTCCACCAGCGTGAAGACGGGGCGGTGATCAGAGCCTGCGTCGGGCGCAGCGCCGGTCTGGGAGGCGCAGAGCCCGTCACTGACCCAGATATGGTCAATCCCCAGCATGGGCAGAGGGATCAGGCGTTTGGACGGCCAGGTCCGTAAGCCATGGGTGACGCGTCTAAGCGGCGCCAGCGCCTGTGTCAGCGCCCGCATCGAAAACCCTTTCTCTGCGGTATTGAAATCCCCCGCCACGATCTGGGAGTGCTCAGATTGCGCTGCGATCAGCGCGGACAGGCGTTCACGATGATACTGGTAGAGGTCCGGGCGTGTCGGGCGGGCGAAATGGGTGCTGGTCAGCCGCAGGGGCGCGCCCTGGAAGTCGATCTGCATGAAGGCGATGGGCACGGTCCGGTATTCATCACAGCCCTGATCCAGCACCGGCAGGCGAGAGATCATGGTCGCCCCCCAAGGACAGCGCACCTGATAGGGATAGGCATCCTGAAGGCTTGCAGGGACATATTGCAGCGCGCCGCCGGTTTCCTGAAGGAAGACCAGGTCAAAATCGCCGTCGCGCAGGAAGGTGATGGCGGCGTCCGGGTCGCGATTGAGGTTCCACAGATTGAATGTGACGAGCCGCAGGGCCTCTCCGGTTTCACTGCGCGGCGGCAGACTGTCTGGATGCGGGCGAAGCTGGGCGTAGGGAAAAGCCAGAACGATCAGCAACGCACTGGCGGCGAGGCCGACACGGCGCAGCAGCGTCAGCCCTGTGGGGCGCAGGACAAACAGCGCCGTTCCCGCCAGGGCGCCGGCTGCTGCAGGCACGGGCCAGATCATGTTGAAGACGTCGGCTTTGGGAAAATAACTGCCGGACATCAACACGCCATAGGTCAGCGCCAGGCACATGCAGGCTCCCAGACATGCCGTGTATGCGGCAAGGCGATAGACCGCAGTCAATAAGGGGGGCGGTTGAAGCATGTGGGATTTATGTCCGGGTGTCTGGCGGGCTGGCGTTGCTATGCGTATATCACCGCCAGCTTGAAGGAATGTTATGACTCAATTGCGACTGACCGATTTTGATTTTCACCTGCCCGAGGACCGGATCGCCTTGCGTCCGGCGCGTCCGCGCGACAGTGCGCGCCTGTTGCAGGTGAAGGATGGCGGATTGTCGGATCTGGGCGTTCTTGACCTTCCGGACCTGCTCGAACCCGGTGATCTTCTGGTTTTCAATGACACCCGCGTCATTCCGGCGGCGCTGACGGGCGTGCGCCCGGCCCGCGCTCATGGCGGCGGCGGTGATGTGGAGATCGAGATCAATCTGCACAAGCGTGACGACGAAGCCGTCTGGCGCGCCTTTGTGCGTCCCGCAAAGCGCCTCAAAGAGAACGATACGCTGCAGTTCACAGGCGGGCTGACCACTAAGGTGTCTGAGAAGCGCGAGGGCGGCGAGGTCGTGCTGACGTTTGATCGCGCAGGCGTTGAGCTCGATAAGGCGATTGTCGAGGCGGGCGCGCCGCCGCTGCCGCCTTATATCGCCTCAAAGCGCGCCGCCGATGCGGCGGACCTTGAGGACTATCAGACGGTCTATGCCGCGCCGGACAAGGCGGGATCCGTGGCGGCGCCGACCGCCGGCTTGCATTTCACCGATCGCTTGTTTGACGCGCTTGATGCGCGCGGGGTCAAGCGCACCCATGTGACGCTGCATGTGGGGGCGGGCACGTTCCTGCCGGTGAAAACCGATGATCTGTCCGAACACCAGATGCACGCGGAATATTATGAAATCAGCGAACAGACGGCGGAGTTGATCAACCAGACCCGCAAGGCGGGCGGCCGCATCATCGCGGTGGGCACCACCTCGATCCGCACCCTTGAAAGCGCCGCGGAGGATGACGGCACGGTCCGCGCCGAAGCCCGTGACACCGCGATCTTCATCACGCCGGGTTACCGGTTCAAGGTGATCGACGCGCTGATGACCAATTTCCACCTGCCCAAATCCACGCTTTTCATGCTGGTCAGCGCGCTGGCGGGGTTTGAGGAGATGCATGCGGCCTACGATCACGCCATCCGTGAGCACTACCGCTTTTTCTCCTACGGGGATTCCAGTCTGCTCTGGCGCAAAGGCTAGTCCTGCGCGCCGCAAACGCCGCCCGTATCCACCTCGTCATAGCCCTGACGGCTGAGATAGACCGCGCAGCCGCAGGCGAGATCGGGATCCGCTTTCACGGTGGCTTCGTCATCCAGCACCATCAGGCACAGATATTCGTATTCGTCTTTCATCATGGCGGGCTCCTTTGTGTTGAGCCCATCCTGCGCCTGCCCTGTGATCACGGTCCAATCGATAGTCTGTGTAGTTTGTAGTGAGCCGGTCTATGGTGCGCTCAGCTGATAATGGGACATGCGTCATGACGGCGAGCTGGACGGAATGCAAAGCAGGGAGCGGCGTCTACCGGGCGGTCTATGACTGCCCGGCCTTTGGCGAGGTCAATGCGCTGGCCGTGAAGCTGGGGGAGCTGGAAGTGGGCGTGATCAGCCCGCCGCCGGATCCAGATGGCGCGTATCTCGAGGCCTTGAGCCATCTGGGACGCGTCACCGCCCTGATCGCGCCGAACGCGGCGCATACTTCGGGGCTTGCGAGCTGGAAGGCGCGCTGCCCGGACGCGGTGATCTATGCGGCGGACGCCGTGACGGCGAAAGTGTCCAAGGCGTGCGCCGCGCCGGTTCAGCCCATCTCCAAGCTGGTATGCCCGGACGGGGTGAGCGTCTACTCGGCGCCGGGCGTGTCGAGCGGCAGCCTGTTCATGGTCTCGGCTCGTGGCGGCAAGGTCTTCGTCTATCTTGATGAGCTTGTCGTCTGGATGACCGACTGGCCGCGCAACTGGCTGTCAATAGCGCTCTATTTCCTGACGGGGACCCATCCCGGCCTGACCCTGAACGCCCTCTTCCTGCATGTGTTCGGGCAGGACAAGCTCGCACTCCTCAACCATGCCGAAAGGCTGGCGGGCAAGGCGGACGTCATTTGCGGCGCGCACGGGAGCCTTGTTGAGACCATCGAGGATATCAACAGGGTGCAATCCCTGATCCGGGCCGAGCGAGAGCGCCGCGATCAGGGTCGATAGCGCGTTCCCGGCTTCTCCCGCGTACGCAGCTTGGCGGTCAGGTTCGCGAATTCTGTCAGAAGCGGCCGGGTCTCGGCGGGATCAATGATCTCCTCGATCCAGAACCGCTCGGCGGTTTTGAACGGGTCGGAGAGGTCACGCATCCGCGTGCGCAGCTCTTCTTTCAGCGCTTCGGGGTCTTCAGCTTTTTCCAGCACGGATTTGAACGCGGCCTCCACACCGCCTTCGAGCGGCAGGGAGCCCCAGTCGCCGGACGGCCAGGCATAGCGATAGCGAAAGCGGGTATGGTCCATCATCGCAGCCCCCGCCACGCCATAGGCCTTGCGGATCAGCATGGTGCACCAGGGCACGCTGGCTTGATAAATGGCGGATAAAGCGCGCGCGCCATGACGGATCGTGCCGGCGCGCTCGGCCCGGGTTCCAATGACAAAGCCCGGAACGTCCACAAAATGCACCACAGGCAAGCGGAAGGTTTCCGCCAGGTCCACAAAGCGGATGATCTTTTGCGCCGCTTCCGCTGTCCAGCCGCCGCCATAGACATTGGGATTGCTGGCGAGCACAGCGACCGGCCAGCCATCGAGGCGGGCGAGGGCGGTGATCACCGAGCTGCCGAAATGACGGCCCATCTCAAACACGCTGCTCTGATCGAGCGTCGTATTGAGGATGGCGCGCATGTCATAACCGAAGCGCTTGTCGCGCGGCACGATCTCACGAAGGCTTTCGTCAATGCGCGCGGGATCATCGCTGGGCGGCGTGCGGTCCGCCGCATCGCCCGCCATGTCGGGCAGATAGGAAAGAAACCAGCGCGCCGCCTCCATGGCGTCCGCTTCGCTGGCGTAGGCGTCGTCCGCGGCGCCCGCGGCGAGCTGCAGGTCCGATCCGCCCAGCTCTTCCTTGGTGACATGCTCGCCCACGCCCGCCACCACGGGCGGCCCCGCGATGAACATTTGCGACTGGCCTTTGACCATGACGCAATAGTGCGACGATACCGCCCGCGCCGCGCCTAGACCCGCCACGGGGCCAAGCGCGAGGGAGACTACAGGCACGCGTTCGAGATTGGCGACCACCTGATCCCAGGCCGGATTAAACGGCACATAGCTGGCGCCCATGTCGAGAATGGATTTGACCGAACCGCCGCCGCCCGTGCCCTCGATCAGACGGATCAAGGGCAGGCCCAGCTCGCCCGCCATCTTCTCGGCTTCGACCTGTTTTTCGACAATGGCTGCGTCCGCCGCGCCGCCGCGCACGGTGAAATCATCCGCTACGACCGCCACCGGGCGCCCGCGCACCGTGCCGCGTCCGAAGATGCAATTGGCCGGAGAGAAGCCCTCAAAGCCGCCGTCTGCATTTGTGCGCGCCTTGCCGGTGAGCGAGCCGATTTCCCGAAAACTGCCCGGATCAAGCAAAAGATCCAGTCTTTCCCGAACGTTGAGCCGGCCTGCAGCCTTTTGACGGGCGAGCTTTTCAGCTCCGCCCATGTTATGAGCCAGCGCCTGACGCTTGCGCAAATGGGCGATTTCGTCTTTCCAACTCACTCAACTCTCTCCCGCAGTATCGCCAGGTTCTGATGCCCAGCTTTGATTTTGATCTTCACGCCACCGACGGCGCCGCCCGCACCGGCGTGCTCAAGACCCCGCGCGGGGATATTCGCACGCCCGCCTTCATGCCGGTCGGCACGGCGGCGACGGTGAAGGCGCTATATCCTGAACAGGTCAAAGCCGCCGGCGCTGACATCATTCTGGGCAACACGTACCACCTTATGCTGCGGCCTGGGGCGGAGCGGGTCAAACGTTTGGGCGGCCTGCATCATTTTATGCGTTGGGATGGGCCGATCCTGACTGATTCCGGCGGCTTTCAGGTCTGGTCGCTGTCTGATCTGCGCGACATGACCGAAGAGGGCGTGGCGTTCAAAAGCCATCTCGACGGCTCCAAGCACATGCTGACGCCCGAGCGCTCCATCGAGATCCAGGCCGACCTTCTGGGCGCGGACATCTCCATGCAGCTTGATGAATGCACGCCCTATCCCTGTGAGAGGGACGCGGCGGCGAGCTCGATGCAGCTGTCGCGCCGCTGGGGGCTGCGCTCCAAAGAGGCGTTCGGCGAGCGCTCAGGCCAGGCGCTGTTCGGCATCGTTCAGGGCAGCACCTATGAGGATTTGCGCCGCGAAAGCGCTGAAGGACTGATCGAGATCGGCTTCGACGGTTACGCCATTGGCGGCCTCGCGGTGGGCGAGGGGTTCGAGATGATGTGCCAGGTGCTCGACGTCACCACGCCGCATCTGCCCCATGAACGCCCGCGCTATCTGATGGGCGTGGGCAAGCCGATTGATCTGGTGGAAGCGGTCGCCCGCGGCGTGGACATGTTTGACTGCGTGCTGCCCACCCGATCAGGCCGCCATGGTCAGGCGTGGACGGACTGGGGGCCGGTGAACGTCAAGAACGCCCGCTTTGCAGAAGACACGCGCCCGATGGACGCCACGCTCGATTGTCCGGCCAGCCGGGATTATTCGCGCGCCTATCTGCACCATCTGATCCGGGCGGGCGAGTATCTGGGCTCGATGCTGCTGTCCTGGCACAATATCGCGTATTTCGAGAACCTGACCGCACGCATGCGCGCCGCTATCGCCGCGGGTGAATTTGAGGCCTTCCGAGCCCAGTTCCATGCCCGCATGGATGAGGGTCCAGACGCGATCTAGTCTTCGGACTCCCCCTCAACTTCATTCAGCAGCCCATAGGCGTCCATCGCCTCGATCAGCGTCGCTCGCTCACAATTGAGCGCATCAAAACCGCCGCGCAGCCAGGCGCGGCGTTTGAGCGCCAGCTCGCGCTCCTGCGCGGCGGCGGCTTCAATTTCGCCCGCCCGCCCGAGGAAGCGCACGACCGGACGTGTCGGGTTCAGCCCCACAATCGTGTCGCGCGCTGTATCGGCGGCGAGATCCGGCGCATCCTCGGCGATGGACGAGGCGAAATCGCGCGAGCGGTCCAGCATGCCCTCTGAGTCTTCGTCCGTTGCGGTCTGCACCTCCGGACGGGGCGCCTCGATATCAGGACCGAGCAGAGAGGTGAGACGCGCGATGTCGCGGGCGAGGGCCGGGCAGCTGATCGGTGCGCCAGAACCGCCATAGGGGGTGGGCACGGTTTCATCGCCATTATCGATCACGATCTGGCCGGGCCGCGCCCGCGGCAGGCCCACCGTGTCAGACGCGACCGATTCCGTGCGCCCCAGAGGCGTTTTCGGCAGGTCGGGCAGGCTGGAGCAAGCCGTGAGGACAAGCGCGGCGGCGCCGGGGATCAGCAATTTGGACAGGGTGTTCTTCATGCTTATGTCCTATCATGATCGTGCAACTGTAAAAGAGGGGGTTTCCCGCATATAGCCGGGTTGACCGTATGGGGCGCCGGTTATAGGTTCCGCGCCTCTCGAGACGGAGAGCCGATAGCTCAGCTGGTAGAGCAACTGACTTTTAATCAGTAGGTCCAGGGTTCGAATCCCTGTCGGCTCACCACTTCTCCCTGAAAACATGGCGTTTTGTGGGTGGTGGTGATTGTTTCTTCGCGCAATTGCGCGTCCTCATTCCTGACATCGCTATCTCATCAAGCGTTGACGGTGTCGTCAGGCGCGCTCCACCCTGTCTGTCGTTCGTAGGAAAAGCGCGGCGAGATTTGCGTCAGCGGTCGGGCTTTTGCGTAGTCCGTCAAATGATTGAGAGGCGAGGGGCGCGGCAGGCGTTCCCCAGAGCGGCGACAGCGCGCCGTCAGGCTAGCCTTTTGGGCGAATGTGTCTCAAGGTAAATGGAGAAACGTTGGGAGGTCGCTGTGCCTAGATTCACCCTGCCGGACGGGTCCAAAATCGAGATTGACGCCACCGCTATTGCGCGCGCTCGGCCCACAATACCTAACGAGATTTATGGCAAGCCGGGTCATGAGGGGACAGCCTTGTTCGCCCCGAAACGCCTGGTGCTTGAACCGATCGACACTGTGGGCCCTGAGCTGCAGAAGACGGCGCCGAGTTTCACGCGTCTTCATGCACCCAATGGCCAGAGCATCTGGTGTCAGGCCAGCAAGGCCTAGGACGCCGAGGCGCCCCTGCCCACCGAGGTTTCACCGACAACCAATGCCGTTGTGGTTATGGGCGGCGTGCGGCAGCGCGTCCGGGAGACGGTTTCGGAGGCGCAGGCAATCCTCAATTCCGCCCGCGCCAAGGCGTAAGGCAAGCTTCGGGGTGGTGATTTGGAGTGCGGTCGGTCAGGATGGAGGACGCCTTCGGGCGCGATATTCAAAGCCATAAGGTCTGACAATGTTTGCTCCATCCCTCGTTATTCTAGCGCTGTCGCTGACCCAGCCTTCCGATCCTGTCTGCACGGGAGACGGGGCCGACATTGCGTCGATCTGTGACGTGCTGAGCGCCCAGCAGGACGCCTGGAACACGGGCGACATTCCCGGCTTCATGGCGGGCTATCTCAATAGCGAGGATTTGCGTTTCGCCTCGGGCGGATCGGTGACCACGGGCTGGGCGGAGACCCTGGCGCGCTATCAGGCGCGCTATGACACGCCGGACGCCATGGGCTGGCTGGCGTTCACCGATCTCGACGTCACCCAGCTGTCAGATGACGCCGCCTATGTGTTCGGGCGCTGGACGCTGTACCGCGAGGCGGACGAACCCACCGGGCTGTTCACGCTGATCGTCCGTAAAGGCGAGGAGGGCTGGCGCGTGGTCCATGATCACACCTCGGCGGCGGATTGAGCATGTATGTGCGAATGATTCACAGTAAAAGGTGCGGATAATTTCCCAAGTTTTTGAAAAACAATATCTTGCTGAAATTTTAGTGCACGTGTTTTAGGATTTGCTTACTTATTTCTCGCCACTTTGGGTTTAGGCGCCCCGGGGGATGAGAGATGCTTCATAAATTACCCATTGCGATCTTGTTTGCATTGATCAGCTTGCTGGGATGTCTCACGCTCGGCGTCGTGCTGGGCGGCGCAGCCATTTTGGAAAGCCGTTCCGCGGAACGCCATTCTGCGATTGCTCGCCTTGAAACGGTGGAACAGGCGCGCCTGTCGGAAATCCGGCATTATCTCGAATATGTCGAAGATGATGTGCATCTGCTGGCGCACAGCACAGCGGTGATACATGCCATTGAGCGCTTTCACGACGCCTGGTCATTGCTGCCGGCTGGCGAAATGCGCCGCCTCTATCATGATCAGAACCCGTATCCGAGCGAAGAGCGGATCAACCTGTCCGATGCGGGCGACGGGTCAGAATACTCACAGGTCCATGAGGATTTGCACCCCTGGTTCCGCGATTATCATAACAAGCGCGAGTATGCCGATATCTACCTTTTCGATCTTGAGGGAAACCTTCTCTATAGCGCCCAGAAGGAAGAGGATTTCGGGACCAATATCCTGACGGGCCCTTACAGGGACACAACTCTGTCAGACGTCTTTCAGGACACGCTCGCCTTGAACGAAGGCGGGGCCGCCTTGTCAGATTACAGCGCCTATGCGCCGGGCGGCGGGCATCCGGCGAGTTTCATGGGGGCGCCGGTGTTTGACCATTCAGGTCAGCGTCTGGGCGCGTTGATCGTGAAAATGCCGACGCACCAGCTCGATCTGTTGATCTCTGAAGAGATTGGACTGGGGGAAACCGGCGACGCCTATCTGATCGGTGAAGACGGCGTCATGCGCACCGAGCCCCGGTTTCACAATAATGAACCGCGTTTGAGCATCGCACTGCCCGAAGACATCGTTCGCGCAACATTCCACGGCGCCGGCGAAGACCATGTGGTTGAAGCCGATGACTGGCGCGGCGTGCATGTGATGGCGATCGGTGACGGTTTCGAGTTTCTGGGCGTGCATTACGGGGTCGTGGTGACGAAATCCACGCATGAGACGTTTGCCGAGGCGCGTCAGTTGACCTGGACGATTGCGCTTACGGCGGCCGGCTTGACGCTTCTGATCTCGGCGGCGAGCTTCTTCATGGCGCGCCTCGCCGCGCGGCCCATTGGCAGGCTGGCCGCGGTGACGGATCAGATCTCTGACGGTGATCTGGGCCTGAAGGTTCCCTATTCCGATGCGGGCAGCGAGATCGGCGCCTTGTCAAAAGCGCTGGAAGGTTTTCGGCAGAGCCGGATCAAGCAACAGGAGCTGGAAGCGCGCCAGGCTGAGCTGGAAGAGCAAGCCAAGTCCGCGCGAAAGGCCGAACGCCATCGCCTGGCTGATGAGTTTGAAACCAATGTGGGCGGCGTGGTCACCATTGTCAGCTCGGCCGCGACCGAACTGAACGCGGCCTCCCAAAGCCTGTCGGCGGCGGCGGAGGAAACCTCTGTTCAGACAAAGGTCGTCTCCTCGGCGGCGAACGACACGACCAGCAATGTCCAGAACGTGGCCGGCGCCGCTGAGGAGATGGCCGCGTCGATCGCCAATATGCGTGCACGCGCCCAGACCACCGCCGATCAGGCGCGCAATGTGATGGGTGAAACCGAACTGACGGTTGAGAAGGTCAGCCATTTAACGGCGGCGGCCAGCCGCATCGGGGAAGTGGTGGATCTGATCCAGTCCATCGCCGAACAGACCAATCTGTTGGCGCTGAACGCCACAATCGAGGCGGCGCGCGCCGGCGAGGCGGGCAAGGGCTTCGCTATCGTTGCACAGGAAGTCAAGCAATTGGCGTCCCAAACGGCGTCGGCGACTCAGGACATCTCAGATCAGGTTTCGCAGATCCAGTCGGCAACGGGCGAGTCCTCGGCCGCTATCCAGAATGTGGCGGATGTCATTGGACAATTGAGCGCGACCGCGCAAGATATCGCCGCCGCTGTGGAAGAGCAGGCGGCGGCGACCTCAGAGATCGCCCGAAGCGCAAACGGCGCTGCTGAAAACACCAAAAACGTCTCAGACAATATCGATGGGGTCGTGATGGCGGCGACGGAATCGTCCTCGGCGGCAGCGCAGGTCAGCACGGCGTCCAGTGATCTGACCGTGCAGGCCGAAGCGCTGCGGGCTCAGGTGGACAGCTTCGTGGCGGGTATCCGGGCGTCGTAACCTAAAGACGGCCCCACCAGCTGATGACATGCAGCGTCAGGGCGCCGGCGCCCAGCAGGACGCCAAGCCAGGCGATATCCGCCAGACCGCCCTTGGGCCTGTAATCCGGCGCGGATGCAGGCGGGGCCGATACGGCCGGCGGAGCGCTCGTCTGTGACGCAGAAAAGCCTGAGGGGGCCGGTCTTTCACGCAGTTCCTTCATGGCGAGTCGTCTGGCGCGCACATTGTATTTCTGATGCGCTATGAGCAGACGCAGATCCATCTCTGACAGGGTTGTGAGCGTCTCATCAGACGGGATGCGGAACTTCGGTCGCATGGCGCGCCTCTGGCGGCTGGGGGTAACAGACAAGTGGTCTGAAACGGCGTCGCCGTCTCAGACCACCCATGGACAAAGCGTTGTCTCTAGAAGGCTTTGGAGATCGTGAAGACGGCGGTTTCATCCGATCCGTCCGTGTCTTCGCTGGTGTCGATATAGGCCAGCGACCAGTCCACGCCATAGGCCGAGCCGCCGATGCCGATCGTCCAGTCGACCTTGTCGTCGCCATCGCCGTCCAGATCGCCGAAGGCGCCGGTTTCATAGCCGACGCCCGCCATCAGGCTGAGCCCGGATTCACCCAAGGGCGCTGAGCCTGAGAGGTTCAGATACAGATTGTCGTCATCACCCAGATTGTCCTGTTCGGGCGCGTAGGCGAGTGTGCCGGTGGTCTCCACCAGACCGATCATGCCGGTCAGGCTGCCATAGACTTCGGCATAGGCGACGTCTTCCGCACCGGGATAGAAGTAACCGATCACGCCCACATCATAGCTGAGCGCGCCGACCGTGCCGCCATATCCGGCGTACAGGTCCAGCTCAATTTCCGAATTGCCCACGGGCTCGATGCTCGATCCCCAGGTCCCGGCGTAAAAGCCGGAGTCAAATGCAACGTCAAAGCCGCCCTGGATGGCGATGGCCTCATCGCTGAGCGAGGCGCCGCGGAAGCGGTAATCTGTGGTCATCGCCACATTCGCCGAGACTTCCTGCGCCTGTGCGGCTCCAGCGGAGAGGCTGGCTGTGGCCGCCAAGGCCAGGGGAAGCACGCTGGCTGCGAGTAAATATGCGGGTTTCATGGCTATTCTCCATTTAAGATTGTGTAGGCGGTCATAAGGCTGACCGGGGCAGGCGAGGCGACGCTTCCGCCGCCTCGCCGATCCGGTTACTCAGCCGGTTTGGGGGCGCTCTTGGGTGTGAACTCGGGGTAGGCGCTGTGTCCCAGTTCGGTGAGATCGCCGCCGATCTCTTCTTCATCAGGGTTCAGGCGGATGCCGAGCGTGACTTTCAGAGCCAGCCAGAGAACGAAGCTGGTGACGAAGACGAACGCCCCGATGGCGCCGACGCCGACAGCTTGTCCAAGAAAGCTTGCATCAGAGTTTGTCAGCGGTACCGCCATGGTGCCCCAGATGCCCGCCATGAGGTGGACCGGGATCGCGCCGACCACGTCATCCAGACGGATGGCTTCCAACAGCATCGCGCCGAAGGTGGCGATCACTGCGCCGACGCCGCCGATCAGGATGGCTTCCAGAATGGTGGGGGTCAGCGGTTCCGCCGTGATGGCGACCAGGCCGGCGAGGGCGCCGTTCAGCACCGAGCCCAGATTGGCTTTGCCCTTGCCCAGCAGCATGGAGACGATGTAGGCGACCACGACGCCGGAGGCGGCGGCCATATTGGTGTTCGCGAAGATCTGCGACACGGCGGTGGCGTCCGCTGCGCTGCCCAAGGCCAGTTGCGAGGCGCCGTTAAAGCCGAACCAGCCAAACCACAGGATGAAGGTGCCCAGCGTCGCCAGCGGCAGGGATGAGCCGTGCATGGTCACGGGCTTGCCGTCGACAAAGCGGCCGCGGCGTGCGCCCAGCAGGATGACCCCGGCCAGAGCCGCCCAGCCGCCCGTGGAGTGGACCAGGGTGGAGCCGGCGAAATCAGAGAAGCCGAACTCGGAATCCAGCCAGCCTGCGCCCCATTCCCAGGATCCCTGGATGGGATAGATCACCCCGGCGAGCACCGCCGTGAAGATGAAGAACGAACCGATGCGCACGCGTTCGGCGACGGCCCCGGACACGATGGACGCGGTTGTGGCCACAAACACCATCTGGAAGAACCAGTCAGAGGCGCTGGAATAACCCGCTGCGGTGATGTCGATGGCGTCATCCGCCGCCGTCTCGGAGGGCGACCACATTGATGGCGTGCCCAGAAGGCCGCCATGATCACCGACGCCGGAATACATCAGATTATAGCCGATGACGAAGAACATCAGGCCCGCTACAGAATAAAGGCCGATGTTTTTCAGGCAGATGACAGCGGCGTGCTTGGTGCGCACAAAACCGGCTTCCAGCATGGCGAAGCCAGCCGCCATCCACATCACCAGAAAGCCGCCAATCAGGAAGAGAAGCGTGTTGAAAATATAAGCTGTTTCATCGCTTACCTGGGCGAAGGCGGATTCAGACGCCAGGGCCGTGAAACTCAAAGCGGTCAGCGCCAGAGCCCCCAGGCGCGTGGCGCGCGCGCGCAGGCTTGTCTGCGCGCCAGTGTAATCGGTCATGATGATGTCCTCGGTCGCACTCTGACGGGACGGAGCAAGGCCGGCCTCGTCCAGTCGGGTCGAATGAATACGACGAAGGATGCGGCGCGCTTGCGCGCCGATGAGCCGGACGCTGCCGGTCTGGTCCTGTTTCATACTTGCCTCCGTCGCGGTTTGCGGCGGCCGGCGGTGCGTCTCTAACTCCGCGCAGCTTGGGCTGCGTCTGTCGTTAACAAAACCTTTGCAGAGCGTTTGTTGCATCGCAACAGAAAAGTGAAAACTTTTGTTTTCCGCCGCATATCTATGGCGGTGATGCCACAGTTGGCGTGAATACACTTCTGGATTTCAAAGGAAGAAAAAAAGGCGGGACCAGCCCGCCTTCTAGTTTTAGAGACGACCCCGAGGCCGCAGAAGGACGGTCTCAGGCAGGTAGGACTTTAGTCAAAGATTATAAAAAATATGCGGACATATGGATATGCCATGCTCGATAAGCGGGCGCTCAATCCTGATTTTTGGGCATAGAGGTCGCTCGAAATGGCATTTATCGCGTTTGGCGAGATTCTAAATCTCGTTTTCAATTATAGCGAGAAACTCCTCGCCGTAACGCTCAAGCTTGCGGGCCCCCACGCCGAAGACGCGTGACAAGTCCTCGAGGGTTTGCGGTTTACTCGCCGCCATTTCAATCAAGGTGCGGTCCGCAAAGATGGTGTAAGCGGGCTTGCCGGACTCCTTGGCGAGCTCGAGACGCTTTTTGCGCAGCGCAGTATAAAGCGCCCGGTCCGTCTCCGACAGCAACTGGTCGGCGGCGTCGCTGGGCCGCGCCCGGGCGGAGCGAACGCCGCGCTGTTCCTCGGGCGGACGCAACATGACCGATTGTTTGCCGAACAGGATCTCTTTGCCCTTGGGGGTGATGATCCACTCGCCATGTCCATCGATGGGCTGGTCAATGGCGCCGGAGGCGAAGAGCTGGCGAAACACGCTCATCCATTGTTCCTTGGACAGGTCTTCGCCAACGCCGAACGTGGGCAAGCCATCATGACCGCGCGCCAGCACCTTGTCGGTTTTCAGGCCGCGCAGAACGCTGATCAGGTGTTCCAGGCCGAAGCGCTGGCCCGTGCGGGCGATCGCCGACATGGCTTTTTGCGCCAGAACCTGACCGTCGATCAGCTTGGGCGGGTCATCACACAGATCGCAATGGCCGCACGGTTCGATCTCGTCGCCGAAATAGCCCAGCAGGGTCTGGCGGCGGCACTGAGGGGCTTCGCAATAGGCGATCAGCGCGGACAGGCGCCGCAGCTCCATGCGTTTACGGTCTTCGTCTGAATCGCCCTCATTGATCTGGCGGCGACGCAAGGCTGCGTCAGACAGCGACCACAGCATCAGCGTGTCGGCCGGGTCGCCATCGCGTCCGGCGCGCCCGATTTCCTGGTAGTACGCTTCCATGGAGCTCGGCAGGGCGGCGTGAAGCACATAGCGTACATCGGGTTTGTCCACGCCCATGCCGAAGGCGATTGTGGCGCACATCACCACGCCGTCGCCCTTGACGAATTCGTCCTGCCGAAAGCTCCGTGTTCGGGCGTCCAGACCGGCATGATAGGAGAGGGCGTAAACATTCTCCGCTTGCAGCTTGGCTGCGATATCGTCGCAGGCCTTGCGGCTGGAACAATAGATTATGCCGGCGCGATCGGGGCGCGCCTTGACGAAATCGATGATCTGGGCGGCGCCGGATCGTCGGGCGCCCACCGCCAGATGCAGGTTGGGGCGGTCAAATCCTGAAACGAATTCGTCGGGGGCTTGCTCGAACAATCGCCCGGCGATGTCGCGCCGTGCAGCGGCGTCCGCCGTGGCGGTGAAGGCGGCGATTTGCGGCCGGCCGGCAGCCTGGGCGAAGTCTGAGATCCTGAGATAATCGGGACGGAAGTCATGGCCCCATTGCGATACGCAATGGGCTTCATCCACAGCGATCATCGACAGGCCCGCCCGGCCCAGCCGTTCGGCCAGTCCGGGAACCGCCATGCGTTCGGGCGCCATGTACAGAAGGCGCAAGCTGCCGTCATCGAGGGCGCGCCACGCCGCTTCGCGGTCTTGCGCTTCATCGGTCGAGGTGAGGGCGGCGGCGTTCACGCCCACGGCCTGCAAGGCGCTGACCTGGTCGCGCATCAGGGCGATCAGCGGGGATATCACCACCGTCAACCCGCCTCTGAGCAAAGCGGGCAATTGAAAGCACATGGATTTGCCGCGCCCTGTGGGCATCACGGCCAGCACGTCGCGGCCCTTGAGGACGCTGTCGATGATCTCGGCCTGGCCGGGCCGGAAATCGCGATACCCGAACACCTCCGCCATCGTCTGACGGGCCTGGTCGAGCTGAGGGGGAAGAGTCGAATCGCTGTGCGCCATGGGTGCAGGCTAGGCGGCGGGAGGCCCGGAGCAATACGCAAGGGCTGCTTGCGCTGGCGTGGACACGAGGGTAGCCCAGAGCGCTAAGGGTCTCAACGCGCTGACAGGGGGTGTCCATGAGCATTGCGCCATTGTCTCACATACGGGTTCTGGATTTGTCACGCGTGCTGGCAGGGCCCTGGTGCGCCCAGATTCTGGGCGATCTCGGCGCGGATGTGATCAAGGTCGAAAACCCCAAATCCGGCGACGACACCCGGCGTTGGGGGCCGCCGTTTCTAACCGATGAGCATGGAGAGGCCGCGGACGCCGCGTATTATCTGTGCGCGAACCGCAACAAACGCTCGATCGCGGTGAATATTGCGGACGCTGAAGGCCAGGCGATGCTGAAGAGACTGGCGGCTGAAAGCGATGTCGTGATCGAGAACTACAAGACAGGCGGTTTGAAGAAATACGGCCTTGATTATGACAGCCTGAAAGCGGTCAACCCCGACCTTGTCTATTGTTCGGTGACCGGATTTGGTCAGACCGGCCCCTGGAAGAACCAACCCGGCTACGATTTTCTCATCCAGGCCATGGGCGGGCTGATGAGCGTTACGGGCGAAGAGACTCCCATGAAGGTGGGCGTTCCGGCTGTGGATTTGTTCACGGGCGTTTACGCCGCCGGCGCCGTGATGGCCGCCTTGATCGCCCGGACAAAGGGGCAGGGCGGTCAACGTATCGATATGGCGCTGTTTGATGTGCAGACAGCGATGCTGGCCAATCAGGCGGCCAATTATTTCGTCTCAGGCAAAACTCCGGGGCGACAGGGCAATGCGCATCCGAATATTGTTCCTTATCAGGACTTTCCGACCTCCGATGGCCGCATAGCGGTCGCTGTCGGCAATGACGGACAGTTCCAAGCGTTCGCACAGGCGCTCGGCCGGCCTGACTGGGCGAGTGATTCGCGTTTCATGCGTAATGCGGACCGTGTCGCCAATCGAGAGGTCCTTATTGCTGACATCACGCTCACTTTGAATGCGGAGACGACGGCATGCTGGACAGAGCGCCTGCACGCCGCAGGCGTGCCGTGCGGTCCGATTCTGGCTCTGGATCAGGTGTTTAGTCATGAGCAGGCGCAAGCTAGAGAGCTGGCCTTCAGCTTGCCCATGACGGGGGTGGGGGATGCGCCCATGATCGCCAATCCCATGAGGCTGTCCAAGACCGGGCCGCAATACTGCAAAGCGCCCCCGCGCTTTGCAGAACACACGTCTGAGGTGTTGCAAGAACGCCTCGGGTTGACTGAAAATGAAATACAGAGCCTCCGAGAGCGCTCTATCGTGTGCTGAGCACCCCGATTCCACAACAACGCCAGTGGTGTTGTGCAATTAAATCAGGTATCGATGGTTATGACATGGAACTGGAGCGCATCGTGATGCGTTGGGGCCTATGTTAAACTTAATGCTCACACGAAGGGCGTTCTCCGCCCGGAGGGGGATAGGATGAAAACAAAGCTTCTTTCGGCAGTCGCCGTTGGGGCCATCCTCGCCGCGCCGTCCATGGCGGTTGCGGATGAAGGTTGGTACGTCAGTGGTGCGCTGGGTTATGGCGCGCCGGGCGACGTTGACGTCACTGGCAGCCTGAATGGTGAAATTCAGGGCGCTGGCGACATTCGCGAAAAGCTGGCCCTGGGTTACCAGTGGAACAGCAACTGGCGTCTGGAAGGTGAGCTGGCTCACCGTTTCAACGACACCGGCGCCGTCGGCAATTTTGAGAACAGCAGCTCGGACTTCCAAGTCTGGTCCGGCATGCTGAACCTCATCTATGATTTCGACACCGGCTCGTTCTGGACCCCCTATATCGGTGGTGGTCTGGGCTGGGTTCAGTCTGACATCTCCGCAATGGGTTGGGACACCGGCACGTACAACGCGTCGTCCAACTTCGTCGCGGTTGACGATTCCGACGTGGCGCTCGGCTATCAGCTGATCGCTGGTATCGGCTGGGAACTGGCCCGCAACCTGACGCTGGACACCGAGTATCGTTACTTCGGTTACGGCGAGACGGATTACGCGCCGAACCTCGAGCTGGATCGCGTCGGCGGTCATGAGGCCTGGATCGGCCTGCGCTATCTGTTCTCCGCTCCGGAGCCTGCAGCGCCGCCGCCCCCGCCGCCTCCTCCGCCTCCGCCCCCGCCGCCTCCGCCGCCCCCGCCGCCTCCGGCGCCGGTGTGTGACGACGCTGGCTTCGTGGTCTACTTCGCTTGGGATCGCTCCGAGATCTCCAGCCAGGCAGCTGCGGTGATCAACCAGGCCGTCAACCAGGCTCGCGAATGTGGTGTGGCGTCTGTGAACATCGACGGTCACGCTGACCGTTCGGGCGCAGCCTCCTACAACGTCGGCCTGTCCGAACGCCGCGCTCGTGCGGTCCGCGACGAAATGGTGCGCCTTGGCGTTCCGTCGTCCGCCATCTCTCTCGACGCCTTCGGCGAAAGCCGCCCGGCTGTTGAGACCCCGGATGGCGTGCGTGAGCCGCTGAACCGTCGCGCTGAAGTGATGATCGACCTCAACTAGGTCTATCGCACTGGCGAAAGATTGCGGCCCGGCGCTTCATGCGCCGGGCCGTTTTCGTTTCTGCAAAGTCTCCGGCCCGCAAGGCCATCCGGCTCTGGTGTGCGATCACTGCGCTGCAACATAGCGCGTCTGTGAGCGCCGGGGCTGGACCTGGTCGACGGCGGCGGGTTGACCCCACGGGGCGCGCGTCGCAAGAACCTGCCATCACCGTATTCGATCTGCACGCCCGTCCGTTCGCGTCGGGGCGTCTTGAAGAAGGACTGGCCCATGAGCAAGCCGGACACCCCTTATCGCAAACGCGCGCTGGGCGACCGCGCGCTGAGCCCTGAAACCCTGATGATGAGCTATGGCTTTGACGCGAAAATGTCAGAGGGCTCCATCAAGCCGCCGGTGTTTCTGACCTCCACCTTCGCCTTTGCGACGGCGGAAGAGGGTGCGGCTTACTTCCGCATCATGGGCGGCAAGAAAGAAGCCGGCGACCCGGAAACCGCCGGCCTTCTGTATTCACGCTTCAACAACCCCAATATGGAAGTGCTCGAAGATCGCCTGGCGGTGTTTGAAGGCGCTGAAGATGCGTTGGTGTTCTCATCGGGCATGGGCGCTATCTCTACGGTATTGATGGCGCATTCGAAGGCTGGCGACGTCATTCTGCAATCCACGCCGCTTTATGGCGGCACGGAGACCCTGATCCGTTCGATCCTGCCGCAATACGGCATTTCCAGCGCAGATTTCTTCGCGGGCGCTTCTGAAGACGAGCTCCGCAAGGTCGTCGACGCCGCCATGAAGCAAGGCCGCATTTCGGTTCTGTATTGCGAGACGCCGACCAATCCCACCAATGAAGTGGTCGACCTTCAGCTGATGGCCAAACTCGCCGATGAAATCGGCGAACGCCAGGGTCACCGCCCGCCGGTGGTGGTGGACAACACCATTCTGGGCCCGATCGGCCACAAGCCACTCGAGCTGGGCGGCGATATCGTCGTGTATTCGCTGACCAAATATATCGGCGGCCATTCTGACCTGATCGGCGGCGCTGCGCTGGGCGCATCTGAGCTGATGCTGCCGGTGCGCAAGCTGCGCTCGGGCATCGGCACCAATCTCGATCCGCACACCTGCTGGATGCTGGCGCGTTCGCTGGAGACCGTCACCCTGCGCATGCGCGCCGCCTTTGAAGGCGCCCGCAAGGTGGCTGAGTATCTTCGCGATCACCCCAAGGTGAAGCGCGTGCGGTATCTGGGCTTCCTTGAAGAAGGCTCGCGCGATTACGAAGTTCACAAACGCCAGTCGGGCGACATGCATGGCTCGACTTTCGCCTTTGACGTCGAAGGCGGGCAGGACGCCGCCTTCCGCATGCTCAATGCGCTGAAAGTGGCCAAGCTGGCCGTGTCGCTGGGCGGCACCGAAACCCTGATCTGCCATCCGGGCAGCACCACGCACGCCGCTGTGGCGCCGGACCTTCAACAGCGCCTTGGCTTTGATCCGGGCATGGTTCGCGTGTCGATCGGGGTGGAGAATCCAGACGATCTGATCGCTGATTTCGAACAGGCCCTCGCTGAGGTCTAAACCAGAAGGATAGCCATGACTGACATCTCCCTCGACCAGGACGAACGCAAGATTCTCGACTGGGTTGAAAGCCGCGGCGATCACATGATCGACACGGTCAAAGCCTGGTCGCAGATCAATTCAGGCAGCCGCAATCTCGACGGGCTCGAAACGATGCGGTCTGTGTTGTCTGACGCGTTTTCCGAACTTGAGGGTGATGTCAGCGCGGTCGAGCTGAAGCCGTCAACGACCGTGGAGCTCGATGGCGAAATCAAGGAGGTGCCGTATACGCCCTCCATGAAGGTCTCCAAACGACCCGATGCGCCTGTGCGGATTGTCCTGACAGGCCATCATGACACGGTGTTCCCAAAGGGCTGCGGGTTTGAAGACTGGCGCCTTCTGGATGATGACACGATCAACGGGCCGGGCGTCGCTGACATGAAAGGCGGCCTTCTGGTCATGCTTCACGCGCTGCTGGCGCTGGAGCGCAGCCCCTGGGCTGATCAGATCGGCTATGACGTTCTTGTCAGCCCGGATGAAGAGATCGGCTCTCTGGGGTCGGGGCCGGTGTTGATGGATCTCGGCGCCAAGGCGCATGTGGGCATGACCTATGAGCCGGCGCTGGCGGATGGTTCGCTCGCCGGCGCCCGCAAGGGCTCGGGCAATTTCTCGCTCCGGTGCCGGGGGCGGGCCGCCCATGCGGGCCGTGAGCATCATCTGGGGCGCAACGCCATTGTCGCCGCGGCGGATTTCGCCCGCGGGCTGGACCTTCTGAATGGTCAGCGTCCGGACATCACTTTCAACGTTTCGCGCATTGACGGGGGCGGAGCGCCGAACGTGGTGCCGGATCTGGGCATTTGCCGTTTCAATGTGCGGGTGAAGACGGAAGAGGACGCCCTGTGGGCCAAGACCGAGATCGAGAAACTGGTGCGCGCCGCCGATGCGCGTGACGGGATCACGGCGGACCTTCACGGTGGTTTCACGCGTCCGCCCAAGCCGATGAGCGCCGCCAACCAGCGCATGTTCGACTGGACGCGCACCGCCGGACAGGCCATAGGTCTAGACATAAAATGGGCCGATACGGGCGGCGTTTGCGAAGGCAATAATCTGTGGGCGTCCGGCTGTCCGAATGTGGATACGCTGGGAGTGCGCGGCGCCGACATTCACTCTGACCGCGAGATCGCCAAGCTGTCGAGCTTTGTGGAACGCGCACAATTGTCAGCGGTGATGTTGATGCAATTTGCTCGGGGCCGGTTCAACGCATCAGACGCCCGCGCGCTCAGCCCGGCGGGTTGATAATAGTAAAAAGGGGGACGCGCCATGCTCGTGGTGCGCGCCGCACGGTCTGACGACCATGCCGCATTTGTCGATCTGGCGAGGGCTGCAGGCCCTGGCTTCACCAGTCTGTCGCTTGATGACGAAGCGTTGCACGCCAAGCTGCTCAAGTCTGAACAGGCGTTTGAAGGCAAGCTGCCGGACCGGTCAGACTGCGTCTACCAGCTGATGCTGGAAGATGATGTGACGGGCCAGGTTTACGGCACGGCGGCGGTGAAGGCGGAAGTAGGGGTGAAGAAGCCCTATTTCGATTTCAAGATTTTCACCATCGCCCAGTCGTCCCATGAAGCGGAGCGTCGCTTCGACATGGACGCCATGTTGCTGGTGAATGATTTCGCGGGCTGCACCGAAGTGGGCTCGCTGTTCGTCAGCGACGCCCTGCGAGGATCGGGGGCCGGGCGGCTGACATCGCAGTGCCGCTACATGCTGGTGGCTGCGGACCGGTCGCGCTTTGGCTCGCGGATCTTGTCGGAATTGCGCGGTGTGGTGGACGAGGCGGGAGAGTCTGTCTTCTACGAGCACGTCACCCGGCCGTTCTTTCGCATGACGTTCGAAGAGGCGGATTCGCTGTCGGCTTCGACGGACAACCAGTTCATCCTCGACCTGATGCCGCGCAGCGCGATCTTTCTCGACCTGCTGCCCAGCGAGGTTCAGGCGGTGATTGGCAAGACCCATCCCCATGGCGCCAACGCCTTGCGCCTTCTGGAGGATGAGGGCTTCCGCTATGATCGCTATGTGGACATTTTTGATGGGGGGCCGCTGGTCAGCTGCGAGACTGACGATGTGCGCACCATCAAGGACAGCCGTCTGATGACGGTGGCGGACAGTGCGCCGGGGCCTGAGCGGGTTCGGGCGCTGGTCTCAAACAATCAAATGCCTGATTTTCGATGCGTGCATGCAGAAGTCAGCGTCACAGGCGACGCTGTGTCTCTGGATGCCGATGCAGCCCGGGCGCTGAAAGCCAGCGCAGGGCAAACCGTACGTCTGTGGACGAAGGAGCTCAGCTAATGGCGCATTCCGCATTTATCTCGGGGCAGTGGGTGACGGGCGGCGGCGCCGGCATCGTGTCGATCAATCCTGCGGACGGCGAGACGGTCTGGACGGGATCCAGCGCCTCCCCCGACAGCGTCCGGCAGGCCTTCGCCGCCGCTCGCGCGGCCTTCGAAGACTGGGCGCTGACCTCTTATGACGAGCGCCGCGCCGTGGTTCAGGCCTATGGCGATATCGTCAAGGCGGAAGCCGACCATATCGCTCAGTTGATCAGCCGCGAAACCGGCAAGCCGCTCTGGGAGACCAAGGGCGAAGCCGGCGCCATGGCGGCGAAGGTGGGCGTGTCGATCCAGGCGCATGACGAGCGCGCAGGCCGCAAGGTCACCGAAACCGAGTTCGGCGAAGCCGTGCTTGATCACAAGCCTCTGGGCGTGATGTTCGTGTTGGGGCCGTATAATTTCCCCGGTCATTTGCCGAACGGCCATATCATTCCAGCGCTGCTGGCGGGCAACACCATTGTGTTCAAACCGTCTGAACTGACCCCGGCAGTGGGCGAGTTCATGGTGCAATGCTGGGAGAAGGCGGGCCTGCCCGCCGGCGTGCTGAATCTGGTGCAGGGCGCGCGCGAGACCGGCGCGGCGGCGCTGGACGATCCTGATCTTGACGGCGTGCTGTTCACCGGCAGCTGGAATACGGGCGCCTTCATTCACAAGAAATTCGCCGGTCGCACCGGCATCCAGCTGGCGCTGGAAATGGGCGGCAATAACCCGCTTGTGGTGTGGGACGCTGCGGACGCGGAAGCCGCGGCGCGGATCGCCGTCTTGTCGAGCTATATCACCGCCGGCCAGCGCTGTTCGTGTGCGCGTCGCCTGATCCTGCCCAAGGGCGCGGCGGGCGATTCGGTGGTCGAGCATCTTGTTGAGATGATCCGCAAGCTCAGTGTGAATGTCTGGAACGCCGATCCCGAGCCCTTCATGGGGCCGCTGGTGTCCGCGCAAGCGGCGAGCCATGTGCTCAAAGCGCAGGATGATCTGATCGCGCTCGGGGCCAGGCCGATCGTGAAGGCCGAGCGCATGGCGCTGGGCGACGCCTTTGTCAGCCCGGGCCTTCTGGATGTGGACGGTGTGACCACGCCGGACGAGGAAGTCTTCGGTCCGCTCCTGCAGGTGCGCAGGGCGGACAGTTTTGAAGCGGCCCTCGCAGAAGCCAACAACACCGCCTACGGCCTCTCGGCCGGGCTGGTGTCAGACTCAGAAACGCTGTGGAAGCGGTTCTGGGCGGGCAGCCGCGCCGGCATCGTCAATCGCAACCGCCCCACGCCGGGCGCCGCGTCCTCCATGCCGTTCGGCGGTCCGGGCCAGTCGGGCAATCTGCGTCCGAGCGCGTATTATGCGGCGGATTATGTCGCCTATCCGGTCGCGACACAGGCGGCTTCGACGGTGGAGAAAATGCCGGTGAAAGGGCTCTAGGCATGACGGCGGTGGAAGCCAATTTCGACGGTCTGGTCGGTCCGACTCATAATTATGGCGGGCTTGCGCCGGGCAATCTGGCCAGCGCGAAAAATTCAGGCTCCATCGCTGCGCCGCGCGCCGGCGTTCTGGAAGGGCTTGCGAAAGCGAAGTCATTAGCTGATGCGGGCCTGGTCCAGGGTGTGCTTCCGCCGCAGGAACGCCCTTACATTCCGCAACTCAAAGCGCTGGGGTTCTCAGGCGCCAGCGACGGCGCGATCTGGGAAGCCGCCTACAAGGCGCAACCGGCTCTGGCGCTGAACATGTTGTCGGCCAGCTCCATGTGGGCGGCGAACGCCGCGACGGTCAGCCCGAGCGCCGACACATCTGATGGACGTCTGCATTTCACCCCGGCGAACCTTCTGACGGCGCTCCACCGGTCCATCGAGGGCGAGCAGACCCGGCGGGCGCTGTCTGTGATCTTTCCCGATCCAAGCCGGTTCGCTGTCCATGACACGCTGCCCTATCAGTCCGCCTTCGCCGATGAGGGGGCTGCCAATCATGTGCGCCTGTGCGCCGAGCATGGCGGTCAGGGTGTCGAGATTTTCGTGCATGGCCGCGACGCCTTTGAAGCCTGGGCGGGCAAATACCCGGCGCGGCAAACCCTGCAAGCGTGCGAAGCGGTTGAGCGCCGTCATGGTCTGAAGCCTGACCGCACGGTTCATATTCGCCAGTCGCGCAAGGCCATCGACGCCGGCGCCTTTCATAATGACGTGGTGTGCGTCGGCACGGGCCCGGTCTTGTTCTTTCACGAACATGCCTTTGAGGACAAAGCCGCGGCGCTCGACGCCATCCGCAAAGCCGCGGACGGTCTGTTCGAGCCGATCTTTGTGGAAGTGCCCGACGCCGAGGTGCCGCTCGGCGATGCGATCACCTCATACCTCTTCAACTCCCAGCTTCTGATCATGCCGGGAGTGGACCGTCAGGTCCTGCTGGCGCCCAGCGAAACCGAAGAGACGGATTCCACCAACGCCTATTGCGCCTCGATGGTGGCCGGCAACGGTCCGATCGGCGCGGTGAAATTCGCCCATGTCCGCCAATCCATGCGCAATGGCGGCGGTCCGGCCTGCTTGCGCTTGCGCGTGGTTCTGACCGAGGCCGAGCTTAGGTCAGTCAATCCCAAGGTGATGATGAATGACGCGCTCTATGCGGCGCTGACGGCTTGGGCGAAGACCCATTACCGCGAAGAACTGGCGCCGGGTGATCTGGGCGATCCGGCGTTGGTGACGGAAAGCCGCGCCGCACTGGATACGCTGACCGGCATTCTGGGGCTGGGTTCGGATTTTTATCCCTTCCAGCGCGCGGGCGCCTGAGCCTTTTGGCCTGACAGCTGACACAAAAAACCCCGGCGCTCAGCGCCGGGGTTTGTCTTGATGGGCCCGCTTTACGATCAGCGAACGCAGAGCACGTCAGCCAATGCTTCACGGCCTTGGACCGTGCGGCGTTCATCCAGCGACCAGACGGCCCCCCGAGCGCGCACCGTGCCGTAATAGACCGCGCGGTTCATCCCGCTGGCCCGGCACAGATCATCCGCGGCGCTTTGACCGCAGCGGCCATAGCCTCCGCCTTCACACGCGGAAATCGCATAGCCGTTGAGGGTGGGTTCAGCAAAGAAGACCGTCGCCACGCCGCGCACGCCGCCATCCACACGGTTGGAGCCATAGCCGGGACGCGGGCCGTAATCATCATCGCGCTGGATGCGCTGATTGGTGGCGGAGGTGATCTCGCGGTTCAGGTTCAGCGTGCCCAGATTGCGCACATCGCGATCAATCTCCACACAGCGGCCGCCAAAATCATCATGCTGGCAGAAGGTCCAGTCGCCCGAATGCACCTCGATGGACTGGGCGGCGTCGTTGAAGCCCAGCCGGCTCAGATTTCCAACCGGTTCGATCAAGGTGACGCTGCGGCCGGTGAAGTTCGTGCCGGACCACAGGGTGACGCCATTGTCGCGCGTGCGGCCGCGGCGGCCCTGGTCGTGAACCGGGCGGATCGAGCTGATGCGGTCGTTGAACGCCCATTGGGTCATGTTCGGCAGATCGGAATCAATCACCTGACAGGAGCCGCGATAGCTGGCGTCGACACAGACTTCCCATTGCCCGCCGCTGACGCGGATCGAGCTGGCCATGTCGTTGAAGTTCACCCAGTCGAGGTTTTCCGCGTCAGAGTCGATCACCACGGACCGGCCCTGATAATTCGGCGCATCGAAAAGGGTGATGCTGGCGCCCCGCTGACGGTCGCCGCGATCCCCGCGGCCATTGCGCTGGGCTTCGGCCAGATCCGCCGTCACGACCAATCCGGCCATGGCGGCGAGCAAAACAGGGGCGAAACGCATTTCAGTCTCCTAACAACCAGATCAGAGTATGCCTCACCTTATGAAGCCTCCAACCTGAACCGGGACTGAAAGCGTTTTCGCCCCGCCATTCATGTAATAGCCTAGTAGCCTTGGGCGTTTCCGTCCTTGCGCATCTCGCTGGCGCCGTACAGCACGCCGGTTTCGCGATCGCGCCAGATGGCCTGATAGCCGCCGAATCCGCCATCGCTGTCGCCGATCACATGGCCGCGGGCTTCCAGCGCGGCGCGGACTTCTGAAGGCACGCCGCTTTCCAGATGCACGACGCCCACGCCCGCGGTTTCCCCCGCATCACCGGTTTCAGACGTCGAGCCTTCATGGCGCCAGCGCGCAGCGTCGCCCGCTTCCTGAACATTGAGGCCGAAGTCGATGATGTTGGAGACGATCTGCACATGGCCCTGCGGCTGCATGCCGCCGCCCATCAGGCCAAAGCTCATCACGCCGTCGCCGTCCTGGGTGATCATGGCGGGAATGATCGTGTGGAAGGGGCGTTTGCCAGGCGCGTAGACATTGGGATGGTTGGGATCAAGGCTGAACAGCTCGCCGCGGTCCTGGAACATGAAGCCCAACCCGTCCGGCACGAGGCCTGAGCCCATGCCGCGGAAGTTCGACTGGATCAGCGACACCATCATGCCATTGCCGTCCGCCACCGTCAGATAGGTGGTGTCGCCGTCTTCCAAAATCGCCGGATCGCCATGGGTGACGCTCTGCATCGCCTGCTCCATGGAGATCAGGGCGCGACGCTGGTCGGCGTAGGCTTCGCTCAGGAGCGCCTCGACCGGGGCCGGCGCGAAATCGGGATCAGCGTAGAAGCGCGCCCGGTCTTCAAAGGCGAGACGCTTGGCCTCGATCTGAACATGCAGGGCGTCCGCGCTCATATAGCCCATGCTGGCGAGGTCATAGTCTTCCAGGATTTGCAGCATTTGCAAGGCGGCGATGCCCTGACCCTGGGGCGGCAATTCCCAGACGTCATAGCCGCGATAATTGACGCTGACCGGGGCCACCCATTCCGAACGGTGATTGGCGAGATCCTCATAGCGGATCCAGCCGCCGATGCGCTGCATATAGGCGTCGATCGTGCGCGCGATCTCGCCTTCATAAAACGCATCGCGCCCGCCCTCGGCGATTTGCTGCAAGGTGTTAGCGAGGTCGGGATTGCGGAAAATCTCGCCCTCAAACGGCGCGTCGCCGTCTTCTGTCAGATAGGTGGCGCGCGCATTGTCGAACTCCTCGAACTGGTCCTGCGCGAACCGGTTTTCGAGGATGGTCATGTTGCGGTCCCAGTAATAGGCGATGGTCTGGGTGAGGGGGAAACCCTCTTGCGCGTAATGGATGGTGGGGGCCAGCACGTCCGCCATCGGCATTTCGCCAAAGCGCTCGTGCAGGGTGAACCAGCCGTCCACCGTGCCGGGCACGGAGACGGGCATGGCGCCCAGCGGCGGAATGGCGCCGTCTTCGCCGACGATCTCGACAACCTCGTCATAGCTCAGCCCCAGGGGCGAGCGGCCGGCGCCGTTCAGGCCATAGACCTGGCGTGTTTCGGGGTCATAGACGATGACGAAGATGTCGCCGCCAATGCCGTTGCCCGTGGGCTCCATCAGACCCAGAGCCGCGTTGGCGGCGATGGCGGCGTCCACCGCATTGCCGCCAGCCTTGAGCACGTCCAGCGCGATCTGGGTGGCGAGCGGGTGCGCGGTCGCGGCCATGCCGTTCGTTGCGGTGACCGGTGAGCGGGTGGCGAAATGATCGCCGCTGACCCGGTCGCCAGGGTAAAAATCCTGCGCGCCTGCTGACGCTCCGAATTCACTAAAGGCCATGGCGGCGACCACTCCGGCGGCGGCGATCTTTTTCATCTGCTGGCTCCCCTTGTGTGCGACAGGCTTCACGCCTTTGCATTTGGGGGCAAGTAGATAAGCCCGAGCGGTCAGGATCAAGACCTAGTTTGGCGTTTCTCCCTGGCCTTCACCTTCATCCGGCGTCTCGTCGGAGCCGTCGTCGTCATCATTGCGCGCATTGTTCAGGAGCTGGCCAAACAGGCCGCGCACCACGTCTTCGGGCGATGCGGGCTCTTCATCGTCGCCGCTATCGCCGGTCTGACCGCCGATCAGGCGCCCGGCTTGCTGGCGCAGCAGATTGCGCGCGACGGCTTCAAAGTCGATCCCGGCGGAGACCGAGTTGAAACCGCCCCGCAGACGCACCGGCACTTCCAGCCCCTGAAGGTCGAGCTCGCCGCCCTGACCGGCCAGGGACTGCACCGCACGTGCGGTGAGGCGATAATCAATGCTTTGACCGCCCAGATCGATTTCGCCATTGCCCAATACGCGCAGGAGCGGGCTCAGCATGGTCGTGTCGCTATTGCGCACCACGCCGTTGGTGACGGTGAAGCTGCCGCCCAGGCTGGAGAAATCCGTCTGCTCGGTGTCGGCGAAGGCCGTGGGCAGGGCGCGGTTCTGCAGCGCGGTCTGAATGGTTCGGATCATCTGGGCCAGATTGACGCCGCGCAGCGCGCCGTCGGTGAAATCAAACCGTCCCGTGCCCGAGAGCGAGTTCATGATCGCCGCCGGGCTAGCGCCGCTGGCGGTGAGGTCCATGGTCATGCCGCCATCGCCGATCAGGCGATCAAAGTGCGCCGCCGCCTGCAAGAAGGGCTGCGCCTCCAGCCCGTCCAGGCTGGCGTTGAAGGAATAGCTGGGCGTGTTCGACCGCGCATTGATCACCGCGACCGCCTCACCCGACCCGCCATAAAGCTGGAACCGGTTCAGACGCGCCGTCATCCGGCCCCGATCCACACTGATCAGAGCGGTGACGTCGCTGATCTCGATATCGCGCGCTTTCAGCTCATCGGCGCGAATGGTCAGCTCTGAATCCATTGTGCGCAGGGGCGCCAGATCAATCGGTTCGTCGCTCCATTGCGACACGCCTGAATTGGTGTTGCGGCCCGCCTGTGGTTCGCTGTCAGCGGGGATGTAGGGGGTGAGGTCGAGCATGGCCGTGCTCAGATCCCCCGTGATGCGCGGCCGTGCGCCAGCATAGTTCAGCGTCATCGCGCCATTGGCCGCGATATCGTCAAACCGGATGGCGGCATTGCGCAGGCGTACGACGCCGGGTTCGCCCGACAGGGCCGAGCGGGCGCTGAACTGGCGGAAAATGTCGCCATCGGGCAGGTCGGCGCCCAGATAGCGCGCCAGCGCCCGCAGCGGCAAAGTCACATCCACATCGCCGTCAAAGGCCAGCTCAGGGCTTTCCAGGAAGCGGCCCTCCAGCGTCAGATCCGCCAAGGGACCGTTCAGCGTGGTCAAGAAGGGCGTTTCCTGCCCCTCAAAGAAACCGCGCAGGGAGCCGAGCTCGATATTGAACGTCATCGGTCGGCCATCCGCCTCAAACGAACCGCGCAAGCGCACGGGATCATCGACGGAGGGCAGCTCCACGTTCAGATCCAGCGATTCGATCCGGCGGCTCTGGGCGCCGTCCTCAAAATAGACGGCGCCGTTCTCGATGCGCACATCGCCAAAGCTGGCTTCAAAGGGCAGGGCGCCGGGCTGGCGCCGGAAGCCCTCGCTGGAGGACGCCTGCGCTGTCTGGTCAGCGGAGTCGCCGAAGGTCCAGTTATTGCCGCGGGCGTTCGACTGAAGCCGGATCACCGGCTCGACCAGCACGAACTCCTCGATCTCCACCTGGCGTGACAAAAGCGGGATCAGCGCCACCGACACCCGCATTTCCTGCATCTCGGCGAACGGCGCCTCGCCAAAACCGGGCGCATTGGCGATCTCCGCGTTTTCGGCGCGCACCTGAAGCTGGGGCAGGATTTGCAGGCGGATATCGCCGGTCAGCCGCACCTCGCGACCCAGGGTCTGGCTGGCGGCGGTCTGGGTGCGTTCGCGAATGAGGTCCGCGGGGATGAGCGCGGGCGCCAGAACAGCCACGCCGATCACCAGAACGAACAGGACGAGCAGGGCGATAATCAGACGGCGCATGGGCTCAGCTCCAAAAATAGTACGTTCAAGGGCGGGCGCGGCCCGTCCCCCGCTTGCGGATTTCCCGCGATGAGCGACAATGATTCACCATATCGCTCAGTCTGGCCACAGCAGGTAAGGGCTGGAAGCGGCGATTTAATGGCGAACAGGCCGGAAGATCATACAGGGGGAGACCATTATGACCGAAGACGAACTGAACGCGTTGCCGCGCGTCACCATGGGACGCCGCGAATTGCTGGTCGGACTGGCGGCGGGCACGGTGTTTCCGCTGGCGGGCTGTGCGACCGATGGCGGCGGGCTTGGCGCGGCGCTCGTGTCTGACGCCCAGATCATGCAGGCCTCGCAAGCCGCCTGGGAGCAGGCGCGCCAGCAAGAACGCATCAGCCAGGACCGCAACCTGAACAACAAGGTCCGCCGCGTCGGCCAGCGCATCGTGCCGGCGTCGGGGCTGACCCAATACCAATGGGAATTTGTGGTCTTTGACTCAGACCAGCAAAACGCCTGGGTGCTGCCCGGCGGCAAGGTCGCCTTTTATCGCGGCATTCTTGAGACCATGAGCAATGATGATCAGGTGGCCACGGTCATGGGCCATGAAGTGGCCCATCTTAGCCGCAATCACGCCGCCCAACGCGCGCGGCAACAGGCTGCGGCGGGGCTGGGGCTCGCAGTGGTGAACGCCGGTCTCGGCGCCGCCAATGTGGAGAACAGCGACACCTGGGCCGGCATTCTGGGCACGGGCGTGACCTATGGCGTGCTGTTGCCCTATTCGCGCCAGCACGAGCTGGAAGCGGACATTCTGGGCGTCGATTACATGGCGCGGTCGGGCTACCGTCCGTCAGAAGCGTTGGCGTTCTGGCGCGCCAAGGCCGCGCAAAACGCCCGTCGGCCGATCGAGCTGATGTCCACCCACCCCTCGGACGCCACGCGCATCGAAAATCTCGAGCGCCATATCGCCGAGCAGGGCTATGCCTGAGCACTGAAACGGGTGTGCGCAAAGCGCAGACACGGGTCTTGCGCGCCGCCGCGCGCGGCGCTAGTTTCCGCGCCCTGCCGACCGGGCTTCCAAGCCCCGGCAGGGCGCATTGCGTGCCGCCTTAGCTCAGTTGGTTAGAGCGCTAGATTGTGGATCTAGAGGTCCCCTGTTCAATCCAGGGAGGCGGTACCATTTTCTCCAGATTTCTTGATCTCACGCAGGGCCTTGATCTCTGCTAGCTCAGCGCCTGTCTCAGCGCTTTGACCGCGTCCTCCCGTGAGCCGGAGACGTCGACGCGGGTCCAGTCTTCGGGCTCTGCTTCCTTCAATTGCATGTCGAGCACGTCCACGCTGGCGTCGGATGCATCCCCGCGACGCGCTGCGACGCGGGCGCGCAGCACGTCTGTCGGCGCCTCCAGCCAGAGCGTTTTCACCACGCCGTCAAAATCCTGGGTGATGTCGGCCAGATTCGCCTCTGACTTTTCCGACAGGAAGGTCGCATCCAGGATGCAGGCATAGCCTGCGGCGAGGCAGGCGCGGGCCTGAGCCGCCAGCTCTGCATACACGCGGGCTGAGGCTTCAGGGGTGTAGGCGCTGGGCGGCAAGGGGTCTTCCGGCGCCTGTCCGGCCATGACCTTGCGGATGACGTCGCTGCGCAAGATGATCGCGCCGGGGCGCTTGCCCAGCGTTGGCGCGATGGCGCTGGCGAGGGTGGATTTGCCGGTGCCCGAGCGGCCGCCCAGAGCGATCAGCAGGGGCGCCGGCGCAGGGGCGAGACTTTTCAGCGCCAGATCAAGATAGGCGTCGGCCTCTGCCTGTTGACCGGACAGACCGTTCGCCATGGCGCGCACGGCGGCGCGCAGCGACAGATACAGATCAAACAGCGGCAGGCCGTCATAATCTCGGCTCCGGGCGAGATAGCGATTGAGCAAAGCGTTCGCCGCCCAGCCCGCCTTGAAATGCAGGAAATCCATGACCGGGAAGGCGGCGTCGTAGAGCACGTCAATCGTGCTCAGCGCATCGTCAAATTCCAACGCGTCATAACCGACGAGCCGGTCCCGCCAGACACAGATATTCTTCAGATGAAGATCGGCGTGAACCTGACGCACCTTGCCGTGTCGCGCCCGGTCTTCGCACAACGCATGATGCGCCTTCAGCGCTGAGTGCGCCAGCTCGCGCCAGCGCGCGCTCCTGTCCCTGTCGTGTTGATCCGTCTCCACTTTTTGCAGATCGCCGCCGATTTGATCAATCAGGCCTGAGACGGTTTCCGAGGCGCCGGTCTGGGCGCTCTGCGGCGCGCGCTCATGATTTGCAGCCAGATCGTCGGCGAAGCGCTCGACCTGCGCCCGTGTCAGCCTGCCGGCCTCCAGACGCTTGTCGAGTCGGTCTTCATCCGCGAACCGGTGCATCCGCACAAGCCAGTCCACGGGAGTGTCGCCGGGCCTGTCGCCGCCGATCTGAAATCCATCTGGCGTTTTCCAGACCGGTGCGACGTCCAGATACAGCGATCGCGCCCAATCGGTATTGGCGGCCAGCTCCCGCTCACAATATCTGCGGCGCTGGTCGGGCGTGGAATAATCCACAAAGTCGAATGTGAGGGCGCGTTTGAGCTTCAGGACAATCTGCGGGCCCATAAACACGTGCGACAAATGCGTGTCGATGCGCTGGGGCGTTTCGCCATCATGCGCCTCTGACGTGCTCAGATAGGCGACAAGCTCAGCCTGTTCCGGGGCGATGGGGCGAGACCCTGCAGGCTCAGTCATGAGAGGCGACTCCGGCCGATCTGGTCGCGGGAGAGGTGACGATAGGCGCTCCTGCCGTCCGCTGTCATCCGCCTCTCACCTGTTAAATTCCCCGGAGCCGAGAAAATGTGATTGCTAACGCACTGCATAAAAAGCTGAAAGCCAATTGGTCCACAGCTTCCGCCCAAATCGTTAACGCGGGGTCTTGCGAGTTTGGCGAATTGCGACACCATTATTTCTTCACGCGAATCCCTAAGCTCGAAGAGGCGGATATGGGACGGTTGAGTTCAGGCGGGACGACACAGTTTGTCATTATCGAGAGTGATCCGATTTATTCGGAGTCAGAACTCGACCGGATTTGCGCGCGCCATGAGATCGCGCCAACGCATCGCAGCGCGCTGAAGCGGGTGCTGGAAGAGGCGGGGCAGGTCTATCTCGACCAGATGCAGCTCAATGGCCGTCCGACCCAAACCATCCGACTGCGTCAGGATTTGCGCAAGGGCCTGTGCCTTCTGACCGAGCTGATCGAGCTGGTGCCTGATCTAAGAGAACCGGGGCAGACCGGGGCTGATTCCGCGCATGCGGCGGCCTTGCGTGAAGGGGACCGGCAGGTCAAGGCCGCAGCGACCAGCAGTCTCGCCTTGCTGGCGGATGCGCCTTCCACCTTGTCCTATCTGCGCGATGTGTACGAACTGGCGCTGGAAAGCGCAGCTCGCGGCGCTCGCGGCGCGTCAGAGCGCGCCCGGACACTTGATCGTTGGCGCAGCCCGATCATCGAGTTCTACACCCTGACGCTGGGGCGGACCTGGATGGATACCGGAACCGAGCATGACGGCGAGCGGTTTGTCCGTGATTGCCTGTCCGTGCTTGAAGAGGGCGCCTCCAGTGAAGAGCTCGACGTCGCCGCCGCAGAGGCGACGGGCTGACCTTGAGCCGCTTTCTGAGACGGCGGCCGCTCTATCGGCTTTCACCCTCTGACTGAGCGGCGCGCTCTTCGATCAGCCGCCGGGCCATCTGTGCGTCATCCACCTCTTCGATGGTCTGGATGCGGCATCGCCCGCCATCGGGAACCACCAGATATTCAAGCCGGGCATTACAGATGCGGGCCGTGTCGGCAAAGCTGAGGCCGATCTGCATGCCGTGTTCCAGCCCGTAACAGGATCGACGGGTCGTCACGAGATAATGGCGGTTCGCGCCGCCGCTCAGCAGCAAATGCTGGTCATCCAGCGTGCTGTAGCCGTTGATATTGACCAGGCGCACGCAGGTTGAACCCTCGGAGGCCTGAGGCGTGGATGCAGCTTGCGCCAGCGCGGCGTCGGACAGCAAACTGGTTGTCAGCAGGGCGGCGCCCAGCACGGTTGCAGCAAGTCCCATGGCTATGCCTTTCGTCTCAGATTACATCACTGGGGCCGATATTCGTTTCGTCCCGTGGATGCGCCCGCCCCATGTCAGCTCGCAGTCTAACCCAAAACCTGGCCGAACACATCGTTATCGTGGGCGGTGGCGCGATCGGACTGGCGAGCGCCTGGGCGCTTTGCGACAAAGGCGTGCGCGTTACGGTTCTTGAAGCCGGCAAAGCGGGCGAGGGCGCGCTCTGGGCGTCCGGGGGGATGCTGGCGGCGGGGTTTGAAGCCTGTTTCGAGCTGGACCCCGGTCACCCGCTGGCGGAGACCTACGCCCTTTTTCTCAGCCGGTCTTTGCGTTTGTGGCGCGACTGGGCGCCGGCGCTGCAGGCTTTGAGCGGGCCGGCGTTGGGCTATGACCTTCAGGGCTCGGTCACTCCGGCTTTCACGCGCGCCGACGAGGAGCGGCTTGATCTGGCCGAGACGCTGGCCAAGCGGTTCGACGTGCAGGCGACGCGGGTCAGCGGCGATGAGCTCGCTGACCTTGAACCCGCCTTGGCGAAGTCGCGTGGCGCCTTGATTTTTTCACATGACGGGCAACTCGATAACCGCGCCTTGGGCGGTGTCTTGTCCGACGCTGTTCGAAGCCGGGGCGGCGAGGTTGTCGAGCACTGCCGGGTGGCGGCGCTCGACCGGGTCGCCGGGCAGGTGCGGGGCGTTGTTTTGGAGACGGGTGAGCGCTTGGCCGCAGACGCCGTGATCCTGGCGACCGGAGCGGAGCGCTTCGCTGATATGCCAGCCTTCGCGCAGATGACGCCGGTCAAAGGCCAGATGATCCGCTTTGACGCCACCGACCTGCAGCCGCCCTCACGCGTGGTGCGCGGCTTGTCGATCTATCTGGCGGCCAAGTCGGGCGGGCGGCTGATCGCCGGCGCCAGCTCTGAACCGGGGGAATGGGCGCTGGAGACGGATCCTGACACATTGGAGCGTCTGAAATCTGCGGCGTGCGCGGCGATGCCGACGCTGGCCGGGCGCCCGGTGGTGGAGAGCTGGGCCGGACTGCGACCCTCTTCGTCTGACGCCATGCCGATTGTGGGCGAGGTGGAACCCGGGCTGTACCTGGCGCTGGGCGCATACCGGAACGGGGTTCTGACGGCGCCGGGCATGGCGGCGTTGCTGCTGCAGGCGTTAGGGGCGCAGCCACGCACAAACTTGGCCAGCGCGTTCTCGCCTGCGCGGCTCGGGCTGAAGGCTTAACGAATGTTTACCACATGGCTGTCAGTCTGGATCGGTAACGATTCGCGGTGTCAGTCATGTCCGATCCAATCAGCAATTCAGGCGCAAATGCGCTGTCTCCCTCGAGCCTGATCGCTCGAGCGGCGCAAAGCACGGGCGCGGACTTTGACTTTCTTATGCGCACGGCGGCGCGCGAGAGCAATTTTGACGCCAGTGCGCGCGCGACCACCTCCAGCGCGGCGGGCATGTTCCAGTTCATCGAGCAGACCTGGTTCGCCATGGTGTCGCGATACGGCGCCGAGCACGGCCTGGGGGATGCGGCGGCGTCCATTGAGCAAAACACGGACGGGCGGTTTCGCGTGTCTGACCCGGCCCAGCGTGAGGCGGTGCTCAATCTACGCCTTGATCCGCAAGCTGCGTCCGTCATGGCGGGCGAGCTGGCGGCGGAGAATGCGAGCCGCATCGAGAGCGCCATCGGGCGCAAACCCACCAGCGGTGAGCTGTATGCGGCCCATTTTCTGGGCGCGGGCGGGGCGGTGCGGCTGATCGAGGGGGTTGAAGCCAACCCCAATCAGCGCGCGGATCAGTTGTTTCCCAACGCCGCTGCGGCCAACCGGCCTGTGTTTTATGACAACGGGCGTCCGCTCAAGGCCAGCGAACTCATGGAGAAGCTGACCGGAGAGGCTGTGACCCTGACCCGTGAAGTGGCCTCTGTGACGGACGCCTCTTCGCCTGTGACGGCGATGGCGGCGTCCTGGGCGCGCTATGCGCAAGGCGCTTACGGATCGGCCCGAGTGGGCGACGGCGTGTTGACCCCGGCAGTGGTGGAACTGCTTGCATCTCTTCGCGCTCCAGAGCGCTCGTCTTCCGAAAGATAAATCGGCGATAATTCGCGCAACAGGTCATTAACTTCTTGTTGAGACCCTAGGGGCGCGAACAGACCAAGTATGAGGCTCGTATTGCCATGACTGTTCAGACCCTTCGTGCCCGCCTGACCCGCGATGATATCCAGCGCTTGTCAGACGCCACCGATGCAGAAGGCCGCGCGCTGGCTGCGCGCAAATTCTGCGCCCGCTTTGCGTCCGTGGACCTGAGCGACGACGAACGCAAGATCGGATCGGAAGTCGTCCGGCTTCTCGCCGATGATGCCGCCGAGCTGGTCCGCCGCTCGCTATCGGTCACCTTGCAGCGTTCCTCGCACCTGCCGCCAGACGTGGCGCGCAAACTGGCGCGCGACATCGACTCTATCGCCATGCCCGTGATCGCCGGCTCTCCGGTTCTCAGCGACGAGGACCTGGTGGAGATCGTGCGCACATCGCCATCGCGACGGCAGGCGGCGGTCGCCGCCCGATCAGACGTGTCCGAGATCGTGGTTCATGAAATTGTGGAAGTGGGCGACCGCGAAGCGGTCAAAATCCTCGCTTCTAACAATGGCGCCCGGTTCGACGCCCGCGGCTATGCGTCTGCGCTCAACCGGTTTGACGGGGATGCGGACGTTCTGGACCAGTTCGTGCTGCGCAGCTCCCTGCCGGTCACGATCACTGAAAAGCTGATCGCGCATATTTCTGACAGCGCGATGCAGACCTTGGTGAACCGCCATGCCTTGCCGGCCCAACTGGCCGTCGAGCTTGCGGAGGGCGCGCGCGAGCGCGCGACAGTGGATCTTGTCGAGCAAGCGGGTCTGTCAGACGAACCGCGCCGGTTCGTTCAGCAATTGCAATTGAACGGGCGTCTGACGCCGTCCTTGATTCTGCGCTCGCTCTTCCGCGGTCATATGAGCTTTTTTGAGCATTGTATGGCTGAGATGGGCGGCGTCACACACGAAAAAGCGTGGCTGTTGGTCCATGATGCGGGATCGCTGGGGCTTGAGACGCTGTTCAAGCGCGCCGGCATGCCCGAGCGTATCCTGCCGGTGGCGCGCTCGGCTGTATCAGCTTGGCATTCGCTGGAGATCGGCCCGAATGGAACGCCAGACATCATCCGGTTCCGACGCCTCCTGGCCGAACGTATCCTGACCCAGTTCCAGGGCGTGCCTCAGGCTGAGCTGGATTACATTCTAGACCGTCTCGACGCCGATGAGGCGGAGCTGGGCCAGATGCGCCTGTCCGCCGCCAGCTAAGCGCTGACAGGCAAGACGTCTTGTTCAATTGAAAGAAGTCGCGAGGTCGGCGGGGATTAATCCGCGCCGACCAATGCGATGACTTGCGTTTCCAGCTCTTCAGCGAGCTGACGGCCCACCGGATCATCTTCAGAGCGGATATTCTGGATCAGCGCGGCGCGGATCGAGCTGGCATGAGCGCGAACCAGAGCCAGAGGCGCGATCGACCGGCGCTCCTTGGTCTCGATCAGTTTGGCGAGCGAGCCTGAAATGCGCGAGATGATCGGGAATTCATAAGTGGAGCCCAGGCCGCGCAGATCATGGGCGGAGGTGAACAGCATTTCGCCGCTCTCGCCCAGAAGGCCGTCCTGGCTGACAGAATCGATCAGGGCTTCCATTTTGGTGACTTCTTCAGCCAGCCAGTCCTGGAATTGGTGCTTGATCTGCCCCAGAGCCATTTCAGCGCGTTCGATGGCCGCCTGGTCCGCTGGAGGAAGTTTCCCGCCAACCTTGGCCTTGAGCATGTTCGGCGGATTGATGATCTCAACCGACTTATCTGGTTTTGCCATGCTTAGAAGGCTCCGCTTCCCATGTGTTCGTCTTGATCTCTACGCACCACGACGTTCTTCATCCGCGTGCGAGTCTACCTTACGGCGTCGGTCAGGTCCAAAAAAGCTGTCAGAATCCACAAACCGCCGCGGTTTTTTGAATATCGCGGAAATGTGTTGGTAAATGCTTTCCGGGCTGAATGGTTTGACCATAAATTCTGTCACGCCGGCGTCACGGGCGAGTTTCACGCGTTCAACTTCCGCATAACAGGTGAGCATGATGATCGGCAGCGTGGGGCAGGGGCTTTTGCGCGGATCGCGCACCCAGCGCACCAATGCGATGCCGTCCACGGGTTCCATCTTCCAGTCACAGATCAGCAAATCCACATGCTCGTGCTGCAAGATGTCCATGGCCGCGCGCACATCGCCGGCTTCGTAAATCCGCGGAGCGCCCATGGCGGCGTTGTCATCAACAATCGCCACCGTCATGCGGTCCAGTGCGAGATAGACGTCCTGCGGTTTCAATCCGGGCTCCCTGCCAGTGTAGGGTTTTGGTAGCAGCCAGACTTTAATGCCCGGTAAGCCACGAGGTTAGGTGGCGAATTGCTCGAGCAGAATACGCTCGTCCAGCGCACGCCCCTTATCAAACAGCATTGTCAGGGTGTGGCCCGGCGCCTGACAGATGGTGACGGTCTCAGCATCCCGGAACTCCTTGTTGTCGGCAACGACGGCGACCGGACGCTTGCGGGGTTCCAAGACGTCAAAGCGAACCATGGAGGACTGGCGTAACAGCGCACCGCGCCAGCGCCTGGGGCGGAAAGCGCTGATCGGCGTCAACGCCAGCAAGGTCGCGTCCAGCGGCAGGATTGGCCCGTGCGCGGAGAAGTTATAGGCCGTCGACCCTGCAGGCGTCGCCACCAGCACACCGTCCGCCGCGAGCTCTTCCAGGCGGGTCTTGCCATCAATGCTGACACGGATTTTTGCGGTCTGTCGGGTCTCGCGCAGCAAGGAGACCTCATTGATGGCGAGCGCTTCAAAGGTTTGCCCGCGAGTGTCCCGGACAATGGCGCGCAGGGGGTGAATTTCGGCGCGTTCGGCCTGTTCCAGGCGGGCGATGAGATCCTCGACGCACGGCTCGTTCATCAAGAAGCCGACGGAGCCGAAATTCATGCCGAATACAGGGATCTTGCGGCCCATGACGGAATGCAGCGCGTCGAGCATCACGCCGTCGCCCCCCAAAGCGATCAGCACATCTGCGTCCAGCAGATCGCTTTCACCATAGCGTTCGACAAGTTCGGCCTTGGCCGCTTGGGCGTCGTCACGATCAGAGACGTGGTAGGCCAGGCGCATAACGGCTCCTGTCTGCTCGCCGTGAAGGCGCTGCGGGAAAAGAGAGAGGCTTAGTGGATTGAACCGTCTGCGCTCATCCGGTGCAAGGCCTGACGTGCGGTGTCTCGGGAGTATTGCTGATACAATTCCCCGACAGCCTTTTTGGCGGCGTCCACAGGCAAGGGATGCGCGCGGCCCTGGTCGCACAAGGCCTCAAAGAACAGATGGGCGTGATCGATATTCATCGCCATGGCGCGCGCCGCCAGTATCGAGACGCGAACCGGGGAGCGGCGCAGCGCTTGTCGCCAGTCCGCAGGCTCCAGACCGGTCAAGCGCGCTACGGCGTGGTCTGAAATATCGGCGCGACCGTTCTGGGTGGCGCGCAAGACGTCTTCGGCGTTCAGCGCTTCAACTTCGTGCAGTTCCTCGCTGAGGCTTGCGCCGAGATCATCAAGGCTGTCCTCATCATTGTCTGCGCCGCAACCGTTGAGATGGATCAGGGCTTCGGGGCAGACCTCTTCCAGCAGGGCGCTGACCGCTTCCCCGGCCGCCTCATAGAGCGCTTGCGCGAATTCAAGCTCGAGCGAGCCTCGTTGAGACAAGGCGTTCTGCAGCATGGCGTCAGCCATGATGATGTCGGCGGTTTGCTCGGCGCAGAGTGCGCTCAGTTGGGCGCCGAGATTGACAAAGAGCTGCGCCAGACAGTCAGGTTCGCGAAAACCGCTCAGCCGCTCCGCCAGGGTTTTGCTGATGGACCGGCGCTTGGCCAACGCCAGTCTCTGTTCCGCACCCAAGGCCGTCAGCGCCAACAAATCCTGCTCTTTCAGGCACAGTGAATGCGACAGAACGGGGGCTGAAACTTCATAGGCGTCAAAGGCCAGAACCCGCACCGCTTCCAGCGGCGCCCAGTCGCATTGTGAGAGTTTCAGCGCCGCTTGAATGCGCACGCGCGCCTCGGCAGCTTGTAAAAAGCCCGTGAGGTGAGCATCGATCTCATCCAGGACCGGTTCAGGCAAAGGCCGAAGCGTGCAAAGATCGGTCAAGGCGAGCGCCTTGCGTCCCGCCTTGTCAGGCGGAAGCGCAGATGCGGTCACGGGGTCTGAGGTCGAACGCAGCATTTGCCCCTCATGCTAAATCGGCCTGACCGAACGAATCATCAGCCTCAAATTGACTGAATCTTGGTTAGTGAATCATTATCAACGGCGGAGATTAAGATGGCTAAAGACATGAATGCAGTCGCCTTTAGTGCTCTGAGAGACCGCTATAACGCTGTTCGGTCGCGGACAGAGGCCCTCGCTGCGGAATTTTCTGCAGAAGACTTGTGTGTCCAGACCATGCCGGATGTCTCGCCCGGCAAATGGCACCTCGCCCATGTGACCTGGTTCTGGGAGACGTTTCTGCTGTCAGAGGCGCTACCGGGCTATCAGCCTTTTGATCGGCGATTCAACTATCTGTTCAATTCTTATTATGAAGCGATTGGCGAACGCCATGCGCGCCCGGAGCGGGGCTTTCTGACCCGGCCAGGTCTTGAAGAGGTTCTGGCCTATCGCGCCCATGTGGATCGCGCTGTAAATGACTGGTTTGATCAGGCGAGCGCTGAAGCGATCGACACCTGCCGCACGGTGATCGAGACAGGCTTCGCGCATGAAGAACAGCATCAGGAACTCTTCCTCACAGACATCAAGCATGTGCTGTCACGCAACAGCTTTCCCGAGGCCGCCTATGCCCGGACGCTGGACACTGCGCCGGATCTGATCGCCACGCGCCCGGACCCGGTCTGGCTGACCTTTGAGGGCGGGCTCGCGGAGTTCGGGCATGAAGGAGACGCCTTCGCTTTTGACAATGAAGGCCCGCGGCACAAGGCGTGGCTGGATCCCTTCGCCTTGGCGAGCCGTCCGGTCAGCAATGCCGAGTATCTCGCCTTCATAGAGGATGAGGGCTATGGAAGGCCGGAATTTTGGCTCTCGGAGGGCTGGGCGCGGATGCAGGATGAAGGGCGCACTCAGCCCTTTTACTGGCGCCGTTGGGACGGTCGATGGACAGAATTCACCCTGCACGGCGAGCAGGCCTTGCACCCTGACGCGCCCGTCAGCCATCTCGACTACTTCGAGGCGAGCGCTTTCGCCAGCTGGGCCGGCGCCCGTCTGCCTGAAGAGCGCGAATGGGAACAGGCTGCGCAAGGGCTTGCCGTTCAGACAGGGCGGTGGGCGAGCGCTGACGGCTTGCTTCACCCCCAGCCGCAGACATCCGCCACAGATCTGCGAGCCATGTTCGGCGAAGTCTGGGAATGGACCCGGTCCGCCTATAGCGCTTATCCCGGTTTTGCGCCTGCAGCAGGCGCCATCGGCGAGTACAATGGAAAATTCATGTGCGGCCAGTTCGTCTTGAGAGGCGGTTCATGCCTGACGGCGCCCGACCATGCGCGGACCACCTATCGCAATTTCTTCCCGCCTGACGCCCAGTGGCAAATGACCGGGTTGCGCCTTGCGAAAGACCTTTAGTCGCGCCTGACCTTGCCCGCCGGGCATGGGCAGAGCCGGAAAAATGCGGTAAACAGTGTTCACACAACCGCCAAAGAGCGGGTGAGCGCACAATCGCCTGTCAGAGGGAGGAGAGCCTTATGGACGACGCCAGCCAAATCTCGGTGAAAGACCAGGTCAGCGAAGACGAGTGGAAAGCGCGGTGCGACCTCGCGGCGCTCTACCGTCTGGCGCGGATGCACAAATGGGATGATCTGTTTTTCACTCATATCTCCATGCGCGTTCCCGGCCCCGACGAGCATTTCCTGATCAACCCGTTCGGCCTTCTGTTTGAAGACGTGACGGCGTCCAATCTGGTCAAGGTCGATATCGAGGGCAATGTCCTGCCGCCGTCACGCTATGGCATCAATCCGGCGGGCTTCACCATTCACTCCGCGATCCACCATGCGCGTCCGGATGTGAAGGTCGCCATGCACCTTCACACCGACCAGGGCGTTGCGGTCGCGGCGCAAAAACGCGGCCTGCTGCCGATTTCCCAGCTGGCGATGAATGTGATGAAGGACGTGACCTATCACGACTATGAAGGCATCGCCCTGGATGCGGACGAGAAAGAACGTCTGGTCGCCGATCTGGGCACGAACAACCTGATGATCTTGCGCAATCACGGCACGTTGACGGTCGGGGACCACCCGTTCAATTGCTATCTGCGCATGTATCTTCTGGAGCGCGCCTGTTCGATCCAGACCCTCGCTCAGGGCGCAGGCGCAGAGCTGATCGAGTGGGATGACGCCATGCAGACCCGGGTCTTCAAGCAAGGCGAGGAAGGGGTCACCAATGAGCTCTTCCTGGAGATCGCCTGGCACGCCCTTCGTGGCCGAGTGGACCGGGAATGCCCGGGATATGATGTGTAGATTTCCCGTTTGAGGGGAATTTTCTGGACAAGTCGCCGCGCCTGAGTTTGGCTCCCTTCAAGGGGGCTAGGCGATGGGCGGCGATGGCCGGGCGAAGCGATCCATACTAGTGGCCGCGCTGTGGTTGTGCGGGGGCGTCCTCACTTTATGGGCGCTGACCTCCGCGCCCGCTTCAGCCGGCGCCTGGACACGTCCTGCCGGCAGCGGGCTGACGATCACCACCGCCAGTCATCATGCCTTCGCCCTCAGCAATCCCGATGCGGCGTTCTCAAAGATTGAAACGGCGATTTACGCCGAATACGGGCTGACGGACCGCCTGACTCTGGTCGGGCGCGTGGCGCGGGAAACGCGGTTTCGCCGTTCAGTGCGCCAGGTCAGCAAAGCGGGCTCCGTCTACACCCTGACGCTCAACACCGTCAGTCAGGGATGGGGCGAGATGGAGGCGGGGCTGCGCCTGAGCGCTTTTCAGCATCGCGGTTGGGTTCTGAGCACTCAAGTCAGCGCCACCCGATCGCCAACCGACCTTGAAAACGGTCTGCGCGCTCGCCCGGTCTGGGGATCGGACGCCCGCATTCTGCTGGGACGGAGCCTTGGCGGGCGCATGTTTGCGGACGCCCAACTGGCTTATCGCAACCGCTTCGTTGACGGCGGCGCCGAGCAACGCATGGATCTCACCTTCGGCGTTCGTCCTGCGGAGCGATGGTTGGTGATGGCGCAGACGTATTCCGCCTGGGGAGGGCGCAGCGGCGGCTCGAGTTATGAAAGTCACCGGCTTCACATATCTGTGACCGCACCGGTCGCAGACCGGCTTTCCTTACAGTTTGGCGCGACTAATTCCTTGTATAACGACGGAATAGCTCCCGAACGCGCGTATATGCTTGCGCTTTGGCGTGAGTTTTAAATTCATTTCAGCGTGCGAATTTTGTTTTTTGTATTAAACGGCGCATATCGAGCGCACAGAGACTTTCAGGAGACGAGCAGATGCAGCGTTGGCTTTTTCTAGCTGCGACAGCGGTGATTTTTGCAATCATGGCCCTGGCTGTGATCGTACGCGCCATGTCAGGCGGCGAGGATCAAGCCGGAGGATGGGGCGGTGGTCGCACCTTGGTGTCCGCCTACACGGTGCAGACGAGCACTTTCGCTGACGTCGTCGAGGCTCTGGGAAACGCTGGAGCCAATGAGTCTGTCAGCCTGACCGCCAAAGTGTCTGATGTTATCGCTCGGCTCGATTTTGATTCCGGCGCTCGCGTCGAGCAGGGCGAAATCCTTGTGGAGCTGGCGGACGCTGAAGAAGCCGCAGGGCTGAGCGAAGCGCGCGCCACACTGCGCGAGACGCAACGTGATATCGCGCGAATCCAGGACCTGACAGACCGGGGCGTCGCCTCCCGCACTCGACTGGACGAAGCGCAGGCGGCTCTGGATCGCGCCCGGGCGCGGGTGGCGGCGATTGAAGCGCGTGTGGCGGACCGCATCATCCGGGCGCCGTTTTCCGGCGTCATTGGCTTGCGAACCGTCAGTGTCGGCGAACTGGTTGGTCCGGGCGACGTGATCGCCCGGCTCGACGATACGTCTGTGATCAAGCTCGACTTCACCGTGCCCGAACGCTTTCTGTCAGTCATCGACGCCGGTCAGGTCGTGCGCGCCAAGAGCGCAGCGTTTCCCGATGAGGTGTTTCAGGGCGAAGTGAGCCAGGTGGACAGTCGTATCGATCCCGCGACACGAGCAGTCACGGTCCGCGCGCTGATCGACAATGCTGACGGTCGATTGCGTCCTGGCATGCTGATGACGGTCGAATTGCGGCGTGATGAGCGTGAGAGCCCCGCCGTGCCGGGCTCCTCGATCGTTCGCTTTGGCGAGCAGACCTTTGTGTATGTCATCGCCGATGGTGAGGCCGGGCCCATGGCGGTGCGCCGGGACATCGAGCTCGGCTTGCGCAACGCCGGCATGGTGGAAGTCGTGAGCGGGCTCAGCGCCGGCGAAACAATCGTATCTGAAGGCGTGCACCGTGTGCGCGAGGACGCCCCGGTCGAGATTGCGAACGCGCCCGCTCTGGGCGGCGGCCAGGGCCTTGAGATCCAGACCGGGGAGGCCGCGCGATGACCCTGACTGATATCGCCGTCCGCAGGCCTGTGCTCGCTTTCGTGGCGAGCGCGCTGATCATCGTGTTCGGCTTCATGGGCTTGCAAGAGCTTCCCTTGCGCGAAATGCCCGATGTGGATCGCCCCATCGTTTCCGTCAGCGCGGATTATCCCGGCGCCAACGCGGAAGTCATGGAAAACCGCGTCACCCAGGTGATCGAAGACAGCCTGTCCGGCATTGAAGGCGTGGACACGATCAGCTCGTCCTCGCGCGACGGCTCGTCTCGCGTCACCATCACCTTCACCCTGGAACGCAATATTGAGGCGGCGGCCAATGATGTGCGCGACGCCGTCTCCCGCATTCGCGACCGCATGCCCGAAGACGTGCAGGGCCTGGAAGTGTCCAAGCAGGACAGCGATGCGCGGCCCTTCTTGTGGTACATGCTCAGCTCTGACCGGATGACGCGGGAAGAACTGACCGATTACGCAGACCGCAATATCGTTGATCGCTTCACCGTGCTCGACGGCGTGGCCAATGTGCGCATTGGCGGACAGCGTCGCTACGCCATGCGCATCTGGCTTGATCCGTATGAGATGGCGGCGCGTTCGGTGACGGTGTCTGACATTGAAGCGGCGTTGCGCTCTGAGAATGTCGAGGCGCCCGGCGGCGCCGTGGAAACCTCCGACACCCAGCTTTTCGTGCGCGTTGAACGCTTGTTCGCGGATGAGGACGCCTTCTCGCGCATGCCGATCCGCGTGTCAGAAGACGGACATGTGATCCGTCTGGGCGAGGTCGCTGATGTGGAGCTGGCGGCGGAAGAGCACCGCTCCTTGTTCCGCGGCAATGGCCAGAACATGGTGGGCTTGGGCTTTGTGCGTCAGAGCAAGGCCAATTCCGTCGCCGTGGCCGAAGAGATCAACGCCGCCATAGACCGCCTGCGTCCGCAATTGCCCGAAGGCATGCAGATCGTCGCCGGGTCTGACGACACCATCTTCATCAAGGAATCCATCAAGGAGGTCTGGCGCACCTTCGCCGTGGCCGCCACATTGGTGGTGCTGGTGATTTACCTCTTTCTGGGCAGCTTCAGGGCCGCCATCGTGCCGGCGGCCGTGGTGCCTGTCTGCATGATCGGCACCTTCGCCATCCTCGCCGCGGGCGGCTTCTCCATCAATATCCTGACGCTTCTGGCGCTGGTGCTGGCGATCGGGCTGGTGGTGGACGATTCCATCGTGGTTCTGGAGAACATCCAGCGCCGGGTCGATCTGGGCGAGCCGCCCATGCTGGCCAGCGAACGCGGCGGACGCCAGGTCTTCTTTGCGGTGATCGCCACGACCGCAGTTCTGGTCTCGGTCTTCATGCCGTTGATTTTCCTTCCGGGGCTCATCGGTCGGATTTTCGCCGAGCTGGCGGTGACCATCACCGGCGCCGTGGTGTTGTCGAGCTTTGTCGCGCTCACCCTGTCTCCGATGATGACGTCAAAATTGCTCAAGCCCAGCACTGAGCTGCGCGGTCCCGCCCGATGGGTGAACAGGGGCCTCGATCAGGTTCAGATGAGCTATCGTCACAGCCTGAAGCTCATTCTGGGCATGCCCTGGATCGTTGCGCCGCTGATCATCGTCGCTGTGGCGGGCTCGGCCTTCATGTTCTCACGCCTGCCTGGCGAGCTGACCCCGCCGTCTGATCGCGGCAGCTTTTTCGGCTTTGTGGGCGCCCATGAAGGGGCGAGCTTTGATTATATGAGCGGCCAGATGATGCAGGCCGAAGAGATCGTGAACAGCTATCTCGACAACGGTGAATTGCGCCGGGTTCTGGTGGTGTCGCCGGGCTGGGGCGGATCGGGGTATAATTCCGGCATCGTCATCGGCAGCATGACCGACTGGGATGAGCGCCGTCCGGGTGATGAGATCGTCAATGAGATCAACGCGCGTCTGGGCCAGTTGCCCGGTGTTCGCGCCTTTGTGTCCATGCGCTCGCCTCTGGGCGGCGGCGGGGGCGGCGGCAACGACATCCAGTTCGTGCTGCAAGGGCCTGAATATGAGCTTCTGGACCGCGAGGCGGACCGGCTGATCGCGGATATGGCCGAACGCAATCCCAATCTCATCCGCGCTCGCAAGGATTACCAACCCACGGCGCCGCGTCTGCTGGTCGATATCGATCGCGAACGTGCGGCGGCTCTGGGCGTGTCGGTGTCTGACATCAGCCGCACCTTGCAAACCCATCTCGGGTCGCGCCGGGTCGGGCAATTCATTGATCGCGGCGAGGCCTATAATGTGATCATGGAGAACCGGCAGGCGGACCGGTCCAGCCAGAACGACCTGGAAGCCCTGTTCGTCCGGGCGCAGTCAGGCGATCTGATCCCGTTGTCGAGCCTTGTGAATTTGCGCGAAGTGGGCGAAGCGCCCAGCCGCTCGCGCATTGATCGCCAGCGCGCGGTGACTGTCTCGGCCACCATTCAGGGTGACTACACCATTGGTCAGGCCGTGGAATGGCTGGACGCCTGGGCGGCGAACACGCTGCCGCCGGAAGTGGGCACGACCTATGTGGGTGAAGTGCGCGAATTCCTGCGGTCCAACAACGCGATCTATTTCGCGTTTGGTCTGGCGCTCCTGATCGTTTTCCTGGTGCTGGCGGCGCAGTTTGAAAGTTTCATCCAGCCCGCCGTGATCATGCTCACCGTGCCGCTTGCGGTCGCGGGCGGCCTGTTCGGGCTTTATATAGGCGGGTCGAGCCTGAACATCTTCTCCCAGATCGGATTGATCATCCTGATCGGTCTGGCGGCGAAGAACGGCATTCTGATCGTGGAGTTCGCCAATCAGCTGCGTGAAGAGGGGATGACCCTCGCTGAAGCGACGCTGGAGGCGTCTGTCACCCGCCTGCGTCCGATCTTGATGACGGGCGTGTCCACCGCCATCGGCGCCTTCCCGCTGGTGATCGCGAGCGGTCCAGGCTCTGAAACGCGGGTGACTATCGGTCTGGTGATTTTCACCGGGGTGATGGTGGCGACCCTGTTCACCCTGTTCGTGGTGCCGGCCGTGTATGGCGTTCTGGGCCGATACACCAAGACGCCGAACTGGGTGACGCGCCAGCTTGAAAAAGAAGCGCGTGAGGTGCGCGGCGCGGATCCGATAGACCCGCCCGCAGCGCCCGCGGAATGACAAAGAAAAACCCCGGAGCTCGCTCCGGGGTTTTTTGTTCAGCGTTGCGATAGAGCTTAGTTGGTGTTCACCGCCAGCCAGGCGATCAGGTCATGACGATCTTGTTCATCACGCAGGCCTGCGAAGCTCATCCGGTTGCGCGGAATGTATTCGCGCGGATTGGTCAGATAGCCGTCCAGCGTTTCCGCGCTCCAGACAATGTCGGCTTCGCTCATGGCCGGCGAATAACGGAAGTCTTCCTTGTGTCCCGCTTCACGACCGAACACGCCATGAAGGTTCGGGCCGACCATGTTGCGACCGCCTTCATCCACGGTGTGGCACGACTGGCAGCGGCGGAAAATCCGCGCGCCGTTTTCAACGCTGGCGCTCACATAAGGCTCGCCCAACTCGGACAGAAGGCTGGTTTCGGCGTCGTCTTGCGCGGACGCTGCGCTGGTCAGGGCGAGGGCGGCGATGCCCGCGAAAATCATACGCATAGAGGCTTTCTCCTGTTGAACTCAGGTACGAGTGTGCATCTAGCGCGCCTAATCGGGTCCGGCAAATGCGCCAACCGTCGCAGTGTGCGCCAATCGTCACCTTGAAATCATGAGCTTGCGGCCCGATTAAGGCCGTGAGTGTGCAGGTGCGGCAAGATGAAACAGCGTCGCGCCCCTGTCCTGACTGACTCATGTCACTCGATCTCGCTAAGATGACCTGGATCAGGCGGGGATGAGGCCAGATGGCGAACACATCACCCATAGCGTGTTTTGAAACGCGCGATCTGTGCAAGGTTTACGGGGAGGGCGCGGGCGCCGTTCACGCCTTGCGCGGCGTCAACCTGCTGGCGCCGGAAGGCGAGCTCGTGGTGTTGCTCGGGCCGTCAGGGTCCGGCAAATCCACCTTGCTCAATATTCTGGGGGGGCTGGATCGCGGCTCCAGCGGCGAAGTGTTCTTTCGCGGACATCCCCTGCACGCCGCCAGTGAGCGCCAGCTAACACGCTATCGGCGCAACCATGTGGGCTTTGTCTTTCAGTTCTACAATCTGATGCCCAGCCTGACTGCGCTTGAAAACGTGGCGCTCGTCACCGAGGTGGCGCGCGATCCCCTGCCGCCCGAAGAGGCGCTGGCGCTGGTGGGCCTGCATGAACGCATCCATCATTTCCCCGCCGAGCTGTCGGGCGGCGAGCAACAACGCGTCGCCATTGCGCGCGCCATCGCTAAAAAACCCGAAGTCCTGTTGTGCGACGAGCCCACGGGCGCGCTGGATTCCGCAACCGGCATCAAGGTTTTGCAGGCGCTGCGCGAGGTCAATGAAACCCTAGGCGCGACCACGTTCATCATCACCCATAACGCGTCCGTGGCGGACATGGCTGACCGGGTCATCGTCTTCGGCGATGGTCAGATCCGGGAGAACCGGGAGAACGCCACCAAGCTGGATCCGAAGGAGATCGCCTGGTGACCCGGCGCTGGCTCTCAGTGCTGGACCTCAAGCTCTGGCGCGATTTCTGGTCCATGCGCGGTCAGGCGCTGGCGATCGCGCTGGTGATTGCGGGCGGCGTGTCGGTGCATCTGGTGATGGCGGGCATGCTGGGCTCGCTCGATGAAACCCGCTCCGCCTATTACGAGCGCTACCGGTTCGCGGACATCTGGGCGCCGGCGGTGCGCGCGCCCAACGCCGTCATTGACGATATTCGCCAGATCGACGGCGTCGCGGCCGCGCAGTCACGCATTCTCGCACCGGTCTTGTTCGACATGCCGGACATGACGGCGCCGCCAAGCGGCGTCATTCATTCCCTGCCGCATGTGGGACGGCCTCTGGTCAATGATATTCATCTGCTTTCGGGCTCCATGCCCGACCCGGCGCGCCGTGATCAGGTGGTTGTGCTGGAGGGGTTCGCGAGCGCGCACGATCTGAAACCGGGCGACATTCTGGACGTCACCATACGCGGTCGGCGGGAGCGCCTCGCCGTGTCAGGCATCGCGCTGGCGCCGGAATATGTCTACGCCATCGCGCCCGGCCAGCTTGTGCCGGATGCGGCGCTGTTCGGCGTTCTGTGGATGGATCGGGATGCGCTGGAGACCGCCGCCGATCAACAAGGCGCGTTCAATGAAGTCGTGGTGCGCTTGTCGCGCGGCGCTGATCCGGCGCCGGTCCGGGCTGCAATCGACCGTATTCTCGAGCCCTATGGCGGATCCGGCGCCTATACCCGCCGGGAGCATGTCTCGGCGGCGTTCTTGCGGAGCGAGCTTGATCAGCTTCAAACCATGGGCGCCATTCTGCCGCCGATCTTCCTCGCGGTGGCGGCGTTTCTGGTCAATATCGTGATTTCGCGGTTGATCGCCGTGGAGCGCGAGCAGATCGGGCTTCTCAAGGCGTTCGGCTATTCGTCAGAGGCGGTGTCGCTGCACTATCTCAAGCTGGTGGCGGTCATTGCGGCTCTGGGGCTTGTGATCGGCTTTGGTCTGGGGACCTGGCTGGGGCATTCCATGGCGGTGATGTACACGCGGTATTACAGCTTCCCCTTCCTCATTTTTTCAGCCAGCCCGGGCGTCTACGTCATTGGCGTTCTGGTCACGCTGGCGGCGGTCGGCGGCGGCGCGATGTGGGCTGTACTCAAGGCGGCGCGGCTGGCGCCGGCGGTGGCGATGCGCCCGCCGCCGCCGCCCGATTACTCGCGCGCCGCCGGCGCGGTTCTGACCCGGCTGAACGTACTCGACCATCAAAGCCGGATGGTCTTGCGGCAGATATTCAGATGGCCCGTCAGGGCGGGGCTGACCGTCACCGGCATCGCCGCCTCGGGCGCGCTTCTGGTGATGACGCTGTATTTTCTTGATGCGATGGAGGTGATGATCGAAAGCTATTTCGACCTCTCCAATCGCTATGACATGGCCGTGACCTTCACCGAGCCGCGCACCATGACCGCGTTTTACGAGCTCGCAGGGCGAGAGGGCGTCGTGGAGGCGGAGCCTTACAGGGTGGCGAGCGCCCGTTTGATGTTTGAGAATCGCGAAGTGCTGATGAGCCTGACCGGGGTCGTGGATGACCCGGTGCTGTCGCGAATGATGGATGGGCGCGGGCTGACCGTCTCGCCGCCGCCCGGCGGTCTTGTGTTGTCTGAAGACCTGGCGAACCGGCTAAACGCTGCATCGGGAGAGATGCTTGCGGCTCAGGTCACCGAAGGCGCCCGTCCGTTGCTTGAGCGGGTCATCACGCAAACGCCTTCTGTTCTTGTGGGATCAGGCGCGCAGATGCGCCTTGGCGATCTGAACGAGGCGCTGGGCGAGGGGCGCGTGATTTCCGGGGTGTATCTGCGCGTGGACCCTGACTTTCAGGACGCGTTGTACCTGGAGCTGAAAGACGCGCCGCTGGTGGCGGGCGTCCAACTGCACGCCATCGCCCGAGAGAATTTCACCGCGCTGATGGACCAGTCCATGCAGCGGTCAATTTATATCTACACGCTGTTCGCGGGCATGATCGCGCTGGGAGTGATCTATAATTCGGTGCGCGTCTCGCTCGCCGAACGCGAACGTGAACTGGCGTCCTTGCGGGTTCTGGGCTTCACCAAGGGCGCGGTCAGCTACATCTTGCTCGCTGAAAGCGCCATCCTGACCCTGGTGGCCCTGCCGATCTCTCTGGTCGCCGGCGCGGGTATGGCGTGGAGCATGGCGAAAGCCATGAGTTCGGATTTCTTCCGACTGCCTTTCGTGATCGAGCCGGCCACTTACGGGTATTCGGCCTGCGTCCTGATCGTGATCGCCCTGATCAGCGGGCTGATCGTCCGCCAGCGCATCAACCGGCTCGACCTGATCGCTGTCCTGAAAACGCGCGAATAGCTTAGGAGGCGCCCGATGACCTTGAACTTTCGAACGGTGTTCTGGCCTGCGGTCGGGCTGATCGCTTTGGCGTTGATCATCTACGCCTTTCTGCCGCGTCCCGTTCCGGCGGATTTTGCAAGTGTCGAGCGCGGCGTGCTGACGGTGACCGTTCAGGATGAGGGCTATACCCGGGTGCGAGAGGTCTACACGGTGTCTGCGCCGGTTGGCGGGCGATTGCTCAGGGTTGACCCCGAAGCAGGCGACGCTGTGAGAGTGGGTGAGGTGCTGGCCAATATCCTGCCCTCTGACCCGGCCTTTCTGGATGCGCGCAGCCAGGGTGAAGCCGAGGCGGCCTTGCGCTCGGCTGAGGCCTTGTTGGGCTTTGCGCAAGCGGATGTGGAGCGGGCGCGTGCTGAAGCTGATTTCGCGCAGGCCGAGATGGACCGGATCAATACGCTTTACGAGCGCGGCACCGTCAGTGAAGGCGCGCTGGATCGGGCGCGTCTGGCGCTCAGAAGCGCAAATGCGGCGCTGAACACCGCTCGCGCCAATGTGCGCGCCCGCCAGGCGGAGCGCGATGCCGCGGCGGCGCGATTGATGGAGCCCGGCGATAACGGCGATGCGCGCGGCCTGGTCGAAGTGACGAGCCCGGTCAGCGGTCGTGTGCTCCGGTTGGTGCAGGAAAGCGAGACGGTTGTCGCGCCCGGCGCGCCCTTGCTGGAGTTGGGCGATCCTGAAGACCTGGAAATTGTGGTGGAGTTGTTGTCCACCGACGCCGTACGCATCACCGAGGGCGCTGCGGCGACGCTGGAAGACTGGGGCGGGGCGCCGCCATTGCGCGCCCGGGTCAGCCGGGTGGAGCCCTTCGGGTTTCTGAAAATCTCCGCGCTGGGCGTGGAAGAGCAGCGCGTCCGGGTTCGGCTGGATCTGCTGGACCCGCCGCAGATGTGGGAGAGCCTGGGCCATGGCTTCCGGGTGGAGCCTGCGATTGAGGTCTGGCGCGGCGAGGATGTGCTGATCGCGCCGGTGGCGGCGCTCTTCCGGCGTGAAGGCGGATGGGCCTGTTATGTGGTGGAGAACGGACGCGCGCGACTGCGCCAGGTCGAGATCGGACAGGCCAATGGCGTTGACGCTGAAATTCTCAATGGCCTTGAAAGCGGTGAAACCCTGGTGCTCTACCCTTCAGACCGGATCGAGGACGGCGTGCAAGTGACCGAGCGCGGGGAATAAAGCTCGCCCAACGAACCCGCAGGGTTCGCAAGGTCAAAGGCCGCCCGCAGCGTAGCGAGGAAAGAGCGATCCAACCCGCAGGGTTCGCAAGGTCAAAGGCCGCCCGCAGCGTCAGCGAGGATGGAGCCCGAACCCGCAAGGGTTCGCAAGCGCGAACGCGCGTCCGCAGCGCAGCGAGGATCTTCAAATACAGGGGAAACTGGCGCCGGCTGAGGGAATCGAACCCCCGACCTTCGGTTTACAAAACCGCTGCTCTACCAGCTGAGCTAAGCCGGCGCGTCTGGGCTTTCTACGCGGGAGCCGGTCTGTTGGGCAAGCGTCTGGATGCAGACAATGCAGGTGATGGGGGCGGGCCGCTGAAGCGGGCTGGTTTCCCTTTGCCGTGAGCTTGGGTAAGAGTGCGCGTCTCATCCCGTGACAGACCGGATCTATTCCCCATGGCCCGCATACTCATCACCAGCGCTCTACCGTATATCAACGGCGTCAAGCATCTCGGCAATCTGGCCGGCTCCATGCTGCCCGCCGACGTGTATGCGCGCTTCATGCGGCTGAGCGGCCATGACGTGCTGGCGATCTGCGCCACCGACGAACACGGCACGCCCGCCGAGCTGGCCGCCGCCGCAGCGGGCCAGGATGTGCGCGCCTATTGCGACGAGCAGCACGAGATCCAGAAATCCATCGGCGAGCAGTTTGCGCTGAGCTGGGATTATTTTGGTCGCACCTCTTCGCCCCAGAACGCTGAACTGACCCAGCACTTCGCCGAAGTTCTGGAAGCGAACGGGTTGATCGCTGAAGTGGTCGAGCAGCAAGTCTATTCCATTGATGACGGCCGTTTCCTGCCTGACCGCTATGTGGAGGGGACTTGCCCCAATTGCGGGTTTGAAAAAGCGCGCGGCGATCAGTGCGATAATTGCGGCAAGCTTCTGGACCCGATCGAGCTGATCGAACCCTATTCGGCGGTGTCTGGATCGAAGAATCTCGAAGTGCGCGATACGCGCCATTTGCAGCTCAAGCAGACCGATATGGAAGCGCGCATCCGCGCCTGGGTGGATGCAGCAGACGGCTGGCCGCAATTCGCCAAATCCATCGCCTATAAATGGCTGGATGAAGGCCTGCGCGATCGCACCATCACGCGCGACCTCAAATGGGGCGTGCCGGTCACCAAGGACGGCCAACCGCGCGAAGGCTTTGAAGACAAGGTCTTCTATGTCTGGTTTGACGCGCCCATCGGATACATCTCCGCGACCCGTGAGTGGGCGGAGAAAAACGGCGGCGACTGGGAAAGCTGGTGGCGGACCGACAAGGGCGCCGACGATGTCCGCTATGTGCAGTTCATGGGCAAGGATAACGTCGCCTTCCACACGGTCAGCTTCCCGGCCACGCTCCTGGGCTCTGAAGAGCCGTGGAAGACGGTGGACGCGCTCAAGGCGTTCAACTGGCTGACCTGGTATGGCGGCAAGTTCTCCACTTCCAACAAGCGCGGCGTCTTCATGGACCAGGCGCTGGAGCTTTTGCCGTCTGACTATTGGCGCTGGTATCTGACCGCCTATGGCCCTGAGGGGGCTGACGCGCAATTCACCTGGGATCATTTCCAGTCCAGCGTGAACAAGGACCTGGCGGATGTTCTGGGCAATTTCGTCAATCGCATCCTGAAATTCGGCGCCAGCCGGTTTGACGGCGTGATCCCTGAGGGCGGAACGCCGGGCGAGGCGGAAGCCTGGCTCGAGCAAGAGGTCGAGACTCGTCTTGCCGCCATCGCCAGCCATTATGAGGCGATGGAGTTCCGCAAAGCCGCCGCGGAAACGCGCGCGCTGTGGGCGGCGGGCAATGAATACCTGACCAGGGCTCAGCCCTGGGTGCATTTCAAGACCGATCCGGTCCAAGCGGCGCTGGGCGTCCGCATGGGGATCAATCTGGTGCGCCTGTGCGCCATCGCCGCCCAGCCGATTATTCCCGATGCGGCGGGCAAGATCTTGTCGGCGCTGGGCCTTGAAGGCGTTCAGGACTGGCCCACGGGCGATGCGAAAACCCTTCTGGGCGCGCTTGAGCCGGGTCGGGCGTTCACTCCGGCTGAAATCCTGTTCGCCAAGATCGAGGATGACCAGGTCGCAGAGTGGGCTGAGCGGTTCGGCGGCGCCGAATAAGGCGAGTTCGGGCGCTGAATACGCCCATTACGGTTAGTCTTTCGTTTAGGCTGACTTGGCATTGTCTGCTTTGGACCAGACGACGGGGCTGATCATGAGCGAAGCGGCGACCTTGGGTGAGGGCGCGCTGTCAGCGGAGGCGTTGACGGCGGCGAACGTGCATCCAGACACCGGCCTAGCGACTGACTATCTCAACCATTTCAACGAAGTGGTCATGCTTCTTGAGATGCTGCCAGATATGCCGGACTTCGCCGAGGAAGTCCTGGCGTGGGAGCCTGTTCCCTATGAAGAGCATTTCGAGCGCACCAATTATGTGGGCAAAGAAACTGTAATCGCCGCATACGCCGCGGTGGACCACACCTTGAAAGCGCATCTTGAGACCATCGTAGCCGCCGTGAACGATGAAATGCGCGAAGCCCAATCCAAAGTCGAGGCCGGCGATTTCGCGGGCGCTTCGGCCATGGCGGGCAGTGAAATTGAATCGCTTCTGGCCGCGGCCCGCGCAGCGGTTCAGGGCCGGATCGAAGGCGAAGGCATTGATGACAGCGCCGCCGCTCAGGCAGCCGCCGACGCCCTGTTCGATTGACGATCTGACCATTCTTTAAGTTGAGCGTGTTCCCGTTTGCGACTTAATCTGTCTGTGCATAAGGGAGGGGCCTGATGGACTATGATCGCGACCGCTACGACGCCTGGACCTGGAAGCATCCGCTCATCCTTCACTGGGTGCTTAATCCCGGACTGGCTATCAATGAGCTGGTGCTTGGTCAGCGCATACCGCGTCTGACCTTGATCGATACCCAGTCTGAAGCGCCGTTGGTTGACCGCCAGTACATCCCCTGTCCGCATTGTCAGGCGCTCAACCCGGCAGTCGTCTATAAGAACGCTCGTTTTGGCAATTACGCAGGTCTGGTCTGTCCTGAGTGCGGTGAGGAGATCCCGACGGTCAAGAATGCGCTGACCTGGCTTTTGCTCATGATCAGCTGGCCGCTCTGGGCGCCGTTCAAGCGGCGCGTGGCGCCTGCCATGCTGGCGAAGCAGCGTGCGAAAATGCTGCACCAGACACCCGACGACGCCCGAGCTCCATCTCAATCGAAAGTTTCGGGCCTGAAGCTGGGCGCCTTTTTTGGCCTGTTCATGGGCCTGTTCTTTTTTGCGACGGCCATGCTGGGCGGTGGCGGTTTCGGGGCAGCGCTAACATCGTCGGCAATCGGCGGGGCGCTGGGGGGCGTGTTCTTCGGCGTCACCATGAAACTGTTTCTGACGGTGGCGGGCCGCCGCGCAGCGCCGGAAACCCCTTCGCAGCACTGACGCTTTATGCGTTGACCTCCCCGGACTGACGGTCTGCAATGCCGCCAAGAAAAAAAGGGGAGTCGCACTTATGCGTCATTTGTTCATGGCCGCCGCCGCAGGGCTGGCGCTGACCGCGCCGTCTTTGGCTCAAGACGATCTGCGCACCGCCATCGCCGCCGACTGGGATAATCATTTGCAAGCGCTCTATGAGCACTTCCATGAAAATCCCGAGCTCTCCTTCATGGAAGTGGAGACCGCGGCGCGACTGGCGCAAGAGCTGCGCAGCGCCGGGTTTGAAGTCACCGAAGGCGTGGGCCGCACGGGCGTCGTCGCAGTGATGGAGAACGGCGAGGGGCCGACCCTCATGTTACGCGCCGACATGGACGGCCTTCCCGTGCGCGAGGACACGCCGGTCGAGTACGCGTCTGAGATTATGGGCGAGGACCGGATGGGCAACACCTTCCCGGTCATGCACGCCTGCGCACACGACACCCACATGACTTCGCTGGTCGCCGCGGCGCGGTATATGAGCCAGAATCGAGATGACTGGTCGGGGACTTTGGTGCTGATCGGCCAACCTGCTGAAGAAGTGGGGCTCGGCGCGCTCGCCATGCTGTCAGATGGTCTCTATGAGCGTTTCCCGGCGCCGGACGCGGTCGTGTCCTATCACACCTGGGGATACATGCCGGCCGGCGTGATCCGCTATGCGCCGGGCTGGGCGATGGCGAATGTGGATTCGGTCGATCTGTATGTCCGCGGCGTCGGCGCCCACGGCGCCTCTCCGCATCTGGGCAAGGACCCGGTGGTCCTCGCCAGCCAGATCGTCACCAATCTGCAGACGCTGGTCAGCCGCGAGCTGTCGCCGCTTGAAACCGGCGTTGTGACCGTCGGCGCGTTCAACGCTGGGACCAAGCACAACATCATCTCTGATGAAGCCCATCTTCAGATCACGGTGCGGTCGTATTCTGACGAGGTGCGCGAACGCCTGATCAGCGGGATCGAACGGATCGCCCGGGGGCAGGCCATGGCGGCGGGGTTGCCCGAAGAGCTGATGCCGGTGATGGAGGTCGAAGAGACCTACACGCCTGCGCTCTATAATGACCCGGCGCTGTCTGACCAGGCGGGCGCCGTGCTGTCCGCCCGGTTTGGCGAGAACGCCGTGGGAACCGCGGACCCTGTGACCGGCGGCGAAGACTTCTCGCGCTATGGCCGCACCGAGGAAGACGTGCCGATCTTCATGTTCTGGGTCGGCGGCGCTCCTCAGAGCGTGTGGGAAGAGTATCAGGCGCGCGGTGAAACCCCGCCGGCCAACCACTCGCCCTTCTTCTATCCTGACGGCGAAGGCGCGGTGACAGTGTCCTCTGAAGGCATGGTGGCGATCGCGCTCGACCTGTTCACCAACGGCGTGCCTGAAGGCGAGTAGACGATGACCAAACCCCGTCACGATATCCAGCGCGTCACCTCTGGCGCGCCCTGGGAAGAGCTGGTCGCCTATCGCCGCGCCGTACGCGTCGGAAACCAGGTGTTCGTGGCGGGGACGGTGTCGGTGGATGCGCAAGGCCAGCCGTTCGCGCCCGGAGACGCCGGCGCCCAGACCTCACAATGTCTTGAAATCATCGCGCAAGCGCTGGACAAGGCGGGCTCCCATATCAGTCATGTCGTGCGTACGCGCCTTTACGTGACTGATATGAGCCCTGAAACACAACGCGCGGTGGGGCAGGCGCATCGCAAGGTGTTCGCAGAGTTTCCGCCCGCCAGCGCGATGATCGGGGTCGCGGCGCTCGCCGGGCCTGAGTTTATTGTTGAGATTGAAGCTGATGCGGTCATCCCGCCCGGCGACTGATTTTTCAGGATGTTTTGATGGATGCTTCCTTGATCCCCGCCGACCAGAACCTCGCGGTGATGGCCGGGCTGACCGTGATCGCTGCTGCAGGCTTTTTGCTCGAAAAGACCAAGTTCGGCGCTCTGCTGACGGGCACGGTGTGGACGATTCTTTTGGCGATCCTGGCCTCCAATCTGCGCATCCTGCCGTTTGACGCGCCAGCCTATGGGTTCGTGTTCACCTATGCGGTGCCGGTGCTGATTCCGCTCTTCCTGATGAAGGCGGACCTCAAGCGGATATTCTTCGAGACGACCCGTATGACCGGGGCCTTCCTGATCGCGTCCTTCGCCACTCTGGTCGGTGCGTTGGTCGCGTCCGCCGTGTTGCCGCTTGGCGAGCATGAGGTCGGCATCGCCGCTTCGCTGACGGCGTCCTATGTGGGCGGGTCCGTGAACTTCGCGGCGTTGACGGACGTGACGGGCATCGCCCAGGACGCGCCTGGCGTGGTGTCCGCCATGCTGGCGGCGGACAATATGGCGAGCGCAGCCTATCTGGGACTGTTGGCGGTCCTTCCTGGAATCACCTTTATCGCCAGTCGTTTCGTCAAGCGTGATCACAGCGCGGGTGAAGTGGAGGAGCAAGGCGAGGCCAGCGAGGGGCGCGCCACGCCGCTGAGCCTGGGACTGACCCTCGCTTATGCGCTGCTTGTTGTCGCGGTGGGTGATTTTCTGACCGAACTGACCGGCTTCTCCCAGTTGCGCTACGTCATCATCACCGCGCTAGCGCTGATCTTGCCGACCGCCATCCCTGGCCGGATGGCGAAGCTGCATGGCGGGTTCGAGCTGGGCGTTGTGTTCGCCTTCCTGTTTTTCGCAGCCATCGCGGCGGGCGCCAATGTGGCCCAGCTGATCACCAGCGCGCCGATGATCATCGCTTTCATCGCGATCCTGTTATCGATCCACGCGGTTATTGCGTTCACGCTCGCCAAGCTGTGCCGGCTTTCCCTGCCCGAGATCATCATCGCCTCGAACGCCGCCATTCTCGGCGCCACAACCGCGCCTGCGCTGGCTGCGGCCAAAGGCTGGCGTGATCTGGTGACGCCAGGCGTGCTGGTCGGCGTGCTCGGCTATGCTGTGGGCACCGTGTTGGGATCTGTGGTGTATGGCATTTTGGGCTGACGCCTGTAGCCGGTGCAACCAGCCCCCAGACCAGTCGACCTTCGCCCGCCCCAGGTTCTTTGCTGAGGTCAGGAATGTCGGTTCGCCGGCATAACGACGCCCCTCAGATCGGCGGAGCCCATCAATCAATCGTTTTGGCTCGGAAGGCTTATAGGGGTTGCGAGCGCTCAAAGGGTGTCGATAATTCGCCTCATAAGGAGGCGTCATGGCAGACATACCCATGCACGAACCAAACGGCGCGGGGGGAGGCTTCGGCGGCTTTCACGGTGATTTCGGCGATGATGGCGATGGTGAGTTCCAGGTCAGCTTGGAGATTGAGGTTACACTCGACCTGGAAACGACCGAGCTGGACTCTGTCGCTGCGGTGTTCGCTGACGGGTTAAGGGAGAGACTGAACGCTTGGTATCAGCAAGAGGTCGCACCAGCTGACGATCTCACGCCGATGATTGACCATCTCACGGTAGAGCTGATCGAGGTCCGCCCAGGCAGCGTCATAGCCCGCCTTCGTGTGAGCCTGGGCGTTTGGGGAGGCCGAGCATGGAAAGCGATGCAGGCTCTGGCTGTCTTGATCACCCTGACAGGCGCCGTACCTGAGGGCGCACCGCCTACAAAGACCGAGGCGGCTGCAGGCTTTGAGGTGCTTGTGATCAAGCAATGCGAGATCACAGGTGAACAGATGACGGGCAAGAAACCCGTGGTTACCCCCATGGGACCTTCGGACACCAAGCCGGTCATGAAATCCTGATCAGCCCGCCAGTCGCGCCCGTCCGATCAGCCAGTCATGATCGATGGCGGCTTCGCCGGCGCCCAGAGAGGTGGGATTTTCGGCGATCCGGCGCCCGATATAGGCGTCCGCCGCCGGATCCAGTCCGGCGCGGATCAGGGCGCTGGCGGTGAGGGCGGTGGCCGACCATTCCGCAAAGCGGCGCGCATCCGCTTCGCCAATGCCGCCCGACGCCATCTTCGTCAACGCATTAAGGCGCGCATCAAGGGCCGGGTGTCGGCCAAAGGCGGGCGCCAGTTCGGCGGCGAGGGCGTCCCGCGCCGCTGTATCGCGCGACAGGGCGCGCAGCACGTCGAGCGCGATCACATTGCCCGAGCCTTCCCAGATGGCGTTCAGCGGGCTCTGGCGGAACATGCGGGGCAGCGGGTGTTCTTCCACATATCCTGCGCCGCCATGGGCTTCCATGGCCTCATAGGTCAGATAGGGCGCCCGCTTGCAGATCCAGTATTTGGCGATGGGGGTGAGCAAGCGCGCCAGCGCCGCTTCGTGCGGATCGGTCTCGGCCTTGTCAAAACTCTCGGCGACCCGGAAGGCGAGGGCGATCGCGGCTTCAGCCTCCATGGACAGCTCGCCCAAGACTTCGCGCATCAAAGGCTGGTCGATCAGGCGGCGCTGAAAGGCGCTGCGGCGGTCAGCGTGCCAGACCGCATATGCGGCGCCATTGCGAATGAGGCCCGCCGACCCCGCCAGGCAATCGAGCCGTGTGTGATTGACCATTTCAATGATGGTGCGCACGCCACGTCCGGGCTCGCCCACGCGGCGGGCCCAGGCGTCCTTGTATTCAATTTCGGAGCTGGCGTTTGAGCGGTCGCCTAGCTTGTCCTTCAGCCGCTGGATTTCAATCGTGTTGCGCTCCCCGTCCGGGGTCCAGCGCGGCACGAGAAAGCAGCTGAGTTGCGCGTCGTCGCCCGCGCCTTCATAGGCGAGGGTCAGGAACCCGTCGCTCATGGGGGCCGAGCAGAACCATTTATGCCCGGTCAGCGTCACCACATCGCCGTCCTGGCTTTCTGCGGTGGTGGCGTTGGCGCGCACATCAGACCCGCCTTGTTTCTCGGTCATCGCCATGCCCAGCGTCAGTCCGACCTTGTCTTCAGGCGGCAGGAAGCGCGGGTCATAGCGCCCCGAGGTGACGCCCTGAACCCACGGGCCGGTCCAGTTTGCGTTCTTCAACGCCGGAACGCTGGCGTATGTCATGGACTGCGGGCAGCAGACGCCGGCGTCAGCCGTCCCCATCAGCATCAGAAGCGCGGCGTGCAGCGAGTGCGGCGCTTGCTTTTCCGTCCAGGCTGCCGACGACACGCCATGGCTCAGGCCCAGCTCCATCAGCGCATGATAGGCGGGGTGGAACTCGACCTCATCTATGCGATGACCAAACCTGTCGAAGGGTTTGAATTTGGGTGGGTTTTCATTCGCCATCCGGGCCAGGTCCTGAACGCTGTCAGAGCCGATTTCGGCGCCCATGGAGGACAGGCGATCGGCATGCACGTGGGCGCCGTTGCGCGCCAGCGCATCCTTGAGCATGGCGTCGTCGGAATACCAGTTCACCCCGACAAGCGGTTCGGACTGGTTTTCAACACTATGGGTGGCGAGGTCGGAGCGGGGGGCGTGATGTCTCATACCTGGCATCAAAGCGTTTTGAGCGGCGGCTGTCGACCGGCGCAACATGGAGAAAAGTTTAGTCTGTCGCAATGTTGTGGTGGGGTGTCTTCAGCCAGCATGCAGATGCGATGGCGTTGAGGGGGACAACCCGCGCCTAATGATAACAAACTCAAAGATGTGAGGGTCGATATGACGGTCATGGTTCTGGCGCTGGCGACGGCGATGCAAGCGGGCGGCGCGCCGTCCGTAGAGATTGAAAACTTCATCGGTACGGTGCGTGTGGAGCACGGCTCTGTGCTTGAAGCTCGTTTCGAACGCGGCGGCTCCAGCGCTGACATCCGCAATGCGGACGGCGCGCTGTATGTGGACGGCGGCGAAACCATGCGGCGCATGCGGTGCTTTGGCGGATTCCGGGAGCAACGTGTCGGACGCAATCGGCGCGAAGCGCTGTCTTTTGACGAGCTGCCGGTTCTGGTCATCTCGACGCCGAACCCGGCCAGCGTGGAGCTTGATGACTCGATTGTCCGCGCCGAACTGGGCGCCACTCAATCGCTTGATCTGGTGATGTCGCATTGCTCAACGCTTGAAGCAGGTGATGTAAGCGATGACGCACGCTTGGCTATTCGCGGTTCGGGCCATGTGAGCGTGGGCGAAATCGGCGGCGCCTTGAATGCGGCGCTGTCTGGCTCGGGGCATCTGAGCGCCGAGGATATTGGCGAATCGGTTGATCTGGCCGTGTCAGGTTCCGGCGATGTTGAGCTCGGGGATGTAGGCGGCGACATGGATATCGGAATTTCCGGCTCTGGCGAAGTCGAAGCCGGTCATGTGGCGAGCCTTGAGGCCAGCGTCTCCGGCTCCGGCAATGTCGAGATCGGTAATGCGCCGGGCGGCGTTCAATATGCCGCGTCAGGCAGCGGTGATCTGTCGGTCGGCGCCACGTCTGATGTGTCCGTGAGCATTTCAGGCTCCTCCAATATGGAAGTCGCCAGCATGGACGGCGTTCTGGAGATGAGCAGCAGCGGCTCAGGCGATGTGCGCATTCAGCAAGGCCGCGCCAGTTCAGTCGAAGCGCGCCTGGGCGGCTCGTCGGATCTGTGGTTCGGCGGCACCGCAGGCGATGTGGACATCCATGTGAGCGGCGGGTCAGACGCCTACATTCGCACGGTTACCGGCCAGCGCAATATCCGCACCTCCGGCGGCGGCGACTTCACCACGGGCGGCTAGGCCGACTGAGAATCGGATCACTCCGCCTTGGGATTGATCCGTGGATCAAAGCGGGAGGCCTCGTACAGCGCGATCGCCGCGGCGTTCGACACATTGAGGCTTTCCGCTTTCGGTCCCATCGGGATGCGCGCCAGCGCCGAGCAATGCTCGGCCACGCGCGGGCGCAGGCCATCGCCCTCCGCGCCCAGAACCAGCACCAGGCCCGGCCCGGCGTTCTCGGCGACTTCGACCGCCAGGCTGGCGTCCGCTTCGCCCGCCAGGCCGATCACATAGCGGCCCGCTTCCTCAAGCGCGATCAGCGTATCGGCGATATTGGTGACCTTCACATGAGGAATGGTCTCCGCGCAGCCGACCGCGGTCTTGCAAAGGGCGCCAAAGAAGGGCGGCGACTTTCGATCCTGAACGACCACCGCGCGGACGCCGAAAGCGGCGCAGGAACGCAGGATGGCGCCCACATTGTGCGGGTCGGTGATCTGGTCGAGCACCACCAGCAAGCCATGGGTGGGTTCAAGCACGGCGTTCAGCGATTCCGCAGGCGGCGCGCCGGTTTTCAGCGCGAAGCCCTGATGCACCGCGCCTTCGGGCAAACGGGCCGTGATCTGGCCGGGCAATTCAATGTCGGCGAGCTTGCTGAACGTGTCGTCCAGCTCGGTCGCAGCATTGCGCGTCACATGCAAAGAGATGTGTTTTCGCTTGGGGTTGGCCAAGGCCGCCAGGACCGCATGGCGACCCCAGATCCACCCCTGATCGGGGCCGTCACGTCGGGCTGCATTTCGCGCTGCAGAACCCTTTTTATCGGTGTTGCGCCGTTGAAAAGCCATGACTATAGTCCGCGCTCCAAATCAGGAAGCGGCCTCGTTAAAGCCCTTAGCGCCTAAGCGCAATCGGTTGATGCGGTGAAGCCCTGAATTGGCCCGACGGCTGAGCTCCCAATCAGTCGTTTTCGCGGTGACGCGAACCCTGTGGAGGGGTGGGAGAGTGGTTAAATCCAGCAGACTGTAAATCTGCCCGTTTCGGCGTACGCTGGTTCGAATCCAGCCCCCTCCACCATTCTGTTTTCATTGATAAATCGAGACTGTTCCAGCCTGTTCCAAACAGTCTATTCCGAACGCCTGTCTGGCGGTTATTCCGAACTCTGTTCTCTTTATGTGTTTTTACCGCGCCTGTAAGCGACCCGCTTTCGAGTGGCTAGAATGGCCTGGGTCTCTGTGCGGTGGATGTAATGATCGAGGGTGCCGCGGTGTTTGTGGCGGCTCAGAGCTTGCGCCCAGGTGTCCGGCAGCTCGGCATCACCCAGCTCAGTCGCTCCACCATGCCGGAAGGCTTTCATGGCGATATGATTTCCGAGCCCAGCTTTTTCCCGGATCTCACGCACCTTCTTCGCCCAGAAAGATTGGTCATAGCCCACCCATGGAGTCTGGGCGGTGGCGTTCGACCGCTTCCTCACCCCTTTGGGATACAGGACCATCAGGTCGCCTTTGCGCCCTCTGCCGGCAAGCATGAGCGCATAGTGCTCCAGCTCCGGGTAGAAGAAGTGCAGCTCATCGGTTTCAGGATCGATTTCATCGAGCGTGAACCATTGGCCCGCACCATTCTTGCCTGAGAGCCCGAAAGCCTGCTGCGGCATTTCTGGCGGGCGCCAGTGGTCCCATGTCATCCTGTAGAAGACATCTTCCGGCCGGGTCAGAAGCTCCCAACAAACGCGGGCCGCGAAGGCCAGCTCGATATAGTCGAGCTCGACAGCGGTCTCACAGAAGGCGTTCAACTCCTCAAGCGTAGCTGGCGTAGTGCGTTGCCGGACACGGCGCCCCTTGTAGACATTCTCGAAGGGGTTTTCGGGGGGCACATCCTTGGATTTGCGCTTGGCCACATTCCAGGCGAGTTTGCACACCGTCATGGCCAACTCTGCCTGACGGGTCAGGCCCTGTTCAACAAACCGGTCGTAGAGCTTGTCTACGACAATGGGTGTGATCTTGAGCGCCGCGCGTTGCCCCAGAAGACTACCATCCTTGAGCGCATGACCGCCCACGCGCCGCATGGCGCGCTCATACTCTTTCCGGGTGGCATCACCGATGGCGCGATAACTGCGATCGGTCCGGTACAGCTCAAAAACCCAATCAAGGGTTCCGTGTCGTGCTGGCATGTCTGCGTCACGACCCTGGCGCCATGCGTCGAGCGCACTGTTGAGCCTGTGAGCTTGCTCGAAAGCCCTGAGCATTTCTGCGCCAAGGGGGCTGGCTTGCAGCATGCAGCCCTGCTTCCTGAATTTTGTAGGGGGCTCCCAGAACCACGACAGTGACCCGTCAGCCATCGTCTTCGATCTGGTGTAGCGTGGCTTGTCGCCGGGATTGGCCTCGATCATACGAGGCTCTCCAGCTCTTCGTCCTCGCGACGGAGTCCGTGCGCCCGGTCCAGCGCCGCGTCCAGATCTTCTCTCAGCCATCTCTCGCCTTTGCCCTCGATATTCTTCGGGGAGGGGTAGAGCTTGCCCTTTCCTGTCGCGCGACGGAAGGCCTCGACCGATGTCTCGTCGACATAGGCGGCAGCCGTTGCGGCTCGCATCTGGCGGGGCCAGGCGTTTATGCGAGCGGGGAGGGTCACGTCAGGGGCGCGCCCCCATGTTGATTTTCTCGCCCTCAAAAGAGGCGAAGAGATTACCCTGAATAAGCTGGTTGCGTTCGAGCTCATCGAGCCAGGCGAGGTAGGCTGAGGTTTTGAGGTCTGGGCGCTGTAGCCGGGATCGAGCAAAAACGATAGCAGCCTTCAGCGCGGCGTCACGGGTCGGGTCTAATGGCTTGGGGAATTGAACCGAATTGCCCAGAGGGCCGCTGAATCCGCCGATAGAGTGCATGGCGCCGACCGTCCAGACCCAGCCACCGTCCATCTGCCCCAGCCGGATCTCCACGAGCGGGTTTACATTGCCCTTCTGGGGCAGGGCGAAAACCTCGATGGGCTCTACATGCCGGAAATGATCGCGCTTTCTGGGCGTGGTCATGAGGCCGCCTTTCGCTCGATCCATTGATGATCATGCAGGGCGTTCAATGCCTCCCCGATCTCATCGAAGACCCGCGTAGAGACAGCGCCGTTGTCCAGAGCCCAGCCTTTGGCTTCGGAAGCGCATTGGTCGGGCATAACCCAGCTGAACGTCACAAGCGCGCCCGCTTCAGAAAAGCCGAGGACTGCGCACTTCGGGAATTGACGGGTTGAGGGGAAGACCATCACGCCACCTCACAGGGTTCTGCGAACAGATCCAGTTGCAGGGTGAACCGCGCGGAGTCGTCTGGGCTTGCTGGCTGGTCGTCTTCTGGCCGAGCTCCAAAGGGTGAGCCATACCGGGCGTGGAAGAGCGCGTAGCCGGGCGTGGGCACCCATTCCATGATGTATTGCTCAGGATCGCCGGAGAGTGTGTTCCCCCGCACGACCTGGGCGGCGATCCCTCGCAGGCTTAGCTGGATAAAGCTCATCTTGAAGCAGAGGTCTGAGAGGTCGCGTGCCTCAACGAACATCGACGTGGTGACCGACAGCCCTTGCGCCTCAACATGATCAGCTGCGGCCAGGATCATCGCCCCGGCGCCCGCTGCGGGCTCGTGCAGGGTGAAGAATCCCTTCTTCCCGCTGAGACGGCGCGGATCGCCAAGCTGAATTGCCGCCATCATTCGGCACACATCGTATGGGGTGAAGAACTGCCCCATGAACTTGTTCAGGGTCTCGATGTGGCCGGCAGCGCGTCCGAGGAAGTCGATGCCGCCCTCTGGAAGCTGCTGGACCAGCGGCGCCATGAGTTCAGGCATGGCCCGGATGATGTCGAGCTGACCGCGCTTCTCGTACCGGCCCACGATGGCCATGTAGGCGTTCTCATGGTGTTCCGGCTTCGGGTCATTGACCCTCGCACCGGTCATCATCCACGCGCCTTTGGCAAGGGAATGGAAGGCCAGGTCCACGAAGTCGCAGAAGGTCTGGGAAGGGCGCTCGGCCCGGTTCAGGGTGATGAGCTTGTCCGCCCACTTCTCAGGTGTCATCACCGGTCCCCCGAATAGTCAGGCAGCAGCTTCGGCATATTGCCGGTGCTGTATGCGTCTTCGATCTGAGGCTTGGCCCAGGAGCCGACCGTCTGTCCGTCTGGCAGGATGATGTGAGCCAGGAACTCGTCCTCGAACTCAGTGATGCCGCTTTCAACAGCTTCGAGCTTGGCCTTGATGACGAGCGCGAGCGCGCGCCAACGCTGCCGGCAGGCTTTCTCCCATTCCGCCGCGGCTTGTTCGCTTGAGCGCTTCAGATTCCGGCCTGGTGTGTGCGTGAATTCGCGCGCCGTCCGGTCAGGCAGGGGCAGTATGAATTTCACCTGCCGCCCGCGCATCCTGAAGCCGACGAGGGCGCGATCACCTTCCGAGCCATAGATGAAGCCATCGGCGCCGTAGCGCTGAAGCGTCTGCTCGATCTCGGCGCGTGACTGAAAGGTGGAGACCTGAGTGTCTTTGGCGTAGCGGCTCATTGCATGCCTCCTTGGACCGGATACCCGTCATGGATCACCCCATCGAGAGCGCGGCCTTTGGCCTTGATCGCCTTCTGATCGGGGCCTTCCCACTGCTTGAAGAGGAACGGCACGTCAGCCTCGGCGCACTGGTCGCGGAGCTGGCGGAACCAATCGGGGTCAGCGGGCCGGTACTGCGCGCCGCTCTCGCCCCCGGCGATCACCCAATGAAGCGCGGGCCCATTTTCGAGTTTGCTGCGCGAGCATCCGGCGCATGGCTTAGCTGGCCCACAGAAATGATTGGTCAGATAGACCGGCCCCCAGAAGTGACCGGTCAGATCGACCGGGCCGATCAGGGGTTCGCAGGAGAGGAACCGGATTGCGGCCGGCACCTGAAGGAGCGCCGGTATGCGCTGATCTGCGGACTTCTGATCCTCGACGGTCGTCCCGATCCAGACGTGTGAGGGCAGGCCGTCGCGCCAGCGCTCGGGGATCATCTTCATGATGTTCTGAGGGCGCTTCGTCAGCAGGAGCCAGTCGAGGTTCGGCGTCTCGTCGATCAGCTTCCAAAGGTCTTCGCGCCACCCCGGCAGGATGCTCCGGTGATTGTCGAACACGTCCGCCAGGCTTGCAACGAAGACGCGAGGCCGGATGCCGGTCTTGTCGGCTTGCCGGTTCCATTTGCGGGGGTTCGGCCACGTCTTCGTCAGGGTCCGGTCAGCGTGCGGCCCCCAGCGGTTTCCGCCGAAGCGATGGTCCCATTTCTCCGCATAACAGAAGTCACACGCCGCGCTGACTTTGGTGCAGCCGATCCACGGGTTGAAGGTGTGGGTCGTCCACTCGATACCGCTGTCCTCAGCCATCGGACGCCTCCACCACCTGATCGACGTTCGCGCGGATGACCTCGAAGCTGACGGCCACGACCCACGGGTTTGAAGCCCAGGAGAAGGCGCCGCCGTCGCGTTTGGCGTTCAGGCTGTCCCAGAGATTTTCGAAAACATCGCGCTCGTTCTCGACATGAGACCCTGACGGCATTCCTACGGTCAGCGCATCTTCACGCCACTCGTCCCAATCTTCAGTGATCGCGCCTTCAGCTCGAATGTCTTTGGTGCTGATCTCCTGAAGGCGCTGAACGCGGACCTCGGTCACTCGCAGGGTCAGGCGGGACGCCCAGCGGAGCATGAAGATGGAGGGGCGCGTCTTGCCGGCGATCCCGAAGCTGTCCGGCTCGGTAGTTGCTAGAAAATCAAGGTTCGGATGCGCCGTCCGGGGGAGCTCGCGAGGCTTGTAGCGGTCGAAGCGCGCATCGACGCGCCAAGTCTCCTTCACCCAAAGCAGGTCGCCGGGAGCAAAACGGACATCGATATCGCTCTCGGCGGCATCATTAACATCGGATTGAACGCTTAAGGTCCAAATCGAGGAGCCGAATTGGTATTCGTCCTCTTGCCATATCCCAGAGAGCGGCCAATCCATGATGTCTTTGCCATGGTGCAGGTAGGAGGGCGGCTGAGGCTTCAGAACCCGCCGCGTCTGGGTCTTGCGACCTTCGAGCAGCGCGCGGACCATCGGCCCGCTGAACAGGATCGGGCGGACGGTCATGACTGGCCCTCCGGCTTTTCCGGATGCGCGTACTCGACGCCTTCCAGATTGTGGAGCGGGCCTTCGAAGATGCAGGTTTCCCCGTCGAACACGCGGACGCGCTCAAGACTGCAATAGAGGCCGGGAAGGTCGGCTGAGACGGTGATGCGGGTGACGATGCCAGCCTCGCGCCAAGCGCCGTCTATGGTGCGCATGTATCCCCTGCCAACGTGGAAATATAGCGCCTGGGTTCCTTCCTCTTGGGGAAGGCCGGAAACGGAAATAGCTTCGCGAACCTCGCTCATGCATCCTCTCCCTGACGAGAGAGAACCAGGTCTTCGATCAGGCCAGAAACGCGGGCTTTCGCCCGCTGGGTGAGGCCCGGCCAGTGCTTGCTGACGATGTTGAAGTGCCGGTCAGAACGCAGCGCAGCTTCGTCGGCCGGCATGGGCGTGTCGCCCCCTTCCAGGCCCTCGTAGAAATACTGGACGGGCACATCGAGCGCTTCTGCGATCTCGAACAAGCGGGATGCGCTCACACGGTTGGCGCCGGTCTCGTACTTCTGGATCTGCTGGAAGCGGATGCCGACCGCCTGGGCGAGCTTCTCCTGAGTCATCTGCAGCAGCTTGCGGCGAAAGCGGATGCGCTGGCCCACATGGGCGTCGATTGCGTTGGTCATGATCAGTGGCTTTCTTGAAAGGGCGCTCTAAGCGTCACCGGGGAAGGGGGCGTCATCGTCATCACTGGAAGGGGCGGGATCGTCCGGCTGCTCTGCCGGGGTCTCAACCGCCCCTTCCTCCGGGGCCGCGGCTGATGCAGCCGCTCCCTCCCCGGAATCCTCGTTGATGTCGCGCGCCGGGCGCTCGTCTTTGCCCTGGGGCTCAGGCTGAGCGGTCTCATCCTGTTGCTGAACGCGCTTTGCTGCGGGCTTGCGGAATCGTTCACGGATGGAGCCCCGATCAGCCGCCTTCTGACCGTTGAACACCTCTTCCGGTGTCGCCTCTCCGTTCTTCAGCGCGGAGTACATGCCTCGCAGGGTGATGATGTCGTCGAGGGTCACATCATCCGGGCCTTCATGACCCAGGGCGGCGCAGACCTGTTCTGGCGTGGCGCCATAGGTCGCCAGCGCCTTGATGGCCTTCTCACGGTTTTCCGCCAGCGTGGTGATGTCTCCGGCAATGGCGTATTCGACGGTCTCATAGGCCCGGCGCCAGAGAGGGCGCGGAATTCCATCGAGAATGGCGTTGCGCTTGGCGATGGCGCAGGCGGCGTTGCCCGTGACGACAATCATGTCCTCACTGAAGAGCCTTCCATTTTTGTCAGAGATCCGGCGCCGAACGCGCGTGGTCGTTGCGGAGTTGGTTTCGAGGTCGTGGAAGACGCCTTCCGCTTCGACGTACTTCTCTTCACGGTCCACATGGACGACACGGGCGGCTGCGCGACAGTTGCCGTATGCCTGTTTGAGGATTTCAGCGAAGCGGACGCTCGGTCCCTTGATGGGCTTGCCGCCCCTGGGCAGCGCGTACATGCACTCAGCAGCGCTCTCTTCATCGAGCGTGGCCATGTTCATGATCGCCTGCTTCACACGGCTCAGTGAGCGCGGGTATGCGCGGGCAGTTGTTATCTGTTGGTCGATCTCGGCGCGTTGAAGCTGCACGGCCATGCTGCTCGGACGCTCTGCCGGGGCGAGAATTTCCAGATCAGCGTCGGTTTCACGGTGTGGGGTCGCAATCTCGTTCATGCGTCATTCTCCAGAGGCTTGAGCCAGGCCGGGGTTTCGATGCCGGCGCAGCGGTCGATGATGTATTGGGGGGTGGTGAGGTCATCGGCTTCGCCATAGCCGGGCCAGACGCCCTCGCTCAGGCATTGGGCGAAGGTCCGGATGGCCGAGCGGTTTTGCTTGACGCCCGCCCAGATCGCCTCAATGGGAAGGGACTGGATCGTCACCGCGTAGGGCGGGGTCTTTTCCTGACAGACGAGCGCGTATTCACGGGGCACAGGCTCTCCGAGCTGCGCCAGGCATTCAGCCGCAAGGCCGAGCTGCTGGTGGTATCCGTGGTCGAAGATGGCGCGCTGGATCTTGCGCGGATGGGCGTCAGCCACGGTCTTGTAATCGACCATCCAGCCGCTCTTGGGGATGACGTCAGGGCGGGCCTTGAGCCAGACGCCAGTTTCTTCGTCCCGGCAGATGATGGAGTGCTCAGCGTCCCCTTCGAGAAGACCATCCTGGATCAGGGGCTCGCGCATCAGCACGTCGCGCATTCCGAGAATGCGGGCGTGCTCCTCCTTGGAGAGAGGAACGCGCCCCATCACTTGGCATTCGGACCACCATGTCTGCTTCTCTCCAGCCTTCCAGTCGCCGGTGCTGGTGTTGCGCCCGCCATCAAAGGGGGCGACGGCGAAGTGTTCCTCGAACACCTCGTCGCCCAAGAGGAGGGAGTGAGCCGCCTTGCCGATGCGGAAGGGGGTGGTGTCCACCTTCTCCGCATGCGGGTTGAGATAGCTGGTGGCGAAGTAATGAGCTGCAGTCTTGGAATCAATCGTCCGCAGCCCGCCTGAACTTATCGACGGCCCCACGGTGAGCTGCGCGTGGTATTCCGCCATGGGAATGCCCGCATAGATGCCCGGCTCGGAGATGGGGAGGGAGGGCATCAGCCCACCCACTTCACATGGCGGACGCGACCGCTCTGGAGCGCGGTGGCGAGCTTGCGCGCAAGGCCTACAGACAGAGGCAGTTTCGCCGCATCTGCCGCCGCCAGCAGGTCACCAGCTGTCTCGGTGAGCGGGTCTTCAACCGGCTCCGGGGCGGGCTCCTCCTCGGGCTCTGAAGCGGCGGGGGCGGGCGCTGCAGCCGGGGAAGGCGCTGCCTGCTGCAGCCGGGCTTCGGCCTCGCGTGCTGCGTCCTCACGCTCGCGGGCGGCCTCCTTCTCGCGGAGCGCTTTCAGTTCCGCCGCTTGTTGTTCGCGCGCGAGGGTCTGGTTGAGGGCGTTCTCCAGCGTTTCGAGCGTCTGCGTGCGCATGAGCTCGGCCTGATCGCGCTCCTTACCGAGGAAAAGGTTCTCGCTGATCGTCAGGCTCTTGGCCGTTTCGATGCGGTCACGGATTCCCTGGCTGGTGAGGTCGATAGTGACAATCGCCAGCTCTTTGAGCTTCTTGAGGATGGCCTCACGCTCACCGGCGCGGACTTTCTCGGCATCCTCCCAATCCGACAGCGGCTGGCGGATCTGGTCGCGGTAGCCATCCAGCAGTGTTTTGACCTGCTTCTCGGTCGTGACGATTGCGTCGATCTGTTTCTTGAGCGGTTTCTTCAGCTCAGTGCCCGCCTCGATGATTGCAGTTTTCGTCCGCACGACCCTGTGGGCTGCGCTGGCGATCTCCTTGCGGCTGGCGACCGTGGAGAGGTCGGGCTCCTGCCCGTCTGCGAAAGCCTCGATCTCATCCAAAAGCTGGTTGAGGAAATCAGGCTCCTTCAGCGCCCGGGACGGATCGTCGTGGATGACGGCCAGTGCAGTGCCGGTTTCAGCTTCGGGGGTGTCGGTCAAAACGGCCATGTCGGCCTCCTCTGTGGTTAGGGTCTTGGTGGGGGTGAAGCTCATCGGAAAGCGAGGCCGATCAGGGCCAGGCCAAAGCCGGTGAGGGTCAGGTATGCGAGCCAGCGCCATCCGCGCGGGGTGAAGAAGTTGACGATGGTCAAGGGGAAGCGATGGAAGAGAGGGCGGTTCATGCGGCCTCTCCCTTGTCGGCCGCGCGCTTGTGCGCCTTCGACCAGTCACGGATTTGCGGGTAGGTGACGCCTTTGAGCAGGCGCCAAGCCTCACGGCATTGCTCGACGTCGAACTCGGCAATGTGGACGTGCTCAGGCGCGAGGTTCATGCGCGCGCCGAGGAAGGCGTAGCAGCGAGCGCGCGCCGCGTTCTGGATGCGCTTTCGCGCGACCTCATCCTCGGGCGTGTAACCGCCCGTCTCGGGCGCATTCTCCCAAAGCGGGTCGAACATCCTGTCGTGAAGGGCCTGACGCGCTTTGCGCAGCTCGGCGTTCGCTGGTCGGCCGAGCGCCGCGCCATTGGTCTTGTGGGCGCCGACATAGGCCTTGCATGGATCGCACGCATACATGATGCGATCTGCGAGATCGGGGTGGTTGAGGTAGATCTCTTCACCCGTGGTCTTGCGTGCGGGCTGGCCGCAGTGCGCGCACGGGGGCAGTTCTCCGGCCTTGCGGAATTGCTTGGGCATTGACGTCTCCATTCTGGAGGCGCCGGGGAGCGTCTGTAGGCTGAGGGGGAACGCTCCCCGGCTGCCGCTGACCCATGGGGGCGGGTGCAGCGGGTTCGGGTTTTCAGGAGGTCTTGAAAAGCTCTGCGGTCTTCGCCGCGGCCTGGGCTGTCCGCTTTGCGGGCGGGCAGAGGCCCGAACTCACAAGCGCTTCGATAGCGTCCAGCTGTTCTCGGCTGACCTTGAGACGGTCGCGGATCAGCTGCTCAGCCTTCTGCGCGGAGATGTGGCCTTGCCGCATTTCACGTAGAGCTTCGCCCATGGCTGTGAGCTGGTTCTTGATTCCGTTCTTGCAGCGATCAACACGAGCGGCGGGCGTGTCCTGGGCAGCCATTATGCGACCTCCCGGATGGGCGCCGCATTCGGCTCTGATGGGACCGGCTTGAGCGTCACTGCGAAGCGCTGGCCTGTGAAGTTGTCGGTGATGAAGAACCGGCCAGCCTCATCAGGCTCGCTGGGACGCAGGTAGGGCAGGTCGCCGGCCATCACATTTGCGAGGCGTTGAACTGCCGGGGTGAGAAAACTGCCAAGGGCTTGAGTGAAGTGAGACATCTATGCCGCCTCCTCAGCCAAGCGCTCAAGCATGATCGCTCGGACATCAAGGCCCAGGGGCGTCCAGCGATATTCGAGCTTGCGGATGCAGCGAATGTCATCAGTCGGAATCTGAACAGGCTCACCAATGAGGCCGTGTTGCTTCAGATCCGCTGCTCCGGCGAAGGCCTGTTCAAAGACCGGGGTCGGATCAACCGCGTCATTCAGGGTGAAGGTATCGCGGAGCTTGCACCCTCGAAAAATGCTGATGAGGGCGCGGGCGTCTTTGCTGAGCTGGTCAGCGACTTCTTCCGCTTTCAGGCGTGCAGTCATGTTGGCTCTCCCTAATCGGTTGAGCCAACCCTATAACCGAAACGGTTATGTTGTAAACAGTGAAAATAACAGATTCTGTTAAGTCGTAACCGTTCGGGCTAGAGGAGCTTAATCTCCACACGCGCGCGACCGATGACGTGAAGGTCTTCTTCACGCACGACATATTCGTCATGCAAGGGATTGTCTGACTTGACCTTTACCTTGCGTGGCTCAGATCCGAAGACGCGTTCAAGGCGCTTGATCACGAGGCCTGCGCCATCCCAGACAACGAAGATGCCAGGCGTGGAAATGTCGTTATCAGAGCGGTCGATGATGACGCGTGAGCCTGAGCGAAGTGTCGGCTCCATGCTGTCACCGACAATCCTGATCATGCCGGCAGGTCCACGGCTGAGGCCAAGCTGTTCCATCTGGCTTTCGCTGAAGAGCCAGTGATCGACGGCTTCCTCACTGTCATTCAGGGCGCCGCCACCAGCTGCTGCGCGGATGTCATATTCTGGAAGAGATGAGTGACCTGTGGCTGTCGCACCATCTGCTTCATCGATCAGATCGACGACGCGGCAATCAAGCTTGCCTGCGATACGACGCAGAAGGGGAAGCGTGAGCTTGTTGTCATCGTTCTCATAACGGCTGATCGAAACGGTATCGACCTCAAGCATGGCCGCCAGTTGTTTCTGGGTCAGGCCGCGTGCGCGCCGCACTTCACCGATTCTGCTCATAATGTCCGCTCCGGTTGTTCAAAGCGGTTATGACGCAACGCCTCTTGTAATCCCATAACAGTATCGGTTATGTCTATGCCGAACCGGTATAGGAGGCCGAGCCATGAAACTCGCTGAATGGAGAACGCTTCAAGGCCTCTCCCAGCCTGAACTAGCCAAGAAGCTGAGCACAACTCCGAAGACGATTTCGTCTTGGGAGAATGGGCACACCATTCCAGGGCGAGAAGACATGGCCCGGATTCATCAGGAAACGGGTGAGGCTGTCTCGGCCAACGATTTCTATGGTCTGGGCGCTGATGCGCTTGATCCTGACTGTGCGCCTGCATGAGCGCGCTCTCCATCCAGCTTTCAACTGCCCGCACCTTCGGCCAGGCCCTTCAGCCTGTCAGCCGGACTTTGAGCGGGAACGTCCGGAGAACGACATGAGCCTCGACCCCCTTCAACACGCTGAACTGGCCAGCCGCCTTATCAAGGCGTGTGGCGGTGTGGACGCCATTCTCGAGATGAATCTCGTCTCGATCGGGCGCACCCAACTCTTCGCGTATGCCAGCAAGACCGATCGCGCGACCATGTCGGCCGAGGTCATGGATACGCTCGAAGGATACTGCGGGCAGAGGATCTATAGCGGCTTCATGGCGCGCCAGGAGGCGGTTGAAGCCATCGAAAGCCTGCTCAATTGCGCATCCGAAGCGGACTACCTCGCTAGTGATCTGCAGCGGTCAGTCATCCGGGCGCTGAGCCCCGGAAGTGAAGACGGCAAGGCTCTGAGCGTCAATGAAAAGGCTGAGCTGACCCGCAAGGCGATGAGCCTGTCTCAGGCGGTTTTGGAGACGGTCCAAGCTATTCCAGACGCGAACACCGACGAGATCCACGCGCCTTCATAGGCCGCGCGATGCCGGCCGCGGGCATCAGCGGCGCCGTCATGAAGGAGACCCACATGGCGAAGAATGTGACGGACGCAGATGATGGAGGCAGCGCCGATGTTCACGGCAATGTCAGCCACGACACCTTCCTGCAGGCCATTTCCGAGATCACAAACGCCCAGGCCAAGGTGGATGAAGCCAAGGCCGTTCTGAGCAAGGTCCGGAAGAAGTTCAAATCCGAAGGCATCGAGCTGGGCCTGCTGGATGAGGCGATCAAGGAAGCGGACTGGACGCGGAACGAAAGCCGCTCGAAAGAGCAGACCCGCGCCCGGTATCGCAACTGGCTGAACCTGCCCGTGGGCGCCCAGCCGGATATGTTCGAGCCTGCTGACACGTCAGACCCCAAGGTCTCGGAAACAGAGTGGGAGGCGCGCGGCGTCACTGCCGGGCTCCTCGGGCGTGATCATGAACCTCCGTCTGAATGCCCGCCTGAGCATCACCAGGCTTTCCTGCGGGGGCGCCTGACCGGTCAGACGCGTCTGGCTGAATCCATGCCGGGCGCCAAGAAGGCCGCTGCAAAGGCGAAGCCTTCTAAAGCTCAAACGGCCAAAGAGCCGGAGCCTGCCTGATGCTGTTGGCACTCGATCAGTCGAGCACCCGCACGGGCGTCTGCAAGGGGAGGCCGGAAGGTCCGGTCTCCCTTTACAGCTTCAAGCTCCCTGCGTGCGGTGAGGACTACGGCGTCGCCGCGCGCAATTACGGGGTCTGGCTTTCCAAGCAGCTCGAAGGCGTTGAGGTCATCGCCTACGAGAAGCCCTGCCGTCCTTCTGGGAAGCTGAACCTTCACACGCTGCGCCTGATCTACGGGCTCTGCATGAAGATCGAGGAAGTCGCGCTCGCACACGGCATTCCATGCCTTGAGGCGGATAACCAGAAGATCAAGGCCCTGCTCTACGGCAAGGGCGGCAAGAAGCCCCCGACGAACGTGCAGGTGAAGTGCGCGCGCCGGTGGGGCTTTGACGCCGGCAATAGCGATGAGGCTGACGCTGCCGGCGTCTTTCTCCTGACCTGCCAGCATCGGTTTCCCAAGGCGTTCGACAACGTGTGGATACGCAACCGCGCCGGGGCGCTGGTCTGATGGCCCGGCGAGCATCCGCCTCGGGCGCGAGGTCGGTGTTCGTCCACCCCGGCCCCTACCGCTGCTTCGAGAAAGGCTGTGATCGCCCGGCAGTCCTGGGCGTCGGCTTCAGCATGAAAAACCAAGGGCGGGGCTGGTGTCTCACCCACATCCGCAAAGGCCTGACCCTCAGAAAGGGAGCTGGAAATGTCACATGACGAAAAACTCAAGGACAAGATCGATCTCAGGCTTTGCGAACTGGTCGACATCCCACCTCACGGAGAGGGGCGGAGCATGGGCGAGGCGGCCCGTATCCTGTCACGTGAGTTCCCCAAACAGACCTTCACTCGGAACAAGGTCTTGGGTCAGTGGCGGCGCATCAAGGCGGCGGCTGGGATCGTATGAGCTGGCCCTTCGGAGACCTCGCCCCCTTCAGCTATGACCTCATCATGGCGGACCCGCCCTGGTCGTTCAAAAACTGGTCCAAGAAGGGCGAGCACAAGAACGCCAGCGCGAAATACGAGTGCATGGATCTCGACGCCATCAGGGCCCTGCCGGTTCAGCAGCTCGCCGCGCCCGATTGCCTGCTCTGGCTGTGGGCGACGAACCCGATGCTGGATCAGGCCATTGATGTCCTCAAGGGCTGGGGCTTCACGTTCGTGACGGCCGGAACCTGGGTGAAGCTTTCAAAGACCGGCTCAAAGCTCGCCTTCGGGACGGGGTATGCGCTCCGCAGCGCCAACGAGCCTTTCCTGATTGGTCGCATGGGTTCTCCCAAGCTCTCAAGGTCTGTGCGTTCGGCGCTGATGGCGCCCGTGCGCGAACACAGCCGCAAGCCGGATCTGGCCTTTACCGAGGCGGAGCGACTGATTGCGCCCCAAGCGGGAATTCACTCCCCAAGACTTCTCGAACTGTTTTCGCGGCAATCGCGCAAGGGCTGGGATGTGTGGGGCAATGAAACCGAAAAGTTCAATTCCAACGATGAAACGGTGACTGAAGGAGAGGGAGATGTCTGAAGAAGGCGAGCATCGTGGGGAGCCGGTTGCGGTGAAGGATTTCACCTTCGCCAACATCGAAGCAGAGCAGGCCTATCTGGGCGCGCTGCTGTATGACAATTCAGTTCTGGAAGAGACGCACTGGCTGAAACCTGACGACTTCAGCGAAGACATACATGGAGCCATTTTCGAAACTGCCGTCGAAGACATAGAAGTGGGTTCGACTGTAGACGCCATCACGCTGAAGACGTGGGCGCAATCTGAAGAGATGGCGGATCTGTTCGAGAAGCTGGGCGGCGCTGTCTACCTCGCAGACTTGATGCGGGACGCCACTTCGCCGGTTGCGGCCAAGGAGTACGCGCGCCTCATCCAGGACCTCTCCCGGCGCCGGGCTCTGTACCGTTTGGGGCTCGATCTCGAACGTGATCTCAAGGCGTATGAACTCGATGTGGATGCGATGATCGATTCGTTTGTGGATCTCGCGTCAGGCATCGGTTCAGCAAGGGATGATCTCAAGCGCGGGCCGACGCAGCTGACCCCCGCCCAGATGCTCGAGCGTGAACGCGCGGAGGAAGCGCGCGGGGTTCCCCGCACGATTCCGACCGGGCTGTCAGCGCTGGATGAGAGGCTTATGGGGGGGCTGCCCCGTCAGGCGAACACCTTCCTCGTCGGCGGCACCGGCATGGGCAAGACCGCAACGGCGACGAACATTGCCTTCAATGCGGCGGCTGCGGGTTATCGGGTGTTCTTCTGGACGCGGGAGATGACCAATCGGCAGATGCTCAGCCGCTTCACCTGCCTGACAGCGGCAAGCGCCGGCGTCTGGCTTGATGGCGCCAGCATCCTCTCAGATCACCAAACCGAGACCCAGGCGCAAGCGGCCGAGCGTTTCAAGATCGAGTTCTCGAAAATGGAGAACCTGCTGGTGGAGACACAGTCCTCCATGAGCGTACAGGGCATGCGCGCTAGAGTTCGGCAGGCGGCGAAGACCCTCGGAGGCCTGGACCTGATCATCATTGATTATCTGGGTCAGGTTGGCGTGGAGGGCGCGGGCGGCATGAACAAGACCGACCAGAACGCGCTCGTCAGCCAGACGTTCATCGAGCTTCTGAGCCAGTATGACGCTGCTGGCCTGCTGCTGGGGCAGGTGACGCGCGAGCTGAAGAAGCGGGACAATAAACGGCCCCAGCTGGGGGATGCGCGCGAGGGCGCCCGGGTTGAGGATGACGCCTGCACAGTCATCTCACCTTACCGCCCCCTTTATTGGCTGAACCAGCAGGAGCCTGATCCCGCTGACGAAGACGCCTATCAGGACTGGCAGGCGGAATGTCGAGCGGCGGCGGGTGGCGTTGAGATCCTGACCTTGAAAAACCGTGACGGGCCCACAGGGATCGACCGCTTCACGTTTGGCGAGGCGACGGGATCAATCGGCAACATACCCGTTCTCCAATCCAAAGGCGCAGACCAATCCGACATGATGGAGATGGACTATGGCCAGTGACGATTTCTATTGGCGGCTCAATTTCGAGAAATGGGATGGGGGCTGCATGATCCTCACCCACGAGGAAGAGGTGGCTTACCTGAAAATCTGCAACAAGATCGCGGACCTCGGCGGGCCCATCCCCGACACTGAGCCTTTCAACCGCGCACTGGCCGCGTATGCGCGTCTGGGCTGGAACAAGTGGAACAAGGTCAAGGCCGCTCTGGTCACCAAGAAGAAGATCATCATCGAGGGCGGCAGCATAATCCAGAACAAGGCTCTGGAGGAGGTCGAGTTCCGCGCGCAGGCCAGGCAGAAGCGGGAGGAGAACCGTGAAAATCAGAAAAACGGCGAAAATTCTGGAGAAAATTCCGGGAAAAAATCGGAAAAAAATCAGGAAATTTCCAAATCCTCAGACGGTAACGCTCTGAAAAACAACGACGCCGAACCGCATAGTATAGAGTCCATAGCTGATAGTTCAGAAGGTTCGGGTCTCCTGACGGAGACTCCTCAAGAGGACCGGCAGCTAACCCTTGTTTCCGACAACCCGGATCGAGAGACGGATGCGGATTTCGCGCTCCGGATCTGGCGAGAGGTCTGCGTCCCCGCTGGCCTGCCGGAGGTCAGGGTTTTCACCGACAAGCGCCGGAAGAGCGCGAAAGCGCGGATTGCCGAGGTGGGGCGGGACGAGTGGCTGCGAGCCTGCCAACACGGCGCGGCATCGAGTTTCTGCCGAGGCGAAAGCGACAGCGGCTGGAAGCTCGACTTCGACGACATCACCAATCCCACAAAGCTCACCCGCCTCCTGGAGGGCAAATACGATGACCGAGATCATGGCGCAGCAAAAAGCAAACTCGATGACGCTGTCGAACGACGCCGGCAGGGTGGTCGCGAGCTTCTTGAACACGAACGAGCAGGCGGCTCTGGCTTCTCCTTCTGAGGCGCGACTGCGGGACGCTGAGACAGCACTGGCCGCCGCAGAGAGTGCCAGTCGCCCGGCGAACGGCGAGGAACGGCTTGTCATGGTCGAGATGTTGGCCGCGTCCTATCCCGAGAGCGCCAGACAGGCCTCAGCGGGTGGGGATGCCTCAGTCAAGGCGTGGTGGAACGGTTTCAAGACCGGGCTTGAGGATGTGCCCGCGGATCTGATCCGGCTCGCATGCCGCCGCTGGCTGCGGGGAAAGCACGCCTTCATGCCCAAGCCGGGGGAGCTGCGCGCCCTCATCGAGCCAAGCCTTCGCGCGCGCCGCGCCGAGTTGGAGCGGACGCGCGAGCGGGTGGCGAATATGCGCGCCGCCCTCAGCTTGGTGGAGGCGTGAGGCCATGAAGCTTTATGAGCCCCATCTGGCTGCGGGCCTGAAGCGTGCGGGCCTCTGGGACGAGACGCGCATGCAGGAGGCAACGCCCCCGCGCGCCTGGCGTCCGCAGGCTCAGGCGCCCGCGCCGCTCAAGCCCCGGTCCCTGTATGAGCTCGCGCCTGAATTCACGCCACTGCCTGCTGGGGATATGAAGCTCATATTCTCCGATGAGGAGGGCGTGTCCCGTACCTTCAGTCTCAAAGCCCTGGCGCGCGCTTTCCAGCTGCCTGCGCCAGTCTCACCTGTGGGCGCTGCCACATGCACACCAGATGCGGCCGGGCGCGGAGGTGCGGGCAAGCGCAAGCGCGTTCGCTACGGGGAGCCAGGGCGAGACGGGCGCGCTTCGGATATGATGGAGGTGGATTCCCTCAGCCTCATGCCTGCCAAAGGCGTTGGCCGCAAGCTGGTCTTCTTCGATGGATCACACCCGATTGAGCGCATGCGGCTCTCTGGGGGGCTGGCCAACCGCATGAAGACCAAGGCGCTTGAGGGCTCGCGCGTCAGCGAAGAGGAGCGGCCGCATCTGCGCTATTGCGCTGCCCGCCTATGGTCTGAGGACTATGAAGTCGCCTGCGGCCAGACCGGGTATTCAGCCGAATATGGCGATCGCGTGGACAGCAGCCCCAGCCGGACGGGCGCACAGGAGCGGACGCTGCATGCACTCACCCGGCGCCGTGAAGGCTTGGCGGCTGTGACGAAGAACCAGGCGCAGATCCTCGACGCGATTTGCGGGCAGGGGCAGAGGCCGGCTGAGGTCGCGCGGGGGCGGGGCGTGCATCATTCGACGATTATTGAAGCCCTTCTCGCAGGACTGGATCGACTTGTGCACGCATACGGATACGAGCGTTTTGGCCTGATTTCCGCCGCCGAGCGTTAACCTATGCAGTGTTGACACACCCCGCGAAACTGTGATTCCCGTTTCCATGTTGACGGAATCGGTCAAGTAATTGACCGTATCGGTTAAGCTTAGACTTCCCTGATGGAGGCGGTCATGCACTCGCCGGGTAAATCCGGCGCCACAGAATAGCGGGGTGGAGCAGCGGAAGCTCGCTAGGCTCATAACCTTGAGGTCGCGGGTTCGAATTCCGCCCCCGCTCCCAAACGGCATGGGGAGAGCGTGTGCCGTGTCCAGCGCGCCAGCCCGCGCTCCGCTCTCCCCGAACGGTTTCTCCGCGAAGGCGGAAACGGGACTCCTTGCGGGGGCGATGGCGATCAATAATAGTAGTTTAGCGCCAAAAGTGTCGCGAATCCGATATAAGCACCTACTAAATATAGTGATGTATTTATAAGTTGTGACCTGGCGGTGCTCTGTCCTTCTAATCCTTTAGTATCGTAGTAAGTCATAATGGGCAAAAGAATAGCGACAATAATAAACGTCCAGTGCAGCCTAGGAATTAGTGAACCTAAATAAAATATAAGAAAAAGCATTATTTTTGTAGAGTGATGTTCAACATGATCCTCAAGTGTTGATCTATTTTTGTTAATGCTAAAATCTACAAATGCTGAAGAATGTAAGTATATGATGGGAGATAGGGCCACATATATTCCCATGCCGACCCTTGGCTTTGTCCAGCCGGGTAAGTTGGCCGTCCATTCTGATACCAAGTTGGGCATGATGGCCACGACTTGGTAAATCGGCTCCGTGATCGGTGCTAGATCGAGGCTGAAGAAGTCGACCGATGCGTTGAAAAGCCCCAGGGCTGCTGCGACCATGCCTATGGCCATTGATGCAAAGCCAAAGCCTTGTTTGATCCCGCTCATATCTGCCCCATTCATCAAAGATATGCAGAGTGTTCCTTAACAGGCGAACCTGATCAACCTGAAACAGAGGGGAGTTCATGCGCGCCAGCCCGCGCTCCGCTCACCCCCGATCAGTTTCTCCGCGAGGGCGGAACTCACCAGTGAATGTGATCGTAGCTCAACTGGATAGAGCCTCGGCGTGCTGGTTCGACCCCAGCCGATCACTGTGACGGCGGAGCTGAAAGCAGAAGCCTATGGGAATTTGAGCCTGTCTTGGCAAACCGATCCGAAAAGCTCGTCGGAGCCGTGCTGCAATGCCTGCACCAAGACAGGGAGCCGGAAGTCATGACCGGCCCGTCACACCAGTTCCTCCTCCCGAGGAAACCTGCGGGGCCTGGCCCCGTTTCATCTGGGCTTGCGCCCATCCTCCCCAACACCTTGCCCCGGATGCTTCGGCCTCTGGGGCTTTTCTTTGGAAAGGGCCAGGGCATGAACGCGTCAGCCATCGTGAAGATGATCGAGAGAAACGGCCCGACCTGCCAGTGCGAGACCAGGCTGCATGAGCGCAATGCCGACCGGCTCGCACAACTCGAAGGGGTGGCCGCTCGCCGGCAGGTGGTCCTGCGGGGACGGGGGCAATGACCGAGGCGGAGCGGCGCGCAGCCGCCGAGCCCATACAGGACGTGCTCAACGACCTGACCTCGATCATTCGCCGTTTCGAGCAGACCCTCACTACGCCGGGCGCTGTGCGCGAGGGCGCCGAGGATCCAGCCCTTCAGTTCGTAGCCGCGCTCAAGCAAGCGCAACGGGAGGGGCTTCATTGCGTTCGTATTGTGAGGAACGGTGATTAATCGTTTGGTGCGCGCTTTTCTGCGCTCTCCGCAAGTTTCGCCAAGAGACTGACGTAAGCGATGAACTCCAATGCGCGCTCCGGATCGTCAGAGACAAGCCTGTGGGCGCGAGGGTTTCTAAGCCCACTGACGGCTCCCTTGAACATAAACATATAGCCTTCTTGCTCACTCAGATCGTTTTCATCCTGAAGCTCATTGAAGGCGAGAACCGGATCATTCCTCTTGAAGGCTTCATTCATAAGGCGGTTGCCATCTTCCATGAGGCCGGATTTTAAGCGAACTACGTTGTTCAGAGCTTTGACCGCATCTTCAACCGCCTGAGCATAATGCCCGTCGAGATACAGGGCGCTGGCGGCTTCTTGGATTGCGGGGTGAAGTTCCAAGCCTTGATATGCTGCGATCACCTGGCTTTCGCGGTTCTCACCGTTATCGCCGGCAAGATCTTCCTCGAAATCAGAGATGATAGCTTCGATTGTGGCGATGCAGCGTGACTTGCCACGCTCCATGCCAGAAATGATCTGATGAAGGGGTGTGTCATAGCCAAAATTGAACCCGGCTCTGTCCAGTGTAGAGGCGCTTGATCTGTAACGGTTGTTCTCAACCGTTCCGACCGGGAAAATGCTATCAATCGCCTGCTCAAGCCGAAGCTCGAGTTGGGTGACTCTGACATCGCTGCGATCCCTGATGGAACTCGGATCAAATGCTGCAAGGTCATCTAGTCTGCGACGTAGCTTGGTAATGGCGCTTCTTTTCTGCACAGCGTTCAAGACCGCCTGCCTCTGTGCAGGTTCTGCTTTCCTAGCCATCAGTATCTCCGGGTATGGGTTGGATACCAAGTAGATCGCGCTATGCGCTTCTGTGGAAGCCTCAGACGCGAAATTAATCAGTGATATTCAGTCAGCCGATCCGGTTGACGAAGTTGCGCGCCCTTATGGGGCGGGCTTGCTCCTGCCTTGAAAGAGGCGGGGGCCGGAGCGCGCCAACGCTCCGAGCCGGGAGGTATCAGCTCCCATGACCTGAGACCGGCCTGCGCCGCAGGCCATCCCGCCACCGCATGCACGCGGCGGGGCAATTCAGAGCATGAGTCATGGGAAAGACAACTGTGCGAGGCGCCTCCCGGCCCTCCATGAAGGTCGAGGCATGGCCTCTCGACCGCATCAAGCCCTATGCGGGCAACCCTCGGAAGATCAGTGAAGGCGCTGTGGAAAAGGTCGCAACCTCGCTGAAGAAATACGGTTGGCGTCAGCCGATTGTGGTGTGTGCGGCCGGTGAGATCGTCGCCGGTCACACGCGCAAGCGAGCCGCCGAACTGATTCTTCAGCGCGGGGAGAGCATCCCCAACTGGCCCGATCCGGCGAACGCGCCCGTACACCCGTCCGGCATGGATGTGACCGAGGCGCGGGCCTATCGCCTGGCGGACAATCGGGCAGGTGAGGAGGCGAGCTGGGATCTCAGGCTTTTGGAATTCGAGTTCGAGCTGTTGGCTGAGGTCGAGTTCGATTTCGTGGAAACGCTTTTCGATGCTGCAGAGCTAATTGACCTGGGCGTGGTGGAAGCCACGTTCGAACCCGGTGCGGAGACAGAGCAAGGTGCGCTCGACCAGCTCAATCCAAACGTCAAATGCCCTGCCTGCGGCCATGAATGGACGCAGTCATGACGCTGAAGCTGGATTGGGCGAGCCATCAGGCCGCCGAGCACGCCTGCAAGCGCTGGCATTACAGCCAGTGCATGCCCGCGGGGAAGCTCGTGAAAATCGGGGTCTGGGAGCATGGCCGCTTCATTGGCGTGGTCATCTTCGGGCGCGGAGCCAATCGCAAGATCGGCATGCCATACAAGCTCGATCAGACCCAATGCTGTGAGCTGGTGAGGGTGGCCCTGGACCAACACGACGCGCCTGTGAGCCGGGTGATCAGCATTGCTCTTCGTTTTCTCAAGCGCGCCAACCCCGGCCTCCGGCTTGTCGTCAGCTATGCGGCCAGTGAGCACAATCACCACGGCGGCATCTACCAGGCAGGCAACTGGATCTACACCGGGGCGATGGACACCTATGTGTTCTGGGTGAAGGGGCGCCCGGTGCATGCCCGCTCATTGGCGGCGAAGTACGGCAGAGGCTCCCAGAAGATCGAGTGGTTGAGGGCGAACCTCGATCCACACGCCTATGCAGACAGGAGCATGGTTCGGCACAAATACCTGATGCCGCTGGACGCTGAGATGCGCTCCCAGATCGAGCCCATGCGTTTGCCCTATCCCAAGCGTGAGAAGCAGGCGATGGCCGGCGACCAGCCGGAACAGCGGCGGTGCGACACCGACCCTCACGCTCCAACCTAGAAGGTGATCATGGCGTTATCTGATCAGACCATCGCTAAGGCCCTCGAGAAGACGGGCGGCAACATGGCCGCTGCGGCGCAGAGCCTCAAGGTGACGCGCCAGGCCGTGAGCAAGCGCGTGAACGCCACCCCTGAGCTGAAGGCGATCTGCACAACGGCAGAAGAGACGCTCGTAGACGCAGCCGAGTATGGGCTCAGCAAAGCCGTCAGGAAGGAGAGGGCGTGGGCGATCCGTTTGGTGCTGACCACCAAGGGCCGTGGCCGCGGCTATGTGACCCGGCAGGAGGCCACGGGCCCGGATGGCGGGCCGCAGAGGCATGCACACAGCCTCGATGTTGAACAGATTGACGCCATGCTCAGGGAGGCGAACGATGAAGAGCTCGCCGTCCTTGAGCGACTCCTTAGCCGAGCTGTCCCAAAACCCGCAGGAGATCCTTCACCGTCTGAGGATGGAGAGGGATCGCCGGGCGAAGGCGGCGGAGCAGAGACGGATTGAGGAGAATGCGGCCGAGATCCGGGCGCGCTGTGAGGCCTCTCACCTCGAATTCAGCAAGGAGATGTTTCCGCACCTGGAAGGGGCTGGCCTGCGTGTCGGCCCTCACCATGAGGTCATGTGCAAGGCGCTCGACCGAGTCTTCTCAGGAGAGTGCAAGCGGCTGATCATCAACGTGCCGCCCGGCTACACCAAGTCGGTGCTGGCTGGGGTGATGTTGCTCGCTCGCGCCTTCGCACTGAACCCGCGAGCGCGCTGCATCTATTCTTCGTTTTCTGAAGCCCTGGTCAAGGAAACCTCCGGAAACGCCCGCGACCTCATGAAGACGCCTGAATTCCAGGCGCTGTGGCCGCGCCAGCTTCGCAAGGATACCGAGGGCAAGGGCCGCTGGAAGACGATTGAGGGAGGGGGGCTGCTCGCCGCACCTGCAGGCGGCACCATCACCGGCTTCCGGGCCGGCACGATGGAGCCGGGCTTTACGGGCTTCCTGATCATCGACGATCCGCTCAAACCCGATGACGCGGATTCCGACACCGAGCGCCCGAAGATCAACAAGCGCTGGCACACCACCTTCAAGAGCCGCCTGGCGCATGAGGACGTGCCCGTCATCATCATCATGCAACGGCTGCACCCTGACGATATGAGCGGCTATCTGCTGTCCGGTGAAGGCGGGGATGAGTGGGAGCACCTGATGCTTCCCGTCGAGATCAAGGCGGATGAAGCCTATCCCGACGAGTTCACACACGGGCGCCCGATTGACCATGGCCTGAAGCCGGGTCCGCTCTGGCCGGCCAAGCACACGGAAAAGCACATCGAGCTACTTAAGCATGACGAGTTCGTCTACTCGGCGCAGTACGCCCAGCGACCGATCGCGCCGGGCGGGGCCATCTTCCGTGAGGAACATCTGGTCGGTTGGGACGAGCTGCCGAACATGGTCCGGCGCGTTATCTACGCCGACACCGCGCAGAAGGACAAAGAGAAGTCCGACTACACGGTCTTCGCTTGCTGGGGCCTGGGCGTGGACGGCATCGCCTATCAGATCGACCAGATACGCAGCAAGGTGAAGGCGGCGGACCTCAAGGCCACGGCGCTCACGTTCTGGCGCAAGCACAAGGCCGCAACCACCATCGCTTCCGGCCCGCTGACGGCGATCAAGGTTGAGGACAAGGTGTCGGGAACCCAGCTGATCCAGGAGCTTCAGCGCGAGGCTATCCCGGTCGTAGCCGTGCCCCGCCAGACGGACAAATACATGCGCGCTCAAGATGCGCTACCGAGCCTGAATGCCGGGCTCGTTCGCTTCAATATGAAAGCCCCCTGGTGGAAGGAATGCCGTCAGGAGCTCACCCGCTTCCCCTCCGTCACCCATGACGACCAGGTCGATGTGACCGTGGACGCCATCGTGGACCTGTGCGGGAACGGCAAGCAGATGTGGGAGGTGGTCTAGATGGCCGAAACTCAAGGCGGTGGTTCACCCATCGCGGTGGCGCGGCAGTTTGTGGCCGACACGCTCACCAACCTGACCTCCCAGCTCATGGCCGGGGCGGACAAGCGCCAGTTTGACAGCTACGGGCGGCGGATCATCAGCCCTCACGAGCTGGTGAATGCCTATACCGGCTCATGGGTGGCGAAGAAGCTGATCAACACCCCGCCTGAAGACATGGTCCGCGAGGGCCGCGCCTGGCAGGCGAACCCTGAGGAGATCAGCGCGCTCGAAGCTGTGGAAACCCGCCTGCAGCTTCTAGAAAAGGTCAAACTGGCCAAACAATGGGCCCGCCTCTACGGCGGCGCGGCTCTGATCATCGGGACCGAAGACCGGGATCTGCGAGAGCCGCTGGATCCGGCGAAGCTCAAGAAAGGCGGGCTCCGGTATCTGCACGTGGCGACCCGCTACCAGCTGGCGCGGGAGACCGAGGAGACGGACGTTGAGAGCCCGAACTTCGGCAAGCCCCGGCTCTGGCGCTATACGCCGCGCAATCAGGGCATTCTCGGCTTCCTCAAGGGCGGGGCGATCATCCACGCTAGCCGTGTGGTCGTCTTCTCGGGCGATGAAATCCCCCCTGAGATGGACCACGAGGGCACGGGCTTTGGTGACAGCGTCCTGCAGGCGGCATGGGATGCTGTCCTCGATGCTGACCGCGCGGCGGCCATCGCGGGCACGCTGCTGTATGAGCTGAAGGTGGACATCCTCAAGACGGATGTGCGCACAGCCGCAGAGACTGAAGCAGGGCGAGAAGGCATGCTCAGGCGTGCGAACCTCGCGGCCCTGGCCAAGTCCACGACCGGCTTGATGCTGATCGACAAGAGCGAGGAGTGGGAATCTCGCACCATCAACCTCTCGCAGGTGCCGGAAACGATCCGGCTTGCGCTTGAGAATGTGGCCGCTGCGGCTGACATGCCGGCGACCCGGTTCCTTGGTCGGAGCCCGCAGGGCATGAACGCCACCGGCGAGAGCGATCTGCGGAACTATTACGACGCCGTGGCGGTCCTGCAGGAGTCCGAGCTGACCCCGGCCATGGAAGTCCTGGATCAGTGCGTGATCGCATCAGCGCTCGGCCCGGCCGCCCTCTCGCGTGACGAGCCGGTCTGGTATGACTGGCGCCCGCTCTGGCAGCCGACGCTGAAAGAGAAACACGAGAACGCTAAGAGCCTGGCTGACACGGTAGACAAGGCCGCGCAGACGGGCCTCGTGCCGCTTGAAGCGTTGGCCGAGGGCTACAGGAACGCCCTCATCGAGAGCGGGCTTCTGCCCGGCCTGGGTGACAAACTGGCTGAGATTTCGGAATCGGATGCCCAGGCGATCAGGCGCCCGCTGAACTCGGCCGACGCTGAGAAGATGGTCCGGATCTGGCAATCAGGCGCCGCAACTCTCGAAGATACGTTCGAGGTGATGAAGTCAGCCGGTCTTTTGAGGCCGGGACTGACCTTCGAGAAGTATCAGGCCGAGCTGGAAGACGCCGGATCGGGCGAGGGAACGGGAGTATGACATGGCCGCACCCAGCCCGAATGAGGCCCTGCACGGCGCGGGCGTAAAACATCAGGTCGGTTTGCTGCGTCTGTCGGAGGCGACCATCCGCAAGATGATCGCGCTCCTGGCCGGTGTTGAGGCAGACCTGATCGAGCGCTTGTTCAGACTGGACCCAGAGAATGCGGGCGCGAACCGGCTACAGGCGATCCTTGAAGAGGTGCGCACGCTTCAGCGGGAAGGCTATCGCACGCTCTCCACGACGCTAATGCAGGAGGTGGAAGCGCTGGCGGGGTATGAGGCCGGTTTCCAGTCGCGTCTGCTCAACGGCCAGCTCGGTTTCATGACCGCGCGCCCGCCGTTTCCGACCGTGATCGCGGCTGTCAACGCCCGGCCATTCCAGGGGCGGCTCCTGCGCGAATGGCTTGATGACCTGGACGCCTCAGCGGCCCGGCGCGTGAGAGACGCCATCCGCATGGGTGTGATCGAGGGTGAGACGAACGCCCAGATCGTTCGCCGCCTTCGCGGAACCCGCGCCCAGCGGTATCGGGACGGCATCATGGAGATCAACCGGCGCGGGGCGAGGACGCTCGTGCGCACGGCGGTCAACCACACAGCCGACGCGGCCCGGCGCGAGATCTACAGGGCGAATTCTGACATCATCGGCGGCGTCATGTATGTGGCGACCCTCGACAGCCGGACGACGCTCACCTGCGCCAGCCTCGACGGGCGGGTGTTCCCGATCGACAAGGGACCGCGCCCGCCGCAGCACCTGAACTGCCGGTCCACGACTGTTCCCGTTCTCAAGGGGCAGGATCCGGCGCCGCGCGTGACCTTCAAGCAGTGGTTCGAAGGGGCAGGCGCAGAGATCCAGCTCGAAGTGCTGGGGGCCGGTCGCTACCGGCTCTGGAAGGCGGGTCTGCTGCCGATTGAGCGGTTCGTGAACCGGGAAGGTCGGGCATGGACGCTGGCCGAACTGGCGCGCCGAGAGTCCGGGGCGTTCGATCTAGCGGGGCTCACCGAGGCGGGGTAGGGTGCGGGCATGGTCAAACAGCCTGAACCCTCACGCTTGCGCGTGGTCAGCTCAGAAGCCGCGCCTGAAGATCAGGGGCCGGTCCTGGCGCTTTGCCGGGTGTGTGAGAGAGACACCGGGACTGCAACCAACACCTGGCTCGATGGGCTGCAGTCTCCGGCGCTCGATGACCGGCTCCGCATGACGGGCGGGAAGCGGGTCAGGATCTGCGCGCATTGCATGGCGCGCGGCAAGGTCACGATGCTCTAGGCAGCGGGCGCCTCCAGGGGCTCGATCTCGGCTTTGATGGAATTTCCAGCCTCGACCTGAGCAGTAGAAAGATCATGCAGTTTTTGAAGGTTGAGCCAGTACTCCGGCGTCGTGCCGAAGAGCTGAGCCAGACGAAGCGCCATGTCTGCATCACAGCGCGCGCCGTCGAGTAAACGAGTAACCCGGTGTCTTTGAACGCCAATCTTCTTAGCAAGAGTTGGCGCTTTAATGTCAAATTCCCCCATAAAATCGGCCAGATGAGCGCCAACCGATTCAGTAGCCTCCTTGAAGTTGTGCGGCATGGTTTCTCCCTTTCCTTGGACACTGAGCGCCGGGAGTGTTCAGGCTCCCCTCAAGCGGCTGACTCAGTGGTAGTCGCAGAACCGAACCTCGTAGGCATCATTGCCTTCAAAACGAAAAACGATCCGGTACTGCATATTGACCGAAACCGACCAGTAGCCAGCTAGGCTCCCTTCAAGCTGGTGCAACCGGTGAGAAGGCGGGAAGCGAAGGTCCTGCACATCATTAGCGGCTTCGATACGTGTCAGGAGTGCGCGAGTACGAGCATACAGCTGCGTGGGAAATCCCTTGGGATTTTCACCAAGGAAGACGCTTTCGGTTTTCTTATCTGCGAAGCTGCGGATCATCGTGCCCTCGTTTTCCTGACAATGGGAATGTAGCGAACAGCGCTACATGTTGCAAGGTTTTTGTAGCGGAGTGCGCTACATTTTTCAGGAGATGAATATGTCACGCCAACGGACCGCAGATGCGGAGCCGAGGACGCTCTACGTCCATAGGCCCGTGAAGAATGCCGCCGAGCTGACCGCCTGGGCGCGCTCGCAGGGGTTTGACGACACCCTCAAGGCCGAGGACCTGCACGTCACCATCGCGTTCTCTCGCAAGCCCGTAGACTGGTTCAGCATCCCGACCTGGGGCGCGGACGAGGACATCGAGATCAAAGGCGGGCCGCGTCTGGTTGAGCCGTTGGGCGACAACGGCGCCATCGTCCTCAAGATCGCGAGCGACCGGCTGAAGTATCGGCATGAGGAGTTCCTGGCCAAAGGCGCGAGCTGGGACTGGCCGGGATTCCAACCGCACGTGACCATCACCTATCGCGGGACCAGTGTGGATCTCGGGCGGGTTGAGCCCTATCAGGGCGACATCATCCTCGGTCCTGAGGTCTATTCCGAGGTGGATGAAGATTGGGCCAGCAAAGCCCAGACCGATCATGTCACCACCGACCACTTGCACGCCTTCAGCCCGCAGCGCCCCACCGCGCTCTACGACGCTGTCAGCGTGGGTGAGGCGCGACGGACCCGTGACGGATATCTGGTCGCGGACGTGCGCATGGCGCGCACGGGCATCTACGAATATGCAGGCTTCGAGATGGGGGACAGTTCGCGCGAGACCGTGCGCGTCTACCGCCCTCCGGAAGAGGTCTTCGATCAGGCCGCGATGGGCTCGTTTGCGCATCGGCCTGTGACGAACGACCACCCGCCTCAGCAAGTCACCGCCGACAACTGGAAGACGTTCGCGATCGGTCAGATCGGCGGCGAGGTGGCGCGCGACGGTGATTTCGTGCGCGTGCCCATGATCGTCATGGATGCGGCAGGCATCAGCGCGTTCGAGGGCGGCAAACGCGAACTCTCTGCAGGCTATGTCTGCGACCTCGACTGGACGCCAGGCACGGCGCCGGACGGCAGCGCATACGACGCAATCCAACGAAACATCCGCGGGAACCATCTGGCGCTCGTGGACAGGGGCCGTGCCGGCTCCGCATGCCGCATCGGGGACGGGCGAACCCCGACGCGGTCTGAGGCCCAGCCATCGCCCGCTCCTGCAAACCAAGAAGAAGGAGGCCAGGACATGGCCGACAATAACCGGAGTGTCGTGGTCGACGGCATCTCCATCCCCGTGAGCGATCAGGCGGCCCAGGCCGTTGGCAAGCTGCAGAACCAGCTGTCGGACGCTCAGAAGTCGATTGAGACCAAGGACGGTGAAATCGACGCGCTCAAAGCCGGACACGCCAAGGAGATCGAGGCGAAAGACGCCAAGATCAAGGAGCTGGAAGCGGTTGCGACCGTCGAGGCTCTGGACGCGGCGGTGGCCGAGCGCACCGCCCTTCTCGACGAGGCCAAGCCCTTCCTCGCGGACGGGTACAAGCCCGAAGGCAAGTCCAACGGCGACATCCGCAAGGATGCGCTGATCGGAGCGGGTGTGCTCACCGACGAGACGGCCAAGGCCAAGTCGGACGAGTACATCACCGCCGCGTTCGACACGATGGTGTCCAGCGGCCAGCGCTCCGACCCCATCCAGCGTGTGGTGGACAACACCCCCGCGCGGTCAGGCGACGGTTCCGCGTACGACAAGCACCGGCAGCGCCTTTCCGATGGCTGGAAATCCCCGCAACCCTCTCAATAGGAGCCCACAATGGCTGTGGTTCAATCCACCTATACCGAGCGCCAGGGGACAGCTGTCCTCGGCGCCATCGCGACTTCGGATGATCACGACATCATCGCGCGCACCGTCGAAAATACAGGCGGCATCGGTTTCGGCCAGGTCGCCTGCCAGGGCGCTGGTGACAACGGCGTCGTTCCCGCGTCCGAAGCCAGCGGCACGCCGGTCTACCGCGGCATCACGCTGCGCGATCAGGCTCAGCCGCCTGAGGCTGAAGACGCCTACCGTCGCTATGACAGCGCGCGCGTTATGACCAAGGGCACCGTCTGGGTGACTGCAGGTGTCAACGTGTCCGTGGGCGAGCCAGTCTACTTCGTACCGGCGACCGGCGTCATCACCAACGTGGCGACTTCTAACATCGCCATTCCCCGCGCAATCTTCGACCAGTCCGCCCAGAGCGGAAATCTGGTCCGCCTGCGCCTGCAATAGGAGACCGCGGACATGCATCGCTTTTTCAATGACAGCCAAGCTGCGCTGTCTTTCGTGATCTCGCAGGCTTCGCGCATTGAGTCCGAAGTCTATGAGATCCAGTACCCGGACATTCAGTATCCGGGCCTCATCCCCGTGGACACGACCGGTCCTGAATGGGTCAAGTCCGTGACCTTCTTCAGCCTGGACAAGGTCGGTTCGGCGGCGTTCATCAACGGCGGCTCGAACTCTATGCCGCTCGCGAACATGCTCCGCGACAAGCATGAAGAGCAGATCTACATGGCTGGCCTCGGCTACGAGTACGGCACTGAAGAGCTGGCTCAAGCGCAGATGGCGGGCGTCAACCTCAGCTCGGAGAAGGCGGACGCAGCGCGCCGCGGCACCGAAGAGTTCGTGGATGACATCTCTCTTCGCGGGCACACCGAAACCGGGATGCAGGGTCTTATCAACCACTCTGACATCACGAAGGTGTCAGCCCCTAACGGCGCCAGCGGCACTGCCACCTGGCCGACCAAAACCCCGGATGAGATCATCAAGGACGTGAACTCGATCCTTGCCGGGATCTGGATTGGGTCTCTGACTGTCGAGATGGCGGACACGACCCTGCTCGATCTTCAGACGCTGGTGGACATCTCAACTCGCCGCATCCCCGACACGTCGATGACGATTCTCGACTATATCCGCGAGAAGAACGTCTACACGCTGCAGACCGGTCAGCCGTTGACCATTCGTGGCGTTCGCGGTCTCGAGACGGCGGGCACCGGCAGCACCCGGCGCATGGTCGCCTATCGCCGGAATCCGAGCGTGCTGAAGCTGCACATGCCGATGCCGCACAAGTTCCTGCCGGTTTGGCAGCATGGCCCCATGGCGTACATGGTGCCTGGCATCCTTCGCCTGGGCGGGCTTGAAATCCGTCGCCCGGGTGCGGCGCGTTACATGGATGGGATCTGATCATGGCTGTGACCATCACCAACAACTCGCGCAGCCCGCTGATCCTTCACGATGAAGAAGGCCAGTCCATCACCATCGCGCCGGGCGGTGACGTGGAAGCCAAGAGCTTTTCGCTGAAGCATCCCGTCCACACAGCGCTCAAAGCCTCCGGCGAGATCACCGTCGAAGGTGAGGCGGAGGCTGACACTGCCAAGGACGCCGACGCCGATGCAGGCAAAGGCGAGGGCGGCGGCGATCAGGAGTTCGCATCCTGGTCGAAGGCGCCGGAGAGCTACGAGATCGGCGACAATACCGTGCCGGCCGAGACCGTGTTGAAGCTCGCAGCCGACAAGGCTGAGGCAGACGTCGCGGCCTGGAATGCTCTCACCGTGGCCAAGCGGAAGGACTTCGTCGAAGCCGCAGTCGCCCAGCTTCAGGCGGAGGCCGCCGCAGGCAAGGGCGAGGGTGGCGGCGGCGAGTAGCGGCCACGCGTTAGACGACAGCCTGAAACAAAGAGCGGGGCCGTCTCCAGTTGCTGGGGCGGCCCCGCTCTTTTCTGGGTTCTGAGAAGGATTTGACCATGCCCCTGACCGTGAAGACGAAACCCGGCCTCATGGAGGCGGGCAACAGCTATCAGACCCTCACCGAATTCATGACGGCGCTTACTGAGCGCAACGCCGCCGAGGGTGTGGAGGAAATCCCCGCCACCGCAGCCCTGATCGAGGCTGCGACGTATATCGACGGCACCTACAGTTTTCCCACTGCGCTCGACACGGTCACGGAGCCGCTGAAGCTCGTTTCCACCCTGCTCGCGCAGCAGGCGCTCAAAGGCCCGCTCGAGCCGATGGATCAGAGCCAGAGGGTGCGCAAGCGTGATCAGAGCGTCGAGGGCGCGGTCAAGGATGTGACGGAGTATTTCGAACCGTCGAGCATCCGCGAGGGACGAGTCTATCCGCTGGTGGATCGCATCATGATCCAGCTCGGGGCGACGCGACAGGGGCAAGGCCCCGTGGGCGTGCTCGTCTTCGCATCCGGAGGCGATTATGCCGGGCAAGTATGAGGACCAGGCGCGCAGTGTCCGCGAGCAGTTTGAAGCCAAGGGCGCAATGCTGAAGCTCTGGCGCTATCCATTGGCGGTGGATGAAACCGCCAATGAGGGGGCGGGTGAGCATCCGCTTCTGGCTGACTATTCCGATCAGACCGGTGCGGGTGAGAACGATGCGCCCACCCCCTACGACATCGCTGTGATTATCAGCCCCGCATCCAAAGGGACCGTCGAGGCCTTCGATGTCCGGCTCAAAGGGCAGACCCTGATCGAGACGCACCTGCGCGCACTCAAGATCGCAGCCTTTGGCCTGGAGGTGCAGCCGCGCCCCGGTGATGGCGTGGACTATGACGGCGAGCGCTGGCGTCTGATCGGCTGCACGCCCATCGGTCCTGATGGCCACGCCATCTTCTACAACGCAGCAATTCAGAGGGCGTGATGGCGGGTTATGGAGACGAGATCGCCGCGCTCTGTGACATGAGCGCTCAGAGGATGGACGCGACCATGCGCGGCACGGTTCTAGAAGCCACGAGCCGGGTGGTGATCCGCACGCCCGTTGATGAAGGACGCGCGCGCGGCGATTGGCAAATCACCGTGGACACGCTCAGCCGTGGCTCGACAGACGATGTTGACCCCACAGGCGCGAAGACGATTGCAGCCGCCGTTTCAATCCTTCCGGCCGGGCAGACGGCAGGGAGAACCGTCTACCTGACGAATACGATGCCCTACATCCGGCGCCTTGAGCAGGGCCACTCCAAGCAGGGCTCACACATGATCGAGCGCACGGTCAACGATTTGCCCGAGATCGTCGACAAGGCCGCCCAAGCGGCGCGCGCGGCTTACCCCTAGAGGAGAGCGAAGATGAGCCTCACAGCCGTGGAAATGGCGCTTCTCGATCACCTGCGCGGCGCCGGTCTCAATCTGCCGATCGCATTCCAGGGCGAGAGCTTCGAGCCTGACCCAGAACGAGCCTATCTGCGCACCACCTTCCTGCCGGCCGACATCAACGAAGCCGAGCAGGAGACTGGCGAAGAGGCCGGGATTCGGCAGACGGGCTCGTACGTCATCATGGCGCTGTACCCTGACAAGGCCGGGCCTGGACCCGTGCGTTTGATGGCGGATCGCCTGGAGCGCTTGTTCAAGCGCCGACAGAAGCTGCCAGCAGTCGCCGGAGAGGTCAGCTTCACTGTAAGCCTCACCTCCACATCAAGGGGCGTTCTCCTGACCGAGGATGGGCGCAACAGCCTTCCCGTTTCTGTTCGCTGGCTCACTCACCGGCCAGCCTGATCCCAACTTCAGACCCGCCCACCCAGCCCGGCTAGATGCCGGGCTTTTTCTTGTGTCGCAACGAAGAGGAGGCCCACATGGCCGCGACCGCTCAATCCACTCCTGCGTCCGGTGCGGCGCTCCAACTTGGCCGCATCCGTGAGGCCACTTTCGGCACCACGCCGGCCACGCCCACGCTCTCGGCAGTTCGGAAGACTTCGCTGCAGATGGCGCCGAATGTTGAGAACTTCATCTCCGATGAGACCAACGCCAATCGCGTCGTCACTGCAATCCGCAACACCTATCTGGGCCCTGCGTTCCAGATCAACTCACCTCTGATCTTTGAGAACTCGGACTCCTTGATGGAGCAGGCGCTTCTCAACGAGTTTGCAGCCAATACGCTGACCGAGGGCAACGTCTTCCTCAGCGATACGCTGGAAGGCTTCTATGCGGACGCAACCACGCCCTTCTACCAGATCATTCGCGGCGCTGCCGTTCAGGGAATGACCTTCAATTTCGACAGCGGCGGTCAGAGCGCTGCAACCGTCCAGTTCACTGGCATCGGCAAGACCTGGGATGTGGCGGAGGCTTCGGTGGCTGCGAGCGCCTACACGGCGGCGCCGACGACTGAGCCAATGGTGGGCGCAGAATCCTCCATTGATATTGATGACACCGAACATCTCGTTGTGTCTGGGTCTCTGACGGTGACGCCGCAGCTCGAAGCTCTCCGTGCCCTTAACAACAAAGGCCCGGCCTTCATCGCCGCCAACGGCAACCGCGCCGTCACAGGACAGCTCGTCGCTTACCTGACCGACAAGACCTGGCTGCAGCGTTTGCGAGACGGTGGAGCCTTTAAGGTCGCCTACAAGGTGGCGGACGCTGGATCTGGCGGCAACTCCTACGCCTTCACGGTCGCCACGGCCAAGGCCACCAATGTCCGGCCGGATGAAAGCGCCGGTTCAACGCGCGTGACCATCGACTGGCAGGCGTTCAACGCCGCTGGCGGCTCCACGCTCTCGATCACGAAAACCGCAGCCTCCTAATCTCACACCGGACGGGTTCGCCTGAGCCGGTCAGTCAGCGCGCGTCCCTTCAGGGTCTGGGGGCGCGCGCTGGCGTTTTCGACCCACACCAGACCCTGAGGACAAGACCCATGGATTTCAACGCATTCGAACGCCTCTATGAGGACACGCCCATCCCGGTATCGCTCTCAGGTCCCGATGGGAAGCTGTTGGTCAGCAAGATCGACGGCAAGCACATCATCTGGAACATGCTCCCTCCCGATGCGCCGAGCGTGGCCGCCCGCTGTGATGAGATCGACGCCCAACAGCGCATCAAGCAGGACGAGGGCAAACTCACCATCGGGGACCGCAAGTTCTATGAAACCCAACGTCTTGCCGCCACGATTGCTGGCTGGTCGGAGAATTGGACTTGGAATGGTGAGACGCTGCCGTTCAGCCAGGCCAATGCCGAGCGGTTCCTCGCCTCCAAAGCGGGGAAGATGCTGCGGGGTTTTTTGCTGGTCTGGCGGCGCAGCAACGAGCTGGCATGGTCCGCCTTGCAGAGGCAGCCAGGGACTACGGGAGCTGGCGCGGACGCCTCGACCGAAAGCACCCAGAAAACGGCCTCACGGGAGAAGAAGAGCTCAAGATCGCAGCGCGCTACGGTGACGAAAACGCAAAGCGCATCCTGAGGCAGCCTGAAGGCGCGCCAGACCTGCACAAGGTCATCAGCCTCTGGCGGGATATGTCGCTGGGGCGGCACTCCGGGGCCAGGGGCGCGGCGCCGCTCTCATGGGCGGATGCGAGCGAGTATGGCCGGACGATGGGGCGTCAACCGCCCCGTCACTTCCTGCGTGCCGTGCTGGTCTGTGATCGCGCGTATCTCGCAGAGATCTTCGCCTAGCTGTCGCCTCGGTCCCAGGGGCCGGGGCGAATGCTGGGTTTTGATGTGAGCTTGTCCATACGCATGAGCACGCCTCGCATAGCCAGAAGCATGAAGCCTCCGATAGCCATGAGAAAACCGAAGCCGAGCTGAATATCAGTTCCTCCGGTCAGGCCGATGAAGACCATGAACACGCTCAGAATGAACGTGAATATCGCAGCGATCCGCAGGGCCTTTTCCATCTGATTCTCCTTTTCAGACAGACGCGAGCCTATCGCGTCCCGCCTCGCGTGCAACGCGGATTCCTCAACCAAATGTCCGGAGGCCCATGTCATGACTGAGCTGGTCAAAGCTGGCATCCAATTCACGTCCAACGCCGTTGAGACGACGACGAGCCTCCGCCAGATGGGTGAGCAGAGCAAGCAGACCCAGAAGGCCACCGACGATTTGGGCGAGTCCGCCAAGCGTGCGGCCGAGAAGCAGCGTGAACAGGCGCGGGCTGCGCTGGAAGCTGAGCGCGCCGCTCGAAGTGAGGCTGAGGCAAAAGCGCGCGCGGAATCCGCTGACCGCGCTTTCGTCGCTCAACTCGGACAGAACACGCTCAGGCAGCGCGAACTCGTCGCCGCTCTTAATCAGGGTGGGGATGCTGTCGCGCGCTATGAGCGCCGCTGGCGTGTGATCGACGCCCAGATGGGGCTTTCCGAGCGCGCGACGGCTGAGCAGCGCCGAGAAGTTGAGCGCCTGACGCTGGAGATGTACGAGGCTGAACGTGCGGCCGACGCCTTCAATGACGAACAGCAACGCACCCAACGCCAGAGCCAGCTGCTGGCGACGGGCATGCGCTATGCGGCTGCAGCGGCCACAGGCTTCATTGTCGCGCTCGGTGGGCGGGAAGTCCTGCAGACTGCCGACAATATAGAGCGCCTTCGCGGTCGCATTGACCTCTACACCTCCTCGGCCATGGAAACGGTCATGGTCATGTCGGAGCTGTTTGACCGCTCCGTGGAGCTTGGGGCCGTGGTCACGGCTCTGGGCGAGACCTATGCGAGGCTGGCACCGGCTCAAGAAGCGCTGAATCTCTCAAACGAGAAAATGCTCGACGTCACCGAAGCTGTGGCGACTGCCTTCCTCGTTTCCGGGGCGAGCGCGCAAGAAGCCGAGAACGCGACCATCCAGCTTAGCCAGGGCCTCGCCTCTGGCGTCCTGCGTGGTGAGGAATACAATGCCGTCTCTGAACAAGGCGCGCGCCTGACGCAGGCTCTTGCTCGACAGCTGGGAGTGGCTACGGGCGAGCTGCGCGAAATGGCGGCTGCCGGCGAGCTGACCTCTGATGTGGTGGCGAACGCACTGCTCGCTGAGCTGCCGCGTCTGCGCGAAGAGGCCGAACGGCTTCCTGTGACAATCGGTCGTGGCTTCACCAGCCTGCGGTCTGCGATCTCCGAGAGCATTTCAATCGTCAACCAGATGACGGATGCGACCTCCACCATTGGAGAGAACTTTCAAATCTGGGCTGAAGCGATTTCTGAGTTCAATGACAGGCTCAATGAGACCCCGCTTGAGCGCCTTGAAAGGATCGGAGAAGAAGCGGGGCGTCGTCCTGTGTTTGAGTGGGATGGTCCACTTCAGGCTGCGGGAGACGCCTTCATGGGCTTTGCCGGAGGCGTCATCACGGGGGCGAACGATGTTGAGGACGCATTCCGCCAACTCCAGGTGCGTGCATCTGGTGGCGCGACCTTCTTCATGGCTCAGGAGCTGGTCGATTGGGAGGCGACAGCGGAAAGCGTTTCATTCGCTGCATCACAAGCCGCTATCGCAACTGAAGAATACGCTAGAGCTGCCCGGAATGCGGAAGCATACACCGCACGTTTCGGTGGTGAGGAAGCAGATGACCTCCTTAACGCCACTTCAGCTGTTCAAGACCTAGTCGACGCGCTCAATGAGGAGATTGAGGCGACGGGCCTTTCAGCCGAGGCGTTGGCGGTTCTACGAGCTGAGCGTGAACTCGGCCGGGATCTGACGGAGGCTGAAGCCGAAGCGATCCGTGACCGGGCGCGTGCTCTGGAAGAAGCCCGCCAGGCGGAACGCCGTCAGGCTGAAGCAGAGCGGCTTGCCGAGCGCAGCCGTGAGCGCAGTGAGGTGACCCTTCAGGAGATTGCTGACACTGAGCGCCTTCTGGATGCGGCCTATGATTCCGTGGCCGCTTACGACGCAGTTGCCGCCGCGATCGCGCGTGAAAATCAGGTGCGGCGCGAGGGTCTGGATCTGAACTCAGCAGCGGGTCTCGCTCGTCTGCAGGAGTTGGAAGACCTCGACCTCCTTGAGGACAAGCTCGAAGCTGTCAACGAGGAACGGGAGCGCGAGAGCGCCATTCTCCGCGAGACCAAGCAGGAACGTGAGCGCGCAGCGGAGGAGGCGCGGCGTGATCTTCAGCAGCTGGCCAGGGAAGTGGAGAAGACCTCCGATCAAATCGCGGGTCTGATCGGTGAGGGAATGATCAACGGGTTTGACGACGTGCTCCCGAAGATCGAACGCATGCTCATCCAATGGGCGGCGCGTCTGGTTCTCTCACCTGTCATCCAGCCGATAGTCAGCGGCTTCATGGGCGGTGGCGGGCTTGGCAGTGTCGCTCAGCTCGGCGGCTCCGGGTTCGGTCCTGGCGGTCTTGCAGGTGGCTTCTCCGGTGTGGGGAACGCCTGGCAAGGCTTCCTCGGGCTGGGTGGCGGCCTCGGTGAAACCGGAACAGTCCTCGGCAAAGGGCTTGGCGGCTTTCTCGGCTTTGGTGAGCAGTCTTTCGCCGGCATCGGTGGAGCTATTGGCCAAGCCTCCCCCTACGCCCTGATCGGCTCCGTACTCGGCGGCGCTCTGGGCCTCCAGGGTTCGGGGAATGCGCTTCTTGATGGCGGGCTCAACCTGGGCGGGGCTGTTGCTGGTCAAGCACTGGGCGGCTCTCTCAGCTTCCTCGGCGCCGCTGGCGGTCCTCTGGGGGCTGTGATCGGTTCTGTTCTCGGCCAGGCGCTTAGTGGTGTGTTTGCCGACAAGGACTATCCCTACGCCCGCTCTGACATCGCGATCCGCAATGGTCGTGCGGTCAGAACGGGTGGAGAAAGCCTTGACGGCGGATCTCTGAGTGGCGCCGAGAAAGCGGTGATTGAAGCGATCAATGCGGCCCTCGGCGCGTTGGGCGTGGCATCTGACTTCAGCGGCGGCGGCACTACCTTCGGGGTAGCGTCCGGGCGCTCTGGCGCCTTGGGTGACGGGTTCTTCGCGGGATCTGGCGGCGGCTTCGCAGGCGGCGCCACATTCACCGGCATTGATGACCCTGAAGAGGCGGCGAAACGCGCAGTGGCCTTCGCCATTTCGCAAGCCGTCGAGAACGGGGCGCTCGGCTTTGAGGCCTTCGGCTCCAATCCGTTCGACCGGGCGATGGGCGTTTTCGAACAGAACGACTTCGATATTGACGCCTCGGTTGCCGACCTGAACTTCATGAAGGACTTCGAGGCCACGCTGTTGAGCCTTGAAGGATCGACGGAAGCGTTCGGGGATAGCATCCGGGCGAATGTCAAAGCCCAGATCGACTCCACCCTGGGCCCGCTGCGCGAGTTCCGGGACCGGGCGGAAGAGCTGGGCCTGTCGTCTGAGCGTTCAGACGCGGCCATCCAGAGCTTTGTCGAGGGCCTGCTGGGCTTGCGGGAGACCGAGAGCCTGAACAGTGCCGAGGCGGCGATTGAAGCGCTCAACGCCAAGTTCGACGAACTGGCGGAAGTAGCGACCGAGTTCGGCATCACGCTCGATCAGGTCGAAGAGGGGCGCGCTGCTGAATTGCAGGCGCTTCGCGACAGCTTCACAGGCGGAATTGAAGACCAGATCCGCGCCTTGACCGCGAGCCCGATCGAGACGCAGATCAACGAGATCATCAGCCAGTTCACCGAGGGGCTTGAGCTATCCGATAGCCTCGATGTTGAGCCACTGATGGTCTACAGGCGCGGCCTCGTGCAGCTGCAAAAGGCTGTCGAAGCCGCCACGCCTGAAGACTTCGATGATCTGGCCGCTGCACTGGACCAGCTCCCTGAAGAGCTGGCGCCTGCAGCGGATGCTGTTCGCGCATGGATGGCGGAAGTCCAGGAGGCGACGGCCGACCAACAAGCGGCGGTCGCCATCCTCGGAAGTCTGCGGGACCAGATCGCCGCAGATCGTGAAGCCGAACGCCTTCAGGCCGAACTCCTGGAGGCCAACGCCAACCTGATTGATGCGGTTTACAGCGCGGAGGCATCCCGGCTCCGCGATATCGCGTCTCTTCAGGAGGACGCCGACCGCCAGCGCATCGCCCAGCTCAACACCGAGGCGCGTCTTTTCAAGAGCGCCGCGGCCGAGCTGGATCGCATGCTCAGCGGCTTGTCGTTCTCGTCGGTCTCGCCCCTGTCAGTGATGGAGCAGTTCGATGAGGCTCAGGCCTCATATGACGACACATTGGCGGCGGCGCGCGGCGGTGACGCCGAAGCGGCGGCGCGCCTGGCGTCGGAGGCACAACGGCTCCTGGAGCTGAACGCACAGGTGAACCGGTCGGGAGTGGCCGGGTCTGATCTATTCGACCAGATCCGCTCTGACCTTGAGGGCGTCCAGGCTTCCGCTGAAACGCGGGGCCAATCCCTCGGAGCTTATGAGGCGCGCACCGCGTCAGCGGTTGAGCGTCAGCTGGACGAGCTGCGAGACCTTCTCGGTGTCAATGATGACGGGTTCGAGAACGTCCGGTCATCATTGGAGGATGCGGCCCGCGCCGCTGCCGCTCAGGGACAGACACTTCAGGAGTTCCTGTCGTCCAATTCGGCGGCCCTGGACGTGCTCGCCAGTGGTGGGTTCGCTGACGCCGGCGAGTTCGCACGCAACGCCTTCGAGGCGGCGCTTGAACAGCTCAACCTCGAAGAGGAACGGCGGGCGGCTCTTGAAGAGGCCGAAAGGCTCGCTGAGGCCGCCACTGACGCGCTCGAGCAGCTGCTTGAGGGTGAAGGGTTGTCCAGCCGCTTTGAAGCCATTCTCGGCAGCATGGACGACTTCCGAAGTGGATTTGATGACGAGGTCGGGGAGATCGTTGGCGCGCTCGGCAATGCCGCTGATCGTATCGACGCTGCGATCTCTGAAGGGGTCACCCGCGTCGGTCGTGAGGCAGAGGAGGTCATCTCCAGCTTTGACGATCAGGTGGGCGACATAATACGCGGCCTGGATGCCCGGATCGCGGATCTGGTCAGGCCGCTTCCATCTACGACACCGGTCATAACCACGGGGCCAGGGACAGGTGGAAACGATCGCGAACTCGTCGAAGAGGTCCGGCGTCTGCGTGAGGATTTGGTGAGCAGCACCGAGACGGGGAACCGGCTCAGTGCTGCGCAGCTTGATCAGCTCGCAGAGCTTGGCGTCACCCAGCCTCAATTCCTGCAATCGAACCTATCGAGGATCAGCGCATGACCCGCTTTCATACTGAGCCCCAATATCTCATCGAGCTGGAAGCGCACGATGGGGTGACATACGGCTTCGCAACCGGACGGGGGTTCGCCCCCACGGATCCGGCTGCGGCGCTGTATCGGGGCCAGTATGACGGGCGCGTCAGCTCTGAGGCCCGGCTTACCGTTCGTCGTCAGACGGATGGGGCCGGGTCTTCCTCGGGAGCGGCGGGGCAGGATTTCGGGGCGATCATACTCGATAACTCTGATGGCGCGCTCGACGCCCTCGGTGAGAAGGGCTTCGACGGGCGGGCTCTCCGCATCCTCTTCGCGCCAGCAGGCGCGCGGGCGATGACGGAATGCGAGCCCGTTTATCGAGGCACCGTCACCGAGCTTCAGGTTCAGCGCTTGAAGGTCACGATCACGCTCAGGGACCGGCTCGAAGAGCTGAACACGCCAATCGGCTCGACCGTCGATGCGGCGGAGTGGCCGGAGGCGGACGGCGAACGCATGCCGGTGATCGCCGGGGCGGCTGTCTCGGTTCCCCTGTTCTGGCTTGACCGGGTTCTGCTGATCGCCGCGGTTCATGATGGGGCGGCGACGGTCAGCGGCGTGTTCGATCTCGGCGTGGCCCTGACGGCGGGCTCAGATTATGCCGACATGGCGGCGATGAAATCCACGGCGCCGGCCAGTGGGCAGTACCGGGTTCTCTCGACCGCTTCCGGCACCTTCGTCCGCCTCGGCTCTCGTCCTCAGGATCACGACAAGATGGCGGCTGACGTGGCGACCGCCACCAGTGCCGGATCATCACAGCTCCGGCAGATTGCACAACGCGCTCAAACGATGACGCCGATCATCCGTCAGAACCTGATTGACTACAGTGACGATCTCTCGATGACGAGCGCCTCATCGACCATCGGGACATATGGCGGAGGCGCGTCAGTAATCGACAGTAAAACCATACAGCTGAACTCGAACAGTGGCGTTTTCAGAGCCATGCTTTCCGGTTTCGACGCTCAGAGTGATTACGCGTTCCAATGTGAGGTCAAAGCAGCGCGGTCTGAAGACGTAGGCAAGGTTCTACAATTCTTCGCAAATTGGAATGGAAACCCCGGAGCAACGCCAGTCGTAACCGTCACACTCACAGAGACATGGCAGGCTTTGGTAAGTGCCGGAACCTCCATCGCGTCTTTCAACTCTGTTCGATTGACCTTTACCGGGCCTGTCGAACAGGGCGCCTTTCAGATCAATGTTCGAGGCTTGCAGGGTGAGCCAGGACTTACAGCATCGCCTTTGATCAAAACGTTCGGCCAATCGGCCTCTATAGACGATCAGATCGGCTATACAGACTATGAACTTCCTACAAGGCGAACTGATCTTGAAGCGCTTGAACGTGATTGGCCCATAGGCGGCTGGTGGCCAGGTGAAGCAACCATCCTTGATGCTGTTTCAGAGGTCGCACGGAGCCTCGGCGCCGTGATCTTCTTCGACCGGCTCGGAAAGCTCTCCGCCGCACGCCTGACGCCAGAAGTCGGCGCTGGTGTCATCGGCGTCTACGGGCCGCAGGTGCGGTCGCCAGGGGGCGGCGCTCGCCGGGCGACGGAGCTTGACCGGGTTCGCCTCGGAAAACCCGCGAAAGAGATCAGCGTCGGCTATGCGAAGTCTCATGCAGTCTTCTCTGATCTAGGCGCTCTCTGGGACACGGCCCCTGCGCGGGCAGAGCGGATCAGCCGTGATTTTGCGCGCTCAGTCGTCGAGGGCGCGGGCGTCGCATCAAAGCACCTTCTTGCGTCCTCGATGCGTCTCGACACGATCCTGAACGACAAAACGCAAGCTGAAACTGTGGCGGAAGAGCTTCGAGCCGCACAAGGCGCTTGGTTTCATAGCGTGATCATCCCTGCTGATGAGGCGGCGTTTGAAGCGCTCGATCTCGGCGCGCGGGTCGATATTCATGAAAGTCGCTGGTCCGGCGCAGTGATCAGCACGGTGGTGCGCGAGATCGCCCACGACCTGACGGCCGGAACCATCACGCTCGGAGTTCGAGAATGACCCAGAAGAACGTCACCATCGGCTTTCCGCTCCATAACGCCACGCTCAGCGGGGGTGACTGGTCAACGGCCCGTCCTCTGGATCGAGCGCTGAGCCCGGTCCTCTCCGATCCGGCCCGTTCGGCGGGGTTGGCGACCGCGGACACGCAATTCGTCGCCACCTTCGACAGCACGCTTCCGACCGGCTGCGTGGCGCTCTGCGACCACAATCTCAGCCTTCAGGCTCAGGTTCGCGTCGAGCTTTTGAACTCGGCTGACGGGGTGCTGGCCGATAGCGGTTGGAAAGACGCCTGGCCGGAGGTCTATGGCGCGTTTTCCCTCGCGTGGGGGGACCCATCATTTATGAGCCTTCGACCTGACGCTCGCGAGCTAGAGCAGGAGATCGGGACGTTCGTTCAACTCTTCGATCAGAACCGGCTCGCCTCAAAGGTTCGGGTCAGCATCGACGACACCGCCAACCCTGACGGGTTCGTGGATCTTGGTTTCGTCGCCTTCGCGACCGCTAACGAGCTGACGGTCAATCCTCAGTATGGCGCGACGGAGGGCTTCGAGGCCCGTTCGAAGCGCCAGACGAGCGCGGGCGGCGTCGACACCTATGAGCGGCGGAACAAGCCTCGCATCTTTCAGGGCGAGTTGATCATGCCCCGGACAGAGCGCCGAAGTCTTGTCGATCGCATGCATCGAGAGCTGGATTTAGATGGGGTCTTCATCTTCGTCCAAGAGCCCTCTGAGGCGCTTTTCAAGCCTCTGACCCAATGGGCGGCGCGGCTCGCTGAGCTGACCCCGAGCCAGCGCGCCATGCCTGATCATGACCGCGTTCCGATCCGCTTCAAACAGGTGCTTTGATGAGCCGATATAATACTATTGTTCGAAATCTAGCGCCGCGCTTCCGCTGTTTGTTTGATGGCGATATCGCTGAGGAAATTCATTCGCTACCGACTTATACTGAAGCTGGCGATCAGATTTCCTTCGCGTCATCAATAATCCCGACGATGACCTCACAATCAATAGCCCTGGCTACTGCGGGTGCGGGGGTTAGGCTTGGCAATAGTTGGTATGTGAACGACGGCGCTGCTCCAGATAAGCCTGAAGATGAAGTCTACTCTTTCATTCGGCGCTCTGTGTCGCTGTGGTTCATCATCGACCAAATGAACGCCTTGCAGTGTCTATGGGAAGAGGGCGGCGGCACGAACTCTTGGGCGGCCTTCGTTGAAGGTGGTGAGGTCAAGATCGTTATGGCCGAAGGGGGCGCCGTAACAAGTGTCGCTTCATCTTCCGGGTTCGGGATATCTGAAGGTCAGCTCTGCCACCTCCTTATGACTTGCAATACGTCAAATGACATTCAGACGCTCTACCTCAACGGAAGACTTGCTGCGTCAAGCTCCTGCGGTGTAGGTGAGCAACTTTCTGGACATGGCGGAGATTGGGTCGTTGGTGGAAACAGTGATGCACGCAACCCAGATGATAGCGTGGCAAACGGCGGTTTCATTGGCCGGGCCCAAGACTATCTGTACTGGCATGAAGTCGAGCTAGGCCAGGCTGATGCACTCGCCCTCTATCGTGCGGGAATAGGCGATGATGAGGGCTTGCTCTCTAGCGTGAACCTCTACCCCTTCGACGTCTCCTCGAACCCCGGTGGCCTCGCCGCTGGCGGGTATCTCGTCGAAGAGGGTGGGGTCTCGCTCGTTGGGCGCACGGTTAGAGCGATGGCTGGCGCAACAGCCTCTATACAGACCTTGCCCACTCTCGATGTTAGCGCCGTAGAAAATGACGCTGACGCGATAACGGCCCTGGTCGCGCCGGCATCCGCCCACGCCACCGCAGTCGCCTCCGCCGCAAGCTCTGCGCGCGCTGCTGTCCCGCCCTTCGATTTCACCCTGCTCTAAGGGGCTCTCATGACCTATCCAACGGATGCGGTCTCGCGCCTTCAGGCGTGGGACACGACAGGTTTTGACCTGCTCACACAGACCGCGATCATCGAGCAGTTCAGCGTCGTCTCGCAGGATTACTCGGCGGTGATCACCTTTGCGCTCGATGCGGTCGCACAGGCTCAGGCCGACACGTCAGCGATCAGCGAAGCCCGGACGCAAGCTGAGACGGATGCTCAAGCTGTCGAGGACGCGCGCACCTCCGCCGAGGCCTCAGAGCTTTCAGCGACACAATCAGCGGCGCTCGCCGCATCCCGCGCCGCCGCGCTGAAGCCCGCGGCCCGCGCCTTCCTCTTTGCAAATGGAGACGACCAATGGCCGGTTCTTTGAAAACAAACATCGCCCTGACATCGGCTGGAAGCTGGTTGAAGGTCATGGGGCAGGGCGTCCGGAGCCTGACGGCGAATGACGAATACACCGCCTCGATCCAGCTTCAGAACCGAGGATCATCGAAGGCGACGGCGCTGATCGCTCTCGTTCACGGTGACGCTGAGCCAGCCTCCGATGACGTTGCCGGCGTCATGCGCCCCGTCGAGATCGACAAGGACGCCATCCAGCCGATTGACCGGATCGCCTGCGAGGCGGGCGTCACTGTCTGGGTGAAGGCCGACCAGATCATGAACGTCTGGGCCTTCGCCCACTTCGACGCGACGCAATAGGAGGCTCACATGGGGTTTCAATCTCAATATCCGGGCGGTGGCGCGGCTGATGTAACGATTGGCGAGCTTGCTATCGTTCAGGCGATCAATGCGAATTCCATCCAGTATGGCTGGAAGCTTATCAATCAGGCAGCGGCCTTGGCCGGGTCTCTGGATCGTCTCTTTGGGCTCACAGTCTCTAGCGGAACCGTGGACGAGCTAGTCGCGTCAGGTGCGGACTTTCAGGCAGTTCTCAGCGATGAAAACGCCTTAGTGTCACTGAGCACTGACCCTTTTTTCAGGGCTGAGGTTGTTGGGTCGAGCGCAGCTATGGCCCTGATAGCCGGGTCAGAAGCGAACCTCCGCGCCGTGTTCGAGGCCCCACTTCTGTTCGGTTCCATTATGGCTGATGCGACCGCGCGCGGAACCTTCACGGCGTCAACGGAACTCACGGCGGCAACGATCCCAAACCACAGCACTGGCGCGGATACAAGCGGGGTCGGTGAGATCATGGCCTCTTCCAGTCAATCAGGTGCAGCAGGGCCGTCATATGCAGTAAATGCCTCAACGGCGGATTGGTGGATACCGGATACTCAACCGGCATGGCTTGAATATGAGTTCGATGACGAATGCGTAATCCATACGGCTCAATGGAACCGAGGGACGTTCGCTTCGAACAAGCCAGAGACAGGTCGGTTTCAGGCTTTTGTTGGCGGTGTGTGGGTTGATGTGGTGGACATGCCGGTTTCCGGGTCAGGCAACGAAACGGTTTATTGTCCGGCACCTTATTCAAGCACGCGATGGCGTATCAACAATATCTCGACCAGCGGCTCCAGCCCGCTCGTTTCCGATTTCCGCCTGTTCGGCTTTTACGTCTAGGAGCGACCATGAGCACCCTCGAAGATAAAATTACGGCTCTGGAAACCCGGATCGCCGCACTCGAAACGCCCGGCATTGACCAGGGCCAGTTCCGTCTCCTCTTCACCTTCGAAGAGCGGCAGGCCGAAGAGGTTTTCCGCCAGAAGGCACAGGATACGGTGAAGGGGGAGACGCCAGAGCCGGTCGATCCACTGGCGCCGACGCCGACAGAGACGGAAGAGCTGAATGCTTGGCTCTCGGCTCGGCTCTACCTGACCATGCGGGCTGACTTTGATCAGGCCGCGTATATCGACCTTGAGGATCCAGCCGTCAGTGCGGCCCTCGACTTCTACATCGCGTGGGGGCTGCTCGCCCCTGAGCGTAAAGCCGAAGTGCTTGCCGGGACCAGGCTCGCCTGATCCCAGCTGAGTTTTAGCGCTCGAGGATAGCCTGTTGTTCCTCAATAGCTTCTAGGGCAGCTTCAAGAGCTGCATGGCAAGCTGACAAAGCTCGGCTCTCAAGTTCCTTGGTGGTGAACTCACCTGAGCCATCATATGGGATATCCTGCAACACGATTCCCGGATGCACGTTCTGAGTAGGCGTAATGCTTACGAACACGGTTTGCTTCGTGATGTTTGGAGTAACTGAGCGAATTTTCCAGCCCGCCATTCTGCGTTCCTTTCATGGTTAAGGCGTCATGCGATAAGGGAAGCGGCGACGTGGAAATCAACCTTGAGCTTGCATCTTTTTAGGGCATCCCGCCCTGGAACGCCTCTGCCTGATCCTCGTCAACATTGAGGATGACCATGCGCCGTCTACAGTTCCGGCAGGTCAGGCGCGCCTCGACTTCATCGAGATAGAGCTGCTGAGGCTCCTCGACGCCGCGCGCCGCGAACTTGCGGATCACCTCTTCGACTGTCGGCTTGGCGGCGCTTCCGCATCCGCCCGGCTCGCAGTTGAACTCGATCCTCAGACCGGGGTCGAGATCGAGCAGCTGACGCTCGGACTTCCAGCCCATTTCCCGTCTCCTTCGATAAGGGGCGGGGAGTGAACATCACGAGAACAAACTGATCAACCCGCCCGGCCCTGTGCCGGGCTTTTTCATGAGGAGGGAGCGGTGTCGGAAGAGACTGCCGAACCTATGCAGGCGCGTCCGTCTGCTCTTGAGCGCCACGCACAGACGGCGCTGTCAGCCGTTGTCGTCGCACTTGTGCTTTGGATCGGTCAGGCCGTGAGCCAGCAGGGGCAAACCATCGTCCGTCTGGAGACGCAGGTCACATCGCTTCAGCAAGTGATCTCGTCTGACAACAGGAACCGCTACAGCGCTGATCGGGCGCATGCGGAGCTGGCGTTGAGGGACAACCGCCTCGGCCAGCTGGAGCGGCGTCTGGATGCGGCAGAGGCTGAGATCCGATCCCTTCGAGAAGAACGGAGAGAGCGACCATGAGCGCCTTTGAAACCTGCCTTCAGCACGTCCTCAAGCACGAGGGCGGCTATGTCGATCACCCGGTTGATCCGGGCGGGGCCACGAACATGGGCATCACTCGGAAAACCCTGGCCGCATGGCGAGGCTGCCCCGTCACCAAAGACGAGGTGCAATCTCTCACGGTCGATGAGGCCTCGCGCATCTACCGGGCCAAATACTGGAACCTGGTCCGGGGCGATGATCTTCCCCCACCTCTCGCACTCGTCGCTTTCGACTGCGCGGTGAACCAAGGCCCGGCGCGGGCGAAGCGTTGGCTTCAGGAGAGCGTCGGTGCGGTCGCTGACGGCGTGATCGGCCCGAATACGGTCGCCAAGGCGAACGCCGTTGATACGGCGCGCGCGGTGATCGAACTGAGTGCCCGGCGCATGTGGCACTACACCGGCCTTTCGATCTGGCCGACCTTCCGCAAGGGCTGGACGCGCCGCCTCCTTGCGATTCTCTGGGCTGCGGCCCGCCTGGCCTGAGGCCACCAATCCCTGAAATGGAGACGACTATGAACCTGCTCAAAGCAGCGGGCGCGCTTCTGTGCGCGCTCACCCTGACGGCCTGCGCTAGTCTTGATCGTGTGGATCTGATCGAGCGGACGGCTCACGACATCAACGCGCCCCGCGATGAGGCGGGCGCGCTCACCTCGGACGGCGCCGCGGTGGCGGCAGCGTGTGAGCTTGCGAAGACCGCCCAGGCCGCCAAATACATCCAGCTTTCGGATGTGGATCGTACGGCTCTGAACTCGCGTCTGTCCTCTGCGGCCGATGCGCTGGACCGGATCGTGGCCGGCGAGGCGGTCTTCTATGAAGCTGACGCCCTCGACGTTCAAATGACGATTGAAGACGTGATGGGCTCCGGTGTGCTGCGATTCCTCGGAGATGTGGCTGCCGGCATCCCTCGGATCGGCGCCGCGCGCGAGGCCCAGGCGGCGGTGAGGGGGCGTCAAGCCATCGAGGCGGGGTGCGCGCGGCTGGTCCGTGAAGTCATTGCGGGCGAGCGATCGCGCGACGAGGTGATCACCGCCTTCCGCGATCAGATCCGGGCGGCGTTGGAATGACGCTGCCCGCTTTTCTGAACCCACTCCGTGTCGAGCTGACGGGCCGTCTCAAACAGGGGCGGCCCGTTTGGCTATTGCTGGAGCCTTTGACGCTCCGGTGCGAGGTCGAGGGGATCGTCTACGCTCGGACGGCGCCCAGGGGCTTTGAGACGGATTTTGCCAGCGTCCCCCGCGCTTGCTGGCGGTTCGCTCCCCCCGGTGGCCTCTATGCCGGGGCCGCGGTCATCCACGATTGGCTCTACATCAACCGCATCGACAGCCGGTTCCTGGCTGACCGGACCTTCCTCGAAGGGATGAAGGCTGCCGGCGTCAGCGCCCTCCAGCGTTCGCTGCTCTTCCGTGCTGTGCGACTGGGCGGCGCTAAGGGTTGGGGGCGGTAAAGGCCTCGTCAGCCATGTGGTGAAACCCGCGCCCATCATGGCGCCGAGCCAAGTGATCAGGGCGATGATGCAAAGATCATGAATGCGTTCTTGTCGAGCAATTTCAGTCTTTCTGGTGAGCACATATTCCTGAAGGAGCGACTGATATACTTCGATTTGAATGTCAGGAGCTCTTTTGATGAAAAACCTACCAGGCTCCATGGCTTTGGTGGCAAGGTGTTCAAGCCCCAAAGCATCTTCAGCTCGTCGAAGACGCTCATACTTTTCGCGATCTGTTTTTCGCAGGCTCATGGGGTCTCACCTCGTCAGTTCAGCATTTCCGCGGCCGACCATAGAGAAAGCGCTTCGAGAGTGCAGCAATCAAAGCCCCGCCACGGTTCACACCGGGCGGGACTTTTTTTGTGCCTGCATTTTTCAGCTGTATCCAACTCAATCACCCAAGCGCCGTCGCGCCTCGATTTTGAATTGTTCGATTAGCTCGCGGTCGAGTTGTTCCATATCCTGAGGAAGCCGCAAACCCGTCAATGCCTCATAGATTTCGTCTGTAATGGCGAGAGCATAGAGCATGTTCGGTTGACCTCTTCCTGCCCTCAGAAAAGCTGCAAGGACTTCAATCCGTGTTGCTGCGCTTTGGTTGGCCTCGATCAATAATCTCAAGGCTGCAGCGCGCGGCTGAGCCTCACGAGCCATCAGACGTTCTTCGCCTGTAAGAGCAAGAGATGACATGTGTTCCCCCGTTTATTCACAGTTGTGAATAAACCATGACGCGAATGTGGATTCCCGTCTAGAGGGAATCGTGAGCGCGCGACTAGGATTTTCGTCTCAGGCCCGGAACACCCTTCGAGGGACCTTTTGCGATCCGCCCGTTCTCATCCGCATAGACCGCCTCGACGGTCACGGGCTCCCGGCATCGCGGGCAACGTCGCGCTCGCGCCTGCGCTTCCACAGTTGCTGCGTTCCCGCCACCCGGGCCGGCATCAAACCATCGCGGCTTGATGCAGCCCTGGGCGCAGGTCAGGCGAAAGCCTGCAATATGGTGCTGCGGCGTGGTCATGAGGGAAAGTTAGCAGGATAGTGTGACCGCGTACTTTCAAACTGAGCGGGTGTTACGACGACGGCGTCATCCCAAATGCGGACATTTCGGGACGCATATTCAGATTGAATTTCATGCATCTGCTAGCCTCTGGCGAATTGCTGCTATCGCGTCCCAGAAACGTTCCTTTTCGGGACCACGCAATTCAACTCCACCTGCGCCAGCTAAGCGCGCAACCGCACTCGACTTAATCGCGAGTTCAGGCTGAGCATGCCCCATGATAAAACTGGAATCAGACCGTAGGCGACGATGAAATTAGTAGGAGAAGGAAATATGCGAGGCAGTTCAACCAGATACCTATTCTCAGAACACGACGGCTCTCAGGTATTTCGAAATCAGATCGATGTGGCGAAGCAGGAAGTTGAGTCGCTTACGGAAGAGCGTGTGCTCAACACAGATATCGAGCAACTAGTTGCTTACTTCGTAGAGAAATTCGGTGTTGAGGTGCCGGAACTCGACTTCGAGAATGCAACCGCCACAGAGCACGAACGCAACATCGAGGTTCATGACCGCTGGGATGACCGTTGGGTATCCGTAAAGGGAATGGCAATTGACTTCGAAATCCCATTCTCCGGCGAAGCCGATGTATTCAAGATGCGCCCAGACACATGGGACACGAACCCACCAAACGCGACGATAAAGGGCCAATCCGTTTGTTTTTCGGTCGCTGCCCGAGAGTTATCCGAAGAGCAGGTGACGCAGAGTTTCGAGCGCATTAAAGCATCGCTAATCCAATACCTCGGGTGGCACGAAACGCTCTGGAAAGGCCTCCCAGGTCAACTCGCCGCCGCTGCTCGTGGGCAAATCGAGCATCGCAGAGAGCGCCTCCTGAAGCAGAAGAAAGTAGCATCGAGCCTTTCGACTATAGGCGTAAAACTGAAGGAGAAGCCCGGTGATGCGAAGACCTTCACCCCTCCGGCAGTGAAGCAGAAAATCTCTCCTAAGCTCCCTCCGATGAAAAAGGCCCGCAATCCGGAACCAACACTCGATGCTGCACAGTACACGACCATCATTGGCCTACTTTCGGGTTCGATTGAGAGCATCGAACAAAGCTCGCGACGCATGCGAGAGTTAGACGAAGAATCCCTTCGAGATATCCTGCTTGTGCCCCTGAACTCGCACTTCGAAAGCGCCAAAGGCGAGGCGTTCAACTTCTCAGGGAAAACAGATATTCTTATCCAACATGAAGGGTCGAACCTCTTCGTCGCTGAATGCAAGTTCTGGAAGGGCGAGAAGCAACTGCTTGAGGCGATCGACCAATTGCTCGGCTATTTGACGTGGAGAGACACCAAAACCGCACTTATTGTATTTAACAGGAACCGAGATTTCTCTCAGGTTCGCAAGCAGCTCGAAACAGCCCCGCAGAAACACCCCAATTACGCGTCCGGACCGACCTCAATCCACGAGGCGGCAAACCAATTTAAATTTACGCTGCCAAAAGACGAAGAGCGAGAGATACTCGTATCTATCATCGGTGCCGATTTAGGCTCGACATAATCGCGATGCCGACGGAATGTACGACGCCACACCAACTAAAAGTGAAATAGATAATCACAACTAGATGTTAATCTTGCCACCCTCCGAAAGTGAGAATGTCGTCGTGCGGCTCAACGTCCACCCGCTCGAATTTTGAGAACTTCTCGCGCCAATGAGCTTCACGATCTCCGGCTTCACCGGACCACTCGATTACGCGGATCGGCTTGTTTGGCGGCAGATGATTTTGAATGGTACGAATAAGGTGTTCGTCCTGCGCACTCAAACCGAAGAATATCAATCCGGTGATATCAGGCTGCCGGAGTGTCCAAGCGAACCAGCGCCAATACGACGCCAGCAGTGACGATTGCTCGATCACCAAAGTCTTGTGCTGCACATTCGTGAGAACAAGGTGCCTACCAACGGCTTCATCGCCAGTTTCGTAGTGAAGGTCAGCCTTCGCGTGCTTGTAAATTCCTTCGCCGCGCTCAAACACCAATGGGGAACCATGAAGGTGTAGATATAGCCCGAAATTATTATTACCGAGGGCTTTGAGGTTTTGGTGGCGGTATCCGGCGTTCGTCAGTCCATCGATGAGTTCACCGGCATATCCACGAAAGATGTCTCGGCTGATTAAAGCGTCATAGAGGAGCTGGTCATAGTTCAACGTCGCGATATGCGACTTCGATGCCCGTAGGAAATCCGCGAGCGAGTTTGCAAACTCATCCGGCAACGAATGTTCAGCAAGAGATAACTTCGTCGCGACGTTATGAACGAAACGCCCAAAAATGCCGGGCAGCGCAATACCGTTCTGGGTCAGAATTTCTTCGTCGCCCCTCGCGCTACTCGCTAGAAAATCACAAGCGAATATCGCCCGGTGCAGATCATCGAGATCAACCTCTTCTATCCCCTCGGCAGGCTCTTTGCGTAGGAATTCGCGCATCAAGTTTAGATGCTCAAGCGTAATCAGTTCGTGGTCATTACACGTCCGCTGAATTGCCGCCGGAAGGCTATAATCATCATTGGACAGGGCTCGCCCGAGTCCATTCCCAAAAACCAAGACTTTGCGCATAAAACCCAGCTAGTTATTGCAGCCTTGTTCAAGGCACCAAAAATGCAACTACTGCGTAGAGAATAAGAGCCGACTCTTATCACTGATCGTTGCTCTCACTATGAGCTGTTGGCGATTCAGCGGACACTCTTTCGCAATGTCTATCGCGCCCCGCACCAGTCATGCCGGCGTCCTTCCCAGGGCACGGTATAACCTTCCCAGATGAGCAGTTCAATTACTGGTTAGGCGTCAAATATATTCTCCGCATAGGTATAGCCTTGAAGATCAACGTCGTGGCGAGTTGATCCAGTGTTGGTGAAAGCCTCAGGTGCTCTGAGATAAAAAGGCAAAATAAACCGAGCACTATTCCGAACCGCCGTTTTAAGCCCTTGTATCTCTATGCCGTGAACGGAACGGGAAAGTTCGGAATGGGCGCTGAAAACAAAGGGTATCTTCCAGACTGTAAATCTGCCCGTTTCGGCGTACGCTGGTTCGAATCCAGCCCCCTCCACCACTTATTCCCGTGAGTTCATCAGCAGGCCCTGCGACCCAAGTATCGGCAGCAGCCAAAGCCCTGTGATGAAACAGAACCCGAAATATTTGAGGCGCCCCGTTTGCACAGGGCGCCCCTAAAGACTGTCAGTTGGTGCCGCCGTGACACGCGCCCTAGAAGGGTGACGCGGCGGCGCGGTCTTCCACGCCCTCGTCTGACGCTTCCTCATTGTCTGCGCCCGCATGCTCCATAGAGGCTTGCTCCGGTAGCACAGGGCGGTACTCAGGCAGATCGGCATGCTCGGCGAACCAGCTGAGCTCGGTATTGATCTTGAAAAGCTGATAGCTCAGTCGCCGGTAATTGTGCGGCTGGTCCGGCGCTACATAGAGCCTGGTGTCGACGCCCGCCGCCTGGACGCCGCGATGCATCATGATCGACTGGGTGGGCGGCACGCGCTCATCGCTCTCACCCACAAAAAACAGCGTCGGCGTGGTGACTTTCCACGCGTTCCAGAGTGGTGAGTGCGCCTGGTAAACGCTGGGGTCCGCACCCTCCTGCCAAGGCGCGGCGCTGAACCAGGGCGTGCGGTTAAACCGTGTGTCGCTTTCGCCGTACATGGACACCCAGTCAGACGCCCCGGCGCCGGATGACGCGGCGATGAAGCGGTCCGTCACCGTGATCAGGCGATTGGTCATATGTCCTCCGGCGCTCCACCCCATGATGATCAGGCGCTCCGGGTCGGCCAGCCCGCGTACGACCATGGCGTCGACGCCCGCGAGCACATCGGTGTCCGCATGGGTGAAATAGCCGCCCACCATGTCGCGCATGAACGCGTCGCCATAGCCTGTGCCGCCGCGATGGTTGGGCAGCAACACGCCATATCCCTGGCCGGTCAGCACCGGAATGGCGCGAGAGGTGTTCCAGGCGCCGAACTGGGAGGACGAGCGCGGGCCGCCATGAACGATGGTGATCAACGGGAACACATCGCCGGTTTCATAGCCCACAGGGCGGACCAGCAGGCCTTCTATGCGCTGTCCGTCTTCTGCGCTCCAGCTGACGGCTTGTTGCGCAGGCAGCGCAAAACGCTCGCCCAGACCGCCATGCCAACGGGTGACAGGTTGAAAGCCGGTTTCCGTCGTGCCCAGGTACATTTCGCCCGGCGTTGACGCGTCGGTGCGGATGAAGCTGTGAAGACCGGTGTCGGGATCAAAAGACCAATCGGAGATGACATGGTCGCCACTCGTCAGAGCGTTCAGCCGCCGGCTGGACAGGTCATAATGATAGAGCTGGGTCCGCAGCCCCGTATTGCCGAGAATGAACACCCCCGTCGACGTGGCGTCCCAGGCGAAATCCGCCACCTCCATCGCGAGGTCGGGCAGGATGAGTTCAGCCTGTCGGGCGCCGACTCGCTGAACGAACAGATTGTCCTCGTAATACGGCTCGCCTGCGGCGTTGACCGTGGCGATATACGCGAAACGTGCGCCATCGGGAGAAAGCTGGGCGCTTGATTCAGAATGGGTGTTCCAGGTCAGCTGGCTGAAATTGCGTTCGGCGAGATCATACCGCCACAACTCGCCCGCCTGGCGGTCGTCAATCAGCGGCCCGGGCGCGGAGCTGATGAGCAGGGATTGTCCGTCAGCTGAAATCGACAGGCCGCGCACATAGCCGTCTGGCGCTGCGAGGACGGGCTGGACCTCTCCGGTCTCAAGGCTGACGGACCAGACGAGATCGGGCTCGTCAACATCATAGGCGGTGAGCACCCAGCGTTTCCGACGCAGCCAGGACTCGGTTTCGCTCAGAGGCTCTTCAGCGCGAAAATAGATCGTTTCCCCGTCGGGCGCCCAGACTGGGGAGGATATCGAGGCGCCATGATCTGTCAGGCGTCTGAACTCGCCGGTGGCCACGGTGTAAAGGTAGAGCTGTTCCCGATCATCATCCTCCAGCTCCATTTCCGTGACGAAGGCGTCGCCGCGCGGCGACCACACGGCGTTGTCGACCGGGTCGTCCTCGCCTTCAGGCAGGGTGATGGTGATGTCTGAATTGTCGGTGAGGCGGCGGATATGAAGCGCGGTGTCGCGGCGGTTCTTGCCCCAGTCCGCCGTGCTGACTTCAAAGCTGTAATAGCGCCCGCCCGGCGCCGCCTGAGGCTCGCTGAGCTTTTCCAGGCTCAGGAAGTCGATGGCGTTCATCGGGGGCGGGGTGGTCTGCGCCATGGCGGACGCTGACACGCAGGCGCATGACAGGATCAGGGCAAGGCGAAAGGCGGACAAGGACATCTGGGAAAGCTCTGTGTCTGGGCTTGGAAGAAAAAGGGGCGCGCCTTGCGACGCGCCCCTGAAGCATCAGGCGTCGATCGCCTGCCTAGAAGGACGCACGCAGACCCACATAGAACTCGCGTCCCGTCGGATCGTTGAGCGATTCGACAATGTTCAGGCTGCTGCCGTTATCAAGACCTGACGGCAGGAGCGGGCCCAGATTGTCGAAGATGTTGTTGACGCCGCCATAGACACGATACTGGTCATCATCGCCAAAGGTGTAGCTGGCGTAGACGCGGTGGAAGTATTCATCCCCCACGCTGAAATACCGGTCATCGCCCGGATTGGGGTTGTTCAGCAGATCGTCCACACCGCCCTCGGCATAGGTGATGGTGTAGCTCGTCCGGAACGGACCATTGCTATAGCCCATCCGCAAGCGTGCTTCATTCTCAGGCGTGTTGATTTCGCCCAGCGAAGTAGAGGTCAGTACGGTGCCCGCAATGCCTTCAAACTCCACCTCGTCGGTGATGTAGTGGCTAAAGCGGAAGTCCATATCGAACCGGCCCGGAACCTTGGGCAGCTCGAAGCGATAATCGATAGAGAGATCAATGCCCTCAACCGTCTCGCTGTTGAGGTTTTCTTGGTAGTTGATCACCTCGACCACTTCACCGGAGGTGGGGCTGCGGGTGATCACGTCACAGAACTTGTTATTCGGATAATCCGCTGCGGAATAGCAAAGGTCCACAGTGTCCTGGGTCGAGATCGATGTGATCGCGTCATTAATCTCGATAGAGTAATAGTCCACGATCAGGGTGAAATTATCGATCCAGCGCGGCTGGAAGATAGCGCCCACCGTGAAGGTGTCAGCGGTTTCTTCCTTGACGTTCGGGTTGCCCGAGTTCGGACCCTGAACCGAGCTGCTCGGATCGAATTCGTAATACAATCCAGTGTCGGGATCGATATTGTCCACGTCACTGAAATACGCCTGGATGCCAGGGTCAGCCAGGCAGTTCGCCGTCACGATGGCCAGATCTGCGTTTTGGCCGCCTGAGCCTTCAGGTTGATCCAGACCCGAGCCATCCTGCAGCAAGCCTTCGCATGGATCGGACAGGCTGTCAGAATCGGGACGGGGCGGGGAGAACAGCTCGGTGATGTTCGGCGCACGTTGGGAGCGCGAGTACTGCGCCCGCAGACCGAAATCATCAATCGGACGCCAGACGATGCCGGCATTGTAGCTGAAGATCGTTCCAATCGTGTCGTAGTCCGCGACGCGGGCCGCCGCCTGGAAGTTCAGCTGGTCCGCGATCAGCGGCACATCGATCTCGGCATAGCCTTCGACCACATTATAGCTGGCGCTCATGGACGGGAAGGTGGACAGCGAGGTGCGTTCGCGGTCCTCGGTCGTGGGATCGCCGTCGAGACCGCCGACCAGGTCGCCATCTGGGTCGCCGGTAGTGGTTTGCTCTTCGCGGCGGAATTCAACGCCTGCTGCGGTCTTGACCGAGCCAGCCCAGATGTCGAACAGGTCGCCTGTGATGTAACCGCCCGCGGTGTATTGGGTGCGAGACTGGGTCGCGAAGCCGTTATAGCGGATATAGTCCGCAGCTGCTTCTGAGATCGAGCCTTCGCCAAAGAGGTTCAGCGGGACGCAGCCATCGGCCCGTGCGGCCGCATCAGAACACTGATAGCCGCCATTGCCGTCGCTTTCGATGTCGAGGGCCTGCTGGGCGTTGTAATAGTTCACCTCATTGGGATTTTGCTGATCCTGGGTGAAGTGGCCGTAGGTGGCGAACATGGTCCAGTCGAAACGATCATTGAGCTGACCATCCAGGTCCGCCATGAGGCGGAGGGTGGTGCGCTCATTGATGCGGGCTTGTTCGCCCAATTCTACAAGCCGGCGGGTGAATGATACGGAGCCGGATCGCGTTTCCTCCACCTCTGCCGGGATGAAGGGATGGCTGGACGACATATTGCCGACCGAGAAGGCTTCCTGAACACCGAAATCGCTTGAGCTGCCGAGGGTCTGGTAGCCGCCGGCCGTGCGCGATTCGATGTCGGAATAGAGCGCCGTAACCGAGCCTGTCATCGTTGGCGTGAACTCATAGGACGAGGTCAGGCCGATATTGAGCAGCTCACGCGCGCCAAGCAGCGTGCGGCCCGGGCGGTAGTTATAGCCATCCACATCCGAGAAGAAGTCCGACGAGCCTGAGCGATCACTCGGCTGCAAGGACTTGTCATTGAACCACTGACCGTCGACGAACCAGGCGTCGCCGCCTTCGAAAACGCCGCCGGGCGTATAACTGGAATTGCTGCCGAGAAAGCAGTGGCGCTCAGTAAAGACGGTCGAACAACCCGGTGCGTTCAGCTGGTCTGCGAACGCGTCATTGGAGGATGTTGAAGGATCGTCAAAGCTGATCGCCGCGATGGATTCCGGACGCGTGTCGTCGGCGCGGATCATCTCCAGATCGCGATAGCTGACGCCGAACAGCACATAGCCGCGGTCGTCCTGAAAGCGGGAGCCCCAGAGCACGTTGGCGCGATACTCGTCGCCGCCGCTGGCTTCAGGCGTGGTGTAGCGAGCGTCCACGCTCAGGCCTTCGAAATCGTCTTCGAGCATGAAGTTCGCCACGCCGGCGATGGCGTCAGAACCATAGATCGCCGAGGCGCCGCCCGTAGTGACTTCGGTGCGTTCGACAAAACCGACGGGCAGGGTGCTCAGGCTGACGCGATCTGAATTGCCCGAGTTGGATACGGCGCGCATGCCGTTGATCAGAACCAGGGTGCGGTCATCGCCCAGCCGGCGCAGGCTGATCGTCGACAGGCCGCTGGTCTGGATGAGGTTGTTAGAGTTTTTCGGGGAAATGCTGGGTGAGACGCCCGGCAGTTCAACCAGAGCTTCAGCCAGATCGGTGGTGCCCGATTCCTGCAGATCTTCCGCACTAAAGACCTGAAGCGGGACCGCGGACTCTGCGTTGCTGGCGCGTTGAATGCGAGATCCTGTAACCGTAATTACATCCTCTGCGGGCGCCGCAGCATTTTGACTCTCGTTTGTTGCATTTTGTGCAACAGCCATGGGCGCGGTGATTGCATAGAGCGCGATTAAGCAGCTGGCATTAAGCAATTGTTTTTTATGACTCATTGTTTCCCCGATGATGCTGTGTTGCGTTTGGGCGCCATGTTCGGGACCACCCCGGATTATGGGTCTCGAACTGGAGTTCAATCAGCAGGCTCAGAGAAATAAGGGTTCAACATCAAATGCGTATCCCTCATAATGCATTGCGTAAAACGCAATAGGCTGAAAAGGCTCGGGTTTAATGGACCTCATCTGGCTTGAGGATTTGTTGAGTGTGGCGGAAAAGGGACACTTTGCGCGGGCGGCTGAGGCGCGGAACGTGTCCCAGTCTGCGTTGACTCGAAGAATTCAGTCCCTTGAGCGCTGGGCGGGCGAAGCGTTGCTGGATCGCAGCACGCACCCTATAGCGCTCACGCCAGCCGGGAAGATGTTCAGCGCGCGTGCGCGCGATATCGTAGGTCGCGCTGCGCTGGCCCGTGCGGAAATACGCGAGCAGGCGAAAACGCATCAAGATAGCGTCAATATCGCCTGTCTTCACACGCTCGCGCTTCAATATGTGCCTGAACTCGTTGCTCGAATCCAAAGTCAGACTGGATCTTTTCAGGCGACGATCGTGGCCGAGACCCGAACCATCAACCAGTATCTGGACGACCTCACCAACCACCAGACGGACCTGTTCATCTGTTTCAGTTATCCGCAAGTGCCACTGGGGATCACGCTTGAGGGGGTTCCCCAGCTCAATCTGGGTCAGGAAAGTTTCGCCCCCTATCAGGCCGTGGACGCCGCTCCGGTGGATCTGGGAGACCCTGAAGGACCGCCTATCGCTTATCTGGAATACGGGGCCACAGCGTTTCTTTCCAGGATCGCCGAGCGCATGACGTCGGGCGCACCTTTCGAAAACCGTCTGCAGCCTGTCTACCGCGCGACCCTGGCGGAGAGCCTGGCGAGCGCCGCATGTCAGAATATGGGCGTCGCCTGGTTGCCGGGCAGCATCGCCGCGCCCCTGGTGGACGCAGGGCGCTTGGCGGCCGTGCCGGGGCCTTGGCGCGCGCAAATGTCAATCATGGCGATTCGATCAGCCGCCAGCCGCTCATCCCTGTTTGAAGAGATATGGCGGCGCTTGCGGGAGATATCCGAAGCGCGGGACTGAACCACCCCCATCTGCATTCGGACCGCTTCTCCCGTCTCGACAATGGGGTGAGGGACACGCTATCTAGTTCGTCCGGCGCGGGTATAGCACAATGGTAGTGCAGCAGCCTTCCAAGCTGAGGATGCCGGTTCGATCCCGGCTACCCGCTCCATTTCCCTTCTTATCCTGAAAACGAACATGGGCAGGCCCGACAGGGCGATTGCGCGGCGAGGGCGAACCACGTCACACTTCGAGCCTGGCTTGCTCCCGAGGCGGGGCGTGGTGACAGGGTGGAGGAAGCATGGCGCGCGTACTGGTTTACTTCGCTCACCCCGGTCGGCGCTATTCGCGCGCCAACCTGAGCATGGCGGAAGCCGTTGATCATCTGGCGGGCGTCACTTTCATCGATCTTTATGAGCTGTATCCCCGTCACGATATCGAGATCGAAGACGAGCAGGCCCGGCTCATCGAGCATGATGTCATCATCTTCCAGTTTCCGCTGTTCTGGTACTCCACGCCCTCGCTTCTGAAGGAGTGGATGGATCTGGTTCTGGAGCATGGATTCGCTTATGGCGCAGGCGGGGAGGCGCTGAAGGACAAGATCTTCATGTGCGCCGTCACCGCGTCGTCTCCAGAGCAGGCGTATAGCCCGGAGGGCTTCCAGCATTATCCCTTGCGCACTTTCCTGACGCCGCTGGAGCAGACTGCAAGGCTCTGTCAGATGCGCGGCCTGCCTCCCTATGTCTTGTATGAATCGCTGGTCGCGTCCGAGGACGAGCGTCTGCCCGATCACGTGAAAGGCTATAAGCGACTGATCATGGGGCTTCGTGAGGAGCGCTATGATTGCGAGCAGGCTGGCGCCTATGACGTGATCCAGGCTGAAGACCTCAAGGCCCTGCTGAGAGATGAGGAGACGGCCTGATGGGCGATTTTTTGCTTATGGCGACCTTGTTTCTGACCGCGGGCGTCATCGCCGTGCCTCTGGCGTCTCGCCTGGGGCTGGGCTCGGTGCTGGGCTATTTGTTGGCCGGGATTGTTCTGAGCCCGATCCTTGGCCTGTTGCATGTGGACGTGATCGCCATCCAGCATTTCGCCGAATTTGGCGTGGTGATGATGCTGTTCATCGTCGGGCTGGAGCTTGAACCGCGACGCTTGTGGGACATGCGCACCCGGCTGGTTGGGCTGGGTGGTTTGCAGGTCGGGCTGACAGCTGTCGTGGTCGTCGCCGTCTGCATGATGCTGGACATGCCCTGGCGACAGGGCGTGGCGATCGGCTTCATCCTTGCGCTGTCCTCCACCGCCATCGTCATTCAGACCCTGAACGAGCGCGGGCTGATGAATTCTGACGGCGGTCGCAGCAGCTTCTCCGTGCTGTTGTTTCAAGACATCGCCGTCATCTTCATGTTGGCGCTGTTTCCGCTGCTCTCTTCGCCCGACATTCTGGCGGAGACCGCCGGGCATGCAGCCGGGGCTGTCTCAGACCATGGCGGCGAAAGCGCGGAGCTGGCGCCCTTTGCCGGCTTGCCGGGCTGGGCCCGCGGACTGATCAGCCTCGCCGCCATAGCGCTGGTCGTGGGGATTGGCAGCTATCTCACTCGTCCATTGTTCCGGTTCATCGCCATGGCGCGTCTGCGCGAGTTGTTCACCGCGGCGGCGTTGATGCTGGTGGTGGGGATCGCGCTGCTGATGACGCTGGCGGGATTGTCGCCGGCGCTGGGCGCGTTCCTGGCGGGCGTGGTTCTGGCCAACTCCGAATACCGGCACGAGCTTGAAAGCCATATTGATCCGTTCCGCGGGCTCTTGCTGGGCCTGTTCTTCATCACGGTCGGGGCGGCGGTGGATTTCACCCTGCTGGCGGACCAGCTCTGGGTGACGCTGGGCCTGACGCTTGGCCTAATCGTGATCAAGGCGGTGATCTTGTGGGGGCTCAGCCTGGCTTTCCGGATTGGCGGGGCGGATCGTTGGCTGTTCACGCTGGGTCTGGCGCAAGCGGGTGAGTTCGGTTTCGTGCTTTTGACCCTGACCGTGTCCGAAGCGATCTTGCCGCCGGCGGTCGCCAGTCAGCTTTTGCTGGTTGTGGCGCTGTCCATGCTGATCACTCCGGGCCTGTTCCTGCTCAATGACAAGATCAGCGCGATGATGGCGAGAGCGCGGACGCCCCAGGATGCGGACGAGATTGACTCCAAGGCCAAGATCATCGTCGCCGGACATGGCCGCGTGGGCGGCATCGTCAACCGCATGCTGCGCGCCTACGGCCATGACACGACGGTTCTGGATTATTCCTCCAGCCAGCTTGAAATGCTGCGCGCGTTCGGGATCAAGGTGTTCTTCGGTGATGCGACCCGGCCTGACCTGCTGCACGCCGCCGGAATTGAGCAAGCCGAGTTGTTGGTGGTCGCCATCGACAATCGCGATCAGATCACAGAGCTGGTTCGCCATGTGCGTCGGCATCACCCCCATGTCCATGTGATCGCCCGGGCGGTCTCACGTGAGCATGTCTATGATCTATATGCTGTGGGGTGCCGGGATATGATCCGGGAAACCTTTGATTCAAGCGTCCGAATCGGGCGCAGCGCTTTTGAGGCTCTGGGCGCGCACCCGTTTGACGCCGAACAGATGTGCCGGGCCTATGTGCATGAGGACCGCAAGATCCTGCGCGAGATGGCCGAAGTGTATGACCCCGAGATTCCCAATCACAAGAATCCGCCCTTTGTCGCCAGAGCCAGGGAAGCGCGCGAGCGTCAACAAAACGAGCTGAGCGGCGGCGGGCGCGTGTTGGGCGCCATGAATGACCGGCGCTGGTCGCCGCCGACGCCCAAGGACGTCCGGGTCGAACGCGATCAGGCGCGATCGGACCCGGACGAATGATGTCAGGCGGCGCGGTTGATATGGCCCATCGCGTCGCTAATGCTTTCATCGCCTCTGGACAGCTCGAACACGGCGCCGGAGGCCTCAGGCACGCTGACGCAGCGCTCGAGCACTTCCGCCACGTCTTCACGTGAAATGGTCTCCCCGCTCACATGGTCCGTAGAGACCTCGATCCGGCCTGACCCGTCTTCGTCGGTCAGCGAGACCGGGCGGACGATTGTGAAGTCCACGCCGGCGGTCTTCAGATGTGCATCGGCGTCATGCTTGGCCTTGAGATAGTGTTGCAGTCCCTCTGGCCCCTTTTCGGGAGCGTCAGCGCCCACCGAGCTCAGCATCACGAAGCGTTGAACGCCGGCTTTCTTGGCGTTCTCGATCAGCGAGATTGCGCCGTTACGGTCGATGGCGTCGGTCAGGGATTCAGGCGTATCCCCGCCTGAGCCGGCGGCGAAGATCACCGCATCCACGCCTTCAGCCACGTCGTCGGGCAAAGCGGTCAGGTCCGCCGTGCGAGTCTCGACGCCGTCCGGCAACACTGAAAGGTCCGAGCTTTCCCGCACCAGCGCCACAGGCGTACGCCCTGACTGCTGTATCTTGCGGGTGAGGGCGCGGCCGGTAAGCCCTGTGGCCCCTGCAATGAGAATACGCATCGTCTTCTCCAGTTCTGCTTCGGATGCTGGCGGACGCCAGCGTCCATGAGCAACGGGGGGCAGGCCCTTTTGTTCCTTTTCCTTCGCATGAAGGACAGGGAAGGGAGGGCTTTCACGACGCTTTATCTGCAGAAGCCTGCGATGAAGATGCTTTCTTTCTTGCCAGAGCGTGGATCGGGCGCTATGCCCCGCGCAATCGCCCTGGCGCATCGTTCAGCAGTCGGACCGTCGGCTGATGCAAGCGCCGCAAATCCATGTTCCAGCTTGAGGGTCCACGACAATGGCCAAGGAAAAGTTTGAGCGTACGAAACCGCATGCCAATATTGGCACGATTGGTCACGTTGACCACGGCAAGACGACGCTGACCGCCGCGATCACCAAATACTTTGGTGACTTCCGCGCGTATGACCAGATTGACGGAGCGCCTGAAGAGAAGGCGCGCGGCATCACGATTTCGACGGCACACGTTGAGTATGAGACGGAGAACCGTCACTACGCGCACGTGGATTGCCCGGGCCACGCCGACTATGTGAAGAACATGATCACGGGCGCTGCGCAGATGGACGGCGGCATCCTGGTTGTGAACGCCGCTGACGGCCCGATGCCGCAGACGCGCGAGCACATTCTTCTGGCGCGCCAGGTTGGCGTTCCGGCTCTGGTTGTGTTCCTGAACAAGGTTGACCAGGTCGACGACGAAGAGCTTCTGGAGCTTGTTGAGATGGAAGTTCGCGAACTTCTGTCCTCTTACGACTTCCCGGGCGACGACATTCCGATCATCGCGGGCTCTGCGCTTGCGGCGATGGAAGGGCGTGATCCCGAGATCGGCGAGAACAAGATCCGCGAACTGATGGCGGCTGTGGATGAGTACATCCCGACCCCTGAGCGTCCGATCGACCAGGCGTTCCTGATGCCGATCGAGGACGTGTTCTCGATTTCGGGCCGCGGCACGGTTGTGACCGGCCGTATCGAGCGCGGCGTGATTCACGTGGGCGACGAGATCGAGATCATCGGTCTGCGCGACACTGTGAAGACGACGTGTACGGGCGTTGAGATGTTCCGCAAGCTGCTCGACCAGGGCGAAGCGGGCGACAATGTGGGCCTTCTGCTGCGCGGCATCGACCGTGAGGGCGTTGAGCGCGGCCAGGTTCTGGCCAAGCCGGGTTCGATCACGCCGCACGCGAAGTTCGAAGCCGAGGCGTACATCCTGACGAAGGAAGAGGGTGGCCGTCACACGCCGTTCTTCTCCAACTATCGTCCGCAGTTCTACTTCCGCACGACGGACGTGACCGGTGTTGTGACCTTGAAAGAGGGCACGGAGATGGTCATGCCGGGCGACAATGTTGAAGTGTCTGTCGAGCTGATCACCCCGATCGCGATGGAAGAGAAGCTGCGCTTCGCCATCCGCGAAGGCGGCCGCACCGTGGGCGCTGGCGTGGTGTCCAAGATCACCGACTAAGCGCACGCGCTGTTCGCAGCGCACCGCACAGATCAACGCCCCGGAGCCAAGCTCCGGGGCGTTTTTCGTGCGCGCGACACAGCCAGCCCCCGAATAGCCGGTTTCTGCCCTGGGGCTGAATCAGTCCGGGCTGGGCAGGGCTCTGTAATGTTTGGCGCTTGCGAGCGTCAGAATGGGGCTCTGAATCACCACCCATGGGTGCGTGACGATTCGCCGGCGCATCCCGTGAGGGGAAATGTGTCCATGCCACAACGGCAAGTCGACCTAATGGGCTTCATGGTCGCAATCCTAAGTCACAAATGTGATCTTTCTGTCACGTTTCCAAGTTCATCTCCTGTCCATGTTCAGCAGCGTGTTGACCCATCTCGGTTCAACGCCATAGGGTTCTGTTATGTCCGCATAATTCATTTGTGCGGGCGCCATCGTACGGGTCGCTCGCACCTAAAAAGGGGAGGTGCAGCGGCTTTTTGGAATTTGAAGCGGGGAGATATTTATGCTTCGAGATAGAGCACTGGCACGTAAGCTGTTGTGCGCAACAATGCTTACTGGTGTAGCCACGCTGTCGGCTGCGCCGATTGCGATGGCGCAGGAAGACGCTGCGTCGCAAGACGTGATTCAGGTCACGGGTTCGCGCATTCAGCGTCCGGACGTTACGGCTCCGAGCCCGGTCACTTCAATCAGTGAAGCGACCCTCGAGTTCAACAACACCATCAACCTGGAAGACACGCTGAACGATCTGCCTCAGCTGGTTCCGGCGTTTGACGCATCCTCCAACAACCCGGGCAACGGTACGGCGACCCTGTCGCTGCGCGGCCTTGGCGCCTCTCGGACGCTGATTCTGGTCGACGGTCGTCGCATGGTGGGTGAAGGCGCTGGCGGCGTCGTCAACATCAACTCCATCCCGTCCGCTCTTGTTGAGCGCGTCGACATCGTCACCGGCGGCGCGTCCGCTGTGTACGGTTCTGACGCTGTGGCCGGCGTTGTGAACTTCATCATCAAGGACGACTTTGAAGGCGTTGAGTTCGACGTGTCTTCGCGTTGGACCGAAGATGGCGGCGCAGGCAACTTCAACACCTCGCTGACCATGGGCGGCAATTTTGACGGCGGACGCGGTAACGCAGTGCTGTCGATGTCCTACAATGACCGTGAAGAGCTGTTCCAGGGCGACCGCGACTTCTCTCGCGACACCCTGATCGACAACGGTTCGGGCTCGTTCGGCACCACCGGCTCCATCAACATTCCGAACACGCTGCTGCTGGCGCCTGATTTCTCCAACTTTGACCCGAGCGTGGCTCCGGGCCTTCAGGCGAACATCAATGACCGGTGTTCCAACCTGGGCGGCGCTGGCGCTGACACATGCTGGGGCTTCGGTGTCTTTGTTGACGACAGCGGCGCGCTTCAGCCGTTCCGTACGGCCGGCCCGAACAATGACCGCTTCAACTACGCACCGGCCAACTACCTGCAACTGCCGCAGGAGCGCTATAACTTCGCCTCGTTCGTCACCTATGAGATCAACGAGAACGTCGAAGTTTACGGTCGCGCTTTCTACACCAACTCAATCGTTGACTCCCAGCTGGCGCCGACCCCGGGCGGCACCCAGTTCGATTTCACGATTGACGAGAACAACCCGTTCCTGACGGGCGAGCTTCGTGCGCTGTTTGATGCGAACTCCTCGATCAATGTCGGCGACATTGATGGTGACGGCGTGAACGAATACCAGTTCACCACCGGTCGTCGTTATGAAGAGATCGGCAATCGGAACAGCCTGCGTGACACCCATACGTATCAGATTGGCGGCGGCCTGCGTGGCTCCATCAACGCCAACTGGGACTATGACGTGTATGCTCAGTACGCCAAGTCGCGTGCTGACCAGATCCAGACCGGCAACGTGTCCATCTCCGCTGTTCAGGCGATCGTGGAAGAAGGCCGCTGGAACATCTTTGGCGGCGCTGGCTCCCTGACGCCGGAACTGGCCGAAGAAATCTCCCGTACGGGCGCTATCTTCAGCACCAACGAGCAAGTCTCGGCCGTTGCTTCTGTGAGCGGCGAAATCGAGCAGTTCCAGTCGCCTTGGTCCTCCACCCCGCTGGCGATCGCCACCGGTCTTGAGTACCGCGAAGAGTACGTGCGTCGTCAGCCTGACTCCGTGCTGGGTCCGGACGTGATGGGCTTTAACCAGTCCACCTTCATCGAAGGCAGCTATGACGTTTATGAGTTCTTCGGCGAAGCCAACCTGCCGCTGATCGAGGGCGCTGAGTTCGCTGAGTACCTCGCTCTGAACGCTGGTTATCGTTACTCCGATTACTCGTCTGTCGGCACCGTGGAATCCTACTTCGTGGGTGCTGAGTGGTTGCCGATCGACAGCGTGCGTTTCCGTACGCAGTTCCAGCGCGCTGTGCGTGCACCGTCTGTGTCCGACCTCTTCCAGTCTGACTCCAACGGCTTCCCGGGCGTTCAGGATCCGTGCTCGACTTCGTCGTCTGGCGCATTCAACCTGCTGTCTCCTGAGCAGCAAACTGCTGTTCGCGACAACTGTATCAACCTGGAAGGCATCGACGCCGCCACGTTTGATGCAGGCGTGCCGCAGGCCAACAGCCAAGTGGAATCCATCTTCCGCGGCGCCAGCAACCTGGAAGCTGAAGAAGCTGACACCTTCACCATTGGTGTTCAGTGGTCTCCGGAATTCGTTCCGGGCCTGGACCTGTCGGTTGATTACTATGACATCGAAATCGCCAACGCACTGGGCGGCGCAACCGCTCAGCAGGTGATCAACGATTGCGTGATCAACGGCAACGCGAATGCTTGCGTTATCACCAACCGTCAGGGCAATGGCGCTCTGGACTCCTTTGGTGACCGTGCGGGTGAAGACCCGAATGGCGACGGCATCGCTCAAGCGTTGACCACCGAGAACCAGACCGGCCTGTTCGTGAAAGGTTTCGACTACAGCGCGACCTACACCTTCAGCCCGAACTGGGACTTCGGTTCCCTCGCGCTTGGCATCAACGGCACCATTCTTGACACGAACTCCTTCCAGCCGACCGCGTCCCTGGGCGTGATCGAATGTAAGGGCTTCTACGGTGCTGACTGTGGTGAACCGACCCCGGAGAACAAGTTCCTGGCGTTCGGCACCTGGATGTACGGCCCGCTGGACCTGACCCTGCGTTGGAGCCACATCGGTGAGATGACTGACGTGCAGACCCAGTTCTACGGCGCTTACGCCGAAGGCCTGGACGTTACGTCCATCGATGCGTTCAACTACTGGGATATCAATGCGAACTACCAGCTGACGGACGCTATCCGCGTCTATGGCGGTATCCGCAATATCTTCGAGCAAGAGCCGCCGCGTCTTGGCGACGGCCCGCAGTCTGAACAGGCCAACACCTGGCCGGCCACTTACGATCCGTATGGCCGTCAGTTCTTCCTGGGTCTGACCGCGACCTACTAAGCTCTGAACTCACGAGTTCCATCTTGGGGCGGCCCTTTGGGCCGCCCCTTTTTTTGGCGCCTATGCGTAGGTCGCCATCTGGACAGACCGCATGCCCGGCTTGTTAACTTGGCTCTTGAAGGAGAGGACAGGCATGGATTTGCACGCCCAGCTGAGCGCCGCGCTCACCGACATCAAGGCCGGGCGATTTCAGCAGGCGCTGTCCGCGCTGGCGATCTTGCAGGACTCGCGTCCGAAGACGCCGGATGTCTGGCGATTGTCAGCCATGGCGGCTCGCAAAACCGGTGCGTACGCGCAAGCGGAACGCTGGCTGGAGACCGCCCTCTCACTGGAAGCTGACAATCCTGAAAGCTGGAATGCACTGGGGCTGACCCAGGATGCGCTGAACCGACCAGAGGCGGCTGTCGCCAGTTTCCAGATGGCCTTGCACAAAGCGCCGCAATTTGTGCCGGCCGCCATTAATCTGGCGCGACTGCATCTCAGATCTGGCGCTGCGCAGCAGGCTCTGGCGGTGATGAAGCCTTTCGCACAGCAGCCTCAGGCTCAATTGGTGCTGGCCCAAGCCTACCAGCGAAGCGGCCAGCCTCAGACGGCGCTTGAACTCTATGCGGGGCTGGTGCGCCGAGAACCTCAGAATGTTCATGCGCACTATGGCCTTGCGGTCTGCCTGATTGAACTGGGTGAGCCCGCACGCGCCATGCCGACGCTTGATGCGCTCAGCCAGGCCGGGTTCGGCCCTGCACATTATCCGCGCTTCACCGCGCTGGCGCGTCTGGGCCGTCATGAGGAGGCGCTGCAAGCCGTGAACGCAGCGTTGCATGAAACCCCAACTGATCCGTCTGCGCTGCACGGTATGGCGCAATTGTACTGGATGATGGGGCGCGCGAGCGATATTGCGCCTCGCTTTGAGGCTTGTCTGACTGAAAGTCAGGGGGCGGTCGCCGTCTATGCGGCCTATCTGGATGTTCTGATCCAGATGGAGTGTTTTGAAGACGCGCGCGCTCTGGCGGATCGTGCGGGCGCCATGCACGGTGTGAACACTTGGCTGAAAGCGCGCCGACTTTCCATCGAGATTGAATCCGGTGCGGCGGATACCGCCTGCGATCTTGCCCTGGCCGTGTTGGAGGAGGGGGCACCAGCGTCTCAGCTGCGCGGCAATCTCGCGCGAGCCCTGCTTATGGGGGGCGCATTCGACCAGTCGCGTCCGTTGATCGAGGAGGCCATGGCGGCGGCGCCGGGTGACCGGTTCTGGGTTGCGATGCAGGCGACGCAGGCGCGCGCGGATGGGGACCGGTCAAGCTATGAGGCGCTCGTCAATCTTGATGAGTTCACGATGACCGCGCCGCTGAAGACGCCAGACGGGTATCGCGATCTGGCGCATTTCAACGCGGATCTGGCGAAGGTGTTGCGTCAGATGCATGACTTTACCGCTGCGCCGCTTGATCAATCCCTGCGCGCAGGCAGCCAGACACCGACAGATCTGCGCCACAGTAAAGAGCCCGTCATCCAGGCGTTCTTCGCCATGGTGGAGCAGGCTTTCAACACCTACCGCGATCGGCTGAGCCCGCAAGCCGGGCACCCCTTGTTGGGGGCTGTTCCCGACCATTTTGAGCTCGCCGGCGCCTGGTCCGTCAGACTTCAGGCGGATGGCCGTCACGTGAACCATGTCCACCCTGAAGGCTGGATCAGCTCGGTCTATTATGTCGACGTCCCGCCACAAGTGGCCGGCTCGCCAGACCATGAAGGATGGCTGAAATTTGCTGAGCCGCCGTTTGATGTGGCCGGTCTGGGACCTGAACGGTATGTGGAGCCCAGGGCAGGGGAGTTGACCTTGTTTCCCAGCTATCTGTGGCATGGAACGGTTCCCATTCAGTCCGGGGAACGATTGACCATTGCTTTTGACATCAAGCCGCGCGGGTAAATGACGATGACAGGTGAGCAGCCTTGGGCTGAATTCTGGCAAGGAGAGGCGGACGAGGCTTCTGTTGCAAGTCGGCGCGCCAGTGCGGCCTTTGCGTCGTTATGGCGTGAGTGGAGCACCAAGCTTTTTGAGCGGCGGTCTGACCCTGTGATTCTGGACGTGGCCTGTGGTGCAGGCTCTGTCAGTAGTGAAGTGATGGCGGCGGCGCAGCAGGCGGCGCCGGTGATTGTGAGTGTGGATATTGCTCATTCGGCTCTCAGAAAGCTGCAAGATGCGCCCGTTCTGAGAGCGACGGCGGACGCTGCGGCGCTTCCGTTTGCTGAAGGCAGCTTTGACGCCATCGCCAGTCAGTACGGCGTTGAGTATGCCGGAGAGGACGCTTTGGAAGCGTTGCCGACCTTGTTGGCTCCGCATGGACGGATACGGATCCTTGCTCACATGACGGACGGAGCTGTCGCCCAAGAATGTAGTGACAACCTGACTGTCCTGAACAGTCTGCGTGAGAATGAGCTCATCGGGCGTGTGAGTGAACTGTTTCAGGCGCTGAAGGGGCTGCGGCCCGATCTGGCATCCCGTGACGCCGCTTTCCGGCTCGTCGCGCAGGCGTGCGGTCGCGAAGTTCAGGCTCACGCCTGTCCAGCGTCGACCTATGCGCAGCGTCTGTTTCAGGATTGTTCAACAGTTCTTCAGCGCAACCAGGCCTATGACCCAAAGGATATGCAGGTCTGGTTTGAGGGGCAGGCGCAGTCCATTGATGCGTATGCCGCACGCATGTCTGCGATGCTTTCCGCTGCACTCGACAGATCGCAAATTGAGACGGTCCTGCGTGTCTGGGAGCATCACGGTATGGCGGATTGCACCTTCATGCCTGTTTACGCCGCAGCTGACGACACGCCTGCGGCCTGGCGTCTGGACGCTGTTCGGCGCAGCTGATCTCACAAAATCGGCTCTGATTTCCTGCTCAAACCGAAACCAAGCTCTGCCACTGCCCTTGGGGCGGTGAAGGGCGGTGTGTCATATGCGTCAAAGGTGTGCGCGTAAATGCAACCTTTCTTGAAAATTAAATTGTTGATAGTTTTAGGTATATTCCAGCGCCTCAATCAAGGTGTGCGTTTGGGGTGACAAGTGCGCCCGTTTTTTTCTCATCCGTCATGATTTCAGCCAGGAAATTGGCTGATTCCAACTCAACGAAACGGATATCAACCAAAGATCGTGGGTGTCAGAGGTTGAAATTCATTGCTGGAATGTAATAGTTGCGATCACGCAACATTGATAATTTGTCATCTAAATAAGCTTTTTTTGGCCACAATAACCGCATTTGGAGAATTTTATGCGTCTAAGGGTTTTCTAAATTGCAATTTTGCAACACCGGAATTGCAACGGCACGTCACCCTGAAAAGTTCACTTTTAAGGCGAATGAAGCGGCGCCTAGTTTGCGCCATCCACTCGAACACGAGTGCGAGCTTGTTCTCGGCCTGTCGCCTACGGGCCTTGCCTCTGAATTACGGGGAGACGTGAATGTCCTATAAGAATTTTAAAACCTGGGCCCTGGCGTCCAGCCTGCTCGCCGGTCTCGGCGCAGCAAGCGCGCCTGCTCTGGCTCAGGAAGAGAGCGCAGACGCTCAACAAGACGTCATCCAGGTCACTGGTACGCGCATCCAGCGTGGCAACATGACGGAAGCGACGCCGGTCAACACTTTCAACGCCGAGCAATTCGAGCTGTCCGGCGCTGTGAACACCGCTGAACTGCTGCGCACCCTGCCGGCCGTCGGCGTGTCGTCTCTGACCTCGACCAACTCCAACTTCACGGTTGCTTCGTCCGGTGTGAACACCATCGAGCTGCGCAACCTGACTGAAGACCGCACCCTGGTGCTGATGAACGGCCGCCGCTTCGTCGCAGGCCTGCCGGGCACGAACAATGTCGACTTCAACTCGATCCCGACCGAGCTGATCGAGCGCGTTGACGTCGTCACCGGCGGCGCATCCGCCGTTTATGGTTCCGACGCCCTGGCCGGTGTTGTGAACGTCATCTTGAAAGACGACTTTGAAGGCATCGTCGCTTCGACCCAGGCTGGCATTTCCGATGAAGGTGATGACGAGACCTACCGCGCATCCCTGACCATGGGTTCGCTGTTCGATCAGGGCCGCGGTTCTGCCGTGGTCTCGAGCACCTGGTCGCGTGAAAACGGCGTTTACGCCCGTGATCGCGAAGGTCTGGACCGCGACGGTCTCTCCCGCGCCTTTTTCGACCCGACCGTCGAGAATTGGCAAGAGGACGTGGTCCCGTTCTACTCGTCTTTCTCCGAGCGTGGCCGCATTCGCATTCCGGGTCTCTCCGCCAATGGCAACCCGACCGACGCTGCAAACCTCGTGTTTGATGAAACCACCGGTCAGGTGCGTCCGTTCACGTCTGCGAACGCCGACGGTTCTCCGCTCGACGGCTTTAACCGTCAGGCGTACCGCGCCATTGCTGTGCCGACTGAACGCTTCACCTTCTCCTCGCTCGTGAATTACGAAGTGAACGAGAAGATGAACTTCTTCTTTGAAGGCACCTATGCGTCCACCGAGACCCAGTCTTCTCTGGAGCCGTTCGCTCTGTCCTCAGAAGACGTCTATGGCGACAACCTGGCGCAGTTTGTTGATGAAGATAATGACGGCGTTTTCGAGCGCTCGCGTTACGGCATCTCCATCCTGAACCCGTACGTGCCGCTCGCCATGCGCGACGCCGCTCGCGCCGCTGCTGATTTCAACAATGACGGCATCCAGGACATCGCGGATGAAGATCTGGTCGTCGGCTTTGTGCGCCGTATGACCGAAGTGGGTCAGCGCTCGTCTCAGAACACCCGTCAGACCGCACGCATCGTCGTCGGCCTGGAAGGCGATCTGACCGACAACTGGTCTTATGAAGTCAGCGCCAATGTGGGCCGCACCACGCAGTCGCAGCGCTCGACCGGTCAGGTCAACGTTCTGAACCTGCGTCAGGCGCTCAACGCGACCGAGGTCAACGGCCAGATCGTCTGCGCCGACGACATCGCCCGCGCTCAAGGCTGCGTGCCGGTCAACGTGTTCGGCATGGGCTCTATTTCCCCGGAAGCGGCGGCTTACATCAACGCGCCGTCTTCGCGTCAGGCTGAAATCACCCAGCAAGTCTATTCGGGCTTCCTGACCGGTGACTTGGGCTTTGCGTCTCCGTTTGCTGACGACTCTGTCAACGTCGTCGTCGGTGCGGAATACCGCTCCGAGGAATCCGAGAGCGTTCCGGACGCGCTGAGCCAGTCCGGCCAGAATGGCGGCAACGTTTCCCCGGCAGTCTTTGGCGACTTCCAGGTGGCTGAGATCTTCGCCGAAGCGGACATTCCGCTGGTGCAAGGCCGTCAGTACGTCGAGGACCTGCGTCTGAACCTGTCCGCGCGCGCCTCTGACTACACCACCGTGGGTCAGACCTTCGCCTGGGCCGCCAACCTGCAGTACACCCCGGTCGACATGCTGCGTTTCCGGGCTCAGTACTCTGAATCCGTGCGGGCGCCGAACATTGGTGAGCTGTTCCAGCCGCCGTCAGAAACCTTTGAGGGTGGCGATGACGTTTGCGCCGGCCTGACCCTGTCGGGTTCTGATCCGGCCTTCTTCAACAGCGCTGACGACGCCACCTCCGGCGTTGATGCGGGCACTGTGAACTCGTCCATCGCCCAAGCGTGTATCGCGGATCCGGCTGTGGCCGCTCGCGTGAGCCGTGACGGCTTCTACATTCCGACCCAGGGTGAGATTCAGGGCATCGCCGGCTTTAACGGCGGCAACCCGAATCTTGGCGAAGAAACCGCCACCTCCATCACGGTGGGTGCGGTCTTTGCTCCTGACTTCGGCAACATGTGGATCGACAACTTCGCGCTGTCTGTTGACTACTTCAACATTGAGATCGAAGACGCGATTTCCGGCATTGCTCGCCAGACCTCGATCAACCAGTGCTATGACAACGGCACCGGCGTTTATGACGCCAGCTCCGTGTTCTGCTCGAACATCGTGCGTTTCAACTCCGGCCCGTCTGTCGGCGCCATCAATGAGCTGAACGCCCTGCAGCAGAACCTGGCGACCATCGAGACCGCCGGCGTGGACGTGCAGGCCAGCTACTTCCTGGGCCTGAACGATGTCTTCACCACCACCGACTGGGCTCTGGGTGATCTGAACTTCACCCTGACCTACGGTTACCTGGAAAAGTGGGAGCAGGAATCGTTCCCGGGCGCTGAGGTGATCGACTATGCCGACACCGCCGGCCTGTTCGAGCACGAAGTCCTGTTCTCCACCGTCTACCGCAACGGTCCGCTGACCGTCGCCTATGACATGAACTGGATGCCGGAAACCCGTCTGGAAGCCACCGGCGATCTGGCTGAAGCCATCGTCCCGTCTGCGACCTTCCAGGATGTTCAGGTGCGTTGGGCGTTCGAAAATCAGCTCGAGCTGGTGTTCGGCGTGGACAACATCACCGACGAGTTCATCAAGTATGGTCAAGGCTTTGACTCTACGGGTACGGGCACGGACGGCGCCATCTACGACGCCATTGGCCGTCGCTGGTATGTGGGTGCGCGTAAGACGTTCTAAGTCTTAAGCGTTCCATTGCTCAAAGAGGCGGCGGGTCTGATGCAGGCCCGCCGCTTTTTTGTGGGAAAAGGGCTTTTCTTTCGGGCTCAGGCTGGTTACAAGACCGGCTTCCGAATAACGGCCCGCTACGTTTGTGCGCACATGATCCTATATAGGGTGGTGTGAGCACGCGCCGCGGGCCGCTGGGTCTAGGGGTGTAGCTCAGCTGGTAGAGCGACGGTCTCCAAAACCGTAGGTCGGGGGTTCGAACCCCTCCGCCCCTGCCAGGCCCGCAACACGTGATCGGTGACGTGCCGAAGGGAAGATGACGAACGCTATGGCGCGAGACACGAAAAACCGTCAGTCTGCGAACGCTGGCTCCTCCGGCAAGTCCGGATCGACCCCGCCTGCCGCGCCTGCACGCAAGCCGGTGAACCCGCTGAAGTTCTTCAGCGAGGTGCGTCAGGAGGGCCGTAAGGTCACCTGGACGTCGCGCAACGAGACTTTTGTCTCCACCATCATGGTGCTGGTCATGGCGTCGTTCGCCGCGCTGTTCTTTCTGGGCGTCGATACGGTGATCGGCTTTATTGTGAACTTCCTTCTGGGTCTGGGAGCTTAATCGGAATGGCTGCGAAGTGGTATATCGTCCACGCCTATTCCAACTTCGAAAAGAAGGTGGCTGAGGCGATCCGCGCCGAGGCTGCGCTCCAGGGGCTTGAGGACAAGTTCGAAGAAGTGCTGGTGCCGACCGAAGACGTTGTTGAAGTGCGCCGCGGTCGCAAGGTGAACGCAGAGCGCAAATACTTCCCCGGCTACGTGCTGGTGAAAATGGACATGACCGACGAGGCCTATCACCTCGTCAAAGACACCCCGCGCGTCACGGGTTTCCTGGGTTCGGGCCGTCGCCCGACTCCGGTGCCGGAAGGTGAAGTGCGCCGTATCATGGGGCAGATGGAAGAGGACGCCGAGCGTCCGCGTCCGACTGTCTCTTACGAAGTGGGTGAGACCGTGCGCGTCACTGACGGCCACTTCCAGAGCTTTAATGGTCTGGTTGAGGAAGTGGATGACGAAAAGGGCGTGCTCAAGGTCGCCATCAATATTTTCGGCCGGGCGACCCCGGTCGAACTGGAATACGCTCAGGTGGAAAAAACCGCCTGATCGTAGACAGGTGCGGGAGGTCGCGGCGAAAGACCATGCCGGGACCGCACCGCGCCGCCCATTGAGAAGAGCCGCGCTTTCCGAGCGCGGCTTATTGTGCAATCCCCAGGTGTCGCTTGCGGCGCGAATTGGAGGACAGGGACATGGCGAAGAAGATCGCGGGTTATATCAACCTGCAAGTTCCCGCTGGCGCAGCCAACCCGTCGCCGCCCATCGGGCCGGCGCTGGGTCAGCGCGGCGTGAACATCATGGAATTCTGTAAGGCGTTCAACGCCAAGACCCAAGAGATGGAAAAAGGGATGCCGATCCCGACCACCATCACGGTCTATCAGGACAAGTCGTTCACCTTCGTGATCAAGACCGCTCCGGCGAGCTTCTTCCTGAAGAAAGCGGCGAAAGTTCAAAAAGGGTCCGGCGAAGCGGGTAAGGCTGCGCCGATCGCCAGCGTGACTTCGGCCCAGTGCCGTGAGATCGCGGAAGCGAAAATGAAAGACCTGAATGCAAACGACCTGGATGCCGCGACGAAGATCATTGAAGGATCTGCGCGCTCCATGGGTTTTGAGGTGGTGGGGTAAGCATGGCCAAGATTGCTAAGCGTATCGCCGCCGGCCGCGAAGGTCTGGACCGCGAGAAAATGCACACCGTCGCCGAAGCTGTGAAGCTGGTGAAGGATCGTGCGACCGCCAAGTTTGATGAAACCATTGAAGTGGCCGTCAATCTGGGCGTCGACCCGCGTCACGCTGACCAGATGGTCCGCGGCGTCGCCAACCTGCCCAACGGCACCGGCCGCTCCATGCGCGTCGCTGTGTTCGCGCGTGGCCCCAAGGCTGATGAAGCCAAGGCCGCAGGCGCTGAAGTTGTGGGTGCGGAAGACCTGGTCGAGCAGATCCAGGGCGGCGAGATCAACTTTGATAAAGTGATCGCCACTCCGGACATGATGCCGCTCGTCGGTCGCCTGGGCAAAGTCCTGGGTCCGCGCGGCATGATGCCGAACCCGAAAGTGGGCACCGTCACCATGGACGTGACCAAAGCGGTCGAAGCCTCCAAGGGCGGCGCCGTTGAGTTTCGTGCAGAAAAAGCGGGCATCATCCACTGCGGCGTGGGCAAGGCGTCCTTCTCTGAAGACGCCCTGACCGAGAATGTGCGCTCTTTGCTCGAGGCTCTGGTGAAAGCCAAGCCGACCGGCGCCAAGGGTCAGTACGTCAAAGCCATCGCGCTGAGCTCCACCATGGGCCCGGGCGTGAAAGTGGACGTGTCTGAAGCGTCTGCACCGGCTGAAAACGCGTAAGCGTTTCAGCTGACCGAGTTTCCTGAAGGGCGGCCTCGCTGCTCTTCAGGATGTCCGGATCGGGAAGGGGGCTTCGGCCCGGTTTCCGGTCCACCTGTCCGAGACCTTGGGGGAGGCCTTGCGCCTCTTAATCCAACCGGCCCCGGGTGAGACAGAGCGACAATCGATACTCCCAGCCTGGTGCTGGAAGGGTCGGTTCGAGCCCTGGGACAGGCCAACGCCGCAGGGCGCCTGATCTTGATCAGGCATTCCGGCGGCGGCTTGAGCGAGCCGTCCATAGGGGACGGCTCAAAAAGGGAGACCGCAATGGATCGTACGACCAAAGAAGCGGCGGTCGAGGAGCTTTCGGAAATCTTCGGAAGCGCCGGATCCGTCGTTCTGACCCGTTATTCGGGTCTTACCGTTGCGGAAATGACCAAGCTGCGCAGTGATCTGCGTGAGGTGGGCGGCAAACTCAAAGTTGTCCGTAACCGTCTCGCCAAGATCGCGCTGAAGGATCAGAAAGGCGAGGCCGCCTCCGACATGTTCGAAGGCCCGGTCGCAATCGCTTATTCTGAGGACTTCACGGCTGCGCCGAAAGTTGTCGTGGAATTCGCCAAATCGAACGACAAGTTCGATCTGGTGGGCGGCTTTATGGAAGAGGAAATCTTCGACGCCAAAGGTGTCGTGGAACTCTCCAAACTGCCGTCTCGCGAAGAGCTTATCGGCGCCATCGCGGGTCGTCTCCTGGGCCAAGCTGGCGAAATCGTCTCGCGCATCACTGCGCCGGGCAACACGCTGGCCGCTCAGATCGAGACCATCCAGGAAAAAGCCGAAGCCTAGTCGTCTCTGCACATCGAACCGATACCCTTATTACCGCAAGGAACTGAACCATGGCTGATATCGCCAAACTCTGTGATGAACTGCTGGCCCTGACCATTCTGGAAGCCAAAGAACTCAACGACCTTCTCGAAGAAAAAGGCATCAAGCCGGCCGCCGCTGCTGTGGCTGTTGCTGGCCCGGCCGCCGGTGGCGAAGCTGCTGCTGAAGAGAAAGACGAGTTCGACGTCGTCCTGATGGAAGCCGGCGACAAGAAAATCAACGTGATCAAAGAAGTCCGCGCCATCACCGGCCTGGGCCTCAAAGAAGCCAAGGAACTGGTGGAAGCCGGCGGCAAAGCCGTCAAAGAAGGCGCCTCCAAGGCCGAAGCCGAAGAGATCAAGAAGAAGCTCGAAGACGCTGGCGCGAAAGTCGAGCTCAAGTAAGGCGTTTCGGGCCGGGCTTGGTTCTGGTCCGAATGCGTTATACGACGTACGGGCGCGCGGGGATTCCTGCGCGCCCGTCACGCCGTTAAAGTTTCCTCTGCAGGTTGTTCCGGTCTGGGGCCTGCAGATTGACCGCGACGGGGGCACCCCTCGTTCCTGGCGCGGCACACCAGATCGGGTCTTGGGGGACCTTAGGGTCCTAACGCAAGCGCCAGGCTGATTGAGCCTGCGAAGGGAGCGGAAATGGGTCTGTCGTTTACCGGCAAGAAGCGCATTCGCAAATCGTTCGGACGTATTCCAGGTGCGGTCGAAATGCCGAACCTCATTGAGGTTCAGAAGCATTCTTACGAACAGTTCCTGATGAAGGACACCGCCATCGCGGACCGTCTGGATGAAGGCATGCAGGCGGTGTTCAAGTCCGTTTTCCCGGTGAAGGACTTCTCAGAGCGCGCTCTGCTCGAGTTCGTCTCCTACGAATTCGAACCCCCCAAATACGACGTTGAGGAATGTGTCCAGCGCGACATGACCTACGCAGCTCCGCTGAAGGTCAAGATGCGCCTGATCGTCTTTGATGTGGACGAGGAAACCGGCTCCAAGTCCGTCAAGGACATCAAGGAGCAGGACGTTTACATGGGCGATATTCCGCTCATGACCGACAAGGGCACCTTTGTCGTCAACGGCACCGAGCGTGTGATCGTCTCCCAGATGCACCGTAGCCCGGGCGTGTTCTTTGACCACGACCGCGGCAAGACTCACGCATCGGGCAAATTCCTGTTCGCAGCGCGGATCATTCCCTATCGCGGCTCCTGGTTGGACTTCGAGTTCGACGCCAAGGACATCCTGCACGTGCGCATCGACCGCCGCCGCAAACTGCCGGCGACCACCCTGCTGTACGCTCTGGGTCTCGATAAAGAAGAAATCCTGTCCACTTTCTATGGTCGCGTGACCTATAAGGCGGGCAAGGACGGCTGGACGATGCCGTTCGTGAAGGAACGCTGGCGCGGCCTGAAGCCGTCGCGCGACCTGATCGACGCCAAGACCGGCGAAGTCGTTGCAGCCGCCGGCAAGAAAATCTCTGCTCGCGCCGCCAACAAGATGGCGGAAGAGGGCGTTGAAAGCCTGCTTGTCTCGTCAGAAGAGCTGATGGGCAAGTTCGCCGCTGAAGACCTTGTGAACGCTGAGACCGGTGAAATCTTCGCGGAAGCCGGCGACGAGCTGACCGAAGAAGTGATCGCAGCGATCACCGAAGCCGGCGTGGACAGCCTGGACATCCTGGATGTCGACGGCCTGTCCATCGGCGGCCATATGCGCACCACGCTGGCGGCGGACAAGAACGACACCCGTGAGCAGGCGCTGATCGACATCTATCGCGTCATGCGTCCGGGTGAGCCGCCGACGCCGGAAACCGCTGAAGCGCTGTTCGCCGGCCTGTTCTTTGATCCGGAACGTTACGACCTGTCACCGGTCGGCCGGGTGAAGATGAACATGCGTCTGGACCTTGAGTGTCCGGATGATGTGCGCGTGCTGCGCGCCGAGGACATCATTGAAGTTCTGCGCGTCCTTCTGGACCTGCGTGACGGCAAGGGTGAAATCGACGACATCGACAATCTGGGCAACCGTCGCGTCCGCTCCGTGGGCGAGCTGATGGAAAACCAGTATCGCGTCGGCCTGCTGCGCATGGAACGCGCCATCAAGGAGCGCATGGGGTCGGTTGATATCGAAACCGTCATGCCGCACGACCTGGTGAACGCCAAGCCGGCTGCGGCCGCCGTGCGTGAATTCTTCGGCTCCTCGCAGCTGTCGCAGTTCATGGACCAGACCAACCCGCTGTCGGAAGTCACCCACAAGCGCCGTATGTCGGCGCTTGGCCCGGGCGGTCTCACCCGTGAGCGCGCCGGCTTTGAAGTGCGCGACGTGCACCCGACCCACTATGGCCGGATCTGCCCGATTGAGACGCCTGAAGGCCCGAACATCGGTCTGATCAACTCGCTGTCGACCTATGCGCGCGTCAACAAGTACGGCTTCATCGAGAGCCCGTATCGCAAGGTTGAGGACGGCAAGCTCACCGATCAGGTCGATTACCTGTCGGCGATGCAGGAAGCGCGTTTCACCATCGCTCAGGCGAACGCCACCGTGGACGCCGAAACCGGCATGCTGGCGAACGAGTTCGTCAACTGCCGCGTGGGCCCGGGCCGTGACGCGACGCTGATCCCGCGTGAAGACGTGGACTATATCGACGTGTCGCCCAAGCAGGTGGTGTCGGTTGCGGCTTCGCTCATTCCGTTCCTGGAAAATGACGACGCCAACCGCGCTCTGATGGGCTCGAACATGCAACGCCAGGCCGTGCCGCTCGTCAAAGCGGAAGCTCCGCTTGTGGGCACCGGCATGGAATCTGTTGTGGCGCGTGATTCCGGCGCGGCCATCGCCGCCCGCCGTGAGGGCGTGGTGGAGCAGGTGGACGCCCAGCGGATCGTGATCCGTGCGGCGGGTGTTGTCGGCGCGGCTGAGTCCGGCGTCGACATCTATCGCCTGTCCAAGTTCCAGCGTTCCAACCAGTCCACGGCCATCAACCAGCGCCCGATCGTGCGCGTGGGCGATGTTGTTCGCGCAGGCGACATCATCGCAGACGGTCCGTCCACGGATCTGGGCGATCTCGCCCTGGGCCGCAACGTGCTCGTCGCGTTCATGCCCTGGAACGGCTACAACTTCGAGGACTCCATCCTCATCTCCGAGCGTATCGTGCGTGACGACGTGTTCACCTCGATCCACCTGGAAGAGTTCGAGGTCATGGCCCGCGACACCAAGCTGGGCCCGGAAGAGATCACCCGCGATATTCCCAATGTCGGCGAGGAAGCCCTGCGCAACCTTGACGAAGCGGGCATCGTGGCGATCGGCGCCGAAGTGGAATCCGGCGATATTCTTGTGGGCAAGGTGACGCCGAAGGGCGAAAGCCCGATGACGCCGGAAGAAAAGCTTCTGCGCGCCATCTTCGGCGAGAAGGCGTCTGACGTTCGCGACACCTCGCTGCGTCTGCCGCCGGGCACCACCGGCACCATCGTGGAAGTCCGCGTCTTCAACCGTCACGGTGTGGACAAGGATGAACGCGCCATCGCCATCGAGCGTGAAGAGATCGAACGTCTGGGTGAAGACCGGGACGATGAGCTCACCATTCTCGAGCGCGATATCTTCGGTCGTCTGCAGGAAATCCTGATCGGCAAATCCGCCGTCTCGGGGCCGAAAGGCTTCAAGAAGGGCGAAGTCACCGGCGAGGCGCTTGAAGAGGTGCCGACCAGCCAGTGGTGGAAGATCGGCCTGGAAGACGAAGAGGCCATGGGTCGCGTCGAAGCGCTGAAAAAGCAATACGATGAGTCCAAGGCGCGTCTGGACCGCCGCTTCGAAGACAAGGTCGAGAAGCTGCAGCGTGGCGACGAGATGCCCCCGGGCGTGATGAAAATGGTCAAGGTGTTCGTGGCGGTGAAGCGCAAGCTTCAGCCGGGCGACAAGATGGCCGGTCGTCACGGCAACAAGGGTGTGATCTCCAAGATCAACCCGATCGAGGACATGCCGTTCCTGGCGGATGGCACCTCGGTGGACATCGTGCTGAACCCGCTCGGCGTGCCGTCGCGGATGAATGTCGGCCAGATTCTGGAAACCCATCTGGGCTGGGCCTGTAAGGGCCTGGGCCGTCAGATCGGCGAGGCGTATGAAGCCTACAAGCGCACCGGCGATCAGGGCGATCTGAACAAGATGCTGATCAAGGCCTATGGCGAAGATCAGGAGCTGCCGGAAGGCGAAGAGGCGCGGGCCGAACTGGGCCGCAACCTCGCCAACGGCGTTCCGATCGCCACGCCGGTCTTTGACGGCGCCCGGGAAGACGACATTGTTGATCACCTGCAGCGTGCAGGCTTCGACAAGTCCGGCCAGTCCATCTTGCATGATGGCCGTACCGGCGATCAGTTCAAGCGTCCGGTCACCGTGGGCATCAAGTACCTGCTCAAACTGCACCACCTGGTGGATGACAAGATCCACGCCCGCTCCATCGGCCCGTACTCGCTGGTCACCCAGCAGCCGCTGGGCGGTAAGGCGCAGTTCGGCGGTCAGCGCTTCGGCGAGATGGAAGTGTGGGCGCTCCAGGCATACGGCGCCGCCTACACCTTGCAGGAAATGCTGACGGTGAAGTCGGATGACGTGGCGGGCCGCACCAAGGTCTATGAGGCCATCGTGCGGGGCGACAATGCGTTTGAAGCCGGCATCCCGGAAAGCTTCAACGTGCTGGTCAAGGAAATGCGTTCGCTTGGTCTGAATGTGGAGCTGCTCAACCAATAGGTCGAGCCAGCCAGAACAAGAGAGCGAGCGATCGCGTAGCGGATATCAGACGGCGGGCCCGGACCCCTCACAAACCGGCCCCGCCGTCGCCACCGTCAAGGAGACGGACCATGAACCAAGAGGTCATGAACATCTTCAATCCCTCCGCCGAAGGCCCGTCCTTCGACCGGATCCGGATTTCGCTGGCCAGCCCGGAGAAAATTCTCTCCTGGTCTTTCGGCGAGGTGAAGAAGCCTGAGACGATCAACTACCGGACGTTCAAACCTGAACGCGACGGTTTGTTCTGCGCCCGGATTTTCGGCCCGATCAAGGACTATGAGTGCCTGTGCGGCAAGTACAAGCGCATCAAGTACAAGGGCATTATCTGCGAGAAGTGCGGCGTTGAAGTCACCCTGGCGCGCGTGCGCCGTGAGCGCATGGGCCATATCGAGCTCGCTGCGCCGGTGGCTCACATCTGGTTCCTGAAATCACTGCCGTCCCGGATCTCGCTGTTCCTGGACATGGCCCTCAAGGATGTGGAGCGCGTGCTCTACTTTGAAGGCTATGTGGTGATCGAGCCGGGCCTGACCCCGCTTCAGAAGCAACAAATCCTCACCGAGGAAGAGTATTACGAAGCCGTCGACGAGTACGGCGAGGACGCTTTCACCGCCGGCATCGGCGCGGAAGCTATCCGTGAAATCCTCTCCACGATGGATCTTGAAAAAGAAGTGGAGAAGATGCGTGAGGAGATGGGTGAAACTGGCTCCGAGCTGAAGCTGAAAAAGCTCGCCAAGCGCACCAAGCTCATCGAATCCTTCATGTTCTCCGGCAACAAGCCGGAGTGGATGATCCTGACCATCGTGCCGGTCATTCCGCCGGAACTGCGCCCGCTCGTCCCGCTGGACGGCGGCCGGTTCGCCACGTCGGACCTCAATGACCTGTATCGCCGCGTCATCAACCGGAACAACCGCCTCAAGCGCCTGATCGAGCTGCGCGCGCCGGACATCATCATCCGTAACGAAAAGCGGATGCTGCAAGAGTCCGTCGACGCCCTGTTCGACAATGGCCGTCGTGGCCGCGTGATCACCGGCGCCAACAAGCGTCCGCTGAAATCGCTGTCCGACATGCTCAAGGGCAAGCAGGGCCGGTTCCGTCAGAACCTGCTCGGCAAGCGCGTGGACTATTCCGGTCGTTCCGTGATCGTGGTGGGGCCTGAGCTGAAACTGCACGAATGCGGCCTGCCCAAGAAGATGGCGCTCGAGCTGTTCAAGCCGTTCATCTATGCGCGTCTTGACGCCAAGGGTCTGTCAGGCACCGTCAAGCAGTCCAAGAAGATGGTGGAAAAAGAGCGTCCGGAAGTCTGGGACGTTCTGGACGAGGTCATCCGCGAACACCCGGTCATGCTGAACCGGGCGCCGACCCTGCACCGTCTGGGCATCCAGGCGTTTGAACCCAAGCTGATCGAGGGCAAGGCCATCCAGCTGCACCCGCTGGTCTGCGCCGCGTTCAACGCCGACTTTGACGGCGACCTGATGGCCGTGCACGTACCGCTGAGCCTTGAGGCCCAGCTGGAAGCGCGCGTCCTGATGATGTCCACGAACAACATCCTGTCGCCCGCCAACGGCAAGCCGATCATCGTGCCGTCCCAGGATATCGTGCTGGGTCTGTACTATCTGTCGATCGTCAAGGACAAAGAGCCGGGCGAAGGCATGGTCTTCGGCACCATGGGCGAGCTTGAAGCCGCTCTGGATTCCGGCGTCGTGACCCTGCACGCCAAGATCAAGGCACGCTATTCCGGCGTTGATCCGGAAGGCAATGAATACACCAAGGTGATCGACACCACGCCGGGCCGGATGAAGCTCCTGGAGCACCTGCCCAAGCACCCTGAAGTGCAGCCGGACGTGCTTGATGGTCTTCTGACCAAGAAGGCCGTCGGCGGCCTGATCGACATCGTCTATCGCCACACCGGCCAGAAGGCGACCGTGATCTTCTGCGACAAGATCATGGCCCTGGGCTTCAAGGAAGCGGCGCGCGCCGGCATTTCCTTTGGCAAGGACGACATGCTGATCCCGGACGCCAAGAAGGACCTGGTGGGCGAAACCCGCGCGCTGGTCGGCGATTACGAGCAGCAATATGTGGACGGCCTGATCACCAAGGGTGAGAAGTACAACAAGGTCGTCGACGCCTGGGCGAAGTGCACCGACAAGGTGGCGGACGCCATGTATGACGAGATCTCCAAGCCTGTCATCGCCGAAGACGGCCGTGACGGGGAGGTGAACTCGGTCTACATGATGGCCCACTCTGGCGCCCGGGGTTCCAAGAACCAGATGAAACAGCTCGCCGGCATGCGTGGCCTGATGGCCCGTCCGGACGGCTCGATCATCGAAACGCCGATCATCTCGAACTTCAAAGAGGGCCTGACGGTTCTGGAGTACTTCAACTCCACCCACGGCGCTCGTAAGGGTCTGGCTGACACCGCGTTGAAAACGGCGAACTCGGGTTATCTGACCCGTCGTCTCGTCGACGTGGCGCAGGACTGCATCGTCACCGAGTTTGATTGCGGCACCTCTCAGGGCATCACCCTGGGCGCCGTGGTCAATGGCGGCGACATCGTCGAGCCGCTCAGCCAGCGCATTCTGGGCCGGAACACCGCGGAAGCGGTCAAGGATCCGTCCACGGGCGAGGTTCTCGCTCCGGCCGACACCTACATTGATGAAGAGCTGTCCCTGGCGCTCGAGGCGTCCGGCGTCAGCACCATCAAGGTGCGTTCGCCGCTGACATGTGAAACCCGCGTCGGCGTCTGCGCCACCTGTTACGGGCGTGATCTGGCGCGCGGCACCAAGGTGAATATGGGCGAAGCGATCGGCGTGATCGCGGCTCAGTCCATCGGCGAGCCGGGCACCCAGCTGACCATGCGGACCTTCCACATCGGCGGTACAGCGCAGGTGTCCGAGCAGTCCTTCATCGAAGCCACCCATGAAGGCAAGGTCGCCTTTGTGGAACGCAATACGGTGCAGGCCTCTGACGGCTCCTTTATCGTGCTCAGCCGGAACATGCAGGTCCAGATCACCGATCAGGACGGCAATCCGCTCGAGACCTACAAGCTGCAATACGGCGCCAAGTTGCGCGTTGATGCGGGCGAGAAGGTCAAGCGCGGCGCGCGTCTGGCCGAATGGGACCCGTACACCATGCCGATCGTCACCGCGGCGGGCGGCAAGGTGAAGCTGATCGACATCATCGACGGTCTGTCGGTGAAGGAAGACACCGACGAAGCCACCGGCATCGCCTCGAAAGTGGTGGTCGACTGGCGCGGCACCGGCACCAAGTCGGCGTCGATCCAGCCCGCCATGGTGATCGAGGACGCCAATGGCGAGCCGGTCAAGCTGGCCGACAAGACCGCCAACTACATGCTGTCCGTGGGCGCCATTCTCTCGGTCAATGACGGCGACACGGTTCAGCCTGGCGACGTGCTGGCCCGTATCCCGACCGAGGGCGCCAAGACCCGCGACATCACCGGTGGTCTGCCGCGTGTGGCCGAGCTGTTCGAAGCGCGTCGTCCGAAGGATCACGCCGTCATCGCCGAGATGACGGGCCGTGTGGAATTCGGTCGTGACTACAAGAACAAGCGCCGCATCTCCATCACGCCGGAAGGCGATGATGCGGAGGCTGTCGAATACCTGGTGCCGAAGGGCAAACACCTCACGGTGCAGGAAGGCGACATCATCCAGCGCGGCGAATATCTGCTCGACGGCAACCCGGCGCCGCATGATATCTTGCGGATCCTGGGCGTCGAGGCGCTGGCCGATTACCTGATCAACGAGATCCAGGAAGTCTATCGCCTGCAGGGCGTGCCGATTAACGACAAGCACATCGAAGTGATTGTCCGGCAGATGCTGCAGAAGATGGAAATCACCCATCCGGGCGATTCCGGCTATCTCAACGGCGAGCATGTCGACAAGATCGAGTGGCTTGAAACCAACGAGAAGCTGGAAGCGGAAGGCAAGCGTCCGTCTGTGGCGGACCCGGTTCTGCTGGGCATCACCAAGGCGTCGCTGCAGACCCGCTCCTTCATCTCGGCTGCGTCCTTCCAGGAGACCACCCGCGTGCTCACCGAGGCTTCGGTGCAGGGCAAGGTGGACACCCTTGAAGGCCTGAAAGAGAACGTGATCGTGGGCCGTCTGATCCCGGCCGGCACCGGCTCGATGATGCGTGAGTATCAAGTCGAGGCCGATGCGCGTGACGAAGCGCGGATCGCGGAGCAGAAGAAAGCCGTGAAGAGCGGCGATGAGGCCCTGCCGGCCGAAATCGCTGAAGCAGCGGCCGAAGAAGCTCGTAGCGAAGACTGATCATTCGATCTGATCTGAACGGAAAGCCCGCTGGCGCACGCCAGCGGGCTTTTTGCATTAGGGCGTTTCTTGCTGGCGCTCCGCCTCTTCGTGGGAAGGCCGTTCGCCGCCAAGATCAGTGAGCGCTATGACGAGGCTCGCTGCCGTCACGGCAAGTGACAGGCCTGTGATGACAAGCACTCTGCGGGTCATCTTGGTCATGGCGGATGTCATCTTGGACATCTTGTTGGTGCGGACCCGGTCTGTTTCCGCCCGTGCGAGCGCAATCAGTTCCGCCAGCCGCGTGCGCGCCATTTCGTATTGTTCGGCGATCCGGATGACATTGCGGGCGGAGCCTTCAAACCGGCGCAGGTATTCGCCCACGGTCTGATAGCCTGGCATGCGCGCTTCTCGCAGGCTTTCAATACGTTCCTGAGCAAGGGTGAGATAGGTTTCCGTGCTCTTGGCGGACGGCGTGATGCCGTCTGCGATGAAGAAATTGAGTGAGGAAAGCCGGGCGTCCAGCTGCAGGAGTTGTTGGACATGCTCTTGCAGGCTCTTTTCGTAGCTGTGTTCATCCTTGCTCTCAGTTTCGGCCAGCTTGGACAGATCGCCGGAAAGCTTGTCGAGCTCGATGTTCACCCCGTCCGTGACGGTTTGAGCGCAAAAGAAGTACGAGTAATCGCGCAGGCCCAGCATGCGATATGTCGCAATATCGTAGATACGCTTGAGCAATCGCCCGCGTTGTTCGTCGTTCATGCCAAAGTCGATCACCACGACCCGGCTGGCGCGTTCCGCGTTATGGTGCTTGCGGCTGTGCTGTTGCAAGTCGGCGAGCAGAAAGGCGCGGTCCCCCACCACGCGGCTCATGATGAAATCATCCCGCGTCCAGTCGGCGCGGGTTGGATCTTGCGTGGCGAAAAAGGGTTTTGCAAAGCGCACTAACAGGGTCTGCAAGCGTTCAAACTCATCAGAGTTCAGTCCGGCGTCCAGCACTCCTGGATGACTTCTGACTTTCCAGAGAAGGGCCTGGTCAGGCGCTGTGACATGGGAGTTGTCCCACATCAGCAGTTTCTCGATCGGCAGCATCCAGACATGGGAGACCGAAAGCAGGTCGCCACACCATCTGAAGGCTTGCGCCGTTTCAGGACTGAGCGCGCGCAGCCGCTGTTCAAAACCATCAATCGCAGTCCGGGCTGTATTGATGCTCTCCACGTCGTCAAAGAAGGCGTCCTCGCTCCCATCCGTCAGGGGAGGGAGGTGACCTTCATCATAGTCTTCGATGACGGTGAAGTTCTGATTGAGGCCATAGAGTTCCCAGTTCAGCCTCAAATCTTCTCTGTTATCGACAGCGGGGACCTGTCGAGAATCGGCCGAGCGTTTCCAGAAATTGAACCAGCGCTTCCGGCTGGCGCCGCCGGTGCGGTAGGGCTCAAGGGGGCGGGCGCCGAAGCGACCGTCCGCGGGCAGGGGCATGAGATCTTCGGGGAGGTGGAGAGGGCCCCCGGGTTTGTAAAGCTCTTCAAGCCGTCTGATTTCGCGCCGAGCCAGGGTGGTGTAATCCGGACGCTCCGCCCGTTTGCTCATGAAGTCCTTGTAGACCTCTGCGAGCATGTTAGAGGCGTCTGAGGGCTGAATCTGGTGTTTGGGCGTATAGGTGGGCGACAGGCCGCGGATATACGCCTTGACCGCATTGCGTCTTTCATAAAGCAAGACTTCGCGCGTTTGCAGGAACTGCTTGGCCAGCTTCTCATCAAGCTGGACGGCTTCCGGCGCCTTGTTGGCGAGCAGCTGTTCGGTCGTGAAGGGAGCGCCTGGCGCTTGCTCGGGAGTCAGCTCTGGCTTCTTGGCGACGATATGTTCGCGCACACGATCAGCGAGGCTGGGAAAGATTCGCACCATGAGCGTGGCGCGCACATAGGGACGGAGCGGGAAGGGTTGCCGCTTGTGTATTTCATGGATCAGGGGTTCACGATCCATATAGGCGCTCTCGCGCCAGTTTTCGTGGTTATGGTCCATGTCTTCCCCCTTTAGGCAGGACATTGACCACGTTAAGGATGCATTAATCACGCGGCAAGCGTGTATTGGGGGCTAAAAGCGTCTAAAATCGGGGGCTTCGGGCCCCTGCAAATTTCCCGTGAAGGTGAGCTTGACGGAATGGCCTGCTCTGAGTAGGTTCCGCGCTCGATTTCGGGGGTGAGCCGTAATCCGTCCTGAGTCCGTCATGGATGACTGGAATGGGTTAGACGTCGCCCGGAACAGACACATACAAGCTTCAACACCGTCCGCGGACGAACGGCTCCAGTCGTCGCGCCCCGGTCGGGTTTTCGCGTCTTGGTGCGCCTTCAGACGGGAAAACAGGAACAGGAACGGATAGAGGCCTGATGCCTACAGTTAACCAGCTCATCCGCAAACCGCGGAAAGACAAGCCGAAGCGGAACAAGGTTCCCGCGCTTCAGGCGTGCCCGCAACGCCGTGGCGTTTGCACGCGCGTTTACACCACGACCCCGAAGAAGCCGAACTCGGCGCTTCGTAAAGTCGCCAAGGTTCGCCTGACGAACGGCTACGAAGTCGTGAGCTACATTCCGGGCGAAGGTCACAACCTGCAAGAACACTCAGTCGTGCTGATCCGCGGCGGCCGTGTGAAAGACTTGCCGGGCGTGCGTTACCACATCCTGCGCGGCGTTCTGGATACCCAGGGCGTTAAAGACCGTCGTCAGCGTCGTTCGAAATACGGCGCCAAGCGTCCGAAATAAGGAGAGGCGTTCATGTCTCGTCGTCACCGCGCAGAGAAGCGCGAGATTCTTCCCGACCCGAAATTCGGCGATCGCGATCTCACCAAGTTCATGAACTACATCATGGTCGATGGTAAGAAATCCGCCGCTGAAGCCATCATCTACGGCGCCCTCGACATCGTTGAGGAAAAAGTGAAGCGCGAACCCGTTCGCGTCTTCCACGAAGCCCTGGACAATGTGGCTCCGGAAATCGAAGTGCGCTCCCGCCGGGTCGGCGGCGCCACCTATCAGGTTCCGGTCGAGGTTCGCCCCGAGCGCCGCAAGGCTCTGGCCATTCGCTGGCTGGCGGCTGCAGCGCGCAACCGTAACGAAAACACCATGCGCGAGCGGCTCGCCGCTGAGCTCATGGACGCCGCTTCCAACCGCGGCTCTTCGGTCAAAAAGCGTGAAGACACGCACAAGATGGCCGAAGCCAACCGCGCGTTCGCGCATTACCGCTGGTAATTTCCAGCCTGACGCTTGCCTCCTGATCTAAGGACCCTCCCCATGGCCCGCGACTACAAAATCGAGGACTACCGCAACTTCGGCATCATGGCGCACATTGATGCCGGCAAGACCACCACGACCGAGCGGATCCTCTTCTACACCGGCAAATCGCACAAAATCGGCGAAGTGCACGATGGCGCCGCCACCATGGATTGGATGGAGCAGGAGCAGGAGCGTGGCATCACGATCACGTCTGCTGCGACGACCTGTTTCTGGAAGGACAAGCGTCTGAACATCATCGACACCCCCGGCCACGTGGACTTCACCATTGAAGTCGAACGTTCGCTGCGGGTGCTTGATGGCGCAGTGTGCTGCCTGGACGCCAACGCCGGCGTCGAGCCGCAAACCGAAACGGTTTGGCGTCAGGCCGACAAGTACCAAGTCCCGCGGATGATCTTCATCAACAAGATGGACAAGCTTGGCGCGGACTTCTTCAACTGCGTCGACATGATCAAGGATCGCCTGGGCGCCAACCCGCTTTGCGTTCAGCTGCCGATCGGCTCTGAGAGCGAGTTTGAAGGTCTGATCGATCTGGTCGCGATGAAAGAACTGGTCTGGCTGGGTGAAAACCTCGGCGCGACCTGGGAAGTGCGCGACATTCGTCCGGAGCTGGCTGACAAGGCCGCTGAATACCGCGAAGCGCTGGTCGAGACCGCCGTCGAGCAGGACGAAGCGGCGATGGAAGCCTATCTGGAAGGCGAAGAGCCCTCTGAAGAGCTTCTGAAGACTCTGATCCGCAAGGGCACCATCTCTCTGGCGTTCAACCCGATCCTGTGCGGCACCGCATTCAAGAACAAAGGCGTTCAGCCTCTGCTTGACGGCGTTGTGGACTTCCTGCCGTCTCCGGTGGAAGTGGCCTCGATCAAGGGCATCGACGCCAAGACCGAAGAGCCGACCACCCGCAAGCCGTCTGACGATGAGCCGCTGGGCCTGCTGGCGTTCAAGATCATGAACGACCCGTTTGTGGGCTCGCTCACCTTCTGCCGTATCTATTCCGGCACGCTGTCCACCGGGCAGACGGTGCTGAACACGGTGAAAGAGAAGAAAGAACGCGTTGGCCGCATGCTGCTGATGCACTCCAATTCTCGTGAAGACATCAAGGACGCATACGCAGGCGACATCGTCGCTATCGCGGGTCTGAAGGACACCACCACGGGCGACACCCTGTGTGACCCGGCGCATCCGGTGATCCTGGAGCGCATGGAGTTCCCGGATCCGGTGATCGAGATCGCCATCGAGCCCAAGTCCAAGGGCGACCAGGAAAAGCTCGGCGTGGCTCTGGCCCGCCTGGCGGCTGAAGATCCGTCTTTCCGCGTTTTCTCTGATGAGGAATCCGGCCAGACCATCATCGCCGGCATGGGCGAGCTGCACCTGGACATCCTGGTCGACCGCATGCGCCGCGAATTCAAGGTGGAAGCGAATGTGGGCCAGCCCCAGGTGGCTTATCGCGAAACCGTCGGCGTGGCGCACGAGATCGACTACACCCACAAGAAACAGTCGGGTGGTTCGGGTCAGTTCGCGCGCATCAAGCTGCAGATCGAGCCGGTCGAGCCGGGCGAGGGCTTCTCGTTTGACTCCAAGATCGTCGGCGGCTCCGTGCCCAAGGAATACATTCCGGGCGTGGAAAAAGGCCTGAACTCGGTGCGTGAAACCGGCCTTCTGGCAGGCTTCCCGATGATCGACTTCAAGGTGACCCTGGTTGACGGCGCCTATCACGACGTCGACTCCAGCGTCATGGCCTTTGAAATCGCCGCCCGCGCCGCGCTTCGTGAAGCGAAGTCTTCTTTGAAGATGAAGCTGCTCGAGCCGATCATGAAAGTCGAAGTGGTGACCCCGGACGAGTATACCGGTTCGGTCATCGGCGACCTGAACTCCCGCCGCGGTCAGATCCGCGACCAGGAAATGCGCGGCAACGCCACGGTGGTGAACGCCTTCGTGCCGCTGGCGAACATGTTCGGGTACGTGAACAACCTGCGTTCGGCCACTCAGGGCCGCGCCCAGTTCACCATGCAGTTCGACCACTACGAGCCGGTGCCGCAAGCTGTCGCCGACGAAGTGATCTCCAAAATCGCGTAATTCGGATCTTCACCGATCCACTGAAAAGACGCCTGTCCGAAGAGTAGGAAGAGACAATGGCCAAGGAAAAGTTTGAGCGTACGAAACCGCATGCCAATATTGGCACGATTGGTCACGTTGACCACGGCAAGACGACGCTGACCGCCGCGATCACCAAATACTTTGGTGACTTCCGCGCGTACGACCAGATTGACGGAGCGCCTGAAGAGAAGGCGCGCGGCATCACGATTTCGACGGCTCACGTTGAGTATGAGACGGAGAACCGTCACTACGCGCACGTGGATTGCCCGGGGCACGCCGACTATGTGAAGAACATGATCACGGGCGCCGCGCAGATGGACGGCGGCATTCTGGTTGTGAACGCGGCTGACGGCCCGATGCCGCAGACGCGCGAGCACATTCTTCTGGCGCGCCAGGTTGGCGTTCCGGCTCTGGTTGTGTTCCTGAACAAGGTTGACCAGGTCGACGACGAAGAGCTTCTGGAGCTTGTTGAGATGGAAGTTCGCGAACTTCTGTCCTCTTACGACTTCCCGGGCGACGACATTCCGATCATCGCGGGCTCTGCGCTTGCGGCGATGGAAGGGCGTGATCCCGAGATCGGCGAGAACAAGATCCGCGAACTGATGGCGGCTGTGGATGAGTACATCCCGACCCCTGAGCGTCCGATCGACCAGGCGTTCCTGATGCCGATCGAGGACGTGTTCTCGATTTC